>NZ_CP140635.1:0-3522500 GCF_034554815.1 Rhizobium indigoferae | reverse complement strand
AAGCGAAGCGGACAAGGTCTGCCAAATCAAACAAAGACGATGAGCATTGGCAATGAGAACGATTAAGTGTCGTAAGGGCATTTGGTGGATGCCTTGGCATGCACAGGCGATGAAGGACGTGATACGCTGCGAAAAGCCGTGGGGAGCTGCGAATGAGCTTTGATCCATGGATCTCCGAATGGGGCAACCCACCTTAAATACCTAGAAAATCTGTTTTGTTGCTTTGGCTGCGAGGGACTTCCTTCGTAGCGCAAAGCGCGTCGCCGGTTATCCGGCGCGCCGTCCGCAGGCCTTTGGCCGTGAGGACAAAACAGGTTTCTAGGTATTGTGATAAGGTATCTACACCTGAATACATAGGGTGTAAGAAGCGAACGCAGGGAACTGAAACATCTAAGTACCTGCAGGAAAGGACATCAACCGAGACTCCGCAAGTAGTGGCGAGCGAACGCGGACCAGGCCAGTGGCAATTGTGATTAAAGTGGAACGCTCTGGAAAGTGCGGCCGTAGTGGGTGACAGCCCCGTACGCGTAGATATCATGATTGTCCTAGAGTAGGGCGGGACACGAGAAATCCTGTCTGAACATGGGGAGACCACTCTCCAAGCCTAAGTACTCGTGCATGACCGATAGCGAACAAGTACCGTGAGGGAAAGGTGAAAAGCACCCCGACAAGGGGAGTGAAATAGAACCTGAAACCGGATGCCTACAAACAGTCGGAGCCCGCAAGGGTGACGGCGTACCTTTTGTATAATGGGTCAACGACTTAGTGTAACAAGCAAGCTTAAGCCGGTAGGTGTAGGCGAAGCGAAAGCGAGTCTGAATAGGGCGATTTAGTTTGTTGCATTAGACCCGAAACCGAGTGATCTAGCCATGAGCAGGTTGAAGGTTGGGTAACACCAACTGGAGGACCGAACCCGCATCTGTTGCAATAGATTGGGATGACTTGTGGCTAGGGGTGAAAGGCCAATCAAACTCGGAAATAGCTGGTTCTCCGCGAAATCTATTTAGGTAGAGCGTCGAGCGAATACCCCCGGGGGTAGAGCACTGGATGGGCTATGGGGACTCACCGTCTTACTGATCCTAACCAAACTCCGAATACCGGGGAGTACTACTCGGCAGACACACGGCGGGTGCTAACGTCCGTCGTGAAAAGGGCAACAACCCTAACCTCCAGCTAAGGTCCCCAAGTCATGGCTAAGTGGGAAAGGATGTGAGGATCCCAAAACAACCAGGATGTTGGCTTAGAAGCAGCCATCATTTAAAGAAAGCGTAACAGCTCACTGGTCTAAATAAGGGTCTTTGCGCCGAAAATGTAACGGGGCTGAAGCCATGCACCGAAGCTGAGGATTTGCGAGCAATCGCAAGTGGTAGCGGAGCGTTCCGTAAGCTGATGAAGGGAGACCCGTGAGGGCTCCTGGAGGTATCGGAAGTGCGAATGTTGACATGAGTAACGATAAAGAGGGTGAGAGACCCTCTCGCCGAAAGACCAAGGGTTCCTGCTTAAAGTTAATCTGAGCAGGGTTAGCCGGCCCCTAAGGCGAGGCAGAAATGCGTAGTCGATGGGAACCACGTTAATATTCGTGGGCCTGGTGGTAGTGACGGATTGCACAAGTTGTTCATTCTAATTGGATTGGATGGGCAGCGGAGCGGTTCCAGGAAATAGCTCCACCGTATAGACCGTACCCGAAACCGACACAGGTGGTCAGGTAGAGTATACCAAGGCGCTTGAGAGAACTATGTTGAAGGAACTCGGCAAATTGCACGCGTAACTTCGGAAGAAGCGTGACCCCATGCTAGGCAACTATTATGGGGTGGCACAGACCAGGGGGTAGCGACTGTTTATCAAAAACACAGGGCTCTGCGAAGTCGCAAGACGACGTATAGGGTCTGACGCCTGCCCGGTGCTGGAAGGTTAAGAGGAGAGGTGCAAGCTTTGAATCGAAGCCCCAGTAAACGGCGGCCGTAACTATAACGGTCCTAAGGTAGCGAAATTCCTTGTCGGGTAAGTTCCGACCTGCACGAATGGCGTAACGACTTCCCCGCTGTCTCCAACATAGACTCAGTGAAATTGAATTCCCCGTGAAGATGCGGGGTTCCTGCGGTCAGACGGAAAGACCCCGTGCACCTTTACTATAGCTTTACACTGGCATTCGTGTCGGCATGTGTAGGATAGGTGGTAGGCTTTGAAGCGGGGACGCCAGTTTCCGTGGAGCCATCCTTGAAATACCACCCTTATCGTCATGGATGTCTAACCGCGGCCCGTTATCCGGGTCCGGGACAGTGTATGGTGGGTAGTTTGACTGGGGCGGTCGCCTCCGAAAGAGTAACGGAGGCGCGCGATGGTGGGCTCAGACCGGTCGGAAATCGGTCGTCGAGTGCAATGGCATAAGCCCGCCTGACTGCGAGACTGACAAGTCGAGCAGAGACGAAAGTCGGTCATAGTGATCCGGTGGTCCCGCGTGGAAGGGCCATCGCTCAACGGATAAAAGGTACGCCGGGGATAACAGGCTGATGACCCCCAAGAGTCCATATCGACGGGGTTGTTTGGCACCTCGATGTCGGCTCATCGCATCCTGGGGCTGGAGCAGGTCCCAAGGGTTTGGCTGTTCGCCAATTAAAGCGGTACGTGAGCTGGGTTCAGAACGTCGTGAGACAGTTCGGTCCCTATCTGCCGTGGGTGTAGGAATATTGACAGGATCTGTCCCTAGTACGAGAGGACCGGGATGGACATATCTCTGGTGGACCTGTTGTCCTGCCAAGGGCATAGCAGGGTAGCTATATATGGACGGGATAACCGCTGAAGGCATCTAAGCGGGAAACCCACCTGAAAACGAGTATTCCCTATCAGAGCCGTGGAAGACGACCACGTTGATAGGCCGGGTGTGGAAGTGCGGCAACGCATGAAGCTTACCGGTACTAATAGCTCGATCGGCTTGATCGTTCTCATTGACTATGCTCATCTCAAGGCGACCGCAAAGCGGTCGTCCGGATCGATGATGCAAGACCTTTGTCCTGACGCGCCAATGGCGCTGCGGACGGCCCGCGCTACCAAGCGCGACGGCCTCTGGCCTGTATGGGTGCCACAAGCACTCGCAGTCAGAAGAGGTTCCAAAGACGTGTTCAAAAAAAGAAAACAGGCTAATGCCTGCCAGCTTCTCAAAACATATAGTTGCGCTTTGCCGACCTGGTGGTTATGGCGGGGTGGCTGCACCCGTTCCCTTTCCGAACACGGCCGTGAAACGCCCCTGCGCCCATGGTACTTCGTCTTAAGACGCGGGAGAGTAGGTCGCTGCCAGGTCTGCAAAGCGCAACTAATCAATCTTCTCATCACTAAACAAACGGCCCAAAGCCGAAACAAAAGGGCCGCTCACAAAGCGGCCTTTCGTGTTATAATACACCAGCAAATCCCAGCGATTTGCTCATGGCGCGGGGTGGAGCAGCCCGTTCGGCCTGAAATCGATCCACCGGATCGATTCCTTCACGGCCTCACCTCGTCAGGCTACGCCTGACAGCGCTCCCGGGCTCAAACAGCTCGGAATACATTAACGCGGGGTGGAGCAGCCCGGTAGCTCGTCAGGCTCATAACCTGAAGGCCGCAGGTTCAAATCCTGCCCCCGCAACCAGATACACAAAGGCCCGCCTCGTGCGGGCTTTTGTGTATCTCGTAACGGGTCGAGGATTTAACGCCTCCTCAGGGGCCCGCCAAGAAGGCGAAGCCGACGCAGCGGGACAGAAACTTCAAATCCTGCCCCCGCAACCAAATCCTTTCCTTCCAAATAGACACCAGAGACGCAAATACAAAAAGCCCTCCGACAAGGAGGGCTTTTGTGTGTCTGGAACCTGGCATGCCGCATAAGCGGAGAACCTCGTCAATGCAAACGCGGTTAGCGTCGCTCGCTGAACTGCCGTCCCCGGTTCCAGCGGGCGATGGTCTCCGGCACGACGTCCGTCTTGCGGGGGGCGGGCTCGGCACTCATGCGGATCCGCTCGAGGGTAACGCCCGCCTTGGCGATATAGTTGAGCGCGGCTGGATTGATTGAACGCGGCCGCTCTTGGCGCGGGCGCGAACCGCAGAACGCTTAATAGGACCCGCTTCGGGACAATCTAACAAATCCGGTCACTCACTCAAAACTCAAGACCAGCGTGCTCTCAAGGGCCGGATTCGCCTACTCGCCCTGTCGTAGGTTGCGAAGTCGGTCGAAAAGGACGGCAAGCACGATTGCCCCACCGATAAAGCATCCTTGCCAGAATGCGTTGATGCCGAGCAGGCCAAGACTGTTGCGGATGACCTCGATAAGTGCGGCGCCGACCAGGGCTCCAAAGGCGGTGCCGACGCCGCCGGCCAGATTGGCGCCGCCGATAACCGCGGCGGCGATGACCTGAAGTTCCATGCCGGCGCCGATGTTTGTGGTGACAGCACCGAGCCAGCCGGTTTGAATGATGCCGGCAACCCCCGCGGACAGGGCAGAAATCATATAGACGATGACCTTGATCCTCGGCACGGGAACGCCCGTCAATGTCGCGGCGTGCTCATTGCCGCCGATGGCAAAGACATAGCGGCCGAACTTGGTCCAGCGCAGCACGAAACCGGTGATGAGTGCCAGCACGACCATGTAAAGCACTGGATTGGCGATGCCAAAAACCCAGGCGCCGCCACCCAGCGCCAGTAGCTTGTCGTGATCAGGTCCGAACTGGAAAACGACAGTGTTGTTGGACGCAACCATCGCAAGGCTGCGCGCAATCGACAACATGCCGAGCGTGACGACGAAAGGTGGGAAGCCGAGATAGGCAATCAATGCACCGTTGAAAGCTCCGACCAAAAGAGCAGTACCGATTGAGGCGGCGATGCCGACTTCAATGCTGTATCCCGCATGCATGACGACCGCCAGCACCATGCTGCACAGGCAAAGCACGGAGCCAACGGACAAATCGATGCCGCCGGTGATGATGACCAGCGTCATGCCTAGCGCGATAATGGCGACGAAAGTGACGTTGCGGGTGATGTTGTAGATGTTCTTCGCCGTCGCAAAGGAGTCCGTCGCCATCGACAGAAAAATGCAGGCGAGAATGACTGCAATCAGCACCCAGAATGTCTGGCCGCCCATGATCGTCGCAAGCCAGCTGCGTTGCTTCTGTCCGATCGTCTGGTCAAGTGTAATCGCCATCGTCGACCTTCTTCCTTCCTGTTGCAACGGATAGCATCGATCACACCTGTTCGATGGCGCCGGTGATCAGTCCCGTCACTTCCTCCGGCGAACTTGCCGCAATCTGCTTGTCGGCTACTTTTCTGCCTCGCCGCATCACGATCACGCGGTCGGCGACCGAAAAGACGTCGGGCATGCGGTGGCTGATCAGGACAACGACAATGCCCCGGTCCCGCAATTGGCGGATCAGATTCAGAACCTCAGCCACCTGGCGCACGGAAATGGCTGCTGTCGGTTCGTCCATCAATACGATTTTCGCTTCAGACAGCATTGTGCGGCCGATCGCTACCGCTTGCCGCTGGCCACCTGACATTTGCTTGACGAGATCGCGCGCACGCGTTTCGGATTTGAGCTCGCGAAATATCTCGCTGGCGCGCTTGTACATGCTCTTGTGGTCGAGGATGCGAAGGGGCCATACCCCGCGGCGCAATTCTCGTCCAAGGAACACGTTCGCTGCCGCCGTCAGATTGTTGCAGAGCGCCAAGTCCTGGTGAACGATCTCAATGCCATGCTGGCGCGCTTCCTTCGGCTGATGAAGCACGAGATCGGCGCCATCGAGCCGCATGGTTCCATGGCTCGGTCGAAAGTTGCCGGCAATCATCTTCACCAGTGTGGACTTGCCAGCCCCGTTGTCGCCCATGAGGCCGACAACCTGCCCCGCTTCAAGCGAAAACGAAACATCGTTGACTGCCTGGATGGCACCGAAATGTTTGGAAATATTGCTGAGCTCAAGAACCGCCACCAGCCTCCGCGCCTCCCAAAACCTGCGGGCTATCCATCGCTCCCAACCCTGCGTGTCTTCGACGCAAGGCTCCGGCGCGTTCGCCTTTCCAATATCCTCCCAGGAAAAACGAATGGGAGCATTTACGCAAAACCCTGCGACAGCGTCAACTCATTGTCCCGGCTATTGACCTTATTGTCGCAAAAATCTGTTTTGTCGGACAAATATCATTTGACGAGAGTGGCGCCCGGATATTAGCTATCACTGGGGGAGAAAGAGCATGCTAATCCTTGTTACCGGTGCGACGGGCAAGGTCGGGCGGCGCTTCATTGCTGGGCTGCTTGACGATCCGAGATTTTCCAAAGCCCGTATTCGTGCGCTTTGTCATAATCGTTTGTACGAGGCGACCGACCGTGTCGACGTCTTCCAAGGCTCGATCGCCGATCGCGATGTCGTGGCAGCGGCGCTGGATGACATTACCCATGTCGTGCATCTCGCCACATGCAAGGAAACGCCTGAAGACATCATGGATGTCACGGTCAAAGGTCTCTTTTGGCTGCTCGAGGAGTTCCGTACGAGCGTCACGGCACGCCAGTTCATCCTGATCGGTGGTGATGCGGGTGTGGGACATTTCCACTATCGCCACGACGGCCCGATCACCGAGAACGCCCGCCATTGTGCCTATCCGGGAAGTTATGCGCTCTCCAAAGTCCTGGAAGAGGTCATGCTGGAGCAGTTTGGCATTCAGTACGGCCTCAATGGCTGTTGTCTGCGCGCGCCCTGGATCATGGAAAAGGACGATTTCAAGTATTCGCTGTCTTTTGGAGACGACGTCTTTGGCGGCCCAGACTGGAAGACGCTCGTTCCGGAGGACGCGGCGCGGCGTTATGCAGCGATGGGTACGGTGCCGTTGCTGCTTGATGCCGACGGGCGTCCGCTGAAACGCAATTTCCTGCATGTCGACGACCTCGTCTCGGCAATACTGGCAGCGATCGATAACCCCCGGGCAGAGCGGCAACTCTTCAATATCTGCATGGATCGACCAGTCGACTATGCTGAAGTCGCCGCCTATCTCCTGCGTACGCGCAATCTCGGCTCCATCGACATACCAAGCCGCTTCCATTCCAATTGGATGGACAACAGCAAAGCGAAATACTTGCTGGATTGGCGGCCAAACTACGATCTCGAAATGCTTATCGACTCAGCCTGGCAATACGAGCGTTCGAAGGAGGAGCCTCGCATCGTCTGGTACCCGGGTTGATTTCGTGTGGCGGGCACGCGGTGTCCGTCTGTTTCAAGGGAGGAAACTATGAGGAAGGCATTACTACTTACAGCCGCAGTCTTAGCACTCACCGCCGGGCAGGCCTTGGCCAAGAAGCAACTCGTCATCGTCGTCAAGGGCCTCGACAATCCATTCTTCGAAGCAATCAATCAAGGTTGCCAGAAATGGAACAAAGAGAACCCCACGGCGGAATACGAGTGCTTCTACACCGGCCCGGCATCGACATCCGATGAAGCCGGCGAAGCGCAGATCGTTCAGGATATGTTGGGCAAGGCAGACACGGCTGCAATCGCAATATCGCCGTCAAATGCGAAGCTCATCGCCCAAACCCTCAAGACCGCCAATCCAACGGTTCCGGTGATGACGCTCGATGCCGATCTTGCCGCCGAGGATGCAGCCTTGCGCAAGACCTATCTTGGCACCGACAATTATCTGATGGGCGCCCGCATCGGGGAGTACATCAAGAAGGCCAAGCCGAAGGGCGGTAAGATCTGCACGATCGAAGGCAATCCGGGAGCAGACAATATTCTACGCCGCGCACAAGGGATGCGCGACACGCTCACTGGTCAGAAGGGCTTGACCGCGCTGAAAGGCGAGGGTGGTTGGACTGAGGTTGCCGGCTGCCCGGTGTTCACCAATGACAACGGTGCCGCGGGTGTTCAGGCAATGACCGATATTCTCGCGGCCAATCCCGACTTGGACGCATTCGGCATTATGGGTGGCTGGCCATTGTTCGGTGCGCCGCAACCATATCGCGACCTGTTCAAACCGATGGCCGAGAAGATCGCTAGCAATGATTTCGTCATTGGTGCGGCCGACACGATCGGCGACGAGGTTGCCATTGCGAAGGAAGGTCTGGTGACTGCGCTCGTCGGCCAGCGGCCATTCGAGATGGGCTACAAGGCACCTTCGGTGATGATGGATCTGATTGCCGGCAAGCCGGTCGAAGATCCAGTCTTCACCGGGCTCGATGAGTGCACGAAGGATACAGTCGATACCTGCATTCAAAAGTAGGTTCAAAGTTTGGCGGCACTCGGTTCACGGGTGCCGCCGACTGTCCGCACGAGACGGATCGAAAGATCCGCAGGCTTGACGTGCCTTGGATTCCGCGCTTTTTGCGCAGGGTCAATCGCAGGCGACTTCCTCGTTATTACGATTGTTTTGATCATACGTGCAGACAGTCGAAAGAATGCTGAGGCAGTAGAAATAAATGCCTGACAAGAAATCGGGAAAGCCGACGGCTCCGTTCGAGGTGCCGGCGGTTGACCGCTCGGCCACCACAAGGCGCCCAAATGCTCCCCGCATGACTGGGGCGAGTGTGCATGTGTCATTAGCGGGCGAGATCGGTCTGCGAATCGTGCGCGGCGATTATCCGCCGGGCACGATTCTGCCAAATGAAGCAAAATGGTCGGAAGTCTTTGACGTCAGCCGATCGGCGGTTCGCGAAGCTATCAAGATGTTGATGGCAAAGGGCCTGCTTTCCTCTCGTCCGAAAATCGGCAGCTGGGTGGAGCCCAAGGAACGTTGGAACCTGCTGGATAGAGATGTCTTGGGCTGGTATGCCGCATCTCCCGATCGGGAATCCTTTCTGAGGGCCGTACAAGAACTCAGGCATATGATCGAACCGGAAGCGACTGCGCTTGCTGCGGAACGCCGAACCGAAGAGCAGATGAATGCGATCAGCCAGGCCCTGCATGACATGGATCAGGCGACATCGCTCCAGCAGCGAACGGAATCCGACGCGCGATTTCACATCGCGATCCTGCGCGCCACCGGAAATGATCTGCTGGTGCCGCTCGGCGCATTGATCGAATCGGCGCTGAACCACCTCTTCGCCCATGTCACGCGGGAGGAAGACAACTTGCGATATGCGCTGAAGCTTCATGAAAATATTGAGAAAAGCATCCGATTGCAGCGGCCGAACATGGCGCGCAACGCAGTCCGCAAGGTGCTGGCAAATACCGATCAAATCATTGCACGGTGGTCGCGATAGAATTTTACATCCTGCCCGGCTGAGGCTGCTAGGCCCGCGTGGTACCTTCGCCGACTCCGGATGTAACGCAAAGCGGATCAGCGCTTCGGAGGTCGTCTACAAATATTGAAATTACAGGCCTCCGTAGTTTCAGTCCGCCGCAACCAAATCCACAAAAGATGCGCTATCAAGCGGGTTTTTTGCGTCTAATGTCCGGTGATCGCCTGGGTTGAGTTCCCTGAGGCCGGTCTTTCTTCGAGATCGTTCCGCACCTCGGCAAGATTGCGCCGGGTCATCAGATCGAGAACTTCCATGGAGGCCACGATGCTGGCGATGAGGCCACGCACCTGCAACGCCCCCGGCTGATGGCGGGTGTCTCGCCGATCAGGCGTTTCTCGACAAGTTGGAGGACGATCGGAATGGGCATCCGTTTTGCATCCTCTTCGCGCCCGTTGCGGGCTCGGAATCGGCTTGCACCACGCCGGAGACCGGCTCTGGCAACATACCTCAAGGTTATTCCCTGAACCGCAACGTTAGGGATCTTTGCTTCTGCGCTGCAGGCGACCGATGAGGGGGAGGACAGCCGCGGTCGGCAAGAATGCGACAAGAGTGAGCAACTTGGCTGAAATGCCAGGGACAACGCGGCGACGGCCCGAGTTGAATCCTCTCCAGGCCCGCTCAGCGACATATTCAGCGTCCAACTTGGGCAATATCTTGAAGAGAGCCGCCCGGTTCGCGCCAGCCTTTTCGAGGAATTCGGTGGACACCGGTCCGGGCGCGACACATGTCACCGTAACGCCAAAGCGGCGCACTTCCTGATGGAGCGCGTCCGAAAAAGAGTGCACGAAACCCTTGCTTGCGTAGTACAACGCCATATACGGCCCGGGAAACAAACCCGCTATGGAGCCGAGATTGATCACGCCGCCACGTCCGCGCGCAAGCATTCCGGGCAGGAAGCGAAGGGTCAAGTCCGTCAGGGCGCGTATATTGAGATCGACGATCCCAAGCTGATCGTTGAGGGGGAGTAATGTTGCTGCGCCTCGCAGGCCATACCCGGCACTGTTGACCAGCACGCCGCAGACCAAATCATTGGCGGTTAGAAAAGCCTCAAGACGCTCGG
Source organism: Rhizobium indigoferae (assembly GCF_034554815.1). Taxonomy (NCBI): domain Bacteria; kingdom Pseudomonadati; phylum Pseudomonadota; class Alphaproteobacteria; order Hyphomicrobiales; family Rhizobiaceae; genus Rhizobium; species Rhizobium indigoferae. The sequence continues at coordinate 3,512,202 of NZ_CP140635.1, read as the reverse complement.
ACGCGTCGGCTGCAAGCAGATCCAGCTCCAGCGTGAAGGCCTCACCGCCGGCCTGCTGTACCTCGGCCGCCGCAGCGGTGAGGCCTTCAGGCGAGCGCGCGATGAGCACGACGACGTTGCGGTCGCGTGCGGCAACCTTTGCGATTGCTCGTCCAATGCCGCGGGAACCGCCAACCACGACGACAGCCGAACGGAACTCGTTGTGCGGGGTCACTTCGATGTTCCTGCCGACGTCATGATGGTCGCGGCTCCCCTCTGGACGAGGCTTTTTACTTCGTCGGTGACCTCGCCATTCAAGATCCTTTCGAATCGTTCCAATGCCCGTGCCACATTCGCTCCATCCATAACCCTGTGGTCGTAGTGAATGCGGACAGTAACCGATCCATCCTCGCCGATCGGGCCGTAGTTGAAAAGTGTGGTCAGCGGACTGAGAGGGTTGAGAGACTCCGCTCCGAGACCCGAATAGACAGACAGTTGGAAGGTGCCGAAATAGCGCGCTCGCTTCCGTCCTATATTGAGTCCGAGCCACATGAGCAGCCACCTCACAGGGGCAGGTGCGCGAGCAAGCTCCAGAGAGCGCCGAAACTCCTTGATCTCCAGAACCGGAAGTGACCTCGCTGAACGGATCAGCGTCTCCAGCTCGGGGATTGAGCGTTGCTCGGGACCTTTGATGGTGCTCAGCAGAACGACCCGTTCTCCGTCATGCTCGCGCTCATGGGCAATGGAGGCCACGCTGGCCGGATATTCATAGAGCTGTGGCCACGGAAACTTGATGTAAGCGCGCCGCAATTCAGGAATTTCTTGAGAGAGCAGAGCGTATCCCTTCAAGAAAAGCACCGTCCAGGACGGCCGGGCATCCGCTCCGTCTCTTGCATCCAGGAGGGGCCGAACGTTCATTTGCCGCTGGACCGTCACACGCGGCACCCCGATCGAGAATCTCATCAGATCTCCGACAAGGCGTCGCGATGCCGAGAGCTTGATCGTTCGGCCTCTCATCTTGCCACCTCTAATAAAGATAAGGGATGATGCGCTTGGTCTTCGCCATATACGCTTGATATTGCGGACCGAAAACTTCCAGCATCATACGTTCTTCCTTGTCCACCCTTAGGACGAATAGAACGGTGAAGCCGATCAGGCCCGCCATGCCTGCCACCCAGTTCGGCAGCAGAAACACTTGTGAAAGCCCCATCAAAAGGAACGACGTGTACATCGGGTGGCGGACTAGGGCGTACGGGCCAGCGCATATCAATTCGTGTTGCTGGCGGATCTCCAGCGTAATCGACCAGTTTCGTCCTAATTGCTTGTGGGTTCTTCGAAAGACCCACATCGCGGCGCAGAAGAGTATTGTCCCGATCACGACGGCCCACAAATGGGCGGTATAGTCGGCTGCCTCAGGGATGCCGGTCGCGACGTAAAATCCCGGCACGATCGCAAGTCCTGCGAGGGCTGCCGCAAGTCCGACCGCCTCCGAACCGGTACGGCGTTTACTGACGACCGGCACTCGCTTTGCGCGACGCTCAAATGGGTATCGAATGATGCACCAGGCAACAATTCCGAGAACCCAGACGCCCTCGCCGACGACGGCTGCTGATAAGTTCAAATCAAGTCACCAGAACCTTTCCATGATCTGCCTTCTTGGATGCCCCGGTAATCAACCTGTATTCATCTCCCGAAGGTTTGTAATGAACTGTTGCGGCCTTAGCCAAATGCTGGGCGCCTTATAACCCATGTGCCGTGCGATATCCGCCACAAAGGCATTGCAGTTGTATACCGATGCCTCCCAGAGACGAGAGGTTGCCTGCAGTTTGCGTATATACGCAACTGTGTCGTTATATTCATTATCACTCAGCATCACACGCCAGCTTGCTGATCTGTACTGCTCTTCCAGGTCACCATCCGTTGGTCCGGTCGAGGCCGGAACCGGTATGAAGTGGCCTATTACATACTGCGCGGCATCGGGAGAAGCTGGGGCAAGCCCTGCAACTTCGGGATTGATCATATTTCCGTTTTTATCCGCCTGCCCAAAAACGACGTAGGTGTGGCCGTAGGTCAGCGCATAGCGTGAGCGGAATTCGATGAAATGCCGATTTGATTTGTTTTCAGCCGTATTGGTTGGAGCTACGCCTCTGCCGTTGGATGTATAATGCGGTAAAGGCCTTTTGTCTTCTGTCTGGCATGACGATGCCACGAACGCCAACATAACAACTAGCGACACACCGCCTCTTCCAAGCGCCATCACTAAGCTCCATATGCAGGCCCTGACGAATGCGAGCCCGAAGTCAGCATATAAAAATGCCACTCTTGCGCTGTGAGTTACGAAGGAGCGCAGCTTGGCGGTTTATGTAAGAAGAGGAAGGGTCTATGTGACCCTTCCTAAGAATCAAACCCGATATGCTACTTGTAGACTGCTTCTGCCGGCGGTGGGGCCTTCCCCTTGCCTTTGCCAATCGACCCGCAAGCACTCAGATTGGCCACCGCAAACATCGCAACGATTACAATTAGAATTCTGCTCATCAGGAAGTCCTCTCCTCATCATGGAATAGCCTTTCAGGCTACACCTTAAAGTTCAGCGACAATCAGTACCCTGGATAGGGCAGACATGATGCAACATGCAACGAATCTACATTAGCAGATACATATTGCTATGGCCAACCCCGCGATTTCAAATGGTAAACACCATCAGATGACAACCACGCGCGTGCCTACGCGTGCACGGGAGTAGAGGTCGACGATGTTTGTGTTCGTCAGGCGAATACACCCATTCGAAACGGCACGGCCTATCGACCAGGGGGCATTCGTTCCGTGCAACCGGAACAGGGTATCTTCTCCGCCTTGGTAGAGGTAGAGGGCCGCTGCACCGAGAGGGTTGAGCGGTCCTCCCGGTATCCCATCGGCATACTTGGCCAGCCGGGGCTTGCGCTGAATCATGTCATTGGTGGGCTTCCACGAAGGCCACTCTGCCTTATAGCCGATGGTGGCCTCGCCCTTGAAACTCAGTCCTTCCTCACCGACGGCAACGCCATAGCGAGTCGCCAGTCCGTCTGCCTCCACGAAGTAAAGGTAGCGGCTCGCCGTATCGACGACGATAGTTCCGGGCGGTTCACTCCCCGTATACGCGACCTCCTGTCGTCGATAGCGGGGATCGGCATCCGGATCCCTCGCGAATCGGTAGCCCAGTGGCGGCCCATCGCCCGAAGTACATCCAGAAAGCATCAGTGCCAGGCTCCCCAGCACGAGCCCCCGGCGTGTAATATGCTGTTTGTCCATTTCCACCTGCCAAGTAACTCCGTCGATCCCGTTCATTCCAAATTAGCCCGTTCATTCCAAATTAGATTGCGACATCTTTTGATAAAGACACTCAACTCTGTGGAGGATGAGTTCGCAACACTGGCAACATCTCAAGCTGCGCAATACCATGCCCTTCTATTTATCCGTGAAACCCCTTGCATCAATAATCGCGCCGATCGAATATTAGCATATCAACAAGGACAGAGACGATGAAGCTTTGCCTGGAAGGAAAAATCGCGATCGTAACGGGCGCAGGTTCCGGAATTGGTGCCGCCGTTTCCCGACACCTCGCTGAGGAGGGTGCCGAGGTTGTCGTCGCCGATATCAATGCTGACGCAGCACACACGATTGCCGCCGCAATCAGATCAGAGGGAGGCCGTGCCCGTGAATTTGTCGTCGATGTCAGTGACAGTGAAAGTGTGCAGAGACTTGTCGATTTTACCGTCGAGACATGTGGCGGCTTGAATCTGGCGGTCAATAATGCGGGAATCGATGGGATGCGCGCAGCGGTCGCAGACTATCCGCTCGATAATTGGCACAAGGTGATGAACGTCAATCTGAACGGCGTCTTCTATTGCATGAAGTCCGAAATTGGCGCGATGCTGAAGCTGGGCGGCGGTGCAATCGTGAATATGTCTTCCACTCTCGGGACCGTTGGATTACCCACCGCGGCGGCATACACCGCGGCCAAGCACGGGGTTGTTGGACTGACGAAAGTCGCAGCGATGGAGTATGCGAGATTGGGTATCCGCATAAATGCCGTCGGTCCCGGCTGGATCGAAACGCCACTTTTGTCAGAGCATCTTGAGGCGGCGAGTACGCGACGCATGGCATCGCTTCAACCAATGGGCAGGCGTGGAAAACCGGAAGAGGTCGCGACTCTTGTGTGTTTCCTCCTGTCCGAGCAGGCCAGCTTCATCACTGGGGTGCACTATTTGGTGGACGGGGCCTATACCGCTCACTGAAGAAAGGCCTGAGAAGATGCGACGATGTCCAACCTGCCTCTATTTTGCCCGACGGTGTGGGTGACCGGGATAGCTCATGTTTTACACGACATCGCGGTCCCTCCGGTGATCCTGTCTGCTATCGCCATGTAGGCTACGTTGGAGGTTCTCACGAATAGCAAGACCGGACATGACGGCCATCGCCGCTAACGGGGCGAGATGAAGGCGTGGATTGTGTCGGAGAGTTTGCGGTCGGCGCGATGATGGATGACGGTGTGGAGCGTGCCAGACTGAAGCCGAACATACTGTCGTCGTGGCGAACGATGGCGCGGTGTGGCAAGCGCATGTCTCCGAATGCGCCGTTCATCTCCGGCTCCGTCGGCAGGTGCAGAGAACGAGCCGCCAGGGGCACTTCCACCAGTTTCGTCGCTGCCTTCGGAAACCGCGATCATCTGCTAGCGGGAGAAGAGCGAGTGGTCACAGGGCGCGAAAGGATAGGTGGAAATAATTGCGGTGCATTCCGTTGGTGACTTTCAGGAGCTTCAAATCTCAGCGCAAATCGGGCCCCAGGCAACCAAGCTTCTCCTAGATGACCAAACGAGAGCCCCCTGACAAGGGGCGTGTGCCGGACCGTAGCTGAGATTGGAAATAGCGCGCAACAACCGAATCGAAGTCGGAATACGCGCTGCTTTTGCGAGGTTTTCGATCCAAGCTCTTCCATCATGCAAACCCCTCGCTAATCTCGGCTCTTCAAAGAGAAGGCAAGGACGTAGTCGCCGATATCCTTCGAATAGGGTGCGCCGCCAACCGATATCAGGACATATTGCTTGCCTGTTTTCGGTGAGACATAGGTCATGGGCGTCGCGCTCGAGCCGACTGGCAGGGGATATTTCCAGAGCTCGGTACCGTTCTCGGCGTCATAGGCGCGGATATAATAATCCTGGAAACCAGCGAAAAAGACGACACCGCCCGCAGTCGCCGACGTGCCGGCGTAGCTCGGCAGACCCATCGGCATAGGCAGCTTGGTTTTGATCTTGAACGGCCCGAGTTCTTCGGCGGTGCCGGCCGGAACCTGCCACGCGATCTTGCGGGTGCTGAGATCCACTGCGGTGACGGTACCGAAGGGCGGCTGCGTGCAGGGAACGCGGAGCCTCGATGTCCACATTTCGGTGGCCATGGCGTAAGGTGTGCCTCGTTGTGGTGCCGAGGGCCCGTGCGCCGTCGTGGTGAGGGCAAAGTCGACATACTCCTCGCGCCGAATGAGTGCGAAGAGACTGGGCACGCGGATATCGTTCATGAAGACCCGGTTGTTGTGCAGATCGACCGATACGCTTCCCCAATTGAGGCCGCCCAGATTTCCCGGCTGCTGGATCGCATACTGCGTGCCGATCGGGGTGAAATCGCCGTCGTAGCGCATCTTGCGGAATGCGATGCGGCATGCCAGCTGATCGAACATCGTCAGGCCCCAGGCCGTCTGCTCCGTCACGCGCTCCGCACCGATTGTCGGCATGCCGACGGAGTAGGGCTGCGTCGGGGAGAGTTTCTCTTCCGGCGCGCCACCTTCCTGCGACACCGGCTTCTCCTCAACTTCGGCAAGCGGTGTGCCTGTCCGGCGGTCGAGGAGAAAAAGCTGCCCGCGTTTGGTGGTCTGCAGGAGAGCAGGCACGGTGGCGCCATTACCGTCAGGCAGGTCGATCAGGACCGGTTGGGCCGGCAGGTCATAGTCCCAGATATCGTGATGCACGGTCTGGAATTTCCATTTCTCGCGACCCGTCGTCACATCGAGCGCCACCAATGTCGCGTTGTACTGATCGGCGAAACCAGGACGATTGACGCCGTAATAATCCGGCGTGGTATTGCCGAGCGGCGCATAGATGAGGCCGAGCTTGTCGTCGAATGCGGCCGTCGTCCACATGTTGGGCGTGGCCCGGGTATAACTCTGGCCCTCCGGCGGCAGTTTGGTGATCTCAGGGTTGCCAAGATCCCATGCCCATTCGAGTTCGCCGGTGACCACGTTGAACGCGCGGATGACGCCCGAGGGTTCGCCGACTTCCTGATTGTCCGTGACCCAGCCTCCGACGACGATCAGGTTGCGGGCAATCAGCGGCGCCGATGTCTGGAAATAATAGCCTGTCTTGACTTCGCCCATGCCCTGGGAAAGTTGCACGGTGCCATTGTCTCCGAAGCCTTTGCAGGGAACGCCAGTCTTGCTGTCGATCTCCAGGAGACGGGCATCAATCGTCGTCTGCACCAAACGCTCGTTGCAAAGACCATCGGCGGATTGCGCTTCTTGCGGCATCTTGTAGTAACCGAGGCCGCGGCAGCGCTGCCAGTAAGGCGCCGTCGCCTTGGGGTCGAAGGTCCAGCGGGGTTTGCCTGTATCTGCATCGAGCGCTGCGATCACATCTGTCGGCGTGCAGGTGTAGACCGTATCGCCGATCTGCAGAGGCGTGTTCTGATCGGCGCCATCGCTTTTTCCGGTGCGATATGTCCAGGCAAGATCGAGCTTGGACACGTTGCCGCGGTTGATCTGATCGAATGGGGAATAACGGTCTCCTGCCGCAGTGCGGCCATAGGATGTCCAGTCGGAGGGAGCGTTGTCGCCCTTGGCGGGCTTGTAGGCGGTGATGTCGGCGGATGGGCGGATAACGCCGTGCGGTACGAAGCTGAGACCGAAACCCGCGACAAAGATGAGTGCTGTCACCAAGGCGCCGGCATAAAAGACCTTCCGGTTGGCGCTCGGGGAACGCGACGGCGCAAACAGAAGTGCAAAGCCTGCCAGCGCGATGGGGGACATCAAGCGGGCAAAAAGCGCCCAAAAATCAAGACCCGACTCCCATAACGCCCAGGGAAGGGTGAAGACGGCGACAAGCAGCACGATGAGGCTGCCTGATATCTTCCGGCGCCACAGCAGAAACGCGCCAACCACATAAGAAAGCCCAACGATCGCGTAATAGGGGGAGCCGCCGAGGCGTAGCAGCCAGGCGCCGCCTCCGATCAGCCCCAATCCGATAAAGGCGAGAACAAGACAAAATAGGGTAGCCAGAAATTTCATAGTCTCCTCATCCAATCCGCCGCCCGATCACCTGGATTCCAACTCTGACAGTCGCAGGGCACCTCGGGAAGCACAGGGGCCATGGGTTGATGGTCAGAGATGCGTCTTCGGGAGAGGGGTGCTCTCTCGTTCAATTTTTACCTGATGTACCTGTGGTCACTGACACGCGGCCCCGATCCGGCAATGATGCCGCCGCTACTCTGCAGCAACGGCTTGCCATTCCAAATTGAGTCAATACTTCTGAAAGGGGCACAGATGTTTCTCGGCGAAAAGCTTGATCAAGCGAACGGGCGACCGACAGGATTCGATTATATGCGATTACTGTTAGCCTTTTCAGTGCTTTGGATACATACGGCCCGCGTTACGTACGGCGATGACCTGTTTCTCTGGGAGTCACCCTTCCGCCCTGTTATTAAGTCAGTGCTGCCCATGTTCTTTGTCCTGAGCGGGTTCCTGGTGGCTGGCAGTCTTGAACGATCGAAGACATTGATCTCCTTCCTCGGTAACCGATTTATCCGGATCTACCCTGCTCTTGCGGTTGAGGTATTGCTGGCTGCCTTTATACTCGGAGCGATCTATACAGAGTATGACCTGCGTGACTATTTCACCGATCCTCAGTTCTTTACATATCTGATGAATGTCACAGGGCACATTCACTTCAATCTTCCCGGGGTATTCCTGGATAATCCTGATGCCGCGATGGTGAACGGGCAGCTCTGGACGGTGCCCTTCGAGCTTGAGTGCTATGCGGTGATCGCCGTCCTCTTTGTGCTCGGCGTCGTCAGGCGGCGGGTGGTTGCCCTTATCGCAACGCCGGCCTTGATCATAAGCTTCGGTATCGCAAGATATTGGAAACATGAAAGTGATTGGGCGAATATGCCGACGACTGCGTCGGGCAATCTGCTCATTTGTGCTTTTCTTGTGGGGGTGACCTTCTATCTCTACAAGGACAAGGTTCTTTGGGATGTTAGAATTTTCCTCGCGTCGGTGGCATTCATACTATGGGCCTATTGGTTCACCTCCTTTGGGGACTTCGTTGCCATTCCGGCCATAGGCTATGTCACAGTCTTCCTTGGCCTCACCTCGCCCCGCAAGCTTGGCGTCCTGCGTGGAGCCGACTACTCCTACGGCGTCTTCCTCTATGGCTATCCGATCCAACAGGCATTCGTAGCGCTCGGGCCTTGGGCGCATAACTGGTGGCTGAACGGCATTGTCTGCAGCATCATTGCCACTTGCTTTGCCGCCTTCTCGTGGAGATTCATCGAAAAGCCAGCGTTGAAATTGAGGAAGCAAGTCACCTGGCTGGAAAACTTCAGGCTCCAACGCGGCGCAAAACGGCAATTGGCCGGCGCAGTCTCGAAATAGGCTTGTCTGTCGATACCGGCCTCGAGGCTGGCAATTCCATCGCAGGTGCTTAACCGACAAAGAGGTCAGCAGGGCTCGCCATCGCCGCGAGCCCTGTTTTGTTGTTGCCTGTCCCATCACCACTGATGAACACCCGGTCCGTCATAGGGGCCGAGTTCTGTGTAGGCTGTTACCCACCCTGAGACCGTCGATGTCACATGCTTGCCGGGAAAGCGTAACCCCGACCGTGGCGAGCGCATATGCGCTCATCCTAGAGCCTTTCCTGGTCAGATTGCAGCATTCTGTTGGCTCAAACGGAGTCGGATGGTCGAGCGGCCGGCGCGCGTCGTAGCCAAGCTCTACGGCCAAGCCGGCCGGTCGATCAGCCGGCCCGTTTCAGCCAACCCTCCCGCAGATTTGCCGGGCAAATCTGCAAGACTTTAGAATCGCCGGACGCACCTATTGCTTCGCATGGCGAAGCAGTGCGGCCGGTGGGCCGGGCATCTTTGCGCCAGGATCAGAGGCGATCGGCTCGGACGTACCAAAAGGTATGCCCTTCGCCAATCGCCTCTGGCCTGACGAAAACCTGCTCCGGCAGAATGCTTCAAGCTGACCAGGAAAGGCTCTAGACCTATGACTAAACTTATTTTTTCGGAAAAAATGAATGTTCAGTTCGGCAAGAGAATGCCGTAACCGCATCACCGGCTTCTGTATAAGCCTTCGATGCCTAAATCTTTCCAGCCGCTATATCCATGAATTTCTTGGTTTTTGACGATGGAGTGGCCGTGGCGGATGAATAGTCGAATATTCTCCGGCGTGGCTCAGCCGAGTTATTGGGCGGGTGTTAGCAATATTTTAACCGTAATGGATAAAATACTTTGATCGGACTTCGTTCTGACTTTGGGTTTTGTCATGTCATTGAGGGCTGACGGTGGCTTGAAGGAGGTGTGAAGAGAGGAACGGAATAATGCTGAACAGCACGCTCATCGTGGTTGCCGTCTCCATCGCCGCCGGAGCGACCATTCGCGCTTGGGCCTTTGCAACCTTCGCATTTCTGGTGGTCGCGGCCTTGGGCGCCGTGACCCTGCTAAAAGGTTCCTCCTTGACGGAAGCGATCGTTTCTTGCCTCGAAGTGCTTGTGTTGATGGAGATATGCTATCTGGCGGGTCTATTCGCCTTCTCATTGTGGGGGCATATTCAAAAGCGCCGGAAAAAGAACTCCATCGCCGATCGCTCCCATGTCACAGGCAAGCGTCCTCATGGATGATGACTGAGGCGGCAGGATGCCCGGTGTTTGCGCTATGTCAGGATGTCTAAAGGGCGGCGCAATCTTTCAGATTTGTTCCTCACGCTTTAGATCTTTATTTCCAACGCATGTCGCTATCGCAAAACCGCTGCACGCTTTTGCGCGACATGCTTTAGGAGTCCACCCTGGGCAGTAGGGCCTGCCGGGACAGCAGGGCGGAGAGTGTTTTTGCCATGATCGCAAAATCCAGCGCGAGCGTCCATTTGGACAGATACTCGACGTCGAGGGAAACTCTATTCTGATTGCTGACGTCGTTGCGCCCGCTGGTCTGCCAATGGCCAGTCAGGCCGGGGCGGACGGCCATGTAGGCGTAAGCATGTTCACCGTAACGCGACAGCTCTTCTTTGGTTATGGCGTGGGGCCCGACGAGGCTCATTTGACCCAGCAACACGTTGATCAATTGCGGAAGCTTGTCGAGGCTCGATCGTCTCAAAATACCGCCGACGACAGTGACCTGCGCTTTGGCCGTTGCGTCGGCTCTTATCGTACGAAACTCGAGGCAACCAAACTCTTTTCCCTTATAACCGAGCCGACGATGGGAATTGAATACAGGCCCCCAATCACTTAGCGTTATGATGACTGCCACCGACAGAAGGAGCGGCGACAAAAGGAATAAGACACTTGCCGCAATGATGATGTCCAATGCACGCTTCACAATTCTGCTGATCCTATGGGATTGTGACGAATTGAATGGACGCCTTTCCTGTCGAGCCCTGGCGAAATCCCGCCAAGGTTTGGTTGGGTTGACGCCCTGATTTTTTCCCGCCATCCGCGTCTCCGTTAGACAAACCCCAGAAATCACAGCCAAAGCTTGTTTTAGCGCAAGTTTGATGTCTGTGACCGAGGTCATAATCTTCAATAAATTCTTTATACTCTAAAGAAATTCTTTTGACTATTTAAAATATTGCCTTTGTTATTGAAATATATAACGGAGGATTCATTCAGATTTATTTTATATTCTTATATTACTATTGTATTTGTTAACTTATTCTACGGGTAAGCAATTGTCATAAATTGTATAAAAACCGTCGCGCAGCTTCTAGGAGTTTCTTGTGATAGAATTCGATATGGATTTTATTATATATAAATGTGAGGAGTCGTCATAATTATGTATAGTTTAAACACGAGATTTTTATTTTATTACTGTTTGACTTTATAATCTAACGCATTACGAATGTCGCTCAAGACAGTAAATCAATTAGTCTGCGTGGAGTTGCGCGTATGGACGGGGCGATTAGCATCAGAGACAACAGGACTAGAGGAAGCGCGGCGCGAATAGGCGAGGCGGTTACTTGCGGGCCTCTTGGCATTGTTTACGGCGGCCGGGCCGATTTGGATCACGAGTTTCCGTTTTGCCGCTCAAGTATTCGAAAGTTTCGCCGCGGTGAGGTTATTGCCAGCGCCGGTGTCCTCATCGACATGTTCGCCCGCGTACAGCGCGGCATGGTGAGCGCAAGCACGCCGCTTGCCGATGGACGAGAGTTCATCGTCGAAATCATTCCTAAAGGTGGCTTGATCGGCGAATTGGAGGTGCTGCGCAAGCAGTCTCTCAGCCTGGAATATCGAGCCTCCTCGGACTGCGAACTGCATTACTTCGACGGTCGATTGCTGCGGGACTTGTGTGCGAACGATCCGCAATTTCAGGTGAAGATCCTGTCGAAGGCACTGGCGCGTGTTTCCGAACTCGAGCTGCGGATCATTTCCAACGCCGGATCGAGTCTAAGGCAGAGACTGGCCCGGACGCTGCTGCGTCTTTCTGCCTTGTACAGAATGGATGCGCAGAATAGCGGCGACGAGTTGATCATCTCCCAACATGACCTGGCCGCGACGCTGCCGGCGTCGCGTGAGAAGGTCAACCAATGCCTGCGGCGTTTGCGCGAGAGCAAAGTGGTCGACGGGACACAGGGCAAAATCCGCATTCTCAATCGGAAGGCGCTGGAGGCCTACGCTGAGGGTGTGACGTCCCTCGCTTGAGACGTCGCGGTGATAAAAACAAAAGAGCAGAAAGCCTCAACAGAACCCGCCACCGGCGGGTTCTGTGTTTGAATGGCTGTGGGTGTTGATAATCGGACGAAGCAGGGCTGAAAGACCAAATTGGCGTTTTACGTCCATATCTTAGTGACGTTTTGCCCAAACGGCCGCGCAATTTTGCGCGACATGCTCTAGATTTCGCTCTCGGAAGCATTCCTCCAGTATTTCCACCCTTCACCCTGTATGAGCCCGTGATCGGACAGGTCCTTCCAGCTTCTGTAGGTGCCCGTATCGTCATAGACGAAGTCATCCATGTCCTTGCCCGAGGAGTATACGGTGTATTCCTCCGTATGTTGGGACAGGTGTGCCGCGTCGGCAACCTTGTGCACGAAGGTCGACAGGAACTTGAAATGCAGAAGGGCGCCGGATACGCCGAGCGCTCCGCGCATGTCGCCCAAATTCAGGGAGAGTGGCCAGACCTGGTGCGATGATTTGAGAAACAGACGTTCACCCGCCACATAGACGAGAGGTATCTTGTTAAGCGCGGGGCCGTCCCAGAGCCGGTCGTGGAAATAGACCCTCCCGCGAACGCCGCCCTTGATCCATATTGTCCCGTTGCGTTCGTCGAAGTGCGCGACATATCCGGATCGGTCGAAGAGATTGCAGACCTCGAGCGGGTCGCGACCGGGTTCGCAGATGTTTTCAAGAACGGGATGCGGGCTGTACATGTCGATCATGACCGAGCGGAGGGAGTGGCCGCCCATGGAATCGATATAGGCGGTCAATTGATCGATCGGCCGGGTGTCGCAATGCGGATAGACCAGAAACTCGTCTGCATCGACATACAGGACCCACTTCTCCCGGCAGTGCCGGTTGATGACTTCGTTGATCCAGTCGTTTCCGAATCTCGCCGCCTTGTAGGACCCATGAGCCGAAAGAAGAGAGACATCGTCGAAGCTGGACAGCAACTCAGCCGTGCCGTCGGTCGAGCCGTTATCGATGCAGATGAAGTGCTCGAAACCGAGATCACGATAATACTGCAGGAAGAAGGCCAGCCGGTGCCCTTCGTCGCGGATGACGCAGATGACGACGTGGCGCGCCTGCTTGAGCCCACTGCGCAGCAGGTCGTAGCGAACCTGCCGTGCCTTGAGCGACCGGCGCAGGCGGGCTTTCACGTAATGTGAGATACTGGCGGCGGAAGCCCTATAACTCATATTCTGTCCTGAACATTATCCATTCCTGGAATGAATGGATGAATACTTGCGCTTCCGTCTGCAAATCCACGGCTCGACCGGCGACGCTGAGTTCAGTCACGCGGACATTCGGGTCGGACCAACCATACATCATCATACTGCGTAATCGCCAACCAGCAGGCTCTGGACCCGAGGATTGGATCCGTCTTTCTCAATTGCGTGTTCGATGCGTGCCCGTATCGACCTGTATTTATACAGCATCTTACGGTCGAAGCTTATTCCGCGATACAGCGAGTTGTAAATCGGATGTGCTTTGCGCAGGTCGACGTAGACCTGGCTTTCCTTATCGGTCCATGGAAAGAAGGTTCCGTGCCATGGCTTCGGATGCGCCATATAATGGACGATCGACAAGGAGGACATGTTCACCAGATGAAGGAACTGTTTGGGAAAATTCCAGCGGTTCGATACGAGGATGAGCGATGAACCGCAGACATAATTCAATGCGCCCTGATCATGTTTGCCCTCGCAGGCCTCGGGATTTCTAGCAAAAAGCTCAAGCGCCTCCTGCCCGATCCAGCCGTTGCGATGGAATTTCAGGACTCCCGCGTTGAAATAGTGGCTGCTGTTTCCAGTATCGAGGAAGTCATGGATCGCCGTATAGTCGCGCGCCGCGAAAAACCGGCCCTCTGGCACCGTGGCGCTTTCGAACGCACCGAGATCGCTGACGATCTGGGTATCACCGTCGAGGTAGATGATCTGAGTATAATTGTCAGGCAGGATCTCGCAAAGGACCAGCTTGGCCATCGTGCTGACGCTGATGCGTCCCTGGAAATGCGAACTGTCGAGCTTGCCGAGCGAATCCTGCAGCGCTTCGGTCGCATCGATCAGTATGACACTGCTCCTTGCAAGCAAGGCTTTCAGCTCCTCGAAATTATCGAGATGTTCCGACAAGAGGACGCAGACATCGGTCGCGGGGCTTGCGAATTTGCGAGCCTGAAGCGCCGAGAGAATAGTCGGAAATGAATACTCCACATCCGTGACGTAGACGACGCACTGATTGTTCATGTCATCACCCTTCCGATTGTCCGCAATACAAATGAATCGGCATTGTCTTTCCAGTCGAGGGAACCGTTGTGAATTGCGCTGACGGGTCTGTCATATGAAGGCCCTGTTCGGTATATATAGCCGGCGTCCAGACCGGTGGAGCTGAATCGGTGTCTGGCTGCCGGCGCTTTTGTGTGTTTCATTGTTGAGATATTCGCCATGAAGAGTGCCTTGCCTGTGACAGGGCTGTGTTTCGACATCTTGTTTCGCGGTACGACGATTGGTGCCGGGACCCTTGTCGGAATGCGGAGGGAAGGGGGATTGTCATGCTGATCACCGCGCTCGTGGCAACCGTGATTTCGATCGCTGCCGGGGCTGCCATCCGCGCCTGGGCTTTCGCAATTTTTGCATTCCTCGTGGCAATCGGCTTCGGTAGCGTGGCTTTTGCCGACGGGTCTTCGGTGACCGTGGGCGCGCTCTCCGGTATCGCCATCCTCGCGCTCATGGAAATCGGCTATCTGGCAGGCGCGTTCCTGTCGGGGCTTTTGCGGCGTAGTGCCAGGCTGCGGGAAAACAATTCCGTCGCAGATAGCGTCGCGACCACCACTGAGCGCCCGCAAGGCTGATGTTGGCATAGAACCTGCAGCATATCCTCGTGCGGATGACCTTGCCGGAGCGCGTTCGTCCGAAAGGCCGCTTTTACAGGCGATCCTTGAAAGACGCGGCGCGGTCAGCCGACGTCGACCCGGTGCCGACACGCCGATGGCTTGACGAGATCGCCATCCCGCGCGATGGCTGAGCTTCACGGCGGGCCTCATCGTGTTGAAAACATCGGCGCTCTCGGCAGAGATGTCGATGTCTCCAGTGGGGTTCGGTTGGCAAGCGATCGGTTTGCGCGCCGTGGCGCGATATTGGTTGCCGCCAGGCAGCCGGCCGCCAGACCCGCCGTCGTGCTGAACAGCAAGCCGAGATCGGTACCGCTTCCCGATATCGCCGCCGAGGCGACCTGCGCGATGGATGCCATAACCGCAGCGTTTCCGATCGCGCGGATCTCCCGATCGCCTGACATATGCCGGCCGGAGGCTCTCACAAGGCTGTACAGGAAGGCGGCGAAGAGAAGAGTGCCGGTCAATCCGACATTGGAGAGCAATGCAGCGATGAAGCTCGAGGCTCGAACCGTGCCGAGCCCGGCGCCGAAGGTGGCTGTATCGACGAATGCGATCAATGCCAGCGTGTTCCAGGCAGTGCGTTCTTCGCCGGATTGCGATTGAAGCTTGTCCGACAAGGTGGTGTTCACCAGGCCGGCGATGGAATCCCACGCATCGGGGACAAGGCTTAGCGCGACGATCCCGCAGGGAATCAAGAACAGCGTGATCACCAGGAGTGTCACGTGCGGGGTCGTGGCCGGGCCGCTGATCAGTCGTTTCAAGCAATACAGCACGAGCATGCAGACAACGAAGATGCCGGCGATATAGGCGGTTGTCGACGTGCAAAGGACGATCGTCGGGCCGATGAAAAGCGTTGCAAGTCCGGCCATACGGCTTTGGACGCGCTCCAGCCAAAGCATGAGCGTGAAGGAAAAATAGGCCAATGCGACCGCGCCATAAGTGCTTGCTTCGGGGAACGGACCGACGATGCGTTTGAAGCCGCTGATCGTCTCGGCCGTATGCATCGTATAATTCGCATTTCTGATGACATCGAGCAGGTAGGACTGGTCGGTCAGAAACGTTCCGATATCGATCAACGCCAGGGCAAAACAGGCGATCGAGGCCACGATCAACTGCAGTGCGATGAAACGGGCATAGCCGAGCCTGGTAAGCCCCGAGACGACGGCAAAGCAGGCGAGGTCGCCGAGCAGATAGACGGACTGGCTGAGATTGGACGAACCCGGCGACAGGGGAGCGGCCACCGTCGACATCATGCCCGTGGCGTCTCGTGCAGAGGAGTAGACGAGGGTCGCCCCTGCAAAGATGCGGGGCAAAAAGAAGGACGATGCCACGGAAAACAGGATGTAGGCGGCAAACCAGAAACCGGGACCCGGATAGGCGATGCTGGCCAGCATGGCCTGTGTTTGAGCCGGGCGCAGCAGGGCGGCGGCCACGAGAAAAAGCACCAGAAGATGGCTCGGCTGGATGCTGCTGCCGCCGAGCGCGGGCAATTGGAGAGCCGCTGCGGCCCCCAGCAGCGTCGACAGGCAAAGGGTCGCAATCGCAAAACGTGCGCCGTTGACCATGCCAAGCAGGCCAAGCAGCAGAACGATGAAACCGATCGGTTCTATCGACATGCTTCAAATCCCGATCCGGACGGCGAGCGGCCGAGGCATCGGTTTTGCCGAAGACCGGCATCCGCCTTTCGGCGCGATGCTTGAGGCGCAAGTCGCCAGCTGTCGTCGATGGTCACAACCGCCCCCTAATTCGATCCCGTCTGGGATATCCAGCCGGGAGCCGCCTGATTATCGCCTGCCACATTCGACAGCGGGACGGTCGAGGTTTGCTGCTGCGGCGCGGACTGCAACTGCAGCGGAGGCGACGGCGTCTGAAGGTCCGTATCGATGCCGATTTCGACGACATCATGCGGCCGCAAGGTGGTCGTCTCGTCCGCCTCGATGTTGCGATAAGTCCCGTCTTCGTTGCGACGCACGATCCTGTAGTTCTTTTGCGCTCTGCCAAGACCCGGCGTTTCCGTATTCATCTGAGCGAGCTGCGCGCTGTAGCCAGCCTGCTCGCCCAGAAGCTGGGCCACCTGGATGTCGATCGCCGCCCTGCCGATCGCGAGATTGACCTGGTTCAGCAGCTCCTGGTTTTCACTGTTCTGCCGATTGACGATATTGATCTTCGAACGATCGGCTTCGCTGAGCCCCTGGCGAGCCGTGGTGAGGGCGACTTCGAGATCGATCAGGGTGCCTTGCGCATCCGCGACCCCGCGGTCGACCGAGACCTGACGGGAATTGCTGACCAGGCCCTTGCTCACCAAGCTGTTGACATTATCCAGTTCCTTTTGCGCGAGGTCGATCTGCCGCTTTTGCGAATTGATCTTGGCCTCGAGCGACTGGACCTGCTGGCCGTAGAGACGGGTGAGGTCGCTCGCCGCATCGATCTGGCTTTCGATATCGACACGTCGCAGCCGCATCAGGTTCAATTCCTGCGCCTTCAGCTTGTCTACATCGGGCGTTCCGGCGAGCTCGGCAGGGATCTCGAAACTCTGTTCGCCGGAGATCTCGGCGCGCAACCGCGCCTGACGCATCAGAAGATCGCGTCGGTTGAGAATGGCCGTTCGATAGGCTCCGGCAGCCTGGATCCGGTCGCGCTCGAAGACGGTATTCTCCTCGCGCTCCCGAAGGAAGCCGCCGGCGATGCTGACGGCCTTCATGACCGTCATATCGGCTTCAAAGGCATAACGCCCGGGGTTCTGCACGGTCCCGGTTACGAAGATCGGCGCATGCTGGGCAATTTCCACGGCGATGAACGGCTTTCCCGGCAGTTCCGCCTTTTCGGAGAGCGCAGTGGCGATCGCATCGGAAACCTGTTCCGTTGTCTTGCCAATCGCCTGCACCTGTCCGGCGATCGGGATTGCCAGATTGCCGGCATCATCGACTGTATATGTCCCGCCGAGTGCTTCCCAGCTGGCATATCGGGAATCCGACGATCGCCATTCGACGACACGCAGTCTCACCTGATCTTCCGGCACGAGGGTATAGTTTTCCGCATGGGCGACGCTCCAGCCGGTCACGCAGGAAAATGCCAGCAAGGCAAGGGCGGCGGAGATGAGGCGATCGGACAAGGATGTGCGCTGCATTGTCTGCTATCTCCGTTTCGTTGCGATCGACGGCGAAGGCATCTCGCGCGGCGAGGGATTGCCGAATTCGAGAATGCGGGACGGAGAGGCGCGGCCGACAAGAAGATCGGACAGCGCTAGCAAATTGCCCTTCAAACGCCCCCAGCGGTCGATCAAGCGATCATTGAACAATAGGCCCCGCGTATTCGCCAGGATGTTACGGCCGATCTGCGCAACGGCACGGCCCTTCGACATCGTGCCCTTGCGGATCAGGTAGACAGGATTGGCAACCTGCGAATAGCCGAGTCTTCGGCCGGGCTGGCGTCCGGATCTGACGCCGAGATGCACCCCGCGGGCGCCTTCGACACGTACCGACCTGCCGTAGCGGGCGATGGACCGGCTGAAATCTACATCCTCGAGCCAGCCGTAGAGCGGCAGTTGTTCATCAAAGGCCAGCGCGTGCTCGAGAATGGGTGAAAGGCGAACCGCCATGTTGCATCCGTAGGCGTTATACACTTCCGTCACCTGCTCGGCCCCTTCGGCCGCAGTTTCAAGAACTTGCAGGGCGTTTGACATGCTGAGGCCGCCGTCGAGGATGCCATCGGCCAGAACTTCACCGGTGGCGATCGCCACGTCGGGGTTTGCCGCAAAGACAGCCGCCATCCGCGACAGGAAGGTCGCGGCAGGAATGAAGTCGTCATCCAGGAAGATCAGCACATCCGTATCGGCGGCGGCCTGGATGATCCTGTTGCGCTGAGAGGTCAGGCCGCGGCTGCCGACGATGACTTCAACATCAAGGCGCTCGGTGAGCCCGGCGGCGTCGTCGATCGCGGGCACGCAGACGATCAGCCGCTCGGGCTGGTCCGGCAGGGTGGTCAGATAATCGATCGTCTCCCGCAGTATCGAGGGGCGGCCTGCCGAGGCGATCCCCACGGCCATTCGCAACGGGCGGTTCGCGCGCTCAGCCATGGCTTCAGCGCCGCAAGGAACAGGCGCCGGCCCGATCCGGCCGTCCTGCCTGGTTGCTTCTGCCGAAGGCAAGGTCATGAGTGCATTCTTTCCGGTGCATGGTTGATGACTGCGCCGAGGATTTCCGCGCCGACATTGCGCAGGGTGTCTATGACGCGCAGGGTGTCGTCGATCGAGGTGCGTCCGTGCGAGGTGACGACGAGGACACCGTCCAGCTCCGGCGCGATCGCATTGGCATCCGGCGAAGCAGAGAATGCGGAAATGTCGATGAATATGGCGTCGAACTCCTTTTTCAGGTCGGCGAAGCTCAACTGCGTGCGGCGGGAACTCAGGCGAATGGCCGGCGTCACTGCTTCGACCTTGCCGAGGGGGAGGAATTTCAGTGTCGAAGTGAGGGGCAATGCCGCCGTCTGGATCAGTTCGCCATTGTCGAGAACATCGACGAGGCCTGTGGAACTATGGGGCGCGATCGATTTGCTGAGTGACGACTTCTGCGCGGCCGCATCGATCAGCAGCGTGTGAGCCCCTGATCTCGACGACAGCACTGCAAGTTCGCATGCTATGGTCGAGGCTCCGCTGCCTGGATCAACGGCGACGATTCCAATGACGACCCGGCGTTTGCGTCGAAGACCGACGACCGTCGCGCTCAGTTCCGCCATGCCCGGAATAACAGGATAGGCGGCTGTGCTGCTGCTGCCGGTACCGGCGGGGAGGAAACGCGCAGGGAGATGGGTCTTCCTCGATGTCGCCAGCAAAGTGACAAAGGGCAGCCCACTGGCTTCAGCGATCTGATGAGGGCGGATGATCCGGCGATCGCCGACGTGCCTTATCATGGCGAGTGCCAAGCCGACGCCAAGACCAACCGCCGCCGCAAAGGCGATGATGAGCGTGCTGCGCGGTCTGGCTTTCGAAAGAGGCAGCGTGGCCCGCGAGACGATCGTGGCATCGGACACCGGGTAGGTGATGCGCTGCCGGGCTTCCGTTAGCTGGTTCAAGGTATTTTCATAGAGGCTGCGGCGGGCATCCGTTGCGCTCTGCAGCTCCGCAAGCTTGAACTGATCGCGCGGGTTGCTCGTGAAGCTGGCCAGGGCGCTGGCAGCCTCGGCCAGTCCACGCTGCTGCTCGCTTACGAATCTTTCCAGCCATTCGCTATATTGCCGGGAAGCATTGGCCTTCATGGCGATATTCTTCTGGATATATTGCCTGGCGAGCATATCGGCGATGTCGACGGCCCTCTGAGGGGTCGACGCAGCCGCCGAGATCTCGATGATCGTCGAACTCCCGACCCGGCGTATTCCTATCATGTTCAGCAGCGTGGCGATCGCCCGATCCTGGATCCGCTCGTCCTCCGCGTGCGGTTGTGCTTGACGCGGCCCTGTGCCTGCCGCTTCCTGCGATTCCGTATCCGGTTCAGAAGAAATCCCCATCAACCAGTTCTTTGCCCTATCCTGCAGCGAAGGCGTCTGATCGACAAAGTCAGGATCGGTATCGAGACCAAGTGCCCTTACCGTTCCGCCGACGACATCGCTGGATCTGGCAATCTCCAGCTGTCCCTCTATGAACGCGTCTTCCGCGAAAGCCCTCTGCGCTTCAGAGCCGCTCACCTGGGGGACAATCAAAAGTTGCGTGCTGGCAACGAAAGTCGGGTCGGCGGTCAGCACGTAGGTCCCGGCCATTGCGAGGAAGGCAAAAGTTGTCGCCAGAACCCATAGCCAGCGCATTCTGAGAAAGAAAAGCATATCCCGCAAGGTCAGCGGGGAGTTCCCGCCGGGAGCTGCGGCAGCCAGAGGTATCGGCGAAACGCCGCTGAAGATCGTGCTGGAGGTCATGTCGTCCTAATCCAAAATGGCGAGATCACGGAGTAACCAGGTAGTGGCAGCTTGGAGGGGACGGAGGGAGCAGCATATCTTCCGATTTCAGTCATGATCGGCAGCTCTCCCCTTGCATGCTCAGTACGAGCCACGTTGCGAAAACAGAGCGGGAATGGTCTTGGCAATGATGACGAAGTCCCGGCCGAGCGACCAGTTGTCGAGATAGTGAACGTCGAGGGAAACCCGGTACTCGTAACTGACATCATTGCGCCCGCTGGTCTGCCAGTGACCGGTCAGGCCCGGGCGCACGGCCATGTAGGCCCATACATGTTCGCCGTAGCGCGGCAATTCCTCGGCGGTGATCGGCCGGGGGCCGACAAGGCTCATTTCGCCACGCACGATATTGATCAGTTGGGGCAGCTCGTCGATGCTCGAGCGCCGCAGAATCTCGCCGACTGCCGTGATCCTCGGATCGTCCTTCAGCTTGCGTGTCGCTTCCCATTCGCTTCGCGCAATCGGGTTGTTTTGCAGCAATTCGGCAAGCTGAGCACTCGCATCGGTCTTCATCGTGCGAAACTTGAGGCATCCGAACGGTGCTCCGCCGACGCCGATGCGCGTATGGGAATAGAAGACCGGGCCGCGGTCGCTTATCTTCACGATCACCGCGACGATCAACAGAAGCGGGGAAAGCAGGATCAGTGCAATGATCGCGATGAGAAGGTCTATCGCGCGCTTCGACGATCTGCCTGCCGCACGAGGCAGGGACGAATGGAGATCGCCGCCTTTCGCGGACCGTCCGACACGCGACCAGGCCTCGAAACTATGTGCTTCCCATGTCATCAGTGATCTCCAAAATATTCCGATTAAGAACCATTCAAAGTTTGCTGCGCCGCACTCTTGTTGTCTGTTACCAAGGTCATAATCCTTAATAAATTCTTTATGCTACTAAACGGCATTCGAGAATTCCGACTAGTCCTCGATGGCCTCTTTTCATTGCAAATGCCAATCTAACCTACTTCGAGGTGAAAATCCGCAGGTATTCATTTATATTTTTGATATCCACATTTCTATTATTGCTTATTTTTAACTCATGAAGACTTTTTAATAAGCACCTGTCTTCAATCGTACAATCTATCTTCGATTCCGTCGAGATTTTGATTTCGATTGCTGATGTATTTTTGTTTTCAACTAAATGTAGACTTGATCTTTACGCTATCTCTCTGGGATGTTATTTGACACCCACATTAAGACAATATAAATGATGCAGTGCAGCATTTCCTATGGTTATTCGAGTACTCGGAGTTATGCTCATGGATGGGGCGACACACGCATCAGCTCGCAGGGCCGGCCTCGGCAAGACGGCGATATCGGCTAACGGCAGCATTCATCTCAACAGCCGCATCGTCATCGACGACGAATTTCTTTCCTGCCGGTCGAGCGTCCGGCGTTTCCGGCGCGGCGAGGTCATCGCCGGGGCCGGCGTCCTCGTCGATACCTTCGCTCGCGTGCATTCGGGGGTGGTCAGCGCCAGCACGATGCTGCCCGACGGCAGGGAATTCATCGTCGAGATCATTCCGAAATCCGGCCTCATCGGCGAGCTCGAGGTTCTGCGCAGGCAGACGTTGAGTCTCGAATACCGAGCCGGTTCCAACTGCGAACTGCATTTCTTCGAAGGCCGGCTGCTGCGCGACATGTACGCCAGCGATCCCTGCTTTCGCGAAAAGGTCTTCTCCAGGGCGCTGGCGCGTATTTCAGAGCTCGAACTCCGGATCATTGCAAATGCGGCGTCGAGCCTGCAATCGAGGCTGGCCAGCACGCTGCTGCGGCTCTCCGCTGTTTACGGAAAAGATGCGGCAAACAGCGGGGACGAACTGATCATCTCGCAAAATGACCTGGCCGCAACGCTGCCGGCGTCTCGCGAGAAGGTCAATCAATGCCTGCGGCGCCTGCGGGAAAGCAAGATCATCGACGGGGGGCAGGGCAAGATCCGCATTCTCAACCGCAAGGCGTTGGAGGCCTGTGCCAACGGCGCGGTTTCGGTGAAGTGATGCGCCCATCGCTTCCCGGGGTTCTCCGATCTGCCACAAGCGTCGGCCGCTTTCCCGGCCCCGGCACGACAAAGATCGATCGCGTGGTCATCATCGACGACTATTCGGTGGCCAGAGGCGGTGCGACGGCGCTGGCGGTGCTGTCCGCCAAGCTTTTTCGGGGGCTCGACATCCCCGTGACCTATATTTGCGGGGATGACGCCGCCAATGCGGAGCTTGTCGCCATCGGAGTCTCAATGGTCGGGCTGAACAGCCGCGACCTGCTCAGCGCCGAGCGTGCGAAGGCTTTCGTGACCGGCATTCACAATGGCGCCGCCGTTCGTATGGTCGCGAACTGGATTGCCGCAGAGGACACCGCCAATACCGTCTACCATGTCCATGGCTGGCACCAGATCCTGTCTCCCGCGATTTTCAAGGCGCTGGTGCCGGTCGCCAGACGATGCGTGGCTCACGCGCATGATTTCTTCACGGCCTGCCCCAACGGCGCCTTCTTCGACTATCAGGCGCAGGAAATCTGCCTTCGACGCCCGCTCGGCGGAAGCTGCATCGCGACGGCCTGCGACAAGAGAAGTTATTCGCACAAATTGTGGCGGGTTGCCCGCGGCTCCAATATCCTCCGGCTGCTGAAGGATCAGGCCGATTTCGGCCGGATCATCCTGCTGCACGAGAAGATGGCCGGCTTTCTCGTCGGCGCCGGATATCGGCCCGAACGGCTGACGACGATCCGCAATCCCGTCGCTCCGCTATCCATCAAACGCATCGAGGCGGAGGCCAATGAGGAGTTCGTCTTCATCGGGCGGTTGGATGAGGAGAAGGGCATTGAGGACGCCGTGGCCGCCACGCGCAAAGCCGGCGTCAAGCTCTGCGTGATCGGGGACGGGCCGCTGATGCCGCTGGTCGCAGCTTCGGGAGATCACGTCAGGGCCGTGGGCTGGCAGTCGCATGCGGAGATCGGCCCGACCATCCGCAAGGCGCGCGCCCTGTTGATGCCGTCGCGCTATCCCGAGCCGTTCGGCCTCGTCGCTATCGAAGCGGCCAGGAGCGGTCTGCCCGTCATCATGTCGCGCAGCGCCTTTCTCGCCGAAGAAATGCAAAGAGCCGGCATGGCGCTTGCCTGCGATACGGCTGACGAAAGCGCCTTTGCCGATACTTTGACGAGATTTGGCCAAATGCCGGCGCATGAGGTCCGCGCCATGAGCGAGCGGGCTTTCCGGCTGTCGCCGGATCTCGCCTCGACACACGAGGAATGGCGCGACGCGCTTCTTGCCGAATACCAAAGCCTGATTTCGACGAATGCGGTTCCCGAGCTGACAGACGGTGTGGCGATACAAGGAGTATTGAGTTGACTCTTAAAGCAACAACCTCTCTTCCCGACGCGAGAGCATTTCTCGGCGATGCGCCGGTGATGGCGAAAAGACGTGTCACGGAGGCCGGAGGCGCGAGCGATACCAAGCAGCTTCGTGTCGCCATCGTGCATTATTGGCTGGTTTCGATGCGCGGCGGCGAGAAAGTCGTCGAAGAGCTGTGCCGCATGTTTCCGCAGGCCGACATCTTCACCCTCGTCTGCAACCGGGATCGCATTAGCGATTTTCTGAAGACGCGGAACATCCGCACGTCCTTCCTGCAGAAGATCCCCGGCGCGCAACGGCATTATACCAAGATGCTGCCGCTGATGCCCTTCGCGCTCGAGCAGTTCGATCTGCAGGACTACGATCTCGTTCTGTCGAGCGAATCCGGACCCGCCAAGGGCATCATCACGCGCGCCGACGCGCTGCATGTCTGCTACTGCCACTCGCCGATGCGCTATATCTGGGATCAGTTCCATGTCTATCGTCATGGCCTGCCCTGGGTGGGTCGCGCCTTGATGTCGATCACTGCGCCCATGCTGCGCGCCTGGGACGTGACGACGTCCTCGCGGGTCGATGTGTTCGTTGCCAATTCCGATTATGTCGCAAGCCGCATCCGCCGCTTCTACGACCGGGAATCCATCGTCATCCATCCGCCCGTTGCGACTGACGATTTTGCGGTGGGGAAGGGAAAAGGCGAATTCTATCTCTATGCGGGACAGCTGACTACTTACAAGCGGCCGGATATTGCCGTTCGTGCCTGCACCGAGGCCGGGCGGAAGCTGGTCGTGATCGGCGAGGGAGAGCAATTGGCTTATCTGAAGTCGATCGCCGGACCGACCGTTGAGTTTCTCGGCCATCAGCCCTTCAACGTTCTGCGCGACCACCTGTCGCGATGCCGCGCCCTGTTGTTTCCGGGCACGGAGGATTTCGGCATCCTTCCGGTGGAAGCCATGGCGTCAGGGCGGCCGGTCCTGGCTTTCGACGCCGGCGGCGCCAGAGAAACCGTTTCCTCGCCGCAGGTCGGGTTTCGCTTCGGGCAGCAGACCACGGAAGCTCTGTTGGAAACGATGGCGGCGTTCGAAGAGGTGGAGGACGACATCGATCCGCATGCAATCCGTGCGCACTCGCTGAAATTTTCTTCCGCCGTGTTCCGCGACCGTCTGTCCGGTCTCATCGAGCAACAACTGTCCACCCATGGCGACCGATCCGCCGACGTCTTCAGAAGACGGCCGGGCTGATGGGAAGGACGGAGCTGCCTGTCTTGCCGCTGCGACCGAAACCGTCTCAATCCGCTGACGAGGAATAGAAGATAGATCATGTCAAGCGTATCTCAGAGGACGGCGACGGCGAGTATCTGGACCATCAGCGGAAAATTCCTGGCGCGACTGCTCGATTTCGTCAGCCTCCTGATCCTCGCACGGCTTTTGAGCCCAGCGGATTTCGGCCTGGTCGCCATCGCGACCTCGGTCCTGGTCATCGTCGAGACAATCCTGGACCTGCCGCTGACGCAGGCCCTGATGCGCCAGCCGTCGCCTTCGGACGATATGTTTGCCACGGCCCTTACCCTCAGCCTGCTTCGAGGCGTGGCTATCAGCACGCTGATGATGATCATCTCCTGGCCGATGGCTTTGATCTATGACGATTCCCGGCTTTTCTCTCTTGTCGCCGTGCTCTCCATCGCGCCTGCCATGCGCAGTGTGATCAGCCCGCGCATGGTTCTCTTCATGCAGCGGTTCGATTTCAAACGCGAGTTCGCACTCGATCTCATCACCAAGGGGTCGACGCTGCTATTCGGTGTCGGGGTGGCGGTCGCGACCGGCAGCTATTGGGGGCTGGCGATCGGCGCGGTTGCAGGCCCGACCGCCGCGGCGGTCACCTCCTATGTCTTTGCGCCGATGCGACCGAGGTTCAGCCTTTCCGAGTGGAAGCACTTTCAGGACATGATCAGCTGGAACACCGTCTCGCAGGTGCTGAGTTCGATCAACTGGCAACTGGACCGGCTGCTTTTGCCGCGCTTTACCGGTTTGTCGACGTTCGGCGCCTTCAGCGTCGCCGACAATATCGCCGGTATTCCATACCAGACCTTCGTCGGGCCATTGTTGCGCCCGCTGATGGCGGCATTCTCGACCGTCGACGACCGTCGTAATCTGATCGCTGCCTATCTGAAGGCGACGAACGCGATCACCTTCGTCGCAGCGCCCATCCTCATCGCGCTCGCCCTTCTTGCCGAGCCGGCCGTGCGGATCATCGTCGGCGAGAAATGGGCATCCGCCGCGCCGATTCTGCAATGGCTGTGCATCGTCAGTTTGCTCGGTCTTCCCACGAACATGATGCCGCCATTGGCTATGGTGTTGAACAAAACCCGCTATCTCGCTCTCCGGATGTTTGCCGAGTTCGCTGTCAGGGTTCCGGTCACCATCCTGGGCATTGCCTATTTTCAGGTGGCAGGAGCACTGGGCGCGCGGATCGTGGCGGTGCTTGTCGCCTATGCCGCATCGCTCATCATCACGCGACGGCTGATCGGCGCGACGTTTGCCGCTCAGTTGCACGCCTTTTTACGGCCTCTGGCCGCAAGCTTGCCGATGATCGCTTTCCTGCTGTGGATCGAGCCGATGCTCTCCGCCATGCCTGTCGGCCTCAACCTTGTCGTCAGCCTGGCGCTTTGCGGCGGGGCGGCAGTAGCGATCTTCTGGGCCTTCGCGTTGCTGCTGTGGCAGATTCTGGGAAGGCCCGACGGCATCGAGACCATTGTCGTCCAAAGGCTCATGCCGCGACGAAACGGGGTTCTCACCTTTTGATCGAGACAAGTGTAGTCCAACGATTGGTTTGGCGTTTTCGGAGGAGCAGAATGCGTTACGGGATATCTTCTAAGGCCCTGGGTTTGTTCATCGTTCTCGGTCTGGGGGCGTTGCCCGGCCAGCCCAGCGTGGCTCAGCAACCACTCAATATCAATGCGTATCAGCTAACGTTCGAGGAGAGTTTCGACAGTCTCGACGTCTCGGCCTGGGGAGAGAGAAGCTCCCGCTGGATCGCCCATACGCCCTGGAACGGCGATTTCGGTGACGCCCGTTTCACTGATCCGGCCCCCGGCTTTCCGTTTACCACCGATCAGGGAATTCTGAAGATCGAAGCGCGCAAGGAGGCCGATGGAACCTGGCGCTCGGGCCTGTTGTCGTCGGTGAACCCGAAAGGCGAAGGATTCTCGCAGCAATTCGGTTATTTCGAAGCACGGATGAAGCTGCCGCCGGGCAAGGGCGTCTGGCCAGCCTTCTGGCTCATCGGGCTCGACCGGTCGAAATACACCTCCGAGATCGACGTTCTGGAATATTATGGACGCGCGCCCTACGAATTCAGTATGGGCTTTCATATCTGGCGTCAGAGCCAGGGCGGCCAGAACACCACTGGTGGCCATTGGCAAACCGTCCAGGACGGAATTCTGAACAGCGAATACCACACCTACGGCGTCGATATCCAAGCTGACAAGACGAGCTTTTATCTCGACCGTCAGTTCATCTGGAGCTTCGACACGCCGAAGGAGTTCCACATGCCGTTCTATCCGCTGGTGAACCTGGCACTCGGCTCGGGTTGGCCGATCGATGAAACGCCCAATCCTTCCATTCTGCTTGTCGACTATATTCACGTCTACCAGCGCAAGCCCACCGACGCGGCAAATTGAAAAGCCGGGGATAGCCGTTCCGTCGCTAACGGCCGCAGCTGAGGCCGGTTTGCGGGTCGAAGAGATGCATTGCTTCCTCGTCGAAAAAGAGGGTGAGCTTTTCGTTGTCGCGGATTGGCGTGCGTGGCGGCAGGCAGGCCATCAGGCGCTGATTTCCGGCAAGGGCGGTGACGACGAGTTCCGGGCCGGTCAGCTCTGCCACCTCAAGGATTGCCTCGATCGATGGGCCGGTGCCGTCTGTGCGAAGCGCCTCGGGACGAATGCCGAGGATCAGTTCGCGGTCATTGCCGGCCATCTCGCGGAAGCGGGCGGGCAGGGGCAGGCTGGCATCGGAGCCTGAAAGCGCCAGGCGGCCGTCACGCACCGTTGCCTTCAGCAGGTTCATCGGCGGCGCGCCGACGAAGGTCGCGACATAGAGCGTTGCCGGATGGTTGTAGATCTCCTCCGGCGTGCCCAGCTGCTCGATGCGGCCGTCGCGCATGACGGCGATGCGGCTTGCAAGCGTCATTGCCTCGATCTGGTCATGGGTGACATAGACGACCGTGGTCTTCAGCATCTGATGCAGCCGCTTGATCTCGGTGCGCATCTCCATGCGCAGCTTGGCGTCAAGGTTGGAGAGCGGCTCGTCGAAGAGGAATACCTCAGGCTTGCGCACCAGCGCACGGCCGATCGCGACGCGCTGGCGCTGGCCGCCGGAAAGCTGGCTCGGCTTGCGGTCGAGGAGATTTTCGATCTGCAGGAGCTTTGCGGCATCGCGCACGGCATTGTCGCGCTCCGGCGCCGGCACCTTGCGCATTTCCAGGCCGAAGCCGATGTTCCGGTGCACCGTCAGATTGGGATAGAGCGCGTAGGATTGAAAGACCATGGCGATATCGCGATCCTTTGGATGCACGCTGAGCACCGAGCGGCCGCCGATCCTGACATCGCCGCTCGTCGCCTCGGCAAGGCCGGCGATGATGTTCAGCAGGGTGGATTTGCCGCAGCCGGAGGAGCCGAGCAGCACCAGGAACTCGCCGCTTTCCAACGAGATGTCGATACCTTTCAGCGTGTCGACATCGCCATAGGTCTTGCGGATGTTCTGAATTTCGAGCGCGCTCATCGCACAGGCTCCTCGGGAGATGACGGGCCGCCATAGTTGCGGGGAAGGGTGGATATGGCGCGCGAGGCGACTGCGGTTCCCGCCTGCAGGCAAGAAATCAGCGGCTCATCGCTTGCGAGCGCGGCGAGAAAGGCGGCGTTGAAGACATCGCCGGCGCCGATCGTATCGACGACCTCGACGACGGGTGCAGCCACCGAAACCAGCAGGCCGTCCGGCCCGATCGCGAGAGCGCCGTCCGGGCCGCGCTTGACGACGATGATCGCACCCTCCGGCATATGCGACCTGATGTGACGAGCCGCCTCGACCGGATCGGCAATGTCGGCAAGTGTCGTCGATTCGACCTCGTTCAGCAGCGCGATACCGCTGCGAGAGAGCCATGCGCGTGTCGCTGCGCAATTCTCGTCTGTCCAGCCGTCGAGCGGCCAGCCGGTATCGAGCGCGACGGTGATGCCATGGCTGTCGGCCCAGTCGAAGAAGGCGTCATAATCCGCTGTCAGGTCATCGGTCAGGAACGAGCCGCAGAGAAGGGCGTAGCCGCCCTGCAGCCTAGCGCCGTCGATGACCGCGAAGACATCTGCCAGGCTGAAGCGCGGCAGGTGGCCTTTTGTCGTGAAGAAGGTGCGCTCGCCGTCCGGGTGGGTGATGCCGACGGAGAGCGTCGTTTTCTCAGGACGTACCGGCCACTTGTCGGAACGGTGGCCGAAGGCTTCGCTCAGCCAGCGGCCGAACTGGTCACGGCCGATATTGGCGGCGATCTCGAATTCGACACCAAGCGCTTGCCAGGCGAGCGCGCTGTTGCCGGCAGCTCCGCCGACCCGTAACTCATCATGATCGACGATGATTTCCGTCCCGGCCTTTGGCCAGGGGGCGGCCGGTCCAAGGATCAGGTCGATGTTGACGTTGCCGATGACTGCAAGCGGCCGCATTCATTCGCTCCGGGTGATCTTGGTGGAGCGGACCGGCGTTCCGGCATTCTCCACGCGGGCGTCGGCAAAGGCGATCATCAGCCGCTGGGCGACCGGCAGCATGGCGAAGATCGCAGCAAGACCGGTTGCCCGGGCGAATCGGATCGTCACAGCGCCGGCGACCGACGCTTCGCCCGAGGCGTCGAAAAGGATGACGGGGGCGCCGGTCTCGACAGCGGATGTCGCCATTGCAGTCACCAGGCCGGCCGTCTCGTCGAAGCCGCGGAACAGCACGACGCCAATCTCCGGCCCCAGCATTTCCATCGGCCCGTGGCGCAACTGGCCGCCTTCGAGCGAGAAGCAGGGACGGCGCGACAGTTCCGTCAATCCGAGCGCAAGCGCCTCAGCGATACCCTGCAGCCGGCGGCCTGACGTGACGATGGTCGCGACATTTTGGAGCGCGGTGAGCGCGGCGGCGATGTCATGGTCTTCCGGCGCCTTGAGGGCGGCAATCGCGGCGTCTGGATCTTCGCCGAGGGCGGCGAGGATTGCCAAATGCAGGGCGAAGGTCACCGTCAGGCTCCGGGTCGCGGCGAAGGCAAGCTCGGTGCCGCCGGCGCCAATGAGTGACGGGGCGATTCTCGCGAGGAAGGAGTTGCCTTCGAGCGTCAGGCCGAAGGCCTCCTCCGTGCCGCCGGTTTCGTTGAACCATCGCAGAACCTCGGCGCTTTCGCCGGATTGCGAGGTGACGAAGATCGTCCTGCCGGCGATCGGCAACGGCTGGCCGAGCTGCTCGGACAGCGGCAAGGCGAGGGCATCGATGCCGCGTGCACGGTAGAGCGGCTCGACGGCGCGGTTGACGGCGTGCGAACCGCCCATGCCGATGAGCAGCAGCCTGCCGGTCTTCTTCAGCGAGGCGGCGGCCTTCGCCGCCATCGGCTGGGCCGCTTCATAGGAAGCGATCGCATCGGCATGTTGGCGGGCCATTTCGCGATCGATCGCGGCAAGCCCGGCCGGCCGGGTTCTTTCTGCTGTCATGTTTCATCCCTTGACGCCGCCGCTGGTGAGCCCCGAAATCAGGGCGCGTTGCATGACGAGACCGATCAGCACCGGGGGCAGGGCGGCGAGCACGCCTGCCGTCGCGATCAGTCCATAATCGGAAACGCGGCCGCCGGCGAGATCGGCGATGGCGACGGTCAGCGTCTTGGCGCGCTGGTCCGAGGTGAAGAGCAGCGCATAGAAGAATTCATCCCAGGCAAGCAGGAAGGCAAAGAGGCTTGACGTCGCCATCACGGGGGCGGCGAGCGGCAGCGTGATGATCCGCAGCGTCTGGAACAGGCCGGCGCCGTCGATCATCGCGGCGGATTCGATCTCGCGCGGGATGGAATCGAAACCCGATTTCATCAGCCAGGTGGTAAAGGGCGCGAGAATTGTCAGATAGACGAGGGCGAGGCCGAAGACGTTGTTCAGCATGCCGAGATGGGACAGACCCATATAGAGCGGTACGGCGAGCGCGACCGGCGGCAACATGTAGGTGGCGATCACCATCGACAGCGACCAGCCGACCGAAGGTGTGCGCGACACAGCCCAGCCGGCCGGAATGGCGAGCGCGATGGCGGCGATCGTCGCCATGCCCGCCACCTCGATGCTGTTGCGCAGCGACGAGGTGAAGGCGGCGCCGGCGCTGTTTTCGATCGTCGAGAGCAGTACGCCGTAGCGAGAGAAATCCACCGTCTGCGGCCACCAGCGCAGCGGCTTTGCGGCAAGGTCGGCGGCCGGCGAGATGCTCATGATGAACAGCCACAGGATCGGCGCCAGGATGACAGCGGCAAGCAGCAGCGCGCAGAGATGAATGAAAACAGAAAAGAGTGGGCTCTGGCGTTCCATCAGGCCGCACTCCCGGCAGTCTTGCGCACCAGAGCGGCGTAGCCGGCAGCAAGCAGCGTCACCAGCAGCGTGACGATCAATGCGAGTGATGCCCCCGAGCCTGCCCGCTGGAAGGAGAAGGCTTCCTGATAGACCAGAATCGACAGCGTGCGCGTGCTGTTGGCCGGGCCACCGCGGGTCATGACCCAGATGATATCGAAGACCTTGAAGGCTTCGATCGTGCGCAGCACCAGGGCCACCATCAGCGGGCCGGCGAGATAGGGCAGGATGACGAAGCGGAAGCGAGCGTAAGCGCCGGCGCCGTCGACCAGCGAGGCGGCGGTGATGTCGCGCGGCACGGCCTGGAGTGCGGCCAGTGCGATCAGCGCCACCAGCGGGAAATTCTTCCAGCAGTCGGCGACGATGAGGGCCGCCAGCGCCGTGCCCGGTTCGCCGAGCCAGGAGCGGTAAGCCTCCAGCAGGCCGAGTTGCGTCAGCGCGGCGTTCAGCGCGCCGTATTCGGGATTGTAGATCAACCGCCAGAGCGTGGCGTTGACGACGGTCGGCAGTGCCCAGGGCAGTATCATCAGGGCGCGAAGCGCGGTGCGGCCGCGAAACTGCTGGTTCAGCAGCAGGGCAGCAAGCACGCCGATCACCATTTCGGCGGCCACCGAGACGATCGCGAACCATGCGGTGGTGATCAGGGTGCGCTGGAAATTCGAGCCTGAGATCAACTTCGCGTAATTGTCGATGCCGACGAAGTTTCCTTCCGTGCCGACGAGCTTGGCGTCGGTGAAGGAGAGGCCGACGGTATCGATCAGAGGCCAGCCGATGACTGATATCATGACCACGAGAAGCGGCAGCATCAAAAGCCACGCGCGGGTTGTCAGCCAAGTGCCCGACATCAAGGCGACCCTTCTTCATTCACAGGTTATCGAGATCGAACCGGGCGACGGCGGGCGCCGCCCGGGGTTTCGTGCTTTGCTCAGAGGCCGCTATTGTCGGCGGCCGACTTCAGCGCATCCTCGGGAGAGGACTGGCCGAGCAGCGATTCCTGGATCGCCTGCTGCAGCGCGGTCGAGAGCTCCTGATATTTCGGCGTCGTCGGACGCGGATACATGGCCGCAAGGCCGATCTTGGCGGCGGAGATCAGCTCTTCCTGGCCCTTGGTGACGGCCGGGTCCTCATAGGAGGACGCCCAGATCGGCAGGCTGAGCTTGGCATAGGCATTCTGCGTCGCTTGCGACGTCATGAAGGTGATGTATTTCCAGGCCTCATCAGGATGCTTGCTGGCCGAGGTGATGCCGAGGCCCATCGAGCCGTTGACGGCCGAAGCCTCGCTCTTGCCGGCAACACCCGGCGCCGGCACGACGCCGACCTTGCCTGCGACCTTGCTGTCTTTCGGATCGTTGGCCATGTTGTACATGTAGGTCCAGTTCAGCGCGAAGGCGGCATCGCCGTTTTCGAAGACCTTGCGGACGTCCTCTTCCAGGAATTCCTTGGAATTCGGATTGGTCAGGCCGGAGGAATAGCTGGAGACCATGTATTTCAACGCATCGAGGCCGCCGCCGGTCTGGAAGGCGGGCTTGCCGTCCTTCAGGAAATCGCCGCCAAAGGCGCTGACGAGCGTGGTGTAGTCGCAGATCGCGGCTTCGGCTTGCGACCAGCTCCAGGCGATCGGCGTGGCGAGCAGGCCCTTGTCCTTGATCGTCTTTGCCTGTTCGGTCAGTTCGTCCCAGGTCTTGGGCGGGGTCTTGATGCCGGCCTTTTCGAGGATTTCCTTGTTGTAGAACAGGTATTTGGTGTCGAGGATCCACGGCATGCCATAATATTTGCTATCATATTGCACAGTGGTCCAGGCGCCCGGCAGCACGCCTTTCTTCATCTCGTCGGTGACGCGAGAGGAGACGTCGACCAGCACCTTGTTGGTGGCATATTCGGCCGGCCAGATGACGTCGAAGAGGACGACGTCGTAGCCGCCGCCGGAACCTTGCGCCAGCACCGTCTTGTCGTGCAGGCCTTCATAGGGAACGAATTCGAGGTTGACCTTGATGTCGGGGTTCGCCTTGGCGAAGGCGTCGGTCATGGCGCGCACATCGGCCTCGCTATAGGCGGCCTGCGCCATGAAAAGCGCGTTCAGCGTGGTTTCGGCGAAAGCGGGCGGCGCGAGGGATGCGCCGATCAAGGCCGCACCCAGAAGCGTCTTGTTAAAGGATTTCAGCATTGCAGCCTCCAGTTTTTGACATTTACGCATTGCCGAGGGCGGTCCTCCGCCATCGGTGTTCGAGAAGGCACGCGCAAAAACGTGCCGGTTTGTCGTCTCGGAGCGTCGTCGGAGCGCCTTGCGGGCTCCTGCGTTCCCTGGAACTCTCCGGTTCCTTATTAAGTCAAGTGTCTTGACTTATTACTTCTTCAACATTCTATTGGAGTCAAGAGGGAATTGCACATGAATGACAGCCGCCCGATCCGGGCCAAGAGCGGCACCAATCACGAAGGCACCAGCGCGCATAATCGGCGCGTGATGATCGATGCCCTGAGGATCAACGGTGCGCTTTCACGCGCTGATCTGGCGCGGGCGACGCGGCTGACCAAACAGACAGTGTCGAATATCATCGAGGAACTCGAGCGCGACGGTCTGGTCAGTTCGCAGGAGGCGGTGAGAAGGGGCAGGGGCCAGCCGTCGACACCCTACGGCCTGGTGCCCGAGGGCGCCTTTGCGATCGGCCTGCAGATCGACCGGCATGTGACGCGGGCGGTCGCCGTCGATCTCGTCGGCAGCGTTCTCGTGCGTGATGAGGCCGGCCTCCCACCAGGCGGTCCGTCGAACGGGACGAAGGTCATCCTCGATCTCGTCGCCGGCGTGCGGTCAAAACTTGCCGGGATCGTCCAGCAGTCGGAAAAGCGGCTGGTCGGTCTCGGCGCCGCCATGCCAGGGCCCTTCGGGGTCGCCGGCAGCGGCGACGATCCGTGGATGATGGAGACCTGGCAGAAATTTCCGTTGTTGGAAACGCTGACTGCCGGCACCGGGCTTGATGTCGGCCTGCAAAACGATGCGGCGGCGGCGGCGACCGCCGAGCGCATGGTGGGAGCCGCCCATGGCCTCGACCATGCCGTCTGCCTCTTCGTCGGTTATGGCATCGGCGCCGGCCTCATTCTGAACGGCGAGCTCTACCGCGGCACCAACGGCAATGCCGGCGAGATCGGCATGGCACTGTTGTTTGCCGACGGCAAATCGACGCCGCTCGAACATCGCGCTTCGCTCGCCTCGCTCTACCAGCATCTGTCGATCGATCCCGCCGATCCGGGCCTTTATGCACGGATCAACGATCTCGCCTTGAGGGGCGATCAAAGCATCCACGCCTGGGTCGAGGCGGCAGCAATGGATCTGCGCTGGAGCATCCATCTCCTTGAGACGCTGTTCGATCCGCAGACGGTGATCCTCTGCGGCAGCGCGCCGGAAGCGTTGGTGAACAGGTTGATTGCGGCAATCGGCCCGTTGCTGCCCTCGATCGCCGAGCGTCGTGGCCGGACGCTGCCGCGCCTGCAGCCCGGCATGGCCGATCCTTGGTCGGTGGCGCTTGGTGCTGCCGCCGGACCGATCAGCCGTGCATTCGATCCCCGTTTTGCGGCGATCCTGAAGGATTCCCTTCAATCCTGAGGCCTAAATCCTAAGGTTGCACACCAGTGCAACGGCAAAAATGTCAGCGTTTTTGCAAGTTTCGTTACAGCGGAGTAGGTGAATAACGGCACTCCGTCGTAATATAAATAAATATTAAATATCCCCTAAGAATCCATTGTTTCGAATATAGGTGTAATTTATTGACTGCATGCTGAAGCAATCGGCGAAATTTCTCTAAATATTTCCCCGAGATTGGCGAATAACGACTGTATGAAGGTTTTGTGACAACTGGATTTCGATCATTTCATGTCATGTAATATTCATTGGCCGCGGCAATTTGAACCAGCTAATAGGGCGTGCGCTGAAAGTGCGCGTCCCTTTTACGTTCGAGGTTCTCATGCAAGCCAAGCTTCTCGGCGCCGTTGGCGCCCTTCTCGCTACAGCGTTTCTTGCTGGTCCCGCTGCCGCCGCCGATAAGACCAAGATTGACTTCTGGTTCGGTAATTCCGGTGACATTGCAAAGCGTGTCCAGGAACAGTGCGATCGCTTCAACCAGTCGCAGGCCGACTACGAAGTCGTCTGCACAAGCCAGGGCAGCTACGACGCTTCCCTGCAGAACACCATCGCTGCCTTCCGCGCCGGCAAGCAGCCGACCATCGCCCAGGTCTCCGACGCCGGCACGCTCGACATCATGCTCTCCGGCGCCTACTACCCGGCCAACAAGCTGATGGCCGACATGGGCTACACGGTCGACTGGAACGACTATTTCTCCGGTATCTCCGGTTACTACGCGACCTCGAAGGGCGAGATGTACTCCTTCCCGTTCAACTCCTCGACCGCTCTGCTCTACTGGAACAAGGACGCCTTCGCCAAGATCGGCAAGGATCATGCCCCGGCAACCTGGAAGGAAGCAGGCGAAGACCTCAAAGCTCTGAAGGATGCAGGCTATGCTTGCCCGCTCGGCTTTGACATCTCCAACAACGAAGTTTGGCAGTATATCGAGCAGTTTGAAGCCGTAAACGGCGAAGCAATCGCCACGAAGAAGAACGGCTTTGAAGGTCTCGACGGCGAGCTGGTGTTCAACAAGAACCCGCTTCTCGTCAGCTACGTCAAGGACCTCAAGTCCTGGTACGATAACAAGCTTGCCGTCATCAAGAACAAGGCTGTCGGCCAGACCTTCGTCGAAGCTTTTGCCGCTGGCGATTGCCAGGTAATCCTGACCTCGGTCGGCGACCACGGCAATGTTGGCCGCACCGCCAAGCAAGGCATGAACTGGGGCGTTGCCATGCTCCCGACCTACGGCGACGCCACCCGCCACAGCTCTTATGTCGGCGGCGCTTCGCTCTGGGTCCTGAAGGGTCATTCCGACACTGAATACAAGGCTGCCGCTGCCTTCTTCAACTTCATCGCAAAGCCGGAAGAAGCTCTTACCTGGTCGACGGTTACTGGCTACATCCCGGTTCGTAACTCCGGCTTCGAATATCTGAAGAAGCAGGGCTTCTACGACAAGGCTCCTTATGCCGGCCGCGAACTCGCCATTCAGAGCCTGACCGCTTCCCCGGCTGGCGACGCGGCTCCGCACGGCATCCGCCTCGGTGGCCTGCTGCAGGTCCGCACCGAAATCGCCAATGGTCTGCAGGCAATCTTCGTCAACAATGCCGATGTCCAGGCTTCGCTCGACGGCGCTGCCGAACGCGGCAATACGCTGCTGCGTCGCTTCCAGCAGACCTACAAGAACGTTCAGCTCCCCTGATCGCTTGATATGAGCCGCACCCGGCCCGCGTTTCGCGCGCCGGGTGCGTCTTTGTAAGTTCTTTAGTCGGCCGCGGATGCGAACTCCCCGCCCGCGCCTAAACCCAACCAGGCCGAAAACGACCACTCATGGAAAAGCGAGTCACTTTCTCCTCAACGACGATCGGACTGCTCTTTGCATTTCCGATGCTGTTGCTGATCTTCGTCTTCTTCTATTGGCCGAGCGCACAGGCGCTCTATTGGGCGTTCACGCTCGAGCAGCCATGGGGCGGCGGCAATGCCTGGGTCGGTTTCGACAATTTTAGACAGCTGCTCACCGATCCGATCTATTGGGATTCGATCACCCGCAGCATGACCTTTGGCTTCAGCTCGACGGCCATTGCCATGGGGCTGGCGCTCATCCTGGCGCTTTTGACAGATCGTGAACTGCGCGGCCACAAGGTCTACCGGTCCGTCTTCATCTGGCCTTACGCAATCGCCGCCCCCGCTCTTGGCCTCGCCTTCCGTTTCATCCTGGCGCCGGAGGCCGGCCTTCTGTCGGTTATCAACCACGTCTGGCCCGGCCTCTGGAACCCCGCACTCGATGGCAAGGATGCGATGATCGCCGTCATTGTTGCCTTCTCCTGGAAATATATCGGCTACAACTTCATCTTCTTCCTCTCGGCGCTGCAGGGTATTCCGCGCTCGCTGATCGAGGCCGCCGCAATGGACGGTTCGGGGCCGATGCGCCGGATCTGGGATATCCAGCTGCCCCTGCTGACGCCGACGCTGTTCTTCCTGCTGGTCATCAACATCACCGAGAGTTTCCAGGATTCCTTCGGTATCGTCGACGTCATGACGCAGGGCGGCCCGGCGCGCGCCACCGAGCTCATGGTCTACAAGATCTATTTCGACGGCTTCAGAGGTCTCGACTATTCGGGCGCCGCAGCGCAATCCATCATCCTGATGGTGCTCGTTGTCCTTCTCACCATCTTCCAGTTCCGCTTCATCGAGCGGCGCGTGCACTACAAGTGAGGTCGCGGTCATGATCGAACGCACGCCGATATTCAACTTCATCTGCTATACGCTTCTCGCGCTCGGCATGGTGATCGCGCTTCTGCCTTTCGCCATCGTCATCATCGCGTCGACGCTTGATCTGGAGACGGTCAATCGTGTGCCGCTGCCGCTCACTCCGGGCTCGCATTTCTGGGAAAACGCTGAGACGGCCTGGGTTCGCGCCGATCTCGGCAACAAGCTGTTCCACAGCATCATCTTCGCCGGAACGGTCGGCGCCGGCAAAGTCATGCTGTCTTCCATGGCAGCTTTCTCGATCGTCTACTTCCGCTTCCGTGGCCGGTACGTGATTTTCTGGATCATCTTCATCACGCTGATGCTGCCGCTGGAAGTCCGCATCGTGCCGACCTATTCGATTGCGGCCAACGCGCTGCAGCCTTTCCAGACGATCCTCGACTTTACCGGCATAAGCTGGCTCGTTGCACAGATCACCGGCTTCCAGATCAAGCTCGAATGGGGCCTGCTGAATTCCTATCCCGGTCTCGTTCTGCCGCTGGTCGCAACCGCGACCGGCACCTTCCTATACCGGCAGTTCTACCTGACGGTTCCCGACGAGCTTGCTGAGGCCTCGAAGATGGACGGATCGGGCCCGGTCCGGTTCTTTTGGGATATTCTGCTGCCGCTTTCGCGGCCAAACATGATCGCGCTCTTCACCATCATGTTCGTCTGGGCCTGGAACCAGTATCTCTGGCCGCTGCTGATCACCACCGATCCGAACTTCGGCATCGCCGTGACGCAGCTCAAGACCCTCATCCCGTCCGAATTCGGTCTGCCCGACTGGAACGTCGCCATGGCCGGAACCCTGATCATCATGTCGCCGCCATTGATCCTCGTCATTCTGATGCAGCGCTGGTTCGTACGCGGCCTTATCTCCACCGAGAAGTGAAGGAGTATTCCCTTGGCACCGATCTCCATTCGTGGCGTGAAGAAAAACTACGGCAAGAATCCCGTCGTTCACGGCGTCGATCTCGACATCCAGTCCGGCGAGTTCATCGTCATCCTCGGCCCGTCCGGCTGCGGCAAGTCCACGCTGCTGCGCATGATCGCCGGCCTCGAGGAAATCACTGGCGGTGAAATCGCCATTGACGGCCGCGTCGTCAACCAGCTGGAACCGCGCGAGCGCGGCTGCGCCATGGTGTTCCAGAACTATGCGCTTTATC
Organism: Rhizobium indigoferae; assembly: GCF_034554815.1. NCBI lineage: Bacteria > Pseudomonadati > Pseudomonadota > Alphaproteobacteria > Hyphomicrobiales > Rhizobiaceae > Rhizobium > Rhizobium indigoferae. The sequence goes on along the minus strand of NZ_CP140635.1, from coordinate 3,472,976 downwards.
CGCATATGAGGGTTGCCGAGAATATCGGCTACGCATTGAAGGTGGCCGGCGTCTCGAAGGCGGAGCGGAGTCGGCGCATCGGCGAGGTAGCCAAGGCGCTCAGCCTCGAACCCTTCCTCGAACGCTTGCCGGCCGCTCTTTCCGGCGGTCAGCGCCAGCGCGTCGCCATGGGCCGCGCGATGATCCGTGAACCGAAGGTGTTTCTCTTCGACGAACCGCTGTCGAACCTCGACGCCAAGCTGCGCATCGCCATGCGCGCCGAAATCCGCCGCTTGCACCGCCGCCTCGGCGCCACTTCGATCTTCGTTACGCATGACCAGACCGAAGCGATGACGCTGGCTGATCGGCTGGTGGTGATGAATGGCGGCAGGGTGGAGCAGGTCGGCACGCCGGAAGAGGTCTATCATCATCCGGTCTCGCGCTTCGTCGCGGGCTTCGTCGGCACGCCGGCGATGAACCTGCTCGAGGGCACGATCAATGACGAGGGCGTTTTCGTCTATGATCAGAGCCGCAAGGTCGCGCTGCCGCGCGAACGCGCTGCACCGCTGAAAGGCAAACGCGTCGTACTCGGCATGCGCGCCGAAGCCGCCCGGCTGGTGGCCCCGGATGCGCCCGGCGCCCTCACCGCAACGGCCGATTTCATCGAAGAGCTCGGCGCGAGCCGCGTCGTGCACGCCGATTTCGACGGGCTGCCCTTTGCGGTGGCGCTGACCGAGGCCGTGAAGGTGAAGTCGGGAGATCCGATCGGCATCGCGATCGATTACGACCAGATCCACCTCTATGCCGCCGATACCGGCCGGATCATCGAGAACCCTGTTATGAAAGGCGCAGGCGCCGTCCACGCCTAAAGCGGTCTGCGATGATCCTTGCAGAGCGTTCGGCGGCTGAGGATGTCAGCCGCTTGCTCGAACGTGAATTGCCTATCGGTGGATCGGGTCGATCCACGCGACGTCTTCCGGCTTTTCGACCGGCTCGATGTCGAGATTGACGACGACCGGTTCCTGGCCTGAGCGGACGAGCACGCATTCCAGCGTCTCGTCGCGGCTGGCGTTGATCTCCTGATGCGGCACAAAGGGCGGAACGTAGATGAAGTCGCCGGGACCGGCCTCGGCAGTATATTCCAGATGCTCGCCCCAACGCATGCGGGCCTTGCCCTTGACCACGTAGATGATGCTTTCGAGATCGCCGTGGTGATGGGCGCCGGTCTTGGCATTGGCATGGATCGTCACCGTTCCCGCCCAGATCTTCTCGGCGCCGGCGCGCGCATTGTTGATCGCCGTCGCGCGGTTCATGCCCGGTGTCTGTGCGGTGTTCGGATCGAGCGAATTGCCGGGAATGACCTTGACGCCATGTTCCCGCCAGTCGACATGATGCTGCTCGTGGTCGTCGCTCATGCCTTGCCTCCAGCTTCGATTTGGTCAGTCTAGGCCGGCGCCGGGCGGCGGCCAAGCGGATGCCGCTGGGCTGTTGCACAATATCTCGGCGCCCCGATAGCTTCTATGCACAAAGGAAAGAACGGACCCGATGAGCCATCTCCCGCAGATTGATTACGACACCGCTTCGGAAGAGGTTCGTGCGGCGCATGACGAGGAAATCAGGCTGCGCGGACGGATGACCAACATGAAGCGCACGCTGCTGCATTCGCCGGCCGCCCATCGCATCTATGCAGAGTGGTTCACGCTGCGCGCCGAACTCGACCCCGCGATCAACGACCGGGCGATCTGGATCTTCTCGCATGCGATCTCGAAGGCGGCGCAATCGAAGATCGCCATCACCTTCTTTCGCCGGGCGCTGATCAACAAGGGTTTCAATCCCGACGCGCTGGAGCTTTCCGACGAAGAGGCGCTGCTCTACGCCTTCGGCAAGGCGATCGTCGCCGATTCCAACGCCGTTCCGGCTGAACTCTGGGTAAAGCTGAAAGAGCGCTACGAGACCAAAGTGCTCGTCGATCTCGTCGCCTTCGCCGGCATCATGCTGGCCACCGCCGTCTTCAACAATGTCGTCGAGGTCGATTTCGATCCCGAGCTTGAAGCCTTCGCCGAAGGTGCCAGCTCAGCCTAACCGCCGAGCGAAGCAATCGCGGCCTTGACTGCGCCCACACCGGGCCTGGTCGGCCGGTATTCCAAACCGACGGCGCCGTCATAGCCGTTGGCGAAGATCCAGCCGAGGCGCGGAGCAAGGTCGATGCCGCCGGAACCCGGTTCGTTGCGGCCTGGGTGATCGGCGACATGGACGTGGATGATACGGTCGAGGCGGCCGTTCAGCACCTCTTCGGTACGTTCGTCCATCACTGCGGAATGGTAGATGTCGTAGACGATGCCAATCTCGGGGCGGGCGACGTCATCGATGATATCGAGGCCTTCTCGGGTCGAATCGAGGAAGTAGCCGACATGGTCGATGCGGATATTGAGCGGCTCGACGCCGAGGCGGAGACCGCTGCCTTTGAGGATATCGGCGCCGGCTCTCAGCGTTTCGGTGACTGCCCGGCGCTGTTCTTCGCGAGTCAAGCCCGGGAGATCGTCACCCGCCTGTGCGATCAGCACCGGCGCGCCAAGACGTTTCGCGACAGTGACGGATTCAGCCAGGCCTTTCAGCCAGGCCTGCCGGTTGGCGGCGTCGGTCAGCGCGATCATCGGTTCGGCGACGAGGCTGGTGACGGCAAGGCCGGTTTCCTTCAGCGCTGCCTCGATCGCGTCCAGATCCTTGTCGGTCCAGCGCCAGAATTCGATCGCCGTCAGCCCGGCCGCATGGGCGTGGCGGATGCGATCGGGAAAGCTGTCGCCTTCTTCGGCAAACAGCCACTCTATGCACGCCGAATAACGTCGCATGAAAACTCCTCCCAAGTGTTGATGCAGGCATGCGACAGATCGGAGCTTGCCGCAAGAGGCGTTCGGGCGCTTGACGCCGGGATTCATTGGCGAAACACTCAGCCCATCAGGCCGGGATCTCCGGCCGTTTGCGGAGGAAGACATGGATCTCGGATTGAAGGGAAAGACTGCCGTCATAACAGGTGCGTCGATCGGCATCGGACTGGCGATCGCCGAAGGACTGGCGGCTGAGGGCGCCAACCTCGTGCTGGCAGCGCGCGGCGGCGAACGGCTCGAGGCGGAAGCCGCCCGTATCGCCGAGACATACGGGGTCAGCGCCGCCGCTGTTGTCGCCGATGTGGCAACGGTTGCGGGAACCGAGGCGATCATAGCGGCGGCGGCCGAAAAAGGCGGCGCCGATATCCTCATCAACAATGCCGGCACCGGATCGAACGAGACGGTGATGGAGGCACCCGACGAGAAGTGGCAGACCTATTGGGACTTGCATGTGATGGCCGCCGTCCGGCTGGCGCGCGGCATCGCCCCGCAGATGAAGGAGCGCGGCGGCGGTGTGATCCTGCACAATGCCTCGATCTGTGCCGTTCAGCCGCTTTGGTACGAGCCGATCTACAATGTCAGCAAGTCGGCGCTGATGATGTTTTCGAAGACGCTCTCGACCGAACTCATCAAGGACAATATCCGTGTCAACTGCGTCAATGCCGGCCTGATCCTGACGCCCGACTGGATCAAGACCGCCAAGCAATTGACGGCCGAAACCGGCGGCAACTGGGAAGGCTACCTGCAGAGCGTTGCCAACGAGCACGCCGCCTCCAAACGCTTCGGCAAACCGGAGGAGCTGGCAAACGTCTTCGTCTTCTTGAGTTCGGAGCGCGCGAGCTATTGCATCGGCTCGACCTACTTCGTCGATGGCGGCATGCTGAAGACGATCTGACCGAGACTGCCGGCAGGGCGTGCGGCGGCCGGTCTTTCTCAGGGCTGCCGGGCGTTTCTGTGGACGTTGCCGATACAAGCTATAAATAATAGCTATTTTGTTGTATGTTCACGCTTTTGACGCTATTTGCCTGCTATTGGCAGGATAAATACTGCGATTTCTACAAGGCGACGACGATGCTGACGAAAAAGGGAAAATACGGGCTGAAGGCGCTGGTCGACCTGGCGCGGCTGGCGCCGGGCGAGACTGCCTTCATCAATGACATCGCCGCCCGTAACAATATCCCGAAGAAGTTTCTCGATACCATCCTGCTCGAACTGCGCAATGTCGGCATCCTGCGCTCGAAGAAGGGACCGGGTGGCGGCTATTCTCTGTCACGGCCGGCCTCCGAAATCCGCATCGGCCATGTCATCCGCACGCTCGACGGACCGTTGGCGCCGATCCGCTGCGCCAGCCGTACGGCTTACGAGGCCTGCGACGACTGTGCTGATCCGGAGACCTGTCAGGTGCGGCGCTCGATGACCGATGTTCGGGACGCGATCGCCGCCATTCTCGACAATATGACCCTCGAGCAGTTCGTCGCCGACGGCGGCCGCATCGAAGGCGCCAAGGAACAATTCCCGATCTCCGCCGCCAGCTGATTAGGCGCCGCCGAGCTTCGACATATATTCACCTGCGGTATGCACCAGCTTATCCCGCGGCAGCGATAGCGCGTGAATGCGGGCATTGCGCCAATGGCGGTCGAGATTGAGGCCGATGCCGGCCGATATTTCTCCTGCAAGTTCGAACAGGGCGTTTGCGGTGTCGAGCGCTGTTTCCCCGGCAAGGATTGCGGCGGCCGAGGCGGAAAAATGCGCGTCCGCCATCGCTGCCTCCATAGGATTCACCTGGGCGATGTCGAGTTTGCGGCCAGCCCGTTCCAAGGCTGCCGCCGTCGCTTCGATGCGGATGGCGCGCTCGCCGATTCGGGGGAGGATGGTCGCGCTGCGATCGCCAATCGCGGCCATCAGGTCGCTCCATGCGGCCCGCGCGATGCCCAGGCTGACGCCGGCCTTGAGCAGCAGGCCGAGCGAGATGCCGATCGAATATCCGGAGGAGGGGGCAGGGGCAATCGCATCGGCATTGACGTGAAGCGTGCCGACGATCGCGGTCGCTGATCCATTGGTGCGCTGGCCGAAGCCGTCCCAATCGTCGACCACCTGCACGCCTTCATCATCGCGTGCGAGATAGAGCGTCACCGGGCGGCTGGGCGGGACGGTGGCGGCAGCGGCGATCCAGTCGGCGAATAGAATACCGGGCGCCTGCCGCGTGCGCCCGCTCAGGCGGTAGCCCGGACCTTCGGCGGTAAGCTCGGCCCCATCGGTGAAGGTAGCGGCCGAAAAGCGGTCGCCGAGCAGCACACGGGCAAACAGCGATGCCTTCAAATCCTCGGCAGCCTGGGTGCGGAGCGTTTCCAGTGCGCAAAAGTGATTTTCCAGCGCCTCGCCGATCGAGGCATCGCCCTCGGCGATGATTGCAACGATTTCGGCGAGCAGGGCGTTCGACACGTCGAGCCCTTCATGGTCAGGCGGTACGGCGATTGCCGTCAGCCCCGATACCGACAGCGCATCAAGCTCAGCAAAGGGCAGGATGCGGTTGATATCGCGCTCGCTCGCCTGACGCCGGAATGCGGCGGCGAGATCGCGGGCCGTGGATATCGCCTCCTCTTCGCTTTCGATGCGATGCGCGGGAGGCCTCAGGCTCTCATGAAATTGCGATACCGTTCCCATCGGTCACTCTTTTCTCTATGGGTATAGGAGTGAGGGATTGCCCCGCGAATGATAAGGCCGGTTTTTCTACAAAACCCGTGTGCTTTGAATTTTCTTACCAGCTTGATTGCCCTGTTCTCCACGCTACTTACGGTGAAGTGGGGCTTCCTTAATCGAGAAATATGATGAGCGACTCTCGTGCTCGCAACAGCGAGGTTTCGAAAATGGCACGCCAGCCGAGACCGCGTCTGACGCTGGATATTGCCGCTATCCCAACCTATGCGATCGGCGATATTCACGGTCGGTACGATCTGCTTGTGAAAGCCGAGGCGGCGATCCTGCGCGATGGCGGGCAGTTGCCCGGGCGTAAGCTGATCGTCACGCTCGGCGACTATATCGACCGCGGCCCGGAATCGTCACAGGTCATCGCCCATCTCATGGAGCCACCGCCGGATGGATTCGACCGCATCTGCCTTGCCGGCAATCACGAAGTCGCCATGCTCGACTATATCGACGGCTGGATCTCCTATGACGATTGGATGCAGATGGGATCAGCGGAGCTGCTCAAATCCTATGGCCTCGATCCGGAGCACCTGCCGCTGGTTTTCCCCACCGGCGCGAAGCTCGATGCCTTCATCCGCCAGTCGCTGCCGCGTACGCATATCGATTTCATGCGGGCGATGCCTGTCCTGCTGGAAACCCCAAGCGTGATTTTCGTGCATGCCGGTATCAATCCGAAACTGCCGCTCGACAGGCAGACGGACGAGGATCTGGTCCTCATCCGCCAGCGGTTTCTCGAAAGCCGGGTGCCGCTACCAAAACTCGTCGTTCACGGCCATACGCCGAACGACGAACCCGATATACGGCCGAGGCGGCTCAATATCGATACGCGCGCCTACCGCAGCGGCAGACTCACCGTCGCCCGCTTGTGGCAGGGCAAGGTGCATCTGTTTTCGACCTGACTTCCGTTTCCTCAGCCGGGTGGGATCGTCTCAGACGACCCCTTCCTTGACCGGCTCTGTCTTCGCTGGCTCTACAGCGGCCGGCCGCTTGCGGCGCCAGCCGCGCAGCACGACGTAGAAGACTGGCGTCAGGAACAGGCCGAAGATCGTCACACCGAGCATGCCCGAAAAGACGGCGGTACCGAGCGACTGGCGCATTTCGGCGCCGGGGCCGGTGGCGATGGCAAGCGGCAGAACACCGAAGATGAAGGCGAATGCCGTCATCAGGATCGGGCGCAGGCGAAGATGGCTGGCCTCGATAGCCGCCTCCACCGGCGACTTCCCCTCGTCTTCCGCTTGCCTGGCGAACTCGACGATCAGAATGGCGTTCTTGGCCGCAAGGCCGATCAAGACGATCAGGCCGATCTGCGTCAGGACATTGTTGTCCATTCCCCTCAGAGAGACCCCGATCAATGCCGCGAGCACCGCAAGCGGGACGATGAGAATGATCGCCAGGGGCAGAACCCAGCTTTCATATTGCGCCGCCAGCGCCAGGAAGACGAAGACGACGGACAGGGCAAAGATATAAATGGCGGTGTTGCCGGTGTGGGTCTCCTGATAGGCAAGTTCCGTCCATTCGAAGGTGGTCCCCTGCGGCAGGATCTTCGCCGCCAGCGCTTCCATCTTGGCGATGGCATCGCCTGTCGACGTGCCCGGCGTCGGATTGCCCTGAAGCGGCACCGAGACGTACATGTTGTAGCGCTGGACAAGCGCCGGGCCGCTGGCATCCTGGATGTCCATCAAGGTTCCAAGCGGAACCAGCGCGCCGGTCGCCGACCGGACCTTCAGGGCAAGGATGTCTTCCCGGTCCATGCGGTATTGCCGGTCGGCCTGGGCGCGAACCTGGTAGACGCGGCCGAACGCATTGAAATCATTCACATAGGCGACGCCGAGATTGATGGAAAGGGCGTTGAAGATATTGGGAATCGGCACATTCAGGAAGCGCGCCTTGTCGCGGTCGATCGCCAGGAAATATTGCGGGCTTGCATCGGAGAATGTCGTAAAGACGCCGGTCAGCCCCTCGGTCGTTGCCGCCGCACCCATCATCTGCCGGGCGAGGCCGAGTACGCGCGTCATGTCGGCGTTCTCGAGATCGGAGATCTGCATCTTGAAGCCGCCGGAATTGCCGACGCCACGCACGGATGGCGGTGGGATGGCAATGATGAAGGCTTCCTGGATGCTTTGCAGCTTTCCGTAAAGCTCGCCGATGATCTTGTTGGCGTTCTCCCCGCCCTCTTCACGTTCGGCAAAGGATTTGAACGGGACGAAGACGACGCCGGCATTCGAGGCATTGGTGAACGTTGCCCCGCTGAAGCCGGCAAATTGCACGGCATTGCCGACGCCGGGCACGGTGCGGGCGATATCGCCCACCTGTTTGACGACGGCATCGGTACGCGCGAGCGAGGCGCCGTCCGGTAGCTGTATGACGATGATGGCGTAACCCTGGTCCATGGTCGGGATAAAGCCCGCGGGGACTTTCGTGCCCATGTACCAGGTCGCTCCGAGCAGGCAGACGAAGGTGACCATTGCGGCTGTCAACCCAATCCAGCTGCTGACCAGATGCCGAACGGTCCATGAATAGCCGGAACTCAGCCGATCGAATCCATGGTTGAAGCCGTTTGCAAGCCCCCTTCCCAGACGGGATGCGACATTCATGCGCTTGGTTTCATGGTCATGGGTTTTCAGCAATATACCTGCGAGCGCGGGCGACAGTGTGAGCGAATTCAATGCGGAAATTGCAGTGGTGACCGAGATCGTGACCGCGAACTGCCTGTAGAACTGGCCAGAGATGCCTGGAATGAAGGCTGTCGGCACGAACACGGCGATCAGCACCAGCGAGATGGCGACGACGGCGGTTCCGACTTCGTCCATCGTGACGTGAGACGCCTGCTTCGGCGTCATGCCGCGTGCCAGATTGCGCTCGACGTTTTCCACCACCACGATCGCGTCATCGACGACGATACCGATCGCCAGTACGAGACCGAACAGGGTGAGCATGTTGAGCGAGAAGCCGAAGGCGAGCAGGACGGCGAAGGTGCCGATCAGCGATACCGGGATGGCAATGATCGGAATGATCGCGGTTCGCCAGGATTGCAGGAAGACAAGAACGACGATTGCCACCAGGATGGCTGCTTCTGCAATGGTTCTATAGACCTCGGTGATCGAATCCGAGATGAACTCGGTCGTGTCGTAGACGATACGATATTCCAGACCCGGCGGGAAATTCTGGGATATGTCCTTCATGAGCGTCTGGACTTGATGGGCCGTGTCCAGGGCGTTGGTTCCCGGCCGGGCGAAGATGCCGAGAGCAACTGCGGGATCGTTGTTGAGATAACTGTTGGTGACGTAATCCTGTGCGCCGAGTTCGATCCGGGCGACATCCTGCAACTGCACGAGCCGCCCCGATGTCGTCGATTTCACAATGACATATCGGAACTCGCGCACGTCGGAGAAGCGGCCCTCCGTTCGCACCGTATATTCGAATGCATTCTTGCCGGTGACGGGTGGGGCACCGATCTTGCCGCCTGATACCTGGACGTTCTGATCTCTCAAAGCGGAGACGACGTCATCGGATGTCATCCCGTAGGCGGAGAGCTTTTCCGGATCCAGCCAGATTCGCATCGAATACTGGCGTTCGCCAAAAATCTGCACGTCGCCGACGCCGTCAAGGCGCACGAGAACGTCGCGGATGCGGTTGCGGGCGTAATTCGAGACGTAAAGCTGGTCATAGCGGTGCGACGGCGACAGCAGGTGCACCACCATCATCAGATCCGGCGAGCTTTTGTCGGTGGTCACGCCAAGCCGCTGGACTTCCTCGGGAAGACGGGGAAGGGCGATGGAAACACGGTTCTGGACGAGCACCTGGACCTTGTCGAGATCGGTGCCGAGCTTGAAGGTGATCGTCAGCGACATGGCGCCGTCGGCGCTGGAGTAGGAAGACATATAAAGCATGTCTTCGACGCCGTTTATTTGTTGTTCAAGCGGCGTCGAAACGGTATCGGCGATCGTCTGCGGGTCGGCACCCGGATAAGAGGTGCGCACGACGATCGTCGGCGGCGCTATCTCCGGATATTGGGATACCGGCAATTGCGTGTAGGCAATGCTGCCAACAACGAGAAAAAGGATCGAGATGACGGCCGCAAAGATCGGCCTGTCCACGAAAAAATGAGCAAATCTCATTGTCCGCTCTCCGCGCCGGCGGTTTCGGGCGGAGCGTCCTGCCGTTCCCGCGGCAGTTCGGTCATCTGAGGCGTGATCTTTGCGCCCGGCCGGGCACGCATCAGGCCGTTGACGATGATCGTCTCGGTGCCGTCAAGGCCCTCGCGTATGACGCGGTAGCCGTAGAGACGCGGTCCGGGCCTTACGGGCTTGGTCGACACCGTGCCGTCTGTCCCGACGACATAAACGACGCGCTCATTCTGGTCCGAGCCGATGGCCTCGTCGGGGACGAGAATGGCCTGGTAGGTGTTGGAGGCTTCGACCTGTATGCGACCGAAGAGGCCGGGCTGAAGGACGAGATCGGGGTTAGGGAAGCGGGCACGGAGACGAATGGTGCCACTCTCATTGTCGACCCGGTTCTCGGCGAAATCGAGCTTTCCCTTGAATGGTTTGGCACTGGGATCCGAGATCGTGACGGATACATCCAGTCCGCCACCGCCCTGCTGGAGTTCCTTGCCCAATTTGCGCGCCGTGTCGGCGAAATTCAGCAGGCGGCGTTCATCGACGTCGAAATAGAAATCGATCGGATCGAGCGAAACGATCGTCGTCAGCACAGTCTGGTCGGTCTGCACGAGGTTGCCGGCCGAGATCAGCCGGCGGTCGATGCGGCCGCTGAGCGGCGCCTTGATCTCGGTATATTCCATGTCGAGAGAGGCGCGGTCGGCTGCGGCCTGTGCGCCGCGGACATTGGCCTCAGCCGAATCGAATTCCCGCCGGCGATCATCCAGTGTCTGGGCCGACTGGCTGCCGCTCGCAGCAAGCGATTGCGCGCGTTTATACTGCGCATCGGCAAAGACCAGGGCCGATTGCGCCGATTCGAGTGATGCCTTTGCCTGATTGAGCGCGGTTACGAACGGCCGCTGATCGATGACGAAGAGCAGGTCGCCCTGCTTGACCAATGCGCCGTCCTGGAAGTGGATTTCCTGCAGGTAACCACCGACGCGCGAGCGAACGGAGACTTCGTCGACCGGCTCGAAACGGCCGATGAACTCGTCGCTGTCGACGACATCGCGAACGACCGGCTTGGCGACGGTGACGGGCGGGGGCGGTGGGGCGCTCTGGGCCAGCGCGGGGAGAGGCATGAATGCGGCAATACAGCCAAGCACTACCATCTGTCGAAGCGCGTAAGTCATACCGGTCCTCCAATCTCGACGGCCGATTCACTGCCGCCAACCTCAAGATGAAGTGATGCTGTTCATGTCTTGCTGCTTTGAACGAGGGGCTCTGCCCCCGTGATTCCCCCGGCGTTCAATCCATTGGAAAAGGAAGGCCGGCACGCAATGCACATCAGAAAAATCGTAACCCTATGGAATTGGACTATAAACGGCAGCGGCGAAAAATTGCAAATGCCAATTGGTAACGATTCCGGAATCCATCAAAACGTCACAGAAGCCATCAGCTCTCGACGATCTCATCTCTGCCGGGCGGCAGAGCGGGGAGTTCGGCCCAGTCGAGCTCCTGAGAAATTGAAAGATATCGATCTCGTCGGCGCGGCGCATCGGACGGCGAAAGGGAGGAGCCACAGGATATGCTTGACCGGTCTGCGGCATTTTAGTCGCTGCCGCTGAATCTGCGGTCCATGCCCTTGTGCGACACGCATGCTCAATATATCTACCGATATTATAAGTTTGCTTATAAATAACGGCACAGGTTTTCATGAACGCCACTCCCACCCTCGGTTTCCTTCTCCACGACGTCGCACGGCTGCTGCGCAAGCGGTTTGAGCAGCGCGCGAAGTGCCTTGGGCTGACCCGGTCGCAATGGCAGACGCTTGCCTATCTCTCGAACAATGAAGGCATCCATCAAGGTGGCCTTGCCGAAATCCTCGAAGTCGAGCCGATCACGCTGGTGCGCATTCTCGACAAGCTCGCCGAACGCGGGCTGATCGAGCGCCGCCAGCACCCGACCGACCGACGCATCTGGCTTCTCTACATGCGCGACGAGGCGCACCCGCTGCTCGCCGAAATGCGCGAGCTCGGCGACACCACCCGTGCGGAAGCGTTGCAAGGCGTCTCGGCCGAGCAGCGCGAGCAGCTTTTCCACATCCTATCCGTAATGAAGACGAACCTGGTTCAGGCATGCCGGAGCCCGGTTGACGAGAATGAGACGAACGATGGCTGATCAATCCCCCCTCCGCGTCGTTGCCGACGCCAGTGCCAAGAACCCTGTCGAAGAAAACCAAGAGAAACAGCAGGAAACGGTAGCCGAAGCGCCTTCATCCAATTCAGCGCCGGCTGCCGCCGTGGCTGCGCCTGGCGGCAACAAGGTCCGCCGCCGGCGCAGTCTCACGCGGCCGATCCTGTTTGCCTTGCTGCCGGTGGCGCTCGTCGTCGGCGGTTATTATTACGTCAATGGCGGCCAGGTGATGTCGACGGACAACGCCTATATCCAGGCCGACATGGTCGGGCTTACCACCGATGTCTCGGGTATCGTCGACCAGATCAACGTGCATGAGAACGAGGCCGTCAAGGCGGGGCAGGTGCTCTTCAGCCTGCGGTCGGATTCTTTCAAGATTGCGCTCGATGGCGCCAAGGCGCAGCTCGGCGCGCAGCGCAACCAGATCATGAATCTCAAGGCCAGCTATCAGCAGTCGCTTGCCGAGATCACCCAGGCGCAAGCCGACCTGCCCTATTATCAGGATCAGTTCGACCGGCAGCAAAACCTCGTCAACAACGGCAGCGCGACGCAGTCGGCCTATGACGAAGCCAAGCACAATCTGGAAGCCGCGCAGCAGAAGGTTGCCGTCGCCAAGGCGGAAGCCGCAACGACACTCGCCCAGCTCGGCGGCAATGCCGACCAGCCCGTCGAGGAAAACCCGCTCTACCTGCAGGCCAAGTCGCAGGTCGACAATGCCCAGCGCGAACTCGACCACAGCGTCGCCAAGGCGCCATTCGACGGCATCGTCACCAATGTCAACGCGCTGCAGGTCGGTTCCTACCTGCAGGCTTCGCAGCAGGCCTTCTCGCTTGTTGCCACCGACCATCTGTGGATCGCCGCCAGCCCGAAGGAAACCGAACTCACCTACGTCAAGCCCGGCCAGACGGCCGAGATCTATATCGACACCTATCCTGGCGTGACATGGAAAGGCAAGGTTGAGAGCATCAGCCCGGCCTCCGGCTCCAGCTTCTCACTGCTGCCGGCGCAAAACACTACGGGCAACTGGGTGAAGGTCGTCCAGCGCATTCCGATGCGCGTCAGCATCGAGGACACCGAAGGCAAGCCGCCGCTGCGCGTCGGCATGAGCACGGTGGTCGATGTCGAGACCGGCCATGCCCGCGGCCTACCTGATCTCGTCAACAAGCTTCTGGGTCGGCCTCAGGGCAAGGATCATGAGTAACGCTTCCGCTTCTCCGGCGACGCCGATTGCCAATCGCGGTGCGATCACGGCTTGCGTCATTCTCGCCGTCATCATGCAGGCGCTGGACACGACGATCGCCAACGTCGCGCTGCCCTATATCCAGGGCAGCGTGTCGGCCTCTGCCGACCAGATCAACTGGGTGCTGACTTCCTATATCGTCGCGGCGGCAATCATGACGCCGCCGTCGGGCTTCCTCGCCGCCAAGTTCGGCCGCAAACGTGTGCTGCTCGTCGCCATCGCCGGCTTCGTGGCGGCCTCCGTTCTCTGCGGCCTGGCGCAATCGCTGAACCAGATCGTCGCCTTCCGCCTGCTGCAAGGCCTGTTCGGGGCGTCGCTGGTGCCGCTTTCCCAGGGCATCCTCCTCGACATCTATACGGTCGAGGAGCGCGGCTCGGCCATGGCCCTTTTCGGCGTCTCGGTCATGGTCGGGCCGGTGCTTGGGCCCGTCATCGGCGGCTGGTTGACCGACAATATCAGCTGGCGCTGGGTATTTTATATCAACGTGCCGATCGGCGCGCTCGCCTTCATGGGCATCGTCGTCTTCGTCACCGAGACCAAGAGGGATCTGCTCGCCAAACTGGACTGGTTCGGCTTCGGGATGATGAGCCTCGGTATTGCCGCGCTGCAGCTCTTTCTCGACCGCGGCGAGCAGCTTGACTGGTTCTCCTCGGGCGAGATCGTCGTCGAGGCGCTGATTTGCGCTGCCGCCTTCTATCTGCTGGTCGTGCACACGCTGACGGCGGAGAAATCCTTCGTGAACCCGAAGCTGTTCCTCGACCAGAACTTCTCGATCAGCATGATCTTCATCTTTGTGATCGGTATTACCTATCTCGCCTCACTGGCGCTGATGACGCCCTATCTGCAGACGCTGATGGGCTATCCCGTCATTACCGCCGGCATCGTAATGGGGCCGCGCGGGCTTGGCACCATGCTCTGCATGTTCATCGTCGGGCGGCTGGTCGGCAAGGTCGATACGCGCGCGTTGCTGGCGCTCGGCTTGGGGCTCACCGCATGGGCGATGTATGACATGACCGGCTGGACACCCGACGTCTCGCAATGGACGATCGTCTCGGTCGGCTTCATCCAGGGCGCCGGTCTCGGCTTTCTGTTCGTGCCGCTGACAACGATCGCTTTTTCCACGCTGCCCGCCCATATGCGCGGCGACGGCACCGGTCTCTACAACTTGTCGCGAAACATCGGCTCGGCGGTCGGCATCTCGATCGTCTCGGCGCTGATCGTCGAGAACACGCAGAGCAATCATGAATCGATCGCGGCCTATGTGACGCCGTTCAACCACGCCTTCAATGCGGTGGCTGCGCAGGGGCTCAGCCCGGTGACGGCGGCCGGCCGCGCCTCGCTCAACGAGGTCATCACGCTGCAAGCGACGATCATTGCCTATATGGACGATTTCAAGCTGCTGATGCTGATGTCGCTTGCGGTCATCCCACTGGTGCTGCTGCTGCGCAAACCGAAGGCAGCACCTGCCGTCGACCACAGCGCCGTGATGGAATGAACTCCAGGCGTTGCCGCAATTCCGGACGGAAAACTGCGTCGCGCTTTTCGGCATCATGCTCTAGCGGAACGGCTTGCTGAGATAACGCGATCCCTGAATGCCGAAGCGCCATGGTGCTTCGGCATTTTTCGTGATGCCGATGCGTTTTCCCGAGACGATCGGCACCGGTGCGGACGGCGTGATCGCATAGGGCGGACGATCGAGCAGCCTGTCATTGATCTCGATATCGATGCCGAGTGCCTGGCAGAGCTTGCCGGGGCCGCTGCAGAGCGACGTCAGCATATCGGTGCCGCGCCGCTCGATCATCACAGGGATTCCCGTTTCGGGCTCCAGGGCGCGGATGAGTGCAGCCGAACCCGGATGGCAGACGAAATTCAGGCACCAGTACATCCCGTAGATACGGTAAATATAGACGTTGCCCGGCTTGCCGTACATGGCGCCGTTGCGCTTGGTCGGGCCGCGGAAGCTGTGCGAGGCCTCGTCATCGGGGAAATAGGCTTCGGTCTCGGTGATGCGTCCGCCGACGCCGTCCACGGTCAGATGGCAGCCGAGCAGGTCGAGAGAGACGGTGATCGCATCGCGCTCGAAAAACTTCCTGAGGCTTTCGCCGGTGAGCGTGCCGGCGCCGATTGCGCCTGATATCGTTCCACCATCGGTCATATCAGACGCAGATAACATTCAGCGCGCTTATCGTCATCCCAAAACCGTTTCATGCGTTTGCGCGACAGGGATCAGCGGCCGGCATTCGGATCGCGCATCGGGATCGAGGATGATGTGACGGAGACCGGGTCGCTCGCGGGGAAGGAGTCTTCCAGACCCTCCTCCAGCTCTTCCTCGAGCAAAGCGGGGTCCTTGCTGCGCGCGCCGTCGCCATGGGCAGGTTCGATCGCTGCGGCAAGCAGGGCCTTGGCACGCAAGACGGCAATTTCCGACGTCAGTTCGGGCGTGCTGCGCAGCGTCACGGCAATGTTGTTTTCGCCTTCGCCGCCGAATTCGACGACGAAACCGTCTTCCGTCTGGTAGACGGTGATATCGTTGAGTGCCATGGCCGTTCTCCGAGGGCGCTCATATTAGCAAGGCGCATTTTAGTGAAGCGCGTTTTCGGAATTTTGTCGAGCGAAGACCTTCACCAGCCAATCGATGAAGACGCGCACGCGCGGCGAAAGCTGTCGGTTACGGGGGTAGAGCAGGGAAACCGGTGTCGGGGTCAGCGGAAAATCCTGCAGTACGCGGACCAGCGTGCCCGCGACAAGGTCGTTTTCGGCGTGATAGCGCGGGATCTGGATCATGCCGAGGCCCATCCTCGCCGCTGAAATATAGCTTTCGGCGGCGTTGACCGCGACGGTGGCGGGAATGGAGATGTCACGCACCGTGCCGTCGACGATGAATTCGAGCGGCAACAGGCTGCCGGTGCTGCTGGAGCGGAAGCCAACCATGCGATGGCCGTCAAGCCGGTCAGGGTGCTGCGGCAGGCCATGGGTGGCGATATATTCAGGAGAGGCGAGTGTCACCTCATCGAGCATGGCAACGCGCCGGGCGACCATGTCGCTGTCTTGCGGCGTGCCGACGCGCAGCACGCAATCGATGCCTTCGCGCACCAGATCGACCAGCCGGTCGCCCTCGCTCATGTAGAATTCGATCTCGGGATAGGTCTCTAGAAAAGACGGCAGGCTCGGCAGCACGAAATGCCGGGCGAGCGTGCCGTGCACATCGACGCGCAGCAGGCCCTTCGGCTTGGCGCCGGCGAAAGCGCCTTCGGCATCTTCGATATCGGCAAGGATCGACAGGCAGCGCTGGTAATAGGCTTCGCCGTCGAGCGTCGGGCTGACATGGCGTGTCGTGCGCTGGAGCAGACGCACGCCGAGGCGGGCTTCGAGCTGCTTTATCGCATCGGTGACGGTCGAGCGCGGCAGGCCGGTGTCTTCGGCAGCAAGCGTGAAGCTGCGGCGTTCCACGACGCGGCAAAACACGCGCATGGCATCAAATCTGTCCATCTAGTTGTTCGTAATTCCCGGATAGTGATGCCGGATAATGCCTGATTATCCGCAGAATGAACAGGCGCATCTTCTCCTCATTGAAAACGCGCTGCGGCGCAGGATGAAGGAGAAGGACAATGGCTTCCAAAGAAAACGGCAAGGTGGCACTGGTCACCGGTGCTTCCCGCGGCATTGGAGCGGCAGTCGCCCGACGCCTCGCCAAGGACGGTTTCACCGTCGTCATCAACTATTCCGGCAATGCCGCTCCGGCCGAGGAATTGGTCCAGGAGATCGAGCAGGCCGGCGGCAAGGCGCTGACGGCGAAAGCCGATGTCAGCGAGGCCGAAGCCGTCCGCCGCATGTTCGATGCCGCGGAAGCCGCTTTCGGCGGTGTCGATGTGCTTATCAACAATGCCGGCATCATGATGCTCTCTTCGCTTGCCGAGGCCGATGACGCCAATTTCGATCGGCAGATCGGCGTCAATCTGAAGGGCACCTTCAATACGCTGCGGGAAGCCGCCAAGCGGCTGCGTGACGGCGGCCGGGTCGTCAACTTCTCGACGTCGGTCGTCGGCCTGAAGCTCGAAACCTATGGCGTTTACGCT
This sequence comes from Rhizobium indigoferae, assembly GCF_034554815.1. NCBI lineage: Bacteria > Pseudomonadati > Pseudomonadota > Alphaproteobacteria > Hyphomicrobiales > Rhizobiaceae > Rhizobium > Rhizobium indigoferae. The sequence continues at coordinate 3,455,797 of NZ_CP140635.1, read as the reverse complement.
GCCACCAAGGCTGCCGTGGAAACATTGACGGCGATCATGGCCAAGGAGATGCGGGGCCGCAACATCACGGTCAACGCCATCGCACCTGGCCCTGTGGCCACCGACCTTTTCCTCAACGGCAAGTCGGACGAACTGATCGCCCGCATGGCGAAGATGAACCCGCTGGAACGCCTCGGCACACCTGAAGACATCGCCGCTGCGGTTGCCTTTCTTGCCGGCCCGGACGGCGGCTGGATCAACGGCCAGACGCTGCGCGCCAATGGCGGCGTGATCTGATGAGGGCTGGCGGCTGTCTCGATGCCGCCGCCAATCTCAAACTTCCACTTCAACCAACCCCAATCGAACCCAGAAGGAATAGGATCATGAGCAAGCAAGTCATTATCATCACCGGCGCTTCCAGCGGTTTCGGCGCTCTTACCGCCCGCGCCCTCGCCAAGGCCGGCCATACCGTCTATGCCGGCATGCGCGCCACGGAAGGCCGCAACGCTCCGGCCGTCGCCGATGCGGCTGAATTCGCCAGGGACAATAACGTCGATCTGCGCTCGGTCGAACTCGATGTCGCCTCTGACGCCTCGGTTGTATCCGGTATCGCCAGGATTTTCGCCGATGCGGGCCGCCTCGATGTCATCATCCACAATGCCGGCCATATGGCCTTCGGCCCGGCCGAAGCCTTCACGCCGGAACAGTTCGCCGAGCTCTTCGACATCAACGTGCTTTCCACCCAGCGCGTCAACCGCGCGGCACTCCCCTATCTGCGCAAGCAGGGCACAGGCCTGGTGGTCTGGGTATCGTCGTCGAGCAGCCGCGGCGGCACGCCTCCCTACCTCTCGCCCTATTTCGCCGCCAAAGCGGCGATGGATTCGCTTGCCGTCTCCTATGCCAGCGAGCTTACCCGCTGGGGCATCGAGACCTCGATCATCGTGCCCGGCGCCTTCACCAAGGGCACCAACCATTTCGCCCATTCCGGTTCGCCGGATGATACCGCCCGCGCCGCCGAATATAATGAAGGACCCTACAAGGGCGTGCCGGAACAGGCGCTGCAGGGCCTGGCAGCACTCGAACCTGCTAACGCCGTGCCGGCACGGTAGCCGTCGCCATCGTCGATGTCGTCGGCAAGCCGTTCGGTACGAGGCCGTTCCGCGTCCATATCGATCCATCCGAGGACGGCGCGGAGATCGTCAACGGCGTCGCCGACCGTGTCCGGGCGGAATTGTTCCGCCGCATCGGCCTCGAGGACCTGCTGAAGCCGGCTGCCAGGAATTGAAATCCCGCCCGCCGCTGGCGCGGGAACATGGGAGCCGACCCGTTATCGCAATTATGTGAACGTGATTGCGGAATTTTTCCTTACAATCCTGCGGGGAGTGCGTATATCTGTTTTATCGCGAGAGAGTGGAATTCCCTGCCGCTCTCTTCCGACCTCCAAAGCCTGCCGCGCCCTTGCTATGGTGCGACAGGCTTGATGTTCAAAGTTGTACATTGCGGCCCGTCGAAGGTTTCCCCTGCCTTCCGGGCCGTATTTGTCTTGGCGCTCAGACGTCGTTCAATCTCGCCTCGACCAGAAGCTTCACCAGCCAGTCGACGAAGACGCGCACCTTGTTGCTGAGATGGCGGTTCGGGGGGTAGACGACGTAAAGCGGTAGCGGATCGCGACGCCAATCCGGCAGCGCGCGGACGAGTTCGCCCCTTGCCATCGGCTCGCGCGCCATGAAGATCGGCACCTGCGCGATGCCGAGGCCCGTCAACGCAGCTGTCAGATAGGTGCGGCTATCGTTGACCGAGGCGATGTAACGCGGACTGGTTTCGATCACCTCGTTGTGCCGGCGAAATTCGAAGGGCAGTGTCCGGTTGTTCTGGGCGCGGAAATAGTTGACGGAGTAATGATCAGCCTCCAGATCCTCGGGCCGCTCGGGCAGGCCGAATTTCTGGATGTAGCTCGGCGCAGCACAGGTGATCATCTCGACTTCGGAGACGCGCCGCGCAATCAGCGACTGGTCGGCCGGCGTGCCGGCCCGTAGCGCGCAATCGACATTTTCCGCAAGATAATCGACCGTGCGGTCGCCGACACCGAGGTCGATACGGATGTCGGGATAACGCTGATAGAAATCGCAAAGAGCCGGAACGACGATCCAATCGGCGAAAGCGCCGGCCATCTCGACACGCAGCCGCCCGCTCGGCAGGCTCTGCGAATTGGAGAGGCTGCCATCAAGCTCTTCCAGTTCCGAAATAATCTGGGCGGCGCGTTCGTAATAAAGCGCACCGTCCGTGGTCACCATCACCCGGCGCGTGGTACGGTTCAAAAGCTTGGTGCGCAAATGCGCCTCCAGACCCTGGATGAGATTGGTCACCGTCGCCTTGGGCATGGCGAGCATGTCGGCGGCGCGGGTGAAATTGCCCGTCTCCACGACGCGAATGAAGACGCGCATTGCCGAGAGCTGATCCATCGGTTTCAAATCCGCAGTTTGCGTTGCACCATTGTTCGAAATCTGGAACAGTGTTATCGCGATATAGCTTCTTATTCCTTGGTTGGAATAACAATATCTTTTTTGTAGAAAATGCAAGCGGCAGGCGTTGTCTGCTTGTGGCCGATGCAAAAGAGACCGGAAGCATGACGGTGGAATGGAAAGATATGATGCTGGACAAGGTGGCCATCGGCCCCGTTTCCGCACGCATCTACCAGGGCGCCGATTACGGCAAGGGTCCGCCGATCGTGCTTTACCTGCATGGCGGCGCATTTCTGGACAGCGACAAGAATGTCGACCGGCCGGTAGCGATGAGTCTCGCCAAGGCCGGCGCGATCGTCGTTGCTGCCGATTACAGCAGCCTGTCCGGCAACATATTCCCGCAAGCGTTGGAAGTCTCCTTCTCCGTTTTCACCTATCTCGCCAACAAACGCGCCGGTCTTGGCGACCGCAAGTCGCTGCTTTTCGTCGCCGGCGAAGAAGCAGGCGGCAATGTTGCCGCCGGCGTGGCGCTGAAGGCGCGCGACCAGATGCCGGACGCGCTCGACGGCCAGGTCCTGATTTCGCCGCTGCTCGATCCCTTCATGGGCACGTCCTCGATCCGCAAGGCCGAAGCCATCGGCATGCGCCAACGCTGGACGGAGGGCTGGAGCCACTATCTGAGCGGCGGCGGTTGCCACCCTTATGCGGCGCCTTGCCTCTGTTCGCGTATTTCGGGCGTCGCGCCGGCGCTGATATTCACTGCGGAGGACGATCCTCTGCACGACGAGACAATTGGTTACGGTGCCCGCCTGAAACAGGCCGGCGTCGGTGTGCGTCAGCATGTCCTTCCCGCCGGGACGGGCTGGCCCTCGATTTATGGTGGGAAATCCGACGGAGCGCCGGACTGGCAGGAAAACGTCAGCCGCCATTTCGGAAGCTTCCTTCGGGACGTAAGCGTTCAACCGCAATTGCATTGAAGAAGACCTGATATTTCGGCGGCCTTGAGCCGCAAGGAGAGTACCGATGACGTCCAGAAAGAAGCGCTGGGCCCTTGTGGGCGCCGGCATTGGCCTTGTTGCGTCCGTTTCCGGCGCCGCATTGTTTTTCGAACTGCCGATGAGCACGACCGCCACGGCCGCCTCCGCCCCTGCACAGGCTCCCGCTGTGCCGGTGACGGTTGCCGTCGTTGCGGCGCGCGATGTGACGGCCTGGGAGAATTTCTCCGGCCGTCTGGAAGCCGTCGACCGTGTGCAGGTGCGTTCCCGTGTTGCCGGCGCCATCCTGTCGGTGGCTTTCCGCGAAGGGGCGTTGGTGAAGCAGGGCGACCTGCTCTTCACCATCGACCCGGCCCCCTACCAGGCGAGCGTGGCGCAGGCGCAAGGCCAGGTCGCTTCGGCCGAAGCCAAGGTCAGCCTGGCGCAGACCGAACTCGACCGCGGCCGCAGGCTTTCCGACAACCGCACCATCTCCCAGAGCGATCTCGATCAGCGCCAGAGTTCGCTGGCCGAGGCTCAGGCGGGGCTGCGTTCGGCGCAAGCTGCCCTGCAGTCGGCCCAGCTCGATCTCGATTATACTGAAGTGCGGGCTCCGGTTTCCGGCCGCATCGGCAAGATCGAGGTGACCGCCGGTAACCTCGTCGCGGCCGGTTCGACCTCGCCGGCGCTGACGACGCTCGTTTCTGTCGATCCGATCTATGCGAGCTTCAATGCCAGCGAAGAGATGGTGACGCGCGCGCTTGCCCAGCTTCCGCAGACGGATAGCGCCCTGCCTGCCGTCGAGCAGATCCCGGTCGAGGTCGGCACGCTGACCGACAGCGGCACGCCGATCAAGGGCAGGCTGCAACTGATCGACAACGAGGTCGATGCATCAAGCGGCACGATCGGCGTGCGCGCCGTCTTCGATAATCCGGGCGGGCGTCTCATCCCCGGCCAGTTCGTGCGGGTGCGCATGGGCCAGCCGAAGGCCGAGAACAAGATCGTCATCAGCGACCGTGCCGTCGGCACGGACCAGGACAAGAAGTTCGTCTTCGTCGTCGATGGTGAGAACAAGGTCGCCTATCGGCAGGTCCAGCTCGGCACGCTGGCCGACGGCCAGCGTGTAGTCGAAAGCGGCCTCAACGTCGGCGAAAAGATCGTCGTCAACGGTCTGCAGCGCATCCGTCCAGGTGCAGTCGTCGCACCTCAGATGGAAGAGAAGGTCGCGACCGCGCAGTAAAGACTTTGCCTTCCCCTCCGGGGGAAGGCCAATACCCGAAATGATATGACCCGCCGGCGGCTCCCAAACCGCCGGAGAGGGACGTTGCATCCATGTTCACCCCGGAGAGGGCTTTGATATGAACATCTCCAGATTCTTTGTCGACCGCCCGGTCTTTGCCGGCGTTCTTTCGGTCCTCATCCTGGTTGCCGGCCTGATCGGCCTGCGCGCGCTGCCGATTTCCGAATATCCGGAGGTCGTGCCGCCGTCGATCGTCGTGCGCGCCACCTATCCCGGCGCCAACCCGTCGGTCATCGCCGAAACGGTGGCAACGCCGCTCGAAGAGCAGATCAACGGCGTCGAAGGCATGCTCTACATGGCCAGCCAGGCGACATCGGACGGGGTGCTCAACGTCACCGTCACCTTCAAGCTCGGCACCGACCCTGACAAGGCACAGCAGCTCGTGCAGAACCGCGTTTCGCAGGCCGAACCGCGCCTGCCGGCGGAAGTCCGCGCGCTCGGCATCACGACAGTCAAGAGTTCGCCCAACTTCATCATGGTCGTGAACCTCGTCTCCGACGGGGACAATCACGACATCACATATCTTCGCAACTACGCGACCTTGAACGTCAAGGATCGTCTCGCCCGCATTGCAGGCGTCGGTCAGGTACAGGTCTTCGGCGCCGGCGACTATTCCATGCGTGTCTGGATCGACCCGCAGAAGGCCGCCGAGCACAATCTTGCCGCCAGCGACATCAGCAGCGCGATCAGCTCACAGAACATTCAGGCCGCCGCCGGTATCATCGGCGCGTCGCCGAGCCAGCCGGGCGTGGATCTGCAGCTCAATGTGAATGCCCAGGGCCGCCTGCGCACGCCTGAGGAATTTGGCAACATCATTGTCAAGACGGGCGCCAGTGGCGAGATCACCCGCCTTCGCGATGTCGCCCGCATCGAGCTCGGTGCTGCGGACTACACCCTGCGTTCGCTGCTCGACGGCAAGCCGGCCGTCGCCGTTGCTGTCCTGCAGGCGCCGGGTTCGAACGCGATCGAGATCGCGGACAATGTGAATGCGACCATGGATCAGTTGCAGCTCGCCATGCCTGAGGGCGTCAAGTACGAGATCGTCTACGATACGACGAAATTCGTGCGGGCCTCGATCGAGAAGGTTATCGACACGCTGCTCGAGGCCATTGCGCTCGTCGTCCTCGTCGTCATCCTGTTCCTGCAGACGTGGCGCGCCTCGATCATCCCGCTGATCGCGGTTCCGGTGTCAATCATCGGCACCTTCGCAGTCATGTATGTCTTCGGCTTCTCGATCAACGCGCTCAGTCTGTTCGGCCTGGTGCTCGCGATCGGTATCGTCGTTGACGACGCGATCGTGGTGGTCGAAAACGTCGAGCGTAATATCGAACATGGCCTGTCGCCACGGGCTGCCACCTACAAGGCGATGAAGGAAGTCTCCGGTCCGATCGTCGCGATCGCGCTGGTCCTCGTCGCGGTCTTCGTTCCGCTCGCTTTCATCTCCGGCCTGTCGGGTCAGTTTTATCGCCAGTTCGCGCTGACGATCGCAATCTCGACCGTCATCTCGGCCTTCAACTCGCTCACCCTGTCTCCGGCGTTGGCAGCACTTCTCCTGAAGGGCCATGATCAGCCGAAGGACTGGCTGACGCGGTTCATGGACGCCATCTTCGGTTGGTTCTTCCGCGGTTTCAACCGTGTCTTCGGCGCGGGCTCGAATGCCTACGGCAAGGGCGTGGGTGGTCTCTTGTCGCGCAAGAGCATTGTCATGGTGATCTATCTGGCACTGGTCGGTGCGACCTACAGTCTGTTCAGCTCGGTTCCCGGCGGCTTCGTGCCGTCGCAGGACAAGCAGTATCTGATCGGCTTCGCCCAGTTGCCGGATGCCGCAAGCCTCGACCGCACGGAAGACGTCATCAAGCGCATGACCGACATCGCGCTGGCGCAGCCGGGTGTTGCCAATGCGATCGCCTTTCCGGGCCTATCGATCAACGGCTTCACCAACTCCTCGAATGCCGGCATCGTCTTTGTGACGCTGAAGGACTTCGAGGAGCGCAAGACGCCAGATCTCTCGGGCGGCGCAATCGCCATGGCGCTGAACCAGAAATTCGCAGTCATCCAGGATGCCTTCATCGCCATGTTCCCGCCGCCGCCGGTCAATGGTCTCGGCACGACGGGCGGCTTCAAGCTGCAGATCGAGGATCGTGCGGGCCTCGGCAACCAGGCGCTCGACGAGGCAACCAAGGCAGTGCTTGCAAAGGCTTACCAGACGCCTGAACTCGCCGGGCTGTTCTCCAGCTTCCAGATCAACGTGCCGCAGCTCTATGCCGATCTCGACCGCGCCAAGGCCGAGCAGCTTGGGGTTTCCGTCACCGACGTCTTCCAGACGCTGCAGATCTACCTCGGTTCGCTCTATGTGAACGACTTCAACGCTTTCGGCCGCACCTACAGTGTCCGCGTGCAGGCCGATGCGAAATTCCGCGCCCAGCCGGAAGATATCGGCCAGTTGAAGGTCCGCTCGGCATCGGGTGAGATGATCCCGCTTTCGGCCCTCCTGAAGGTGGAGCCGAGCACCGGTCCGGAGCGTGCGAACCGCTACAACGGCTTCCTCGCTGCCGACATCAACGGCGGTCCGGCACCGGGCTTCTCGTCCGGCCAGGCGCAGGCGGCAATCGAGAAGATCCTTCACGAGACCTTGCCTGCCGGCATCGACTTCGAATGGACGGATCTGACCTATCAGCAAATTCTCGCCGGCAATTCGAGCATCGTCGTCTTCCCCCTGGCGCTGCTGCTGGTCTTCCTGGTGCTGGCCGCCCAGTATGAAAGCCTGACGCTGCCGCTTGCGATCATCATGATCGTGCCGATGGGCGTGCTGGCCGCGCTGACCGGCGTCTGGCTCACCGGTGGAGACAACAACATCTTCACCCAGATCGGTCTCGTGGTGCTTGTCGGTCTATCAGCGAAGAACGCGATCCTTATCGTGGAATTCGCCCGCGAACTGGAGTTCGAGGGAAGAACACCGCGGGAGGCCGCGATCGAGGCCAGCCGCCTTCGCCTTCGCCCGATCCTCATGACCTCGCTCGCCTTCATCATGGGTGTCGTGCCGCTCGTCGTCTCTACAGGCGCCGGCGCGGAGATGCGCGCGGCCATGGGTGTCGCGGTCTTCTCGGGCATGATCGGCGTGACCTTCTTCGGCATCTTCATGACGCCTGTCTTCTACGTGCTGCTGCGGCGGCTGACGGGCAACCGTCCGCTCGTCCAGCACAAGCCGGACGAACACAAGGAAGAAGAGGCGGAGGTCATCCGGCTCGCGGCGGAATAAACGGAATTCAACCTTCCTTTGTCGAGTAAATCGGGCGGGAACTTCGGTTCTCGCCCGTATCGTTTTCAGAGCATGATGCCGAATACTGTGCGCGGTTTTGGGACGACATCATCCGCATCTAAGGACACACCACAAAAATGCGTTACGTCCGTCAAAACGGTTTGCATCGGTGGGCGAGGGGACTATCAAAGACGGACAACAGTTGGGAGGACTGAATGACAGGTTCGAGAAAAGGTGATGAGGGCAGGCGGATCGCCTTTCTCGGCACCGGCCTGATGGGAGCGCCGATGGCTCGCCGGCTGCTCGGCGCGGGTTTTGCGGTCACCGTCTGGAATCGCGATCCCGGCAAGGCCGAGGCGCTAGCGGGAGATGGCGCGGTTCGCGCGGAAACACCGGCGGATGCCGTTGCAGGCGCCGATGTCGTCATCACCATGCTGACCAACGCCGAGGCGGTGAAGGACGTGTTGTTCGACCGCGGAGCGGCCGATGCGATGACGCCTGGCGTTACCGTCATCGACATGAGTTCGATTGCCCCGCATTTCGCCCGTGACCATTCGGCGAGGCTTGCCGACCGCGGCGTCGATCACGTCGATGCGCCGGTATCTGGCGGCGTCGTCGGGGCGGAAGCCGGTACGCTGGCGATCATGGCGGGCGGCGACGAGGACGTGATCGACCGGCTTGCGGATGTCTTTGCCCCGATGGGGCGGGTGACCCGCGTCGGTCCAAGCGGGGCAGGCCAGCTTGCCAAGCTCGCCAACCAGCAGATCGTCGCGGTGACGATCGGCGCCGTCGCCGAAGCGATGATGCTGATCGAAGCGGGCGGTGGCTCGCCGGCGGCGTTCCGAGACGCCATTCGCGGCGGCTTTGCCGAGAGCCGTATCCTGGAACTGCACGGCAAGCGCATGGTCGAACGGCAGTTTACTCCAGGCGGTTCGTCCAGCAATCAGCTGAAGGATCTGAACGCCGCCATGGAGGCGGCCAAGACCCTGTCGTTGACGCTGCCGCTGACGGCGGCGGTGCACGCCGAATTCAGCGAATTCGTCGCCAACGGCAATGGTGAAAAGGATCACAGCGCCCTGCTCCTCCATCTCGAAGAGAAGAATGCCCGGCCGGGAGGAAAGAAGTGACGGACAGCCATTCGCCGAAGCGGCGCCTGCGTTCGCAGGACTGGTTCGACAATCCCGATCATATCGACATGGCAGCGCTCTATCTCGAGCGCTTCATGAATTACGGCATCACGCCGGAAGAGCTGCGCTCCGGCAAGCCGGTCATCGGGATTGCCCAGAGCGGCAGCGATCTCACGCCCTGCAACAGGGTGCATGTCGAGCTTGCCAAGCGCGTGCGCGACGGCATTCGCGATGCCGGCGGCATTCCGATCGAGTTTCCGACGCATCCGATCTTCGAGAACTGCAAGCGCCCGACCGCCGCACTGGACCGCAATCTAGCCTATCTCGGCCTCGTCGAAATCCTCTACGGTTATCCGCTCGACGGTGTCGTGCTGACCACCGGCTGCGACAAGACCACGCCTTCGGCGATCATGGCTGCTTCGACGGTCGATATTCCGGCAATTGTGCTCTCCGGTGGGCCGATGCTTGACGGCTGGCATGAGGGAGAGCTGGCGGGCTCCGGCACGGTGATCTGGCGGATGCGGCGGAAATATGCGGCAGGCGAGATCGATCGGGAAGAGTTTCTTCAGGCGGCGCTCGATTCTGCGCCTTCCGTCGGTCACTGCAATACGATGGGTACAGCTTCAACGATGAATGCGCTGGCCGAGGCGCTCGGCCTTTCGTTGACCGGCTGCGGCGCCATTCCGGCCGCTTACCGCGAACGCGGCCAAATGGCCTACCGTACCGGGCGGCGCGCCGTCGAAATCGTGTTCGAGGATCTGAAGCCGTCGGATATCCTGACGCGCGAGGCTTTCCTGAATGCGATCCGCACCAATTCGGCGATCGGCGGCTCGACCAACGCGCAGCCGCATCTGGCCGCGATGGCGAAGCACGCCGGCGTCGAACTCCATCCCGACGACTGGCAGGTGCATGGTTTCGATATCCCGCTGCTGGCCAATGTCCAGCCGGCCGGCGCCTATCTCGGCGAGCGCTTCCATCGCGCCGGCGGTACGCCGGCGATCATGTGGGAACTGCAGCAGGCCGGAAAGCTCGATGGCAACTGTCGTACGGTGACGGGCAGGACGATAGCCGAGAACCTACAGGGCAAGGAAGCGCGCGACCGCGAGGTCATCAAGCCGTTCGCTGAGCCGCTGAAGGAGCGGGCGGGTTTCCTCGTGCTCAAAGGCAATCTCTTCGATTTCGCGATCATGAAGATGAGTGTGGTCTCGGAGGATTTCCGCCGGCGATACCTTGAAGAACCCGGGCATGAGGGCGTCTTCAAGGGCAAAGCGGTGGTTTTCGACGGTTCCGAGGACTATCACAAGCGCATCAACGATCCCAAACTCGGCATCGACGAAAACACCATCCTCGTTATCCGGGGCGCCGGGCCGATCGGCTGGCCTGGTTCGGCTGAGGTCGTCAATATGCAGCCGCCGGATCATCTCCTGAAGCGCGGCATCCGCAGCCTGCCGACGATCGGTGACGGCCGCCAATCGGGCACGGCCGACAGTCCCTCGATCCTCAACGCCTCACCGGAAAGTGCCGCCGGCGGCGGCCTCGCCTGGCTTCGTAGCGGGGATATCATCCGCATCGACTTCAACCACGGGCGCTGCGACATGCTGGTCGATGACGCAGAGATCGAACGGCGCAAGAGCGACGGCATCCCGCCCGTGCCGGCGGATGCGACGCCGTGGCAGCAGATCTATCGCCGCTCGGTGACGCAATTGTCGGACGGCGCGGTGCTGGAGGGGGCGACGGAATTTCGTCGGATTGCGAAAAACCCGCCGCGGCACAATCATTGAACTTGAGTTGCTAAAGACTGCGAGCCCCTTGATCCAAAAGGGGAAGTCGTAACGAACAGTTCACCTAGTCACTAGTTCGGTCACTAGGACAAGGCTTCATTAATGCCGGCTTGAGACCATATTGCCGTTATACAAGCTTCTAAGGCTGGGACCGCGTTGCCAGAGAACAAAGCCACACGATCCGAACGAGAGTTTCAGGATCTTCTGCGTCGGCTCGAACTCGCTCTCGACGCATCCCAGATTGGTGTCTGGGAGCATAGCATCGAGCAGGACGGGATCTTGTGGGATGCGCAAATGCATCGTCTCTATGAGACCGGCGAGACGTATCGTCTTGTGCCGGCTTCGCTTTGGTCGAATGCCATCCATCCCGATGATCGTGAGCGGGCCGAAAGCGACTTCGAGCAGGCAATCGCGACGCGCGGCGCCTATAACTCACAATTCCGTATCGTGCTGCCGAGCGGCGAAATCCGACATTTGCGTTCGCGGGCGCATTTCTATGTCGATGCGGAAGGTCTGCCCTCCTTCATTGGCGCCGAATGGGATGTGACTGCCGACGTAATGCTCAACGCGGAACTGGCGCGGCAGAAGGTGGTGGCCGAGGCGAGGGCGCTGGCGCTTGAGGAAAGCAATGCCCGCATCGAGCATGTCGCCGATCACGACTATCTCACCGGCTTGCCGAACCGGCGCCTTCTCGACAAGCGGCTGGCGGAGCTGCCGGCCGACAAGAGCATCACGACGCTCGCGGTGCTGCATCTCGACCTCGACCAGTTCAAGCAGATCAACGACAGCCACGGTCATGCGGCAGGCGGCGCAGTGCTCAGGGCAGCAGCCCTTCGAATCACCGCTGCCATTCCTGCAAATGGCATGGTCGCCCGCGTCGGCGGCGATGAATTCGTCATCGTGCTGGTCAATTTTACCGATCTCACTGAGCTGAGGCTGATCACCGAGGATGTCCAGCGACGGCTGCGGAAGAAAATCCGTTTTGGCCAGGAGATGCTGCAATCCGGCGCCTCGATCGGCGTTTCCTGGAGCGGCGATCGGCGGGCGCGCAACCTGCTGGCCGAATCCGACCTGGCGCTGTACCAGGCCAAGAAGCTCGGACGGAACCGCGTCGAATTTTTCACGCGGCAATTGCAGGAGGATCTGCGCTCCAAGCGTCGCCTCGCCGAAGAGCTGAAGCTCGGGCTGGAGCGCGGCGAGATCCTTCCCTATTATCAGGTGCAGCTCGACGCCCGGACCCGGGAAGTCATCGGCTTCGAGGCGTTGGCGCGCTGGAAACATCCCGAGAAGGGCGTCCTCGCCCCAGGGGTATTCCTGAAGATCGCCGACGAGCACGGACTTGCGGCGGAGATCGACGCGGCGATCCTCAAAAGCGCTCTCGAAGACCGGCTATTCTGGCTGTTGCGCGGCCTTGCGGTTCCGCGCATCGCTGTCAATATTTCCGCCTCGCGGCTTGCCGATCCGGCGTTGCTCGACAAGCTGAGGAAACTCGACATCCCGCCCGGCGTGATCGTTTTCGAACTGGTTGAGACGATTTTCCTCGACGACAGCGACGAAAAACTGCTCGATCATATCGGCGATATCAAACAGATGGGCATCGACATCGAGATCGACGACTTCGGATCGGGCCATGCTTCGCTCATCGGTCTCGTCAAGCTGCGGCCGAAGCGGCTGAAGATCGACCGGCAGCTCGTCACCGAGGTCGTCAGCTCGGCCGAGCAGCGGCGCGTGGTGGGTTCGATCGTGGAAATCGCCAAGGCGCTTGATGTCGAGGTGATCGCCGAGGGCATCGAGACCGAGGCGCATGCCGTCGTGCTGGCGCAGCTCGGCTGCGACGGCCTGCAGGGTTATGCGTTCGGTTATCCCGCACCGGCGGCAGATACAGACCGTCTTTTCTCATCGATGGCGAGCGGGATCGAAAAGCAGAAGACCGCAATGGGCGGCTGAACGGTCGGTGATCCGTTCGCGGGCGACCGTGGTCGCCGCCGTTTTCAACGGCGCCTTTGCCGCGTCGCGGAGGAGATTTCGGCCGAAATGCTTTCCTCGCCTTTCAACTTGGCAGGCGGTATCTTTTCGGCGCGGCGTTTTATTTGCATCGGCAGGAAGATAATTGGCGCACAAGTAATTTTCTTGAGCTTGCAACGGCATTGTTTCATGGTAATTCGGAAACGAAGATTTCTGCATTGCATCGAAAAATGATTATACGCGTCGTCAAGTCCATGAGCGCGGCTCTCCATCATTCGCAGGTGCAATCGGGGAACTGGGACCTGACAATTGCTTCGCCTTTGCCGGGATGGACTTGCGGGACATTCAATCTAGGAAAGTCGCATGAATTCGGAATTTGCCGTTCGTTCGATGCGGCCCGGCGAACTGGAACTCGTGCTCGAATGGGCGCGTCAGGAGGGCTGGAACCCGGGCCTTGACGATTCGCTTGCGTTCCTCGAGGCCGATCCGTCAGGATTTTTCGTCGGCTCGATCGGTGAAGTCCCCGTCGGTTCGATCTCGGTCGTCAAATATGGCGAGAGTTTCGCCTTCCTGGGCCTCTACATCGTCCATCCCGATTTCCGTGGCAAGGGTTACGGCAAGGCGATCTGGGAGGCGGGCATCGCCAGCGCGGGAGACCGCACGATCGGTCTCGACGGTGTCGCCGCACAGCAGGAAAACTACCGCAAGGCCGGCTTCGAACCCGCCTATTCCACCATTCGCTACGGCGGGGTCGCCAGCTCCCTGCCAGTCTCGACGCTTGTCGCGCAGTCGGTGCTGGATTCACGTCTCGAAGGCCTGCAGCGCTATGATTCGGCGATCTTTCCGCAGCCGCGGGATGCCTTCCTCACCTCCTGGTGCACCGGCCGTAAGGGCCGCCGTTCGGCGGTGGTGCGCAAGAGCGGTAAGATCCGCGGCTACGGCACGATCCGCCGCTGCTACGAGGGCTACAAAATCGGCCCGCTCTTTGCCAATGATGCCGATAGCGCCGCGGCGTTGCTTGCCGAATTGATCCCGGAGGCGAAGGGGGCCGCGGTCTTCATCGATATTCCCACGGCGAACCACGAGGCAGTCGCGCTTGCCGAAGGCCTCGGCCTTCAACCGGTGTTCGAGACGACGCGCATGTATCGCGGGCCGGCGCCGGCCATCCCGCTGAAGCACGTCTTCGGCGTGACAACGTTGGAACTCGGTTAGGCTCTAATCCATGGGTGAGGCGGGCACGGTCTGTGCCGACGCTTTCGGACGGCCCTTTTCGGCGATCGCGATGCCGCCCAAGGTGAGCACCAGCGCGATCACATGGAAGGACTGCAGCCTCTCCCCGATCAGGGCGACGGAGAGCAGCGTTCCGAACACCGGCACGAGATTAATGAAGAGGCCGGCCCGGTTGGCGCCGATTGCGACGACGCCCTTGATATAGAGGATCTGCGCGACCAGCGAGGGGAAGATCGCCGTGTAGAGAGTGATGACCCAGCCGGCTTGGTCCGGCCACTGCGCAGCGCCGCGGCCGACCTCCCAGAGGAGCAGCGGCAGCGAGGTCAGCATCGCGCCGAGCGCCGGGACCGCCATCAGCGTGCGCCAGTCGAGCGGCGGCTTCCAGCGCAGGAAGATCGTGTAGACCGAATAGGCGGCAATGGCGATCAGCATCAGCCCGTCGCCGCGGTTGAGGCCTAGTTGCAGCAGCGTTGAGAGGTCACCATGCGCGGCGGTCAAAGCGACGCCGATCAGCGTCATGCCGAAGCCGAGACATTGCGCCAGCGAGATGCCGGTGCGAAAGAACATGAAATTCAGCAGGAAGATCAGCATCGGGATGCCGGCCTGCTCAATGGCGACGTTGATCGCCGTCGTATATTGCACGGCCGAATAAAGCATGGCGTTGAAAAGGGTGTAGCCGATGACGCCGTAGAAGAGGAGCAGCGGCAGGTTCTTCCTGACCACCGGCCAGTCCTTCCGCAATTGCGGTACTGAAATCACAGCGATCACCGCCACGGCCAGGAACCAGCGCAGGAACGTCAGCATCATCGGGCTGATATGCCCAAGCGCGAGTTTGCCGGCGACGGAGTTGCCGCCCCAGCAAAGGGTGGCGATAACGAGGCAGATATAGGCCGTGGCTTGCAAGAGCGTTCTTCCCGTCTTTCCGCGATCGCCGTGCGGCGTTTTGTGAGGGGAAATAGCCTGTCGGCTGCTGATTTGTCACGTAAAAAGCCCAATCTACTGTGACAACAGGGTCGCTTTCCAAAAAACAAAGCTTTATAGATGCGCGGGTTTGAGCAGGTGCGCGGTTCCGCGCCGGTAACAGGAAGAGTTGGATGACGAACGTAGTCGTGGTCGGTTCGCAATGGGGTGACGAAGGCAAGGGCAAGATTGTCGACTGGCTTTCGGAGCGTGCAGATATTGTCGTGCGCTTTCAGGGCGGACACAATGCCGGCCACACGCTCGTCATCGACGGCACCAGCTACAAGCTCTCGCTGCTGCCGTCCGGCGTCGTGCGTCCCGGCAAGATGGCGGTGATCGGCAACGGCGTCGTCGTCGATCCGCATGCGCTGATCGCCGAGATTGAAAAGCTCGCCGGTCAGGGTGTGACGATCACGCCCGAAAATCTGCGTATCGCCGACAATGCGACGCTCATCCTGTCGCTGCACCGCGAGCTCGACGCGATGCGCGAGGATGCGGCATCGAACAGCGGCACCAAGATCGGCACGACGCGCCGCGGCATCGGCCCGGCCTACGAAGACAAGGTCGGCCGTCGCGCCATCCGCGTCATGGATCTTGCCGATCTCGATAGTCTTTCCGGCAAGGTCGACCGTATTCTGACGCATCACAACGCGCTTCGCCGCGGCCTCGGTGTCGCCGAAGTCAGCCACCAGGCGATCATGGACGAACTGACCTCGATCGCCGATCGGGTACTGCCTTTCCGTGATACGGTCTGGCTTTTCCTCGACAAGGAGCGTCGCAAGGGCTCCCGCATCCTCTTCGAAGGCGCGCAGGGCAGCCTGCTCGACATTGATCACGGCACCTATCCCTTCGTCACCTCATCGAACACGGTGGCCGGTCAGGCCGCCGCCGGTTCAGGCATGGGGCCCGGCTCGCTCGGCTATATCCTCGGTATCACCAAGGCCTATACGACACGCGTCGGCGAAGGCCCATTCCCGACCGAGCTGAAGGACGCGATCGGTGAGTTCCTTGGCGAAAAAGGTCATGAGTTCGGTGTGGTGACCGGACGCAAGCGGCGCTGCGGCTGGTTCGACGCTGCACTCGTGCGTCAATCGATTGCCACCAATGGCATCACGGGCATCGCGCTCACCAAGCTCGACGTGCTCGACGGTCTCGAGGAATTGAAGATCTGCGTTGGCTATATGCTCGACGGCGAACAGATTGATCATCTTCCGGCAAGCCAGGGAGCGCAAGCTAGGGTCGAACCGATCTACATCACGCTGGAGGGATGGAAGGAATCGACCGTCGGCGCCCGCAGTTGGGCGGATCTGCCGGCACAAGCGATCAAATATGTTCGCCAGGTCGAAGAGCTGATCGGGGCGCCTGTCGCGCTCCTGTCCACCAGCCCGGAGCGGGATGATACGATACTTGTGACCGATCCGTTTGAGGATTAAGCTCACGGGTCACTGTGGAGGATGGTTCGGTAGGGTACCGGACTTCTTGAGAAAGTACTGATGGCGGATTTTATTGCAGTCATTCGGCGGGCCGTTGACGGCTTGGCTGAAAATACCCCCGAGATGCGGGTGAAAGTCTACGAACGTGCCCGCGGCGCAGTGCAGCGGCAGCTCGAGAATATGAAGCCGCGTCCGCCGGAAGCCATGCTGCAACGCCAGCTCGAAAAGCTCGAGGCCGCCATCCGCGAGGTGGAAGGCGAACACTCCGAGGCGCTGCCGCTCGATGAGCCGGTCGCCGCCGTCGCCGCGCTGGAATCGGCGGAAGAGCAAACTCTTCACGACGAAAGCGAACGGGCGCCTGCGCCGGAGACGGCTGTCGAGGAGCCGGTTGACGAAGCCTATGCGGAACCGCAGGCGGCCGAGGCCGCCGACGAGCCCGATCACGTGGAAGCCGCCGCGCCAGAGGACGCTGAGGAAGAGGTCGCTGCCGAGGAGCCCCTTTCCGCGGAAGAACCTGTTCCCGCCGAAATCCCTGTTGCCGCCGAGACAGCGGTTTCGCCGGAGACATCCGGTCCCGCCGAGACATATTGGCATCCCTCGCATGAAGAGGAAGCGCCAGCCGAGGAATGGCATGCTAGCGAGGCGCGCGACGTCGCTGCCGAAGACGTGTCGGCCGAACATGACGGCTGGGAGCCGCCTGCCGCGCATCGCAGCGAGCAAGCCGACGAAGACCGTGCCGACGAGCAGCATCCCCTGGAAGCTGACGAGATCGCGGCCGAGCCGGTGGCGGTGGACAACGAGGAGCCGGAGGCCGAGGAGGCTTACGAGCCCGTCGAGCCGTTGCCGCCGACCACCCGCGGCATAGACCATGCATCCAACCGGCTGGTGGAGCCGGTCGCCGATTTGGATCGTCAGCAGGAATTCGTCGAGCACAGCCGCGAGGAGCCGTTGCAGGCCGATGCTGCGGCGCATTTCGACCCGGTCTGGGCCGAGCCCGTTGCCCAAACGCCGGCTCCGCCGCCCAAGGATGCGGAGACCGAATGGGCGGAAGAGGAACTCAGGCAATATTCGCAGGCGGCGCCGGTCACCGCGGATGCCTCGGCGCGCGCCTTCGAAGAGGTGATATCAAGCCTCGAAAATGCGGCCCCCGCGGCCGTCATGCCGGCCGCCAAGGAAAGTTTCTCCTGGGAGACAGCCGCCTTCGACGATCTGCCGCCGATCGAGGCCGGCAGCAATAAGAAGGCGCCGGTTGCCTCCCATTTCGACGATGTCGATATCTTCGCGGAAGTGCACAACGGCAAGCCCGCGGCTGCTAGCGGCGCGCCGAGCGAGGACTGGCGCGAGGCGAAGGCGCTGCGCGGCTACGACCGCCGCGGCTCGGTCGCCGCTGATGACGATGACGCCAATCCGTCGATGGATATCGATCAGATCGTTGCCTCCAAGCTGCAGGGCAAGAGTTTCCGTATGGAGCCGAAGCGTCGCCGCTTCGGCATCGGTACCGTGATCACGCTCATCTTCGCACTCATCCTGATTGGTGGCGGCGCCTATGCCGGCTGGATGAACAGAGAGGCGCTAGTGGCGATGGTCGACGGGCTCGTCAGCTCGGCACCGTCGCAGGCGACCAAGAACGAGGCGGCAACACCGCCGGCTAGCTCGGCGACGCCTGCCCAGCCGGGCGCGGTGACGCCAGCCCAGCCAACCACACCAGGAGCGCAGAATACCCCAGCGACGCCGGCTCAGCCGAACCCGCAGGGAGCGGCAATGAACAATGACGGCGCTGCGGCCAATTCGAAATTCACCCAACGGCTGCTGACCGATGGAACCGAGGTCGACAGTGGACCGGCGACTGTGCCGGGAACACCGACTGCGGAAGGAAAATCGGTCGCCGAACAGAATGTCGCGGCAGCAGATACGCCGCCTGCCAGCGCGCAGGGCGATGTGGCACCCGCCGAAACGCCGACGCCAAACGGCCCGGTGGCATCGCCGCAGCAGACCCCACCCGTCGGTTCGTCGGAAAAGATGTTCCTCTATGAGGAGCGTATCGGCCAGAGTTCGCCGACGGCGATCGAGGGATCGGTCGTCTGGAGTGTGCAGCACGAGGCTGGCCAGGACGGCCGGCAGGAGGCGACGGTGCAGGGCAACGTCACCGTTCCCGAACGCAATCTTTCGGCTCTCGTCACCTTCAAGCGCAATTCCGATCCGTCACTGCCGGCAAGCCATCTCGTGGAGATCGTATTCTCGGTGCCGCCGAATTTCGAAGGCGGCAGCATCGACAGCGTCCAGCGCATCTCGATGAAGCGCACGGAGCAGGACCGCGGCGACGCGCTGATCGCGGTTCCGGCCAAGATCACCGACGATTTCCATATGATCGCGCTCAACGATTACCCTGATGCGCGCAAGGCCAATCTCGACCTGATGTCGACCCGCAACTGGATCGATATTCCGATCACCTACCGCAACGGCCGCCGCGCGCTGCTGACGATGGAAAAGGGCGGTACGGGAACGGACGCCTTCAATACCGCGATCAAGGAATGGACCGCGCTCGGGGATGTGTCGACGAGTCAGTGAGGGTTTCTTCAGCAAAGCCAGCATTCCGGACCTTTGGGGTGGCGCTGAGACTGCGGTACAAAAGTGAATGAAAATGAAAAGGCGGGCCGCAAGGGACCCGCCTTCTTCAATTGTATCGCGCGGCAGGCTTATGCCGTGGCTTCGACGACGCGGACGGCCTTGGCGCGTTCCAGGGCTTCCTTGCGGACCGCGTCCTGCACCTTTTCGAAGGCGCGGACCTCGATCTGGCGCACGCGTTCGCGGCTGATGTCGAATTCGGTCGAAAGGTCTTCCAGGGTCACTGGATCCTCGGCGAGACGGCGAGCCTCGAAGATGCGGCGTTCGCGCTCGTTCAGCACGCTCATCGCTTTCGCCAGCATGCGCCGGCGGGTGTCGAGCTCATCCTGTTCGATCAGCACGTCTTCCTGGCTGTCATGGTCGTCCACCAGCCAATCCTGCCATTGGCCGCTGTCACCTTCGGCTGCCTTGATCGGTGCGTTCAGCGAGGCGTCGCCGGAGAGGCGGCGGTTCATCGAAATGACCTCCTCCTCCGAGACGTTCAGCTTGGTGGCAATTTCCGATACGTGCTCCGGCTTCAGGTCGCCGTCATCGATTGCCTGGATGCGGCCCTTCAGCCGGCGCAGGTTGAAGAACAGGCGCTTCTGGTTGGCGGTCGTGCCCATCTTCACCAGCGACCACGAGCGCAGGATATATTCCTGGATCGAGGCCTTGATCCACCACATGGCATAGGTGGCGAGGCGGAAGCCGCGCTCGGCATCGAATTTCTTGACGGCCTGCATCAGGCCGACATTGCCCTCGGAGACGACTTCGCCGATCGGCAGGCCGTAGCCGCGATAACCCATCGCGATCTTCGCGACGAGGCGAAGATGGCTGGTGACGAGCTTGTGGGCGGCGTCCCGGTCACCATGCTCGGCATAACGCTTGGCGAGCATGTATTCCTGCTGCGGCTCCAGCATCGGGAACTTGCGGATTTCGTCGAGGTAACGATTGAGACCGGCTTCACCGGCGGTAATGGACGGCAAGGTATTTCGGGCCATAGTGCACCCTCCTAAAGTGAATTCCGGTTCCCGATGGAAACGCGTCCTCGCGTTAAAAAGGCAAACCGGGACGTGCGGCTCTCTCCGAGCCCGCACTAAGTCTATATACAGATAAGTGTGGCGAAACGGCGGTTCAAGGTGCCGCTCACGCAGGTGTGAGTTGGAAGACGGGCATTCAGAGCCGCCTTTATCGCCGCAGCGCCTCGACCAATTCGACCATATCATCTGGCAGCGGCACCTCGAAATGCATGATTTCGCCGGTGCGGGGATGCTCGAATTGCAGCATGAAGGCATGCAGCGCCTGACGGCCGAAACCGTTGACGACCTTGCGGATCTCTTCGGGCAGAAGATTGGCCTTGGTCTTGAAGCCGGCGCCGTAAACCGTATCGCCGAGCAGCGGATGGCCGATATGGGCCATGTGGACACGGATCTGGTGGGTGCGGCCGGTTTCGAGGCGGCACTCGACCAGCGAGGCGAACGCGGTCGCGTCCGGCTTCTCATGGAAGCGCTCGATCACCTGGTAATGCGTGATCGCCTCGTCGGCGTCCTGACTGTCAGGACGTTTGACGGCGCGGCGCGTGCGGTCGCCGGTGGCGCGGCCAAGCGGCGCGTCGACTGTGCCAGACAGCGTGCGGGGCCGGCCCCAGACGACTGCCTGGTAGGCCCGCTCCAGCGGCATGGTGCGGCCGTGGTCGGCAAATTGCAGCGAGAGGTGGCGATGGGCAATATCGTTCTTGGCGACGACCATGACGCCTGTCGTGTCCTTGTCGAGGCGGTGGACGATGCCGGGGCGGCGCACACCGCCGATGCCGGAGAGTGTATCGCTGCAATGGTGGATCAGCGCGTTGACCAGCGTCCCCGTCCAGTTGCCGGGGCCGGGATGGACGACGAGGCCGGAAGGCTTGGAAATGACGATGACGTCGTCGTCCTCATGGAGGATATCAAGCGGGATGTCCTCGCCCTGCGGCGTCGGGTCTTCCGGCTCGGGCAGCGTGATCTCGAAACTATCGCCGGTGCGCACCTTGCGTTGCGGGTCGGTGACGGGTTGGCCGCGCAGAAAAACCTGGCCATCCTTGATCAGCGTCTTGATGCGGCTGCGCGAAAATTCCTCGCCGACCTGCGCCGTCAGCCAGGCGTCGAGCCGGCCTTCGGCGCTTTCATCGGCGGTCAGGACTTTTCTATTGCCGGCGGCTTGTTTAAAGGGGTCGCTCAAGACGCTTCTTCTCCGACGTATTTTTTAGAACGGGACGCACAGATGACAGCAATCGAGCCAGACGACCAGGAAGAGAAGCCCCTTGATCCGGCGATGGAAAGTGTCCGGCGCAAGATGGTCCGCCTGCAGATCGTTTCCGGCGCCATCATGTTCGTGAGCCTTATGGCGGTCTTCGGCGCGGTTGTCTACAAGGCGATGCACAGCGAGCCGAAGGAGACGGCGTCCGCTGTTGCCGCCTCCGGCGTGCCCTCAGACGCGCCGCTTGCGGCAACCGTTTCCCTGCCGCTTGGCTTCAAGGTGCAGTCCACATCCCTTTCGGCCGGGCAGATCCTGTTCTACGGCGAAACGGTCGAGGGCAAGAGCAAGGCGCTGGTCTACGATCTCAGGACCGGCCGCACCGTCGCCGACGTCACCGTCGCGGGCAATTGAGGCCGGCATGGCCGCCGTCCCGATCGACATCGACAGCGCCGACGATCCGCGCGTCGCCGAATTCCGCGATATTCGTGAGCGCGACCTGACGGGCCGAGAGAACCGCTTCATCGCCGAAGGCACCGTCGTGCTGCGCATGCTCGCCGAGGCGCATGCGGCCGGCCGCGGCTTTTTCGCCGAAAAGATCCTGCTGCTGCGCAACCGCGTCGAGGGCGTCCGGCCCATCCTGGAGCGGTTTCCGGCCGATGTGCCGGTCTATGTCGCCGGGGCCGATGTGCTCGACGGCGTCGTCGGTTTCCATCTGCATCGCGGCGTTCTCGCGCTCGGCCGGCGGGAGGATCGCGGGGAAGCTGCCCTTCTTGACGCGCTGCCGGAGCAGGCGCTGGTGCTCGTCGGTTGTGGCATTTCCAATCACGACAATGCCGGCTCGATGTTTCGCAATGCGGCTGCCTTCCGGGCCGATGCGGTGCTGCTCGACGAAACCTCCTGTGATCCACTCTACCGCAAGGCGCTGCGTGTCTCGGTCGGTTCGGTGCTGGGCGTTGCGCACCGTCGCGGCGGCAAGGCGCTGGATGTGCTTCTGGCGCTTGCCGAACGGGGCTTTGCCATCTGGACGCTTTCGCCGCACGGCAAGACCGATATCCGCGCCATTCCGGCCTCGACGCGTATGGCGCTCGTCGTCGGCACCGAAGGCGAGGGGTTGCCGGAGGCGCTGCTTGCGCGGTTCCAGAGCGCGCGCATTCCACAGTCGGAGGAACTCGACAGCCTCAACGCCGCGACGGCGACGGGGATCGCACTGTTTTCCATGGCCTCGGCGATGGGCCGGATCTAACGCATGCCTTCTCAAATCGAAATCGATTTTCAGGGTTCTGCGCCAATTCAAAAATGATGGCGCGCCGCGCTAAGGCGTCAGCGCGCGCGATCGGCGATGATCGCGGCCGCCCTGTCGGCAAGGCTGACGCGATCGTTCGGATTCCTTTCCGCAGCATCCAACAGCAGTGTGCGGATCGGTGAGGAGGGACCTTCGTTAAGTGCGGTCAGCGCCACCATATTGGCGGCGATCGAGGCGATCTCCTCGCGGATCGCGCCATCGCGCCCGGTTGAGGTCTTTGCCTTTTCCAGGCGCTCGGCAAGGGCGGCACTGCGCGTGCGGACATCTTCGCCGATCTCAGACGTGACGACGGCGGTGTCGAGCGCGGATGCGACCGTGTCTTCGGCCGGCATTTCCGCCGGCAGGTCCGCCACCATCCCGGCAAGGCCGGCGTCGCGCAGCACCCGGTTGACCTTGCGGATTTCGGCGTTGGCGGCCTTCAACTGCTCCTTCAACTTGGTGATCTCCTGCTGGCGGCGCGCGACCAGGGTTTCCTTTTCGGTGGCGGAAGCGCTCTCGCGCGCGGCCTTATCCTCCAGACGGATTACCATATGCTGCTGCTGCGTCAGTTTCTGTTCGGCATCCTTGGCGCGCTTCTGCAGCAGGCTGACGTCCTGGCGCAGCGTGTCGCGTTCGTCGCGCAGCGCGTTGACACGGAATTTCAGGCTCTCCGCCTCGGTCTCGCGCGCGGCCAGGTCGATCCTCAGCCCATCGGCCTGTTCACCGAGCTTGCTCAGGCGCGTCCGCATCGTCGCCAGTTCGCTTTCCTTGTTGGCAGCGGACTGCTCGGCAATATGCAGGTTGGTCTTCAACTGGCTGATATAGTTCTCGGCCTTGCGCAGATGCGAGCGCTGGTCGGCTGCTTCGACATGCATCTCGCCGATCTGCGCCTGCAAATCGCCGATCTCGGCGGCAAGCCTGCCGGCGTCGACGGCGAGGGCGTCGTGGCGAAGCTGGAACGACAGGGATTTCTCGCGCTCACGCAGAAGGTCCTGGGTGGTGCGGGCGTTTTCGGCGGCATAAAGCGCGCGCACCATGTCTTTCTGGGCGCGAACCTCTTGTGGGCTCAGCGGCATCGTCGCTTTCAGCCGGTTCTCTGTATACCAGACAATACGGCGGTGAACGGCCGGCGAGACCAGAAAGACGAGGAAGGCCGCGGTCAGGAAGCCCAATCCGAACAAGAGAGCATATTCGATCACGGCGCGGCCATCGGTAAGAAGGTTGATACGGGTCAGCCGCGATGATTAAGCAGGCATGACGCGCATGGCAAGGCCGCCGGTGGGGACGGCGGCAGATTCCGGCGGCTTTGCGGCCTCAGAAGGGGTTCCAGGTCGGCGCCTGAGTGATCTTGAGATAGCCGACGTTGACGCCGAGGCGGGCGCCGACGCCGGTGCGGATCGGCACGACCAGCACGTCGTTGTTCTTGAGCAGCGTCATGCCGAAGCCGGCGATCACATAGGCCGAGCCGCTGACGCCGCCGAAGCGGGCATAGATGCCGTTGATAGAGGGCAGGTCGTAGACCAGCATCATCACGCGCGAGCCCTGGCCGCCGTAATCGAGGCCGAGCGAGGGTCCCTGCCAGTAGAGATTATGTTCGCCAGCGTTCTTGGTGTTCAGCTGGCCCTCGCCATAGGTAAGGCCGGCGATGAAGGCGCCGCCACCTTCTTGTCCGAGGATATAGCCGTTCGGCAGGCCGTATTTCTGGAAGGCACTCTCGACGACCTTGGCAAGTCCGCCGCTGGCGGAACCGAAGAAGGAGTGGCCGGCGTCAACGATTTCCTGCATCGTGTACTGGCCGTTGTCCTGGGCAGCGGCCGGTGCGGCAACCATCAGCGAGGAGAAGACGAGGGCCGAAAGCAACCTGCAGAAGCCGATGAATCGGTGCGGAAATCGAGGGCGCATTGTGTCATCCGTTCGTCGTTTGGCTAGGAGCGGGCAACCGCTCGCGGCGATTGGTGCATTTTGCGCCGATGATCTTAACAATCGGTTTACCAAATATGGTGTCATTATGGCATCGAGTACGACCGCAAACTTCGCGCAATTTTGATGAAGTATATTCCGGGCGCAATGAAATTGCCGCCCCTCAGGAGACGATGATGTCCAAGAACCCCAATCTCACCCTGTCCGGCCCGGATCTGGCCGCGCTTCTTTGCAGCCGCGTTTGCCACGATGTCATCTCGCCCGTCGGCGCGATCAATAACGGGCTGGAACTGCTGGACGAGGGCGGCGCCGATTCCGATGCGATGGACCTGATCCGCACCAGCGCCCTCAACGCGTCCGTCCGCCTGAAATTCGCACGCCTCGCCTTTGGTGCGTCGGGCTCCGTCGGCGCCTCGATCGACACGGGCGAGGCCGAACGCGCTGCCAAGGATTTTGCCGTCGCCGAGAAGAAGACCGAGGTGATCTGGAACGGACCGCGCGCCATCGTCGCCAAGAATCGTGTCAAGCTGCTGCTCAACCTCTTCCTCGTTGCCTATTCTGCCATTCCGCGCGGCGGTGTACTCGAGGTAACGCTCGAAAATCCCGAATTCGATGCCAGGTTCAAGCTCACGGCCAAAGGCAAACTGATGCGCTTGCCGCCGAAATTCGTCGAGATATCGACCGGCAACATCGAGGAGGCGATCGACGCCCATTCGATCCAGCCCTATTACACGGTGCTTCTGGCGCAAGAGTGCGGAATGACGCTCGATCACAGCGCCAGCGCAGACGAACTGGTGTTCACGGCAGTGGCCGCGGTGGCCTGATTTCGGAGCGCGGACGCGTGTCGGCGCCCGTCCGGTAACGATTCGTTAGCCTGATGGACCTATTCTCCAGGGTTGTAAGAGGCCTCTTGCTGCGACGAATGCGGGGGCAAAGGAGCGGCCATGCAAAGGTTCATGATCACCGATAATTCGGACATCGTCCGCAAGGTCGGCAAGCGCATTCTCTCCGAACTCGATTTTCTCGTCAGCGAAGCCTCCAACGCCGGCGAGGCGCTGCAGCGCTGCCAGGCGGAGCTGCCGGAATATCTGATCGTCGATTCCGGCATGGAAGGCGCCCTCGATCTCATCGCCGCCATCCGCGCCATGGACGGCGGCAAAGAGGTCAAGATCTATTACTGCGTCGTCGAGGCGGATCTGAAGAAGCTGATGGCGGGCAAACGGGCCGGTGCGACCGACTTCCTGCTGAAGCCGTTCGATCGCAAGATCCTGACCGCGGTTTTCGGAAACCGCGCGATCGCCGCCTGACGCAGATTTCTTCCGCCAATATCGGCGTCGCTCGAGCATCATGCCGAACGTGCAAGTGCGTTCGGCCGACACCACGTTCCATTTTCTTTAACGAGATATAGAGGATCAGGCCGGTCTAGCCTGAATCTTTCGTCATGGTGGTTCCTTATTTGCTCAGGGCAGAAACGAAAAATCCCGCCGGAAAGGCGGGATCTTCGTTTATCCGATAAGGGGGATCGGGAAAAATCAGGCGGTTTCGGCGTATTCGGCCCCATCCGGCTCGCGAAGTACGTAACCACGGCCCCAGACGGTCTCGATATAGTTGGCGCCGCCGGCAGCGTTGGCGAGCTTCTTGCGGAGCTTGCAGATGAAGACGTCGATGATCTTGAGTTCCGGCTCGTCCATGCCGCCGTAAAGGTGGTTCAGGAACATTTCCTTGGTGAGGGTGGTGCCCTTGCGGAGCGAAAGCAGCTCCAGCATCTGATATTCCTTGCCCGTCAGGTGGACGCGCTGGCCGCCGACTTCGACAGTCTTGGCGTCGAGGTTGACGATCAACTCGCCGGTCATGATGACCGACTGGGCATGGCCCTTGGAGCGGCGGACGATGGCGTGGATGCGAGCGACGAGCTCGTCCTTGTGGAACGGCTTGGTCATGTAGTCGTCGGCGCCGAAGCCGAGGCCACGAACCTTGTCTTCGATGCCGGCCATGCCCGACAGGATGAGGATCGGTGTCTTGACCTTGGACAACCGGAGAGTGCGAAGCACTTCATATCCGGACATGTCGGGCAGGTTCAGATCGAGAAGGATGATGTCATAATCATACAGCTTGCCCAGATCGACGCCTTCTTCACCGAGATCGGTGGTATAAACATTAAAACTCTCTGATTTCAGCATCAACTCGATGCTCTGCGCCGTCGCGCTGTCATCCTCGATTAGAAGTACCCGCATAATTATCCCCTTTACCGCCGCCGAAAGGTGGTCTGGCCCCCTACACGATACCGAACACGCTACGTGATTTGGAAGCTGCCACGAAATGGTTAACAAATTCTAATTCACTCTGGCAAGGAGTATCGAATTTATTAAATAATTTTTCCATTTCTCTGTTTTCCAATAGGAATCTCAAAAAGGCGTTCCTCAACTTTAACATTAGGAAACAGCGCTAAGTGATTCATCCGACTCGCCAATGAAAAGGTTCGAACTTCATGCCGTGGCATTTACCGACCCTTAAATCATAGGGCCTATCATTAACGATGCCCGTAAACGAAAGGTTACCAGCGGTAGGTATTTGTTAATATCGCAGGAAATTTTTTAGCAAACCGTGTCAAAGCGGCGCGCAGGGCGGTTTCAAGTTGAGCCGGGGTCTCGCATCACGGGAGTAATGCGTATGAAGTCGCGAGAAAGTCTCGTTCGCCTGAAGGAATTTCAGGTGAACGAAAAACGACGTCAGTTGCAGCAATTGCAAATGATGATGTCTGAATTCGAACGGATGACGAAGGATCTGGAGAGCCAGATCGTCGTCGAGGAAAAGAAGTCCGGTATTTCCGACCCGAATCACTTTGCTTATCCGACCTTCGCCAAGGCCGCGCGTCAGCGGGCCGATAACCTGCAGGTTTCGATCAAGGAACTGAAGATGCAGGAAGAGACGCTGGAAATGGCGCTCGAGGAGATGCAGGCGGAATATGCAAGGGCGACGGCGCTGGAAGAGCGTGACAGCGGCGCCCGAGCAAGGGCGTAAGTGAAAAACGGTGGGCGCCGGTTTCGGCGCCTGGGATCGCCGCTGAGAAGCCATGTATGACGGGCGCGCTGTCCGTCATACATGGCTTTTGGTGTTTTCGCCTATCGGCGAGCGCCTCGGCGCAGCTGTCGCCGAAATCGAGGCTGTCACGCCGAAGGCGATTGAAGAAGCTACCTCCAAAGCGGGTCACATCGAGCGTGATTCAGGCGACGCGAGTCATGACTTTTTATGCGCCGCCCCAAACCTGCAGCCTGTCTTTGAGCGACGCGCATTAGAGCGCCGTGCGTCCTTTCGGACGCGCAAAGGACGCTCCAACTCTTTCAATCCGCGCATCGTGCTTTCTGACAACCGATTCCGATTTTCGGGCAGATGCGCTAGTTCACGACATCCTTCCATTCCGGATGGCGTTGCGCCTGCGCCTTGAAGAAGGGGCAAAGCGGAATGATCTTCCATCCGCCGGTGCGGGCTG
Organism: Rhizobium indigoferae; assembly: GCF_034554815.1. Lineage (NCBI taxonomy): Bacteria > Pseudomonadati > Pseudomonadota > Alphaproteobacteria > Hyphomicrobiales > Rhizobiaceae > Rhizobium > Rhizobium indigoferae. Next base: position 3,427,799 of record NZ_CP140635.1, on the reverse strand, counting down.
CTTCCACGGCGTGGAGCGCCAATGCCTGGCCGACACCCTTGCCGCGCAACGCATCGGGAACGGCCGTGTGATCGATGATGATGAGCTTCGGCGATGTGCGCGAATAGGTCATCTCGGCCTCGTGCCCCTCCACCTCGGCCGCATACCGGCCGCCGGAGGCGCCTTCCTCGTTTCGAATGTTCATTGTCTTTCCTCGTAACGGATAGTGTCGTAGCGGACCGTGACATGGCCGCGCGGTCGTGCCAAGCCGTGGAGGCAAGACAGATACAAGACGGAGTGTTCATGCAAAATATCGGATCGATACGAGGTTCAGGGCAATGAAGGCGCTCTCGATGATTCGCCCCGTGCTTCTCGTGGCCGCGCCGTTCTTCCTGGCGCTCGGCCTCGTGTTACCGCTGGTCCATTTCGAGACGCTGTATTTCTTCGACGAGACGCCGTCCCTCATCGAAGTCATCGTCTCGCTTTGGCAAGGCGGGGATGGGCTGCTGGCGGCGATCGTTGCACTGGTTTCGATCCTGCTCCCGTCTCTGAAGATGATCGGGATCGCCGCAGAAGCGACGGCCACCGGCGGTCAGGCCGGCAGCCTGTTCTATCGTCGTGTCGTACCGCATCTGTCCAAGTGGTCGATGATGGACGTGCTGCTGGTCGCGATCGTCATTGCGGCGGCGAAGACGACGGGGCTGGCGGATGCCTTCACGCAGCCAGGCCTCTGGTGCTATGCGGCCTCGTCAATGATTTCGGGCCTTCTTCATTCCCTGATGGGAGATGCGTCCGGCCCGAAATAGATGTCGTCGATGCTGGCGAGTGATCAGTGACGATATTGCTGAATGCGCGTGGTGCGCAGGCCAGCGAGACCGTGGCTGTTGATCGACGACTGCCAGGAGAGGAATTCTTCGACCGTGAGCGTATAACGCTCGCAGGCCTCTTCCAAGCTCAACAAGCCACCGCGAACAGCCGCGACAACCTCTGCCTTCCGGCGAATCACCCAGCGCCGCGTATTCGGCGGCGGAAGATCCGCGATCGTCAGGGGGCTGCCATCGGGGCCGATGACATATTTTACTCGGGGACGTATCATTTCGGTCATTGGACTCTCTACACAACGCAAGACCACGAACCCCACTCTAGCCTGCCACATTTAAAAATTGCCTAAACCCATCGTAAGACTTTGATAACAAATTTAGATGCCCTCGGGCCGCGGATTTGGGGGCGGCCGCCTGCCGCTACGTCAATTTGTAGCGCCCGCATGGGAGCCATGCGGAATAAAGATTAGCTGATTTCCCGGGATGATCTTCTAAGTGCTGCAACAAAGGAATGAGCGCAAGACTTCGACTCCGCTCTTCCCGCTGCATTAGTCCAGTTTGCGCTTTTGACGCTTCGTGTCCTCGGAATGCGGGGCAGAATCTGCTGCTGCTCCGGCGCGAGCTTCTCGCCGCCGGCAGCGAGGCCGAGCCGATGCTGGCCTTACGAGGATACGAAGATGGAAAGACCTGAGCGCGCAGTCGACGACTGCGCTGAGGATGCTGCATTTTCGCCGTCGAAGGCCGTGGGCGCCGGGGCTTCGTTTAACGACGGCAAGGAACGGCTCGGGGAGATGGCGAAGCTTGCGGGCTTCGATTTTTATCTGCTCTCGGTTTTCCCGCGCGGCGACCGTACGGCTTTCATCGAAAACCGGCTGATCAGCAACTGGCCGCTAAGCCTGGTCGGCTTTTACGAGGCCGCCGATCCCTTCTATTGCAGCAGACTGTTGACCGCGATGAAGCGGACGATCGTGCCGATCTTCTGCAAAGAGGGGTCGTTTGCGGGCAGCGCCGCCAATCAGGAAAACCGCAGACTCAACACGCTCTTTCAGATGCACGGGCTGAAGAATACCTTCGCCTTCGCGCTTGCATGACGCTGACCTGAAACAATACATCTTCGCCTTCTCAGGCGACTGTCCTATGCCCACGCGGGAGCAGGCGATGGCGCTGCTTTACGGCTGCATGGAGCTTCTGGACAAGGTTTCGCGCAATGGCAACCCGGAAACGGTCCGTCGGAGACGCTCACCCGGCGCGAAATCGAATGCCTGCGACGCCGCCTGATTCCTTAAATCGGAATCGACTTAAGGAATCAGGCGGCAATTCAAAGTGCTACAGCGTCCTTTGCGCGTCTAAAAAGACGCGCGGCGCTGTAGTCGGCGGCCGGCAAGAGCGGCGACGAGATCGCGATCGTTCTCGATCTCTCGTCGCATACGGTGGCAGGTTATCTGAAGAGCGCGATGCGCAAACTCGACTCGGCCAACCGCATGCAGGCGGTCGCCAGAGCATTCCGGTGCCGGATGCTCTAAAGCGCGTGGCATCGCGCTTTAGGTCTTTGTTTTATGCATGTCGGTTTCGCAAAACCGCTGCACACTTTTCGGCGACATGCACAAGGCAGCCGGTCTCTTCTCACAAAGCTTAAAGCTTAGAAGCCTTTTCCGCGGGTCAGCTCCGACACGACGGTTCCGAAAATGATGCGCATGTCCATCACGATCGAAAAATTCCCGACGTAATAGAGATCGCTGGCGATGCGGGCGCGCGCCTTGGCCGGACGATCGGTCGGGCCGCGCAAGCCGCGCATCTGGGCAAGACCCGTCATGCCGGGGCGCATCGCATGGCGCTGATGGTATTCCGGTACGAGCTCTTCGTAGAGCATGCCGCCGGCGCGCATGCCGATTGCATGGCAACGCGGGCCGACGACCGACATGTGGCCCAGCAACACGTTCAGCAGCTGCGGCAACTCATCGACATTCGTGCGGCGCAGGATGGCGCCGATGCGAGTTATGCGCGGATCGTTCTTCACCGTCTGGGCAACGCCGGAGACGTCGCAGAGGTCGGTGCGCATGGAACGGAACTTGTAGACCTTGATGGCCTTGCAGTTCTTGCCCCAGCGGGTCTGCTTGAAGAGCACCGGTCCCGGGCTGTCGAGCTTGATCAGCAGGGCGACGAACAGAAGGAACGGGGCGAGGACGAGGAGGGCGCTCAACGACGAAAAAATGTCGAACGCCCGCTTCAGGACCAGATCCACCAACGGCGCCTGCGGCGCATCGCTATGGATAACAGGGGTCTGGATCTTCAGGCTCGGCTGCTGGCGGCGGCTCGGCCGGAAGGAGTCTGTCGAAATGCTGTTGTTTAGTTCCGTGATGCTCAAGGATCGTACTCTGTTGTCTTCGAGGGGGGCGCGGCGGCAATAGGCGATCAATGGTTAACCCTGTCACCAGGGCTGCACTCAGGTCTTGGTAACCCTACTAAAACGGAAAAATGCGACAATTGTGTAATGGTGTCCAGAGAAATATCGCATCGCAGCAAATCTTTCGCATGTGCGTTAAGTTGAGGCAAGCTCATGATATTTCGTTAAGAATTGGAATTTTGTCAAAGTTTCTAGGCCTTTGGCAGGGCTTTACAGGGGGGTGGCGACGTGCCGTTTCGACACGTGACCCAGGTCTCTTAAGCATATTTCTTAACGGAACACGGGGCGAAATTTTTCTGATGAAGATATCGATCACTGTCGAAGCCGTGCCGAAATGTGACAAAATCAAGGCAGGATTGATGGCGCGCAGCGTCTTGAAAAGATGCAGGGCAACGAATTTGCGGCCCGAATCGCTCAGTGAGGCCCGATAACGCGAATCACTTCACAGCTGGAGAGGGGATCGTGGATGCGCTTTACGGAGGGACGCTTGCGCAGTTGAGGCGCGCATGCCCGAGGCCGGTCGCGGATTGTCGCGACAGGTCTGAGCTCATGGTTACGATGCAGAGAATCGCGCCGCTTGCCGGTATTCAACGATCCCAAGGATGGTCCCTAAGGATGGTCACGCCGGTTCGAGGACGCGTTTCCTGCCGCCCCAGGAGATGAAGTTCGGGTTGGCGAAGTCGAAATCGGCCGCGGTTCCCGTCTTGCCATAGGTCAGCGGCGTTCCGTCCAGCGTCACCGTCGAACCGCCAGCGGCGCGCAGCACCGCATCGCCGGCCGCGGTGTCCCATTCCATCGTGCGGGTGAAACGCGGGTAGACGTCGGCCTTGCCTTCGGCCAGCAGGCAGAACTTCAGCGAGGAGCCGATATTGGTGCATTTGAAGATCGCGTGGTCGGCGAGGAAGCTTCCGGTCTCCGGGCTGTTGTGGCGAAGGCTTGCAAGCGCCAGCCTGTCTTCAGGCTGTTCGCGCACAGTGATTGTGCTGCGTGCGCCAACCGTGAAATCGTCCGCGACGACAAGCCTTTCGGCGTGGCCGCGTTCTCCCGAGAAGGCAAGTCCGAGCGCTGGCGCGTAGACGATGCCCGCCACCGGGGCGCCGTTCTCGATATAGGCGATGTTGACGGTGAATTCCTGCCGTCCGTCGACGAACTCGCGGGTACCGTCGAGAGGGTCGACAAGAAAGAAGCCACGGCCGGCAATGTCGGGCACTTTTCCGGCGGCGACCGATTCTTCCGCCACGACGGGTATTTCGGGATAATCTCTGGCGAGATGAGCGAGGATGATGCGTTCAGCCTCCTCGTCGGCGACCGTGACCGGACTGGCATCCGCCTTCATGGCGACGGGGAAGCCTTCGCGCAAGACCGTGATGATGGCCTTGCCGGCTTCGAGTGCCGCCTTTTCAAATGTCCTCAGCATTGTCCTTTTGCCGTTCGCCACGCGGCGAGCACCCCGTTGTCGCTCGTCCGCAAACCATCCCTATTACAACCAGATACTTAAGTTATATGGTGTTCCCCGTCATGCTCTGCATCCCTCAATGCACAGCTTGATGATGCTACCATAAGTTTTCGGCCTTGTCAGACGAAGATGGGGCATTGTTCGTGAAATGGCATTCGTCAAAGAGGCTGCCTTGGGGTCTGAATTTGCTCCATCTTCCAATTCTGTGGAATAGCTTACGCAGCAAGCGGGGCAGGAAATCGACGGCGATATCTCCGCATGGTTAAGCCAGTGGCAGTTTCTGGCTAAAAATAGGCCCTGCTCTGCCGTTTTTCTGTGGATTTTGGTTCAAAACGCGCCAGTTAGGCCTGTTCTGACAAGAATCTGTCGGAGTAAATCCTTTTTGTCTTCACATTTCCAACGAAACCGCTATGCATTCGGCCTATGAGGTTCTCTGAAACGGAGAACTGAAGAACCAAAAAGAGATGCAGCGTGTTTCGCTCGCATCCAGGGGAAAACGACATATGGAGTATTTCGTCCAGCAGCTCTTAAATGGGCTGACGCTCGGATCCATTTATGGCCTTGTGGCTATTGGCTATACGATGGTTTACGGCATTATCGGCATGATCAATTTCGCCCATGGCGACATCTTCATGCTCGGTGGTTTCGCCGCTCTTATCGTCTTCCTCGTCCTCACATCCATCTTCGCAGGTCTTCCGGTGGCAGTTCTGCTGCTGGCGATGCTTGTCGTCGCGATGTTGATGACGAGCTTGTGGAACTGGACGATTGAGCGCGTCGCATACCGTCCCCTGCGCGGTTCCTTCCGCCTGGCGCCGCTGATTACCGCGATCGGCATGTCGATCACGCTGTCCAACTTCATCCAGGTCACACAGGGTCCACGCAACAAGCCGATTCCGCCGATGGTGAGCTCGGTCTACCAGTTCGGCAACATCTCGGTGTCGCTGAAACAGATCATCATCATCGTGATCACGGCAGTGCTGCTCACGATCTTCTGGTACATCGTCAATCGTACCGCACTCGGCCGTGCCCAGCGCGCCACTGAGCAGGATCGCAAGATGGCAGCGCTCCTCGGCGTCAACGTCGACCAGACGATCTCGATCACTTTCGTTATGGGTGCGGCACTCGCAGCCGTCGCCGGCACGATGTACCTGATGTATTATGGCGTCGCCTCTTTTAACGACGGCTTCACGCCCGGTGTGAAGGCCTTCACGGCAGCCGTTCTCGGCGGTATCGGTTCGTTACCCGGCGCCGTCTTCGGCGGCCTCCTTATCGGCCTTATCGAGTCGCTGTGGTCGGCATACTTCACCATCGCCTATAAGGACGTCGCGACCTTTGCGATCCTGGCTTTCGTGTTGATCTTCAAGCCGACCGGCATCCTCGGGCGGCCGGAAGTCGAGAAGGTATAACGTCATGGCAAACATCGAAAATTCTGCAGGCAAGCCCGATGCCGGACTTGTCCGCAAAGGCCTTACCGAAGCTCTTTTCGCCGCCGTCCTGTCGTTCGGCATGTTCGTTCTCTATGTCGGCCTCAAGACCGACCAGAACATCAGCAACGAGCTGATCATTGTCCAGCGCTGGGGCCTGCTTGCGATCTTCGTCGCGGTCGCCGCCATCGGCCGCTTCGCCACGGTGGTTTTCCTGCGGCCGCATCTCGATAGCCGCAAGCTGGCAAAGTCGAGACAGGGCGAACTCGACATCTCAACCGAGAAGAGCTTCTTCCACCGGCATTTCCTGAAGATCGCGCTGATCGCGCTGCTGCTTTATCCCATGGTGGTGGTGGCGATCAAAGGCCCTCAGGGCTCGCTGACATATGTCGACAATTTCGGCATCCAGATCCTGATCTATGTGATGCTCGCCTGGGGGCTGAACATCGTCGTCGGCCTCGCCGGCCTGCTCGACCTCGGTTATGTCGCCTTCTATGCTGTTGGCGCTTATTCCTACGCACTGCTTTCGAGCTATTTCGGCCTGTCCTTCTGGGTGCTGCTGCCGCTTTCGGGCATCTTCGCGGCACTCTGGGGTGTCATTCTCGGCTTCCCGGTGCTGCGCCTGCGCGGCGATTACCTGGCCATCGTGACGCTTGCCTTCGGTGAAATCATTCGTCTCGTCCTCATCAACTGGACTGAAGTGACGAAGGGCACTTTCGGTATCTCGAGCATCCCGAAGGCAACACTCTTCGGCATTCCCTTCGATGCGACGGCCGGCGGCTTTGCCAAGCTCTTTCACCTGCCGATCTCCTCGGCCTATTACAAGATCTTCCTCTTTTACCTGATCCTGGCGCTCTGCATGCTGACGGCCTATGTCACCATCCGGCTGCGCCGCATGCCGATCGGACGCGCCTGGGAAGCCTTGCGCGAAGACGAGATCGCCTGCCGTTCGCTCGGCATCAACACGGTCACGACCAAGCTCACCGCCTTTGCTACGGGCGCGATGTTTGCCGGTTTCGCCGGCTCGTTCTTCGCCGCCCGCCAGGGCTTCGTCTCGCCGGAATCCTTCGTCTTCCTGGAATCGGCCGTCATTCTCGCTATCGTCGTTCTCGGCGGCATGGGTTCGTTGACCGGCATCGCGATCGCGGCCATCGTCATGGTCGGCGGCACCGAGTTGTTGCGCAGCATGGACTTCCTAAAACTCGTCTTCGGACCCGATTTTACGCCGGAACTCTACCGCATGTTGATCTTCGGCCTCGCCATGGTCGTCGTCATGCTGTTCAAGCCGCGCGGCTTCGTCGGCTCGCGTGAGCCGACAGCCTTCCTCCGAGAGCGCAAGGCGATATCCGGAAGCTTCATCAAGGAGGGCCATGGTTGATGAGCCCCGTAACGAATACGATGTCTGACGACACTCTTCTCAAGGTCGAACACCTGTCGATGAAGTTCGGCGGCCTGATGGCCATCAACGACTTCTCCTTCGAAGCCAAGCGCGGCGATATCACCGCGCTGATCGGGCCGAACGGCGCCGGCAAGACCACCGTCTTCAACTGCATCACCGGCTTCTACAAGCCGACGATGGGCATGATCACGTTCAACCAGAAGAGCGGCAAGCAATACCTGCTGGAGCGCCTTCCGGACTTTCGCATCACCAGGGAAGCCAAGGTCGCACGTACCTTCCAGAACATCCGGCTGTTCTCCGGCCTGACCGTTCTAGAAAACCTGCTGGTTGCCCAGCACAACAAGCTGATGAAGGCATCGGGTTATACGATCCTCGGCCTCATCGGTGTCGGCCCCTATAGGCGGGAAGCGGCCGGGGCGATCGAGCTTGCCCGTTTCTGGCTTGAGAAGGCCGACCTGATCGACCGCGCCGACGACCCCGCCGGCGACCTGCCCTACGGCGCCCAGCGGCGTCTCGAAATTGCCCGCGCCATGTGCACTGGCCCCGAGCTGCTTTGCCTGGATGAACCGGCTGCCGGCCTCAACCCACGGGAATCGGCAACGCTCAACGCGCTGCTGAAGAGCATTCGCGCCGAAACAGGAACGTCGATCCTGCTGATCGAGCACGACATGTCGGTGGTCATGGAAATCTCCGACCACGTCGTCGTCCTCGAATATGGTCAGAAGATTTCCGATGGCACGCCGGATCACGTGAAGAACGATCCGAGGGTTATCGCGGCCTATCTCGGTGTCGAGGATGAAGAAGTGGAAAAGGTGATCGCAGCCGTCGAGCAGCTCGAAGGAGGCGCAAACTGATGGGCGATGAAGTAATGACCGGTCAACCGCTCCTTCAGGTCAACAGCGTCGAAACCTATTACGGCAATATCCGCGCGCTGGCCGGCGTCGATGTCCACGTCAACAAGGGCGAGATCGTCAGCCTGATCGGCGCCAATGGCGCCGGCAAGTCGACACTGATGATGACGATCTGCGGCAGCCCGCAGGCCCGCACCGGTTCGGTGGTCTTCGAGGGCCGCGACATCACCCGCATGCCGACGCATGAAATTGCCCGTCTACGCATTGCACAGTCGCCAGAAGGCCGCCGCATCTTCCCGCGCATGACGGTTCTGGAAAATCTTCAGATGGGCGCAGGCCTCGACAATCTGAAACACTTCGCCGAAGACGTTGAGAAGATCTTCACGCTCTTCCCGCGTCTCAAGGAACGTCACGCCCAGCGCGGCGGAACACTTTCGGGCGGTGAGCAGCAGATGCTGTCGATCGGCCGCGCGCTGATGGCGCGCCCGAAGTTGCTGCTTCTCGACGAACCCTCGCTCGGTCTTGCGCCGCTGATCGTCAAGGGCATCTTCGAGGCGATCAAGAAGCTCAACGAGGCGGAGGGGCTGACCGTTTTCCTCGTCGAGCAGAACGCGTTCGCCGCACTCAGGCTTTCTCACCGCGCCTACGTGATGGTGAACGGCAAGGTGACGATGAGCGGCTCCGGCAAGGAGCTTCTTGCCAATCCCGAGGTCCGCGCCGCCTATCTCGAAGGCGGAAGACACTAGGTCGAAAGGAGAGTTTGACATGCAGGGACTTTTCTTCGAAGCGGATGTCGGCCCCCTTGTGGCGATCCGTGTCATCGTCTTGCTCTTAGGCTTCTGGACGGCCTGGCGCGCCGGCAAAGCGGTTGCCGAGGGCTGGAGCGACTATCCACTGGTCATCGTCTATACATTTCTGCTCGCCTGGGCGATGCAGTTCCTGCATCATGCCCTGTTCAATGGGCCGATGCTTAGCACCTTCTACTATATCCTCGATTTCGTGACGCTGCTGGTCTTCTCGACGGCCGGCTTCCGCCACCGCCGCACCAATCAGATGGTTAACAACTATTACTGGCTGTACGAAAAGACTTCCGCGTTTTCGTGGAAGGACAAACATTGACAGTCCGTTGAAACTAGGCATGAATTGCCTTCCGAGTGGAACAGCTTTCCTGGCGCAGTCAATGGTGGGTAGTGCGCTGGGCCTTGGACCGGAACCCGCCCAAAAATTGGGAGTAATAATATGAAGAAGTCTCTTCTGTCGGCAGTGGCTCTGACGGCGATGCTCGCCTTCAGCGGCAACGCGTGGGCCGACGTTCTCATCGCTGTCGCTGGTCCGCTGACTGGTCCGAACGCCGCGTTCGGCGCTCAGCTCCAGAAGGGTGCCGAGCAGGCGGCCGCCGACATCAACGCTGCTGGCGGCATTAACGGCGAGCAGATCAAGATCGAACTCGGCGACGACGTCTCCGACCCGAAGCAGGGCATTTCGGTTGCCAACAAGTTCGCTGCTGACGGCGTCAAGTTCGTCATCGGCCACTTCAACTCGGGCGTTTCGATTCCGGCTTCGGAAGTCTATGCCGAAAACGGCATCCTCGAAATCACCCCGGCCGCGACGAACCCGACCTTCACGGAACGGGGCCTCTGGAACACGTTCCGCACCTGCGGCCGTGACGACCAGCAGGGTGCCATCGCCGGCAAGTATCTTGCCGATCACTTCAAGGACGCCAAGATCGCTGTCGTTCACGACAAGACCCCCTACGGTCAGGGCCTTGCCGACGAAACCAAGAAGGCTATGAACGCCGCCGGCGTGACGGAAGTCATTTACGAAGGCATCAATGTCGGCGACAAGGACTTCTCGGCCCTCATCGCCAAGATGAAGGAAGCCGGCGTCTCGATCATCTATTGGGGTGGTCTGCACACCGAAGCCGGTCTCATCATCCGCCAGGCGGCTGACCAGGGCCTGAAGGCGACGCTGGTTTCGGGCGACGGTATCGTTTCGAACGAACTGGCCTCGATCGCTGGCGACGCTGTCGCCGGTACGCTGAACACCTTCGGCCCCGATCCGACGGCGAACCCTGCGAACAAGGAACTCGTCGAAAAGTTCAAGGCCGCTGGTTTCAATCCGGAAGCCTACACGCTCTATTCCTACGCTGCGATGCAGACGATTGCCGGGGCCGCCAAGGCTGCCGGCTCGCTGGATCCTGAGGCCGTTGCCAAGGCCATGAAGGAAAAGGGCCCGTTCCCGACCGTTCTCGGCGACATTTCGTTCGATGAAAAGGGCGATCCGAAGATCCCCGGCTACATCATGTACGAATGGAAGAAGGGTCCGGACGGCAAGTACAGCTACTTCCCGCAGGGCATGTAAGCTTCGCTCCCCTTTATGGGACATGATTATCGAAGCCCGGTTCCGACCGGGCTTCTTTCTTTTTGCGGACGTTTCAATTTTCGCCTGGCTGGTCTAACTCTTGGCATCGTTTTGAAGCGTTGAGTGGAACCGTCATGTCCAAACCCCGCATTCTCGTCACCCGGCGCTGGCCAGCCACGGTGGAAGCCGTCCTTGCCGAACGTTTCGACGTGACGTTCAATCCTGACGATATTCCGCTCGGTGAAAACGAGCTAAGGCTGGCGTTCTCGACTTATGATGCCGTATTGCCGACGGTTTCCGATCGGTTGCCCGCCGCTGTCTTCGACGGCGTGCCTGTTGTCACCAAGATCCTTGGCAATTTCGGCGTCGGCTACAATCACATCGATATATCCGCTGCCAGGGAGAGAGGCATTGCGGTCACAAACACGCCGGGCGTGCTGACCGACTGCACGGCCGATATCGCCATGTTGCTGCTGCTCTCCGTTGCCCGGCGCGGCGGTGAGGGCGAGCGGCAGGTACGCGCTGGTGCATGGAAGGGCTGGTGCCCGACGCATATGGTCGGCGCCAAGGTGACCGGGAAGACGGTCGGCATCATCGGTTTCGGCCGGATCGGCAAGGCCTTCGCGCAACGCTGCCATTTCGGCTTCGGCATGGACGTGGTGTTCTTCAACCGTTCGCCGGTCGATCCACCGGAGGCGGCGCGTTACGGCGCGCGGCAGCTGCCGACGATCGAGGCCGTGCTGGCGGTGGCTGATTTCGTCTCGCTGCATTGCCCCGGTGGAGCGGAGAACCGACACCTGATAAATGCGGCACGGCTTACGGCGATGAAGCCGGGCGCCTTTCTCATCAATACGGCGCGTGGCGACGTGGTGGATGAGGCGGCGCTGATTGCAGCGCTCAAGGCGGGCACAATCCGCGGCGCCGGGCTTGACGTCTACGAGGCGGAACCTGATGTGCCGGAGGCGCTGCGGCGGATGGAGAACGTCATGGTGCTGCCGCATCTCGGCAGCGCCACGGAAGAGACGCGGACCGCCATGGGCATGAAGGTGGTCGACAACGTGGCGGCGTTTTTCGAGGGCAGGGATGTGCCGGATCGGGTGGTTTAGCGACCAGCCGCCAACGCCATCTCACATCTCGTGCAGCACATGCGTGGCCTTCACGGCGGCTGAGGCACGGTTCTCGACGCCGAGCTTCACATAAATCTGTTCGAGGTGCTTGTTCACCGTTCGCGCCGACAGTCCCAATATTTCGCCGATGTCGCGGTTGGCCTTGCCCTTGGCAATCCAGAGCAGCACTTCGGATTCGCGCTGGGTGAGCGAAAACCGCTGGCGCAGCACCGCGTCGTCGCTGCGCTGATTGGCGGCAGTGAGGCGGAAGAGATATTCGTCAGGGCCGATTGCGCCGAGGAAGGCGAGCTGCAGCGCCGCTTGGCCGGCATGGGCAACGGAGATGATGCCGTCGCGCACCGCGGCGACGCGGTCGCGCATCCAGTCGGCGATATGGTGGACGACGATTTCCATGCCGTCGTCGCTGCCCATGGCCGCATTGACCAGCCGTGTGGCTTGCGGCGTTGACCAGTGGATGGCACCGTCGCCCTTGACAGCCAGCAGATGGCGGCCGGCCGCGTCCAGCGCGATGCGGGCGCTTTGGGCCGAGCGAGCGTTGCGCAGATGGACACGGATGCGGGCGCGCAGTTCATCGATGTTGATTGGCTTGCTGAGATAATCGACGCCGCCGGATTCCAGCGCGTGCACGACATGCTCGGTCTCGGTCAGGCCGGTCATGAAGATGACAGGCACCTGTGCCACAGCGGCATTCGCCTTCAGCCGACGGCAGGTCTCGAAGCCGTCCATGGCGGGCATCACCGCGTCGAGCAGGATGATATCGGGCGTGATGCGCTCGACGATACCAAGTGCGGCCGTGCCCGACGTGGCGATCAGCACCGAGAAGCCGGATTGTTCGAGTGCGTCGGTCAAGAAGCCGAGTGCTTCGGCCGAGTCGTCGACGAGCAGAACGATGTCGCGGGGGAGGGCCGGCTCAGGCAATGGGTTCCACCTTTTCGTCGAAGTCGTGCAGGAAGGTCATGAAGCCGGCGAGATCGAAGGCGGCGACATAGGCGCGAAGTTCCTCTGTGAATGGCTGATTTGCCTCCACCTTGGCAAGGTCGGAAAGCTTGGCTTCGATACCTCTGATATAGCCGATCTCGCCGAGCCGCAGCAATTCCTGGATATGGGCAGCACCTGGGCTCAGCATCGGCGCTTCGATCTTAACAGGAACGGCTGGCGCGGCATCGGCAAAGATCCATTTCAGGCCAAGATGCAGGGCGAGCTTGTCGCGCAGCTGGCGGATGTCGACCGGTTTGCCGATCGCATCGTTATGGCTGTCGTCACTGTCGCTGAGAACCGCTGCATCACCAATATTGGCCGAAAGCATCAGCACTGGCGCCGTCTGACCGGCCTCGCGCAGACGCGAGACGAGCTGCCAGCCGTTCATGCCGGGCATCAGGATATCGACAAGGAAGAGGTCCGGTATGATGCCCTCGATCAGCGTCAGGCATTCGCCGCCGCCTGCCGCCGTCAGCACGATGAAATCGAGCGGCGCCAGGATTTCGCGCATCATCTCGCGGTGGTCCTCGTTATCGTCGACGACCACGACCGTGCGGCGCGGGCCGTCGTAACCGACAATGCGCTTTTCTTGCGGTGCGGCGGCCACGGCGCGCATGACGGCGGACAGCATCAGCCGGACGCGGAAGGTCGAGCCTTCGTCCTTCACGCTCGAGACCGAAATCTCGCCGCCGAGCGTGTTGGTCAGAAGCCGGGTGATGGTGAGGCCGAGGCCAAGCCCCGGCATTGGCCGCACGCTTTCAGCCTCGCCGCGCTGGAAGGGTTCGTAGATGCGGGTCAGGTCTTTCTCCGTGATGCCGCGGCCGGTGTCAGTGACGGTGAAGGTCGCGACTTGGCTGCGATAGCCGACATCGAAGGTGACGCTGCCTTCGTCGGTGAACTTGATGGCATTGGAGAGCAGGTTGACCAGGATCTGGCGCAGGCGCTTTTCGTCGGTGCGGACGAATTGTGGTAAGGTCGGCGATCGCTCATGGATGAAGGTGAGCCCCTTTGCCTGCGCCTGCGGGCGGAACATATCGACGATTTGGTCGAGGAAATCCTGGATGTTGATCTCGTTGGAATAGACCTGCAGGCGGCCGGCCTCGATCTTGGAAATATCGAGCAGGCCGTCGATCAGCCCGGAGAGGTGTTCGGCGCTGCGGCGAATGACCTTGATCGAGGATTGGCGCGGCGCCGGGATGGTCTCGTCGCGTTCGAGGATTTGGGCATAGCCGAGTACGGCGTTCAGCGGCGTCCGCAGTTCATGGCTGAGCCCGACGACGTAGCGGCTCTTGGCGCGGTTGGCGGCCTCGGCCGTCTCCTTGGCGTTCTGCAGGGCGGCGTCGGTCTTCTTGTGGGCGGCGATTTCCTTGAGCAGCAGTGTGTTCTGGCGCGAGGATTCCTCCTCGGCAACGACGCGGCTGTCATGGGCGAGCACATAGAACCAGCAGACAACGCCTGAGATTACCGAGAAGACGAAGAAGACGATGAAGATGGTGCGGTTGACGACTTCGGCGGTCGCGGGTGAGGCGGAGGCGACCTGATGGGCGATCATCGCCAGGATCGCGCCGATGGCCGTCAATGCCAGCACGACGGCGATGCCGTAGCGGCCGAGGCGCGTCGTCAGCTTCCCCAGAATGGTTTCCGGCAGCAGCGCCTTGGCGACGGTGCCGACCTGCGCGTTGAAACGGGCGGCGGGCTTGCACATGTCGTGGCAGCGGCTGTCGAGCGAACAGCAGAGCGAGCAGATCGGCGCGGCATAGGCCGGGCACCAGGCCATGTCCTCCGGTTCGAAAGGATGTTCGCAGACGGAGCAGGTAATGCTCGTCAGGTTCTTCCAGCTCTGGCGCGGCTTGCGGGCGAGGTAGAACTTGCCCTTCGTCGCCCAGGCGATGACAGGCGAGGTGATCAGCGCGATGACGAGGGTGATATAGGGGGCGAGCGAGGCGGCGATGTCGCCGAAGGCACCGAAATGGGCGATCAGCGACACCGTCGCCGACAGCGTCATGGCGCCGAGGCCAACCGGGTTGATGTCGTAGAGATGGGCGCGCTTGAACTCGATGCCGGGGGGAGCAAGGCCCAGCGGCTTGTTGATGAAGAGATCGGCGGAGATCGTGCAGAGCCAGGCCATGGCGATGATCGAGAAGATGCCGAGCGTTTCCTCCAGCAGCCGGTAGATGCCGAGTTCCATCAAAAGCAGGGCGATTGCGACGTTGAAGACCAACCAGATGACGCGGCCGGGATGGCTGTGGGTGAGCCGCGAGAAGAAGTTCGACCAGGCGAGCGAGCCGGCATAGGCGTTCATCACGTTGATCTTCAGCTGCGAGACGACGACGAATGCGGCCATCAACAGCAGCGCCGCATTGTGCCAGGGGACCATGTAGCCGAAGGCTGTCAGATACATCTGCGCCGGGTCGGCGGCGCGATCGAGGGGGACGCCCGAGGTGAAGGTCAGCACGACCAGGAAGGAACCAGCAAGCAGCTTCGGGGCGCCGATGATGACCCAGCCGGGCCCGGCGAGAAAGATCGCCAGGCGATGGCGCCACTTGCGCTGTGGGTCCGGCGGCAGGAAGCGCAAGAAGTCGGCCTGTTCGCCGATCTGCGACATCAGCGCCAGGATGACGGCAGAAGCAGCGCCGAACTCCACAAGATCGAATTCGGCGATGGTGCCGGGCGGGCCGGAGGCATGGCGGATGCCGGCGAAGGCGCGCCAGAGATCGAATTTTTCCCAGTCCAGCAAGGCGATGAAGATGAAGGGAAGGATATTCAGCACGATCCAGAAGGGCTGGGTCATCAGCTGGAACTTGCTGATCAGCCGCACGCCGTGCGTCACCAGCGGGATGACCATGACGGCGCTGATGATGTAGCCGATCCAGAGCGGGATGCCGAGAGTGAGCTCCAGCGCTCCGGACATGATCGATGCCTCGATCGCAAACAGCATGAAGGTGAAGCTTGCATAGATCAGCGAGGTGATGGTCGAGCCGATATAGCCGAAGCCCGCGCCGCGCGTCAGAAGATCGATGTCGACGCCGTGGCGGATGGCGTAGCGGCTGATCGGCAGGCCGATCGCCAGCATGGCGACCGAGGCGACGATAATGGCGTAAAAGGCGTTGGTGGTGCCGTAGGAGAGGGTGATCGCGCCGCCGATCGCCTCCAGCGCCAGGAAGGAGATCGCGCCGATCGCCGTCTGCGAGATGCGCTGCGAGGAGAAATGGCGAGCGCTCTTTGCGGTGAAGCGCAACGCGTAATCTTCCAGCGTCTGGTTGGCGACCCAGCGATTGTATTCGCGTCTCACCGGAATGATGCGTTGGCGCGCTGCCATGTCTTCCTTTCCGGCATTCCGGTTGGGCTCATCGTCTCTCTGGCAGTTTTGGCGGGATGGTTGGGAAAGGCAAGAGGCGGGCACCGACTGGTTCACAGAATGGCAATATATTTGCAATTGATCCGTCACATAAGAGCTCTAACTCTCCCGGCGTTCGTTCAACCATTTCGGGTATCACCATGTCTGTTTTAAGCCTCTGCCGCCTGAGCACCGCCCTCGTCTGCCTTCTTTCGATCGTGCCATCGCTTGCCAGCGCCGAGCAGGCCACGGCGGCCAACGTTCCTTATGTGGAGGCCGGAAACACCAACAAGCGCGGTGACGCCTGCTTCTCGACGGCAGACACCAACGCCGCCGTTCACCTTCTCTCCGGCTTCCTCGAAATCTGGACTCCGCGCACGCCTTTCGTCGATGCGGGTGTCGAGGCCCCGGCCAAGGACAATTGCCCGGCTGTCGCCAAGACGGATTGGGACGGTATTCCCGCCAGCAAGACCGACGGCCATATCGTCAACCAGGCCGTCCATGATGCGAACATCGCCTATGTCGTCAATGCGACGCGGGCGCGGACGGCCGATCAAGCGGTGGCCGCCTATCTCGACGATCGGCGCGGCAAGAATGCCAGTATCGTCGACGGCCTCGGCCCGCTGACGGCTGCCTGGAAGGCCGGCTCGAAGCAGAACACCACGATCACCGCGGTGGCGGTCGATGCGACGACGGTCAAATACGATGACAAGGGCAACAATCGCGGCGCCGGCAGCAAGCCGGATACGGAAAACAAGACCGATGCCAACCCCGACATGGGCCTTGCAATCGACTTCATCAACGCCGCAAGCGGTGACGGTTCGACGGAACCGGCCAAGCGCTATTTCAAATATGGCCGTCCCTACCGCTGGAGCCAGGACGTATCGGTCGTCCCGACGCTGGAGCCCGCCAAGAGCGGCAAGCCGGTCGAGGACGGCGGTTTCCCCAGCGGGCATACGGCGGAAGCCTGGCGGGATGCGCTGGCCATGGCCTACCTCGTGCCGCAGCGTTTTCAGGAAATGATCACGCGCGCCAGCGAGCTGGGTGAAGACCGCATCCTCGCCGGCATGCATTCTCCTCTCGACGTGATGGGCGGCCGGATGCTCGGCACCGCTACGGTCGTCTACAATCTGAACAAGGCCGACAATGCGGCGCTGAAGAGCGATGCTTACGCCCAAGCGCAGGCATGGCTTATCGCCAAGTCAGGCGTTGCGGATGCAGGAGCGCTGGAAGTCGCTGCCCACGCGGCACCGCTTGCCGCAGACCGTTTCGCCGATCAGGACGCCAATCGCGCCTTCGTGCTGCAGCGCCTGAGCTACGGCCTGCCGACGATCCATGCGACCGATCAGCCGGCGCGGGTGCCGCAGGGCGCCGAAGCGCTTCTCGAAACGCGTCTGCCCTATCTGGACGGCGAGCAGCGCCGCGACGTGCTGAAGACGACGGAGATCGCCTCCGGCTACCCGCTCCTCGACGATGCGGAAGGTTACGGCCGTCTCAACCTGTTTGCCGCCGCCGACGGTTACGCTGCGTTCGAACAGGAGGTGACCGTGACGATGGACGCGGCAAAGGGCGGGTTCAATTCGATCGACACCTGGCGGAACGACATTACCGGCAAGGGCAGGCTGGTGAAGCGCGGCAACGGCATCCTCGGGCTTTCAGGCGCCAACAGCTATTCCGGCGGCACCGTGCTGGAAGAGGGCGCGCTGGTGGCCTTGTCGCCGTCGGCCTTCGGTCGTGGCGGGCTGACGCTCAATGGCGGCTCGCTCGTTCTGGCGGCCGACAAGCCTTTGACCGTGAGCGGTGACTATCAGCAGGTCGCCAATGCCACGGCGAAGTCGGCGCTCGGCGAAAACGGCGCGGGCACGCTGGTTGTCGAAGGCAAGGCAGTGCTGGCCGGTGACCTCGACGTGACGATTGCCGATGGCTATGCCCCAACGCCCGGAACGAAGATCGAAATCCTGAAGGCGAGTGCCGTGACTGGCACCTTCGGCAAGGTCACGGTTTCCGGCCACAAGGCGAGCCTCTCTTACGGCCCGACATCAGTCACTTTGACGATCGACGGATAAATTCCGGTATCGAGACAGGGCATCTCCCGCTGCGGGGATGCCCTTCCTTCCCTGGTCTGCCTGTTTGACCCCCGCGCCTACGTCATTTTGCGTATGTGTTTTTGCGCCGCAGCGCCCGATAGTCCCTTAAGCAACAGTTAATCTCCGTTTCCGGCCTGTTGCGGAACAAGAAGAGGGGCTCAACCAGATGAATCTCAGAACTACTATTACGGGCGCTGCACTCGGCGCCGTCATGGCGGCCTCGGCTGCCTTCAGCGGTGCTGTTGCCGCCGACGACACGATCAAGGTCGGCATTCTGCACTCGCTTTCCGGCACCATGGCCATCTCCGAGACCACGCTCAAGGACGCCATGCTGATGCTCATCGACGAGCAGAACAAGAAGGGCGGCCTTCTCGGCAAGAAGCTTGAGGCCGTCGTCGTCGACCCGGCTTCCGACTGGCCGCTGTTTGCCGAAAAGGCACGTGAGTTGATCCAGAAGGACAAGGTTGCGGCCGTCTTCGGTTGCTGGACGTCCTCGTCGCGCAAGTCCGTTCTGCCGGTTTTCGAAGAGACCAACTCGATCCTCTTCTACCCGGTCCAGTATGAAGGCGAAGAGTCCTCGCGCAACATCTTCTACACCGGTGCTGCTCCGAACCAGCAGGCCATTCCTGCTGTCGACTACCTGATGGAAAAAGAGGGCGTCAAGCGCTTCGTTCTCGAAGGTACGGACTACGTTTATCCGCGCACGACCAACAAGATTCTCGAGGCATATCTGATTTCGAAGGGTATTCCGAAAGAAGATATCATGACCAACTACACGCCGTTCGGCTTCTCCGACTGGCAGACCGAAGTTTCCAAGATCAAGGAATTCGGTTCGGCCGGCAAGAAGACCGCCGTCGTCTCGACGATCAACGGCGATGCCAACGTTCCCTTCTACAAGGAACTGGGGAACAAGGGCATCAAGGCAACCGACATTCCCGTCGTCGCCTTCTCGGTCGGCGAAGAAGAGCTTGCCGGTCTCGACACCAAGCCGCTCGTCGGCCATCTCGCTGCCTGGAACTACTTCGAGTCGGTCGAAAGCCCTGCCAACAAGAAGTTCATCAAGGACTGGCACGCTTTCACCAAGAACGACAAGCGCGTGACGAACGACCCGATGGAAGCCGCCTATATCGGTTTCAACGCATGGGTTAAGGCCGTCCAGGCTGCCGGCACGACCGACACCGACAAGGTTCTCGACACCATCATCGGCGTCAGCGTTCCGAACCTCTCCGGCGGTTATGCGACCGTCATGCCGAACCACCACATCACCAAACCGGTGCTGATCGGTGAAATCCAGGCTGACGGCCAGTTCGAAATCGTCCAGCAGACACCTGCCGTCGTCGGTGACGAATGGTCGGATTACCTGCCTGATTCCAAGGACCTGATCTCCGATTGGCGCAAGCCGATGTCCTGCGGCAACTTCAACGTTGCTACGGGCAAGTGCGGTGGCAAGGGTTCCTAAGTACGACCCCGATCCAATGATTGCCTGAAGGCTTCCGTCCGGGTTTGATCCCGGGCGGAAGCTCCGTCCCAGCGATTGCGCCGCGAGGCCAACACTATCAAGGGCGAGAAAGCCGATGTATCGCGCCATAAAGATTTTCCTCATCACGGTTTGCCTGACATTTTCGGGCCTGACATTTTCGGGCGTGATGATCTCGAGCGAAGCCCAGGCTCAGGACGATATCCATGTGCTCATCGACGCGCTCGGCGTCGGCGACTTCCCGGAACGCGAAGCGGCCATCAAAGCGCTGGTCGCCTCCAAGGGCCAGCATGTCAGCCAGATCCTGCAGCAGTTGAGCGACGGCCTTCTCTACGTCAATTCTGATGGCGGCCCGGTTCTTCTCCAGGGGGGTACCGATGACGAACCGACCTATTCCGATCCGATCACCGGCGAACTCGCTGCAGATGTCGATCCGGATCTGATGACGAAGGTCAAGATCAACAACGCGCTTCGCGGCGTCATCAGCGCCGCCACCAGCCAACTGACGCTGATGAGCCCGGACCGTTCCGCGCGGCTTGCCGCGGCGCAGGGCCTCCTGAAAGATGCCGACCCCGCCAATCTCGACCTGCTGAACTCGGCGCTGGCGGCCGAAAAGGACGCAGAGATCAAGAATACGATGGAAGCGGCGCGCGCGGTGCTGCTGCTCAAGACGGATGCGAGCGTCGAAGACAAGAAGGCTGCGATCGATACGATCGCGGCGCGCGGCAATCGCGATGCGCTGACCATCCTCACGACCACACTCGAAACCGCGCCTGAAGATCTGAAGCCGGCGATCCAGGCGGATATCAGTTCCATCAATCGCAGCCTGGCGCTGTGGGATATCGTCCAGAACATCTGGTACGGATTGTCTCTCGGCTCGGTACTGCTGCTTGCCGCGATCGGCCTTGCCATCACCTTCGGCGTCATGGGCGTCATCAACATGGCGCATGGCGAAATGGTGATGATCGGTGCCTATACGACCTATGTCGTGCAGGAATACATAACCTCCGCCTTTCCTGAGCTTGCCGATTATTCGCTGGCCTTTGCTGTGCCTGCGGCCTTCGTCTTTACCGGCTTCGTCGGTCTGTTGATCGAACGCGCCGTCATCCGCTATCTCTACGGTCGGCCGCTCGAAACGCTGCTCGCCACCTGGGGTGTGTCGCTGATCCTGCAGCAGGCGGTGCGCAGCATTTTCGGCCCGACCAACCGCGAGGTCCGCAATCCGACCTGGATGTCCGGCGTCTTCGATCTCGGCGGGCTCTCCATCACCTGGAACCGACTGTGGATCATCGTCTTTTCGATGGTGGTCTTTGTGGCGCTGCTCCTGCTGCTCAAGCGGTCCGCCTTTGGCCTGCAGATGCGCGCCGTTACGCAGAATCGCCGCATGGCATCGTCGATGGGCATCCGCACCGGTTGGGTCGATGCCTTCACCTTCGCGCTCGGCTCGGGCATTGCCGGCATCGCCGGCGTGGCGCTCAGCCAGATTGACAACGTCTCGCCAAACCTCGGTCAATCCTACATCATCGACAGCTTCATGGTCGTCGTCTTCGGCGGTGTCGGCAATCTCTGGGGTACGCTGGTCGGTGCCCTCTCGCTCGGCGTCGTCAACAAGTTCCTCGAGCCCTTTGCCGGCGCCGTGCTCGGCAAGATCCTGGTGCTCGTCCTCATCATTCTCTTCATCCAGAAGCGTCCCCGCGGGCTCTTCGCACTCAAAGGAAGGGCGGTGGAAGCATGATTACGGCCTTCCTTCTCCGATCACTCGATCGCAAGATCGTCATTGCCATCGCCCTCCTGCTTCTGGTCGCGGTCCTCGTGCCGGTCCTGAACCTGATGACGGGGCCGACCAATCCGCTACACGTGCCGACTTATATCATGTCGCTGTTCGGCAAGTATCTGACCTATGCGCTGCTGGCGCTGGCGCTCGACCTCGTCTGGGGCTTCTGCGGCATCCTCTCCCTCGGCCACGGTGCCTTCTTTGCGCTCGGCGGCTATGCGATGGGCATGTATCTGATGCGCCAGATCGGCACGCGCGGCAGCTACGGAGATCCTGTTCTGCCCGACTTCATGGTGTTCCTGAACTGGAAGGATCTGCCTTGGTTCTGGTACGGCTTCAACCATTTCTGGTTTGCGGCGCTGATGGTGCTCGTCGTACCCGGTCTGCTCGCCTTCGTCTTCGGCTGGTTTGCCTTCCGCTCACGCGTCAACGGCGTCTATCTCTCGATCATCACCCAGGCGATGACCTACGCGCTGCTGCTGGCCTTCTTCCGCAACGACATGGGCTTCGGCGGCAATAACGGCCTTACTGATTTCAAGGACATTATCGGTTTCAACGTACAGGCTGACGGCACGCGTGCAGCCCTCTTTGCCGCAACTGCGATCTTCCTCGCTCTATCGCTGATGATTGCTTCGGCGATCGTACGCTCGAAGTTCGGCAAGGTGCTGGTCGGCGTGCGCGATGCCGAAAGCCGCACGCGCTTCCTCGGCTACCGCGTTGAGCATTTCAAGCTCTTCACCTTCGTCGTCTCGGCGATGATGGCGGGCATTGCCGGCGCGCTCTACGTGCCGCAGGTGGGCATTATCAATCCCGGCGAATTCGCCCCTGCCAATTCGATCGAAGTCGTCATCTGGACCGCGGTCGGCGGGCGGGCGACGCTGATCGGGCCGATCATCGGCGCGATCCTCGTCAACGGCGGCAAGACGATCTTCACCGGCCTCTTCCCGGAGTTCTGGCTGTTTGCACTCGGCGGTCTCTTCGTCGCCGTCACTCTGTTCCTGCCGAAGGGCGTCGTCGGCACGATTGCGCAATATCTTGGCAAGCGGAAGCTTGTCTCCAAGGCGGCCCCGCCGGCGGCTGAGGAAGACGGTATCGAGCCGAAAATCCAGGCAGCGGAGTGAGCGCCATGATTCCCGACGTCAAACCCAATAGCGTGCTTTATCTCAACGGCGTTTCGGTTTCCTTCGACGGCTTCAAGGCGCTGAATTCGCTGTCGATCGTCATCGAGCCCGGTGAACTTCGCGCCATCATCGGCCCTAACGGCGCCGGCAAGACGACGATGATGGATATCATCACCGGCAAGACCCGGCCCGATGAGGGTGAGGTGTTCTTCAACGGTACGATTGATCTCACCAAGAAGGATGAAGCCGATATCGCTCAGCTCGGCATCGGCCGCAAGTTTCAGAAGCCGACAGTCTTCGAAAGCCATACGGTGTGGGACAATCTGGAGCTGGCGCTGAACCGACGTCGTGGTGTGTTCTCGACGCTGTTCTACCGGCTTTCGGGCGAGGACAAGGCACGCATCGAGGAAATCCTCGACACGGTGCGGCTGACGCACCGCCGCGACGAATTCGCCGCCAATCTCTCGCACGGGCAGAAGCAGTGGCTGGAGATCGGCATGTTATTGGCTCAGGAGCCGAAGCTTCTGCTCGTCGACGAACCGGTGGCCGGCATGACCGATGCGGAGACTGCGGAAACCGCAATCCTGCTCAAGGATATCGCCAAGACCCGGTCGGTCGTCGTCGTCGAGCACGACATGGGCTTCATCCGCGATCTCGGCGTCAAGGTGACCTGCCTCGCGGAAGGCTCGGTGCTGGCGGAAGGGTCGATCGATTTCGTCAGCTCCGATCCGAAGGTGATCGAGAACTATCTGGGGCGGTGAGGATGATGGGTCCATTGAATGATGGGGAGGGGTCTATTGCGGTCCCACAAAGATTCGGGAGACGGCATCATGCTGACAGTTGAAAACGCAAACCTGCATTATGGCGCCGCTCAGGCGCTGCGCGGCATCTCGATCAAGGCCGAGA
Source organism: Rhizobium indigoferae (assembly GCF_034554815.1). Classification (NCBI taxonomy): domain Bacteria; kingdom Pseudomonadati; phylum Pseudomonadota; class Alphaproteobacteria; order Hyphomicrobiales; family Rhizobiaceae; genus Rhizobium; species Rhizobium indigoferae. Next base: position 3,404,297 of record NZ_CP140635.1, on the reverse strand, counting down.
TGGGCAAGATCACCTGCGTGCTGGGGCGTAACGGCGTGGGGAAGAGTTCTCTTCTGCGCGCCGTTACCGGCCAGCATCCGCTGTCGGCGGGCACGGTCACCTTCAACGACACCAGGCTCAACGGCTTGCCGCCCTTTGCCCGTGCCAAGCAGGGCATCGGCTATGTGCCGCAGGGACGGGAGATCTTCCCGCTGCTCACCGTCAAGGAAAATCTCGAAACCGGCTTTGCACCGCTTGGCCGCCGCGACCGCAACATCCCCGATGATATCTTCAGCCTCTTCCCGGTGCTGAAGTCGATGTTGTCACGTCGCGGCGGCGATCTTTCCGGCGGGCAGCAGCAGCAGTTGGCGATTGGGCGCGCCATGGTGACGCGGCCTAGGATTCTCGTGCTCGACGAACCGACAGAGGGCATTCAGCCCTCGATTATCAAGGACATCGGCCGGGCGATCCGCTACTTGCGTGACTCCACCGGCATGGCGATCCTTCTCGTCGAACAATATCTGGATTTCTGCCGAGAGCTCGCCGACTACGTCTACATCATGGATCGCGGCGAGATCGTCCATGAAGGGCTTGCCGAAACGCTGGATACACCGGAGGCCCGCCGCCACCTGACTGTCTGACCGGCAAATGCCGCATTTTGCAGCAAGGGACACGGAGCCTGGAAAATCTTCCTCTGCCTCTGCTGGTCTGCTCCAGACGGCATAGGAATTGCTTGCTTTCCGTCATCCGCGCGATTGAATGAAAACGGTGGCGCGACCGAAAGGGACGATATGACGACCGTGGCGGCGAGTACGAGACCGCAGAGAGCGGAAGGGCGCGGGCATCTGGCGGCGAAGCTGTTCGATGGCCGCACGCGCATTCGTGAACTCTATCAGGAAGGGGCGGCAAAGATCCGCCTGCCGGATACCTTCGATGCCTCGATGGAAGCAGTCATCATCAACACAGCAGGCGGACTGACGGGCGGCGACCGGATGGACTGGAGTGTTGATGCCGGCGCCGGCACGCGCATCGACGTCACCACCCAGGCTTGCGAGAAGATCTACAAGGCATCGGCCGGTACCGCCGAGGTGACAACCAGCATCAAGGTTGGAGCTCAAGCCCGTGTCGACTGGCTGCCGCAGGAAACGATCCTCTTCGACCGGGCAGCGCTTTCCCGCCGCTTGGATGTCGATCTTGACGAAGACTCCGAATTTCTGGCCGTCGAAGCCGTGCTGCTCGGCCGCAAGGCAATGGGTGAGACGGTGGAGACCGGGTTGTTTCGCGATCGCTGGCGCATCCGCCGCTCGGGGCGGTTGATCCATGCCGAAGAACTGAGGTTGTCCGACGGCGTAGCGGCCCTTGCCGCGCGCCAGGCCGTGCTCGGCGGGCAGGTGGCGTTTGCGACGCTGCTTTATGCCGGGCCGCTTTCGGAAGCCTATCTTGGCAAAGTCCGGCCGCTCGTCGAAGGATCGATGGGCGGTGCAAGCGCCTGGGACGGCAAGCTCGTTGTCCGCCTTGCAGCAGCCGACGGCTTCTCACTCAGAAAAATCCTGATCCCGGTCATTTCCGCCTTGCGAAATGGTGCGCCTGTGCCGAAAGTCTGGAATCTATGAATCTGGAGCATGATGCCGAAAAGTGTGAGCGGTTTTCGGGCGACGTCATACTCTAACTCTTTAATGTAGAACAGGATCATCCTGTTCCAGGCATGAAGCTGATGGGCAAGCAATGAACCTCACTCCGAGAGAAAAAGACAAGCTGTTGATATCAATGGCGGCGATGGTGGCACGCCGGCGGCTGGAGCGCGGCGTCAAGCTGAACTATCCCGAAGCGATCGCGTTGATCAGCGATTTCGTCGTCGAAGGCGCTCGCGACGGTCGCCCGGTTGCCGAGCTGATGGAAGCCGGCGCCCATGTGATCGGCCGCTCCCAGGTGATGGAGGGTGTTGCCGAGATGATCCACGACGTGCAGGTGGAGGCGACGTTCCCGGATGGAACCAAGCTCGTCACCGTGCACGAGCCGATCCGGTGAGGAGATAGGAATGCTCGAGCTCAGGCCCAATTGCGAATGCTGCGACAAGGATCTGCTGCCTGATAGCACTGAGGCACGGATCTGCACCTATGAATGCACTTTCTGCGCGGATTGCGTGGACGGTGTGTTGAAGGGTGTCTGCCCGAACTGCGGCGGTAATCTCGTCGCGAGACCTATTCGGCCGGCGGCCATGCTTGCTAAAAATCCGGCTTCGAGGAAGCGTGTGCTGAAGGCCGAGGGCTGTGCGCCCAAGGCGGCTTAAGGAGGACGAGATGATTCCAGGTGAGATCATTGCCGCAAGCGGCGACATCGAACTGAATGCCGGCGCGCAGACGGTGACGCTGGAGGTTTCCAATACAGGCGACCGACCGGTCCAGGTCGGCAGCCACTATCATTTCGCCGAGACCAATGCCGGGCTTTCCTTCGATCGCGCGGCGGCGCATGGCAAGCGGCTCGATATTCCGGCGGGAACGGCCGTGCGCTTCGAGCCGGGGCAAACGCGCTCGGTGACGCTGATCCCACTTTCCGGCAAGCGCGAGGTCTATGGCTTCCGTCAGCTGGTGATGGGTAAGCTTTAAGAACAACAGGCTGGAGGAATGCATGCGTTTAAATGTCTGCCTCGTCGGGGCGGCGATGCTGCTGACGGCAGGTGCTGCCTCCGCTCAGGATATCGATTGCAACAATCCCAAGACGCAATCGGACATGACTGGCTGCGAGGCGGCGCGCCATGAGGCCGCCGACAAGGCGCTCAATGCGCAATACAAGAAGACCCGGGCCGCCATGGTGGCGATCGACAAGGATCTCGACGGCGATATGAAGGGCGCAGAGCAGGCGCTGGTCAAGGCGCAGCGCGCCTGGATCGATTATCGGGACGCCGAATGCGACGCCTTCGGCTTTCAGGCCCGCGGCGGCACGATGGAGCCGATGCTGGTCGCCGGATGTCTCGCCAACATCACGGACAAACGTACAAAAGAGCTGAAAGAGCTCGAAGACACGATGAGCAATTAAGGTGATCAGGAAGATCATGATCGTCGGCAATGGTGAGATCGCGGAGGCAGAGGCAGGCATCATCGATGCCGCCGATTTCGTCGTCCGCTTCAACGATTGCCGCTCCTATGACACCGGCGGCCGGCGCACGGATGCCGTCGCAGTCTGCAATACCGGCCGGCCGGCGAAGGCGATGCTCGGTTCGCTTGAGTGGCGCGCTCATCCCGGCGTCGTTTCGGCTCGCGAAATCTGGAGCGTGCGCGACCCGGAAAAATTCGCGGCGATGCGGGCGCCGCTTGCCGTCTCGCATCCGGAACTCGACGATTTCTGCGACGACTACACCGATGAGTTCAGCGCCTTCTGCGTCGACACCGACAAGGCGCACATCGTCATCGGCAAATCGGTTCACGAGGCCGTCGATGCCTCGCTTTCGGCCCTTGCTCCGGCGCCCTATGTCGTGCCGAGCAGTGGCATGATCGTCATTGCCGAGGTTTTGAACACATATGCCGAGGCCGAGGTGACGCTTGCCGGCTTCGGTCACGCCGGCTGGGAATGGCATCCATTTGCGGCCGAACGACAGCTTGTCGATAGTTATATTGCCGCCGGCCGCCTCACACGGCTTGGCGGAGAAACACCTGTTTCTTCCTCCCAAGGAGCCTGATGGATGCCCTATAAGATCTCGCGCGCCGCCTATGCCGGCATGTTCGGACCGACCACCGGCGACAAGGTGCGCCTTGCCGATACGGAGCTTTTTATCGAGATCGAGAAGGATTTCACCACCTATGGCGAGGAGGTGAAGTTCGGCGGCGGCAAGGTGATCCGCGACGGCATGGGCCAGAGCCAGGTGACGCGGGCGGATGGCGCGGTCGACACGGTCATCACCAATGCGGTGATCGTTGATCATTCGGGCATCTACAAAGCCGATATCGGGCTCAAGGACGGGCGCATCGTTGCGATCGGCAAGGCGGGCAATCCCGACATGCAGCCTGGCGTCAATATCATCGTCGGCCCGGGCACGGAGGCGATCGCCGCCGAAGGCAAAATTATCACCGCCGGCGGCATGGACAGCCATATCCATTTCATCGCGCCGCAGCAGATCGAGGAAGCGCTGATGAGCGGCATGACCTGCATGCTCGGCGGCGGCACGGGACCGGCGCACGGCACGCTTGCCACCACCTGCACGCCCGGTCCCTGGCATCTCGCGCGCATGATCGAGGCGGCCGACGCCTTTCCGATGAACCTTGCCTTTGCCGGCAAGGGCAATGCCTCGCTGCCGGGGGCGCTGACCGAAATGGTGCTGGCCGGCGCCACCTCGCTGAAACTGCACGAGGATTGGGGCACGACGCCAGGCGCCATCGACTGCTGCCTGTCGGTTGCCGACGAATACGACGTGCAGGTGATGATCCACACGGATACGCTGAACGAAAGCGGTTTCGTCGAGGATACGATCGGCGCCATCAAGGGCCGCACCATCCATGCCTTCCACACGGAAGGGGCGGGCGGCGGCCACGCGCCTGACATCATCAAGATCTGCGGCCAGCCAAACGTCATTCCGTCGTCGACCAATCCAACACGGCCCTATACGGTCAATACGATCGCCGAGCATCTCGACATGCTGATGGTCTGCCACCATCTGTCGCCGTCGATTCCCGAAGACATCGCCTTTGCCGAAAGCCGCATCCGCAAGGAAACAATCGCTGCCGAAGATATTCTGCACGATATCGGCGCCTTCTCGATCATTTCGTCCGACAGCCAGGCGATGGGCCGCGTCGGCGAAGTGGCGATCCGCACCTGGCAGACGGCCGACAAGATGAAGCGTCAGCGCGGCCGGCTGAAGGAGGAGAAGGGTGACAACGACAATTTCCGCGTCCGCCGCTATATCGCCAAATACACGATCAACCCGGCGATCGCCCATGGCCTCAGCCGTGAGATCGGCTCGGTCGAAGTCGGCAAACGTGCCGACCTCGTGCTGTGGAATCCGGCCTTCTTCGGCGTGAAGCCCGACATGGTGCTGCTCGGGGGCTCGATCGCGGCCGCGCCGATGGGTGATCCAAACGCTTCGATCCCGACGCCGCAACCGGTGCACTACCGGCCGATGTTTGCCTCCTACGGCAAGAGCCTCACCAATTCCTCCGTCACCTTCGTCAGCCAGGCGTCGCTCGATGCCGGCCTGAAGGGCCGGCTCGGCGTCGCCAAGGAGCTGGTCGCGGTGAAGAATACACGGGGCGGCATCTCCAAGGCATCGATGATCCACAACGACCTTACACCCGAGATCGAGGTCGATCCGGAAACCTATGAGGTCAGGGCGAACGGGGAATTGCTGACTTGCGAGCCGGCGACGGTGCTGCCGATGGCGCAGCGCTATTTCCTGTTCTAGACCCACGTCCGATGTGCAACGGGCGGTTCCGATGAGGACAGGTATCCGCTGGTTGTTGCGGATCGTATTCCTGCTTGTGCTTTTGGTGGCCTGCGGAACCTTCATTCCCCGGCCGCTGATTGCGCCGGTCAAGGCGTCGTCCGTCGCAGTGACACATCGGATTCTCCTGCTGTCGGGACCAATCCATACCGATATTGCCATTCCGCTCGACGAGGAGACGCGGGCTGCCTTTTCCTTCCTTGGTAATACCGATTTTCCGCTCGCCCATCCGAATGCGGAGTGGCTCATTATCGGCTGGGGCGGTCGTGCTTTCTATCTGGAAACGCCCACATGGGCGGAACTGAAAGCACTGCCGGTGCTGCGCGCGCTGACGATCGACCGTTCAGTGCTGCATGTGGACCTTGCCGGTCATATCACCGAGCCGCAGTCCAACGTCGCGGCATTCAATGTCAGTGACGATCAATTGATGCGGCTGCGCGACTTTATCTCGGACAGTTTCGTGCGCGACGCGGGCGCGGTCGTGCCGATCCCGGATGCGGGCTACGGCGAGATCGACCGGTTCTTCGAGGCCAAGGGATACTTCAATGCGCTCTTCGGCTGCAATACCTGGACTGCCGCTGCCCTCCGCTCGGCCGGGCTTCGAACCGGCTTATGGAACCCGTTTCCACAAGCATTGCGATTGTCTGTTGCTGTCTACAATTGAAGCAACCGTCGGGCCATCCCGCTCTTAAAGTGAATTGTGAACAGCACTCTCCATCCGGTTGTAAAAATCGGTGAAAAAATCGCTGTTTTCCCCAGCTAAACCATTCTGGAACAACGGCACTGCACAATTGAATAAATCAGTTATATATCAATAGTTTAAGTGTATCTCGATAGTGTTCGATTCAGGGATTGGAAAGCTGCATCCCCTGCTAGAAAAATTCTGTCCACCGAATCGTCCAAAGTGGCTCGAATTTTAACGAGTTGATTAAGAACCCCGCAGCAATTGGGCTCTTATCAATGCCTTGAAACGCCGGGCAAGAAGGTTGATTCTCATGAGAAACTGGATTTCGCTGCAGGCCGATTTTGGCGATCTTCAATACCGCAGGAACGTCTATGTCTTCGCCCTGAAGATGAGCTTTCTTGCCGTCATTCTCTCCGGCGTCATTATTGCGCTGACGATGCCGTCGCTTGATCTTCTCGGACTTTTGCCGGTGACGCTCGCACACGCAATTGGCTTCAGCGCGATCTTTTCCTGGCTGATCGGCGGCACGGTTTCCGGCATGCTGTCGCTGTTTGCCGGCTTTGCCATGCGCGATCTTGCGCTCTCGCGGGCGGAATTCGAAAAGCTGAGCCGCACGGATACGCTTTCGGGACTGCTCAACCGGCGTGCCTTTACTGAGGCGCTCGATAACGTCGATAGCAACGCGTCGCTGGTGATTTTCGATGTCGACCGTTTCAAGGCGATCAACGACCGCTTTGGCCACGGTTGCGGCGATTCCGTCATCATCGCAGTTTCGGCCATGCTGACATCCGCCTTCGATGAGATGTCCGTCGTCGCACGCCTGGGTGGCGAGGAGTTCGGCGTCATTGTCTCCGGCGAACCTCTTGAGGCGCGGATTGAGCGGATCGAGGGTGTCCGGGCTCGGATTGCTAGCGGCGCCATCAAGGCCGAGGGGCACGAGATCCGCATCACCGTTTCCGGCGGTGTTGCCGATCTCGTCGCCGGGCGTAACAAGCAGGCGGTCTATGCCTCCGCCGACCGGGCGCTCTATCTCGCCAAGGCGCTCGGGCGCAATCGCGTCGTACACGAACGGGAAGGCCTTCATCACGCCTGGCACGGGCTCGTCGATAACGGCGTTGATGGCGAGAACAGAGGCCCGGAGAGCGACAATGTGATGCAGGCTTACGGAATATAAAAGCCCAAGCCGGACGAAAGGCCATTGGTGCTTGCATCGGGAAGAGCTATTTTGCATGGTCGTCCTCTCAGCAAAACGGACATGTCATGCAGCGCGTCACCTCCTATCTTCCCGCCGGAACCCCTTCCTCCCACCCGATCGCCCAGGTCAAGCTGCCGCATGATCTGCGCCATCTGCGCCGCAAGCTGCTGCATCTGGAAAATGGCGAGATGGTCATGCTCGATCTCAAGGATCCGGTGCTTTTCGCCAATGGCGACCTGCTGGTGCGCGACGACGGCGAACTGATCGAGATCCTCGCCGCCGACGAGAAACTTTTCGAAATCCGCGGTCGCGACCGCACCCATCTGGTCGAGCTCGCCTGGCATCTCGGCAACCGGCATCTTGCCGCTCAGATCGAGGAAGACCGCATCGTCATCCTCCGCGATCATGTCATCCGCACCATGCTGCAGGGCCTCGGCGCCGTCGTCCTCGAGATCGACGAGCCGTTCCAGCCGGCGCGGGGCGCCTATCATTCTCAAGGCGGGCATTCGCATGGGCATGATCACGATCACAATCATGACCACGGGCATGACCACGGGCATGATCATAGTCACAGCCATGACCATGATCACGAACATGGCTATGAGCATGAGCATGAGCACCGCCACGATCGCGGTCATGATCATGACCACAAGCACGACTGAGCCTTGATGACCAGGGATCGCGAGCTGCAGGCATTGCTGCGCCTGACGGCATGGCTGTCACCAGCCTTTCCGATCGGAGGCTTTGCCTATTCGGGCGGGCTGGAGCGGGCGGTGGCCGACGGGCTCGTTACGGATGCGGCCTCGCTTGCGGCCTGGATCGGCACGCTGGTCGGCAATGGTTCGGCCTGGAACGATGCGGTGCTTCTGGCCGAAAGCCATAGGCAACAGGCACAGCCCGCACGCCTTGCCGAAGTCGCTGCACTCGCCGAGGCGCTGGCCGGATCACGCGAGCGGCATCAGGAAACGATGCTGCTCGGCGAGGCTTTCCTCGCAGCGGCGCGGGCCTGGCCGGACGGGGTGTTCGAGCGGCTACCTGACAAGGTCGCTTATCCCATTGCGGTCGGGGCGGTTACAGGCGCCCATGGCATAATGCCCGAGAAGGCGCTCGCCGCCTTTCTGCATGCCTATGTCTCACAAGCGGTTTCATCCGGCATCCGCCTCGGTGTCGCCGGGCAAAGGGATGGCCTCGCCGTTCTTGCCGGTCTGGAAGACCATATCGCGGAGGTCGCCCGGCGGGCGGCAGCCTCGGCGCTTGACGATCTGGGTTCGGCGACGGTGCAGGCCGATATTGCCAGCCTGCGCCACGAGACGCAGGCGACGCGGCTGTTCCGTTCGTGATTGTCTGAAATTATCGCTGTGGCTGCGTCATTTGACGGTGGCGCCGGCGGGCGGCTTCGCTATCATCAAGGTTCGATTGGAGTAAGGCATATGAAATCAAGAAACGGACCTTTGCGTGTCGGCATCGGCGGGCCGGTCGGCTCGGGCAAGACGGCGCTGACCGAAAAGCTCTGCAAGGCGATGCGCGACGACTATTCTGTCGCCGTCGTCACCAACGATATCTACACGACAGAGGATGCCGAGGCGCTGGTGCGGATGCAGGCATTGCCTTCGGACCGCATCGTCGGTGTCGAAACGGGCGGCTGCCCGCATACAGCCATTCGCGAGGATGCGACGATCAATTTGCAGGCGATCGCCGGCCTGAACCAGCGGATTCCCGATCTCGACGTCGTCTTCATCGAATCCGGCGGCGACAATCTGGCGGCGACCTTTTCGCCCGATCTTGCCGATATCACCATCTATGTCATTTCCGTTTGCCAGGGCGAGGAAATCCCGCGCAAGGGCGGGCCTGGTATCACCCGGTCGGACCTGCTCGTCATCAACAAGAAGGATCTGGCGCCTTATGTCGGCGCCGATCTCGAGGTGATGGACCGGGATGCGACGCGCATGCGCGCTTCGCGCCCCTTCGTCTTCTCCGACATGAAGCGCGGCGACGGTGTCAGCTCGATCGTCAGCTTCCTCAGGGAGCAGGGCGGTCTCTAGATCCAGATTTTAGGCCGGATCAAAGTCGAAGAATTAGAGGATGATATCGTCCGAAAACCGCTCACACTTTTCGGCATCATGCTCTGACGGTTAGATCCGTCGGAGCAGGTTGACGTCGCTGATGGCGATCGTCCGGCCGCGCACCGTGACACCTTTCGTCTTCAACGTCGAGAAGGCGCGCGAGAGCGCCTCCGGTGCGAGGCCAAGCTTGCGGGCGAGCAGGTTTTTCGGAAAGGGCAGCCGCAGCGAAGCGGCCGCACCGTTCTCGGCGCAGTGGGTCAGCAGATAATGCGCCACGCGCTGCGGCGCGGTCTGCATGCGGTCGCTTGCCAGGCATTCCATCATCGAGATCAGATGCAGTGACAGGCTGCGCGTGATCGCCTTGCCGATCCGCGGCCGCTCCTCCAGCAACAGCCGAACCTTTGCGATATCAAAGCACGCCAGCACGGCATGATCCATTGCTTGCGCGCCGTAGTGATAGGTTTCGTCGGCGTGGATCAGGCATTCCGCGAAGCTGTCGCCGGGCTCGCAGATGCGGATATCGGCCTGCCTGCCGTCGCCGTTGCGACGATAGAGCCTGACATAACCGCTCAGCACGCAATAGAAATAGGCCGCCTTGTCGGCCTCCTCGATGAGAACGTCATGCGGGTCGCAGAGGCGAACGGTGGCGCAGGCGCGCAGGGCTTCAGCCTCGTTGTGGTCGAGCCCGGCCATGAGGGCGGCCTTGGCGAGCACAGCGGCCTCTTGGCCGTTGAATGTCAGCGTCCTGTTCATCTCCCGGTCTCCTGATATGGCCGGTCTTTCCAATTCCATGTGCATGCCGGGCAAAATACGGGAAGGAGATGGCGGTGGATTTGATTTCGGTCAATCGCCAGAAGTGAACAGCAAAAACGAAACGGGCCGGGAGATCGCTCCCGGCCCGTTCATTTCCTGGGCTTTGCCTATTCCGCCGCGAAGGGCGGCAGGCGCAGCACGTTGGTGTCGTTGCCCTTGGCGCTCTTGCGCTTGCCTTCCGGCTTTTCGATTGCGGTCAGGCGCTCCTCCAGCGAGTCGATTTCGCTGCGGTTCTCGCGGGTGACGCGGGTGAGATCCTCGCGCGACAGCGGCAGCTCCTCCTCGTCCTTCCTGCCGACCAGGCGGCCGAAAGCCCAGCCGAGCAGGCGGGACAGGTCGTCCATGATCAGGAAGAAGGAGGGCACGACGACGAGCGAGAGTACGGTCGAAACGATGATGCCGCCGATCACTGCAATTGCCATCGGCGCGCGGAACGAGCCGCCTTCGCCGACACCAAGCGCGGAAGGCAGCATGCCCGCCGACATGGCGATCGAGGTCATGATGATCGGCCGGGCGCGCTTGCGGCCGGCTTCGACCATGGCCTCGACACGAGGCATGCCCTGATGGCGCATCTCGATTGCGAAATCGACCAGCAGGATGGCGTTCTTGGTGACGACACCCATCAGCATGAGGATGCCGATCATGACAGGCATCGACAGCGGATTGCTGGTGAGGATCAGGCCGGCTGCGACGCCGCCAATGGCGAGCGGCAGTGAGAACAGGATGGTGAAGGGCTGGATCACGTCCTTGAAGAGCAGGATCAGCACCGTCAGCACCAGCAGCAGGCCCATCAACATGGCGTTGACGAAACTCTGCTGCATCTCGGTCTGCACCTTGGTGTCGCCGCTTTCGGCAAGGTGCACCGTGGCCGGGATATTGGCGTCGTTGACGATCTGACGGAAGCGGGCCGAAGCCGTGTCGAGTGCCACGCCCTGCGGCAGGTCGGAGCCGATCGAGACGACGCGGTTGCGGTTGTTGCGCTTGATCGAGCTTACGCCTTCCGAATAGTCGATATTGGCGACGCTCGCGAGCGGAACGGTGCCGCCGCTGGCGGTCTGGATCTTCAATGTCCGGATGGCCGCCAGATCGCGACGCATGTCGAGTGCGGCCTGAACGCGGATCGGGATCTGGCGATCGTCGAGCGAGATCTTGGCAAGGGCGGCATCGACATCGCCGATGGTGGCGACGCGGATCGTCTCGGAGATCTGCTGCGGCGTAATGCCGAGGCGGGCCGCCTCATCCATGCGCGGGTGAACCTGCAGCTCCGGACGGGGCAGGGAGCCGTCGGCGCTGACATTGGCAAGCAGCGGATCGGCGCGCAGCTTGGATTCCAGAATGCCTACGGCGTCGTTCAGGTCCTTGTCGTTCTTGGAAAGGAAGTTGAAGGAGAGGTCGCGTTCGCCGCGGTCATTGAGCTTCAGGATCCGGACGTCGGGAATATCGCGCAGCTTGGCGAAGACTTCCTTTTCGATATCCCATTGCGGGCGTTCACGGCCGTGGACCTCCACCTTCGGCAGTTTCGGGCCAATGACGGGGATATGGCCGAGCACGTCGTTGACCATCTTCTTGACCAGCGATTGGTCGAGCTTGTCGAGTGCCAGCGTGATGGTCGCACGGCGCAGTTCGAGATCACCCTTCGGCGACGCGCCGCCGAGGACGAAGACGCTTTCGACGCCATTGATGTCCTTGACCCTGTCATAGATCGCATCCGTCGTCTTCTCGGTATCGTCAAGGCGCGCATTGGGCGGCAGCTCGACGGAGAGAACGATGCGTGAGGCATCTTCCGGCGGCAGGAAGCTGCCGGGAACCTGCATCAGCAGCAAAACGGAGCCGACCAGGAAAGCGAACGCGACAATCAGCGTTGCATACCGCGTGTACCAGCGTCCAGTCGTGCCACGTATGAGACGGGTGTATCCCCGCATCAGCAGGCTGTCATTGTCGTGATGGTCTTCCATGCCGTCTTCGGCGCGCATCAGATAAGCGGCCATCATCGGGGTGATCAGTCGCGCGACCATCAGCGAGAAGAAGACGGAGAAGGCGACGGTCAGACCGAACTGGATGAAGTACTGGCCCGGAATGCCCGGCATGAAGGAAACAGGCACGAAAACGGCGATGATGGTGAAGGTGGTGGCGATGACGGCAAGGCCGATTTCGTCAGCCGCCTCGATCGCCGCTCGATAGGGCGTCTTGCCCATCTTGATGTGGCGGGCAATGTTTTCGATTTCGACGATCGCATCGTCGACAAGGATACCGGTGGCCAGCGTCAGAGCGAGGAAGCTGACGAGGTTCAGCGAAAAGCCCATCATGTCCATGACCCAGAAGGTCGGGATCGCAGACAGCGGAAGGGCGATTGCAGAGATCAGGGTCGCACGCCAGTTCCTGAGGAACAGGAGGACGACGATGACGGCGAGCAGCGCACCTTCGAGGAGCGTATGAATGGCGGCTTCATAGTTGCCGTAGGTGAAATAGACCGAATCGTCGATCAGTTCGATCTTCACATTGGGGTTTTCGGCCCGCACCTTGTCGAGGTTCTGCGCCACGGTTTCGGCGACGCTGACCTCACTGGCGCCCTTGGAGCGGAAAACGCCGAAGGTAACGACCGGCGTATCGTTGAAGCGCGAGAAGGATTTCGGCTCCTCATAGGTGTCCTTGATGACGCCGAGATCGGACAGTTTGACGAAGCGGCCGTTCGGCAGGCCGATCGTCGTGTTGGCGAGGTCGGCGACGTTGCGGGCGTCGCCGAGAACACGGATCGCCTGTTCGCTGCCCGCCACCTGGCCACGGCCTGAGCCGAGGTCGATGTTGGTGCCGCGCAGCTGCTGGTTCACGCTCGCGGCGGTGATGCCGTAGGCATTGAGCTTGTCAGGGGTGAGTTCGATGCGTACTTCGCGCTCTGCACCGCCGTAACGGTCGACACGGCCGATGCCGGCCTGGCCCTGCAGTGAACGCTTGATCGTATCGTCGACGAACCAGGAAAGTTCTTCCAGCGACATGGCAGGCGAGGAAACGGCGAAGGTCTGGATCGCCTGTCCCTCGACATCGACCTTGGAGACGATCGGTGCTTCGGCCGTCGCCGGCAGATCGCTGCGGATGCGGTCGATCGCATCCTTGGTGTCCTGTACGGCCTGTTCGGTCGGCACTTCCATCCGGAACATGACGTTGGTTTGCGAGCTGCCGTCGGTCACCGTCGACTGGATTTCGTCGATGCCGGTGATGGAGGCGACTGCGTCTTCAATCTCCTTCGTCACCTGCATTTCGAGTTCAGCCGGCGAAGCGCCGCTCTGCGTCACGCTGATCGAGACGAGCGGCACGTCGATATTTGGAAAACGCGTGATCGGCAGCGAATTAAAGGACTGCATGCCGATGAACACCAGCAGGCAGAAGGCCAGCAGCGGCGCAATGGGATTTCGAATGGACCAGGCTGAAAAATTCATCGGATGGTCTCTTTAGTTGGAAGCCGGGAGCTGTTCACGCACCGGCGTGATGTGGTCGCCGTCGCGGACGTAAGCGCCCGCCTTGGCCACGACCTCGTCGCCGGTCTTCAATCCATTGATGACCTCGACATAGGCGCCGTCCTGGATGCCGGTCTCGATCTTGGCGAATTTCACCACGCCGTCCTCGACTTTGCGGGCGGAGGAACCTTCGTTGCCGGTGAGTACCGCGGTCAGGGGAAGCGCTACGCCTTGCGTCTCGCGCACGATGATCTCGGCGCTGCCATACATGCCGGAACGCGCCTTGCTGTCATCATCGATGGAGATATGGACGAGGCCAAGGCGGGTAACCGGATCGACAGTCGGCGAAACCAGGCGGACGGCGCCCGAAAGCTTGTCGCGGCTGCCGGAAAGCGAAATTGTTGCCTTTTGGCCGGCCATGATCCTGACAACATCGCTTTCGGCGACCTCAGCGACAAGCTCGATATCGCCATCGCGGATGATGGTGAACAGCGGATCGCCATTGCCAGCGGCAATGGCGCCGACCTTGGCGTTCTTTGCCGAGACCGTGCCGGCGACCGGCGTCTTCACATCGGTGCGCGCCAACTTCAAATCTGCATCGGCGATCTGGCTGTCGAAGACCTTGAGATCCGCTTCGGAGACCTCGATCGCCTGTTCGGCGGAGACGACGCGGGCATTGGCTGCGGCGGCAGTCGCATCGGCCTGTTCGACCTGGGCGGTGGAAACGGTGCCCTTCTTGCCCATTTCCTGGGCGCGGGCCTGCTGCTGCCTTGCCTGTTCGGCATTGGCCTGCGCCTCGATGAGCTGGGCGCGCAGCTGGGCGAGGCTTGCCTCGCCCTTGGCCTTCGTCGCCATCATCTGGCTCTTTTCCAAGACCAGTGCGTCATCGTTGAGCGTCGCCAGCGTGCTTTCCGCCTGAACCTTGTCGCCGACATCGGCTTTCAGCGTGCGAATCGAGAGGCCTTCGACCTGCGGCTGGATATAGACTTCCTCGACGGGCTTGACCGTTCCTGTGCCGATGACACGGTCGACGAGGGTGCGGTTCACCGCCGTGGTGACGACGATCGCCGGCAGGTTCTGCTGCGGTTTTGCGACCGGCGCTTCCTGCGATAATGCGGTAGATGCAGCAAGTACCGCTGCAAAAAGAGTAAAGGCGCCTAGAATTCCAATCGGCTTGCGTGCCATGCGTCTTCGTCCAATCTTATGATAAGGTTGGCCGAACTCGAGCGTCTGCCACTCAGCGCGCGATCAGGCCACTGCCCTTCCTGCATTCTCAGAGGTATCCGCCGATCCTTTGCCGTCTTCATCCCTCGTCGGCAAATTCGGCTTGTAGGTGGTATCGATTTGCTCGATCTACAAGTCCGGCAGAAAACAATTCCCCATTAGGCGATAATAATTACCATTCTGACGTCAATCAATCACCGCAAGGTTATGTCAACATTACGAAGATTGATCGCGCCTCTATCTCTAAGACGTTTGACGCCCGATAAATGCGACAGTTGCAAGGGATTTTTTTCGGTTGCCGGCTGCTGATGATTTAGGCCGGCCGGCCTCAAATCTGAATCACCATCCAAATCAAATAAATAGAGCACGATGTCGTCCGAAACCCGCGTACACTTTTCGGCATCATGCTCCAGAGCATGTCGCGCAAAAGTGTGCAGCGGTTTTGCGATATCGACATGCGTAAAAACAAAGACCTAAAGCGCAACAAGCGAAATTGAAAGATCGCGACGCGCTTTAGAAAAAGATAAAACGCGCGGGAAAACTCCCGCGCGTTTCGCTTGGCATCTTGCCGAAACTACTTGGAAGCGGCGTCGGTGATGTCGTGCGTCCAGGCGCCTGATGGCTCCTTGCTGATGATCTTCTGGTCGAGCAGCGCCTTTGCCGTGCGGGCATAGAGCGCCTCATCCAGCTTGCCGGAGCTGTCGCCGACCAGCTTGGCGACTTCACCCATCATGCGCTTCTGATGGTTGTCGTCCTGGCCGCCATTGTCCATGACGATCTCGGCGGCTTCGTCGGGATTCTCGGTGGCATATTTCCAGCCCTTCATCGAAGCGCGGACGAACTTGACCATCTTCTCCTTGAAGGCCGGGTCCTTCAGCTTGTCTTCCATGGCATAGAGGCCGTCTTCAAGAAGGTCGTTGCCCATTTCAGTGTAATTGAAGACCGTCAGTTCTTCCGGCTTGAAGCCGGCATCGATCGCCTGCCAGTATTCGTTATAGGTCATGACGGAGATGCAGTCGGCCTGCTTCTGGACGAGCGGCTGCACATCGAAGCTCTGCTTCAGCACGGTGACGCCGTTCGGACCGCCTTCTGTGGACAGGCCGAGCTTGTTCATCCAGGCGAAGAAGGGATACTCGTTGCCGAAGAACCAGACGCCGAGCGTGTGGCCCTTGAAGTCGGCTTCGGTCTTGATCGGGCCGTCCTTGCGGCAGACCATTTCCAGGCCAGCCTTCTGGTAGGGCTGGGCGATGTTGACGAGCGGAACGCCCTTTTCGCGGGCAACCAGGGCGCCGCCCATCCAGTCGACGATGACATCGGCGCCGCCGCCGGCGATCACCTGCTCGGGGGCGATATCGGGGCCGCCTGGCTTGATGTCGACGTCGAGGCCTTCCTCCTTATAGAAGCCCTTGTCCTTGGCGACGTAGTAACCGCCGAACTGGCTCTGCGTGACCCATTTCAGCTGCAGCACCACCTTGTCGGCGGCCATGGCATGGGCCGATGCAAGCGACATCGCGCTCGCCATCATTGCAACCATCAACTTTCTCATTTTCTTATCCTTACCCTCTGAAGTTATGCCCGGGATCCGTTTCTGGAGCCCGTGCGCGCCTAGCCACCACGGATAGACGGATGCCAGAACGTCACCGCCCGTTCGGTCAGGGCGATGATGCCATAGAAGATCGAGCCGGCCAGCGCCGCGACGGCGATTTCCGCCCAGACCATGTCGACATTCATGCGGCCGATCTCGGTGGAGATGCGGAAGCCCATGCCGACGATCGGCGTTCCGAAGAATTCCGCAACGATGGCACCAATCAGCGCCAGCGTCGAGTTGATCTTCAGTGCGTTGAAAATGAAGGGCATTGCCGCTGGAAGCCTGAGCTTCAGCAGCGTCTGCCAATAGCCTGAGGCATAGGTGCGCATCAGGTCGCGCTCCATGCTGCCGGAGGCGGCAAGGCCGGCGACGGTATTCACCAGCATCGGGAAGAAGGTCATGATGATGACGACGGCGGCCTTCGACGGCCAGTCGAAGCCGAACCACATGACCATGACAGGGGCGACGCCGATGATCGGCAGGGCCGAAACCATGTTGCCGATCGGCAGAAGGCCGCGGCGCAAGAAGGCGATGCGGTCGGCGAGCACCGCGACGACGAAGCCACTGAGGCAGCCGACGATATAACCGATCAGCACCGCCTTGAAGATCGTCTGCCTGACGTCCGCGCCGAGGATCGGCAGCGACGCCATGAACCGCGCGCCGATGGCGCTCGGTGGCGGCAGCAGGATGAAGGGAACGCCGGCGCCACGCGTGACCGCCTCCCAGAGAATGAGGATCCAGGCGCCGAAGATCGCCGGGATCAGCAACTGCAGTGTCGACTTGCCGAAAGTGGTGACGGGCTGCAGTTTCGACAGCTCGGTGACGCATCGCCAGGCAAGCAGCCAGCAGGCGAAGAGCAGTAGGAAGAAAGCCCGCGTCCCTGCGCCCTCGTTGCCGGAAAGAGCGGAAAGCAGCATCCAGGCGGCGCCATGCGCGCCGATAAACAGCACGGTGGCTCGATAGGCCGGCGGTTGCGGCGCTAGGGACAGCAGGGCAGCCGCGATGACGATGATGAAGATGAGGCTTGCCGTGCCGTCGGTGAGGGGTCGCGTCGCGCCCTCGGCCAGGAGCGGCAGGGCCGTCAGTGCCCCGATGCAGAGGAGGAGAGCAACCACGCCTTGCCAGGAGAAGGTCAGATGTCTCATGCTGGCCTCCCGCCCATGGCGCGGTCGACGATTTTCGCCGCAACGCCGACAATCGCAACCAGGATGCCGGCCAGCAGCGATCCGGCGACAAGTGCCGCCCAGATATCGATGGTCTGGCTGTAATAGGAGCCGGCGAGCAGCTTCGAGCCGATGCCGGCGACAGCACCCGTCGGCAACTCCCCGACGATGGCGCCGACGAGGCTGGCGGCGATCGCAACCTTCATCGAGGTGAAGAGGAAAGGGATCGACGCGGGAACGCGCAGCTTCCAGAAGGTCTGCATCGGGCTGGCATAGTAGGTGCGCATCAGGTCGAGATGCATGATCTCGGGCGAACGCAGACCCTTCACCATGCCGACGGCGACCGGAAAGAAGGAGAGGTAGGTGGAGATCAGCGCCTTCGAGACGAGGCGGGAGGCGTCGGAATCGAGATTGAGGAGATGTGCAACGGCATTGTCGCCGGTCAGCACGTTATAAGAGATGATGACGATCATCGGCGCGATGGCGAGGATCGGTATGGTCTGGCTCGCCACCAGCCAGGGCATCAGCGAGCGGTCCATGGCGCGGTTATGGACGATCAATACGGCGAGAAGGATGCCGAGCAGCATGCCGAAGCCGAATCCGAGCAGAGTGGAGGAGAGCGTTACCCAGCTGTGATAGACGAGGCTGCGGTTGCTCGAAAGGCTGCGCAGGAAGGTGTTCTCGTAGACGTTCTGCGCCACCTGGTGCGGCGCCGGCAGGATCGGCTTCGGCTGGGCGAGCGTCTTGCCGATGAATTCGAGGGTCGAAGGTGTGGCGCCGGCGCGGCCGTCCATGTCGCGCTGGAACGGCGCGTTCATGAGGATGGCGGCGACATACCAGATGACGACGAGCGCCAGCAGGATGGTGGTGACGGGGACGATCTTGTCCTTGAGGGTGTCGGCTTTCATGGGATTCGCTCCCATGTGGTGTTGAGCCTGCAGAGCCCGGAAATCAAACCCCTATTCCTCATGCGTGCCCCGTCCTCAGCCCTTCGCGGACGCGATGGGCAATCTCCAGGAACTCGGGAGTTTCGCGGATGTCGAGCGGGCGCTCGGCCGGCAGGGTCGAGTCGATGATATCGGTCACGCGGCCCGGGCGCGGAGACATCACCACGATCTTGGTCGAGAGATAGACCGCCTCGGGGATGGAATGAGTGACGAAGCAGATTGTCTTGTTGGTGCGGGTCCAGAGTTTCAGCAGCTCTTCGTTCAGATGGTCGCGCACGATCTCGTCCAGGGCGCCGAAGGGCTCGTCCATCAACAGCAGGTCGGCGTCGAAGGCGAGCGCGCGGGCGATCGAGGCGCGCTGCTGCATGCCGCCGGAAAGCTGCCAGGGGAATTTCTTCTCGAAGCCCGAAAGACTGACGAGATCGAGCGCTTCGGCGACGCGCCTCGTCCGGTCGGCGCTGGAATAGCCCATGATCTCCAGCGGCAGGGCGATGTTGTTTTCAATGGTGCGCCAGGGATAGAGCGCCGGCGCCTGGAAGACATAGCCATAGGCACGGGCCTTGCGGGCTTCCTCCGGCGTCATGCCATTGATCAAAATCTCGCCCGAAGTGCTCTTTTCGAGATCGGCGATGACACGCAGGAAAGTGGTCTTGCCGCAGCCCGATGGACCGATGAAAGAAACGAAATCGCCCTTGCGGACGTCGAGATTGACATTGCTCAGTGCACGCACCGGGCCGTCATTCGCCTGGTAGGTGAGACAGAGATCCTTGGCGGATACGACGGAGGGTGCTTGCATCAATGCGACCAGTCTTGTTTTCCCCGCGGGAGCGCGGTTTGCATGTTATCATTACCGCCGGTTTTATCGACGACACACTCCATGGAGGATGAGGATGGACGCGACATCAAAGCCCACCTGCCACATCGTTCGCCCCAATCATGCCTATGACGGCAAGCAGGGGCTCAGCTATTTCGCAGGCATCGCCGCCGAGACGGTCGGCGCCAAGGGTATCTGCATGCACCTTCTGACGATCCCGCCAGGCGTCCGCGCCAAGGCGCATCTGCACGAGGCGCACGAGACGGCGATCTACATGCTCTCCGGCGAGGCCCATACCTGGTACGGAGACGAACTTGAGCATCACGTCATCGTCCATGCCGGCGAACTTTTCTATATCCCGGCCGGTGTGCCGCACCTGCCGGCGAACCTCAGCAGCACGCCGTGCACGGCGATCATCGCGCGCACCGATCCGAACGAGCAGGAAAGCGTCGTGCTTCTGCCGGAGTTGGACGCTTTGGTGCCGGCGTGAGGTCATTGGCATAGAGGAAGCGGTCTCCGATTGATGGCCGTATCGTCATGCGCCATCGTCATACGCCGCTTGCCGGAATGCCGCTGCGAGTCACCTTGCGCGGCGCGGTGATGTCCTTCCACTGGGAAAGCGCCTTGCTGACAGCCGTGACCGGCTCGCGCCTGACGAATTCGCCGTGGCCCTCGCGGGTCTTGATCGCGCCTTCCTCGATCGCCACGACGCCGCGTGTCAGCGTGTAGCGGGGCAGGCCGGTTACTTCCTTGCCTTCGAAGACGTTGTAGTCGATCGCCGACTGCTGGGCCTTGGACGAAATGGTCTTGGAACGTTGCGGGTCCCAGACGACGATGTCGGCATCGGCGCCGACAAGGATCGCGCCCTTCTTCGGATAGATGTTGAGAATCTTGGCGATGTTGGTCGAGGTGACGGCGACGAATTCGTTCATCGTCAGCCGGCCGGTGTTGACGCCATGCGTCCAGAGCATCGGCATGCGGTCTTCGAGGCCGCCGGTGCCGTTCGGGATCTTGGTGAAATCGCCGACGCCGAAGCGCTTCTGCGCCG
Organism: Rhizobium indigoferae; assembly: GCF_034554815.1. Taxonomy (NCBI): domain Bacteria; kingdom Pseudomonadati; phylum Pseudomonadota; class Alphaproteobacteria; order Hyphomicrobiales; family Rhizobiaceae; genus Rhizobium; species Rhizobium indigoferae. Next base: position 3,383,895 of record NZ_CP140635.1, on the reverse strand, counting down.
TGGTGAAGGCGCAATGGTCGGTGGCGACCACCTGCAGCGAGCCGGAGGCAAGGCCTGCCCAAAGCGAGTCCTGATGCTGCTTGTTGCGGAAGGGTGGCGACATCACCCGGCGAGCCGCATGATCCCAGTCGGGATTGGAATATTCGCTCTCGTCGAGCGTCAGGTGCTGGATCAGCGGTTCGCCATAGACACGCATGCCTTTGGCGCGGGCGCGGCGGATCGCCTCGTGTGCCTGTTCGCAGGAGGTGTGGACGATATAGACCGGGCAACCGGCCATATCGGCGATCATGATGGCGCGGTTGGTGGCTTCGCCTTCCACCTCGGCCGGGCGGGAATAGGCATGCGCCTCGGGGCCGTTATTGCCCTCGGCGAGCAGCTTTGCCGACATCGAGGCGACGACGTCGCCGTTTTCGGCGTGCACCAGCGGCAGAGCGCCGAGTTCGGCGCAGCGCTGGAACGACGCGAACATCTCGTCATCGTCCACCATCAGCGCGCCCTTGTAGGCCATGAAGTGCTTGAAGGTGTTGATGCCCTTGTCGCGGACGATGGTCTCCATCTCCTTGAAGACCTGCTCGCTCCACCAGGTGACCGCCATGTGGAAGGAATAGTCGCAATTGGCGCGGGTCGATTTGTTGTCCCACATGGTCAGCGCCTCGAGCAGCGACTGGCCGGGGGCGGGCAGGGCGAAATCGACCACCATCGTCGTGCCGCCGGAAAGGGCGGCGCGCGTGCCGCTTTCGAAATCGTCGGAGGAATAGGTGCCCATGAAGGGCATTTCGAGATGCGTGTGCGGATCGATGCCGCCCGGCATGACGTAACAGCCGGTCGCATCCAGCGTCTCGTCGCCCGAGAGGTTCGGCCCGATCTCGATGATCTTGCCGCCGTCGATTTTCACGTCAGCCTTATAGGTCAGGTCGGCGGTGACGATGGTGCCGTTCTTGATGACAGTGGTCATGGCTGCTGTTCCTTTTCCCTGCGGTCTTATTGCTCTGGCGGCTCTGTTGCCATTGTCGGCGTGCCTTTTCTAAAGAGCGCTGAACCCTTGGCAACAAGGCTGTAGACTGCCTCTTCACTCAACTCATCGGCCAAGTCATGCTCTTCCTCATAATGCCAGTCGGGCCGCTCAACGACATCGGCGCCGCCGACTGACAAGGACCAAAAACCATCGCTTTCGCGAAAGTAGAAATCCTTGCCATCGATCAGTCCGGTTGCTTGTATGGGTTGGCTGCCTTTGGGACGTTCGATCAAGATTCCGGGCATGGGAGGGCCGAGTTCGATCCGAACGACACCGGGCCCAGGCCCAGAGATATAGTAGGTTTGGTGGAGCGAATCTGGGGCTCGGTCATCTGAATCGGCCAGTTGAACCCCAGAAGGTTTATATCGCCAAAAACTCGATATTTGCGGAAGCCTGATCCGCTCGCCTGCCGTATTGATGCCAATGTAGAATATCTGCACACCAGGGACGTCGCCCCACGGTCCTTCGCTCACTGGCGTCACATTGGCGGTGGCCCATGCGAGGTCGTCGGCAGTTCGCTGAATTCCGAACTTAAAGGCATCGGCATAGTCGAGATAAGTCGTTGGCAAGTCTGGCGCCATCACACCACAATCTCCGCCGTCTCCACCACCGCATGGAATAGCACATCGGCTCCCGCCATCGCCCATTCCTTGGAGATTTCCTCAGCCTCGTTATGCGAGAGCCCGCCGACGCAGGGGCACATGACCATCGTTGCAGGAGCGACCTTGGCGGCCCAGCAGGCGTCGTGGCCGGCGCCGGAGATGATGTTCATGTGGCTATAGCCGAGCCGCTCGGCGGCTTCGCGCACCGACGTGACCAGTTTCGGATCGAAGGTGATCGGCTCGAAGTGGCCGATCGCTTCGATGGAACAGCCGACACCGAGCGCATCGGTGATCTCAGGCGCCTTCGCCTCGATCTTTGCCCGCATGCGATCAAGCTTCTCCTTGTCAGGCGAGCGGATGTCGACGGTGAAGACCACTTTGCCGGGCAGCACGTTGCGCGAATTCGGCGAGAAGAATACCTGTCCGACGCCGCCGACGGCGCCCGGCTGTTCGCCCATCGCCACGTCCTGGACCATTTCCAGAATGCGGGCCATGGCGAGACCGGCATTGACGCGCAGGTTCATCGGTGTCGAACCGGTATGGGCTTCCTTGCCGGTCAGCGTGAATTCCAGCCACCAGAGGCCCTGGCAATGGGTGACGACGCCGATCTGCTTTTCCTCGGCTTCGAGAATCGGCCCCTGCTCGATGTGATATTCGAAATAGGCGTGCATCTTGCGGGCGCCCACTTCTTCATCGCCGACCCAGCCGATGCGCTTCAGTTCGTCGCCGAACAGATTGCCGTCGGGGTCCCTGCGGTTATAGGCAAAGTCCAGGCTGTGCACCCCGGCGAAAACGCCTGACGCCAGCATGGCAGGGGCAAAACGCGCGCCTTCCTCATTCGTCCAGTTGGTAACGACGATCGGATGTTTGGTCTTGATGCCGAGATCGTTCATGGTGCGGACGACTTCGAGGGCCGCAAGTACGCCGAGCACACCGTCATATTTGCCGCCGGTCGGCTGGGTGTCGAGATGCGAACCGACATAGACGGGCAGGGCATCGGGATCGGTGCCCGGGCGGGTGGCGAACATCGTGCCCATGCGGTCGATACCCATGGTCAAACCGGCATCGTCACACCATTTTTTGAAAAGGCTGCGGCCCTGCGCATCGGCATCCGTCAGCGTCTGGCGATTGTTGCCGCCAGCGATGCCGGGGCCGATCTTCGCCATGTCCATGAGACTGTCCCAGAGACGGTCGCCATTGACGCGCATGTTCTCGCCTGGTGCTGCCACCATTCTTTATGCCCTCACCTGTTTGCGGCAGTCATGCAAAGAGGCATGCCCGCCTGTTCCCGTGGTCCTTTCCTGCGCCCCCTTATTGGTTTTGTCGAGCGCCGGAAAATCGCCAGTTGCCTTTGTTTTGCATCTGACGGATAATTTGACCGATTGGTAAACATTACAACTTCCACCGCCGGGCTCAAGACGAAAATCACGAAAATTGCTGATAAAAATGCGGGCAGTTGCTCAAGGACGCGGCGAGGGTCGTCCCCAACCCAAATTTGAGCGAAGAAGTTGAATTTCAAGGGGAAACGACAGCCTGTGACCATACCGAGAGCAGCGAAAACCCTGAGGCGGACGCGAATCCAGGAGGAGAAGGAAGAGCAGATCCTGGAAGCGGCGCTCGACGTGTTTTCGGCAAGCGGCTTCCGCGGCTCGACCATCGACCAGATCGCCGAAGTGGCCGGCATGTCGAAACCCAACCTGCTCTATTACTTCCGCACCAAGGAAGCCATGCACCGGGCGCTGATCGACCGGGTGCTCTACACCTGGTTGGAGCCGTTACGGGCCTTCGACGCCGAGGGCAATCCCGAAGCGGAAATCCGTAGCTACATCCGTCGCAAGCTGGAAATGGCGCGCGACTTTCCGCGCGAAAGCCGGCTCTTCGCCAATGAGGTGCTGCAGGGCGCGCCGCATATCGAGGACGAGCTGAAGGGGCCGCTGAAGGAGTTGGTCGATGAGAAAGCCGAGGTCATCCGCGCCTGGGCGAAAGCCGGCAAGATCGTCAAATGCGATCCCTACCACCTGATCTTCTCCATCTGGTCGACGACGCAACATTACGCCGATTTCGACGTCCAGGTGCGTGCCGTGCTGGGGCAGGAACATTCCGGCGAAGGGCGTTTCGAGGATGCGGCGCGGTTTCTGGAACAGCTCTTCATCGGCGGGCTGCGACCGGATCCCCTTGGCGGCTGAGAGTTTTACCCTCTCCTCGGAAGCGGCACCCGGGCAAGAATATCCGTCACGCCTTCCATCGTATAAGGCTTCTGTAGCACAGGCGCGTCCGAGTGGCTGTTTGCCTGGGCGATGCCTTCCCCATACCCCGTGGCAAAAACGAAGGGCACGCCATCGGCTGCCAGCCGGTCGGCAATCCCGAAACTCGTCTCATCGCCAAGATTGACATCGAGAAGCGCCAGATCGAAGGACTGGCCGGCGAGAATTTCCATCGCCTCAGTGACACTTGGTGCCGTTGCTACGTTGGCGCCCAGGCGGCGCAGGATGTCTTCGCCATCCATGGCGATGATCAGATTATTTTCCACCAGTAGCACGTTCAGGCCGGAGAGCGGCTGATCGTCGGGAATCGTCTTGCGTCCGGTCGCTCCGACCGGAAGCGGATTTGACCGTTCGCTCGTCGGGCCGACGACATGTCGCGCCGGAATAGAGAAATCGGCCTCGAGCCCATCCTCGACGTAGCGGACCTCCGCCTTGCCGCCAAGGTCATAGGGGATCGAGCGGCGGATGATGGTCGAACCGAAGCCATGACGTTTGGGTTCGACGACGGGCGGGCCATCCTTTTCGCGCCAGCCAATGCGCAGATTACCCTCGTCGTCGCGATGCCAGCGGAGTTGGACCGTGCCGCTGCCGGTACCGGAAAGGCTGCCATATTTGGCGCTGTTGGTCATCAGCTCATGGAAGACAAGGGCGGCGGTGGAAAAAGCCTGCGGTTCCAGCAGCACGTCCTCGCCGCCCATCTGAATGCGTTGCGCATTTTTCCCGAGATAGGCGGCGGTCTCTGCCAGCAGCAATTGCCGGAGCGAAGCGGGCGCCCAATGATCGCGGGTGATCTGGTCGTGGGCGCGGGCGAGCGACTGGATGCGGCCCTCGAGCTGGCGAATGTAATCGCCAAGGCTGACCGACGTTGCCTGCGACTGCCGAATGATGCCGGTGATGAGGCTCAATATGTTGCGGACGCGGTGGTTCAGCTCGGCGATCAGCAATTCCTGGCGCTCGTTTGCCGTCTGGCGCGCCATGCTGACCTCGTCGGTGAGGCGCAACACCACCTCGATCAATGTGACGCGGATGGTTTCGGCGACACGGCGCTCGGCTTCCGTGAAGGGGAGGGAGCGGCCACGCACCAGTTCCGACCAGGCCTCGAAACTCTTGCGCGGCGTCAGCCGCGGACCATTGGGCCCGTATTCCACCGGCTTGTGCGGGTCGCCGCCCCAGCGAACAGTGCGCACCAATTCCTGACGGAAAAGCACGACATAATCGCGCGGCGATCGTGAGATCGGGATGGCGAGCATGCCTGCCACCGTATCGTCGACCTCAAGATCCGGATAGGTTTCTGCGAGCCTGTCCACGGCGTAGATGCGGCCGGCGGCGTTGCGGTTGAGGTGTCGGACGAGGGCTGCGAAACTTCTCTCATCCGGCCCGATGCCGGCAAGTGCCAGTCGGCCGTTGATCCAGACGCCGATCCCGTCGGCAGGAATGGCGTCGGCGAGCGCCTCGATCAGCCAAGCCGGATCGTCGAGCAGGCTGGCATTGTCTGCGACGGAGGTGAGAAGCCGGTCGGCGATGCGGCGCGCCTTGGTCTCGTAATCGAGAGCCAGTCGCCGTTCGCGGCTTTCAAGGCGCGAGGCAAACATCTGGCCGAAGAGTTCGGCGGTGGAGCGGCTTTGGGCCGAAGGCAGACGTGGACCGTAGTGGTGGCAGGCAAATAGGCCCCAGAGCTTGCCGTCGACGACGATCGATATGGAAAGCGAGGCGCCAACGCCCATGTTTTTCAGATATTCGATATGGATCGGCGAGACTGAACGCAAGACCGACATGGAGAGGTCGAGCGGCTCGCCGTGCTCGTCGAGCGGCGGCAGGATCGGGACCGGGACGGAGTCGACATCGGCAATGATTCGGAACAGGTTGCGCAGATAAAGCGCGCGCGCCTGAACCGGAATGTCGGAAGCCGGATAGTGCAGCCCGAGGAACGATCCGATGCCGGCCCGGGCGGCTTCCGCCACCACTTCGCCGGAACCGCTTTCGTCGAAACGGTAGACCATGACCCGATCGAAGCCGGTGAGCGCCCGCGCCTGTCTTGCGCCTTCGCGGAAGAAAGCTTCCAGTGTTTCCGTGTGATCGAGGCGGGACATCATGCTGCGCATGGAGAGCGACGCAGCGTCGTGCCGGTCTTCCTGGCAGCGCTCGCCTTCGATGATGACCTGACCTTCGTTCAGATGCACGGCAAGGTCGAACCTGTTTTGATCGGGCGTCAGAGCAATGCCGAAAATACGCTCGACGACGTAGGAACCGCGCAGCGTGGTAAGTTTGTTGCGGATTGCGTGGAGTGCTTCGGGGCTGATCAGAGAGATAACGGGACGGCCGAGCGCATTGGCCTCTGTCACTCCGAGAAACTCCGCCAGATTTGCGGAGGCGCGGATGACAATCCAGTCTGAGGATACCGCCAAGAGAAAGCCGAAGGGCTGGACCGAGCCGAGCTGGTGGATCGGCTCACGGTCGCAATTGGTGAGATCGACGGGTTCGTGCGTGCCGCTCATGGGACGGCTTCCAGTTCGACTTGCCCCGCTTTGAGGAAGAGATCGAAGACATCGCGGGCTGCGGCGACAGCAGCACCGGGATCGTCCACCTTGCTCGCGTCAAGACGATCCATGAAAAGCCGCATGGCGCCCTTCGGCCCTTGCGGGCTCAAGTAGCTGCTGGGCAAGTGGTCAGGCACGGCCTTGGCGAGCAGCGCGCCGCCGAGCTTGGAGCCCTCAAGGACATAGGCGGCACCCCAGACTGCCGCTTCGCAGCGCAATGCCGGTCGCGGAAGCGGTACGGGCAATCGATCATCGAGTTCCCTTATATCGGCGGCCAGCAGATGCGCGCGTCTTCGTTCCGGCCAGTCCGGCAGCAGGCTGTTGATTCCGGCTTCCTCAAGCGCATGTTCGACTGATGGTACGACCCGGGCATGCGCGCGCAGGAACGCTTTGTAATCCTGGGTGCGTGAGAGGTTGAAACTGCCGAAGAGGGTGTCGACCGCGGCGTGGCAATCTGCAGTTTGTGCGCGGAGGGCGCTGCGAAGTGACATGCTGACGTTTTTCCGAGTGATATGGCCGCCGCCCAAAAGGGACGACGAACTAGCGGATATACTGCGGCATCGCGTTATTTCCAGAGAAACGCCTAGGAATAACATGGGTTTCTCGCCGCTCGCAGACGCGCGGCGAGCGCTTCAGCCCATCATTGCCGGCAGCCCCGCGGCGAGCGTATCAATCGCGAGCCGCACCTTCGGCAGCATCACCGGGGAGCGCAGCCAAACGGCATGGGCATCGAAGACATTGGCCGGTTCATGCTTCAACACCTGAATGAGCCGGCCCGCCAGCACCTCCTCGCGGACCAGCCAGCAGGGCAGCCAGGCAAGACCGCGCCCGGCGACGGCCGCATCGGAAATCGAAGCGAGGTCGTCGAGCCGCAGTCGCGCCTTTGGCGCCAGCCGCCGCCCGGGATCGGCTGCAGTCGGAAAGATCCAACCCTTGTCATCGTCGCCCCGCCTGTAGACGATGCCTTCATGCTGGGGAATATCGAAGACTGTCTGCGGCGCGCCATGTTTTTCCAGATAGGCGGGTGATGCGCAGACGGTCATGCGCTGGCGGGCGATCGCCCGGGCCATCAGATCCGGATTGTCCTTCAGCGGTCCGTTGCGGATGACAAGATCGAAGCCGTCCTCGAGCAGGTCGACGATGCGGTCGTTGAAGGAAAGGTCGAGTTCGAGGTTCGGGTGTTCATCGAGCAGGCGTGCGAGAATCGGCGCGATGCAATGGCGGCCGAAGAGCACGGGCATCGAGATGCGCAATCGGCCGCGCACATCGCGCCGGCCGGATTCCAACATGGCTTCGCCCAGGCGGATTTCCTCGACCGCCCGCAGGCAGCGCTCGTAGAAGAAGCGGCCTTCCTCGGTCAGGCTCTGCATGCGCGTCGTACGGTTGAAAAGCCGCACGCCGAGACGCTGTTCCAGCCGTGCGATGGTCTTGCCGACCGCCGAACGCGTGAGATGAAGCCGCTCGGCAGCGGCCGAAAAGCCACCTGCCTCGACGGCTTCGACAAAGATCGAGATACCCTTCAACTGTTCCATTTGTTTCCTTCTTGGAACCATTCTGGAGAATAAATATCGCAACTGGTGCGAAATATTCAACGATATGGTTTCGGCTCCCTGCAATGGACAAGGAGCAAGACAATGCAGACAACACGGCAATGGCAGATCGACACGATCGGACCGGAGCGCCAGCTGACGATCGGCGAGCGGAGGCTCGAGCCGGTTTCGGGAAACAAAGTTCTGGTCCGGACGGAAGCCGTTTCGCTCAATTTCCGCGACCGGCTGGTGCTGGAGAGCGGCATGGGATTGCCGCTGCAATTTCCCTTCGTCCCGGCTTCCGATATGGCGGGGGTTGTGGAGGCGGTCGGACCCGAAGTCAGCCGTTTCAAGCCGGGCGACCGGGTCATCTCGACGTTTTCGCCCGACTGGATCGACGGACGCGGGTTGGGCGATGCGCGCACGCCACCCTACAAGACACGCGGCGGCTTCTATCCTGGCGTGCTCTCGCAATATACCGTGCTGTCGGAGGAGTGGTATTCACGCGCGCCTGAGACGCTCGATGCGGCGCAGGCAAGCACCTTGCCCTGCGCCGGGCTGACTGCCTGGTTCGCACTGATCGAATGCGGCGGTCTGAAGGCCGGCGACAAGGTGCTGGTGCAAGGCACCGGCGGCGTGGCGCTCTTCGGTCTGCAGATCGCCAAGGCGCACGGCGCGGTGGTCTTCATCACATCAGGCAGCGCCGAGAAGCTCGGGCGCGCCGCTGCCCTCGGCGCAGATCACGTGATCAACCGCCATGAGGGCGACTGGGTTGAGCAACTCTATCAGTTGACCGGCGGCTATGGCGCCGATCACGTGCTTGAGATCGTCGGCGGCCCGCATCTCGGCCAGGCGCTGAAGGCGGTGGCGATCAATGGCCGTATTTCCGTTATCGGCGTGTTCGAGGGGTTCGAGGTTTCCGGCCCGGCCGGCCCGCTGCTGCTCAAGGCGCCTGTTGTGCAGGGCATTTCCGTCGGCCATCGCCGTGCGCTGGAAGACTTGGTGCGGGCAATCGACCAGACCGGGCTGAAGCCCGTGATCGACAAGCGCTACGCCTTCGACGAATTCCCTGAGGCGCTCGATCATCTCTATCGCGGGCCTTTCGGCAAGGTGGTCGTCGAGTTCTGACGGTCGCGATTTGCGCTTCTGCCTGCTGCATAAAATTATGCCGCAATTCAAAGTGCGACAGCGCCGCGCGTCTGAAAAGATGCGCGGCGCTGTCGGCGGAGAAGGGAGGCTGATCAGGCGGCAGCGGGAACGCCCTCTTCGAAAGCGAAGCCTTCATCGGCCCAGCCGGTCACGCCGCCGATCATCAGTTTCACCGACAGGCCGAGGCGGGAGAGGCGAAGTGCGGCCTTGTCAGCGCCGTTGCAATGCGGGCCGGCGCAATAGACGACGAAAAGCGTGTCGGAGGGCCAGGCCGACATGCGGTGCGCAGTCATCTTGCCATGCGGCAGATTGAGGGCACCGGGAACGTGGGACTGTGCAAAGAGCGTCGGCGAGCGCGCGTCGAGCAGAACGAAATCGACCTTGCCCGACGCAAAGGCGGCGTGAACATCGGAGCAATCGGTCTCGAAGGCAAGCTTGGCTCCAAAATGGGCGGCGGCGATTTCAGCGGCGGCGGCGGGGATTTCTGCGACAGGGCTTGGCATTGCGATTTCCTCTTGGGTTCGAATTGCCGCCTGGTATCGCCGATGCTAAAGCTTTGCGAAATTGGCCATCATGACTGACAGCGTAAAGATCATGCCAAACTCATCGCCACAGCAGACGAAAGGACCGCTGGTCGCAGTGCTTGCCTATGACGGGCTCTGCACCTTCGAATTCGGCATCGCCTACGAGGTCTTCGGCCTGCCGCGCCCGGAGATGGGTGAGGATTGGTATCGCTTCTCGGTCTGCGCCATCGAGCCGGGGCCGCTTCGCGCTGCGGGAGGGCTGACGGTCGCGGTCGACAAGGGCCTGGAGGTACTCGATGAGGCGGACCTGATCGTCGTGCCCGGCTGGCGGGCAATCGATGCGCCGGTACCGGCACCACTCGGCGCAGCGCTCAGGGCAGCGCATCAGCGCGGCGCGCGCATCATGTCGCTCTGCTCGGGCGTTGCGGTTCTTGCCGGATCGGGGCTGCTTGCCAACCGCAGGGCGACGACACATTGGCGCTATGTCGCCTCGATCGCCGCACGTTATCCCGACATCAGGCTTGATGCCGACGTTCTCTACATGGATGAAGGCAGCCTGCTGACGGCGGCGGGGAGTGCCGCCGGCATTGATCTTTGCCTGCATGTGGTGCGCGGCGATTTCGGTTCGGAGGCTGCAAACAGCGTGGCAAGACGGCTCGTCGTGCCGCCGCACCGCGAAGGCGGACAGGCGCAGTTCATTCACGCGCCGGTTCCCGAGGAGCGCGAGGGCATCCGCTTGGGGCCGCTGATCGAATGGATGCGCGAAAGCCTGTCCGAGGACCAGCCGATCAGCCTGCTTGCCAAAAGAGCCGGCATGAGCATGCGCACCTTCCAGCGGCGCTTCGAAGCGACAACGGGTGTCAGCGTCGGCGAATGGTTGCTCACGGAGCGGCTGCGGCATGCCCGCGATCTGCTGGAGAGGGAGCTTGCCGTTTCGCTCGACGATATCGCCGCCGCCAGCGGCTTTGGAACACTGGCGACGATGCGCCATCATTTCCGCAGGCGTCTGGGGACGAGTCCCAATGCCTATCGGAAGTCATTCGGCAGGTAGACTGGCCTAACGCTTTCGAACGTTGCCGGCAAGATTGCAACGCCGCGGATCGATCTATTCCGCGGCGGTGCAGATCCTTACTCCGCCGCCTGGCGCGCCATCGGGTTGTTCGGGTGCGTCGTCCAGTTGGCATAGTTGGGGTCGACGACGCGGCCGGTGCGCTTGTCGAGAGTGCCGGCGGGAAGCTGTTCCATGGTGATGCAGTTCTCGACCGGACAGACGCTGACGCAGAGATTGCAGCCGACGCATTCCTCGTCCATCACCTCGAAATGACGCGCGCCATCGACGAAGTTGGTGATCGCCTGGTGCGAGGTATCTTCGCAGGCGATGTAGCAGCGGCCGCATTTGATGCAGGCGTCCTGGTCGATCTTCGCCTTGGCGATGTAGTTGAGGTTCAGATACTGCCAGTCGGTGACGTTGGGCACGGCGCGCCCGGTAATGTCGTCGAGGCTGCGATGGCCTTTTTCGTCCATCCAGTCGGAGAGGCCAGTGATCATCTCCTGGACGATCTTGAAGCCGTAGGTCATCGCCGCCGTGCAGACCTGAACGTTGCCGGCCCCGAGCACGAGGAATTCGGCCGCGTCACGCCAGGTGGTGATGCCGCCGATGCCCGAGATCGGCAGGCCGTAGGTTTCGGGATCACGGGCGATCTCGGCCACCATGTTGAGCGCGATCGGCTTTACCGCCGGGCCGCAATAACCACCATGGCTGCCCTTGCCGCCGACCGTCGGGTTGGGGGCGAAGTTGTCGAGATCGACGGAGACGATCGAATTGATCGTGTTGATCAGCGACACGGCATCGGTGCCGCCGGCCTTGGCGGCGCGGGCGGGACGGCGGACATCGGTGATGTTGGGAGTCAGCTTGGTGATGACGGGCATGCGGGTGTACTGCTTGCACCAGCGCACGACCATCTCGATATATTCCGGCACCTGGCCGACCGCCGACCCCATGCCGCGCTCCGACATGCCGTGCGGACAGCCGAAATTGAGCTCGATGCCGTCGGCGCCGGTCTCTTCGACCAAGGGTAGGATCGCCTTCCAGGCCTGCTCCTCGCAGGGTACCATGATCGAGGCGATCAGTGCCCGGTCCGGCCAGTTCATCTTCACCTGCTTCATTTCGCGCAGGTTGGTGTAGAGGTCGCGGTCGGTGATGAGCTCGATATTGTTCAGACCGAGCAGGCGGCGGTCGGCGCCCCAGATCGCGCCGTAGCGCGGGCCGTTGACGTTGACGACGGGCGGGCCTTCCTCGCCCAGCGTCTTCCAGACCACGCCGCCCCAGCCGGCCTTGAAGGCGCGCTCGACATTGTAGGCCTTGTCGGTCGGCGGCGCAGACGCCAGCCAGAACGGGTTCGGGGATTTAATACCGACGAAATTATTGCGGAGATCAGCCATTGTTCATTCTCCCCTTCAAGCAACCGCGACAGCCGGAGCGGCTGCTGCGGACAGGGTGCGATGGATGGATTCAGCCGCGTCGCGACCGTGGGCGACGGCGGAAACCGTGAGATCTTCACCGCCGAAGACGCAGTCGCCGCCCGCCCAGACGCGGTCGAGCGAGGTATGGCCGTCGCCATCGACGGCGATGCGGCCGGATTCCATGCGCAACGAACCGAGTCCAGAGGCGTCAAAGGTCTGACCGATCGCCTTGAAGATCTGGTCGGCGGCAATGACACCGGTTTCGCCGGTGCCGACCAGGCGGCCTTCGAGAATCCTCGTATATTCCACCTCGATGGCGGCGACTTTGCCGTCCTGTGACAGGATCGATTTCGGCGCCAGCCAGTGGCGGATGATGACACCCTTAGAGCTAGCCAGATCCTGCTCGAATTCGGAGGCGTTCATGTGTTCCTTGCCACGGCGGTAACAGATCGTCACCTCCTCGGCGCCGAGCAGCTTTGCCTGCACGGCGGCGTCGATCGCCGTCATGCCGCCGCCAAGGACGACGACGCGGCGGCCGACGGCGATTTCGCTCTTGTTTTCGGCCTGACGGAGAGCCGCGATGAAATCAACGGCGTCGTCGACGCCTGCGAGGTTCTCGCCCTCGATGCGCAGCGCGTTGACGCCGGCAAGGCCGATACCGAGGAAGACGCCATCATATTGCGCTTCCAGATCGGAAAGCGAGAAATCGCGGCCGAGACGCTGCCCATGCCGGACCTCGATGCCGCCGATCGAGAGGACGTAATCGACTTCCTTCTGGGCGAAGTCGTCGACGGTCTTGTAAGTGGCGATGCCGTATTCGTTGAGGCCGCCGGATTTTTCCCTGGCATCATAGATAGTGACGGAATGGCCCTTGACGGCCAGGCGATGGGCGGCGGCAAGGCCGGCTGGGCCTGCGCCGACAACGGCGATCGTCTTTCCGGTCGGTTCGGCCCGGGCATAGAACTGCTTGCCGGCCTGCATGGCGGCATCGGTCGCATAACGCTGCAGGCGACCGATCTCGACGGGCCGCTCCTCGGCCGTGTTGCGCACACAGGCCTGTTCGCAGAGTTCTTCGGTGGGACAGACGCGGGCGCACATGCCGCCGAGGATGTTCTGGTCGAAGATCGTCTTTGCCGAGCCGATCGGATTGCCGGTCGAAATCTGGCGGATGAACAGCGGAATGTCGATCGAGGTGGGACAGGCCGTCATGCACGGCGCGTCATAACAGAAATAACAGCGGTCGGCGGCGACCAGCGCCTCGTGATTGTCGAGGCGCGGATGAAGATCGGAAAAATTAGCCTCATACTCGGCGGGCGAAAGCCGGCCGGCATGAATCCCAGTTTCCAGTCGTTCCATTGAAGTTCCCTCATTATTGGTAAACGGCCTGTGAGGGAAAGCGTAACTCAGGTTTAAAAATTTATCAAACGGTAAAATTTTGACGATTTTCTCTCGCTGTCACGCCAGTAATCCGCTGTTTTTGCTGGAAGAATTTATTCGGCCTGCATCGGTAAAACGGCTGAACGCGCGACGAGGGAAGGGCATCCGAAAAAAGATTCAAAAAAGTCGAATTTTTTTCGGATGGCAGGGAACCAAAGTTTGATGTCGTCGTTATTGCGATATCCGGATGGTGATCGCATCGACCCAACATGCGCGCCCCCAACCCACTATCCGGACGTACTCACGGTCCCCTCCCGGTGAGTGAAGACAGCCGGTGCGCCGCCCTCGCACCGGCTGTTTTTCGTTCTCGATTGTCTCCAGGGCTTTCACACTCGCTTGAAGATCTCGAATTCGGTTTCCGGAATGGTCAGACGATATTCAATGCGGCCGGGAACGAGGTTCAACTCCGCTTTGCCATTGACCGACGATGGCACGACACGCTCCAGCACGGTGCGGCCGAAGCTGTTGTCGCTGAATTCGTGGACTTCCGACTGATCGTGCAGAACTTCCGCCCAGGCGACTTCGATTGCCTTCCTGTCGTTGATCATGGCTTCGCGGCAATTCAGCGTGATGGAGGCGGCGCCGCCTGATATCGCGCCAAAGGAGGCGGAGTTGACGATGAGTTCGTGGAGGGCGAGCCCGAGATGCACGGCGGCATTCGGTGTCAGGTGAGCGTTGATGCCATAGATCGGCATGGAGCCGGCCGTCTCCGGCCAATAGGGGGCGAACTGCTTTTCGGCGAGTTCGAAGAGGTAGGCGCCGCGCCAGCTGGAATCCGTGATCAGGTCCTGCGAGTTGGAAAGTGATTGCAGCCGCCCGCGGAACTTGAGGAGGAAGCTGTCGAGAGAGAGCGTGTTGCGCGCCGTCTGCGTGGCAATGCCCTGGATGATGGCGAGAAGGTTTTTCGAGCGATGAGAGAGTTCGCGCAGCAGTGATTTCAGAACTTTTTCGCGATGCCGGCTTTCGGTGACTTCAGTCATGACGGACAGAAGTCCATGTACGCCGCGTTCGCCGGTGCGCTGGATCTTCAGTTCATACGTGCGCCTTTCGCCGTCGACGTCGATCTCAACTTCGGCATTGTTGGGGATGCCGGTTTCCAGCACCTTGTGTTTCAGCGCGGTCAGATATCGCCCATGGGCGTCGCCGAAAAGGGCGGCGTCGCTGCCGCCGGGCATAAAGAGCGCTGCGAAATGCGGCGGCAGATTTTCGGCGTAGAAGATCGACAGCCGGGCGTCCTGGCAGAGGATCGAAATCCCGGCGCTGCCGAGCGCGCGTTCCATCATTGCGGCTTTGCCTTCGAAGGTGAAAGGCATGCCGTACAATGGTTCAGTCGTATTCACGCGGCCGCCTTTCCTTGTGACATCTTGAACGTCGCTGAAGGGAGCGCCCTTACAGACACCGCCTGCCAACTCTAGAACAAAGCGCTGCAAAAACCGTTAAAGCCACCGGAGCGTCCCGGTAGCACCGGAACGCCTGCTTTGGCGATTTGGTTCCGAAGGCCGGAAAATTGCGTCTCAGGCGGCTACTCTGGTCGATTCATTGAAGAAAAGCGCTTGGCTGATCAGTGCCTTGACCATGTCGGGATTGAACGGCTTGGTGACAAGGAAAGTCGGTTCCGGGCGCTCGCCGGTCAGAAGCCGTTCCGGGAAAGCGGTGATGAAGATCACCGGCACGCTCGACGTCTTGAGGATGTCGTTGACTGCGTCGATACCGGAGCTGCCGTCGGCAAGCTGGATGTCGGCCAGCACCATGCTCGGCTTGGTCTTGTTGTAGAGCGCCACGGCCTCGGCATGCGTACGGGCAATGCCGGTGACGCGATGGCCGAGGCTCTCGACCATCTGCTCGATATCCATGGCGATCAGCGGTTCGTCCTCGATGATCATGATATCGGTTGCGACCTGACGGGAAATCTCCTGCGACGCCACGTCGAGCAGATGCATGACATCCTGTTCTTCGGTTTCCAGGATTTCGGCGATTTCAGCGACGCGGAAATTCTCTACGGAGGCGAGCAGGAAGGCCTGACGGGCGCGCGGCGAAACCTTGGCAAGGTTCAGCGTGGCACGTTGCTCCCAGGCATAGGGCGAGGTCGGCTCTGGAATCTGGACTGCGGTGGAACCAAACAGTTGCGTGAACAGTTTGTAGAGTGCGACCCGGTCATTCGCCGTATCCGGGAAAATCGACAGATCGGCGATGATGGCTTCGAGAACGGCGGCGACGTAAGCGTCGCCTGAAGTCTGAGTGCCGGTAAGGGCGCGGGAATAGCGGCGCAGATAAGGAAGGTGCGGCGCAATCCGAGTAGAAAGTGTCATTCATGGCTCCTGCATACAGGCCGGCATTGGCTTCAATGAGCGGTTAACGCCGCCTTGGTAAAAAAGTTCCGGAATCGCAGGAACTTTTTTCGTCGCGCCGCATTATTCCAGCCGACGAAGAAAGGGCGTAGCGTTTTGACCCATGCAGCGGCAAATACCAGCGACATCGACAATCGAACGTTCGATGTCGATGGTTGAAATTGTGATTGATCCCATCCACGCCCCGCGAACAGACAACCGGCGAGAAGACGAATTGATGACTACACGCAAGAAAGAAGCAGCCGATCAGCGAAAGCTGGAGCTGCGGGCAAGCGACATCTTGGACCCGAACAATCAGATCGGCGTCAGGCTGAGGTCGCTTTATGCGGCCGCACAGGATGAGGCGATCCCCGATCGTTTTCTCGACCTTCTCGAAAAGCTCGACCATGCTGAAATGATGGCTTCTGCCAAGATGGCCGAATAGGATCGCCCGCATGGAAGATAAATCGCAACCCAGCTTCAAGCGGGAATTGCTGGCGGCACTCCCAAGTCTTCGCGCTTTCGCAATCTCGCTCATCGGGCGGCACGACCGTGCCGACGATCTCGTCCAGGACACCATCATGAAAGCCTGGGCCAAACAGGATCATTTCGAGATGGGCACCAATATGAAGGCCTGGCTCTTTACGATCCTGCGCAACGAACTCTACAGCCAGATGCGCAAGAGCGGCCGCGAAGTGCAGGACAGCGACGGGCTGTTCACTGAATCGATGGCGATGCACCCCTCGCAATATGGCGCTCTCGATCTGCAGGACTTCAAGAAGGCGCTCGACCAGCTGCCGCCGGATCAACGCGAGGCGATCATCCTCGTCGGCGCCTCGGGTTTTTCCTACGAGGAGGCGGCCGAAATCTGTGGCTGTGCCGTGGGCACCATCAAGAGCCGCGTCAACCGGGCCCGCCAGCGGCTGCAGGAGTTGCTGCAGATATCTGGAGAGGCTGATTTTGGCCCCGACGCCACCTCGGCGCCGCTAACGTCGAAGGCCTTCGCGTTCTGACAAGAGTTATATTTGGGAGGAAAGCCGGTCGCCCCTCGGGGCGCCGGCTTTTTGTTTTGGGAGAAGGGCGCATATCCAAGTCGTGGATAGCTGTTCAAGGCAACTACCTCACGCTCCCTCATTCCTGTGACACGCGCACAGCGTGAGGGAGCGTGAGATGGCGCCCTTGCCTAATTTTCCGCTCGTATGTGAGGGGGAAAGTGTTCACTCTCTCCATTTTCGTAGCGAGTACGCATAGAGCGAGTCCCTCAATCAATCGTCGCGCTTCGAGCCCACCAGATTGGCTGCGACGATTGCTGCCAGAACACCGGCGGTCAGCAGCGGCTGGGCGCGGATAAGGCCGAGTCCGACCGTTGCCAGAGATTCCACCGCAGCACGGCGTTCACGGGCGCGGCGTGCTTCCCGGGTGTTGATGATCGACATCGCGACCAGGGCGATGATGGCGATCAGCAGCGCGCAGGCGGCCAGGAAGAGGGCAGCCCCGACTGGGCCGTAGATGCCGGCGAGCCAGATGGCGCCGGCGGTGACGGCCAGCGCGTAGGCGGTGAGAAGGAAGAGCACGGCAAGCGCAATGAAGATGCCATTGCGCTTGGCGCGCGCAACGGTCCGGTGCACGCTTGCGCCCGTCAGCAGGCTGAGGATCGAAAACAGCATCGCGCTTCCTCAGCGCCGGGCGAGGAAGGCGATGGCAAGGCCGAAAGCGGCTGCGGCGCCGATGGTTGCCAGCGGATGCTTGCGTACGGTATCGCGCATTTCCGTCGCGCCGCGCTCATAGCCGTGCTGCAATTCGCGCAGCAGATCCTCGCTGCGGCCAAGCAGTTCTTCGTAACCGGCGCCGGCCTGGCTGCGGATTTTCTCGCCTTGGTGGCGCGAGCTCTTGCCGACGAGGCGCGTCAGTTCCGCGAGTTCGTCGCGCAGCGCCTCGATCTGCTCCTCGATGCCGGATTCCAGATTGTGGAAGGTGCCGTTGCGGCGGCTGCGGGCGGACTGGAAGATAGAATAGCTCATGGCTGTCTCCATTGGCTGGGGCGCGCGCAAGCCCGCCTGTTTCGCACGAGGGTCACCACCGTCCGTTGCATGAATGATATCGCCCGGCATTGACCCAGATCATGCCGAAAACGTGCCGGACGATCAAAAGTTCCGCGGAGCAGTGCTCAGGGGCGGGAAACGGCACTGTGGGCGAGCACGAAGGGCGTGCCGTCGGCCGGCACCTGGTTGATGCGCAGCGCGCAACCGAACACCGACAGCATCGTTTCGTCCGTCAGCACTTCAACGATCCTGCCGGCGGCCGCGAGCCGGCCGGATTTCATCAGCACGATGCGGTCGGCAAAGAGCGCCGTCAGATTGAGATCGTGCATGACGGCGATGACACCGCCGCCGCGTTCGCAGAAATTGCGGGCAAGCGTCATGATGGTCAACTGGTGGCTGATGTCGAGGCTCGAGACCGGTTCGTCGAGCAGCAGCCAGGAGGGCTTGCCGTCGACGACGGGCTCGGCGATCTGGCAGAGAACGCGGGCAAGCTGCACACGCTGCTGCTCGCCGCCGGAGAGCTCCTGATAGAAACGGCCTTCGAAGCCGGTCAAGTCGACGGAGGCTAGTGCTGTGGCGGCCGTTTGCTCGGCCTTGTCGGGATGCAGGTTGAGGCCTGATGTCAGGCCCATGCGGACGATCTCGCGTACGGTAAAGGGAAAGGAGATGGTGCTCGCCTGCGGCAGCACACCACGAATGGCGGCAAGCTGCCAGGGTTTCAGCCCCTGCACCTCGTCGCCGCCGATGCGCACCGAGCCGCTATAGGCAAGTTCGCCGGAGATGGCTTTCATCGTCGTCGTCTTGCCGGAGCCGTTCGGCCCGGCAATCGCCGTCAGTTCGCCGGCCTTTGCCGTGAAGGCGACGTCGCTGATGATGGTCTTGCCGGAAAGGCGCACGGAGACGCCGGAAACTTCGATCATCGCAATGTCACTCACGGGGTCACTCACCGGGGTCACTCACAGGGCAAGGCGCGAACGCTGTCTCAGCAGGATCCACAGGAAGAACGGGCCGCCGACCGCCGCGGTGATGATGCCGATCGGCAGCTCGGCCGGGGCAACCAGGGTGCGAGCCAGGACATCCGCGAAGATCAGAAGAGAGCCGCCGAGCAGTGCTGCGGCCGGCAGCAGGAAACGATGGTCGGGGCCGATCGCCATACGCAGGATATGCGGCACGACGATCCCGACGAAACCGATACCGCCACTGACGGCGACGGACGCGCCGGTCGCCGCGGCGACGCCGACGATCGCGACATTCTTCAGCCGCTGCACCGGCACGCCCATATGAAAGGCGGCCGCTTCGCCGAGCGTGATGGCATTGAGGCCGCGGGCCATGAAGGGCAGGGCGATGAAGGACAAGAGGATGATCGGGCTGGCGGAAGCGATTTTCGTCCATGTGGCGCCGGCAAGCGAGCCCATGCTCCAGAAGGTCAAGTCGCGCAGCTGCTGGTCGTTGGCCATGTAGATCAGCAGTCCTGTTATGGCGAGGGCGAGCGCACCGAGCGCGATGCCGGCAAGCAGCATTGTCGCAACCGAGGTCTGGCCATGACGGGTGGCGATTCTGTAGAGCAGTAGCGTCGTGACGAGGCCGCCGCCGAAAGCGGCCGCCGGCAGAGCGTAGATGCCGAGAAGCGCCTGGAGTGGAGCTGCAAGGCCGCCGCCGAGCACGATCATCGCCACCGCGCCGAGGCTTGAGCCGGCGGAGACGCCGACCAGGCCGGGATCGGCCAGCGGATTGCGGAACAGGCCTTGCATCACCGTGCCGGAGACGGCCAGCGAGGCGCCGATCAGGAAGCCGAGGATCGCCCTGGGCAGGCGGATATCGAAGATGATGATCCGGTCACGCGTGCTCAGCGCAGTCTCAGGGCCGGACATGTTGCTGATGACGTCGAGGATCGAGGCATCCGAGGCGCCTGTCGTCACGGAAAACAGCATCGAAAAGACCGAGCCGACGACGAGCAGCGCGATCGCCAGCAAGGCGAGCCGCGTCCTGTCGCCCGCCTGCCTGATTTCGCGGATGTCCGCCATCGGGAATGGTCGCCTTCGTTCCGTCATGGCTTGCGGCAGGGCCATGATCAGCCCCCGTAGATCGCCGTGTTGAGCTCCCGCGCGGCGGCTGCGGTGCGCGGGCCGAAGCCGAGCAGGTAGACGCCGTCCATTCGGATGATCGCTTTTTTCTCGCCAGCCGGCGTCAGCGCGATCGCCGGCTGAGCCAGCAGGTCCTCGTTCTTGGTGCCGGCGCCATCGCCGCGGTTCATCATCAGGATGATGTCGGGCTTGGCTTCGATGATCGCCTCGTCCGTCAGCGGCTTATAGCCCGGGAATGCGCCGACGGCGTTGATGGCGCCGGCGAGCTTGACGATGCCATCGGCGGCCGTGCCGGTGCCCGATGCCATGATCCGGCCGTTCTGGGCGCTGAGGATGAAGAGAACGCGCTTGCGCTCGGCCTCCGGGCGCTTTTCGGCATCGGCGATCGCCGCGTCGAGATCGGCCGCGACCTTTGCTTCAAGTGCCTTCGCCTTGTCGGGCACGCCAAGCAGCGTGCCGACACGGTCGATCTTGGCGATGATACCGTCGCGGGTAAAAGCGCTCGGCACGGTTTCGAAGGGCACGCTGGCATTCTTCAGCACGGTCAGCGCCTCCTGCGGGCCTGAACCGTCGACGGCGATGATCGCCGTCGGGTTCATGGCGAGGATGCCTTCCGGCGAGAGCGCGCGCATGTAACCGACGTTGGGCAGCTTCAACGCCGCCTCCGGATACATGCTCGTCGTGTCGCGGGCAATCAGCCGGCTTTCTTCGCCGAGCGCATAGACGATCTCGGTGATGTCGCCGCCGACCGAAACCAGGCGCGAGGTGTCGAGCTTCTTTTCTTCAGCGTGGGCGGCGCGGACGAAGGCGAAGCCTTCGATTGGGCGCGCCGTCGGGATCAGCGGCAGCGCCATGACGGCCGCCGTCAGGGCCAGTTCCCAAGGGCGGATCCGGCGCAGATTGTTACGCATCGTCATCGTTGCGATCCTTATGCGGCCACGCTTGCTGCCCGCGGCAGGTTTTCCATGATCTCGCGCCATGCGGCGCGTTCGTCGGAACCTTCCTGCCGCTTGCCGAAGAACTGGATGATCATCTCGCCTTCTGCGTTGTAAGCCTCCAGCGAGGTGACGTGGCCGTCCGTGGTCGGCTTGCGCACGGCCCAGGTCTCGGCGATGTGATCCTGGCGCAGATGCAGGTGGAAAGTCGGGTCCATGATATTGATCCACGGTCCCATCGACTGCACGTTGAAGATCGGGCCGGAATGGATCTGGACGATGCCGTCATTGGCGACAAAGCACATGATCGGCAGGCCAGATTTCACAGAGGCATGCATCATGTCTGCCGTTGCGCTGTTGTCGAGCCTCCAGGCATAGTCGTCGCCGACAGTGCGCACCGCCGCCTGGCGGCCGATCTTCAGGCGCTTCAGCATGCCGAAGAACTGATGCGTATCGGTGAGCTTGCTCCAGTTGTCGCGCAGTTCGTCGCGGCTGACGTCGGCAGTATCATCGGCGGCGTTCGAGGTTTCAGCCTCGACAAATTCCTGCGATTGGTCTTCCAGCTTCAACTCGGCGACGATCGCCTGATAGGCCTCGAGATTCGAGCTCGGGCGCATGTGCACCTTGTGCACGGCGTTGCCTGTCTTGTCGAAATATTGCAGGCTAAGGCGCTCCTGGTCGCCATCCTTCTTGGATACGGCGAAACCATGCTCCCAGCGGCTCGGGAAGATGCGCAGGTCGATATTCTCGCCGAGAACGATCGCGGCCTGCGCACCGCTCTTGATGTTTTCGAAGACACCGATCTTCTCGTGCACGGCACTTTCGTTGCGCGACAGCGCCATCACTTCGCCGAGGCCTGCCACGCGTTCGAGAAGCTTCAGTGCACTGCCATCGATGCGGGTCACGCTGATGCCGGTTTCGGCGGCGACGAGGGCTGCCTCGGAAATCTTCAGCTGCGCGGCGATATCGCGCTCGCGCATTTTCGGATTCTCGGCGCGAAACGCGCGGATTTCGGCTGGCGCCGGTCTTGTCTGTTCGGTCATGTCCTACCCTACTTATTGAGAATGAGCTTGCCCTGACGGGTGATCTTCAGGCGATAGACCAAGCCGTCGTGTCTAATCATGATCTCGTTCGTGCCGCGGAAGAGATCCGCGCTTTCGACGATCCGGTGCTGCGCCGCAGGCTCGCTCTGCAGCGGCACGTGCTTAAAGTTATCTGGCTTTTCAACCATCATTTCAGTTGGCAATTCCGTGAGACCGGTGATCAGGGTCCCCGGTTGTGATGACAATTATCTTGACTTTCTTACTCATAGTTTTTTAAAGACGCAATAGGAGACTAATACAGTCAAGTTTTTGAGATTGCTGATATGAAGCCGCCTGGGCGGCGGTTCGCGACAATGGCGGAGAAGATGATGACGGTTAGGTTTGCGGCTGTTGCAGCCGGCATGGTGATGGCGGTTTCAAGCGTATGCCAGGCGCAGGATGCGGCAACCGCCAAGCTGGATGTCGAACTCAACGCTTTGGCGCCGTCGCAAAAGGGCTGCATGATGACCTTCGTCGCCGAGAACAATCTTCAGGCGCCGATCAACAAGATCTCCTTCGAGCTCGCTTTCTTCAACGACAAGAATGCCGTCGACCGCATCACCGTGCTCGATTTCCGCGATCTGCCGCAGGGCAAGAAGCGCGTGCGCCAGTTCGATATGCCGAATGTGAAGTGCGAAACGGTCACGCGCATCATCATCAACGACACGCCGGTCTGCGACGGCCCGGCGACGGGCGAATGCATGAAGGGTCTTGTTACCCGTTCACAGATTTCCGTTCCCTTCGAGGGCTAAGAATACGCCGGGAATGAATCCCGGCGGGCATGGTCAGACTGTCCGAGGCATACAAATGGCAATTTCAGCGAAGTCCAGATCGAGACAGGTGCTCATCGGGGAGCCGGACGCTGACGGCAGTCTGAACGACAATAACATACATCCCGGCCACGAGCTTTCCGACCTGCGCAATGTGCAGCGGCAGCCGGCTGGCGAGGCTGTGGTCCACTACGCGCGTTTCGCGCAGATACCCTCCTTTCCCGATCATCCGGTAGCCGAGCCGATAGCCTCCGTTCCTGCGCCGCCGCTGGATGCGGCGGTGGAAAAGCAGGAGGACGAGAAAGCGCCGGTGCGGCGACGGATGGCGCTGACTTGTATTGGTTCGTTCTTTTTTCATGCAGGTCTGGTGGTTGCGCTTAGCGTGTTCATGCCGACGCCGCCGAACGAAGCGATTGAAGATGCTGGTGAGGCTGTCAGCGTCGTCGTGTATGGCGACTCTGACGTTGACCAGACATCGGCCGGCGATCCAGAGTTAGAGCGCCAGCCCGAGCAAGTTGCCTCTGAGGAGGTTGAGCCGGATACAGTTCAATCGGAGGAGGCCACGGAACTAGATGCCACGACCGTGCCGCCGGAGCAGGCCCAGCCGGTCGAAACTGAAACGATGGAGACCGTTCAGTCGGTGCAGGAAGTTACGCGGGTTTCCCCTGAGGCCGTTGTTGCCGCCGAGCCAGAGGTGCTTGTCTCCGAGAGCCCTGCAGAATCTTTCGTCGCTCAGCCGATGGCAACGGCTGTGCCCGAACAGCCCATGCCTGATATCGCGCAGGCAACAGTACCGGAAGAAGTAGTGCCAACGGCTGTCCAGCCCACCGCAGTTCCGCCGGAAGAAGTAAAGCCTGTCGAGACTGTCGAAGTCTCGCCGGAACCTGAAGACAAGCCGGTGCCGAAGGCTGAAAAACCGAAACCCGTTGAAAAGAAGCAGTCTCAGAAGAGGGCCAAGCCTGCTGGTGGGAAAGAGGGCTCAGATCGTGAGGACTCGACGAGGGGCATGGTGAACGGCCAGGACGGGCCGCAAACTGACGGCACGTCAACCACGACAGGCGGAACTGACGGTATGGGAAGTGCTGCCGTAGCCAACTACCCTGGTAAGATACAGAAGCGGATCCGTCGTGCTGTTCGCGTGCCTGATGAATACAAAAACAAGAGCGGCGGTATGACCGTAAGGATTCAATTGACGATTAACGGAACAGGCAGGGTAGCGTCGGTCTCTGTTGCTCGCAGTTCGGGTATTGCAGAATTGGATAAAGCTGTTCTGGATGGTGTGCGGCGCGCGGCGCCGTTTCCGCCGCTGCCCTCGGAGTGGGGTAAGCCTAGCTGGACTTTCGCCCAGGAAGTTCAGGTCACTAGATAATATGATAAAAATAATCAACTTTATACTTTACTCTAAAAATCGAGTTTAATAAGGTCCGCTCGCACACGCAGGAATCGTGTGACGATCAACGAGCGAACGGGTGGTATATGGCTCGCAAGGGCAAGAAGGGTTCGAACCGGGAGGTCCGCGACAGCGCGGGCGAGGACGCCGGTCAGGCATCCCTTGGGCGATCCAAACTGGATGGCCGCAGTTTCCTCTATGTCGGCGGCCGTGACTGCCAGGTGGCGCATCTTCGTCAGATATGCAGCAATTTCGGTGCAGAGCTCATTCATCACGACGGCGGCTTACGCGAAGCGGTTTCGCGCATCGATACCGTCCTTCCCTCGGTCGACTGCGTGTTCTGCCCGATCGACTGTATCAGCCACGATGCCTGCCTGCGCGTGAAGACCGGCTGCAAGAAGTTCGGCAAGGCCTTCATCCCGCTTCGCAACGGCAGCAAGTCCAGCCTGGAGCGTGCGCTGCAGACGATGAACGAACGAGACAATTCCCGATGAACGACCAGCGCCCCGACGGCTTCACCATGATCGGCCTGCACAAGCTTGCCGCGCAGACAGGCGAGGGCCTCGTGCCCGAACTCTACGAGCTTTTCCAGCAGCATGCCGAACGCCAGCAGATCTACCAGAATGTGATGTTCTTTCCGACCTGGGAAGCGCGCATGCCCGGAGAGGCGGCAACAAGACCGCTTGGCCCGGCGGCGGCAAACGGCGATAATGTTCTCGCCTTTCCCTCGCGTGCGGCAAGGGCGGGCAAGAGGAAGGCGTAAGGAGATTTCATGTATATCGCAATGAACCGCTTCAAGGTTGCAACCGGGAGCGAAGGCGATTTCGAGACGGTCTGGCGCAATCGCGATTCCAGCCTGCCCGAGGTGCCCGGTTTCGTCGAATTCCGCCTGCTGCGCGGCAAGGTCAACGACGAGGAAGGCTACACGCTCTATTCCTCGCACACGGTCTGGAAAAGCGAAGCGGATTTTCAGAACTGGACGAAGTCCGAGAGCTTTCGTGCAGCGCACCGCAATGCCAGCGATCACAAGGCGATCTACAAGGGACCGCCAGTCTTCGAAGGCTTCAACGTCGTCGACGGCATATGAACGAAGGGCCGGATCGCATCGCGGTTCTGCCGGTCCTGCCGTCGCTCGATATCGATGAGACGCTTGCCTTCTACCGCGATGCGCTCGGCTTTACCGAGATCGTCTATCGGGCGGCGGACTATCTCGTCCTGCGGCGCGACGACATGGAGCTGCATTTCTGGCGGACGCAGGATGCCACGCTTTGCCAGAACAGCTCCGTCTATCTCCGAGGCGGCGGCATCGGCGCCCTCCACGCGGAATATCGCGAAAAGGGCGTCGAGCGCCTGAGCAATATGGAGGTGCGGCCATGGAACATGGAGGAGTTCTACATCCATGATCCGCACGGCAATCTGCTGCGCTTCGGCCGTGTGCCGCAGCCGCGTGACTAGAGCAACTCCAGCCAAAGTGCGCAGCGGTTTTGGGTCCGGATTGCGAGAAAACAAAACATAGAGAAATTCCCTCGCTCGGGAATAACGGAAATGCCCTATGCCTTGACGCGGAAGACAGCGCCTGCCGCAACGGCCAGCCAGCCAAGCATCATCGCCCAGCCGCCGGTCGGCGCGGCATAGGGGAAGAGGCCGGAGCCGGTAAAGCGCAGGGTGACGAGATCGCCCGCAAAAAGCAGCGTTCCGACAATCAACAGGAAACCGGCCAGCCAGGCGGTTCTGAGCCTGGTGTTGCCGAGAGCCAATGCCAGCAGGGCAGGGGCGTGGACAAGGCACATGGCAGATGCGGATGCCGCAAGATTGGCCTCGCCGCCGCCATGGGCAGCAAGGGCGGCAAGCGCCACGCCGGCTACGCCGAACAGGCCGGCAAAGAGATAAAGCACCGGTTCCAGACGCGCGTTCAAGCTCATGGTTGTTCCTTGTTGTCAGGCGCCCTGTTCTGCATATGGTAGGCGAGCCGTTCGACCGGCGCCCAGATGAGATCGCGCAGCGATTGGCTTGCGATCGTCTCGTCCAGGGCGCGGCGGAAGCAGAGCAGCCATTCGTCGCGTTCGACAGGGCCGATCTCGGCGACGAAATGGCGGCTGCGCAGGCGCGGATGGCCGCGCTTATCGGTATAGAGCGGCGGGCCGCCGAGATAACCGCTCATATATTCGTAGAATTTCTCTTCACTGCCGTTAAGGCTCGGCGGATGCACGGCGCGCACGTTTCTCGCCTCCGGCAGCGTGTCCATCAGCTCATAGAAGCGGTGCGTCAGCGCCCGTACGACAGGATCGCCGCCGACCGCCTGATAGAGTGTGGTGACCTTCTCCGTCATGAAACCATCCCATGCCATCCTAATACCCAGGCCCTTCATGCACCGGGCGGAAAATGATCGCAACTGTCATCAAGGTGCCGCGGCATTTCGCGCATAATGCAGGCACGGCAGGGGTAGTGCCGATTCTCCTTGACAAAACCGTCCGGACGGTATCTTTTAATTTGCATGTCGAACGCTCATCATCGCAAGAAGCAGCCCGTCCTCGTGCGCCAGCAGTTGCTGGAGGTCGCCGCGCGCCTTGCTGCCAGCGAAGGCATGGCCGCCGTCACGCTCGATGCGGTTTCCGCCGCGTCCAGCGTCAGCAAGGGCGGGCTGCTGCATCACTTCCCGACGAAGAATGCGCTGCTCGACGCCTTGTTCGAGAGCCTGCTCGAAAAGTTCGACGCCGATATAGAGGAACTGATGCGCGGCGATCCGCTGCCGCAGGGCCGCTTCACCCGCGCCTATCTCAGGGCGGTATCCGGTCTCAAGGATCGTCCCGACGATTCCAGGAATTGGACGCAGGTGACGATCGCGCTTCTTGCCGAACCCCGGTTGCGTCTTCGCTGGCGCCAATGGGTACAGGCGCGGTCGGAGGAATATATCGGCACCGATTCCTCCCTCGACGCACAAGTCGTGCGTTTCGCCGCCGACGGACTTTGGTTCGCAGATACGTTGGAAAGCCATGATATCAACGGCGTTCTGAGGCGGGATCTCATCGATCGCCTTGTCGAACTGACCGGCAAGTAATTCGAAAGGGATTTGCCATGAGCCAGGCCGCCGTCTACGGGCTGCTGTTTGCAGCTATTGTGCTCGAAGTCATTGGCACGACCGCGCTGCAGCTATCGCAGCAGTTCACCCGCATCGGGCCGACGGCACTCGTCGTCGCCTGTTATGCGGCTGCCTTCTATTGCCTGTCGCTGACGCTGAAAAGTATCCCCGTCGGCATCGCCTATGCGATTTGGAGCGCTTTGGGAATCGTGCTGATTTCCTCGGTCGGTCTGGTTTTCTTCAAGCAGCGCCTCGACCTGCCGGCAGTCGTGGGACTCGGGCTGATCATATCGGGCGTTGTGGTCGTCAATCTATTCTCGAAATCCGTTTCGCATTGATATTGCTGTGATATTTGCAGGCCGTTTCTCCGCCTCAGGCCGGTAAATTTTCCCCTTTGTCAAAATACTGACAAAGGTCTATGTGTTCTTTGGACGTAGAGGAGACGAGGCGCAGCCAGCGCCATTTTCCAAAGCGCTTTGAATCCTGCCTTCCCGCCTATCGATACTTCCAGGTTCTACAGGAGCACATCATGGCCATTCGCACCGTCGTCTGGGGAGAGAATATCCACGAGAATACCAATGAAATCGTCCGGGATATTTATCCCGAAGGCATGCACACGACGATCGCCAACGCGTTGAATACCGATTCCGATATCTCGGCGACGACAGCGACGCTGCAGGAGCCGGAACACGGCCTCAGTGAGGCCCGCCTTGCCGAAACCGACGTGCTGAGCTGGTGGGGCCACAAGGATCACGGCGCGGTCTCCGACGTCGTCGTCGAGCGTGTTGCCAAGCGCGTCTGGGAAGGCATGGGCCTGCTGGTGTTGCATTCGGGGCATTTCTCGAAAATCTTCAAGCGGCTGATGGGTACACCCTGCGCGCTGAAATGGCGCGAGGCGGGTGAACGAGAGCGGCTGTGGACGATCAATCAGCGCCATCCGATCGCCGCAGGCATCGGCGAGCATTTCGAGCTCGAGAACGAGGAAATGTACGGCGAGCAGTTCTCGGTGCCGGAGCCGCTCGAAACGGTGTTCATCTCCTGGTTCCAGGGCGGCGAAGTGTTCCGCTCGGGCCTGACCTGGCGCCGTGGCGCCGGCAATATCTTCTATTTCCGCCCCGGTCACGAGACCTATCCGACTTATCACGACGTCAATGTCCAGAAGGTGCTGATCAACGGCGTGAAGTGGGCCTATAACCCTGAGGGGGCGTTGACTGGTATCACCGACGCTCCAAATGTCCCGGTAGAAAAAGCACTGGAGCCGATCGTCGAACGCGGCCCGAAACTGCACCAGGCCGGCGAAGCCGGTTACCGCTGAGGAGCATCCATGCGATTACTCGTTCTTGGCACCGGGGTGATGGCGAAAAACCAGCTCGCCCGCTTCCCCCTTATCGACGGCGTGACTGTGGTCGGTGCCGTCGACACCGATCCTGAGCGGCTTTCGGCCTTCGCCGACAAGTTCAACATCGAAAAGCGGTTTCTTTCACTGGAGGAGGCGATCGCCTGGGGTGAATTCGATGCGGCGACGAACGTGACGCCCGACCGCATCCATCACCCGACGACGATGGCTCTGATTGCCGCCGGCAAGCACGTCTTCTGCGAAAAGCCGCTGGCGGAGAACTATGCGAAGGCGCTAGAGATGACGGAGGCGGCCGAGAAAGCCGGCGTCATCAACATGGTCAACCTGACTTATCGCAACGTCGCGCCGCTACAGCGCGCCCGTGAGATGGTGCTCGCCGGCGAGCTCGGCACGATCAGGCACGTGGAAGCCTCCTATCTCCAGAGTTGGCTCGTGTCGCGCGCCTGGGGCGACTGGCGCACGGAATCGACCTGGCTGTGGCGGCTTTCCACCGGCCACGGCTCGAACGGCGTGCTCGGCGATGTCGGCATCCATATCCTCGATTTCGCCGCCTATGGTGCGGCGACCGACATCGACCACGTCTTTGCGCGGCTGAAGACCTTTAACAAGGCGCCGGGCGGCCAGATCGGCGAATATCTGCTCGATGCCAATGACAGCTTCACCATGTCTGTCGATTTCGCCAATGGTGCACTCGGCGTCATCCATGCCAGCCGTTGGGCGACAGGGCATTTGAACGAGTTGAAGCTGCGGATTTATGGCGAGAGGGGCAGCCTTGAGGTCATCCATCGTCCCAGCGGTTCCGAGCTGCATGGCTGCCTCGGCGAGGATGTCGAAACCGCCACCTGGACGAAGATCGAGGTTGAACCGGTGGCGACCAACTACGAGCGTTTTGCCGAGGCCGTGGCAAGCGGCATCCAGCCGGATCCGAACTTCCGCCACGCCGCCAACCTGCAGAAGGTGCTCGATCTTGCGATGGTGACCGAGCGCGAGCGGCGCGAGCTGAAGGTCTGATCCTGTCCGCTGGATAGGCCGCCGTTCATCCGACGGCAGCTTATCCAGCGCATCGGCGCGTTGATCCGCTTTTCGTTTGCGAGATTTTGACGCTATGCTTCTGCTCATGGGCAGCTCGACGCTTTCCTTTGGTCCGTTCCTTTACGATCCCGTGACAGGAAGCCTGTGGCGGGAAGGGAAATCCGTTGCGACGGGACCACGGCCGGCAGCTCTGCTCGGTTTGCTGCTGGAGGCTGAGGGCCGCGTCGTCACCAAGGCGGATCTTATGGACCGGGCCTGGCCGGGGCTTGCCGTGGAGGAGGGCAACCTCACGGTTCAGATTGCCACGCTCAGGAAGATTCTCGGCGCAAGACCCGATGGCACGGAGTGGATCGTCACGGTTCCCAGGGTCGGTTATCGCCTGCCGCGCCAGGACGATGCCGGGATGGCGCCCGTGGCGCCGCAGCCGCCCTCCGTCGCGGTTCTTCCCTTCGTCAATCTCGGCGGCGATGCTGACCAGGATTATTTTGCCGATGGCGTGGTGACGGAGATCATCACCGCCCTTGCGCGCTTCCGCTCCTTTTCGGTCGTCTCGCGCCATTCCGCCTTTATTTACAAGGGACGCAGCATCGATGTGCGACAGGTGGCGGCGGAGCTCGGAGTACGCTACGTGCTCGAAGGCAGCATCCGGCGGGAAGGCGGGCAGGTGCGTATCAATGTGCAGCTGGTCGACGGCGTGACCGCTACCAATCTCTGGGCCGATCATTTTGAAGACGGCATCAGCCACATCTTCGCCTTCCAGGACCATATCACCGAACGCGTCGCCTCGATCGTTGAGCCGGCGATCGAGATCGCCGAAATCCAGAGGTCACGCCGTGACCGGCCGAACAGTCCGGCAGTTTACGATCTCTATCTGCGTGCGCTTGCCGCGATCATCGACGAATCGATCGAAAGTAATGCCGCCGCCTATGCCTTGCTGCAGGAAGCGCTCGCCATGGAGCCGGAAAATGCGATGCTGCTTTCCCATGCCGCATGGGCGCTCGAACATCGCATTACCATGGGTTGGCCGCGGCTCGGGACGGACGACAAGGCGGAATGCATCAGCCTTGCCCGTCGCGGGCTTCAGCATTCGGCCGGCGATCCCCGCGTGATGGCCCATTGCGGCATGGCATTGCTGCAGACGGGCAAGGATTATGAAGGCGGCATGGCCGTGCTGGAGGCCGCCGCTGCCGCCAATCCCAATGATCTTCTGGTCGCGGCATGCTCCGGAATTGCGGCCTTGCACTGCGGCGATATCGAACATGCGCTCGAGCGACTGCATCGCGCCGTGAAATTGGGACCCCGCGATCCGGATGCGCGTTTTTCGCTGACGGGCATCGCCATGGCCGAAATCTTTCGCGGCAATTACGAGGCGGCAATTTCATACGCCTCTCGTTCGCTGGCGCTCAATGCCCATTTCGACCCGACCTACTGGATGCTGATCGCCGCACATGCGCATCTCGGCAATATGGAGCAGGCGCGCCAGTTCCTCCATGCGCTCGAGGCGATGGCACCTGATGTGACGCTGGAAGGTATTCTGGCGGGTCAGCCGGCCAAGGATCCGCAGCGTTTTGCGCCGGTTCTGGAAGGGCTGGCGCGCGCCGGGATGCGGCCGCGGCCATAGGCTTTTGCAAGTTTTTGCAGCTTTTAGTCGGACTTTAAAGACCCAGCCCCGTCGCTTCGGCCACGCTGATCCCATCAATCAGGATGGAGGATCGGCTCATGCTTTCCAGCATGCATATTCTATCGCTCAAACAGGGCAAGCTTTACGGCGACCGAATTCCGATAGAGGCGCTGCCACAGGGGTTTGGAGCCTTTCCTAGGAAAGGCTCCAAGTTGCCACTGCACCTTGTCGTTCTGTTCTCGCTGATCGGCAGGTGGCGCGAGCGCACGAAAAAAAGCCCCGCCGAAGCGGGGCCGGAAGTTGCCGAGCCGCAACAGGCGGCTTCGGTTGCCTGATTATTCTATGACCTGCACCACACGGTGGCTGCGGGGTTCGACAATCACGCGTTGATTGTTGATGACCGTATAGGCATATTTCGGATTGTCAGGCACCGGCGTCACGACGACGTCTGCCGGAAGCGGCTTGCCGACGACGATCGGTTCCTGGACCACCACGGAGGCGGTCGGGGCCGGCTGCTGCTGGACATAGGTAACGACCTCGCGCGGCGGCGGATCGACAACGGCACCGGCGACACCGCCTGCCACACCGCCAATGGCAGCACCCACGGGGCCGCCGACGATTGCGCCGGTGATGGCACCACCGGCTGCACCGGTCACGGCTCCATCAGCGAGCGCATTGGTTGCAAGTGATGACAGCGCAAGGGCGCTGGAGACAAGTAGGACCTTGTACATTTTGCTTCTCCTTTGCTGGGGTTGCGTTTGGGTAACGACCACGCCAATCCGAGGTTCCAGCAGGAGAGAGTCACGCTTTGGAAGGCCGGTTCACATTATGTGAGGCGGCTGAAGCCGGGTTGGGAGGCTTTATTCCAGCCGCCGGCGGAAGAGCCAGGCGGCGGCGCTGAGCGTAACGGTGGCGATCAGCGCCAGCGGGATCGTCTGGTTCACCACCTCGCTCAGCGGAATATCCTTGAGGAAGACGCCTTTGACGATCACCAGGAAATAGCGCAGCGGATTGATCAGGGTCACCGGCTGCAACCACCCCGGCATGTTCTCGATCGGCGTCGCAAAGCCTGAGAGCAGCATGGCCGGAACCATGAAAAGGAAGGCGCCGAGGATCGCCTGCTGCTGCGTCATCGACAGCGCCGAGATGAAGAGACCGAGGCCGGCGACCGAGCCGAGATAGAAGATCGCGCTGCCGTAAAGCAGGAAGAGCGAGCCGCGCAGCGGCACTTCGAAGAGGAAGACGGCGGCCAGGATATAGACGGTGATGTGGAAGAGGCCGATCATCATCGGCGGGATCAGCTTGCCGATCAGGATCTCGTGGATGCGCAGCGGCGAGACCATCAGCTGGTCGAAGGTGCCGAGCTCGCGCTCGCGGGCGATCGACAGCGCGGTGACGATCAGGCCGATCAGCAGCGCGATGCTGGCGATCAGGTTCGGCACCATGAACCATTGGTAGGTGAGGTTCGGGTTGAACCAGTTGCGCGGCACGGTCGACACGATATCGGCGCCGGCGCGTTTGCCGGCCGGGGTCTCGGCAGCGAGCGCTGCACCGATCTGCGAGAGATAGCCCGCGACGATCTGCGAGGCGTTGGAGCGGCGACCATCAAGCACCATCTGCAGGTCGGCCGGCGCTCCCGCCTCGATATTGCGCGAAAAGTCAGGGCCGATCTCGACGGCGGCAATGGCCGTCTGGTTGTCGATCGCCACCCGGACCTCCGCTTGGCTGGAGGCGATCTCGATCTTCCGGAAAGTCGGCGAGCCATCGATGCGCTCGATCAGTTCCTGGCCCCAGTGGCCGCTGTCGCGGTTGAGGATCAGGACGTCGACATTGCGGACCTCGAGCGTCGCCGCATAGGAGAAAACGAGAAGCTGGACGATCGGCGGGCCGATCAGGATGGCGCGGCCCTTGGGGTCGCGCAGGACGGCAAGCAATTCCTTGACGATCAGGGCGTAAAGCCTTGTCCACATCTCAGCCGATCCTTTTTCTGGTGCTGCGGGCGGCAAGCATGAACATGATGGCGCCGATCGTCAGCATGACCGATATCGCCCGCAGGAACATCGGCCAGATGTCGCCGGCGAGGAACACCGTCTGCAGGCTGGGGATCAGGTAACGCGCCGGCACGATGAAGGTGATCCACTGGATCACGGTCGGCATGGAATTGATCTCGAAAAGGAAGCCAGACAGCAGGAAGGCCGGTAGAAAGGCGGTTATCAGCGCCAGTTGCGAGGCGAGGAACTGGTTCTTCGTTGCCGTCGAGATCAACAGGCCCTGGCCGAGCGCCGGGATCAGGAAGGCGGCCGACAATGCGTAAAGCGCAGCGACAGAGCCGCGGAACGGCACGCCGAAGAGGAAGACCGCAAGCAGCACGCAGAGCGTCATCGAGGTGAGGCCGAGCAGGAAATAGGGCAGGATCTTGCCTGCGAGCAGCTCGACCGCCATCACCGGCGTCGCCATCATCGCCTCCATTGTGCCGCGCTCCCATTCGCGAGCGACGACGAGCGAGGTCAGGAGCGTGCCGACCAGCGTCATGACGATGGCGATCGAGCCCGGCACGAGGAAATTGCGGCTGGTCAGTTCGGGATTGAACCAGAAGCGTTGCTCGACCGAGATGGCAGGACTCTGCACGGCGACGTCCGCCTGCCTCTGCCGCTCCCAGTTGGCGACGGCGCCTTGGGCATAATTCTGCACGAAATTCGCCGTGTTCGGATCGGAGCCGTCGACGATCACCTGGATATCGGGGCGATTGCCGGCGGTGTAGCGCGTGGTGAAGTCGGCCGGAATGACGACGATGCCGCGCACCTTGCCGAGCACGAGGTCTTCCTCGAACAGACGCCGGTCGCGTCCCATGGCGACATCAAAATAGCGTGAGGCCTGGAAACTGGCCGACAGATCCTGCGTCAGCGGCGTCATATCCTCGGTCACGAGGCCGATGCGCGTGCGGGTGGTATCGAGCGAGACGCCGTAGCCGAAGAGAAAGAGCAGGATCAGCGGCAGCACGAAGGCGATGAGGATGCTGCTCGGATCGCGGATCGCCTGCAAGCTTTCCTTGCGCACCAGAGCTGAAAGACGCCGAAGCCTGCCGGAAGAGGCGCTCATGCGACATCCTCCGCTTCCGATTGCTGGACGAGGGCGATGAAGGCATCCTCCATCGTCGGGTCCGGCTGCTCCTTGGTCGCGATCCGGGCCTTCAATTCATCGGGCGAGCCGAGCGCAATCGAGCGGCCGCGGTAGATCAGCGAGATGCGGTCGCAATATTCCGCCTCGTCCATGAAATGGGTGGTGACGAGCACGGTGACGCCCTTTTCGACCAGCGCATTGATATGCGTCCAGAATTCGCGCCGGGTAATCGGATCGACTCCGGAAGTCGGTTCGTCGAGGAAGAGGGCGCGCGGCTCGTGCATGACGGCGCAGGCTAGCGCCAACCGCTGCTTCAGGCCGAGTGGTAGGTCCTTGGCCGGTTGGCCGATATGGCGGCCGAAATCGAAGATGCCGGCCATGAGATCGATGCGCTCGCGCCGGTGTTTTCCGCGAAGCCCATAGACACCAGAGAAGAATTCGAGGTTCTGCATGACTGTGAGATCACCGTAGAGCGAGAACTTCTGCGCCATGTAGCCGAGCTGGTTGCGGGCTTCTGCGGCATCGCGGCGAAGATCGAAACCAGCAACACGGCCTTCGCCGCCGGTCGGCTTCAGTAGGCCACAGAGCATCTTGAAGGTGGTGGACTTGCCGGCGCCGTTCGGACCGAGCAGGCCGAAGATCTCGCCACGGCGGATATCGAAGCTGATGTCATCGGCAGCGGTGAAATCACCGAAGCGCTTGGTCAGTCCCTTGGCCTCGATCACCGGCCGATCGCCATCATCCTTCACTGGCTCCTGCGCCTCTGCCAGCCGCGAGCGGCCGCCGGGACCGCCGCCCAGCATGTCGATGAAGGCATCCTCGAAGCGCGGCGGGGCAGGGGCGAGCGTTGCGCCATCGCCCGCCTTGCCGATATCGGGCTTCTTGCCCTTCGCCGCGACGATGCGGATCGCCTCGCCCTGGATCACGCCGTCGATGACGCCATCGGCCTGCAGGAGTTCGGCGAGCACCTGCCGGCGGCGGCCGCTGACATCGGATACCCTGAAGACCCGGTCCTTGACGCGCTCGGTCATTTCCATCGGTTTTCCCGAAAAGAGCAGCTTGCCCTGGTTCAAAAGCAGCACGTGATCGCAGGCTTCCGCCTCATCCAGATAAGCGGTTGACCAGAGCACGCCGATGCCTTCCTTCGTCAGGTTCTCGACCATCTTCCAAAGGTCGCGGCGCGAGATCGGATCGACGCCGACGCCCGGCTCGTCGAGCAGCAGCAGGCGCGGCTTCTTCAGAAGCGCGCAGGCAAGGCCGAGCTTCTGCTTCATGCCGCCGGAGAGTTTTCCGGCCAGCCGGCCGGTGAAGCGTTTGAGGTCGGTGAAGGTGAGCAATTCGTCGAAGGCGCCTGCTCGTTCGCTCTTCGGCAGGCCGCGCAGATCGGCATAGAGATCGAGGTTTTCCTGCACCGAGAGGTCCTCATAGAGACCGAAGCGCTGCGGCATGTAGCCGATCGCCGCCTGGATGCCGGCAGCGTTTTTGCGCGTATCGAAGCCGAGAACCTCCATCGTTCCCACGTCGGGCAACATCAGACCGGTCATCAGGCGGATCAGCGTTGTCTTGCCGGCGCCATCAGGGCCGACGAGGCCGGTGATTGCGCCGCCGCCGATCGCGCCGGAGACGGCGTCAAGGGCGGCCGGCGCGGTGCCGAAGCGCTTGGTGACGCCGTCGATCCGGACGAGCGGCTTGTCGTCCCGGCCGGTCTCGGCGGCGCTCATTGTCCGCCCGCAGTCGGCGTGGGAAAGCGCACGGTGACCGGCATGCCTTGGCGCAGATCTGGGCCGGGCTTGTCGATGACGATCCTCAGGCGATAGACGAGGTCGGTCCGGAGCTCCGGCGTCTCCACCGATTTCGGGGTGAACTCGGCGACCGGCGAGATGAAGCCGATCGTGCCTTCATAGGGCTTGTCAGGTGACGTATCGGAGGCGACAGAAACCTTCATGCCGGGATGGATGCGGCCGAGATCAGGCTCGGCGACATAGCTGCGCACCCAGACAGGTTCGGTCAGAGACAACACGAAGACCGTGTCCGCCGGCGAGACGATCGCGCCATTTTCCCGCACGCGCGAGAGGATGACGCCGTCGTTCGGGGCGCGCAGCTCGGTATCATCGAGCGAAGTGCGGGCGGAGGCGAGTGTTGCCTGAGCCGCCTTCAACTGGGCGTCGGCGGCGGCGATATCCTCAACACGGGAGCCTTCCAGCAGCAGTTTCAGTGCTTCGTTGGCGGAATCGGAGCGTGCGGCGGCCATCGCCCTTGCGGCAGTCGCCTGGTCGAGGCTCGCCTCGGAGATCGTGCCCTGCGGGCGCAACTGGCGGGCGCGGTCATAGGCGAGGTTGGCATTGCGGAGATCGGCGAGACTTTCGTCATAGGCGGCGCGCGCTTGGGCGATCTCGGTCGGCCGCGGACCGGCCTTCAGCTTGTCGAGCGTCGCCTGAAGGGCTGCGGCATTCGCCTCGCCCGAGCGGACCGCGAATTCATAAGGAGCTGCATCGAGCTTTGCGAGAACGTCTCCGCTCTTGATGACGTCGCCTTCGTCGGCGTGGAGTTCGGCGAGGCGGCCGCTGACACGGAAGCCGAGCGAGACCTGACGGATATCGACATTGCCGTAAAGGACGAATTCGCGGCTGGCCTCTGGCAACCAGCCGAGCTTTTGGGGCAGGGCGTACCACCAGGCGGCGGCCCCTGCCGCAACGAGAAGAACGATGGCGATGGGAAGGATGCGTTTCATGCTGCACTTCCATTCAGCGGGCCGATGGCATCGACCAGCTCTGCGGCCAGGCCGCGCACGGTTTCCACCTGTTCGGGGCCGACGCCATCCCACTCCATCTGGGCGAGCACGGCTGCATGGGCAACGCGAAAGACGAGGATGCTGCCGAGAAGGGTGAAGGTGCGCAGGCGCACATGTTCCGAGGCGGGATCCTCATGAAGGATGGCGCCGATCAGCCGCCGGCCCATCTCAATCATCGGCCGCATGAGGCCCTGATAGACCCGTGTGAAGGCTTCCGTCGGTTCCATCTGCTCGCGGATCAGGAAGCGCGCCCAGGATTCGGATTCCCTGCCGACGAACAGCGTCACCATGGTCTGCAAAATCTCGGTCAGGAAATGGCGGGCCTCAGCTTCACCAAGCGGTTTGCCCGCAGCATCGAGCGCCAACAGATGCGCGCCGACGCGCGCCCTCATGTCACCGACATGCGTATTGATCCGCATCATCAGATATTCGGCCGTGGCGATGTAGAGGCCTTCCTTGCTGCCGAAGTAATAGGGGATGGCCTGCAGGTTGACGCCGGCCGCTTCCGTGAGCTGGCGCGTCGAGGCGCCGTCGAAGCCATAGCGGCCGAAGACGTCGAGGGCAGCGGACAGCATCTTCTGGCGTGCTATTTCTGCACGGGCGGAGGCCGGTGGCTGGTTGTCGTGTTCTTGGGTCATGACAATTTTATAGCATTGGCAGGGAAATAAGTCAATCGATTGATATATTTCTAGGCGGCGCTATCACTCTTGCCTTCGCTGATGCGAAGGCAAGAACCAGAAGAAGGCATCCGCTATCCGGATGTCTTCAATTCGATGGACGCAATGCTTGGGTGGCGATTAGAGGCCTAGGAAGTAATTCCGGCTCGACGGAGCCTTGGCGGGGGCAAACCAACGCCCCTGCCAGCTTGCCTTGGCGTTGAGGAAGCCACCCGATTCCGCCTTGGGCGGCCGGCCCGTGGCAATCAACGACTGGCGCAATTCCTCCTGCAGCTTGGCGCGCAGGACATAGTGGTCATAGACGTCGAGAATGTGGATCGCATAGGCGACGGCAAGCGACTGGTTGCCGCGGACGATCAGCAGGTTCTCGTCGTTCTGGTAGGAGGCCTTGTAACCCAAGTTGTGGCTGCCGGTGATGACAGTGCAATTGTCAGGATGGAGCGGGTCGATGACGACGATCTTGTCGTGGATGATCGCGTGGCCGGCGCTCAGCAATTCGGGACGAAGATCGCCGAACTGGGCGGAGATGGCCGCTGCGCGCACCATGACGACACGGCCGGTATCGCCGTCCGGCCACCAGATCGCCCGCTGCGGCAGGTCCCTGACCTCGCCACCCGGCTGATGGACATAGGTTGTGGGTTCACCGGGTTTTGCCGGCGGCAGTGCTGCCGGATTGCTGATCGCGCCCTGGACGAGCAGGTCCGGTCGCTTGACGGCAAGCTCCGCTGCCTGGCCGATGACGTTCTGTTCGCCGCGCACACCGGGAAAGAAGGTGAGGAACAGGATGGCGCTGTCGGCATGCTCCATCAGCGAATAGACGCGGCTGAGATCGACGGGTGTCGGTGAAGTCTTGTTCTTGCTCGGCGCCTTGGTGTTGGGTGAAAACAGGATTTCGACGGTGGTCTTTCCGTCCTTCAGCGTCACCGGCCCGGTCGGCGCGGCATTCGCCAAGCGCAGGGCGGGGCCCTGCACGCCCTTGCTCGGGGCAAAGCCCTCGGCGGTCTCACCATGGTTGGAAACGGTCAGCGGAACGCCCACAGGTTGCGGATCGTCCCGCAGAAGCTTCCAATAGGCGAGGAAACGGGCGGCGACATTCTTGTCCTCGATCAGGATGACGTTGTTCGACTGGGTGCAGAGGCCGGTTTCGGTCCAGTTGGTGCTGCCGGTCATCACGGCTCGCGCGACGCCACCCTCGACATAGACGGCGAACTTGTTGTGGCCGATATGGCTGTTGTTGTTGAAGAGGCGATCCTGCATGCGCTCCGCCGCGGGGGCGGCGGCATGGAGGCCGATGCGCGCATCATGGTTGCCGGTATCCCAGACGACCGGTTTCCTCGGCAGCGGGTCGCCCTTCTTGTTGAGATCGGTCGAGCCCGAGGTGGAAAGGATCACATGCGCCTTGCCGGCCTTGACCAGTGCCGTCAGCCGCTCGATCAGTTCGGGATCGTGCAGCTCGTAGAGCGCGAGATAGAGCTCGCCGTTGCCCGTCTCGGCGCGGTCGATCAGCATCGTCAGGAAGCTCAGCACATCGGCGGTCAGGAACAGGCGGATCGGATCGCCCTTCTTCGGGATGTGCGCCTTCAGCGTCTTCAGCAGGCCTTCGGTAATGCGCATCGCCGGGCCGGGGGCAATATTCTCCGGCTTGACGCCCTGGACCTTTTCCAGCTGGCGCAGCAGGTTCTGCGTCGAAAGGATGCCGTTGGTATAGGTCGCCTTGATAGCGCCGCCGCCCGGGAAATCATGGGTGACGTCGATGCTCTCGGTCTTGCAGGGTTCGTCCAGAAAAAAGAGCGGCCGTGGCGGCCCGACATAACGCGGCTTGCCGTTTTCGTCGCGATAGGGGGCGGTATCGGAGGCAGGAACCGGTTTCCGGCCGGGGCCCGCAAGGCCGACCGGCGTAATTTCATAGTGAATCCTGAAATCGATCGGCCGAACGGTCGCCTCGTCGCGGGAGCGGCGCAGCGTCAGGTCGCGCCATTGATATTGCTGGATCGGCCAGACCGAACTGTCCTGCTCCAGCCAGTCTGGATTCGACTGGTCGGTAAAAGCGATCCAGGTCGGCAGGATGCGCCGGGCGCCGGCCTCCGGCCCGGTCTCGTGTACGCGGGTGATCATGAAGCCGAGGCAATCGGCAATCGGGCCGTCAGCCATCCAGGCGAGGTAGGCGACCTCGCCGTTGCACCATGCGCCTGCCTTGGTAATCCTTCCCATGCCTGCCTCCCGCCCGTTGTTTGCTCAGACCACGATTGCATCCGCCATGACGATGAAGATCGCATGCGCCTGCCATGCCACCCGTTGCCGGGGCAATTGGCTCTGCAGGCATGCGCACCCCAGATCTCGAGTGAACCAACTCTATCGTCGGTTGCGTCCATTTCAACACATATAGGCTAACGATACTAAAGTAACGTGACATCGCTCATGGCGGGACGCGTGCCTGATTGGGATCGAGATGCGCGGTTCAGCGTCTATCGGATCTGGCGATCTCAGCTGTTCCGGAAAGAAGGCAAAGAGGCCCGTGGAGAACGGACCTCTCAGGGTTCTCGGGGTGGGAAGAGGAACCAAGCCTCGGGGTCGGCTGCTAACAGGTAGCGATACAATATCGCTAATTTTCACGACACTAATATGTCTGCTGCCTGCCGACTGCGAAACAAAAGAAGTGCCACTTTTTTGTGATTCCTGTGGCTATGTTTTGACACAAAACTGCCTTGCTCTTTCCGTATCGCCGGTTCGATGCGTATTCAAATTTATATCATCGCGCTGCTGCTCAGCGCCATCATGTGGTCGATCTCGTTCGATGCGGCGCGAGAATCCTATCATGCCGCGCAAAGCGCAGGATTGATGCCGAACCTGCACCTCAACAAGAAGCTGGATCGCATTCTGTAGACTGCGATGCAGCGCGTCCAGGTCATCAACACGTTTTCTGATGTTGCGTTGTTGGCCTGCAGGCCAGCAGAGATATTTCCTTGTGCGTCCCGAGCCCTTCCGGACAGAAAGTCAAATTTCGTAAAATTTGACCGATCCGCTTAAAAGCCCTGAAAATACTGATGTGTAGAGTGACCTCATGAAAGCGACCGAGGTGTGGACAGACGCATCGATCGTTTGGAGCCGGGCAAACCGAAAGCCCGCCGATCCGCAAACGGGGACTTCGACATGCACAGAACGCTTGCCGCCATCGCCTTGACTCTGACCATCGCCGCCGCTGCCGAGCCGGCCTTCGCCATCGGTCCAGCCAGCCTTGCCCGCGACCTGATGTACACCTCCGCCATCGGCCATTCACCGGAAGTTCCGTTGACGACACGCGCCGGTTTCGTGCGCCCGGGCGTTCCTTTCGTCCTGCGCAGCCCCGCGACCGTCGAGGGCGAGGGCTCCCGGCTCAAGACCTATTCGCAGAGCCTCACCGTTGTCGTCGGTTACGTGTTTTCGACGGCGGTCGAGGCCGTGCAGGCAGTTGCGTTTCTTCGCTGACACTTAGCCAGAACTTAGGCCGATCCGACCTACGATCGTCCGCATCTAGAGCAATTTCAGCAAAAGTGCGCAGCGGTTTTGCGTCCAGAATTGCGTGAAAACAGAGAGATAGAGCATTTCCGTGATTCGAAGAAAAACGGAAATGCTCTAGGCGTCGAGCCCACCGCGCACGTCGAGATACCAGTCGACGAAGGCCTTGACGCCGACCTCCAAGGTCGTATCCGGCTTGTAGCCCGTCAGCGCGACGAGCAGATCGGGGGCGGCGAAGGTACGCGGCACATCACCCTTTTGCATCGCCAGCATCTTGCGGATGGCTGGACGGCCGAGCGCCTTTTCTACCGTTTCGACGAAATCCATCAGGCTGACCGGCTGGCCTCCGCCAATATTGACGACGCGAAAGGGCGCCTGGCGCGAAAGCGTTTCGACAGCCACGTCGTCGAGACGGTTTTCCTCACTCGGGCCGATTGCCGACAGTCTGACGATCGCTTCAATAAGATCATCGATATAGGTGAAGTCACGGCTCATATTGCCTTCGCCGTAGATCTCGATCGGCTGGCCTTCAAGCATGTTCTTGGTGAATTTGAACAGCGCCATGTCGGGCCGGCCCCATGGACCATACACGGTGAAGAACCGAAATGCCGTAGTCGGAATCTTGTGAAGATGGGCATAGCTATGCGCCATCAGCTCCATCGATTTCTTCGTCGCAGCATAGATGGTCAGCGGCTCGTCGGCGCGATCGGTCTCGCGAAAGGGGACGGTCGCATTGGCGCCATAGATCGATGACGTCGAGGCCAGCATCAGATGGCGGATTTCGACGCGCCTCGCGATTTCCATGATGTTCCACGAGCCTTCGACGTTCGAACGAAGATAGGCCTCTGGATTTTCCAGGCTGTAGCGCACGCCGGCCTGTGCGGCGAGGTGGATCAGAATGTCGGGCCTGGCTTCCAGAACGGCCGCTTCCAGGGCTGGGCGGTCCTCGAGCATCGCGATGACGGGTTTGAAGGTCGGAAACTGGGAGAGTGCCGCATGGCGCATCTCCTTGAGCTTGACGTTGTAATAGGGAGTGAGGCCATCGAAGCCTGTGACGTCATGCCCTTCTTGCAGCAGGCGCCTGGCCAGATGAAAACCGATAAAGCCGGCAGTCCCTGTAATGAAGTAGCGCATTCCCACCTTTTCTCGGCTCCCTGCCGGCGGCAAAGAGCCGATTCCGTATCAAGTGACCCCACTTACAAGATAAAAAGAGGTCGAGTCGATAGGTCTTTGAAAGAGAAGGTCACAGCGCTGTCTCTACTGTCGGCGGCCTGTCCGCCGCTGCCTTGCCGGATGAGGGAAAGACTATCGATATCGTCTGACGATCGGCCGCGGCTCTCGGCTGTTATGCTGCGTTGCAACATCATTGCTTGCATGTTATGGCCGGCCAGTCGTCTGCAAGCAGGTCAGGATCGATGAGAGATATAATTTTTTGGATTCTCTGCGCGTTTCTGACCGTTGCCATCGCGATCGTGTCGTTACGCTATGTGACGAACTTCTGGCTTCTGTCCTTCGTCTACAGCTTTCAGGTTCACCTCGGCGTCGTGTTCGTCGCCGCCAGTCTCGTCGTTCTGGGCATCAAAAGGCAGATTTACGGCTT
Source organism: Rhizobium indigoferae (assembly GCF_034554815.1). NCBI lineage: Bacteria > Pseudomonadati > Pseudomonadota > Alphaproteobacteria > Hyphomicrobiales > Rhizobiaceae > Rhizobium > Rhizobium indigoferae. The sequence continues at coordinate 3,340,973 of NZ_CP140635.1, read as the reverse complement.
TATCCTTCTGCTTGCCTCGCTTTTTCTCGTCGTTCACGGCGTCATCATGCTGGGCGAGTTCTCGCAGGACGACAGAGCGATGAAAAAGCCGCCGCTTTTTCGTCTGATGTCGTTCAACATCGCGATCGACAATTGGAAAAACTCGACTGAAATCACCGACATGGTGATCGCGTCGAATGCCGATGTCGTCAATCTGCTCGAAGCCAAGCCGCTAACGTTCCACCTGCAGCAATTGTTCAAGGCCTATCCCTACCATATCGGTTGCGATGCCGGGAAGGATACGTGCGATACGCTGGTGCTCTCCAAACGCCCGTTCGTCAGCCGGCAGGTCGCAAGTATGGGCAGTCTGCGAAAAAACAGGCTTGTTATAGCAAGCGTCGACTTCGGCGGCGAGACTATCAATCTGGTTTCAGCGCACCTGACCAAACCATATTTCGACGATTTCCAGATGGCTGAATTGGAAGATCTCGGCAAAGCGCTCGGCTCGATCGACGGCCCTCTGGTGCTGTCAGGTGATTTCAACTCCTCGGCGATCGCCCCGAGCATCCAAGCTTTCCTGCGTGAGCAGAAGCTGAAAACGATCACGCCAGAACCGGCAACATGGCCGATCGGCGCCGGCGCGCTCGGGATCGCCATCGACCACATATTTGCGCGCACGCCGCTTCATCTGACATCGCTGAAACGTCTCAATGATAATCTCGGCTCGAACCATTCGGGCCTGGTCGCCGACTTCGTTCTCGACAAAGACGGCGAAACTTCACCGGCAAAATGACTTTGCCTGGGCAAGGAAATCTTGCCGGGGCTACAAATCAGAATCTGGTTCGGCCGCCTTTTTTGTCGATCATCTGAAACGTTTTGCCGTCGGTCTTCACGTTGACGCAATCGGTCTTCTTGCTCGGGAACAGGACGCACACTTGGCCATTGGTTATCTTGTAGCCATTCTTATTGCCGTCGCGATATTCGTAGCCGTTCTTGCCTTCTTTCAATTCGGACGTACCGGGCAGGTGCTGGCGAATTTCCGACTCGCTTGCGGTTCGCATGCTTGCCGTTTCGGCAAACGCCATTCCCGGCACCATGATTGCAAGAAATCCGGCGAGGACGGGCAAGGTACGCATCAAGGGGATATCTCCGGTCATGTCTGTCGGTACATCCATTCTACGAGAACCCCAAGAGGAAATTCAACAGTGAGGATGGTTGCGCCGGAAAATGCCCGACCATCGCTCCGGCTGCGATTTTATGTTCTTCCAAACTCATCGACGATGCGGATGATGTCGTCCTCGCCGAGATAGGAGCCCGTCTGAACCTCGATGAGCTCGAGAAGAATCTTGCCGGGGTTGGCGAGGCGGTGGACTTCGCCGAGCGGAATATAGACGCTTTCGTTCTCGCGCAGCATCCGCACGTTCTCGCCGACCGTCACCTCAGCCGTTCCCTTGACGACGACCCAGTGTTCGGAGCGATGGTGGTGTTTTTGCAGCGACAGCTTCTTGCCCGGCGTGACGAAGATGCGCTTCACCTGGAAACGATCGCCGTTGAAGATGGAGGTATAGCCGCCCCAGGGGCGATAGGATGTCGGATGGGTTTCGGCGAATTTCGCCGTGGCGGACGTAGAGGCCAGCATCTTGACCAATTGTCCGACATTCTGGCTGTCTTTGAGCGGTCCGACATAGACAGCGTCTTCGCTGGCGATGACGGCGACATCATCCATGCCCTGGACGGCAAGATGCACGCCATGGGTCATGACGAGCGAGTTGCGGGTATTGACGACGGTGGTGTTGGCGGCGGCGACGTTGCCGTTTTCGTCGCGTGCGCCTGATTTCCAGACGGCATCCCAGCTACCCATGTCCGACCATTTGAACGGCGAGGGGACGATTGCGGCCTTGGACGTTTTTTCCATGATCGCATAGTCGATGGAGATATCGGGGCTCTTGGCGAAATGGTCGGCGTCGAGGCGGGTGAAATCGAGGTCGCGGCTTGCTTTCGAAACGGCCTTGCTGGCCGCCTTCAGCACATCGGGCGCATATTCCTGCAGTTCGGCGATGAGTTCCGGCACCGGGAACATGAAGATGCCTGAGTTCCAGTAGAAGCCGCCGTCGGCGAGCATCTGCTCGGCCTTCTCAAGTGCCGGCTTTTCGACAAACCGCTTGACCTTGTGTGCACCGTTTTCGAGGGCATCGCCGATCTCGATATAGCCGTAACCCGTCGCCGGCTCCGTCGGGGTGATGCCGAAGGTTACGAGCTTGCCGTCGGCAGCGGCATCGCGGGCGATGCGGATGCAATCGAAATAGCTCTTGTCGGCAAGGATCTCGTGATCCGAGGCGAGCATCTGGATGATGGTGTGCTTGCCGAACAGGTCGGCGGCAAGCGTTGCCGCCGCGGCCACCGCTGCGGCTGTGTTGCGGGCGACCGGTTCGAGCAGGATCGCTGCGAGCGGGATGGCGCGCTCGCGAGCCTGTTCGGCGACCAGGAAGCGGAATTCCTCATTGGTGACGACGATCGGGGCTTCATAGAGCTCGGGATCGGAAACGCGTTCGAGAGTTTCCTGAAACAACGTCTTGTCGCCGACAAACTGGATGAATTGTTTCGGTGCGGTGGCACGGGAAAGCGGCCAGAGCCGCGTGCCTTTGCCGCCGGCCATGATCACGGGAATGATTTTCTGCGTCATAGGCGGGTTCCTTGAAATAAACGGCTTGTTCGTCGCATGTTGCCGGGCGCCTGCCCAGTCTCTTATTCGATTGAGCCCGGTATTCAGCAGGTCCCGGGCTGCAGCTTCGCTGCCGGCCTCCGTGTAGCAGCGCATTTCCGGCGCATTGCCCGACGGGCGGAAATGAATGATCCTGCCATCCCTTAGCGTCACGCGAAGTCCGTCGATGTCGGATTTTGTCGCTACCTCGCCGATCGGCTGCAGGAAAGCCGAGAGATTTTCTTCCGAAGCGCGCAGATGCGCCATCAGCGCGGCACTCGTCTCCAGCGGAAAATTCTCCAGGCGATCGGCAGCGGCAAAGGGCAGGTGATAGGACGCGGCAACGGCAGAAAGCGGCTGCCTGCGAATGGCAGCGAGCGAGAGGATCGCGAGCATCGGGATAAAACAATCGCGCGTCGGCAGAGCTCGCACGGCTCTGTCGTTGATGTCGAATGGGGTTGCAGTCAGCAGCCCGCCATTGGCTTCAAAGCCCATGACATGATCTTCGCCGGCCGCTACGGCCTCTTCCATGCCAGCGATGACGAAGGGCGAGCCGACGCGGGTGCGCCTGACGACGAAAGAGCCCGCGGCCTCGATGCCAGAATTGGAGGTAACCGGTGTCACCACCGTGCCGGCGCCGAGGAAATTGGCTGCCACAAGGCCGAGTAGGTCACCGCGCAGCGGTGTGCCGGTTTCGTCTGCGACCAGCGGGCGGTCGCCGTCGCCATCAGTCGAGACGATTGCATCGAACTTGTGCTCGGACACCCAGCGCTTCATCAGCGTGATCGTCTCGTCGGAAACGGCTTCGGTGTCGACGGGAATGAAGCTCTCCGAACGTCCGAGAGCGGTGATCTCGGCGCCGTAATGGGCGAGAACGTCAACCAGCAGGTCGCGGGCGACGGTGCTGTGCTGGTAGACGCCGATCTTCAGGCCGGACAGCGCGCCTTGCGGAAGCAGGGCGGCATTGCGTTCGAAAAAGAGCTGCCGGCAAGCAGCCTCGTGGTCTTCCGTCACGGCCGGTGCTTGTACCACCGTTTCGCCGTTTCGTTCGATCTCGGCAGCCAATGCGGTAATCGCCGCCTCGTCCGATTTGTCGATCTCGCCATCCGGCCGATAGAACTTGATGCCGTTGCGGTCGGCCGGAATATGCGAGCCCGTGATCATCAGGCAGCCGGCGTTTCTTTCAAGGCCATAGAGGGCGAGTGCGGGTGTGGGTACATTGCCGCAGTCGAATATCCGGAAGCCGAGCGCAGCGAGTGCATCGGCGCAATTTCCTGAGATTTCAGGGCTAGAATCGCGAAAATCGCGGCCGATCAGAATGGCATCGCCAGCTTTGGCCCTACCAGTTCCGAGCAGATATTTGCCGAACGCTGTGGCATAAAGGGCGGAGGCATGTCCCTTTAGATCCACTGAAAGTCCGCGAAGGCCGCTCGTGCCGAATTTCATAGGAAGACATGACTCCGATTTCACAATCAAGGTTCTACTCAGGCCGCCTGCCGGCGTAAATACCGAAGCTATCATATAGTTAAACACGGACGACGGTGCCTCGGACAGCCTCTCGCAATCCTCGCTCACCGAATTCTCAAGGTGTGAACCTATCGCCGAGCCGGCAGGCATTGCAGCGTAGATCGATTTTGTTAGAACCGTGTGTCCGTTGTTTCGTCCTATGCGAAGGATTTTCCTAGATGAGCGATACATCCGTCAGTCTCGAGGAGAGCTGGAAGGCTGCGCTGGAGGGGGAGTTTTCAAGCCCCTACATGCAACAGCTCAAAACCTTCCTCATCGCGCAGAAGCAGGTCGGCAAGCGGATATTCCCCAAGGGCAGCGAATATTTCCGCGCTCTTGATCTGACGCCAATCTCCAACGTCAAGGCCGTCATCCTCGGCCAGGATCCCTATCATGGACTCGGGCAAGCCCATGGGCTGTGCTTCAGTGTCCGGCCGGGCGTGCGCATACCGCCCTCCCTCGTCAATATCTACAAGGAAATGGAGACGGATCTCGGCATAGCACCGGCACGTCACGGTTTTCTCGAACATTGGGCAAGACAGGGCGTGCTTCTGCTGAACAGCGTGCTGACCGTCGAGGAAGGGCAGGCGGCTGCCCATCAGGGCAAGGGGTGGGAACGCTTCACGGACGCCGTCATCCGCAAGGTCAACGATGAATGCGAATCCGTCGTCTTCATGCTCTGGGGCTCCTATGCTCAGCGCAAGGCCGCCTTCGTCGATACGACGCGCCATCTTGTGCTCAGGGCGCCGCATCCCTCGCCGCTTTCGGCCCATAACGGCTTTTTCGGCTGCGGGCATTTTTCGAAGGCGAATGCCTTCCTGCAATCGCGCGGGCGCGCGCCGATCGACTGGCAATTGCCGGCCAATCCCCATGATGCTTAAAGCGCGTCGCAATCGTTCAGATTCGCTCCTCGCGCTTTAGCTCTTTGTTTTTACGCATGTCGTTATCGTATAAACCGCGGCACGGTTTTGCGCGACATGCTTTAGATGTGAACGCGAGTCGGTGTTCGTTCACCAAAAGAAGACAATGCGTTTTGGTCTGCGGGTCTGTTCTGTGGGCGCTTCAGCGCGCATCTTAGCCTCATCGAAAGCCCGCAACGGCGGGCATGAAAGGGGTTTCATATGCTCGATCAGATCAAGGGTCTGCACCACGTCACGTCGATGGCGGAGGACGCCCGCACCAACAACCAGTTTTTCACCAATGCGCTCGGCCTGCGCCGCGTCAAGAAGACGGTGAACTTCGACGCGCCTGATGTCTATCACCTCTATTATGGTGACGAGACCGGTGCGCCCGGCACGGTCATGACCTATTTCCCGTTCCCGAAGATGGCGCAGGGCCGTCCCGGTACCGGCGAAGTCGGCACGACGGTGTTTTCCGTTCCGCAGGGCTCGATCGGCTTCTGGAGCGATCGGTTTGCCATGCTTGGTGTCGGCGGCCTGAAGGCCGAGGAAAGTTTCGGCGAAAAGCGGCTGAACTTCTCCGGGCCCGATGGCGACGGCTTTGCGCTCGTCGAGGTCAAGGATGACGCCCGTCAGGCCTGGACACATGGCGGCATCAGCGAGGACCATGCCATTCGCGGCTTCCACTCCGTCGCCATGCGGCTGAGGGACGAGGGCGCCACGGCCGAACTGCTGAAGTTCATGGGCTATGAAGTTGCCGAGGAAAGGGACGGCGTCAAGCGGCTGATCATGCCCTCCGGCAATGGGGCGCATCGCATCGATCTCGAGACGATGCCGAACATTGCCCGCGCGCTTCCCGGCGCCGGCTCGGTCCACCATGTCGCCTTTGCCGTCGAAAACCGCGAGAAGCAGCTCGAAGTGCGCAAGGCGCTGATGGACACCGGCTATCAGGTCACGCCGGTGATCGACCGCGATTATTTCTGGGCGATCTATTTCCGCACGCCGGGCGGCGTGCTGTTCGAGGTCGCGACCAATGAACCCGGCTTCGACCGTGACGAGGATACGGCCCATCTCGGCGAAGCACTGAAATTGCCGCAGCAGCACGCCCATCTTCGCGCGCTGCTCGAGCAGCACCTGCAGCCGCTCGAAGCATAGGGAGAGGCGATATGACCGAAACTGGATATGTGCACCGGCTGCATGCCGGCGCACCTGATAAACCCATCCTGCTGCTACTGCACGGCACCGGTGGCGACGAGAACCAGTTTTTCGACTTCGGTCGGCGCCTGCTGCCCGAAGCGACGATTCTCTCGCCGCGCGGCGACGTTTCTGAACATGGCGCGGCGCGGTTCTTCCGCCGCACCGGGGAGGGGGTCTACGACATGGCCGACCTTTCCCGGGCGACGGAGAAGATGGCGGCCTACGTCAAGGCATTCGCGGACGAGTACCAGGCTTCCGATGTTCTCGGCCTGGGTTTTTCGAATGGCGCAAACATTCTTGCCAATGTGCTGATCGACAAGGGTATCTTCGATGCCGCGGTTCTGATGCACCCGCTCATTCCGTTTCAACCCGAAGCCCAGTCGACGCTGGCGGGAAGAAAGGTGCTGATGACGGCCGGGCAGCGAGACCCGATCGCGCCTGTTTCCATGACCGAGGCGCTGTCCGAACACCTGAAAAACCGAGGGGCGGAGGTCAGAACGGTCTGGCATCCCGGCGGTCACGAGATTGCGCCGCTCGAGATCGATGCGGTTCGCGATTTCCTCGGCGGTTATTGACGCGTGCACCGCCGCTCGGCGGGAAAACGATTGCGGGACCGGAAATGCCGGTCCCGCATCTTTGCTGAAACAAGGATCCTATCATCGTGATCGGACATTAGGGGCGAGGAGGATATTTGCCCCTGATTGCCTTCATGTAGAAATTTCCCGGTGATTCCGCCATCGTCAACCCGACGACGACGCCCTTGGGAACGCCTTCATATTCTCGCCTCTGACCGTTGGTCAGATAGACCCGTAGATGCCGGCTGTCTTCGTCGTAGGTGATCGCCTCGATAAGTTTCGAATCAACCGCAGTTTCCACTTTGCACCCCGCAGTTTTGGATCTGAGATTCCTGATCAAGAAATGTCATTCACACTCGCAATGCGCCATCATTATGCTGCGCCGCGGGGGCGTCAAGCATGATCTTCTTTAACGTTCATTTTTTCGTAATGGCTCTCGTTATAGTTGATTTTCACAGCTTTTCGGACGCCTTGCCTGTGGAAATCCGATACCTGCGGCTCCTCCATTTGGGGAATATTAGCCGATAATGTCGCGAGAAACGCAATAATCGCCGTTTTAACGCCGGATTAACCATTAATTAGCAAACTATAGCATAATATTAACCGCAGCACCCTCCCAAGTATGAATGAATACAAATTGCCGTTTCTCGCGACAGTCGCTTTACTATCGTTGGCGAGTTGCGTGAGCGGGCCTGACCACCTGGTGGTTCGGGCCCACCTGCCGATTTTCGATGGCGGACGGCTGCGCGCTCAGGTGAAGACCACGCAGGAGACTCTTGCGCTTTCAATCGGGAGCTACAAGGATGGACAATCATCCTTGCTTGATGTGCAGCGTTCGGTGGCGACCGGCCAGGCGAACGTGGCGCAAGCGGCGCAGCATATGGCGAAGAACTATGTCGCCTCCAAAGTGGTGGTTCCGGTTACAACTTCGGTGGAGCCGCGATCAGGCCAACTTCTTATGAATACTGAGCCTCATGCCGTTGCAGCGATGGATAAGAGATGGATTATTTCAGACAACCCGCCATTCGGTCGGGTCTCATAAATGGGTTACATGTTTAACTATCTAGGGCCGTGGCGACAACAGATACCGATACTGGCTGGCAACCGCAAAGGACGCGCTCGGTTGACGTTTGCCGAAGGCGAATTCGCTGCGGTCTACGCGATGAGCGATGTTCACGGATGTTATAATGAGCTCGTCAAGGCGCAACGCCGCATCGAGGAGGATGCCGCGCGCATTCCGGGACCGAAACTCATCGTCATGCTCGGCGATTATGTCGATCGCGGGCCTGATTCGAGCGCGGTGCTGGAGTTCCTGAGCAAGACCCCGCCGCCGGGATTTCAACGTTTCGTCCTGTGCGGCAATCACGACGCGGAGCTGGTGAAGCTCTATCGCAAACCGGCGCGCATTCTCGAATGGCTCGGCTTTGCCGGACCGGAGACGCTGCACTCATACGGTATCGATATCGAGCATCTGCTGCAGTCGGCGGCTGGAAACGAAACAATTGCCCGCGTCATTCGCAACATGATACCCGAACGACATATCCAATTCCTGGAATCGCTGCCGATCATGCTGCGGATAGGAAGGGTTCTCTTTGTTCATGCGGGCATCAAGCCGGGCATCGACCTCAAAAAGCAGAAAGACAGCGACCTCATGTGGATCCGTCAGCCCTTCCTGGATGAAGGACCGCAGCTTCCTGTCCTCGTGATCCACGGGCATACCCCGGCGCGAACACCGACATTCGGGCCGCAACGGATCGGTATCGACACTGCGGTTTCGGCGACGGGCCGGCTGACCGTGCTGACGATAAAGGGAACACGGGTCGGGATCCTCTAGCGACCTGCTTCCCAAAAATCGGAATCGAATTTCGGGGCAGGATGCGAGGATTGAAAGAGTTAGAGCGTCCTTTGCGCGTCTGAAAGACGACGGTGCTGTCAAACCAAACGCCGCGGATTGTGTTCCGCGGCGTCAGGAAGATCAGATGTTCAGCAGGCTATTTCAGGTGTTGGTCACATCGTGATAGAGATTGGTGCCGATGCCAGTATAGGTAAAGCCGTACTTGCGGACCTCGTCGCTGCGGTAGATATTGCGCAGATCGACCAGGATCGGAGCGCGCATCGACTGCTTCAGGCGGTTGAAATCGAGCGCGCGGAACTGGTTCCACTCGGTGACGATGACAAGCGCATCCGCACCAGCGGCTGCTTCGTAGGGTCCGCTTGCATATTCGATGTTCTCGATCACCTTGCGGGCGTTTTCCATGCCCTCGGGGTCGTAGCCGACCACTTGCGCGCCGTTGTCCTGCAGGGTTTGGATGACTGCGATTGCCGGGCTGTCGCGCATGTCATCGGTGTTCGGCTTGAAGGTCAGCCCGAGGATTGCGATCTTCTTGCCGCGAATGTCTCCGCCGACGGCCGAAATGACCTTGCGTCCCATCGCCCGCTTGCGGTTGTCATTGATCGAGATCGTCGTCTCGATGAGACGCATCGGCGCATCGTAATCCTGCGCCGTCTTGGCAAGAGCTAGCGTATCTTTGGGGAAGCACGAGCCGCCGTAACCCGGCCCGGCATGCAGGAACTTGGAGCCGATACGGCCATCGAGACCGATGCCGCGCGAAACGTCCTGAACGTTTGCGTCGACCCGTTCGCAGAGATCGGCGATCTCGTTGATGAAGGTGATCTTCATCGCGAGGAAAGCGTTGGCCGCATATTTGATCAGTTCCGAGGTGCGGCGGGTGGTGAAGACCAGGGGTGCCTGGTTGAGGTAAAGCGGGCGATAGACCTCGGTCATGGTTTCGCGTGCCCGGTCGTCGTTCAGCCCGACGACGATACGGTCAGGACGCTTGAAATCCTCGATGGCGGCGCCTTCGCGCAGGAATTCGGGATTGGAAACGACGGCGACATCCGCCGTGGGATTGGTTTCGCGCATGATGCGCTCGACTTCGTCTCCCGTGCCGACCGGTACCGTCGACTTGGTGACGATAACGGTGAAGCCTTCCACATAGGTGGCAATCTCGCGCGCAGCGGCGTAGACATAGGAGAGATCCGCGTGGCCGTCGCCGCGCCTGGAGGGCGTGCCGACGGCGATGAACACGACGTCAGCGCTGCGGACACTTTCGCCGACATCCGTCGAAAATGACAGCCGGCCGGTGCTGGTGTTTTCAGCGACCAATTGCTCCAGACCCGGCTCGTAGATCGGAATGCGGCCTTCGCGAAGCGCTTCGATCTTACTCAGATCCTTGTCGACGCAGATGACGTCGTGGCCGAAATCCGCAAAGCAAACGCCTGAAACGAGGCCGACATAGCCTGATCCAATCATCGTGATGCGCATATTTCCCTCAAATCATTAGAGTAGAACGTCATGCTGCGTCGCAGCATGAGTTCGTCATAGTTAATCTGGACGAAAAGACAATACCGAAGATCGCCTGAAACCCACATCGGAAGCCGAACTCCGGGCACCGCAGCTTGCCGCACGCTGCCCCGTCGATAGCCAAAACATAGGTTTGTGTGGGCGATATGACAAGTCGAGCGGCTCGTCAGAGCAGGCTCGACTTCAATCCGGAAACAGGATCAATCTGTCTATGTCGCTGCCTCGGCTGTTATAGCCGGTACCAGACATAGGGGTCTGTTCCCGATTGGATCTTGTCCCAGCGCAGATCGGTATCGCGCCAGCTCTTGATGCTGCTTTTCCTGTTGTCGAGGACGAGATCGCCCCTGTCGGTTCTGACGACGAGGACCGCATGTCCTTCACCGGAGGGCGTATATGCCGTCGCGATCCGCAACGCGCGCGACGACCAGCCCATCGCAATCAGCCGGCTGCGTTTGGTCAATGCGAAATCTTCGCAGTCGCCGCTGCGCACATTCACCTTCCAGACGTCGCCGTTCAGTTCGCTGCTGGAGTCGTTGCGTCCGATCATCGTCCGATTGACCGTGCTGTTCACATTTTTCAGCTGCAACATCTGCTCGTCGGTGAGCGCAACGACCGAGAGCCCATTGTTGTCACGGCATTCGGCCGGGTTCTGGGCGCAGAACAATACCTGGGCGAAGGGTGGGATGATCTTGCCTTTTTCGGAGATATAGCTGACCGCCGAACTACCGTTCAGGCCGCGGGCGAAACCTGCGGGACCGGCGGCAAATGCCGAGCAGGCATTGCCTGCTGTAAAGGCCAGCGCCAGAAGTGTAACGAATGTTTTCTTCATCTGTTAAATCCCCGTTCAGGGCAACCGATTGAGATCAGGCTTGCCTTTTTTCTCGGTCAATGGCATGGCGATCTGATGATCTGCCAAGTATTGGGCGCAGAATATCTGTCCCGTTTCTGCTGCTTGGAAGGAGCATAGCCGGGCCTTGTCTCGATTGGCTTAAACCTATCCCGACAATTTTAAACGATGTGGAATTCTGTTACACTTTAGCACGCAGGTGCTTGATGTTCAACTTATGTTTGTACGAGTAAATTAAACTCTTCGGTTGTAATGGCTTTGGTCGCTGCCTACTCTGGTAAATTAATTCACATGTTCTCCCACCTCATTAATAGGCGGGTCGTGCGAGAGGTTTTGCTTTTCGCCTTCATCGGCCTCGTTATATTGACGCTCATACCGTTCGGGAGTGTTACACCCCTGGCTTTCGCCTTCGCGGCGATCGGAATGTTTGCTCTCGCCATTATCTCGGGACTGCTGTTCGGAGAGCCGAGACAGAGCAGATGGGTGTTCGGCATCGCTCTGTTTCTATTGATTGTTTTGACAGGATGGACGTTTATTCAGACGATCGAACTGCCTTCGCGGTGGCTGGCAAATCCCGCTTGGGATGCCGCGCGTCACCTTGCGGGTGTCGATTACGCAGCGATCTCCGTCGAACCGGCCGACACGTTCGCGTCGATCCTCTGGGTCGCTCTGCCTTTCGTCACGTTCCTGACCGGGCTGCTCTTATGCGATACCGATCAGCGCGCGAGGAAAGTGCTTGCCGGCCTCGGGCTTTCGGCGGGCATCATCGCTGTTTTCGGCCTGCTGCAGTTTTTGCTGTTTCCCAACATCCTGATCGTCGTCGAGAAACACGCCTACCTCGACAGCCTGACCGCGGTCTTCGTCAACCGTAATACCGCAGCGACCTTCCTCGGGCTTGGAACGCTGCTCATGCTAACCCTGGTCAGGGACGTTGCCCGTGCCTATTCGAACCATCCGACCGGCGAGCCGGGCCGAAACGCGCTTCTCTTGAGATCGTGGATCTATATCCTGCTCTTATGCGCATGTTTCACCGCACTGATGCTGAGCCGCTCTCGCGCCGGGATATTTGCGACCTTTGTTGCCGCTCTCATCTATTTTCCATGGCTCGTCATCAATTGGAACGGCTCGAGGCGTCATTTGAGACCGGCGCCAAGATGGCGTTCGATGCTGAAGCTCCTCTCGGCGATTGCTTTCATCGTAGTGTTACTGACGATGTTTGCAGGCCAGGCGATTTTGCGCGCGCAAGAGCGGCGGCTCGAGGATGATGATCGGTTCTGCATCCTGCCGGGCATATGGCGTGCCATTTCGGATCATTGGTGGACGGGGGAGGGGCTCGGAACTTTTCGGACGGTGTTTTCTGCCTACCGCGATCCGGCCTGCGGAATTTTCGGGATCTTCGACCGCGCACACAATTTCTATCTCGAAGGATTTCTGGGCCTCGGAATATTGTTCCCGATTACGGCAGTCCTTACCTTCTCGGTGCTTGCCAGGGTGTTCTGGCGCGGGTTCGCCCAAAGACGGCGTCTGAGGCCCTATGTCCTTCTTGGCCTGGCGGCGACGGTTTTGGTCGCCCTTCATGCGGCGGTCGATTTTTCGCTGCAGATACCGGGTTTTGCGGTGTTTTACGCCGCCTTCCTCAGTGCGGTTGTCGCGATAAGTCTCGGGCGCAGCAACGGAGAGTTGGGCATGGCATAAGAGCAGCCGTTAACCACTTAAAGTTTAAATGGATGGATTTTAATAAGATTTTCGGAAAAGATCGATTGTGCAGGTGCGAACAGTTGACTCTGAAACCCAAGAAATTTTATAGCGGGTGCAGCCTTCGGATTGTTGCGACGCCAGAAAAGTCGGACCGAAGTCGTTTTTCGCTTCCTAAAGGGCTCGCCGTTGCCAGCCTGCCACAGTTAGGGGAATGTTAATCGGCTTTCAGTGTTATTGATCGGGGATCGTCTTGTATTTTGTCAGATTGCGGAGCAGTAGCTTCAGAGGCGTCAACACAGGGTATTCTATGGGTTGTTCTCGTATCGGTAGTACACGCGTCGCCATTGTTGTAGCGCTGACGACTATATTGGCAAGCTGCACATCGTTGCCAAGATCTGGTCCTGATCACAAAGATGTTGATCGGGATGCAGCAGTGAAAGTGACAACGAAGGAGCGTCGCGTCGGTATCGATTACGCCCTGATTGATCTCAGCAAGAACGTTCTGCCGTATTTTTCCGCTCCCCAGCCGACCTCCTTCAAGGGGTTTGGCGGTGGTCGAGGCGGGGCGCCTGAAATTCCGCTCGGTTACGGTGACGTCGTTGAGGTCGCCATCTTCGAAGCTCAGTCCGGCGGTCTTTTCATTCCGTCCGATGCCGGTAGCCGACCGGGCAATTACATCTCTTTGCCGAGCCAGACGATCGATAGAAACGGGACGATCACAATTCCCTATGCGGGTCGGGTTCCGGCTGCCGGTCGCCTCAAGGAGACCGTGGAACAGGACGTCGAGGATCGCCTGGCGAGCCGCGCGATCGAGCCGCAGGTGGTTATTACGACGACGACAAGTCGCTCCAGTCAGGTTGCCGTGCTCGGGGATGTCAACAATCCCCAGCGCGTCGAGATTAGCCCAGCGGGTGAGCGTGTTCTCGATGTCATTTCCGCTGCGGGCGGTTTGACGACCAACAATATCGAAACGAATGTGACGCTGCAGCGCCGCGGCAAGACGGCTACCGTCGCCTACAATACGCTCTTAAAGAACCCGGCCGAAAATATCTACGTCGCACCGGATGATACGATCTCGATCGATCATGAGCGCCGTACCTATCTTATGCTCGGCGCCGCAGGCACCAGTGGCCGCTTCGACTTTGAAGAATCCGACCTGACACTTGGAGAGGCAATCGCCAAGGCAGGCGGCCTGCGTGATGATCGCGCCGATCCGGCCCAGGTCCTGCTCTATCGCCTTGTCCCCAAGAAAACGGTTGAAGCGATGCACGTGGACGCGACGAGATTTGCGGGTGAAACGGTTCCGGTGATCGTGCGCGCTAATCTTCGCGATCCGGCCACCCTGTTTGCTGCTCAGCAATTCAAGATGGAAGACAAGGATATTATCTATATTTCGAATTCGGACTCTGTTGAATTGGTCAAGTTCCTTGACATCGTAAACTCGGTATCGTCCACTGTTTCCGGCGTGGCCGACGATGCAAACGATACCCGTAACGCGGTAAACGATCTTGGAAATTGATTGAAATAGGTGAGCCGTCATCGATCGTGAGTGATCAATGACGGCGGCCTATGTAGCGGATTTGATGAAGGACTATGGTTATGGCAAGGTCTGGTTTTTATCGTAAGCTTGCGTATAGCGGAATTGTCGTCGCGATGTTTGCCGGCATGAATTCAAGCGCTTTTGCGGCAGCTTGCTTGGGTCCGGCAAGTCTGACTTCCGGCGATATCAGTGGATTTTCAGCCAATCCCGCCGTTCTCCTCGATATGTCCGATCCGTTGGTTTTGTCATCGCGTGTTCGCGCTCTGGTCGGGAGTAGCAATGACGCGCTGTCGCCGGTGATCGAGCAGGCCAAGAAGGCCAGTGCCGCACAGATGGCGGCTATCGGCTCCGGTCTGGCGCGGGCCGCAAACAGCTGTCAGGTGCCGGATCCGCAGTTCAAGCTGGCGATCGAAAAAGCCGTTGCCGACGCGGCGATTGCCGATCCCAATCTCGCGCCGCTGCTTGCCGCCTTTGCAAAGGTCCTTGCCGAAGGCGGGACCGCGGCGCTCGGCCCGGGTGGAAGTGCTGCAGCAGCCGCATCCGGCATCGGCAACAATGGGTCTATTGGCCAGACGGGGCCTGGGGCAGACGACGGTACGCCGTTTGACGGCAGCGCGACGACCGCCGGCACGCTGAAGGTTTCGAATGCCGGCGCAGATAGTTCATCTTCGAGTTCCACGACCACGACTACGACCATCGTTAGCACAGGAGCGGGAGGACAGTCGTCCACTGACCCGACGCAGTCGACGAGTCAGAGTGTCCCGGTCATACAATAGCTGGAATTGCCCGTAGATCTTAGCACTTGACGCCTTTGTTGGAGATCGAAATTGCTATCGCCAGATAAACTTACGCCACGTATCGACCCCTCCCGCGATACGGGAAACGAAGCTGACTTCATCGATTTCGACAAGCTCATCGCAATCGCCCGCCGACAGTGGCGGATGGTTGCGGCGTGCGGTTTCGCCTTCGCCATTCTGGGCATTGTGTATGTCCTGACCTCGGTGCCCGTCTACACCGCCGACACAAGCGTGCTGATCGACCGCAGCGATAGCCAGGTGATCAACCAGCTGGCGGCTTTCGGCCAGATGGACGATGACGAAGGTACTGTCCTCAGTCAGGTCGAGCTTTTGAAGTCCGACACCATCGCCTATGCCGTCGTCGACAAGCTGAAACTCGTCGACAATGCGGAGTTCATGGGACCGAAAAGCTCGCTTTTTTCGGTCTCAACGCTGAAATCCTTCGTGAATTTTCGG
The DNA here is from genome assembly GCF_034554815.1 of Rhizobium indigoferae. NCBI lineage: Bacteria > Pseudomonadati > Pseudomonadota > Alphaproteobacteria > Hyphomicrobiales > Rhizobiaceae > Rhizobium > Rhizobium indigoferae. Next base: position 3,325,414 of record NZ_CP140635.1, on the reverse strand, counting down.
TCGTGGTTTGCCGATGACGCAGCCGTCGCACCCGATCCGGAAATGAGGCGGCGGAGTGCTGCGGAGACTGTTGCAGGCAACATCGATGTCGAACGCGTTGGCAAATCCTATGTTCTCGATGTCAGCTTTACCTCGCAGTCACCGGATCTAGCGCGTGATATCGCAGCTGCCATCGCCGACGTCTATCTGGTTGACAAGCTCAATTCGAAATACGAGGCGACACGTCGGGCCGGCGAGTGGTTACAGGAGCGTATCGAAGAGCTCCGGCAGCAGGCGCTGGACACTGACCTCGCCGTGCAAAAATTCCGCAGCGAGCATGGACTTGTCGAGGCTGGATCCGGTACGCTGATTAGCGATCAGCAGCTTTCCGAGATCAATACCCAATTGATCAATGCGCAGGCCGAGACTGCGAAGGCCGAGGCAAAATATGCGCGCGTCAAGTCGATCATCGACGCTAAGCAGACCGATGCGATCGTCACCGATGTGCTCGACAGCTCCATTTCGAACGACCTGCGCAAGAAGTATCTGGAGGCTTCCAAGCTCGAAACTGAAATTGAGGCGCGGCTCGGTCCCGATCACGTCCAGGCGGTTCGGCTTCGTGCGGAAATGGAAGAATATAAGAGGCTCATGTTCGATGAGTTGAACCGTATCGCCGAGAGCTACCAAAGCGAACTGCAGGTCGCGAAATCGCGGGAAAACTCTTTGCGCGACAGCGTTACACAGGCGACGGGCGTAGCCGCAATGGCTGGCGAAACCCAGGTGCAGCTTCGCGAACTCGAGCGCACGCGCGATACCTATAAGAATCTCTATCAGAGCTTCTTGACGCGTTATCAGGAAGCAATTCAACAGCAGAGCTTTCCGATCACCGCTGCGCGAATCATCACGACGGCGGAGACGCCGACGAAGCCGAGCGCTCCGAAGAGAGCTCTCGTCGTTGCTTTCGCGATGTTCATGGGATGTGCATTTGGAAGTGGTATAGCGGCCTTCCGCGAATTCCGGGATCGGTTCTTCCGCACCGGCGATGATGTCCGGGACGTGCTTGATGTCGAGTCTCTCGGTGTCATGCCGCTGATTGAAAATAACGTCGACGATCCGACGCTCGTTGATCCCAGCAATCCACGAAGCATCGCCAGGGGCGGGAAGACCACGACCTATGTCGAAGAGCATCCGCTCTCGGCATTTGCCGAAACGCTTCGAAGCGCCAAGATTGCCATCGACCTCAGTGCTGCCGATCAGCGCTGCAAGGTCATCGGCGTCGTGTCGAGCTTGCCCGGCGAGGGGAAGTCGACGACATCCATCAATTTTGCCAAGCTCCTGGCGATGCAGGGCGCGCGTTGCCTGCTTATCGACGGCGACATGCGCAATCCTGGTGCCACCCGGGCGATCGGCCGCCATGCCGAGGCCGGGTTGCTCGAGGCGATCGTCGACAGCCGTCCGCTCAAGGATTTGATCCTTCTCGATCCCAAAACAAAACTCGCATTTTTGCCGACGGTGGCACGGTATCGTGTTCCGCATTCGTCGGAGTTGCTTGCGTCACGCGGCATGGATCAGCTTCTTCAAACGGCGCGTCAAAGCTTCGATTATATTATCGTCGACCTGCCGCCCTTGGCGCCGGTTGTGGATGCGCGCGCCATCAATTCGAAGCTCGATGCGGTCGTTTTCGTTATCGAGTGGGGAAAGACATCGCGCAAGGTCGTGCAGTCGACACTGCTGTCCGAACCGGAACTCTATGCGAAATGCGTCGGTACTATATTGACCAAGGTCGACCCGTCGCAGATGAAACTTTACCGGACATTCGGTTCGAGCGAGTATTATTATAAGCGTTATTCGCGATACTATACCGAAAGCTGATGTTCCGCGGTCAGTTCGTTTCGGTTACCAGGATCGCTTTCATTATCGTCACCCTCGTCTTTTTCGTGCTGGCCGGTCGAGAGCTATACGCTTCGATAAGAACGGCCAGCATCTCGATCGTCGCCGAAAGGATCGAGCGTGGAGAGACAGTCGCGGACGATGTCGTGGCCAAATACGCGTCGCATAGTGTCGACGTTGTTGACGGTCATTATTGCCGATCCGACATTGTGGCTGCTGGCGTAACCCTCGTTCTGGCGCAACTCGATCGGCAGAATGTCAATGTCAACTACGACACCTGGGCCGCTGCGGCGTCGAGTGCGCGCCAGTATCTGCGGTATGCGCTTTCGTGCATGCCGACGAACAGTAATTTTTGGCTTCGCCTTGCGGCCGTGCAGTCGATAATTGCGGAGGAGCCGGCTGCGGTTGCAGGAATGATGAAGCGCTCGGTTGTGCTTGCGCCCTACGACCAGGTGATGATCCTGACGCGGTTTTACTTCTGGAACGATTTTACGGATGCAACACTTGCGGCGGCAAGGAACGCGCTCGACAGCGATCTTACGACGATGCTGAAACTGGGCGATCGTTGCAGGGTGAATGCCACGATAAAAGAGATCAGCCCACAGCTTCGTCCAATCTTCGATCAAGCCTGGACGAGCGTTGGAGATTCTGCGACGGCGCGGTTCCGGCAGCGTTGCAGCAAGTAAATCAACAAAGCAGGCTTTTGGACAGTTCCAAGCCCAACGGCACCGGACTGCATATAATTCGTGCTGTTCCGGGGTGGTCGTTCCGAACATTGCTGAAAGCTCGAAGCGGTGTAAATGGTTGCCGACTGCTCATTCTCGTGACGGGGCTCGACTTGTAAAACGCCCGCCATCTGCTCGGCGGGCGTTGCTTTTTAGTTGGTTATTGAATGATCAGACGTCTGCGTCCGCGCCAGTGATGTTGAGTGTCAGAACGCCGACATCGGTGTGGCCTTCGCCGTCGGAGATCTTGTAGAACTGGATAGTTTCCGTGACGTGATCGCCCGGAGCAACATCTACTGCCAGATCATAGGTGAATGTTCCATCCGCTTTGACATGGAACGTGCCATACGTGCCGGCGACGTCGGTCGTTGCGCTTGGATCGCCGTTTACGGCCGTGTTGGCGAACTGTCGGAGGAAGAGATGACCATTGTCGCCGGCAATGTCGTTGTCCAAGGCGTTGCCGCCGATGGCGTCGCCCTCGGTGAAGCTGTAGTGATCGTCGACCGCGATCGGCTTGACCTGGGTTACGCCCTGGATGTTCAGGGTGAACAGGCCGACATCGGTATGACCGCTGCCGTCGGAGATTTTGTACGAAACCTTCTCCTGGAGCAATTCACCATTGGTGAAGTTGACCTTGGCAGCATCGCTTAGCACATAGGTGTAGCTGCCATCGGGCTTGACGAAGAAGGTGCCGTAGTCGCCCTGGATTTCGGTGATCTGGCTGTTGCCGCTCTTGGCGCCAACGCTCGCGCCGTCGAAGGCGCGCAGGAAAAGGTGTCCGTTATCGGATGAATCGTTGGAAAGCAGATTTCCTGAAATGGCGTCTGTTTCCAGGAATGTTGCACTATCGTCGGTTGCGTGAACAGCCATCAGTTCTCTCCTTGAATAGTTCTTTGATAGGTCAATTCTGACCTTTAGCGAGCTGCCCGATTAAGGATATCTTAATACAGAGAGTCAAGGGCGTAGTTAACAGCAAGTGAACATTTTCTGGTGTATTGTACAATAATGACACACATGAAACTCGCATAAGACAATGAAGTGCCTGGCGTTTGTTGCGTTAATAATATGTGAAAGTGTCAAATGACAGATACGAATTCAAATTTCTTCAGAGGGAAAGAATGTTTATTCAGCAGCAATTTATAAGAATACGTTGAGGTTCTGATGTGCAGATGAGATGTTGATATAATCACTACGGGCTATGGCGTGATATCGCGGTTTTGTTTCGTTGATCGCTCTATCTCATGCTTTTCGACGAAGTAACTGATGTCGTTCTCTTGTAACATATGTTTATCAAGTAATGTCTCTTTGGAGGCGCATTTTTTACAAATTAAGATGCGTGTTCTAGGAGGTAATCTTATTGCCGATGCCGATATCAGGTAACTTGTTCATAATTGTGCAGTGCAACTTTTTTTGCAATGCGAAATATTTGAGAAATGAAGATATTTTGCAGCGGACGTAAGAATTATCTCGAGATAGAACGCATTTTAGTGTTCCATTTTAGGAGGCAGAGAGAGGTCCGCGGGTAGAAGGTTTTCCAGTATCTTTGGGAGATCATGGTGTGACCGTCTACTATGTAAATTCGGCAACGGGATCCAATCAGAACAGTGGAGTGAGCGAGCAGGCGGCTTTCGCGACGCTTTCCGCTGTCGAGGCGCTCAAGCTCAACCCGGGCGATAGCGTGCTCCTGGCTGCCGGAAGCGTGTTCAACGAACAGTTCGATTTGAAATACTCCGGCAGCGTTGCCGCTCCAATCACGATTGGCAGTTACGGTGTTGGCGATGCGCCGGTCATTCACAGCAGCAATGACGGCATCCACGGTTCCAAGGCTTCGAACATCGTCATTGAGAACATCAAGATCGCCGATACCGGCGCCAACGCGATATATGCAGGGAATGTGTCGAACTGGACGGTTCGCAACGTCGAGGTGACAAATACAGGCCTTGCTGGAAAGCCCGGCTCGATCAGCTTCCAAAGCAGCCAGAACATCACGATTGAGAACAGCAAGCTGACCGGGGTGCATGCCGATGGCATTTGGATGGACAAGGTCAACGGTGTCACCCTCGTCAACAATACCGTCACCAACAGCCAGGGTGCAGCGGCAGACGCTATCCAGCTCAATGATAGCAGCAATATTCTGGTCAAGGACAATCATCTGGAGCAGACGGAGACCAATAGCGCCAAGGGTGTCCTCGTGTTGGTCAGGGCTGTAAACGCCGTGGTCGATGGCAACACGCTCATCGGCGGTGGCTTTGGGTTGAGTGCCCAGGCGGGCACGAATATCGCCATCCACGACAACGACATCTCGGGATACGGCGGCTATAGCTGGTCCTACGGTATTGGCCTTGGCGATCAGGGAGATGCGAAGAACTATGACATCAGCGGAAATTATGTGCATGGTGGCGTTTATGGCGTCCTGGTTAGCGCAGCGGGCTATCCAAACTATGTTCGTGAGAACATCGATATCCATGACAATGTCTTTGACGGCCTGTCCTCGTCAGCGCTGAAGGTTGACAGGTCCGCATCGGGTTCTTTTCATGACAATATCATCGACAGCCTGGTATCGACGCTGACGATGCCGCCCGCAATTGCTGCTCAGAACACGTTCTCCATCGGCGAGAACAAAACGTTCGAACAAGCGCAGGCCGAGCTTGACAGCGCCGCTGGCAGCACGAGCAGCAATACGTCATCGAACAATGAGCAGACGCCTACCGTACCAGTCGTCGAGCAGCATGTGGAAGTACCAGCGCTGCCGCAAACAATTACCCAGGCTCCCGCAACAGAAACGCATACCGCGACGGTAGCCGCAGCCGTCGTTCCCAAGATCGTCGCCGTCCATGACAACCTGAAGATCGCGAGTGACACCGGCAGCGCCTATCACGGCAATCTCCTCGAAAACGACAGTGCCTCTAACGGGACTGTGCTGCTCCGCCGCTTCGGTGACAGTGCGGTGGACAAGCATGGGCTGACGCTGACCGGGAAATACGGCGTCATCCATGTCGACAGCGATGGTGACTACACCTATACGGTCGATGCGGCCAAACTCGCCGGCATTAGCGGTAACGTCAGCGAATCCTTCCAGTACAAGATCTCCGACGGTGCTTCACACATCGATACGGACTCGTTGAGCGTCTCCATCAACGTGGATGCATTTCATGGCTCACATCTGCTGGTCTGAATCAGACGGGACGGGTCGGCGGGGCCGCCTTGCCAGCCGTTTTATCTCGACATTAAAGCTCGATGATGAGTGCTCGCCGGCGGTCGAGTCGGGGAATGGTCGCTGACCTAATATTTCAGCCGTTCATCTTCAGAGTAAAATATGGACTGAATATATAGTTAATGCCCGAGTAAACATCGTGTTTAAGCACGCGGCACGGCTATCCCTTTGGCCCGTTATTGGGCGGTTTGCGATTTTCACTTGCTTGGGCCGGTATATTTAGCGTAGCGTCAAGTTAGAACCCCTGAAATCGCGCGCGCTATAAATTGGAATTTCTTGGCCATTTTTCGGTGGGATTCATATAATAGGTGTGAGCTTGCAAGTCGGAAGATCGGCACCGGTGCCGACAATCCAGATGCGGCTGTGTTATTGATCGGGCTTGATGGACCCGTAGCTGCAGTGCGCTGGCATGTATGCCTGTGGGTTATGCGGTAAGAGAGGGATTACTTCGTGTTTCAGAGTTCAACAGCGGATGCGAGCGAGCCATCCAAAGCCTTGAGGAAATGCAAGGGGGGGCTTGTTTTCATTGGAATAGCAAGTGCGCTTATCAATATCCTCTATCTTACAAGTTCATTTTTTATGCTTGAGGTGTATGACCGGGTCATCCCCAGCAAAAGCATACCCTCGCTGGCTGCCCTGGCAATACTTGCGTTGATGCTTTACGCCTTTCAAGGAGCGTTCGAGGTTCTGCGAAGCAGGATGCTCGTGCGTGTTGCCGGTTCACTTGACGAGATGGTGAACGGACGTGTGTTCCGGGCGCTTATCAAGGCTCCGCTGAAGGTCAAAATCGGCGGCGACGGGCTTCAGCCGTTGCGCGACTTCGACCAGATCAGAACCTTCCTGTCCGGTATGGGCCCGACAGCGATGTTCGATCTGCCGTGGTTGCCGTTCTATATCGTGATCTGTTTCCTCTTTCATCCGGCGATCGGATATATCGCGATCGGTGGATCGCTGGTTCTCGCCATCCTGACGTTCATGACCAATCAGGGAACGCGGACGCTATCAAAAAAGCAGTCTGACTCCGCAAATATGCGGAATGCCTTCGCGCAGACCTCGATCCGCAACTCCGAGGTCATTCACGCCATGGGCATGGCAGGCACGATGGCCGAAATCTGGGACCGCAAGAACAGTGAATACCGAACGATCACTCGGCAGGCATCGGATGTCGGCAACGGATATGCGACCTTGTCGAAGATTTTCCGTATTGCTCTGCAATCGGGGACGCTTGCGACCGGCGCAATCCTGGTCATTCAAGGGCAGGCCTCTTCGGGAATTATCATCGCGGGCTCGATATTGACCTCGCGCGCCCTGGCGCCTGTCGAAGCAGCGATCGGAAATTGGCGTGGCTTCGTTTCTGCTCAGCAGAGCTGGGCGCGGCTTTCGAGCCTGCTGAAAACCATTCCTGAGATTCCAGCCCCGCTTGCGCTCGCGGCTCCTACCAAGCAAGTCACTGTTGAGGGCCTGGCGAGCGGACCACCGGCTGGCCAGCGCCTGGTCATCTCCGATGTCAGCTTCGGCTTAAGGGCAGGGAGCGCGCTTGGGGTCATTGGTTACAGTGCCTCGGGTAAGTCGTCGCTGGCGCGGGCGATGATGGGCATCTGGCCGACCGTCAGAGGATCCATTCGCCTTGATGGTGCGGCACTCGACCAGTGGGACGGTGACGCACTTGGCCGGCATATCGGTTATCTCCCGCAGGATGTGGAGCTTTTTTCGGGGACCGTCGCGCAGAATATCTGCCGTTTCGCGAAGGAGATGTCGCCCGAGGCAGTGGTTGCCGCAGCGAGGGCGGCGCGTGTTCACGATCTTATCCTTCGTCTGCCGAACGGTTACGAAACCGAAATCGGCGAAGGCGGTGCGGCGCTTTCGGCCGGCCAGAGACAGCGGATCGCGCTTGCAAGAGCGCTTTACGGCGAACCATTCCTCGTCGTGCTCGATGAACCGAACTCCAATCTTGATGAAGAAGGCGAGCGGGCGCTGAGTGCTGCGATCATGAGCGTGCGGGCGCGCGGCGGCATTGTCGTTGTCATCGCACATCGGTCCGGCGTTCTGGCGGTCTGTGACTTCGTGCTGATGATGCAAGATGGCCGGATGATCGCGTTCGGTCCGAAAGAGGAAGTTCTGGCAAGGGTCAGCCGGCCGGAAGCGGCGCGCACGCCGATTGCCGAGCGCGTGGCTCAGCTTAAAGTCGTGGTCGACGGCATCAATGCGGCCGAATAGGCCAGAGGGAAGATTGTGAATAAAGTTATCAGTGAATCGAAACGCTCCCTCAATCGGCATGTTGCCGTTGTCGGTGCGTTGTCGATAGCCCTCGTTTGCGGCATCGGCGGTTGGGCGGCGACGACAGAGCTTTCGAGCGCAGTCATCGGCGAGGGCGTGATCGTTGTTGACGGCGATGTCAAGAAGGTCCAGCACCTGACAGGTGGTATCGTGTCGGAACTGCTGGTCGCCGAAAACGACCATGTGACGGCAGGGCAGGTGCTGATACGGCTCGATGGGACGACGACAAGAGCGAACCTCTCGATTGTCGAAAGCACGCTCGCTCAGCTTTATGCGCGCCGCGCCCGTCTGAAGGCGGAACGGATCGGCGCCGATTCGTTCGAGGTCGAGGAAAACATCACTGATCTGACATCCAGCACCTCCGCGGCGAAGCTTCTCGATGGTGAGCAGAAATTGTTCGACAGTCGCAGGACGGCGCTTATCGGAATGAAGAGCCAGTTGGCATCGCGCAAGGACCAGCTGGCCGAGCAGGTAAAGGGGTTGGTCGTTCAGATCAACGCCACCAGCGATGCCTTGGGCTTGATCGAACAGGAGCTTGAGGGCATTGATACGCTCTACAAGAAGGGTCTCGTCACGCTTCAGCGTTTGAATACGCTCAAGCGCGCACGCGCCGATCTCCAGGGCAACAGCGGCCAGGAAATCGCATCAAAGGCCGAGGCCGAGGGTAAGGCAATCGAGATCGATCGCCAGTCGATCCAGCTGGATGAGGATCGTCGTTCGGAGATCGCAAAGGACCTGACCGACGTCGAGGCACAGATCGCCGAATATGAAGAGCGCCGCGGAACCGCACTCGATCAGCTGCACCGTCTCGACATTACCGCGCCGCTGACTGGGCGAGTTCACGAACTTTCGGTTCACACCGTCAATGGTGTCATCGATCCCGGTCAGACGTTGATGCTCGTCGTTCCCGAAAATAACGAACTTACGGTCGAGGCGAAAGTCGCCACCCGCGATATTGACCAGGTTCACGTCGGTCAGTCCGTCGATGTGCGCTTCAGTGCTTTCGATCAACGCACGACGCCTGATGTGAGCGGTGAGATTACCTCAATCGCCCCTGATATCGTCAAGGATGAGCGCACGGGCATCAGCTACTATCCCCTGCGCGTCAAGCCGAAAGCTGAAAGCATTGCCAGGATGAAGACGATAAAGCTCTATCCCGGCATGCCGGCCGAGGTCTTTATCAAGATCGGCGACCGGACCGTCATATCCTATCTGACGAAGCCGCTGACCGATCAGATGCAGCACGTATTTCGTCAGGAGTGATTGGCGGCTGTTTCGCGTGGTTGAAAGCCCGGACGTCTCAAAGCAGCCATCCGCCAGAGTGAGGTTGGATAGTTTCGGGTTGCTCGAACGGGCATGAGCGGCCATTTCACGAAATTGTCTCAAGTCTGCGGCAAGGTCTCCCGATGATGTGTTTGCTGCTTTGGCGAACGGCGCCGACTGCGAGGCGACCGGCTTATGGACTGGTTCTGTTTCTGGCGTGTCTGGTGATGTTTTCCGCGGTCAAAAACGGCCATGCCGATAGTCCTCAGCCGCTGAAAATAGTGGCTTTCGGAACATCCTTGACGGCCCGCGGGGGATGGCAGCCCGCTCTCGAGACAGGGCTTTCAGTCTGCCTGCAAAGGCCCGTGAAAGTCGAGAGCGTTGCAAAGAGCGGCGAGACGTCACTATGGGCCCTTACCCAAGTTGATCGCGTCGTTGCCGCGCAGCCGGATATCATCCTGATTGAACTCTATGCTAACGATGCGACATTGCATCGGTTCGTGTCGCTTGCGCAAAGCCGAAAGAATATCGGCGAGATCCTCGACCAGCTGCGGCAGCGCCTGCCGCAAGCGCGGATCATCGTCATGGCCATGAATCCGTTTTCGGGGCTGCGGGGGCTAATCCGCCCCTTTGCCGACAGCTATGTCTCTGCCCATCAGACAGAGGCCGAAATACGTGGTCTGGAGTTTGTCGACCACCGGCCCAACTGGGAGCGTCTTACGCCGGATGATCTGGCCAGGGCAATTCCTGATGGTGTGCATCCTTTGCCCGACGTGGCCTCCAAAATCATCGCGCCCGAACTCGCCAAACGTATCGCCGGCAACAATTGCGGAGAATGAAAATTCTCTCATGCCCCGTCACAGTCCCTGACGGCTCTCAGGGTTCAGACTGCTGCAATATAGTTTTTCAGGTAGGTGACCAGTGAAGCCCGACCGGCCTCCGACGAATCTTCGTGAGACGGGCTATCCAGGTCTTCGAGCAGATAGCTCCTGAGATCGTCATCGGTATGTGCAACGTAGATACCCGGTCGGCCTGCGAGCTGGCCTACCGTGGCAAGCTGATGATCGTTTCTATGCTCGCCGAGGGATGCCTGCCGGGGAACGAGAATGATCGGCTTTCCAAAACGTTTCGCCGTAAGCACAGTGCCAATTCCCGCGTGAGAGACGATGACACTTGCATCGAAAAAGACTCTATCGAAGTCCGCGGGCTCGATATTCTTGATCCATTTCATGTTCTGTGGCGTGTAGGTGCCCTTGCCGATCTGCGCCAGAACCGGTTTGGACAGTTCCTTTGCGAAGGTGTCGACAGATTTGACGAGGCGATCAAACGGCAGCTGCGTTCCGACGGTGACAAGGATCAAAGGACAGCTCCTGCGTAGTGGGGGCCATCCGGCCGTGAAAGATGCTGCCACTGCGTGAGCCAGAGCGTCGCAATATGGCCGGCCAATTTACCCGATAGGGAGAGCTTCTCGACATTGGCGACGCTATCGATCCAGATCGTCCGCTTGCCCATCAATTTGCCGGCAAGCAGGCAAAAAAGCCCGGGCGCGGCACCGGTCGAGATGACGACGTCGGGCCTCTGTTTGATGACGATGGAAAAGGCGCTGAAAAAGCACCGGATCGACATGGGTATCGAGTCGCGGCTGCAATCGGGAAGCACAAGTCCGTCCCGAATGTCGTATTTTGCAAGCAGTCCCGGGATCGTCGTTGCAAAGACGATATCGCAGCCCTCGAATGCGCCGCGCATGGCCATCAGTTGCTCCCAGTGGCCGCCTCCTGACGAGGCAGCGAGAACCTTCAATTTTTTCTCAGTCATAGACAGGCATCTCCTATATTTGACCGATGATAGGGGCGAAAAACCGTTCTGTACGAACAGCGATTGTGTCACGATAGTTCAATAGAAGTGTACCATTTTTGGCTGGGTCGATTGAAGCCTTGAAGTTCATGGACAGCCAATCACTCATGATATTTTCAACTGGAACATAATAAGGGTCAAAACTCTTCCAAGGGCGCTCGCACAAACAAATATCAGAGAGCGGCATTGGGCTTGTATTCCTGGTATGCATGGCCGAGAATCCCATTAACCATGCCCGCGCCGCGCAGAACATGGGTGAGGGCTCGCATGCCCCAATAGGGTGAAATCAAGATCGCCGGCAGCATGACCAGCCCAAGGATGACTCTCGTGGCACCATAGGCCGCGCGATAGATCCGGCGCTTGAGGTTGCCATGCAGGACCTCGCTGACTGCGAAGGTATTGCCGAGCCGGTATTGTCTTTGCAATACCCATTTCCAGGTCATCCGGCTGGCCGGAACGATATCATGGACGAGCGCCTTGTCAGCCCAGAAGACCTGCATGCCACGGCGGATGGCTTGGTTGAAGAAAAGGTAATCCGTGCCCCCGGTGAAGCGCATCTTCTCTTCAAAACGCAGATTCCATGAGCGGATCAGGGGATAGTCGAACATGACGTTGTTAGAGGCCGCATAAGAAATGCGTTGACCGTCCTTGTTCTTCTTGCGCTCGAACACCCTTGCCTTGATGAAATATTCCGGCGGGTTTTCGGGATAGACCGGTTGGACGGGGCCGTAGACGCAATCGGCGCGGTTTTTCTCCCGTGTCTCCAGCATCGCGTCCAGCCAGCCATCGACCGGCCATTCGTCATCGTCGAGAAAGCAGAAGAGGTCAGTGCCGGGAGGCGCTGAATCCAATGCGCGATTGCGTGCAAAGGGTATGCCCTGATTTTGTTCGATGACGTAGATCAGGTCGTAGGCACCTGTTTGGCCAAAGCTCTCTACCGTGGCCCTTGCGCTGCCGGCCGCATCATTATCGACGATCACCATAGTGAGATGATAGGGGCGAGCCGGCTGCCTGACCTGGCGCGTCATGACGTCAAGAAGCTTGGCGATCCCGTCGAGGCGGCGATAGGTCAGCACGCCGACGGCGATCCTCAGCGGCGCGGCGCCTACTTCTGTGCCGACGGATGAATGCGGAAAAGTCTTTTGCTGATTCATGACTGTCCTCTCCGCAGCATATTTCCCAAACGCTTGCGCGCCGCCATCAAGGCCACTTCGGTCGCGGCAGCATCGCCGAACGGACCGCCGGCCACCGTGTTGCGAGCTTCACCCCGGAGCTTCAGAAGCGATGTCGTTTCGGCAATTCCGCCGGCCACGAGGCTCTTGCCGAGTGCCTGCAGCCCGTCATAGCGGCGTGCCAGTTCGAGCCCAGTCGCGATCATGATCCGTGGGCGCAGCGTCTTTGCCCTGCTTGTGCCCGTGTACCGGTTCGACTCATGAATGCGCTGAAACGTCAGCGGTGTTTCGACGATGGCGCCGCGACCCAGATAGGCGGCTGCAAACTTGATGTAATTGTCGCTGAGGACGACGTCTTTCGCGACAGACATTGGCAGGATCTGAGACAGCAGATCGCGGCGGAAGCTCAAGCCGGATGTCGGCACAGGAAGCGAGGGAAAGCCGCCCCTGCGCAGCGTATCCCGCTTGTCGAACAGCGTCACCTGCAGCTCTGTTGGAGGCCGGTCGCTTTCCTCAGTCGTCACCCGGTCGAAGCACCAGTCGATCTCGCTGCGGTCGTAGATTTCGGCTATACGAGCGAGCTTGCCCGGCAAGAATGCATCATCGGCATCGAGGAGGAAGAGGACATCACCGCTTGCGGCCGCAAAACCCGCGTTGAAGCTCGAGGCCTGGCCACCGTTTTCCTTCAATACCGTCAGGATCTGTTCACCGTAGGAGGCAAGGATCTCTTGGGAATCGTCCGTCGATCCGTCGTCGACCACCACCACTTCGAAGTCGGGGTAGGCCTGTGACAAAACACTGTCGATGCATGGGCGCAAAAAGCGACCATAATTGAAATTGTTGATGAGCACCGAGAGTTTCAATTTACTGCCTCCTGGGCCAATCGATCACCGCGCGAGCGTCTGGGGCGCATATCGGCGAATTCCAGCACGATATCCACGCATGTAGTAATATTTCCAGATAGCCCAGAAACGCTTCTTTGATTGCGGCAAGAGATAAAGCATGGCTGCCCGAAATGCCCATTGCGCGCTTTCGATCCAGATCGGTAGTGGAACTCCGCTGAGCCTCACCCCTCCAGGTACCTCGTCAGGGAAGAGCGCCGGCATGCCATAGCCAAGCCGTTCGCCGCGCTTCTGTACCCAATCCTCAGTGACACTTGATGCCGGTATCCAGTGATGAACCACGGCCTCCGCGCATCGATAGGACTTGGCGCCATTTGCCGCCAGTCGAATGATGATTTCCGCATCTTCACCCATGGCAAATATTTTCCCTGGGAGAGGGCCGATATCTTCCCGGTAGCGCACGCTCGTTCCGAGCAACTCTCGCCGAATGATCGTGTTGGGACCCCAGACTTTCGTCGGGTCACAAGGTCCGCTTTGCGCTTCATCGACGATCGCGAAAGTCGAGCCCATTGGAATCCAATCGATAAAGCGGCCCTTCGGCTCCTTTTCCCAATCGGGGACGATTCTGCCTCCGAACACGCCATAGCCCGGATGGGCGATAGCGCAGTCGACGATCGCTTTCAGCCAGTTCGGTTCGGCGCGTATGTCGTCGTCCGTAAAGACAATGAGATCTCCCTTTATTTGATCCAAAGCCAAATTCAGCGCGCCAGACTTTCCCGGCTTGCGCTGCTGCAGGATGGTGATGGGAAGCTTCTCGCTGTACGATTTCAAAAGCTCAAACGTATCGTCATTGCTATTATTGTCGACAGCAACCAATTCCCATCGATCATGGGGAAGCTCCTGGCGCACCAAGGAATCCAAAGTATGGCGCAGCCGGCGGCTGGCGCCATTGTAAGATGAAAAGAGCACGCTGACGAAGAGATCCGACATCAGTTACCAACCCTCTTGGTGAAGTCGTAAGAGAAGAGCTTCATGTTTTGACTGCCTGTGCGATGTTCGAGCAGTTCGGCGCCTACGCGGGGTTTGACCGTGTCTTGCCGAAAAACTCGCGCCTGTGACCCTCGCCGAGTACCCTCAGCTTGCGAAGATTGCGTAACCACCGCCGCGGTTTGGTGAGCACACCGCGGTTGAGGAAATACTGCCGCAGCAGGCTCGGTGCCTGACTATGCGATCCGCCATGGGCGACCCGATAGACCGCCCCGCGAAACGGCAGTTTCGTTAGCGGCGCGCCCCGCTGGGCAAGGATGCTTGCTATGCGGACATGGCTGCCCAGCATCGACTTGATCCAGTCGAGCGAAGCCTCCTCGAAACGTTCCGGCAGTTGGTAGAGATCGGCACGTATGATCAACGAGGTACCGCAGAGATGGCTGAAGTCGTCGTGGCCAAACAGGAAGTTGCCGCCATCGTCCCAGATATAACCATGATCGATCGTCCATCCGTTGGCGTCCCGATTGTCGGATACGTGTTGAACGATCCGAGAGCTGACGAAATCGTCGTCATCGACAATCATGAAGAAGCGACTGTCGGTGGCGTTCAGCATGCCGCTCAGAACGCGACGGCCTTTGTCTGCCCGGAAGGCATCAAGGAAGTCTTCCTTGCTGCCCTTTCCGAGCTCATGCAAGTCGTTCGGCGGAAAGGTGACACGCACGGCGGAGAATTTTTCCGGCAGGTCAGGCAGATCCGCACCTTCGTTTGCCACGATGATGCCGCGCCAGTCTCCATTGGTCTGGTTGGAAATGGAAGCCACGGTCTGGGTCAGGTTTGCCTTCAGCCTGCTCCAATCGCGGGCATTGTCCTGATGTCGGACCGGGATAATGAACGTGACAAGTGTCATCGAATGCCCCCTTAAGCCCGCAAGCTCACAGCTTCTTTTGCATCGACACGCCCCTTTGCCGCCTGACGACGCGCCCACTCTATTCCGTCCTCGAGCGAGGTTGCCTTGTATGAAAGGTCGGTTCCGCCGGAGAAAGCATTCATGAAGCGGCGGATCTTTCCATAGCTGTTGTCTAACACGGCATGCGGGCGGCCGAGCAGCAGCGAGCAGATATGGACGTGCAGGCGATCGGTCACGATTGCGCGGGCACGCGAAATCTGACTGATGCCGCGCTCGAAACGGTTGTGTGCCGCAGCGTCCAGTCTGCGCAAGGCAACTTCGCTCGGCTTCAATGCGAGATAAGCCGAAGCTACCCCCAACTTCTTGGCGATATCGACCTTCCGTTTCGACTCGGTAATCCAGTCTTCCACAGGAATATCGGAAGGAATTGTGCGATCGGTACCGCCAACCCGTTCTGCATCCTCCCGCAACATGGCGAGGACGGGAATCTGTGTCGCCCTTTCCGGAAGCGGACCGATGGCAAAAGCCATGTCGGGGCATAGTCGTACGGTGCAGTCGAAGTGTTTTTCGGAAAACTCCTTCGATTCTTCGTCGCGCACGAGCAACACGAAATTCTTGTGGCGCCCGATTGCCCGTTTGGATTGCTCGATGCGCTCAGGCGAGCTGTAGTGGATCGACTGCGGGAACTGGATGATCTGCCGATCCGGGAAACGCTCCATGATCGATTCGCGGAAATCCTGGTGGGCAACCCAGATATCGCCGAAATTGCCGCCGCCGTGAATGAAGATCGGGCCGGTCGGTACCCGCCGTTTCAGTTCGTCGGCGGAGAAGTCGTACAGTCTGGAAACATAGTCCGGGCGCTTGCCGAAGCGATCCTTGAGATAGGCCATCTCACCCAGCCAGATTGCCGAGTCGCCGCAATTGCGGATGTCGGGAAAGTCGAGAATCGCAAGCGGCTCGTCGCGCGAGACATAGTCCTTCAGGCAATCATGGATCATGCCGTTGAGTTTTGAGATCAGCTCCGATCTGGATTGGCTGGTCATTCTGCCTCTCTTGTTGATGTTCGTTTAACTTCAGGCCGACTTGGGTACGGCAATACGTTTGGCTTTTGACAGGAACTTGACAACGATCCGCTGAACTTCGGTTTCCGGGCCGTTTGGCTTCTTCATCGCGAGCCAAAGGACACAGCTGGAACCGACATAGAGGATACCGCCGGTGACGACGAGGATGGCCAGGTGAAGAGCCAACGCCAATTTGTCGGTGGGGGTGTTCAGGACATGCGACAATCCCCAGACACCGGCAGCCATCACGGCGACACTGGCAAGCGCGCGGAAGTTTGCCGCGAGCTGCTGGAAGAATGGCAGATTGATCAAGCGCTTGACGAGAAGCATGTTGACTACGGTGGAAATCAGGCCCGTCAACACGCGGGCATAAACGACGCCCGGAAGCCCGGCCATCATGAGACCAGCGATGATGATGGGCACGCGGACCACCAGCATCTGCGTGTCGCGGATGAACAGCATCTTGGTATGGCCTTTTGCCATGCCGAGCGGTTGGACGAGCGAACCGAGGGTCTGCAGGGCAAAGACCGATGCGAGTGCCTGTACGATGAAGATGGCGGGAACCCACTTTTCTCCCAGGGCAAGCCGCATCATCGGATCAGCCACAACAGCCATGCCGATACCGGCCGGAAGCGCCACCGCCGCCAGAAGCGCCTGTGCACGCTGATAGGCTGCGATCAGCCGGACCGGGTCGTTGCGGACCTTCGAAAAGCCCGGGTAAATCGTCTGGTTCAATGGCGCCGTCGCCTCGCGCGTCGGCAGCGTCGAAAGGGTGTTGCCGACGGTATAATGGCCAAGCTGCGTGGCGCCCAGCATCTTGCCGATCAGCAGGTATTCGATGCGCCAGTTCAGCGTGTTGACGATCTGTCCCGCCGTCAGCCACACCGAGAACGAAAACAATTCGCGTGCATGACGAAAGGTGATGCGCGGCCAGAACGGCAGGACGGTGTAGGAAACGATGATATTCGTGACCTGATAGGCGAGGGTGCCGATAACGAGCGCCCAATAACTCTGGTAGATGGCAGCAATTGCCACCGTCACGACGAAGCCGACCAGCTTTTGCGAGACGTTGAGTACGAACTCCTGCCAGAAAATCAAATCACGCTGCAGCATGACGCGGCGTGGATTGGCCAGACCACTCAGGAGCAGGCTGAAACTCAAGGCAAGCATCACGCTCGTCAGCCGCGGCTCGTTATAAAATTCAGCGATCGGATAGGACGCGGCGGCAAACAACAGCGCCAAAACAGCGCTTCGCGTCACGCTCAACGTCCACACCGCGCTGAAGTGCGTTTCGCTGGGAGACTCGTGGCGGATAAGCGCCTGATTGAGCGAGAGTTCGGTCACCGAGCTCAAGATGACCTGGATCGTCGTTGCAATGGCGACGAGACCAAAATCAGCCGGCACGAGATACCAGGCGAGCACAAAGGTGCTGAGTGCCGAAAGTCCGTTGACGATGGCGCGGGACAGACTCAGCCACATGCTGCCCTGAATCAGTCGGTCGGTAACACTGCTCATAAATGAATGGCTCCGCACGTCGAGGACATTGACCATTTAATTGGACTGCACGCCCATCCAAAATGCCTTTCCCTTTTGCAGGTGCAGAAGGGGTTGATGGAGTTAGAAAGCATCATGCCTTGTTGCCTCGTCACGAACCCGGTTTGCGACCTCACAGAACGCTTGCCGTTTTCTTGGAAAAATCTTGCTTCAGTCGGTTTAGCTCAAGCAGCATTCTGTCGTGCGCTTTCACGATAGACTCATCTGTGCTGAGCTGGCCCGGCTTCTCTGCTACCCGCTGCAACGTCTTGACCGTCGACCCGAAGACATAGTTGCCAGTTAGCTGTCGGATACGGCGGTGGCGGAACGTTATGTTCTTCAAAAGGTAGGTATTTTTTCGTACCAGCGACGCTCCGGCTTCAACAAGGTTCGATGGGCCGATCGGATCGAAATCGATCTCCAGATCGAGCGCACTCGCCCAATCATACCACTTGGCGCGATTGCCTGGCGCGATCGGCCGGATCGCCCGCCAAGGAACGCGTAGCGCATCGGATATGATGCAGCCATGCATCGCCTCGGAGACGACCTTATGTGATGCGCTGATCTCGGTCAGAACCTTTTCCACCGACCAACGGGGATCGATATAGTGGATGCCGGCGAGATCGCAGACTTTATCCCAGCTGCCGTACATGGCGCTTTCATAATGCGGCATGAAGGAGACGGGATAACGCTTCTCGATGCTTTTGGCATCCCAGCAGCTGCGCGTGAGGATGCCCGAATCGCCGATGGCGTAGCTCGGATCGATGCCGAGGATTTCCGCGGTCTTCTTTCCGCGCACGAAATAGAACGTCCAGTTGCCGTCGACCTTCGGCGGGTTGGTGTAGCCGCCATAGCCCGAGCCGAAGACGATCTTCTGCATGTTCGGGTCGAAATTGTCGTAGAGGATCGAGCCGATGCCGAGAAAGAGCTGGCTTTCGTCCTCGTCGAAGAAGCCGGGCAGCAAACGCTCCCAAAGCCAATGGTTCAGTTCGTCGCCAAAATTCTCGTGTTTCCCCCGGTAGGCAAACATCTTCATCGTGCTTCTCCAGTCGGCAAGTGCGTCACGATCTGCGAGACCGTGTCCTCTTCGCGAGCCATGCGTCCGTAACGCGAAATGATCTTGATGTCGCTGCGGATTATCTTTGCCGGGTTGCCAGCGACAAGCGAGCGCGGCGGCACGCTCTTGGTCACCACCGAGCCCGAGCCGATGACGCATTCGTCGCCGATCTCGACGCCGGGCAGAATGATGCTGCGGGCGCCGATGAAGCAGCGCTTGCCGATCCTCGTGTGAAGATAGAGCCCGCGCGTGAGATCGTGGGTCAGAATCGCCGCCTCAAAGGCGACGTAAGTTTCCGCGCCGATATGCAATCCCCTAGGGTTGGTCTTGTCGAAACGCACGCTCAAGGAAAAGCTAGCCGTCGGATCGATGTCCATTCCCCAGAATTTCGTATAGTAGAGCCACTTGGCCTTCACAAATCCGTTCCGCAGTGGCCGAAATACGTTCAGTCCCCACTTCGGCTTTTTTCCTGTCTGCACCATCAAGTCCGACCCCGGCTGGAAAATTCGTCTAGCACGGAACTGTAATAGTCCTCGAGCGTCCCCGTCTGACGACGTAAGTCGAAGCGCTCGGCCACCAGAAGCGGTGCCCGCGCGCTAAAGGCTGTCCACAGGGTCTGGTCGTTGAGCAGTCTTCCGACCGCGTCCGCCATTCCTGCGACATCCCGCTCCTCCACGAGATAACCAGTTTTCCCCTCTTCAATCGCTTCGCCGACGCCTCCCGAGCGAAATGCGACGACCGGAGTACCGACGGCTTCCGCCTCGAGATTTGCGAGGCCGAAAGCTTCGGCGTGACCATTGTCGAGGGTCACGCTTCCATGGAGATAAAGCTCCGCACTGGCGAGCAGATCTCTTATCTCCGTCTGCGACAGATTTTCATGGATCGTGACGCTTGGCAAGGAACGACGCGCCAGTGCTTCGATTTCCTCCTTCAAGGGACCCTGGCCGACCATGACGAATTCGACCGGGGTGCCGGCGGCAGCCACACGCGAAAGCGCATCGATCATGAAACGATGGCCCTTATAGTCGACGAAGCGGGCAATTGAAACCACGCGCCCTTTTTTTCGGGGACGGGGTTCCATTTTGAAGAGATCGAGATCGATGCCGATATGATGGCGATAGACGCGATCGGCTGGAAAGCCGAGTGCCAGCAACCGGTCTCGGATGAAATCGGAAACGGCGATGTTCCAACTGTTCCATCTGGCCATCTCACTCCGGCCCTTGGCGAAGAAACGCACCTGATTGAAGCCGCCCGGCTTTTTCGGATCGCCGCCATAGGTGGCGTCAAAGCCGTGAAACGTCGTGATCAGCGGCTTGCCGGCGGCCCGGGCCAGCGGGCCGATGACATAGCCGTTCTTTCCAAAATGGGCGTGAACGAGATCGGCTTTGCCGATCGCAGGAAAGAGGAAGGGAAGGCCGATCTGCGGGATTTTCAGTAGCAGTTCACCGGCCCGCGCAATGGGAGAGCGACGGATGTCATGAACCGGAACAGTGGATTTTTTTGTATGCGCCGAAGAAATTCGCGAGCCGGCAAGAATTTCAGCTTCGAAAGAACGAAACGCTACCGCCTGGTTGAGAACAAACGCCTGGCTGGCAGGCAAAAATTTTTCCACATAAATAACGGCTTTTTTCATGAATCTGTTCGCGTCTCCGTTGTCTTGTGCATCACATCGCCTCTATTGCCCGCCGGATACCGTCGATCGCACTTCTTGGCGCATTATTTTCGTCGTAAAGATTAACGCGCTTCGTGCAAGCCGCAGCGGGATCGGCCGCTTTCTCATCGCGCTCGCCGTATTTTTCCGACATGCCCCATACTGTCACGCCTTTCAAGTCGCCATGTTCGGCCGCCACGGTGATCACGTCACTGAAAATATCGGCGTAGGATGCCGGCGTGAAGGCTTTGTCGCGGTTCAGGAAGTGGCAGGACGCATCCAGTTCGGTGATGAAAACGCCGACACCCATGTCCTTCAGCGCCGCGCAGAAGCGTCCCATTCCTTCCGGATCGATCCGGTCGAGGCCGGGGCGGAAATGCGCCTGCAGCCCTACCGCATTGATCGGCGTTTTTTTGGCGACGAGATCCTCGACGATTTTCAGGACGCGCGCACGCTTCTGTTCGAACACGTCGGATTTTTTCTCCAGATGCGTTTCGTTGAGGACCAGCGTCGCGCCGGGATTAGCTTGGTGCGCCATGTCGAAACTCATACGGATATAATCGTCGCCAAGAAGGCGTCGGAAAACACAATCCCGCAGATCCGCTGCATCATACTCCAACGGCTCGTTCACCACATCCCAAGCATCGATCGAGTTCTTATAGCGAGTGACAACCTGTTTTATATGACGGTTCATGGCCGCCTGAATGGTCTTTGCGTCCGTGATATCAGACACCCAGCCCGGGACGCGATACCAAATCAGCGTATGGCCATAAACCCTCATGTTGTTTTTACGTGCAAATGCAACCATGCGGTCGGCGCTACCGAAGCTGAAAACACCCGGTCTCTTTTCCGTCGCATTCCACTTCAGCTCGTTTCGCGGCGTTATTGAATTGACGTTGTCGATGTAAATCTCGGAAGCGATTGGATCGTTGATGTTTTGCAGGTCGATTGCCGATCCGAATCGGAACGACTTCCTATCGGCGAGGGCGCGCAGCCCTGCAGAGGCAGGCACCTGCGCTAGGGCCTGGCCCGCACGAACATACAACAGAGCGAGCGGAACCGAGGCGAGGAAACGTCTTCTATTCATTCTATCTCTCACTGTTAGCTTTTTTCATGTCCGCGGTGGAATTTGAAGGGCCAGGCTCGTCGGCACCGATCCATCACGGGATTCGCGTTCAATTCAGCAGAGTAATGCAACCTCAAATATACTTTCGCCGCAGGGGATATTCGGTGTCTGCTAGACTTTTCAGCATATTCCAAGATATAAACCGCTCGGGGAGGGCGCTCGTGATGGAAGATTGGTCCAGCTATCTCATGAGCTATTTTTATATGGCATTTCAAAATGCCGTTTTTTTTATGGCGCCCGTTCGAAACGATCTATCGCTCCTCGATGACCGGCAGTTCGCAGCCCTTGTTCTCGGCATCATCGGCGTCATTTTCCTCCCGTTCGCAGCGCTCGTCAGAATGTCGCGGCGGCTGCGTCAATCGGAGATCGTCATTCGCTCGCTGAACGAAGACCTTGCGCAAGTCACGCAGGACCTCAATGTCGAGCGTGTCTGGCGCCTGGCGGGTGGGGACAGCACCGAACGGCCGAGTGCGGACAGTTTGAAAGAGCTTTACAAGATTCTGGCCAGAGATCACGACGATGCAAGTTACATGGCGAGATAAGTCGGCGCGCGGCGGGAAGCCAGAAATCTAGAAGATGTCCGCCTTTTAGTGCTCTATCTCTTTGTTTTTGCACAATTTCTGTGAAGCCGCTGCGCACCTTTGGAATTGCTCTAATGCCGATGCTCCGGACTTTCTGCCGGGGCCTCGGCATCGGAAGGCTCGGAGACTGATTCCGGTTGCGCGCTGTTGATGTCGACCGCATGGTCGGGCAATGGCAGCCATATTCTGCCGGAAAAGTAATTTCTCGTTCTTTTTTGCGGTCCTGAAGTCGCGTCCAGCGAGAGTGTGAAATTGTAATTCCCGGGATTGAGCACCTCGCGGGTGAAGCTGATACTGGCTCCGAAGCCGTCTTCCTTGATATCCCTCAGGTTCTTGATGGCGTTCAGGGTCTCGTGAAAATCGAGCCATTGCGGTTGCCGCAGCATGATTTGGAAAATTCGCAGAATGCCGGGATCGAGCTGGCCATT
The DNA here is from genome assembly GCF_034554815.1 of Rhizobium indigoferae. Taxonomy (NCBI): domain Bacteria; kingdom Pseudomonadati; phylum Pseudomonadota; class Alphaproteobacteria; order Hyphomicrobiales; family Rhizobiaceae; genus Rhizobium; species Rhizobium indigoferae. Next base: position 3,302,867 of record NZ_CP140635.1, on the reverse strand, counting down.
TTGATCGGTCTCGGGATTGACGATCTTCACGCGCATATTGTTGATCGTGCCGGCGGCGTCGCCGCGAACGATGACGAAGATGGAGTTCGGGAGCTGATCCTTTTCCCGCTTGCCACTCTGCTCGAAAAAGCATTCGAACGTATCGGCGTTGAAGCTCGTCGCCGCCCAATCGGTGGTTTCGATGCCGGCATTGCGCAGCGCCGCACACATTGCGGCGCCGGATATCCGCCATGTCCGTAGAAAAGTCGACGCGGTCTGTGCGGCCGGCGGTTCAATGACATGCAAGGGAAGCGCGAAGGTGGCTGGAGGCGCCGGACGGGGAAGAGCTTTGGGCGGCGGCGGCCTAACCTCAGGGGGAAATAGATCGAAGCCAAAATAGTGGCTGACCGTCTTTAAGTGTTTCATGTCGTTGGAAAGCAGCACCGTTCCCATAACCAGCGAGAGGGAAATCGTCAGCAGCAACCAGAAGACAACGGGAATCCGCGGTTTTCTCACCGGCTGTTTCGCATATGCGGACGACGAAGTATCGGGCAAGCTTGTCTTCTCCGGCGTGCGAGAAGGGTTTCGATCGGGCGGTCTAGAGTATTTCCGTTTTTCTCCAAGCCACGGAACCCTCTATCTTTTTGTTTTTGCGCAATTCCGGACGCAAACCGCCGCGCACTTTTGCTGGAATTGCACCAAAGCATGTCGCGCAAAAGTGTGCAGCGGTTTTGCGACAACGACATGCGTAAAATCAAAGACCTAAAGCGCGAGGAGCGAATCTAAAAGATCGCGACGCGCTTTAGATCAAGCATATACATTCAGCCGTTAAATATCTTTGGCTTCGTGTCGGCAATTGGGCACCTTTGTGTGTCATCAGGAAGGGAGCGCTGCAGATTTCGGCGGAGGCGCTTCAACCCTATGTCAATTGGGAAGCTCCAAGATAGCTAGGGGCAATCGCGGTGGAAGATGGCGAATGATCTCACCATTCGGTCTATGAATCGATCAGCGTTAGCTCGGCTTCCGCGTGATTTCGACGGATTATTGTTTTTATTATTATGATTAAGGTAGGATATTTTGGACAGTTTCTGAATTACTATATGATAGCTATCCATATATATTAATTTATATTATAGTCTCAGTCTATTTTCGCGCAAAAGTTTTTATTTTTATTATGAAACCATAGATTATATTTTGGATATCCTTGGAATCGGACGGGTTTTGGCGATTTTCATCAAATTTTCGACGTATTCTTCGATAGGGTTTGCCGCGCAATCGCCGAGGGGAAGGGATATGTCCGTCGAGCTAGACGCAACCACCTATGTTCACGCCAAACCGACCACTGCGCATTCCTACATCTTGCCCGCCGTGCTCGATGTGCTGGAGAGCCATTTCGACGGTGCTCTTGAGAACGACGTTTTTGACTTGGGATGCGGTACCGGCGGGGCAGCTGCGGCTCTTGCGGGAAAGGGATATTATGTCGTCGGCGTCGATCCTTCCAGCGATGGCATCGCGAAGGCCAATGTCAATTATCCCGAACTGCCGCTGAATGTCGGCTCGGCGTATGACAAGCTTTCCAGGGAATATGGCACATTCAATGCCGTCATCAGCCTGGAGGTCGTCGAGCATGTCTACGATCCGAAGGCTTTCACCTCGACGATGTACGATCTCGTCAAGCCGGGCGGTATCGCCGTGATTTCGACGCCCTATCATGGTTATCTGAAGAACCTTGCCCTGGCTGCGGTGGGGAAAATGGACGACCATTTCATGCCGTTGACGGATCATGGGCATATCAAGTTCTGGTCGAAAAACACGCTGCGTACGCTGTTGCTGGATGCCGGCTTCGACAATATTCGTTTTGAATATGTCGGAAGGATTCCCGTTTTCGCCAAGTCGATGATCGCTGTTGCGCAAAAGCCTCTTAGACACGGCGTCGGAGCTGCACTGATTTCGGACGGCATTCGTCCGCTGCGACGTGCGCGATAAAGCACGGCGCGCACCCGCGCCAAATGCCGCCCGTTGCAATAATCCACAGGTTGCTTTTACTGTCTGCACTGCTGAAAAAAACCCTTACGAAATATTTACTTTTAGTTGCATTCTTGCTTAAACTCTCCATTATACAGCTGGGCGTGCTGATAACGCGGGAGACTTATTCACATGAAGGCTAAATCGCCGAATTCGATCGACGTCTATGTTGGCAATCGCGTGAGAGTTCGGCGGAAGACGCTCGGGATGACCCAGAACGGCTTGGCCGAACTTCTGGGCATTACCTTCCAGCAGATCCAGAAATACGAAAAAGGAACGAATAGAATAGGGGCCAGCCGTCTTCAGCGCATATCCGAGATTCTTCGCGTGCCCGTCGGCTTTTTCTTCGAGAACGGCGGCGCCGGGCCGATCGATGGCGAGACGAGTGAATTGAACAGCTTTTTGTCCTCGAAAGAGGGACTGGCGCTCAACAAGGCATTCATCGCCATCGAGGACCCGAATATCAGGCAAAAGCTGGTGGCGTTGGCCAAAAGCCTGGCAGCCGCGGGATTGCCTGAAAGCGACATTGAGTTGCACGATTCGGTTATGAACAGCTGAGGACGTATCGTGCTCCATCTGCAGACATTCGGCGATCTGCGGTTGATCGAGACGAATGGCGATCCGGTTCGCTATCCGATCAAGGGCCTGTTGATGATGGCCCATCTCTATGCCGGCGCGGGCCATGAACTCAGCCGCTATGAATTGGCTCAGTTTCTATGGAATGACGTCGAAGCTGATCTGGCGCGGCTCAATCTGCGCAAACTGCTTTCCCGCATCCGCGAGACAGACGGCGGACGCGCCGAAATGCCCTTCGATTTCACCGCCACCACGGTTCGTCTCAACACGCAGGTAGTTTCCAGCGATCTGGATATTTTTCGCGCCGGCGGTTCGCCGCTGGAGCGGCTGAACGCGATCGCCGAACTGACCCAGCGCGGGTTCATCGGAAATATCAAACCAGCGACAAAGTTGATAGATGCGTGGATCAGGGCGCAACGGGACACTCAGGCGCTGCAATTGCGGCAGGCATTGCTGGATGCGCTGCCGGATGCGCAAAAGCCCGGCGCGACGCGCACCATTTCCAACGCCGCCCTGCAGATCCTCGAACGGGATCCGAAAGACGAGCAGGTCAGAGCCTTACTGCACCGGCTATCTGGCAGTTCGTCCCTCAATGAGAGCTTGTCGAACGGCGACGATCATGCCCGGGTACAGGTGAAGCGGTCAGAGGCCGGTGGTGAGACACCTGCCGACATCGAGCGTATATCGCCGATGCCGCTGATCTTGCCTCGCCTGGTGCTGCTTCCCCCGACGTCGAAACATGCCGATGCCGGACTTGCGCTTGCCAACGCCCTGATCGAAGACGTCACGATCGAACTCTGCGCGCTCAGAAACATTTCCATCGTCGCGCCACATACGGCCGGCCAGATCCGCCGCGACTCCGAGAAGGCTGCCGTGGTCGCCCGTCATTCGATCGCCTATCTTCTGGATACAAAGCTTTCCGAAGAGGGATTATTCGCCCAGCTGGTTTATTTTCCCACGGACGAGATTATCTGGGCCAATCGCTTTGCGATGACGCCCGATATATTGCCGCGTCAGAGACGGCTGATCGCGCAGCAGCTGACCATGTCGGTGGCCCGCGAGCTGGCTGAAAACGAGGAAGAGCGCTTACGTTTCGAAGCCAATCCTGAGGCCTATCACGCCTATCTGGTCGGCTCGAGCCTGATGAGCAAGTTGACATTGCCGCATATCCGCCGGGCACGGAAGGCATTCAAGCAGTCATTGTCGCACAAGGCGGATTTTTCTCCGTCATTTACCGGGCTGGCGAGGACCTTCACCAGCGAGTGGCTTGTGACGGCGCAGGGAAACAATGAGCTGCTGCATCTGGCGGAACAGAATGCACTTCGGGCCATCGAGCGGGACCCGGCATCGGCGGCGGGCCATCGCGAGCTTGGCGTCACCAAACTCTATCTCGGCGATGTCGATGCCAGTGTCGCCGCACTTCATCTGGCGGAAGAACTCAGCCCGCATTTTGCCGATGTCATCTATAGCCATGCCGACACGCTCGTGCATGCATCCCGCCCCGGCGATGCGCTCGCCAAGATCAAAAAGGCGATTTCGCTCAATCCGATAGCGCCTGACGCCTATCTCTGGTGTGCTGCGGGAGCGAGTTTTTTCCTGGAACAGTACGAGGAGGCCATCGCCTATGTCGAGGCGATGAAAGACAAAGCGCCGGCCCATCGCATCGCCGCGGCCAGTTGCGCAATGATCGGCGATCGAAAACGGGCGCTCTTCCATCGGCAACGGGCCGAAAGCATCAACCCGGTCTTCGACGTCGAGAAGTGGCTCGCCATCGTCCCCTTCAAGGAACATTGGCAAAAAGAGCTATATCGGGAGGGCCTATTGAAGGCCGGTTTTTAACAATAACTTAGGGGCATTACATGGCCAAAGTTGTCATTATAGGTATACCCGGCGAGGCGGGTCTCTGGCTTGCCGATCTCGGTGCGGGTACGGTCAAGCCTCTCAATCCGACGGGGGATTTGGGGACTGCGAACGACCTGCGCAAAGCCGGCGGCACATTTGTGAAGGGCGTCGACCTCGCCGTCGCCGTTTCGTCGGCGCAGGTTGCCCTTTCCGGTCACGTCGACGGCTGAGCCGGCTTCTGACGGACTGGTCCGTATATTCCGAGAGGGTTATGTCGCCGCGGGAAACCCTTTCCCGCGTCGAACCTCTTTTGGCCGGGTTCGGCATTACCAGGGTTGCGCGACATACCGGACTGGACGACATCGGAATCCCGGTCTGGTGCGCATATGCCCCGAATTCCCGTTCGATCGTGATTGCCCAGGGAAAGGGCCTGACCGATATCGACGCCAAAGTATCCACTGTTATGGAAGCCCTCGAGCGGGCGGTTGCCGGCGAACCCTCCGTCGTTCTCGTCCACGACACCTCTTCCCGTCTGCAGGCGATGGGACGCAAGACCGACATGCTGAACTGCCTGACCGCTCTTCATAAACCCGATCTCGGACCGGACGAGGAGACGGATTGGGTTGCCGGCGTCAATGTCCTCACCGGCGACGAGGTTTATGTCCCCTTTGAAGCGGTGGTGCTCGACCGCACCCGTGACGCGCGATACTGGATGTCTTCGGACGGCCTGGCGTCGGGAAACAATGCCGAGGAGGCGATCTTTCATGGCGTCCTGGAGCGTATCGAGCGTGACGCCCATGTGCTCTGGCAGGTGGGCGCGGAAGCGGATCGTTACGCTGATTGCGTCGATCCTCGCGGCTTTAAGGACGGCGCTTTGGGCGGGCTGATCGACAAGATCGAAACATCGGGATTGGCGCTCAGGCTCTTCGATATCACCAGCGACATCGGGATCCCCTGTTTCACCGCCATGCTGGGCCCTGGGGATCTCATTCCGGGCCGTCGGGCTCTTCACGGCGACAGGGAGATTCGCCTCGTCGAGGTGACCGGCGGCACCGGCGCTCATCCGTCTCCCGTGCGCGCGGCCATTCGGGCGGTGACGGAAGCCGTGCAATCCCGACTGACCTATATCAGCGGAGCCAGGGACGATATTTCTCCCGCAACGTTCTCACGATGCTTGCCGCCGCTGATGCGGCAGGCCTTCGCTGCGATTGCGGCACCGCCCGCTGCCGCCATCGGCCGTGACGGGGTGGCAGGACATGGGCAGCAGGATCTGCCTCACTTGCTGCAGCATGTGCTCGACCGGCTACGCAACAGGCAGATCGCTTCGGTGATCGCCGTGCGCCTCAGCGACGACACGCTTCCCTTCAGTGTCGTCAAGATTGTCATTCCCGAGCTTGAAAATCCGGAGGGGGAGCGCGCCCGGCGGTTCGGAACCAGGGCGCTTGCCAGGGCAATAGGGTTTTGAAGATCATTTTCGCAGGGCCCAGTCTTCCCGATGCGGCGTCGCTTGCCGGCGAGGGCATAGGCGTCCTGCCGCCTGCGACGCAGGGCGATGTCTTGGCTGCGGTGGAACAGGGCGCCAATGTCATCGGCCTGATCGACGGCGGCTTCGAATATGCCGCACCGGTCTGGCACAAGGAAATTCTCCATGCTCTTTCGCTGGGCGTCGCGGTTCTCGGGGCGGCAAGCATGGGTGCGCTGCGCGCTGCCGAATGCCATTCGTTCGGCATGATCGGGATCGGCCGCATTTTCGAAGACTATCGCACCGGCCGGCTGGTCGACGATGCCGCCGTCGCACTCACTCACGCGCCGAGCGCGCTGGGCAGCAAGCCGCTGACGGTTCCGCTCGTCAATGTCAGCGCAACGCTCGATGTGATGGAGGATAGCGGGCAGCTGGCCAGTGGGTTGCGTCAAGAGCTCGAAGATGCCGCAAGCGTGATATTCTTCAAGAAGCGAACGTGGCGGGCGGTCGTCGAGCAATGTGCAGGGCTGGCCGAGCCGGATCGTCCGCGGCTGCTGGCGGCACTTTTGTCGAATGCCGTCGATCAAAAACGCATCGATGCCTTGGAATTGTTGAAAGCCGTGCAGGACGCCCGCGACATTCGCTCGAATGCAGACTTGCCGTGGAAACTGCACGAAACCGCATTCCCCACGCGCCCTGCATTGTGAATCGAACTCGGCATTTGTCACCGAGGGTTGTGTCACGCTTTTTTCACGGGCTGGATCACGTCCACAGGCGTATCATTCCTTCAATTCATTGGAGAAATGGGGCATGGGCGTGACATCGGTTGTCAAGATAAAAGCAGACCAAGGGGCAGAAGACGGACTGGAAGAACTCGTCGCATTGGCGCGGATGATCGCCTATGCGCGACAGGTCTCTCAGGATGTCAAACTGCCGTTTGCGACGAATTGCCTCGACCTTGCGCTTGAGGCGGTGAAGCAGGAGGTCGGGGAGGGCTTGACCAGGGAATTGGCCGAATTGAGCTCCCCGGTTCCGCAAGTGAGCGTGAGAAGCCATTAGGCCGGCATGCGTCCGATCGGACGCGCCGGAAACGCACTACCACTTCAAACACATGCATAACCCCGAAAATCGGCATCGATTTTCGGGGTTATGCATGTGTTGCTGTGCAAGTGAGCGGTCAATCGAAATCCATCTGTGAGCTGGCGCCAATTGTAGGTTGGGAGAAGCCCGCCTCGTTCTGGGCCGGGCGCACGCGGAAGCGGCGGCGATTTTGGGTCTCACACATCGTGCGGACGATCGGCCGATTGGCGGCCGATCCGTTGACCTCAATGGGTCAAATTGCGCTTCTGGGCCAGCAGCAAAATGTAATCGTCGGCAATGTCTGCGATGGCCATGGCGACTTCCGCCGGATCGCATCCCTCGACCTTCGTATTTGTAATGAACTGATAGACCGCCTTTTCGATCTGCTTCCGGCAGATCATCACGCGCTCATCGTAACCAAATTCCGGAATCTGCGATGCCATATCACTCATCAGGTCGGCTCCCTCGCTACTTACAGTGACCATGACACAAATTATAAGTTGAGCAAGCAAATGCTTTATGAAGGGTTAATTCGCCGGCGAGGTGCGACCATTTCGACACAGGTCGGGGCATGTCGGGGCCTTCGATGTATTGAGTCAGGACTGTCCAACTTCGCCCAAGCATATCTCGCCAAGAGGATAGGAATTTCTGACGCCGCAAGGACAGGCTCATATGCCGACGCTTGATATGGCAGACCGAATGCTGTTGGCTGAATCGGCCAGTCCAGATCGTATTGAATTATATAATAACTTTATTTATCAGGTTGTTAATGTTTCGTGCTGCGGTGTTAAATTGCATCGGCAACTTTTTCACGCCCGGCCAGCCCAGGACTATTGGACCATCGGCCGTAACAACATCACCAGTGTGCCGGCAGGTTGTCGGACCGTTGAGAACCGGGGGAGGGAAATAACTTTCGGGAGATTTCTCCGAAAGCTAAACGCCGATTCTTGTGAAATGAAGGAGCTAATAAAACCAATAACGATAATTGAGTAGAAGAAATAAAATTTATCAAAAGGTAAATTTATTGTTTTCAGATAATGGTTGTATTTAAACATCAATTATAAGACGATTGAAATTATATCAAACTATAATCGCGGGATGTGTTCTGCTTAGGAGCATCAGCGATAATTATAAATTTCTATTGGAAAACAATATCAACTTCATGACGATTGCTCCGCTTCCGCAATTTCATTGCGGATCTCGAAATATCCGGAGATAAATTGCAATTATGGTCAAAATATTAAGCGGGGAAAGCCGGAAATTCGACCGTCACTTGCCGATGATGCGGGATTTTCTCATCAAGCCGATCTCAACAGCGTAATATCGTCATCTGAAGGAAGATCTATCTACGCTGATGCAGCGACAACGGCGACCGCATTTGTGCAACCAGCCGAGAAGCAAAGTTGAGGACCCGCCGGGGTGGGTGACGGGTCCTCCAGTCGGAATGCCTGCACTGTACGTAGGTATGATTTCAGTTAAATTCGACATTGTCGAAGATCATTATTGGGGTAGTTCTTTTTTTCTTTAGATTACTCTCTTTTTTAGCAATTGCTATTCTACATCAATATAAAATTTCATAGTACAAAATAGTGAGATAGTCACCAGGCTGATGGAAAGGAAGGGGTGTCAAACCTTTGGATGTTTGACGGCGCTGGATCTCTTCGGCGCGACAATAGCGGCCGAGCGGAAAACGCCGTCGACAGCCGTTCAGCCGACAGATTCAAGCCTCCTGCAATGAGGTCGCCGCAGCGCATTCGTCAGACCGATCGATCTCGGATAAGCGGCTGAGCAATGTCTTCGTTCTGAAGCGAGACCAACCGCCGACCAAGGGCAGAAGCGGGTCTATCTCTTCGAATTTCCTCAGATTCTTTTGCTTTTGCTCCCTCGCTGGCCAGATTTTCGACAACGCCCTGCGTGCGGCTCTGTCAGATTTTGTAAAGATCAATCTGGCGAGGACGCCGGAGGCGACCATAGGGCTATGATGATAAATGTGTTTGAGCGAGGTCGCAGCGCTGGGCCAATCTTTCAGAGCGGCAAATTTTGAAAATGCATAAAGATGCGCCGACGCGCGGGCGCAGCTGACGACAAAAGCCGGAAGCTGGGGATTGCGAGCGATACATCGCTCGGTCACCGCCAGAAGCGATCGCGCCATCCGCGACCTGTCTGAAGACATGGCTGCGGAATGCGAGCGATACCCCACCAGACCCAACGGCACCGTCTCGATCTTGAAATGTTCAGCGGTGCGGAGTTCGAAATCGAAATCCTCGCATCCTCCAATCCCCTTTCTGGCATAGCTTGAATCGTAGCCGCCGATCTTGTCGACGACAGCGCGGCGAACCATGAAGCCGCTGCCATTGCCGACGAAGCGGAATACGAGATGACGGTTGAGAATGCTGTCCCGGGCGTTCAGCGACGAACCGGATCTCGTGCAATATCCTTCGGTATCGATGAAGCGGTGAAGGGCATACACCGCGCCCCAGGCGTCCGGCAGGGGATGGAGCGCCGCAAGCATTCTTTCGACATAGGTCGGATGCCATATGTCGTCCGCATCGAGGAAGGCGATATAGGCGGATTTCGATGCTTTTATTCCGCTATTGCGAGCCGCAGCGACGCCACGGTTTTCGGTCGACAGAATCCGGATCCTTGGGTCGCCCGCGGCGAAACGGCGACAGATCGAGACCGTGTCGTCCGTCGAACCGTCGTCGATGATGACGATCTCCAGCGCCTTGTGGGTCTGGTTGCTGACCGACTGGAGCGTGTGGGCAAGGTAGCGGCTGGCGTTATAAGCAGGGATAATAACGGCCACTTGAATGCGGGATGTGGTTGGCATCTCCATGGCTGTCACCCGAGCTTGGATGTGGGGGTGGGGGGGCGGAGATCGATCCGGTTCTTCATCAGCCTGGCCACAGCGGGCCGATGGCTAACGACGATCAGCGTTCTGCCGGCGTCTTCTTTCATTGCCGAAAACACCCGCATCTCGGTCTCTTCGTCGAGTGCGCTTGTTGCTTCGTCCAGCAGCAGGATCTGAGGCCGGCCGGCGAGCGCACGCGCCAGACCTATGCGCTGCCTTTGTCCGCCCGAAAGCCGGATCGCCTCGTCGCCCAGCCATTCATCAAAGCCATACGGCAGATCATTGATGAATTCCGTTGCGCAGGCCACATCGGCCGCCCAGCGGATATCCTGCTCCGAGATATCGCGACGAAACCGGATGTTGTCGAGGACCGTGCCTTCCATCAGTTCAACATCCTGGCCCGACACGGAGAGCAGTTGCAGCCAGCTGGACCGGTCGATGGTTGTCAGATCCCTGCCGTCGACCGTGATCAGGCCCCGGGTCGGCGGGTTGAGATCGAGAATCATGTTGAGGATGGTGGTTTTGCCGGAGCCACTCGGCCCCGTCAGAGCCGTCGTCTCGCCTGCTCTGATTGCGAAGCTGAGGTCGTCAACCGCCGGGGCGTTCGATCGCTCATAGGCGAACGAGACGTTGTGGAAGACAATCGCCTCCGCCAGGCGGCTTACCTTCTCCCCTCGCGATGCCTGCTTGATGTCATCCTTCTCTGCAAGCAGGGCAAGGACGTTTTGCAGGGACGCTTCCATCTCGTAAAGGCTGAGAATCTGGGAATCAAATCCCTTGATATGCGGCTGAAGCCTGTAGAGAAGGATCGTGGCCGAGAGCGCCGCCTTGAAATCGACCGGCAGGAATTCGGAGGACAGAATGATCGTCAGGATGACCCCGAAGGTCAGCATTTCGCTGAGAAGCGAGGTTATCGCTCCCATCCCATCCGACCGGCGCCAGGTCTGGCCGACGTCGTTGGAAAGCGCCTCGAAGAGTTGTTGATGGCGCTTTTCCATGCCGAAGCTTTTGACGGCCTTCAAAGTCTGCAGCGTTGTCCAGCTCAACTGTGTCAAGGCTTCCACCGCAGCCAGTGCAGAGGCACCGAGACGGCGGTAGGCACCGGCAAAGAAACCCAATACAAAATTATGGATGAAGCCGAAGGCGAGAGCCAGCAACGCGATCGGCCAGGCCATGACCAGCATGCCGACGCCGAAAATCACAATCGTCCCGAAATTCACCCCCAGACGTACCAGGCTGGCATGCGCCGACGACACCGCATAGGATTCGGTCGCGATGACGTTGATCAGGTCGCTGCGCTCATAGTCTTGAAAGCGCTGGAAGGGCATGGTCAAGACCTTGGCGTAGAGGCGGTCTCGCATGCGGTCGCTAATTCGGTGGTTCACTGCGCTTGCAATCAGCGAATTGGCGCATCCCAATAAAATCCGGAACAGGATGGAGCCGATGAGGATGCCGATCAGGACAGGCTTCGAAAGACTGAGGTCGATGCCGCCGAAAATCGCTGGAAGCCATGCGACGGCGGAGCCGGAAACGGGACCTTGCTGCCCGAGAAGAAAGACGAGGCTGACCAGAAAGGTGATGCCGACCATTTCCGAGAACCCTGTGAGAATTCCCAGGATGATCATCACCGTCATCTTGAGCCGCAGCGCCGGTACGAGTTGCCGAAGCTCGCGAAACCGAGATGCAACGACCAGGTTGTAGGCTCTTGCGGGCATAGCGGAAGGTGGCTTTCGAAACCTATTCATTGTCGACCATCCGCGAAGAGGTCAGGCTTATTGTCTCCCTGGCAGGCGTGGCCGCGAAACGATCGCTGAATGCTGTTCCTGGTTGCGGCAGGGGGGCGCTCCCAAGGCGGATTTTCGGCCGCGCCGAAGACTTGCCGAGGGCGCGCTTTGCCGTCCGCAGGACGCGTTTTGCTTGGCGCCAGCCCTGCTGTACTCCATGGACGACGAGGCGCGAGGAATATTTTCTGACCATCATCGGCGCCAGCTGTTTGACCTGGGCAAAGTCATTGCCCAGAAACGCCTTTTTGAAATACCAGCGTGCGGTGTTGAACTCGGCTGTCTGGATGTCGCGCGTAAACTGCGGATAGCGCGTGATGATCGGGGCCATGACCAGGGCGTGGGATTTCAGCATCCTGTAGGCGTTGCTGGACATATTTCCCTTGGTAAAGCGATAACCGGTCAGGAAATCGGGAACCAACACGAAGGGCAAGGTTTCGGCCAAGGACAGATAAAGTTTCAGATCCTCACATCCCTCGGCGCCGTTGTCGCGCAGGCTGGCGTCATAGCCGCCGCAGCGAAGAATGTCCGCCCGCGGCATCAAGGGTGTGCTGCCATTGCCGATGAAATTTTCCCGCAACAGCGGTTCGAAGATAGTCCCTTGATGCAGGACTGGTCGCGAATGACCGAAAATGATGCCGTTCTCGTCGATCGCCGCATACCAATTGTAAGCGACTCCGCGTCCGTCCGGAAATTTCCCTAGCGCCTCGAGCTGGAGTTCGATTTTGCGAGGGTGCCATAAATCATCGGCATCGACGGGGGCTATATAAAGGCCGCGCGCGTCCTCGATGCCGTGGTTGCGCGCGCGGGCAACGCCGCCATTCTCCTGGCGGAGAACACGGACACGGTGATCGGTCAGGCTGTAGTCGCGAGCAAGATCGAAGGTACGGTCCCGCGATCCGTCGTCGACCACAAGGATTTCGAGCTTGTCATAGGACTGGCTGGAGACGCTTTGCAATGTTTCGGCAAGCGTCTTTTCGGCGTTGTAAGCCGGTATGACGACGGTGATGAGAGGGGCCGCAACGCCAGTCATGGTATTGTCATCCGATATAAGCTCCCGGCAGGCCCATAAGTTCAGGGAACGCTTCAAGAGGACGATCGCCGCGGACTTCGAGGCGTGGCAGACCGAAGAGATTATCGGAAAATGTGGCTTTTGCCGGTCGTGTCGTGAAGCCGATCCCGTAGCCGGCAAGCGCCAGAATGCCCGGGACCCTGAAGTCTGTCCCGCCATAGGGAAGTGCGATCGATTCTGCGGAGCTGCCCAGCCGGCTTTGCAGCGCATTGCGCGATCGCATGGCTTCGTCCAGCAGGGCTTCGTTGTCCATCGCACTGGCTGGTGTGTGGGATGCGAGGTGGGAGCCGAAGCTGATGCCCTTCTGGTGCAACTCCTGAATATGCGACCACGACATCAGCGGTGCAGGCTCTCCATAGGCAGCATCCCAATCTGACCGACCGCCGACTTTATCGGTCACGACGAATACGTCAGCGCTGAAATCATTCTCGGCCAGGATCGGGAAGGCCTCCTCCAGGAAATCCGAGTAGGCATCGTCGAAGGTCAGCATGACGGGCCGGCCCTGGATCGGCTTGCCGCTGCGCAGAAGCCCCGCCAGGGTCTGCGCCGTCACCGTGTAATAACCCTGTCGCCGAAGGAACTGCATCTGCTTGCGGAAGATCTCCGGCGGCGTGCGGAAGCGCTGGAGTGCCGCCGGTCCTTCCTCTGCGATCCTGTGATACATGAGGATGGGAACCGAGGTCGTGACCTCCGTCGTCCATGCCGCCCCACGCTCAGTACCCGCCGGGCCCCAGATGATGTGCTTTGCCACATCCGCGTCCAGCGGAGTTCCATGCCGCTCGACCCGCAGGACAGCATCTGCCACCGGACCTTTCCTAAACCGGTGGATGGCGTAAAGTTCGGTTTCGATCGTCTCTTCCAGGGCCAGATCAGCTTGTGCGGCCAACAGCTGTTTGATCGTCCCGACACCGAAAGGATTGTCCCAATCGAATCCGCTCCGGTTGGGTTCGTCGCGGCGGATATGTGCGTGGGCAGTGATCAGGTAGCCGTTCGGCTTCACCGCTGCGGCCACCTTTTGACAGACCGCCGCAAGCATCTCCTCGTCTTTCATGTAGTAAAGGACTTCGGAGCAGACGAGGAGGTCCTGTTCGGGCGGAACATCGCTCTTGACAAAGTCAAGCACGCGAAGCTCGACGTTGCGATGGTCGCGGCAGCGCTCGACAGCCCGGTCGATTGCCCGCTGGGAAATATCCGTGGCCGTCAGCTGGCCGACCTTTTGCGCCAGCTTCTCGGTAAAGATCCCCTCGGCGCAGGCGAGCTCGAGGGCCTTCTCGATCCCTTCCGGGATCAGGCTCAACGTCTGCGCATATTTAACCTGCTCGTAGACGGAGACGTAATTCCATGGATCCGGGCGTTCAAAGATATGCTCCCAGTATTCTTCTTCCGACTGAACCGGGGCAGCCCCCTTTTTTTCGTCGGGCCGCAGCCGAGTGGGATTTCGGAACCGTGGAGCCAGACCGCGTTGAAGATTTTGCTGGATGTCGGACAGTCGGGCGTCGTTGTCTTCTCTGTCGCTTGGCGCGCAGGCAAGAAGAGCGTTGCGCCCGATACGCACCAAAATTCGGTCGAGACGTCCTCGCCGCTGGCCGTTCCGGATGATCAGCCCGCCGAAGGCTCTGTAGCCGCGCAATGCCTCCCTTGTCCACGAACTCATATAGACGAGGGTGGGCGGCGTCTGCAGATGTTCTTCTGCCTGCATCTCATGCATGATCAGCCTGATCTGTGCCCGGATCGAAAGATCGCCCCAGAATGGCCCGACAAAGGAGCCGACATGTTGTCCGCCGGACAAGGCGTGCATGATGAGCGTGTCGGCTGGCTCGGCCTTGGGGATCCGCGAAAGCGTTTCGAGCGCGGCACTGACCACCTGGACATTGCCAAGCGTGAATGACCGCAAAGGGTTTGCGGCGGATATGTGCCAAGAGGCGGCCTCAATGATCTTGCGCCCAGTGCCGGGTAAGGAATGTTCCTGAATCAGCTGGATGAGCAAAAGGAACGTCGGCCGCCATTTGTCGAGCACATCAATGAGATCGTCAGCCCGATCCGTAGAGAGCCCGGTCTGCAGGCCATGCAGGATTACACCGGCAAGAAAGTTTTCGTAGCCCGCGGCGTCCGGCATCTCAGGCAGAAGCGCTGCAAGGGCTGCAACATCCAAAGTCGGGTCGAGCTTGGCCGCGACGACCCAGGCTAGCATGCGCAGTTGGCTGACCGGGGGTGTGATCCAGCCTGTCTCCGGCCCCTCGGCCGACAAGCCTTGCTGCGTCTGCAGCGCTTGCGCCTTCGATGTCACGCGAATGGCGTCACGCACCATTTTGGTCGGATCGCCGGAGAGCGAGTCCGCCTTCATGCGATAGAAAGCGAGGCATTGGTCGACGCGACGAAATTCGGCGCCGGAAAAGGCCATGCGAAGCCAGAGATCCCAATCCTCGCAGGTCTGCAAGGTCTCATCCATGCCTCCAACCAGCTCAAAAAGGCTTCTGGGAAAGACAACCGTATGGATGGCGAGTGCACAAAAAGAGGAGAACTCACGCTTGGCGACGTCTCCCGTCAAGATGGGAGGTTGTTCTACCTGCATAAGCCTGCCGTCCGGGGCGACGCGGCGGAAGGCGCAATAGGCGATAACTGCTGGAGATGAATTCTCCGCCACTGGCTGCATGTTTTCGATGAAGGTCGGATCCAGCCAGTCGTCGGCATCCAGCATGCAGAGCAGGGGCGCGGCTGCCAGTCTTGCGGCATGGTTTCGCGCGGCGGCCGCACCCGCATTCGGCTGACGGGCGGGGAGAATGCGGCTGTCCGTGTTTGCGATGCTCTCGAGAACCTCCCAGGTGCGGTCGGTCGAACCGTCATCGACCACGACGGCCTGCCAGTTCGATCGCGACTGCTGCTGCAGGCTGGCAAGACATTCGGCAAGCGTATCGGCTGCGTTATAGGCGGGGATGAGGAATGAAATGTCAGGCGTTGCGGCGATCACCATGCGGGCCTCTTCCATCGCCGCAGAACGTAGAGAGCGCCATTTACGCTTCCGAGCATCTCCTGCTTCAGGAAGACGTCGTGCGACGTCGTGCCTTTGCGAAGCCGTCTTCGGAGCCTTCCGGCGTAATATTTCGGAAACGAGAGCAGGATGCGCCGCAGATTGGCGTTATTTCCGGTGTTCTGATACTGGACCAGCAGGGCCGCGACGTGGCCACTCATATATTGGTAGATCTGTTTGGCGAGCCCCTTCATATCCTTGCGATGAAAGTGCCAGGCGACCGCCGTCGGCTCGTAGCGGCAGACATGACCATGATGGAGGAGCCGGTTCCAATATTCGGAATCGCCTGAGCATCCGGCAGCGCCCATGTCCAGGCGGACATCGAACAGGCCGATCTCGTCGAAGACCTTGCGGCGGATGGCCTGACTTGCGCCGGCTCCTATCGTCCAGACCGGGGCGCCGTAACGTGTATCCCTGGTATAGAAGTCCTGGTTGAAATCCTGCCGCAGATAGCCCCGGCCGAAACCCCAATGCTTTTCGAAGATAAACTGCGCCGGCGTTGCGAGTTCTCCGGGAAGGACCAACCCGGTGACGCAGGCGATCTCCGGCAGATCGAACCCCTTCATCAGGTTCTCCAGCCACCGCTCATGGAGGACGACGTCATCGTCCGTAAAAGCGACGAATTCGGTTCTCGCCGCACGAACCGCCGCATTGCGCGCATAATCCAGCCCGACCCGATCTTCACGGACATAGGTTGCGCCCGATTCCTCTACCACGCGACGCGTTGCCTCGCCTGCAGAGGCATTATCCACCACGATGATCTCGACGGGGCTGAGCGACTGTTTGGGGATCGAGGCCAGGCAACGGCGTAGTTCCTCTGGCCGGTCCTTCGTGCAAATCAGAATGCTGACGTCACGGTTGCCCACAGGGGTTTGCGCGACTTGACGCGCATGCTCGAGCGTCTCGGGCCGCACGACACGCTCAGCGAGTGCCGCCGCCGTCTCGGGCCTTTCGATATAGGCTTGTCCTACGGGAAGACCATCCGACAGAAAGACCACGAGCCCATCGGAGACCGGGGGCGCAACGGCGAGGTGAGAGGTGGCGAGATCAAGATAGTGAATCGGTATGGGAAAACTTATATCCTTCAGATCGGACGGAATTGGTTCTCGCATCATTACTCTCTCAATCGCACCGTGAACATACGCCAACTGCATCCAGGACGCGAGCCTCGAAAGTCATCGTGGTTTATTCGGCCGCGTGCGCCTTCATTTGTTCCCTGAACCAATTGAGCGTCATCGCCACGCCCTGTTCGTAGGTGATTTTGCACGACCACTCGGGCATGACATAGTGCGCGTTGGTCAGGTCCGGCCGTCTGTTCGTGGGGTCCTGCGGCGGTGACGGCTCGAAGACGATCGGCACGCCACCAACGAGTTTGGAGACATATTGGGCGACCTCGAGAACCGAAATCTCGCGATCATTGCCGACGTTCAGAGGCCCCTTATAGTCGGTTTCATTTATCCAGAAATATCGCGCGAAACCATCGACAACGTCATCGACATAACCCCAGCTGCGTGACTGAAGGCCGTCGCCGAACACGGTAATCGGGCGACCCGAAAGCGCCTGAGTGATGAAGTTGGAGACCGCGCGACCATCGTCGGAACGTGTCCGCGGACCGTAGATGTTGAAGGGGCGAACGATCTTGACGTCGAGCCCTTGGGTACGCTGCATCTCGAACAGCAGCGACTCCGTGCACCTTTTGCTCTCGTCGTAGGATGAGCGCGGTCCGGTGCAGTCGACCTGACCCTTGTAGGATTCCGGCTGCGGCGACACCAGAGGATCGCCATACACTTCGGAAGAAGAGGTGAAACCGAAACGTCCGCCCTTCTTCAGCAAGTCGAGCAACCGGAATGCGCCGAGAAGATTGGCCGAGATCGTTCTCTTCGGCTCCTTCATGTACCATGGCGGCGATGCGGGGGATGCAAGGTGATAGATTTCGTCGAATTTATCCGAGGTCTGCAGTGTCTCGACGTCGGATTTCACGAAGTGGAAACGGGGGTCCCGGATGTGGGCGATATTTTCGAAAAGCCCGGTCCAGAGGTTGTCAACAACGACCAGCTTCTGAATGTCCGTCCTCAGCAAAAGTCGATCACACATGTGGGATCCGATGAAGCCAGCCCCGCCAGAAATCAATACGCTCTTCATTGCTTCGTGCCTCGTGACTTGAGATTAAGCTGCTTGTCTATTAGCATCGCCTGTAATGCATGACAATTACTTAGAAAAGTTCTAAGAAATACTCGCGTATTAATGTTAATCGTTAAATCTACCTACTTTAAGGCGACGTGTGTCGCTGCCGATGCTGCGCTCGATAACGGTCGGCCGCGCCGGGCCGGATGTTACAGGTGATCGTTGCCCGCCCAATCTCGACCATCCGTGCCATGAGACGGCCGCCACCATCAACGGTTCGATCGAAGGAATCGGCATGGTATCGAGAACCTCTCCAACGAGTTCCGGATCCAGGGAGATGAGGTTGCCTGTGGAAACGGGCATCCGAATGTGTGTTATATTTTCGAAAGATCCGGTGCAAAGATTGTCAACAACAACCAGTTTGTGGGTCTCATTTTCTAAGTAGAAGTCGTCACATAAATGCGATCCAATGAAGTCAACGCAGTTTCTCACATCGTCTCGCTTCGTTACTTGAGAATATATTATTGTTATTACAGTGATCGAAGGTTTTGTATGGGCACGAAGTCCGGGGTGGATCGGACTTTGGTCTGAGTTTGCGGGCGCGGAAACGGGGGCATCGTAGTTCGACATCCAAATGACGGCGCCCGCGCGCCTTTTCAGGCGGGCAAAGGATACCGCAACATTTTGCCGGGTTTATGCCTCCGGAAGTGCCTTCGCCTGTTCCAACGGAAATACGAACTCATTGGCGTACACGTCGACATGCTTGTCGCGCAGGCGGTGATATGACCAGCGCGAACGGGATAGCCATATTTCGAAAGAGTTCATTCGTCTGGAGAAGGAAACGGGAGTAGAATAGCGGAGGCCGGAGGAGTGTTCCCGTCGACCGAAGGATCCGCTAAGCGTGGCTTTCGTCACCTCGCTGGAGAGGATGACCATGGGAGACGATCATGCCGAGCGGCGGCTGGTTGCAATTCTCGCCGTCGATATCGTTGGTTATTCAAGACTTATCGAGGATGACGAGGCCGGTACGCTGGCCGCGATGAGGGCATTGCGCTCCGAAGTCTTCGACCCACTGCTCGCGGAATATCACGGACGCACAGTGAAGCTCATGGGCGATGGCGCGATCGTGGAATTTGGCTCCGTCGTGGATGCTGTCCTATGTGCGGTTGCCCTGCAAAAGCAGGTTGCAGCACGGCAAGTGGATATCCTGCCCCAACAGCGGCTTCTGTTCCGCATGGGCGTCAACCTGGGCGACGTCGTCGTGGAGGGCGATGATTTGCTGGGCGATGGGGTCAACGTCGCTGCTCGCCTGGAGCAGATATGTGAGTCCGGAGGGCTTTTTGTATCCGGCACTGCTTTCGATCATTTGCAAGGCAAGCTCGAACTGCCGCTTGAATTTATTGGCGAGCAGCATGTCAAAAACATCGCGCGCCCCGTACGCACCTATCGCGTGCTGTTCGATGGAAACGCTCCTCGTTGGCAGTTCAAAATCCAGCGTCTTCGCAGTTGGGGACCGCTCGCGGCGGTGGCTCTGGTTCTGGTGGCTGCCTTCGTCGCAATATGGCTGGGTCCATGGACGACCAGCGCGGAAACGGCATCGATCGCTCGCATGGCACTCCCGCTGCCTGACAAGCCGTCTATTGCCGTCCTGCCGTTCGACAACATCAGTTCCGATCCGGAACAGGCCTATTTCGCCGACGGCATGACGGAAGATCTGATCACAGACCTTTCGAAGCTGTCCAGCATCTTTGTTATCGCTCGAAACTCCACCTTCGCCTACAAGGGCAAGCCCATCAAAGTTCAGCAGGTGGCCGGGGAACTCGGGGTCCGTTATATCCTGGAAGGTAGCGTGCGCCGCCAGGGCGACCAGGTCCGCATCAACGCACAGCTCATAGACGCGCTCGGCGGCCATCATCTATGGGCTGACCGCTATGACGGCGCGATGAACGAGATTTTTACGCTTCAGGATGCGGAGCGATCTCAGTCCGAGCAGGCGGAGACGAATAGCCCGCAGGCTTACGACGCTTTGCTGCAAGGCTGGGATCACCTGCGCCACGACAGTGAGAATGAAACCCTCAAGGCAATTCCCTTTTTCGAAAGGGCGATCGAGCTCGACCCCGATTACAGCCGCGCTCATGCGGCGCTCGCTTCGGCGAATTGGAGGATTGCCGTTTCCAATTGCGAGGCCGCCAACCTTGGCTTCGAGAGGGCGATGGAACGTGTGGATCGGCACCTGGCTCTTGCGATTCGAAAGCCCAATTCGCTTGCCTATGCGATCTCCGCTGAAGTGCTGGCAAGGCAGGGCCGGTATGCTGACGCCTTTGCCAAAATCAGTCGTGCCATGGAACTCGATTCCAATGATCCCGAAAATCACCTCAGCAAAGCACGCATTTTGAACGCAACGGGCCAGGCTCCGGAAGCCGAACGCGAAGTGCAACGAGCTATGCGTGTCGACCCGCAATATCCGCCGAGCTATCTCAGGGTTCTTGCGATTTCACAATTCCACCAGGAGAAATATGAGGCGGCGGTGAAGAACCTCGAACTGCTGGTGATCAGGCAATCAGACGTCAGTGAAGACTACGCCACGCTGGTGTCGAGCTTCGGCCACCTCGGGCGGACGGACGGCGTTCAGGATAACACCGAAAAATACAACGCGCTCGCGGTTCCCGCCGGCTACTCCCCGCTGACGGTGCAGGAACTGGGATGGTACTGGTACGGCGACATTTTCAACTACGATTCGACCTATCGCGAGCGCCTGAAGGAGGGCTTGCGCAAAGCCGGCGTGCCGGAGGGAGCGGGCACAGATATTTCCTATGACGAATACGCTCGCCTGATCGGCAAAAGCAACGGGGAATATAATATCAAGGGAGCCACTGAAATAGACGCCCCGACGGCCAAGCGGCTGCACGACCGCGGCGTCAAGCTCGTCGATGTGCGCACCGCTCTGAGCTTTGGTCGCGGGCATGCGCCGGGAGCCATCAACCTATCGGTCGTGGAGGTTTTGGCAAAGGACACTCTGTCGAAGGCCGTGAGCAGGGAGGAGGAAGTGATCTTCTCATGCCATGGCAAATATTGCGGCGATTCCGCCTACGCATCGGCCAAAGCTTTGGTATGGGGGTTTAAGAATGTCTACCACTTTGCCGGTGGCTTTCCCGCGTGGGAGGATGCTCACTACCCCATAGAGACCGCTCCGGGACAATAAGCGGATACCGCGCCGAAGTCGCATGTCGTAAGAGGTGCTGCGCATCAAGCTCTGATGATTGAGGTCAGCCCTCCGGAGGCGACGCAAACCGGCTGGCATCGAACAGGTCTGTGGCGGCCACCGGAATGATAGCTTCACCGGATGTCGCGGCGTTGACCTCCCGATGAACCGCGCGGGGGGAAACGCGAGGCGCGCTCAATTCCATCACCTCGCCGGGAGAATGCAGCGCCCATTTTATCAGCGCCGCGTCGGACGTCGATTCTAGGAAATTTGCTTCTTCCCAGGAAGCGGTCATCGGCAGGGAGGCGATCATATCAGCGCCCTGCTTGGAGGCCTGGTGTGCAACACGGAGGGGTTCGAAGCGCGCGTAGCCCGGCAATGCAGGCGCCGGTCTGTCCGGAAGCACATCAATTGGGCCGATCGATGCCGTCTCCAGTTTGTCATCCATATCAGCGTCGTGCTCGAGGGCAGGCGGGCGCATCGCCGGTATCGGAATCGGCAAAGATGAAACATCTGGAGCAGACCGTTTGTCATCCCGCTCGACCGCGCCGGTCTGCAGCGCCAGCGCATTCACTGCCCGGCTTCGGGGCGTGGGCAGAAGCGCCGTCACGAGTTTATTGTCAGCGGTGTCGCCGCTCGGCCTGGTCGACGCTCCTGCGTCTTCGTCTTCTCCCGCGGTGCTGGCGATCTGGATCGAGGGGCCGACGCGCTTCTTGTAGTTCGCAATCGCCTGATTGTATCCCGGCAGTGGCCGGCCATCGGCCGGGAGATGCATCGTCTGCCCGTTCGGGAATAGTCGCGCGAGTTCCTGCCGAGACATGCGGGGCCAGGCCCTGACATTGCCGACGTCGAGATGGACGAAGGGCGATCCCGAGGTCGGATAATATCCGACACCGCCGACCTGCATCTGCATTGCCAATGCGCGCAGCGTCGAAAGCTTCACGCCGGGAACGTAGAAGTCCATCGCCTTGCCCAGCATGTGCTGGCTCTTCTTGGCGACGCCCGTGCTGCGCGAGCGGTTGCGGAGCATGTTGTTGGTGGTGGGCGAACGATAGGCGGAGACGATATGGATGTAGTCCTTGCCGCCGCTGCGCTTGTACACCTCCCAGACCAGGTCGAGCAGCCGGGGATCCATCCGGGTCGGCTCGTTCCTTCGCCAGTCGCGCAGAAACCGATTGATCTGGGCGAGGCCTTTGGGATCGAACTTTCCGTCCCGCTTATAGGTAATCGTGGCCCTCTCGCCCGTATGGGTAAAGAACAGCTTCAGGGCCCGATCTTCCGCCGAGGCAAATGATGCAGAGCCGACAAGGGCCGGCAGCGCAAACAGAGCCGGCAGAATGGTCTGCGCGACCAACCGTTCCGCACGCGACAGTAGCGTGGCAATTCCGCCCAAGGCCCCGGCCGACAATCCTTGCACTGGATACTTCAACACGAACAAACCCGCCCACACCAAACACTCGACGACGGGCGGGAACCTCCGCATCCATCACGCTTAGTAAAGCCAGCTTATGGTCAACAAATTGCTAACGAGCGGATGCGTGAGCTTGGCGAATTGAGGATGCGGGCCCCAACCCGAGGCGAAATCGCGCCCCTGCGCCCATTCATGGGAGCCAAGCACAAATACGCTCCCACGACCGTGACGTACTGGTGATCGATTGCGGCCGCATCTGCATGTACCCCAAGAAGATCAATATCTTCACAGTCATGGCCGGCCAGAGCTCGACATCGAGGAGGTCGATGACGGCGTTTGGCTCGTCAGCTTCATGCGCTATGATCTCCGATATATCGATCTGGAGCAGAGGACTTTGCAAACCATCGAGAACCCGTTCGGCACAAGGTTGTCACCCATGTCTTAGGGACGTTCTGTTACCTATGTCTCCGGTATGGGCAGGCAGATCTCCGGAACGATGCGGCGGACTCGGATGCCCGAATTAAGTCACCGTTGCTCGCCCAGGCGACACCCAGTAATCTCGCCGTCTCACCGACATATCGGCAGTGGCACGCAGCGATTCCATGGCAATTCTCTTCAAAACAACAATCACCGAAAACACGGCATTCGAGATGATCGAACGGTCACTGTCAGGCGCCTACCGATATGACGGTTACCTCAATGTCGTTAGCGATGCGGGCGAGACGGCATTGTCTTGGGGTCCGGCAATGCATGCCGAAGAGTTCAAGGCAGAGGTCAGTCAAATCCTACGGCAGACTTGGGATGCTGCCCGCTTCTGGGTCATCTATGAGCGCCGCGAAGACCGGAGGGATCCAGAAGGGACCGACATCCGCAACGCGGCTTTCCGCCTGACGCGCGGATACAGTGGCGTTATCGTTGTCACGCTCAGTCTCCTTGGGAAGCGCGACAGCGCCAATGACCTGGAACTCGTCTTCGTCTGCTTCGAGCAGGATTTTCACAGGAGGAATTTTCGCGTGCGCTACGAGGGTAAGCCGTTACCAAACCAGGGTTGATCTTGCTCGAAGACGTGTTGCTCACGCGCGCGACCGTTCTACGTTCGATTTGAAGGCGAGGGGCAGGAGAACAGGGCGACCATTGCTTCGCTCATCGAGCCGTCGATCCGCAGACCTATCTGACCGCCACGCTCACTGCCATCGTCAATAGTCACAAGCAGAGCCGTATCGATGAGCAATTGCTGTGGAAGGAATCACAGACTTCGACTTTGACGACCGCCCGCTTAAGATGCGATGGAACTGGCAACACCATCGCACGCAAGATGCCCCGACAGATTACCTATACCCTATGATCAATTGGAAGGTTGGCCGCCCGCAAACCGTCGGTGCCGAGGGTTAAGGGGGGATTCCCGAAAACGAGTTTGAAAAGGGTGCTCCGGATCAGGGGCAGACACCCTTTTCGTGCTGAGTTTTGCAGTCTCAGCGGAACGGAAATTAGCAGAGAGATTGCTGTCTACCATCGGACCGAAGTCCGACTCACTCGCGATAATTCGTCGATGTCAGCGCCGAGGCGACACCATCAATGTGATTATTCGGGTGGGAGAAGTCGACGGTCGCACGTGCCGGAATCGGTCGGAACTTCGTAATGCTCGTCGCAGAGCTAGATACCGCGATTCGCCTGGAGGAGGCGCCTGCGGAGCTTATCCGCAGGCGGAGTCGCTAGATAGGTCTGCCGTCCACAACGCCGCTCGTCGAGGTAAACGCAACGGCGCTGCCTTAGTGCAGAGGGCCACCCATACCACTGCCGGCTGGACTGCCGGCTGGACCTCCCATACCGTTGCCGGCTGGGCCCATACCGCTCGGCGGGCTTGAGTGGGTCGCCGAGTTAGGTTGGCTCGGCGCGTTTTCAGCACTGCTTGACGAGCCGCCTTTGTTCGAAAGAAACTTGTCGTTCGGTCTAAATGTTTGGGCGTTCCGTGTGTCACTCTGGCATCCCTGAAGGATGCTCGCGGCGCTTAGAAGAGCCGCCGAAATTACAAAAAAATATCGAGTCTGTCTTACTTGGATTGGCATGCGAGTATTGTCCCCGGCAAAATCGCGCGACCTTTGAGTCAACGCGGCAGAAAAAATCTACAACCACTTGTTGCTATTGCTCGCTACCAAATGGAATCCGGGAAGTCTAGGGCGAGTTCAGGCATAACTTGGTTGGACGTCCAAGCAATAAGGCCGGGACGTATCCCAGTTGCCTCGCAAATCACACCCGCGATCCTATACACGAATGGTTCTGTTTTCAAAGCCGCCACTGTTCAATAATCATTCTTAGTCAATTGCTTTTGGAGGTGTTGCTGTTGAACTGCGGTCGTGACAAAGCGCGCCTCGCAAGCCTTCCATGCCGCTGCTGCACGAAGGTGCGCTGCAAGTCTGGCGAGACCGCAGACACAAAAAAGGCCCCACTATGGAGCGGGGCTAAGGTTGAGGTGGGTCGCATGTAGCGAAGTGTAACGAATCTCCGCACGACCCGAAGGTTTTACGATCAACGGAGCATATTGTTCCCGTGCCGACAGATTTTTTTGAGTTCGTTTCCCTGTTTCGGGCTCCACGTCGTAGCGAAGCCTTACTTTCAGTTGAAGAGCGTTATCGACTTGCCGGCGACCGTGCAATTCCAGTAGTTTTTCAGGACGCGTCGACTCGCAAATCTGCGAGTGATCCATCGGCGACCGTCGAGCGAATGGCAGTCAGGTTTGGAAACATACGATAAACGTTTGTGTCCTTCCCGAGAGAGGGGTGACAGTTCATACCGGAGACATGGGTTACACTTTTTGCCTTTGCGAGGAGAGCGAAGGTGCCTTGGCAGGAGTGCAACCGCATGGACGAGCGTCTCAAATTCGTTGCGCGGGTTCTGGATGGCGAGAAGATAGCGGCGCTGTGCCGCGAATTCGGCATCTCCCGCAAGACCGGTCACAAGATCATCAGCCGCTATAACGACAGCGGTCTGGAAGGACTGACAGATCGATCGCGACGGCCTTACCGGCACGCCAATCAGCTTCCTTTCCAAATCGAGAAGCTGATTGTGCGGACCAAACAGGACAAGCCCAACTGGGGCGCACCAAAGATCAGGGAGCGGCTGGCGCGGCTATATCCGGATGTTCACACGCCGGCGATCTCAACCGTGCATGCCGTCCTCGACCGCAACGGCCTGGTCAAGCACGGTAGGCGGCGACGCAACAGGGCTGAAGGAACAGCCCTCTCCAATCCAGGGCTGCCCAACGACCTGTGGTGCGCCGATTACAAAGGCGAGTTCATGCTTGCCGATAAGCGCTATTGCTACCCATTGACGATCACCGACTTCGCCAGCCGCTATCTTTTGGCCTGCGAAGCGTTGCACACGACCAAGGAGGTCTACGCCTTCACCGTTTTCGAACGCGTCTTCAAGGAGTTCGGCCTGCCCAAGGCGATCAGAACCGACAACGGAGTGCCTTTCGCCAGCCCCAACGGACTGTTCAATCTGTCGCGGCTCGCCGTCTGGTGGCTCAGGCTCGGTATCGACATCGAGCGCATCAAGCCGGGCAACCCGCAGCAGAACGGCCGCCATGAGCGCATGCATCTGACACTGAAACTTGAGACAACCAAGCCGGCCGGAGACAATTTCCTGCAGCAGCAAGCCCGCTTCGACGACTTCGTCGAGGAGTTCAACACCGAGCGGCCCCACCAGGCGCTCAACATGGCCTGCCCGGCAGAATGCTACGACGCTTCACCGCGCGCCTACCGCGGCCTACCCGATCTCGACTACCCGCTCCACGACCAGACAGTCACCGTCACAACATGCGGACGCATCTGCTACAAGCGGAAGAAGATCAATCTCAGTCTGGTCTTCGCCGGTCAGGCCGTCGGCATCAAGCAGGTCGAAGACCATATCTGGCTTACAAGCTTTATGGATTACGATCTGGGATACTTCGATGATGAGACATGCAGGCTTGAACCTTTGCCGAACCCTTTCGGTCCAAAAGTGTTACCTATGTCTCAGGAATAAACCGTAACCTATGTGTCCAGAACGGACCTCGCCTTTGTAATCGGCGCACCACAGGTCGTTGGGCAGCCCTGGATTGGAGAGGGCTGTTCCTTCAGCCCTGTTGCGTCGCCGCCTACCGTGCTTGACCAGGCCGTTGCGGTCGAGGACGGCATGCACGGTTGAGATCGCCGGCGTGTGAACATCCGGATATAGCCGCGCCAGCCGCTCCCTGATCTTTGGTGCGCCCCAGTTGGGCTTGTCCTGTTTGGTCCGCACAATCAGCTTCTCGATTTGGAAAGGAAGCTGATTGGCGTGCCGGTAAGGCCGTCGCGATCGATCTGTCAGTCCTTCCAGACCGCTGTCGTTATAGCGGCTGATGATCTTGTGACCGGTCTTGCGGGAGATGCCGAATTCGCGGCACAGCGCCGCTATCTTCTCGCCATCCAGAACCCGCGCAACGAATTTGAGACGCTCGTCCATGCGGTTGCACTCCTGCCAAGGCACCTTCGCTCTCCTCGCAAAGGCAAAAAGTGTAACCCATGTCTCCGGTATGAACTGTCACCCCTCTCTCGGGAAGGACACGAGTTCATGCTTGCCGATAAGCGCTATTGCTACCCATTGACGATCACCGACTTCGCCAGCCGCTATCTTTTGGCCTGCGAAGCGTTGCACACGACCAAGGAGGTCTACGCCTTCACCGTTTTCGAACGCGTCTTCAAGGAGTTCGGCCTGCCCAAGGCGATCAGAACCGACAACGGAGTGCCTTTCGCCAGCCCCAACGGACTGTTCAATCTGTCGCGGCTCGCCGTCTGGTGGCTCAGGCTCGGTATCGACATCGAGCGCATCAAGCCGGGCAACCCGCAGCAGAACGGCCGCCATGAGCGCATGCATCTGACACTGAAACTTGAGACAACCAAGCCGGCCGGAGACAATTTCCTGCAGCAGCAAGCCCGCTTCGACGACTTCGTCGAGGAGTTCAACACCGAGCGGCCCCACCAGGCGCTCAACATGGCCTGCCCGGCAGAATGCTACGACGCTTCACCGCGCGCCTACCGCGGCCTACCCGATCTCGACTACCCGCTCCACGACCAGACAGTCACCGTCACAACATGCGGACGCATCTGCTACAAGCGGAAGAAGATCAATCTCAGTCTGGTCTTCGCCGGTCAGGCCGTCGGCATCAAGCAGGTCGAAGACCATATCTGGCTTACAAGCTTTATGGATTACGATCTGGGATACTTCGATGATGAGACATGCAGGCTTGAACCTTTGCCGAACCCTTTCGGTCCAAAAGTGTTACCTATGTCTCAGGAATAAACCGTAACCTATGTGTCCAGAACGGACCCTGAAAAGACTGGCGCACCCGACAGGATTCGAACCTGTGACCTTTGGAATCGGAATCCAACACTCTATCCAGCTGAGCTACGGGTGCATGCCGAAGGCGGTTTGAATCGCCTGTCCGATGGGTGGTTCTTAGCCTAGCTTGCGGCTGGCTTCAATCGCGAAATTCTCGGAAATACCGATGCTTGCGATTTGGCGGACGTTTTTTATCCGTCAGTCCGGTGAATGCATATGAAAACTCCGCCGGCCTTGCGGACGGCGGAGCGTGATTGTTGTCGACTGTCGCCTGGCGGCGGTCAGATCTGCATGGCGCCGGGGCCGGGGATGGCCTTTGGCGGCACCTTGCCGAGGATGATCATCCCCAGCACTTCGTCCTTGGTCACATCCTCGGTGCGGGCGTGGCCCACCACCTGGCCGTTCTTCATCACCGAGACGCGGTCGGCGAGGTCGAAGACGTCGTGGATGTCGTGGCTGATGAGGAAGATGCCGATACCTTCCTTCTTCAGTTGCTTGATCAACTCGCCGACCTGCGCCGTCTCCTGGGGGCCGAGTGCTGCCGTCGGCTCGTCCATGATCAGGATGCGGGCGTTGAAGAGGATCGCACGGGCGATCGCCACCGATTGCCGCTGGCCGCCCGAAAGCGCCTTCACCGGCTCCTTGAAGCGCTTGAAGTTGGGGTTGAGGCGCCCCATCACCTCGCGGGCCGAGGCCTCCATTGCGACGTCGTCGAGCGTGCCCCAGCGGGTCTTCAGCTCGCGACCGAGATAGAGGTTGGCGGCGGCGTCGACATTGTCGGCGACGGCGAGCGTCTGGTAGATCGTCTCGATCCCGTATTTCTTGGCATCGCGCGGATTGCGGATGTCGGCAGGCTCGCCATTGATCAGGATCTCGCCGCCATCGCGCTTGTAGGCGCCGGAGAGGATCTTGATGAGCGTCGACTTGCCGGCGCCGTTGTGGCCGAGCAATGCGACCACTTCGCCGGGGTAGAGATCGACCGAGGCATTGTCGACGGCGTGAATGCCGCCGAAGGAGATCGAGATGTTTTTCAGTTCCACGAGGGGAGTGCGTTGATCAGCCATATCTGGGGCTCCTCTCACTTGGCACGGGCGCGGTAGACGGTGTCGAGCCAGACCGCCACGACAAGGACGGTGCCGACGACGACGCTCTGCAGCGGCGTATCGACATGCGCGAGCACCATGCCCGATTGCAGCGACTGCATGACGAGCGCGCCGAGCATGGCGCCGGCGATGGTGCCGGTGCCGCCAGCCAGCGACGTTCCGCCGATGACGGCGGCGGCGATGGTGTAGAGCTCGTCGAGCGTACCCTGCGAGTTCGTCGCGGCATTGAGGCGGGCGGTGGAAATCGCGGCCGCGATAGCGGCCAAAATGCCCATCAGCGCGAAGATGCGTACGGTGACCCAGCGGGTCTTGATACCGGCGAGCTCGGCCGCTTCGGGATTGCCGCCAATTGCGAAAACATAGCGGCCGAAGCGCAGCCTTGTCGCGATGAAGGTCATGATGATGCCGACGACGATCGCGATCAACACCGGCACGGCGATGCCGTAGGGAATGTCCAGGCCGGTTTCGGGCCAGGGAATATTGTTGGTCTCGGCATATTTCTTGGCGATGTTGATCGGCCAGTAATAGCTGTTGGCAATCCAGACCGCGCCGAGGATGAGCACGCAGCTCAGGATGGCGAGGAAATATTCAGCCCACATCGGCCGGCGCGGGAAACCGAAGCGCCGGCGCTGCCGGCGTGAGCCGACGATGCTTGCGATGACGAAGAGGCAGGCGCCGATGCCGACGATCCAGCTCCAGGTGGCGCCGATCGAGCCCTCGGCGCCGCCGCCCATGATGCGGAAGGTCTGGTCCATCGGGGCAACCGTCTGGCCGCTGGTGACGAGCCAGGTGGCACCGCGCCAGACGAGCAGGCCGCCGAGCGTGACGATGAAAGAGGGAACGTTGAGGAAGGCGATGATGATGCCCTGGAAGGCGCCGATCAGGCAACCTGCCGTCAATCCGACCAGCAGCGTGATCGCCCAGGTGAAGGGGCTGTCGAAGCCGATATATTCCGGCAGGATCTTGGCCTGCGTCACGCCCATGATCATGCCGCAGAGGCCGAGCACGGAACCGACCGACAGGTCGATGTTGCGGGTGACGATGATCAGCACCATGCCCGTCGTCATGACGGCGATGTCGGTCGTCTGGACCGAGAGGTTCCAGAGATTGCGCGGGGTCAGGAAGAGACCGCCGGTGATGATGTGGAAACCGATCCAGATGATGATCAGCGCGCCGATCATGCCGAGCAGACGCGTGTCGATCTCGGTGGCGCGGAAGAAGCGGGTCACCGGACTGGCTTCCGCCGCTCGCGGTCCGCTTGATGTTGTGGATTTTACCATTTCGGCCATGGGTTTGCCGTTCCCCCACTTTGTTTGGACGGACGCGCCGGCGTGCTAGAGGCTGCCATCAGCGTCATGCGTCTGTTCTTCAACTCACCACCGCGATGCTTCCGGAAACCGGTCGCGTGGCGTCGCGACACCGTTCCGGCAGGGAATGAAAACTCGCGATGGTGCGGCGAGGCGGAGAAAACTTCGTCGTTGGAATTCTCATCCGCATCCGGCGCCGCAACGGTGTTCCGCTGCGGCGCCGGAAATTTCAGTTTACAGCCCGTGGCTTACTTGCAGGCAGCGACGCTGTCTGCCTTGACGCCCTGGCACGCTTCAGCCTTGGAGATCCAGCCGGCGTCGATGACGACGTTCAGGTTTTCCTTGGTGATCGCAAGCGGCTTCAGGAAGACGGACTGCATTTCGACGCCCTTGGGGCCGCCCTTGAAAGCCTGGGCGCCGTCGATCTTGCTCATGTCCTTGCCGCCGGCGAGGTCGAGAGCGATTTCAGCGGCGCGCTTGCCGAGTTCGCGGCTGTCTTTCCAGACGGAAACCGTCTGCGTGCCGAGAGCGATGCGGTTGAGTGCTGCCTTGTCGCCGTCCTGGCCGGAAACCGGAACGGAACCGGCGAGGCCCTGTGCGTCGAGAGCAGCGATCGCGCCGCCGGCGGTGCCGTCATTCGATGCGACGACGGCGTCAACCTTGTTGTTGTTGGCGGTCAGGAACTGCTCCATGTTGCGCTGAGCGTTCTCCGGCAGCCAGCCGTCCGTATAGGCCTCGCCGACATTCTTGATCTTGCCGGCGTCGATGGCGGCCTTCAGCACTTCCTGCTGGCCCGAGAACAGGAAGTCGGCATTCGGATCGGAAGACGAGCCCTTGATGAAGACGTAATTGCCTTCCGGCTTGGCCTTGAAAACGCCCTCAGCCTGCAGGCGGCCGACTTCCTTGTTGTCGAAGGTAATGTAGAAGGCAGCCGGGTTTTCGATCAGGCGGTCATAGCCGACGACCGGGATGCCTTCAGCGGCGGCCTTTTCGATCGCCGGGCCGATTGCGTCGGAGTCCTGGGCGAGAATGATCAGCGCGTTGGCGCCCTGCGAGATCAGCGATTCGACGTCGGTAAGCTGCTTTGCGGCAGAAGACTGCGCGTCAGCGGAAATATACTTGGCGCCCTTGGCTTCGAGAGCCTTCTTGATGGCGGCTTCGTCCGTCTTCCAGCGTTCTTCCTGGAAATTCGACCAGGAAACACCGACGACGAGATCGGCAGCCATGGCAGCGGTATGCACGGAAACGAGGATGGCCGCACCGGCCATCAATTTCAAAATCGACTTCATAATGTCCTCCCGAGTGGATTGCGACCGGCCCAGCCCATGCTTCCTCCGGCCACCGCGAAAAGCTGTCGAGAAAGGTTCGGATTTTTTTCTCGACAGTCGAGAAATTTAGTGTCAGAGATTTTTTCAACTGTCAACACTGCACTGCCGGCTTAATTTCCTTGCGAAACATCGGCTGGAGATGCAGTGGAAACCAAGGGTGGAGCAAGCAGGGAGAGAGGGCGGCGTTCATGCTGACCAAGTCGAGCACGGAGCTGGTCCGGCAGAGAAACAGCGTGCT
Source organism: Rhizobium indigoferae (assembly GCF_034554815.1). Lineage (NCBI taxonomy): Bacteria > Pseudomonadati > Pseudomonadota > Alphaproteobacteria > Hyphomicrobiales > Rhizobiaceae > Rhizobium > Rhizobium indigoferae. The sequence continues at coordinate 3,271,100 of NZ_CP140635.1, read as the reverse complement.
CGTGCTGTCCGTGCTGCGTCGCCACGGTGCGCTCGCGCATACCGAAATATCCGATTTCACCGGGCTGTCGTCGGCCACCATCTCGGCCATCACCACTGAGCTGGAAAAAGCCCAGATCATCGAAAAATCTGAACATCAGCCGGCAAGCGGCCGCGGCCGGCCGCGCGTGCTGCTGCGGCAGCGACGCGATTGCGGCTATCTCATCGTCGTCATCATCTCCTCGGATGCGGTGCAATATTCGCTGGTCGATTATGCCGGCAAGCTGATCGACCGCTTCAGCGAGGAACGTTCGCATGATCCTGCGGGTGCTGGCCGCTTCGTCGCGGCAGTGCGGGCCGGGCTTTTGCGCATTCTCGATCGCTCGAAGATCAGCCAAGAAAAGGTGCTGCTGATCTCGATCAGCAGCAAGGGGCTGGTCAATTCCACCGAGCCGGTTCTCGTCTGGTCGCCGATTTTCGGCAGTGACCAGATCGATTTCGAATCGGCGCTGCGGCCGGAATGGCAGGCCAAGGTGATCCTCGACAACGAGACGCTATTGGTCGCGGCAGCGCTCGGCGCGCGTGAAGAGATGGTGAAAGGCGCCGATTTCCGTTCGCTCGCCGCCCTTTCGCTCGGCCATAGCGTCGGGCTCGGCATCGTCAGGCGCGGAAACCAGACGGGCCAGGAGATATCGGCGCCGAATTTCGGGCACATGCTGCACATGGCCAATGGTGGGCTCTGCCGCTGCGGCACCCGCGGCTGCATCGAGGCCTATGCCGGTTTCTACGCGATCCTGCGCAGCGCCTTCGAGGTGCCGCTCGATACGATTCCGGCAAAGTTCGTGCCGGTGGCGGAACTGGACAAGATCGCCGCCAAGGCGCGCCAGGGGCACCGCGTCCCCGCCTTCGCCTTTCGCCAGGCAGGGCTGGCGCTCGGCAACGGGCTGTCGCGCATGCTGAGCCTGACGGAGCGCATGCCGATCGCCATCACCGGGCCGGGCACGCGGTATTACGACCTTCTTCGGCAAGGGATCGAAGAGGGTCTGGGGCAGTCGCATATCGTGCGCATGGAAGGCATGCCCGAGATCAGGGTGGTGGCCGATGAGCAGATCCTGGTCTTCGAAGGACATCTGAACCGGGCGCTGTCGGTGATCGACGAGGATATCGTGCTTTCGGGCGTGCAGGGATCGGCGACCACTCAAGAGACGGATTGAGGGTTTCTTTCAACCGGCGTCTGGGGATCGCAGCAGCAACGGGCTGGTCTGTAGTATGCGACTTTGAGGGGGCGCGACACAGCACGTTGTCTGATTGAATGCCTGCCAAACGCGAAATGGCCGGGCTGGTGCCCGGCCATCTCATGCATGGCTTCCGGTCGGGAGAGGGCCGTCAGCCGATCTTGATAAGCTTGCCTTCCTTAACGGACTGGACCGCGGCATCGGCGAGCGCGAGCGCTGCGAGACCATCGGCGCCTGATGGAGAGATCTTGGAGCCCTTCTCGATCGCGGCGATGAAGGCTGCGATCTCGTTGGCATAAGCTTCGGTATAACGGGTCATGAAGAAATCATGCAGCGGCGGGCGGGTGTAGCCTTCGCCGTTTGCGACTTCGATGGAGACCGGGCGCTGGTTTTCGGCCGAGACGAGGCCCTTGGAGCCGTGTGCTTCGATGCGCTGGTCGTAGCCATAGGTGGCGCGGCGGGAGTTGGAGATGATGGCCTGCTTGCCGGATTTCGTCTGCAGGATCACCGAAACGCTGTCATAGTCACCAGCTTCGCCGATCGCCTTGTCGACGAGCACGGCGGCGGTTGCGAAAACCGATACCGGTTCTTCGCCGAGCAGGAAGCGGGCCATGTCGAAGTCATGGATCGTCATGTCGCGGAAGATGCCGCCGGAACGCTTGATGTAATCGACCGGTGGGGCGCCGGGGTCACGCGAGGTGATCGTCACCATCTCGACATCGCCGATCTTGCCTTCGTCGATGACCTTGCGCACCGCCATGAAATGCGGGTCGAAGCGGCGGTTGAAGCCGACCATCAGCTTGGCGCCGGTCTCTTCCACAACCTTGATGCAGGCCTTGACGCGGGCGACGTCGAGATCGATCGGCTTTTCGCAGAAGATCGCCTTGCCGGCGCGGGCGAAGCGCTCGATCAGATCGGCATGGGTATCCGTCGGCGTGCAGATGACGACGGCGTCGATATCCTTGGCTGCCTCGATCGCCTCGATGGTGCGGACTTCGCAGCCATAGGCGGAGGCGATCGCTTCGGCGGCCTGCGGAAAGGCGTCGGCGACCGCGACGAGCGTCGCATTGGCGTCGCCGCTGACGGCCTTTGCATGGACCTTGCCGATGCGGCCGGCGCCGAGAAGACCAAATCTCACTGTCATTCTAACCTCCCTTGAATTCGGAACAAATAAACCGAATTGCCAATATTCTGGAATTTTCATTCCATCTTCTGTGGACCGCGTCAAGCCCGCGGATCTTTCACATTTGCAAGATTCGAACCAGAGCCTTTCATGGTCGGCCAGAGCCTTTGATGGTCGGATTGACGTATTCTGCCGGAGCAGATTTTGGTCAGGGCAGAGCCGATCGCCTGTGATCCCGGCGGAGAGATGCCCGGCCTTTCAGCCAAGAGAATGCTTTAATCTGGCCAGGAAAGTCTCTAGAGACAATCGCGGCACGGGCCGAAGGCAGTGCGACAAATGCGACCGCGGGGCAGGAATGAAACTCATCGATCCGAATCATCCGGCATATCGGCGCCTCTGGGTGCGGATTGCCATCGTTGCCGTTTGCTTCGGCTGGGCCGTGGTCGAACTTGTCACCGGCGATCCGTTCTGGGCGGTGCTGGCCGGCGGGGCAGGCGCCTATTCCTTCTATATGCTGTTCTGGACCTTCAATCCGCAGCCTCCGGCCATCGAGCCGCCCGTGCAGCCTGACGCCGAGGACGAGGACGAACCCGCTGTGACCGATGAAAAACCTTCGAAGGACGGGCAGGCGGAATAGTCAGCGGCTCAATCGCCGCAGCGCTTCGTCGATCAGCAGATTGGCCAGCATCATGCGCTTCGTCGCATTGTCACGGAAGGGCAATTCTACGCCATCGGGATGATTGGCGCGGGCGAAGGCGCGGCGCTTCTCGCGGAGCGTCAGTGGCGTATCGGCGGCGGAGATCGCCAGTTCGGCGGCAACCTCCTCCGGTGCCGTGCGGGTGAGATGATCCGGCATGACGGGCCCGGCTGGAGGCGCAGACGCCGGTTTCTCCACGACCCCAGCGGCGGCATCGAGATCCAGATTGTCGAAATAAGCCTGGCCGACGCGCTGCGACGCGACTGAGACGCCCTCCATGACATCGAAGGCAAGCCCGGTGCCGAGGCCGGACACGCGATGGGCGGCCGGCGCTTCGGCGTCTTCGGCCATCTCGTCTTCCGCCTTCAGCCGCTCGAGGACTGATTGAAATACCGACTGCCCGAACAGCATCCGCCTTCCTTGAGAGCATTTCCGTTTTTCTTCGAACCACGGAAATGCTCCATCTCCTTGTTCACGCAATTCCGGACGCAAAACCGCTGCACACTTTTGCTGGATTGCTCCAGGCGCATTAAAGGAGAGCAAGATGGCGCAGGGCTTGCGGCCGTCGTCAGCCGGCCTGCTTGCGGCTCTCCTCGAGGATGATGTCGTAGAGCAGCCTTGCGCTCGGCGGCAGCGCCCGCTCCCTCGCCGTGATCATACTGTAGGGCTTGACGTTGATGTCGAAATCGATCGGCAGCATGCATACGTCGGAGGCATTCGAGCCTTGGCTGGCAAGGAACTGGGCGACGTCGACGGCGACCGGAGCGATCGCATCGGATTCGCAGATGATGGCGCAGGTCAGAAGCAGCGAGGAGGTGTTGACGATATTTTCCGGCAGCGCCACACCCTGCGACAGGAAAACGTCCTCGATCGTGCGGCGCAGCAGCGTGCCCGGCGGCTGGAACACCCAGTCATAATCCCTCACGTCGGAAAGGCTGCTGGTCTTTTGCTTCATGAGCGGATGGCAGCTGCGCACGATCAGGCAAGCCCGCTCGATGCCGATCTCCGTCACTTCGAACAGGCGCGGGTTGAGATCATCGGGAATGCGGCCGATGATGAAGTCATGGCGGGCGGCGAGCAGTTCGCGGGCAAGCACGTTGCTCGTCTCCACCTGGATGTTGATCTCGATGCCGGGATAGGCCTTGCGCACCTTGTTGATCGCCGGCACGACGAGGCTCATGGCCGGCGCCGTCACCGAGCCGATGAAGACCGAGCCGCCCTTGCCGCTTTTCAGTTCGCCGATCTCGCGGCTCGCCTCGCGCAGTTCCAAAAGGATCTTCCGGGCTCTCCGGGCAAGCGCTGCGCCGAAGGTCGTCAGCACCACGCCGCGGGCCACGCGCTCATAGAGCGATGTCTTGGTGATTGATTCCATTTCGGACAACATCCGCGATGCGGCGGGCTGCGAGATGTTCAGGACTTCCGCAGCTGCGGAAATCTGTCCACTATCTTCGATTGCGACGATCATCCGCAGGTGATTCAGCTTAAGTCCTGCACGCAAAAGGCTGTCATCGCCGAAATTATCGCTGTGGATATCGACGTGATCCATCAAAAATGGCTCAGAAATAACCGTCATGGTTGCAGCCTCCTCGCTGCGCTCCATCAAAAGTAATACTTTTTAACGATATACCAAAATTGTTATGCACGTTAGCACTTATTCTATTTGACAGTTATAGGAATCCATACCAGTTTGCCGCCGTGTGCTGGTTGGCACTCAACACGTGTGAGATCGTGGAGGAGACCTACTTCGTTTCTCACCATCTGAAGTAACTATCCAATACGGAACCTGCCACAGTTTCGGGGCGGGCGATTTTTCGTCCGCTGCTTATTAACAAGGGAGAGAGAAATGAAATCCATTATCTCATTGATGGCTGCGGCTGCCTTCGGCGTCGCTTCGTTCGTTGCGCCGGCTCTGGCCGCGGATAAGGGCACTGTCGGTATTGCGATGCCGACCAAGGCTTCGGCCCGCTGGATCGACGACGGCAACAACATCGTCAAGCAGCTCCAGGCTGCCGGTTACGGCACTGACCTGCAGTATGGCGACGACGACATTCCGAACCAGCTTTCGCAGATCGAAAACATGGTCACCAAGGGTGCCAAGGTTCTCGTCATCGCTTCGATCGACGGTACGACGCTTTCTGACGTTCTCCAGAAGGCACACGACGCCGGCATCAAGGTCATCGCTTATGACCGTCTGATCCGCGATTCGGGCAACGTCGACTACTACGCGACGTTCGACAACTTCCAGGTCGGCGTTCTGCAGGCTGGCTCCATCGTTGACGGCCTCGGCCTCAAGGACGGCAAGGGCCCGTTCAACATCGAACTGTTCGGCGGCTCGCCTGACGACAACAACGCCTTCTTCTTCTATGATGGCGCAATGTCCGTTCTGCAGCCCTACATCGACAGCGGCAAGCTCGTCGTGAAGTCCGGCCAGACCGGCATGGACAAGGTCGGCACGCTGCGTTGGGATCCGGCAACGGCCCAGGCCCGCATGGACAACCTGCTCTCGGCCAACTACACCGACGCCAAGGTCGATGCCGTTCTGTCGCCTTACGACGGTCTGTCCATCGGTATCATCTCCTCGCTGAAGGGCGTTGGTTACGGTACTGCGGCTCAGCCGCTGCCGATCGTCACCGGTCAGGACGCTGAAATCCCGTCGGTCAAGTCGATCATCGCTGGCGAACAGCACTCGACGATCTTCAAGGACACCCGCGAACTCGCCAAGGTCACCGTTGCCATGGTCGATGCCGTGATGTCGGGCAAGGAGCCTGAGGTCAACGACACGAAGACCTACGACAACGGCGTCAAGGTCGTCCCGTCCTATCTGCTGAAGCCGGTTGCCGTCGACAAGACCAACTACAAGCAGATCCTCGTCGACAGCGGTTACTACTCTGAAGACAAGCTGAAGTAATGAGAAGGACCGGAGCCCGCGCTTGCGGGTTCCGGTCTTCGATTTTATGATCGCCCAGCCGCTTGACGGCTGCAGGCGCTGGAACTTTGACTATGGACAATACTATCCTCGAAATGCGGAGCATCACCAAGACGTTCCCGGGCGTCAAGGCGCTGGAGAATGTGAACCTCAAGGTTCGCCAGGGTGAGATCCACGCATTGGTGGGCGAAAACGGGGCAGGCAAATCGACCCTGATGAAGGTGCTATCAGGCGTCTATCCCACTGGAAGCTATGAAGGCGACATCGTCTATGAAGGCGAGACGCGCAACTTCAAGGTCCTGAAGGACTCCGAAGAAATCGGCATCGTCATCATTCACCAGGAACTGGCGCTCGTGCCGTTGCTGTCGATCGGCGAAAACATCTTCCTTGGCAACGAGAACGCCAAGAGCGGCGTCATCAGCTGGGACGAGACATTCAACCGCACCAAGCAGCTGCTGAAGAAAGTAGGCCTGTCCGAATCTCCGAACACGCTGGTCACCGATATCGGCGTCGGCAAGCAGCAGCTCGTCGAGATCGCCAAGGCGCTGTCGAAGAGCGTCAAGCTGCTCATCCTCGACGAGCCCACAGCCTCGCTCAATGAACGCGATTCCGATGCTCTCCTCAACCTGCTGATCGAGTTCCGCAAGCAGGGCATCACTTCGATCATCATTTCCCATAAGCTGAACGAGATCCGCAAGGTCGCCGACCAGATCACGGTCCTGCGCGACGGGATGACCGTCAAGACGCTCGACTGTCATGCGGACGAGATCAGCGAAGACATCATCATCCGCAACATGGTCGGTCGCGATCTCGAGGACCGCTACCCGCCGCGTTCGGTGCCGATCGGCGAAACCATTCTCGAAGTGAAGAACTGGAACGCCTATCACCAGCAGCACCGCGACCGTCAGGTCCTGCACAATATCAACGTCACCGTCCGCAAGGGCGAAGTCGTCGGTATCGCTGGCCTGATGGGGGCAGGGCGCACCGAATTCGCCATGAGCCTCTTCGGCAAGGCCTATGGCCACAAGGTTTCGGGCGAGGCGCTGATGCACGGCAAGCCGGTCGACGTCAGCACCGTGCGCAAGGCGATCGATGCAGGTCTCGCCTACGTTACCGAAGACCGCAAGCAGCTCGGCCTCGTGCTCAACGATACGATCCTGCACAACACGACGCTCGTCAATTTGAAGGCGGTGTCGAATGCGTCCGTTATCGACAGCGTCAAGGAATCGAGAGTTGCGACCGACTATCGGTCGAAGCTGCGCATCCGTTCCTCCAGCATCTTCCAGGAGGCGGTCAATCTTTCCGGCGGCAACCAGCAGAAGGTGGTGCTGTCGAAGTGGCTGTTCTCGGATCCCGATATTTTGATCCTCGACGAGCCGACGCGCGGCATCGATGTTGGCGCAAAATACGAAATCTATACTATCATCAACCAGCTTGCCGCCGATGGAAAGGGCGTTCTGATGATCTCGTCGGAAATGCCCGAACTGCTCGGTACGTGTGACCGCATCTACGTGATGAACGAAGGACGCATCGTCGCGGAACTGCCGAAGGGAGAAGCAAGCCAGGAAACCATCATGCGCGCTATCATGCGCTCAGGGGAGAAGAAACAATGACGCCGATCAATCAACCCATCGCTGAGCAGGGGCGTGTCGTCTCCGTCGGAGACTACGTTCGCGGCAACATCCGCGAATACGGCATGTTTATCGCGCTCATCGCGATTATGGTGTTCTTCCAGTTCTCGACCGGTGGCGTTCTCTTCAGGCCGCTCAACCTGACCAACATCATTCTGCAGAACTCGTTCATCGTCATCATGGCGCTCGGCATGCTGCTGGTGATCGTCGCCGGCCATATCGACCTTTCGGTTGGCTCCGTCGTCGGCTTTATCGGCGCTATCGCCGGCGTCATGACGGTGCAATGGCACACCAACTATGTCCTGGCGGGTATCGTATGTCTCGCCATGGGTGCGCTTGTCGGCGGCATCCAGGGCTATTTCGTCGCTTATCACAAGATCCCGTCCTTCATCGTCACGCTGGCCGGCATGCTGGTCTTCCGCGGCCTGACGCTGTTCGTGATGACGGCATCGGGGACCGGCACCAGCATCGGTCCTTTCCCGCCGGCTTTCCAGCTGATCAGCATCGGCTTTCTGCCGAACGCTTTCGATATGGGCGGCATCAACTCGACCTCGATCATTCTCACCGTCGTCGGCGCCGTAACCCTCTTCTATCTGGCATGGCGCAAGCGCCTGTCGAATGAAAAGCATGGCAATGACGTCGAGCCGCTAGGCTTTTTCCTCGTCCAGAACGCCCTCGTCACCCTCGCCATTCTGGCGCTCGGCTACCAGCTGTCGATCTATCGCGGCTTCCCGAATGTGCTGATGGTCATGCTCGTTCTGGTGGCTGCCTATGCCTTCATTACCCGCCGCACGACGATCGGCCGCCGCATCTACGCCATGGGTGGCAATGAGAAGGCGACGAAGCTTTCCGGTATCAACACCGAGCGGCTGACCTTCCTGACGTTCGCAAACATGGGCCTGCTTGCCGGACTGGCCGGACTGATCGTTGCCCTGCGTCTCAATTCGGCGACGGCCAAGGGCGGCTTCGGTCTTGAACTCGACGTGATTGCGGCCTGCTTCATCGGCGGCGCATCCGCCCAGGGCGGCGTCGGCAAGGTGACCGGCGCTGTTATCGGCGCTCTGATCATGGGCATCATGAACAACGGCATGTCGATCCACGGTCTCGGCACCGACTCGCAGCAGATGGTCAAGGGTGCGGTGCTTCTCGCTGCCGTGTTCTTCGACGTTTACAATAAGAACAAGGGCTGAGCTTAGCTCGGCACCCGCATCGCAGTCATAAGAAACCTGAATTCCGGCTCCGCCTGGAGCCGGAGAGGCGTAGCTGTGCCATCGCCAAAGGAAAAGGATGAGTAACGTGCTTATTTCACAGATCAAGGGTGCAAACGGAGAGATCATCGTCGCCGTGCGCGAGGCGGGCGGCGCTGCCAGGTCGATCAAGAATGCCGTCAGCGTCTATGCGCTGGCGATGGAAGCCGCAGACGGCGGCAAGTCGCTTGCCTCGGTCATCGAAGCGCATGGCTACGGCGATGCCGTCGATCTTGAGAAGGCCTATGCAGAAGGCCGCTTCCTGCCGCCGATCACCCATCCCGATGCCGCGCACCTGCATCTGACCGGCACCGGCCTGACGCATTTGGGCTCGGCGGCAACACGCGATTCGATGCACAAGAAGACCACCGAAGCCGCGGAGGAAACCCTCACGGACTCGATGAAGATGTTCAAGATGGGCCTTGAGAACGGCAAGCCGAAGGCCGGCGAAAAGGGCGTCCAGCCCGAATGGTTCTACAAGGGCAACGGCTATGGCGCCGCTGCCCCCGGCGCGCCGCTCATCTCGCCCTCCTTCGCGCTCGACGGCGGCGAAGAGCCTGAAATGGCTGGCATTTACGTGATCGCCAAGGACGGCACGCCGTTCCGCATCGGCTTTGCAATGTCGAACGAGTTTTCGGACCACGTCACCGAGCGGATCAACTATCTCTTTCTGGCCCACTCAAAATTGCGCCCGGCCGCCTATGGTCCGGAAATCCGCGTCGGCGCGGCGCCGGAAGATATTCGCGGCACCTCGCGCATCAAGCGCGGCGACAAGGTGATTTTCGAAAAGCCGTTCCTGTCCGGCGAGGCGAACATGTCGCACACCTTCGCCAATCTGGAGTATCACCACTTCAAATACGGCCTCTTCCGTGTTCCGGGCGATGTTCATGTCCATATGTTCGGCACGGCGACCCTTTCCTTTGCCGATGGCGTCAAGACGGAAGAGGGCGATGTCTTCGAGATCGAAGTCGCCGAATTCGGCCTGTCGCTCCGTAACCCACTCAAGATAGCCGCCGAGGAAGAGATCGCCGTCAGGCAGCTCTGAATTCCAGACCTGGCCGCATCGGCGGCCGGATCTTTGCTCGTAAACGGTAAAGGAGGCTTGTTAAGCCCATGACCATTTATCAAAATCTGATCGCCGGCGAATGGGTCGGCTCGAACGCCACGAAGAACATCAATCCGTCGGATACGAATGAGGTCGTCGGCCTCTATGCCGATGGCAGCGCTGATGACACGAGAAACGCCATCGCTGCCGCCAAGGCCGCTTTCCCGGCCTGGTCGCGTTCGGGCATCTGGGAGCGCCACGTCATCCTGAAGAAGGCCGGCGACGAGATCATGGCGCGCAAGGACGAGCTCGGTGCGTTGCTTGCCCGCGAAGAAGGCAAGACGCTGCCGGAAGCCACCGGCGAGGTTATCCGCGCATCGCAGATTTTCGAATTCTTCGCCGGTGAGGCGCTGAGGCTGGCCGGCGAGGTCCTGCCGTCGGTTCGTCCGAATATCGGCATCGAGATCACCCGCGAGGCTCTCGGCGTCATCGGCATCATCACGCCGTGGAACTTCCCGATCGCCATTCCCGCCTGGAAGATCGCGCCGGCGCTCTGCTACGGCAACACCATCGTCTTCAAGCCGGCCGAACTGGTGCCCGCCTGTTCCTGGGCGATCGTCGATATCCTGCATCGCGCCGGCCTGCCGAAGGGCGTGCTGAACCTCATCATGGGCAAGGGCTCGGTCGTCGGCCAGGCAATGCTCGAAAGCCCCGACGTTCACGGCATCACCTTCACCGGTTCCACCGGCACCGGCAGGCGCGTCGCCGCTGCCTCGATCGAGCATAACCGCAAGTTCCAGCTGGAAATGGGCGGCAAGAACCCGATGGTCGTGCTCGACGATGCCGATCTCAACGTCGCCGTCGAGGCAGCCGCCAATTCCGGTTTCTTCTCCACAGGCCAGCGCTGCACCGCGTCATCGCGCCTCATCGTCACCGAGGGCATCCACGACAAGTTCGTGGCGGCGCTGACCGACAAGCTGAAGACGCTCGTCGTCGACAACGCTCTGAAGGCCGGCACGCATATCGGCCCTGTCGTCGATGAGCGGCAGCTGAAGACCGATACCGACTATATCGAGATCGGTAGAAAAGAAGGCGCGAAACTCGCCTTCGGCGGCGAAGTGATATCCCGCGAAACGCCCGGCTTCTATCTGCAGCCGACGCTGTTTACCGAAGCGACCAACCAGATGCGGATCTCGCGCGAGGAGATCTTCGGGCCTGTTGTGTCGGTGATCCGGGTCAAGGATTACGACGAGGCGCTGGCGACGGCCAACGACACGCCGTTCGGGCTCTCTGCCGGCATCGCGACGACGAGCCTGAAACATGCGACGCATTTCAAGCGCAATTCCGAGGCCGGCATGGTGATGGTCAACCTGCCGACCGCCGGCGTCGATTTCCACGTTCCCTTCGGCGGCCGCAAGGGCTCGTCCTACGGCCCGCGCGAGCAGGGCAAGTACGCCGCCGAATTCTACACAACCGTCAAGACCGCCTACACGCTGGCTTGAGAAAAATGCGATGAACCGGGCCGTACGAGGCGGTCCGGCGATATCCCGAAGGATAGAGACGATGAAAAAGAAAGCGGAATGGCCGCGCAAGCTGAGGTCGCAGGAATGGTACGGCGGTACGAGCCGCGACGTGATCTATCACCGCGGCTGGCTTAAGAACCAGGGTTATCCGCACGACCTGTTCGACGGCCGGCCGGTGATCGGCATCCTCAACACCTGGTCGGATATGACCCCGTGCAACGGTCATCTCAGAGAGCTCGCTGAAAAGGTGAAGGCGGGCGTATGGGAGGCCGGCGGCTTCCCGCTTGAGGTGCCGGTGTTCTCGGCATCCGAAAACACCTTCCGCCCGACGGCGATGATGTACCGCAATCTTGCCGCGCTCGCGGTGGAAGAGGCGATCCGCGGCCAGCCGATGGATGGCTGCGTATTGTTGGTCGGCTGCGACAAGACCACGCCGTCGCTTATCATGGGGGCGGCTTCCTGCGACCTGCCTTCGATCGTCGTCACCGGCGGGCCGATGCTGAACGGCTATTTCCGCGGCGAACGGGTCGGCTCGGGCACGCATCTGTGGAAGTTTTCCGAAATGGTGAAGGCCGGCGAGATGACGCAGGCCGAATTCCTCGAGGCGGAAGCCTCGATGAGCCGTTCGTCGGGCACCTGCAACACCATGGGCACGGCCTCCACCATGGCTTCCATGGCCGAGGCACTCGGCATGGCGCTCTCCGGCAATGCCGCGATCCCGGGCGTCGATTCCCGCCGCAAGGTCATGGCGCAGCTTACCGGCCGGCGTATCGTGCAGATGGTCAAGGACGACCTGAAGCCCTCCGAGATCATGACGAAGCAGGCCTTCGAGAATGCCATCCGCACCAACGCGGCCATCGGCGGATCGACCAACGCCGTCGTTCACCTGCTCGCCATCGCCGGCCGTGTCGGCATCGATCTTTCGCTTGACGACTGGGATCGCTGTGGCCGTGACGTCCCGACCATCGTCAACCTGATGCCGTCGGGCAAGTACCTGATGGAGGAGTTCTTCTATGCCGGCGGCCTGCCGGTGGTGCTGAAGCGCCTCGGCGAGGCGGGTCTCCTGCACAAGGATGCGCTGACGGTATCCGGCGAGACCGTCTGGGACGAGGTCAAGGACGTCGTCAACTGGAACGAAGACGTTATCCTGCCGGCCGAAAAGGCGCTGACAGCTTCGGGCGGCATCGTCGTGCTGCGCGGCAACCTCGCGCCGAAGGGCGCGGTGTTGAAGCCTTCAGCGGCTTCGCCGCATCTGCTGGTGCACCGGGGCAGGGCTGTTGTTTTCGAGGACATCGACGACTACAAGGCCAAGATCAACGACGATAACCTCGACATCGACGAAACCTGCATCATGGTCATGAAGAACTGTGGGCCGAAGGGCTATCCCGGGATGGCCGAGGTCGGCAATATGGGGCTGCCGCCGAAGGTGCTCAAGAAAGGCATCCTCGACATGGTGCGCATTTCCGACGCTCGTATGTCCGGAACCGCCTACGGTACCGTCGTGCTGCACACCTCGCCGGAAGCGGCGGTTGGCGGGCCGCTCGCGGTTGTGAAAAACGGCGACATGATCGAGCTTGATGTGCCGAACCGTCGCCTGCATCTCGACATTTCCGAGGAAGAACTGGCGCGGCGGCTCGCCGAGTGGCAGCCGAACCATGATCTGCCCACATCCGGCTATGCCTTCCTGCATCAGCAGCATGTCGAAGGGGCCGATACCGGCGCCGACCTCGACTTCCTCAAGGGATGTCGCGGAAATGCGGTTGGCAAGGACAGCCACTAGTCGGGTTATCCAAGATTGGAAAAGGCGGGGCATCACCCCGCCTCTTTCTTGTCTGCCGGTTTTCTCGCCTGATGGCGATCAAGCGTTCGAGACCGCGATGTGACGATCTTCATCGGCGCCATGTTCGAAGAGTGCGCGGATCGCCGGCCATTTGTCTTTGCGGTCGGCTCAACTCTGGCTCTGGCTTTGCATCTGTCCGCCGTCCTCGACCTTCACGGTAACCGACAGCGTTTCGCCCGGCGTGCCGATGCGCATGCCTGAAATCGGCGCGGCGTCGCGATAGCAGAGGCCGGAGGCGACTCTGATGTAGCGCGCGTCCGGGCAAATCTCGTTCGCGGGATCGAACCCGACCCAGCCGAGGCCGGGAATATGGGCCTCGGCCCATGCATGGGTCGCAGCCTGTTCGATCTTTTCCTCCATCATCAGATAACCGGAGATGTAACGCGCCGGTACCTGCAAGGCGCGGGCGGCGGCAATGAAAATATGCGCATGGTCCTGGCAGACGCCGCTCTTCTTCTCCAACGCCTGTTCGGCGGTCGTCTCGGTGTTGCTGGTGCCCGGCTTGTAGTCGACCGTTTCGTGGATTGCGGCCATTAGCGCGTGCATGCGGGCGAGCTCGTTATCGCCACCGACGCCCTTGATCAGTTCCTTGACCAACTTGCCGCCCTTGGTCAGCGGCGTGTCGCGCAGGAAGAGCCAAAGCGGGCAGAAGCCGGCATGCGGGCCGGTGACGCCGTTATTGTCCTCCGTCTCGACCTCGCCTTCGGCGAGGATGCGCGTCACATCCTGCTCGCCTTCCAGCGAGACCAGATTGACGTGATTGCCGTACTGGTCGTCATATTCCACTTCGGGCGTGGCGCCCTCGACGTTCAGTGCCCAGCCGAGCACTTTCTGAGCGGGGCTCGTCGGCGGCGTTAGCCGCAGCCTCTGTAGCGAGAACTGCGTCGGTCCGTCGTAGCGGTATTCGGTGAGGTGGCTGATCTTCAGTCTCATGTTGTTATCCGCTTATACATAGAACCGGTAGCCGTCGGAAATTTCCGCGCCGAGCTTATTGTTGCGCGAGACGAAATCCTCCAGGAATTCGTGCAGGCCCTGATCCATGATATCCCGGATCGCTCTCGTCTGCAGTGTCTTGCGGATCGCATCCGCGGTATCGTGGGCAGGGAGCCGCTCCTCGTAATCCTGGGCGAGATAGCCGAGATTGCTGACGATCTTCTCGTAGCAATAGGCAAGCGAGCGCGGCATCTGGACATTGAGGGTCAGGAAGTCGGCGATGTTCATCGCCCGGTATTCGCCGTCATAGGCCCAGCTATAGGCGCGGTGGGCGGAGACCGAGCGCAGGATCGATTCCCACTGCACATTGTCGAGAGAGGAGCCGACGGCCGAGACCGAGGGTAGCAGCACGTAGTATTTCACGTCGAGGATGCGGCTGGTATTGTCGGCCCGCTCGATGAAGGTGCCGATGCGGGCAAAATTATAGAGCTCGTTGCGCAGTGTCGAGCCATGGAAGGCACCGCGGATGAGGCCCGCCCGGCGCTTGATGACATCGATCACCTCTGGCATTTCGGCCGCCTTGACGCGCTTTTCGAGCAGCGACTTCAAGTCGATCCAGCATTCGTTGGTGGCTTCCCAGGTCTCCCGCGTCAGCGCGGTGCGCACCATGCGGGCATTGTTGCGGCCGGACTCGATGCAGGACATGACGCTTGATGGATTGGCGCGATCGCGCAGCAGATAGTCGATCGCGTCGGCATTCGTCAGCTTCGTGTGGCCCTCGTCATATGCCTCGCGCACCCCAGCGCTTTGCAGCACGCCATCCCAATTGTCATCGCCTGCGCTGCTGCGGGTGAGCGACATGCGCAGCCCAGCATCGACGAGGCGGGCGATATTTTCGGCGCGCTCGATGTAACGGAACATCCAGTACAGGCCGTTTGCGGTTCTTCCGAGCATCAGTCCTCCAATACCCAGGTGTCTTTGGTGCCGCCGCCCTGGCTGGAATTGACCACCAGCGAGCCCTGCTTCAGCGCCACGCGGGTGAGACCACCCGGAATGATCTGAACCTTGTCGGATACAAGCACATAGGGGCGAAGGTCGACATGGCGCGGCGCGATGCCCTTGTTGACGAGGATCGGCACAGTGGAGAGCGACAGCGTCGGCTGAGCGATGTAATTGTTCGGCTTGGCCTTCAGCTTCTCGGCGAAATCGGCGCGCTCCTTCTTCGATGCCGTCGGGCCGACCAGCATGCCGTAGCCGCCGGAGCCGTGCACCTCCTTGACCACCAGCTCTTCCAGATGCTCCAGCACATATTTCAGGCTATCGGCTTCCGAACAGCGCCAGGTCGGCACGTTTTCGAGCAGCGCCTTGCGGCCGGTATAGAATTCGACGATCTCGGGCATATAGGAGTAGATCGCCTTATCGTCGCAAATGCCGGTGCCCGGCGCATTGGCGATGGTGATGTTTCCGGAGCGGTAGACATCCATGATGCCGGGAATGCCGAGCGCGGAATCGGCCCGGAAAGTCAGGGGATCGAGGAAGTCGTCGTCAACGCGGCGGTAGAGCACGTCAATCGCTTCGTAACCGCGTGTCGTCCTCATCTTCACCTTGCCGTCGATGACGCGCAGATCCGAGCCTTCGACCAGTTCGACGCCCATCATGTCGGCGAGGAAGGAATGCTCATAATAGGCGGAATTGTAAATGCCCGGCGTCAGCACGGCGACGCGCGGCTTGCCCTTGCAGCCAGGAGGGGCGAGCGAGGCGAGGCTCTGGCGCAACAGATAGGGGTAATCCTCGACACGCTGCACCTTGTTCTCATGAAAGAGTTCAGGGAACATCTGCATCATGGTTTCCCGGTTTTCCAGCATGTAGCTGACACCGGAGGGCGTGCGGGCATTATCCTCCAGCACGTAAAACTGGTCCTCTCCGGTGCGCACGATGTCGGTGCCGACGATGTGCGTGTAAACGCCGCCGGGCGGCCGGAAACCGATCATTTCGGGGATGAAGGTGACGTTGTTCTCGATCAGCTCACGCGGAACGCGGCCGGCGCGGATGATCTCCTGCTTATGGTAGATATCGTCCAGAAAGGCGTTAAGCGCGATCACCCGCTGCTCGATGCCTTGGGCGAGCTTGCGCCATTCGCGGGCGGAGATGATGCGGGGAATGATGTCGAAGGGGATGAGCTTTTCGGAACTGTCGGCGTGGCCGTAGACCGCGAACGTGATGCCGGTCTTCCGGAAGATGTTTTCCGCATCGCGGGACTTGGATATCAGATGCGCCCGGTCTTGGCTGTTGTACCACTCGAAGTATTTTTCATAAGGCGCGCGAGGACTTTCGTCCCCGGTAATCATTTCGTCAAATGCCAAAGGCTCGGCTCCCCTTTTTGTTCATTTGAATACAACGCAAATGGCAATGCAAGAACCATGCGCAGTTCGAGGAAAAGATTTTGCGCTGCGGGAAACGGGTGAAAATCTGGGCATTTAAGGTGATGCGGTGCGGCATGGCGGATAATCAATCGCAAGGGCTGCGCAAAATCTGAGCATGTGACCGTTTTTCGTTCGGCCAGGGCGATCGAATATGGTCATGTGCGCGAGCTTCGGCGCCCTCCGTGGCAACCGCCATCCGGTCGTTGCATCAGCGAAATTTCAAATAAGCATCAACGCTTCGCTTTTGACTGCAGCCGCCGGGTGGGGCTATCAGCACGGCGAACCCTTCTCTCCCGAGCCATGCCCCATGTCTCTCGATCGCCTTGCCCCCGCCGTTTTCGTCCTGCTCTGGTCCACGGGCTGGGTAGTGGCGAAATACGCCTCGCTGCATTCAGAGCCCTTCACCTTTCTTTCGATACGCTATGCGCTGTCGGCGGCGGCATTCCTGGCGCTCTGCCTGGTGGTGCGGGCGCAATGGCCCAGCCGGGCGGCGACGCTGCGCGCCGTCTATTCCGGCTTCTTCCTGCATGGTTTCTATCTCGCCGGTCTCTGGTGGGCGATCGCCAATGGCGTGCCGGCCGGCATATCGGGCATCATCGCGGCGCTGCAGCCGTTGCTGACGGCGATGGCAGCTCCCTTCCTCATCGGCGAGCGGCTGCAGCAGGCACAGAAGCTCGGCCTTGCCCTCGGCTTCATCGGCATTGCCATCGCCGTTTCGCCGAAGCTGCTCGATCCGGCGACCGCCGATCTCACGCATGCCGCCCTGCCGCTGGCGATCAACCTGGTCGCCATGGCGTCCGTCACCTACGGCACGCTCTATCAGAAGAAGCACCTGCAATCCGGCGACCTCAGAACCATCGCGACCTTGCAATATATCGGAGCGCTGATCCTCACCCTGCCGCTTTCGCTGATCTTCGAGCATCAGCATTTCGACGGCGCCGCACAGGCCTATGGCGCGCTTGCCTGGTCGGTCTTCGGCCTGTCGATGGGCGGCGTCGGGCTGCTGCTTCATCTGATCCGTCGGGGCCAGGTGTCACGCGCCGCCTCGCTGATCTACCTGATGCCGCCAGCGGTCGCCCTAGAAGCCTTCATCGCCTTCGGAGAACCGCTGACCCTGCCATTGATCGTCGGCACCGTAGTGGTCGTGACAGGTGTCTATCTCACCAACCGCAAGGCGTTCAGCGAGCATAGGCCTGCGGAGGTTTAGAGCGCCGTGCGTCCTTTCGGACGTACAAAGGACGCTCTAACTCTTTGAATCTACGCATCGTGCTTTCCGAAAATCGATTCCGATCTTCGGGCCGATGCGCTGGATAACAAAAAGGCCGGAGATATCCCCGGCCTTTTTGCTTTTCGATCGTTCAATTATCAGGCGCGTTCGCGGCGCTGGCCGCCGCCGTTGCGGGAGCCGGAGCCACCGCGACGGTTGCCGCCGTTGCCATCCCGGCGCGGTTCGCCGGCCTGGGCCTGCTGCGGGCCGCGGTCCTCGCCGTGCTTGCGGGCCGGACGGCCATGGGCGTGACGGCTGTTGCCGCGGTGATGACCGCTCGGTTCACCATTGGCATGGGCGCCGTGATGGGCCGGACGCTGTGGCTTTGCAGAGGAGCGGAAATCGGAGGTCGAGGCCAGATCGTTGTCGGGGCCGAGATCCGGGGTCGCTTCACCGCGGCGCTGACCGCGGAAATCCTCGTTGCGGCTGGTCGGGCGCTCCGGACGCGGACGACGCTCCTCGCCGCCGGCGCGGACTTCGCTGCCTTCACCTTCGCGGCGCGGGCGGCGTTCCTGACGGTTGCCGCGATGCTCCGAACGGTTCTGGTCGCCACGGCCTTCGCCACGACCCTGACCTTCGCGACCCTGGCCGCCATTGCGATTGCGGTTGTTGCCATTGCCGTTGGCACGGCGGGGTCCGCCGCTGATGTTGGCCGGCGGTTCGCCGCTTGCGATAGTGATGTCGATGCCCATCAGGCGCTCGATATCACGCAGCAGCTTGGCTTCGTCGGGAGCGCAGAAAGCGATGGCGATACCGTCGCGGCCGGCGCGCGCCGTGCGGCCGATGCGATGGACATAGGCGTCAGGCACCTCAGGCAGGTCGTAGTTGTAGACATGGCTGACAGCAGGGATGTCAATGCCGCGGGCGGCGACGTCGGTGGCAATCAGCGTCTTGATGCTGCCGTCGCGGAAGGCCTTCAGCGCCCGCTCGCGCTGGCCCTGGCTCTTGTTGCCGTGGATCGAGGCGACGGAATAGCCGATATTCTCGAGATGCTTCATCAGCTTCTCCGCACCGTGCTTGGTGCGCAGGAAGACCATGGCGCGGCCGTCAGGGTTTTCGGTCAGCGACTTGCGGAGCAGTTCCGTCTTGTCGTTCTTGCCGCCGACGAAATGGACGTACTGTTCGACCTTGTCGGCAGCCTTACCCGGGGGCGTGACTTCGACCTTGACGGGATCGACGAGATATTCGCCGGCGAGATCGGCGATCGCCTTCGGCATGGTGGCCGAGAAGAGCATGGTCTGGCGCTTTTTCGGCACCATCTTGGCGATCTTGCGCAGATCATGCACGAAGCCGAGGTCGAGCATCTGGTCGGCTTCGTCGAGCACGAGATAGCGGACCGTGGTCAGCGTGATCGCGCGGCGATTGACGAGGTCGAGCAGGCGGCCCGGGGTGGCGACGAGGATGTCGGTGCCCTTTTCGAGCTGAAGCTGCTGCTTGTTGATCGAGACGCCGCCGACGACGACGTTGATGCGCAGCGACGACTTGCGGATGAACTTCTTCAGGCTCTCGGCGATCTGGTTCACCAGTTCGCGGGTCGGCGCCAGGATCAGCGTGCGCGTCGTGCGGTTGTCGGGACGCCGCTCATCGGCGAGCAGCTTTTCGATCAGCGGCAGGCCGAAAGCGGCGGTCTTGCCGGTGCCGGTCTGGGCAAGGCCGATCAGGTCGCGGCCTTCGAGGAGGAGGGGAATGGCATGTTCCTGGATGGGCGTCGGCGTCTCGATGCCGAGCTGGAACAAAGTAGCGACGATCGGCTTGGAGACACCAAGCGATTCAAAATTAGTCAAGGTATAACCTTTCGGGGCGCCACAATGACTATCGCCGGAACGCACCATGCGATCCGGTTTCATTCTGGCGTCAAGAACCCCGCGTGAAGTGGGAACTTGTGAGTTGGAAAAAGCTTTCCAGCGCTTCTGGCCGCTCATGGGAGTGCGGCGCTCTATCGAAATGCGCTTTTGTCCCTTCTTCCTGCGTCTGTATTTTTCAGCAGGGGCACGCTCACGCGGCGGCCGGAAGGGTGAAAGCTGACCCGCATTTGGGCTAGTTCGCGTGGAAAGTCAAGTGCAGTGCACAAGAAAGCCTCAAGCCGGGTCAGGGGAGGGCATGACGAGGACGAAGCTTTGCGATGCGGTCTCAACGCCGTTGACGAGGATGGCGATGCGATGTTCGCCTGGATAATAGCGTCGCGTCGTGATTGGCCGCATGGCGTGGCGGCGCCCAATCGTATGGCTTTGCCCCGGAGCGAGCATTATTGCCTTGCACTTGAAGACCTTGGGTGAGAGCGAACCGTCGCTCTTCATATGGTGAATGGCGTAGTCGATCATCAGCGACTGCGCTCGCTCGCCGGCGTTTGTTACCAGGATTTCGAAATCCAGCCCTTCGCCGAACATCACCTCAGCATTCCGGAGCCGCAGTTCGCATTCGAGCGAAGCGGCCGCGGCGAAGCCGAAATTGGCGAGCGCCTGCGCGTGGCCTTTCTTCAGAAGCGTGCGCGAGGCGTGTTTCAGCAGCCAGCGACGTTCGGATGAAGCGCCGTCGATATGACTGGCGATGAAGGCGGCGACCAGGTCCGGGTGGTCCTTGGCGACGTCGTTCAGGCTGTTGGCCACGGAGCGGCGCACATAATCTTCCGGATCATCCATCAGCGCGGTCAGGATAGGCAGGATCGACGCTGGATTCTTCACGAGCTGCGGCAGACGCATCGCCCAAGGCAGGCGCGGCCGCGTTCCTTCGCTCGCCAGCCGTCGCACATGCTGATCGGGATCGTCGACCCAGCCTGAAATGATGGCCAGCGCGCGCTGCTGGTCGCGGTGGATAAAGGGGCGGATGCCGTATTCGGCTGTGAAATGTGGCGTCAGCGCCTTCAGGAGAGCAAGACCGAGATCGAAGTGATCGGGGCCGCGTGCGGCGATGAACTGATTGACCGGCAGCAGCATCCAGCCGGAGAGCCCCGGCCTGCCGGCGGCGGGCAGGCTCGCCTTGAGCATGGCTGCGGCCTCTCGGAAATCACCGGGAAGTGTTGCAAACAGTGCGTCGCGGATCAGGGCCGAGCGCTCCATCAGCTCCAACGCGGTGAGGCCCTCGGTCGCCAGCGTCACGAAGCGGCTTTTATCGAAAGTCGGCGCGTTGCCGGCAATGCGATCGGCCATATCGCCGACCAATGCCTCATGCAGCAGGTTCTTGAGCGGTTCTGGCATGCTGGTCCTTCCTCTCTATGCGGCCGCCGCATGCCGCCCGCATGAGGGTCTGCGAAACATCTGGCCATTTGCTATCGGATCGTGTGGAGATAGCGGGATGCGTGTGACGCGAGCTTTAGCGTATCGGTGCCGTCGATTTCCTTGGAATGAGGGTTGGAGCCGAGATCCGAATACGCTCGTCGGCAGCGCTGTTGTCACCGGCGAGAAGATCAAGGGCGTTTGATGCAATTTGCTCAAACGGCACCCGCAACGTCGTGAGCGGTGTGGGGAGGTGGCTTACAATCGGAATATCGTTATAGCCTACGATCGAGATGTCCTGCGGCACGGAAAGGCCAAGTTTCGTCAGTCCCGACAAGGCGCCGATGGCGGTGTTGTCGTTGACGGCGAAAATAGCGGTTGGGCGCGGACTAAGATGCATCAGTGTCTCGACGGCTACCGCACCGGACTCGATGCCGAAAGTCGAGGGAATGATGTAGGAGGGATCCGCATTCAATCCAGCTTCTTCCAGGGCGTGCCGGAAACCCTCCACTCGGCCCCGCGAACTGGAGGCATAGGATGGACCGGCAATGACGCCAATTCTGCGATGGCCGAGATCGAGGAGGTGGCGTGCCGCGAGGTAACCACCGAGCCGGTCATCGCCGACCGACGAGAGGCTGTGGCCATCCGTCCGGAGTGCCAGGACATAAGGAATACCGCGTTTTGCCAGCTCGTCCGGAAAGTCATCGTCTTCCCGCGCTGTCGAAAGAATCAGTCCATCGACACCGCGCTTCAGCAGAGACTCGGCCGCGAGCCGGTCTGCCTTTGGCTTGTCGTCGGTCGTTGCGACAATGGCGAAGCGGCCACTACGGCTGCAAGCCTTGGCCAGGGCTTCGTAAAGCATGGCCATGACCGTATCCGTCAACCTGGGCACGATCACCCCGATTGTCATTGTGTTGCCGCGCCTAAGGCTCGCTGCGGAAACATCCCGGACGTATCCCAGTTCTTCGGCAACCTTGCGCACGCGCCGCGCGGTCTCGCTGTCGGAGCGGGGTAGCCTCTCGTCCAGTATGCGGGACACGGTAGACTTGGAGACACCGGCTGCGGCAGCGACGCCGTGAATAGTGACGCGAGTCTGCCCCGGAACTTCATCCGTCTTTGAATTCATTGAGCCTTTTCCAATCGAGTCAGCAAGACGCCGCGGCTCTCTCAGCATGCACCAAAAAAGATATTGACTCCAGAGATTTCGAGAACGATAGTGGGAACGTTCCCGTAAACGATCCTATATCGATCGCGAGCGAACTGCGATCGCACGAAGGAGGAGACCAACATGCAACCGATGGATATGCGCGGGCTGAGCCCGGCCCCCGTTACCGCTTTCACCCGCGACGGTGAAGTTGATCACAAAGCCAACGCCAAACTCGCCAAATGGCTGGTCTCGATGGAAGGCGTCAAAAGCCTCGTCATCCTCGGTCATGCCGGCGAGGGCACCTTCCTCACGGAAGAGGAGCGCCTTGCTCTCATCCACACTTATGTTGAAGCAGTCGACGGTGCCGTTCCGATCATTGCCGGGATTACCGGTGAAGGCACGAAGGTCGCCGCTGAAGAGGCTAGGAAATGCAAGGCCGCTGGTGCCACCGGCGCACTCGTCTATCCCAACCACGGCTGGCTGCGTTTCGGCTTTCAGAAGGGAGCGCCTCAGGATCGCTACAAGGCAATCTGGCAGGAGTCTGGCCTTCAGTGCATCCTGTTCCAATATCCCGACGCCACCAAGGCATCATACGATCTCGATACACAGCTTGCGATTGCCACACAGGAAGGCGTCGTCGCCACCAAGAACGGCGTGCGCAATATGAAGCGCTGGTATGTCGAAATTCCGGAGCTGAAGAAGGCCAATCCAAAGCTGCAGGTTCTGAGCTGCCACGATGAATGGCTGCTGCCAACCATGTTCGATGTCGACGGTCTGCTCGTCGGTTATGGCAATATCGCGCCCGAGCTGCTCATCGACCTGATCAAAGCTGGCAAGGCGCAGGACTATCCGGAAGCGCGCAAGATCTTCGAGCGCCTTCTTCCGGTGACGCGTGCCGTCTATCATCGCGGCTCTCATATGGAAGGCACCGTGGCCCTGAAACTCGGCCTCGTGCACCGCGGTATCCTTGACCACGCTACGATCCGCGAGCCGCTGAAGAGCCTTGGCGAAAAGGCCGAAGCGGAGATCTTTGCTGCCTTCGACGCCGCCGGTATCGGTCGCGTTGACCAGTTGCTGGCTGCCGAGTGACCTCTTTGACGCCCCTGCGCAGGTCGCAGGGGCGCATTCCGAAGGGAGGAGGAAACCATGGAAACTCGCCGAGGCAAACTTGAACGTCTTTGCAGGCCATTGCTCTGACAGGACGAACTGACGCGCAGTAGCAACCATCAAGCAGGAGCGCCCCTGGCCGGGAGAGTGGTAGGCCACGGGGCGAGAAGGAGGAACCAATGAATGTCATGCAGCCTATGCCGGCTGAGACGGCGAATGCCGCTGATCCTCAGGCCGAAATCAGCGCTCGTCTGGAGCGCCTTCCCATCACCCGCGAGGTATTCTGGGCGCGCAATATCGTCGGCGCGGCAACATTCTTCGACGGCTACACGGTCATCGCCATCGCTTATGCCATGCCCGTCCTCGTCCGCGAGTGGGGCCTGACACCCTCACAGACAGGCATGATCCTGTCGATGGGCTATCTGGGGCAGTTGATCGGTGCGATCCTGTTTGGCTGGCTTGCCGAGAAGGTCGGCCGGCTGAAAGTCCTTCTGTTCACGATCCTGCTCTTCGTCAGCATGGATGTCGCATGCCTGTTCGCTGCCGGGGCCGGCATGATGATGGCCTTTCGTTTCGTCCAGGGGATCGGCACCGGCGGCGAGGTTCCGGTCGCCAGCGCCTATATCAACGAGTTGATCGGGTCGAAGGGGCGCGGCAAGTTCTTCCTCCTCTATGAGGTCATGTTCCTGCTAGGCCTCGTCGGCGCCGGGCTGATCGGCTACTTCATGGTACCGGTTTACGGCTGGAAGGCGATGTTCGTCGTCGGTCTCGTTCCCGCAATCATCATGATTCCTCTGCGCTGGTTCCTGAAGGAATCACCGCGTTGGCTGGCTGCCAACGGCCGCTATGGCGAAGCAAACGCTATCGTCACCCGCATGGAAGAGAGTGCCCGCGCAGCCGGCAAGGAACTGCCCGAGCCGAAGCTCATCCAGGCGCCGGTCCGCCGCAAGTCGGACTGGCGCGAGCTCTTCCAGGGCATTTACCTGAAGCGGACGCTTTCCATCTGGGCAATGTGGTTTACCGCCTATACGGTGGCCAACGGTACGATCACCTGGCTGCCGACCCTGTATCGACAGGTCTTCAATCTGCCGCTTCAAACCAGCATCTTCTATGGTTTCCTGACGTCGGTCGGCGGCGTGATCGCCGCCGTCATCTGCGCGCTGCTCATTGACAAAGTGGGACGCAAGCGCTGGTACACCGGTGCACTGCTTCTCGCTCCCGTGCCGCTGCTGGCTCTCGCATGGCTCGGCGCGACGTCTCCCATCCAGGTTCTGGTTCTTGCCGGTCTCGCTTATGCGATTGTCCAGACCGTCACATTCTCCCTGTACCTATACTCGGCAGAGATCTACCCAACGCGCCTCAGGGCACTGGGAACAGGAACCGGCAGCGCCTGGCTTCGCTTGGGATCATCGACCGGTCCGATCCTCGTCGGCACGGTGATGTCTTCCATGGGCATCCAGTATGTCTTTGTGAGCTTCGCAGCCATTCTGATCGTCGGTGCGATCATCACGGTGTTGTTTGCGGTCGAAACCAAGGATCGCGTGCTGGAGGAGCTTTCTCCGTAATGGTTGAAAATGCGATCTGATCGGCTTGGAGCTGGCGGATGAAAATCCGCCAGTTTCATTTGATTGTCGTTCCGACTACTGCATCATTCCTTAAATCGGAATCGATTTAAGGATAAAATTATGCATAAATTCAAAGCGTTACAGCATCCTCTGTACGTCTGAAAAGACGCGCGGCGCTGTAATTTGACCGGCGCCGACGAGAGGTCAGGCGACGCCGGATGCGGTTCCGCTATCGCTGGCAAACTTTGACGCGATAGGGATTGCCCCAATCGTCGTGCAACCATTCGAAATGGCAATAGTCCGACCGATAGTAAGTCCGGTAAACGGGGTAGGGGCGGTAAGCGGGATAAGCGGGATAGACCGGGTAGGCGGGACGGGCGGCCTCCGACAGCAGGGCGCCGCCAACGACGCCGGCGGCAAGGCCGCCCCAGAAGGCATCGCGTGGACGGGCATCGGCGGTGGTGGCGGTGGCGAGCGAGGCGCCGGCGAAGGTCAGGGCGATCAGGCCCGTCGCCATGGTCTTATGAAAAACGGACATGGTATTTTCCTTTCATGGGCATGGCTTCCATAAAGCCATGCCGAGACTCGGCCCGGATCGCGGCGGCGCAATGGCCGCGCAAGCGGCTCCGGCATTAAATTTTCGTCATGATTTCAAGGGATCCCGACGTCGAAAGAATTATTGCGAGCGTTCTTTCAGTCTCGTGCAAGCCGGGGCTGGTAATCTCGAATTATCTTCAGCTTGGTGAGCCGCCTCGTAAAATTCCGCTGTCGAAATTTATGGTTAAAACCTTGTTAAAAGCCTTGGCGTTATAGTTTTTGTAGTCGATATTTCATTCATTGCGGGAGCGATATTTTTTGAAATCAGCCGGGGAACTTTTGGAGTTGGCTTGTCGCCGGATCGCTGATCTGGATACCCCGGCCTATGTCAAGAACAGCGAGTTACGCTATGTCGCCGTCAACGAGGCCTATGCCCGTTTTCTGGGTCGCGAAATCTCCGATTTCATCGGCAGGCGCAGCCGCGAGCTTCTCGACCGTCCCGAGGAAGAGGATCGTGAGGACAAGGAGCGCCGCGCGCTGGTATTCGGCACTGAGGAAAACGCAATCTGCTTCGATGCGGCGGGCCTCAGCCATGAACGCATCCAGATAGAAAGCTTTTCGCCATCGCTGGACCGGGCTTACGTGCTCGGCATTTTCGAAGTGCGCGCCGCGCCGCGCCGCGCCGCCGACGATAGCGACGACGCCGCCGATTTCGCCCGCGTGCGCGAGGCACTGGAACAGCTCGACCATCCGATTGGCATATTTGCCGAGGATGGCCGGCCGCTGGTCGTCAACGCCGCCTATCGCAACGACGCAAAGCCTGCGGCTGTCAGCGACACGGCCTGGCATGAGAGCGTCAACGAGCTCGACCTGCTGCGTACCATCCTGGAGGACCTCCCGGTCGCGGCCTTCGTGCGCGACGAGAAGCATCGCCTCGTCTATGCCAATCAATATTACGAAACCTTCAGCGGCCATAGCCGTTCTCGGGTCCTTGGGATGACCGAACACGAAATGTTCGGTCCGGAAGGCGGCGAGGCGATCTACCAGGAAAACCTGCTGGCGTTGGAGGGAGGCAAGTCGAAGGAGATCGAAAGCCTGCTGCCGAGCAAGGACGGCCATATCTATTCCGTCCTCTCGCGCGTCAACCGCGTTGTGACAGCGGATGGTCGGCCCTATGTCGTCGGCTCCTTTTCAGACATCTCGCCACTCAAGGAACGAGAGAAGGCGCTGATCGAGGCGCAGAAGCAGGAAGAGGTGCTGCACCGGGATATCGAGAATATCCTACGCTCGCTTCCGATCGGCGTGCTGATCCTCGATAACGACCACCGGATCCTCTCCGTCAACGACGAGTTCTACAGCATCTGGGAGTTGCCGCTCGACGATCCCTTCGACGGCCGCCCCTTCATCGATGTCATCCGCCGCAATTATGAGCTCGGTCGCTACGACGGCACACAGACGCCCGAGGAGATCTACGCTTTCCGCAAGCACCTGTTCGAAACCGAGGAGCCCGAGCCGATCGAGCTCGGCTGGGCGGGTGGCAAATCCGTCATTTTCGACAGCCGCCGTATCTCAAACGACCGGATACTGCTGACCTATGCCGACATCACGGCAGTGCGTGAGCGGGAAAATGAGGTCCACGAGGCCCGTGCCGCGCTGGAGCATCTCGGCGAGATGATGCGCGACGCGACACACGCCATGCCGCAGGGCCTCGCCATCGTCCAGGACGGCATTATCAAGATGTCTAATGAGGCGCTGGCTCATATCCTGGAGATTCCCGCCACCTATATCGAGACCGGGCAAGGTTGGCTCGGCATGTTCGAGTTCTGCGCTGCGCGTGGCGACTTCCACGAGGACGCGGCCGAGATTCTGCAGGGTTGGCGCGACAATATCGCGGCGAGGTTGCCCATCTCCACTGCCTTCCATGTCGGCGGCGAGCGCTGGGTGAACATGGATGCAACGGTCAGCCGAGGACAGCATTGGGTGGCGCTTTTTACCGATGTCACCGAACTCAAGAGCCGCGAAGAGGAACTGCGCCAGCTGCTGTCGCGCGCCGAAGCAGCCGACCGCGCCAAATCCGAATTCCTCGCCAATATGAGCCACGAGATTCGCACACCGATGAACGGCGTGCTTGGGATGGCGGAACTGCTTGCCAAGACCAATCTCGATACGCGCCAGAAGACCTTCGTCGATATCATCGTCAAGTCGGGCAATGCGCTGCTGACGATCATCAACGATATCCTCGACTTCTCGAAGATCGATGCCGGGCAGATGAAACTGCGCAAAGCCGCCTTCGATATCACCGAAGCGGTGGAGGACGTAGCGACACTCTTGTCCTCGCACGCGGCCGAGAAGAACATCGAGCTCCTGGTGCGAGCCGCTCCCGATTTGCCCGCTGCGGTCATTGGCGACGCCGGGCGCTTCCGCCAGATCGTCACCAATCTCGTCGGCAACGCTGTCAAGTTCACCGAGCGCGGCCATGTCTTTGTCGATGTCGGCTTCCAGCCGGCCGCAGGCGGCGAGATCATGGCGAGCATCCGCATCGAGGATACTGGTATCGGCATTCCGTCGGAGAAGCTCGAATCGGTCTTCGACAAGTTCTCGCAGGTGGATGCCTCATCGACCCGGCGGCATGAGGGTACAGGCCTCGGTCTTGCGATCACCGCCGGGCTCGTCGACCTCTTCGGCGGTTATCTCAGTGTCGAGAGCGAATGGGGCAAGGGTTCGGTCTTCACCGTCAACCTGCCGTTTGCGGTTGCGGCGGCCCGCCTTGAGCCGAAGCCGTTGCCGATCAACGTGCAGGGTGCGCGCATCCTCGTCGTCGACGACAATGAAGTGAACCGGCGAATCCTGACCGAACAGCTGTCCCTTTGGGGCTTCGACGGCGTGGCCGCCGAAGGCGGCGGTACCGGTCTTGCGATTCTGGAGGCGGCGGCCAATCTCGGCGTCACCGTCGATGCCGTCGTGCTCGATTATCACATGCCCGATATGAACGGCGCCGATGTCGCGCGCAGGCTACGAGCCGATCCCCGCTTCGTCGAACTGCCGATCATCTTCCTGACGTCGATGGATATTTCCGGCACGGAAAAGGAATTCGCGGCGCTGAACGGCCACGCGCATCTGATGAAGCCGGCGCGCGCCAACGTGCTGCGCAACACCGTCGTCGAGGTGGTGCGCGCCAGCCGCGTCAAGCAGGCATCCGAGGCCGAGATTGCCCGGCTGCAGACGGAAGTGGCCGTGCAGGCGCCCGCGCCTGCGCCGCAGAAGCGAACCGCTGAATTCGTCGACGTGCTCGTCGCCGAGGACAACGAGGTCAACCAGATCGTCTTCACACAGATCCTGCAAGGCACGGGTCTTTCCTTCCTCGTCGTCGACAATGGCGAGGAGGCGGTCGCCGCCTGGGAGCGGTATACGCCGCGCATTATCATGATGGACGTCTCAATGCCCGTCATGAACGGCCATCAGGCGACCCAGACGATCCGCGCGCGCGAAAACGGGCAGGGGCACCGGGTGCCGATCATCGGCGTCACCGCCCATGCGCTCGAAAGCGACCGCGAGCTCTGCCTCGATGCCGGCATGGACGACTACATGTCGAAGCCGATCAGTCCCGAACTGCTCGAGGAAAAAATCCGCCAGTGGCTCGGAACGAGCGAGCAGCAGCCGGAGCGCACCAGCTACTGATCTGCGCGAATTGGGTAACAACTGCCGCCGGCCTTGGGATCCGATCTCTTGTGGACGTCAGCCATCCGACTGCCGCTTTCGGATGCCTCCACAAGCAAAGGGTCACATCCTTCGCACTGTTTCCATTCCGAGAAGCTCGAGACACTTCCCAATCACTTGCCCAACCAGCTTGCAGGTGGCGAGACGTCCGGGTGGATCTTCTCCGCTCAGCACCGTGCAGTCCGTGTAGAAGCGGCTGAAAGTGTCTGCCACCTGGTATGCCCGTTCGGCGATCTCGAACGGCTCAAGCTGCCGGGCGGCCTCGGATAGGGAATACGGATACCAGAGACATTCGACGAGCACCGCCCGTTCCGACGGATGACTGACCGAGACCTTGACGCTTGGAACGATGCCCGCTGAGGCTGCTTTGTTGAGGATCGAACAGATCCTGGCGTAGGCATATTGCAGGTACGGCCCCGTCCGTCCCTCGAAAGAAGTCATCCTGTCGATATCGAAGACGTATCCAGTCTTCCTCGGGATGGAGAGGTCGGCGAACTTCAGCGCGCCGAGGCCAACCACGGTCGCCGTGTCCTTGTCCGTCACTTTCTCCGCGGCCTTCGCAAGTGCCAGCTCGATCATGCCGCTGAGCGACGCCGCGGAGCCGTCACGGGTCTTAAACGGCTTCCCGTCCCATCCCCGGACGGTACCGAAGGTCGCGTGTCGCAACTCAATACCGTGAGCATATCCTGCCGAACGCGCAGCCGAGAAAACGCTCCCGATGTGGAGCGCTTGGCGGTCATCGGTGCAATAGATGATCCGCTGCGCGCCGATATCCCGCACCCGCCGCCGCATGGTCGCCAGATCCGTCGTGCCGTAAAGCGCGGCACCATCGCTCTTCCGCAGCAAAAGCGGCGGGACGTTGTCGGGAAGTCCATCGCCGGAGACGTCGATGACCAGCGCTCCGTCGCTCTCCCGGGCAAGCCCGCGTGACACGAGGTCGTCGAGCATGGGGGCGACCTCGGAGTGGGCGTCGCTTTCGCCGAGAAACAGATCGAAATGCGCCCCGAGCTGTCCGGCGGTGGCTGACACTGCATCGAGGGAGATTTCCCGCATCCGCCTCCACGCGGTCGTGAGGATGGGGTGGCCGTCCTGGAGCATGTTCGTAAGCAACCGGGCGGTCGCAAGCGCGGTATCGTCCTCGCTGGCCGCATTGCCGGACTTGTAAAGTATCCCGAGCTCCCCGACCGACATCCCGTCGAAGGAAAAGTCTTCGATGAAAGGCACGGGATCCCCGTTCTGCCAGCCGGAGGCGATGGCGGCGCCGTGCAGGAGCTTGCCCATCTGCAGACCCCAGTCACCTAGGTGGATGTCCGAGATCACGTCGTGTCCGATCTCGACCAAAATGCGCCGGAGGCTCTCACCGATGACGAATGACCGGAGGTGCCCGACATGTAGGGCCTTCGCGACATTGGGGCCACCGAAGTCGATGACGGTGCGGACGGGGACCTCCTTCGCGACGCCGAGCGCGGGGTCTCCCAGCATCGCGGTCGCCTCTGCGGCAATGGCCTCGTCCGACAACCGGAAATTCACGAAACCTGGACCTGCGACGGACACGTCGTCGAAGACGTCGTTGCACGCCGCTGCGGCGACGGAGGCGGCCAGCTCGCGCGCGTTCTTCCGAGTTGCCTTGGCGAGCCGCATCATGTCGTTGCTCTGGAGGTCGCCGAATTCAGGCTTCGTTGACCGGACGACGGAGGGGACGGCTTCGAGGCCATTCAATTTATATGCGGATGCGAGTGCGGCGAGCGCGGCCGATTTCACGGACATGAATCATTCCCTTGACTGCATGGCTGAAGGTTCGCGGAAGCTTGAGAGCTTCAGCGTCGTCTTCGCACAGTCTTTGGAACGCTATTCTCCATGTCGGGCCTTATGAGTTCGGTCTGTCGATAGACCGTCGCGACGCCGAATGCAATCTTTGCGATAAGACAAATTACGGGACGGAAATCCGAGATTAGAACCATTCGCAACATTCATGTGGCGATCCTGTGAGGTAGCAACGCAAAGTCCAGCGGCCGTTGCTACCTAGTTGCAGATCTTTGCGGGAAACGGGACAATCACGAACGGTCGTTGTATTTGGCCGCAAGACGCGCGGCGACATCGCTGATGGGCTTGATGCGGCCTGCTTCTGTGTCGGCGATCCCCTGGTCTATTGCCAAATGGAGCGCTATCAGCCGTTCTTTCGGCTCCGATTTCACGCGTCCATTCACACGGTTGTCAAGTTGCGGTTCAGAATTCGTTATGCTTGCCATATCCTTTCCTACCAGGAAATAGTCGCGCGAAACGACAAAAGTTAGCAGCCTCCGCGATTGACTCGACAAGCTTATCCACTGGGTTCTTTGATACCACAGAGCATTTCGCGCTTGCCGGCGAAGCCTTGGCGGCGCTCGACGGCAAAACCCGCGGCGATGAGATTGCGGCGCACGAAACCGGCAGCCGCATAGGTGGCGAAGGTGCCGCCGGCTGCGCTTTTCTCGCAGACGAGCCGCATCAGTTCCTCCGACCACATATCGCTGTTGCGCGACGGGGCGAAGCCGTCGAGATACCAGGCGTCGAAGTCGTCTTCGGCTGCCGCGACGCCGTCCAAGGCATAGCCGCATACGACGCTGAGCGTCGTCTGGGCGTCGAGATCGAGTCGCACGATACCGGCCGGTATTTCCGGCCAAGCCGCCGTCAGCACCGGACGTTCGGCATCGATCTCCGGCCAGTGCGACAGCGCCCGGCCGATTTCTTCGCCGCGCATCGGGTGGAGTTCGAAGGAGGTGAAATGCAGGTGCTGGCCGTCGGCACGGTGGAGCTTCCATTGCCGCCAGGTTTCGGCGAAGTTCAGGCCGGTGCCGAAGCCGAGTTCTCCGATCCGGAATCTCTGCCGCCCGTTCCAGCGCTCCGGCAGGCCGTTACCGGCAAGAAAAACGTGGCCGCATTCCAGCCGCCCATCGGTCTGGCAATAAAAATGATCGCCAAAGGCGGTGGAATAGGGCATATCGCCGTCGCGCCATTCGAGCGGCTGCGGCGCGCCCGCGCCAATCTGATCGGGGTTCACGTCTGTCATGGAAAAAGCCGATAGTCCTCAGCCGGTCTCAGGTCAATCATCCTCAGAATTGCTGATCGTCGGCGGCGGCATCATGGGGCTCTGGGCGGCCGTCCATGCCGAGCGCCGGGGCATCCGTACTCTTATTGCTGACGCCGGGAGGTTGGGCGAAGGTGCAAGCGGCGGCCTGCTCGGCGCGCTGATGCCGCATATGCCGGACCGATGGTCGGAGAAGAAGCAGTTCCAGTTCGATGCGCTGGTCTCGCTCGAAGCCGAAATCACAGCGCTCGAAGCCGAGACCGGGCTTTCCTCCGGGTATAACAGGTCCGGACGGCTGATCCCGCTGCCGAAGCCGCATCTCAAAAAAATAGCGCGCGGCCATTTCGAGGACGCTGAACAGCATTGGCGGGTGGGCGAGCGCCGCTTCCATTGGCATGTGCTCGACAGGCCACCGGTCAACGGCTGGATCGAGGCGTCCGCCGGCGAGAGCGGCTTCGTGCACGACACGCTCGCCGCGCGCGTTGCGCCCCGCTTGCTGATCGCAGCGCTTATCGCCTTCCTTCGGCGAGCAAAGCATGTTCGTATCCTGGAGCATGCGACGGTTGCCGGCCCCGATCCTGATCGCGGCACGACCGAAGTCAACGGTGAAACGATCACTTTCAGTCACTGCATCGTGGCCGCCGGCCATCGCTCCTTTCCATTGCTGCAAGAACTGACGCCGGGGCTGAAACAACCGCTCGGCCAGCCGGTCAAGGGGCAGGCAGCACTGTTGAAAGCCGATATTGACCCGGCGCTGCCGACGATCTTTCTCGACGGGCTCTATGTCATCGCGCATGAGGGCGGGCACGTGGCAATCGGCAGCACCAGCGAGAACCGTTTTGACGATCCCAGCTCGACCGACGCCCAGCTCGACGTGCTGATCGAGGCGGCGCGCGGCATCGTGCCGACGCTTCGCGACGCTCCCGTTGTCGAACGCTGGGCCGGGCTTCGTCCGAAGGCGATCGACCGGGATCCAATGATCGGCCGCCATCCCGATCACTGGCGCCTGATCGCGCTGACCGGCGGCTTCAAGGTCAGCTTCGGCCTCGCCCACCGGCTGGCGGAGGCGGCGATATGTATCGCAGGCGATACAGACTGCGGATTTCTGCTGCCGGAAAGCTTCGCAATTTCAAGCCATATTGCGACGGCTTCACGTTAAACGTGAATTAGGCGGCGCTGCGTTTCGTTATTCTGTCATGCAAATCACCTATCTGCTTGCGCATCGACAGCGCCGGATCTCACCGGCGCTCACTTCCTTGATGGAGGAAATTGCATGCGCTATGCCATTTGCTTCACGCCTCCGGCGAGCGATCCGTTGTCGCTCGTGGCCGCCAATTGGCTTGGCCGAAACGTGTTTTCGGGCGATATGATGGAGCCTCCGGCAGTCCGTGGCCTCGGCATTCACGAGATCGCCTTCCATACCGCGGTGCCGCGGCGCTACGGATTTCACGGCGTTTTGAAGGCGCCGTTCCACTTGTCCCGCGACATGCCCGAATCGCAACTCCTGCGCGATCTGATGCGTTTTTCCGGGACCTTTGTTCCCTTCCAGATTCCGCGCATCGAAGTCGCCCGGCTCGGCAATTTCTACAGCCTGCTGCCGAGCACTCCCTGCGAGCAGATCCAGTATCTCGCTTCGGCGATCGTGCAGGAATTCGATCGTTTCCGCGCGCCGCTCAGCGAGGCTGAGATCGAACGCAGCGATCCGGACGGGCTATCGGCGACGCAACTTGCCAATCTGCATCGCTGGGGCAATCCCTACGTGATGGAGGAATTCCGCTTTCATATGCCGGTGACGGGTCCCGTCAACGCGATCGACATGCCGCGCATCGAGCCGGTGTTGCGGACAATCTTCGAGCCTGTCCTCACCGAGCCTGTCACGGTTTCGAACGTGGCGCTGATGATAGAGGAGGGCACGGGCGGTCCTTTCCGCGTTCACTCGCTGCATCCGATGGGCAAGGTCAGCGCGCGCAAAATCGCCTAAGGATGCTGATGAGCTAAAGCCTTGTGCTGCAAAGGCAAAATCCGGCAGAGCAGTTTCCGTCTCGACATTCCGGCTGCGGATGCTACCGTTCCCCGTCTTTTCAGAAGGTGATTTGATGGTATCCGAGACTTATCCGCGCAATCTCGTTGGTTACGGGCGTCTGACGCCTGATCCGAAATGGCCGGACGAGGCACGCGTCGCCGTGCAGTTCGTCATCAACTACGAGGAGGGCGGCGAAAGCTCGATCCTCGACGGCGATCCAGCTTCCGAAAACCTGCTGTCGGAGATCGTCGGTGCGGCCGCGTGGCCAGGGCAGCGCAACCTCAACATGGAATCGATCTACGAATATGGTTCGCGTGCCGGCTTCTGGCGGCTTTGGCGCATGTTCACCGATCTCAAGGTGCAGGCGACCGTCTACGGCGTGACGCTGGCGATGGCCCGCAACCCCGAGGCCGTTGCCGCGATGAAGGAGGCCGGCTGGGAGATCGCCAGCCACGGCTACCGGTGGCTGGAATATAAGGATTTTCCCGAAGATCTGGAGCGCAAACATATCCTCGAAGCCGTGCGACTGCACACCGAACTCACCGGCGTGCGGCCCTACGGCATGTATCAGGGCAAGCCTTCCGACAACACGCTGCGACTGGTGCAGGAGGAGGGCGGTTTCCTTTATTCCTCCGATTCCTACGCCGACGACCTGCCTTACTGGGTGAAGGGCGTCGACGGGAAACCCTTCCTGATCATTCCGTATACGCTTGAAACCAATGATATGCGATTTGCGACGCCGCAGGGCTTCAATGCCGGCGATCAGTTCTTCACCTATCTGAAGGATGCCTTCGATACGCTTTATGAGGAAGGCAAGGCGGGCAGCCCGAAGATGATGTCAGTCGGCCTGCATTGCCGCCTCGTCGGACGTCCGGGCCGGGCAGCGGCGCTGAAACGCTTCATCGAATATGTGCTGAAGCACGACAATGTCTGGATTCCACGCCGCATCGAGATCGCCGAACACTGGCACAAGCACCATCAGCCGGAAGCGCTTTGATGGTGTCGCGCGAGGATTTCGTCTCCCGCTTCGGCGGCGTCTTTGAACATTCGCCTTTCATCGCCGAGCGCGCCTATGACGCCGGCCCCGTGATAGAGCCGCTGACCGTGGCCGGCGTGCATGCGTCGCTGACCGCCATCTTCCGCGCGGCAAGCCCGCAGGAGCGTCTCGGCGTGCTCAACGCCCATCCTGACCTTGCCGGGCGCCTCGCGATATCGGGCGAACTCACCGAGGACAGCCGGAAGGAGCAGGCCGGCGCCGGTCTCGATCGCTTGAGCCCAGCCGAGTATGCCCGATTCACCGAACTCAATTCGATCTATGTCGAAAAATTCGGCTTTCCCTTCATCATCGCCGTCAAGGGGCTTGGCAAGGACGATATCCTGTCGGCGTTCGAAACACGGATCGGCAATGATCGGCATGAGGAATTTGTGACCGCGACGGCGCAGGTCGAACGGATCGCGCTGCTGCGGCTGACATCGATGCTGCCGGAGGCTGAATGAAAGAGCGGCGCGCCATCGACTATCTCAATGAAATGTATGAGGCGGCATCCGAAGCGCTGTCTTTCGTCGGCGGAATGGATGAGGCGGCGTTCGCCGGGGACAAGCTCACCTTCAAGGCTGTTGCCTTCTGCCACTTCACCATCGGTGCGGCGGCGTCCCGACTGCTCGTCAACCATCCGGAATTTGCGACTGAGCATCCCGATCTGCCATGGACGAGAATCTGTGGCATGGGTAACCGTATCCTCGAGGAAGTCTTCGATCTCAGTCCGTCGAACATATGGGAGGCGACCTATCGCACGCTGCCGGAGCTTCTTTCCGCGATCGATGCTGTCCGTTACTGGCATGCCCAAGGCGAATGAAGCCATGTCCGAATTTCTCGAGATCCGCCCGCTCACCAAATCCGCCTTCGCTCCCTTCGGCGAGGTGATTGAGGCCGATCCGGCCTCGATGCGGTTCATCAATGGCGGCACGACGGAGCGTTTTCATGCGCTGGCCACCGCTGATGCGACGGGCGAGGGCGCAGGCGTCATCATCAACCTCTTTCGCGGACAGCCGCGCAGCTTCCCCTATGACGTCGGGATGATGGAGCGCCACCCCCTCGGCAGCCAGAGTTTCTCGCCGGTCTCGGGCCGTCCTTTTCTCGTCGTCGTCTCCGAGGACGAGAACGGCCGCCCGGGCAGGCCGCAGGTGTTTCTGGCGCGCGGCGACCAGGGCGTAAACTACCGCCGCAATGTCTGGCATCATCCGCTGATGGCGCTCGACCAAGCCTCAGACTTCCTGGTCGTCGACCGCGACGGGCCAGGCAACAATCTGGAAGAATTCTTCTTCGAAGCCCCTTTTATCATCAAAGAGCCAGCCCCATGACCGGACTGACCACGCATGTTCTCGACACCGCCCTCGGCAAGCCGGCCGAGGGCCTGAGGATCGATCTTTTTCAGCTCGACGGCGAGATTCGCAGGCATCTGAAGACGGTCGAGACCAATGCCGACGGCCGGGTTGATGGCGGCCCTATCCTCATTGGCGAAAATTTTCGAGCCGGTACCTATGAGCTGGTCTTCCACGCCGGCGATTATCTGAGGGCGAGCGGCACGCCTCTGCCGCATCCGGCCTTCCTCGATCTCGTGCCGATCCGCTTCGGCATTGCCGACGTCACGGCGCATTACCATGTGCCGCTGCTGATTTCGCCCTATGGCTATTCTACCTATCGAGGGAGCTAAAAAATGCGGTTTGCGGCAATTGCCGATATCCACGGAAACCATCTGGCGCTCGAGGCGGTGCTTGCGGATATTCGTGCACAGGGCATCGAGGAGATCGTCAATCTCGGCGATTTCTTTAGCGGGCCGCTCGAAGCCGGCAAGACGGCAGACTTGCTGATGCCGCTCGGCCTGACCTCGATCTGCGGCAATCACGACCGCTACCTGATCGAACGGGATCCGGCGGCGCTGCATGTTTCGGATGCCGCCGCTTATCACCAATTGTCGCCAGCCCATCTCGATTGGATCCGTAGTCTTCCATTCGATACCGTCTATTGCGATGAGGTCTATCTCTGCCATGCGACGCCGAAGGACGACAATCTCTACTGGCTGGAATCCGTTTCGCCGGAGGGTTTCGTCTTCCTGAAGCCGATCGAGGCAATCGAGGCGCTGGCCGACGGCATCGACCTGCCGCTGATCCTTTGCGGCCACAGCCACATCCCCCGCGCTATCAGGCTTTCCGACGGCCGTCTCATCGTCAACCCCGGCAGCGTCGGCTGCGCGGCCTATGACGACGAGCTGCCCTATTACCACAAGGTGGAAGTCGGCCATCCGCTGGCGAGCTACGCCATTCTGGAAAAGACGGCGGCCGGATGGATATGGCAGTTCCGAACGGTCGCCTATGACCATATGGCGATGTCAGCACTGGCCACCGAAAGGGGCCGTGCCGACTGGGCAGGCGCGCTGGCAACGGGTTGGGTGAGATAGAGCATGATGCCGAAAAGTATGTGCGGTTTTCGGGCAACATCATGCTCTAACTAATTAATTTAGAACAAGATTCGGATTTTAGGCCGAACCGGCCTAAAATCTAACCCGGAAAGGCTCTAGTCCAGACCCGCTTTCGCGGCGATCAGTCCTTCTTTGGTGCCGGCTTCGGGGCCGGAGGGATGATCGTTTGTGTCGGGGCTGGGGCCGGTGTTGCCGGCCTTGCCGGGGCTGCGGTGGTTGCCGGTCTTGCGCCATCGAGATTTCCAAGAAGTGATGAGATGGCATCGTCGCCGTCGAAGCCGGCTTCCTTCAGCAATTTGTCGAGGATCGGTTTATTCGCCTGATAGGAGAGGAGCTGGCTGGCCAGCCCTTCGCCGAGCCCGATGCCGTTTCCGCCGGCCGCTCCGTTTCCGCGGCCGAGCATGCCGCCGGTATCGAATATCCTGATATCGGAGATCTTCTCGATCGGCTTGACCGCCTCGGCGAGCGCCTGCGGAATGATGCGGATACGTTCGCGGGTGATCTCGAACTCGATGATAGCAGAGCTCAGCTTGTTGCGAGCGTCGTTGAGCAATGCTTCGCTCTCGGCCGCGGCCTTGCCGGTTTCGAGAATGCCCTTGGCCTTGATGATCGCCGCATCCGCCTCGGCGGTTGCGAGCGTCTTGATGGCCTCGGCCTGGTCGCTTGCTGCCTGCTTTTCGGCCTCCGCGCCGACGGTGACGGCGGTTGCTTCCGTCTCGGCTTTCTTGCGCGCATCAATCACGGCAATCTGCTTTTCGCGTTCGGCAATCTCGATCGCCTTGGCTGTGCCGACTTTTTCCTCTGCCGCGATCGCCAGGGCGCGGGCCGTTTCCGCAGCCGCCTTCGCTTCGGATTCTTCACGGCTTTTGTTGGCAACGGCGATCGCGCTCTCCTGTGCCACGATCTGGAGGTCACGCTTGGCTTCGGTTTCGCGTTGCTGGACGGCGCGGGCGGCGTCGATGTTGGCGCTTTCGCGAGCCTGCTTGGCGGATGCCTCGCGTTCGGCGATCGCCTGTTCGGAGGCGATGCGGGCTTCCTCCTCGGCGCGTTTTGCGGCCTGCTCCTGCTGCGCGGTTTCGGCACGTGTCGCCGCGGATTTGTTGGCGATGTCTCTTTCCTGGCTGAGTTCGGCCTCTCGCTTCGTCCGCTCGATGGTCAGCGATTGCTGGCGGGCCTCGAGATCCTTCTGGGCGATGGCGACTTCGGTGTCGCGAACGATCTCGTTCCGCTCCTTCTTGCGTCCCTCGGTGATGCGGGTCAATGCCGCCAGGCCCTGCGCGTCGAAGAAGTTGTTGGCGTTGAAATGCTTGATATCGGTCTGGTCGAGGCGTGTCAGCGACACGGATTCGAGTTCGAGGCCGTTCGACTGGAGATCGGCGCCGACAGCTTCCTGCACGGCCTTGACGAAATCCATGCGCTGTTCCTGCAGCGCGTCGAGATTCATCGTCGCGGCCACCGAGCGAAGACCGTCGACGAATTTCGCCTCGATCAGGATGCGGAGGGCCTCGGCGTCATTGGTGCGATTGCCGAGTGTCTGAGCTGCAAGCGCAATCGAGGAGGCATCGGGTTTGACGCGCACATAGAACTCGGCGCCGATATCGACGCGCATGCGGTCTTTGGTGATCAGTGCATCGCCTTCGCCGCGGCGAACCTCGAGCCGCAGCGTCTTCAGGTTGACCCGCGCGGTCGAATGGAAGATCGGAAGGACGACCGAACCGCCGTCGAGCACGACCTTCTGGCCGCCGAGACCGGTGCGCACATAGGCCTCATCGCGGCTGGAGCGCGTGTAAAGAGAGGCGAGGACAAAACCGATGCCGAAGATCAGAACAATCCCAATGCCGGCTGGTAGAATAACGTCGTACATCATTGCTGCTCCCTGAAAGATTGATTGTTCGCATCGGTGGGGTCGACCGGCGCGGGAATGGCGATAAACACATTGGCCTTGTGATCGACGAGAAGAACCGAAGCGCCGATCCCAAGCGGACCCTCGCCCTTGGCGGCTCGGGCTCGAAGCACATGCCAGTTTCCGTGCTGATCTTTGACACGGACGCGGCCCGGCAGTCCCTGATCGAGCGGGCCGATCGACACCTCGGCGGTCCGGCCGAGGAAGGCGTCGAGATCGACGGCATAGGTTTCGTCGTGCGGTACGAGCCGCGCCACAGTTCTGCTCGATGCCCTGACCATAGGGATGGTTGCGAGCGCGGCAGGTATGACGGCGATGAAGCTCGGCAGCGGCGCCCAGAGGGCGCTGGCGACGGCCTGCAAGGCAAACCCAGTCATCGCGAAGAATCCGAGTGTCATCATCAGAAGAATCAGCAGGGGAACACCGCCGAGATTGAGCCAGGACAGGTATGCCAGGATGCCGTCATGGCCATGAGCCTCCGGCTTTCCCAGAAAATCCGTCATCGAAAAACCCATGACCATCGCAAGCATCTCGATCGCGGTCAGACCTACAAGCACGGCGGCGGCAATGGCAAAGGGAGCGCATTCGGGAGCGAAGAGAAGGGCCATCGGCGTTACCGGTTATCCGCCTTGAAGCGTGCGAGGCGTGCCTCGATCGCCTGTTCGCGATGCAACCGGTCGAGTTCGTCCAATTCGGAACTATGGGCATGCTCGCCAGTAGGAACCCCGGTCAGCCGAGAGACTGCCGCGGCAGCGCGGGCAGCATCTGCACCCGGTGCGGGCTGGCTGTGGCCGGTCGCGGCGTGTTCTGGATGCCGGGCGATGCTGCGCTTGAAATCGGCAAGGCGGGCGTCCGCCTCGCGGCGCGTGGCGAGGACGGCCTGCAAGGCTTTCTGGCCTTCGTCCACCTGTTCCCTGGCATCGGCCAGCGCCTTGTCGAGCGCTGCGATCTGGGATTCGAGATCGATCTGGCGAGCAACGCCGGCCTTTGCCAGGTCATCCCGCTCTGACGAGACGGCGATGCGGATCTTTTGGTCGAGCGCGTTCAGGTCGTCGACGATTTCGTCCTTGCGGCTCTGGATGCGGTATTCCTCCGCGCGCGCCTTGCCGAGATCGGTGCGGGCCTCATCCGCCGCTGCATCGATCTCGCGGATCGCCTGTTCGATGACGGCGATCTTGTTTACGCCTTCGGCCTTGTCGATCGCCGCATTCGCGATGCCCGCGATCAGACGGCCCATGCGTGAGAGAATGCCTTCGTTCGTCATGTTTTCCTCCATCCGAGCGGAATTCGGCGTAACGCCGATGTGAATCTCGTAGCGATTCTGGCCTGCAACGAGGTAGGCCGGAAAAATACTCTCCCATCCCCTGGAATAACCCGCGACATCGAAGGGCACGGCGACACGTCCGTGCACCGTGGCGATCGTCAGGTCCGAGGGGCCTTTGATGGCGAAGAGCTTGTCATCGAGCGGCAGATGCGGCGGATCGGCGGTGACGCCGCGATTGGCGGCAAAATCGCGAAGGCCGAGCGTGACCAGCCTTGCCGGCAAGCCCGTCTGCTCGCGGACGGTTTCATAGGCAAGGTCATGCAGCACGACGAGATTGGCGCCCGTCCTGTCGGAGACGAGGCCAGTCAGGATTTCGATCATCCTGAGATAGGCGGCAATGGTATCGTCCAGCGCCTGCCGGGCACTGTCGTCAGGCGCCAGCGTGTAGCGCAGCAGCGATGGATGTGGTGTCTTACCTGTGATAACCATAGGTAA
Organism: Rhizobium indigoferae; assembly: GCF_034554815.1. Lineage (NCBI taxonomy): Bacteria > Pseudomonadati > Pseudomonadota > Alphaproteobacteria > Hyphomicrobiales > Rhizobiaceae > Rhizobium > Rhizobium indigoferae. Next base: position 3,229,716 of record NZ_CP140635.1, on the reverse strand, counting down.
AACATAAAGCACCGCTTTTGTGCTTTCAAGGGGTGGCGATGAAAATACAACCTAGGCTTAACGTGCGGTTAGAAGGACTGAGGCAGTGTCCAATATCGAGAGATGTCGCGAGCTGGCGGCAGTGAGCAGCCTTGTGAAAAGATTCACTTCTTGAAGCCCAACGCGTGACCGGCAGCAAAAGCCTCGACACAATTCCGGATCACATGTGCCGATGAAAGAACCGGCAGCAGATCGGCTCGGTTCCCTATCGGGCGGCCGTATGCGCCTCGCGAATACCGGCGCTGATACGGTTGATGGTGGTCCATATGAGAAGTAGAGCCACCACCGCCCAGAGCCACGAAGTCCATGCTGCAAATGTACCACCAACCGCGACAAAGATGCCGAGCGCGCCGAAAAGGACCGCGCGGTCGCTCTTGCCCAGCGGCCCGTCGTAACGCCGGCTTGCCCCGACCGTTTGACCCAGAACGCCGGTAAATTCCGTCAGCGCCGAGAGGAATATGACCGCCATCGCCGGCACAAAGCCGTTCGGATCGATGAGCGCAAACGGCAAATACAGGGCGACATCCGACACGACATCACCGATCTCGTTCAGATACGCGCCTAAAATGCTCTTCTGCCCATGTTCGCGCGCGAGCATGCCGTCGATGGCGTTGAGACCCATGCGCAGGAGAAACCATACAGGCACCAGCAGGAACCAATGCGGCAGCGGGGCGACGCTCAGAAAAAAGCCCAATGCAACCGAGACGGCGGCGGCAACTGAAGTCACCTGATTGGCGGTGACGCCTCGCGCCGCGAGGGAACTCACCAGAGGGCGAAGAATATTCTGAAATCGGGACTTCAATTGATAGACAGACATGCTACCTCATTGGAATTTCGTGCATCGAAATAGTCTATCCCCGCCTCTCGCGGGTGCAGATCATCTTAGTTATGAGGAAAGCCACACTTCATATCGGTTCTCGTAAAGGACTTACATTTGCAACTAGACTTTTGCAATGCAGGCAAATCACTGTTCCCGCCAATGGTTGTAACCCACCCACCAATCAGAATTGGAGAAGACCGTGCTGCAAACTGCCGATAGTGGGCAACCGTCCTCGACGGCCAGACCAATGCATGAATCCGAATTCGCATCGCATGATGGCACTCGACTCTTTTATCGGGCGTGGCCTTCGACGGGCGCTGCACCGAATGGTGTAATCATTCTTCTCCATCGCGGCCACGAGCATAGCGGCCGCGTCACCCACCTTGCCACCGAGCTCGGCCTCGATGATTTTTCCTTCTACGCCTGGGACGCACGCGGCCATGGACGCTCGCCGGGAGAGCGCGGCTATTCGCCATCCTTTGCTGCCTCGGCGCATGATCTCGATTGTTTCGTCCGCCATGTCAGCGAGACAAGCGGTACTGCTGTCGAAGACATCGCCGTCATTGCGCAGAGCGTCGGCGCGGTCCTCGCCGCCACCTGGGTGCACGACTATGCGCCGCCGATCCGTGCGCTCGTGCTTGCCTCACCGGCCTTCAGCGTCAAGCTCTACGTGCCTTTCGCCAAAGAAGGCATTGCACTCTGGGAAAAGGTTAAGGGGACATTCTTCGTCAATTCCTATGTCAAGGCGAGGTTCCTGACGCATGACCCCGAGCGCATCGCCTCGTACGAATCCGACCCATTGATATCTAGGCCAATTGCCTCCAACATCCTGTTGCAGCTCTATGAGGCGGCAGCCCGCGTTGTCGGCGACGCCCGCGCCATCACCGTCCCGACCCAATTGCTGATCTCCGGCAGCGACTGGGTGGTGCGACACGCGCCGCAGCACCGGTTTTACGAAAACCTCGGCAGCCGGATCAAGGAACGGCATGTGCTTGCCGGCTTCTACCATGACACGCTTGGCGAAAAGGAGCGCGCGATTGCCCTGGCCGAAGTCCGCCGTTTTATAGACGCGCGTTTCGCCGAGCCCCGGGCGCCTGCCAACCTTTGCACCGCCCATATCCAGGGCTATACAAAGGACGAGGCCGACCGGCTCGCGAGCCCGCTGGACGCCACATCCCCACGTGGCATCTACTGGGCGCTCAGCCGCCTCAACATCAAGATCGGTGCTTTGGTGTCTGAAGGCATAAAGACAGGGGTCAAGACCGGTTTTGATTCCGGCTCGACCCTCGATTACGTCTACGAGAACAAGCCGCGCGGGCTCGGTCCCGGCGGGCGATTGATCGACAAGGTGTTCCTCGATGCGATCGGCTGGCGCGGCATCAGGCAGCGCAAGCTACACTTGCAGGAACTGATCGACCGCGCGCTGCAGCGCCTGAAAGCAGTCGGCCGCAATACCCACATGCTCGACATAGCGGCCGGGCACGGCCGTTATGTCCTTGATGCGATCGAGACAGCTGCCGTGCGTCCCGATAGTGCGCGGTTGCAGGACTATTCCTCCATCAACGTCGATGCCGGCCGCAAGAGCATTGCGGCGCGTGGACTGAGTGATTTCGTCAGCTTCCGCCAGCAGGATGCCTTTGACTGCGAGGGTCTGGCTGCAATCACGCCGGCTCCGGATCTCGCGATCGTCTCCGGCCTTTACGAGCTGTTTTCCGACAATGCGATGATCGCCGCGTCGCTCAACGGGATCGCCCGCGCGATGCTGCCCGGTGGTCTGCTTGTCTACACCAACCAGCCATGGCATCCACAACTGGAGATGATCGCCCGCGCACTGACCTCCCACCGCGGCGGCGAGGCGTGGGTGATGCGGCGGCGGACGCAAGAGGAAATGGACCAACTGGTCGCCGCAGCCGGTTTCCGCAAGATCGAACAGCGCATCGATCAATGGGGCATTTTCACTGTCTCGCTGGCCGAGAGAGTCTGAGGGCAAAGCGTGGAGAGGGCACGTTCTACTTTTTCCGCGGCAGCACCGGTCCCGAAGCGGGCGGCGCTCTGGCTCGTCTTCCTGGGACCGTTCTTCTATCTGAGCTATGGCGGCGCCAATTGGCTGGCATCGCAACGCGCTCATGTGCCGAACGTCGCCTTCGCATGGGAAAGCGCCATTCCGTTCCTTGGATGGACTATTATTCCATATTGGTCGATCAATCTGTTCTATGCACTCTGCCTGTTCATCAACACGACGCCGCGCGACGTGGATATGCTCGCGCGACGTTATCTGACGATCCAGATAGTGGCCGTCGCCTGCTTCGTCGCGTTTCCGCTCCAAGCGACTTTCGTGCGGCCGGCAACGAGCGGCCTGCCCGGTTTCATGTTCGCCGTCCTCGGTGGCTTCGATAAGCCGTTCAACCAGGCGCCGTCGCTGCATATCGCGCTCCTGGTGGTGATCTGGGATCATCTGCGCGGCCGGTTGCCGCGGAAGGCACGGCTTCTTTGGCACCTTTGGTGCCTCCTGATCGGTGTCTCCGTGCTGACCACGTGGCAGCATCACGTCATCGACATACCGACCGGCATGCTGCTCGGTCTGTCTGCCGTCTGGCTTTTTCCGCGCGATGCCGGGTCGCCTCTCGCGAACTTTGCGATGAGCGGCGATCCAAAGTCGCGCCGTCTCGGCATCTATTATCTGTGCGGTGCCGTCGCATTTTTCGGCCTTGGAGCGCTCTGCACGCCTCTATCGGCCGCAGCGCTTCTGTTGCTCTGGCCGGCTGTTGCGCTGGCGATCGTCGCAGTCGGATATTTCGGCGCCGGTCCGCAGATATTCCAGAAACGCGTCGATGGCCGGGCCACGCTTGCCAGCCGCTGGCTATTGGCACCCTACCGGCTCGGCGCTCTCATCAACATTCGGCTCTGGACCCGGAGAATGCCGGCTTCTGTGGTGATCGCTGACGGCGTCCATCTCGGTCGTTTTCCACGTGGCCACGAGGCCGACCGTTTTGCCACGGTGATCGACATTACCGGCGAACTTCTGCGCCCCGGCGGGACACGCGCGCGCTGGTGCAGCTTTCCCACCCTTGATCTTACAGCCCTCGACAAGATCCAGACGCTCGCCGCAGCGAACCTCGTCGAGGATGCGCGCCAGCAGGGACCGGTCCTCGTCTGCTGTGCGCTAGGTTTCCAGCGGAGCGCCTGCGTTATCGTGGGCTGGCTGCTCATCAGCCGACGTTGCGAAAATCCAGCCGAAGCACTGCGGCTGATCGAACGGGCGGGGTGGCGCGTTCATCTGCCGGCGGAAAGTATCCATGCCATAGCGGAGGGCGTGCAATGACGCAGTGGAATACCACGGCCTCGGCGGCTGCGCGAAATCTCGGCCGCAATTCAATCTTCTGCGGGCTGACAGCGCTGTTGCCACTGATTGTCGGCCCGGTCACCGTGGGATATCGAGGCCTCGCTCCACCGCTCGGCTGGCTTTTGATGCTCGTTTTCTGCGTGATTGTTCTTGCGCTGGCGATCCATCTCCTCTTCGATGCGCTGTTGTTTCGCCTCGCGGCGAGCTACGAGACCGAGACGGCCGGTCTTGCCGCCATCGACGACCTGTTGTCCCGAATGCAGCTTCGCAAGCCTGACCGGATACCGCCTGACCTCGAGAGGCGGATTGCCGGATCGCGCCGCATCGCCTGGCGGCAGCGTTTTGCGCTCGCCATCTCTCTCGTGATTTTCGCGATCCTTCTGCTCGATGCGACCGATGGGCAGCCGCTCTGCTGAATACGACGGCAGGCGATAGATGCGGGTGCTCTCCGGCATGCGTCTGGCAGGTCTTGCCCACGCCATCAGGGACGTTCAGCCAGTGCCGATTTCTCTCCTTGAGCCTCTTTGCTGTTATCTGGCGTTCGAGGTGGAATACCAGAAACGGACGCCCGGACAGCATGCTCTCAGAATCGTGTGCTCAATGACTCAGCAATCGCGACGGCGATTCCGGGATTGGTGACTCTCCTAAGCTGGCTTCTCAAGCAGGTCATTGCCGCCCTGCGATGATCGACGAATTTACGTCATTGATGTCGCGCCTGCCGCAGAGCGCCATGGTGATGTCCATCTCCTTGCGGATGATGCCGAGCGCCAGCGATACGCCTTCCTTGCCCATGGCGCCGAGACCGTAAAGGAAGGGGCGGCCGATATAGGTACCCTTGGCGCCGAGCGCCACGGCCTTCAGCACGTCCTGGCCGGAGCGGATGCCGCCGTCGAGATGGACCTCGATGCGGTCACCAACGGCATCGACGATCTTCGGCAGCATGCTGATCGAGGAGGGGGCGCCGTCAAGCTGGCGGCCGCCGTGATTGGAGACGACGATCGCATCGGCGCCGGTGTCGGCGGCCGCCTTCGCATCCTCCGGATCGAGTATGCCCTTGATGATCAGCGGGCCGCCCCATTGTTCCTTGATCCAGGCGACATCCGCCCAGGACAGCCGCGGGTCGAACTGCTCGTGCGTCCATGCGGAGAGCGAGGCGATGTTGGAGACATTCTTCGCGTGGCCGACGATATTGCCGAAGGTGCGGCGCTTGGTCTGCAGCATATCCAGGCACCAGAAGGGCCGGGTCGCCATCTGCCAGACATGTTTCGGCGTGAATTTCGGCGGCGCCGACAGGCCGTTGCGCAGGTCTTTATGCCGCTGGCCGAGAATCTGCAGGTCGGCGGTCAGCACCAGCGCCGAGCATTTGGCGGCCTTGGCGCGATTGATAAGGTTGAGAACGAAATCCTTGTCCCTCATCACGTAGAGCTGGAACCAGAAGGGGCGCGTCGTCACCGAAGCGACGTCCTCGATCGAGCAGATGCTCATCGTCGAGAGCGTGAAGGGAACGCCGAACTCCTCGGCGGCGCGTGCCGCCAGCATCTCGCCGTCGGCATGCTGCATGCCGGTCAGTCCGGTCGGCGCCAGGGCCACCGGCATCGACACTTTCTGGCCGATCATCGTCGTTTCCAGCGTGCGGTCGGTCATGTCGACCATCACCCGCTGGCGCAGCTTGATCTGGCTGAAATCGCTCTCGTTTGCCGCGTAGGTCGATTCCGTCCAGGCGCCCGAATCCGCATAGTCGAAAAACATCTTCGGCACACGGCGCTGCGCGAGCTTTTTCAGGTCAGCGATGGTGAGCGGAGCGGCCATGAATTGAACCTTCACATCTGAATGCGGCTATCGGCCATAACATGAATTTCGTGGGAGCGTTACGGGAAATTGGCCGTGCCAGGCAGCTTTCACGGTCCGATTTCAAGAGTAACAGGGCGTCTCATTGAAGCTCCTTCTTCGACGCAACGCCGGCCACATAGGTCTCGGCGATCGCCCGGTCGTCGCCCATCGTCTGCAGCAGGAAAAGCTCCTCGGGCAGCGTCTTCACCACTTCCATCTTCAGCGCCATGGCCGGTGTCGCCGCGGCATCGAGAACGACGAGATCGGCCTCGGTGCCGGGTTCCAGCGTGCCGATCCGGTCCGCCAGCGACAGGGCCTCGGCATTGCCGCGGGTCATCAGGTAATAGCTTTCCAGCGGGTTCAGCCGTTCGCCGAGCAACTGCTGGATCTTGTAGGCCTCGTCCATCGTCCGCAGCATCGAATAGCTGGAGCCGCCGCCGATATCGGTCGCCACGCCGATGCGAACCGGCTTTTCGCGCCGTGTCAGCGCCTTCAGCGGAAACAGGCCTGAGCCGAGGAAGAGGTTCGAGGTCGGGCAGTGGACGGCGACGGCACCCGCCTCGCTCATGGCATCGGCTTCGCGCTCGGACAGGTGGATGGCGTGGCCGAAGAGGCTCTTCGGCCCGAGCAGGCCGTAGCGGGCGTAGATGTCGGTATAGTCGAGCGCGTCGGGATAGAGCTCGCAGGTGAATTTGATCTCGTCGTGGTTTTCCGAAAGATGCGTCTGGATGTGCAGGTCGGGAAATTCGCGGGCAAGCGCTGATGTCGCCTCCATCTGCGCCGGCGTGGAGGTGATGGCGAAGCGTGGAGTGATGGCGACATGGTTACGGCCCTTGCCGTGCCAGGCCGCTATCACCTGGCGGGTCTCATCATAGCCCATCTCGGGCGTGTCGAGCAGGCCCTGCGGGGCATTGCGATCCATCATCACCTTGCCGCCGACCATGCGCATATTGCGCCTCAGCGCCTCGGCAAAGAAGGCGTCGGCCGAGGTCTTGTGCACGGAGCAATAGGCGACCGCCGTCGTCGTGCCGTGGCGGATCAACTCGTCATAGAAATGCGTGGCGATCCTTTCAGCATGCGCACTTTCGACGAAACGGCATTCCTCGGGAAAGGTGTAGGTGTTCAGCCACTCGAGCAGGTTGGCCGCATAGGAGGCGATCACCTGCATTTGCGGAAAATGCAGGTGCATGTCGATGAAGCCGGGCATGATCAGATGCGGGCGGTGGTCGATCTCGACCATGTCCTCGCCTGTTTTTGCCTTGATGTCGACATAGGGGCCGACTGCCGCGATCAGCCCATTCTCGATCAGCAGGCCGCCATCCTCCTCGTAGAAATAGCTTTGGCTGTCGGTAAGGCTTAGCGGCGCGCGATGGAAGGAAAGCAGGCGGCCGCGCAGGAGTGTCGTCGTCATTGTGTCTTGCCTTCGACTGCGCTCTCGAACCAGGCGACGAGCAGCTTGCGTTCATCCGGCGTGATGTCGGTGATGTTGCCGGGCGGCATGGCATGGCTGCGGCCCGCCTGTATATAGATTTCGCGGGCATGGGCGGCGATTTCCGCGTCATTTTCGAGCAGCACGCCCTTCGGCGGCCGTACGATGCCCTCATAGACGGGCTCGGCCGCGTGGCACATGGAACAGCGCGTCGAGACCAGTTGCTTGACGGCGGGGAAATGCGGATCGTCGGCGAATTGCTGGAAGGCGGGCGCGACCGCCGCCGCATCCGTTTCGCCCGTCAGCAGCTTCGGCGCGGTTGAAAGCCACATGATCAGGATGAAAAGGATGACGGTGACGATCCACGTCCAGGTCGGCCGGCCCTTTCTGGCATGCGTGGTGTTGAACCAGTGGCGGATGGTGACGCCCATCAGGAAGACCAGGGCGGCGATCAACCAGTTGAACTGCGTTCCGAAGGCCAGCGGATAATGGTTCGACAGCATGAAGAAGATGACGGGCAGCGTCAGGTAGTTGTTATGCAGCGAACGCTGCTTGGCGACCTGCCCGTATTTGGGATCGGGAACCCGTCCGGCGATAAGGTCGGCGACAACGATCTTCTGGTTCGGAATGATGATCATGAAGACGTTGGCCGACATGATCGTGGCGGTGAAGGCGCCGAGATGCAGGAAGGCGGCGCGGCCGGTGAAAAGCTGCGTATAGCCCCAGGCCATGAAGACGAGCACGACATAGAGCACCGCCATCAGCCCCCAGGTATTCCGCCCAAGCGGGGATTTGCAGAGCAGGTCGTAGACGATCCAGCCGAGGGCAAGCGACGCCAGCGAGATCAGGATGGCGACGGGCGGGCTGATATCGAGCACATGCCGGTCGATGAGGAAGAGGTCGGCGCCGCCATAATAGACGATGCAGAGCATCAGGAAGCCGGAAATCCAGGTGAAATAGCTTTCGTATTTAAACCAGGTCAAATGCTCCGGCATCTGGGCGGGCGCCACCAGATATTTCTGGATATGGTAGAAGCCGCCGCCATGAACCTGCCATTCCTCGCCATAGGCACCGGGCGGCAGATGTGGGCGTTTCACCAGTCCGAGATCGAGCGCGATAAAATAAAAGGACGATCCGATCCAGGCGATCGCGGTAATGACATGGAACCAGCGCGCCGCGAAGGCGAGCCATTCCCATGCTATGGCATATTCATACATCGAGTTCCCCTATCTTCCTCCGACTCGTGACATTGCGGAAATTTTGGCGGGGAGGGAAGAGGAGATTGAAGAACTGCACACGCGCGACGACCGGCACGGCCAAAGGAGCAATGGAATGATCACCGCGTTCGTCGAGATCTTCAGCGGTTTTGCCGAAGCTGCCGATCGCGGTCGGATCGCCGATCTGCTGTCGCGTGCCTAAAAGCTGCCGAGAAGGCTGTGCATTATCTCAGCCTTATACTGAATCTGCTAATTCAGCAGATCTGGAACTGCGACGACTCGATTACAGTTATTTTTGCAGGCCGCCGGAATAAAATAAGAACCGTTAGCTCATCGGCGGCGCATTCATCGACGGAGAAGATGCCCATGCGCAGTATTCTGACGTGTGTGATGATTGCGTATGCGTCGTTGGCGACGGCTCACGACGCACCTTCGGGGTGGAGTTATGACCCCTATTGTTGCAACGGCGACAGTCATAATGGCGATTGCCAGATGATCCCTTCGAAAAGCGTGGCGGTGACGCCAGGCGGATATCGTGTGACGCTGATGCCGGGAGACCACCGGCTGGTGACGCATGCTCATGTCTTCCTGCTGCCAATGACGAAGGCAATGCAATCCGGCGATAACGACTATCATCTCTGTCTGTTCCCGAACGAGGATACGCCGCGCTGTTTCTATGCGCCGGAAATGGGATATTGAAGGCGGACCACAGCACCGGACCCGGCTCACCAACCGGGTCCGGTATGTCGTTCTCCGAAAACCGCTGTACAGTTTCAGGCGGCATGCATCAATTTCCGGCTGCCTTCATCTCCTCAAGGATCCAGTTGCGGAAGGCCTTGATCTTGGGCACGTTGCGACGGTTTTCGGGGTAGACGAGCCAGTAGGCCTTGCCGTCGCTACGGGTCAGTTCGAAGGGCTGGTAGAGCCGGCCGAGCGCGATCTCGGCCGCATAGAAGGCCGGATGGAGAATGGCGACGCCATGGCCGGCGATCGCCGCATCGGCTTCCACCGCCTGGGAGCCAAGCTGGTTGCGCGGGCGCCGATCGAGATCCGTCTCCGTGACGCCGGCTGCCTCGAACCATTGTTTCCACCAGACGTCGCCGGCGTCAAAGAGATCGAACTTCAGGAGATCGCGCGGCTCGCTGATGCCGCCTGCCGTCTCCGCCAGCTTTGGGCTCAGCATCGGGGTGAACTCCAGGCCCATCAGCCGGTGCAGCGTCAGCCCCGGCCAGTTGCCGTCGCCCCAGCGGATGCCGACATCGATCTGCTCGCGGGCGAAGTCGATGATATCAGAGCTCGCCTGAAAGCGCACCGCGATCGCCGGATGTTTCAAGTGGAAGGAGCCGAGGCGCGGCGCCAGCCATTTCGAGGCGAAGGTATGGGTCGAACTGATGGCGAGCGTGCCTTCGACGCTGTCGCGGGCCGTCGCCATTGCGTCGTGCAGCATGGCAAAGGCTTCGGTTACCTTCGGCGCCAGCCGCTCGCCGGTCTCCGTCAGTGCGATCTGGCGGGGACGGCGCAGGAAGAGCGGCTCGCCGACATTCTCCTCCAGCAGCTTGATCTGGTAGCTGACGGCCGTCTGCGTCATGCCGAGCTCGTTGCCCGCCTTGGTGAAACTTCCGAGCCGGGCAGCGGCCTCGAAGACGCGCAGCGCATTCAGCGGGAATTGCTTGGAGAGTTTCATGGATAAGTTCTCTTGATGCAGGCAGACGGTCGTTCGATTGGAATTGCAGCATTTTTACCGTCAAACTGCAACTCATACCATCAAGCCATCGAGGTGATGTCATGGATTGCTATGCTATCGAACAGAGCCCGCCGCAGCAGACCATCGGAATTTTCCGGCGCATCGGCGGTCGGCTGGCGCGGATCTGGCGCATGCCCAGCCTCGATCTCGACACGGTGCCGGATCGCGTCAAGCGCGATCTCGGTTTTCTCGACGGACGCGATCCCTATTACGAGGACGAGCGCATGCGGTAGGCCGCGAGCGCCGTGAGGATTTCGGCGGCGGTCATGGCGGCGATCACCTCAGGGCGCTTGTCCCTGACCGCCGAGCCGCCGATCGGCAGCGTCAGCCGCTCCATCCAGCCGCGCTCTCCGCCACCTTCGCGGGAAAGCCAGCTTGCAAAGGTGGCGCGTTTGGTCGCCGAGCCGATCATGCCGGTATAGGCGAGGTCGGTCTTTTCCAGCGCCTCGCGGGCGATGAGGAAATCCAGCGCGTGGTCGTGCGTCAGGATGACGACCACGCCGCCGGCCGGAATATCCCTGACCAGTGCTTCGGGCATCGGCACAAGCCGCGCCTTCGTCTCTGCCGGCAGGTTGGCGAGCTCTTCCTGTCGCGTTTCGACGACCGTCACCGACAGCGGCAGCGGCGCCAAGGCCGCAGCCAGCGCCCGGCCGACATGGCCGGCACCGAAGAGATAGACCTCCGGCAGACACTCGATCTCACTGGTTAGCCTGGCTTCGATTTCTTCAGCAACCGCCTTTGTCACCCGGCGAAACCGCAGTTGCGTGCGTCCGCCACAGCACTGGCCGATGTCAGGGCCGAGCGGGATATCCATCTCCGCCATCCCACCCGTTCCCGCGAGCATGTCCCGCGCATTCGCGATCGCCATGAATTCGAACTGGCCGCCGCCGATCGTGCCCCATAACGCGGTTTGCGATGCCAGCATGAAGGTACCCGCCTCACGCGGGGTGGAGCCTTGTGTGCCGGTGATGTCGATGAGGATGCAGTCCGGGTGGGCGGCGAGGAAGCGGCGGATGTCTGTCATGGGTGGCTGACCGATGGGTTCGCCGCCGAGGCTAACAAACGAGCCGGACGCATTCGCATCTGCTACACCCGCTTCATCCGCTCGACCGCCATCAGCACCCGCTCCGGTGTCGCCGGTGCGTCGAGCCTCGGGCAGACCCGATAATCCGCGACACTTGCTACCGCCATCGACAGCGCTTCCAGCACCGAGATCGCCAGCATCAAGGGTGGTTCGCCGACGGCCTTGGAGCGGCCGATGGTGGCCTCAGTGTTCTCGGACCATTCGGCGAGGCGCACGTTGAAGATCTTCGGACGGTCGGAAGCGAGCGGGATCTTGTAGGTCGAGGGGGCATGGGTGCGGAGCCGGCCCTTGTCGTCCCACCAGAGTTCCTCCGTCGTCAGCCAGCCCAGGCCTTGGACGAAGGCACCTTCGACCTGGCCCATGTCGATCGCCGGATTCAACGAGCGGCCGACATCGTGGAGGATGTCGGTGCGGTCAATCAGATATTCGCCGGTCAGCGTGTCGATCGACACCTCGGTGCAGGAGGCGCCGTAGGCGAAATAATAGAAGGGCGTGCCGCGGCCGGCCTTGCGGTCCCAGTGGATCTTCGGCGTCTTGTAGAAGCCGGCGGCGGAAAGCTGGACGCGGGCGAAATAGGCCTGCTTGATGAAATCGGGGAAGGGGATCTCGATCTCGCCGACGCGCACGCGGTTCGGCAGGAAGACGACGTCGGCAGGCCCAACATCCCACTTCTCGGCGGCGAAGGCGACCAGCCGTTCTTTGATCTGGCGAGCAGCGTCATAGGCGGCCATGCCGTTCAAGTCCGAGCCGGAGGAGGCGGCAGTGGCCGAGGTGTTCGGCACCTTGGCCGTCGTCGTCGCGGTGATCTTCACCCTGTCGATATCGACCTGGAAGCTGTCAGCCAGCACCTGCGCCACCTTGGTATAGAGGCCCTGGCCCATTTCGGTGCCGCCATGGTTCAGGTGGATCGAGCCGTCCTGGTAGATGTGGACGAGGGCGCCGGCCTGGTTGAAGGCAGTCATGGTGAAGGAGATGCCGAATTTCACCGGCGTCAGCGCGATGCCCTTTTTTATATAGCGGCTGTCGCGGTTGAAGGCGATGATGGCGTTGCGCCGTGCCTGGTATTCGGACGTTTCCTCCAGCTCCTCGACGATGCGGGGGATGATATTGTCCTCGACCTCCTGATGGTAGGGGGTGAGCGTGCGCCCGGAGCCCGGCTGGCCGTAGAAATTCAGCTTGCGGACATCGAGCGGATCCTTGCCGACGGCATAGGCGATTTCCTCGATGAAACGTTCGGCCCCGAGCATCCCCTGCGGCCCGCCGAAGCCGCGGAAGGCGGTATTGGAGACGGTGTGCGTCTTCAGCGGTTTCGACGTCAGATGCACATGCGGGTAGAAATAGCTGGAATCGGCATGGAAGAGGGCACGGTCGGTTACCGGCCCTGAGAGGTCGGAGGAGAAGCCGCAGCGTGCCGCATAGGTCGCGTCGACCGCGTGGATGCGTCCTTCGGCATCGAAGCCGAGCTCGTAATCGACGAGGAAATCGTGGCGCTTGCCGGTAGCGCTCATATCCTCGTCGCGGTCCGGGCGGAATTTGATCGCGCGGCCGAGCTTCTTGGCGGCAATCGCCGCAAGTCCTGCGAACTGATTGCCCTGCGTCTCCTTGCCGCCGAAGCCGCCGCCCATGCGGCGCACGTTGACGGTCACGGCGTTGGAGGGTATATCGAGCACATGGCCGACGATGTGCTGGATCTCGCTTGGATGCTGCGTCGAGGACCAGACGGTGACCTCGTCGTCCTCGCCGGGGATCGCCACGGCGATATGGCCTTCGAGGTAGAAATGCTCCTGTCCGCCGATGCGCATCTGACCTTTCACACGCATGGCGGCATTCGTCATTTCCGTATCCGGCTCGCCGCGCCGCAGCGTCATCGGGGTGATGACGAGCGGGCTGCCATTGGCGAGCGCCCCGTCGATATCGCTCCAATGCGGCAGGTCGCGATAGTCGATCTTTGCCAGCCGCGCGGCGCAGCGGGCGGCATCACGCGTCTCGGCGATGACGGCAAAGATCGGCTGGCCGTGGAACTGAACTAAAGTTTCGGCCAGCAGCGGCTCGTCATGGCTGCCGTTGGAGCTGACGTCGTTGACGCCGGGCACGTCTTTGCCGGTGAAGACCCAGACGACGCCGGGATAGGCGGCGACCGCGGAGAGATCGATAGCGGCGATTTCGGCATGTGCCCGGTCAGAGAGGCCGAGGGCGCCGTGCAGTAGACCTGCGGGTTCCGGAATATCGTCGATATAATCGGCGGTTCCGGTCACATGTTTATGCGCTGAATCATGTCGCTGCGAGCCGTGCATCGGGCCTGCGATGATGGCCTTGCGGTCTTCGAAGGTGGACTTGTCCATTAGCGCCTCCCTCCGCGAAGGGAGTGAGGGGAGGCGACCGCGACCGTTCCCATCGAAGCTTGCCACCAGGTCTTGGAGATCAGGCTGAAGATCGATTTTTCCATCACGCCACCTCCTCGAACCGCTTCAGTTCGGCCGGCGCGCCGACGGTCTCAAGATAGAACCGCGTCAACAGGTTCTTCGCCGTCAGCTGGCGGTATTCCGCCGTCGCGCGCCAGTCGGTCAGCGGCTGGTAATCGGCGTCGAATGCGGGGCGGGCTGCCTCGATCGTCGTTTCCGTCCATGGTTTGCCAATCAACTCGGCCTCCACCGTGCGGGCGCGTTTCGGCGTCGCCGCCATGCCGCCGAAGGCGATGCGAATATCGGTGATCATCTCGGCATCGTCGAGCGTCAGCAGGAAGGCGCCGAGCACGGCAGTGATGTCCTCGTCGCGGCGCTTGGTGATCTTGTAGGCAGCAAAGCGGCTCATTGCTGCGGGGTAGGGCACGAAGACGCACTCGACGAATTCGCCGGGCTTCCGGTCCTGCTTGCCATAGGCGATGAAGAAATCCTCGAGCGGCATTCTGCGCTGGCCTTGCAGGGATCGCAGCGTCAGCGTCGCGCCGAGCGCGATCAGCGGCGGCGGGCTATCGCCAATCGGCGAGCCGTTGGCGATGTTGCCGCCGATCGTGCCCATGTTGCGCACTTGCTCGCCACCGATGCGATCGATCAGCCGCCCGAGCGCCGGGATTTTCTTGGAGATCGCCTCGAAGGCCCTGGTGTAGCTGACGCCGGCGCCGATGGTGACGCCGTCCTCGCCTTCCGTAACCGACTGCAATTCGCTGAGGTGATTGATGAAGACGACCGGGCTCAGCCTGCGCATCTGCTTCGTCACCCAGAGGCCGACATCGGTCGCGCCGGCGACGATAATCGCGTCGGGTTCCTGTGAAAGGACCTCGGCCAGCGCCTGGACAGAAGCCGGCACGATCAGCCGGTCTTCGCCATTCCCAATCCTGATCGTGCCGCTCGCCTGCATTGCCCAAAGCCGCGCGACGATTTCCGAGCGCGTCCGTTCCAGCGGGTCGAAGAGCGTACTCGGCCGCACTAGGCTCACCTGCTCGGCGGCCTTGACGATCGGCTCGTAGCCCGTGCAGCGACAGAGATTGCCTTGTAGCGCCTTTTCAATTTCCTGGCGGCTCGGCTTTTCCTTGGCGAGCCAGAGACCGTAAAGCGACATGACGAAGCCCGGGGTACAGAAGCCGCATTGCGAGCCATGACAATCGACCAATGCCTGCTGGACGGGATGCAGCGCGCCGTTCTTGCCGGCCAGTTGCTCGACGGTCACCACATGGCTGGCATGCAGCGAACCCATGAAACGAATGCAGGCATTGACGGATTCATAGGCGAGCTTGCCGTCGGCCAGCCGGCCGACGAGCACGGTGCAGGCGCCGCAATCGCCTTCCGCGCATCCTTCCTTGGTGCCCGTCAGTTGTCGCTTCAACCGCAGAAAATCGAGAAGCGTCTCGGTTGGCCTGACATCGGTAAGCGTGACGTCCTCGCCATTCAGGATGAAGCGGATGCTGTCGTTCATGATGTTCCTGTTGTTGTTTTCCAAATGGTTAAGCCGCCGTCCAGCCACCGTCAATCGAGATGTGCGTTCCCGTCACCTGCCGGGCGGCATCGCTGGCGAGATAGAGCGACAGTGCGCCGATTTCTTCGGCCTTGACGAATTCATGCGTCGGCTGCGCCTTGAGTATGACCTCGCTCTTCACCTGTTCCTCGGTCATGCCGCGGGCCTTGGCGGTATCCGGTATCTGCTTCTCTACGAGCGGCGTCAGCACGTAGCCGGGGCAGATGGCGTTCACGGTCACGCCGAATTCGGCGAGCTCCAGCGCTGCCGTCTTCGTCAGGCCTAATATACCATGTTTTGCCGCGACATAGGCGGATTTGAAAGGGGAGGCGACGAGCCCGTGGGCCGAGGCGATGTTGATGATCCGGCCGTACTTCTTCGCTTTCATCAGCGGGATCGCGGCGCGCATGGTATGAAAGGAACTCGACAGATTGATCGCGATGATCTGATCCCATTTCTCGATCGGGAAATCCTCGACCTTCTCGACATGCTGAATGCCGGCATTGTTGACCAGGACATCGACGCCGCCGAAGGTCTTGGCCGCCGTTTCGATCAGGTCGGCGATCTCTGCGGGCTTGGTCATGTCGGCCGGATGATAGAGCGCCCGGCCTTTGGATAATGATTCAAGCCGTTCGACGATCGCCTTGATTTCATCAACCTTTCCAAAACCGTTGATGACGATGTTGTCGCCCGTTTCTGCGAAGGCAGTGGCGATCGCAAGACCGATGCCGCTGGTGGAACCGGTGACGACGACTGTTCTGCTCATGCTGTTCTCCCTGAAATGGCGATGCTGCGGTGCAGCGCTTAGCTGCGAGGTTATGCCCAAAGCCGGCGGGCTGGCAATTCCGCTTTATTCGCTTTTCTCGCCCCCATCCGTGTCCTATTGATTTGCTTCGACAATTGACATGCTGAGGGAGGGTTTTCATGAGCGGATATGTTCTGGCGATCGATCAGGGAACGACGTCGACGCGGGCGATCGTCTTCGATGGCGACATGCATGTCGCCGGCAAGGGCCAGAAGGAATTTACCCAGATCTACCCGCGCTCCGGCTGGGTCGAGCACGATCCCGAGGAAATCTGGGATTCGGTCGTCTCCACCGTCCACATGGCGCTGCGCGATGCCGGGATCGAGGCTAGGGATCTTGCAGCACTCGGCATCACCAACCAGCGCGAGACGGTGGTCGTCTGGGAACGCGAGACGGGTCGGCCGATCCAGAATGCCATCGTCTGGCAGGACCGGCGCACGGCAAGCTATTGCGACAATCTGAAAAGGCAGGATCTCGAGCGGCTGTTCACGAAGAAGACCGGCTTGATCCTCGATCCCTATTTTTCCGGCACCAAACTTTCCTGGATGCTTGCAAACGTGAAGGGCGCGCGGGCGCGCGCTGCCAGGGGCGATCTCTGCTTCGGCACGATCGACACTTTCCTGATCTGGCGGCTGACGGGTGGCAAGAGCTTCGTCACCGATGCCACCAATGCCTCGCGCACGCTGATGTACAATATTGCCGAAAACGCGTGGGACGAGGATCTGCTCGATATTCTGAGGGTCCCCGCCGCGATGCTGCCGGAGGTCAAGGATTGCGCCGCGGATTTCGGCACCGTCGATCCTGATATCTTCGGTGCTGCTATCCCCATCCTCGGCGTTGCCGGCGACCAGCAGGCGGCCACCATCGGCCAGGCGTGTTTTGCGCCGGGCATGATGAAATCGACCTATGGCACTGGCTGTTTCGCGCTGCTCAACACCGGCGCCGACATGGTGCGTTCCAAAAATCGGCTGCTGACCACCATCGCCTATCGCCTGAACGGCGAGACGACCTATGCGCTGGAGGGTTCGATCTTCATCGCCGGCGCCGCCGTGCAATGGCTGCGGGACGGGCTCGGCATCATCGGCAGCGCGGCGGAGACCAACGCGCTTGCCGAAAGGGCCGATCCGACGCAGGAGGTCTATCTGGTGCCCGCCTTCACCGGTCTCGGCGCGCCGCATTGGGATGCCAAGGCGCGGGGCGCGATCTTCGGGCTGACGCGCAACAGCGGCCCGGCGGAACTCTCCCGAGCGGCGCTGGAGGCCGTCTGCTATCAGACCCGCGATCTGCTCGACGCCATGCAGAAGGACTGGAAGAACGGCACTGAGGACACAGTGTTGCGCGTCGACGGTGGCATGGTCGCCTCCGACTGGACGATGCAGCGCCTTGCCGATCTGCTCGATGCGCCGGTCGATCGCCCGATGATCCTGGAGACGACGGCGCTGGGGGCTGCCTGGCTCGCCGGCAGCCGGGCAGGGGTGTGGCCGGACAGCGACGGTTTTTCGGCGACCTGGAAACGGGATCGGCGGTTCGAGCCAGACATGGACGAGAAGGTGCGGGCGGCGAAGCTCAAGGGTTGGAAGAATGCGGTCAAGCGGACGCTGAGCGAGGGCTGAGGCGCGATCAGCGCCCTCATGTAGCGCCGCTCGTCCCGGGAGATGCCAGCCATTTCTTCAGCTATGACGCCGTCCGTGCTCCGGAAGATCACGAATTTCCGGTCAATAATTTTTTGATGCGGCCTGTCGGGTAAGCGGTTACTCCTTCGTCATTCAAAAAGAGGAGTGAGCGATGCTTTATGCAATCCTTTGTTACGCCCATGAGGAAACCGTCTTCGCCTGGACCAAGGAGGAAGAAGCTGCCGTCATGGAGAAGCTCTACGCCGTGCAGGAGCCGCTTGCCGCATCCGGCAAACTCGGCCCCGTCGGCCGGCTGATGCCGACGACGGCCGCGACCACCGTGCGCAAGGGCAAGGACGAGCCCTTGGTCATTGACGGACCTTTTGCGGAAACGAAAGAGGCGCTTCTCGGCTTCTACGTCGTCGACTTTGAAACGCTCGACGAGGCGATCACCTTCTCGAAGCAGCTTTCATCCGTCAATCCAGGTTCCACCTCTTACGAAATTCGGCCTTTCTACGTCTTCAGGCCCGGAGATGCTTCATCATGACAGACATTGCCTGGATCGACCTCGCGCTTGCATCGGCCCGCCCGAAGGCGCTCGGCGCGCTGCTGCGCTATTTCCGCAATCTCGATACCGCGGAAGAGGCGTTTCAGGAAGCGTGTCTGAGGGCGATTCGAACATGGCCGGAGAAAGGGCCACCGCGCGATCCCACAGCCTGGCTCATCTTCGTCGGTCGAAACAGCGGCATCGATGCGGTGCGCAAGCGGGCGAAGATCCAGGCTCTGCCGGATGAGGACGTCATCTCCGATACCGAGGATGCCGAAAGCGATATCGTCGAGCGGCTGGACGATTCCAATTATCGCGACGATATTCTGCGGCTGTTGTTCATCTGCTGCCATCCCGATCTACCGGCGACCCAGCAGATCGCGCTGGCGTTGCGCATCGTATCCGGTCTTTCGGTGCCGCAGATCGCGCGTGCCTTCCTGGTTTCCGAGAGCGCCATGGAACAGCGCATCACCCGGGCCAAGGCGCGCGTCGCCAAGGCCGGCGTGCCTTTCGAAACGCCGAGCCCGCAGGAGAGGGCCGAACGGCTCTCGATCGTCAGCACGATGATCTACCTGATCTTCAACGAGGGCTACAGCCAGGCCGATCCCAGGCATGAGGCGGCTGCCTTCAGCGACGAAGCGATCCGGCTGGCGCGATTGATGCTGCATATCTTCCCATCCGAACCGGAGCTGATGGGGCTGCTTGCGCTCATGCTTCTGCAGATCTCGCGCCGGCCGGCACGCTTCAACGCCGGGGACGAGATCGTGCTGCTCGAAGATCAGGACCGGTCGCTGTGGAACCAGCCCTTCATCAATGAGGCCTTAGCGCTGCTCGACAAGGCGCTGCGCCATCGTCAGCCTGCCCCTTATCAGATTCAGGCGGCCATCGCTGCTGTTCATTCCCGCGCAAAACGCGCTGGGGATACCGACTGGGTAGAGATCGACCTGCTTTATCGCGCGCTGGAGCGTCTCCAGCCGTCGCCTGTGATAACGCTCAACCGGGCCGTCGTCGTCTCCAAGCTCCAAGGTGCGCAGGATGCGCTCGACCTCATCGATCCGCTTGGCGAAAAACTTGGCGGCTATTTCTACTATCACGGCTTACGGGGCGGGCTGCTGAAGCAGCTTGGCTTGACCAGCCAGGCGCGAGAAGCCTTCGACCGCGCCATTGCACTGGCCCATTCGGCGGCTGAGGCAGCCCATATCCGCCGGCAGATCGACAAGATGCAGGAAGAGACCACGCAGCCGATCGCAAAATAAAATGCGAAAGGGCCTGCGGGCTGTCGGAATGCCGAACTTCGACACGTCCTTGTAACGACCTGACAGGAGACAGGTTTCATTCAAATGGAGAGATGTCGACATGACCGCCAGCACGCAACATGAACTCGTCCTCGTTCGCGAATTCGACGCGCCACGCGAGAAGATCTACAAGGCATGGACTAATCCTGATCTGCTGAAGCAGTGGTTCGTGCCGCGTCCCTGGGGGGTGGCGGAAGCGACGCTCGACGTCCGCCCCGGCGGTTCCAGTGTGGTCGTCATGCATGACCCCGAGGGCAATCAGTACCCAAACCGCGGCGTCTATCTCGAGATCATCGAGAACGAGAAGATCGTCTTCACCGATGCCTATACAAGCGCCTGGGTGCCGTCCGAGAAACCGTTCTTCACGGGCGTCATCCTGCTCGAAGATCTCGGCAACGGCCGGACGAAATATACGGCCAAGGCGCTGCACTGGCGCGCCGAGGACAAGGAAGCGCACGAGAAGATGGGCTTCCACGAAGGATGGGGCAAGGCAGCGGACCAACTGGCGGAGTTGCTGGCGAAGATGTAAGCGGGGGCGAGGCGGCGCGGCGAGACCGCGTCGTCCTGGCAGTTGAAGCATCGTCTAAGACGGTTCGAAAGATGATTCCGCCGGTGCTTCGAAGTCGTTGAATTCAGATTCGAATTGGTCGCCGATCGGTCTTCCAGATCGCCGAAGACATCACGCCGCCCATCGAAATTCTCGAACATTCCGTTTCAAAATTTGTATTTGCGCTCTATCCCCGGCATCCTTATCTCAGCCGAGAATTCAACAGGATGCCGATGATGGAACTGGGGCTTTACACATTCGCCGACGTCAATCCCAACCCTGGCGGCAGCAGAGGCGTCGAAGGGGCGGAGCGGCTGAAGAATCTGATCGAGGAGATCGAACTTGCCGACCAAGTGGGGCTCGACGTATTCGGGCTCGGCGAACATCATCGGCCGGACTATGCCGCATCCGCTCCCGCAGTCGTCTTGGCCGCGGCCGCCGTCAAGACTAGGAATATCCGGCTGACCAGTGCGGTCACCGTGCTCTCTTCCGATGACCCGGTGCGCGTCTTCCAGCAGTTTTCGACGCTCGACCTGATTTCCAACGGCCGGGCCGAGATCATGGCGGGGCGCGGCTCCTTCATCGAGTCCTTCCCGCTATTCGGCTACAATCTCGAAGACTACGACCAGCTTTTCGAGGAGAAGCTTGATCTGCTGCTGGCGCTGCGCGACAACGAGGTTGTGGAATGGAAGGGTGAGCTTCGCGCGCCGATCATCGGGCGCGGCGTCTATCCGCGACCGCTGCAGGATCCGCTACCGCTCTGGGTTGCCGTCGGCGGCACGCCGCAGTCGGTGGCGCGCGCCGGCGCGCTGGGCCTGCCGGTGGCGCTGGCGATCATCGGCGGCGAGCCGCGGCGTTTCGCGCCGCTCTTCGATCTCTACCGCGAGGCGGCGCGCCGGGCAGGTCAGGACCCGGCGAAGCTGAAGACCAGCATCAACGTCCATGGCTTCATCGCCGATACAACGGAGGCGGCGGCCAATCAGTTCTACGGGCCTCAAGCCGAGGTGATGAACCGCATCGGCCGTGAGCGCGGTTGGGGACCGACGAACCGGGCGCATTTCGACATGTCGCGCGGGCCGAATGGCGCGCTCTTCGTCGGTGATCCCGAGGCGGTCGCCGAAAAGATTATCGCCCATCACGCCCTCTTCAAGAACGACCGCTTCCTGCTGCAGATGGCGATCGGCCTGATGCCGCATGCCGAGATCATGCGCGGCATCGAGCTTTACGGCACGAAAGTCGCGCCGATCGTCAGAAAGGCATTGACTGAAAGGGGCGAAGAGGCGAAAGCCACGGCCTGACGAGCGCATAACGTCGAACATCGGAATTGATTTTCGAAAAAGGATTGTGCGCCACTTCAACGTGATGAGCGTCCTTCGCGCGTCCTGTCGAACGCGCGGCGCTCTAGAACAGGATGATTTTAGACCGGGTCGGCCTAAAATTTTGAATCCGGTTCTAAATTAGATAGTTAGAGCATCATGTTGTCCGAAAACCGCTCACACGTTTCGGCATCATGCTCTGAGGCGGCCGCGGCCGTCCTGCGCAGGGCCGGAACAGACGAATGGTTATCGCAAACGACGACGAACTGGTAAAGCTCAAGGAGATCGGCCGGATCTGCGCCAACGCCATCCAAGTGATGGCAGCGGCGATGGAGCCCGGCATGACGACGCTGGAGCTCGACCAGATCGGCCGCAAGGTGCTCGAGGATTCGGGCGCGCGCTCGGCGCCAGAGTTCTGCTACCAGTTTCCCGGTGCCACCTGCATCAGTATCAACGAGGAAATCGCCCACGGAATTCCCGGCCCGCGCGTCATCCGCGCCGGCGATCTCATCAATATCGACGTCTCGGCGGAAAAGGATGGCTTCTTTGCCGATACTGGCGCTTCCTTCGCGGTGCCGCCGATCAAGCCAAAGATCGAGCGGCTCTGCCGCGACGGCAAACGGGCACTCTGGGTCGGGCTCAACCAGGTCAAATCGGGCGAGCCACTGGCAAAGATCGGCACCGCCGTCGGCGCCTTTGCGCAGAAGAACCGCTATACGCTGGTCGCCAATCTGGCGAGCCACGGCGTCGGCCGCTCGCTGCACGAGGAGCCGGCCGAGCTCTCGACCTGGCCGGACCCTTCGGAAAAACGGATGATGACGGAAGGTCTCGTCTTCACCGTCGAACCTTTTCTCTCGCTCGGCGCAACATGGGCCGAAGGCGGCGACGATGCCTGGACGCTCTATGCCGATCCGAAGGCGCCGACCGTGCAATATGAGCATACGGTGGTCGCAACGCGCAACGGGCCGGTGGTTCTGACCTTGCCGGATGAGCGGGCGTAAGACCGGTACTGAACAATGAAGAAAGGCGGCGGGAGCTGACTCTGTCTCAAATCCCGCCGTACAGTCTTCGTCTCAGCTCCGCGTTTCCGGCCTGCCGCCTTGCAGGATTTCGGTGGCGGCGCGTTCGAGGATGCCGGCGATGCGGGCAGCTTCGGGTTTCGACCAGGGATAGCGCATGCGCATCGCCGAGCGCAGCAGCATACGGGCGGCGCGGATATCGCCGCCGTCCTGCATGAAGTCGCCGTCATCACTGTCGTCGGCGCCGTGACGGTCTGTTTCGAAGACACGCTTCACGTGGGCCATCTTCTCGCCGATGCGCTCCAACTTGGCGAACGTATGCAGGATCATGGCACGGTTTTCCTCGACGCGGCGGCGGCCGGCCTCGGTGATGCGATAGAGCTTCTTGGCGCCCTCAGCCTCCACCTCGGCAAGACTGGTTTCCTCGAGATAAGTGAGGGCGGGATAGATGACGCCCGGACTCGGCACGTAGAAGCCGCCCGAGCGCTCTTCCAATATCTTTATCAATTCGTAGCCGTGGCGCGGCTGCTCAGCGAGCAGCGCCAGGATGACCAGTTGTAGATCGCCGGCCGCGAATTTGCGGCCCATGCGGAAATCTCCGCCGAACATGCCGCCTTTAAAACCTCTCATGATTCTTCCTTTCATCGTGGGATGTATCTCCAGCTATGTCGTAAAACATATATCGTACGATAATAGCTTTCAAGTGCGACTGAGAATTTTTGATGTTTCGGGAAATTGATCGATCGATCAGAATTACTTGATTGTGATGCCGGTACTGCGGCGTGATAAACGCGGCATGCTCGAGCGCATCCGTCACTCCCCACCGAACCTTGTTTCCACTGCCGCTGCCGGCGCCGTTGCCATGGCCGCCGCCATGGGCTTCGGGCGCTTCTCCTACACGCCGATCCTGCCCGGGATGATCAGCGGCGTGCCGCTTTCGGCAGCGGATGCAGGCTTCATCGCGTCGGCCAATTTCGTCGGCTATCTCGTCGGCGCCGTGCTTGCAGCCTATGGCTGGGCGGCGGGGCGGGAGCGGCCGGTGGCGCTGTTGTCGCTGCTGGCAACCGCGATCCTGCTTGCCGCCATGGCCGCCACCGATTCCGTCGCCGTCTTTGCCATCATTCGTTTCTTGGCCGGCGTCGCCAGCGCCTTTGCGATGGTCTTCACCTCGTCGATCGTGCTCAGCCACGGGGCTGCCGCTGGCAACGATCATGTGCAAGCAGCGCATTTCGGCGGGCCGGGTGCGGGTATCGCGCTGTCTTCGGTCATGGTGCTGCTGATCGGCCTCGGCTTTCACGATCAACCGGGCGGCTGGCGGGCCGATTGGATCGGCGGGGCGCTCTATTGCGCAGCAAGCCTTGTCGTCGTCTTCCTGCTATTGCCGTCGGCGCCGGCGCAATCGGCGCAGGTGGGCAAGGAGCCGGCGCTCACCTGGAACCGGCCAATGGTGCTTCTGACGCTGTCCTACGGCCTGTTCGGCTTCGGTTACGTCATCACCGCGACCTTCCTCGTTACCATCGCGCGCCTTTCTGCAACCGGACCCTTCGTCGAATTCCTCTGCTGGTTCATCGCCGGCCTGACGGCGGCGGTGGCGCTGTTTGCCTGGAAGCCGCTGGTCAAGCCGCTCGGGCTTGGCGGGGTCTATGTCGCAGCGCTTCTGATCGAGGCCGCCGGTGTGCTTGCGACCGTAGCGCTGCCGCCTTCCGTCGCACCGCTGATCGGCGGGGCGCTGTTCGGGGCGACGTTCCTGGCAATCACTGCTTATGGGCTGCAGATCGGCCGCAAGCTTTCGCCTGACAGTCCGCGGCGGATCCTGGCGATGATGACGGCCGCCTTCGGCCTCGGCCAGATCGTCGGACCTGTTGTTGCCGGCTGGATCGCCCAGCGCAGCGGCAGTTTTACCGTCCCGACGGTGATCGCCGCGATCGCGCTCGTCGCCTGCGCGGCGCTGGTGATGCCCGTGATCAAGAAAATCTCTTAACCGGTTACATCTCCGTAACAATCGGCCGAACCCATTGCTGCTTCCTTCGAACTGCCTTAGTTTCCGGCACAATCAGTGTTCGACGACACTCCCGAGACTCACAGTTCAGGAAAGCAAAGCCTCCCGTGTTTCATTCCTTTTTTCCGCAGCCAAAGGCGTTCTTTAGTTCGCTCGTCATTTGGACCCTGATTTCCATTGCCGGCTGGTATCTCTTCGCCGCGAGCCTCGGTGTATCGCTCGGTTATGCGCCGGTTGCCGAAGAGCAGCAGCCGATTGACCTTTCGTTCTTCCTGCTGCCCGAAAATGTCTGGTTCTACGGCTATTTCTTTCTGTCGGCGGTGGTCTTCTGCGGTGCATGGCATCTGAAGGCGCTGAACCACCCCTGGAAGATTTGGTCGATCTGGGGTTCGGCACTGATCATCTTCGTGACCTACTTTGGCGTCCAGATTAGCGTTGTGATCAATAACTGGCGCCGGCCGTTTGGTGACCTTCTGCAGAACGCATTGTCGAAGCAGCCAGGCATTTCCGTCGATAATTTCTACAGCCTGATGTGGGTCTTCTGCCAGATCGCATTCCTCAGCATGTTCGTATCGATCATGACCGACTTCTTCACCAGCCATTACATCTTCCGCTGGCGAACGGCGATGAACAATTTCTACATGTCGAAGTGGGAAAAGCTTCGTCACATCGAAGGCGCCTCCCAGCGCGTTCAGGAAGATACGATGCGCTTTTCGAGCACGCTCGAAGGTCTTGGTATCAGCCTCATCAACTCGGTGATGACGCTCGTGGTATTCCTTCCGATCCTTCTGGCCCTGTCGCATTACGTGACCGAGCTGCCGTTCATCGGGCCAGTGGCGAATTCGCTCTTTTGGCTGGCGCTGTTCTGGTCGGCTTTCGGCACGCTTCTGTTGGCGGTCGCCGGCGTCAAGCTGCCGGGGCTGAATTTCCGCAACCAGCGCGTCGAAGCGGCGTATCGCAAGGAGCTCGTCTATGGTGAAGACCATGCGGAACGGGCTGAGCCGCTGACCGTCAGGGAGCTCTTCGGCAACGTTCGCCGGAACTATTATCGCATGTATTTCCACTACATGTATTTCAATGTCGCCCGTTATTTCTACATCCAGGCCGACGCGCTCTTCGTGGTCTTCATGCTGGTGCCGACGATCGTGGCGGGCACCATCACTTACGGTATCTTCCAGCAGATCTCGACCGCCTTCGGACAGGTCAGCAACTCGTTTCAGTATCTCGTCAACTCCTGGACAACGATCATTGAACTGCTCTCGATCCATAAACGCCTCAAGGCCTTCGAGGCTGCGATCGACGACGAACCGCTGCCTGAAATCGACCAGCGCTACCTGGAGCGTGAGACGGGGGTCGTGCACGCCGACGGCTGATGGGCAGGGAATCTTTGCGAGCATCGGAAGATTGGCGTTTGGGGCGCCTCCTCCTCGCTGGGTAGGAGGGGCAATCGCAGCGTCGCAACGAATCTCTTCTCCCCCGCGGGGAGAAGATGCCGGTAGGCAGATGAGGGGGGCGGCCAGGCACGTCGTCTCGTTCAAGGGAACTTAGAGACACCCTGAAGGCTCGACAGCGCCATAGCCGCCATCAAAGACCTGACGTCTGCAATCTGCCGCGGGCCTCGATCATCGGGATCGCCTCCGAATAGCTGACGCAGGCGACGTCGGCGCGGTGGCAGACGTCGCTGACCAGGCGGTCGAGCGCCCGCCAATAGGCGCCGCCGTTCATTTCGACGAAGTGGAAGCCGAGCTGTAGCGGGACGCGGGCGCCGGCATACTGTTTGTCGAAAGCTTCCTTGAAAGCGGCATAGGCGCGATCCTCGAATTCCGCGGAATCGGCCGTATCCTCCTCACCCTTGGAATGGCGGACGAAGAGATTGTAGTCCATGCCGATGATCGGCTTCTCGTTCGGGCCTTCGGGGATCAGCGGCAGGCCGAAGCGGATGATGCCGTCTTCCTCGACAGGCATGGCAGGCCCTTTGGTGACCAGGCTCGCATCATAAGTGAAGCCCGCCTTCTTTTCGGCGGCGATCATGTCAGCGCCCGCGGTTGCCGAGAGATAGGGGGCGCGAAAGCCCTTGATGGCGTGATCGACCAGATCCTGCCAACCGGTCGGCTCCTGCAGGCCGACGCTCTTCCAGGCGTTTTTCAACGTCGCATGAAAGGTTGCGTATTCGGCCGACCAGTCGGCCTCGCTCCAGAGGCGGCCGTCGAAATGGCCACAGGCATGGCTCGATATGTCGTGTCCTTCGAGGTGGGCGTGCCAGATATTGCCGAGGCGCTCGCGGATCTCGTCGTCGCTCTGCGCGAAGCCGACATTGGATTTTCCGCGTTTCTGGTGCGGCGCCTGATAGGCCTTCTTCGCCGCCTCATTCATCAGGAAGGTGCAGGAGAGAAAATAGGTGAAGTGGGCGCCGTTTTTCGCCGCCATCTCGCGGCTCTTCAGCCAGAGCGCGTTGTCGTGGGCGCCGTCGAAGGAAATGATGACGAGCTGTTTCGGCCGGTCGGCCGCCTCGGCGATTGCCGGGAGCAGGAACGAGGCAGCCAGACAGGTGGAGAGGAGAAGACGGGACATGGACACCGCGACAATTTGTTCGCGGTTTCCCTCCGACAGAATTGCGGCGAAGCTGCGGTCGCGCTGGCATTTTTTCACGCCAGCCGTTAGAGCCTTTCCTGGTCAGATGTGACAAACGGTACGGAAGGGATCCGCAATGACATTGCTTATCGTCGGCATCATACTTTTCCTCGGGGTGCATCTGGTGCGGGTGGTGTCGCCGGACTTTCGCCGCTCGATGATTGCAAGCCTCGGCGAGAAGGGCTGGCGGGCGGCCTATTCGATCGCCAGCATCGCCACGCTGGTTCTTTTGATCTACGGCTTCGGGCAGGCGCGTGATGTGACCGGCATGCTTTACAATCCGCCGGTCTGGATGGCGCATATAACAATCACGCTGATGCTGATCGCGATGATCTGTCTCGTCGCCTCGCTGCTGCCGGCGGGGCATATTGCAACCAAGACCAAACATCCGATGGTGCTGTCGGTGAAGATCTGGGCGCTGGCGCACCTGCTCGCAAATGGCGAGACGTCGTCGGTCCTGCTGTTTGCCGCCTTTCTCGGCTGGGGCGTCATCCTGCGCATTTCCTTGAAACGGCGGCAGCGGGCGGGCGAGATCACGCTCCGGCCGTTCGTCTCGGCCAAATACGACCTCTATGCCGTCGTCATCGGCATCGTCGTTTGGGCGCTGATCATCTGGAAGCTGCACGAATGGTTGATCGGGGTTTCGCCGCTCGTCATGTGACCGGCGCATAACCCCGAAATTCGATTCCGATTTTCGGGAAGGATTATGCGCGGATTCAAAGTGTTAGAGCGTCCTTAGCGCGTCCTGTTGGACGCGCGGCGCTCTAATCTTTCACATCCCCCTTACAACGGCTGCAAAATGGGGTAGAAGGCCCGATAATATGCGTTTTGCATTGTGTATGGGTATTTCCGCGGCCGGAGACGAGAATGGCATTCAACGACGACAGCTTCATCCGTGAAGTCAATGAGGAATTGCGATCCGACCAGATGAAGGGTGTCTGGCGCCGGTTCGGCCGCTATATCATCGTCGTCGCCATTCTGATCGTCGTCGGCACAGCCGGCAAGGTTCTCTACGAGTATTGGGACGACAACCGTTCCTCCGGCACCGGCGACCAGTTTCTGGCGGCGATGAAGCTTGCCGACGAGAACAAGAACGACGAGGCGCTGGCCGCGCTCGACAAGCTCGAGAAGGAAGGCCATGGCGCCTATCCGGTGCTGGCGCGGATGCGGGCCGCGACCGTCCAGGTGCAGAAGGGCGATACCGCCGCGGCAATCGCCGCCTTCAACGAGATCGGCAAGGACAATGCCGTTCCGGCCGCCGTGCGCGATGCCGCCAAGATGCGTGCCGGCTGGCTGCTCATCGAGAACGGCGCTTACGAACAGGTTTCGGCCGCGATCGAGGAAATGGCTGTTCCTGGTAACGCCTTCCGTCATTCGGCGCGCGAGGCACTCGGCCTTGCCGCTTACAAAGCCGGCAACATGGCGCAGGCGCGGCAGTGGTTCCAGTCGATCGTCGATGATACCGACAGCCCACGCAATGTTGCCAATCGCGCCCATATGATGCTTGATCTGATTACCGCATCCGGCAAGGCGCCCGCCGCTCAGGGCTGATCGCGTTAAGGACAAGATATGAGTTTCACGGTCGCCATCGTCGGTCGTCCGAATGTCGGCAAGTCGACACTTTTCAACCGGCTGGTAGGTAAGAAGCTGGCGCTTGTCGACGACACGCCGGGTGTTACCCGCGACCGCCGGCCGGGCGATGCGCGGCTGATGGGCCTGACCTTCACGATCATCGATACGGCTGGTCTGGAAGAGGCCGACGCGGAGAGCCTGCAGGGCCGGATGCGGGCGCAGACGGAAGCGGCGATCGACGAGGCGGATCTTTCGCTTTTCGTCGTCGACGCCAAGAGCGGATTGACGCCCGTCGATACCGACCTTGCCGAAATGTTGCGCCGGCGCGGCAAGCCGGTGGTGCTTGTCGCCAACAAATCCGAAGCGCGGGGCTCCGACAGCGGCTTTTATGACGCCTACACGCTCGGGCTCGGTGAGCCGACGCCGATTTCGGCCGAACATGGGCAGGGCATGCTCGACTTGCGCGATGCGATCGTTGCGGCAATCGGCGAGGACCGGGCCTATCCCGCCAAGGAGGATGTCGCCGTCACAGATGTCGACATTCCACAGACGGAAGGCGAGGACAGCGACGCGGACGAAGAGCCGGCCTATGACGAGACGAAGCCGCTCAGGGTGGCGATCGTCGGCCGGCCGAATGCAGGAAAATCGACGCTGATCAACCGTTTCCTCGGCGAGGACCGGCTTTTGACCGGGCCGGAGGCAGGCATCACCCGCGACTCCATCTCGGTCGAATGGGACTGGCGCGGTCGCACCATCAAGATGTTCGATACGGCAGGCATGCGCCGCAAGGCGCGGGTTATCGAGAAGCTGGAGAAGCTTTCGGTTGCCGATGCGCTGCGCGCAATCCGCTTCGCCGAAACCGTCGTCATCGTCTTCGATGCGACGATCCCCTTCGAAAAGCAGGACCTGCAGATCGTCGACCTCGTGCTGCGCGAGGGCCGTGCCGCCGTGCTCGCCTTCAACAAGTGGGACATGATCGAAGACCGGCAGGCGGTGCTTGCGGATCTGCGCGAAAAGACCGATCGCCTGCTGCCGCAGGCGCGCGGCATCCGCGCCGTGCCGATCTCTGGCCAGACCGGCTGGGGACTGGACAAGCTGATGCAGTCGATCATCGACACGGACAGGGTCTGGAACAAACGCATCTCGACGGCGCGGCTCAACCGCTGGCTGGAGACGCAGCAGATTCAGCATCCGCCTCCGGCCGTTTCCGGCCGCCGCATCAAGCTGAAATATATGACGCAGGTCAAGGCCCGCCCGCCGGCCTTCATGATCTCCTGTACCCGCTCGGATGCGCTACCGGAATCCTATACACGCTATCTGATCAACGGGTTGCGCGCCGATTTCGACATGCCGAGCGTGCCGATCCGCATCCATTTCCGCTCGCCTGACAATCCGTTCGAAGGCAAGAAGAGGCGGACGTAGGCGGGGAGCTTGCACTGATTGGTGGGGCATTGCGCACGCGTCGTGGAGCCATCCCCTCTGCCTTGCCCGGCAGGGCAGAAGGGGGGGTCACAGGCACTGTGATAGCTATCCGGCAATCTCAGCCACGCTTTTGTTCAGCGCTTCACGCAGCGCCACGATCTCGGCCTGGAGGCGAGTGAGGTCGACTGTATCGCGACCGCTGGCAGCGGCGATGCAGCCGGGGATGCCGATCGCCTTTTCCTTGAGGCGCTTGCCTTCGTCCGTCAATCGAAGCATCACGACGCGTTCGTCGTCCTTGCTGCGTTCGCGTCTGACATAACCTGCGGTTTCAAGGCGTTTGAGCAGCGGGGTCAGCGTGCTCGATTCCAGGAAGAGCTTTTCACCCAAGCCGCCGACGGTCTGGCCGTCCTGTTCCCAGAGCGAAACCATCGTCAGATATTGCGGATAGGTGAGGCCGAGCGTGTCGAGTAGCGGCTTGTAGACGCGGTTCAGTGCGTGGCTTGCCGTATAGACGGCAAAGCAGATGAAATTGTCGAGCTTCAACTGATCCTGCATGGGAAATCTCCAAAATCAAACAAATTTACATCGTGCGATAAATAATCGTAGCCGCTTTTTATGCATGATAGCTATGCAGAAATATAAATTGTGCGATAAACAATCGTGCGCGATATAAAGTCAGTGTTCACAACGAACACCGAAACCGAGAGGACAAGACAATGTCGACCATCAAGACCGTAGTTTCCGCAGCAGCACTGCTCGCAGCCTCCGCCGTTGGCGCGCTTGCCGATCCGGTACTCGAGCCGACAACGCAGAAATTCATCGACGGGCTTGCCGGCGGCAAGCCGATCTACACGCTGTCGCCGGCCGATGCCCGCAATGTCCTGGCCGGCGCGCAGAAGGGCGATGTGAAGAAGCTTGCTGCTAAGGAAGAGGACCGGGTCATCAAGGCTGGTCCGACAGGCAGCATCAAGCTGCGCATCGTCCGCCCGGAACATGCCGAGGGCACACTGCCGGTCATTCTCTATTTTCATGGCGGCGGCTGGGTGCTGGGCGATGCGGATACGCATGACCGGTTGGTGCGCGAGATCGCCAACGGCGCCGGTGCCGCTGTCGTCTTCGTCGACTACGAGTGCTCGCCGGAAGCCCGCTATCCCGTTGCCATCGAGCAGGCTTATGCTGCGACCAAATATGTCGCCGAGCACGCCAAGGAGTTCAAGGTCGACGCCTCCAGGCTCGCGGTCGCAGGCGATAGCGTCGGCGGCAACATGGCGGCGGTGGTGACGCTGCTTGCCAAGGAACGCGGCGGCCCTGCCATCGATCAGCAGGTGCTGTTCTACCCCGTCACCGACGCCAATTTCGACAATGGTTCCTACAACCAGTTCGCCGATGGCCCGTGGCTGACCAAGGAGGCGATGAAGTGGTTCTGGAACGCCTATCTGCCCGACGAAGCCAAGCGCAAGGAGCCGACGGCTTCGCCACTGCAGGCATCGCTGGAGCAGTTGAACGGCCTGCCGCCGGCGCTCGTCATCGTTGACGAAAATGACGTGCTGCGCGACGAGGGTGAGGCCTATGCCCGCAAGCTCAGCCAGGCCGGTGTGAAGGTCACGTCGATGCGCTATAACGGCACGATCCACGACTTCGTGCTGCTAAACGCCATTGCCGAAACGCCTGCCGCACGCAGCGCGATTGCGGTCGCGAACGACACGCTTCGCAGCGCGCTTCACAAGTAAAACCAATCAGTCTGCGGACGGGAGGGGCCCGGCGGTTTCGCCGGGCTTTCTGCTTCTTGGAAGCGATTTGGCAAACTGCCAGGCCTTCTTCCATTTCGGCGTGATGACGCCGTTGGCGGCGCGGATATTGTTGATGAACTGCAGTGTCGCCGCTTCCCAGGAATATTGCATAGCGAGTTCACGCGCCTTGCTGCGCGAGGCGGAGAGGGCGGCAAGGCAGGCGGCTTGCAGGTTGGCGTCGAGCGCCCCGACGTCACTGTCCTCGCCGATGATGTCGAGCGGGCCGGTGACCGGGTAGGCTGCGACCGGCACGCCCGATGCCAGCGCTTCGAGAATGGTGTTGCCGAAGGTGTCGGTGAGCGAGGGAAAGACGAAGACGTCGGCCTGGGCATAGGCTTTCGCCAGATCCTCGCCGAACTGCACGCCGGCGAAGAAGACGTCGGGATATTGCTTTTCGAGCTCGGCGCGGGCCGGACCGTCACCGACGACGACCTTGGAACCCGGCAGGTCGAGATCGAGGAAGGCCGGCAGGTTCTTTTCCAGCGCCACACGGCCGACGGTCATGAAGATCGGACGCGGCAGGCCGAACGGGTTTTCCTCGAGCGCCATCGGACGGAACTGGGTGGCGTCGATGCCGCGGCTCCAGGGCATGAGGTTGCGGATGCCCTTATCCGACAGTTCGCGGGCAAGGCTCGGTGTCGCCACCATGCAGCCGGCTCCGCCATTGTGGAACCAGCGGACAAAGGAATAGAGCCAGCTCTTCGGTATGGGCAGGCGCGCGGAGACGTATTCCGGAAAGCGGGTGTGGTAGCTCGTCGAAAACGGCATGCGGTTCTTCAGGCACCAGCGGCGGGCGGTCAGCCCCAGCGGACCTTCGGTGGCAATATGCACGTAGGAGGGATTGTGCTTTTCGATCTCGCGGGCGATGCGGCGGTAATTGGCGATCGATAGGCGGATCTCGGGATAGGTCGGGCAGGGGATGCTGTTGAAGCGCTCCGGCGTCACCATCGAAACCTCGACGCCCATCTTCGCCAGTTCGCGATTGGTGTTCTCGATCGAGCGCACGACGCCGTTGACCTGCGGGTGCCAGGCATCGGTAACGATCACCAGCCTTTCGGGCAGGTTTCCGGCGGCTGCGGCATTGGCCCAGCTCTCGCCGCTATAAGTGTTTGCCGGACGTTGCAGCATGTCACGATTTCCATCCGCGTCGCAGTGATCTGGCAACGCTCAACCCCTCAGCGGGGTTCCGGAACGGCGATTCCCGCTTGCTTATTTTGAGGCATGACCATGATGGAAATATTACAGCCCATATTGCAAGGATTGCAGGGCTTTCGCTGGCCCGATCGCCTCGATTATGTCGGCGGCGGGCGGCGGTTTTCATGCATAAAGAATGACGGCGCCGGTCCTGGACCGGCGCCGTTTGGGAGGTTAAGCGGCAGCGGAAGCCGAGCTTGCAGTCGGAACTTCCGAGATCGTCTTCAGAACCTGCGAAGCGATCTGGTAGGGGCAGCCCTGTGAGTTCGGGCGGCGATCTTCCAGATAGCCCTTGTAGTCGTTCTTGACGAAGGAGTGCGGAACGCGGATCGAAGCACCACGGTCGGCAACGCCGTAGGAGAACTTGTTCCACGGAGCCGTTTCATGCTTGCCGGTCAGGCGCTTGTCGTTGTCAGGACCGTAGACGTTGATGTGGTCCATCAGGTTCTTTTCGAACTGCGCCATCAGCGCTTCAAAATAGGCCTTGCCGCCGACTTCGCGCATGTACTTGGTCGAGAAGTTGCAATGCATGCCCGAGCCGTTCCAGTCGGTGTCGCCGAGCGGCTTGCAGTGATACTCGATGTCGATGCCGTATTTTTCGGTCAGGCGCTGCAAGAGGTAGCGTGCCATCCAGATCTGGTCGGCGGCTTTCTTGGAGCCCTTGCCGAAAATCTGGAATTCCCACTGGCCCTTGGCCACTTCGGCATTGATGCCTTCGTGATTGATGCCGGCAGCGAGGCAGAGGTCGAGATGTTCTTCGACGATTTCGCGGGCAACGTCGCCGACGTTCGAATAGCCGACGCCGGTGTAGTACGGACCCTGCGGAGCGGGGTAGCCCTGCTCCGGGAAGCCGAGCGGGCGGCCGTTCTGGTAGAAGAAATATTCCTGCTCGAAGCCGAACCAGGCGTCTTCGTCGTCGAGGATGGTGGCGCGGGCATTCGATGCATGCGGCGTGACGCCATCCGGCATCATGACTTCGCACATGACGAGAGCGCCGTTGGTACGGGCCGGGTCGGGATAGATGGCGACCGGCTTCAGCACGCAATCGGAGCTGCGGCCTTCAGCCTGCTGTGTCGAGGAGCCGTCAAAGCCCCAGAGCGGAAGCTGTTCCAGCGTCGGGAATGCGTCGAATTCCTTGATCTGCGTCTTGCCACGCAGGTTCGGTACCGGAGTGTACCCATCGAGCCAAATATACTCGAGCTTATATTTTGTCATCGTGACTCTCTCAATGCTACGAAGGTGAGCAAATCCGGAGGTGATCTCGGCGCGCAAGCGCATCCGACCGCCAGGGATGACGCTTTAAAAGCACGTAGCGTGCCAGTTTTGGCGCCACGCAAAAGAAAAATCGCGAATCAGCGTGCTGGCCGATTTTTTCTCTTTTGGAAAATCGGGCTGTTTTTAACGGCCACAGGCGGTATCGCCCATCAAAACGCACTTTTCCCATCTGGAACTGGATGAAAATTGCGGCGTTAGGCTGAAATGATGAAGTGTTAAACAAATTATCGGAAGCTTTTAGCCGAGACAGCATGCCGACCGATTACAATTGTAACATTGCCCTTATTTTATGCAATTTGCATAAACTATGTGCATTGTGCTATGTAGATGGTCCTGAAATGTTGATGCGCCGAACTGAATGGAGGCGATCTCATGCCCACCGGTTTCCATCGTGAATCCGCAACGATCTACCAGTTTCCCGTGAAGGCGATACGAAACGCCAACCGGTTCGAACGCGCCAGGCTGATGGAGCGCGAGGCAGCAGACGTCTGCGATGCTGCGCTCGACAGCTGCTGGTACCATGACGAGGCAGTACGCGAGTCCGATCGGCCGACGAAGTCCTGATTTTTTCTTTCGTATAACCCTGAAATCGAAATCGATTTGAGGGATCAGCGGAGCAAACGATGCCGACGAGGCGGGAAGCGCCTGTGCATGGCGTTCGTACTGCGTCAGCATGCGCGGCTAGCCGCCATCCAATCCGAGCTTTTCCCTTACGACCAATGCACCATGTTCGCTGACGACGCGGGCAGCGACCTTTGCTGCGAAGCGGGCGGCGGCAGGCGCATCGCCTGCTTCGAGGTATCGTGCGAGAAAGGCGCCGTTGAAGCTGTCGCCGGCGCTGGTCGTGTCGACCACCTTCTTCACCTTTTCAGCCGGAACGAAGGTTTGCTCGCCGGCAAAATTCAGCGTGACACCGTCAGCGCCGTTCTTGACGACGATATCGACGGCGCCCAGTGCGCGATAGCGGTGGATCGTCGCCTCAATGGAATCATCGCCGAAATGGGCCGCCTCGTCGTCGAAGCTCGGCATTACGAGCACGGAGGAGCGGGCGCCTTCGCTGATCGTCGTGTGCATCACGTCGTAGCTCGACCAGAGGCGCGGCCGGATGTTCGGATCGAAGACGACGAGCTTGCCGGCGGCCTTGGCGCGACGGACTTCGGCAAGCAAAGTCTCGGCATCCTCATGTGGCAGGATGGCAAGGGTGATGCCGGAGAAATAGATGACGGCAGCGCTCTCCACCGCCTCGCGCAGGCGGTCCGGATCAGCCGCCAGGCTGCGGGCAGCCGAGCTGTCGCGCCAGTAGCTGAAGGAACGTTCGCCGTTCTTCAGATTGATCATATAGAGGCCGGGCGTCCTGCCCCTGATGCGGCGGATGAGGCTGGTGCCGATGCCTGATGTGTCGATGAAGGCCAGCATCTCATCCGACATGGCGTCGTCACCGAGGGCGGTGAAATAATCGACCGACCAGTCGGCGGCAAGGCAGGCGCGGGCATACCAGGCGGTGTTGAAGGTATCGCCGGCAAAGCCCTTGCGCAGCAGGCCGTCACCTGCCTGCGAGAGTTCCACCATGCATTCACCGATCGATAGAAACCGTCTGCTCACCTTGTCCTCCCGGCTTAGAGCGCTGCGGATCCAACAGGACGCGCTAGGGACACTCTATCACTTTGAATTGGCGGATTATCCGCAGGTCTTCATTCGCTGATACGCGGAGCCGGGCAGAGTGACAAGCGTCGATATTACGGGAGATGAAAGCCCGTCTTCGCGGGCGAGGCGAAGGCGGGCTTTCAGAAGGACGCCTATTCGTGGATGGTGTAGCTGCCCATCGCGCAAAGATCTTGCGTATCTTCCGTGGTTGCGAGGTTTGAGCCTTCTTCGAATTCGAAGCGCATGTCGTATTTGCAGACGGTGCGGCCATCGGCGATGGTGATATCGATGCTTTCGCCCGGATTGAGAACGTCGTCACCGAAGACGTCTTCTTCCCATTCGCCGACGCCGGTCGGCGAGCTGTAGAAACGTGTCAGGACGGAGTTCGTCCCGTTGGTGAGCTTGAAGTTCAGATCTTCGGCATGCGACGAAACCGCGGAGGCGGCGATCATCGTGGCGGCGAGTGCGATCAAAGCTGATATTTTCGATTTCATGTATGCGTTCCCCTGGCTTGCGATTAGGCCGAAATGGGATAGCATTGGCTCATAAAATCTTTCTTATCGGGGAGTTTAGATCCAAAAATAGTCCGCTTCGTCCCGCGATGGACGGCGGTCGGACATTCAAGGCGAGGGCCGCCTGGGCGGCCGTCTTTCCGTTCATGGCCTGTCCATATGATAGCAGGCGGCCTTCTGCCCGGGGCGGACCTCCTCGGTCGGCGGCATTTCGGTGCGACAGATGTCGGTCGCCTTCCAGCAGCGCGGTGAGAAGACGCAGCCCTTCGGCGGGTTGAGCGGCGAGGGCGGGTCACCCTGCAGGCGGATGCGGGTGCGCAGGCGCGCAAGCTTCGGATCGGGAATCGGCGCGGCGGAAAAGAGCGCCTGCGTGTAGGGGTGGGCCGGATGATCGAAGACGGTGGCGCAGTCGCCGGCTTCCACCACCCTGCCGAGATAGAGCACCAGCACATCGTCTGAGATCAGGCGGACGACGGAGAGGTCGTGGCTAATGAAGATCAGCGTCAGGCCGAATTCCTTGCGCAGCTTGCGCAGGAGCGTGATGACCTGACCCTGGATCGAGACGTCGAGGGCCGAAACCGGCTCGTCGCAGATAATGAGCTTCGGTTTGGTGACGACCGCGCGGGCGATGCCGATGCGTTGCGCCTGGCCGCCGGAGAATTCGTGCGGATAGCGGTTGATCATTTCCGGCACCAGGCCGACGGCGGTCATGATCTCGCGGACACGTTCGGTGCGCTCGGCTTTGGAGAGTTTCGGCTCGAAGACGGTGAGCGGCTCGGCGATGATGTCGCCGACCGTCATGCGCGGGTCGAGCGAGGCGATCGGATCCTGAAAGATGATCTGCATGTCGCGGCGCGCGGCGCGCATTTCCTCATCCGACAGGTCAAGCAGGTTCCGGCCCTG
The DNA here is from genome assembly GCF_034554815.1 of Rhizobium indigoferae. Classification (NCBI taxonomy): domain Bacteria; kingdom Pseudomonadati; phylum Pseudomonadota; class Alphaproteobacteria; order Hyphomicrobiales; family Rhizobiaceae; genus Rhizobium; species Rhizobium indigoferae. Next base: position 3,192,175 of record NZ_CP140635.1, on the reverse strand, counting down.
CCAGAGGATGCGGCCCTTCTGCGATTTCAACAGCCGCAGGATGGAGCGGCCGAGCGTGGACTTGCCGCAGCCGGATTCGCCGACGATGCCGAGCGTGCGGCCTTCGCTGAGGTCGAAGCTGACATTGTTGACGGCTGTGAGAAAGATCGGCGGCTTGAAGAGGCCTTTTGCCGGCAGTTCGAATTGGGTCGTTAGGTTCTCGACCCTCAGAAGCGATCGTTCAGCCATGGTTCAACAGCTCCTCGCGACGCGGGAAGGGGTGGTAACAGGCGGCGCAATGGTGCGGCGCCAGGGTTTCGAGCGGCGGCGGGCGGTCGATGCAATCGTCCTGGACCTGCGAGCAGCGCGGCGAGAAATTGCAGCCCTTCGGCAGGTGCTGCAGGTTTGGCGGACGGCCGGGGATGACGACGAGGTCGTCGACATCCTGGTCAGGGCGCGGGATCGAGGCATGCAGTGCTGCGGTATAGGGATGGGCCGGATTGTCGAAGAGTTCGTCGACCGGAGCCTCCTCGACGATGCGGCCGGCATACATGACGGCGACGCGGTCGGCGAGGCCGGCAACAACGCCGAGATCGTGGGTGATCATGACGAGCGCTGTGTTCATCTCCGCCGTCAGGTCGTTGAAGAGATCGAGGATCTGCGCCTGGATGGTGACGTCGAGCGCCGTCGTCGGTTCGTCGGCGATCAGAAGCTTCGGCCGGGTGAGCAGCGCCATGGCGATGACGATGCGCTGGCGCATGCCGCCGGAGAGCTCGTGCGGGTAGAGATGGAAGCGTCGTGTCGGATCGGGGATGCCGACGCGTTTCAGCATGTCGAGTGCGGCGGCGGATGCCGCGCGCGCCGTCAGCCCGCCGTGAACCTCGAGCTGCTCCGTCAGTTGCCGGGAGATCTTCAGCGACGGATTGAGGGCGGTCATCGGGTCCTGGAAGACCATCGCCATGTCCTTGCCGCGGATCTGGTCGAGCTCGCGCGGTTTCAGCGCCAGCACGTCCTTGCCTTCGAGCAACGCCTGTCCCGTCGTTTTGCCGTTCTTGGCGAGCAGGCCCATGATGCCGAGGAAGGTTTGGCTCTTGCCGGAACCGGATTCGCCGACGATGGCGATGCGCTCGCCGCGCTTGACCGTCAGGTTCATGTTCGAGACTGCCTTCACCTCACCGTCCGGCGTTTTGAAGGTGATCGAATAGTCTTTGAGTTCGAGGAGGGTATCCGTCATTTAACGATCCTTCGGGTCGAACGCGTCGCGCAGGCCGTCGCCGATGAAGAGCAGGCTGAGCAGCAGGGCCACGAGGAAGCTTGCCGGGAAGACCAGCAGCCAAGGCATGCTTTCCATGGCATCGGTCCCCTCGGCGATCAGCGTGCCGAGCGAGGTCAGCGGTTCCTGCACGCCGAAGCCGAGATAGGAAAGGAAGCTTTCGGTGGCGATGATTTCAGGCACCGTCAATGCTGCGAAGATGACCACGGGTCCGACGAGGTTCGGGATGATGTGCTTGATGATGATCTTGAACGGCCGCTGCCCGGATGCGCGGGCCGCTTCGATGAATTCGCGATGCTTGATCGATAGCGTCTGGCCGCGAACGATGCGGGCCATGGTCAGCCATTCCAGCGCGCCGATGGCGGCAAAGAGTAGATAGACGTTGCGGCCGAAGATCACCATCAGCAGGATAACGAAGAGGATATAGGGAAGCGCATACATGATATCGACGAAGCGCATCATGATCGCATCCAGCCTGCCGCCGATATATCCCGATACCGCACCGTAGAGGACGCCGATGAAGACGGAGACGACGGTCGCCGTCAGCGCCACGGCCAGCGAGACGCGAGTGCCGTAAAGGACGCGGGCGAGAAGGTCGCGGCCGTTCGGGTCGGTGCCGAAATAATGGCCGGTCTCGAACGAGGGCGGGATCCGGAAGGCCGCCCAGTCTGGATCCTCATAGTTGAAGGGAATGAACCAGGGGCCGATGAAGGCGACGAGGATCAGCAGCGTCAGGACGACGATCGACAGGACGGCCGCCTTGTTGCGGCCGAGGCGGCGCAACGCATCCTTGGTGAGCGAGCGGCTTTCGGGTGCCAGGCCTTCCGCCGCCAGCAGCTCCTGGGCGAGCAGCTCGCGTTTTGCGGGGTTGAGGATCATCGGTTTCTCACTTTCGGATCGAGCCACGCATAGGCGATATCAACGAGAAGGTTCAGGAACACGATCAGCACCATGTAGAAGATGACCGTGCCGAGAACCATGCCGTAATCACGGTTCAGCGCTGCGTTGACGAAATAGCGGCCGATGCCGGGCAATCCGAAGATGCTCTCGACAACAAGCGAGCCGGTGAGAAGATAGCTTGCTGCCGGACCCAAATAGGAGACGACCGGCATCAAGGCGGGCTTCAGCGCGTGGCGCATGACCGTCAGTCGAGGGCCGATGCCCTTTGCCTTGGCGGTGCGGATAAAATTCTGGTTCATCACCTCGATCATCGAGCCGCGCGTGATGCGCGAGATACGGCCGGCATGCGGCAGGGCGAGAACGACGATCGGCAGGATGAGGTATTTGATCGAGCCGTCACCCCAGCCGCCGACTGGAAACCATGCGAGATGGATGCCGAAGACGAGCTGCAGGATGGGCGCGATCAGGAAGTTCGGTAGCACGACGCCGATCAGGATGAGCGCGCCCAGAATATAATCCGGTGCCTTGTTCTGATAGAGCGCCCCAAGACAGCCGACCGCGACACCGACGATGATGGCAATCAGGAAGGCAGCCGTACCGATGGTGAAGGTGTAGGGCAGACCGATCATGATCTGCTGGGCGACGGTGAAATCTTCGCTGGCGAAGGAGGGGCCAAGATCGCCCCGGAGCAGGTCACCGACATAGATCAGGTACTGCTGGATAAGCGGCTTGTCGAGATTGTAGTGGATCGCAAGGTTCTTCAGGATCACCGGCGGCAATGGCCTTTCGCCATCGAAAGGGCCGCCGGGGGCAAGGCGCAAAACAAAAAACGAGGCTGTTACGGCGATCCACATGACGGGGATCGTCGACAGAAGGCGACGGAGGGCGTATTTGATCATGGTCGTGGGCCGGTCCTTTCCGCAACGCGCGGAAAGGACCGTTTTCCCTTACTCTTTCATCGACAGCCAGCGGGTGCGGTGGATGTCCTGGATGTTATCGACGAAGCCTTCGATCTTCGGCGAAACGACGTTCTTCGAGACATAGTAGTAGATCGGCAGGGCGGCGGATTCATCCAGCGCCAGCTGTTCGGCCTTCTTGAAGATCGCGGCACGCTTGGTGAGATCCGTCTCGGCGTTGCCTTCCTTGATCATCTTGTCGTACTCGGGATTGGACCAGCGGCCGTAGTTCATCTGGACACCTGTCACCAGAAGGTTCAGGAAATTGTCCGGGTCGTTGTAGTCGGCGAGCCAGCCGGCGCGGCCGATTTCGACCTGGCCACGCTGCATCTGGTCGTAATGCACCTTGGTTTCGGCATTGACGAGCTCGACATCGACGCCGAGCGGCTTCCACATGGAGGCGATGGCGACGGCGATGCGCTTGTGGTTGTCGTTGGTGTTGTAGCTGAGCACGGCGTGCAACGGCTTGTCCGGGCCGAAACCGGCTTCGGTCAGAAGCTTCTTGGCTTCGGCGACCTTCTCGCTATAGGGCAGGTCCTTCCAGCTGACATAGGCCGGCTCGCCGTAATTCGCCGTGCCCGGCGGAACCCAGGAATAGGCCGGCAGCTCGCCGGTGCCGAGGATTTGCGGGCCGATGACTTCACGGTTGATCGCCATGGAGAGAGCCTGGCGGACGCGCTTGTCGCTGAAGGGCGGCTTCTGTGAGTTGACGACGTAATAATAGAGGCCGGAGAAGGGGGCGACATGCGCCTGGCCGGGCAGGTTCTTCTTCATCCACTCGTATTGGTCGGTCGGGAAGTCGGTGAGGATATCGAATTCGCCGGCGCGGTAGCGCTTCAGCGCGGCTTCCTGGTCTTCGAGCACGAAGAACTTCGCTCCGTCGATCTTCAGGTCCTTGGTGTCATACCACTGATCGTTCTTGACTGTGGTGACATGCGAGCCCGGAACCCATTCGACGGGCTTGTAGGGGCCGTTGGTGACGATGTTGCCGATCTTGACCCAATCCTGGCCCTTCGCCTCGACGACATGCTTCGGCAGCGGGTAGGCGGTGTAATGCATCAGGGCATTGATGAAATAGGGGGTGGCATTTTCGAGGGTGATTTCGAGCGTCTTGTCGTCGATCGCCTTGACGCCGAGCTGGTTGAGATCGGTGATCTCACCCTTGTTGATCTTTTCGGCGTTCTTGATGGTGAACTGCAGATAGGCATAGTCGGCGGCGTTCTTCGGGTCGACGAGGCGCTGGAAGGCGAAGACGAAGTCTCCTGCCGTTACCGGCTGGCCATCTGACCACTTGATGCCGTCGCGAAGCTTGAAGGTGTAAACCTTGCCATCAGGCGAAATCGTCCAGCTTTCGGCCTGGCCCGGGATCGGATTATCCTTGGCGTCCTCGGTGACGAGGCCTTCGAAAATGTCGCCGGCGATACGGTTTTCCCAGTCTCCGGAAAGCTTCTGCGGATCGAGCGACTGCGGGTCGCCACCATTGTGAATGTTGAGCGTGGCCGCATGGGCCGAAAACGCCAGCAATGTGCCAAGCATTGCAGAGGCGAGAAATTTTTTCGCGAAATGGTTCATGGTGGGTCCACCTTTCTAGGCTTTTCGCCTTTATTAGACATTTGTTCCCGGTGTTTGACCTCTTACGTGCAGGTCAGCGCGCACATTATCACAAAGGCTTTGCGTTGCAACCCCAAATCCGGAGTGTGGAAACGGGTTGTGGACAAGCCTATATACGTCTCCCCCTTGTCGGATCGCGACGACGCGCCGTGACATCCGCCACGCTCTCATCACAGCTTCACCCGGTTGTCTTTTGTTTTGTCCGCTTTAGTGTGGCGAGCGCAAACGAGGCAGGAGATGTAGCCGATGGCATTGCAGGCAGGCGGGAGTGCGGACTGGTGGCGCGGCGCGGTGATCTATCAGGTCTATCCGCGCTCGTTTCAGGACACCAACAGCGACGGTCTCGGCGATCTCAGGGGAATCACCCGCCGGCTGCCGCATATAGCCAGCCTCGGCGTCGACGCGATCTGGCTTTCGCCCTTCTTCAAGTCGCCGATGGCCGACATGGGCTACGACGTTTCCGATTATTGCGACGTCGATCCAATCTTCGGGACGCTCGCCGATTTCGACGAGATGATGGCCGAAGCGCACAGGCTCGGCATCAAGGTTGTTATCGACCAGGTGATCTCGCATACCTCCGACCGGCATCCCTGGTTCGTCGAGAGCCGGTCGAGCCGGACCAATCCCAAGGCGGATTGGTATGTCTGGGCCGATCCGAAGCCGGATGGTACGGCGCCGAACAACTGGTTGTCGATCTTCGGCGGGCCGGGCTGGGAATGGGATGGCGTGCGCCGGCAATATTACCAGCACAATTTCCTGACCTCGCAGCCAGACCTCAACTTCCACAGCAAGGCCGTGCAGGATGCAGTCCTCGAGACGGTGAAGTTCTGGCTCGACCGCGGCGTCGACGGCTTCCGCCTGGATACGGTCAACTATTATTTCTGCGACAAGCAGCTCAGGAGCAATCCGCCGCACGAGCCGGATGAAGATGACGCAGGCCTTGATGCGCCCGACAGCAATCCCTACGGCATGCAGAACCACCTCTACGACAAGACGCAGCCGGAAAATGTCGATTTCCTCAAGCGCTTCCGGGCGCTGCTCGATCAGTACGAGGATCGCACGACTGTCGGCGAAGTCGGCGATGGCGCGCGTTCGCTGAAGACGGTTGGCGCCTATACGAGCGGCGGCGACAAGCTGCACATGTGCTACACATTCGATCTGCTCGGGCCGGATTTCACCGCCGAGCATATTCGCGGCTGCGTCGAGGCCTTCCACAAGGCAGTCACGGACGGCTGGGTCTGCTGGGCTTTTTCCAACCACGACGTCATGCGCCATGTCAGCCGTTTCGCGCGCACGGAGGAAGAGCGGCCCGTCATCGCCAAGCTGGCGGTTTCGGTGCTTGCGGCGCTACGGGGCTCGATCTGCCTCTATCAGGGCGAGGAGCTCGGCCTGCCGGAGGCCGAGCTCGCCTTCGAGGATCTGCGCGACCCCTACGGCGTCCGCTTCTGGCCGGCCTTCAAGGGCCGCGACGGATGCCGCACGCCGATGCCCTGGGAAGCCGGCAAGGCGCATGCGGGCTTCACATCCGCGGAAAAGAGCTGGCTGCCGGTGCCTTACGAGCAGGCAGCACTTTCCGTCGATACGCAGGAGGCGAGCGATAGCTCGGTGCTGCACCACTACCGCAAGACGCTTGCATTCCGAAAGAGCCATCCGGCGCTGGTCGACGGCGACATGGCCTTCATCGGCACCAACCAGGACCTACTCGCCTTCACTCGCGAAAAGGACGGAGAAAAACTGCTCTTCGTTTTCAACCTGACGCGCAAACCGGCGGAATTCCGCCTGCCTGATGGCATCGTGCTCGGGGAACCGCTTGATATGCCGGGCTTCGAGGCGGTAGCGGGCGCGGGATCAGTGAAGCTTGCGGCGCTCGACGGGTTTTGCGCGCGGGTTTGATGTTCGACTGCTGTGTCTCTAAAGGCGAACGTCGAGAGGTTGTCCACCGCGGAGCCAGCCCTGCTTCAATCGCATCACCCGATGAGCGCGAACTTGTCCACATCCACCATGCCGCGGTCGGATATCTTCAGGTGCGGGATGACCGGCAGCGGTAGAAAAGCGAGCTGGAGGAAGGGTTCTTCCAACGTGGCGCCGAGCGCGAAGGCGGCCTTGCGCAGATGGTGCAGGATGTCGCGAACCGTCTCATAGGGCTCGAGGCTCATAAGACCAGCGATGGGCAGGGCGATTTCGCCGGTGACCTTGCCGTCTTCGACGACGACGAAGCCGCCCTTGATCTCGCCGAGGCGGTTTGCGGCGCGCGCCATGTCGTCCTCGCTGACACCGACCACGCAGATATTGTGGCTGTCATGGCCGACGGTCGAGGCGATCGCACCCTTCTTCAGGCCGAAGCCCTGGACGAAGCCGTTGGCATGGTTGCCGTTCTTGCCGTGGCGCTCGATGACGGCGACCTTGATGATATCGTTGGCAAGATCGACCGTCGTCTCGTTGCCCCTGACGGGCAGGCGATAGCGGCGATGCTCGGTGATGATCTTGCCTGGCATGACGCCGATGACAGGCGTTTCGCCCTCGGCGACCGGGACGCCGAAATGGGCGGCGTTGACGGGCCTGGCCTTGACGCTGTCGAGGCCGATCGGGGCAACCGGCCTGCGCGAAGAAAAGAGCGCATCGGTGACGCGGCGACCGGCGGAGAAGATCATGTCGGCGCGGCAGTTTTCCAGGCTGTCGAGAACCACCAGATCGGCGCGCCAGCCCGGCGCGACCAGGCCGCGGTCCCTGAGGCCGAAGGCGCGGGCGGCCGAAATCGAGGCGGCGCGGTAGATCGCCAGGGGCTCGACGCCGCTTGCGATCGCCGTGCGGATCATATGATCGAGATGGCCCTGTTCGGCGATATCGAGCGGATTGCGGTCATCGGTGCAGAGTGCCAGGTAAGGGGAAAGCCGCTCGGTGATAATAGGCATCAGCGCCGCGAGATCCTTGGATACCGAACCCTCGCGCACAAGGATATGCATGCCCTTGCGGATCTTTTCCAGCGCTTCGGCGGCAGTCGTGCATTCGTGCTCGGTGCGGATGCCGGCCGAGAGATAACCGTTAAGATCGTTGCCGGACAGCAGCGGCGCGTGACCGTCGATATGGCCGCCCTGGAAGGCATCAAGCTTGGCCATGCAGACGGGATCCTTGTGGATCACGCCGGGGAAATTCATGAATTCGGCAAGGCCGATGACCTTCGGATGGTGGCGGTAGGGCAGGAGGCGCTCGATCGGCAGATCGGCGCCGGAGGTTTCGAGATGCGTCGCCGGAACGCAGGAGGAGAGCTGGACGCGGATGTCCATGATCGTCTCCAGCGCCGATTCGAGAAAGAATTCGATGCCGGCGGTTCCGAGCACATTGGCGATTTCGTGCGGATCGCAGATCGCGGTCGTCACGCCGTAGGGCAGAACGCAGCGATCGAATTCATGCGGTGTGACGAGCGAAGATTCGATATGCAGATGCGTGTCGATGAAGCCGGGAACGACGATCCTGCCCGATATATCGATTTCGGTCTCGCCATCATAATTGCCTGAGGTGCCGACGATGCGATCGGCGCCGATCGCAATGTCCGACAGGACGAGTTCGCCGGTAACGAGATCGAAGAAACGGCCGCCCCTCAGCACGATATCGGCCGGCACGCGGCCGACGCCCTGGTCGATGAGACGCTCGAGCTTGGTGGTCATGGCATTGCTCACATTACAACCGATTCCGAAACTTATAACCGATCTGCCGCCACAAGCGAGTGCCGCAAAACGAAACCGGGCGCCATAGGGGCGCCCGGTGGTCGACGGTCCGCGATGGTTTACTCGGCGGCGACGATCTTGCCGGCTTCCCATTTGTAGAGCGAGAAGCTCTGCGAGGTCAGGTCGCCGGTCTCGCCGTAGGTGACCTTGCCGATGGCGGTCGGGATTTCTTCGCCGCCCTTCAGCGCGGTCGCAACGGCTTCCGCATCCTCGGCACTGCCGGCCTTCTCGATGCCGGCTTTCAGCACTTCGACGGCGGCATAGGCGTTGAGCGTGAAGGCCTCGGCCGGGATGTTCTTCGCGGCGAGCGCGTCGGCTGCGGCTTTGGAATCCGGGCTCTTCGTGGCGTCCGAAGCGTTGGTGAAGATGGTGCCTGCTACCGCATCGGTGCCGATTGCCCAGAATTCGGTGTTGGAGAGGCCGTCGCCGCCGATGATCGTCGCGTTGGCGGCGAGGTCATGCAGCTGACGGGCGAGCAGGCCGCCTTCCGGGTGGTAGCCGCCGAAATAGACCACGTCGACCTTTTCCGCCTTGATGCGGGTGGTGAGCGCGCTGAAATCCTTGTCGCCAGGCGTGATCGCGTCATTGACGACTTCGGTGATGCCGCCGGCGTTCAGCGTCGCCTTGAAGGCGTCGGCTAGGCCCTTGCCATAGGCGCCCTTGTCGTTGACGATGGCGACGCGCTTGTCCTTGAAATTCTTCAGCACATATTTGGCGGCGACTTCGGCCTGCTGGTCGTCGCGGCCGCAGGTGCGCAGCACGTTGGTGAGACCGCGCTTGGTCAGGTCAGGGGCGGTCGCGGTCGGGGTGACCATCAGCACGCCGTTTTCAGCAAGCACGTCCGAAACGGGAATGGCGACGCCCGATGTCACCGGGCCGACGACGAAACGGATGCCGTCGCCGACGACCTTGTTGGCGGCGGAAACGCCCTGCTTCGGCTCGCCGGCATCGTCGGCCAGTTCGAGGACGACCTTCTCGCCGAGAATCCCGCCCTTCTTGTTGATCTCGTCGACGGCTGTCTGAGCGCCGTTCTTCACCTGGTCGCCATAGGCAGCGACGGGGCCGGTCAGCGGCGCGATCAGGCCGATGGTAATATCGGCGTGGGCAAGCGGCGCAAAGGCGAGTGACGCGACGAGGGTCGCCGTCAAAGTCTTGAGGGTCATTGTCTGTCTCCTTGGATGGGGTCATTCGACCCGCGATGAAGCGTCGCGCCGGCTTTTCCGGATCGTTCAACGGCCCTAAGGCCGTGCCAAGGACGATCGATATCGGCGCGATCAATGCGCCCTCCGGCCATATTTGGCTCGAATGGGTGCAACGGCAAGATTTCTAGGAATTTTGGTGAGATTTCGCAAGTTGATAGCAAAATGAAACGAGAATTGAGCCGATCCCGTGCGAAATCGTCCGAAATCGTCGATTTTGATGCCGTCTGCCGATTTCTAGAGGGTGCCGGTACCCCGCGTCAGCGATGCGCCGATGAAACCTGGCGAATTTCGCGGAGGCTCTCTTCGTCTTTCTGAATATTCGAATTCTGTTTCGAGATTAACATTTGATTCTACCAATTAGAGTAGAACCATTGTTCGCGCATATATTGCTGCGATGCAAAAGAACGGTCGACAATAAACAGAGAGTTATTTCAGGAATAGAGAGCTGGATGCTCAAGCGGGTCGAAGCCAGGCAGGTGCGCACCGGAATGTTTGTAGAGGCCATCGAGGGTGCATGGCACGATCCCTTTCTGTCCAAGCGAAGATTTCTTCTGCGCCGTGAAATCGATGCCCAGAAGCTTCGCAAGAACGGCATGACAGGCGTGATCATCAACACCAGCAGAGGCCTGGATATTGACGGCCTGCCAGGTGGCAATATCGAGATCGACACCAAGGCGGCACGCGAGACCATCCAGAAATCCATGCAAGTGCTGGAAAGCGTTTTCGGTCGACTCCAGCATGGCGATGGGATCAGCGTCGATCAGGTGGCGCCGGTGATTTCCTCAGTCTCCAAGTCTATCGATCAGAGTCCCACGGTCTTTCTGAGCGTTACGCGTCTGAAATCCAAGGACGAGGCGACGTTCCTGCATTCGATTTCGGTGAGCGCGCTGATGATCCTTTTCAGCCGTCATCTCGGACTTGACGAGACAACTGTTCAGATGCTCGGCACAGCAGGATTGCTGCACGACGTCGGCAAGCTCGAAATTCCGCTCGAGATACTCAACAAGGAGGGCCCCCTGGACGAGGATGAGATCAAGATGATCCGCGACCATCCGGAAAAGGGACACGCAATCCTGTCGCGCCAGGAAGGCATGTCGGAGATCGTTCTCGACGTCTGCCTCAACCATCATGAGCGTATCGACGGCAAGGGCTATCCCCGCAAACTTTCCGAGGCGCAGGTCAGCCTCCATGCGCGTATTGCTGCGATTTGCGACGTCTACGACGCCATCACCTCGGTGCGGCCGTACAGGGCGCCATGGAGCGCGAGCCAAGCATTGAAATGGATGCTTGGTAACGAAGGGCACTTCGATCGCCGGCTGTTGAAGAAATTCGCCCTCTGCCTTTCCGTCGCCGCCGTGACCTGAGGTCTATCCAGCTTCGCAACAAACCGGCCTGTGTGGAGTCATAGCGCCGCGCGCGTCCTTTCAGACGCGCGGCGCTATGACACTTTGACGTGCTGCATGCCCTTTTGCCGGAAATTTCAGAGCTTCTCAGATGTTGTTCTGCAGGATGGTCCGCAGCTTGCCAAAGAGGTCGTCGATATGGTGCTTCTCGATGATCAGCGGCGGCGAGAGTGCAATGATATCGCCGGTGGTACGGATCAGCAGGCCGCTTTCATAGGCTTTCAGGAAAGCGGTGAAGGCACGCTTGGTCGGCTCGCCGGCGATCGGGTCGAGTTCGATCGCGCCGATCAGGCCGGTGTTCCTGATGTCGATGACATTGGGGCAGTCCTTCAGTGAATGCAGCGCGTCGGCCCAGTAGTCGGAAAGCTCGGCGGCGCGTGTCAGCAGCCCCTCTTCCTTATAGGTGTTGAGCGTGGCGAGTGCGGCGGCGGAAGCGATCGGGTTGCCGGAGTAGGTGTAGCCGTGGAAGAACTCGATCATGTGCTCCGGGCCGTTCATGAAAGCATCATGGATCTCGGAGGTGACGAAGACGGCGCCCATCGGGATGACACCATTGGTCAGTCCCTTGGCGGCGGTGATCATGTCGGGCTTGACGTCGTAATATTGGGCGGCGAAGGGGGCGCCGAGGCGGCCGAAGCCGGTGATGACCTCGTCGAAGATTAGAAGGATGCCGTGTTTGGTGCAGATCTCGCGCAGCTTCTGCAGGTAGCCCTTGGGCGGGATCAAGACGCCGGTGGAGCCTGCCACCGGCTCGACGATAACGGCGGCGACGGTAGAGGCGTCATGCAGGGTGACGATACGCTCCAGCTCGGTGGCGATGTCACCGCCATGCTCGGGCTCGCCGCGGGTGAAGTTGTTCTTGCCGGGCTGGTGGGTGTGCGGCATGTGATCGACGCCAGTCAGAAGCGTGCCGAACATCTTGCGGTTGGTGACGATGCCGCCGACGGAGATGCCGCCGAAATTGACGCCGTGATAGCCGCGCTCGCGGCCGATCAGGCGGAACCGCGATCCATTGCCCTTCACCCGGTGATAGGCGAGCGCCACCTTGAGCGCGGTCTCGACGGATTCGGAACCGGAGTTGGTATAGAGAACGTGGTTCAGGCCTTCCGGGGCAATGTCGACCAGGCGGTTTGCCAGTTCGAAGGCCTTGGGATGGCCGAGCTGGAAGGCCGGCGCGTAATCGAGCTCGCCGGCCTGCTCGCGGATCGCCTCGGTGATCTTCGGGCGGCAGTGGCCGGCATTGACGCACCAGAGACCAGCGGTGCCGTCCAGCACCTGACGGCCGTCATGGGTCGTATAGTACATGTCCTTGGCGCCAACGAACAAACGCGGCTCCTTCTTGAACTGGCGATTTGCCGTAAACGGCATCCAGAAGGCGCGAAGATCGTTCGGTGCGTTGAGGCGATTGGACATGCTGTTCTCCTGGCCGCTGACGGCCCTTTCCCGGGGGCTTTACGCCCATATTTTTACTGCCCGGTCAAATTATCAGGGCTTCCCAAGGCGTCAACGGGAAAAGTCCCGAGAACGGCTCCTAACGGGAAGTTCAACGTGTCTCGGTCGATCACGGGGCGAGCGCTTCAGCTCGATCAGGCTGCAATTCTTTCCCCGCCGGCGAAAGGAGCAAAAGACCGGGCGCGCAAAGACACGACCGGCAAATCGCAAATTTGCCGGTCGTGCCATAAGGTTCACGTGCTGAAATATCGTTGCCAAGCCTCCGGGAACATTCCCTTGCAGCCTGGCATCGGCCGACATTCATGTCAGCGCTATCATTAAGCGGCGGATCTGTTCCGGTTCTGCACGAGGTAGATGTCTTCGAGCGTTGCCAGGATCTTCATGACCGGCTCGGAGGTGCTCGAATAATAGATGGTCTGTGCGTCCCGGCGGGTCTTGACCAGCTTTTGAGCGCGCAATTTCGACAGGTGTTGAGAGAGAGCCGACTGGCTGAGCCCGACCTGCGTCGCAAGCACGCCGACGGCCACTTCGCCCTTCACGAGGCTACACAGGATCAGCAATCTCTTCGGGTTTGCCATGGCCGACAATAAAGCTGCCGCCACGTTCGTGTGATCGGCCAAATCAGAGGTTTCCATATGTTATCTTCCTAATGCGAAACGTACATCAAGTGTGTTGGCGCAGGCCGCCAGCCGGGATTTTGACTGACGTCAAAAACTAGCAACTGGGCTCGAAGATTGTATATACCTAAATTTAAGGTATCGAGTATGCTATTTTAGATATGTTTGAACAAATGTGATCGGCATCCACAGCGAGGGTTTCGAACTCGTATCGCAGCAGAAAATCGCCGGAAATCATGTCGAAACCTGAGGAATCCACACCACAAATGCGCCAAGTACCCGATTCCGGCGCCCTTAGCCTGGTAGCAAGGCTTTCCTCCACATCGGGGTGGCGTTCTACTAAATCTCGCACTGTCTCTGTTGCCCTGGCGGCAATCTCCTCATTCGCGGCCGACTGGATTACGAGATCGTTCCCATCGAGTTGGTAGGCGCGGCCGAAACCGCCATTGAGGCTGGCCTGCTCAGGCTTGAGACGGAAGAATAGGAAATCAGGAAAGTCGATATAAAGCTTCGCCTTGGGGTGGCGAGCGAGAAAACGCGCGCGGATCCGCGCGTAGAATGGATTGCTGTGCTCGATGGGTTCTGCCAGGCATTGGGTCGTCAGGCGGGGATAGGCAAGGGGATCCCCCTTGCCGGGCTCGCCGGTCAGGAGCGAGGCGCGCGGGTCTCTGGCGAGCGCCTTGGTATGAGCCGACAGCTGCGAAACAAGGATGACGGGGATGCCGTCGATATCGGTGGCGACGAGCACGCGGCTGGCGAAGGGGAAGCCGGTCTCGGGGGCGAGAACGGCAATCGCCGCGTGCCTGGCGGAGCGCAGAAGCACGCGGGCGAGCTTTCGGGCATCGTCGTCGGTTTCGCGTAAGGGCGAGGGCTGATCTTTCATATCCACTTTGTGACAAAGCGGATGGAAAACATCAAGCTTCCTGCTTGCGGCGATGGCGGGTGAGGCCGGCAACGATATCCTGAGCCGAGATGGTGCCGACGATCGCGCCGTTCTCGACGATGCCGATACTGCCTGGCTGGCGGGCAAGGGCATCGAGGATATCGATGAGCGGGGTCGCGGCGCGGGCCGTGGCGCTGACGCTCATGCCGGCGGCAGTCTGGCCGAGGCCCGGCTGCATGACGTCGGCCGCCGTCAGCATGTTGATCGGATTGAGGTTCTGCACGAAATCGGCGACATACTGGTCTGCGGGGTTCTTGACGATGTCGTGTGGCGTTCCGCACTGGATGATGCGGCCGCTCTCCATGATGGCGATGCGATTGCCGATGCGGAAGGCCTCGTCGAGATCGTGGCTGACGAAAAGAATGGTCTTCTTCAGCCGCCGCTGGAACTCCAGGAGCTCGTCCTGCAGGCGGGTGCGGATCAATGGGTCGAGCGCCGAGAAAGGCTCGTCCATGAGCAGGATCGGGGCGCCGGTGGCAAAGGCGCGGGCCAGGCCGACACGCTGCTGCATGCCGCCGGAAAGCTCGTTGACCTTGCGGCCCGCCCATTTCGTCAAGTTGACCAGTTCAAGCTGCTCGCCGACGCGGAGCTTGCGTTCGGCTTCCGGCATGCCGGCGAGCTCGAGGCCGAAGCCGACATTCTCGGCGACCGTGCGCCATGGCAGGAGAGCGAACTGCTGGAACACCATGGAGACGGTGTGCGTGCGCAGATCCCGCAGCGCCTTGGCATTGCATCTGTAAGGGTTGACGGGGCCGGTGGTCGTGGAGACGGCGACATCACCACGCACCACGGGAGCGAGCCCGTTGACGGCGCGCAGCAGCGTCGACTTGCCGGAGCCGGAAAGGCCCATCAGCACCAGGATCTCGCCTTCCTCGATCGTCAGCGAGGCATCGGCGACGCCGAGCACCAAGCCGGTGGCGGCGCCGATTTCGTCGCGCGATTTGCCCTGATCGACCATGGCAAGCGCGGTTTCCGGCCGATCGCCGAAGATGATGCTGACATTGTTAAAGCTTACCGCGGTCATGCACCGCCTCCTTCACCCGCCGTGCGGAACATCCGGTCGAGAATGATTGCCAGGATGACGATGCAGAAGCCCGCCTCGAAGCCCTTGGCGATATTGACGGTGTTCAGCGCACGGACGACGGGCACGCCAAGCCCGGGAGCGCCGACAAGGGCGGCGATGACAACCATCGACAGCGACAGCATGATGGTCTGGGTGAGACCCGCCATGATCTGCGGCGTGGCGTAGGGAAGCTCGATCTTGCGCAACACCTGTATCGGCGTCGCGCCGAAAGCGACGGCGGCTTCGACGAGGGACGGCGGCGTCGAGATGATGCCAAGGCGCGTCAGCCGGATCGGGGCGGGGATTGCGAAGATGACGGTGGCGATCAGGCCCGGCACCATGCCGAGGCCAAACAGGATGAGCGCCGGGATCAGGTAGACGAATGTCGGTATGGTCTGCATGAGATCGAGTACCGGGCGCATGGCAGCATAGATCCAAGGGCGGCGGGCGGCAGCAATCCCTAGCGGAATGCCGATCACCATACAGACGAAGGTGGCGGCCAGCACGAGGGCGAGCGTCTCCGTCGTTTCCTTCCAATAGTCCTGGTTCACGATCAGCAGCAGCCCGAGACAGGTGAAGACGGCGACCGCGATCGAGCGGCGCAGCCAAAAGGCGATGGCGGTGATGGCCGCGATGACGATCAGCGGATGAGGCTTCTGCAGCACGAAGAGCAGGCCGTCTATGGCGCTCGACAGCAGGAAGGCGATCTGGTTGAAGAACCATTCGCCGTTCGAGGTCAGCCAGTCCACAAAGGATTTGGCCCAGGGGCCAACGGGAATCTTAAATTCGGTGATCCAATTCAAGGGCGCGCCCATCCAGAAAAACAACAATCGGACAAAAATGAAACGGGGCGGCGAGCCGCCCCGTTCGTATCATCAGAGGCCGAGGCCGGTCTTGGCGGCGGCGAGAGCGTCGCCCTTGCCATCGCGGGTCTTGACGCCCGCGAGCCAGGGCTCGAGTGCTGTGGGGTTCGCCTTCAGCCATTCGGAAGCTGCAGCCTCCGGCTCTTTGCCGTCGTTCAGGATTTTGCCCATGATGTGGTTCTCCATGTCGAGGGAGAACGTCAGGTTCTTCAGCATCGTGCCGACATTCGGGCATTCGTCGAGATAACCGGCGCGGACATTGGTGAAGACCTTGGCGCCGCCGAAATCCGGACCGAAGATATCGTCACCGCCAGTCAGGTAGGTCAGCTTGAAGTTGGTGTTCATCGGATGGGGTTCCCAGCCGAGGAAGACAACGGGCTTGCCTGATTTGTCGGCGCGCGCGACCTGAGCGAGCATACCCTGCTCGGAGGACTCGACGACTTCCAAATCCTTCAGGCCAAAGGTGTTCTTTTCGATCATGTCCATGACGAGGCGGTTGCCATCATTGCCGGGCTCGATGCCATAGATCTTGCCATCCAGCTCGTCCTTATGAGCGGCGATGTCCTTGAAGTCCTTGATGCCAAGCTCGGCGCCCTTGGCGTTGGTGGCGAGCGTATACTTGGCGCCGACGAGGTTGGGGCCGAAGGATTCGACCGACTTGTCGTCGAGATAGGGCCGGACGTCCTTTTCCTGTGTCGGCATCCAGTTGCCGAGGAAGATGTCGATGTCCTTGTTCTTCAGCGAGGTGTAGGTGACCGGCACCGAGAGAACCTTGATGTCGGTCTGATAGCCGATGCTCTTCAGGACGACGGATGCGGTGGCGGTGGTAGCGGTAATGTCAGTCCAGCCGACGTCCGAGAAATGAACGGTGGAGCAGCTGTCGGGATCGGCGGCGAAGGCGGCGGTCGCAACGGAGAGGGCGGCGACGGCAGTTGCGGTAACGAGTTTGAACGTGCTTGTTGTTTTCATTTTAGACTCCCAGTCTTTAAGTTCCCAAGCCAACCATCAATAGCCGAGTTTGACAAGCGACCTCAGTGCGTTTGCGTCGTATCGACCCATGCGATTGCGACGTCGGTGGATTTTTTCGCGACGCCTTAGTTTCTGGGCTTTCGGCGGTTTTTGAGCGTGGATTCCTGTGATTATCGCCGTCACGGGGCTTTTCTTTGCCATTCCAAGCTTTCAATAAGCCGATTAAGGAGAAATCGGATGGCAAAACTCTATTTCAACTACTCGACGATGAACGCCGGCAAGTCGACGATGCTGCTGCAGGCCTCCTACAATTACCAGGAGCGCGGCATGCGGACGGTGCAGTTGATCGCCGCTTTCGACGAGCGCGCGGGCCGAGGCGTCATCGGCTCGCGGATCGGCTTGGAGGCGAGCGCCATTCCCTTCGAGCCGCATGAGGATCTGTTCCGGTTGGTTGCGACGCTGAGCGGCGAAGGAGCACCGATTTCCTGCATCTTCGTCGACGAGGCGCATTTCATGACGCCTGTCCATGTCTGGCAGCTTGCCCGCGTCGTTGACAGGCTCGGAATCCCTGTGATGGTCTACGGGCTGAGAACCGATTTCCAGGGCAAGCTGTTTCCGGCCTCGCAGGAACTGCTGGCGATCGCCGACGAAATGCGCGAAGTGCGCACGATCTGCCATTGCGGGCGCAAGGCGACGATGGTTGTGCGGCTCGACGGAGAAGGAAAAGTGTTGCACGAAGGCGCCCAGATCGATGTCGGCGGCAACGAGAAATATGTCTCGCTCTGCCGCAGGCATTGGGACGACGCGATGAACGGTGCCTGGATCGCCGAGCCGGTCTGAAGCCGGCGACGCCGCCTGTTTTCTTTGGCGCCGCAAGCGACTAGCTTGGGGTCAGGAGATTCCCTGGAGAGATCAGGTGCGCAAACCCCCGCCATTCGACAGCCAGTACGAAGCCGCCGACAGCCTTGCCGAGAGGATTGCGGCCGAGGGGTCCTATTGCGTGGCCGCGATCGGCGCCTTCGGCGGCGACGAAACACGGTCGGCCGACGAGGTCTTCCTCGAGCAGAATGCCCGCTTCCAAGCACATATCGCCGATGCTGCGACGCTTGACGCCCAACTGGCCGAGCTGGTTTTTTCCCTCGACCGGCTGACGGCCGAGGTTTCTGCCGATCTCGATAGTTTTCGGGGGCTGACGCCGCGTGAGAAGATGGCCGGCTGGGTGTCGCGCCAGCGGATGTGGCGCATGTATACGGAACGCGTGCGGGAGGCGCCGGTCATCGAACGGCTGCTCGACCTTCTGACGAAATCGGACGCTCTCGCCAGGCTGATCGCCGGCCAGCGCGCCGCGCTCACCGAACGGCACAGGGCAGCCGAACTCAACCTCGTCGACATCGTCGAGCAGAGGCGCCGACTGGTCGTTTCCATCGATATCGCCCGTCTCAAAATGAAGGAGCTCAATGCCAAGGCGCTGACGACGCAAGGCCGTATCGGCGTCTATGGCAACAGGGCGCACTGGGAGCAGATGGAGGCGGAGCGGCGGGCGCTGAAGGCGGAAGCCGAGCGGATTTCCGCCGGGGAACACGAGATGCGCGACGACAGCCAGCGGCGTGAGCGCTTCATCGGCCTGTTCCAGGCTTTTGTCGATTCGCTGAATGGCCGGATCGCTGCCTGCAACCTGCTGCTGCGCAAGCTGTTGATCGACGTAGAGGAGCGGCTGATCATCTACCAGGCGCAGGTCGATACCGACCGGCCAGGCATGAAGGTGAGGATCAAGCGGGAACTCTTTCCTGATATCGCTGCGCCGATCAGGCTGTTCGAGAAGGGCATGCTGGTCGCCCAGGATCTGGAGCGGCGCAAGGGCCGTGTCGATCTCGAATTCGCCAGAAGGTTCCCGACCTATGCCGAACTGCCGCCGGAAACATCGGGAGCACCTCTGATCGACACAGCGCGCAGGTCCTTCCGTTTCAGCCTGCCTTTCCTGCGCTCCTGACCCACAGGCGCAGACATACCCCTCTTCCCAATGCTTTCATTCCGGAAAATCGAAGGGCTCGTGTTGTGCTCGGCCCATCGAGCGCATATGTGGGATGTAGCGGGGCGGCAATGTCCCGATGTTCGCCTCGCCTGACAGGAGACGACGATGCTTGACCGGATAGCCGGTTTTTTCAGGCTGATCGGCCAGATGATCGGCCGCTGGGCCCGCCTGTTTTCCGCCTGGGCCTTCTGGCCCTTTCTTGCCGCGCACGGCTGGTATCAGCGCCGGAGCTGGATCATCCGGTTGCCGGTCATCGCGTTCGCGGCGCTGCTGGTCGCGCTCTACGGTTATTTCTTCTGGCAGACGCAGGCCTGGACGAATTTCAATCCCGCATTCGTCGACCAATATCGGCTTTCGGAGCGCAAGGTCGCCGCCGGGCAGGATGTGCCGGTCGCCGAGGGGGCTGCTGCCACGGCGCCGAAGACCTGCCAGCGCTCGGCGATCGTCGACGTCGCGGCCGACCTGACCGATTTTAACGTCAACCAGAACGCATGGATTTCCTCCATGGTGCTCTACAAGGCGGGCTTCTTCGGCATCGACTGGGACCACACGCCCTTCTTCGACAACAAGGCGTCGTTCCAGCGCGGCGTCAACCAGGCGGTCCGACGTACCTCGGTGGAGCTTGTCGACACGCTCGGGCGCGTGCGCGGGACGTCGGGCATCAACAACGACCTGCAGAGCGCGCGCGGCAATCTGCAGTTCGACGAATATAGCTGGTATTTCGGGCTCGATCCCTTCGGAGTGAAGACGCCGACGCCTGCTTATTACCGCACGGCGATCGACAAGCTGCGCAAATTCAACACCGATCTTGCCGCCTGCAACGCCATTTTCGACGGACGTGCCGACAATCTTGTCCAATTCATCGACCGCATCGCCAACGATCTCGGCGGCACCTCCGACATGCTCGCCGAGCGTTCTGAAAACCACAACCGCGGTTGGTTCGATACACGTGCCGACGACCGGTTCTGGTTCGCCTACGGCCAGCTCTACGGCTATTACGCGATCATGGCGGCCGCCCAGGCGGATTTCTCGCAGGTGGTGGCGGAACGCAATCTCGGAGCGATCTGGGGCGGGACCATGCGGCAGTTCCAGTCGGCGCTGCGCATCCAGCCGGCGATCATCTCGAACGGGCGTGAGGATGGCTGGATCATGCCGAGCCATCTCGCCACGATGGGCTTCTATATTCTGAGGGTGCGCTCGAACCTCGTCGAGATCCGTTCGGTGCTCGACCGCTAAAGCGCGTCGCGATCTTTCAGATTCGCTCCTCGCGCTTTGGCTCTTTGCTTTTACGCATGTCGGTGTCGCGCGACATGCTTTGGATCCTGCGCGTCCAGCAGGACGCGCTATCGTTGTTGAATCAGCGGGGTATCGTGTTGTCCTCGAAGCCGACGACGCGCAGTCTTTCGACGAATTCATAGGTGACGCCGACGATGCCGCCGCCGCTTTCATCGTCACGGAAGCGGCCGACGCTGCGCACCAGCTTATAGCCGCCAAGCCGATTGTCGACGCGATAGACGAAATGGAAGCCGACGCCGTGAAGGCTTGCTTCTTCGAAGGTTTGGGCGATCAGGCTGCGGTCTTCCTCGTGGATGCGCGACATCAGCTCTGTCAGGTTGACAGGGCCGTCGCTGTAAGGGAGGCCGAAGATCGCGTGGACATCCTCGCTTGCAAAGAAATGTCCTGTCTCGATGTCGATGCGCCAAAAGCCGAAAAGACGGTAGGCAGCGAGCATCTGGACGACGTCCGCATCGGTAATGCCGATGTGGGCGCGGGATTGTTCTGTCTTGTCAATGACGGGCTGTTCGAAGTGAAGAGGCACGATTCCCCCAGATCACGGGACGACGTGCCGACTCTCTTCCGATTCCTCAGTTGATCAGCTTCAATCGAATTGCCTTAGCTACCAACTGGGTGCGGTTGACGCAATCGAGTTTTTTGATCGCATTCGTCATATAGGCGTTCACCGTATGGTCCGAGAGCGTCAGGATCTGGCCGATTTCGATCGAGGTCTTGCCCTGGGCCGTCCATCGCACAACTTCTAGTTCTCGGTTCGATAGCGCGGTATGCGCGCATTCCTCGTTGCGCTTGACTGCATTGTATGCATCGAGTGCATGGAGAATGATCATTACCAGCTCGTTGATCTCGCTCTGGCCGAGTGCGGTGCGCTCGCCGCAGAACCAAAAGACCAGGCGCTGGCCGTCGGCTGCGATGGTCGGCATGGCAACGCCTGCCGGTATGGCATGGCGCAACATCAGGGCGCGCAGTTCGGCGGGAAAGGCCTGACCACTGACGGCGTCGTTGAGGTGCCAAGCCGGCGGCACAGCGGACTGCCTCAGCCTTAGGCCGAAAGGGCAGCCGCGCATCATGTGGGCGCGGTCGAAATCCCTGACATAGGCGGCCGGAAGCGAGCTCTCGATCAGCAGAGGTTTCAAGAGAAGGTCTTCGGGGGAGGGGGCGTGCATCAGCGTCGCATGCGACAATCCGAAGGCTGTGGAAACCCTGCCGAGCGCCTGCGCAAAAAGGCTGCGCGTTCGAGCGGTCGCAAGCTCTGCCGAAAGCAATGACTGTCTTTCAGAGGTAGTCATGTAAGACATTTGTACGCCTCCGGCAGCCTCAATGTTACCGCTATCAAACACAGAAAATCTGCAGGATGCTAGCCCCAATTAACTTAAGGCAGGCCGATTCATTCAAATTGTGAGAAATTAGCCACGGGAGATCGCGCTCTGATTGAGTTTCGACTTGCAAAGATAACGTTGCGGTATCTTGAGGCGCTTCGTGACGGCATAGCTATGGCCTCACGCAGCAGGGCAGGCGGAGAATCACCTGAGTGAGTTCGATGAGAACTCCGGTCTTCTCGCACCGGCGAAAGGCGATGGACCGGTCCACCTGCAGCACCTTGCGCTGGAGCAGATGAACTGCGTGAACACGGCCGCAGCGGGGCGCCATGTAAGCCGGATTGCGAATGAGAGAACAAAGGTAAGAGGGCCGCAGCGGGCGTCGAAATCCGGCTTGCTGGCGTTCAATCCAATTGCTAAGCGTATGTTCAGTACAACTGAGGCAATTTAATCGTGCGCTTTGCAGTTTCCTTTTTGGTGAAGTGTCTATTTTTCAGATTATTACTTGTTTTTCTCCTTTTGACCTTACCGATCGGAGCGGTAACCTCGCAGGCTGCCGAGGAGAAGAAGGCAGCACAGCCGCCGATGAGCTTCATCCTCGTGCGTAGTTTTCTCTGCCGGGAAAACTGTCCGGAATGGATATCGGCGGAGGGACGCATAACGTCCGATACCCCCGCGCGGCTGAGAAAAATTCTCAAGAAGATCGGCGGCCGGAAATTGCCTGTCGTCTTCCGTTCGGAGGGTGGCGATG
Source organism: Rhizobium indigoferae (assembly GCF_034554815.1). Classification (NCBI taxonomy): domain Bacteria; kingdom Pseudomonadati; phylum Pseudomonadota; class Alphaproteobacteria; order Hyphomicrobiales; family Rhizobiaceae; genus Rhizobium; species Rhizobium indigoferae. The sequence goes on along the minus strand of NZ_CP140635.1, from coordinate 3,169,824 downwards.
TCGATGCCGCCTATGCGATGGGCCGGATAATTCGCAAGGCCGGGCTGGAAACGGCGGTAGGCGGTACGCGGCTGAAGGGGTGCCCCGTTGGGGATACGCGCTGCGAAGCCGCTATTGCGAAGGACGGTGCCTCGGGCGGCTACACTTATTCTGCTGGTGCATACTGTCTTTCCGCCTGTCCGCTGGCGTTAGCGGGCGGTGCGTCGCGTGTCTCGTCGCAATGGGCCTTTATCGGCGTCCACCAGATCACGACCGTCTACAACAAGGTGCGTGTTTCCTATCGCATCGAATACAAGATCGTGAACGGCAAGAAGAAGGAAATCTCCCGCAAGGAGGTTGGGCGCAAGGTGGCGGGGCAGAGCAGTTCCACCAAACTTGGAAAGAAGGCTACCGCTGCCTTGACGGCCTATTTGAAAGAAATGGGCGTCAGCGAAGATGTGATCGGTCTGATGATGAGCGCCACGCCTGACAACATCAATATCGTACCGGCTGCAGAGGCACTTCGAACAGGTCTCATCACGGACATGCTGTCTTACAATGAGTGGCCCGGCATGCCGCTCTGCGCGCCGGATGCAGCGGCCGAAGCTGTGTGTCACGGCCATCCGGTCGCCGAAGCGCCCGTGGCGGCTAAGGCGCCTGTATCTGAGACGCCGGTATTTGAGTCGCCCGTGCAGGATGCGGCCGCAGACATAAGCGAGAGACTGCCGAGAACCCGGCCGATGGACTTTCTCCTGATGTACAATGGCAATTGCCAGGAGGAGTGCACGCAGTGGATTTCCGCGGATGGAGACATCACGCCGGACACGCCGGCTCGGCTGAAGGCGATGTTGACGACGCTCGGCGAAAGAAAGCTGCCGGTCGTCCTTCAGTCTAATGGCGGGGACATGGATGCGGCTTTCGCGATGGGGCGTATGATCCGTGCGGCAGGTCTGGAGACATCAATTGGCAGAACGCAATTGCCGAATTGTCCTAAGCTGGATCCGCGTTGCATAGCCAGCATCGCCAAAAGCGGACCGACAGAGGGTGAAGTCTTTGCCGGCCGTGCGTACTGCCTTTCGACCTGTACTGTTGTCTTGACGAGCGGAACGCCGCGGATTGTCGGATATTCCGCTATCGGCCTCGTCAGACCCACGGCGGCTGAATATACGAAATTCTTCGCCTACTTCGACGAGATGGGCGTCAGGGCCGAGACATACGAGACCATGATGCTTGCGACATCAATTGAGCAACGGAATATACTTCGTTCTCAGGCGCTCGATCTCGGCATCATCGATGGGATCATCCCTTATGATGAGGAGCCCGGTTATCACCTGTGTGGGCCGGATGCCAAGGAAAGCCTTCGATGCCCCAGGAAAGCTGAAGCAGAGACCGTTCCTGCTGCTGCTTCGGTCAATTGATATCGGGACGCGAAAGAGCATAGCGCGGCGTTTTGCGCGCTATTCACACCCCGCCGATATTTCGCTATCCCGATAAAGAGAGAACAAATAACTCCGCGTCTGCGGAGGTCGGGACGGGGAACATTCATGCCATCCATCAAATCCGATATCGAGATCGCGCGCGCCGCAGCCAAGAAGCCGATTTTCGAGATCGGGGCGAAGCTCGGCATTCCGGTCGAGCAGCTCGCTCCCTATGGTCACGACAAGGCAAAGGTCAGCGCCGAGTTCATCGCCGCGCAGACAGGCAAGAAGGACGGCAAGCTGATCCTCGTCACCGCGATCAACCCGACGCCGGCGGGCGAGGGCAAGACGACGACCACCGTCGGGCTCGGCGACGGGCTGAACCGGATCGGCAAAAAGGCGATTGTCTGCATTCGTGAGGCTTCTCTCGGCCCCTGCTTCGGCGTCAAGGGCGGGGCGGCCGGCGGCGGTTACGCGCAGGTCGTGCCGATGGAAGACATCAACCTGCATTTCACCGGCGACTTCCATGCGATCACCTCGGCGCACAATCTGCTGGCGGCGATGGTCGATAACCACATCTACTGGGGCAACGAAGAGAATATCGACATCCGCCGCATCACCTGGCGGCGGGTCATGGACATGAACGACCGGGCACTCCGCAGCATGGTCTCTTCGCTCGGCGGCGTTGCCAACGGCTTTCCGCGCCAGGGCGGCTTCGACATCACCGTCGCCTCCGAGGTGATGGCGATCCTCTGTCTTGCCACCGATCTCAAGGATCTGGAGCGGCGGCTCGGCGACATCATCATCGGCTATCGTTTCGACAGGACACCGGTGCATGCGCGCGACCTGAAAGCCGACGGCGCCATGGCGGTGCTGTTGAAAGATGCGATGCAGCCGAACCTGGTACAGACGCTGGAGAACAATCCGGCCTTCGTGCATGGCGGGCCCTTCGCCAACATCGCCCATGGCTGCAATTCGGTAACGGCGACAAAGACGGCGCTGAAGCTCGGCGACTATGTGGTGACGGAAGCAGGCTTCGGCGCCGATCTCGGCGCGGAGAAATTCTTCGACATCAAGTGCCGCAAGGCCGGGCTGAAGCCGGATGCGGCGGTGATCGTCGCCACCGTCCGGGCGCTGAAGATGAATGGCGGGGTGAAGAAGGACGATCTCGGCACGGAGGATGTCGTCGCATTGAAGAAGGGCTGCGCCAATCTCGGCCGGCACGTCGCCAATGTCCGCCGTTTCGGCGTGCCCGTCGTCGTGGCGATCAACCATTTCGTCTCGGATACCGACGCCGAGATCGCGGCAGTGAAGGAATTTGTCTCGAGACTGGGCGCCGAGGCGATCCTCTGCCGCCACTGGGCGCTGGGTTCGGCCGGCATCGAGGAACTGGCACACAAGGTGGTGGAACTGGCCGAGTCAGGACAGGCGAAATTCCAGCCGCTCTACGGCGACGATCTTTCGCTGTTCGAGAAGATCGAGATCGTCGCCTCGAAGATCTATCACGCCGGCGAAGTGACGGCCGACAAGGCGGTACGCGACCAGCTGCAGACATGGGAGGAGCAGGGCTACGGCAATCTGCCGATCTGCATGGCGAAGACGCAATATTCCTTCTCGACCGATCCGAACCTGCGCGGCGCGCCGGAAGGCCATATCGTCACGGTGCGAGAGGTGCGGCTTTCGGCGGGAGCCGGTTTCGTCGTCGCCATCACCGGCGAGATCATGACGATGCCCGGCCTGCCGAAATCGCCGTCGGCGGAGCGGATTTTCCTCAACGATCAAGGTTATATCGAGGGATTGTTCTGATCCTGGGAGCGCTGGACGGGCCGTTCGGCCAGACGACGCTGGCGCTTCTCAAAGTCCGGATCGATGAACAGCCAGATGAAAAGCTTTTCCAGAGGGGCGGAAAACAGCATTCCGATGACAAGGAACCAAGGCAGTTCGCCGGTAACCGATCCAATGGCGACGAAAAAGAGAGCGGCAATGAAGTATGCGATGATCTTCATTCGCCGCCAACCCTTGTCTTTGCATTTGCATCTTTGATTTGGATATTTCACGGCCTGATTCAAGCGCGGATTGCAGGCTTTTGAAACAATTATTTCCTCTGCTCACGAACCGCAACGTCCGGTTTCAGAGGGATCGGACATAGGGGCCGTTGAGGTATTTGCGGAAGCGCCAACGACCGCCATTCCCATCATGCTCGTTCAACGTTCAGTTCTCGGCCAAAGCCAAACTGGCAGGCCGCGATGCGTTTGCAGAAACCAGATGCTACATGAATTAGATTTCTTCTGGAGGTTGTAAAATGAGAGACTGAACAGGTTTTGGCGGCGTGCTATGATTGAAGCCGCATTCACGACAACACGCCTAGAAATGACCGAGGACCGGGAGGCAGGGGTCCTGTCGTTGAGGCAGATCAAAGGATGCCCCGTCAGGATGTCAGTATGACGCGGAAGAAAAAGGGGGGAACGATGATAAACACATCCGTGAAGCTGATTCTTGTCGGGCTCATCAGTCTGGGCTTTCCCTTGGCGACCGCAGCCCAGGAGGCCACGGATATCGGCGCGCTCGATAAGGCCACCGCCAATAGGGCGTTTGCCAGCAAGCCGGCCTATTCGCCCTATGCAGGGCGTAACTTTCCGACCCGGCCGTTTTTCGGCGACACTCATTTACACACCGGAGCGTCGTTTGATGCCGGGGCATTCGGTGCGAGGCTGACGCCCCGCGATGCATATCGCTTCGCGCGCGGTGAGGAAATCATGGCGTCGAGCGGCCAACCGGCCAAGCTGTCGCGGCCACTCGATTTCCTGGTGGTCGCAGACCATTCCGATAATATGGGCATGTTTCCTGATCTTTTTGCCGGTAAGCCGGATGTTATCGCCGATCCGCAGGCCAAGACCTGGTACGATATGATCAAGTCGGGTGACGGCGGCACGGCAGCGCTGGAGATCATCTTCAGCTTCGGCAAGGGAACGCTTCCTAAGTCGATGATCTATGGCCCGGAGACGCGTCCCTACAAGACAGCGTGGCAGGATACGGTAAAAGCCGCCGAGGAGTACAACGATCCCCGCCGATTCACCGCCTTTATCGGCTACGAGTGGACCTCGAACACTGCAGGAAACAATCTGCATCGCAATGTGATCTTCCGCGACAACGGCGACAAGGCGGATCAGGTCGTTCCCTACACGACCCTGAAGCCGTTGGGCAGTGACAACCCCCGCGACCTGTGGAAATGGATGCAGGCGTATGAAGAGAAGACAGGCGGCAATGTGCTGGCGATCGCCCATAACGGCAACCTGTCTAACGGTCGGATGTTTCCGATGATCGAGTCATTCACTGGCAAGCCGGTCGACAAAGAATATGTCGAGGAGCGTGCAAAGTGGGAACGTCTCTACGAGACAAGCCAGACGAAGGGTACCGGTGAGGCCCATCCCACCCTGTCTCCAAACGACGAGTTCGCCGATTTCGAGATCTGGGATTTCGGCAATCTCGATGCCAGCGTCCCCAAAACTCCGGATATGCTCGAGTTCGAATATACGCGGTCCGCATTGCGAAATGGCCTCAAGCTCGAAGCGCAGCTTGGCAGGAATCCGTATAAGTTCGGCTTGGTCGGCAGTTCCGATGCGCATACAGGACTTGCGGCCATGGAGGAGGAAAACTTCTTCGGCAAGACGACGCCGCAAGAGCCAAGCCCGGAGCGTCTCACGGCGACTTTCGTAAAAAATCCTAAAACGAATATCATGGTCATGGATTGGGAAGTGGGTGCGTCGGGTTATGCCGCCGTCTGGGCGATGGAAAATACCCGAGAGTCGATCTGGGATGCGATGCAGCGCAAGGAGACTTACGCCACTACTGGACCACGCATGACCGTGCGCTTCTTTGGCGGCTGGGACTTCGAGCCAGCCGATGCCCAGAGCCGCAATCCCGGCGCTGTCGGATATAGCAAGGGCGTGCCTATGGGCGGCGACCTCACTACCGCCCCGGAAGGTAGGGCGCCGACATTCCTCGTCGCTGCGCTGAGGGATCCGATCGGGGCTAATCTCGACCGCTACCAGATTGTGAAGGGCTGGCTCGACGAGAACGGCGAGACCCACGAAGAGGTTTACGACGTTGTCTGGGGCGGCGACCGCAAGCCGGGCGCCGACGGCAAGGTGCCGCCGGTCGGCAACACTGTGGACATCGGGAATGCCAATTGGACCAATACCATCGGCGCACCGGAATTAATCGCGGTCTGGAAGGATCCGGGCTTCGATCCGAAGCAGAAGGCCTTCTATTACGGGCGCGTCATTGAGATTCCGACACCGCGCTGGACCGCCTATGATGCCAAGCGGTTCGGCGTCAAGCCGCTGGAGGGGACCCGGATGACCGTCACCGAACGCGCTTACACCTCGCCGATCTGGTATACGCCTTGATGTAAGGGCATTTTTTCACGATGCCAGCGGCTATGTGGGCCGCCGAACCTTTCGGGCCCATTCACTCCGTAAACGAGCAAGTGCGATGGTGTTGAAGAGTGTTTTGAGGGAGCCGCTGGTCCACTTCCTGCTGTTGGCGCTACTAATTTTCGCGGCCTACGGGGCAATCGGCACCGACGCGAAAGACAGGCCGGACAGCATCGTGGTAACGGCACCGAAGATCGAGCAGATGGCCATCCTGTTCACCAAGACCTGGCAGCGTTCACCGACTGCGGAAGAACTCAAGGGCCTCATCGACGACTATGTGAAGGAGGAGATCCTCGTTCGTCAGGCGCTTGCGCTTGGGCTCGACAAGGACGACACGGTTGTTCGTCGCCGCTTGCGCCAGAAGATGGAGTTCCTGAACGTCGCGGACGCCGATGCGCTCGGTGCCACCGATGCTGAACTGGAGGCCTATCTGGCGGCCAATCCGAGGGCGTTCGATGTCGATGCGAAGCTGGCATTCCAACAGATCTTCCTCAACCCGGAGCGGCGTGGCGAGACAGTCGCACGGGACGCAACCTCCAACCTGCAGGTACTGCTGACCAATCCTGCGGTAGATTACACATCGCTCGGTGATGCCACTATGCTTCCGTCCGATCTGCCACTTACCGACAAGACATCGATCGCTCAGACTTTCGGGATGGATTTCGCCGAGGCACTCGACAAGGCTCCTGTGGGGCAGTGGACAGGTCCCGTCCTTTCGAGCTTTGGATTTCATCTCGTCCGGGTGGTGGAACGCAAGCCAGGCCGAGTGCCGAGCCTCGACGAGGCGCGCGACGCCGTGACGCGCGAGTGGATCAATGCAAAACGGAGGAAACTCGATGACCAACGTTTTGCGGAGCTTTTTAAAGGGTATGTCGTGCGCATCGAGAGCCTGACCGACGCGAAAACCAGCCCATGATGCGGCTCGGAGCCCTACTGGGCCTACTCCTCCTGGTATTTCTAAGCGAGCCGGGATACGGCCATGAAATTCGGCCAGCTTATCTCGATATGCGGGAAACCGCCCCGAACGAGTTCGCGGTCGTCTGGAAGATCCCGGCGCAAGGCGAGATGCGGCTCAGCCTTTACGCACGCCTGCCGGTCTCGTGCAGGGAGAAGGCCATGCGCACGAAGTCGATCGAAGGCGGCGCATATATCGAGCGATGGACGGTCACCTGCGCAGGCGGGTTGAAAGGTGGCGAAATCGGTATCAACGGGCTGCAGTCAACCATGACCGATGCCCTTGTCCGCATCGAATACGCGCGCGGCAATAAGGAGATTGCCCGTCTCAAGCCGGAAATGCCATCCTTCGCCGCAGCCGGCGCGCAAACCAGCATCGAGGTGGCGAAAACCTATTTCCTGCTGGGGGTCGACCACATCCTTTCCGGCATCGATCATCTGCTTTTCGTTTTTGCTCTCATCCTGCTCATTCGGGATCGATGGATGCTGATGAAGACGATCACGGCCTTCACCGTCGCTCACAGCATCACTCTGGCTGGAGCGTCGCTTGGATATTTCAGTCTGCCGCAGAGGCCAGTAGAAGCAACGATTGCCCTCAGCATAGCGTTTGTCGCCAGTGAATTGATCAAGATCAGGCCTGGCGAAAGGCGACTTTCCGAGAGCTATCCGTGGGTCGTGGCTTTCGCGTTCGGGCTGCTGCATGGTTTCGGCTTTGCTGGCGCTCTCAAGGAGATCGGTCTGCCGCAATCGGATGTGCCGCTCGGCCTTCTGACATTCAACCTTGGCGTCGAGGCGGGACAGCTGATCTTCGTGGCCGCAGTGCTGATCCTGTTCAAGGTGGCGGGCGCCTTGAGCACAATACGGCCCACGCTGGCACGTCAGGGGGCAGCCTACATCGTGGGCACCGCCGCGATGTTCTGGCTGGTCCAAAGGATCGCAAGCCTGGCGGCTTGAAACCGCGATCCACCGGAAAGTCTGCTTCACGCGCCGTAAGCGGAAGTCGGGGTGCTGAGCGGCAATGTCCCATCTGGAGGCCAAGCAGATTGCGCTTGGCCTTTCGGCCTGCCGAGAAGGATCATGCGATACGCAAGCTCGCCGCCATCCGGCTTTGCTTTCAGCATTATGCTTTAGTGACAATAACGATAGTTGCCCTTCCTCTCGATGACGTCGAGATGGAAATGCGTTTCGTGGGCGGCGTCGCTTTCCGGGTCGAGGACGGTGGTGAAGTAGAGGCAGCCGGCGGCGCTGACGGTGCGCTGGAAGGCGCCGGTGAGCGTCGGATCCTCGCGACGGGAGCGGACGGCGACATCTTCGCCCTTTTCGAAATGGAAGCTCGCAATGTCGATGGCGTTGCCGCGGGCATGTTCGGAGATCTTGCCCGTTTCGGCGCCGTTGCGCAGGCGGCACATATAGGACGTTGCCTGGTTGACGGTGGTGATGCGGCCCTGCTCCGGCAGGGCGGCGGAGGCGGCCGGAATGACGCTCTCCTTCATCCAGCGGGCAAGGGCAAGTGCTGCCGGGCAGCGGATCGTCGCCTCCGGCTTCAGCTTGATGCCGGGCAGTGCTTCGGAGACGATGATCGGCTTGTCGATGCCGCAGCCATTGCCGTCATCGATGCGTGGCGTGTCCTTGAAGACGACGCCCAGGGCCTGAAGCGCAGCCGTGCACTCGGCGTGTTCGGCATCGCTTTCGGGCTCGATCGTCAGATGCTGTTCCTCAAGTGTTTGTGCGGCGGGGGGCTTGTTCTCCTCCGTCGGAGCCTGCGGGTTTTCCTTCCCTGGGGGAAGTGGCGGACCCTGCATTGGTTTGGCGGGTTCGGTTTTCGGTGTCGCCATTTCGTTCGGCGTCGATGTCTCTGGTTTTTGGGTCTCTGGTCTTTGATTGTCGGGCTTCGGTTCAGGAGTGGGCATTTCTGCGGCCGGCGGCGGTTGCGTGCCTCCGGCATTTGAATCGGGGGTGGGTGCGGAAGTGCCCTCGATATCCGGCCTTTGTTGTGGCAGAGGGCCGTGAACGGGCAGGCGGGCACCGGCAAGAACGGCGGTTGCGGCGAGAAGGATCGCCAGTATCGCAAGTTTTCTCAACGCATCCGATTCCCTGGTGTCGATAGCTAGGGATAACGCAAGCGGGCGGATTTCGTTGCAATTTCGCAACGTCGGGAGAGATCGTTAAAACTTGATAATTTTTATTCAACATAAGTCGTCGGTTTATGTTGACCATACTTCTCATGTTTTTTATGCGGCAAAAAGAAGGCGGAATTCTGCATCGTCTTCATCCGCAAAAGCCCAGCCAGCCCATCGAGCGTTCGACGCGCCACGACCAGCCAGCCCGGTAATCATCATTAAGGGGTACGTTATGATCGTCCGGCATTGGCGTTCGGTTCTATTGGTCTGCACGGCAGCCACAGTTGTTCTTCCTGTTTCGCAGTCTTTCGCGCAAAGCGCTCCGGCAACCACGCCACAAGCCACGACGGATCACAGCACCGTCCTGCAGAAGATCGTCGTCAAGGGCAAACGCGTGGCGCCGGGCAGCGTCGCCGACACGCCGCTTGCGACCGAGATCACCGCCAAGACGCTGGAAGAAAAGCAGGTCACCAATTTTGACGATATCGGCCGCAGCGTCGATGCAGGTGTGAACTATTCACGCGGCGACGCGGGCTTCAACCTGCGCGGCCTTTCCGGCGCTCGCATCCTGACCACCATCGACGGCATTCCGATCCCGTATATTTCGAATAGTTCGCGCCAAGGCGCTTTCGCGCCGGCCAACGCCAATGGCGGCGGCGACACCTTCGATTTCGATTCGCTTTCCTCGCTCGATATTGTGCGCGGCGCGGATTCGAGCAAGGGAGGCTCGGGAATGCTCGGCGGCGCCATCGTTCTCAATACGCTCGAGCCGGAGGATCTTATTCCCGAAGGCCGGGATTGGGGTGCGATCGTCAAGTCGACATACGACAGCGAAGACCGCAGCATTTCCGGCTCGGCGGCGGCTGCCAAGACGATCGGCAACACGTCGATCCTGTTTCAGGGCGGCTACCGCAAGGGCCATGAACGCGACAATATGGGTGACAATGACAGCTATGGCCGTCCTCGTACCGAGGCGGATCCCGCCGATTTCGACCAGCACAACCTGCTCTTCAAGCTGCGCCAGGAGCTCGAAGGTGGTCACCGCATCGGCCTGACGGCCGAACGCTTCCGGCGCGATCTCAAGACCGACCTGCGCGAGCTCCAGGGCGGCACTACGCCCCGCAACTTCCTGATCGACAATTATGACGGCCGCGAATTGCGCGACCGCGACCGCGTTTCTCTCGATTACGATTATGAGGCGCAGTCTTCCGACGCATTCTTCAGCAGTGCGCGAGCCACGCTTTACTGGTTGGATTTGAAGAAGGAAGCCGGCAGCAGAGGCCGTACGACTGCCAATGTGGCTTATGGCCGTAACAACCAGATAGAAAACGAAACCTGGGGCTTCAGCGGCACGGCGACGAAGGATTTCGAATATTCCGGTCTCAGCCATTCCGTTCGCGTTGGTCTCGACGTGGGCGTTTCGAGCTGGAGCCAGTATAGCTGGGCCCTTTGCCCGACGCCCACAACGTGCCCGGCGCTGAACAACCAGGCGGAGGTGCCCAATGTCGACAGCCAGAATCTTGGGCTGACCTTCGAAGACAAGATCGAAATCGGCAATACCGGCTTCGCGCTGACACCCGGCTTTCGCTTCGACTGGTTCAACTACAATCCCTCGACCGGCGGAAGTTTCGCAAACAATACCGGGCTTACCCGTTTCGGGGACCTGAACGATCGGACGGAAGCCGGCCTGTCGCCGAAGATTCTTGCGACATACGAGCTGACGCCTGACGTGCAGATTTACGCACAGCTGGCAGTCGGTTTCCGTGCACCCACCGTGGACGAGCTTTACAGCCGCTTCTACAACCCGACGGGTCGTTATGCCCAGCTTGGCAATCCTGATCTGGAACCGGAAATCGGCCGCGGCGTCGAAATCGGCGCCAATTTCGACACGGGCGATTTTACCGGTCGGATTGCGGCTTTCCACACCCGCTACCAGAACTTTATCCAGACGGTGACGAGCGTCGACGCGACCGGCTTCACGACATTTAATTACACCAACGTGTCTGCCGCCACGATTTCGGGTGTTGAAGCCAGTGCCGTCAAGACGTTCAACAACGGCATCAACCTGCATGCGTCGCTTGCCTATGCCTATGGCCGCAACGAGGATACAGGCAAATACTTGCGATCGGTTGCTCCCTTCAAGGCGATCATCGGCGGCGGTTGGAGCAACGACAACTACGGTTTCGATCTTTCCTCGACGCTTTCGGCAGCCATGCCTGACGACGATGTTGCGGCCACATTCGATGCGCCCGGTTATGGTGTCGTCGATCTGACGGCATGGTGGACGCCGGAACAGTTGAAGGGTCTGCGGATCCAGGGAGGTGTCTACAACATCTTCGATCAGGAGCATTACAATGCGCTCGCCGTGCGCGACGTCAACCTGACCTCGGTGACGGCGTCGCAGCCGCAGGAGTGGTATTCGGAGCCGGGCCGTACGTTCAAGGTGTCGATCACCAAGACTTTCTGATCACGATCACCTCTTCAAGGCTGGGGAGGGGCGGCTTTCGGGCCGCCCTTTTTCATTCCCGCATTCGCCTCTTGCGCAATGGCTGATCTCAGGCTAACAATTTTTCCATGATCAAGTCCTTGAACATTGCAGTTTGGTGGTGGGTTCGCTAAGGCGGCCTCGACCAATCGTGTTCAAAGACGACGAGTGAGCCGCCCGAAACTTCGAGGCGGCTTTTTTTGTTTTATGGCCGCCTGTCGTCCGGGCCCCGATAACGGAGTGGAACAATGGTAACGATCCTGCGGGATGATGGTGCGGAAATCTACGAGACCAAAGGCGGCATATCAGTCACGCGGCAGCGGCGGGCGATCCCCTACGGCGATGCGGTCTCTTCCTATGTCGACAAGCTCGACGAGCGCCGCGGTGCGGTGTTTTCGTCGAATTACGAATATCCGGGCCGCTATACGCGCTGGGATACCGCCGTCGTCGATCCGCCGCTCGGCATCTCTTCCTTCGGGCGCGACGTCTGGATCGAGGCCTATAATGAACGCGGCGAGGTAATCCTCGGCTTCGTGACCGAGCGGCTGAAGACGGTGTCCGACATCGTGCTCGGCGCTTCTTCCGCCCGTCGCCTCGACCTCGCCGTCAAGACGCCGGACCGGGTGTTTACCGAGGAAGAGCGCTCGAAGATGCCGACGGTCTTCACCGTGCTGCGCGCCATCACCGACCTGTTTTATTCGCAGGCGGATGCGAGCCTCGGGTTCTACGGCGCCTTCGGATACGACATCGCCTTCCAGTTCGACGCGATCGATCTGAAGCTGACGCGACCCTCCGACCAGCGCGACATGGTGCTCTACCTGCCGGACGAGATCCTCGTCGTCGACAACTACGCCGCCAAGGCCTGGGTCGACCGTTACGACTTCGAAAAAGACGGCGTGACGACCGAGGGCAAGGCCCAGGATATCGCAGCGGAGCCCTTCAAACACACGGATGCCATTCCGCCGAAGAGCGATCACCGGCCAGGTGAATATGCCGAGCTCGTCACCAAGGCGAAGGAAAGTTTCCGCAAGGGCGACCTCTTCGAAGTCGTGCCCGGGCAGAAATTCATGGAGCGTTGCGACAGCAAGCCGTCCGACATTTCCAAGCGGCTGAAGGCGATCAATCCGTCGCCCTATTCCTTCTTCATCAATCTCGGCCATCAGGAATATCTGGTCGGCGCCTCGCCCGAAATGTTCGTGCGCGTTTCCGGCCGTCGCATCGAGACCTGCCCGATTTCGGGCACGATCAAGCGCGGTGACGATCCGATCGCTGACAGCGAGCAGATCCTGAAGCTCCTGAATTCGAAGAAGGACGAGTCCGAGCTCACCATGTGCTCGGATGTCGACCGCAACGACAAAAGCCGTGTCTGCGAGCCGGGTTCGGTCAAGGTGATCGGCCGCCGGCAGATCGAGATGTATTCGCGCCTCATCCACACGGTCGACCATATCGAAGGGCGGCTGCGCGACGACATGGACGCTTTCGACGGTTTTCTCAGCCACGCCTGGGCCGTCACCGTTACCGGCGCCCCGAAGCTCTGGGCGATGCGCTTCATCGAGAGCCATGAAAAAAGCCCACGCGCCTGGTATGGTGGGGCGATCGGCATGGTCGGCTTCAACGGCGACATGAACACCGGCCTGACGCTGCGCACCGTGCGCATCAAGGACGGTATCGCCGAGGTGCGCGCCGGTGCGACGCTGCTCAACGATTCCATTCCTGACGAAGAAGAAGCCGAAACAGAACTGAAGGCCTCTGCCATGCTTTCCGCCATCCGAGACGCCAAGACCGGCAATTCCGGCAGGGTCCAGCGCGACGTCGCGAGCGTCGGCAAGGGCGTCAGCATCCTGCTCGTCGATCACGAGGACAGCTTCGTCCACACGCTCGCCAATTACTTCCGCCAGACGGGGGCGACGGTTTCCACCGTGCGCACGCCGGTGCCGGAGGAAATCTTCGACCGGTTGAACCCGGACCTCGTCGTGCTGTCGCCCGGACCCGGAACGCCCAAGGATTTCGACTGCAAGGCGACGATCAAGAAGGCGCGGGCGCGCAACCTGCCGATCTTCGGTGTCTGCCTCGGTCTGCAGGCGATCGCCGAAGCCTATGGCGGGGAACTGCGCCATCTGGCGCTGCCGATGCACGGCAAGCCGTCGCGCATCCGCGTGCTGGAGCCAGGTATCGTCTTCTCCGGCCTTGCCAAGGAGGTGACGGTTGGTCGCTATCACTCGATCTTTGCTGATCCCTCGACGCTGCCGCGCGAGTTCATCATCACGGCGGAAAGCGACGACGGCACGATCATGGGCATCGAACATGCCAAGGAGCCGATCGCCGCGGTGCAGTTCCATCCGGAATCGATCATGACGCTCGGTGGCGATGCAGGGATGCGGATGATCGAAAATGTCGTGGCGCATCTGGCACGCAAGGTGAAGACGAAGGCTGCCTGACCGCGATTTCGACTGGCCCTTCCTACTGTGGGAAGGGCCGGCCATTGGGCCGTCGGGCCGCGACTTGACTTCTTCCGGCAAATCAGAACATTTCAGGAACGATCAATTGGAACCTATATCGCCGTGGCCAATGCTGAAAAGTTCATCGTTCTCCCTTACCGCAAGAACCGCGGCAATCTCGTGCCCGGCGAAATGCGCCAGGCATCGAACTCCGTCAGCGCGGAAAAGATCGCTTCGGCGATGGCTGAGCGTTTCGTCGGCGTGGCCGCCTATGCCGTGATCGTCGACGAGGAAACCGGCGACATGTCGTCGCCGCGATTGCTTGCACGATATGGCGAGATTGCCGATCTCAACGCCGCCTGAGGCGCCGTTTTCACCATGGAGACGTCGCTCTACCTGCCGGTCAAAGCGTTCCTGGAGGCGGCCGGTTATGTCGTGAAGGGCGAGGTCGGCGGATGCGATCTCGTCGGCTTGAGCGGTGCCGAACCGCCGGTCGTGGTGGTCTGCGAATTGAAACTCTCCTTCAACCTCGAACTGCTTCTCCAGGCGGTCGATCGCGCGGCGTTGAGCGATGAAGTCTGGGTTGCGGCCCGCGTTTCCGCCAAGGGCCGCGGGCGAGAGGCCGATAGACGCTACCGCGATCTCTGCCGAAGGCTCGGTATCGGCATGCTCGGCGTCTCCGATGGGGGCGAGGTCAGCGTCATCGTCAGTTCCGTCTCGCCGATGCCGCGCACCAATCTGAAACGGCGCTCGCGCCTCGTCAGGGAGCATCAGCGCCGCCGTGGGGATCCCGCCGTCGGTGGTGGCTCGCGGGCGCCGATCATGACCGCCTATCGCCAACAGGCGCTGCTCTGTGCTTCAGCACTCGCCCAGGGACTGGTGCGGCCGCGGGATATGAAGGCGCTTACGCCCAAGGCCGGCTCGATCCTGCGTGACAACGTCTACGGATGGTTCGAACGCGTGGACAAGGGCGTCTACGCCCTGACGTCTGTAGGGCAGGCTGCTCTTTTGCGCTGGCCGCAATCTTTGCTCTCCGACCCCGCTCCTTGAGCCGCGCTGTACCGGGCATCGGGATCGCTCGTTGGGGCTGTTTTCCGGCCGGGGACGGTAACGCCTGTGAAGGGCGTGTCATTCCCCTTTGACAAATCCTCCATCATCGCCCATATCACCCTCAACTGAACCGCCTGCGCGACATTCGCGTGGGCGGTTTTGCGTTTCAACGGCTTAGATGCTGCAATTCATTCGCAACCGCAGGGGGACGATATGAGTGACAACGGCGATCTTACGGTTCGGAAGCTGGCGATGTGGGGGATCCCACTGTCGCTCGGCGTCATGGGTCTGAAGATGGTGGCGTGGTGGGTTACCGGGTCGGTGGCGCTGCTGTCGGACGGGCTCGAATCGTCGGTCAACGTCGCTGCCGCCTTCATCGCCTTCTTCGTGATCCGCTATGCGCAGAAGCCGGCCGATCACGATCACCCCTTCGGCCATCATAAGGCGGAATATCTGTCTGCCGTGACCGAGGGCGTGCTGATCGTCGTCGCTGCCCTGCTGATCGTCGACGAAGCCGTCGGTTATCTCGCCGAGCCGCGCATGCTGGACGCACCTGTGCTCGGGCTTGCGATCAATTTCGCGGCCGGTGTCATCAATGCGGTCTGGGCGCGGTTGCTGATCAGAACCGGACGCAGGCATCGGTCGGCGGCACTGACGGCGGATGGACAGCACATCATGTCCGACGTGGTGACCTCTGTCGGTGTGCTCGTCGGTCTGCTGCTGGCGCTGGCAACGGGCTATGCGATCTTCGACCCGGTGCTTGCCATTCTCGTTGCCGTCAACATCCTCTATCAGGGCTGGAAGGTGATCTCGCAATCGATTGGCGGGCTAATGGACCAGGCGGTGGAGCCGCAGGAGGAAGAAGCGATCAAGCAGGCGATTGCCACCCATGCGGCGGGTTCGATCGGCGTGCACGACCTGAAAACGAGGCGGGCAGGCACCGTCACCTTCATCGATTTTCACATGGTGGTGCCCGGTGGGATGTCCGTGCGGCAGGCGCATGATATATGCGACCGCCTTGAGGATGCCATCAGGGCAGTGCACGAGGGCGCCACTATCGCAATTCATGTGGAGCCGGAGGGCGAAAAGGCTCACGGCATCCGCGTCAAAGTCGTCAAGGAGGCATAATGCCGAGTACCGATGTTTCCAGCCTGTCGATGCTGGGTCAGCAGACCGAAACCGCGCAATCACCGGAGGAGGCGGTGCTTGAAAAAGTGCCGTCCAACCATGCCGGCACCGATTACGTCGTGCGCTTCACCGCGCCGGAATTCACCTCGCTCTGCCCGATGACCGGGCAGCCGGATTTCGCTCATATCGTCATCGACTACATTCCGGGCGAATGGCTGGTGGAATCGAAGTCGCTGAAGCTCTTCCTGCATTCCTTCCGCAATCACGGCGCTTTCCACGAGGATTGCTCGATCTACATCGCCAAGCGCATCGTCGAACTGCTCGATCCCCGGTGGCTGAGGATCGGCGCCTACTGGTATCCGCGTGGCGGCATTCCGATCGACGTCTTCTGGCAGACGGGCACGCCGCCGGAAGGCGTGTGGCTGCCGGAACAGGGCGTTGCCAGCTATCGCGGCCGTGGGTGAGTTGCGTTCGGGCGCAGCCCGAGCAATCGATCCAGTGAATCGATTGCAGCAGCGAACGCCCTGAGCCCAAGCGAAGGGCCGGGCGACGGTGCGGCAATGTAAAGCCAACGGCCGCCCATTCTTTGGCCGCTAGATCTCACACATCCGTAACGTCATCGTTGGACGAATCGTCAATATAATCGTCGTCGCCGTCGTCGTAATTGGCCTGCTGCACGTTGGCGTTGTCGACGTCCTTGTCGCCGGCGTTATCGGAGGCCTGGCGGGTGTCGTCATTGCCGTAATAGTTGTTGATGACGGTTTCCTCGGTGGGGGCGCTGGCATTGCCGAAGGGATTGGCGCCGAAGGGCGAGCCCCAGCCGAGCGAGGACATGTGGTTGCCGAAGATGCCGCTCAGCGAATTGGCAAGCAGCATGCCGCCGGCAACGCCCGCTGCCGTGCCGAGTGCGCCGCGCAGGAAGCTGCCGCCGGCCGACGGCGCATAGGCCTGCTGGCTCCAGGGGCCGGTCGGCTGTTGTGGCGTCTGGCGGACATTGCCGTCGCCGGGATCGTCATAGCTGCGGGACTGGCCCCAAGGACCGGGGTTGGACGGAACGGGGGCCGGCTGCTGCGTCTGGGTGTTGCCGAAGATCGAGCTCAGGAAGCCGCCGCCCTGTTCGGCCTGGCGGTGTTCGCTCACGCCGGCTTCCAGCTGGCGAACATGCTCCTCGAGTTCCTTGATGTGGTTGGCGGCCGCCTCCAGCCCCTTTTCTTGAACAATGACGGCCTGGGCCAGATAATAGGTGGCCGACGGCTGCTCACGCGTCGCTTGGTCGATCAGGGCTTCGGCGTCGCGGTCGCGCGGCGTGGCTGCGGCGGTGCGCACGCGGTCGAAGAGGGCGGTCAGCAATTGGCGTTCTTCGGGTGACATTGTCCTGCCTCCTAATGATCTGATGCGGCATTTGCCGCGTGAGGCTGAGGTAGGAACCGATTTAGGCTTTTCAAAGCCTTTCGCCGTTACAATTCAGTAAGGCTTGCAGAACCGCGCGCGGCTTCTTAAGGATATCTCCATCGCTTCGGTGCCTTGTGTTTTTCCCGCATTGTTTTAGGCATTGAGTCGCACTATGTGCGAGGAACCCGAATTCATCTCCAAGAGGTTCGAATGAACGACGAAGACCAGGACGACAAGACGAAGGAACTGCCGCTCGGCAAGGAAACGGAGGCGAATCTTTTCAAGTCGCGTTCGATCTTCATCTACGGACCGATCAATCAGGAATTGGCGCAGAAGGTCTGCTCGCAGCTTGTGGCGCTTGCTGCTGCCAGCGACGAGGACATCCGCATCTATGTCAATTCGCCCGGCGGCCACGTCGAATCCGGCGATTCCATTCATGACATGATCAAGTTCATCAAGCCGAAGGTCTGGATGATCGGCACCGGTTGGGTCGCCTCCGCCGGCGCACTGATCTATGTCGCCACTCCGAAGGAGCGGCGCCTGTGCCTGCCGAACACGCGCTTCCTGCTGCATCAGCCCTCCGGCGGCACGCGCGGCATGGCATCCGACATCGAAATCCAGGCGCGCGAGATCATCAAGATGAACGAGCGTCTGAACAGGATCATGGCAGCGGCCACCGGCCAGCCGCTCGACAAGATCGACAAGGATACGGATCGCGACTACTGGCTTTCGGCCGAAGAGGCGAAGGAATATGGCCTCGTTTCACGGATCGTGACGTCGCAGGCCGATATCTGAGTTTTCTCAGCCAAAACTGCAAGAACCCGCCCTTGCCTGCCGATCGCAGGTGAGGGCGTTCTGTTTTCGGATAGTGCTAGCGGCAAGGTCTGAACGGAAAGCAGTGAATCCGGACTTGCGCCTGCGACAACCATCATGCTCCATGCGCCATTCGCGCAGCTCGAGTCCCGCCATGCTCAAAGATTTTTCCGTCCAAGCCCTGTTCATGGGGTTGCTGACCGCCTTCGTCGGTTCCGCCAGCTCCTTCGCCGTTGTGCTGCACGGGCTGCAGGCGGTCGGCGCTACGGATGTACAGGCGGCTTCCGGGCTGATCGCATTGTCGATTTCCATGGGCGTCTGCGCGATCGTGCTAAGTGCCGTGACCCGATTGCCGGTCAGCATCGCCTGGTCGACACCGGGTGCCGCACTGCTCGCAAGTACCGGGGCGATCGAGGGCGGCTTCAATGCGGCGGTCGGGGCATTCCTGATCTGTGCTGCGCTGATTATCGTTGCGGGACTGTTCAAGCCGCTCGGGCGGGCGGTTGCTGCCATTCCGGCACCACTCGCCAATGCGATGCTTGCCGGTGTGCTGATCGGCCTCTGCTTCGCGCCGGTGAAGGCGATCGGCTTCAATCCGCTGTTCGGCCTGCCGATCGTCGTCGCCTGGATCGTCGTCGGCGCCTTCAAGCGGCTTTGGGCGGTGCCGGCAGCACTCGCGGCGTTCGTGCTGGTGCTCGCCTTCGGCGTCGATATCCCTGACGATGCGCTCGGCTCGCTGGAACAATCACTGGTGCCGACGGTGGAGATCGTCCGGCCGGTGTTCAATCTTGCCGGCCTCATCTCGATCGCGCTGCCGCTCTTCATCGTCACCATGGCCTCGCAGAACATTCCGGGTATCGCGGTGCTGAAGGTCAACCACTACGATCCAAAGCCCGGTCCGCTCTTTGCCGTCACCGGTTTCTTCTCGCTGCTGTCGGCGCCGTTCGGCGGCCACGCGGTCAATCTGGCAGCCATCACCGCGGCAATGTGCGCCGGACAGGACGCCCATGCCGATCCGAAGCGGCGCTATTGGGCGTCACTGATCGCCGGCGTCGGTTATATCATTCTCGGGCTGCTCGCCGGCGCGGTGACGGCCTTCGTCGCGCTCGCACCTTCGATCCTGATCGAGGCGGTAGCGGGGCTGGCGCTGGTCGGAGCCTTCTCGTCCTCGGCAATGTCGGCCTTCCAGGCGCCGGACTCGCGAGAGGCGGCGGCAATCACCTTCCTTGTCACCGCCTCCGGCATTTCCTTCGGCGGCATTTCCGGTGCCTTCTGGGGCCTGATCGCGGGTGGGCTGATGCTGGCGCTGTCGCGGTTGGTGAAGATTTGGAAAGACCGAGCTCAGTCGAGGTAACGGAAGGTCGTTGTGCTCTCCAAATGCCGGATTCTGGCGCTTTCAAGCAGCTCCGCCGGCAATAGCTGGGCAGTTCGTCGAATGTTGGCGGCCACCAAAAGCCGGCCAAGGACTTGCCAGCTTTACCGTCCGAGGCTATAAGCGCGGGCATGAAGACCACTGGCGCCAGAATTTCTGACACGATTACACGCGGCCGCATCGCCCTGCGTGACAATACGCGCGCCCTGACCTCGCTTCTTCTCCTCGGCCTTACGCGCGGTTGCCGGGTCCTTTGAGGAGCGCCCGGCGGCCGAAAGCCCGCCCGGCCCATCGCTCCTCGCGACTCACTTTCAAAATTGACCTAACGACCGACAAGGTCCGCATTTGTTTATCGCCAAGCCCGACGTGATCGGCTAAGAGCGGGCAAATGCCGGGACGAGGAGACGATACGATGGACGCGAAGACGCAATCTTCCCAAAATAAGGTGGCCTCCACAAACAAGACGGCCCCCGCAAAAGGCATGCCCGACGCCGCCGTGAAATACCGGGCCTATCCGCAGGTGAACATTCCCGACCGCACATGGCCGACGAAGACCATTACCAAGGCACCGGTCTGGTGCTCGGTCGACCTGCGCGACGGCAACCAGGCGCTCGTCGACCCGATGGGCCACGATCGCAAGGCGCGCATGTTCCAACTGCTGATCGAGATGGGCTTCAAGGAAATCGAGATCGGGTTCCCCTCGGCTTCGCAGACCGATTTTGACTTTGCCCGCTGGTGCGTGGAGGAGGGCAATGTGCCCGACGACGTCTCCCTGCAGGTATTGGTACAGTGCCGCCCGGAACTCATCACCCGTACCTTCGAAGCACTGGAAGGCGCAAATCGGCCGATCGTGCACTTCTACAACTCCACCAGCGAGTTGCAGCGCCGCGTCGTCTTCGCCAAGGATGTGCAGGGGATCAAGCAGATCGCCGTCGATGCCGCCAAGATGATCACCGATATGGCCACGAAGGCCGGCGGCGGTTACCGTTTCGAATATTCGCCGGAGAGCTTTACCGGCACCGAACTCGATGTGGCGCTGGAGATCTGCAATGCCGTCATCGAGGTCGTCAAGCCGACGCCCGATAACAAGCTGATCATCAACCTGCCGTCCACCGTCGAGATGGCGACGCCGAACGTCTATGCCGACCAGATCGAATGGATGTGCCGCAACCTCGACAATCGCGAGAACCTGATCGTTTCCCTGCATCCGCATAACGATCGCGGCACCGGCATTGCCGCTGCCGAACTGGCGTTGCTGGCTGGTGCCGACCGCGTCGAAGGCACGCTCTTCGGCAATGGCGAGCGTACCGGCAATGTCGACATGGTGACGATGGCGCTGAACATGTTCACGCAAGGCGTCGATCCCGAGATCGACTGCTCGAATATCGAGCGCATCAAGGAAGTGTTCGAATATTCGAACCAGATGGCGATCGGCGAGCGTCATCCTTACGTCGGCGAGCTGGTCTATACGGCCTTCTCCGGCTCGCATCAGGATGCGATCAACAAGGGTATGAAGGCAGCACAGGTCGCCAATCATCCCGTGTGGGAAGTCCCGTACCTGCCGATCGATCCGCGTGATGTCGGTCGTTCCTACGAGGCGATCATCCGCATCAACTCGCAGTCCGGCAAGGGCGGCATCGCCTATATCCTGCAGCAGGATTACGGGCTGAACCTGCCGCGCAACCTGCAGGTGGAATTCCGCGAGGATATCCAGCGCATCACCGACGTAGAGGGCAAAGAGCTTCCGTCCCGGCGCATCTATGACCGCTTCATCGAGCGCTACGTGACCCAGCCGGAAGGGCGCCTGCGCTTCGTCGACCATCACACCTATCCTGACACTGAGCACAAGGGCCAGCGGATCGTCGCAGCCGAGATCACCGACAATGGGGATATCAAGCGCATCGAAGGGCGCGGCAACGGTCCGATCGACGGCTTCATCAACGCGCTGTCGCATTATCTCGGCATCGAGATGTCGGTCGAGGACTATTCCGAGCATTCGCTCCAGCATGGCTCGAACGCAGCGGCGATCTCCTACGTCGAGACCTCCTATCCCGGTGGCAAACTTTTCGGCGCGGGCATCAATACCAACATCGTCGCAGCTTCGCTGGAGGCGATCGTCTCGGCCGCCAACCGCGTGCTCGACGTGAAGGCTGGCAAGGCCTGATTTCGGCAGGTCTCAGGCCGCGATCGCACTACTGCATAATTCCTTAGATCGGAATCGATTTAAGGATAAAATTATGCAGCAATTCAAAATGTTACAACGCCCTTTGCGCGTCTGAAAAGACGCGCGGCGCTGTAGCGCTGCGCGGCCTGACGATGAAGTCGGCGATCTCGTCGGCCTCGTCGCGCGCCTCGGCGTGCCGCTGACCCCATTGGCAGAGCGCCAGCAACACCGGTTCGAGACCGAGGCCGAGTTCGGTCGCGCTGTATTCGACGCGGCCGGGGACTTCGGCGAAGATCTGGCGGGCGACCAGCCCGTGCTCCTCCATCTCGCGCAGCTGCTGGATCAGCACCTTCTGGGTGATGGCGGGCATCATCCGCTTCAGCTCCGACAGACGCTTCGGGCCGGAGAAGACGTAATAGAGGATGACTGGCTTCCAGCGCCCCGAGATCACCTTGAGCGCGCGTTCGACCGGCAGTTCCGGCAGTCTTTTCATCGGCTCAGCCATGGTCACCTCCTGGTGGGTAGGGCACGAAAGAGTGTGTATTTTTGCCTGATATCCTATTGCTAAACCTGCCCCACGCCAATCAGACGTGAGGTTCATCTGCCATGAAAGCCGTTCAATTCACTCGCTTCGGTCCGCCCGATGTCCTCGAGCTCGTGGAACTGCCGGTTCCCGAGCCGGGCCCGAGCGAGGTTCTCATCCGCGTTCACGCGGCGGGTGTCAACTTCTTCGAGGTGTTGATGCGGGCCGACCGCTATGCCGCAACGCCTGACCTGCCGATGTTTCCCGGTGTCGAGGTCGCGGGTATAATCGAGCGAGCAGGGCCTGGTGCCGACCGCTCGCTGATTGGCACGCGGGTTGCCGTTCCTCTCTTTGCGATCGGGCGCGGTTCGGGCGGTTATGCCGAGTTCGCCGCGGTCGATGGCGGGGCGGTGGTGCCGCTGCCCGACGCGGTCTCCTTCGAGGCGGCTGCCGCGCTGATGGTGCAGGGGTTGACGGCGCTGCACCTCCTACGCCGCAGTCCCGTGAAAGGCAAAATCGTTCTCGTCAACGCAGCAGCCGGGGGTGTTGGTTCTCTGCTCCTGCAACTGGCGAGGCGCGACGCGGCGAAGATGGTGATCGCAGCGGCGAGCAGTGACGAAAAGAGGGCGCTTTCCCTATCTCTCGGCGCCGATCATGCGGCCGATTATACGGCGCCCGGCTGGCAGGAGGACGTCAAGAGGCTGACCGGAGGGCTCGGCGTGGATATCATCTATGAAACCGTCGGCGGGGCGTTTTCACGGGCGGCGCTCGATGTGCTGGCGCCTTGCGGCGAGCTGGTGCTGGCGGCGATGGGGCGGTTTGGGCTTGAGGCGGCCGATGTCGGGCACATGCTTGATGACAATCAGTCAATCAAGGGATTTTCGCTATTGCCGCTGCTGACGCCTGAGGGTGTGCGGGAGGATCTTGCCGCGCTCTTCGAGCTTGCCGCAGCGGGCGCCTTGACGGTTACCGACGGCGGTCGTTTCCCACTGCATCAAGCGGCGGAAGCGCATCGCGCCATCGAGGAGCGGAGGGCGGTCGGCAAGGTGGTGCTGGTGCCTTAAGTCAAAGAAGGCGAGCACGACGTCGTGCGAAACCGCTCGTCATCATGCTCCGGCAATCAGATCGCGGTGGCGATCTCCATGGCAAGCTGGCCGAGCGTTGCTTCGGCGGAAGGGCCGGCGAGCACGTAGGAGGTGCCGGCATTGTGCCAGGTCACGAGGCCGATCTCGTCCTTGATCGTTTCCTTGAAGTCGTCGGTCTCCGGCGGCTGCGCGTCCTTGCGGAAGCAAATGGAGATGATGTCGCCATCGGCATTCGAATAGACGAGCTGCCCGACAGGGCGGCTGTCGCCGAGGATGACGCGCGCGCCCTGGAAGGTCCAGGCTTCTGCGCTCAGATCCGGCACGCGGAAGGGCACGCCGATCGCGGTCGTCAGCCAACTGGAAATTTCCTCGGCCTGCGAGGCGGGCACTTCGACGAGATGGCGGGGCTGGCGGATCAGCAGGCGCTGATAGGCGGTGACGTCGCCGAGCCAGTCGTTGGTATTGGCCGGAGCCGGATTGGTGGTGGCCGTGGTGGCAATCTCGTCGGCATCCGGGGCGGTGCCGACGAAATAGCCGATACCGCAACCGACGGCAAAGAGAATGAGGGCGGCGGCCAGCGCCTGCGGGCCGCTCGGCGCCAGTTTCACTTGCGGGCGCGTGGCGCGCTGGGCGATCGACGTTTTCGGCGGTTGCGTGCTCTTGATGGAACGGACGAGGGCGAGCGGCACCGGCTCCTTCAGGATATCGTCCAGGCGGCGGCGGCCGAAATCAGCCCCGTGGCGCAGCTTCTCATGCAGCCGGCGCGCATTCTCGTCGCTTGCCAGACGCTGCTCCAGTTCGTGCCGCTGTTCGGGCGAGACTTCGCCATCGAGAAGGGCGGTGAGCTGGGCTTCGAGCGGCAGTTTCCTAAGATCGAGCAAATTCAGAACCTGTGGATCGGGTGGGTGCCGGCAAGCCCGGCAAATTGCAGCCTTGCGGTGGCGAGTTGCGAGACGACGTTTGCCACCGGAATGCCCATGATGTCGGCCGCCTGCTGGTAGCTGTGGCCTTCGACGTCGACAAGCAGGAACATGCTGGAAACGCCATCCGGCATATCGGAAATCATGTGATGGATGGTGTCGGGATCGACCGCGGCCGAGCGTTCACGCGCGGCCTCGCGAATATCGGTGACGTTGCCGCGGACGGAAGCCTTAGGCTTGCGCTTGCGGTTGTCGTCGGTCCATTGCTGGCGGGCAAGCGTGTAGATCCAGCTTTCCAGCCGGCCTTCGCCGCTCCATTGATGACCTTTGGCGATGGCGCGCTGACAGACGGACTGAACGAGTTCATCGGCCACAGCAACCTCACCCGCGAGCGTGATCGCGAAGCGGCGGAGGCGGGGCAGGAGGCCGACGAGATCACGCCGGAGATCGATGGTCGTTGCGGGCTGACGCATTGTCTATCCAAGAAGCATTCACAATGGTTTCGCGGTCGAAGGGTTCACCCTCGGCGCGAAGCCGACATGGTTGGCGCCGGCGATACATGTGCTTTATGAAACAAGTCTCCTGCACTTCGCAAGCATCCGGTCGTCTTCATCCCTCTTTCCCAAGGGATTTTCGTATTGTGGCCCGCAAAGCTTGCGTCAATATGTCTTGTAGCCGTTCAAGCTTTGCAGCAGAGCGCGATAGGCCCA
The DNA here is from genome assembly GCF_034554815.1 of Rhizobium indigoferae. NCBI lineage: Bacteria > Pseudomonadati > Pseudomonadota > Alphaproteobacteria > Hyphomicrobiales > Rhizobiaceae > Rhizobium > Rhizobium indigoferae. The sequence goes on along the minus strand of NZ_CP140635.1, from coordinate 3,144,837 downwards.
GGTGCCTTCGCCGCCGCGATCACGGATTTCGACCAGCTGGACGCGGGCGCCCTGGATATCTCCCTGTTCCACCAGCGCCATGCCCATGTAGGAGCGAGCGAGGATGTAATTCTCATCCGCCTGCAGCGCCTTGCGGTAGTAGGACATGCCGAGCTCCATGCGGCCGGCCTTGCGGTTGGCGTAGCCGAGATAGTTCAGGATGCGCGGGTCGTTCTGGTTGCGGGCGAGATTGAGCACGGTGATGGCGTTGTCATACTGGCCGGCATAGGCAAACTCGCGGGCGAACTTATAGAGATCGTCGTCGTTGAAGCTGCTCTTCTTCGGGTTGACACATTCCTTCTTGGCCTTGTCCCAGACCTTGCCGCCGGTGCAGGTCTTGGTCGTCTGGGTCTTCGGCGGCGGATTGGTGTCATCGTTGTTGTCGCCGACCGCGAAAGCGGCCGTGGCGAAGCCGAAGGCAAAGCCGGCGGCGAGCGAAAGTCTGGACAGGTGACGGAAAGAAGAAGTCATCGGCACGCTCCGTTCTCAGGCAATGCAGTTGCTCGAATTGTACGCTTACCACTAAAAATACCAAGAGGGTAAGCAACCTCCACGGCAAATGTTGCAGCGGTGGCCGGATCTCCTCGCAGATCGATTCAAGTGCTGCATAAATAGAGTCCGGACCCGGCGCTAAGGTGCGAAAATATTGGCACTTTCCGGCATCACCGCGTCGCCGGCCCTGTTGAGGCTGAAGCGCTCGCCGCTGAGCTCCCAGGCGCCGGGAGAGCCGTCGATGGAGAAGAGGTTGTAGGCGGCGGGCGGCTTGATGCTGCCCGGTCCCTGCGAGGCTGACGCGACGCCGACGACCGGCACTGGCTGCACCTGGCCGCGCAGCCAATGCAGCGTGTTCAGGTGCGTATGGCCGTGTAGCACGAGTTCGGCGCCGCCCGTCGAAATCACGGCAGCGAAGCGGCGGATGCCGATCATCCGTTTGTAGAAGGCCGTGGCGCCGCGGATCGGCGGGTGATGGATCATGACGACGCGGAAGAGACCGGCTTCGCCAGCCGCACGCAGTATGTTGACAGTATCGCGGGCCTGTCGCGCGCCGAAAAAGCCAGATGCGGCGAAAGGAGGGGTGGCGACCGCCGTCGAACAGCCGACAATCGCGACTTTGCCGCGGACGCGCAGATAGGGGAAGATATGGCGGTCGTCCTGCCATTGCGGCGGGGCCAGATCGCCGCGGACATAGTCGTACCACGCGCGCATCGACTTCTCATAGGCGCCTGGCACATAGGCGTCATGATTGCCGGGAACGACTGACGTGTTCGCGGGATCGCCGAGCGCGCGCAGCCATGCGGCCGCAGCGCGGATCTCAATGCCGCTCGCCAGATTGACGAGGTCGCCGGTGACGGCCACGTGATCGGTCTGATGGGCGCGGATGTCGTCGAGCAGCAGATCCAACGTGCTGCCGAAAAGGTGCTTGCGTCGATTTCGATGCCAGTTCACAAAGCCTGTTATGCGTTTTGAAAACAGCTCCTGAATGGAAAGACTGGGCAACGGCCCAAGGTGGACGTCGGAGATATGCGCGAGCTTGAACATGTTACGAGACATAGACCAGCTTATTGACAAATCAAACACATCGGGCGCGATGAAGAGCTGAAACGGAGCGATAGTGGATAAAGAGAACAGGCCCCTCTACACGAGGCTGGCGTTGCGCCTGCTGCATGTCTATTTCAGTTTCGTCCGCAGCATGACCGTGGGCGTGCGGGCCGCCTGTTTCGATGAAGATGGACGCATCTTTCTCGTGCGCCACAGCTATATCGGCGGCTGGCATATGCCGGGCGGCGGGCTGGAGCGCAACGAGACGGTCGAGGAAGCGCTTGTCAAGGAATTGCGCGAGGAGGGCAACCTTAGGATCATCGGCAAGCCGCAACTGATCCAGGTCTATTTCAATACCACGACGACAAGGCGCGACCATGTCGTCTTCTATCGGGCGACCGTCGAGCAGACGGCGCCGCGGCCGCCGGACTGGGAGATATCCGACAGCGGCTTCTTTTCCCTCGACAGCTTGCCCGAGGGCACGACCAAGGCGACGCATCGCCGCCTCGCCGAGCTTCGGGGCGAGCAGGAGCCCGATCACTGGTGGTAAGAAGTATCAGGCGGCATTTAGCCTGGCGCGGCCATGCGGGCTGTCGAGATCGAGCGCCGGACCGACGGGGACGATGCCGGTCGGATTGATCGTCTTGTGGCTGCGGTAATAATGCTGCTTGATGTGGTACAGGTTCACCGTCTCGGCCACGCCTGCCGTCTGGTAGAGGTCCCTGAGATAGCCGGGCAGGTTGCGGTAATCGGCGATGCGGCGGATGTTGCACTTGAAATGGCCGACATAGACGGGGTCGAAGCGCACCAGCGTGGTGAATAGGCGCCAGTCGGCCTCGGTCAATCTGTTGCCGAAGAGGTAGCGGCCCTTGCCGAGGCGTTCGTCGAGCGTGTCGAGTGTTTCGAACAGCTTGCCGACATTTTCCTCATAGGCTTCCTGGGTGGTGGCAAAGCCCGCTTTGTAGACGCCGTTGTTGACGGTGTCGTAGACGGTGGCGTTCAGTGCATCGATGTCGGCCCGAAGGTCCTCGGGATAGAAATCAGCTGTCGAGCCGGTCAGCCCGTCGAAGGCGCTGTTGAACATGCGGATGATCTCGGCGGATTCGTTGCTGACGATCGTGCCGGTCTTCTTATCCCAGAGCACGGGAACGGTGACGCGGCCGGAATAGTGCGGATCGGCCCTGACATAGATCTGCCAAAGCGCGGACGCTCCGAAGAGGTGATCGCCGGTGGCGCCATCGCCGACCTTAAATTCCCAGCCGTTCTCGACCATCAGCGGATCGACGACGGAGACCGAGATCAGCTCTTCGAGCTTCTTTAGCTTGCGGAAGATCAGCGTGCGATGCGCCCAGGGACAGGCGAGCGAGACATAAAGATGGTAACGCTCGGCCTCGGCCTTGAAGCCGCCGCTGCCGGAAGGGCCGGCCTCACCGTCTGATGTCACCCAGTTGCGGAACTGCGAGGGCTGCCGCCTGAAATGGCCCTTGCTCTCCTTCGTGTCGTACCAGGCGTCATGCCAAACGCCGTCCACCAGCATTCCCATGGTCTACATTCCCTTGATTGCGTGTTGGAATGGAAGATATCGCAGATGGCAGGGCTTTACAGGCGGCAAAGATTGAACAGTGCGTCACGTCGTGCATTTTGCGTTGGACGGCGGAAATTTTTCCTGCTATCGGCCTTTTCACGATTTTCGGACCCCTGCTTGATGTTCATTTCCAGAAACCCGCGACGACGCTGATGCTCCCGAACGCCCAAGGCGTGTTCGAGACCCATCAATCTGTCCATCCGGTTTCTGTCATCATGTACAAGCACGATCTCGTCTACCTCACTGAAGACGCGTCCCATGACGCCGCCATCGAACACATCAACGAAGAAGCCTTCGGTCCAGGCCGCTTCACGCGCGCTGCCGCGCGCATCCGTGAGCAGGGACCGCATGACCTGTCGCTTTCCTTCATCTGCACCGATAACGGCGAGACGATAGCCTCCGTGCGCATGACGCCGGTACTGGCCGGTACAGTGAAGGGCCATCTGCTCGGCCCGCTCGCCGTCCGTCCCTCTCACAAGAACAAGGGCATCGGCCGGGAACTGGTGCGGATCGCAGTGGAGGCGGCAAGTCGCAAGGGCTCGGAAGCTGTCATCCTCGTCGGCGACCCGCCTTATTACGGACCGCTCGGCTTCGAGAAGGTCGCCTACAACGCGCTTTCTTTTCCAGGCCCGGTCGATCCCCGTCGTGTGCTCGTCGTTCCGATCGCCGAGGGCGTGCACGAGCGGCTGAAAGGCACGATCGCCTGGCGCGGATGATTTAGAGCGCCGTGCGCGGACGCACAAAGGACCTCTAACTCTTTCGATCCTCGCATCCTGCTAGAGGCTTTTCCGGAGGAAGCTGCGCGTGCGACCTTCCGGGAAATCCTTGAGCTCTCCGAAAATCTCATAACCCTGACGCAGATAGACGCGCAGAGCCTGAGGGCTGAACGTGTCGATCCAGGCGCCGCGGCACCCTCGCGCCCTGGCCTCTTCTTCCGCCTTTGCGAGGATATTGCCTGATATACCGGTGCCGCGCAGTGTATCGGGAATATAGAGCATCTGGGTGAAGAGCCAGCCCCAGGCGGTAAAGCCGGAAAGACCGCCCGTCACCTTGCCGTCGGTGTCGCGGATGAGGACCGCAAGCGGCCGGCGATCCGAGGGGCCGACATCGCTGTTGTTGAAGGCCGAGAGCGCATCGGTGATCACTGCTAGTTCCTCCGGCGAGGGCGAAGCGGTGAGCTCGAATTCCGGCATGAGATTACCGGCCTTCGCGCCACCACATGGCGCCGAAGGCGAGAAGCAGGATGCCGACGCCAGCGAACCCGGCAAAGAGCGGCAGCGTGTTGATGCCCTTCAAGACCGTCTCGCTGGTCATGCGGATCATCATGCGATCGTTGTCGGAGACGCGAACCTGGCCGCGCACCGGCAGGATCGGCGGGACGGAGATCGCGCCATTTGCATTGGAAACGCGGGCGACGAGACCCTTGCTTCTGTCGGCGACCGGCTGCAGCACATCGGTTGTCGAGATCATCGCCTTGAATTCCGGCGCGTCGACGGCGCCGATATGGACAAGCGTCGACAGCTTGCCGTTGCGGATTTCGAAGAGGCCGATCTCGTCCATCCTCTTCTCGGCCTTGTAGAGGCCCGGTTCGGACTGGGTGAGCGGCAGGGTTTCGGTCTTGCCGGAGGGATAACGCACGGTGGCGTTGCCGGGATTGTCGCCGATCGTCTGGCGCGTGACCTCAAGGGTCCGGCCGGAGGCGCGCGCCGTCAGCGCTTCTTCCTCGAGCGCCGGCTCCTTCATCAGCCAATGGGCGATACGGCGATAGAGCGAAACGTTCGGACCGCCGCCTTCGAAGCCGCGCGCCCAGAGCCAGCCCTGATCGGAAAGCAGCATGGCGACGCGGCCCTGGCCGGCGCGGTTCAGCACCAGCAGCGGGTGCTTGTCGGCGCCGAGCATGATCGTCTCGCCCTGCGGCCGGTCGACATCGACGCTGCGGAACCATCGGCCCCAATGCGGCGGCTCCTCGCCCGAACCATCAAGGCCGCGCGTGACGGGATGTTTGCGGCCTTCCTCGGAGAGGCGGGGATAGAAGGCCTTTTCGATCATCTCTCCGGTGGGCGTTGCTGGCAGGACCGAGGAGAGTGGCGTCAGTGCAATGGAATCGGGGCCGGCGTGCTCGGGGCCGGCGGCGATCAGCAGCGCGCCGCCATTGTCGACATATTGCGCGATGTAATCGTAATAGAGCAGCGGCAGCACGCCGCGGTGCTGGTAGCGATCGAAGATGATCAGGTCGAAATCCTTGATCTTGTCGACAAAGAGTTCACGCGTCGGGAAGGCGATCAGCGACAGCTCGTTGATCGGCGTGCCGTCCTGCTTTTCCGGAGGACGCAGGATGGTGAAGTGGACGAGATCGACCGACGCATCGGATTTCAGCAGGTTGCGCCAGGCGCGTTCACCGGCATGCGGCTCACCGGAGACAAGCAGGACGCGGAGATTCTGGCGGATGCCGTCGATGACGTGGACGGCACGGTTGTTGGCGGTGGTGACTTCGCCAGGAAGTGCTGCGACCGAGAATTCGAGCACATTGCTGCCGCCACCCGGCACCTTGAAGGAGAAGGGCGTATCCTGCCCTGGTGTCGCCTGCAGGGTGGCGATCTCGTCACCATTCAGCTTCACCGTGACATCGGCCGAGCCGCCCGGGCTCGGGCCGTCGTCGAAGACGCGCAAGATCACCTGCTGCTCCTCGTTGACGATGCCGAAGCGCGGCCCCTTGATGACTTCGATGCGGCGATCGAATTCGTTGGCCTTGCCGGTTACGAGGCCATGGATCGGCGCGTCGAAACCGAGCGCCTGATTGGCGGCCGGAACATCATGGACCTCACCGTCGGTCAGCATGATTGCGCCGCCGATACGGGCGGGCGGGACATCGGCGATGTTGGCCGACAGCGCGTCGAACAGGCGCGTGGACGGCACGTCGGAATTGACGTCGCCTTCGACATCGACGAAGCGGGGCTCAATCTGGGGGAAGCGGGCGAGCTGTCCCTTCAAGGCCGCAAGCGCATCGTCGGTCATCTTGACGCGATCGGGCGTCTGCTGGCTCTGGCTTCGATCGACAAGAACCGGGACGATCGTCGACAACTGATCCCGGTCTTCCTGCAGGAGCACAGGATTGGCAAGGGCGGTCAGCATGGCGAGTGCTGCCAGCGTTCTGATCCAGGCGCCGCGAATGCCGCGCCAGATCGCGAAGGCGGCGATAACAGCGCTGACGACGGCAAGTGCAGCCAGAACCGACCAGGGCAGGAAGGGCGAAAAGTCGAACGTCATCTCATTGTCCTAACCGTTCGAGGAGGTCGGGAACATGGACCTGGTCGGTCTTGTAGTTGCCGGTCAGCATATACATCATGATGTTGACGCCGGAACGGTAGGCATATTCGCGCTGCGTTTCATCCGACGGCACGGTCGGCAGTATCGGTACGCCGTTGTCATCGATCGCCCAGGCGCCGGCGAAATCATTGCCGGTGATCAGGATCGGCGAAACGCCGTCGGCCGTTGCCGCCGATTTTTCGCTCGGCCCCTGACCACCCTGCCGGGATTCGATCCAGAGAGGGCTGCCGGTATAACGACCGGGAAAGCTCGACAGGAGATAGAAGGATTTCGTCAGCACATGGTCTGATGGTACCGGTTCGAGCGGCGGAATGTCGAGATTGGCGAGGATTGCCTGCAGCCTCTCACCGTTAGCGCTGACATTGCCGCCATTGTCCAATGCGCTGATCTGATCGCGCGTATCGAAAAGCACGGTGCCGCCGTTGCGCATATAGGCGTCGATACGGCTGATTGCCGCGGTCGACGGCATCGGCGCCGTTGCCGAAACCGGCCAGTAGATGATCGGATAGAAAGAGAGCTCGTCTTTGGTGAGGTCGATGCCCACGGGCGGTGCCGGCTCCAGCGTCGTGCGGAAAGTCAGGAACTGGGTGAGTCCCTCAAGACCGCGCTCGGAAATATTGTCCACGTCCTGTTCGCCGGTGACGACATAGGCGAGGTGCGTGTTATCAAGCCTCTGCAAGATGAGGTCGTCACCGGGCTGGGAGTCGTCGGCGTGAAGTATGCCGGGCTGCATGAGAAAGCCGGCGCCGACGGCGACCGCGATCATCGCTGCGGTGCGGACGGCCGGGCGCAATCGCGAGAACGCGCCATTCATGAAGAGGACGATCAGGCTATCGGCCAGTAGCAGCAGAAAGGCTGCGAGAAAGAGTGCGGGTTTTGCCGACCAGCTTTCGCCGCCGATCAGGCCTTCGCGCACGGCATTGGTCCCTGCCGTGTCGAGCGGCGTCAGTTCGGCGTTCTCGGGCAGCACGTTCAGGGAAGTGAAACCGTCCTCCGAACCGTAGAGCCCGGGCGGGTTGTCGAAATTCGCCGTCGGTTCAGCTCCGGCCTGCGGAATGAGCGGCCGCGCCGAACCCGTCTCGGAGACCAGCGTGCCCTTGGCCGTCAGCATACGGAATGGCGGCAGGGTTTCGGAGACACGCGCATTGCCGCGCGCCTCCGACGTCACGCCGCCCGAGCGCGATATCTGCAGGAGGTGACGCAGCATGTCGACGAAAGTGCCTGAGATCGGCAGATCGGACCAGGTTGCTTCCGCGGTGACATGAAACAGGACGATCTGACCGGATGCGATCTGCTTCATCGTGACGAGCGGCGTGCCGTCAGCCAGGCTAGCCCAGGTGCGCTCGGCAAGATCGGGCGTCGGTTCGGCAAGCACCTGCCGCTTGACGACGACATCGGCAGGGCGCGCTATGCCGGCAAAAGGCCCGAAACTCGGAAATTCGGCAAGCGACTGCGGCTCGCTCCAAGACAATGTGCCGCCCAGCGCCCGTTCTCCCTGGCGCAGGATGACAGGGATCAGCGGATCGTCTGCGGGAGCCGCCGCCATGCGCGGGCCGGCAAAACGCAGGAGCATGCCGCCATTCGATATCCAGCGCGTCAGAGGTTCGTAGGTCTCCTCCGGCAGCCGGCCGATATCGGCCATGATGATGATGGAGGGATTGTTGGCGAGAAGTTTTGGTATCGCGACCGAGAGATCGGAATCGGCGGGCTGGATCAGATCCGCATAGGGCTGCAGTGCCCGCTGGATATAATAGAGCGGCGAGAGCAGCGGCTGGAACTCATCCCCTCCTTCGCCTGACAGCAAGACGACACGGCGACGCTTGAACGCGTCGTCGAGAAGATGGACCGCGCCGGCCGTCGCGCCATTGTCGACGCTGACGCGCGCGAAATCGTTGCGCATCTCGAAGGGTGCTGTGATCGAACTTGTCGCAACACTCTGGCCGGGGCGGAAATCCACCCTGCCATTGGCAATCGAGCGACCCTGGCTATCGACGGCGTTCAGCGCCACGGATGCGGCCTGCGAGGTGTTGAGTCGAGTGACCTTGACGGCCATGGCATCAGCCGCATTGTTGGCCGCGGTGATCGCGACCGTCCTTGCGGCATCGCCCTCAATCAGGCGCAGATCAGCGGGCTGGAGTTCGGCCAGCCTGCGCACCGTCGTGTCGTCGGCCTTGGCGGCGGCACCGTCGGTCAGGAAGGCGAGGGTGCCGGGCTTTATGCCGTTCAGGGCGGCGCGCAGCGCCTGGAAGGCGCGCTCACGGTCCGGTACCAGCGGTCGCGGCTCGGCAGCGCGCAGCTTGTCGCGAGCGGCAGCGGCGGTGCCGGGCACGGCGTCGTTGGTCGGATCGGCGGTGAAAGCGATAGACACGGGTGTGCCGGCGGATTCGGCATCGTCTATCAACGCGTCGGCGGTCTGGATGCGGCGCTCCCAGTCGGGTGCCGCCGCCCAGCTGTTATCGACGAAGAGGACGAGCGGGCCACCTGATGCGAGCGAACTGGTGCGCGGATTGAAAACCGGATCGGCGATCGCAAGGATGATGGTGGCGGCGAGCAGCATGCGCAGCAGCGTCAGCCACCAAGGGCTTTGCGCCGGCGTCTCCTCGCGCTTCAACACCAAGGCCAGGATCTTCAGCGGCGGGAAGACCTCGGTCTTCGGACGTGGCGGCGTCAGCCGCAGCAGCCACCAGATGACCGGCAAGGCAACGAGCGCGCCGAGAATGGCGGGATAGGCGAAAGCGAAGGGAAGGGCGCTCATAGCTGCCCTCCATGCGTTGCCTTGGCCGGCATGCCGGACAGATACATGTGCACCGCGACCAGTGCTTCCGAAGCAAGATGATCGGTGCGATGGGTCGCGAAGGTCCAGCCGAGATGGCGCAGCGACTGTCCGAGGCTGTCCCTGCGGGCGAGGTAGGCGTTGCGATAGGCCTCGCGGATGTGTTCGGCGCGGCCGGAAACGAGCCTGGCGCCGCTCTCCGGATCGGTGAATTCGGTGCGGCCGCTATAGGGGAATATCTCTTCGGCGGGGTCTGATATCTCGACCACGTGGCCACGCAGGCCGCGGCGGGCGAGCGGGCCGAGCCGTTCCATGATTGCCGGCGCATCGTCGAGGAAATCGCCGATAAGGACGAGGTCGCTCCAGCCGCGGATCATCGCCGTTTCCGGCAGGCCGCCGGTCAGCGGCGTGTGCATGAGCGCGGCTGCGAGGCGTTCGGCGGCGTTACGGGCGGAGGCGGGTTCCATGATGCCGGGGCAGCCGATGCGCTCGCCGGAGCGGGCGAGGATTTCGGCAAGCGCCAGCATGATGACCAGCGCGCGGCTTTCCTTGGACACGTTGCCATAGCTCGACTTGTACATCATCGAGGGCGACATGTCGCACCAGAGCCAGATCGTGTGCGCCGCCTCCCATTCGCGCTCGCGCACATAGGTGTGGTCGTCGCGGGCGGAGCGGCGCCAATCGATGCGCGACAGGCTCTCGCCCTCGGCATAGGGACGGAACTGCCAGAAATTCTCTCCGATGCCGCGCTTGCGGCGACCATGCCAGCCGGCGATCACTGTGTTGGCGATGCGCTTGGCTTCCACCAGGCAGTCCGGCACCAGGGCGGCCCGCTGCCTGGCGCGAGAAAGGGCATCGCTGCCGGGTGTCGGATTGACGATCTGTCCGATAGATGCCACGCGTCCGGCTTCCTTATCCCTTTGCCTGCTTGACCAGTCCGGCGATGACATCACGCACCGACATGCCTTCGGCGCGGGCGGCGAAGGTCAGCGCCATGCGGTGCTGGAGAATGGGTTCGGCGAGCGCGAAGATATCGTCCAGAGACGGTGCGAGACGGCCTTCGTAGAGCGCGCGGGCGCGTGCGCAGAGCATCATTGCCTGGCCGGCGCGCGGGCCTGGACCCCAGGCGACGTTCTTGTCGGTCGAGGCATTGCCCTGTCCGGGGCGGGCGGAACGCACCAGCGCCAGGATGGCATCGACGACCGTGTCGCTCACCGGCATCTGGCGCACCAGGGTCTGGATCTCGATCAGCCGCTGCGCATCGATGACGGCTTCCGGCCGGGTTTCGCCCAAGCCCGTCGTCTCGAGCAGGATCTGGCGCTCGGCGGCGAGTTCGGGGTAGTTGACGTCGACCTGCAGCAGAAAGCGGTCGAGCTGGGCTTCGGGCAGAGGATAGGTACCTTCCTGCTCGAGCGGGTTCTGGGTGGCGAGCACATGGAAGGGCGCCGGCAGGTCATAGCGCTGGCCGGCGATTGTGATGTGATATTCCTGCATGGATTGCAGAAGGGCCGACTGGGTACGCGGCGAGGCGCGGTTGATCTCGTCGGCCATCAGAAGCTGGGCGAAGACCGGGCCCTTGACGAAACGGAAGGAGCGGCGTCCACTGTCGTCCTGGTCCATTACCTCGGAGCCGAGAATATCCGAGGGCATCAGATCCGGCGTGAACTGGATGCGGTTGGCGGCAAGGCCGAGCACCTCGCCGAGCGTCGTCACCAGTCTGGTCTTGGCAAGACCGGGAACGCCAACGAGCAGGGCATGACCGCCTGACAGCACAGCGAGAATGGTGTTCTCGACGACGCTTTCCTGACCGAAGATCACTTTCGAGACTTCCCCGCGGATGGCGGCAATATCGGAGAGCGCCTTTTCGGCGGCGGCGACGATCGCCTTTTCATCGAGGCTGGCTTCGGTCTTCATCATACCCATGCGTATCTCCAACGGCTGAAATCATTCGGCAGCGAATCGGCGGACTTATACATGTGCCTCATACCCGATAGAGTTATGGAGATGTGACGGGCTGACAAGTTCGTTGCGAATGACTATCTCGTGACTTTACTTCGTTAAGGACAAACCGGGACGGAAGAATGGCAGCCGAGGAAATCAGCGGACAGGCGGATGCGGCGGGACTTGCCGCACTGATTTCGCGTGCGTCTGAGGAAAGTGGCGAGAAAAAACGAGGGTTGCCGCCCGTCGAACGGTGGAATCCGCCATTCTGCGGCGATATCGACATGGAAATCCGGGCTGACGGCACCTGGTTCTACATGGGTACGCCGATCGGCCGGCCGGCGCTGGTGCGGCTGTTTTCGACGGTTTTGAGGAAAGACGACGACCAGAAGACCTATCTCGTAACTCCTGTGGAAAAGGTCGGGATAAGGGTCGTCGACGCTCCGTTCATCGCCGTGGAGATGAGCGTGACGGAGAGCGAAGGTCAACAGGTGTTGACCTTCCGCACCAATGTCGGCGATGTCGTGGAGGCGGGAGGGGAGCATCGGCTGCGCTTTGCCATTGCGGACGGCAACGCCGAATTGAAACCCTATCTGCATGTGCGCGGGCGGCTGGAGGCGCTGGTGTCGCGTGCAGTGATGTATGAACTGGTCGCGCTCGGCGAGACTTTCGACGTGGAGGGGCGGGCGATGTTTGCGATCTGCTCCGCCGGCGAGGTCTTCCCGGTCATGCCGGCCGACGAACTGGATGCGCTTTGCCGATGAATGATGCGATCACCCACCGCTACCCGCTGTTTTCCGCAACCGAATTCCGCCGCCGCGCGCTCAATCAGAATGGCGGGCCGGTCGACCATGCCTGGCGCGATCACGGGGACCATATCCTCAACCCCGACATCGTCGCCGAGGTCGAGACCTTCAAACTGCGCGACGCCGCCGTGCTCGTGCCCGTCGTCGACGACGGCGAAGAGGCGCATGTGATCTTCACCAAGCGCACGGCGACGCTGCGCAAACATTCCGGGCAGATCGCCTTTCCCGGCGGCTCGATCGATCCCACCGATATCTCCCCTGAAATGGCGGCGATCCGCGAGACGGAGGAGGAGATCGGACTGGCCGGTTCCTTCGTCGAAACCGTCGGGCGGCTACCGAATTACCTTGCCTCGACGGGCTTTCGCATCACGCCGGTGCTCGGCGTCGTCACGCCGGGCTTTGCGCTGACGCTGAACCCGACCGAGGTGGACGACGTGTTCGAGGTGCCGCTTTCCTTCCTGATGGATCCTGCCAATCACACCCGCGACAGGCGTGTCATCGACGGCATCGACCGGCATTTCTACCGCGTGCCCTATGAAACCAGAATGATCTGGGGCATCACCGCCGGCATCGTCCGCACGCTTTACGAAAGGCTTTATGCATGACCGGCCTTGCCGACCAAGCATGGTTCCGCGACCCGGCGCTCGGCCGGATCTTAGCACTTCTCAGCGCTGATGGCGGGGAAGGGCGTGTGGTTGGCGGGGCGGTGCGCAACAGCCTGATGGGCCTGCCGGTCAATGATGTCGACATAGCCACGACACTCAGACCGGAGGCGGTGATGGAGCGGGCGGCGGGCGCCGGCATCAAGGCAGTCCCAACCGGCCTGGAGCACGGCACGGTGACGCTCGTGATCGACGGCAAGCCCTTCGAGGTGACGACCCTTCGCACCGACGTCGAGACCGACGGACGCCACGCCAAGGTTGCCTTCAGCACTGACTGGAGGGCGGATGCCGAACGGCGGGATCTGACGATCAACGCGCTTTATGCCGATGCCGAGGGCGAGGTGGTGGATCTCGTTGGCGGACTTGCCGACATCGAGACGCGCAACATCCGCTTCATCGGCGATGCCGCAAGGCGTATTGCCGAGGATCATTTGCGCATCCTGCGCTTCTTCCGCTTCTTTGCCTATTACGGTTCCGGACGGCCGGATGCCGAGGGGCTGAAGGCGTGTTCCGCGGCGCGTTCGAAACTGACGACGCTTTCAGCAGAACGCGTCTGGTCGGAACTGCGAAAGCTGCTTGGCGCCGGCGATCCCGGCCGGGCGCTGCTCTGGATGCGGCAGGTGGCGGTGCTGACGGAAATCCTCCCGGAATCGGAACGATGGGGGATCGATGCGATCCCTTCGCTGATCACCACCGAAAAGGCGCTCGGCTGGACGCCCGATCCGTTGCTGCGCCTTGCGGCGATCGTGCCGCCCGATGCGGCGCGCATGGAGGCGCTCGCAGCCCGGCTCAAGCTCTCGAATGCGGAAGCGGCCTATCTCAAGGCCTGGGCAATGGCAGCGCCTGTTAATGACGACATGTCGTCGGCGGCCTTCGAACGGCTGCTTTACCGCAACGGTGCCGATGGCATCACGACACGGCTGAAGCTGGCGCTTGCGGTTGCGCGCGGCAAGGCTGAAAGCGATTTCGACGAAATGGCGCGGTCGGCGCGGCTTATCAAGTTGCTGGACAAGGCAATGCACTGGAAGAAACCGCAGTTTCCGCTGAATGGCGGCGACGTGATTTCGGCAGGAATCGCGTCCGGTCCGCGCGTCGGCGAGTTGCTTGCCGGCCTGGAAAACCAGTGGGTGGAGGAAAACTTCGTTTCCGACCGGGCGGCGCTGCTCGCCCGGCTGCAGGAACGCGTGCAATAATCAGGCGGCGGTCGCTTCGTCACGGATGCGAGCCTTGATATTATCCACCATGTTCTCGCGGATCGTGGTTTCGCCGTGAGCATCTTTCAAGTGCTCGACGGCACGGCGAACCACCTCGGCGTCGCTATCCGCCCGTGTATGCCAGGCGCAGCCCGGAACGAGAGTGCCGCATTCGAAAAGTCGCATGGTCTTCTCCTCTGTTCAAAACACAACGACGATCGCGATCTTACGCGATTTAAGAATGTGCGGGGGGAGGGAAGGTTCCGGCCGGCATCGACATGCCGGCCAGTAAAGGCCTATCAGTCGGGCATAGCCCAGGCTTTGTAGGTATCCGAAAGCTGACCGGGCATGTTGCTGTTGGCGGCCGCTGCTTCGTTCTGCAGCTGTTCCGGCGACTTCCCGCCGGCCAGTTGCAGCTTGACCTGCTCGATGAAGCAGGACAGCGGCAGATCCGAGCCGCTCTTGGTCCGCAGTTTCTCGGCGATGCGCGTCAGAAACTCGGATGTGTCGATCGTGCGGGATGTTTCCTGGACATCCGTAGACGCTGGCGAGCCACTTTGTATCGTCATGACAATCCTCCTCCGATTGTTACGCACATACATATAAAGTTAGGACGCACTGAATTTTCGTGAAGGTCTATCACCTCGAATTTATCGACGAGATATCACAGTTTCATGGCCAGCGGACGACGGGGGGCAACGAAGAGAGAATGGATTCAACGTTGCCGCCGGTCTTCAGGCCGAAGATCGTGCCGCGATCATAGAGCAGATTGAATTCGACGTAGCGGCCCCGGCGGATCAATTGTTCGTCGCGATCCGCCTCTGTCCACAATTTATTGAAGTTGGAGCGGACGATTTTTGGATAGACCATGGCGAAGGCCCGGCCGACATCACGCGTGAAGGCGAAATCGGCGTCCCAGCCGCCGGCTTCCTCGCTTGAATACAGCCAGTCGTAGAAGATGCCGCCGATGCCACGGGCCTCGTTGCGGTGTTTCAGGAAGAAATATTCGTCGCACCAGGCTTTGTACGCATCGTAATCGGCGACTGCATGATTGCGGCAGGCGATCTCCATGGCCTTGTGGAAGAGCTGGCTGTCTTCGTCCTCCTGCGTGCGGCGGCGTGACAGCACCGGCGTCAGGTCGGCCCCGCCACCGAACCAGCGGCTGGTGGTGACGACCATGCGAGTGTTCATGTGCACGGCCGGAACGTTTGGGTTCACGGGATGGGCGATCAGCGAGATGCCCGAGGCCCAGAAACGCGGATCGTCCTTGGCGCCGGGTATCTGGGCGCGGAAATCCGGGGCAAATTCGCCGTAGACGGTTGAGGTATGGACGCCGACCTTTTCGAAGACGCGGCCTTCCATCATCGACATCCGGCCACCGCCGCCGGCGCCGTTTTCGCGTGACCAGTCCTTGGCGACGAAGCGGCCGGGCTCCTGGTCGGAGAGTGGCCCTTCCAACTCATCCTCGAGGGCCTCGAAGGAGGCGCAGATCGTATCGCGCAATCCCTCGAACCAACTGCGGGCGGCAGCCTTCTTCTCTTCGATATCGTCAGGCAAGCCGATCGGCAGTTCCGGTCTTTCCATTTACGCCTCCGACGGTCGACATCTCCTTCGGAGGCGACTCGCTCATTCTTGATTGCGCGCCATGATTAGCAGTTGGCGCTGCATCTCGCCAAGCGTGGCCAAGCACCGCTGAGCGCTTCCAAGATTCGACTCGCAAATCAAGAATTTCGATACTACCTTTTCCGAGGAGGTAGGTTTGATGAAAAAAGTTCCAGGGCCTCCGTCCTTCGACGGCCTGAAGCGCAGGATAGCGAGACATCGGGCGGAAAATCCCCCGAGCAGGAAAGACCATTTCGTGCGTGAGACATATTGCCTCGGCCTCATGGACGCACGCGCCAAGGCGCGCGAATGGTTCGACGAATATCCGAAAGCCGCCTACTGGACCGAGGTGGAGAGCTGGCGTCAGCTCGACGGCGACCAGATCGAATTCACCATGCGCCGCCTGCCTTCGGCAGACTGACGGTCACTTCGTAGTCGCCCGCACACGGCTTTCGATCAGCAGGCCGTTTTCGTCCATGATCGGATGCGCCACCGAGACGATGTGGGCGTTGAGGCGCTTCAGGTCGCGCAGCATGTCGAGATGCAGAGAACTCGTCTGCAGGCTGTCGGCTCGGCCGTCACGCAGACGTTCAAGGTGGCGCTCGGCAGACTGTTTTTCCATCCGGCGCACCTCGACCTTTACCTCCATCATCTGGCGCGCAAGATTGAAGTCACGGGTGACGAAGATCGTCTGAGCGACGCGCAGATTGTCGATCGTCAGATCGAACAGCTTCCGCAGTTCCTGATGACCATCCTCGGAAAATTTCAGGCCGAGGGAGATCTTCTTCGCCACCTGCTCCAGCAAGCCCTTCTCGATGATGTCGCCCATATGTTCGAGGTTGATCGCATAATCGATGACGACGATCGAGCGGCGTGCGTTCTCGTCGCTGAGACCCTCGCGACCGAGCTTCGAGAGATAGACCTTCACCGCCTGCTGCAGCCGGTCGACGCGCTCTTCGAGGGCGGATATCTCGGCAAGCTTCGATGCGTCGTTACGCTCGAAGGCTTCGGAGACCCGAATCAGCATGCGCTCGATCAAGTCGCCGACGCCGAGCACTTCGCGGGTAGCGCTGGCCAGGGCCACGACCGGCGTCGAAAGTTCCTGCGCATCCAGATATTTCGGGGCACTGTCAGGCTCGGCCTGATCCGGCACCAGCCGGGCCATCAAGGTGGCGAGCGGCCGGGAGAATGGCCAGGCCAGCGCCGCCAGCAGAAGGTTGAAGGCAAGATGCGCATCGACCGGCAGCTTGGCAGGACCGAAGGGCAGCAACTGGATGAGTTCCGCCCCATAACCCGCCAGCGGCAAGGCGATAAGGCAGCCGAGCGTGCGGACGGCGAGATTGCCGAGGGTGACGCGCCGCGCCGAAACCGGACCGGACAATGTCGCGACGACAGGCGGTATCGCGCCGCCGAGATTGGCGCCGAGCACGAGCACGATGACGAGTTCGGCGGAGACGACGCCGGCCGAGGCGAGCGACAGGATGAGCACCACCACCGCAAGGCTCGACGAGGATGCGAAGGCAAGTGCTGCCGAGACGATCATTGCCACGGGCAGGGCGCCATCCAGCAGGCCGATGAAGGCGGCGAGAGCAGGGGAGGCGCGCATCGGCTCCGTCGCAAGACCGAGGAGGTGCAGCGACAACAGCATCAGCCCGATACCGATCAGCGCTGTGCCGCCGCCCTGGCTGGTGCTTGAACGGCCGCGGTAAAGCACAATGCCAACAAGAATGAGAAGAGGAGAGAGCCATTCTATGCCCGTTGCCACGATCCAGGCGGTGATCGCGGTGCCGACATTGGCGCCGAGCAGAACAATCTGCGCCATGCGCGGCTTGATCAGGTCACGCTCGACGAAGGAGGCAGTCATCAGCGCCGTTGCCGTCGAGCTCTGCAGTGCGACGGTTGCAACGAGGCCCGACAGGAAGGAACGAAGACTGCCGCGTGTGCCGGTCGCCAGCCCCGTTCTCAGGCGGGCGCCGAAGGCTCTCGATACGCCATCCTTCACCTGCGCGAGGCCGAACAGCAACAGAGCCACGGCGCCGAACAGGTTGATCATGATGATTGTAGAGTCCATTTTGTTGTTTTTATTCTTCTTTCACAGATCTGGAGAAATGCGGTTTTCCTCACATGGCCATTCCAACGTGTTGGAATCATGGAGGCCAATACTGAATTTTTGATTGCCCGGCTAATAAATATACGCCGGTTTGAGAGATAGACAACGCTATTTTGCGACATAGTCTGGAGCGGATCGGCAATTCCGCGGGCTTTGCTCCGTCAGCGCCGGCGTCCGTCAAGACCAAACGGTTTGGCGCATTGCCTCGCCGACGATCATGGCGGCCGAGACGGCGACGTTGATCGAGCGCTGGCCTTCGAGCATCGGGATCAGAATTCGGGCGTCGGCCCTCTCATGCACCTGATCCGGCACGCCGGCGCTTTCGCGACCGAAGAGCAGGATATCGTCCGGGCGAAAGGCAAGATCGGTGTAGCGCTCTGCAGCCTTGGTCGAGGCGAGGATCAGGCGGCGGCCGGTGGTCAGACGCCATGCCTCGAAGCGGTCCCAGCTGACATGGCGGGTGAGGGCGGCGGCGGCAATATAATCCATACCCGCCCGTTTCAGGTTGCGGTCGGAGATGTCGAAGCCGGCGGGCTCGATCAGATCGACCGCGAAACCAAGGCAGGCGGCAAGACGCAGGATCGTGCCGGTATTGCCGGGAATATCGGGCTGATAGAGTGCCAGTCTGAGTGAAGTCATGATGCGCCGTCTTCCCGCTTTCACCACAAAAGGCCTAATGCAACTGTGATTTCGACGCAACAGGGCGCGTTTGGACCCGAAAAGATGAATTTTTCGGCAGAACAGGGCTGGAAAATTCCTCGTTTTCGCGTTATCGGTGCATATCTTTAATCGCCAGCAAGGAGCGCCAGAATGAATATTTTGCTGTATGTGCGCCTCCCGGCCGTGATGCCAAGCGGTGCGATTTTCCGCCGATAGTGCGGGTTTCTTCCCTGAATTTCCTTTTTTGATCCATTGTGCGGCTGTCTCAGCCTCGCCCCTTGAACGTTCGGTTCCCATATGTGCTTGCAGTGCGCTGGGATGGCGCGAAGCCGGGAGCCGGAACGGTGACGTTTCGGAGCAATTTCATGTTTGGCTGGTTCGAACAGCGACTCAATCCCTTTCCAAGCGAGGACCCCGTCGCCCCGCCGAAAGGTCTTTTTGCCTTTTGCTGGCACTACAGCAAACCGGCTGCGCCCTGGCTCGGCCTGATGGCCGTGCTCACCGCGCTGATCGCGATCGGCGAAGTGGCGCTCTTCCAGTTCCTCGGCGACATCGTCGACTGGCTGACCAATGCCGACCGCGCCACATTCCTGGAGAGAGAAGGCCACAAGCTTTTCTGGATGGCGGCGCTGGTGCTGGTCGGCCTGCCGCTGACGGCCGGGCTCGATTCGCTCATCATGCATCAGATGATGCTCGGCAATTATCCGATGATCGCACGCTGGCAGATGCACCGCTTCCTGCTGCGCCACAGCATGTCGTTCTTCGCCAACGAGTTTGCCGGGCGTGTCGCGACCAAAGTGATGCAGACGTCGCTTGCCGTGCGCGAGACGGTGATGAAGATCCTCGACGTCTTCGTTTATGTCGTCACCTACTTCCTGACGATGATCATCGTTATCGCAGCGGCCGACTGGCGGCTGATGATCCCGATCCTCGTCTGGCTCGCGGTCTATATCAGCATCGTCGCCTATTTCGTGCCGCGGCTTCGCAAGATCGCGGCGGCGCAGGCGGATGCGCGCTCGATGATGACGGGGCGCGTGGTCGACAGCTATACGAATATCGCGACCGTCAAGCTGTTTTCGCATGCGGGCCGCGAGGAGGTCTATGCCAAGGAGGGCATGGACGAGTTCCTGCAGACCGTGCACAAGCAGATGCGCAAGGTGACGCTCTTCCATATTTGCGTCTACGTGAACAACTGTGTTGCGCTCTTCGTCATCTCGGGCCTGTCGATCTGGTTCTGGCTGAACGGCGCGATCTCGGTTGGCGCCATCGCCATCGCCATCGGTCTTGCCATGCGCGTCAACGGCATGTCGCAATGGATCATGTGGGAAGTCTCGGCGCTGTTCGAGAATATCGGCACGGTCTATGACGGCATGGAGATGATGAGCAAACAGCACGACATCGTCGACAAGCCGGGCGCACCCACCTTGACGGCGAAGAAGGGCGCGATCCACTACGACCGCATCCGCTTCCACTACGGCAAGAGCAAGGGCGTCATCGACAACCTGTCGCTCGACATCAAGGCGGGGGAGAAGGTCGGCCTGGTCGGCCGTTCCGGTGCCGGCAAGACGACGCTGATGAACCTGCTGCTGCGCTTCTACGATCTGGAGGCCGGTCGCATCACCATCGACGGGCAGGACATCGCCGGCGTCTCGCAGGAAAGCCTGCGCTCGCTGATCGGCGTGGTGACGCAGGACACCTCGCTGCTGCATCGCTCGATCCGCGACAACATTGCTTATGGTCGTCCCGAAGCAACGGACGACGAGGTGATCGAGGCCGCCAAACGCGCCAATGCCTGGGAGTTCATCGAAGGTCTCGTCGACATGCAGGGCCGCGCGGGGCTCGACGCACAGGTCGGCGAACGCGGCGTCAAGTTGTCTGGCGGCCAGCGGCAGCGTGTCGCGATCGCCCGCGTCTTCCTGAAGGACGCGCCGATCCTGGTACTCGACGAGGCGACCTCGGCGCTCGATTCGGAAGTCGAGGCGGCGATCCAGGAAAACCTCTTCGCCCTGATGGAGGGCAAGACGGTGATCGCGATCGCCCACCGGCTTTCGACGCTGACGGAGATGGACCGGTTGATCGTGCTCGACAAAGGCCGGATCATCGAGGCCGGCTCGCATATCGAGCTGGTCGAAGGAGGCGGCATTTATGCCGACCTCTGGAACCGCCAGTCCGGCGGCTTCCTCTCCGATCACGCCGAGGAAGCGGAAGTGGCGGCGCAATAAGATGCAATGAGGCCCTCCCTGCGAAAGCGGGGAGGGCATCTTGAATTCTTAGGATGGCTATAAGCTTGCCGGACGGTTGCTGAAGAACTGACTCCGTTTGCCTCTTATCCGTTCAAAGGCTGTCGGCCCAGTCGATCACGCGGTGATGCTCGACGACGACCATGGTGTTGACAGCCGCGATCGTGCGCAGGGCGACGAGGCGGCGGTGCTCCTCCTGATCGATCCAGGTGGTGATGGCCTCGGCGATGATCACGTCGCGCGGCAACCCCAGGGCGAATGCCAGGGCATCCAGCCTTTCTGCAAGCGGAAGCGGAACATGCACATCGAGCATTTTCGTTTCCATGGAAGTGGTCTCCGGTAAACCGCGATCGTAACGTGAGATTGTGACCAGTTCGGGGGCATTCAATGGGTATGCCGCCGATGTTACCGATAATTACCAAAATATAACATTCTGTCCGCTTTTCATTCCCTTTGCCGGCTCGGCTAATCCGCCTATATCGCTTCTATGTTGCTGAACCCCATCCTCCGCCGGTTCGAAACCTGGATCGATCCGTTCCGCCCACGCGCCAATCTCCAGCCGCCGCGCTCGACGCTCGGATTCATCTGGTTCTATATCGGCCAGGCGAGGATGCCGTTCGTCGCCATGCTCGTTCTGGGTGGGACATCGGCGGCGATCGAGGCCGCACTGTTCTGGTTCGTCGGGCGGCTGGTCGATATCCTCGGGAGCATCACGCCTGGGGCCGGCTGGAACGGTCTTCTCGCCGCCCATGGCGGCGAATTGTTCGGCATGCTCGCCCTTATCGGGCTCGTGCGTTTCGTCGTCGCCTTCCTGATTGCCCTCGTCGACCAGCAGGTGATCACGCCGGGCTTCTACAATCTCGCACGCTGGCAATCTTATCTCCACGTCTCCAGGCAGTCGTTGTCGTTCTTCCAGAGTGATTTCTCCGGGCGCATCGTCACCAAAGTGTGGTCGGCCGGGCAGGCAACCGGTGATCTTGTCACCTCGCTGATGGAAAGCGTCTGGTTCGTCGGCATCTATGCCGCAACGACGCTTGTGCTCGTTGCCCGGCTGGACTTTTCCCTGGCTGCCGTCGTGCTGTTCTGGCTTTGCGCCTTCAGCCTGCTTGCCCGCCACTTCGTTCCGCGGATCCGCCATCATTCCCGCGAAACGGCGGAAGCCGGATCGATGCTGAATGGCCGGATGGTCGACTCCTACAGCAACATGCAGACGCTGAAGCTGTTTGCCCGCGACGAGGAGAGCGACCGCTACATGCGGCAGGGTTTCGATATCTACCAGGATACGGTGCTGCGCTTCACGCGGTTCATCACGGGCGTCAGGGCCTCGATGGCGCTGCTCTCCGGCCTGATGATCGTGACGATGGCGGGGTTGAGCGTCGATCTCTGGTTGCGCGGCCTGGTCAGCTCCGGTGCCGTGGCATTCTCGTTGGCACTGGTGCTCAGGTTGAATTTCCTGCTCGGAAGGCTGATGACGCAGTTCAACGGCATCATGCGCAATCTCGGCACCATCCAGAACGCCGCCGAGCTGATCTCCCAGCCTCTGGGGCTCGTCGATCGGTCGGATGCCAGAGGCCTGGTGATCCGGCAGCCCGGCATCCGCTTCGACAATGTTTCCTTCCGCTACGGCAAGGGTCATCAGCCGGTCGTCGAGAATTTCTCCCTGACCATTCGGCCGGGCGAAAAAGTCGGGATCGTCGGCCGTTCGGGCGCGGGGAAATCGACGCTGATGAACCTGCTGCTGCGCCTCTACGATATTCAGGACGGGCGCATTCTAATCGACGGCCAAGATATTGCAGCCGTGACGCAGGAATCTCTCAGGATGCAGATCGGCGTCGTCAGCCAGGATACCTCGTTGCTGCATCGTTCAGTGCGCGACAATATCCTATTCGGACGGCCCGATGCCGGCGAGGAGGGGCTGGTCGAGGCGGCCGGGCGCGCCGAAGCCATCGAGTTCATCGAACGCCTGCAAGATCAGCAGGGCCGCAGAGGTTTCGATGCGCATGTCGGCGAACGCGGCGTCAAACTGTCAGGCGGGCAGCGGCAGCGCATCGCGATTGCCCGCGTCATGCTGAAGGACGCGCCGATCCTCGTTCTCGACGAAGCGACGTCGGCGCTCGATTCGGAAGTAGAAGAAGCAATCCAGTCCAATCTCCATCGGATCATGGAAGGCAAGACGGTGCTTGCGATCGCCCATCGGCTGTCGACGATCGCAGCGCTCGACCGGCTGATCGTCGTCGATCTCGGCCGGATCATCGAGGAGGGCAGCCATGACGAACTGCTTCGCCGCGGTGGACTCTATGCGGAACTTTGGGCGCGCCAGTCTGGCGGCTTCCTCGCTACGGATGAGGATGCGGGCCTAGGGGTTGACGACGAATTCCGCCATCAGGCCAAAATGATTTGATCCGAAGCCGTTCTCGATGCGGCGAGCCGATTTCAGCCGCAGGGGCGCGCGGGTAAAGATATGATCGATCGGAATGCCGAAAGCACCGGCGCGGATCGGCCATGTCGCGGGCTCCAGCGATACCGTGCCCAAGCCCTGGCTACGCATGAGATACTGCACGTCGGGCGCCAGAATCGACGTATTGAAATCGCCGGCAAGAACGAGCGGTCCCGAAAGGGAGGGAATGATCTCCGCAAGATCCTCGATTTCCAGGCCGTGGAATTCGTCGTAATAAGGTTTGGTCAGATGCGCGGCGAGGAAATTGATCTTCTGGCCATCGAAATCGATCGTCGAGATCGTCAGCCGGTTGCGCCAGAGCAGGCCGAGATTGCGGATACGGGGTTCGATTAACGGACGCTTCGACAGCACCAGCGTATCGCATTGCTCCATGCCGACACCGCAGCCGATGTAATAGGGATAGATCTTCAACAACCGCGGCAGTTCCGACAGCAGCGGTTCGGCCTCCAGGATGCTGACGACGTCGGCGCCTGAGGCAATGACCATATCGGCGATGTCAGGGCCGTTTGCGAAATTATCATTCTCGATATTGAAGGACATCAGCCTGAAGAGGGCGGGGCGGCTCTCCTCGACAGCCGGCTCGACGAATTCGCGCATCATCACGACACCATGGACGGCAAGGACCACCGATACCGCGAGGGTCAGCAGCGCATACCAGTGCCGCTTGACGAGAAGGGCAGCGACCGAGGCCACGGCGCCGGCCACCGCCAGATGGACCTGGAAGCTGTAAAAGAAGGACAGCAGATAGAAATCGGTGAAGTATCGGAGGGAGACAATGGCGAGAACGAGCGTCGTGAGAACGCTGAATACGCAAAAAATCGTGTCTCTCATCCGCTCCGGTCCGGCTCGCTGGCATGGCTGCGACTGCGCCTATCACGGGGGCATTTTTGTTGCAATGCAACATAATGGCAAGCGCGTGTTTGCCTTAAAAAATTCATCCGAAATTTCCCGCGACATTGTGCCCTCATCCCCTTGCCAAGGCTGGACATAATTTGCGATCAAGCATAGAACGCGCCGGATTGCCGGGGAATCTATGGCCGAATTGTGTCCAGAGAGATTCGCCGGTAGAGGGGGCAGGGCGGAATTCCGCGAAAATTGCGCAGAGGATGTTAGCCGTGAGCGAACACGAAACGACAAGCGAGGGCATGGGCGAACCCACTCGCCGTGATTTCCTTTATCTCACCACTGGTATGGCAGGCGCCGTCGGCGCCGTTGCGGTCGCTTGGCCGTTCATCGATCAGATGCGTCCTGATGCTTCGACGCTCGCTCTCGCCTCCATCGAAGTCGACGTTGCCAGCCTTGAGCCCGGCATGTCGCTGACGGTCAAATGGCGCGGCAAGCCGATCTTCATCCGCAATCGCACGCCTGAGGAAGTGGAAGCGGCAAACGCCGTCCAGCTTGCTGATCTAAAGGACCCGATCGCGCGCAATGCAAACCTTCCTGTCGACGCTCAGGCAACGGCTGTTGACCGTTCGGGCGGCAAGGGCAAGGAAAACTGGATCGTCATGATCGGCACCTGCACGCATCTCGGCTGCGTGCCGCTCGGCCAGGCCGGCGAATACAATGGTTGGTTCTGTCCCTGCCATGGCTCGGTCTACGACACGGCCGGCCGCATCCGCAAAGGCCCGGCGCCGCAGAACCTGGCGATTCCGACCTTTTCATTTTTGTCCGATACCAAGATCAAGATCGGTTGAGGGGAGACTGATTAATGAGTGGCCATTCCAGCTACGAGCCATCAACCGGCCTCGAGAAATGGGTCGATGCGCGCCTTCCGCTGCCGCGCATGGTCTATGACAGCTTCATCGCCTATCCGGTTCCGCGTAACCTGAACTATGCCTATACGTTCGGCGCCATGCTCGCCGTCATGCTGGTGGTGCAGATCCTGACGGGCGTCACGCTCGCCATGCATTACGCCGCCGAATCGTCGGTCGCCTTCAACTCCGTCGAAAAGATCATGCGCGACGTCAACCACGGCTGGCTGCTGCGCTATATGCATGCCAACGGCGCATCCTTCTTCTTCGTCGCGGTGTACCTGCACATCGCCCGCGGCCTCTATTACGGCTCCTACAAGGCGCCGCGCGAGATCCTCTGGATACTCGGCGTGGTCATCTACCTCCTGATGATGGCGACCGGCTTCATGGGCTACGTTCTGCCCTGGGGCCAGATGTCCTTCTGGGGCGCCACCGTCATCACCGGCTTCTTCTCCGCCTTTCCGCTGGTTGGCGAATGGGTGCAGCAGTTCCTGCTCGGCGGCTTCGCGGTTGAAAACCCGACGCTGAACCGCTTCTTCTCGCTGCACTACCTGCTGCCCTTCATGATCGCCGGCGTCGTCATCCTGCACATCTGGGCGCTGCACGTCGTCGGCCAGACGAACCCGACGGGCGTCGAGGTCAAGACGAAGACGGACACGGTGCGCTTCACGCCTTATGCGACGATGAAGGATGCTCTCGGCGTCTCGATCTTCCTGCTGGTCTATGCCTATTTCGTCTTCTACCTGCCGAACTTCCTTGGCCATGCCGACAACTACATCCCGGCCGACCCGTTGAAGACGCCGGCCCATATCGTTCCGGAATGGTACTTCCTGCCGTTCTACGCGATGCTGCGTTCGATCACCTTCAACGTCGGCCCGATCGACTCCAAGCTCGGCGGCGTGCTCGTGATGTTCGGCGCGATCATCGTGCTGTTCTTCCTGCCGTGGCTCGATACCTCAAAGGTCCGTTCCGCCGTCTACCGCCCCTGGTACAAGCTGTTCTACTGGCTGTTCGTGATCAACGCGATCATCCTCGGCTGGCTCGGCTCGCAGCCGGCGGAAGGCTTGTTCACCACGATCTCGCAGATCTGCACGCTCCTCTACTTCGCTTTCTTCCTGGTCGCGATGCCGGTTCTCGGCTTGGTGGAAACACCGCGCCGCATCCCGAACTCGATCACCGAAGCGGTGCTCGAAAAGCGCAACAAGACCCTAGCGGTCAAGGCATAAGCGAGCGACGGAAGGGAATAGAAATATGAAAACGCTTGTTACAAGCATTCTCTCGTTCGCATTCGCTGCCAGTCTTGGCAGTGCCGTGCTGGCCCAGGAGGCGACGCCCGCCAACGGCGCGGCTCCTGCCCATCACGCGGAAAGTGAGACGCCGCACTATCCGCTGAAGGAGCCGAAGGAGGAGGAATGGACTTTCGCCGGTCCGTTCGGTCATTACGATAAGGGTCAGCTTCAGCGTGGCCTCAAGGTCTACACCGAAGTCTGTTCCGCCTGCCACTCGATGAACCTCGTGCCCTTCCGCATGCTCGATGAGCTCGGTTATTCCGAGGCGCAGGTAAAGGCTTTCGCTGCGAACTACGAGGTTCAGGACGGCCCGAACGCGGCCGGCGAGATGTTTAGCCGCAAGGCCGTCCCTTCCGATCACTTCCCGGCGCCTTTCCCCAATGCAGAGGCCGCTGCTGCTTCCAACAACGGTGCGGCTCCGCCCGACTTTTCACTGATCGCCAAGGCCCGCGAGGTCGAACGCGGCTTCCCGCAATTCGTCTTCGACATCTTCACGCAGTATCAGGAGGGTGGCCCGGATTACATCCACGCGCTGCTGACCGGCTATGAAGAGCCGCCAGCCGGCTTTCAGGTGGCGCAGGGCTCACATTACAATCCATATTTCCACGCTGCAGCCGTCCTTGCCATGCCGAAGCCGCTCTCCGACGGGCAGGTGACCTATGACGATGGCGCGCCGGCGACGGTCGACCAGTATTCGAGAGACGTCTCCGCCTTCCTGATGTGGGCCGCAGAGCCGCATCTCGAGGAGCGCAAGCGCACCGGCTTCATGGTCATGATCTTCCTGGCGATCTTCACGGTGCTGATCTACCTGACGAAGCGCTCGATCTACGCCAACAAGGAACACTGAGCGGTTTCCGATCGACATTCAAAAGGCGGCCTCGGGCCGCCTTTTTTGTTGGTTCCACCCCTGGCAATTGATAGGGTGCGGCCAGTTTCATGCCCTCGCAGAATATGGACTTTCCATGGACAATACGACTTCGGAGCTCGCAGCCAGCATCCGCTCCATTCCCGACTATCCCAAGCCCGGCATCATTTTCCGTGACATCACCACGCTGCTCGGCAACCCCCGTGCGTTCCGCCGGGCGGTCGACGAACTCGTGCAGCCCTATGCGGGCATGAAGATCGACAAGATCGCCGGCATGGAGGCGCGGGGCTTCATCCTTGGGGGCGCGGTGGCGCATCAGCTTTCTTCCGGCTTCGTGCCGATCCGCAAGAAGGGCAAGCTGCCTCACGAGACCGTGCGTATCGCCTACAGCCTGGAATATGGCGTTGACGAAATGGAGATGCATCGCGATGCGGTGCAGCCTGGAGAGAAGGTGATCCTGGTCGACGACCTGATCGCCACCGGCGGTACGGCTGTGGGTGCCACGAAACTGTTGCGCCAGATCGGCGCTGAAGTGGTCGGCGCCTGCTTTGTTATCGATCTGCCGGACCTTGGCGGCCGCAAGAAACTGGAAGAGCTCGGCGTTGTCGTGCACACTCTGGTCGAATTCTCCGGGCACTGAACCCTCGTCCGACCGCCTGCAGTGTCAGTCGAATTCGAGCACGCCGCTTTCGAAGCGGATAACGGGATCGCTGTTTTGATTGACACCCTCGCAGAGGATGGTGTTGAGGTGCCAGCCTGGTCGCGATGCGAGCGGCCGGCTGGAGAGGAAGGCGACGGAATAGGTGACGACGTCGCCTGCGAAAACCGGCCGCAGCCATTGCAGTTTCTGGAAGCCGGGTGAAGGGCCGAGGTTCGGCGATGTCAGACCCTTTTGCGCGAGGGCGGCGCTCTGCCTTTCCCAAAAGGCGAGGAAGGTCCGCATCCAGGCGGCGGTGGTGTGCCAGCCCGAGGCGCAGAGGCCACCGAAGAGGGTGTCTTTGGCGGCTTCTTTGTCGACGTGAAAACGCTGCGGATCGTAGCGCGTCGCGAAGCGGATGATGTTTTCCTCGGTAAAGGTGTAGCTGCCGATCTCGGCCTTTTCGCCGACGGTGTAAAGCTCGGACATCCTCATGCGGATGTCTCCGGGCTTATGCCGATATCTGCGGGCCGGACGCGCATGCCGAACATGACCGAGTTCTCGGAGACGCAGACGAGTTCGCCGCGCTGGTTTTCCACCTCGTGGCGAAACTTGACGATGCCCATGCCGGGGCGCGAGCGCATCGGCCGGGCTTCGAGCACGGTCGAGCGGCCCGACAGCGTGTCGCCGGCAAGCACCGGCTTTCGCCATTCCATCAGATCGACGCCCGGCGCACCCTCGCAGAGCGAATGCAGCACATAGCTCTCGGCCATCATTCGCATGAACATCGAAGAGGTATGCCAGCCGGAAGCGGCAAGCCCGCCGAGAATGCTGGCGCGACCGGCAGCCTCATCGAGATGCATCGGCTGCGGGTCGAATTCGCTTGCGAACTCAATGATCTCCTCGGTGGTCACCAGCTTTGGGCCGAGCGTGAAGCGGCGGCCGGGCTGGAAATCCTCGAAGGAAAGCTTTTCTGCCGACATTCGCTCCTCCCGCCATATGCAGCGCACAATGCTTACAATAGCATCCGCGCGGGCTCAATGATTCCGGGGAGATAAACCGGCATGACTGAACTAAGGTCGATACTCGATGAGGCCGTGCGCCAAGAGCTGATCTCGCCGGAGGCCGGCGGGCGGCTTTTGCCGTTCCTGACGGAGCGCGGTGTCGGCGTCGCTGAGGCGCAGCCGGCAATGGCGGCGGAGGGACAGGTCTGGTCGGATACCGAGACGCCGCGCTTCGTGCGCGGCTTCCACGATGTGCTGATCACCATCGGCGTCGCCGTGGCGCTCGGCGGTCTCTGGGGGCTTGCCGCGCTCTATGCCGTGCTGCCTGCAATCATCGTGCTCTCGGAAATCCTGGTACGCCGCCAGCGGCTTGCGCTGCCGGCCGTCAGCCTGACAATCGCGCTGTTCTGTTGGACAGTCCTGCTGATGTCCTTCTTCTTCAAGCCGGGAACAGCCTTCTTTAACGACATCGGGGCGGACATGACGCAGTTCGTCGCCGGCTTCCCGATCATACTCGGCCTCTATTATGCCCGTTATCGCGTGCCGCTGTCGCTGGCGCTCTGCATCATGTCGGCCCTTGCCCTCGTCCTCGCCCTGCTTTTGCGGCTCGTGCAATGGGCGAGCGGGGATCCTGCGTTTTTCGGCAACCATCCCATGGTGCTGGCGGTGGCCTTCCTCGCTTGCGCGCTGGGCTTGTTCGCGACGGCGCTCTATTTCGACCTTGGCGATCGGCTGCGCCGGACGACACGCTCCGATATCGCCTTCTGGCTTCATCTGGGTGCTGCGCCGGCGCTGCTCTTCAGCGTAAGGCTGCTGATTTCGTTCGACGGCAGTTGGCTGGATGTTGCCCAGTCGGTGTCGATCAAGACGCCCGTCGTTGTTATCAGCGTGGCGGTGTTGATGCTGATCGGCCTTGTCATCGACCGCCGTGCCTTCGTCACGTCAGGCCTGCTGTCGCTCGGTTTTGCGATCTATGGCATTTTCCGGCAGGGGAGTGCGACTGTTGACACCTATATCTACACGACGCTAATTGTCGTCGGAGCGATCGTACTCATCATCGGAACAGGCTGGATGCCGCTGCGCCGCATCGTGCTGCGGGCGCTGCCAGCCGCTATTTCGCAAAAACTGCCGCCTGCTGTCTTAGCGGCGACGTCGTAAAACAAATCTCGCCCAATCTGCTCAGCAGTTGGGCGACAAGCATTGGTCGAGATAGCAGCGATTTCCGGTTAGAGCGGTTCAGCTTTTCATGGAAGCACAGAACCGTTCTAACCTTTTGTTTTCACGCAATTCCGGCAAAATCGCTTTGCGCTTTGCCTGGGAAAATCACTTCGCACTTTTCCTGGAATTGCTTTAGGTGTTGAAGCGGAAATGGATGACGTCGCCGTCCTGGACGACGTATTCCTTGCCTTCGTCGCGCGCCTTGCCAGCATCCTTGGCGCCGACTTCGCCGTTGTATTTGATGTAGTCGTCATAGGCGATGGTGTTGGCGCGGATGAAGCCGCGCTCAAAATCCGAATGGATGACGCCGGCGGCCTGCGGCGCCTTGGTGCCGCGCTCGATCGTCCAGGCGCGCGTTTCCTTAGGGCCGACAGTGAAATAGGTGATGAGGTGGAGCAGCTTGTAGCCGGCGCGGATCAGCCGGTCGAGACCTGCCTCGTCAAGGTCGAGGGCGGAGAGGAATTCCTTGGCTTCCTCTTCAGGAAGCTGGGCAACTTCCGCTTCGATCGCCGCCGAGATGACGACGGTTTCGGCACCCTGTTCCCTAGCCATCACGGCGACGGCTTCGGTGAACTCATTGCCGGTCGAGGCATCGCCTTCGGCGACGTTGCAGACGTAGAGCACCGGATGCGAGGTCAAAAGATTGAGGCTCTTGAGGATGACGATCTCTTCCGCATCGAGCGTCGAGAGCAGCGTGCGCACCGGCTTGCCTTCGTTGAGCAGCTTCAGCGAGGCTTCCATGATTGGCAGCATCGCCACCGAATCCTTGTCCTTGCCGGTGGCACGCTTGCGCGTCTGCTCGGTGCGGCGCTCCAGGCTTTCGAGGTCGGCGAGCATCAGCTCGGTCTCGATCGTCTCGGCGTCGGCGACAGGATTGATGCGGCCCTCGACATGAGTGATGTCGCTGTCTTCGAAGCAGCGCAGCACATGGACGATGGCATCGACCTCGCGGATATTGGCGAGGAACTGGTTGCCGAGGCCTTCACCCTTCGAGGCGCCGCGCACGAGGCCGGCGATATCGACGAAGGAGATGCGGGTCGGGATCAGTTCCTTGGACTTGGCGATGTCGGCAAGCTTGCGCATGCGCGGATCGGGAACGGCGACTTCACCGGTGTTCGGCTCGATGGTGCAGAAGGGATAGTTCGCCGCCTGTGCGGCGGCCGTCTTGGTGAGCGCGTTGAAGAGGGTCGATTTGCCGACATTCGGCAGCCCGACGATACCGCATTTGAAGCCCATGGCTTGATCCATATCTGTTTGCAACTTTGCCCTGCCTATGCGGGAATGGCCGCCCTGGGTCAAGGGTTCGCAACAGGAATTGAAGTTCAACGGCTCTCCGGATGACAGGAAGGCTGCGGCGATTCTCGAAAAACGTGGCCGGGATTGCCTCCGCTTTCCGCTGAGTGATATTTACGTGATTGAACTGCCGTGCTTACGGTGCAATATATTGTCGGCGGACGTTTTCTCCGCCTTTTCCATGTCATCAACGGGTGGATTTTTCCGATGAGTGACAATGACGTTGCCCTGAAACCGAAGACCAAGGTGAAGCCGAAGCTGGATAAGCCGAAGCTCTACAAGGTCATTCTGGTCAATGACGATTATACGCCGCGCGAACTGGTGATCATGATCCTGAAGTCCGTCTTCCGCATGAGCGAGGAGACCGGCTACCGGGTGATGATGACGGCGCACAAGCTCGGTTCCTGTGTGGTCGTGGTCTGCGTAAGGGACATCGCCGAGACCAAGGCCAAGGAAGGCATCGACCTCGCCAAGGGCATGGGCTTTCCGCTGATGTTCACCACAGAGCCGGAAGAATAGGCGCTTTGCCGGGGGCAGTCCCGAGAGGGGCTCAGCGTCGGCGGATCTGGTAGCCGGTCTTGTCCTGAGCGAAGCCACAATTCTCGTAG
Source organism: Rhizobium indigoferae (assembly GCF_034554815.1). Lineage (NCBI taxonomy): Bacteria > Pseudomonadati > Pseudomonadota > Alphaproteobacteria > Hyphomicrobiales > Rhizobiaceae > Rhizobium > Rhizobium indigoferae. The sequence goes on along the minus strand of NZ_CP140635.1, from coordinate 3,113,237 downwards.
AAGCGCAGCGTGGCCGGATTCTTGGAGCCGGTGAGCAGCATCACCTTGTAGCAGCCTGCGTTCCAGGCGTCTGCGATCGCGTGGCGGATAACGGCGCCGGCGTAACCGCGCTTGCGATGATCGGCGTGGGTAACGACGTTTTCGATGAGCCCATAAGGAGCGCCGCTCCGCGTCAGGTTCGGCACGACGACGGTTGTGACGGTTGCGGCGGCGACATCACCGGCATAGCCGATGAACACGGTCATGCCCGGCTGCAAGAGGATGGCGGAGAAGCGTTCCTCGGCAAGTGCCTCGTCGAGAACCGGATCGGTCGGGTTCAGGTGACGGTAAAGCGTCATGAGACTGGGGAGATCGCTGCGGGCAGCAGGGCGGATGACGAAGTCCCGGTCCGTCATGGCTTCAGTCGCCCTTGTTGCCGAACATCTTCTTCAACATGTCGGCCATCGGCCCTGATGTCAGCAGCTTCGGCTGATTGTGGTTGCGGGCCTGATGGATATGCGACTGGCCGGCCGGCTTCTTTTCGGTACTCTTGTTTTCCTTTCGCGGTTTCTCCTCCTCGGCCTTGTCGCCGAGCGCCAGCGCGATCTTGTTCATCAGCTGCGAATCCTCGTTTCGTACCAGCATGTCGGCATTGTCGGCGAGCGTGTCGAGAAGCGGTTCCAGCCAGGCCTTGTCGGCTTTGGCGAAATCGCTGAGCACATGGTTCTGCACCATTTCCTTGACGCCGGGATGGCCGATACCGAGGCGTAGCCGCCGGTACTCCCTGCCGCAATGGGCGTCCAGCGACTTGATGCCGTTGTGGCCGCCATGGCCGCCGCCGGTCTTGAGCCGCGCCTTGCCCGGGGGGAGGTCGAGTTCGTCGTAGATCGCGACAAGGTCGGCGGGCTGGAGCTTGTAAAAGCGCATCGCCTCACCGACGGACTCACCGGAGAGGTTCATGAAGGTCTGCGGCTTGATCAGCAGCACCTTTTCGCCGGCGATCTCGCCCTCGGCGATCTCGGCCCTGAACTTCTTCGACCAGGGCGAGAAGCTGTGGCGCCGATGGATGGCGTCGACGGCCATGAAACCGACATTGTGGCGGTTGCCGGCGTATTTGCCGCCGGGATTGCCGAGACCCGCGATGATCAGCATGGCCTGTCTTCCCTCGCTAAAACTTCCCGCCGTTCACCACCGCGAAACGAAAGCAAAGTCAAGCGGAAAGGGCAGCAGCCCGCCGAGCAGGGTCATTCCGAGAGGTTCATACCGTATTTCAGGAAGATCTGCTTCTGGTCGCCATCGGCGATCAGCTTGTCGAGGGCAGCCTGCATCCTGGTGAGCAGATCGTCCGGAAAGTTCTTCTCGCAGGCGATGCCCATCGGCTGGGCGGAGAGCACGGTCACCATTTCCACCGGCTGGTCGACCTTCAGCTTTTCGAAATAGAGTTCGGAGATCGGCATCATGTCGATGCGCCCGCCAAGCAGTTTGCGCAGCGTCGCGTTGAAGTCGCTGGCGACATCGAGCTTGGTGAAGCCCTTCTCCTTCAGGATCGTCTCGGTGTAATCCTCGCGCTGAGTACCAACCGTATATTTCTTTGCCTCGTCCAGATTGCCGGCGGTGACGCCCGAACCCTTGCGAGTGATCAGGATGTTGCGGTCGATGAGCAGCGGCTCGACCCATTTGAACAACGGGTCGCGCGCGCCGTTGTGGGCGGTCGCGAAGACACAGGTCATCGGCGCCGTGCGGGCAAGGCTAAAAGCGCGCGCCCAGGGCATGATCTCGATCGTGTAGTCGACGCCGATTGCGGCCATTACCTTTTCGACCTGCTCGACGGTCGCGCCCTTGATCTCCTTGCCTTCGCGGTAGTTGAAGGGGGCATAATCCTCGGTCGTGAAGGTCACACTTTGCGCATGGGCGGTGCAGGGCAGCGCCAGGCATGCGAGAAGCAGGAGCTTTTTCATCGGCATCATCTCCTTCGTTCTTCGTTTACGAGGCGCGTGCGACGGCCGATTGCGAGGCCATCAGGTTCTCGATCAGTGAGGCTGCATGCTGCGGACGGTGGAAGAGGTAGCCCTGACCATAGTCAAGCCCCATCTGGTGGAGCGTGCGGCATTCCTCTTCGGTCTCGATACCCTCGGCAATGACGGTGCAATTCATCTTGTGGGAGAGCGTGGTGATGCCTTCGATTAACATACGGCTTTTCTGGCGCACGTCGTCGTCGCCGTCGTTGATGGCGCGGGTGAAGGACTGGTCGATCTTGATGATGTCGACGGGGAAGCGGTTGAGGTAGCTCAGCGACGAATAGCCGGTGCCGAAATCGTCGAGCGCGATACGGCAGCCAAAGCGACGAAGCTCCGTGACGATCATGCGAATCTCAGGATTGTCGTGCATCAGCACGGCTTCGGTGATCTCGACGACGATGCGCTCGGGGCGGATGCCGTGGCGACCGACGAAGGCGGCAAGACGGGCCGGCAGCGCCGGCTCGAACTGCAGTGGCGAGAAGTTGATGGCGAGATAGGTATCCTGCATGCCTGATATGCGGGAAATTTTTGCGAGGTTGGCGATCGCCTTTTCCATGATGACGTTGCCCACCCGGACGATCTTTGCCGTCTCCTCGGCGACGCTGATGATCTCGGCCGGCGGCATCAAGCCCTTCTGCGGATGGTTGAGGCGCATCAGCGCCTCGAAACCGGCAATCCCGCGGCCGTTCAGGTTGACGATCGGCTGCAGGAAGGCCTCGAACCAGTCGTCGACGAGGCCGGCTTCGATGTTGGCTTCGATTTCGGCGCGGCTGCGGGCACGGTCGAGCATGGCATTGTCGAAGAGCTGCGCGCCGTTCTTGCCGTCGCGTTTCTTTGCATACATCGCCATGTCGGATTTCTGCAGCAGTTCGGCCGCGGTTGCAGCATGATGCGGATAGATGGCGATGCCGACGGAAGCGCTCAGATGCATGTCGGGGGCGAATGGCGTTTCGAAGATCGAGGCAATCTGCTCGCACATCACCCTGGCGCGTTTTTCTGCATCCTTCGCCGGCAACAGGATGGCAAATTCGTCGCCGCCGAGACGGGCTGCCTCGTCGGAAGGGGCAAGATGGGCCTTCAGGCGCTCGACGAGCTCGACCAGCGCCATGTCGCCGGCGGCATGGCCCATATTGTCGTTGATCCACTTGAAGCGGTCGAGATCGACGAAGAGACAGGCGAGTTCCTGGCCGGCGGCGTCGGCGGCGGCGATCTTGTTGTCGAGGACGGCTTCGAAGCCCTGGCGATTAAGAAGCCCAGTCAAGTGATCGGTGATTGCCTGGCGGTGGTTGCGGTCTTCGGAGGCCTTGAGTTCGGTGACATCGGTCATGACCGATAGCGAGAGGCGGTCGTGAGCGCCGGCTCCCGCCTCCGATTCCATGATGAGGACGTCCATCGTGCGGCCGTCCAGGCAGACAAACTTGACGGTGACGGTCAAGCCGCTTTCGGCCCGGCGGCGCTTAACGAATTTGTCGCGGGTGGTGGGGGTGACGAGATCGGCGAAGTTGCGGCCGATGACGGCAGCGCGGTTGTAACCTGTGGCAAGCAGCCAATAATCGCTGACGGCGGTGATGCGATCCTCCTCGTCGAGCGAGAAGAGCATGGCGGGAGTCAGATTGTAGATGTCGGTGGCGCGGCGGTGGGCGAACTTCAGCTCCTTTTCCTCGCTTTCGAGCTTGGTCTGCATCTCGTTGAAGCTATGGGCAAGTCGCCCCATCTCGTCGTTCGACTGCCAGTCGACATGATGGCGGGAGCCCAATTGGCGGGTGGCTTCGATCGCTGCCGTCAGCCGCATCAGCGGCTGGATGACGAAGAAGCGGTTGCCGATCAGTGCCGTGCCGAAAACGGTCAATACCGCAAAGATGAAGATCGAGATGAAGACGACCTCTTCCTGCTTCAGGCCGGAAAACAGGCCGAGCGCGGGATAATAGACGCTGATGCTGCCGAGGTTCCTCGGACCGTCGACGGTGTTGTAGATGATGGCGCGCGACACCTGCACCAGCTTGCCGTCGAATGAGCGCGGAATGGTGGACTGGCTGACGTCGAGCTGGCCTGACTGGTCACGCACTTCGACCTTGACGATGGCGCCTTGGGAAACGACCGTCGCGCTGATCTGGGTAACGCTGTCTTCATCGAGGTCCCACAGGGGTTTGGCCAGCGCCTGGGCATTGGCGACAAGAAGAACGGAGATATGGTCACGTATTTCCTTGTCGGCCCGTTCCGAGGAAAGAAAAAGGAAGAGAACAAAGAGGGGAGCGACAAAAACGAGCAGCGCTCCGCAAACTATCGCAAAAAATCTGTTCTCAACGGAATTGTTCATGGTTCCGTCTACTCCCCAGGCCGACCATATTTGCTGTCGCGCGTTGAGGCGGGCTTCTTCGCAGCTGACGGATCATGCTTTCACGAATTTGTTAAATGTTGCTGAAACGGGGCATTTCCGGGCAATGAAAAGCCCGCCTTCCAGGGGAAAGCGGGCCATATGCTTTATAAATTGGTCGAAGCGATCAGGCTTCGGCTTCGCCTTCCGCGGCGCTCTCGTCGATGCCGGCAGCCGGAGCGATAATCGTCGCGATCGTGAAGTCGCGGTCGATGACCGGGGTCACGCCCTTCGGCAGGGTGACTTCCGAGATATGGATGCTGTCGCCGATCTTCTTGCCGCTGAGGTCAATGTTGAAGAACTCAGGGATCGCATCGGCCGGGCAATGAACTTCGACTTCATGGCGAACGATGTTCAGAACGCCGCCGACCTTGAGGCCCGGGGACTTCTCTTCGTTGATGAAGTGAACGGGGATTTCGACGGTCACCTGGGTGTTGCCGGAGACGCGCAGGAAATCGACATGCAACGTGAAGTCACGGACCGGATCGAGCTGGTAGTCCTTCGGCAGAACCTTGTGCTTCTTGCCGTCGATTTCGATCGTCGCCACGGTGGTCATGAAACCACCGGCGTGAATGCGCTTCGTCACCTCATTGGTGTTGAGAGCGATGGCAATGGGGGCCTGCTTGTCACCATAGATGACAGCGGGAATCAAACCGTTGCGGCGAAGTTCACGGGCGGACCCCTTACCAACCCGTTCGCGCGCCTCGGCCTTGAGCTCGTAAGTTTCCTGGCTCATGGCTATTCCTTTCGAGGTTATATGGAGAGTTCGGCGGCGGGCAAAAGCCTTGTTCCGACGAACCGGAGGCGGTATGACCCGACCTCATCCGCGTTGCCTCCAAGGGTGTCTACACGGACCGGTGGCCTATATTATAAGTCGATCGGAAACGCAAGTTGCGGATTCGGGCTGTTTTCCGGTGATATACACGCTTCGACAAGCCGAAACCGCATTCGAGCATTGCGTCGATCGTCAACGGCGAGCCGAATGGCGCATACGAGGAGGCGATATCCTCGCCCGTCCGAAATACGCGGCCGTATGAACGGCGAAATTGCCATTCTCTGCCACAGCTGAGGTTGACATCGGCGCGCTTCGCATCTTTGGATGGCCGCATTCAAAAAAGGGGCTGAGGAGAAATCGGACTATGCGTCTCAAACTTGTCACGGCAACGAGCTTGCTGGCACTTTGCCTTGTCACCACGGCTCAGGGTGTCGAGATCAATCAGGATGGCGCCAATGCGGTCAAGGACAATCTGACGAAGCTGCTTCCCGAGGATCTTGCGAAGAGCGGCCTGCTTACCGTCAATCCGGCAGGTACTCGCTACGAGATCATTTACGATCTGGCGAAGCTGCTTGCCAAGGCCGATCCGGCGACATTCGCAATCAACGGGCTGACGCCGTTCTCGATGTTCGCTACGCCGCTCGACAGCGGGCTCTGGAACATTGAGGGTGACAACAAGCTCAACGTCTCCGGCCATTTCAAGGGCCCCGACCAGAAGCCAACGGATTTCTCCTACTCCATCGCTTCGCTTGTCTACACCGGCGTCTTCGATCCGGCGATCAGCTATCTGCGCTCCGGCACTTTCACCGCCAAGGACATCAAGGTCGCCAGCAAATCCGACACCGAGGAAGTCCATGCCAGCTTTGCCGGGATGGACCAAAAGCTGACTTCAACGGACAGCGCAGGCGGCAATGGGCGTATCGATTTTGCCGGTAGCGGCTCGATGTCGACTTTCGTCGAGCAGGTTTCCGGCCTGCAAATGCCGCCTGTTGAAATCCGTGCCGACTCCATTGATTTCGATGCCAAGGTGAACGGCCTGCCGGCCAAGCAAATCCGCGAGATCGTCCTTTTCATTCTCGACCATCTCGAGGAGAAGGAACTAAGCCCGGAGAACAGCGACAAGATAAAGGGAATGCTCAAGCAAGCCTTTCCGATTCTTGCCTCGTTCAGCGAGACAATCGGGGTCAATAATCTGACCATCAGCAGCCAGGTAGGCAATGGCGGCGTCAAGGCGTTCGGTTACAACCTGGCCATCGATGGGCCGAGCGATGCCATGCGTTTCGGCTTCGGTATCGACGCTCAGGACATCAGCCTCGACAGCCCGGCGATGCCGGCAAGTTATTCGCCCTTCGTGCCGACCAATTTCGATCTGCAACTCGCCATTCCGAATCTGGATTTCGCAACCTTCGGCGACGCGCTCATGGCGATGGATTTCAACGCCAAGCCGCCGGAGCAAAGCGGCGACGAGATGGCGAAAAAGCTCTTCCGCGATGGCCGGCTCACCGTCGAGTTTCCGAAGGTCAGCGCCAAGTCCGATGTCTACGACGTCGACATGACGGGCAAGATCGAGGGACGCGTCGATACTCAGAAAGACTATTCGATGGAGGCGACCATCCTTGCCCGCGATCTCGACAAGACGATCGCCGCGGTTCAGGAGCTTGCCAAGACAGATCCCGACCTCAACCAGGTCTCCTTCGGCATCATGATGGTGAAGGGCTTTGCCAAGACCGATGCAGATGGCCGCTCGCGCTGGGACATCAGCATCAGTCGCGATGGTTCCGTGGCGATCAATGGCCAGCAGATCAAGGGTCCGGATGGTCCTGATCAGGATCAAGATCAGGAGCTGGAGCCAGACCAACAGGAACCGGATCAGGGTCAGGACGCGGTACCTGCGCCGCCGCAGCAGCCTTGAGCGTTATCAATTGGGATCAGAAATGAAAGAGGCCGGCCTTGTGCCGGCTTTTTGCGTCTTGCGTCACAAGCCCTGCGGAGACCAACGATCGGGACGGCGGTTTGCGCGGCCCGCGACGATCAACGGCCAGCAATTCATGCGGCTCGGAGAGCATGCCCGGCAATAGCTTGGTCCATCTGAAGTAGAAATTGAAAGAGCCGGTCGAACGCCGGCTCTTTTAATCGAAGAGGCTGGAGACAGACTCTTCCTGAGCCGTGCGGCTGATGGCTTCGCCGATCAGCGGCGCCGTCGTTACGACGCGGATATTGTGGGCCGAGAGGACGGCCGTGGTCGGCTGGATGGAATCCGTGATGACGAGTTCGCGCAGCTTCGAGGAGGTGACGCGGGTGACCGCGCCGCCGGAGAGAACGCCGTGGGTGATATAGGCGGTGACGCTGGATGCGCCCTTGGCCAGCATCGCATCGGCCGCGTTGCAGAGCGTGCCGCCCGAATCGACGATATCGTCGATCAGCAGGCAGTCCTTGCCGGCAATGTCGCCGATGATGTTCATGACTTCGGATTCACCCGGCCGATCGCGACGCTTGTCGACGATGGCCAGAAGACAGTCCAGGCGCTTCGCGAGCGCGCGGGCGCGAACCACGCCGCCGACGTCGGGCGAGACGACCACGACGTTGCTGAGGTCATAGTGGCTCTTGATGTCGCGGGTCAGCACGGGCATGGCAAAGAGGTTGTCTGTGGGTATATCGAAGAAGCCCTGGATCTGCCCGGCATGGAGATCGAGCGTCATGACGCGGTCGGCGCCGGCTTCGGTAATGAGGTTTGCGACCAGCTTGGCGGAGATCGGCGTGCGGCCGGAGGCCCGGCGATCCTGACGGGCATAGCCGAAATAGGGTAGGACGGCGGTGATGCGGCGGGCTGACGAACGACGCATCGCGTCGATCATGATCAGCAGTTCCATCAGATGGTCGTTGGCGGGAAAGGCGGTCGGCTGCACGAGGAAAACGTCCTCACCGCGCACATTTTCCTGGATTTCCACGAAGATTTCCTGATCGGCAAACCTTCGAACACTGGCTTTCCCCAAGGGAACATTGAGATAGTTGCAGATCGCTTCGGCGAGTTGCCGGTTCGAATTGCCTGCGAAAACCTTCATTTTGGTCCGCCTGTTACGCGCTGATAGCCGCGCTTTTTAGTCAGCTTCCCCGTGAATGCAAGGGCAAAGGCGCCACAGGCTTCCATATTTGCAAAAAGTTTGTGACTAACCGCCTTGAGTCTGCCGCCAGGAGGAGAATTCCGCGATGGTTTTTGAGCCGATTTGCTGCATCACCGAGGCTGGAACGCCCGCCCAGGGATCGGTCGCGGCCGTCGGCACGCTTTCCTGTCCCTGGATGCGATGCAAGCGGCCGCCGCCGCTGTCGAGAACGTCCCAGACATAGACAACGGTAACCTTGCCGTCGTCGCTGAAGGCGGAGAGATAGCCTTTGAGGATGTAATCGCTGCTCGCATCGTTCGAGCTCTTGATGGAAAGGCCGTGCGCGCGCGCCTCGGTGCCGAGCTGGCGCGAGAGCGGTGTCACGGCCTGCACCGGCGCGCCGATGATCGGCAGGAAGCGCACGGTACTGCCGCGAACGGAGGAGGAACTGGAGGGGAGGGCGGCGGTCTGCTGCGGCTGTTGTGCCTCGGCCGGCTGAGCCGACTGTGCGGGAAGCCCACCACTGGCCACCGGCGGTGGCAGCGATTGTCCGTCGATCGGGGCGGAGGCGGCCGGCGAGGAGCTGCTCCTCGACAGGGCGTCTGCCTGCTCCTGCATCGTCGTCGGCGGCGCGCCGGTGCCGGGCCGATAGGCCTGCTGTGACTGATCATAGGCTGGATGGTAGCCGCCCTGCTGCGAGCTTGCCGAGAAACTCGGCTGGCGGGTGCCCGCCAACCGCTCGGCTTCGCTCTGCGTTACCGGGCTCGATGACGGGCGGCCGGAGGAATCGCCGATATCGACCTGCGGCGTCAGCGCATCGGTGGTGTTGCAGGCGGTCAGCAGAGCCATGACGAACAGGAACGTGGGCACAATCGCAGCTCGCGTCATCCCTTGATCCGTCCTTCCCACAATCGCAATCAGCCCCACCCGAATTTATGCGGGTGGGGACGGTCGTCTGTCAATTCCGGATTCTCACCGGTCAAAGCCCGATGAAATCGAGCGGATGGCGCGACAAGGCGCGCGGCGCATCCGCTGTTGTCAGATAAGTTTGGCCGAGCGTCATCGCCGTGCCCGTATCGGAATCGGCGATGATCATGTGCACGAAGAGCGACATGTTCGGCTCGATCGGCTGCGGATTGCCGACATGGAACATCTGATGCTCCATCCAGGAGGGCGAGAAACGGGCGCCGAGCGAATAACCGCAGGCATTCAGCCGGTGGCGGGCCAGGCCGCGCTCATCGATGATCCTGGCGTGCATATCGAAGACATCGCCGAAGGTCTGGCCGGGCTTCAGCACGGTCTCGATCGCCTCGATGGTTTCGCGGCAGGCGTTGTAAAGCTCGCGATGGCGATGCGTCGGCTCGCCGATGACGATCGTCCGCATCATGGCGGCATGGTAATGCGCATAGGCGCCGGCCCATTCGAGCGTCAACTGGTCGCTGGCGTCGAGCTTACGGCGGCCGGCCTTGTAGCGGCAAAGCAGCGCGTCGGCGCCGGAGCCGATGATAAATTCGTTGGCGGGATAGTCGCCGCCGCCGGAAAAGATCGCACCCTGCATGGCGGCGAGGATATCGGCCTCGTCGGCGCCGGGTTTTGTCAGCCGGATCGCAGCATCGAGCGCATCGTCGGCGAGAGCGGCGGCGCGCTCGACATAGGCGACCTCCGTCGGGCTCTTGATCAGGCGCAGGCGGCTGACGAGGTAGGAGGCGTCGACGATCTGGCCGAAGGTGGTCAATTGCGCGTCCAGCAGGCGGGCGACGCGGCCGGTCATGCCATGCGTATCGTATTCGACGCCGATGCGGGCGCCGAGCAGATCCATCTCGACCAGCAGGTTCTTCAGGTCGAGCGTCGGGTCGGCATTGACCCGGTCGACCCAGATATGGATGTCCTCGAGGATTGAGGTATGCCTGGCCTGGCGAAGATCAGCCGAGCGGGTGATCAGCGCCATGGTGCCGTCGCTCTTGACGACCAGCGTCTGGAAGAAGCAGTAGCCGAAGGTGTCGTAGCCAGTCAGCCAGTACATGCTTTCCTGGGCGAAGAGCAGCAAGGCGTCGAGCTTTTCTTCCTTCATCTTCTCGGTGAGGCGCGCAAGCCGGCTTGCGAATTCGGCCTTTTCGAAGTGCAGTGCCATTCTGCTCAAGTCTCCCTGATTGATATCGCGGAAATCTGGCGGCCGTAATCCGGCTCCTTGCGATGTGTCGTCCTGCGGTAGGAAAAGAAGCGCTCGTTGTCCGGATAAGTGCAGAGGCCGAGGCTTTCGGCCCGCACGCCGGCTTTCGCCAGCCGGTCGACGGTCAGCGCCGGCAGGTCGAACATGGCGTGGCCGGGCGTTGCGGAAGGCACGAAAAAGCGCTCGTCGTCCGGGTTTTCGGCGACGAAACGCTCGACGAATTCGGGACCGACCTCATAACTTGCCTGGCTGATCGAGGGGCCGAGGCAGGCGACGATGCTGCCGCGGTCCGCACCCAGCGCCTCCATGGCGGCGACGGTATTTTCGAGCACGCCCGTCAATGCGCCCTTCCAGCCGGCATGAGCGGCGCCGATGACGCGATTGTCCGGGTCAGCAAACAGGATCGGTCCGCAATCGGCGGCAAGCACGCCAAGCACAATACCAGGGGCTGCCGTTACCATCGCATCGGCGTCGGGGCGGATGCCGTCATAATCGGCGCCGATCGTCACGACATCGGGGGAATGGACCTGATGCACGGTTGCCAGCCGCTCGACCGGCAAGCCGAACCAGGCGGCGACGCGACGGCGATTTTCCAGGACCTTGTCGCGTTCGTCGCTGGAGCCGAGACCGACATTAAGGCCGCGATACAGCCCTTCGGAAACGCCGCCGGCCCGAGTGAAATAACCGTGCCGGATCGTGCTGCCCGCCGCCTGGTTCAGCAGCGCGCTTTCGATCGGTGCGGGAGAGGCCGCGTCCTGCATCTGTGATTCCGGGGTTTTCGAGGGGTTTGTCATGATCCCAAGCGCATCGCATATGCGGCGCGCTTCAAGTTCTTGTTTCGGGCGGATGTTGAACCAGCCGCGTGCGCCCTGTCAATCCACCGGACGAAAGGGCATGAGATCGACGGCGGGATAGGAGACCGCCATCACCTTGAAGAGTTCGCCCATCCGGCCTTCACCGGCGCCGGCGAGCCTTTCGACCGCCGTCTGGATGACCTGCTGGGTTTGCAGCTCGCGATCGCGGCCGAGGGCGGTTGCGCGCTCGAGGATGCCGAGGCCGGTCAGAAAATCACCCTGATGCAGGGCGCCGTTCAGATGGAGGCCGGCCGCAAGCGCCGTTTCGGCGAGCTGCTGGAAGTCGACATGACTCGTCAGATCGGCTTCACCTGGATGGGCGAGCGGCGGGTCGAATTCATGCATGCGCACGGCCTGCAGCGTATCGCCGAAGCCGGTGACGAGATGGCCGTAGTCGATCGTAAGCGCCGTGCCGCCGAAGGCGCGCAGCCGCTCGCAGATCGCCATCATCACCGCCTGGCGGGCAGGCGAGATCTCGAAGAGCGTGCCGACCGGCACGTTCTGCACCGGTTCGGGCAGCAAGGTGGGGTCGATGCCGGCGACGCCGGCGGCAAAGGTCAGCTCGCCATCGGTGTCGATGCCGACCATGCGCTCGCGGAAACCCGTCGGCATGCGAACGAACTGGCGGATGGGGATGGCATCGAAGAGTTCGTTGGCGGCAATCAGCGTGAAGCCGGGCGGTACTTCATCGAAGCCATCGTGCCAAGTGATCTTCTCGCCGTGGGGTTCGAGCGTCTGGCTCTGGACGTCGCGCAGGCGCTCGCTGGTTTCGACGAGATGCACGGTCATGGCGTCGAAAAGCGGTGGAGCGATGCGGGAGATGACGCGCAGCATGTCGGCCATCATGGTGCCGCGGCCGGGGCCGATCTCGACGAGGCGGACGTCCGTCGGTGTGCCGTGGCGCTGCCATGCATGGACGATGAAGACGCCGATCATCTCGCCGAAGATCTGGCTGACCTCGGGCGCGGTGACGAAATCACCGGAACGGCCGAAGGGCTCGCGGGTGCGGTAATAGCCGTGTTCGGGGTCTGCGAGGCAGAGCGAGAAATAATCGGTGACGCTGATCGGGCCGTTGGCCTGGATGATCGCCTTGATCTTTTCGCCTAGAGTGGTGGTCATGTCGCGCGTCCTGCCGTTTTCAGAGCTGCAGCGCAGCCTGGCGGCGGGCCCGCAGCATCGCCCAGAGGCCGAGTAGGATCATCGGGGAGGAGAGCACCATGCCCATGGTCAGCCAGTTCGTGCCCAGGAGGTAGCCGAGCTGGGCGTCAGGCTCGCGGAAGAATTCGACGAAGATGCGCGACAGCGCATAACCGCAAACGAAGACGCCTGTAATGAAGCCGGGGCTTTTCAGCGCGCGCATGCCGTAGACCAAGGCGGCCAGCACCAGGAGCAGAACGATGCCTTCGAGGCCGGCTTCGTAAAGCTGGCTCGGATGGCGGGCGAAGGGACCGCCAGTCGGGAAGACCACGGCCCAGGGCACGTCGGTCAACCGGCCCCAGAGCTCGCCATTGATGAAATTGGCGATGCGGCCGAAAAACAGACCGAAGGGAACGACGGTGGCGACGATGTCGAACAGGCTCCAGATCGGGATGGCGTTGCGGCGGGCAAAGAGGATCATGGCGATCGTCGTACCGGTCAGGCCGCCATGGAAGGACATGCCACCGTTCCAGATCTCGAGCGCACGGATGGGACTGCGCAGGACGGCGGGGAGATCATAGAAGAAAATATAGCCGAGACGGCCGCCGAGGACGACGCCAAGCGCTGCCCAGACGATGAAATCGTCGAGCTGCGTCCTTGATATCGGCGAGACGTTGCCGGGCCAGAGACTTTCATTGGCGGCGAGGCGGCGCGCGTAGGCCCAGCCGAGCAGGATGCCGGCGACGTAAGCGAGGCCGTACCAGTGAATCGCCAGCGGACCGATCGAAAAGGCGATCGGATCGATATCCGGGAAAGGCATGATGGCAAGGAGATCGGCTGCTATCGGCAAGGTTTTCCACCTGTTGAGTTGCGCGGAACATGCCGCTGCGATCCCGGACGGTCAAGTCCATTGTTCGTGATGGCGCGTTCCCGGCCGGTTCCGGCAAGCTTATCCCGTGCAAAGCGCTTGCATCGTCGATGGTGAAGCCCTACCTCAACTCTTGAGGCCCTGAAGGGCTGAATTCACCTCATGCGAAGGGAGAAAACCGCCATGACGACCGGAACGAACCGCATCATGGACGAATTCGCCAAGCTGATGACCGATGCGGCCGGTGCCGCCCAGGGCGTCCGCAAGGAGATCGAAACCGCCTTCAACGCCCAAGCCGAGCGTTGGCTGAACAGCATGGACATCGTCAAGCGCGAGGAGTTCGAGGCTGTGCGCGAGATGGCGATCAAGGCACGCGACGAGAATGAGGCGCTTGCCGCCCGCATCGCAGCACTCGAGGCAAAGCTTGCCGGCGAGGGCGCTTAAATCCTAGTACGACACAGATGCGGCGTTGCCTTCATGCCACACGCCGCATCTTCCGCAAAAAAACCAGGTGAGTTTTCCACCTGTGGACACTGCCAAAAAAGCCAATTCGCAGAGTCGCTTATTCTCCCTTCTGAATTGAATTTCGAAGAGCCTTTCCACAGTGGCCGGTCCTATTTTCCGTTCGGGGGGCTGGCAGGGGGCAAGGGGCGCTATACACTGATTTTAAATGATGATTCGAAGCGACTTGGTAAGCTCCGGGCAGGTTATCTGCGTTAAGTCTGGCAGCGGTTCAACGATCATCCGAGTGGTGGTTTCCGGTATTTGCGTGTGTCTTTCTTGTGTTCGTACACCAAGTTAGGTCGCATTCGTTCCGGTCAAGAAGGTGCTGCATGAACCTGATGGAATTGGAAGTCGAGCGTCAGTCGAACCCGGTCGACATGATCGAGTACGTTGCCTCCAACAACGACTGGTCGTTCGAACGGTCCGGCGAGGACGAGATCGCGATGACGGTCGAGGGGCGCTGGACGGACTACCACGTCTCCTTCTCCTGGATGGAGGAATTCGAGGCGCTGCATCTTGGCTGCGCCTTCGATATCAAAGTTCCCGACATCAGGGTCAACGAGGTGGTCAAGCTGCTCTCGGCGATCAACGGGCAGGTGCTGATGGGTCATTTCGATCTCTGGCGCCAGGAAGATGTCGTCATTTTCCGCCAATCGCTGCTGCTTGCCGGCGGTGCGGAGCCTACCAATCGCCAGGTTGAGGTGCTGCTTTCCAGTGCGCTTGATACCTGCGAGGCCTATTTCCAGGCATTCCAGTTCGTCGTCTGGTCCGGCATGGAAGCGACGAAGGCGATGGAAGCCGTGCTGTTTGAAACGGTCGGCGAGGCTTGAGATGCCGACGAAGGCTTTCTCCTCGACACATCCCGTCGTTCTGATCGGCGCCGGAAATATGGGCGGGGCGATGCTCTCCGGCTGGCTGAAAAGCGGCGTTCCGGGCTCAGCCGTCATCGTCGTCGATCCCGGCCCATCGCCGGCGATGCTGGCGACGATCAACGAGGCTGGCGCCACCCATCTGACGGCGCTTCCCACGGACTTGAAGGCAAGCGTGCTGTTCCTGGCGGTCAAGCCGCAGGTGATGGAGACGGTGCTGCCGGCGGTGAAGAGCGCCGTCGGGCCGGACACGGTCGTCGTCTCGGTGGCGGCCGGCAAGACGCTCGGTTTCCTCGAGAAACATCTCGGCAAGGCCGCCATGGTGCGGGCCATGCCGAACACGCCGGCCATGGTCGGGCGCGGCGTCACCGGTGCCTTTGCCAATTCAGGGGTCAGCGACCCGCAGCGCGAACGCGTCCATTCCCTTCTGCGCGTCTCGGGCCCGGTCGAATGGGTGCCGGCGGAAGCCGATATCGATGCCGTGACGGCGCTTTCGGGCAGCGGTCCGGCTTATGTATTCTATCTCGTCGAATGTATGGCGGAGGCAGGCCGTAAACTCGGTCTGCAGGCGGACCTCGCCATGCGTCTTGCGCGGGAAACAGTCGCGGGGGCTGGTGAACTCATGCACCAGTCCCCCGACGACGCTTCGCGGCTGCGGGAGAATGTAACCTCTCCCGGTGGCACGACGGCGGCGGCGCTGGCCGTACTGATGGCCGAAGACGGCATGCAGCCCTTGTTCGACGCAGCACTCGCGGCGGCGCGCAAGCGGGCCGAGGAACTGGCCGGCTGACGGAGACCATATGGCCGACGAGATCACCTACGCCGATTTCGAGCGTGTCGACATTCGCGTCGGCACGATCATCGAGGCCAGTCCCTTTCCGGAAGCGCGCAAGCCGGCGATCAAGCTGGTGATCGATTTCGGCCCTGATATCGGCACCAAAAAATCCTCAGCGCAGATCACCGTGCATTATACGCCGGAAAGCCTGCTGGGCCGGCAGGTGCTCGGCGTCGTCAACTTCCCGCCGCGCCAGATCGGACCATTCCGCTCGGAAGTGCTGACGCTGGGATTCGAGGACGAGAACGGCGCGATCGTGCTTGCTGCTGTCGAACAGCCGGTCCCGAACGGCCGAAAGATGATGTGAGCTCAAGCTCACACTTAAAGCGCGTCGTGTCGAATCGGATTTATGCAAGTCGTTATCCCAAAACCGCTGCCCGCTTTTGGGCGACATGCATTAGATGTTCGGGGCTTCGCCTGATGTGCCGGTATCGGATCCTCCACGAGGTCTGATCTCCCGTAGAAATGGATTGCTGCGCCGCTCGTCGCCGATGCGGCTGCCCGGGCCGTGGCCGCAGATGAAGCCGACGTCGTCGCCAAGCGGCAATACCTTGTCGCGGATGGAATCGAGAAGCTGCTGATGATCGCCGCCCGGCAGGTCGGTGCGGCCGATGGAGCCGTTGAAGAGGACATCGCCGAGATGGGCGAAATTCTGCGTACGGTTGAAATAGATGACGTGGCCGGGGGCATGGCCGGGTGTGTGATAGACCTCGAATTCATGGGCGCCGAAAGAGATCTTGTCGCCGTCTTTCAGCCAGCGGTCGGGCACGACGTTACGCAATCCTGATATGCCGTATTTCGCGGCCTGGGTCTCGATCCGCTGCAGCAGTGGCAGGTCGTCCTGATGCGGGCCAACCACGTCGATGCCGAGAGCTTCCTTCAGTTCACTGGCGCCGCCGGCATGGTCGAGATGACCGTGTGTCAGCCAGATTTCCTTGATGGTTAGGCCGTTCTGGGCGATCGCCTGCAGGATGAGCGGCACGTCGCCGCCGGGATCGACGACGATGCCTTCCTTGGTATCGGGATCGAAGAAGATCGTGCAGTTTTGCTGGAAGGGTGTCACCGGAATGATGCCGGTCTGGAGCATGCCCATAAGTGCCTCGCTTGGTGTCTCTGCTGCTTCGGGTATAATCCGAAACCGCGGCAAGGACAGCCGGAACCTTGTGCCATTGGCGGTGTGCCTCACGGTAAAAAGACGGACTGCAACAAGAGTTTATGCCCCTTTTCGCCATCGTCGCAGGGCGAGAAAATCGAGTTTTTCCCAATTCTTCCAAATATTTGCATGAAATCTCCCGCAAGTAGTGTTTCGCTCGGCGGAGCACAGGGGAACATCGTGGAACCCCGTGCGTTTTCAGCCCATCGAAACCAAGGAGACGCTCACATGACCTTGAAGAGAAACATTCTGCTGGCAGGCGCGGTGCTGATGGCTAGCGCCGGTCTTGCGCAGGCGGAGATGATGGCGACGACGGTCAACGATCTCAATGTCCGTGCTGGCCCAGGCCCACAATATCCCTCGGTCGGTCTTGCCACCCGCGGCTCCACCGCAGTCCTCGACGGTTGCATCGAAGGCAGCCGCTGGTGCCGTGTCGACGTCAACGGCATGCGCGGCTGGGTTTATGCCGATTATCTGCAGGTCGATCACGGCGGCAGCTCAGTCATCGTCGAGCAGCACCGCACCGAGATCGGCGTTCCCAGCGTGACATACGAGTCGACCGCGAGTGTCGTTCCGGCGGAGCCACAGCCGGCACCGGGCGACGAGTTGCTCGGCCCCGTCGGGTCGGTCGAGACTATCACCCCGCCGGAGACGGTCCGCACCTACATCGACACCAATCCGGGTGAGACGGTGCAGCTTGGCGGCGATGTCGTCGTCGGCGCGGAAGTGCCTGCAGACGTTACCTTCCAGACGATTCCGGACTACGAGTACCGCTATACGAGGATCAACGATCGGCCGGTGCTGGTCGATCCCGGTACGCGCCGGATCGTCTACGTCTATCAATGACGTGATCGACAGAAACTGAGGCGAGGCGGACGTCGGACCGCCTCGTTTCGGGGCGCTTCTCCCTGCCTTAATCCCGCATCGGTTGATTTTTCTTAACGCTTCCTCCGAAATATGATAAAATACTAATACGCCAAAGATCGGCGTAGCTGGGCGATCGGGGAGATCGCCAGAGGAGGAAATCATGGAAGCCCTACTTCCGCTCATCACACAATTGACTGCCGGTGCAATCGGCGGCAACGCCGCGAGCGCCGCTTTGAAGCAGCAGGCGATCAACGTCGTCGCCCGTACGATCGCAGGTGCGATCGGCGGCGTTGCCGGCGGTATGCTGCTCAGCATGGTCGGTGGGGAAGCGGCTATGACCGGCCTGATCGCCGACGGCATCGGCGGCCTGATCGGCGGCGGCATTCTCTCGACGCTCGCCGGACTGGTCATGGCACGGGCGCATAGGTAAAAAGGCCCGGCAGGCGTTTATCTCCAGCGCCGCGCGTCTTTTGAGACGCGCAAAGAACGCTGTAGCACTTTAAATTGCTGCATAATTTTATCCTTAAATCGATTTCGATTTAAGGAATTATGCAGTAGCCGGCCGATTTCCTGAGGGTCTTATTCGGCGGCGATCACCGCCGGATAGACTTCCTTCATGTAGTCGTTCATTTCGGAGATCGTCGACGGCGTGAAGCGGTACGGGCCGGTTTCGGAAACCGGGGTCACTTCCGCAGCCGAACCGGTGAAGAAGCACTCGCTAAAGCCGGGGAGGTCCTCCGGCAGGATCGCGCGTTCGATCACCTCGATGCTGCGGCGTTTTGCAGCCAAGGGCTACGCCGATGCTATGGTGCTCGATTATCGCGGCCAGGTCGCCGAAGCGACCGGCGCATCCCTAACTCCTCCGGCGCTTCACGCGCCATGCCTGTTGATTGTTGTCCCCATTACGTCTTATCCACAGACGCAAGGGGAAATCGCGTGTTGCGTCGGAGTGCCGGACGGGCCTTAGTTTCCAGGAAGTGCCAGGGAAATGAGGAGACCGTGCGGGCCTCCCGCAGAGTTCGCGGAAGCTACGCGGCAAATTTATGTCAATAAAGCTGACATATCTTCGCGAAAGTTTCATGTAGCGCGCGGAAAGAGAAAGGAATGCCGAGTGTCACGACAGACCGGCCCGAAAGCAGGCAAGCCAGAGCCGCTGGGCACGCCGATGGAAGATACTGATATCATCGATTTCGAGATCATCGAGCTGTTCTTCTTCGCCTATCGCGACTTCGTTTCCGATCCGGATGCCATCCTCGAAAAGAGCGGCTTCGGCCGGGCGCACCATCGCGTCGTGCATTTCGTCAACCGCAATCCCGGCATGACGGTGGCTGATCTTCTCGATACTTTGAAGATCACCAAGCAGAGCCTCGCAAGGGTGCTGAAACAGCTGATCGATTCAGGCTATATTCGCCAGGTGGCAGGTCCCGAGGACCGGCGGCAGCGCAAGCTTTATCCGACACAATCGGGACGAGAGCTGGCGCTTGCCCTTGCCGAGCCGCAATCGCGCCGCATTGAGCGGGCATTCGAAGGGGCTTCTGCGGAGGTGCGGGAGGGCGTAAAAGCTTTCCTCAGCGGCATGCGGGACAGACAGAGGGCGGATTGAATGGCGGTCAAGACAGGTATTTCCGACGATGCGGCGCATTTGCTGGTGGTCGATGACGACTCCCGTATCCGCGCGCTGCTCAATCGTTATCTCGCCGAGAACGGCTTCCGCGTCACCGTCGCCGCCGACGGCGCCGAGGCGCAGCGCAAGCTTGCGGGTCTCGATTTCGACCTGATCATCATGGATGTGATGATGCCGGGCGAATCCGGCATCGACGTCACCCGCGGGCTTCGCGCCATCAAGAACGTCCCGATCATCATGCTGACGGCGCTGGCAGAATCGGGCAACCGCATTGAAGGCCTGGAGGCGGGCGCCGACGACTATCTTTCCAAGCCCTTCGACCCGCGCGAACTGGTGCTGCGCATCAACAACATCCTGCGCCGCAACGCCGGCGGCGAGGGACCGAAGATCGAACAAGTGATGTTCGGCCCCTACACCTTCTCGCTGACCCGCAAGGAGCTGAAGAAAGCCAGCGAGGTGATCCGGCTCACCGACCGCGAGCAGGAGATCATGCTGCTCTTTGCACGGCGCGCCGGCGACACGATCCCCCGCCATGAACTGATCGGCAACGATACCGAAGTCGGCGAGCGGACGATCGACGTGCAGATCAACCGGCTGCGGCGTAAGATCGAGGATGATCCCGCCAATCCCGTCTGGCTGCAGACCGTGCGCGGCATCGGATACAGGCTGAGCATCGACTAAACTCAAGGTTCGGGACCGGCGCTGATGGTGACGATCGACAGCTTGCGGCGGGAAGACCGCACTTCTGCGCCGGGCTGGCGCTGGATCGTCCGGTGGCTGCGCCGCCGGCTGCCGACCGGACTTTACGCGCGCTCGCTGCTGATCATCATCATTCCGATGGTGCTCTTGCAATCCGTCGTCGCCGCGGTGTTCATGGAGCGCCACTGGCAAATGGTGACGGAGCGGCTGTCGCTTGCCGTCACCCGTGACATCGCCGCCATCATCGAAATCATCGAGACCTATCCGCAGAACTCGGACTATAGCGAGATCATCCGCATCGCCCGCGACCAGCTCAGCCTGCAGATCTCGATCGAGCCGGACGGCGATCTGCCGCCGCCGCGCGTCAAGCCTTTCTTCTCGATTCTCGATGGCATCCTCAGCGACGAGATCACCGACGAGATCCACCGGCCTTTCTGGATCGACACAGTCGGAAATTCGAACCTCGTCGAGATCCGCATCAAACTCGACAACAAGATCCTGCGGGTGCTGACCAAACGCAGTCAGACCTATGCGTCGAACACCCATATCTTCATCGTCTGGATGGTCGGCACCTCGCTGGTGCTGATCGGCATCTCGATCCTCTTCCTGCGCGGGCAGATCCGGCCGATCCTGACCTTGGCGCGCGCGGCCGAAAGCTTCGGTAAGGGGCAGAAGCCCGATAATTTCTATCCGCGCGGCGCCGACGAGGTCAGGCGCGCCGGTCTTGCCTTCATTCTGATGCGGGAGCGAATCGAACGGCAGATCGAACAGCGCACCGCGATGCTCTCTGGCGTCAGCCATGATCTGCGCACCATCCTCACCCGCTTCAAGCTGCAACTGGCGCTCGCTGGCGACAATCCCGACCTGCATGGGCTGAACGATGACGTCAACGACATGCAGACTATGCTGGAGGCCTACATGGCCTTCGCACGCGGTGAGGTCGAAGAGGATGTCGGCGAGCTGAAACTCAGTGAGATCTTCGCGAAGCTGGAATCCGATTTCGCCCTGCACGGCAAAAAATTCAGCTATTCCATCGAAGGCGATGACGACATATCCGTCAGGCCGAACGCTTTCATGCGGCTCGTCACCAACCTGGCCTCGAACGCTCGGCGTTATGCCAATAGGCTCGACATCGAAGCCAAGCACAACGCCAAATGGCTGACCGTCGTCTTCGACGATGATGGGCCGGGCATTCCTGAAAAGAACCGCGAGGACGTGTTCAAGCCATTCTTCCGGCTGGATACGGCGCGCAACCTGGATGCGTCGGGCACCGGCCTCGGCCTTGCGATCGCCCGCGACATTGCCCGCAGCCACGGCGGCAATGTCACGCTCAGCGACAGCCCGCTCGGCGGGTTGAGAGCAACGATCCGCATTCCGGCTTGAAGGCATCTCGCGCAAAAATGTGCAGCGGTTTTGCGACAACGACATGCGTAAAAACAAAGACATAAAGCGCATGGCGCGAATCTGAAAGATTGCGACGCGCTTTAGACGCCGGCCGCCGTCAGCTTCACGGCTTTGCGCGCATCGAAATCATCCAGGTGTTCGACGATCCAGCGCCAGAGCGTGACGACTTGCATGAGGAGGTCGCGTCCGAGCGGCGTCAACTCATATTCGACGCGCGGCGGCACTTCGGGATAGAGCGTGCGGATGATGAGGCCATCTCTTTCGAGGGTGCGCAGCGTCTGCGTCAGCACTTTCTGGCTGATGCCCTCGACCCTCTCCATAAGGCGCGAGAAGCGCAGGGGCGCGCCGGCATCGGAGAGTACGTGCAGGATGCGCAGCGGCCATTTCGCCGCCGCCCGCTCGATCAGTTCACGGGCCCGCCCATCCTGTTCGTCCGTCATACTGCTGCAGAAATCGAAGATGTCACTGGTCAAGTCAGTTACCTCAAGGTGTGTATAGATCGTCTGGGTACCTTCTTTCGATTGGATACAATAGACCATACATGAGCCGGGAACCAAAGCAGGAGGGTTTCCGATGTTCAGAGTCTGGTTGATAACAGGGAGTTCGCGCGGTCTTGGCCGGGCGCTGGCGGAGGCGGTTTTGGCCTCCGGCGACAATTTGGTGGCGACTGCGCGCGATCCCGGCCAGCTTGCCGATCTTTCCGAGCGGTATGGCGATCAGGTCCTGACGCTGGCGCTCGACGTGACCGACGAGGTGGCGGCAGCGGCAGCAGTCGAGGCTGGTGTGAAGAGGTTCGGGCGCATCGACGTGCTCGTCAACAATGCCGGCTACGGCAATGTCGGCTCGATCGAGGATACCAGTCTTGCCGATTTCCGCGCCCAGATCGAGACCAACCTCTTCGGCACCATTATCATGACCAAAGCGGTCATCGCCCTGATGCGCAGGCGGGGGGCGGGGCACATCATCCAGTTCTCATCGGTCGGCGGCCGGATCGGACCTGCCGGGCGCGGCGCCTATTCGGCAGCGAAATTCGGTGTCGAGGGCTTTTCCGAGGTGCTGTCGAAAGAGGTCGCGCCGTTCGGCATCAGGGTGACGGTGATCGAGCCCGGCGGCTTCAGGACCGATTTCGCCGGCTCCTCGACGGTGCTTGCCGAAGGGCGGCAGGACTATGCGGAGACGGTCGGTGCTACGGTGCGTTTCCAGCGTGAGTACGATGGTCGCCAGCCCGGCGATCCTGCCAGAGCGGCGGCAGTCGTCATCCACATCGCCGGTCTCGACGAGCCGCCGTTCCGGCTGCTGCTTGGCAGCGATGCGGTACTCAATGTCGAAAAGGCGGATGCGGCGCGTATCGAAGCCGATCGGATGTGGCGCACCGTGAGCGTCTCGACCGATTTTGATGCTGAGGCTGAGTTCATGCCCTGGAACAAGAAGACCGGCTGACGCAGGCAAAACAAAAGCGCCGCTGAAAAGCGGCGCTTTGCATCAGGGATATTCGACGATTCAGCCGGCGGTGCAGAAGTGGCTGCGGCCGTCATTGCCGACATAGGTGCCGCTGCGCGGATCGAAGGAGCGGTAGCGGTAAGAGCAGTAACGCTCCCATTGCGGCGACCAGGGCTCCACCGCCGTGCGGACCGGCGCGTAATATTGCGGCTGATCGACATAGACGCGGCGGGGCGCGCGATAGACCGGGGCGGGCTCGTAATAATCCGGCTCGTAGGCCGGGTCGATGTAGCGGCGTTCTTCGTAGACCGGACCATTATTGGCGTTGGCGATGGCCGAACCGACGATCAGGCCGGTGGCAAGGCCGACGGCGCCGCCGACCCACGCATCGTTGTTGCCGTGATTGCCGTGGCGCCAGTGGCGGTCGCGGGCCGACGCTTCACCGATGGCAGAAAGCGTGAGTGCGGCAGCGGTTGCCGTCAGCAGAATGGTCTTGGCGAGCCTGTTCATAAGCATAAATCCTAATCCCGGGAACCGAACGCCGGCCCCTTTCTCGATGATGAGAGAAGTATAGATTTGTAGCTGAACGAAGGCTGAACGACAAAACCCGGCATTGCTGCCGGGCTTCAACTCGAACTCGCCAGCCTTGTTAAGGGTTCAGCCCGCAATCTGCAGATTGACGGCCTTCGGGCCCTTGCCGCGGCGATCCGGCTCCGTGTCGAAGCTTACCTTCTGGTTTTCCGTCAGACCGGCCAGGCCGGAGGCCTGAACGGCAGAAATGTGAACGAAGATATCGGCGCCGCCCCGGTCCGGCTTGATGAAGCCGAAGCCTTTGTCGGTATTGAAGAATTTTACAGTGCCAGTCTCTGCCATGCCTCAGGTCCTTTTCTCTCTGCCCGCCATCCACACGGGCAGCATCATAGCATTGCCTCCTTGCGGAGGTGTTGGCAGGCAATTCTTGAAATGTGAGAAAAAGGTCCCCTCTACCTCGGCCTGTTCCAGGCAGGACTTTCGCCCGCCATTTTCGGAACCGGCTGACCGGAATATTAGCGTTCCCGGCGCGCAAATACTTAAGGACTTCCCATGCTCGCAAAATGCCCGAACGCGCTGAGAGTGCTGCGTTTAAAGGATTTTGGCAAGCAAAAGTTTTTTAACGTGTCGTTCCGGGCACACCCCTGCCGACATCCAATTTGCGAAAAAACGCAAAATTTCCTTCGCTGATAGGGAATGATTAACGTTTTATATCGTCTGCAATATAAGTTCCGAGCAGATTTTCCCAAAAATGCAACGTGAACGCGTCTCTCGCGGCAAATGAATTTTTTTTCCGATGCGTGACTCACCCATATTTGGACGCGTGTTCACGCGGCTGGCAAGCGCCGGCGGGTCAGTCCCGGCACGAGTTCGACTACAAGCATAGCGATAAACATTAGCGCGCAACCTGCATAGCCTGTTACCGGCATCGTCTCGCCGAGCAGCAGGGCGGCGAGTGAGGCGCCAAAGAGCGCTTCGGAAGAAAGGAAGATCGCGGCTTGCGAGGGCGTCGTGTAGCGCTGGCCGATCACCTGCAGCACGAAAGCCACGCCCGAGGAGAAGATGCCGACATAAAGGATCTCCGGCGCCGCGGCCCAGATCGCCGAAAGGCTGACCGGTTCGACGGCTGCGGCAACGGCCAGCGCACAGACTGCGGTGACGGCGAATTGCACCGCGGAGAGCGCAAGCGGCCTTCCGGTCTCCGAAACGGTCGTGCCGGCAAGGGTGATCTGGATCGCCCAGAAGACGGCGCAGACGACGGTCAGCAGATCGCCTGGCGTCAGCGCCGAGAGATGGCCGCCGGACAGGAGATAGATGCCGGTGACCGCCATCAGCGCGCCCGGCCAGATGACCCAATGCGGGGCACGGCGCAGGAAGAACACGGCGATCAGCGGCACGAAGACCACATAGAGGCCGGTGATGAAGCTGGAATTCGTCACCGTCGTCGTCTGCAGGCCGACCTGCTGCGTGGCCGCGCCGCCGAAAAGGGCAAGGCCGATCAGGATATAGAGCTTCGCATGGCGTGCGCTGGTCTTCTCCTTTGCCTTGCGCGCTTCGAAAAGGACGAAGGGCAGTACGGCCAGCGTGGCGACGGCAAAACGCAGGCCGATGAACCAGAAAGGGCCGATCGCCTTCATCGCCGTCGACTGCGCGACGAAGCCGCCGCCCCAGATGGCGGCTGCAAGCAATAGGAGGAGGTTCGCCTTAACGCGCGTCATGTCGTCCTCGATGGGGAAGGGAGATGTGCGCAAGCGGTTAGCAGTTGCGTTTCCTTTCGGCAAGGGTGAAGACTTCGTGCCGGTTGACGGAGGTGAAGGCATGCGAGGCGAAGAACGGAAGCCGGCCGGCGACGTGGCCGCGCCGAGGGCGGCAGGCTATTCCGGCACGCCGCTCGTCAGGAAACTCGGCCTTGCACAGGGGCAGTCAGCCGCTCTTCTCGGCATTCCCGAAACGATCGGCGACATCAATGGTTTCGACGGTTTTGCCTCGGTCGTTCGGGCACTTCCGGAGACGCCCGCACGCGTATTCGACTATGTGCATCTCTTTACGACCGAACGGGCCGTGCTAGAGCGGACCGCGCCTGCGCTCCTGCCTGTTCTGGTGCCGAATGGCATGGTCTGGATCTCCTGGCCTAAGAAGAGCTCGAGGGTGCCGACTGATATCACCGAGGACGTGCTGCGGGAGGTTCTGCTTCCGATGGGCCTCGTCGACATCAAGGTCTGCGCCGTCGACGAAATCTGGTCCGGGTTGAAATTCGTCATCCGCAAGGAACTGCGCGGCGCGTTGTGACGTCTCAGCCGTTGCGGGCCTGCGCTCTGGAGATCCTGAGCAGCGCGCCGTTGTCCTCGTCCGTCACCATCAGCAGGGCGCCGTCGGGTGCGACGACGACGTCGCGGATGCGGCCGTATTCGCCCTCGAACAGACGTTCTTCGGTGACGAAGGCGCCGCCGTCGTCGCGCTGCATGCGCGAGAGCAGTTGGAACTTCAGCGCCGCGACGATGAAATTGCCGTCCCATTCCGGGAACATGGCGCCGCGATAGACGACGAGCGCGCCGGGTGCGATCGAAGGATCCCAATAATGCAGCGGCTGTTCCAGCCCTTCCTTGGCCGTGCCTTCGCCGATCGCGGCACCCGAATAATCGCGGCCATAGGTGATAACAGGCCAGCCGTAATTCTTGCCGGCCTCGGGCTGGTTGATCTCGTCGCCGCCGCGCGCGCCGTGCTCGACGGTATAGAGCTTGCCATCCTTGGCGTCGAAGGTGATGCCCTGCGGGTTGCGGTGGCCTTTCGACCAGATTTCCGGCAGCGCCTTGCCGCCGTCTTTGAACGGATTGTCGGCAGGGATGCTGCCGTCGGCATTGATATGGATGATCGAGCCGGCATCGTCCTGCCAGTCTTGCGAGCGGTCGCGGTCGCCGCGGTCGCCGACGCTGATGAACAGCGAGCCGTCTCGGGCAATCGCGATGCGCGAGCCGTACTGGATGTTGCCTGACGTGAAGCGCTGCATGGTGAAAACAGGCGTCACGGCGTGAAGCGTCTTTTCGTCATTTGAAAGCGTGGCGCTGAAGGCTTCGGTGCCGGAGCCCCGGCTGTTGGCGATGGCGGCGGTGAAATAGAGCTTGCGAGATGTTGCAAAGTCCGGTGCGAGCGCCACGTCCATCAGGCCACCCTGGCCACGGGCGCTGACCTTAGGCACGCCGCCGATCGGGTCGGAGAGCTTGCCGTCGCGGACGATGCGCATGCGGCCCGGCCGCTCGGTGACGAGATAGGCGCCGTCGGGCAAGACCTCGACCGCCCAGGGATGTTGGAGGCCGTCGGCAAGCTTGTCGACCCGCACCGCGAGATCCTGCGTGTTGATGGTGTCGGCCGCATCCGCCGACACGGTGCCGAACAGAACCAGCGCTGCGGCGAAATGGAAGGCGGACATTCTCTTCATCGTGCATCCCCGTCGTCTCTCAGGCTGAACGTGGAGCGGGCAGGCGAGAGCTTCAACCCACATTCGACCTGCAATAACGGCTTTGTGTTTACCGGTTGAACCGATCCCGTCGCGCAGATTCAAAAGAGGTAGAGCGTCCTTTGTGCGTCCAAGCGGACGCACGGCGCTCTAGCCATCGACCAATTCCGCCTCGAGGATGTAGCGCAATGGCCCGCGTTCCGTCGCGTCGAAGGGCCAGCAGGTGGTCAGCACCAGGTGGCGGCCATCGGAGGAGGGATCGATGCCGCTTGCATCCCACGGGGCGATGCGGCCCTCGCCGGCCTTGAAGGTCAACAGTTTGCCGTCGCGGCGCGTGACTTCAATCGTATCGCCGGGCCTTATATATTGCAGCCAGCGGAAATGCGTGTCGCGGTGGGCGGCAATGACGGAGGTGCCTTCCTCTCCGGGCTGTGGCGTGTTGACGAGCCAGGCCGGACCGAAGGCGAGAGCTTCGCCGGAGGCGCCGGAGAGCACGATCGCCTCCTTGCCGAGGCGCGGGGCGCGAACCTTGGCCTCGGTGGTGAAATCCGCCCAGGGCCAGGGTTTTGTTTCTTCGCCCCGCAATTCGGCGGCGAAGGCGCGTTTCAGCAGGATCTGGGAAAGCTCCGCCTTCGCCTTCAGCAGGAAGCCGTCGCCGATCAGCGCCAAGCCATAGAGGGCAAGGCCGGCGATGGCAAAGGCGATTGCTTTTTCGATCGAGGAAAGACGCCAGAGGAAGAAACCCTTCTTCTGGCGCATCTTCGGCCGGTCATAGGCCGTGGCGGCGGCCATGGCGAGTTCCAGATAGGTCGGAAGCGGCTCGAATTCGGCCGCTTCCTCATTCTGGCTTGCAGAGAGCCTAGAGACCATTTCGCTTAGCTCCGACGGCGATAATGCCCTTGAGGCGCCGCCGCCAGACGGCCAGGCCGCTTGCCGCCATCAGCGCGAGGAGCAACATGGTCAGCCCGCGGATGATCTGCTCGTCGGCGCGCGTTGCCGTCTGCGGCAGGTTCACGGTCGTGCTTTTTTGCGCGATCATGGTGGCGGCCTTGGCGGTCGGGGCTGCAGCCATCATGTTTGCGATCTCAGGCGATGCGATGAGTTTCTGTGTTTCGGCCGCAGCCTGCTCCGGTCCGGCGCTTCCCGTAGGCGTAGCCGAGCCATGGCGCTCTGCGTCGTCACGAGGGGCAGGGTTTTCGCCTAGGACCTTATCAAAGTCCCAACCTTCCGGCAGGTTGAGCGGCAGCTTGGTCGAGCCGAGCGGCTGATCGACCGGGCGAGACGGGGTGACATCGACGGCAACAAGGCTGGTGACGCGGGAGACGAGGTGATGGGCGAGCGCGACGGTCTCGATATCCTTGTCGAGCGCGGCCGGATCCTGACGTTCATAGGCGCGCGCCTCGAAATCGTCGATCTTGCGCCGCGCCCAGAGCTTGGAAATGCCGTTGCCGTTGGCGGCATTGGCGATATCTATCTCGACGCGCCAGGGCTGCTCGCCTGTCTTGCCGAAGATCTGCAGCTTGCCGGCGGGCTTATCGTCAGGCAGTCGCGCGGTCAGCACGACAGGCTCGCCGCTATAGAGGTCCGGCATCGGGTTCGGCGTGATATCCTCGGCAGCGATGCCTTCGAAGGTTGCGGCGATATCGGTCATGGCTGGGTTCTGCAGCTTGGCGAAAAGCTCGCCCATGCGGCTCGCCACCTGATCGGTCGAGCCGATCGCCGTAAAGGTGCCGCGGCCGACTTCGGCGGCCTTGGTCATGAAATAGGTGTTCGGCGCCGAGCCGATGCCGACGGTGAAGACACGGGCATCGCCGCGGTTTGCGGTGATCTCCTGGAAAAGCTGCTGTTCGTTGCCGATCGCGCCATCCGTCAGGAACACGACCTGGCGCAGCGCTCCGGTTGCGACCGGTCCCTGGTTACGCAGCGCAGCCTGCAAGGCAGGTAGCATTTCCGTGCCGCCGTCGGCAGTCAGGCCTCTGACATAGGCAATCGCCTTTTCGCGATTGTCAGGGGTGGCAGTGACGAGACCCTTGAAATAATCGGTCATCGTATCGTCGAAACGGATGACGTTGAAGCGGTCGTCGGCGTTCAGCTTGGAGATCGCAAGCGCCAGGCTCTGCCTTGCCTGCTCGATCGACGGGCCGGACATGGAGCCGGAATTGTCGATGACGAAGACCACCTCGCGTTTCGCCGGCGGCGCTGCCGTATCGGGGGCAATGGGCGGGGTAACGAAGGCGAGCAGATAGGTCTTACCATCAATCACTTCACGGAAGAGGCCGGCACTCGGCACCTTGCCGGGGGCGGCCTTCCAGGTGAGCTCGAAATCCTTGTCGGCGGGAACGGAGTCCGCCTTCAGGCTGATCGTTCTCGCCTGGTCGCCGTCCTGGCTGATATCGACCGCGTGGAAGGAGGATTTGACGTCGCCGAGCGGGAAACCGGCCTTGAGATCGACGGTCAGCGAAACCGGATTGATCCTGGCGTTCTCACGCGGGTCAAGCACGGGGGCTTCGATCTTGTCGCGGTTTTCCACCGGGTCTCGCGGTGTGGCAAAACCGGCGCCGTTGTTGAACTCGACGGTCTGGACGATCGGCGCCGGATTGTAGCGCGGGGCGACGACCATCGGGAAGTGCAGCGAGAACTCGCCGCCCGATTGGTGGATCATCTGCTGATACTCGATCTGGACGACGATAGTTTCGCCGGGACCGATATTGGCGACCTGGTTGGTGAAGATGTTCGGCCGCTGTTGCTCGAGCAACGCCGTCTTCTTGCCCTCGGCCTTGGCCTGCTCGTAGATCTCGCGGGCTTCCTGGCGCGGCTTGATCTGGCCTTCGATGAAGCGTTCGCCGATCTGCATTTTCAGGGTGTCGACGGCGGAATTGTCCGGCAGCGGAAAGACGTAGGTGCCCTCGACCCAACCCTGGCTCGGATTCTGGAAGCGTTGCGTCACCTTCACCCTGGCGATCGGGCCGGAGACATCGATGGCGACATCACTCTTCAGCCGCGGCGCTTCGACATAGAAGCCCGGCTCCTTCGACGGAAAGAGCAGCGAGCCGCTGCGGACGTCGTTCGGCCGGACAAGTGCTGCGAGCTCAGCGGATGCCTGCGGCGTCTCGGCGGCGCGGGCGGCGGAGGCAAGTCCCAGCACCGCGGTGATGCAGGCCGCAAAGATAGTGAATGCAACAAGGACTGAAACGGAAATTCGGCGCGCGCGAATGCGCCCTATGGCAAACTCATCTTCCAGAAACATTGGCATACCCTCAATAACCAATTTCGGATGCCGGATGATGCGGCTTCGATCTCGGCGCGCTCGCGACCGAATTGCGGCGTGGCGCGGCATTTGTTGCGGCTTATTCGTGGCGATGGCCGAATTCGACGATGCCTCTGATTTCAGGGGATAAATCCGGATGACTTCAGAGATTGATTCAAGATCTGCGCATGGCGTTTCGACCAGGTGACGCAAGCCTCTCCCAAGGGGGCGGCATGCCGGGCTGATGGCGCGGCGAACCGATCAATAAGAATCATGCCACCATGACGCCTTTCCGCTTGAAATGCCGTCATACATTGGACATAGAGCTAACCGCAGAACTCCGGTCCCGGCTTTCTGCCCGTTTCAACCATTAGGACCGTTATCATGGCTTTCCTTGCCGATGCTCTTTCCCGTGTGAAGCCTTCAGCCACCATCGCCGTCTCCCAGAAAGCGCGCGAGCTGAAAGCAAAAGGACGTGACGTCATTGGCCTCGGCGCCGGTGAGCCGGATTTCGATACGCCCGATAATATCAAGAAGGCGGCCATCGACGCGATCAACCGCGGCGAAACGAAGTACACGCCGGTTTCCGGTATCCCGGAATTGCGCAAGGCGATCGCCGCCAAGTTCAAGCGCGAGAACGGCCTCGACTATTCCTGGGAGCAGACGATCGTCGGCACCGGCGGCAAGCAGATCCTCTTCAACGCCTTCATGGCAACGCTGAACCCCGGCGACGAAGTCGTCATCCCGGCGCCTTACTGGGTTTCCTATCCTGAGATGGTGGCACTGTGCGGCGGCACGCCGGTTTTCGTTTCTGCCACCCAGGAGCATAACTTCAAGCTTCAGGCGGCCGATCTCGAAAAGGCGATCACGCCGAAGACCAAGTGGTTCATCTTCAACTCGCCGTCCAACCCGACGGGGGCCGCCTATACGCATGACGAGCTGAAGGCGCTGACGGATGTGCTGATGAAGAATCCGCAGGTCTGGGTGCTGACCGACGACATGTACGAGCACCTGACCTATGGCGACTTCAAGTTCGTCACGCCTGTGGAAGTCGAGCCGCAGCTTTACGACCGCACGCTGACGATGAACGGCGTCTCCAAGGCCTATGCGATGACCGGCTGGCGTATCGGCTATGCGGCCGGCCCGATCCAGCTCATCAAGGCCATGGACATGATCCAGGGTCAGCAGACCTCGGGTGCGACGTCGATCGCCCAGTGGGCGGCTGTCGAAGCGCTGAACGGCACGCAGGACTTCATCCCTGAGAACAAGAAGATCTTCGAAGGCCGTCGCGATCTCGTCGTTTCGATGCTGAATCAGGCCAAGGGTATTGTCTGCCCGGTGCCGGAAGGCGCCTTCTATGTCTATCCCTCGTGCAAGGGTCTGATTGGCAAGACCGCGCCCTCCGGCAAGGTCATCGAGACGGACGAGGATTTCGTCTCCGAGCTGCTGGAATCGGAAGGCGTCGCCGTTGTTCACGGTTCGGCCTTCGGCCTCGGCCCGAACTTCCGTATCTCCTATGCGACTTCGGAAGAGCAGCTCGAGGAAGCCTGCCGCCGCATCCAGCGCTTCTGCGGCGCCTGCAAGTAAGCGGGTTTTCAAAAACACCGATCGAAGGCCTGCCGGCGACGGCGGGCCTTTTTGTTTGCGGCGACGTTGGGCTGGCGCTGCGATTATCCCTCACATCCCGATTCAACATGCTGCGGAGTTGATTCCGCTTTGCCTCTCAAGTCGTTGAAATCCGATTCAAAACGTGACGCAGAGTGACGGTCCGGCGGGTGATCTGCGGTTGCGGGTTGGCATCAAACCAACTAGATATCCGGCATCAAGTTTAAGCGCCGCTTCGGGAGGCCGGGATTTTGCAGCAGAGTGCCGTGATCGTCTGTTCGGATGTCAACATGCTGCCTGCCGCCTGCTGCACCCTGCTTTCCGTCAAGCGCAATCTCTCAGGCTCTGCCGTGGAGTTCCTGCTTCTCGGCATCGACCTCAAGCCGAACGAGATCGCCGAGGTGGGAAATTTCGCGCGGCTGCATGACATGGCGATCAGGGTGCTGCCCTACAATACGCCGGATACGGCGCTGCAGGCGCGGGGCCGCTGGTCGGGCGCGACATTGGCGCGACTCTACATGGATCTGCATATACCCGATCATATCGAGCGCCTGCTCTATCTCGACGCCGATGTGCTGGCGGTTTCGCCGGTCGACGAACTCTTCACGAGAAATTTTCAAGGCAAAGCGCTGGCTGCGGTCGACGATTATGTCATGGCCTTTCCTGAAAAGGCCGGTGCCCGGCAGCGGAAGATCGGCATGCGCGAGGGCGGCCGCTATTTCAATGCCGGCGTGCTGCTGTTCGACTGGTCGGCCTGCCGGGAGAGGGAGCTTTTTGCGAGGACACGGGAGATCTTCGAGGAGCGGTCGCATCTTTTCGAGAATAACGACCAGGATGCGCTGAATGTCATCTTCGACGGCGACTGGCTGGTGCTCGGTCCGCGCTGGAACACGCAGACGGGCCTGCTGCCCTTCGTCGACCGGCCGGCGATCCTTCATTTCACCGGCCGGAAAAAGCCGTGGCAGGCCACCGTGCCCTGGGTGCACCGGCGGATGGCCAAGCACTATATCGAGGATCTCAGCAACACACCGTGGGCCTCTTTCTGCGGGCAGCCGTCAATGGCGGGTCGAGTTGCGGGTTTCTTCTCGCATTTGGGAAAGCGCATCGGCGGGCTGACGCGGCTGGCACGAACGCGCGCCTATTTCAGCAACAGCTAGTAAGGCGGGCAGAGCGCATCGTCCTTGGAAAGTGCATGTGAGCCGGTATGGAAGCAATCCCCAGTGATACGCAGAGTGCCGCCGCCGCAGATGGCGGCTTCAACGTCCTGATGCCGGAGGCGTGGAAGGCGTTGCTGTCCCCCTATTCCCACGTCGTGCTGGTGGCAAACAGCGAGGCGGTCGATTTCGGACGGCTGCGAAGCGAATTGCCGGAGACAGCGCTCTACGTGTTCTTCAACAATGTTTATAAGGTGCTCGACGAACCCTTCGCCGGCCATGCGGTGCTGATTGCCCGCAGCGGCGTGATGGGCGCCAATATCGTTCACCGGCGCGAGGTGGTGGATGTCCTGCGTTTCTTTGCCGGCGACGATTTTCTGGGCGTCGTCAACATTCGCGTCTCCCCGGAGGAGAACTTCAGTGACGCGAGCGGCTTCAAGGGCGCCAGAACCCGCCATCTCGATCTGACGCAAGTGCTCGGCGACCTCTATCCGACAGGCAAAATCGCGACGAGCGGCTTTGCGATGGCGCTTTGGCTTGCCGAGTTGCAACTGCCGGGCAAGATCCTGCTCGCCGGCTTTTCGGCCAAGAGGAGCGAGAAGTGGAAGGTCTTCGACGTGCACGACTGGACGTTCGAGCAGATCTTCCTGCGTCTCTTTGCCAGGATGGGCACGATCTCGATGATGGGCGGCGTGGACGCCGGCCCCTATGCGGCACTCGCCAAACGCTTCCCACAGGTGCCGCCGATCGAGATCGCGATGACTGCGGCTGAAGTTCTGTCGGAACGGCTCCACAATGCGAACGGCCAGATCGACAGGCTGATGTCCGTCACCAAATCGATCCGCGCCATTGAGGGTTTCTTCCGGCGCTTCAAGCCGAAAACCCGCAAGCAGCGTTTCCTCGAAAAGTCGAAGGAATGACTGTCGAAAGCCCTCCCCAAAGGCGAGGCTGTCGAGAAAGCTGTCTTTGAGCTAACGTTCCGCGCGCGGATGGCTGCTCTCCATTCCCCTGTCGGGGAGAAGGGGAGCCCTCAAAGTCCCAGCGCCGTCAGCATGACGAAGGTGGCGAAGAGGATGAAATGCGTCATGCCCTCGATGGCGTTGGTCTCGCCGTCGTTGAGGTTGATCGCGGCGGCAATCAGCGTGATCGCCACCATCACCGTCTGCACCGGGGTCATCGCCATGATGAAGGGCTGGCCAGTATAGAGCGCGATCGCCTCCATGACGGGCACCGTCAGGATGACCGTCGACAGCGAGGCGCCCATGGCGATGTTGACCGTCGCCTGCATGCGGTTCCTGAGTGCCGCCCTTAATGCGGTCAGGATCTCGGGGGCCGCCGAAATCGCTGCGACGACGACGGCGGTCACGGCGATCGGCGCGCCGCTGTCGCGCAGGCCTTCGGTCATGAAGGCCGCCATGAACTCCGCCAGCAGGCCGATGATGACGACGCCGACGAGAATGGTGGCGATCGAGATTGCAGTCGACTCGTCGGCGCCATGCTCGTCCGGAGTTTCTTTCTTCCGTTCGGAGCGCGGGTAGCTGTAGCTGAAGAAATAGCTGTGCTGGCCAACCTGCATGCGCAGGAAGAGGCCGTAGAGCGCGATCATCGCGACGATGGTGAAGGCGGAATAATAGTGCCATTTGTCGCTCGGCACGAATTCCGGCACGATCATCGAGATGCCCATGGCGGTGAGGATCATCACGCCGTAGGTCTTGCCGGAATTGTCGTTATAGGGCTGTTCACCGTGCTTGAGGCCGCCGAGCAGGGCGGCAAGGCCGAGAATGCCGTTGATATCGAGCATCAGGGCCGAGTAGATCGTGTCGCGCACCAGCGTCGGCGAACTCTCGCCGCCCATCATGATGGCGAGGATGATGACTTCGACGGCAACAGCCGAGAGCGTCAGGATCATCGTGCCATAGGGATCACCGACCTTGACGGCGAGCAGTTCGGCATGATGGGCGACGCGGATCGAGGCGAGCACGATGGTGCCGACCAGGACGACGGCTGCGATCAGCGCGACCCCGCGCCCCATCCCAATCACGGCGTGTTCCAAGAGATAGGCGATCGCTGCAACGACAA
This sequence comes from Rhizobium indigoferae, assembly GCF_034554815.1. NCBI lineage: Bacteria > Pseudomonadati > Pseudomonadota > Alphaproteobacteria > Hyphomicrobiales > Rhizobiaceae > Rhizobium > Rhizobium indigoferae. The sequence continues at coordinate 3,078,496 of NZ_CP140635.1, read as the reverse complement.
GTGCGGCGACCAGAAACTTTTCTTCTTTAAAGCGTGACGCGATCCTCAAGCCTCACCTCCTGTCCAGATTCACGCATTTTTATCTAAGTCGCTGATTTCGCCTATCAAGCGAGCTCCGGTCGAGTGCCATTTGCAGTCTTCGGCGTTTAATGGAATACTGAACGTCATCGGGGCCGGAAAGCAGATCGCGGCGTCCTCGAATTCTCGTCAAGCGGCCGCGATGATCCGGATCCTGTCCGGAAGCGTGCGAATGCGCAACAAGAAGATGAGGAGACGGATGCATGATCAAGGTGGTCTACGAAGTCGTGCCACATGACGGCGGCTGGGCCTACAGGCTGGGAGGTGTCTATTCCGAGGCATTCCCGACCCATGCCGAGGCGCTCGAAGCTGCGCGCATCGTCGCGGCCGAACAGCAGGTCGGCGGCGATTCCGCCGAGATCAGTTGGCAGGACGAGAACGGCAAATGGCATGAGGAATATGCCGAGGGCGGCGACCGGCCGGAAACCGAAGTGGTGGACGGTCTGTGGAAGGACCGTACGGCCGAGGCCTCGCAAGGCATTTGAAGCTAAGCATCGCCCGTCAATGCCCGCGCGACGATCGCATCGACGAATTCGCGCTTATGCGCAGTGTAGCGGTCGCCGTCCATCCTGAATTCGGCTGCCAGCCTGCGTTTGAGCGCGGTATAATCGGCCGCCGCTTGCGGATGCGCGATGAGATAATCCCGGAAAGCCAGCCTGTTTCGATGCGTGCCGTTGCCGGAAGGGCAAAGGTAGACCCGTTCCGCCGGCACTGAACCTCTCGATAGAAAAGCCCAAACCTCGTCGTCATAGCGGTTGCCGCGTGGCTCGTAGCCTTCTACCAGGAGCACGCGTGTGGCGCCCTCGATATGCCCGAGGTCGGGAAGAACGATGTCGATATCGATAAGCGGCTTGGCTGTCATGCCCGGTATGGACGTGCTGCCGATGTGATCGATGGAGAGCGCCTGCGGCAGCAAGGTCAGCAGCCTGTTGCGGATGCGCTGGAAGGCTTGCGGCCATTGCGGATCGTGAGGCACGAGTTCAACCGGGATGTGCGTTATCATTTTCATCCCGCTGTGGTGCTCGACGCGTTAAGGAGGCTCTATCGCTTCGAAATTTGCGCATGATTCTTTGCGAAAATCGATTCTGATTTTCGCGATTATGCGCTGGTCGAATATCGGTGATAGTCCTGAAGTCCCTTGACCAATACATCAAAGGTAGCGCGGCAGCGCGGCGAAGACTTCAGGCTCTCATGCATCGCCACCCACGTGCCGAGCGGAATGCTGAAGGCATCAGGCAGGATGTGAACAAGGTCTGGATTTTCACGCGCGAGCCCTGTCTGGCAGATGCCGATGCCAACGCCTGCACGGATCGCCGAAAGTTGGGCAAGGTTACTGTCGGAGCGGAAGGAGAACTCGATGCCAGGCACCGCATAACGTTTCATCACCATGCGGACATAGGCCGTCTGCCGGTCGAAGCCGATGAGCCGGTGGTTTGCGAGGTCAGCCAGGGTCTGCGGAATGCCGTATCGTTCGAGATAGCGGCGATGGGCGTGAAAGCCGAGCGGGATATCGCCGATTCGGCGCACGACGAGTGCGTCCTGCTGCGGTTCGGCCATGCGCACGGCAATATCGGCTTCGCGGTTCACCAGGTCCTCGATCGTATCGGAAGCCGAGAGCTCGATTTGAAGTTCCGGATAAGTCTCCTGCAGCGGTCCGAGAATCGCAGGCAGTACTTCGACGGCGATGACCTCGCTGGCGCTGACCCTGACCGTTCCCGTCACGCAATCGCGCTGGCCGGATGCTGTGCGCAAAAGGGCGGCGGTGGTTGCCGCCAGCGTTTCGGCATAGGGCTTGAGCGCCAGTGCGGCGTCGGTCGGCAGCAGGCCGTTCGGTGAGCGGGTGAAGAGTTCGGCGCCGATCGCCAGTTCCAGGGCGTCGACATGGCGGCCTATGGTCGGTTGAGTCAGCCCCAGTTCGCGGGCGGCGGCTGACAGCGACCCTTGCTGGAGCACGGTCAGGAAACTGCGGTAGAAATCCCAGCTTGGTTCGACGCTCATATATTTTTGTATAGCAGATGCATTTATTTCGTCAATTTCGTTTATTCCCTTCTGGGGGCATGATCCTCTCATCCGATCGAAGGAGATGATTGTCATGAGCAGCAAAATGAAGACGACGGCCCTCATTCTCGGCGCCACAGGCGGTATCGGCGGCGCGGTTGCCCGCAAGCTGCTTGCGCGCGGCTGGCGCATCCGGGCGCTGAACCGTGACGCCGCCAAAGCGTCGAGGAACGAGCCGGCTTTCGAATGGGTGCAGGGCGATGCGATGAATGCCGGCGACGTCCTGAGGGCGGCTGAAGGCGTCGGCCTGATCGTCCATGCTGTCAATCCGCCCGGTTATCGCGACTGGGAAACGCTGGTGCTGCCGATGCTCGACAATACCATCGCCGCTGCTCGCGTAGTCGGCGTGCGCGTCGTGCTGCCGGGCAACGTCTATAATTTTGGTCCCGATGCCCAGCCGGCGCCGACGGAAGAAAGCCCACAGAATCCGGTGACGAAGAAGGGGGCGATCCGCGTCGAAATGGAGAAGCGGCTGAAGGCGGCGTCGCAGTCCGGCGCCGGCGCCATCATCGTCAGGGGAGGGGATTTCTTCGGTCCAGGCACGACGGCCAATAGCTGGTTTTCGTCCGGCCTCGTGACCCCAGGCAAGCCGGTCGGCACGATCAGGAACCCGGCACGGCGCGGCATCGGCCATCAATGGGCCTACCTGCCCGACATGGCAGAAACCATTGCCCAACTCGTCGAGCGGGCCGATCGACTGCCGCCTTTCGCCGTCTATCACATGGAGGGCTTCTGGGATGCGGACGGCATGCAGATGGCCGAAGCGATCAAGCGCGTCGTCGGCGGTAGGGCGAAGATCGGCAACTTCCCTTGGTGGATCGTGCCGCTGACCGCTCCTTTCGTTCCCGTGATGCGGGAGATCAAGGAGATGCGCTATCTCTGGAAGGTGCCGGTGCGGATGCGGAATACCAGGCTTACGGCCGAACTCGGCAAGGAGCCGCAGACGCCGATCGACGAGGCGGTCAGGGCTTCGCTCGTGGCGCTTGGCTGCCTGCCCGAACCGCACCGTCAAGCCGCGGCCGCCCTTATCGGGCACCCGTCGCAGAACGCGGGTTAGCTCTCGAGTTCGGCCAGCGCGATCCGGGCGACCGTCAGGGCTGTCTCTGCCTGCTGAATATTCGGATCGCCGAGGAACCAGGCGGCGGAAAGACCGGAATAGGCGGCGATCCATCGCAGCAGCCGCTTCGGCTCCAGTTTCGCCTCTGCTGAGACGATGGCGAGCTGGCGGCGGAAACGGGCGGGATCGGTGATCGTTGGCAGTTCCTCGTTGGCGAAGATATTGGCGAAATCGAAGCCGCGTTCGCCATGGAGCCGCTTCGGATCGATTGCCAGCCAGCCGCGTGCCTCGAAATCGAGGATATTGTCGTGGTGGATGTCGCCGTGGAGGATGGTGACTTCACGCTGATCGGCAAGGAGGGTGTTGGCGATCGCCGAGCAATCGGTAAGCGTGCCGCCATGCTTGCCTGCTGCCGGCTCCAGATCGCGGAACCAGCGGGTGAGGGGTATGGGATCGGGAAGCGGTTTTTCGCGCGGCGCATGCAGCCGTGCCGCTGTCCGGCAGAGGATGCGGCTTGCCTCGTCGTCCTCGCCGTTCATCGCCATGGCAAGCAATGAGCGTTTTCCCGTCGCCCTTTCCAGCAGCACGGCGTCGCCCTCATGGGCGTAGACATAGGCTGCGCCGTCGCCGTCCCACCATTGCATCAATAGCGCGCCATAACGTTCGTCGATATCGGCCGCCACTTTCAGCATGGCTGGCCTGCCCTGCCAGCGGACCGGCAGCAGGCGGCTGGAATGGGTGATGATGGGTTCACCGTCTGATATCAGCGACCAGCGATCAAGATGGGGACTAAACATGGTGCAACTTACTGAGAGGTCGTGAAAATGGGAATCCCGCCTTTCGGCGGGATTCCCATTCGCGTGTGAAAGGTTCAGGCGACTTTTTCGAGGACGGGATAGTCAATATAGCCCTTGCCGGTGCCGCCGTAAAAGGTCGACTGGTCGGGCGTGTTGAGCGGCAGATTGTGTACCAGGCGCTCGACGAGATCGGGATTGGCAATGAAAGGCTTGCCGAAGGCGACGAGATCGGCGCGGCCGCTTGCGACGGCGTCGATCGCCAGATCGCGATCATAGCCATTGTTGACCATCCAGTCGGCCTTGCCGCCAGCCTTTTCGTAAGTCTGGCGCAGTCCCTTGTAATCGAAGGCGGGATTGTCGCCCTGCTTATAGTCCCGTTCGCCGCCGGTCTGGCCTTCGATGACATGGATATAGGCCAGGTCGTGTTTGGCCAGTCCCTCGACGACATGGGTGAAGGTCGCCTGCGGGTTGGAATCGTAGCTTTCGCCGGACGGCGTCACCGGTGAGATGCGGATCGCCGTGCGGCCGGCGCCGATTTCCTTCACCACGGCATCGACGACTTCGAAAGTCAGGCGGGTGCGGTTTTCGATCGAGCCGCCATATGCATCAGTACGGTCATTGACGCCGTCGCGGATGAACTGGTCGAGCAGGTAACCGTTGGCGCCGTGGATCTCGACACCGTCAAAGCCGGCGTCGATCGCCGCCCGTGCGGCCTTGCGGTAATCCTCGATGATGCCGGGGATTTCGGCGGTTTCGAGCGCGCGTGGTTCGGAGGTGTCGGCAAAGCTGCCGGTGCCGTCGGCATTGACCAGATAGGTCTTGGCCTTGGCGACACGATTGGTCGATGAAACCGGCTTGCCGTCGTTCGGCTGCAATGTCGTGTGCGAGATGCGGCCGACATGCCACATCTGGACGACGATCTTGCCGCCTGATGCATGGACCGCGTCGGTGACGCGCTTCCAGCCGTCGAGAGCCTCTTTGGTGTAGAGACCAGGCACGTTGGCATAACCCTGGCCCTGATGGGTGATCGCGGTTGCTTCGGTGATGATCAGGCCTGATGTGGCGCGCTGGCGGTAATATTCGACGTTGAGGTCGTTGGGAATTGCGCCCGGCGATCGGTTGCGGGTGAGTGGCGCCATGACGATGCGGTTCTTGACTGATATGTCGCCGACTTTCGTGGGTTCGAAAAGCTTGGCCATGATGGTCCTTTCTTTTGCGGGAGGATCACTCGGCAGGGGCGAGGGCGGCCCGGCCCCTGGCGGAGAGATAGGTGAGTGCCGTCGCGCCGAGGCCTATCAGGGCCATCAAGGCTGCGGCGAGCGGAACGCGGGTGAGATCGAAACCGGCGTCGATGACCACGCCGCCCACCCAAGCGCCGAGCGCATTGCCGGTGTTGAAGGCGCCGATGTTGATCGTCGAGACGAGATTCGGAGCGTCTTTGCCGAAGCCGACGACGCCGACCTGAAGCGCCGGCACGGCGGCAAAGCTTGCCATCGCCCAGAGGAAGAGGGTGATTTCAGCCGGGATGAAGAAGCGACTCGTATAGCTGAAGGCGATCGAGGTCGTGGCGATCGCGGCGAAGACGCCGGCAAGCGTCGCGCCGAGCCGCCAGTCGGCAAGCTTGCCGCCGACGAGGTTGCCGATGGTCAGTCCAAGGCCGATCAGAAACAGCGTCCAGGTGACGCCTTCCGGCGAAACGCCGGTGACGTCGCGCAGCAGCGGCGCAATATAGGTGAAGAGAGCGAACATAGAGGCGGCGAAGAAGACGGTGGTGGAGAGTGCCAGCCACAGGCGGCCATTCCTGAGGGCTGCGATCTCACGCAGGATGCTGCCGTTCTTTTGCTGCTTATCCCTGGGCAGGATGGCGATCAGGCCTGATATGGTGACGATACCGATGACGGTGACAACGCCGAAGGTGGCGCGCCAGCCATAGGCCTGGCCGATCGCGGTGCCGAGCGGCACGCCAAGAACATTGGCAAGTGTCAGGCCGGTGAACATCAGCGCGACGGCGCGGGCCCTGCGATCCTCGGCGACGAGGCCGGCGGCAACCACCGAGCCGATGCCGAAGAAGGCGCCATGGCAGAGTGCCGTAACGACTCGGGCGATCATCAGCACCCAATAATCGCTCGCCAGAGCGCAAAGCAGGTTGCCGGCGATGAAGAATGCCATCAGCGCAATCAGGGCGGTACGGCGCTTCAGCTTCGCAGTCGAAACGGCCATCACAGGGGCGCCGATCGCGACCGCCAGGGCATAACCGGTGACCAGCCACCCGGCCTGCGGGATGCTGACCGAGAGATCGGCAGCCACCTCCGGCAACAGACCCATGATGACGAATTCGGTGGTGCCTATCGCAAACGAGCTCAAGGCGAGGACGAGGAGGGCGAGGGGCATTCTAAAGATCCTGCGTCAGTTGCTTGAGGAAGGCGGCGATCGTTTCTTCGTTGCGCTTGTAAAAGATCCACTGGCCGACGCGTTTGGTGGTGACGAGGTCGGCGCGATGCAGCGTGCCGAGATGGGCCGAAACGGTCGACTGCGACAGGCCGCAGCGCTCGAACTGGCTGGCGCAGACGCCCATTTCGAAAGGATGCTCCTGCGAGGGGAAGTGTTCCTCGGGGTTTTTCAGCCAGCTCAGAATGTCCATCCGGGTGGGATGGGCGAGGGCCTTGATAATTTCGTCTTTGTCCATCGTCATTCGCCGAACTATAAATCGTGTTTAATCGATATAATGATCGGCAGGTTTCGATATGCAAATCACGGAGGCGTGAGGCAGTGGTTTTTAGTGAGTGCGCAAATTTTGGGCAAAAAAAGAGGGCCACCGGAAAACCAGGGCCCTTGTAATTGTGAAGGTCAAAAACCTCCAGAGGGGAACAGCTAATGCGGTGGTACTGGGAGAGAAACCACAAGATGCATCAGCTCAGAGAGATATGGTGCTTCCTTGAGCAGGTTTCAATGCTTTTTTGTGCATGTCTGCTATGCGCCGCACAATTTTTTTGCGGTGCGGCATTTATCGAGGAAGTAAGGGCAAAAAAAGAGGGCCACTGGAAAACCAGGGCCCTTATAAGTGTGAAGGTCAAAAACCTCCAGAGGGGAACAGCTAATGCGGTGGAACTGGGAGGAAAAGCCACCATGTGCATCAGCTATGTGCGATATGGTGGTTTATTGGGCAAACGGCAACCCTCATTTGTGCATGCCAGTCATGCACGTTCTGCATAGTCGACGATTCATCAATAAAACCGGGCTCAAAAGTTCCAGTTTCTGGCCTTGCTGACGATAAAATCGCGGAAGGCTTTCAGCTTGGCGGCGTTCTTGATCTCGTCTGGATAGCAGAAATAGGTGTCGAAGGAGGGGACGTCGGCATTGATCGCCAGCTGAATCAGGCCGGGGTCGCGACCGACGATGTAATCCGGCAGGCAGGCGACGCCGATTCCGAGCAGGGCGGCGCGCTTGATCGAGGTCTGGCTGTTGATCTGCAGATGCGGGATGCGCTTGTTGTCGGAGGAGCGGCCGGCGACCTCAAGCCAATTGACGTCGAGCAGGTAACTCGGCGCCGGCTCACCGAAGGTGATGATGCGGTGATTGTCGAGATCCTCGACCTTCTGCGGCTCGCCGTGGCGGTTGATGTAGGACGGGGCCGCATAGACGTGCATGTGCACGGTGAAGAGCTTGCGCTGGATGAGGTCGGATTGCTGCGGCTGGCGCAGGCGGATCGCGCAGTCGGCATGACGCATGTTCACATCCACTTCCTCGTTGTCGAGGATCAGCTGGATCTGCACATCGGGATAAAGCTGCAGGAACTCCTGGATCTTGTCGGTCAGCCAGCCCTGGCCGAGACCGACCGTCGTCGTGACGCGCAGCTTGCCGGATGGCGTCTCGGTCGTCTCGGTGAGCTGCATCTTCACGGTTTCGAGCTTCAGCAGCACGTCATGGGCGGTGCGGTAAAGCAGTTCGCCCTGTTCCGTCAGAATCAGGCCGCGTGCATGGCGGTGAAACAGCTTGGTGCCGACATCCTGCTCCAGCGCGCTGACCTGGCGACTGATGGCGGATTGGGACAGATGCAGTTTATCCGCCGCATGCGTGAACGAACCCGCCTCGGCAGCTGCGTGAAAAATACGCAGCTTGTCCCAATCCAATGGCATTCCCCCACCCCTCATGCCGATCTTACTCCGCGGCCACGGCGACGGGCATGTGGCCCGTCAGATATCGCTCGGCTTCAAGTGCAGCCATGCACCCCAGGCCGGCGGCAGTGATCGCCTGGCGGAACGTATCATCCGTCACGTCGCCCGCGGCATAGACCCCGTCCAGGCTGGTCGCGGTCGAATCCGGCGCGGTCCAGAGATAGCCATTGTCCTTCAGCTTCAGCTTGTCCTTGAAGAGTTCGGTTGCCGGCGCATGGCCGATCGCGACGAAGACGCCATCGATCACCATGTCGGTGATCGTGCCGGTTCTGACGTCACGCAGGCGCGCGCCGGATACGGATTGCGGCATTGGCGGCTTGGCCGGTGTGCCTGTTATTTCGGCCACTTCGGTATTCCACAGCACCTTGACATTCTCCTTGGAGAACAGGCGTTCCTGCAGGATCTTCTCGGCTCGGAAGAAGTCGCGCCGGTGCACTAATGTAACCGACTTGGCGATGTTGGAGAGATAGAGCGCCTCCTCGACGGCGCTGTTGCCGCCGCCAACCACGATCACGTCCTTGTTGCGATAGAAGAAACCGTCGCACGTGGCGCAAGCCGAAACGCCGAAGCCCTGGAAATGCTGCTCGCTCTCGATGCCGAGCCATTTGGCCTTGGCACCGGTGGCAATGATCAGCGTATCGGCGGTCCAGACCTGGCCGCTGTCGGTGCGGGCGACGAACGGACGCTGATTCATGTCGACTTCGGTCACGAGGTCGTTGACGATTTCGGCGCCGACATGTTTTGCCTGCTGCAGCATTTGTTCCATCAGCCAGGGACCCTGGATCGGATCGGCAAAGCCCGGATAGTTCTCGACATCAGTGGTGATCATCAGCTGTCCGCCCTGTTCGAGACCGGCGATCAAAACCGGTTTCAGCATGGCGCGCGCGGCATAGACCGCGGCAGTATAGCCTGCGGGTCCGGAACCGATGATGAGCACCTTGGTGTGGCGGGCGGGCATGTCATTTCCTTTCGATTGGCAGGAGGGCGGCGGCTAAGTGGCGATTGCGGCCGTTTCGCGGTCCATGCGCCATTTATGAACGTCCAATGCTTTTATTCAAGGGCAGCCTTGCGTTACCAACAAGGCAAATCGCCCAGATGTGCAAGAATCCGTCATCGGCGTGAAACTTTCTTGCGTATTCCGCGGCTTTATATAGAAGCTCCCCGCGGAGAATTAAAGAAAGGCAATGATGTGGGGCGTGCGGAACTCGACGTCATCGATATAAAGATCCTCCGGGAACTGCAGGCCGATGGCCGCATGACCAATGTGGAGCTCGCCGATCGTGTCGGCATCTCGGCGCCGCCTTGCCTGCGCCGTGTGCGCAAGCTCGAGGAAGCCGGCATCATCGAGGGCTACCACGCGATGCTGAACAGCCCGAAGCTCGGCTTCGACCTCGTCGCTTTCTGCATGGTCGGCCTCAAGCACCAGTCGGAAGGCAATCTCAAGGCCTTCGCCGCTGCCACCGCCGAATGGCCGCTGGTGCGCCAGGCCTGGATGGTCTCGGGCGACAGCGATTTCCTGCTGCATTGCGTGGCGGAGAACCTCACCCGCTTTCAGGATTTCGTCATCGAGGTGCTGACGGCGAACGAACATGTCGATACCGTGCGCACCATGCTGACGATCCGGCAGGTGAAGAAGCTGGGACTGGTCGAAGTCTAAAACGACCTTGGCAGGTTAATCGTCGTCACGGATTACTTGCGCGAGCTATAGCCGCCCCGGTTGATGCCGTGGCGCTGAAGTTTGTCATAAAACGTCTTTCTCGGAATGCCGAGCGCCTCGATGGTGCGGCGCACGTCGCCGTCATTGGCTGACAGCGTGTCGCGGATGATCTCCGCCTCGTAGCGTTCCAGCCGTTCGGGGAGCGTCGCACCCGTCGGCTGAGGAGGGACCGCTGCCGCTCCGCCGCCTTCCACGCCAAGCACCACGCGTTCGGCATAATGCGAGAGCTCGCGGACATTGCCTGGCCATGTGTGCGAGGCCAGATGTCGCCGTACATCAGGTGAAAGCGGCGGGACATCGCGACGGAAGCGCTCCGCGGCGCGAGCGGCGAAGTGGGAAAACAGAAGCGGAATATCGTCCCGCCGTTCTCTCAGCGGCGGAATGGAGATCGTCACGACATTCAGCCTGTAATAGAGATCCTCGCGAAAATCGCCGCGAACCGCGGGATCCCCGAGGTCTATCTTGGCAGCCGCGACGACGCGAAGATTGACGGGGCGCACCTCATTGGTGCCGAGCGGCGTGATTTCGCGCATCTCCAGCACCCTCAGCATCTTGACCTGCGTAGCGGCCGGCATGCTTTCGATCTCGTCGAGGAACAGCGTGCCGCCGCTTGCATGTTCGATGCGGCCCGTGCGGCGCTTCTGGGCGCCGGTAAAGGCGCCGGCCTCGTGGCCGAACAGCTCGCTTTCGATGACGGTTTCGGGCAGGGCGCCGCAGTTCAGCGCCACAAAATTGCCCTTCCGGCGGTGGCTCCATTGATGCAGGATCTGGGCGACCACTTCCTTACCGCTGCCCGTTTCGCCGGCGACGAGCACATCCACATCGGTATCGGCGATGTGGCGAAGAATGTTTCTGAGGTTTTCCATCACAGGCGTCTGGCCGATCAGCGGCAAATTCTCCTGCGCATCTTCGGCTGCTTTGCGCAGCATGCGGTTCTCCAGAACAAGCCGACGCTTTTCGCTTGCGCGACGCACGCTCTGCACGAGCCGATCGGCTGCGAAGGGCTTGGCGATGAAATCATAGGCGCCGTCCTGGATCGCCTGAACGGCCATGGGAATATCGCCGTGGCCGGTCATCAGGATCACCGGCAGGTCGACGTCCATCCCTTGCAGCGTGGCGAAGAACTGCAGTCCGTCGATCTCGGGCATGCGGATATCGGTGACGACGGGGCCGGCAAAGTCCGCCGGCAGGTCCGCCAGCGCGGCTTTCGCACCGTCGTAGGCGGAAACGGAAAATCCGGCGAGTTCGAGCGTCTGCGCGGTGGCACGGCGCAGATCCTTGTCGTCGTCGATCAGCGCAACGGGCATCAGTGTGTCCATGACCTCAAGCCTTCCTCAGCTGAACGATGAACCGGGTACCACCGCTGTCGCTTGCAACGTCCATCCGGCCGCCGTAGTCGCCGACGATATCCTTGGAGATGACGAGGCCAAGGCCGAGACCGCTTTCCTTCGAGGTATTGAACGGCGTGAACAAGCCTTTACGGATTTCCGGGGGAATGCCGGGGCCGTTGTCGGCGACTGTCACCGTTACCATCCCCGCGTCAGTTGATGTTCTGATCTCGACGCGACCCTCTCCGGCCTTCGGCGCCACCGCCTCCAGGGCGTTCTGAAGCAGGTTGATGAGGACCTGCTCGAGACGAATCCGGTTTCCCATCACCTGCAGTTCGTCGGGCGGCAGGTCGATGTCGAGCGTGTCCATGCGGCCGGCAAACCGGCTGCGCAACAGCATCACCGCGCCCTCGATGACGTCCTTCAATCCTGTTGGTTCGGCGCTGCCGCGGCCCTTGCGGGCAAAGGTCTTCAGCTCCTCGGTGATCGAACCTATGCGCTCCGTCAGCGCCGCAATGCTTTCGAGATTTTCGCCGGCAGGCGCAGTCTGGCCGCGATCGAGGAAGGTGCGGGCGTTATCCGCATAGGCACGGATGGTCGCCACCGGCTGGTTGATCTCATGAGCGACGCCGGCGGCCACCTGGCCCAGGATGGCCAGCCGATTGGCCTGCACCAGATCCTGCTGCACCGCCTGCAGCTTTTGCTCGGTGCTCTTGTGGCCGATGATTTCAGCCTGCAGCCGGTCCCGCGCCTGGCTGAGATCCAGCGTCCGCTCGACTACCCGCCGTTCCAGTTCCTCTCGTGCTTGCTGTTCGCTCGAGATCCGCAGGGCGATCGTATGGCGGCGGCGCAAGAGGAAGGCTGCTCCGGCCAGCAGTGGCAAGAGTATGAGCAATGCCAGCATGCGGGCTTCGCGAATCCCCGCATCGACGGACGGCCCCAGCGCCACCAGATGCTGCAAATGCCATCCGGTCGCCGGCACCGACGTTGCGACATCGAGAAACCTGGTTTTCCCGGCATCGCCGGGCATGACGATCTCGACGACATCGAGCCCTTCGCCGAGGTTTCGGACCATGTCGAGGGGCAGGGGTTGAAGTGGCGCAGCGCCGAATTGGAGGCTTTCGCGGATCGCTGTCAGCCGGTCTTCGGCGATCCGGCCGATCGTCATGAACCGCCATGATGGAAGACTGGTGATGAGGACAATGCCACGCTCGTCAACGACGTAGGACGGGGTGCCGGAGGCGTTCCAATCCGCCTCGACGTCGTCGAATTCGACCTTGACCACGACGACACCCAGCAAGCCATTGCTGCCCGAAATCCGCTGCGAGATATAAAGACCCGGTTTCTTGCTGACCGTGCCGAGCGCGAAGTGCTCGGCCTGTCCTCGTTCGACCGCCCCCTGAAAATACTCCCGGAAGCGGTAGTCATTGCCGACGAAGCTCGTCGGCTCGCGCCAGTTGCTGGCCGAAACCGCGATGCCGTCCTTGTCGATGACATAGATGACGGCGGCCTTCGTGCCCGCCGCCAGCATTTCCAGCTTCTGACTGAGCCGCTCGAACGTGCCGGCATCGTTTCCCACCAGCGCCGCGGCGAGCGCGGTGTCCTGCGACAGCACGAAGGGAAGCGCCCGGTATTTTTCGAGGACCGTGCGCAGCAACGCCGCATTCAGCGTCACATCCATGCGGGCCTGCTCCTCGAGGGCAGCCTCCGCCCGGTGCTGGCCGATCTCGCCGCTGGTCCAAAGGCTTGCGACGACCGCGAGGAAGGCGAGCGCGGCATAGGCCCACCACATCCGGCGGATGCGGTGTTGCAGGGGCAGGGAAGGCCACAATTTCTGCGACACGGACATGGCGGATTTGTGCATTGTTCTGCACGAAACGCAAATGGATTTGTGCGGATTTCCGCATTGATTAATGAGTTGTCAGCAGTCTCGTAAATTTTTCATTAATAAATTCAATCGGTTGGTTGGCGGCTTAAAACTGGCACGGCGATTGCGAAGGAGGTGGCAACAACGGCTGAGCTGTTGGACTTGAAGCGAACGGCTCGGGAGGCCGGAGTTCGTTCCGGACGAGCCACTAGGAGGACATCATGATCGCAGCACCACTCGATGCAGTCGCAGGCAGCAAGGGCAAGAAGCCCTTTTATAGCCATCTTTACGTTCAGGTTCTCGTGGCCATCGCTGCGGGTATCCTTCTCGGTCATTTCTATCCCGAACTCGGCACCCAGCTGAAGCCGCTCGGCGATGCCTTCATCAAGCTCGTCAAGATGATCATTGCGCCGGTGATCTTTCTGACGGTTGCGACCGGCATTGCCGGCATGAGCGACCTGCAGAAGGTCGGCCGCGTCGCCGGCAAGGCGATGCTGTACTTCCTGACCTTCTCGACATTGGCGCTCATCATCGGCCTGATCGTCGCCAATGTCGTCCAGCCAGGCGCCGGCATGAACATCGATCCGGCCTCGCTGGATCCGGCCGCCGTCGCCACCTTTGCCGCCAAGGCGCATGAGCAGAGCATCGTCGGCTTCCTCACCAACATCATCCCGACGACGATTGTCGGCGCCTTTGCCGATGGCGATATTCTGCAGGTTCTGTTCTTCTCGGTGCTCTTCGGCATCGCGCTCGCCATGGTCGGCGAAAAGGGCGAGCAGGTCGTCAACTTCCTCAATTCCCTGACGGCTCCCGTGTTCAAGCTCGTCGCCATCCTCATGAAGGCTGCCCCGATCGGCGCCTTCGGCGCCATGGCATTCACCATCGGCAAGTACGGCGTCGGATCGATCGCCAACCTTGCCATGCTAATCGGCACTTTCTACATCACGTCTCTGCTCTTCGTCTTCATCGTTCTCGGTGCTGTTGCCCGCTACAACGGATTCTCGATCGTGGCGCTGCTGCGCTACATCAAGGAAGAACTGCTGCTGGTCCTCGGCACCTCGTCTTCGGAAGCCGCACTTCCGGGGCTGATGAACAAGATGGAAAAGGCCGGTTGCAAGCGCTCGGTCGTCGGCCTCGTCATCCCGACCGGCTATTCCTTCAATCTTGACGGCACCAACATCTACATGACGCTGGCAGCGCTGTTCATTGCTCAGGCAACCGGCATCCATCTCTCCTGGGGTGACCAGATCCTGCTGCTGCTGGTGGCGATGCTGAGCTCGAAGGGTGCCGCAGGCATCACCGGCGCCGGCTTCATCACACTTGCCGCAACGCTCTCCGTCGTCCCATCCGTGCCGGTCGCTGGCATGGCACTCATTCTCGGCATCGACCGCTTCATGTCGGAATGCCGGGCGCTGACCAACCTCGTCGGCAATGCGGTGGCGACGATCGTCGTGGCACGTTGGGAAAACGAGCTGGATACGGTGCAACTCGCCGCAGCACTGGGCGGCCAGACCGGAGAGGATACTTCGGCTGCCGGGCTGCAGCCGGCCGAATAGTTAGCCGCTATCCCCTTATCCTTAGAAACCCTGCAGCGGCCCGTCATCCAACGGGCCGTTTCTCTTTTCGGCTTCAGCTGCGATTGTCGCCGAGAAGACTGTTATAAACGGCGCCGATCGCACTTGCTTCCTTCTCCAGCGCGAAATTCGCCCTGACATGCCGCAGCGCATTCTCGCCATGCGCGAGCGCCAGAACGGGATCTGCGATATAGGGCGCGATTGCCCGCGTCAGCGCCTCGCCATCGCCGGCGGCGACGACCGAACCTGTCTCGCCCGTGACGATGAGCTCGGCATAGGCGCCCGCATCCGATGCCACCACCGCGGTTCGCGAGGCCATGGCTTCGAGCGGCGTCAGGCCGAAGCCCTCGTTGCGGGAGGGGGCGACATAAAGCGTCAGGCGGCGATACCAGATCTTGATGTCAGGCACTTCGCCGAGAAAGAGGATACGGTCGCTCAGTCCGGCGGCGGCGACGTCCGCCTTGAGTTTGTCTGCGAATGCCACGTGCTCCGCCGTCACGCGGCCGGAGACGACTGCCGTCCACTCAGTATGCTGCGGCAGGAGTTCGATCATCGCCGTCACGAAAAGATCAGTGCCTTTCTGATGGCGCACACGGCCGAAGCAGCCGACGAGATGGCGGCCGGGCAGGCCGGTGGCGGCGATGCCGTCCTCTGCGGTTTCCGGCGGATGGAACAGAGCAAGGTCGACGCCGTGCTGGATGACCGTGTGCGGCACCTCGAGGAACGAGCCGGAACGGTCGCTGGTCGCGATAACGGCGTCCATGCGACGGATCAGCCATTTCGTATAGGCGGTGTGGCGGCGTTGCGCGGCCGAGGTGAAGAGAAGCTTCAGCGGCATGCGCGTGAGATGGCGAAGCAGGATGCCGACGGCCATCTCGTTGTTGCGGCGAGCGTGCCAGACACGCCGGCGCGGGCGCGCCGGCGGGCGCCAAAGGCCGAGGAGCTGCCGCCACTTCAGTTTCGGCAGGTCCTCCGGCAGGCCGGGGCCGAGTGTCGCGATCTTGATGCCGAGCCGGATCTGGCACGGGATGAGCTGGACGATCGTCGACGTGACGCCGGAGAGCCGGCGCTTGAAATTGGGCGCAATGATCTCGACGTCACGGATATCAGGCAAGGGAGGGGTCTCGCGGCTCGCGGGCGATCAGCCCCAGGAAACCTGGAGGATTTCGTAGGCCTTGGAGCCGCCCGGCGCGTTGACCTCGATGGAATCGCCGACTTCCTTGCCGATCAGCGCACGGGCGATTGGCGAGGAGATGGAGATGCGGCCGGCCTTGACGTCGGCTTCCTGGTCGCCGACGATCTGGTAGGTCTTTTCTTCCTCGGTGTCCTCGTCGATGAGCTTCACCTTGGCGCCGAACTTGATCTTGTCGCCCGACATCTTGGTGAGGTCGATGACCTCGGCGCGCGCCGTCAGGTCTTCCAACTCGCTGATGCGGCCTTCATTGTGGCTCTGGGCTTCCTTGGCGGCGTGGTATTCGGCGTTTTCGGAAAGGTCGCCATGAGCACGGGCTTCGGCGATCGCCTCGATGATTCGGGGGCGCTCCTCCTGCTGGCGCCAGCGCAGCTCTTCCTGCAGCTTGACGAAACCGCCCGGTGTCATCGGTACCTTTTCAACCATTTTTCTGTCCTTCAATCCTCGTATCCGCACAATCAGCGGCGAACACAAAAGAAAACAGGTCCCGAAGGGGAGCTTCGGAACCGTGCCACAATCTTAGTCGGACGCTTATAGCAGATCGCCACGGCCGATTTCCAGAAAATTCGCATAAGAGAAACGCCGCCCGCCCCGATATCAGGTGGTGCGCCTTGAGAATGGGCAGAAATCCGATCGTCCCGATTGACTCCGCACAAGAGAACATATAGTGAACATACTAATGAAGAAGTCGCTCACAGAACGCTTGGCCATCCTTTCCGATGCCGCGAAATATGACGCTTCCTGCGCTTCCAGCGGCACGGTGAAACGTGATTCCCGGGCAAGTGGCGGGCTCGGTTCGACCGAGGGATCCGGCATCTGTCATGCCTATGCACCGGACGGGCGGTGCATTTCGCTTCTAAAAATACTGCTGACCAATTTCTGCATCTACGACTGCGCCTATTGCGTCAATCGCTCGTCGAGCAATGTCGAACGGGCGCGCTTTACGCCCGAGGAGGTCATCTGGCTGACGCTGGAATTCTACCGCCGCAACTATATCGAAGGCCTGTTCCTTTCCTCCGGCATCATTCGTTCGTCCGATTACACGATGGAAGAGATGGTCCGCATCGTCCGCGAACTGCGTGTGACCCATAATTTCCGTGGCTATATCCATCTGAAATCGATCCCCGAGGCGTCACCGCGTCTGATCGAGGAGGCGGGGCTTCATGCCGACAGGCTGTCGCTCAATATAGAGTTGCCGACGGATAACGGCATCACCCGCTTCGCGCCGGAAAAGAAGCCTGCCAATATCCGGCGATCGATGGGAGATCTGAGGCTGAAGATCGAGGCCGCCAGCGAACCGACGCTGCGGACGAAGAAGCGTCAGCGTTTCGTGCCGGCCGGCCAGAGCACGCAGATGATCGTCGGCGCCGACGGGGCGAACGATGCGACGATTCTTGCGACAAGCGGCCGGCTTTACAGCAGCTACGGCCTGAAGCGCGTCTATTATTCCGCCTTCAGCCCCATCCCGGACTCGTCGAAAAATCTGCCTCTGATCAAGCCGCCGCTGATGCGCGAGCACCGGCTCTATCAGGCCGATTGGCTCTACCGATTCTACGGTTTCGGCATCGACGAGATCACCGCGAACCAGGCGGGTGGCATGCTCGATCTCACGCTCGACCCCAAACTTGCCTGGGCGCTCGCCAACCGGGCCGAGTTTCCCGTCGATATCAACAGGGCCGAGCGTGAACGGTTGCTGCGCGTGCCGGGGCTCGGCACCAAGACGGTCAAAGCGATCGTTTCGGCTCGGCGGTTTCGCCGGTTGCGGTTGGACGATCTCCAGCGGCTCGGCATTTCGATCAAGAAGGTCCAATCCTTCATCTCGGCGGAAGGTTGGTCGCCGCGCCGATTGATCGAGCGCCCCGACCTTCGCGCCATGTTCGAACCGCAACCTGAACAATTGTCGTTGCTGTGATGCGCCGGGTCGTGCTTGCAGGACGAGGGGAGCTTGCCGAATGGCGTGACGCCGCGCGCGCTTTCGCGGCTGCGGGCATCCTGCCGGAAGAGATCGATTGGCGCGAAAAAGGCGCGGAGGCGGACCTTGCGTTTCAACGCGACGCCATGCCGCCGGCGCCTGTCACGGCACGTAAGCCGATGACGGTGCCGCCCGCCTTCATCGAGCTCGCGCAGACAGTTCTCTGCCATACCGACCCGGCGCGCTTTTCCCTGCTTTACCGTCTGCTCTGGCGGCTGCAACTGGACCGGCAACTGCTGGAAGTGGCTTCCGACGAGGACGTTGCCCATGCCAGGCTGATGGCGAAAAACGTTCGACGCGACGCGCACAAGATGACGGCCTTCGTCCGCTTCAAGGAGGTCGGTGCGGTATCGGCGGACCGTCGAAAATTCCTCGCCTGGTTCGAGCCGGATCATCATATCGTCAGGCGCACAGCGCCCTTCTTCCAACGGCGCTTCACCGACATGGACTGGCTGATCGCCACGCCCAAGGGTTCGGCCGCCTGGGACGGCGAGCGGCTGACGATGAGCGACGAGCCGTGCGAAAAACCCAATCTCACCGATGCTGCCGATGAACTTTGGCGCACCTACTACGCCAGCATTTTCAATCCGGCGCGGTTGAAGCTGAAGGCGATGCAGGCGGAGATGCCGAAAAAATACTGGAAGAACCTGCCGGAAGCCGATCTCATCCCCGGGCTGATCGCATCGGCGGAGAGCAAGGTGCGGGCCATGGCCGCGCGGGAGGCGACCCAATCGTTGCCCTTTCACGATCGCCTGCAGGAAGCCGCGCGCACTATTCCTGCCGCGCCCGAAGCGCCGGCGGGCACGCTGGAAGCACTGCGCGCGGAAGCTGCCGTCTGCACCCGTTGTCCGCTTCATGCGAAGGCGACGCAAACCGTATTCGGGGAGGGGCCGCGCGATGCCGAGGTGATGTTCGTCGGCGAGCAGCCGGGCGACCAGGAGGATATATCAGGGCGCCCCTTCGTCGGTCCCGCCGGCAGGCTCCTCGATCAAGTGATCACTGATGCGGGCATCGATCGCTCAAAGCTTTACGTCACCAACGCCGTCAAGCATTTCAAGTATGAGCCGCGCGGCAAGCGTCGCATCCATCAGAAGCCTAATATGGGCGAGGTGAAGCATTGCCGCTGGTGGCTCGATCTGGAGATGGCGCTGATCAAGCCGAAGCTGGTCGTTGCGATGGGGGCGACGGCGCTCGCGGCGCTGACCGATACGAAACAGCGGCTGCAGGATGTCAGGGGGAAAGCGATCGCGATCGACGAGAGGCGAACGCTCTTCGTGACGGTGCATCCATCCTATCTGCTGCGTATTCCCGACGAGCGGCTGAAAGCGGATGAACTGGCACGATTTCGCGAAGATATGCTGACAATTCAGCGCCTTATGCTGGCGGCTGCATAAGCTGATTCAATGGCAAGGCTGGCGCCATCGCTCATCGAGCGATGGCGTTCCGTATCTCAGGCGAAATAGCTCTGCAGCGGCCGCACTTCCAGATTGCCGGCTTTCAGCGCCTTGATCGCCTGGGCGGCGGCCTCTGCGCCTGCCATCGTCGTGTAGTAGGGCACCTTCTGCATCAGCGTCGCACGGCGGAGCGACTTGGAGTCCGAGATCGCCTTGTTGCCATCGGTGGTGTTGATGACGAGCTGGACCTGGCGGTTGCGGATCGCGTCCTCGATGTGCGGACGGCCTTCGAGCACCTTGTTGATCTTGGTAGCGGTGATGCCGTTTTCGCCAAGGAAGCGGGCAGTGCCGCCGGTCGCCAGCACTTTGAAGCCCTGCTCGACGAGGATGCGGATCGCCGGCAGCACGCGCGGCTTGTCCGCGTCGCGGACGGAGACGAAGACCGTCCCGTCGCGCGGCAGCTCGACGCCGGCGCCGAGCTGCGACTTGGCGAAGGCCAGCGCAAAATCGGTATCGAGGCCGATGACCTCACCCGTCGAGCGCATTTCCGGGCCGAGCAGTGTGTCGACGCCGGGGAAGCGGGCGAAGGGGAAGACGGCTTCCTTGACGGCGATGTGCTTCAGCTTGCGCGGATCGGGCTTTTGCCCATAGGCGGCAAAGGTCGCATCGAGTTTCTCGCCGGCCATGACGCGGGCGGCGATCTTGGCGATCGGCGCGCCAATGGTCTTTGCGACAAAGGGCACGGTGCGCGAGGCGCGCGGATTGACTTCGAGAACGTAGACGGTGCCATCCTTGATGGCGAACTGGACGTTCATCAGGCCGCCGACATTGAGCGCCTTGGCCATGGCCTTGGCCTGGCGCTCCAGCTCGTCGAGCAGTTCGACCGACAGCGAGCGCGGCGGCAGCGAGCAGGCGCTGTCGCCGGAATGGATGCCGGCTTCCTCAATATGCTCCATGATGCCGGCGACATAGACATCGGTGCCGTCGGAGAGGCAGTCGACATCGACTTCGATGGCGTTGCTGAGATAGCTGTCGAAGAGCAGCGGGTTCTTGCCGAGCAGGGTGTTGATCTGGCCGGTCTTGTCGTTGGGATAGCGCTGCTTGATATCCTCAGGCACGAGTTCAGGCACGGTATCGAGCAGGTAGGTCTGCAACTGGCCTTCCGAATGGAGGATCTGCATGGCGCGGCCGCCGAGCACGTAAGAGGGACGCACGACCAGCGGGAAGCCGATTTCGGTGGCGACCATGCGGGCCTGCTCGACCGAATAAGCGATGCCGTTGTTCGGCTGATTGAGGTCGAGCTTCATCAGGAGCTTCTGGAAGCGGTCGCGGTCCTCGGCAAGGTCGATCATGTCGGGCGCGGTGCCGAGGATCGGGATGCCGTTCTTTTCGAGGGCTTCGGCGAGCTTCAGCGGGGTCTGGCCGCCGAACTGGACGATGACGCCGACGACCTCGCCCTTTTCCTGTTCTGCCCGCAGGATCTCGATCACGTCTTCGGCCGTTAGCGGCTCGAAATAGAGGCGGTCCGACGTATCGTAGTCGGTCGAGACGGTTTCCGGGTTGCAGTTGATCATGATCGCCTCATAACCCGCATCCTTGAGCGCGAAGGCGGCGTGGCAGCAGCAATAGTCGAACTCGATGCCCTGGCCGATCCGGTTCGGGCCGCCGCCAAGGATAACAACCTTCTTGCGGTCGGAGACTTCAGCTTCGGAGCGAGCGGCGCCGACGAAAGGCGTCTCATAGGTCGAATACATATAGGCGGTCGGCGAGGCGAATTCGGCCGCACAGGTATCGATGCGCTTGAAGACAGGCCGGACGTTCAGGCTGTTGCGGAATTCGGCGACTTCCTTCGGGCGCTTGCCGGTTAGTGTCGCCAGGCGCGCGTCGGAAAAGCCCATGGCCTTCAACATGCGCAGGTTAGCGGCATCATCAGGCAGGCCGTGCTCGCGAATCCGGGCCTCCATCTCGACGATCGCCTTCAGTTCGGCGATGAACCAGGGATCGATTTTGCAGCCTTCGTGGACTTCGGCTTCGCTCATGCCCTGGCGCAGCGCCTGGGCGACCATGCGCAGGCGATCGGGCGTCGGCGTGCCGATTGCGGCGCGGATGGCGTTCTGGCTGGATTCGCCCTCTTCAAAGCCGGGGATCTCGATCTCGTCGAGGCCGGTCAGGCCGGTTTCCAAGCCACGCAGCGCCTTCTGCAGCGATTCGGCGAAGGTGCGGCCGATCGCCATGACTTCGCCGACCGATTTCATCGCGGTCGTCAGCACCGGCGAGGCGCCGGGGAATTTCTCGAAGGCGAAACGCGGGATCTTGGTGACCACGTAGTCGATCGACGGTTCGAAGGAGGCAGGCGTTGCGCCGCCGGTGATGTCGTTATCCAGTTCGTCCAGCGTATAGCCGATCGCGAGCTTGGCGGCGATCTTGGCGATCGGGAAACCGGTGGCCTTCGAGGCGAGCGCCGACGAGCGCGAGACGCGCGGGTTCATTTCGATGACGACGAGACGGCCGTCCTTCGGATTGACGGCGAACTGGACGTTCGAGCCGCCGGTCTCGACCCCGATTTCGCGCAGCACCGCGATCGAGGCGTTGCGCATGATCTGGTATTCCTTGTCGGTCAGCGTCAGCGCCGGCGCGACGGTGATCGAATCGCCGGTGTGGACGCCCATCGGATCAATGTTCTCGATCGAGCAGATGATGATGCAGTTGTCCGCCTTGTCGCGGACGACCTCCATTTCATATTCCTTCCAGCCGAGCACCGATTCCTCGACCAGCACTTCGGTGGTCGGCGAGGCGTCGAGGCCGCCGCCGACGATCTCGAAGAATTCCGAGCGATTGTAGGCGATGCCGCCGCCGGTGCCGCCGAGCGTGAAGGAGGGGCGGATGATGGCGGGCAGGCCGACATGGTCGATCGCCTGGGCGGCAATCGCCATGGCATGGCTCATGTAACGCTGCTTGCGGTCGCTCTCGCCGAGG
This sequence comes from Rhizobium indigoferae, assembly GCF_034554815.1. NCBI lineage: Bacteria > Pseudomonadati > Pseudomonadota > Alphaproteobacteria > Hyphomicrobiales > Rhizobiaceae > Rhizobium > Rhizobium indigoferae. The sequence continues at coordinate 3,056,311 of NZ_CP140635.1, read as the reverse complement.
TTCCACTGGTTTTCCAGCTCGTCCAGCGCCTTGTCGAGATCGGATCCGGAGAGGCTTTCGCGCAGCTTGTTGCGCTCGGCCTCGTGCGTCTTGCGGTCGAGGTCCTTGATGTCGGTGGCGTTCGCCAGCATCGAGCGCGGGGTTTCCAGCCCGATACGGGCCATCGCCTCGCGAAACAGCGCGCGGTCCTCGGCCATGTCGATGGCGGCGGGCTTGGCGCCGATCATCTCGACATTGTAACGGTCGAGCACGCCCATGCGCTTCAGCGAAAGCGCGGTGTTCAGCGCCGTCTGGCCGCCCATGGTCGGCAGCAGCGCATCCGGGCGCTCCTTGGCGATGATCTTGGCGACGACTTCGGGGGTAATCGGCTCGACATAGGTGGCGTCGGCAAGGCCCGGATCGGTCATGATCGTCGCCGGGTTGGAGTTGACGAGGATGACGCGGTAGCCTTCCTCCTTCAGCGCCTTGCAGGCCTGGGTGCCGGAATAGTCGAACTCACAAGCCTGGCCGATGACGATCGGTCCCGCGCCGATGATGAGGATCGATTTGATATCTTGGCGCTTCGGCATGAGTGCTTCCGTTTTCTGGCTGCGCAGAAAGCCGGCCAGGGTGGGAGATCACCGGGTCGGGTCGCGCATGCTGGGTCTTTTCAGGCTAGAAGCGGCTTATAGGCAAATGTATTTGCAAACGGAACCCCATAAATCGCGGAATCGACAGGAATCCAACACGGCACGAAAGACTATTTCCCGTCAGGCACGACCACCACCCGGATTTTGCCGCCACCCTGCTTCAGGAGGAGCGAAAGCGGGAGTCCCGTCAAGCGTTTGGCGCGTCTTCTTTACGTGAAGCGGCGGCGCACATCCTCGGCATAGCTGCGGCTGACCGGGATTTTCGTGCCGTCGCGGGTGAGGATCAGCAGCCTGCCATTGTCGCGTTTCAGGCTGTCGACATGGGCGTCGGCCACCCAGTGCGAGCGATGAACGCGAAGGCCCGGCGTTGCGGCGGTTTCCTTCAGCGCGTCGGCAAAACGCAAGAGCACCAGTTCGCGCCCGCGGCCGGTCACCACCTCGGTATAGTGATCCTGGACGGAAAGGCGCAGCAGCGGGCCACGGTTCTCAGGCTTCAGCCGGTCGAGGATCGAGGTGCCGGGGCTGGTTTCGTGAGGTGCTGCGGCTTCGGCGATTTTCTGGCTCATCGCCATGTAGGTCAAAAGGCAGAAGAGGGCGCAGAGCGGCACCGCAAAAAGCGCGCGCTGCAGGCCGCTTTGCAGCGTGGTCGTTTCGCCGGTGAAGACATAGTCGACGAGGCCGATGGCAAAGCCGATCGGCAGGGCGGCGGCGAGTGAACCCGTCATCATGCGGGCGAACATGGAAACGATCACCTCCCGCAGCAGTCTTTCGGCCGCGACCGCGCAGAGGATGGCGATCACCCAGGCAAGGGCATGCAGGCTCAGCCAATAGGCGAGGCGTTCGCCAAAGGCCATGCTTTGCATCGTGCCGTAGGGGCCGGTGAAGGCAAAGAGCAGGACGATCGCGGCAAAGGTTCCCCAGAAGCGCCGGGAGTGGAGAAAGACCTGCAATTCGCGAAGCGTGGATTGCAAGAAGGGGTGAATCACGAAGTTTTCCTGCCGTTCGCGCGGTTCGGATTGAGGCAGATGAAGTCTTGGCGGAAAGAGCGATCGAATTCAACCGGATGCCGCTCATGACCCTCGAACCGCTCTTCGATGCCCCGCTCGCCGTTCAGATCCATGTCGCCGCTGTGACGCCGGCGGCCCTTCTCGGCGCCTATATCCTGCTGCGCCCCAAGGGCACGCCGCTGCACCGGCTGCTCGGCAGGATCTGGATGGTGCTGATGATTGTAACGGCAATATCGAGCTTCTTCATTCACCAACTCGATCTTTTCTACGGGTTCAGCCCGATCCATCTTTTGTCGATTGCAACATTGTTTGGCAGCTGGAATGCGATCGCTGCGGCTCGTCGCGGCAATATCCGTCTGCACAAGCGCATCGTCGCCGGCCTTTATTTCGGCGGCATCGTCCTTGCCGGCCTGTTCACTTTCGTGCCTGGCCGGATCATGCATGCGGTCGTCTTCACCGGCGCGGAATGGCCGGCGGCCCTTGCCGCGGCGGTGATCGGCTCGATCCTGGTCGCGATCGTGCTGCGCCGCCGACGCGGGCGCCTGATTGCCCGATGAAGTCGCTGGAATTCCAGCCGCCGACGGATATATAGACTCCTTGAGTGCAAGCACAGGCATTGCCGGGGAGAGCGAAGATGGAATGGAGAGGCCGGCGTCAGTCCGACAATATCGAAGATCGCCGCAGCGATCCGACCGGCGGCGGTTTCGGCCGCGGCGGCGGCTTTAATTTCCCCTCCGGCGGCGGCGTTCGCCGCGCCGGCGGCGGCCTCAGCATCGGCACGATCATCTTCCTCGTCGTCATCTATTTTATCTTCAAGGCGATGGGCATCGACCTGATGCAAGTGCTCGACACCGGCGGTACGACGAGCGGTCCCGGCTACGAGCAGAGCCAGTCCGGCGGAACACGCACGCCCGCCAATGACGAGATGACTGCTTTCATGCGCACCGTTCTTGCCGAGACCGAAGATACCTGGCAGGGCATCTTCCAGGCGCAGGGCCAGAATTACGAGGAGCCACGCCTTGTGCTGTTCTCGGGCTCGACGGCCTCGGCCTGCGGCTCCGCATCATCTGCAACAGGCCCGTTCTACTGCCCCAGCGACCACAAGGTTTATCTCGATACCGAATTCTTTCAGGAGCTTTCCGACCGCTTCGGCGCGTCCGGCGATTTCGCCGAGGCTTATGTCGTTGCCCACGAGGTCGGCCATCACGTGCAGAACCTGCTCGGCATCCTGCCGAAGTTCAACCAGGCGCGTCAGCGCATGAGCGAGGCCGACGCCAACAAGATGTCGGTGCGCGTCGAGTTGCAGGCCGATTGCTTCGCCGGCATCTGGGGCAAATATACCCAGCAGAAGGGCCTGCTGGAGTCCGGCGATCTGGAGGAAGCGCTGAACGCCGCCCAGCAGATCGGCGACGACACGCTGCAGAAGCGGTCACAGGGTTATGTCGTGCCGGAAAGCTTCAACCACGGCACCTCGGAGGAACGCGTCAGATGGTTCAAGCGTGGCTTCGACAGCGGCCAGTTGTCAGCCTGCGATACGTTTTCCGGCCCGATTTGAGGAGTAGAGAGGAAGGGGCGGATGGCATAAGCACATCGCAGCCCCTTCCATCCCTTGCTTACTTCTCGCTGTCCATATGCTGCAGCATATGCTCGGGATAACGCCCACCCGCGGCCGCGTCTTTCGGCACGGCGCGTTCGATAACTTCGAAATCTTCTGGCGACAGGTCGACGGCGCGTGAGCCGAGCGCCTCGCTCAGTCGGTCGCGGCGGCGAGCGCCGATGATCGGGACGATATCCTTGCCCTTGGCGGCGACCCAGGCGATGGCGATCTGGGCGACCGAGACGCTCTTTGCCTCGGCGATCTCGCGCAGCTTCTCCACCAGAGCGAGGTTCTGCTCGATATTGCCTTCCTGAAAGCGTGGGCTGTAATTACGGAAGTCGCCTGCCGTCGCACCCTGGCCCTTCTGCCAGTGGCCGCTGATCAGGCCGCGCGACAGCACGCCGTAGGCGGTGATCGAGATGCCGAGTTCGCGTGTCGTCGGCAGGATCTTCTCCTCGATGCCGCGTGAGATCAGCGAATATTCGATCTGCAGGTCGACGATCGGGGCAACAGTGGCGGCGCGGCGGATCGTATCGGCGCCGACTTCCGACAGGCCGATATGCCTGACATAACCCGCCTTGACCAAATCTGCGATGGCGCCGACGGTGTCCTCGATCGGCACGTTCGGATCGAGGCGGGCGGGGCGGTAGATGTCGATATAGTCGACGCCGAGGCGCTGCAGCGAATAGGCGAGGAAATTCTTGACCGCGACCGGGCGGGCGTCAATGCCGTTCCAGCCGCCGACCGGATCGCGCATGCCGCCGAACTTGACGCTGATGACGGCGTTCTCGCGCCTGCGGCCCTTCAATGCCTCGCCGATCAACATTTCATTGTGGCCCATGCCGTAGAAATCGCCGGTGTCGAGCAGGTTGACGCCGGCATCGAGCGCGGCATGGATCGTCGCGATGCTTTCTGCGCGATCTGAGGGACCATACATGCCCGACATGCCCATGCAGCCGAGGCCGATGGCCGAGACATCGGGTCCGGTCTTTCCCAAACGATAGGTCTGCATTGTCTTCTCCTTCTTTGCGCCGGAGCGGCGCGCTATCGGACGTCCGCGCCGGGGCGGCGCTGCCGGACACCTTTTTAGCGCTTTCGTATTTGTGCGATAATCCGGATAGTGTCGAACAGGCCGTACGGAAAAATGCACAATGAGCGATCTTCCCTTGAGTGATCTGGATGCTTTCACGGCGATTGCAAGGGAGCGCAGCTTTCGCGCCGCCGCCCGCAAGCGTGGGGTTTCAGCCTCATCGCTCAGCGACTCGCTGCGGCGGCTGGAAGAGCGGCTCGGCGTGCGCCTGCTCAATCGGACGACGCGCAGCGTCACGCCAACGGCCGCCGGGGAACGATTGTTGGCGCAACTAGAGCCGGCGCTCAGTGAGGTCGCCGCCGCGCTCGGGGCGCTCGACAATTTCCGCGACAGGCCGGCCGGCACGCTGCGGCTCAACGTGCCGACGGTCGCGGCGCGGCTGTTCCTGCCCGACATTGCCTGCCGGTTCCTGAAGCTCTATCCTGAGATCGAGCTGGAGATCGTCGCCGAGGATACGTTCATCGACGTGCTCGCCGCCGGTTTCGACGCCGGCATCCGTTATGACGAGCGCATCGAGCGCGACATGATCGCCGTGCCGATCGGTCCGCGCCGGCAGCGCTATGTCGCCGCCGCTTCACCGGCTTATCTGCAGGAAAGGGGCATGCCGCAACATCCGCGTGACCTGCTGGAGCACAGCTGCATCCGGCATCGCTTTCTCAGCGGGATCGGGCTCACCTGGGAATTCGAGCGCGACGGGGAGACTTTTGCCATCTCGCCAAGCGGTGCGCTTACGTCAAATTCGATCGAGATAGAGCTTGCCGCCGCCGTCGCGGGGCTGGGCATCATCAGCTCATTCCAAGAGCTCCTGGAACCGGGCCTCGCCTCCGGTCAACTGGTCGCTATCCTCGACGATTGGGCCAGCGAATTTTCCGGTCCGTATCTTTATTACGCCAGTCGACGGCATATGCCGGCACCATTGCGCGCCTTCGTCGATTTTCTGAAGCTGGAACGGCAGCGCGCGCCCCTCGGTTGAGACGTCTCATAAACTTCCCGTTCTGCACTATCAAAAACTTTGAAATGTTCACGGATTGTTTCGGTTTCCTTTCTGAGCTATGTCACTTTCTTGGCGACGAGATCGTCTTTTCAGAACCGATCGCTGTAGAGATGCCTCATGCTTGACCCTAAATTCGTTCGCCGCGGCCTTTTTCTGGTCTTTATCATCCTCTTCCTCGACATTATCGGCATCGCCATCATCATGCCGGTGCTGCCCGCTTATCTGGAGCAACTGACCGGCGGCAGCGTCAGCGATGCGGCGATTGACGGCGGCTGGCTGATGCTCGTCTATGCCGGCATGCAATTCCTGTTTGCGCCGCTGCTCGGAAACCTGTCCGACCGTTTCGGCCGCCGGCCGATCCTTTTGCTTTCGGTGCTGACCTTCGCGATCGACAATTTCATCTGTGGCATCGCCACCAGCTACTGGATGCTGTTCGTCGGCCGCGTGCTTGCCGGTATCAGTGGCGGCAGCTTCGCCACCTGCTCGGCCTATATCGCCGATATCAGCACCGAGGAGAACCGCGCGAAGAATTTCGGGCTGATCGGCATCGCCTTCGGCGTCGGCTTCACGATCGGTCCCGTCATCGGCGGTTTGCTCGGCGAATTCGGCCCGCGTGTGCCGTTCCTCGGCGCGGCCGCGCTATCGCTGGTCAATTTCATCGCCGCCTGCTTCCTGCTGCCGGAAACGCTGGAGGCGAAAAACCGCCGCCGGTTCGAGTGGAAGCGCGCCAATCCGCTCGGCGCGTTGCGCCAGATGCGCCATTATCCCGGCATCGGCTGGGTCAGCCTCGTCATGTTCCTGTTCTTCCTGGCGCATGCCGTCTATCCCTCGGTCTGGTCGTTCGTCTCGACCTATCGCTACGGTTGGAGCGAGGGACAGATCGGTTTGTCGCTCGGCATTTACGGCATCGGCGCCGCGATCGTCATGGGCCTGGTTCTGCCGCGGATCGTGCCGGTGCTCGGCGAGTGGAAGACCGCTCTTCTCGGCCTCTGCTTCTCGGCCGTCGGGCTCACCGGTTATGCTTTCGCCTGGGAGGGCTGGGTCGTCTATGTCATCATCGTTGCGACTGTCATGGAAAACGTCGCCGATCCGCCGCTGCGCAGCATCGCGGCCGGCATGGTGCCGCCCTCGGCACAGGGCGAGCTGCAAGGCGCGCTCACCAGCCTCAGCAGCATTACCACCATCCTCGGACCGCTGATCTTCACGCAGATGTTCGGTTATTTCACGCGGCCCGAGGCGCCGGTCACTTTTGCCGGCGCGCCCTATCTTGCCGCCGCCCTGTTCATCCTGTTGGCCGCCGGCGTGTTCCTCATGCGGGTCCGAGTCCGCGTCCGTGAGCCGGCCGAGGCGCTGGAAGCGGCAGGTTGATCGATCAGAAACGCTGATGCGATGATGAATTTTTCATCATTTGCCTCATCTGGGGTAGTTCTTTGCGGGGCTTTGCTCTAAGTCCGGATGTTATTTCGCCGCAAGCTGCGGCGACGCATATTTCAATCACAGGACTGGTGTCATGGACACGCCGATCGACACGCGCAGGCTTGCGCCGACAGCCGATAATCGTTGGGGCGCACATTTCCGCGCAACGCTGGCGCTCGGCATTCCGCTGATCGGCGCGCAGCTTGCCCAGCTCGGCATCAACACCACCGACGTCATGATCGTCGGCCGGCTCGGCGCCGAGCATCTGGCGGCGATGGTGCTTGCTGCGCAGTTCCTGTTCACGATCCTGATCTTCGGCTCGGGCTTTGCCATCGCCGTCATTCCGATGGTGGCGCAGGCCTATGGCCGCGGCGACGTCGTGTCGGTGCGCCGGTCGCTGCGCATGGGTCTGTGGGTGGTGATCGCCTATTGGGTGATCATGCAGCCGGCCTTCTTCAATTCGGAGCAGATCCTTCTCTTCGCGCAGCAGAAGCCCGAGGTGGCCAAGCTCGCCCACGGCTACATCATGATCGGCCAGTTCGGCGTGCTGCCGGCGCTGCTCTTCAACGTCATGCGGGCGCTGGTCAGCGCCATCGGCAAAGCGGGTATCATCCTCAACGTCACCATCGCCACGCTGGTGATGAACGCGATCTTCGCCTATATCCTTGTCCTCGGCCATTTCGGCTTTCCGGCGATGGGGCTCGAAGGTGCTGCGATCGTTTCGGTCGTCGTGCAAACGGCCGGCTTCCTCTTCATCCTGGCTTTCGTGCAGCGGCGGGAGGAGACTCGGCGCTACGAGATCTTCGTGCGGTTCTGGAAGCCCGACTGGCATGCGCTGCTGGAGGTGATCCGGCTTGGTTTCCCGATCAGCGTCACCATCCTTGCCGAGGTCAGCCTGTTCACGGTGGCTTCGCTCCTGATGGGCTATATCGGCACGATCGAGCTTGCGGCTCATGGCATTGCCCTGCAATGGGCCTCGATCGCCTTCATGATCCCGCTCGGCCTCAGCCAGGCGGCGACGGTGCGCGTCGGTGTCGCGCACGGGCAGGGTGATTATCAGGGGCTGGTGCGCGCTTCGATTACGGTGCTCGTCCTCGCCTGCGCCATTTCGGCGGTGGGCAGCGTGCTCTTTGCCACCATGCCGCAATTCCTCGGCAGCTGGTTCCTCGACGTCAATGCGGCCGAGGCGCCCGAGGTCCTTGCCTATGCCGGGCCGCTGATCGTCGTTGCCGGGCTTTTCCAGCTCGTCGACGGGCTGCAGGTGATCGCCAATGGATTGCTGCGCGGCCTGAAGGACGCACGCGTGCCGATGATCATGGCGTTGATCGCCTACTGGCCGATCGGCTTCTTCCTCGCCTGGGCCTTTGCCTTCCCGCTGGGTTTCGGCGGCATCGGCATCTGGTTCGGCTTCCTCGTCGGGCTGGCCGCCGCCGCCGTCATGCTCTGCGCGCGCTTCTACCTTCTCCTTCGCCGCGAAGGAGTGACGGCCGGCGCCTGATATCTCCTGATCAGGCTGCGACCGGCTTGTAGCCGGCGATATCGGCGCGGATGCCGAGCCGTTCAAACATTTCCTGCGGACTAAGGTTTGCCGTCGCCCGCGCGGCGGCGATCGCTGCCTGCGCCTGCTCGAACGCCTCGGCATTTTCCCATTCGGCGATCGTCACGAAGTTGAATTCGCCGGGTCCGGCGACCTGCTCCAGGACAGAGTGTCCGGTGAATCCTTCCTGCGCCTGCAGCAAGGCATGTGTGCACACCATATGCATCAGGAACTCGTCGCGTGCCGGGGCCGGCACGGCGAACTTGTCGATCCTGTAGAAAACGCCGTTCATCCGGTTTTCTCCCGCATAAATGTTTGCAGGCAGATCTGTAGTTCCTCAAGTTAAGTTGAGGTCAACAGGCGATTAGAGAAAAAGGCCCACTTGGGTGGGCCTTCATCTGAAATGGGCATTGTTTGAAATCAGCGCTCGGCGAGCGCCGGTTCGCCCTTCTTCTCACGCACCATGTTGATGAAGCGACGGAAGAGATAGTGGCTGTCCTGCGGCCCCGGAGAGGCTTCCGGATGGTGCTGGACGGAGAAAACCTGCTTGCCGAGGACACGCAGGCCGCAATTGGTGCCGTCGAAAAGCGAAATATGAGTCTCTTCAACACCATCCGGCAGCGACTTCGAGTCGACCGCGAAGCCGTGGTTCATCGAGACGATCTCGACCTTGCCTGTGGTATGGTCCTTGACAGGGTGATTGGCGCCGTGATGGCCCTGATGCATCTTCTCGGTCTTCGCGCCGAGTGCGAGGCCCAGCATCTGGTGGCCGAGGCAGATGCCGAAGACCGGGATATCGGTCTTAACAAGCGTCTTGATCACAGGCACGGCATATTCACCGGTTGCCGCCGGATCGCCCGGGCCGTTCGACAGGAAGATGCCGTCCGGCTGCATGGCGAGCACGTCTTCGGCGCTCGTTGCCGCCGGCACAACAGTCACTTTGCAGCCGAGGCCGGCAAACAGGCGCAAGATGTTGCGCTTGACGCCGTAATCCAGGCAGACAACGTGGTATTTCGCCTCCGTCGCCTTGAGTTCACCGTAACCTTCATTCCACACCCACGGCGTTTCGGTCCATTGCGAGGACTGGCCCGACGAGGCAATCTTGGCGAGGTCGAGACCTTCGAGGCCGCTCCAGGCTTTGGCTTCAGCCTTCAGCGTCTCGATGTCGAAGACGCCGTTCGGGTCGTGGGCGATCACCGCGTTCGGGGCGCCGTTCTCGCGGATCCAGGCGGTCAGCGCCCGCGTGTCGATGCCGCAAAGGCCGATGACGCCGCGGGCCTTCAGCCATTGGTCGAGGTGTTTGGCGGCGCGGTAGTTCGAAGGGTCGGTGATATCGGCCTTGAAGATGACGCCGACGGCGCCGTGACGGGCGGCAGGCGTCAGATCCTCGATGTCTTCATCGTTGGTGCCGATATTGCCGATATGCGGGAAGGTGAAGGTGACGATCTGGCCGAGATAGGAGGGATCCGTCAGGATCTCCTCATAGCCGGTCAGCGCGGTGTTGAAGACCACTTCGGCCGGCACCTTGCCGGTGGCGCCGATGCCCTTGCCTTCGATGACCGTGCCGTCGGCAAGAACGAGCAGGGCGGTCGGCTTCTCGATTGTCCAGGGTGCTGTCGCGGTCATCTTCATCCCGTTTCCGGCGTTCGGTGCGCGCGTTGCCGCGGCTCGCCGCCTTTTGATCTCGCAGGCGCGTGGACGCGGCAATGCCGCGCGCTTCAGGCCTGATCACGAATTTTGGTGCAGGTGGCGGTAAATAGCCACGCAATCGCTTAGCGTCAATCTTTGTAGCCGAGATTGCTGCCATTTTCCTGCGCTTTATCGCGCCGATCGCGCAATTTATTTGATCCCCTGCATCAGCGTGGTTTATGAAGCGGCATCAAAACAGGAGTGAAGACCATGCTGCGCGATCAACTCGCCACCCAGCTGAAAGAGGCGATGAAGGCCAAGAATGCAGAGCGGCTTTCCACCGTCCGGCTGATCCAGGCCGCGGTCAAGGACCGCGATATCGCCAATCGCGGCATTGGCAAAGAACAGGCGAGCGACGACGAGATCCTGCAGATCCTCGCTAAGATGGTAAAGCAGCGCGACGAATCGGCAAAGATCTACGAGGAGAATTCCCGGCCGGAGCTTGCCGCCAAGGAGCGTGCCGAAATCATTGTCATTCAGGATTTCATGCCGAAGCAGCTTTCAGACAGCGAAGTGCGCGCCAACGTATCGGCGATCATCGCCGAGACGGGTGCAGCGGGCGCCAAGGACATGGGCAAGGTGATGGCGGCGCTGAAGGAGCGTTATGCCGGCCAGATGGATTTTGCCAAGGCGTCGGCGACCGTCAAGGAACTGTTGAACGGATAAGCCTCAGATGACGAGCCTTGCCTGCGGTTCGTTACGAACCGCAGGCCCGAGCACCGCTTCCGCTGCGGCATCGATGATGGCGAATTTCGCCGCCTGATAATTCCAATATTCGCCGATGAAGTGGCCCGACAGCCAGAAGTCGCCCTTGCGGGCGGGTTCTGTCCAGCCAACGCTTTCCATGGTCGCTGCCTGCGTCAGAAGCCGCTTCAGGTGGGTGTTGGAGATCATGAACTGTTCACGGATTTCCCTGAGCGACAGAGGACCGAGAACGACGCGGTCGGCCGTCCTTGGAAATTCCGGAAGGCGCGAGATCAGGTAGTCCATCACCAGCCCGCCGGAATTTGCCCAGTTGAAGAGGTTGAAGGTGGCGCCCGGATTGCGCACCGCTTCACTCCCGATGATCGCCCTTGCGATCAGCGGCTGGATTGCTGCCATCATCGCAGAGGGATCGGCGGTGATCTTATCGGCGCGCTCACCGCCGTCGAGACTGTCGAGGATCATCATATGGGCGACGAGCCACCGGGTGAAATGCTGCTCGGCGATTTCGGTGGGCTCGAGGTAGCGTGTGCGCTTGTCGGGGCCGGGAACCGGTCGCAGGAAGCGATAGGCCAGCATCTCCTGCATGAAGGCCGCGGCCGTGTTGCGGCTGGCGATGTCGTTCCTGACCGCAAAATCGATGAAGCGGCCGGAATAGAGGCCGCCGCTCTTCCCGTCGTCGGAATAACCGTAATGAAGCGCGAAGCCGGCATGGGCCATCAGCCAGCGCTGCTGCGCGGCGAAGATCGAGGCGATGCGCGGGCTCTCACGATAAATGGAGAGCATCTGATCGGCGCAATGCAGGATGGCAGCGAGAAAGCGATCGTCTGCTGCAAGATTGTCCGCGGTAAAAGCCATTTGGAGAGGTCCAGGGAGTTCGGCGCATACATCTTTCATGCGAGCGCCGCCTGTCAACGGTTTTGTCAATAAGCGGTTAATTTCAAAGGGAGAGTTGTCGCAGGGAGAGCCAAAAATTTAAGAAGGCAGGAGCTGGGGGCGCTCCTGCCTTCTTGCTCTTTGCTTCCACCGGCACGCAGGGCCGAAGCCCAAGCCGGAGGGTATTTGCAAAGGCACCCTTGCGAAGCGGCGCCGGGGGTAGGGATGGTGCTTCGCTCGGGGATCGCTTTGTTGAGATCGAACCTATTGCGGTGCGGCGGCTTATTCAAATTACAAAAAAATAATAATTGCCGGAATCGGCGGTTTGGAGGCGTCGAAGCGGAGTCTCGGGAGGTGGCGCGGAGGTTGATGAGGCGCAATCATCCGAGGTGCTAATCTATTGTTTCTAAAAGGGATTCTTCGTCTCCGTCAGAGACCGCTGCGCTTGCTGAAGTTTTTCTGCCGGCGGAATTCCGGCTCTGAAGGGACAATAATGTCGCACCCTGTCGCAGGGGGCGATAACGCGTTGTTGATCGGATAACCGGAGCCGCCGATGACGGCCACATAGCCTGTGAATAGCGGGTTTTCATGACAAGTTTCGTGGCATGGAGCGGCAAAGCAGCTTATATGGAGGTTGGCCAAGAGGTATAAATGCGCTTTTCCAACACCTTTCTCGATGATATCCGCGACCGCGTTCCGATTTCGAACGTGATCGCGCGCCGCGTGAGCTGGGATAAGCGCAAGACGAATGTGTCGCGCGGCGATTACTGGGCCTGCTGCCCGTTCCACGGCGAGAAATCGCCGAGCTTCCACTGCGAGGACCGAAAGGGCCGCTATCACTGCTTCGGCTGTGGCGTCACCGGTGACCATTTCCGCTTTCTCACCGAGCTGGAGGGCCTGAGTTTTCCCGAGGCAGTGCAGCAGATCGCCGATATGGCAGGCGTGCCGATGCCGCTTGCCGATCCTGTGATGGAGAAGCGCGAGAAGGAGCGCGGCTCGTTGATCGACGTCATGGAAATGGCGACACAATTTTTCCAGGATCAGTTGCAGACGGCAAATGGGGCGAGGGCGCGCGCCTATCTGCGCGACCGCGGATTGACGGGGCGCACCATCGAGACCTTCCGTCTTGGCTATGCGCCTGACAGCCGCAATGCGCTCAAGGAATTCCTCGCCGGCAAGGGTGTCTCCAAGGACCAGATCGAGGCCTGCGGTCTGGTCGTCCATGAAAACGTGCCGGTTTCCTACGATCGTTTCCGCGACCGCATCATGTTCCCGATCCTTTCGTCGCGGGAAAAGGTGATCGCTTTCGGCGGCCGCGCCATGTCGGCCGACGCGCCGGCGAAATATCTGAACTCCAACGAGACGGAGCTCTTCCACAAGGGCAACGTCCTTTACAATTTCGCCCGTGCGCGGCGCGCAATCCAGGGACCGGGCCGCGGCGATTCTCAGGATGACAATGCGACCGGCACCATTATCGCCGTCGAAGGCTATATGGACGTGATCGCGCTGCATCAGGCGGGCATCGAGAATGCCGTCGCGCCGCTCGGCACAGCGCTCACCGAAAACCAGCTCGAGCTGCTCTGGAAGATGGTGCCGCAACCGGTGCTTTGCTTCGACGGCGACGGTGCCGGCATCCGCGCCGCCAATCGCGCCGCCGAACTGGCGCTGCCGCATCTGAAGCCCGGCCGTTCCGTTCGCTTCGCGCTTCTGCCCGACGGCAAGGATCCCGACGATCTCGTGCGCGATGACGGGCGCGCGCCTTTCGACAAGGTGATGAGCCAGGCAAAGCCGCTCTCCGAGATGCTTTGGAGCCGGGAGATCAACACCGGCAAGTTCGATACGCCCGAGGCGCGCGCCGAACTGGAGGCGCGGCTGAAGCAACTGGTCGCCGTCATCGCCGACGAGAACGTGCGCCGCCACTACCAGCAGGATATTCGCGACCGCCTGAATGCCTTCTTCCAGCCGCAGTTCCAGAACCGCAACAATGGCGATCGCCGTGGCGGCTTCAACGGCAATGGCAATTACCGGGCGGGCCGCGACAATGCGGGCAAGGCAGGGCCGAAAAGCCCGAGCGTCATTTCCGAAAGGCTCGCCCGCTCGGGCCCCGTGCGCGGCCACCAGAACAATACGGCGCTGCGGGAAAGCGTGCTGGCGCTGACCGTCGTCAATCACCCCTCGCTGATGATCGACGATTATGACGAGATCGCCGCGATCGAATATGACAGCCGCGAGCTGCAGCGGCTCTGGTCGGCGATGCTGGGGGCAGCCGCGGCCGTCGCCGGCCCGCATCTGACGCGCGAATATCTGACCGAAAGGCTGGAATTCGAAGGCTTCGGCCCGCTCATCAAGAGCCTCGACCAGCAGGTGCGCAATGCCCGGCTGTGGATCGCGACCGAGGAGGCGGCGATGGAGGACGCGCGTGAGGGATACCGCCAGGCGCTGGCCTCCCACAAGCGGGCGAAGGCGCTGCGCCGGCAGAAGATCGAGCTCGAGCGCGAGATCGCGCTGGCGACCGAAGCCGGCGACGGCGAGGCGATCGTTCAGCTGATGCGAGCGCAGCAGGAAGTGCATTTCGAAGGGGTGCGCCTTGAGAACCAGGAGGCAATCATCGATGGCTTCGGCGTGCTTTCCGGCCGCGTCAAAGGGGCGGCGAACCACTGATGTCGCTGACTGAACGGAATGAACCGGGTTTTTCCGCTTCCGGCGCGCTGTTTTCTTCCGGCCGCTCGCCGCTCGATATTCTCAAGCAGGTCTACGGCTATTCCTCCTTCCGCGGCAAGCAGCAGCAGGTGGTCGAGCACGTGGTTTCCGGCGGCGACGCGGTCGTGCTCTTTCCGACCGGTGCGGGCAAATCACTGTGCTTCCAGATCCCGGCGCTCTGCCGCGACGGCGTCGGCATCGTCGTTTCGCCGCTGATCGCGCTGATGCGCGATCAGGTCGAGGCGATGAAGCAGCTCGGCATCCGCGCCGCAGCACTCAATTCGTCGCTGTCGCGCGAGGAGTTCGTCGAGGTTCGCCGCGCGCTTTCGGCGGGGCAGCTCGACCTTCTCTACGTCACGCCCGAGCGTATTCTGACCGATGGTTTCCGCGAGCTGATCGCCAACGAGAAGATCGCGCTGTTTGCCATCGACGAGGCCCACTGCGTCTCGCAATGGGGCCATGATTTCCGGCCGGAATATCGCGCGCTCGGCCGGCTCGGCGAGCAATATCCCGGTGTGCCCAGAGTGGCGCTGACGGCGACGGCCGATCCGCACACACGCGACGACATCATCGAGCGGCTGGGGCTCGATGCCGCCCAGATATTCACCACCAGCTTCGACCGACCGAACATCGCCTATGAGATCGTCGAGCGTGACCAGCCGCGCCAGCAGCTGTTGCGGTTCCTGTCCGGCCACAAGGGCGACAGCGGCATCGTCTACTGCCTGTCGCGCGCCAAGGTCGAGGATACGGCCGAATGGCTGAACGGGCAGGGCATCCGCGCGCTTGCCTATCATGCCGGCATGGACAGGTCGGTTCGTGACGCCAATCAGGATGCCTTCCTCAAAGAAGAGAACCTTTGCCTGGTCGCCACCGTTGCCTTCGGCATGGGCATCGACAAGCCGAATGTGCGTTATGTCGCCCATCTCGATCTGCCGGGCTCCGTCGAGGCCTATTATCAGGAGACCGGGCGTGCCGGCCGCGACGGCCTGCCGTCCGAGGTCTGGATGGCCTATGGCATGGCCGACGTGATCCAGCGCGGCCGGATGATCGATGAGGGAAATGCCGCCGCGGAGATCAAACGGGTCGAACGCGCCAAGCTCAACGCATTGCTGGCGATCTGCGAGACCGCCTCCTGCCGCCGCCAGGCGATCCTTGCCCATTTCGGCGAGGCGCATGCCGGCCATTGCGGCAATTGCGACACCTGCCTGAAGCCGGTCGAGACCTGGGAGGGCACGGAGGCGGCGATCAAGGCGCTGGCCGCCATCTATCGCACCGGCGAGCGTTTCGGCGCTGGCCATGTCGTCGACGTGCTCCTCGGCAATGTCAACGAAAAGACCGAACGTTTCGGCCATGCCGAAATGCCGGTCTTCGGCGCCGGCAAGGATATTCAGGCGCGCGTCTGGCAGTCGGTCTTCCGCCAGTTGCTTGCCATGGGATTGATCCGCGTAGATCATGAGGCTTACGGGGCGCTGAAGCTGGAACCGGAGGCGCGCGCCGTCTTCAAGCACGAGCGACAGGTGTTCTTCCGCAAAGACCGGCCTGCCTCGGAACGGCGCACGAAGAAGGCGGAGCGCAGCGAACGCAAATCGGGACTATCGGGCGCCGACGGCAGTCTCTTCGAGGCGCTGCGGGCCGAGCGTATGGCGATTGCGAAATCGCTCGGCGTGCCGCCCTATGTCGTCTTTCCCGATACGACGCTGATCGCCTTCGCCACCGAGAAGCCGCGCAGCCGCAAGGAATTGCTCGCCATATCAGGTGTCGGGCAGGCGAAGCTCGAACGCTACGGCGATGCCTTCCTGGAGATCATCCTGGCGCAGGACAACGGCCCGCCTGATCCTTGAGATCGGGCGAGGGGGCATGGTAGTGCTGCCTCTGGAGGAGGAGCGCCGATGGCCCAGAATATCTACGACCGACCGGAATTCTTCGCCGGATATAGCGGCATGAGACGATCCGTTCACGGGCTCGACGGGGCGTCCGAATGGCCGGCCGTGCGTGCGCTGCTGCCTGATCTTGCCGGCAAGCGTATCGTCGATCTCGGCTGCGGCTTCGGCTGGTTTTCGCGTTTCGCCGCGAGCCAAGGTGCTGCAAGTGTGCTGGCGCTCGACATCTCCGAAAAGATGATCGCCAGAGCGAGGGCCGATACGGCTGAAGCCGTGATCACCTACGAGATCGCCGATCTCGAGCATCTCAGGCTTGCTCAAGCTTCTTTCGATTTTGCCTATAGCTCGCTGGCGCTGCATTATATCGAGGATTTCGCCGGTCTGGTCGCGACGGTCAATCGCGCGCTTTTGCCGGGATCGCAATTCGTCTTCACCATCGAGCATCCGATCTTCATGGCGCCGACCCACCCGACCTGGGCGGCCGATGCCGAGGGGCGGCGCATCTGGCCGCTCGACCGCTATTCCGTCGAAGGTCCACGCACCACCGACTGGCTCGCCAAAGGTGTCGTCAAGCAGCACCGCAAGCTCGGCACGACGCTCAACACCTTGATCGCGGCCGGTTTTGCCATTCGCCATGTCGAGGAGTGGAGCCCGAACGAAGATGAGCTCCACGACAATCCAGATTGGGCGGAGGAGCTGGACCGGCCGATGTTCCTGCTGATCTCGGTCCAGCGCTGAAGAAGACAAGCAGATGGTGATATGCTAACTCGGCTGGCGCATCGGCCCGAAATTGGAATTGATTTTCGGAAAGCACGATGCGCAAATTCAAAGTGTTACGGCGTCCTTTGCCCGTCTGAAAAGACGCGGGGCGCTGTAGAGAAATCTTCACGAAGGGCCGCCCCATGACCTCGCAATTTCTCTCCCATCTCCAAGCTGAAATTTCGGCGCTGAAGGATGCCGGCCTCTACAAATCCGAGCGCGTCATCAGCTCCAAACAGGCGGGCGAGATCGCGATTTCCACCGGCGAGCGGGTGCTGAATTTCTGCGCCAACAACTATCTCGGCCTTGCCGACAACGAGGAGCTGGCAGAGGCCGGCAAGAAGGCGCTCGACCGATACGGCTATGGCATGGCCTCGGTGCGCTTCATCTGCGGCACGCAGGAGGAGCATAAGCAGCTGGAAGCGCGCATCTCAGCCTTCCTCGGCATGGAAGACACGATCCTCTATTCCTCCTGCTTCGACGCCAATGGTGGTCTCTTCGAAACGCTGCTCTCGGAGGAGGACGCGATCATCTCGGACGCGCTGAACCACGCCTCGATCATCGACGGCGTCAGGCTTTCGAAGGCCAAGCGTTTTCGCTACGCCAACAACGACATGGCGGCGCTCGAGGAGGAACTGAAAAAGGCCGAAGGCAGCCGCTTCAAACTGGTCGCCACCGACGGCGTCTTCTCGATGGACGGCATCATCGCCAATTTGGGCGGTGTCTGCGATCTCGCCGAGAAATACGGCGCGATGGTCATGGTCGATGACAGCCATGCCGTCGGTTTCGTCGGTAAGAACGGTCGCGGCTCTGCCGAACATTGCGGCGTCGAGGGCCGAATCGACATCATCACCGGCACGCTCGGCAAGGCGCTCGGCGGCGCCTCGGGCGGCTATACCTCCGCCAAGGCGGAAGTCGTCGAATGGCTGCGGCAGCGCTCGCGGCCCTATCTGTTCTCGAACACCCTGGCGCCCATCATTGCCGCTGCCTCGCTCAAGGTGTTCGACCTCATCGAAAACGGCGATGCCTTGCGCAAGCGTCTTTCCGACAATGCGGATCTGTTCCGCACAGAGATGACCAAGCTCGGCTTCACACTTGCCGGCGAAGGCCATCCGATCATCCCCGTCATGCTGGGTGACGCCAAACTCGCCCAGGATATGGCCGGCCTGATGCTGAAGAAGGGTATCTATGTGATCGGCTTCTCCTTCCCCGTCGTGCCGAAAGGCCAGGCCCGCATCCGCACACAGATGTCGGCGGCGCATTCGCGGACGGATGTGGAGCGGGCGATCGCGGCCTTTGCGGAGGCAGGGCGGGAACTGGGTGTGATTTGAGAATAGCGTTGCCATCTCCCTCTTCTCCCAGCGGGGGTCCTAAGGACGGGTCGAGACCCGTGGCTCGACCCAGGCAGTCCGTCAGGACAGATGAGGGGGAGGAGCGAAGCGACGTTTCGAGCGGTAAGCGAGGAACAAAGTAAGGTTTATATGGCGTGCCGTGCCGCCCCCTCATCCGCCCTACGGGCACCTTCTCCCCGACGGGGAGACGAGGGAGTCGCAAAGTCGGGCACCAGAACAAGGCGGGATATCGTTGATGTCGAACATGATGAGGGCGCTGGTCAAAGCGAAACCGGAAGTCGGGCTCTGGATGGAGAATGTGCCGGTGCCCGAGGTTGGGCCGAACGATGTGCTGATCCGGGTGAAGAAATCGGCGATCTGCGGCACCGACGTCCATATCTGGAACTGGGACCAGTGGGCACAGAAGACCATTCCGGTGCCGATGGTAGTCGGCCATGAATTCTCCGGCGAGATCGCCGAGATCGGCTCGGCGGTCACCCGCTATCATGTCGGCGAGCGGGTCTCCGGTGAGGGGCATATCGTCTGCGGCAAGTGCCGCAACTGCCGGGCGGGCAGGGGGCATCTCTGCCGAAATACGCTCGGTGTCGGCGTCAATCGCCCAGGCTCCTTCGGCGAATTCGTCTGCATTCCCGAAAGCAATGTCGTGCCGATCCCGAATGATATATCAGACGAGATCGCCGCGATCTTCGATCCGTTCGGCAATGCCGTGCACACCGCGCTTTCCTTTGATCTCGTCGGCGAGGACGTGCTCGTCACCGGTGCCGGGCCGATCGGCATCATGGGCGCGCTCGTCGCCAAGCGATCCGGCGCCCGCAAGGTCGTCATCACCGATATCAATCCACACCGGCTGGAGCTGGCGCGCAAGCTCGGCATCGATTACGTCGTCGACGCATCGAAGGAAAACCTCACCGACGTCATGAAGGCGATCGGCATGACGGAGGGTTTCGACGTCGGGCTCGAAATGTCGGGGGCCGCACCTGCCTTCCGCGACATGATCGACAAGATGAACAATGGCGGCAAGATCGCCATTCTCGGCATCGCGCCGGCGGGCTTCGAGATCGACTGGAACAAGGTGATCTTCAAGATGCTCAATCTCAAGGGCATCTACGGCCGCGAGATGTTCGAGACCTGGTACAAGATGATCGCTTTCGTCCAGGGCGGCCTCGATCTCGCGCCCATCATCACCCACCGGATCGGCATCGACGATTTCCGCGACGGCTTCGAGGCGATGCGGTCAGGCAATTCCGGCAAGGTTGTGATGGACTGGATGTAGGGAGGACGACATGCTCCATGAAGGAAGCTGCCATTGCGGCAATGTGGCTTTCGAAGTCGAAAGCGAATTCACCGAGGCGCTTGACTGCAACTGCTCGCTCTGCCGCCGGCGGGGCGGACTTCTGGCCTTCGTGCCGCGCGAGAAGCTGGTGCTGAAAACACCGGAGGACAATGTCTCGACCTACACTTTCAACCGGCATGTCATCCGGCATCACTTCTGCGCCAATTGCGGCATTGCACCGTTCGGCGAAGGCGTGGGTCCGGACGGCGCGGCAATGGCTTCGATCAATCTGCGCTGCATTCCCGCGGTCGATCTCGGCGCGCTGACAGTGAAGGCGTATGACGGCGCGGCGCGTTAGCCACTATTTCTCAGGCCGGCGCATCGGCCCGAGAATCGGAATCATTTTCGGAAAGCACGATGCGAGGATTGAAAGAGTTAGAGCGTCCTTTGTGCGTCCGAAAGGACGCACGGCGCTCTAAAGGTGCATATACCGTCTGCACAACTGCAAAGATGATGGAAACAACTGGGTACGACGGGCAAAATATTTGCTGCCCTTGTCTTTTGTTCGCCGCATCTTAAATAAGGGTTCGCAATCGCTGCCGCGGTTCAAAGCCTGTGGATAAGGCTTTTTCCGTATTTTTGTGGGCTTTTTTTCTGGAAAAGCTTGACGAGAACAAAAAATGTGGGAATCACCGTTCGACTTGTTGAATGGTGAACTGGGTCAAGGCGGATCGCGCAACCATGGCCGGAAATCCAAGAGCAAGAAAGCTTTGCTGTCCGGTGCCGGTAATCGTGGTTAATCAGGCTTTAAATGTCATCCCGTTAGGTGGGCAAAGGTGATTCGAGGGCGGCGCGTGCGGCGCGTCAGGCCCTGAGACAGCCCGTTCACCGTAGCGAGATTGGATAGCGTCAGGAAGGCGACGATATAAATGGCAACCAAGGTCAAAGAGAACGAAGACGCGGAAGTCGAACGCGACGGCGCAAGCGACGGCCCTCTTCTCGATCTTTCCGACGACGCGGTCAAGAAGATGATCAAGGCCGCCAAGAAGCGCGGCTATGTGACCATGGACGAGCTTAACGCGGTCCTGCCGTCCGAAGAAGTGACGTCCGAGCAGATCGAAGACACGATGTCGATGCTGTCCGACATGGGCATCAACGTCATTGAAGACGAGGAAGCCGAGGAAGCCGGTGCTTCCGGCAGCAGCGACGACGACGACGCCGGCGGCGACGAGGAGAGCGAAGGCGGCGAACTCGCGCCTTCGAGCGGCACGGCGCTGGCGACCGCCAAGAAAAAAGAACCGACCGACCGTACCGACGATCCGGTTCGCATGTACCTGCGCGAGATGGGCTCGGTAGAGCTTCTTTCCCGCGAGGGCGAAATCGCGATCGCCAAGCGCATCGAGGCCGGCCGCGAGACGATGATCGCGGGTCTCTGCGAGAGCCCGCTGACCTTCCAGGCGCTGATCATTTGGCGTGACGAACTCAACGAAGGCACGACGCTGCTGCGCGAGATCATCGATCTCGAAACGACCTATTCCGGCCCTGAAGCCAAGGCTGCGCCGCAGTTCCAGAGCCCGGAGAAGATCGAAGCCGATCGCAAGCTCGCAGAAGAGAAGGAAAAGACCCGTCGCGCCCGCTCCGGCGACGACGACATCACCGATGTCGGCGGCGAAGGCCTGCCTCCCGAGGAGGAGGAAGAGGACGAGGACGAATCCAACCTTTCGCTGGCGGCGATGGAAGCCGAGCTTCGCCCGCAGGTGATGGAGACGCTGGATACGATCGCCGAGACCTACAAGAAGCTGCGCAAGCTGCAGGACCAGCAGGTCGAGCAGCGGCTGTCGGCTTCCGGCACGCTGTCCACTGCCCAGGAGCGCCGCTACAAGGAACTCAAAGATGAGCTCATCAAGGCCGTCAAATCTCTGTCCTTGAACCAGAACCGCATCGACGCCCTCGTCGAGCAGCTCTACGACATCAACAAGCGCCTCGTTTCCAACGAGGGCCGCCTGCTGCGTCTGGCCGAATCCTACGGCGTCAAGCGCGACTCCTTCCTGGAGCAGTACCAGGGCGCCGAGCTCGATCCGAACTGGATGAAGTCGATCGGCAATCTGGCCGCCCGCGGCTGGAAGGAATTCGCCAGGGGCGAAAACACGACGATCCGCGACATTCGTCAGGAAATTCAGAATCTGGCGACTGAGACTGGTATCTCGATCTCGGAATTCCGCCGCATCGTCCATATGGTGCAGAAGGGCGAGCGCGAAGCGCGCATCGCCAAGAAGGAAATGGTCGAAGCGAACCTTCGCCTGGTCATCTCCATCGCCAAGAAGTACACGAACCGCGGCCTACAGTTCCTTGACCTCATTCAGGAAGGCAATATCGGCCTGATGAAGGCGGTCGACAAGTTCGAATACCGCCGCGGTTACAAGTTCTCGACCTATGCGACATGGTGGATCCGTCAGGCGATCACCCGTTCGATCGCCGACCAGGCCCGCACGATCCGCATTCCGGTGCATATGATCGAGACGATCAACAAGATCGTCCGCACGTCGCGCCAGATGCTGCACGAGATCGGCCGCGAGCCGACGCCGGAAGAGCTGGCCGAAAAGCTCGCCATGCCGCTCGAAAAGGTCCGCAAGGTCCTGAAGATCGCCAAGGAGCCGATCTCGCTCGAAACCCCGGTGGGCGACGAAGAGGATTCGCATCTCGGCGATTTCATCGAGGACAAGAACGCGCTGCTGCCGATCGACGCCGCTATCCAGGCGAATCTGCGCGAGACGACGACCCGTGTTCTCGCCTCGCTGACGCCGCGCGAAGAACGTGTTCTGCGCATGCGCTTCGGCATCGGTATGAACACCGACCACACGCTCGAAGAAGTCGGCCAGCAGTTCTCGGTCACCCGCGAACGTATCCGCCAGATCGAGGCTAAGGCGCTGCGCAAGCTGAAGCATCCGAGCCGTTCCAGAAAGCTGCGCTCGTTCCTCGACAGCTAAGGGACGACAAGATCTCTACGATTGCGAAAGCCGGGCTTCATGTCCGGCTTTCCTTTCGATCTTTGCGCCACTGCCGCACACTTTTGGGCGACATGCCTAATACCAATGATCCCGGCGGCTTTCTTGTCGCTTGGTGGTGACAAGATTATAGTCCGGCCACGGGGGAAGAAATCGATCGCGATGCGCGAGCGAGGACCGACGCATGCCCGTGTCGGGCGAATCCTCCGCTGGGAGGTGCGAAATGACCACTTACATTGTGCTGATCAACTGGACGGACCAAGGTGTGCGCAACGTTCGCGACTCGTCAAAACGGCTGGATGCGGCGAAGAAACTGCTCGGCGACATGGGCGGCTCCTTCAACCAGTTCTTTCTGACGATGGGCGGCCACGACATGGTGGCTGTCTGCGAAGCGCCTGACGATGCCGTCATGGCGCGGTTTGGCCTCTCGCTGGCGATGGGCGGCAATGTCCGCACCCAGACACTGAAGGCATTCCCGGAGGCCGCCTATCGAGAGATCATCGGCTCGCTTGGTTGATCGCGACAAAGGAACGCTATCGGCGATCATAAGCGTTGCGCAACTCGCGTCAGGCTGGCACTGTCGCCCTGTCCTTAATTCCTCGTGGCGTATCGGCAGGGCTCTTGATGAAAGCGTTCCCGGGTTTTATGGCCGCCTTCGATTGTCCGACAGCTGCTTCCTGAGCGATGGCACTGGTGTGGGGAAATCGGGACGAAGGCATCGAGCGGGGCGCTTTCGCCTCGTTCGCTCTGCATGCCGTCATGCTTGCACTGCTGCTCCTGCTGCTTCCGAGACCTGAGCCGCCGGCACCGTTGCCGGATGACGGCATTACGGTTGATATCGTTCCCGAAGTCGCCAAACCTTCTGCGATAGCGCAGCGGGTCGCGACGCCTGCACCCACTACGGCAAAGCCGGACGCGAGTGCGTCGGTCCAGGAGATCTCTCCGCCGCATCAGGAGAAAGCGTCGACGGCCGCGAGGTCGCCTGAAGTGGCTTCCGTCCCTCCGGTGCCGCCGAAGCCTGGTGTATTCGTCCAGGCGGGCCAGCTGTTTTCGGAGACGGTGTTGTTAGATCCGCGCAGCCGGCGCGCCCGCGAGGCACTGCGTGGCCTTGCTGGCAGCGAGCGCAATCTGCAGCTCTGTGATCTGGAGGCGCTGGAGCAGGTGCGCCGCGCGCAGCCGGCGATGGCGCCGGATGCGCTCGCGCCCTATGCGATGGCGGCGGAAAAGGTCACCGGCAACAGCGTCGAGGTGAAGGGCGGCGCCTTCCGCAGCAAACGCAAGTGGTACAACATCCAGTTCAAATGCGAGCTCGATGCCGGCTCCGGCAAGATCGCGTCCTTCGCCTTTCTCGTCGGCGATGCCATTCCGCAAGGTGAATGGCGGGAGCACAATCTGGTGGCCGACGACGGAGCCGCCGACCAATAACACTACAGCGCCGCGCGTCTTTTCGGACGCGCAAAGGACGCTGTAGCACTTTAAATGGCTGTTGCGATCACGCGGTTTTTTTCTTTTGTGGCTTGATGCTGCCGGCTTTAGAGGCCACATCGCTGCTGTGACAGAAGAAGACGTGGAACCAGCGGAAACGCAGCATGAAACGGGAAAACAGCGGCCTGAAATCCGCTGGGGCGTCGTTGTGTCCGTTGTTGCGCATATTCCTATCATTGCTCTTCTGATTTTCGGGCTGCCGAAGATCGAGCCGAAGCCTGTCGAAGACGAGAGCGTGAAAGTGGAGCTCGTTCCGCCGCCGGAGGAGAAGAAGCCGGAGCCCAAGCCCGAGGAAAAGCCACCGGAGCCGAAGCCGCCGGAAGAG
Organism: Rhizobium indigoferae; assembly: GCF_034554815.1. NCBI lineage: Bacteria > Pseudomonadati > Pseudomonadota > Alphaproteobacteria > Hyphomicrobiales > Rhizobiaceae > Rhizobium > Rhizobium indigoferae. Next base: position 3,031,995 of record NZ_CP140635.1, on the reverse strand, counting down.
GCCAAGAAGGAACCGCCACCACCACCGCCTCCGCCGCCACCGCCTCCTCCTCCTCCACCTCCTCCTCCTCCACCTCCGCCGGCCAGCAAGACTCCCGAGCAAGCTAAGCCGAGGCCTATGCCGACTCTGAGCCCTGTCATCGAGTTTGGCGACAGGAATAGCGGCCCCGAAAAGTCGTTGGCGGGAAATTCTTCTCAGGGCGAAAACAAACCCGCAACAACTCCGCCGCAGCACGATGCCGAACCGGCGCAGATGCCGACAAAGGCTGCCGCAGAAAAACCAAAAACTGAGGAGCCTTCGTCAAAGCCGGTGCCGGACGATGTGAAGCTTCCTGAGGTCGCGACGACTGACGTTTCCCCAGAGCGCAATGGGCCGCCGACAGATGTCTCTGGCGAAGCCAATACAAGTATCGAGGAGGCCAAGCCGCCGGAGCAGCAGACCGCTGAGAAACCGAAAGTGATAGCTAAAGACGATCTGCCCAAGGCAAAAACTCTGTTTTCACGGACGGAAGATGGCAGTTTGTTTGCGCAAACTGCGGTCAGTGGTCTTCCGCGCAAAGAGCGAGTGGCCACGCTTTGCGCCACCGAGCTTCAGGGCCAACTCGTTCACGGTTCGCCGCGTTATTTCCCGTCCGCATTGCCTAGTTTTGGATTGCGAACCGGTACCATCCTTGATGTGAGAGATGCAGCCTTTGGCACAGTTAAGGGCTGGTACCAGGTTCGTTTCCGTTGCGAGGTGGATGAGGACGCCACGAAAGTCGTGTCGTTTGCCCACGAAGTTGGTGGATTGATCCCCCGCAGTCAGTATGCGAAATATGAAATTCGTGACTAGTCCTCGTGATCCTGGATTGCGTCTCACCGGCAACAGCCACGCGCAAGCAACCCTACCTAGCTTCTTCCCATGGCCGTGATGATCCGGTGAAGAAGAGGACAATGATATGTCGAATGAGATCGAGCGTTTCTTTGAGCGTCAGGACGAGGCCGTGAGCGCGCGGTTCCTAGAAAACAAAGGCGATGAGCTGACCGATATTCTGGTGGCTGCTCTGGAAGAGGCTTTCGAAATCCTTCTCGAGGCCGCACCCGCCGAAACCGTTCATTGAGGTCGCAGAGGATCGGTTCAGTCTGCCATTGTGTGCTGACCGATCGCGCCGCTTGCGGTCTCCCGACTGGTCGGGATAATGCGGTTGGCGTCAATGGTTCCAGATATCATGTCGATTTCCCAAGAGGATCAACCGCCGTCGGCGGGTGCGCTTGATGCCCGTCTGGCTGGTTACCGGTTCGAACGCGATGCGCTCGGCCGTTCCGCCGCGAGTGTCTTCCGGCTGGAAGCTCTCGGATTACCGACGCTTTATCTGAAGGTCGAAGAGGCTGGTGCTTTCGGCGAGCTCGCCGACGAGGCAGCCAGGCTTCGCTGGCTCAAGACTTGCGGTCTGTCCTGTCCCGACGTTGTTGCGGAGGACGGTGACGGTGTGCACAACCGGCTGCTGATCAACGCGCTGCCCGGGAGTGATCTCGCCAGTGCATCGGCGCTGACGCCGCTTGCGCGGGTCGAGCTGCTGGCTGCGGCGCTTCTTGACCTGCATCGCCTGCCGATCGCATCCTGCCCCTTCGACCATCGGCTGGAGAGACGCATGGCGGCGGCGAAAGCGCGGATGCAGGCCGGCATCGTCGACGAGACCGATTTCGATGAGACGCGGCTTGGAAAGAGTGCCGAGGCTCTGTTTGCCGAACTCGAAAGCGGGAGGCCAGGCGGCGAGGATCTTGTTGTCACCCATGGCGACGCCTGCCTGCCGAATTTCATCGCTTGGGAAGACGGGTTCTCCGGCTATATAGACTGCAGCCGGCTTGGCATCGCCGACCGCTATCAGGATATCGCACTCGCCTGCCGCAGCATCGCCTATAAATTCGGCGAGGCGCTGGTGCAGCCCTTCCTTGATCGCTACGGCATGCCGGCCACCGATCCGGCTCGGCTCGAATACTATCAGCTGCTCGACGAGTTCTTTTAGGCGTCCAGGCTGCAGCGATTGCGTCATGCCCATGCGGCTGGCAGAGTGGCCGGCGATCGGACCTGCGGGCAGACGATGGCGAAGAACCAGTTCAGGATGTTGCGCTCGGCGCTGGCTGGCGTCGAAGCGGTGGAAGCGGAAACGCCTCACAGCTTCGACCGGCACACGCATGAGCAATTCGGCATCGGCCTGATTTCCGCCGGTGCGCAGTCGTCGCTCAGCGGCCGCGGCATGGTGGAGGCAGAGGCCGGCGACATCATCACGGTCAATCCGAACGAGGTGCATGATGGTGCGCCGATCGGTGAGGGGCGGTCGTGGCGCATCCTCTATTTCGCCCCCGCCATCGTCACCGGTCTGTCGCAAAAGATCAGCGAAGGCGGGGCAGGGCGATCGGAAATCCCACATCCGGTCATCCGCAATGCGGCGATCGCCGCCGGTTTCGAAACGCTGTTTTGCGCAGTTACCGGCGGGGCGGCGGCGGATGGGCTGCTCTGCGAGGAACTGCTTCTGCAACTCGTCGCCGACGTCATGCGCGAGCGCGGCGGCGCCGAAGAGCGGCCACTGGTGCCGGCGTCGATCCGCGCCGCCCGAAACCTGATTGACGACGATCCGCTTGCCGCCGTCTCGCTCGCCGATCTCTCCAGGGAAAGCGGACTGAGCCGCTTCCAGGTGTTGCGCGGTTTTGCCAAGGCGACCGGATTGACGCCGCATGCCTATCTCGTCCAGGCCCGCATCCATATCGCCCGCCGGCTGATCGCTCAGGGCATGCCGCTTGCGGAAGCCGCCTTTGCCAGCGGCTTTGCCGACCAGAGCCACATGACGCGGGTCTTCGTGCGCAAATACGGTCTGTCGCCGCGCCTCTATGCCGGCGCCTTTGTCTGAACGTCGATTTTGCGGCTGCAATTTCGTTCAAGACCCCGACCGGCTCCTGCTGTTTCCTCGGCTCGCGCAACAGGAGACGCTGGATGTCGAGACAGGTTCATGGGTTTTTCTATCTGGCGATGGCGATGCTGACTGTGGGAAGCACTGTGATCGCAAGTAAGTTGATCGCGTCGGGTCTGCCGCCGTTCAGCGCCACCGCATTGCGCTTCGCCATCGCCTTTCCGGTCTTTCTCCTGCTGATGTGGGCGACCGGCGCGCGGCTGCCGAAGCTCTCCAGGAGCGACCGCCTCATCCTCCTCATTCAGGCCGGGGCCGGCAGCGTCGGTTATACGACGTTGCTGATCTCCGGCCTCAGCCTGACCTCGGCGGCCGATGCCGGCGTCATCATCGGCACGCTGCCGGTGGTGGCGGCCGCAATCTCCATCCTGCTGCTTCGCGAACGGCCGCAGCGTGCCCTGCTTCTGGCTGTGGCGCTTGCGACGGCTGGCGTGCTGTCGATCGCCTTCACGCCGGATGCGGCCGGAGGATCACTCTCCGGCAATGCACTGATCTTCCTGGCGGTCGTCTGCGAGGGATTGTTCATCCTGCTGAACAAAAAGCTGAAGACGGAGATTGCGCCACTTGCGCAGTCGACGATGATGGCCGGCATCGGCTTCATCGTTGCCGCCATCCCGGCCGCTATTTTTGAAGCGCCTTTCGCACAGGACATTTCCGCAAGCGCTGTCGCCGCCGTTGTCTATTATGCGCTGGTGCCGACCGTCGGCGGATTTCTGCTGTGGTATGCGGGGGCAGAAAGGGTGAGCGGCACCGAAGCTGCGCTCTTCACCGCGCTGGCTCCGGTTTCCGCCGTCATGCTTGCCTTCGTCCTCCTCGGCGAACAGGTCGGGCTCCACCAGCTCGCCGGCATCGCCTGCGTGCTCGCGGCCGTGCTCGGTCTCGCCTTTGCCGGGACCCGCACGGTCAAACTTGCCGGCGGGAGATAGATCATGCAGTTCAGCCATTCCGATGCCATATGGCAGGCCTTTCCAGAGCTTCGCGCCGGCGCGCTGCATGCGGGAGGGATCCATGCGAATGCCGATGTCGAGGCGGCGATCGCAGACTTCAACGCAATCGCCGAGGCCCGGCTGACGCTAGCGCAGGAAGGCGAATTCCCTGAAATCCAGGCCTGGCGGCGCGGCTTTTCCCGCATGGGGCTGAAGCCGACGCAATATCGCTGCGCTTCCGAGGCGCTGCTGCGCCGCTTCCGCCAGGAACATGCGCTGCCGCGCCTGCATCCGCTCATCGATCTCTGCAATGCGATTTCGCTGGCCTTCGCCATTCCGGTCGCCGTCTTCGACGCTGAAAAGATCGTGGGCGATCTCCAGGTTCGTCGGGCTAGGGGTGACGAGACCTATCTGACCTTTGGCGGCGAAATCGAATATCCCGAGCCGGACGAAGTGATCTTTGCAGATGGCGGGGAGAACGCGCATGCGCGGCGCTGGACGAACCGGCAGAGCGGGCTTTCGGCGGTGCGGGAGACGACGCGTTCGGTGCTGATCGTTGCCGAGGCGCTGCACGCCTCCGCCGGCGACGACATCGCCAGGCTGGTCGAAACAGTTGCGGATGCGCTTGCGCGGCACTGGCCGGCGGCGGCGAAAACGGCGATGCTAAGTCCGGTGTCGCCGCGTTTCGAGTTCTAAGGGCGCAGCGTTTCAGGGAAAGCAACGTTCGGGGCCTTGGGCCGGCGGCATGCCCGCCCTATCTCTATGCGATCGATAGCTTCTGGAGACGAACCCGATGTCAGACAAGTCGTTCAAGATTCCGGGGCCGGACCATCCGATCACCGTCGAGCACAATCCCTCCCGCGTCGTCGTCACGCTTGGCGGCAAGACAGTTGCCGATACCCGCGATGCGCTGACGCTGTGCGAGGCCTCCTATCCGCCGGTGCAGTATATTCCGCGCAGGGATGTGGACATGTCGCTGCTTCAGCGCACCGACCATAGCAGCCATTGCCCCTATAAGGGCGACGCCTCCTATTACAGCATCATTCCGGGCGGCGAGCGCTCGAAGAATGCCGTGTGGACCTACGAGGCGCCGAATGCCGCGGTCAGCAGCATCAAGGACCATCTCGCCTTCTATCCCGACCGTGTCGACGGCATCGAAGAGATGGCCTCGCCGGAAGCCGGCGCCTTCTGACGGCACGCATGACATTGAACCCGTTCCGGCGGAACATGTTTGCCGCCGGACCGTTAGGGTCATCTAGCGGGGAGATGTGTCGTGCCAAAATTCTATTTTCAGCTCTTCGATCGTGATGGCGCCGGGACGACCGAGACGGCATATGATTTTGAATCCATCGAAGCTGCGAAAGCGGAGGCACGGCGCGTGTTGGCGGAGATGGCCACCGAAGGTCTGCCGGCTGCACCTCTGAACATGATGTCGGTGGAACTCTTCGATGAAAGCCGGCGACCGCTCGCAGAAATCCGGCTGATTCTCGAAGAAATTGCGAAACAGCCACGATAGGCACGCCAAGCTGCGAATGCCGGTCGATCGAGCCAAAGCAATCAAAAGACTATGTCAAATTTAATTGCCGGCTATCAAGGCGGGTCTTAGCGTCGCGCCAACCGACCGAGTCGGATTGATGCGTAGGAGTGACCGGCGGCAGCCCCTAAACGGCAACCGCTATCGTAAGACGTCGAGCCATTCATTGTTGAAGACGAGGCTGGCAACCGTGACCGGATCGCCGCTCTCGTCGCGAACGGTGATGGCGATCGTCATTCGATCACCCGCGGGCAGTTCGTCGCGGGCCACATCCAGCAGGATGCGGGTCAGCTCCTTCGGAATGTCTTCACGAGATCTGAGCTCGGTACCGTGCTCGTCGCGCGTGGGGCCTTCCCCGTTGTGTAGATCGAAATAGTAGCGAGCCATGTTCTTTCCTGCGCGTCACAGGAGAAATCACAGATGAAGACAATTGTTCCCGAGGCTAGGCATTGATTCTTATAGAAAATATAGGTCGCATCGAAATGGATCAGGGCTCCAGCAATATCGGGCGGGCAAGACCGTGATTGAATCCCTGCTGCTCAACCTTGGAAGCCGCGATATTTTGTCGGCCGAAGAGGAAAGCCATCTCAGAGCGATCATCGTCAAAGACAGGTATTTTGCTGCCGGGGAGGATCTTGTCTCCGAAGGGAGCAGGCCGGGTTACAGCACGCTGCTGCTTGATGGATTTGCGGCGCGCTACAAGGTGATGGCCGATGGCAGTCGCCAGATCACCGCACTGCATGTCGCCGGCGATTTCGTCGATCTGCACGCTTTCCCGATCAAGAAGATGGATCACGGCATCGTTGCGCTGTCGTCCTGCCATGTCGCCTTCGCCGACCACGGCGATCTCAGAACGATCACCGAGCGCATGCCGCACCTGACGCGGCTGCTCTGGCTCGACACGCTCGTCGATGGCGCCATCCACCGCGAGTGGATCGTCGCCATGGGCCGGCGCTCCAAGCGCGCCCATATCGCCCACCTCGTCTGCGAACTGTTCGTGCGGCTGCAGGTGGTGAAGCGGACGCGGGGCGCAAGCTTCCAGTTTCCGTTGACGCAGATCGAGATGGCCGACGTGCTCGGCGTTTCCGTCGTCCATCTGAACAAGACGCTGCAGGCGCTGAGGCGCGAGGGCGTGTTCATCTGGGAGAACCGGACGATCACCATCGTCGACTGGGAACGCCTGCAGGAAATCGCCGAATTCGATCCCGGCTATCTCAGCATCTCCAGGGAACCGCGCTAGGGCGTCATGGTTCTTGCATCTAAACGGGGTTTGCAACATGTTGCCGGTCGATAGTCGTCGACCAGGATCATCCACATCATGAATAACCTTCCAGCGGTCGATCTCAACCTCCTGGTCGCCTTCGACGCGATCATGGCAGAGCGCAGCGTCACCCGGGCCGGCGCCCGCATCGGCCGCACCCAGCCGGCGATGAGTGCTGCACTTGCCAGGTTGCGCCAGCTTTTTCAGGATGAGCTCTTCGTGCGCAGCCCGAGCGGGCTGGAGCCGACACCGCGCGCGCTCGATCTTGCCGAGCCGATCGGAAAATCTCTGCGGCATGCGCAGGAGGCGCTGGCTTTCAGCGGTGTCTTCGACCCGCGGTCGTCATCGGCTTCGTTCCGGCTCGGTCTCTCCGAACACCCAGCCTTCGTGCTTCTGCCGAAGCTGCTGGCTGCGATCAGGCAGGCCGCGCCCAATATCAGCATCGATGTCAAGGGTTTCATCGCCCGTGAAAAGGCGGTGGAAATGCTCGATGCTGGCGAGGTCGATGCGGCGGTCGGCGTGCCGGTTTCCACGTCGCCACGCATCCTTTCCCGGCTGCTTTTCGAGGAGAGCTTCGTTTCGATCGTCCGCGCCGATCATCCGGCGGCGGCAAGGGGTCTCGATCTCGATACTTTCGTCGCGCTCGACCACCTGCTCGTATCGCCGGAAGGCGATCGTTATGGCCATGTCGACCGTAAGCTTTCGGAACTCGGCCTGCGCCGCAGGCTCGGCCTGACGCTGCCGCAGATGTATGCGGCGCCGGCGATCGTCGCCGAGACCGATCTCGTCGCCACGCTGATGCGCGGCATCGTCGACGTTTCGGATAGCCGCGCCCAGCTGTCTCTCCATAAGCCGCCGATCGAGCTGCTGCCGGTCTCCTTTGCGCTGTCATGGCATCGCCGCAACGATTCCCATGTCGGGCAGCAGTGGTTCCGCGAACTGATCGGGTCAGTTGCGGCGAAAAAGCAGGATCGGCTCGGGGAATCGAACTGATCCTGCTTGTGAAGTAGCCAGCTCGCCTTACACCATCAGCAGCGTCTTGCCGCGGGCGCCACCCTTCGAAAGGGACCGCAAGGCCTCGACTGTGTCCGCAAGGGCGAATTCTTGGCCGATGACGCTTTGGAGACGGCCATCTGTGGCAAGTGCCGCCACCGCAGCCAGGCGGCCGGCATCGCTCTGGTGAAAGAGGAATTGCGCATCGATGCCGCGCGCCTTCGGCCCTTCGGTGTCGAACGGTGCGGAAAGGCCGATGAGCTTGCCGCCGCGGCGGATGATGCCGAGTGATCGCTCCAGCGTTTCGCCGCCAATCGTGTCGATCACCAGGTCGAGGCCCGTCGCGAAGGCGGTAAAATCCTGGTTGCGATAGTCGATCACCCCGTCAGCGCCGAGCGAGCGGACGAGGTCGAGATTGGCCGCGGAGGCTGTCGCCGTCACATGCGCGCCGGCACGCTTTGCAAGCTGAACCGCGAAGCTGCCGACGCCGCCGGCGCCGGCATGGATAAGCACCGATTGGCCGGGCTGGACGGCTCCGGCCTCGAACAGCGCCTGCCAGGCGCTGGCCGCAGCCGTCGGCAGGCCGGCGAGGCTTGCGAGCGGCAGATCGGCCGACATCGGAACGACCAATCGGGCGGGCACGGCCGCCAGTTCGGCAAAGGCGCCGCCGCTTGCCGGATCGGTGCGCGCGATCACCCTGTCACCCGGCCTGACGGTGGCGACGAGCGGGCCTGTTGCAACCACCGTTCCGGCGAGATCGGTCCCGAGCGTATAGGGGAAGGCGAGGGGGAAAAAGTCCTTCAGATATCCGGCAAGCAGCTTGTTATCCATTGGATTGAGGGCGGCCGCCTCGACACGGATGAGCACGTCGTCAAGGCCGGGTACCGGCTCGGGCACATCCTCGATCCGGATATCGTCTATCGCGCCATAGGCATGGATGCGGGCGGCCTTCATCACGCGCTCTCCGGATGAAGGGACGTCGTCTTCGGCGGCCAGGCGCCGAGCTGGTGCAGCATGCCGAACCAGTCCTCGAGATGCCAGGTGTGGGAGATCCTGTCGCCTTCGAAGCGGTGGAATTCATGGAGCGCGATCTCGATTCGGCGATTCGTCGCCGGAATGCCGAAGAGCGCGCCGCGTTGGGTGCCGACGATACGGGCGCGAACGCCGGCGCGGTCGTTGAAGCCGATCACTTCGTCGACCACGATCTCCACATCCGGCAGGGATTCGATAAAGCCGAGGATGATCGGCTTCAGCCCGGCTGGCCCGGGACCCTGGCCGGGGGCGAGCGGAATATCCTGCCAGCCTGATGTGACGGCCTCATCGAGAAGATCGGGATTTTTGCGCGTGAAGGCGCCGTAGAAGGTTTCAAGCGTTGCGTGCTGCTCTGCGGTCAGCGTACTTGCCGTGGTGTCGATGGTCATCGAAAGCCTCTTGGTTTGGTAACAGCAATGAGGCTACGGCCAGCCGCTCCATATCGGAAATTGATACCTGATATATCGCCTCATCCATATTTTGTATGAGCAAAGGCCCGCGGCCTAACGCAATCCGGTGAGCGCAGCTCATTCCGATTGACAAGCCATCCATTCGAGCAGAACACCGTTCCGGCATTCAAAAACTCTATAAAGGCTGGCGGACCCGCGCTGCCGGCCGGTGACATCGTAATGGACATATCCCAAGGACCGGGGAGCGTTCTTCGCCACCCCGGCTATCTGAACTTCGCTGCCTCCCGCGTTTTTTCCTCGCTCTCCTTCCAGTCCATTGGCATTGCCATGGGATGGATGATCTACGATCAGACGCACAGCGCCTTTGCGCTCGGCCTCGTCGGCTTCTGCCAGTTCCTGCCGATGGCGGTGCTGACCTTCGTCGTCGGTCATGTCGCCGACCGGTTCGACCGGCGGCGCATCGGGCTTGTCTGCCAGTTGATCGAGGCGGTGACGGCACTGGTGCTGGCGATCGCCACCTGGCAGCAATGGCTGACGCCGGCCGGCATCCTTGCCGCCGTCACGGTGCTCGGCGCCGTCGTCGCCTTCGAGCGCCCGACCATGGCGGCGCTGCTGCCGAACATCGTGCCGGCCTCGATGCTGCAGAAGGCGGTCGCAACCTCGACCTCGATGATGCAGACGGCGCTGATCGTCGGCCCATCGCTCGGCGGCCTGCTTTATGGCCTCCATCCCGTCGCGCCCTTTGCCATCGCGGCGCTGCTTTTTGCCGTTGCGAGTTTCAACGTCATCTCGATCCGGATGCAATGGAGCCCTGCCAAGCGCGAGCCGGTGACACTAGCCTCGGTCTTTGCCGGCGTCTCCTTCATCCGCAGCCGACCGGTGATGCTCGGCACGATCTCGCTCGATCTCTTCGCGGTGCTGCTCGGCGGCGCGACCGCGCTGCTGCCGATGTTTGCCCGCGATATCCTGCATGCCGGTCCGTGGGGGCTCGGCCTGCTGCGCGCGGCGCCCGCGGTCGGCGCGCTCGCCATGTCGATCGTGCTTGCCCGCCGGCCGCTCGAGAGCAATGTCGGGCGCAAGATGCTTGCCGCCGTCGCCGTGTTCGGCGTCGCCACCATCGTCTTCTCGCTCTCCACCAATATCGCGCTTTCCGTCGTAGCGCTGCTCGTCGTCGGCGCGTCCGACACGGTGAGCGTCGTCGTGCGCAGCTCGCTGGTGCAGCTTTTGACGCCGGACGAAATGCGTGGCCGCGTCAGTGCCGTCAACTCGCTGTTCATCGGCACCTCCAACCAGCTCGGCGAATTCGAATCCGGCATGATGGCGGCAGCCCTCGGGCCCGTCGCCACCGGCGTTGTCGGCGGGTTCGGCACGATCGTCGTCGTGCTCCTGTGGATGCGGCTCTTCCCCGATCTCACCAAGGTCAAGACGCTGCAGGGCTAGTGCATGCATGACGCGTTGAAAGCGGCGACCGCTCCCGTTAGGTTCGCCCCAAATATCATTCGGCGGAGCCGCGCGTGACGACGACAAATTTCCTATCCTGTGTCCTGGCGGCAGTTTTCACGTCGGTGCCGGCTATGGCGCTGGCCGAGTGGCAGGCGGTCGAAGAGGTGCGGCCTTATTCGATATCAGGCAAAACGGGCGCTGAGCTCTATGAATCGATTGGGGCGCGAGGGCCTGAAGCCGGTGCGGGCAGGGTGATCGCGCATACGACGTTCAAGTTGACCTGGACCCGGAAATACGAACCGCAGGGAAACGCCTGCGTGATCACGACCAACCGGCCGAAGCTGATCATCACCTATACGCTGCCGAAGCCGGCGGCCGAGCTGCCGGCCGCCGTCAAGAGCAGCTGGCAGGCCTTCATATCAGGCGTGCAGGCCCATGAGCGGGTGCATGGCGAGACCATCAAGGAGATGGTCAAGGAAATCGAGGCGACGAGCATCGGCCTCACCGTCGCCGACGATCCCGATTGCAAGAAGATCCGGATCGAACTGACCCGCCGCCTCGGCGAGATTTCCGGCAGGCAGCGCCAGCGCGGCCGTGACTTCGACAAGATCGAAATGGGTGACGGCGGCAATATCCAGCAGCTCATCCTGAAGCTGGTGAACGGGCCCTGATTGCCCGTCGCTGCCGCGCGCTTTATCCCTGGACCTGCCCGACCGATCTCCTATCTCTCCCGCTAACGAGGGCAGGTGGAGGAGAAGCGCAATGTCCTATGTCGACGGTTTCATCGTGGCGGTGCCGAAGGAGAATGTCGATGCTTACAAAGAATTCTCGACCTTCGCCGGCTCGATCTGGAAGGAATATGGCGCGCTCGAATATGTCGAATGCATCGGCGACGACGTGCCCTATGGCGAGCTGACCTCCTTTCCCCGCGCCGTGCAGGCCAAGGAGGACGAGTGGTGGTGTTTTCCTGGATCGTCTACCGGTCCCGGCAGGAGCGTGACGATATCAATGCGAAGGTGATGGACGATCCGAGACTCAAGGGCGACCAATGGCAGATGCCGTTCGACGGCAAGCGGATGATCTATGGCGGCTTCGAGATGATGCTCAAGCTCTGATGCCGCCTTGCCAGGGCGCGTGTAGACTTGCGTGAGGCAAGCATTGACTTGGCCGTCACGGCGCGCCAACTCCCGGGAGATGTCATTCCAGACGGGAGAGCGCCTTGCCTCAGATGATCCTCATCTTGTCCACACGCGGACAGGGCCTTTACGAATTCACCGACCAGGCGGAGGCCTTCGTCAGAGCGTCGGGGCGGGAGGAGGGGCTTCTCACCGTCTTCGTGCGCCACACTTCCTGTTCGCTGCTGATCCAGGAAAATGCCGATCCCGACGTGCGCACCGATCTTCTCTCCTTCTTCCGCCGCCTCGTGCCGCCGGCCTCCGATCCCTCGATGGGCTGGGTCGTGCATCGGGCCGAGGGGCCGGACGACATGCCGGCGCATATCAAGGCGGCGCTGACGCAGGTCTCAATCGGCATTCCCGTCGCCAGGGGGCGGCTGATGCTTGGCACCTGGCAGGGTATCTATCTCTACGAACATCGCGACCGGCCGCACCGGCGCGAAATCGTGCTGCATCTTGGCAGCTGAAACCGGATTCATTCTTGTGAATGCAAACTGAATGCCCGGTTCGAACACCGTTCAGTTTGCGGCGGTTACTGTCGAGACAATCCCTGAAGGGAGAGCTTAGGTAATACCAATCGACGGAGACACCCCATGACGCATTTCCTGACTAAGGCTTCGCTTGCCGCTTTGCTCGCCCTCTGCACCATTCCGGCCACAGTTTCCACGGCCGCCGCCGCAGGGCCGCAGACGAGCTTTATCGTCGAGGCGCAATACCATCGTCCGATACGCGGCTGCTCGCCGATGCATGCGGTGCGCAAGGCGCGTGATTTCGGCCTGCGGGACGCCCGCATCACCCGCATGTCGCCGCGAGTCGTTGTCGTCGCGGGGCGCGAACGCCGCGGCTGGGACAGGATTACCTTCGCGAATGTCCGCGGCTGCCCGCTGATCCGGCGCTGAGGACTCCGCGGCAAGCGCCCATGTGGTGCTTGCCGCCCCGTTTTTGCCTTGACGCTGACACTTTCAGCCGTCTCTTCTCTGACCTGTATGAGTGATTCCCAAATGACGCTTCGGCGTAATGCGGACGAATGGGGAGGGCGGCTTGACCGGCCCGACTTTCAAACGAAAGGTTTTTCGATGATGCAGTTTCTGGCAAAGGCGGGTCTTGCCGTCATGCTGACAGCCGGTACCCTGGCCGGCACGGTGGCGCCTGCCGCCGCCCAGTTGAATATCATTATTGGCGAGCCGGACCGGGGTCCGCCGCAGGACTATCGCCGTCCGCCTCCGGGTTATGACCGTCCGCCTCCGGGTTATGACCGTCCGCTTCCGGGCTACGGCCGCCCGTCGCGCGGCTGCAATCCGCAGCTCGCCGAAAACCTCGCTCGCGATTACGGCTTCCGCCGCGCCCGCGTCGTCGACATCACGCCGCGCCGCGTGATCGTCCAGGGTTGGACCCGTCGCGGCCCCGATGAGATGAGCTTCGGCAATGTGCGCGGTTGCCCCGCTCTGCGCCGCTGATATCAAGGTCGAATACCGCCTCGTCTCCCCGATGCGGCGGCTAAGAACCGCCTTTGCCAGTCTCCCCGGATCGGCAAGGGCGGTTTTCTTTTTGTGAAAGTCTCTTTTACAACGCCGCGCGTCTGGAAAGACGCGCGGCGCTCCGTTTTGTGACAAACCTCGCTCTTTCCCCGGCGTCATCCTCGGCCTTGTCCCACCGCAGTCCGGTTTGCGCTAATGGCTGCCCCTCACCCTAACCCTCTCCCCGTAAAAACGGGGAGAGGGGACGTGCCCTGCGGAGAGCAAAGTGGAAACGGAGAGGTCGCGGCATATCCCCTTCTCCCCGCAGGCGGGGAGAAGGTGGCGGCAGCCGGATGAGGGGCCGGCATCGGCGTTCTCTCGGGCCGACGCGCAGAAGATGACATTGAACCGAGCGCCGTGCGCCTGAAAAGACGCGCGGCGCTTTCATTTTACTGCTCGATGGCGAAGGTCACGGTGACGCTGACATTGTAATTATTCTCGCCGCTCTGGACGGGAACGGCAGCGTCGGAGGCCTCCTTCATCATCGTAGCGCGATAGACCGGCTGCGGCATTGCGCGAGGCACATTCTCGCTGATCTCGATGATGCGGCCGAGCTTGACGCCGGCGGCTTCGCTCAGCGTCTTCGCCTTCTTGACGGCTTCGGCGACGGCATTCTTGCGCGCCTCTTCGATGGCGGCATCCGGCTTGTCGTTGGTGAACTGGATGTCGCCGCCCTGGTTGATGCCGAGGCTGACGGACTGGTCGATCACCGCGCCGAGCTTGGCGAGATCGCGCAGCCGGACGGTGACCGAATTGATGGTCTGGTAGCCGATCAGCTGCGGCTGCTGCTGCTGGCCGTCGACCGGCTGCGGATAATTGTATTGCGGCTGGATGGAAAAGCCGGAGGTCTGGAGGTCGCGCTCGGCGATGCCGCCGCTCTTCAGCGCGGAAAGCACGTCGTTCATCGCCTTGTTGTTCTCGTCGAGCGCTTCGCGGGCGGTTTTCGCCTGTTTGACGACGGCGAAATTGACGATGGCCATATCGGGAGCGACGGACGATTCGCCATCGCCGGTCACCGAAATCACCGGCTCGCGCGGCTTCATCTCCTGCGCGAAGGCGGGCGCTGCGGCGGCCAGCGGCAGCGCCAAAAGGGCGGTCATCAGGACTGTTCTGGTATAGATCGGCGCCATGTTTTCATTCCTTGGTTGTCGTTTCCCGGAAGAGCTTTCTGTCGGTTGATTGTGAAGCTATTACGGCGGAAAAGACAGGCGCATGTGTAGCGAGAAAAAAATGTCAGGGATGCCTCTATCCGAGCCTGAACCTGCAGGACGTCCGCCAACTCTTAAGAGCCGAAACGGCTGGACCGGAACCGACGGCTCGCTATCATATGGCGACCATCGACGACGAGGAAGCAATGTTCGAAACGCTCGATCCCGTCCCGTCCGAGATCGCCACCGCGATATCAGACGGCCTGAACGCCTTCAACGAGAGCGCTGAGATCAGACGCGAGGCTTTTGCCATCGTTTGGCGAGAGAACGGAGGGCTTGTCGCCGGAATAACGGCGTCCGTTTCCTTCTCGGTTCTTTTCATCGGTAATCTGTGGGTCGCAAAATCGCTGCGGCTGGGCGGCATCGGCACGAAATTGATGGCGGCGGCCGAAGAAGAAGGCCGCCGCCGCGCCGCGGTCGCGGCCTGCGTCGACACGCTCTCGACCCAGGCCCCGGATTTTTACCCGAAGCTTGGATATGTCGAATTCGGCAGGATCAGCGGGCATGCGGGAGGCCGGCCCGTTGACCGGATCTGGTTCCGCAAGGAATTTTCCGCCGTGGCTTGATCATGACCGTCGGCTGTGACCGCCCCCCTCTGCCCTGGCCGGGCAGGGCAGGGCGGGCTCACACGGCACGCCGGTAAAGCTGTAGCAAACAATGCTGCTCTGGCGCGACCGCTTCCCAAATCCTGCAAACCTGATAGCAAATACGGCGGGTTAAGGAACAAACGGCGGCCGCGCTGCTGCGGCCGGCAAGGGGGCAGCATGCGCTTCATGGCAATTCTTTCGATCAGCCTCGCCATCGGTCTGGCGGGGTGCTCTCAGGTGGCGGAAAAGGCGGAGAACGCCGCCAACCGCTCTTACACCAGCTATGCGCTGGGCAAGCCCTATGCGGAGGTCGCCAATCTTGGCCAGTCGCCAATGGCGCGGCTTTCCGGCTCCGAAGCGACCTTCGGGCCGATGATCGGCGCGACGCCATTGATGAACGGCATGACGATCTACCGGCATATGGCGCCCGGCGCCCAGACCGAGACCGGCACGAATTTCGCCGGCCTGGTCGGCAGTTCCACGATTTCGCAGAACAACCGGCTTTCCTATTTCCTGGTGGGCGCCGACGGAATCGTCAAGGATTGGGCCACGGGCTCGGTACAGGGCAGCGCCAGCGATTGCGTGCAGTATATCGGTGGCATCATCAACCGCTGCAACGATATGCGGCAGCTCCAGGCTTCACTCGCGCTCTATGACGTCAGGGTGGCGACCAAGGCCGGCCAGCCTATATCCAGCTGGGGCGAACCGGCCGCACCCGTAGTCAACTGAGCATGCGCGCCAGCCGGGATGAGGTCACTACCTTACCCGGCGGCGAGCGGATGCCTTGGATGGCCAAAGCATGTCACGCAAATGTGTGGAGCGGTTTCGCGATAGAGACATGCGCGAAACCAAAGGCGAAAGCGCGGTAAGCGAACTTAAAGGTTCGCTACGCGCTTCAGGCGCCGAAATCGTCCATGAAGGATGGATGGATGGCGGGCTTGCGCTCTTCGCGTGCGTCGCGAATACGCTGGGGAACCGCGCCGAGACCAGCAACGAAGCGGGTCAGGAGATTGCGGTGGAAAAGTTTCTGTATGGCACTCATGGCAGTTTACTCATTCTTTTTTTTGTTAGCTGGCAGCATATATTTTGCGCAAGCTGCTATCGCAATGGGCAATTTTACATGACAGTTATGCGACAGTGCATGGCTTGAGGCATTGGGCCTGAAAAACGATCACATTGGCGTTAGAAGCGGCCGCCGAGGCCGCTCAGCCTCTATAAGTCCTCGCATACCCTCGTGATGGCGTGGTAGATTGCAAACTTCGGCTAAAGCCGTGCCCCTCCGAGGAGAAGCTCAGATGAACCGATTTTTCGCATTTATCGCGACCGGAACGCTGATCAGCCTTGCCACGATCATTTCGGCTTGCACTTCATCCGGAAGCCTCGACCAGACGTCGTCGATCGGCGGCGGTTATGGCGGTTATTATGAGCGTCAGCCGCTTAATCCGGCGTGTGGGGGTGGGTTCAGGCCGAGCGATGGCCGCTCTTGCAGCTATTAGAAATGTGCGTTGATCGGCCATGATGCCGCCGGACGAAGTCGTGTGATAGTGGCCATCCCCACAGACGAACCATCGCGGCAATCAGACTTCTCATTTTTCAGCGCTAGTAGCTGCACGGACGATCATTGCCGAAACCATCGCGGCAGGCAGGCCGAAGCGCAAAGTCAGCGCTCTGAGCGGTATAGCCGACCGAGCCCGTCTGCACCGAATCGTTTGAGCTCGTGGTACACGACGACGCCGACACGGTAATGATGAGGACGGCTGCCATGGCTGCCGATAGTTTGCGAGTTTGAAGCATCTCCCCACCCCTTACTGTCCAAAGTGTCCGTATAATTCTGGCAAGTAGGGCCCTGAGGCGTTCCGATAACTGTCGTTGCCGATCAAGATTTTGTTATTGCCTGAAAACCCCTTTGCCAGCGCTCGCTGCCACGATCAAGGTTGGCCTCTACGCCTACAGATGTCGTTTGTTTGGACAACGATATGGGGAGCCGCAGTCTGTTCAAAGGGGTCCCATTCATCTAGTCGATTTCGCTATTTGGTCTACGCGGGAATCGGCATCAATGCGAAGGAGCTAGACATTGAGGGCGGTGCCTTCGGCTTGATGAGAAATTGAATGAGCACGGCATTTGCCTTTCTAGGTTGGTTTGCCACCATTTACATGGGCTGGAACCTGCTCACGTCTCTTTTCGTGCCGAGCCGAAGGACGTCCAAATTGAAGCGTGCTGGAATCGCCTTTCTTGTCCTAACCGCCTCGATCTTGATCGGCGGCATTTTGTTCGAAAACGATGCGCGGAATGAGGGCTCCGAAAGTGTGAACGACAGGCAAGAAGCCAATAGCGTCGGCATATACGATCCTGCAGTTTGGAAGGCCGAGAAGGAGGGCCGTCGAAGGCCTTCGGCGATCTCGACGTCGACGGTCACCAGGTTGCCAATCAGCTCTTCCGGCTTCACCACTTCACGTTTGGCACGAACGACGAGCTTTATCTCGAAAAGTTGATTTACCCCTTCCTCGACCGACATCCTCTCCGGTAGGAGCTGGTCGTCACCCAACGGTGACGTAAGCTTTAGAACGCGATTTGCTTGGATGAAATCGGAAGACAAAAAGAGGTCGTTCATAACGTTCTCCGAATGGGGGATGCTAACCTGCCCACATGAATAACAACTACATCATCGAGCAAGCTGCAGAGCTGATCAGACCCTATCAGACCCCTATCAGACCACGGGCGGTCGCTTGTTTGGCGACGTCGGTGCCGTGGCGATATCAAGCACGGGAAACCGGTAATTGCGAACAAGTTATTGTTGCATTAGATATTCACCAAGACGAGATTTCGTCCACGGAGAAGGAGGACAGCATGACCGATCTGACCGCGCAAGGGAACGCCATCGTGGCGACGGCAAGTACGGCCGTTTCCACGGTTCTAAAGGAAGGCGGCGAAAAGCTGCAGCAGGCTATCGACATTGTGAAGTCGCTCGGTCTGCGTGGTGACGTTCGCAAGCCGCAGGCTATCGTGTCGATCATCGAAGAGATCAAGGACGCCGATCCGGACCTTGCCTATTTCATCGCACGCACGCTGTCTGAGCAGGAGGCTTTCGACGACCTGGTCGTCCAGAAGATTTCCGGCATCGCCGTCGGCGACGACTATAAGGAAATCACGGCAGCCTTCGACTCCATCCGCGCCGACGCCAAAAAAGCTGTGCTTGATGCAGCCGATGGCAATGAATCCATCTGGGGCAAGATCACCGGCTTCTTCAAGGAAGCGACCCAGGGCGACATCGCCGACCGTTTCTCAAAGATCGAAGATCGTTTCGAGCAGGTCACGACGACTCTTGCGGCCCAGCTGAAGGGTGAAAAGGAAATTCTCGAAGCCTACCAGCTGTTCCGTGGCGCACTCGGCCAGTCGCAGGTCGCGGCGCTCGCGATCAAGGCGAACCTGGAAGCGACCTGGAACGCGGCCAAGGAAAAGGCGGAAACTGCGCAGAAGGCTGTTGATGATGCCCAGGCTGCTGATGAGGCGACCAAGGTCAGTCTGCAGATCGCTCGCGACAGCGCCAACGACGCTCGGTCAAAGGCCGAAGGTCAGTTTGATATCGGCAAGGACCTCGCCGACAACCTGATGATCGCCTACAACATCACAGAAGTGACCATGAAGAAGCTGGAAGGCACCAGCAAGCTCAAGGACCGCATCTATAAGCGCTCTGTCAGCTTCTATGCCACCAACCGTTCGACGCTTGCTTCGCTGAAGGCGAACTACAACGCCACCATCGGTCTGGCCGAGGGGACCAATGCCCTGGACTCCATGACCGGCGGCATCAATAAGTCGCTTTCCGATCTCGCGGATGTTTCCGGCGAGGTGAACGCCAAGGCAATCAGGAGTGGCTACGGAAAGACCATCGACGCTGATGTCGTCAAGACGCTGGCCGAAGCGCTTCTCGTCGAAGACGAAGAAAACGCCAAGCTCATCGAACAGAGCCGCGCGGAAGCTAGTCAGAACGCGGACGAAATTCGCGCGTCGGTCGAGGACGTCAAGCGTCGCTATGCGGCAACGGCGAACAAAATCGCAGCGTAACGGGTAATATCCATGGCAGCTTCGTCAGCATCGGGCGCGAGCCCTTCCTTCGGCGACATGTTGGGTGTTTCCAACATCATCGACGATATTCGAGCCAGCGACCGGGTGGTTGACTTTGAATTGGGGGCCGGTGAACGCCGGAAGGCCCTCATCCAGCGCCTCAAGGAGCAGAAGGCCAAGGAGGGCGTCGTCGTCAAAGATGACGTCATCGAATCTGCCGTGGAGCAATATGAAGAGCGGCGTTTCACGTTCACGCCGATGAAATCCGGGGCTAACCGGCTCGCGGCGACGGCTTACGTGCGTCGCGGCCGGTATCTCCGCAATACGGCCATTGCGGCGGCTGTCCTGGTGGTCGGTACGGTAGCGTACAACGTTGGCTACGATCAGTTCGTGATCAAACCGCGTGAGGCGGCCATCGCCCGCGAAGCGGCGGCAAAGGAAGCGGCGGCTCGCGAGCTTGAAACTGCGCTCACCGTTCGGCTCCCAGCCGAATTGAAGGCGGCAGTGTCGTCGGCAACCGTCGCCGCAGACCGCGTGTCGGATGTTCAGGCCAAGGCTGACATCGATAGCCGAAATACAGAGGCGCTGGCTGCCATCATCGCTCGCAACGTTGCGGGTGCTGAAACGGCAATCCGTCAAATTGGCACTATCGAAACGTCGATGCGTTGGAAGGAACAACGGGTACAGCAGGTGGCAGCCAAGCTTGCGATTCAGCCAAGCCAACTTCAGGCCGCCTACACTTCGGCCAAGGCACTTGCTGTGGCGGTCTCCGACAATCAGGCTGTCACCGACATCGAAAGCCGCAATACCGAAGGTCTCGGCGCGATTGCTGCGAAGAATGTCGAAGGTGCGCAGCAAGCTATCGCGGCTATCGGGGTGATTGAAAGTCATCTTCGACAGGTCCAGGCGCAAAAGCAGCTTACTGGTGAAGCGGCGAACTTCGTTGCTGATGCGGACGCGTCCCTGTCTCGTTATGTTAATTCGGGCAACCCTCTCGACGATGGCGCTCGTACCACGCTGACCCGTCGACTTTCGTTGATCACGGAAGCGGCCGAGGATGGCGACGGTCAGCAGATGCGTCAGGCTATGACGTCATACAAGAACCTCGTCACCTACGTTCAGAACGAAGCCAAGATTAGGATCGTCAATCGTCGTGGCGTGCGAGCCGGTGTCGAGCGGGATGGCACCCGCTGGTATCTTGTTGTCGAAGCACTTGTCGGCGGAAAGCCCGTTCCAGTCGAAGTTGGTAACAAGGAGGACGGCATTGCTGAGACGGTTCCCTACTGGGGTATTCGGGTTTCCAAGCGCCAATACACCAAAGTTCTGGACGATTACTCCGATGACAAGATCATCGACGACGACCGTGCCGGAACGAAACCCAAGGGCTCGCTCGATGTGAACTGGACCCTTGACGCCATCGACAATCAGACGATCACGCACTGGTAGGGAGATCGACCATGATCTCAGGATATGACGTTTACCGCCAGTTCAGCAGCATCCGTGACGATGTCGAGCGTGACCGTCGCAACATTTCCGAGAAAATTCTCGGCTTGCAGGGCGAAGTCGACAAGCTACTTCGCGAGCAGTCTGGGCTCTTCAAAAAGTTGGCGGCATTCCACGTTTCCGCAGGTGTCGCCCTCCCGGCTACCGTCGAACAGGCCCTTGACGAGCGGAAAGCCAAGGTGGCCTCCAAGAAGGAAGAGGTCGGCGAACGCACCCGGCTGATCAGTGTCTCGAAGAAGCAGGTCGCGATCCTCGACGAGAAGATCAATGCCCTCACCGCCGAAATTGAAAGCGAAGAAGCCGCGATCCGTGAGCGCTTCATGGCTGACGAGCGGGTCAAGCCGATCTATGTTGATCTGGCGGCCGCCTCGCAAGCTCATGGCGACATGAATCGTGCGCTACAGGCTGCCAACGAAGAGCTGGCTGAAAAGCGCCTTGCGTTCGAAAAGGACGAACTGTTCGTCTACCTGCATAAGCGCAAGTTCGGCACGCCGGATTACAAGGGAGGTCTCCTTCCGATCACGCGGATGCTTGATCGTCGGCTTGCCAACAGCTTCAACTATGTCGTTCAGGCTGCCGACTACGATTTCCTCGTTGCCCGGCCGGGTATGATCGAAGATCGCATTGCGGCTCGCAAGCCGGAGCATGAGAAACTGCAGGCCCAGTATGATGTACTGGAAGCAGAATATTTCGACGTCACCAAGCCGAAGCGCGATGAGCTGGAAACTCTGACGGAACAGCGGCAGCAGGCAATCGACAGCGGTAAGAGCCACGCCGATGCACTTGCTACGATCAATCAGTTCCTGGCCGAAGCCGCACTCGCTGAGGACGCCGACCTGAAGTCGATCATCTCGAATTTTGCAGACTTGCTGGCAAAGCCGGATTTCCAGTCGAAGATGCGTGCGATGGCAGAGCAGACGCCTTCAACTGAAGACGACGCGACGGTTTCACGCATCCAGGCAATCGCCTCTGAGGTCGCAACCCGCGACAGCCAGATCGACGACGAGAAGCGCAATCTCTCTTCGTGCGAGAGCAAGCTTGAAGGTCTGCGCCGCATCGAAAGTGAGATCGACCACAATAACTGGCACGCGACTGGTCATACGTTCAGCGGTCTTAACGTTGGCACGCTCGCGGACGCCTTCCTTCGCGACATGATGACGGACGCGAGCGTCATTGGGCAGCTGAACGATGCGCACCGCGACCCGCCTCGACCGCGTCCGACACCATCGTCGGGCGATTTCGGTGGTGGCTTTGGTGGCAGCTCGTCCTCCAGTTCTTCCGGTGGCTTTGGCGGCTTCGACGATTCGTCGACCACCAGTTCGTTCGGTGGCAGCTCGTCCCACACGACGACCGGCGGGTTCGGTGGAGATTGATTGGCAGTGGGCGATGAAAGTCACCTTCCATTTGGCAGGCGGGAGCATGTCGTCTATCGTGTCAGTACGATATCTCCCGATGAAATAGTGGACGTTCGCATCATCGAGCCGTTTTAAAACCTCGAATACTTTGGACATCGGCCGCCTCCTTCTGGTCCGGAAAATCAGCCGAATGATCGGCGCTTCGCGAGCGACCACAATGGCCGCTCCTGAAAGGCGACGGGTTAATGTTTCCTGGCCGCCGAACGCGGTCATCGTTGTTCGCGACGCTCTGCTGGCACCCCAGCGCGAGGGGTCTTATTCTCCGAAATAGCAAGTTGGTAGGGTATGTTGTTCTTTATCCTTTTTGTTTTGCCGTACATCGTCGGCTTCGTCGCGCTTGCGTTCTGGCGACAGGGGTGGACGCTTATGGCGGCAACCGTCGCAATGATTGTTGTTTATTTCTTTTCTATAGGATCAGGGGATGGCCCAGGCGCGTTCGCGGCGGATGCCCTTCCAGCTGTCCTCGCGGCTGGAATTGCAGCCGGGCTAGTAACCAGCGTCATTGCCATGACGTCGAACTATCGACCTGGCTGTAGCGGCAATGTTCCCACTCGGATATATCGCTGGTTATACGGTGATCAGGTACTTCTGAAGCCCTCAGGGATATCGCGCCCGTCCGGAAACTACGTGGGAGCGGAATAGGACTCTTTGGTCCAGCCGGCCTGGCACCTGCGCTCAGTGGCGATCTGCAATATCGCCAGTAAAGCCGTCGGCGGGCTTTCGATGATGGGGTCGGACGAACGTACATCATTTGTTACTTCGCACCTGCGGTAATTGTCATACGATTCAAAACACTAAATAATCACAAAAATCAGTTGCTTACTTGAAATTTCTCGACTACGTTTTTTACAGAAGAGTTCCGAAATAACCGGCCCTCGCCGGCGATACTCAGCGGTCGTTTGACCTCGCTTGAGGAGGATGATGACGTTGTTTGTCCGACTTCGTTTCTTCGCAACGGTGCAGCGAGTGCGTGATCTCGTCTCGATCCGATACCGACCTACGTCGGCAATCTGACGCGTCGTAAACCCTTTGTTCCACTTTTCTAAGATGGTGCTCCCGTGTGGCGCGCCCGAGGTTTGTTATGCAAAAGCAAGCTGTCGTATTCAACGGTCAGGAAGTCGGGATCGCGGTCCCTGTCGAAAACCGCCTCAAATTCATCGCTGTCCGGTTCAATGTCATCGATTTGGACAACAGGCTCTTCGACACGGTTACCGAAATCCGGCGCGCCATTACTGAGCATCTCGCGTCCAGCGGTCGTGCGATCACCTCGCACTGAATGGCAGGAGATATTCTTCTACGTCATGCGGCGTCCGTCATCGGAGGCCGACATGAACGCAATCCCCATCTGCTTCACTACGCTGCCCGATTACGAGAACTCAAAGGTGAAGAATGGTGGACGAAAGAGCATCAGCCGAGGCGGGTTCAATGCCCCACGTCTCAACCATGAAACTCCCGAACACCATCATCGAACTGAATTCTCTCGTGGCTCCGAGGTCGGATGTCGTGTTGATGTCCAAGCTGATCGGCCAGTGCTCAGGGCTCTTGCTTCCTACTCACGAACTTCAAGCTTGTCGCCATATTTCAAGGGAGCCGACGGCAGTCCTCGCAATTCAACATAATGCCCTCCGCAACGACACTCCGCTGGAACTCCGCGAGTGGAATCCCGCCTAGCCGCCGCAGGACGGGGCGGTTAGAACCGGCGCTCGAACGGCAGTCAGGCGTTCCAAGGCAAAAGCAGCTCAGCGTCGTGCAGGAGTGACCAATCCAGCGGTTCACTAAGGGTTTGAAAACACCGCTCATTTCCTGTAAAATATGCGGGACAGGAGGCGATATAAAGCCGTCGTCCTGTTGACCAGGGGAAGCCGGCGATACGGGCCGCACGGCGCAAAACCCTGGAAAAAGTGGTGGGCCCGGAGGGACTCGAACCCCCAACCAAGCGGTTATGAGCCGCCGGCTCTAACCATTGAGCTACAGGCCCTTGGCGTCGGGTGGCCGGCGCCGTGATGCCGGGGCAATGGTTCCCGCGAGCATCGGTTCGCTCTAACGCAAATTGCAAGGAGCCACAAGCGGGCAGCGCAAGCATCTGTGGACGATGCATAATTCGTGGGCAGCCACTGGAACCTTCTCGCGCGGGCTACACTTATCCAAGTCACATTCCGCATGAAGAGGGCGATCGCAGATGGTGGCTTCGAACAGTGCCGTGGTGCTCATCGTGGAGGACGAGCCGCTGATCCGGTTCAATATCCTCGATGTGCTGGAGGAGGTCGGCCATGTGGCGCTGGAGGCGGCGAATGCCGACGAGGCTCTGGTGGTGCTGAAGGGCAGGCAGGATGTCGATATCCTGTTCACCGACGTCAATATGGCCGGTTCGATGGACGGTCTCCAGCTTGCCAAGCGGGTGAGGGCGATGCGGCCGAACATCGGCATCATCATCACCTCCGGCATGGTGCGGCTCGACCCGATGGCGCTGCCCGCCAATACCGCTTTCCTGCCGAAGCCCTATCTGCACGACGCGCTGATATCGACCATCAATTCCCTGATGACGTAACGGCAATGTCCTGATGACATGGCAGGGGCGCGCAGCCGCAAAACGGGGACTGTTTTTGCGGCTGCGCGCGAGGCGCCGGGAGACATGCTCGTCTTCAGGCGGGCGGAGGGGAACCGCACCCTCAGCTGAAGCTGCTCTTCAGCGCCTCGTTCTCGTGATGGGCTTTCTTTTCGTAGATCGTGAACAGCGCCATCGAGAGGAGATAGGAGAGGAAGGGATCCCCGATCTGCGTGGCGATGTCGCGGGATGCGAGAACATGGCGCTCCAGCGCGCCGATATCCTTCTGCATTGAGGTCTGCGTAGCGGTTTCAGCGAGGCGGTTCATGCTGCCATCTCCAGGAATTGGGTCACGACCGAGCGGGCCGGCACGTGCCTGACATAAAGGGGTAGGGTGAGGCCGAGGGCGGCGCGCATCTTGCGCAGCACGCGGTCCGAGACTTCGAAGGCGCCGCAGCAGACGGGATATTTGCCGTAGCCGTCTGCGCGGCCGAGTTCTTCCACCTCGGCGCCGGCGCGCTTGTAGACGCGCTTGAGGTAGGGCTCGTAGTTGGAGATCATCGTGTGGATGCCGTGATCGAGCGCGCATTCGCAAAGCGCGAGCAGCATCATGGAGAAGGCGCGGCCGGCGTCGATCTCGGGGAAATCCTTGGCGATCGCCTCCTCGTCGATGCACATGCGCGTGCCTTCCCAGATGCCGGGGGCGATAAGATCGGCGGCATCAGGGAACGTCTCGCGGAAGACGTCGTAGAGAAGGGTCGGGCCCGTCGTCGGCATCAGGCGCATGCCGCCATAAAGACGGGTGCGGGTGTCGTTGCACCAGACGAGATAGGCGGGAGCAAGCGAATCGTAGCTGTCACGTTCGTAAGGGCCGATGACAGGAACGTCCCAGCAGAGCGTATCGGCGAAGACCTTCTTGCGCAGACGAAACATCTGGTCGAGTACGGCAGCGTATTTCTGATACTCATGTGCCTGAATGATAACGAACATTTTGCCCTCCAGCGTTTTCAAGTTCGTGGAAAGCAGAATGGTTCAGGCGAGCCGGATCGGAAATTCCCTCAGATAGGCCCCCCCAGATGAGGGGGATCAGAGCATGTCGCGCAAAACTGTGCAGCGGTTTTGCGATAACGACATGCGCCAAAACAAAGACTGAAAGCGCGAGGAGCGAATCTGAAAGATCGCGACCCGCTTTAGAGCGCCGTGCGTCCGTTTGGACGCACAAAGGGCTAGGGATTGATGATGCGCAATTGAACAGCCCGCGACGCGGCGGCCGAGATCGTGGCGCAGCCGAGCTTGAAGCGGGCGGTCTTCAGGTAATCGCGTGTGGTATGCTCTGATATGCCCAGGATGACCGAAATATCCTTGTAATCCTTGCCGAGGGCGGTCCAGTGCAGACACTCGATCTCGCGCGGCGACAATGCCGGCACCGGATCCTTTTCGCCATGCAGCTCATAGACCGCCTTGCGGTGGATCAGATGGGCGATCTCGATCCACTCGTTGCGGCAGCGGCGCACGAGCTCGGTCCATTCGTCGGCCGGTATACGGGCATTCAGCGACAGCAGGGCGCGGCGCTGCGCCTTGTCGGCGACGGGGATGGAGTAGCCATTGCCACCGATGCCGTGTTTCTGGGCGTCGACCAGCATGGCATAGGCCTCCGGCGTCGGTTCGACCTCGCTCCAGTCGAAGGGCAGCTGGCGTTCGAAGCCCTGCTTGACGATCGGATCGACCTTCACATAGCTGTTGAGGAGGTAGCGGGAAACCCAGGCATCCGGATAGGTGGTGCGCACGAAGGGCGAATCGATCTTGCTCGCGATCGTCTGGGCGAGATGGTAGGTGACGAAATCGAGGTTATATTCCGCCTGGAGAATACGGATGGCGGCATCCACGTTGGCCGCCGCCTTGATCTGTTCGAACGCGGACTCGAACTTTTCGCTATAGGTATTCTCAATCATTTCCACTGCCCCAATTCCCTCAATCCTACCGCGAGGGCCGTCACAAATACAAGGCATCCCCACATATGCGGGGAATGACAATCCGGGTCCCATCTGCTAGCGCCTGTGATGAGGAGACCTCATATGGACAGCAAGAGACCATTCGAGATTGCCGAATGCCAACAGGCCGCCAAGGGCCTGAAATCCAGCTGGCAGGACATGGCAGGCTCCGAAGCGCTGATCCGCGCCCTCGTTGCCGAACGCAATGGCGACAGGCCGCTGGCGCTGTTCTGGACCGAGGTTCACCGGGCGCTCTGCCAGGAAACCAACGCTTTCTGACGATCGGCCTTCCCGAACGGCTCAGCCCTTTCTCCGCAATTTAGGCGGGCCACCCACGCCGGTCGGCAGGGAAATCCCACCGCCTACTGCTCTGCAAAATTGCCAATGAACACGTCTTCATTCATGTCGTGATTCGATTTGGCGGCGAAAGGATCGGACGCTGCGTTCTGGATATATGGTTAAGAAATCCGCATTAATTTATGGATTTGTGCCAAAACGGTTGACGGAGCGTTTGCGGCAGGAGCAAGGGTGCTTGTGGAAACGGTTACACTCCTCACCTGTACCGCCACTGGCTGCAGACTGTTTCGACTGTCATCACCGATGTGTGAAATGGAATGACTGAAAAGCGCGTGCATCTGGTCTTCAAGACCCATCTCGATATCGGCTTTACCGACCATGCCGAGAAAGTCCGCCGGCAATATCACGAGCGCTTCATTCCGCAGGCGATCGAGACGGCCAGGCATTTTCATGCCGAAAATCCCGAAGAGCCGAAATTCATCTGGACGACAGGCGCCTGGCTGATCTGGGACCATCTGAATTCGCGCTCGGCGGGAGAGGTCGCAGCGCTGGAGCAGGCGATCGAGCGCGGGCAGATCCGCTGGCACGGCCTGCCGTTCACCACGCATACGGAGCTGATGTCGCCGGATCTCTTTCGGGCCGGGCTTTCCTATTCGCAGGAGCTCGACCGGCGTTTCGGCAAGACGACGATCGCGGCGAAGATGACCGATGTGCCTGGCCATACGCTCGGCATGGTGCCGTTGCTTGCCGAGGCGGGCATCCGCTTCCTGCATCTCGGCGTCAATACGGCCTCACCGCCGCCCGATGTGCCCGACATCTTCCGCTGGCGGGTGCCCGGCGGCGAGGAGGTGGTCGTCATGTACCAGCGCTCCTATGGCGAGACCTGTTTCCCTGATGGTTTCGAGGATGGCCTGAGCTTTGCCCATACCAACGACAATATCGGGCCGCAGAGCGTGCCGCAGACGGCCGAGGCCTATCGCGAATTGCGCGCCCGTGAGCCGGATGCGATCATCCGCGCAGCAACGCTCGAGGATTACGGCGCCATTCTCTGGAGCGAGCGTGAGCGTTTTCCTGTGGTCGAGCTGGAACTCGGCGACAGCTGGATCCATGGCAGCGGCAGCGATCCGGTGAAGACGGCGCGGTTTCTCGCGCTGCAGCGGCTCTACGACCGCTTCGCGGCGGATGGTCTCGACGCGCGGCGTCTTGCCTTCGGGCGCGGGCTGGCGATGGTGGCCGAGCATACCTGCGGCGTCGATATCAAATCCTATCTGCGCGACGACAAGGCGTGGTCGCGGGCCGATTTCGAGGCCGCACGCCGATCCGATTATCGCTTCGCCTATACCGAAGCCTCATGGGACGAGCAGCGGGCCTATCTCGACCAGGCGATTTCGGAGCTCGACGAGACGGACCGGAAGGCGGCCCAGGCCGTGCTCGCCGAACTCGCCACGCCTGCCGTCATCGAGGGCGGTGGGCGGGAGCTCCGCTTGCAGGCCGGTGGCTGGTCGATCGCGCTCGACGGCGTGAGCGGCGATATTGCCGAAATTACCTCGCCTTCCGGCAGGACGATCACCGGCCGCGACGGCTCGCTGATCGCCTATCGATACGAGAGCTACGATGCCGGCGACATCAACCGTCACATGCAGACCTATCTGACTCATCGGCAGGAATGGGCGATACTAGACCATGACAAGCCGGGGCTTGCCCGGTCGGGGGCGGCACTTTCGAAGATTTTTCTGCCGGTGCTGGAAGCGACTGATGAGGCGGGCATCCTTCTGTCGATGCCGGCCGAGGCCGTGCGGAAATATGGCGCGCCGCCGCATGTGATGCTGCATTTCACCGCCGAGGGCGATCGTCTTGATCTGCGTCTGACGTTGCTTGACAAGCCGGCCAACCGCATGCCGGAGGCAAGCTTCCTCTCCTTCACGCCTGATCGTGCCGCGGAGTGGAATTTCCGCAAGATGGGCCTCTGGCATCGATCGGGGAATATTGCGACGAGCGGCGGCGGACAATTGCAGGCGGTGACATCGGCACGCGGTGATCTTGCCGATGGTCCGCTGACAATCGAAACCTTCGATGCGCCGCTCGTTGCGCCGCAAGGCTCAGATTTCATGACGTTTTGCAGGACGTTGCCGGATTTCACCGCCGGCATCCGTTTCAATCTGCACAACAATAAATGGGGAACCAATTTCCCGATGTGGTGGCAGGGAGATTTTCAGGCGCGTTTCCGGTTAAGGCTCGACTGAGTCACCCCTAACGGGGATGCGATCCCGCGGGGATTTGCCGCTCGACCCGGTACGGATTGAGCCGTCCGGGCCGAGACAGGAAGCGGTTCAGCCGACGCTTGCCGATCGGCCGAGCCAGCCGGTGCATAGCGCTTCGGGCTGCCTCGGGCGAAACTTCAGTACTTCGCGACCGTCGGAAGAGGCCTTCGTGCGCTCCAGTGCATCGCGTTCGGCAACTGCCTGGCGCCAGTGTTCGTCGTCGCGGCCGTGAGGACGGCCCTGTTCCTCCCAGATCGCGTAAGCTCTTTTGCTGATCCATTCGTGGCGTCTATTGCTCATCTATCCATTCCACTCGTCTAAAGTATTATTCGGCAATTTTGTCCTGCAGAACCGGTGGCCGGCGTTTGGCTGCCATCAGCAGGTCGAGTTCGATCGAGGAGGGTCCGAAACGGGTGAAAAGACTTTCGGCCTGATCGCCATGCAGGCCATATTTGGAGGCGAATTCGTCAAGGCTATAGGGGCGGCCGCGCAGGATTCTGCTTCGGCGCTCCGGTTCATGGATTTGCGTCATTGGTGATAACCCCAGACTGTTTTGCGAATGTGAGAACAAAACAAATTACAGAGACAAAAGTTCCGTGAATTTTCAGGGTTTTTTCGCCTCGGCGTGCCATTCCGGAGCGATCTGAAGCGGCTGGCATAGATTTTTAAGAATGCGGGACGCTCAGAAAATTTCGCCTAAAACATGCAGAAATATC
Source organism: Rhizobium indigoferae (assembly GCF_034554815.1). Taxonomy (NCBI): domain Bacteria; kingdom Pseudomonadati; phylum Pseudomonadota; class Alphaproteobacteria; order Hyphomicrobiales; family Rhizobiaceae; genus Rhizobium; species Rhizobium indigoferae. The sequence goes on along the minus strand of NZ_CP140635.1, from coordinate 3,002,174 downwards.
AGGGTGTTATGGAATTCGTTTCCGCAGCGGTTGATAAATGGGCTTTACCCCGGCGCGTTACTCTATAGAATCAATCGTGTTATTCGGTCCGCAGGGCAAATATTCGTTCCCCGCGTTGATGCCGACCGATACCGGAGGACTTGGCTTCAATCCAACAAGAGGAGACAGACATGATGAATGCACTGCCGCCACTTCATAACGGCCACGCGCCGTTTACCCTCCAGCAGCTGTTTCGCGAAGCGCTCTATGCCTTTGAGGAATGGGACAGCGAATTGACCGAGCCGATCGTGACCCACGAAGGAAGGGTCATTCCAATCAGCTTCGTTTTCGAAGCCATGCGCGAATGCACCGACATCGTGCCGATGAACATTGTCGGCGCCGTCACTGAACGGCTGACCAAGCCGTGGGAGGGCGAAGGCCCGCTCGACCAGATGACCTTCTCCACGGCGGCGCGCGTCATGCGCGTGCTGGTGCGCAAGCGCCTTCTCGCCACCGGTGCCGTGGATCTCGTTGCCGTTTCGGCCCACGCGTCCGAAGACCAGAGCCTCGACTGACAGGATGAGGATCGCGGCCATGGCTGCGATCCTTTTCCGCTTCCTGGCGGAACCTCACCTATTCCCAACCGTTTAATTCGGCAGGCACGGCCCGCCGCTACAGCGCCGCTGTGGCACTTTGAATTGCCGCATAATTCTATCCTTAAATCGATCCCGATCTAAGGAATTATGCAGTCGTGACGGGCGAGGAATAAGTACCATGCTAAAATCCATCGTTCATGAAATCATGGGCACACCGAGGCGTGAGCCTGACCTTCCGCAATCGCTCGAGCAGTTTCGCGACAGGAAGCGGGTGCTGATCATCTTCGCCGATGCGCAAGACGACCGCGCGCTCATTCAGGACGAATGGCTGCGCAAGGCGCATATGCGCCTCATCGAAGAAGACGTCGAAGTGTTCAGCATTGCCGGCGGCGGCGCGTTTGCGCTGTTCGACGATGACTGGGAACTCGATGCCGACGATATTCGCGAGCGGCTGCAGGGGCCGCCGACCGGCGAGTTCGGGTTGATCCTGATCGGACGCGACGGAACCGTGAAGCTGCGCTCGCTCGAGCCAATGACCGCGGAGGATATCTTCGCGGCCTTCGAGATGTTGCCGAAGAAGACGCCTTGGTAGTGTTTCGAGATTCCGTTTGAAGCGGAGCGCGGTGGAGCATCCGCCCCGCAGCTTTTGCATGTTCAGAGTTCGAAGGCTTCCTTAAGGCCCAGACTCTTGCGTTCACGCAGGTCGAGATCGGCCTCGATATGGGCGATATGATGCAGCATCAGCTGGCAGGCACGGTCGAGTTCGTTGGCTTCGATCGCCGAGATGATGTCACCATGTTCGGAGTGGCCGCAGCTCGATGCGGTCGACTGCCCGTAGAGCGCAATCACCAGGGAGGAGCGGGCGACGAGTTCCTCCATGAAGCGCTGCATGATCGAATTGCCTGATATGAGCGCCAGCGTCAGGTGAAAATCGCCCGATGCCTTGATTTCGGCGCGGCGCGCCGTCTGGCCGCGCTCGCTCATCAGGCGGCCTTCTTCCAGCAGAAGCTGTCTCAGATGCGCGATGTCATCAGGCGTGATCCGCGCCGCGGCCTCGCGCAATATGCCGGGTTCGACCAGGCGGCGGGCGGAAAAGATCTGGCGAGCCTCTTCCGGCGAGGGATAGGCGACGAAAGCGCCACGGTTCTTCTCGACGCTGACGAGGCCTTCATAGGACAGCGCCTGCAGGGCGGCGCGCGCGAGCGTGCGGCTGACGTTGAAGAGATTGCCGACATCGCTCTCCGAAAGCTTGGTGCCGGGCGAGAGCCTGCGCTCGACAATCGCTTCACGAATGGCATCGCGGATCTGTTGCGCGCCTGTTTCGGCGGAGTCTTCGGCTTGCTGAGCCTTGGCGGCGGATTTCATGAAAATCGATTTCCTGATGACGAGAAACCATATCCGTGTTCGCGGCAAAAGTTAAACGGAATTTGTGCCCGAAATGATGGCAATATTGTATACGATTTTCTGCACAAACTGTGCACGATAGCCTAAATCATGTGCAGATTTCGTTGTGCATATAATTTGCTCTCGCAAGTTTTTCGTCGAAAAAAGCCTGATTTCGCAATGGCTTGACGCGAGCAACGGAGTTTGGCACGGCAGATGCATCGTCTTTTCCGAACAGGGGAAGGCATGATGTCGAAAGCGGCAGAGATCGATATAGTATCCGTTTCGAAGGTCTATGGCGCGACGACGGCGGTCCATGCGATCAGCCTGAAGATTCCGGCCGGCTCCTATTGCTGCTTCCTCGGCCCGTCGGGCTGCGGCAAGACCTCGACGCTGCGCATGATTGCCGGTCACGAGAGCATCTCGTCGGGCGATATCAGGCTTGGCAATGTAGTCGTCACCGATTTTCCGCCGGCCAGGCGCGGCACGGCAATGATGTTCCAGTCCTACGCATTGTTTCCACATCTCGACCTGATCGACAACGTCGCCTTCAGCCTGAAGATGAAGGGCGTCGACAGGCAGGAGCGGCAGGCCAAGGCGCTCGAGATGCTGAAGCTGATGCAGATGGAGGCCTATGCCAACCGGCGTCCGGCCCAGCTTTCCGGCGGCCAGCAGCAGCGCGTGGCGTTGGCGCGCGCGCTGATCACCGATCCGGAAGCGCTGCTGCTCGACGAGCCGCTGTCGGCGCTCGATCCGTTCCTGAAGATCCGCATGCGCGCCGAACTCAAGAAGCTGCAGAAGTCGCTCGGCATCACCTTCGTGCACGTTACCCATAGCCAGGAAGAGGCGATGGCGCTCGCCGACGTCATCGTCATCATGAATGATGGCCGGATCGAGCAGGCGGCCGCCCCGCGCGAGGTCTTCGAACGGCCGGCGACTGCCTTCGTCGCGCGCTTCATGGGCGACCACAATGTGCTGTCCGGCCGGGTGACTTCGAGCGAGAACGGCGTGCTCGTCATGACCGTGCCGGAAGGGCAGAGCTTTTCCGTGCGCGGGACGGACAGGGAGGTCGGCGAGCCTGTCGATATCGGTATCCGCACCGACCGCGTGCGCCTGCAGGTGGCGACCGAATGGACGCTCGGCTTCGACGGCATCGTCTCCAACATCGAATATCGCGGCTCTTCCGTGAAGATCACCGTTATCGGCGCGGGAAGCGACGATTTCACCGTCATTGCCGACGACGGCGACTATTTCGCTCGGCCGGTCGCCGTTGGCGACACCGTCTCGCTCAGCTGGGCGCTCGAAGATGCCGTGCTTCTCGGCCGCTCTTCCGCATGAGCCATCACCATCAAGAACACTGAACCTTCTATCCAAGAAAAGGGGAACTGACATGACGACTGAAACGACATCGACCAAAGCGGAGAAGGGACTTTCCCGTCGCACGCTGCTGAAGACGGGTGCTGCCGCCGTCGGCGCCATCGCCGGCTCCGGCGCCATCACCGGCTTTCCCACAATCTGGGCGCAGACGAACATCACGCTTCGCCAGTTCGGCACCGGCGTTTCGAACATCAATGCCATCGCCGAGAAGTGCAAGGCCGATCTTGGCATCACGCTGGAGATGACGGCAACCGATTCCGACGCCGCCGCCCAGCGCGCCGTCACCCAGCCCGACAGCTATGACATTGCCGACATCGAATACTGGATCGCCAAGAAGGTGTTCCCGACCGGCGTCATGCAGCCGATGGACGTCAAGAAGCTGAAATATTACGACAAGATCGTGCCGCTGTTCATCAACGGCAAGCTGAAGCCGGAAAGCGTCATCGCCCAGGGTACGGCGCCGCACACGGTCGGCTTCGTCGAGGCGCAGGGTTCCAAGAAGTTCGCCAAGGAGCCGACGCAGTGGATGACGATGGTTCCGACCATCTACAACGCCGATACGCTTGGTATTCGCCCCGACCTCACCGGCCGTCCGATCACCAGCTGGGCCGATATTCTCGATCCGGCCTTCAAGGGCAAAACCGCGATCCTCAACATCCCGTCGATCGGCATCATGGATGCGGCGATGATCATGGAAGCCTCCGGCAAGATCAAATATGCCGACAAGGGCAACATGACGAAGGAAGAAATCGACAAGACGATCGACTTCCTGATCAAGACCAAGGGTGACGGTCAGTTCCGTGCCTTCTGGAAGTCGTTCGACGAAAGCGTCAACCTGATGGCCTCGGGCGAAGTCGTCATCCAATCGATGTGGTCGCCGGCCGTCGCCGCTGTCCGTTCGAAGGGCATCGCCTGCACCTTCCAGCCGCTCAAGGAAGGCTATCGCGCCTGGGGCGGCGGTCTCGGCCTTGCCTCGCACCTCAAGGGCGCGCAGCTCGATGCCGCCTATGAATACATCAACTGGTACACGTCGGGCTGGGTCGGCGGCTACCTCAACCGCCAGGGTTACTATTCCGCCTGCATGGACACCGCCAAGGAATTCATGTCGGCCGACGAATGGGGCTACTGGATCGAGGGCAAGCCGGCGCAGGGTGATATCCTGTCTCCCGAGGGCAAGGTCATGGAGAAGGCCGGCGCCGTTCGCGACGGCGGTTCCTTCGAAGCCCGCATGGGCGCGGTTGCCTGCTGGAACTCCGTCATGGACGAGGACCGCTACATGGTCCGTCGCTGGAACGAGTTCATCGCTGCCTGATCTCCGCAGAGAGGGTGGAGAGCCACTGTCTTTGGCGATGCTCAAGACGTGGCTTCGCTCCGCCCACTCACCTGCCCTTCGGGCATCTGACCGGGGTCGACCCACGGGTCTCGACCCGTCCTTTGGACCCCCGCTGGGGAGAAGAGGGAGTTCGCGGTTTGGCCGCGAGACGAAACTGAGGTGCGCGGTGGCTTAGGTGCCGCCGCGATTCTTTTCTCCTCGGCGGGGAGAAGGTGCCGGCAGGCGGACGAGGGGCGGGGCACGAGCCCTCGGTCGTCACGCTTGACAATGAGACAACGGAGAACCGGATCATGGCGACCATCGCGGCGGAAACGGAGGAGGACGGCCAGGGCGCGCGCGGCGGGCGCGGACTGAGGCTTTCCCCATCGGCGATATCCTATCTCCAGGCGACGCCGCTGTTCGTCATTCTCGGCTTCTTCTTCCTGCTGCCGATCGCCATGATCGGCGTCGTCAGCTTCTGGGACTACGATTTTGCCGGTCTCTATCCCGATTTCCTGACAATGAACTACACCGACACGCTCGGTTCGTGGGTGACGTGGAAGACCTATCTTAACACCTTGAAATTCACTGCGATTGTCTGGTCGCTGACGCTCGTCATCGGCTTCTGGGTCGCCTATTTCTTGGCCTTCCACATTCGCAAGACTTCGACGCAGATGATCCTCTTCCTCGTCTGCACCGTGCCGTTCATGACGTCGAACATCATCCGCATGATCTCGTGGATCCCGGTGCTCGGGCGCAACGGCCTGGTCAATTCGACGCTGATCAATATGGGTATCATCCCCAAGCCGATCGAATGGCTGCTCTATTCCGATTTCGCTGTCGTGCTCGCCATGGTGCATCTCTATACGCTGTTCATGGTGACGCCGATCTTCAACACGCTGATGCGCATCGACCGATCGTTGTTCGAGGCGGCGCGCGATGCCGGCGCCTCCGGCTGGCAGGTGCTGTGGAATGTCGTCATCCCGCTTGCCAAGCCCGGCATGGCGATCGGCACGATCTTCGTCGTCACGCTTGTCATGGCTGATTTTTCGACGGTGCAGGTGATGTCCGGCGGCCAGAGCGCCTCGGTGGCACTGATGATGAAGAATCAGATGTCGCTCCTGCAATATCCGGCGGCTGCCGCCAACGCCGTGGTGCTGCTTGCCGTCGTGCTCCTGATGGTCGCGGCCATCCTGCGTGTCGTCGACATCCGCAAGGAGCTTTGAGATGAACCACGAAAAACGCGGCCTGGAATTCTATCTGCTGGCGATCTTCTTCATCATCTTCGTGCTGTTCCTCTACGGCCCGCTTTCGGCGATCCTGATCCTCTCCTTCCAGGGGCCGGATGGCGGCCTGACTTTCCCGATGAACGGTGTTTCCACGCACTGGTTCTTCAACCTGTTCGAGAAGCAGGCGGTCGGCGATTTCGGCGCTTCTTTCCGCCGCTCCTTCACCCTCGGGCTGATGGTGATGGTGGTGACTGTCGTCGTCTCGCTGCTCGCCGGCCTTGCCTTCCGCCGCCGCTTCCGCGGTTCGACCGCGCTGTTCTACGCCACGGTCGCCAGTCTCGTCGTGCCGTCGATCATCATCTCGCTCGGCATCGGCGTCGTCTTCCAGGAGGGAGGGCTGAAGCCCGCATGGTATTCGTCGGCTTTCGGCGCGCATCTGACCTGGACGCTGCCGTTCGGCGTGCTGATCATGTTTGCCGTCTTCAACCGCTTCTCGCCGGCCTATGAAGAGGCGGCGCGTGATCTTGGCGCCAGCTCCTGGCAGACGTTCCGCCATGTCGTGCTGCCGATGATCGCGCCGAGCCTCGTCGGCGTCGGCCTGTTCGGCTTCACGCTCTCCTATGACGAATTCGCCCGCACGCTGATGACATCAGGCACCTACAATACGCTGCCGCTCGAAATCTACGGCATGACCACCAACGTCACGACGCCGGTGCTCTATGCGCTCGGCACGGTGACGACGCTGTTCTCCTTCACCATCATTCTCGTCGCACTCGGCATCATGACGATGCTCAGCCGGCGGCAGGCAAAGATAAACTGACATGCGCATCCTCATCGTCAATCCGAACACCACGGCCTCCATGACCGAGAAGGCCGCGACCGCCGCGCGTGCGGTGGCCGCATCCGGCACGGAGATCATCGCCGCCACCTCGCGCATGGGACCGGTCTCCATCGAGGGACATTACGACGGTGCGCTGGCGATCCCCGGTCTGCTCGCCGAACTCAGGGACCGGCAGCCGGCGGGTTATGATGCAGCTGTTATCGCTTGCTTCGATGATACCGGGCTCGAAGCGGCACGAACCTTCGCTGATGTGCCGATCCTCGGGCTTTGCGAATCCGCGGTGGTGACGGCGGGCTTTCTGGCGCAGCGCTTCACCGTGGTGACGACGCTGGAGCGGTCGCGGGTGCTGATCGACAATCTGGTGCGCCGCTACGGCATGGGCGACCGCGCCAAGGTGCGCGCCTCCGACATTCCGGTGCTCGAGCTGGAAGATGCGGCCTCCGGCGCGATCGGCAAGCTCAGGGCCGAGATCGAGCGGGCGCTTTCGGAAGACGGCGCCGAGGCGATCGTACTCGGCTGTGCCGGCATGACCGATCTGGCGCGTGAGCTGCAGGAGATCTACGGCGTGCCTGTCGTCGATGGCGTCGCCGCCGCCGTCAAGCAGGCCGAAGCGCTGGTGTCGCTCGGACTTTGCACCAGCAAGCGCGGCTCCTACGCCACGCCGCTGCCCAAACCCTTCACTGGGGCGATGAGCGCGTTCTCGCCGATCCTGAAGGTCGGCTGACCGATGTCCGTTTCCTTCGACTTCGAGCAGCTTACCGAGCGCCAACGCTACAAGCTGATGATCGGCACGATCATTCCGCGGCCGATTGCGCTGGTGACGACGGTCGACGAGAATGGCCGGATCAACGCCGCGCCCTTCAGCTTCTTCAACTGCCTTTCGGCCGATCCGCCGATCCTTGCGATCGGGGTCGAGAACAATGCCGACATGTCGTTCAAGGACACCGGCCACAATATCCGCATGACCGAGGTGTTCACGGTCAATATCGTCTCCTTCGCGATCGCTGAGGCGATGCATATCTGCGGCGCCAAATATCCGCGCGGCGTCGACGAGTTGAAGGAAGCCGGCCTGACGGCGATGCCGGGCGAGAAGGTGGCCTCGCCCTTTATCGCCGAGGCGCCGGCTGCCTTCGAATGCCGGCGGCATGTGACGCTGGAGCTCGGCCGCTCGCGGCAGATCGTCATGGGCGAGATCGTCTATGCGCATTACCGCGACGGGGTCGTCGATCCGGAACGGCTGCATGTCGATCCGGCCGCGGTCGATGCCATTGCGAGGCTCGGCGGCGATACCTGCGCCACCATCCGCGACCGTTTCGAGATGTTGACGCCGAAGCTCTGACATAGGGCATTTGCGTTTTCTTCGAGTCACGAAAGTGCTCTATCTCTTTGTCTTCGCGCAATTCCGGACGCAAGACCGCTGCGCACTCTTGCTGGAATTGCTCCAGGGATAGGCCCAAGTTTTTGCTTTACTTTTTCGGCTCCCGCGAGAATGGTCGGCTACGGATCATTGCGGCAGAGGAGCGCTTTACCCATGACAATCGAGGACGATCTCAGCCGGATCGCGGAGCAGGAGAAAGTCCTGAGCTTCGACGCTTTCGACCTGACGACGGCATGGCAGCTCGGCAAGCTCCTGCAGGAACTCGCCACCGAGCGCGGCCTCGGCATCGCGATCGACGTGACCCTGCATTCGATGCCGGTCTTCTATGCGGCACTCCCGGGTGTCACGCCCGACAACGTCAACTGGGTGCGCCGCAAGCGCAATATGGTGCTGCGTTATTTCCGCAGCAGCTACGCTTCCGGCCTGAAGCTGCAGAAGGACGGCAAGACGGTCGAGGATAACGGGCTTTCCGGCGCCGACTATGCGCCGCATGGCGGCAGTTTCCCGATCAACGTCAAGGGCACCGGCTGCATCGGCGCCGTCACCGTCTCGGGACTGCCGCAGCGTGACGACCATAATCTCGCGGTCGAAGCGCTGGCGCTGATGCTGGCGAAGGATCTGGATACGCTCCGGCTCGCCCCGCTGCTTTGATGCGGTTTCTTCCGCCGTAATTTTGACAGAAAAAAGCCATGAAAACTGCAAATTTGCGTCGCCGTGACGGTGACGCGGGCTTGTCGTGCGGCTAAGCTGCGGCATCGCACTCCTCATCTTACCCGGGACGCCATGATCCGCTTGTTTCTTGCGCTTGCCGCCACCATCGGCTTCGGTCTTTTGCTTGCCTCCTGCAACACGCTTTCCAAGGAGGAATGCGTCGCCGCCGACTGGCGGGTGATCGGCGAGAGCGACGGCGCGGCGGGCTACGAGCCGCAACAGCGCTTCGCCGCACATGCGAAATCCTGCGAGCGGGTCAAGATCGTACCCGATCAGACGATCTGGTCTCAGGGATATCAGGCCGGTCTGGTGCGCTACTGCACGCCGCTCAGCGGGCTTGCGCGCGGCCAGGCGGGCAGCGGCTATGCCAATGTCTGCCCGCCCGAGACCGCGCCGGGTTTCCTGCGTGGCTTCGGCCTCGGCAGCAAGCAGCACGAGCTGCAGGCACGCCTCAGCTCGACGCAGAGCGATTATAGCAATAAGGAAACTGAAATCGACGAGCTTTCCGACAAGCTGAGGGATGCCAAGGATGGCGACCGCTCGGAACTGCGCCGGCGGACCGAGGATCTCGAAGACGACATGCACGACATCCGCCGCGACCAGCGCGACGTGCAGGACGATCTCGACCGCGTCAGCGAGGATGTCGAGTGGTTCCAGCGCAACCCGAGTGCCGAACTGCCGGCGCCAGGCTACTGATCCTTACAGCGCCGCGCGTCGTTTTGGACGCGCAAAGGACGCTGTAATTAAATAGTTAGAGCATGATGTCGTCCGAAAACCGCTCGCACTTTTCGGCATCATGCTCTGCTTCAGAGCTTCCCGCCGGCCTCGGCGATGCCCTTTGTCAGGCTGCCGGTCGCCGGGAAGAGCGGGATGAGGCAGGCCTGCAGGGCGTGATAGATATCGCCCTTGCCGGGGAACAGCGAGTGTGAGGGGACGAGATCTTCCGTCAGCTCCTCGTGCCAGCCGCCGTTCTTGTGATCGATGAAGGCGCGTTCGATCACGTTCCAGATCTTGCGGTAGCTCTCTTCATGGAAATCGCTCGGCAGGTGCTCGTTGAGGAAATGCGCGGCGGCCGCACCTTCGCAGGCTGGCCACCAGAGCTTGTTGCGCTTGGCGGGCTTGTCGTCCCAGTCGAGCGTATAGAAGAAGCCGCCCTTGTCGTTATCCCAGCCGAGCGCCATGGATTGCGCAAAGAGCGCCTTGGCCGCATCCGGCATCCATTCGATGCGTTTGCCGCCGAGCGCCCAGAGCTGCAGGATGAGGCGGGCCCATTCCAGCCAGTGGCCGGGCGTCGTGCCGGCCGGGCGGAACATTTCGTTCGGATGATAGTACGTCTTGTCGAGATTCCATTCGGCGTCGAAATGCTCGGCGACGCGCCAGTCGACCGAACCGGCGGCGCGGCGGATGACGAGATCGGCGATGCTTTCGGCCTTGGTCAGATAGTCCCGGTCGCCGGTGGCTTCGAAGGCCGCCATCAGCGCTTCGGTCAGGTGCATGTTGGAGTTCTGGCCGCGATAGGCGCCGCCATCGAGCGGCTGCCAGTCGGCGGTGAATTCCTCGGCGATCGCGCCGTGTTTCGCTTCCCAGAACTTCGTATTCAGGATCTCGGTGATATCATCAAGCATGCCGTCGGCAAGCGGATGGCCGATCGTCTTTGCGGCTGAGGCGGCGAGCAACACGAAAGCATGGCCATAGCCCTGCTTGTTGGAATCGACGGGACCGTTATTGTCGAGGGACCAGAAATAGCCGCCATTTTTCCGGTCGCGATGATGGTTCCAGATATAGTCCATGCCGTGGTCGACGACATCGGCAGCGCCGGGACGACCAAGCAGGGCGCCGATCGAGAAGCAATGCACGGCGCGCGCGGCGATATGGATGCCGCGGACCTGGCCCTCGGCGTCGAGCGGCCCGCCTTGGTCGTCGAGATCGTAGAAACCGCCCTTGGGGTTGACCGAATTGTGCTGGAAGAAATCGAAAAGACCGTTCGCCTGGGTCAGCAGCCAGTCGCGATGATAGGCGCGGGTCGTCCAGTTTCCAAGCGCGGCGTTGCCGGTTGCGGGTGCCATGATGCTCCTCCGATTTCGTGCACAAGCGTCGCAAACGCCTATATAGAGGTCGGGCAAGCCTGTCATCTGGCTAGCGCATCGTGCTTTCCGAAAATCGAATTGCGGAAAACACGATGCGCAGATTCAAACTGCTACAGCGTCCTTTGCGCGTCTTAAAAGACGCGCGGCGCTGTAGACTTGCAAAGCACGAAATCGCCAGGCATATATTGACATAAAGATATCTTTATGTGATTTGGAAGTCTGGTCTTATGACGTCAAGGAGCCCTCCCGTGTTTGACAATCTCTTTGGTCCGGAAACGGGCAAGCGTGACGGCAGTGAAGTTTTCGCAGCTTTGAAACAAGCCGCGAGCGAACGCATCCTTGTTCTCGACGGCGCCATGGGCACGCAGATCCAGGGGCTCGGCTATGACGAAGACCAGTTTCGCGGAACGCGCTTCATCGGCTGCGCCTGTCACCAGAAGGGCAATAACGACCTTCTGATCCTGACCCAGCCGGATGCGATCGAAGAGATACATTACAGATACGCCAAGGCCGGCGCCGACATTCTCGAGACCAACACCTTCTCTTCGACCCGCATCGCGCAGGCCGATTACGAGATGGAAGGTGCGGTTTACGACCTCAACAAGGAAGGTGCGGAGATCGTGCGCCGGGCGGCACTGCGCGCCGAGCGCGAGGACGGCCGCCGCCGCTTCGTCGCCGGCGCCATCGGGCCGACCAACCGCACCGCCTCGATCTCGCCCGACGTCAACAATCCGGGCTTCCGCGCCGTCACCTTCGACGATCTGCGTTCCGCTTATGGCGAGCAGATCGACGGGCTGATCGACGGCGGCGCCGACATCATCCTCATCGAGACGATCTTCGACACGCTGAATGCCAAGGCGGCGATCTTCGCCTGCGAGGAGCGCTTCGAGGCCAAGGGCGTGCGCCTGCCCGTGATGATCTCGGGCACGATCACCGACCTTTCCGGCCGCACGCTGTCCGGCCAGACGCCATCGGCCTTCTGGAATTCCGTGCGCCATGCCAATCCCTTCACGATCGGGCTCAACTGCGCGCTCGGCGCCAATGCGATGCGCCCGCACCTGCAGGAGCTTTCGGGCGTTGCCGACACCTTCATCTGCGCCTATCCGAATGCCGGCCTGCCGAACGAGTTCGGCCAGTATGACGAAACGCCGGAGCTGATGGCGGCGCAGATCGACAGCTTCGCCCGCGAAGGCCTGGTCAACATCGTCGGTGGCTGCTGCGGCTCGACGCCGGAGCATATCAAGGCGATCGCCGAGACCGTTGCCAAGTACAAGCCACGGCCGATTCCCGAGCACCGCCCCTTCATGTCGCTGTCGGGTCTCGAACCCTTCGAACTGACGAAGGACATCCCCTTCGTCAATGTCGGCGAGCGCACCAACGTCACCGGCTCGGCCCGCTTCCGCAAGCTGATCACCAACGCCGATTTCACCGCAGCGCTCGATGTCGCCCGCGACCAGGTTGAGAACGGCGCGCAGGTGATCGACATCAACATGGACGAAGGCCTGATCGATTCCGAAAAGGCGATGGTCGAGTTCCTCAACCTGATCGCCGCCGAGCCTGACATCGCCCGCGTGCCTGTCATGATCGACTCGTCGAAGTTCTCGATCATCGAATCCGGCCTGAAGCGCGTTCAGGGCAAGCCGATCGTCAACTCGATCTCGCTGAAGGAAGGCGAGGAGAACTTCCTCGCCCAGGCGCGGCTGCTGCACAATTACGGTGCCGCCGTCGTCGTCATGGCCTTCGATGAGACGGGGCAGGCGGACAGCTACGAGCGCAAGGTGGATATCTGCACGCGCGCCTACAAGCTGCTGACCGAAAAGATCGGCTACCCGCCTGAGGACATCATTTTCGATCCGAACATCTTCGCGGTCGCCACCGGCATCGAAGAGCACAACAACTACGGCGTCGATTTCATCGAGGCGACGCGGACGATCCGCGAGCGCATGCCGCTGGTGCATATTTCGGGCGGCGTCTCCAACCTGTCCTTCTCGTTCCGCGGCAACGAGCCGGTGCGCGAGGCGATGCATGCCGTGTTCCTCTACCACGCCATCCAGGCGGGGATGGACATGGGCATCGTCAATGCCGGCCAGCTTGCCGTCTACGACAATATCGATCCCGAGCTGCGCCAGGCTTGCGAGGACGTGGTGCTGAACCGCCGCGCCGACGGCACCGAGCGGCTGCTCGAAGTGGCCGAGCGTTTCCGTGGCGCCGGTGCCAGGGAAGGCCGGGTCCAGGATCTCTCCTGGCGCGAATGGAGCGTCGAGAAGCGTCTCGAACACGCGCTGGTCAACGGCATCACCGAATATATCGAGGCCGATACCGAGGAGGCGCGCCAGCAGGCCGCCCGGCCGCTGCACGTCATCGAAGGGCCGCTGATGGCCGGCATGAATGTCGTCGGCGACCTGTTCGGCTCGGGCAAGATGTTCCTGCCGCAGGTGGTCAAGTCGGCGCGCGTGATGAAGCAGGCGGTCGCCGTGCTGCTGCCCTACATGGAAGAGGAAAAGCGCCTCAACGGCGGCGATGAACGCCGGTCGGCCGGCAAGATCCTGATGGCGACGGTCAAGGGCGACGTACACGATATCGGCAAGAACATCGTCGGCGTCGTGCTTGCCTGCAACAATTACGAGATCGTCGACCTCGGCGTCATGGTGCCGGCGACGAAGATCCTTGAAACGGCGATTGCCGAGAAGGTCGACGTCATCGGCCTTTCCGGCCTGATCACGCCGTCGCTCGACGAGATGGTGCATGTTGCCGCCGAGATGGAGCGGCAGGGTTTCGAGATCCCGCTGTTGATCGGCGGGGCGACGACCAGTCGCGTGCATACGGCCGTGAAGATCCATCCGGGCTACAACAAGGGGCAGACGGTCTACGTCACCGATGCGAGCCGCGCCGTCGGCGTTGTTTCGGCGCTGCTGTCGCCGGAGACCCGCCAGAGCTATGTCGACGATATAAGAGCCGAATATGCCAAGGTGGCGGCCGCCCATGCGCGCAGCGAGGCCGAGAAGGTGCGCCTGCCGCTGCCCCGGGCTCGCGAGAATGCCCACAAGATCGACTGGTCTGCCTACCAGCCGGTGAAGCCGCAATTCTTCGGCACGCGGGTGTTCGAGGATTACGATCTGGCCGAGCTTGCCAAATACATCGACTGGACGCCGTTCTTCCAGACCTGGGAGCTGCGCGGCCGTTACCCCGCCATTCTGGAAGACGAGAAGCAGGGCGAGGCGGCGCGCGCGCTCTGGGCCGATGCGCAGGCCATGCTCAAAAAGATCATCGACGAGAAGTGGTTCCGCCCGCGCGCCGTCATCGGCTTCTGGCCGGCCGGCGCCGTCGGCGACGATATCCGGCTGTTCACGGACGAGAGCCGGAAACAGGAGCTTGAGACCTTCTATACGCTGCGGCAGCAGCTTTCGAAGCGGGACGGGCGGCCGAACGTGGCGCTCTCCGACTTCGTCGCGCCTGTCACAAGCGGTGTTCAGGATTATGTCGGCGGCTTCGTGGTGACGGCGGGTATCGAGGAGATCGCCATCGCCGAACGTTTCGAACGGGCGAACGACGATTATTCTTCGATCCTCGTCAAGGCGCTGGCCGACCGCTTCGCCGAAGCTTTTGCCGAGCGCATGCATGAACAGGTACGACGCGAATACTGGGGCTATGCCAAGGACGAGACGCTCAGCAAGGAGGATCTCATCACCGAAGCCTATGCCGGCATCCGCCCGGCGCCCGGTTATCCCGCCCAGCCTGACCACACCGAAAAGGCAACGCTGTTCAAACTGCTCGACGCTGAAAAAGCGGCTGGCGTGAAGCTGACGGAGAGCTATGCGATGTGGCCGGGTTCCTCGGTCTCCGGCCTCTATATCGGCCATCCCGACTCCTATTATTTCGGCGTTGCCAAGGTGGAGCGCGATCAGGTGGAAGACTATGCGGCCCGCAAGGGCATGGAGGTTTCCGAAGTCGAGCGCTGGCTCGGACCGGTGCTGAACTACGTGCCGCGCAAGGTCGAAACCGAGATCGAGGATGCGGCGTAACCAGCCGTTTGGCGTCGTCCGCTGATAAAGTGATTCAAGAAACGATGGAGCCGGAAAGTGATTCACTTTCCGGCTCCATGCTTTTGAAAATCAAGAAGATTATTCCTTGGAGCCGATGCTGTCGGCTTTGCGGTTCAAGTCACCGCGATCGTCAACTCCGCGACGAAATCATAGGCGTCGCCGCGATAGAGCGAGCGGGTGAATTCGACGGCGCGGCCTGAGCCGAGATAGGAGATACGCTCGATCGACAGGCCGGCCGCACCCACGGAGACGCCGAGAAGCTGGGCATCGGCTTCCTTCATGTTGGTCGCCGAGATGCGCTGCACGGCGCGCACAGGGCGAACCTGGAGGCGTTCGAGTTCGGCATAGAGTGAATTGGTGACGGCTGAGGGATCGGGCAGGAATTCGCCGGAGACGCTAGCGTTCTCGATCGCCAGCGGCTGGTCGTCGGCGATGCGCAGGCGGGAGAGGCGCGAAACCTTGACGTCGGTACCGAGGCCAAGGATCATCATCTCGTCGGGCGAGGGGGTGTGGATGCCCTTGTGCAGCCATTCGGAGCGGGAGGACATGCCGCGGCGCGCCATATCCTCAGTAAAGGAGGTGAGCTGCGACAGGCGTTGCTCGACCTTGGAGACCGGCTTGGCGACGAAGGTGCCCGAGCCGTGGCGGCGCACCAGCAGGCCGTCGGCGACAAGATCGTCGATCGCCTTTCGCACGGTGACGCGGCTGACGGCGGCGAATTCGGCGATGTCACGTTCCGGCGGCAGCGCATCGCCGTGGCCGAGCGTGCCGGTGCGCACGGCCTCTTCGAGCATGCGGCGCAGCTTGACGTAGAGCGGGCCGGTGCCGGCAGCCTGCAGGCGCTCCAGGGACAGGATGGTAGCGAGGTCGTCGCTCATGCCGCACCTCTCTGTCGGTCGTTCAGGAGCTTCACCGCAAGTTCCACCGCGCCGTGCAAGGCATCGTTCTTCGGTCTGGCAAGCAGCGGCCTGTAGCGTTCGGAAAGCCAGGGTTCATAGGCTTCGGCAAGACCTCCGAGCAGGCAGATCGACGGGCATTCGGGCCAGAGCAGCGCGTCGAGGCTTTCGCCGATCGCCGTTGCGGCATCCGTAACGATGCCGACCGCGACGGCATCGCCCTTGGCCGCATGCTGGAAGACGATCGGTGCGTAGCGGGCAAAGTCCTTCGGTCTTGCCGAATGCGCGAATTCGACGATGCGCTCCGGATCATTGCCGTATTCGGCCATGACCGCTTCGGTGATCGGCGATGCCGGGCGCACTCCGTCGTGGGCGAGCAGCGATCGTTCCAGGAGGTCACGGCCGAGGCGGGCGCCGCTTGCCTGGTCGCCGACGACGAAACCCCAGCCGCCGATGCCATTCAGTCGGCCATCCCTACGGGCGTTATAGACCGAGCCGGTGCCGAAGGCGCCGACGATGCCGTCGGCATCGCCGAGCGCGCCCTGCAGCGCGATCAGCGCATCGGTGACGACGCGGCCTTCGGCGAAGGGCAGGGCCTTTTCGATTCGCCTGCCGTAATCCCCGACATTGGCGCCGGCGACGCCGACGACGGCTGCGACGAAGGAAATGGTTTCTGCAGCAAGCCCGGCATCGCGCAGCGCCTGCCGGGCGGATTCAACGATATTGAGAAGAGAGTTTTCGAGATCCGACAGAATGTTGGCAGGGCCTGCCTTGCCGCGGCCGATGATATTGCCGTTTCTGTCCGCGACCGCGGCTCGGCAGCTTGTTCCGCCGCCGTCTATGCCGATTGCAAGCTCCGTCATCGGGCCTCCGAATATGCCGTTCCCCATGTTTTTTAATACAATACCAAAAAAATACCATTTACCAAGTGGGAATGCGGGAGAAAATCAATCTTTTTATCTTATTGATTTTGCTTGATAAAATTTTTTAATGAATTTTTGGCAGCGAAAAAGTTAAATTCGGCTGGACAATTGGTATTTTTTTGGCCTTAATTCGATCAAAGGGAACAGCGTTTCGAAGCCCACGAAAACCGGCAGTAAAGCCAAGCCGGAACCGCTTCGAGGATGATTGCAAGGACACCTGCCGGCCCGTGTGGCCAGTGGTTGAGTTCAGGCATCCATCGGCTTTCCCTCGTCATTTCGCCGCGCCCGGTGCAGGCCACCGGGAAGGCGCGCACTTCCGGCCGCAGGCGATCCGCCTTTGCGTCCACGAGCTTTCGGGGCCGGCAGTCGCTGGCGGTCCTCCAAGGGGCATTGGGGTGTTTCCTCAGACACGCCAATTGCTTGTTTCAGATCGAAAAACGGCGCCTTCGGCGCCTGACAACAGGAGAGGGAAATGAAAAACACTGCTCTGAAAAGCTTGCTGCTTGCCTCTAGCCTGCTGACGCCGGCAGGTCTCGTCCATGCCGCCGACGTCACGCTGACGCTCGAAAGCTGGCGTAACGACGACCTGCAGATCTGGCAGGAAAAGATCATTCCGGCGTTCGAAGCCAAGAACCCGGGCATCAAGATCGTCTTCTCGCCGACCGCGCCGACCGAATACAATGCTTCGCTGAACGCCAAGCTCGATGCCGGTTCCGCAGGCGACATCATCACCTGCCGTCCGTTCACCTCGCTCGAGCTCTTCAACAAGAAACAGCTTGTCGACATCACCAGTCTGCCGGGCATGGAGAACTTCTCTCCGGTCGCCAAGGCCGCCTGGGCGACCGACGATGGCAAGTCGACCTTCTGCGTGCCGATGGCATCGGTCATCCACGGTTTCATCTACAACAAGGATGCCTTCGATAAGCTCGGCATCTCCGTGCCGAAGACGCAGGACGAGTTCTACGCAGCGCTCGACAAGATCAAGGCCGACGGCACCTACATCCCGCTCGCCATGGGCACCAAGGATCTCTGGGAGGCCGCCACCATGGGCTACCAGAATATCGGCCCGAACTACTGGAAGGGTGAGGAAGGCCGTAAGGCCTTGATCGAAGGCAAGCAGAAGCTGACCGACGCCGAATGGGTCAAGCCCTATGAGGAGCTCGCCAAGTGGAAGCCCTATCTCGGCGACGGTTTCGAAGCCCAGACCTATTCGGACAGCCAGAATCTCTTCACGCTCGGCCGTGCCGCCATCTACCCGGCCGGTTCGTGGGAAATCTCGCTGTTCAACAGCCAGGCGCAGTTCAAGATGGGCGCCTTCCCGCCGCCGGTTCCGAAGGCCGGTGACACCGGCTACATCTCCGACCATCCGGACATCGGCGTCGCCTTGAACGCGAAGAGCACACATGCCGAGGAAGCCAAGAAGTTCCTCAGTTGGGTTGCTTCGCCTGAGTTCGCCGACATCTATGCGAACTCGCTGCCGGGCTTCTTCAGCCTGAACTCCACCCCGGTCAAGATGTCCGATCCGCTCGCTCAGGAGTTCGTCTCCTGGCGCGGCCCGTACAAGTCGACCATGCGCTCGACCTATCAGATCCTGTCGCGCGGCACGCCGAACCTCGAAAACGAGACCTGGGTCGAATCGGCCAATGTGATCAACGGCACGGATACGCCTGCGGTTGCTGCCGAAAAACTCCAGAAGGGCCTCGACAGCTGGTACAAGCCGGCCAAGTGATGTGATCAGGGGCGGCGTTTGCCGCCCCTCGTCCGGCCTGCTGGCCACCTTCTCCCGCTTGCGGGGAGAAGGAGACTCGCAGCGACCTCCCAGCCCGACATGGCATTTCAGCAGGGCACGTTCCTTCTCCCCGCAGCCGGAGAGAAGGGCAGGGTGAGGCGCAATGTTTTCCATCTGTGCTGCGCCTTGCGGCCAGTCGACAAGAACAGGCAAAAGCCATGAGCGAAACCGACAACGCGGTCGATATCGTCCCGATCAGGCGCCCGGTGCGCTGGCACATCTTCGTCTTCATGCTGCCGGCCCTGATCGTCTATTCCGCCGTCATGGTGCTGCCCCTTATCGAAACGCTCCGGTTGTCGCTCTACAATACGGTCGACGGGCAGCCGGCCTTCGTCGGACTGGCGAATTTCAAGGTGCTGTTCGGCGATGCGCGCTGGGCGCGCGATTTCTGGAATGCCCTTGTCAATAACCTGATCTTCTTTGCCATCCACATGTGCGTGCAGAACCCGATAGGCGTGGCGCTTGCCGCCCTGCTTTCGGTGCCGAAGCTGCGCGGCGTTGCCTTCTACCGCACGGCGATGTTTCTGCCGACGCTCCTGTCCTTCGTCATCGTTGGCTTCA
Source organism: Rhizobium indigoferae (assembly GCF_034554815.1). Classification (NCBI taxonomy): domain Bacteria; kingdom Pseudomonadati; phylum Pseudomonadota; class Alphaproteobacteria; order Hyphomicrobiales; family Rhizobiaceae; genus Rhizobium; species Rhizobium indigoferae. The sequence continues at coordinate 2,983,069 of NZ_CP140635.1, read as the reverse complement.
TCTGGAAGCTCATCCTCTCGCCGATCTGGGGTGTGGCGCCCTGGATGCTCGATCTCATCGGCTTGAAATTCCTGTTCGCGCCCTGGCTCGGTAAGTCCGGTTCGGCGCTGATCGCGGTGTCGCTGATCTCGAACTGGCAATATATCGGCATTCCGATGATGCTGATCTATGCCGCACTGCTCAGCATCCCCGAAGAGGTGATCGAGGCGGCCGAATGCGACGGCATCACCGGCTGGGCCCAATTCTGGAAAATCAAGCTGCCGCTCATCCTGCCGGCGATCGGCATTATCTCGATCCTGACTTTCGTCGGCAATTTCAACGCCTTCGACCTGATCTATACCGTGCAGGGGGCGCTTGCCGGGCCAGACATGTCGACCGACATTCTCGGCACGCTGCTCTACCGCACCTTCTTCGGTTTCCAGCTTCAGCTCGGCGACCGCTCGATGGGTGCGACCATCGCCACGGTGATGTTCCTCATCATTCTCGCCGGCGTCTCGCTTTATCTGTTCGTCATCCAGCGGCGCATGCGTCGCTACCAGTTCTGAGGAGCGCGCATGTCCAAGGCACGCACATCTCCCATCCGCACCGGCCTCGTGCATCTGGCGCTGAGCGCCTATACGCTGGTCGCGCTGTTTCCGGTGTTTCTGACCATCGTCAACTCTTTCAAGGATCGTGCCTCGATCTTCCGCGAGCCGCTGATGATCCCGACGCCGTCGACCTTCAGCCTCGTCGGCTATCAGACGGTGCTCGGGCAGGGCGATTTCGCCACCTATTTCCAGAACAGCTTCATCGTCACGATCGTCTCGATCCTGCTGGTGCTGCTCTTCGGCGCCATGGCGGCCTTCGCGCTCTCGGAGTATCGCTTCCGCGGCAATATGCTGCTTGGTCTCTACATGGCGATCGGCATCATGATCCCGATCCGTCTCGGCACGGTGGCGATCCTGCAGGGCATGGTCGCGGCCGGCCTCGTCAATACGCTGACGGCGCTGGTCCTCGTCTATACCGCGCAGGGCATACCGCTGGCGATCTTCATCCTGTCGGAATTCATGCGCACGGTTTCGGACGATCTGAAGAATGCCGGGCGCATCGACGGGCTTTCCGAATATGCGATCTTCTTCCGCCTGGTGCTGCCGCTGGTGCGCCCTGCGATGGCGACGGTCGCGGTGTTCACGATGATCCCGATCTGGAACGACCTCTGGTTCCCGCTGATTCTCGCGCCCTCCGAGGCCACCAAGACGGTCACACTCGGCTCGCAGATCTTTATCGGCCAGTTCGTCACCAACTGGAACGCGGTGCTGGCGGCGCTGTCACTGGCGATCCTGCCTATCCTCGTCCTCTACGTCATCTTCTCGCGGCAGCTGATCCGCGGCATCACGTCAGGAGCCGTCAAGTGACAGTAAAACCGATCCGTGTCCTCGTTGCCGGCCTCGGCAATATGGGTCGCAGCCACGCGCTCGCCTATCACAACAATCCCGGCTTCGAGATCGTCGGTCTCGTCAACCGCTCGACGCCGCAATTGGAGCCTGAGTTGCAGGGCTATACGATCCATCCCGACTTCACGGCGGCGCTGGCCGAGCTGAAGCCGGACCTCTGCTCCATCAACACCTATTCCGACAGCCATGCCGATTATGCCGTCGCCGCCTTCGAGGCCGGCTGCGACGTCTTCGTGGAAAAGCCGCTTGCAACCACCGTCGCCGATGCCGAGCGCGTCGTCGCGGCAGCTAAGAAGGCGGGGCGCAAGCTGGTGATCGGTTATATCCTTCGCCATCATCCTTCCTGGATGAAGCTGATCGAAGAGGCGCGCAAGCTCGGTCCACCTTACGTCTTCCGCATGAACCTCAACCAGCAGTCCAGCGGCCCGACGTGGGCGACGCACAAGTCGCTGATGCGCACCACCTCGCCGATCGTCGACTGCGGCGTGCATTATGTCGACGTCATGTGCCAGATCACCGACGCCAAGGCTGTCGAGGTGCGCGGCATGGGGCTGCGTATGTCGGAAGAGATCGCCGCCGACATGTATAATTACGGTCACCTGCAGGTGCTGTTCGAGGATGGTTCGGTCGGCTGGTACGAGGCCGGCTGGGGCCCGATGATCTCGGAGACCGCCTTCTTCGTGAAGGATGTCATGTCGCCGAAAGGCGCGGTGTCGATCGTCATGGATCCGAACGCCAAGTCCGACGATATCGACACGCACACCAAGACCTCGGTGATCCGGCTGCACACTGCCGAGACCGGGCCTGACGGCAAGTTCATCCGACCCGACCAGGACATGACGATGGAAGGCGAACCCGGCCATCAGGCGCTCTGCGACCTGGAACAGGCCTTCATGCTGAGGGCGATCCGCGAGGATCTGGACCTCGACCGCCATATGGCGGATGCGGTGGCGTCGCTGCGCATCTGCCTTGCCGCCGACGAGAGCGTGCGTACCGGCCAGCCGGTCAGATTGTAAGGGAAAAACAGTGGGATCGCTTCAACTCAAATCCATCCGCAAGACCTATGGCACGCATGAGGTGCTGAAAGGCATCGACCTCGAGGTCAAGGACGGCGAATTCGTCATCTTCGTCGGGCCGTCGGGCTGTGGGAAATCGACGCTGCTGCGCAGCATTGCAGGCCTCGAAGACGTCACGTCAGGCGCCGTCGTCATCAATGGTCGCGATGAGACGCTGACGCCGCCGGCCAAGCGCGGCATTGCCATGGTGTTCCAGTCTTACGCGCTCTATCCGCATCTGACGGTCAAGGACAATATGGGGCTTGGTCTCAAGCAGGCCGGCACCGCCAAGGACGAGATCGACAAGCGTGTCGGCAAGGCATCCGGCATGCTTTCGCTGGAACCCTATCTGGCGCGGCGGCCGGCCGAGCTCTCCGGCGGCCAACGCCAGCGCGTCGCCATCGGCCGTGCTATTGTGCGCGAACCGGAACTCTTCCTGTTCGACGAACCGCTGTCGAACCTCGATGCGGCGCTGCGCGTCCAGACCCGTCTCGAAATCGCCCGGCTGCACCGCAGTCTGAAGGCGACGATGATCTATGTCACCCACGATCAGGTCGAGGCGATGACGCTTGCCGACAAGATCGTGGTGCTGAATGCCGGCGCGATCGAGCAGATCGGTTCGCCGATGGAACTCTACAAACGACCGGCCAATGTCTTCGTTGCGGGCTTCATCGGCTCACCGCAGATGAATTTCATCGCGGCCGAGAAGGTTGGCGATCACAGCGCCAAGACGATCGGCGTGCGTCCCGAACACCTGACGTTGTCGCGCGAACAGGGGACTTGGGCTGCGAAGGTCGTGCATGTCGAGCATCTCGGCGCCGACACGATCATCTATCTGGAATCTGATCAATGCGGCCTGTTGACGGCGCGTCTGTTCGGCGAGCACCAGTATGAGCCGGACGAGATCGTCTATGCGACCCCGGACCAGGCGCATGTGCATCGCTTCGATGTAGACGATCAGGCGATCCGCTAAGCGCCTGACAGAACGAAAAAGCCCCGCCAGCCAGCCTGGCGGGGCTTTTTCGTTTCCCGTCGTGTGCGGTTCGATCAGCCGAGCACGGGCCGCATGAAGCTGCGTTCATAGCTGACGATACTGCGGTTGCGTTTGTCGAGTTCGAAGGCGGCCTGACATTCCGGATCGCTTGCCATGCGTGTGCGATAGTCCTCGTAGGCGGCAAGGCTCGGGAAGGAAAACAAGGCAACGGCAATGTTGTTGGCGCCTTCGGACGGCAGGAAATAACCGTGATGGGTGCCGCCCATTCTGTTGACGATCGGAATCCAGAGCCGGGCATATTCCTCGAATTCGGCAAGCTTGTACGGATCGATCACATAACGCAGGTGGCAGGTAATCATTGACATATCCCATCGCGTAAATGCCGGGCGGAGGGCTGCCCGGCTCATTTGGTCTATTCAACTTCTGGCACTGGGCTGGGAGAGTTCAAGTGCTTTACGGTGATGGCTGCATCACGTTTGCTGACAGGTCGGCCGGCCTGAAATGAAAAAAGCGCCGCGTCGGCGGCGCCTTCCAGGCGAGGTCGCGCTACGCTGGTTAGTCGCGGATGATGAGCAGGTCGGCTGCCATGAAGCGCAGCGTTACCGTTTCGCCGGCCTGCGGCGGGGTGGTGCCCGGGCTGTTGAACATGTCGAAGGAGATGACGTTGCCGCCAACATTCATGCGGGTGCGAATGACCGACCCCAGAAAATGGGCCGAAACGACCTGACCGGTCAGCGCCGTGTCGCTCTTGACGCTGTCGGAGAGCGAGCCGGCTTCCGGACGCAGGGCTAGCGAAATGGTTTCGCCGGCCTTGTGGGCGGCGACGGACTGCTTCAGCGTTATGCCCTGATCGCCGATCTGGATGCGGTTGGTATCGGGATCGACGACCTTGGCCTCGATGAGGTTCAGCGTGCCGACGAAGGAGGCTACGAAGCGCGTCGCCGGCGTATTGTAGATCTCGAAGGGCGAACCGATTTGGTCGGCTTTGCCGGCATTCATGACGACGATGCGGTCGGAGATCGACAGGGCCTCTTCCTGATCATGGGTGACGAAGACTGTGGTGATGCCGAGCTGCTGCTGGATCTGGCGGATTTCCTCGCGCAGCGACACGCGGATCTTGGCGTCGAGTGCGGAGAGCGGCTCGTCGAGCAGCAGCACCTGCGGCTTGACAGCAAGCGCACGGGCAAGGGCGACACGCTGCTGCTGGCCGCCCGACAGTTGATAGGGGAAGCGGTCGGCCAGGTGATCGAGCTTGATCAGGCCGAGCATTTCCTTGACGCGGGCGTCGATCTCAGGCTTCGGGGCGCCTGCCACCTTGAGGCCGAAGGCGACGTTGTCGTGCACCGTCATGTTGGGGAACAGCGCGTAGGCCTGGAACACCATGCCGATATTGCGCTGGTTCGGCTTCAGCGAACTCTGATCCTTGCCGTTGATGGTCAGCGTGCCGCCAGTCGGCGTTTCAAAGCCGGCGATCATGCGCAGGACGGTCGTCTTGCCGCAGCCCGACGGTCCGAGGAAGGAGATGAACTCACCCTTCTCGATCGTCATGTTGAAGTTCTTGACGACCTGAACCGGGCCGAAGGATTTCTGAATGTTGTTCAGCGTGAGAAAAGACATGAGCCAGATACCTTAAGCCTTTGCCGGGGCGGCTTTGCCGAAGCGGGAAACGAGGTTGAGCAGGCCCATGCTGAGCCAGGTGATCGAGAAGGCGATGACGGCAAGCGCCGAAGGCTCGTAGGCCTTGTTGGCGCCGACGAGCTGCAGGTAGGGACCGAAGGCCGGACGGTTGAGAAGTGCGGCAAAGGTGAATTCGCCCATGACGATTGCGAGCGTGATGAAAGCGCCTGAGAGCACGCCGCTCATGACATTCGGGAAAATGCATTTGAACATGATGGTCGTCCATCGGGCGCCGAGGCTTTCGGCCGCTTCCGTCAGCGTGCGGACGTCGATGGCGCGCATGGCGGTATCGACGGCGCGGTACATATAGGGGAGGGACAGCGTGATATAGGAGAAGACCAGCAGGATGTTGGTCCCGGTCGTCGAACCCGTCAACGGTAGGTAAGAGGACGAATTATACATTCTGAGGTAACCGAAGACGATGACGATCGCCGGAATGACAAGCGGCAGCAGTGTGATGAATTCGACGACCGGACGCATCTGCGGCAGGCGCAGGCGCACCCAATAGGCCGTCGGCACGACGAGCAGCATACCGAAGACGATGGTGAGCAACGCCATCAGCATGGAATAGCCGAAGGTCTCGCGGAACTGAATGTCGGAGAATACCGACTCATAAGCATCGAGGCTGTATTCGCCGCGGCGCATGCGCAACGAAAACTCGATTGTGCCGATCAACGGAATGACGAAATAGGATGCACCCAGAATGACAGCGATCCAGGCTCCGAGACGTTGAGCTTTCATTTCTGCCACCGTTCGGCGCGCATGCGCAGCATGAGGTAAAGGACGTTGGAGACGCCGGTGATGACGATCATGCCGAGCGCGATGGCGTAACCGAGATTGGCATTGTGCAGAACGTCGCCGCGGATCTGTGCATAGAGCAGGATCGGCACGATGTTCAGCGAGCTACCGGTCAGCGCGAAAGCGGTGGCGATGGCGCCGAAAGCGTTGGCGAAGAGCAGCAACGTTGTGCCGAGCAGGCTCGGCCAAAGGATCGGCAGCGCGACCATGGTCCAGTACTGGCGGTTGGTGGCGCCGAGGATCTGCGAGGCTTCGCGCCATTCCTTCTTCATGCCGTCGAGGGCCGGCGTCAGGATCAGCACCATCAGCGGGATCTGGAAATACATGTAGGTGATGGTGAGGCCTAAGAAGGACAGCAGATTGAAGCCGGTGCCGTAGAGATTGAAGCCGAACCATTCGCGCAGGAAAATCGTCACAAGCCCGGTGCGGCCGAGCGTTGCGAGAAAGGCGAAGGCAAGGGGCACGCCGGCGAAATTCGAGGCGACACCGGAGAAGGTCAAGAGCGTCGAACGGACGGAGGCGGGCAGGCCGCCCAGCACAACGGCCCAGGCGAGGAAGAAGCCGATCAGCGCACCGCCTAGAGCCGACGCCACCGAGACACGGATACTGATCGAGTAGGCGCTCATGATGGATGGGGTAAAGAGATCACCGATATTCTTCAGCGTGAAATCGCCCTCGGGCGTCAGGAATGCGCCCGCCACAAGATAAAGCGTGGGGATGATCAGGAACAGCAGGGAGAAAATGATGAAGGGTGCAATGCCCAGCCAGTCGATCACGCGATCTCTGTTGATCAAGGGGGCACTGCGCACCATAGGCGTTGAAACGGTGCTCATGGAAAAGCTCATCCTGGGGCGTCGGAGTGAGAAAACCTCCCCGCCTTGCGGCGGGGAGGCAGGATTAGAGGCTACTTGACGGCGGCGCCGACGACGGAATCCCAGTTCTTGGTGATGGCTTCCTTGCCAGCGGACTGTTCTTCGAGCGTCGGGAAAACGGCCTTTTCATAGGCTGCAGCCGGCGGCAGCTTGTCGAGCAGTTCCTTCGGGATCTTGTTGTTCTTGGCAAGATCGTTGAAGCGGATCGGGTGGCAATAGCCCTTCAGCCAGCCGAGCTGACCTTCGTCGGAATAAAGGTATTCCATCCAGAGCTTGGCAGCGTTCGGGTGCGGAGCGAAGGCGGAGATAGCCTGGACGTAGACACCGGCAACGACGCCCGACTTCGGAACGACGACCTCGAACGGAGGATTGCCCTTCAGGCTTTCTCCCCAGGAGAGGGCGTTGTAATCCCAGGCAACGATGATCGGCGTCGAGCCCTGCGCGAACGGAGCCGCCTTGCCGACAACCGGCACGAAATTGCCGTTCTTGTTCAATTCGGCGAAGAATTTCAGACCTTCTTCGCCGGCCTTGGCAGCGTCACCGCCGGATGCGGAAAGACCGGCGGCATAGACGCCCTGGACGGCCTGGTTGGCGGTGCGCGGGTCGCCTGCGAGGGCAACGCTGTTTGCGTAGTCGCTCTTTTTCAGGTCGGCCCAATCGGCGGGCGATTCTTTGACGAGATCCTTATTCACGAGGAACGAGAGAACGCCGTAGTAGTCGCCGTACCAGTAGCCTTCGGCATCCTTGGCGGTATCCGGGATGGAGTCCCAGGTGGAGACCTTGTAAGGCTGGATCAGGCCGTCTTTCTTTGCAGACGGGCCGAAAGAGAGGCCGACGTCGATGACGTCAGGAGCCTGCGGGCCGGTGTTGCCCTTGTTGGCCTTGATGGCTTCGACTTCGTCGCCCGAACCCGCATCCGGGTTGAGCTCGTTGACCTCGAGGCCATACTTGGCCTTGAAGCCGGCAATGACTTCGCCGTAGCCGCACCAGTCGTGCGGAAGAGCGATCGTCGTCAGCGTGCCTTCCTTCTTGGCGGCGGCGATAAGTTCAGCGCTCGGCTCGGCAGCGGCAATCGCGGTCGAAGCCACGATCATCGCAGTAGAAAGCGACAGTAGTCGAGAAATGTTAGAGATCACTGTTGTTCTCCTTCGGGTTTTCAGTGTCTGGCGATGCTGTTAATGAGCTTACATGAAGCTTGTATGACGATTGGATGACGTTCATTTCACCCTAAATAGCAGGCGGTTGCGGCAATGTTTCATTTGCGACAGCGCGCCGTGGTTCCGTGAAAATCCGTCATTGTTTTTCTTCTGTTTTAATCTTGTCCTCCTAGCCGGGTTTACGGAAAAGCCTGGTCTGCTCGAACAGGCCTTCCAGTGTCTTCATGCGCTCCTTCGTCTCGTCCCAGGTCGAATTCTGAACGGCCTCGATCAGCGCTTCGACGATGAAAAGGGTGACGACGGAGGAATCCCAGGCCGACGGCGCCTCGATCCGGACGCGAAAAGCATGCCTGGCGAGCTTGGCGGCGGGCGAGGCCCACTGGTCGGTGAAGACGACGATTTCGGCGCCACGCTTGCGGGCGGCGGTGGCGAGGCTCACCATCTCCTGCTCGTAGCGGCGGATGTCGAAGATGATCAGGATGTCTCCGGCATTCATGTTGAGGACATATTGCGGCCAGCTGCTGGAATTCGACGATAGCAGTGTCGTTGCCGGCCGGATGACCTGCATATGGGTGAAGAAATATTCGGCAAGCGCGCCAGTGATGCGACCGCCGACGAAATAAAGGCCGCGCTTACGGTCGGAGAGCAACGCGGCGACGCTGTCGAAAGTCGCGGTGTCGAGATCGGTCAGCGTCTGGCGCAGATTGCCCATGATCGCATCGGCGAAACGGTTGAGAATATGGGTGCCTGGGGCGTTCTGCGCCCAGCGGTCATGTTTGGCGATGGGGTTCGAGATCGTCGCCTCGACTTCCTGATGCAGATGCGCCTGAAAGTCCGGATAGCCCTTGAAGCCGAGCTTCTGCACCATGCGCACGACGGTCGGCGTCGAGACGCCGGCGTTCTCGGCGATCGTAGTGATGCTACCGAGCCCGGAGACCGGATAATTGTCGAGCAGGCTTTCGGCCAGCTGCTTCTCGGCACGCGTCAACACCCCCAAATGCGAGTGTATGACGTCCGAAACCGTCTTCGACGCAACTGTCACGTACTTATGCTCCCCGGGATGGTCTGGCGCCACTTTCCCACTCAAAGTTAACAACGCTGTCATAATCGATGTCAACCACTGTCATGAAAAGAAATTTTCAGTGGATGCTTGACACGGGTTGAAACCTGAAGAATTCTTTTCTTCATAAGGAATTTGTTAAGGGATAAGGAGTGGCGCCTTTGGTGCTAGCCCGACCGAAAATCCTCAGCGAAGCGGACGGTGACTGCGTCGGGATCGAGCGCATCCACGGCCGGAGTCCGGTGCTTCTCATCTGCGAGCACGCTTCGAATGCGCTTCCAGCCCTTTACGGCGATCTCGGCCTGCCCAGCGAGGCGCTCTCCAGTCACATTGCCTGGGACCCGGGCGCGCTTGCGGTCGCGCGCAGCATATCGGAAGCGCTCGACGCGACGCTTGTTTACCAGCGGTTCTCGCGGCTTATCTATGACTGCAACCGGCCGCCCAGTTCACCCGGCGCCATGCCGGAAACCAGCGAGATCTACGCCGTTCCCGGCAACAAGGATTTGAGCCCTGAAGAACGGCTTGCGCGCACCGACGCGCTCTACGTTCCTTTCCATGACGCCATTCGCGGACTGATCCGCGATCGCCGGGCGAGGGGACAAGACAGCGTCATCGTGACGATGCACAGCTTCACGCCGGTCTATCACGGCCGCGAACGTGCCGTCGAACTCGGCATATTGCACGATGAGGACAGCCGGCTCGCCGACCGGATGCTGGAGGTCGCGGCCGAGGCGCCGCTTTACAGGACGGAACGCAACCAGCCTTACGGGCCTGAGGACGGCGTGACCCACACGCTGATCCTGCACGGGCTTTCGAACGGCTTGCGCAATGTGATGATCGAGGTCCGTAACGACCTCATCGCAGACGATATCGGCCAAGGGGTCATGGCCGACTATCTGAAAGGGCTGCTCCAGCAAAGCCTGGACGCCTGACATAAAAAGAAGACCCGAGGGAGCAGTTTAACTGCGGACGTCCGCACGGCGAAAATGCCGCGGACAATTGGCACTGAACCGGCCGCAATCCCGCGGCCGATCGTGAACAGGGGGAAGTCATGTCGGATTATTCCGAACTGGACAAGAAGCAGGATGTGCACATCCTGCATTCCATGGGTTATGCCCAGGAACTCGAACGACGCATGAGCTCGTTCTCGAACTTCGCCGTATCATTCTCCATTATCTGCATCCTCTCTGGCGGCATCAATTCGCTGGCGCAGGCAACCTCGGGCGCCGGCGGAGCCGCGATCGGCATCGGCTGGCCACTCGGCTGCTTCATCTCGCTCGTCTTCGCCGTCGCCATGGCGCAGATCAGCTCCGCTTATCCGACGGCCGGCGGCCTCTATCACTGGGGCTCCATCCTCGGTAACCGGTTCACCGGCTGGCTGACCGCCTGGTTCAACCTGCTCGGTCTCGTCACTGTGCTCGGCGCCATCAACGTCGGCACCTACTATTTCTTCATGGGTTCGTTCGGCACCAGCTATTTCGGGCTGACGGATACGACGATGGTGCGCATCGCCTTCCTCGTTGTCATTACCGGCGCGCAGGCGCTCGTCAACCACATGGGCATCGGACTGACCGCGAAGCTGACGGACTTTTCGGGTTATCTGATCTTTGCAACAGCAATCGCGCTGGCGGCCGTCTGCCTGATCGCAGCGCCCTCCTACGAGATCGGTCGCCTCTTTACCTTCGCCAACTATTCCGGCGAAGTCGGCGGTAATGTCTGGCCCTCCACTTCCGGTGCTTGGGTCTTCCTTCTCGGCCTGCTTCTGCCGATCTACACCATCACCGGCTATGACGCCTCGGCGCATACGTCGGAAGAGACAGTCAAGGCTGCCGAATCGGTCCCGCGCGGCATGGTCGCGTCGGTTCTCTGGTCGGCGCTTTTCGGATACATCATGCTCTGCGCCTTCGTTCTGATGTTGCCGAATATGGATGATGCGGCAAAGCAGGGCTGGAACGTGTTCTTCTGGGCGATGGACAGCCAGGTGAACCCGATCGTCAAGGATATTCTCTATCTTGCCATCTTGGTCAGCCAGTGGCTGTGCGGGCTTGCGACCGTCACCTCGGTCTCGCGCATGATCTTTGCCTTCTCGCGTGACGGCGGTCTGCCGGCATCGAAGGCCTTGTCGAAGGTCAGCCCGCAATACCGCACGCCGGTGGCTGCGATCTGGACCGGCTCGATCCTGTCGGTTCTGTTCGTCTGGGGTTCCTCGCTCGTTTCGATCGGCGACACGCCGGTCTATACGATCGTCGTCTCGTGCACGGTCATCTTCCTGTTCTTCTCCTTCGCGATCCCGATCACGCTCGGCCTGTTCGCCTGGGGCACGTCGAAGTGGGACAAGATGGGGCCATGGAACCTCGGCGAAGGCGTCTTCAAGCTCTTCGCGGTGCTGACTGTGATCGCGATGATCCTGATCTTCATCCTCGGCATCCAGCCGCCGAATGAATGGGCGCTCTACATCACCGTTGGTTTCCTGGTGCTGACCGCGATCGTCTGGTTCGGCTTCGAAAGCCGTCGCTTCAAGGGGCCGCCGATCGGCGCCGAAGTGGCAAAGCGTCAGGCCGAGATCGCGGCCGCCGAAGCAGCCGTCGGCGAAAGCGGCGAAAACTAAGCATCAAGGCTTCCCTCTCAAATGGCGGGGCCGCATCCTGCGGCCCCATCACGGTTCAACGAAAAGGCATCGGGCCGAAAAGTCCGGCCGAGCGCATGCGATTTCGTTGCCCCGATTTTGTCAATCCAATTCAGGCGGATCAATCATGAGCAGCAGCTACACAATCGACGACCTCAGGAAAGATGTTGCCGAAGGGCGCATCGACACGGTTCTGGCCTGCCAGGTGGATATGCAGGGCCGGCTGATGGGCAAGCGTTTCCAGGCGGAATATTTCGTCGAGAGCGCCTGGAAGGAAACGCACAGCTGCAACTATCTGATCGCCACCGACATGGAGATGGAGACCGTCTCCGGCTACAAGGCGACGAGCTGGGAGAAGGGCTACGGCGACTACACGATGAAGCCGGATCTTGCGACGCTGCGTCGAATTCCCTGGCTGGAAGGCACCGCGCTGGTGCTCTGCGATGTGCTTGACCATCATACGCATGAGGAGGTCGCTCACTCGCCGCGCGCGATCCTGAAGAAGCAGGTGAAGCGGCTCGAGGATATGGGCATGAAGGCCTACATGGCCTCCGAGCTCGAATTCTTCCTGTTCGACCAGAGCTATGAGGCGGCGCAGACTTCCGGCTACCGCAACCTCAAGCTCGCCAGCGCCTATAACGAGGACTACCACATCTTCCAGACCACCAAGGAGGAAGAGGTGATGCGGGCGATCCGCACCGGGTTGCAGGGCGCCGGCATCCCGGTCGAGAACTCCAAGGGCGAAGCTTCGGCCGGCCAGGAGGAGATCAACGTGCGCTACGCCGATGCGCTCGCTATGGCCGACCGCCACGCAATCATCAAGAACGGCTGCAAGGAGATCGCCTGGTCGAAGGGCAAGGCCATCACCTTCCTCGCTAAGTGGAATTACAATGCGGCCGGCAGTTCCTCGCATATCCACCAGTCGCTCTGGAGCCTGGAGGAAAAGCCGCTGTTCTTCGACCATACCGGCAAGTACGGCATGTCGCCGCTGATGCACAATTACGTCGCCGGGCTTCTCGCCCATGCGAGCGAGATCACCTATTTCCTGGCGCCCTACATCAACTCCTACAAACGGTTCATGGCCGGCACCTTTGCGCCGACCAAGGCGATCTGGAGCAAGGACAACCGCACCGCCGGCTACCGGCTCTGCGGTGAGGAAACCAAGGGAATTCGTATCGAGTGCCGCGTCGGCGGCTCCGATCTCAATCCCTATCTCGCCTTCGCCGCGCTGCTTGCCGCCGGCATTGACGGGATCGAGAACAAGCTGGAACTCGAAGCCCCCTTTGTCGGCGACGCCTATGGCGGCAAGGGCGTTCGCGAAATCCCGCGCACGCTGCGTGCGGCCACGACCGAAATGACGGAATCGGCAATGCTGCGCAAAGCCTTCGGCGACGACGTGATCGACCATTACACCCGCGCTGCCGAATGGGAGCAGGAAGAATACGACCGCCGTATCACCGACTGGGAAGTGGCGCGCGGTTTCGAAAGAGCTTAATAGGCATTTGCGGGTTGCTTGCCCTTCACCCTAACCCTCCCCTCGTAAAAGCGGGGAGAGGGGACGTGCCAAACGCGGCGTCGATGTTGGGGAAAGCCGGTGCGGCATATCCTCTTCGCCCCGTTTACGGGGAGAAGGTGCCGGCAGGCGGATGAGGGGCTACGGCCTTCGCAAAGATATTGAAGAATACGAGGACAGGATTCGATCATGGCAATGATCCAATGCATTTCACCGGTTGACGGGTCGGTTTATGCCGAACGCGCAGCCCTTTCTTTCGATGCCGCCAGGGACGTGGTGGCGCGCGCGCGCAAGGCGCAGAAGGCCTGGGCGAAACGGCCGCTCGAAGAGCGTGTGCAGCTGGTGCTGAAGGGTGCTGCGCGGCTGAACGAGATGTCCGATGTCGTCGTGCCGGAGCTTGCCTGGCAGATGGGCCGGCCGGTAAAATATGGCGGCGAATACAAGGGCTTCAACGAGCGCTCCAACTATGTCGCTTCGATCGCGGCGGATGCGCTGGCGCCTCTCGTCGTCGAGGAGAGCGAGCGTTTCGAGCGCCGCATCGAGCGCCAGGCGCATGGCGTCGTCTTTGTCGTCGCGCCGTGGAACTATCCCTATATGACGGCGATCAATACGATTGCGCCGGCACTGATGGCCGGCAATACCGTGGTGCTGAAACATGCCTCGCAGACGCTACTGGTCGGTGAGCGGCTGGTGCAGGCCTTCACCGAGGCCGGTGTTCCCGAGGATGTGTTCCAGAAAGTCTTTCTCGACCACGAAACGACGTCGGCGCTGATTGCCGCCGGCAGCTTCAATTTCGTCAACTTCACGGGATCGGTCGAAGGCGGGCGGTCGATGGAGCGGGCCGCCGCCGGCACCTTCACCGGCCTTGGCCTCGAACTCGGCGGCAAGGATCCGGGTTATGTCATGGAGGACGCCGATCTCGAGGCAGCCGTCGACACGCTGATGGACGGCGCGACCTACAATTCCGGCCAGTGCTGCTGCGGCATCGAGCGCATCTACGTGCATGAATCGCTCTATGACGCCTTCGTCGAGAAGTCGGTTGCCTGGGTGTCGAACTACAAGCTCGGCAATCCTCTCGATCCCGATACGTCGCTCGGGCCGATGGCACATAAGCGCTTCGCCAAGGTGGTGCGCGAGCAGATCGCCGATGCGGTTTCCAAGGGCGCCAAAGCGCTTGTTGATCCCAAGCTTTTCCCCCAGGATGACGGCGGCGCCTATCTTGCACCGCAGATTCTCGTCGACGTCGACCACTCCATGGCCTTCATGCGTGAAGAGACTTTCGGTCCGGCGGTCGGCATCATGAAGGTGAAGAGCGACGAGGAGGCCCTCGCTTTGATGAACGACAGCCAGTATGGGCTGACGGCCTCGCTCTGGACCAAAGATGTCGAGCGGGCAGGGCGGCTCGGTCGCGAGATCGAAACCGGCACTGTTTTCATGAACCGCGCGGATTATCTCGACCCGGCACTTTGCTGGACCGGCGTCAAGGAGACTGGCCGCGGCGGCTCGCTGTCGATCATCGGCTTCCAGAATCTGACGCGTCCGAAATCCTTCCATCTGAAGAAAGTCACAGCATGAGCAGCAACATCACCGCAAATTGGAGCTACCCGACATCGGTCAAGCTCGGCCGGGGCCGCATCACTGAACTGGCCGACGCCTGCAAGAGCCTCGGCATCAAGAAGCCGCTACTCGTCACCGACCGCGGCCTTGCCTCGATGGCGATCACCAAGACTGCGCTCGATATCCTCGAAGATGCCGGTCTCGGCCGCGCGATCTTTGCTGATGTCGATCCGAACCCGAACGAGAAGAACCTCGAAGCCGGCGTCAGGGCCTTCAAGGACGGCGGCCATGACGGCGTCGTTGCTTTCGGGGGCGGCTCCGGCCTCGATCTCGGCAAGTGCGTCGCCTTCATGGCCGGCCAGACGCGGCCGGTCTGGGACTTCGAGGATATCGGCGACTGGTGGACGCGTGCGAGTCTCGAGGGCATCGCCCCGATCGTCGCGGTGCCGACAACGGCAGGCACCGGTTCGGAAGTCGGGCGTGCCAGCGTCATCACCAATTCCGAGACGCATGTGAAGAAGATCATCTTCCATCCGAAGTTCCTGCCTGGGGTCGTCATCTCCGATCCGGAACTGACGGTCGGCATGCCGAAGATCATTACGGCCGGCACAGGTATGGATGCCTTCGCCCATTGCCTCGAGGCCTATTCCTCGCCCTTCTATCACCCCATGTCGGCCGGCATCGCGCTCGAAGGCATGCGGCTCGTCAAGGAATTCCTGCCGCGCGCCTATAGGGAAGGCACCGATCTGGAAGCCCGCGCCAACATGATGGCGGCGGCCGCCATGGGTGCGGTCGCCTTCCAGAAGGGGCTCGGCGCCATTCACGCGCTGTCGCACCCGATCGGCGCCGTCTACAACACCCATCACGGCATGACAAATGCGGTGGTGATGCCGGCGGTGCTGCGCTTCAACCGCAAGGCGATCGAGGAGAAGATCGGCCGCGCCGCCGCCTATCTCGGCATTTCCGGCGGTTTCGACGGGTTCTACGACTATGTGCTGAAGCTCCGCTCCGAACTCGGGGTGCCGGAGACGCTGTCGGCGATGGGAATCGCTGCCGACCGCATCGACGAATTGTCGGCCATGGCGATCGAAGATCCGAGTGCGGGCGGCAACCCGGTTGCCATGACGCTCGAAAATACCAAGGTCCTTTTCAGGGATTGCTTCTGACAATATAAGAGCGGACCTTTTGACTGGCCTGGAAAACCTCGGTTTTCCGGGCTTTTTTCGTTGCCGCGATATCCCAAGTTTTAGGGATGTGAAAAATACCGGCTGCAATTTCGCCGCGCGTGTTTCGAATTTGTTAACCATGATTAGAAAGGATGGATTAACCGCACGATGCTCCGAGGGTGCGTAAAAGAGCGATTCCGGCTCGCACCTCTTTCCTTCCGAGGACCGAACATGCCTGTTATCACATTCGCAAATACCAAGGGAGGCGCCGGCAAGACGACCGCTGTTCTCCTGCTCGCGACCGAGCTTGCCCGCAAAGGCTATCGCGTCACCATTCTCGACGCCGATCCGCAGCACTGGATTTCACGCTGGCACGAGATCTCTGGTCACGTGGCCAATCTTTCGGTGATCGATTTCGTGACAACCGCCTCGTTGCCGCAGCATATCAGCGAGAACAAGCACAATACCGACTATTTCATCGTTGACCTGCCGGGTGCACGCAATCCGCTGCTTGCCACAGCCGTCGGCCTTTCCGACCACGTGCTGATTCCGATCCAGGGCTGTGCAATGGATGCGCGCGGTGGCGCGCAGGTGCTCGAACTGCTGCAGTATCTGGATGAGAAAGCCGGCATCAAGATTGGCCATTCGGTGGTGCTGACCCGCGTCAACTCGATGGTGACGACACGGGCGCTGCAAGTCGTCAAGTCGCTGCTCAGCGAGCGGCATGTGCCGGTGCTGGACACCGCAATTATCGAACGCTCCGCCTTTCGCGACATCTTCGACTGTGGCGGCACGCTGCACACGATCGATCCCGCGCGCGTCAGCAATCTCGACAAGGCCCGTGAAAACGCCACCTGTTTTGCCGAGGAAATGATGCGCAAGCTGCCGGTAAGGCTGGTGGCGTCCGCCCGCATGGCGACGGCAGCCTGAGTTCCCGCATCCTCGAACGAAGTGCGTCCGGTTGGCTCCGCGACGCATTTCGTTTTTCAGGCGCTTGCCGTGCGGCTGCCATCATTGAGAGAATGAGCCAGAAGGTCGGAAAGCCGCCTTTTGACTTCGGCCAATTCGTCCGACATGCGATTGCGTTGTCGCGGGAGGCCTATATCGACCACCTCTAGAATGCGTCCCGGCCAGGGGCGCATCACGACGACGCGATCCGCCAAAAAGGCTGCCTCTTCGATATCGTGCGTGACGAGCAGCATCGTCGTGGCATTCACGCGCCATAGATCGATCAGATGATCCTGGAGTTCGACACGCGTCATCGCATCGAGTGCGGAGAAGGGCTCGTCCAAGAGGAGAACGGCCGGCTTCGTCACGAGTGCTCGCGCCAGGGCCACGCGTTGCGCCTGCCCGCCGGACAGCTCCTTTATCCAGCGCTTCTCGTGGCCGCGAAGGCCAATCTTCTCCAGGGCCGCCGATACCTGCTCATCCCGTTCGCTGCTTGCCAGATGGCGCAGGCCGAAACCGATATTGTCCGCGACTGTCAGCCATGGAAAGAGCCGGGGCTCCTGGAAGACGATATTCACGAGCGAGTCCGGCTCTGTCA
Source organism: Rhizobium indigoferae (assembly GCF_034554815.1). Taxonomy (NCBI): domain Bacteria; kingdom Pseudomonadati; phylum Pseudomonadota; class Alphaproteobacteria; order Hyphomicrobiales; family Rhizobiaceae; genus Rhizobium; species Rhizobium indigoferae. Next base: position 2,965,615 of record NZ_CP140635.1, on the reverse strand, counting down.
GCAGCCGTCCCTCCAAGCTGATTTCGCCCTGTGTAGGGCCTTCGAGGCCCGACAACAGTCTCAGAAGGGTGCTCTTGCCGCAACCCGATCCTCCGATGACCGCGACCAACTCTCCCTTGCCGATACTGAGGGAGAAGTCTTGCAGAGCATGTGTTCCGTTGGGATAGATCTTGGATAGGGAGCGGATGTCAAGCATGTCAGATCCCGCTCGCATGGGTGTCGCGCCAGCGCAGGAACGGCGCGCTCGCAATCAGAAGCAGGCTATCGGTCGCCTTGCCGACAACGGCAAAGATCAAAATAGCCGCCAGAATCTGATCCGGCTTTCCGAGTTGCTGACCATCCACCAGAAGATATCCCAGGCCTTCGGATGCGCCCATGAATTCCGCCGCAACGACGAACATCCAACCGAGGCCCAGGCCTGCGCGCAGGGCAAGGATAAAGTCCGGAAGGACCGCCGGCAGCAAGATCAGACGAATGAGCTCGAAGCCCGAAAGCCGAAAGACGCGACCGACCTCTACGATGCGCCTGTCGACGCCGACGACGGCGCCATAGACTCCTAGATAGACCGGGAAGAAGACGCCAACGGCAATGAGGGCGACTTTGGAGGCTTCGAAAATACCGAACCACAGGATGAACAGCGGCACCCAGGCAATGGAGGGAATGGCTCGCAGAGCCTGCAGGGTCGGATCCAGCAGACGTGCGAGCGGTCTGGAGTACCCGGTCAGCGCCCCAAGAGCGGTCCCCGCCAGGGACCCGAAGGCGAAGCCGATTGCCACTCTACGCAGCGTCGCGCCGACATGCGTTGCCAGATCGCCGGAGGCCGCCAGCGCATAGACCGTATAGAGAATTTTCGAGGGCGGGGGCATCAAACGACCTCCGACTATTCCCGCACGAACGAGGATTTCCCAGGCGGCAAACAACGCAACCGGAAACACGATTCCGACAATCGGGCGATCGAAAGGCGAAACCCGGCGCTGCCGGGTCTCCCTTCCTGTTTCCGTATTGTGCCATGACAGCGCGATGTGCACCAAGGACATGGGAACGTTCTTTCTATCGCTTCACTGGCCGAGAGCGGCCGAGGCGTAGCTGGGATCGACCAGCGACGATACGGTCTTGACGACATCGACATCCGCTTTGATGACGTCGGCCTTTTGCAAAGCGAGACCCGCTGCTTCGATCGTCTCGCGCTGTGCATCGCCGATCACGGAATAGGTGAGGTTCGTGCGCTCCAGCTGGCGCTCTATCACCGTGTCGGGCAGCTTGGTGGCGGCAACGAGGGCGGCTTTGAGCTTGGTCGGATCTTTCAGAGCTTCAATGCGCGCCTTCTCGTAGGAAGCAAGCACGCGTTTGACGAGATCAGGATGCGCGATAGCAAACTCTTCGCGCACGTTAAGCACGCCCCAGCTGTTGTTTTCCGGCTTGCGATAGAACAGCACATCGCCATCTTCAATCTCGGCGGAGGCCATGATCGGATCGAGGCCGGCCCAAGCGTCGACGTCGCCCCGTTTCAGCGCAAGGCGGCCGTCCGCGTGCTGTAGCAGAACAAGCGAAACGTCCTTTTCAGTCAGGCCAGCATCGGCAAGGGCGCGCACCAGGAAAATGTGCGGGTCGGTGCCGCGCGTCACGGCGATGGACTTGCCCTTCAGGTCCTGGACCTTGGCGATGCCGGTATCCTTGCGTGTTACGAGCGCAGTCCATTCCGGACGCGAATACACATAGATGGATTTGATCGGGTTGCCGTTGACGCGGCCGATCAATGCAGCTGCACCCGCCGTCGAGCCAAAGTCGAGGGAGCCGGCATTCAGGAATTCCAGGGCTTTGTTGGAGCCTGCGGACTGGACCCAGGTTATCTTGATCCCATCCTTTTCGAATTCCTTTTCCAGGATCCCTTCATCCTTCAGAATGAGGCTGACCGGGTTGTAGGTCGCCCAGTCCACGCGAATTTCCGAGACATCGGCAGCCTGCGCCGTGCCGACTGCGACCAAACCCGCCAAAACGCTTAAAGCCAATCGAACTAGCGATTTCATACGACCTCCAAAATGTTAGGAAGTGAAATCTACAGATTTAATAGCTTTTGGCGCGCTTTCGGGTTCCAAACTTTGGTACGGGAGAGCAATTTTGAACTGCCGTCGCGGCCCGCGCTAGATTGTTGTGTCAAAGTGCGGGGCAGCGCCGATCCCGCCGCGTATTGGTCGATCCAGTCGCGTGACATTGTTGTCTGTTCGCTTTGCGGTTATTCCGCCCGAAGACGCGATGGTATGTTCAGTCGACGAATTCGACCGTCACTCCCGGCTTGACCATCTTGGCAAGTTCGGTGGCATCCCAGTTAGTCAGGCGGATGCAGCCGTGGCTCTGGGTGCGGCCGATCTTCGAGGGTTCGGGCGTGCCGTGAATGCCGTAGGTCGGCCTGGAAAGCGCCATCCAGACGGTGCCGACGGGACCGTTCGGGCCGGGCGGGATGTTGAGGATCTTGTCGTTGGCACCCTGCTGGAAATTGATCTTCGGATTGTAGGTATAGCCGGGATTGAAGGCGACACGCTCGACGTTCACCAAGCCTGACGGAGAGGGCGTGTCGGTGGAGCCGATCGATGCCGGATAGGCGGCGAGGAGATTGCCGGCGCCGTCATAGGCGAAGACCTGCTTGCGGCCCTTGTCGGCGATGATACGGGCAACCTCGCCGCTTTTCGGCTCACCCGGATTGACGACCTTGATGACGGTGCCGGGAACGCTGAAATCGGCGCCGGGGTTCATCTCCTTGAGAAAGGCCTCATCCATGTGGAAGCGTTCGGCCAGCATTTCGGTGGTCGAGGTATAGGCGAGCGACGGCAGCAGCGCCTTGTGCGAATAATCCTCCGGGATCTCCGCAACAAAGGGACCGGCGGCATCGGCCGGCGTGATCGTGTAACTGACGACGGGCAGGCCGCCGTTCATGCGCAGCTCTTCCAGAATGGCATCGGTGTCGTTGGGATCGAGCTTCGATCCGGTCATCTGGTCATAGGCATAGATCCCCTTGGTGACGTTCGAGCCCATATGGCCGTCGATGACACCCGGAGAGATGCCGGCACGATCGAGGAAGACCTGCAGCGCGACGATTTCGGGCTTCGACTTGTTCTTCAGCGTGATGACGGGCTCATCAGGCGCGGTCTTGGGCGCGTCGGCGGGCGGGATCTGCTGATCGGGGTCGATCGAGGCATAATCGTCGCCGGGCTGCGGATTACCGATACTGTTGTCATCGGGATAGGGCTGCTCGCCAAGCGGCCGGCGTTCGATCGCCGCATCGCGCGGAATGCCGCCGGTGACGGCGCCCCGCTCGGAATAACGCGTATCGCCATCGGGATTGTTGTCGGAATAATAGGGGTCGTCGCCGTACTGGTCGTTATAGACCTCGCGCGGGCCGGGCCGCGGCGGATAGTAGCCCCGGGCGCGCATCTCGGTAGCGACGACGTTGCCATAGGCATCGATCAACACGCGATTGCCGCTACGATCCCGGGCGTAGGCATAGCCAGTTGGAACGTAGTCGAGGATTTCGCCGTTTGGCGTCACGAGCACGATATCGCTCTGGCGGCGGTCGCGGAACTGCTGCGCGCCTGCCTCCGGCGCTATAGCCGCAAGGGCAGCCAAGCTGGCTGCTGCGAGGCAAAATGCCGATTTTAAAAAGCGATTCACGTCTCACACCTCGAACAGTGACTGGGCAGACACACACATGCGAATTTTGACGCTAGTGTGGAATTTATGAAACCGTGCTGAACAAAATATGAAAATCACTAAGATTTCCTTTTATTCATAAACGTTTGCGTCCTTGTGGCAGTTCCGCGAATTCCACGGTTGCTGCAAAACCACAAGATAGGAACGGCACCGATTGACGAATGGCGGCGCGAAACCTAACGCTAGCGCATCGTGCTTTCCGAAAATCGGAATCAATTTTCGAAAAGCACAATGCGTCGATTCAAAGTGTTAGAGCGTCCTTTGTGCGTCCGAAAGGACGCACGGCGCTCTAAGGGGCCGACAATTCCCCGAGGAGACCGTGATGATCGAATTTGCCGCCGCAAGCGGGCCGCGCCTGATGCTGGACGAAACATCGGTGCTGGATATCGGCGGATGCATTGTCGACGGCGTCGACATCGCACCGAAACGCGCCATTCCCGACGACGGTGATGCGCGAATCGACCACTCGCTCGAAGGCTTTCTCTTCACCTGCGGGCCGGATCATATCCGCCACCGCCAGCCGATTCCCGGCCGGGACGACGGCAAGGTTTATCCGCTGCACGGATCGGCCTCCGGCCATGCGGCAAATGTGCTGTGGACGAAGTTCGAGAACGGCAATGCCGAATGCCGCGCCGATATCGACCTCACCACCGTCGAAGGACTGCCGCAGCGCATCGAGCGGCTGTGGCGAATCGATGGGGCGACCGGCGAGGTGCGGCTCGAGGACCGAGTCGTCAATATGAGCGATCGGACGGTGCCGACCTTCCTGATGTACCACATGAACACCGGCGGCAAATGGCTGGACGAGGGCACGCGGCTCGAAGGCCAGATGCTGGAGAATGGCGGTTTCCCCTGGGCGTTCGGGGAGGAGCCGGGTGGCATCTTCTGCGTCACGGCGCCGGCGACGGTGGAGGGTTTTGCGGAGGTCCGCCTTGGACCGATCGCCGCAATCAGCGGCAGGACGTTGCGTGTGCGTTTCCGCGCCGACACGCTGCCCCATCTGCAGGTCTGGCGGAACCAGAAGGCGCCCGCCCATATCATCGGCATCGAGCCGGTTTCGCATCGCTGGATATCGCGCGACGAGCTTCAGGCAGCCGGTGAGTTCAACATGTTGGCGCCCGGCGAGAGCCGAAGCTATGCGCTGACCTTTACCTTCCTGTGAACGAAGTGTTGTTGACGCTGGCGGACCTCCGTCGTAGACCTTCAGCCCACGATTTTTGAGGAGACAAGACGATGGATATTCGCCAGATCGACGATGAATATTCGGTTTCGGGCCAGATCACGCTGGAGGAGCTCGACGAGATCAAGGCGCTGGGGTTCAAATCGATCGTCTGCCACCGCCCCGATCACGAAAGTCCCGACCAGACGTCGTTCTCCGTCATCGAGGCGCGCGCCAAGGAGCTCGGCCTCGAGATCGCCCATGTGCCGGTTGGACCGATGGGCGTGACCGAGGAAGCCGTGCAGGGCATGGTCGACGCGCTCGATGAATTCCCGCGGCCGATGCTCGGCTATTGCCGCTCTGGCGCGCGCTCGACGGCGATTTACCAGAAGACCCACCATATCCGTAATTGAGCCCATTCCGGGGGGCCGATTTTCCGGCGTTGAACCTCAGCGCCGCCACCTTCCATTCACTCAGGAGACTATAATGAGCATTAAGCGTATCGACGTCGGCTCGCGCATGAGCGGCGCCGTCATTCACGGCAACACGGTCTATCTCGCAGGTCAGGTCGGCGAGGGCGAAAGCGTCACCGATCAGTGCAAGTCCTCGCTTGCCGAAGTCGACCGCCTGCTGGCTGCATCAGGCAGCAGCAAGTCGAAGATCCTGCAGACGATCATCTACCTGTCCGATATCGCCGATTTCGCCGAGATGAACGCCGTCTGGGAGGGCTGGATCGATCCGGCCAACCCGCCGGCTCGCGCCACCAGCGAAGCCAAGCTCGCTGCGCCGAAATACAAGGTCGAGTTCATCATCACGGCCGCACTCGACTAAGTCGCACCATTTCGATTGCCTGAAGCCGGTGAGAACTGCGCGTGCTCACCGGCTTTTTGTTTGCGCGATTTCGGAGAGTGTGCGTGTCGGCGTGATCGCTTCGGGATCGAGCTTGACCTCGATGATCGCCGGTTTGCCGCTGGCGCGTGCCCGCTCGAAGGCGGGGGCGAAATCCGCTGTCGTTTCCACCGTCTCGCCGTGGCCGCCATAGGCGCGGGCAAGGGCTGCGAAGTCGGGATTGGTCAGATCGGTGCTGCTGACGCGGCCGGGATACTCGCGCTCCTGATGCATGCGGATCGTGCCGTAGATGCCGTTGTTGACGACGACTGCGATGATCGGCAGGCCGTAGCGGATGGCGGTGGCGAATTCCTGGCCGTGCATCAGGAAGCAGCCGTCGCCGGCAAAGCAGATGACCTCGCGCTCGGGAAACAGCCGCTTGGCGGCCACCGCCGCCGGCAGGCCGTAACCCATCGAGCCGGAGGTGGGGGCGGCTTGGGTGTTGAAACGGCGAAAACGATGGAAGCGGTGCACCCAGGTGGCGTAGTTGCCCGCACCATTGGTGAAGATCGCCTGCGGTCCGGTATTGGCCTCCAGCCATTCCATGATCGGCCCCATATGGACGGCGCCCGGACCTGTCGATGGCGGCGTCGACCAGGCGAGATAGGCCTGGTGCAGGCGTGCGGTGCGCTCGGTCCAGTGCGGTTCGCCCGGCGCTTCCAGGTCGGCGAGCGCGGCGACGAAATCGGCCGGTGCGGCGCAGATGGCAAGATCCGGGCGATAGACGCGGCCGAGCTCGGAAGGGTCGGGATAGATGTGCACCAGCGATTGCTGGGGATAGGGGATATCGATCAGCGTATAGGACGAGGACGGCATTTCCGACATGCGGCTGCCGAGGAGGATCAGCAGGTCGCTCTCCTTGATCTCTTTTGCCAATGCCGGATTGATACCGATGCCGACATCGCCGGCATAGCAGGGATGAAGATGATCGAACAACATCTGCCGGCGGAAGGAGCAGCCGATGGGCAGTTGGAAACGCTCGGCGAAGCTCTGAAAATCGGCGACGGCATCGGCATCCCAGCGTGTGCCGCCCAGGATCACCATCGGCCGTTCGGCCTTCAGCAAGCGGAGATAGAAATCGTCGATCTGGCGGCGGCCGGGATGGGCCTCGACGTTGGCATAGTGCCTGGCGCGGGGTGCCTCGACCTCATCGCGCAACATGTCCTCCGGCAGCGTCAGCACGACAGGACCGGGCCGGCCGGAGGTTGCGACCGCAAAGGCGCGGGTGACGAATTCGGGAATACGGGCGGCATCGTCGATCTCACCCACCCATTTGGCGAATTCGGTGAAGGCGCGGCGGAACTCGACCTCCTGGAAGGCCTCGCGCTCGCGTGCTTCCCGCTGCACCTGGCCGATGAACAGGATCATCGGGATCGAGTCCTGCCTTGATATATGCAGGCCGGCGGAGGCGTTGGTGGCGCCGGGGCCGCGGGTCACCATACAGATGCCGGGTTCGCCGGTCAGCCTGCCCCAGCAATCCGCCATCATCGCCGCTCCGCCCTCCTGGCGGCAGACGAGGACGTCGATATCGCTGTCGCGCAGCGCATCGAGCACGGCGAGGAAACTCTCGCCGGGCACGCAGGAGAGACGCTTGACGCCATTCGCCTTCAGCGCCTCGACGATCAGTTCTCCGCCCGTCTTCTTCATGACAATGCCTTCTTCATGACGATGCCTTCCTCTCGAGCTCGACGAGTTCCGCCAGAACTTCGGCCTGATGTTCGCCAAGACGCGGGCTCGGCCTGATGTAACGCAGCGGCGTCTCCGACAGCACCACAGGTGTCCTGACGCCGGGGATGACGGTACCGGCGGCATCCGCTAGGTCGATGCGCAGGCCCCGAGCCTGCACCTGCGGATGGGCGAACATTTCCTCGATCGTATTGATGGCGCCTGATGGAACCGCGTTCTCCTCGCAGGCCTTCAGCAGATCCGCCTTCTGCCATTTCAACGTCTCGGTGGAGACGAGGCGTCGCACTTCGCTACGATTGCCGACGCGGGCCTTGTTGGTGGCGAAACGCTCGTCGCCGGCGATGGCCTCCAGGCCAAGGATGGTGCAGAGGCGACGGAACTGCCCGTCGTTTCCAACTGCGAGAATGAGGTAGCCGTCCGCCGTCGGCACGACCTCATAGGGCGAGATATTGGGATGGGCGTTGCCCAGGCGGGTCGGTGCCTCGCCGGAAACCAGATAATTCATGTTCTGATTGGCGAGCACGGCCGATTGCACATCGAGCAGGGCCATGTCGACCAACTGGCCTTCGCCTGACTTGAGGGCGTGAATCAGGGCGGCTTCGATCGCCGAGACGGCATAAATGCCGGTGAAGATATCGGCAATGGCGACGCCTGCCTTCATCGGTTGGCCGCCTGGTTCACCGGTGATCGACATGAAGCCGGACATGCCCTGGACGATGTAATCGTAGCCGGCGAGGCTGGCATAAGGGCCGTTCTGGCCGAAGCCGGTGATCGAGCAATAGACGAGCTTCGGGTTCACCTTGCGCAGGCTGTCATAATCGAGCCCGTATTTGACGAGGCCGCCGAGCTTGAAATTCTCGATGACCACGTCGGCGGTGGAGACGAGGCGGCGGACGAAATCCTGGCCTTCGGCGCTCTTCAGATCGGCAGTGACGGAGCGCTTGCCGCGATTGGCGGCGTGGTAATAGGCGGCCGAGAGGTTCTCGCCATCGGCACCTTCGACGAAGGGCGGCCCCCATTGGCGCGTGTCGTCGCCGCCGTCGGGATTTTCGACCTTGATGACGTCGGCACCGAGATCGGCGAGCATCTGTCCCGCCCAGGGGCCGGCGAGCACGCGGGCAAGCTCGATCACCCGGATGCCGGCAAGCGGTGGTTTTTTCATCACGGTCTCTGTCATGTTCCTCCCGGCAATTTCTATGGTGCCAGCGTCACCTCAGATGTATCGGATACAGGCTTTGAAGCAAAGCGGCGCTCGCGCCAGAGGATGTAGAAGCCTGATGCCACGATGATGGCAATGCCGAGCCATTTGACCGCATCCGGAAAGTCGCCGAAGACCAGCCAGGCGAAGATTGTCGCCGAGACGATCTCGAAATATTGCAGCGGCGCCAGCGTCGAGGCCGGTGCTGCGCGATAGGCGTAGACGCCGAGGATGCCGGTGATTGCGGCCATGGCGCCGACGCCGGCGACATAGAACCAGGCGCGGCCTTCCGGCATGACCGGATCGAAGAGGTCCGAGCCGGTTCCCTGACCGAGGAAAAGCAGGAGGACACAGAAGAGCAGGCCCCAGATGCTCATCTGGAACTGCATCGACCAGGGGTCTTCCCTGCGCGAGAGGGCGCGGGTCATCAGCACGAAGATGGCGATGCACAGCGCGCTGACGACAGGCAGAAGCGCGATGTAGCCGACCTCTTCGAAACTCGGCTGGATGATCAGCATCGCCCCGAAGAAGCCGACGCCGCAGGCGGTATAACGCCGCCAGCCAATCGTCTCCTTCAGGAAGATGCCACCGAGGATCGTCACCATGATCGGCTCGACGAAGAAGATCGCGATCGCGTCGGCGACCGCCATATATTTCAGCGTCGTGACGAAGGAGATCATCGAGACGGTGATGATCGCGCCGCGGATGGCATGGAACAGGCTCTGTCGCCAGGAAAAATCGGCGAAGCTGCGCCGCCATATCACCAGTGGCAGCATGCAGAGCGCCTGGACGATGAAACGGCCGGCGGTGATCTCCCCGGATGGCACGGTCGTGATCGCAAGCTTGGCGAAAATATCGATGAGCGGCGAGACCATCACCGAGAGAACCATCAGCGCAAGCCCCGTCGTCACGTCGGAGGCGGACGAAACGGGGCGGGCGGAGGTGCTGTTCATGATGAAATCCCTGTACTCAGGATATTGGTCGCTCAGGATCTTGCGACGGCCCTGTCGCACCACTCGCCAAAGGCTGCGATCGCCGCATCCGCGCCGATCTCATTCAGTGTTTCGTGTCGCATGTCCTGATATATCTCACTGCTGATACGGGAGAAGCCTTGGTCTTTCAAATGGTTTGACAGCCAGAGCACGGCTTTTCCACGCTCCGTCGCCGGGTCCTCTCCACCGCCGACCAGATGGATCGGCATATCCCGCGGCAGCCGGTCGAGATGGATTTTCTGCGGCGCGCGGAAGGTCAGCTCGAAGAGATCGAGCCAGAGAGAGACTGAGGCGTCGAAGCCGCAGAGCGGGTCGGCGACATACTTGTCAACTTCATCAGGACGACGCGACAGCCAATCGAACTCGGTACGGCGGCCGGCAATGGATTTGGCCCAGGTGCCGAAGGTGAGCTTCGGCAGCAGGCCGCTCGGCACGTCAGAGCCCTTCAGCATGCGCTCGGCAAGCAGGATCGCCTGGGCGGCGCGGCCGGCAAGGCCAACGGCGAAATTCGAATTCCAGACGGCGACAGCATCGAAGTCGGCCGGAGCCGTGACGGCTGCATTGAGGGCGATGAGGCCGCCCATCGAATGGCCGAAGAGGATCACCGGCAGGCCGGGATGGCAGGAGGCCGCATGGCCGCGCATGGCGATGACGTCGCCAATCACCCTTTCGACCCCACCACGCCGGGCAAAGCGGCCGATCGGCGCATCGGCTGCCGTCGTCTCGCCGTGGCCGCGATGATCGTGGGCATAGACATGATAGCCGCGCACCGCCATCGCCTCGGCAAAGGAGCGGTATCGTTTCGAATGTTCGGCCAAGCCATGCGATATCAACAGGATCCCGCGTGCGGGGGTGATGGCCTCGGCATGGTGATAGGCCAGCGACGCCCCTGGCACGGCGAGCCTTTGCGTTTCAGAAAACATGTGGGTCCTCCCGGCGGCAACAGACCAGATCGCCGGGTAATTGCAACATCGGCGTTTGGTTATCCGATAACAAATTGCAGCCTTGTTGCGATCTAGGGTTGCGGCCTTCTGAATTTGATGCTTATTTGTTCCTGTATTGTTCTTTTTGGGGGTTGAAATGAGCAGCATGCAATTGCGTACCTTGTCGTTCGCTGTGTCGATGGTTATTGCCGGCGCCGCCGTGGCGCAGGAGGCCGGCGGGCGCACCCGCTTCATTCTGGCGGCGAGCTGGCAGCCGGCTTTTTGCCAGACAAACCAGAAGAAGGCCGAATGCGCCAGCCAGACCGGCGAGCGCCCTGACGCGACGAACTTCTCGTTGCACGGGCTCTGGCCGATGCGGCAGGATTATTGTGGTGTGAGCGCCGATCAGAAGACCGCCGACAAGGACGGCGACTGGAACAAGCTGCCGGAGGTCACGCTTGCAGCGGAGACGAAGACGGCGCTTGCCAAGGCGATGCCCGGCACGCAATCCGGCCTGGAACGGCATGAATGGGTGAAGCACGGCACCTGCACGAAGATGAGTGCCGACGACTATTTCGGCGTCGGTGTGCATCTCGTGGGTGCACTCAACGCGTCGGCTGTGCGTGATCTCTTCGCTGCCAATATCGGCAAGCCGGTCAAGGCCGAAGCGATCAAGGCGGCTTTCGACAAGAGCTTTGGACCGGGTGCCGGCGATCGTGTCAAGATGAGCTGCCGGCGGGCCGGCAATGTCAGGATGATCAGCGAGCTGACGATCGGGCTTTCGGAAGCTGCCGGAGCGGCATCGGCGAAAAGTGCCGAGCTTGCCGATCTGATCCAAGGTGCTGGAAAAACGTCGTTCGGCTGCGACGAGGGCGTCGTCGACGCTGCGGGCTTTTGACCGGAAATCCTGAGTAAACCGGGTTTCGGCGTTGCCCGGAGGCGCTGTTTCGCCTACATAGCGGCACAATCAAAGTTTCCCGCCCGGAGCAGCGCAGCATGGCACGTCAGTTCATTTATCATATGTCCGGCCTCAACAAGGCCTATGGCAACAAGAAGATCCTGGAGAATATCCACCTTTCGTTCTACCCGGATGCCAAGATCGGTATCCTCGGTCCGAACGGCGCGGGTAAATCCACCGTACTGCGCATCATCGCGGGCCAGGACAAGGAGTATACCGGCGAAGCCTGGCTCGCCGAGGGTGCGACGGTTGGCTATCTGGAGCAGGAGCCACATCTCGATCCCAACAAGACGGTGTTCGAGAACGTCATGGAAGGCGTTGCCTCGAAGACCGCTGTCCTCGATCGTTACAACGAATTGATGATGAACTATTCCGATGAGACGGCGGAAGAGGGCGCCAAGCTTCAGGACGTCATCGACAGCCAGAACCTCTGGGATCTGGAAAGCCAGGTCGAAATGGCGATGGAAGCGCTGCGTTGCCCGCCGCGCGACGCCGAAGTCACCAGCCTTTCCGGTGGTGAGCGTCGCCGTGTCGCGCTCTGCCGTCTGCTGCTTTCGCAGCCGGATCTGCTGCTGCTCGACGAACCGACCAACCACCTGGACGCCGAAACCATCGCCTGGCTCGAAAAGCATCTACGCGACTATCCGGGCGCCGTGATGATGATCACCCACGATCGCTACTTCCTGGACAATGTCACCGGATGGATCCTCGAACTCGACCGCGGCCGTGGCATTCCTTACGAAGGCAACTACTCGGCCTACCTGCAGGCGAAAGCCAAGCGCATGCTGCAGGAAAGCCGCGAAGACGCATCGCGCCAGAAGGCGATCAGCCGCGAACAGGAATGGATCGCTTCCAGCCCGAAGGCCCGTCAGGCCAAGTCCAAGGCGCGTATCAAGTCCTACGAGCAGCTGGTGGATGCCGCCGAGAAGCAGCGTCCCGGCGACGCGCAGATCATCATCCCGGTCAGCGAGCGCCTCGGCCAGGTGGTCATCGAGATGGAAGGCATCACCAAGGGCTTCGAGGGCCGCACGCTGATCAACGACCTGTCGATCAAGCTGCCGCCGGGCGGCATCGTCGGCATCATCGGCCCGAACGGCGCCGGCAAGACAACACTGTTCAAGATGATCACTGGCCAGGAAAAGCCGGATGGCGGTTCGATCCGTATCGGCGAGACCGTGCATCTCGGTTATGTCGACCAGAGCCGTGACGCGCTTGCGGCTGACAAGACGGTCTGGGAAGAAATCTCCGGCGGCGCCGAAATCATCAAGCTCGGCAAGTTCGACATGAACTCCCGTGCCTATTGCGGCGCCTTCAACTTCAAGGGCGGCGACCAGCAGCAGAAGGTCGGCAATCTCTCCGGTGGTCAGCGCAACCGCGTTCACCTTGCCAAGATGCTGAAGGCCGGCGGCAACGTTCTGCTGCTCGACGAACCGACCAACGACCTCGATACGGAAACGCTGGGTGCGCTGGAAAACGCGCTGGAGAATTTCGCCGGCTGCGCCATCATCATCAGCCACGATCGCATGTTCCTCGACCGTCTGGCGACGCATATCCTCGCCTTCGAAGGCGACGGCCATGTCGAATGGTTCGAAGGTAACTTCGAGGATTATGAACAGGACAAGGTGCGCCGCCTTGGCCCCGACGCCCTTAACCCGGGCAGCCAGGCCCACAAGCGCCTGACGCGCTGATTTATTCCATCTGTTTTCGCTTGCGAGAGCCCCGGTTCGGCCGGGGCTTTTTCATGTCTGGCTCTGTCGCAATCTGAGCAGGCAATTTCGTGGAGAGAGCTAATTCTCGCTTGCCACCGCTTTTCAAATCACATAAAGATATCTTTATATCTTGATTGGATCGAAGATGAGCGAACCCTTGAAGCTTGGACTGGATGCGCTGGTGGACGTCTTGAAGGCGGCCGGCGAGCCCACGCGCCTGCGTCTTCTGGCGCTTCTTGACAGCGGCGACCTGACGGTGACCGATCTTACCGAAATTCTCGGCCAATCCCAGCCCCGCATCTCCCGTCACCTGAAGCTGCTCGGCGAGGCCGAACTGATCGAACGCTACCAGGAGGGCGCCTGGGCCTATTTCCGCCTCAAGCAGGACGGCAAGGCCGCCATGCTGGTGCGGGCGCTGCTGAAGCATGTTTCCGAGAACGATCCGACCATCCTTCGCGACGGCGAGCGGCTCTCGCAGGTCAAGCGTCAGCGCGCCGAGCGGGCGCAGGCCTATTTCAGCCGCAACGCGGCCGAGTGGGACGAGCTTCGCCGCCTGCATGCGGCCGACGAAGAGGTCGACGCCGCTGTCATCCGGCTGCTCGGCAGCCAGCCGATCGACTCGCTGCTCGATCTCGGCACCGGCACCGGCCGCATCCTCGAACTCTTGTCCGGGCTCTACCGCCGCGCGACCGGCGTCGATGCCAGCCGCGACATGCTGAGCGTGGCGCGTGCCAATCTCGACAAGTCCCGCATCACCAAGGCCACCGTGCGCCATGCCGATATCCTGAACCTGCCGTTCGAGGGACAGGATTTCGATCTGGTGACGATCCATCAGGTGCTGCATTTCTTCGATCAGCCGGAAATTGCGATCGCGGAAGCGGCGCGCATGCTCCGACCGGGTGGCCGGCTCGTGGTCATCGACCTTGCGCCGCACACGCTCGAATATCTCCGCGACGAGCATGCGCATGTCCGTCTCGGCTTTTCGCACCAGGCAATGTCCGACTGGCTGCGCAAGACCGGGCTCGACGTCGAGCAGGTCGTCGATCTTCATCCGGGTCAACAAAGCGGGCAGGGGTTGACGGTCACCGTCTGGCTCGCGCGCGATCCGAGGCGCCTCATGGCTTCGCAGGCGAGCGAAGGTGCCGAACCTACATTTGCCGGGAGGGTATGACATGGTTTTGAAAAACGAAGCGCGCGGCCGCAACATCAGGGTCTCCTTCGAATTCTTCCCGCCTAAATCGGAGGAGATGGAAGGGCAGCTCTGGCATACCGTCAGCCAGTTGCAGGACTGGGACCCGGATTTCGTCTCGGTGACCTATGGCGCCGGCGGCACCACCAAAGCGCCGACGCTGACCACCGTCACGCGGTTCCTGTCGCAGACGCCGCTTGCCACCGCCTCGCATCTCACCTGTGTCGGTGCGACCAAGGAAGAGACGCATCAGGTGGTCGACACGTTCCGCAAAGCCGGCGTGACGCATTTCGTGGCGCTGCGCGGCGATGCGCCCGGCGGCGCCGGCGCGCCCTACCAGCCGCATCCCGGCGGTTACGCCAATGCGGCGGAGCTGGTTGCCGGCCTCAAGGAAATCGGCGATTTCGAGATTTCGGTCTCCGCCTATCCGGAAAAGCACCCGGAAAGCCGCGATACGGCGGCCGATATCGACATGCTGAAGCGCAAGGCCGACAATGGCGCCGACCGGGCGCTGACGCAATTCTTCTTCGACAACGACAATTTCGAGCGTTACCTGGAGCGGGTGCGCGGCGCCGGCATCTCGATCCCTGTCGTGCCCGGCATCATGCCGATACAGAACCTGACGCAGCTGAAGCGCTTCGCCGGGGCCTGTGGCACCATCATCCCTACCTTTCTCGACGAGCGCTTTGCGGGCTTCGACGACAAGCCTGAGGAGCGGGCGAAGGTCGCGGCCGAAGTCGCTGCCGAACAGATCGAGGATCTCGTCCGGCGCGGCATCCATGATTTCCATCTCTATACGATGAACCGTGCGCCGCTGGTTTCCGCCGTGCTCGACAATCTCGGCATATCCCGCCGGGAAACAAAAAGTGCGGGCGCAGCCGCCTGATCCTTTCGGGACGTTCAAAAGTAAAAAGCGCATGTCGGGCGGGACATGCGCTTTTTCGTTGGCGGATTGATCAGCTATTCAGGAGTTTAGGCACTATCAGTCATTACACTTTCGTCGGCCAGCTCAGATGAAGAGCATAGACAAGACGAAAGCAAATGCTGCACTGACCAACAGAACATTCAAGGATTGCGTGAGTCCCATGTCTGTCTCCTCGCGTTAACCGGCCGATAATATGTCTGAAATATGTCGGTTGGGAAGCAGATCTTATGCTGCGCTGCAGAACGGTTCGGTGGATAAGTCGAATAGCGCTCTTGCAAGCCTTTGAAATAAATCAATAATTCGCGACAAATTTTTGTTCACACAATTTAACATGCCGTTAAATCGGGCGATTGAGCATTTATCTATGCGCCTAAAACATGGCGGGCTCACAACCGGTTGAAAACATATGGAATTCGCAACCGGTTTCAGGCGGCCCTTGCCAGCATGCGATAGGCGCGGCCGTCGAGAATGACCAGGCCGAAACCGATCAGCGCCATGCCGGCGAATTCACCCAGTGCAAGCCTTTCGCCGAGGAAGAGCACGCCGAGAAGGATGGCGCTCGGCGGCACCAGCAGGGTGACGAGCGAGGCGTTGGTGGCGCCGGCCGACGTCATGATCCTGAAATAGAGGATGTAGCCGAAGGCGGTCGACAGCAGTGCCAGCGCCAGGATGGCGAGGAAGGCATCGAGCGGCGGTGCAGTAAGCGTCCAGGGACGATCGGCCAGTAGCGACAGCGGCAGCGCAATCAGCGAGGAGGCGGTCAACTGGCCGGCTGCGGTGACAGGGGCAGGAACATTCTTGAAGCGTTTGCCGTAAGTGGCGGCAAAGCCATAGGAGATCGCGGCAAGTACGGGAAGAAGCAGCGCCCAGAGGGGGGCTTCGCCACCGGCCGACATGCCGGGGCCGATCAGCACGATCGTTCCGACCAGGCCGACAAGACAGCCGGCGATCTTTGCCGGCGACAGCTTCTCGTCTGAGGTGAAGTAGTTGGCGATGAGCACGGTCCAGATCGGTGTCGTCGCATTCAGGATCGCCGCAAGCCCGGCGCCGATGCGGGTTTGGCCGAAGAAGATCAGCGCATGCGGCAGGGCATTGTTGATGAGCCCGAGGATCAGGAATTCGCGCCAACGGGCCTTGAGGATCGCATAGAAGTCGAAACGGCCGGCGATATAGACATGCAGCGCCAGCGCTGCGAGCAGCAGCCTGAAGAAGACGAGGGTCAGCGGCGGCACATGCTCGACGGCGATGCGGGCAAAGAAGAAGGAGCCGCCCCAGATCAGGCCGAGCAGGACCAGCAGACCCCAGGTCCAGGCATTCATTCTGCTGTCCATGCCGATTGCTCCACCGCAAGCTGCTCGTTTTGCCGAAAATCGGCACCGGTTTCGGCTTGATGCTTTAGCGCAAGCAGCGGATCGCGCCACCCGTTTCTTGCGAAGCGGGCGGCGGTAAAGTGTCAGCGGAGATCAGAGAGCGTTGAGAAGGGCAGGCGTTGCCCATCCATCGGCCGGCATGCCGAGGCGCTGCTGTTCCTTCTGGATTGCGACACGCGTGCCGGAGCCGAGGATGCCGTCGATCTCGCCGACATCATGGCCGAGCGACTGCAGCTTGGTCTGCAGCGCCTTCATCTGGTCGCTGGCGAGCCCCTGTTCCGGCACCCCCTTGAGATAGGGCTCGGCGCCCGAAAGGCGGGTCCCGAAATAGGCGGCCGAAGTCGTGTAGATGAACGACTTGTTCCATTCGAGATAGATCTTGAAATTGGGATAGGCGATGAAGGCCGGTCCCATGCGGCCCTGCGGCAGAACGAGATCGCCTTCGAGGTTACCGAAGGCGGTATTGCCGTCGCGCGGCTTGACGCCGAGCGCGAACCATTCGCCCGCTTTCATCGTGCCGCCGAGACCGGATTTTTCCCAGGGCAGATTATCGGGCAGGGTCACTTCCTGCAGCCAGGCCTGGCCGCGCTCGAAGCCGAGATGCTGGATGAATTTGGCCGCCGTCAGAATGGCGTCCGGGCCGCTCTGCTTCAGGCGGATATGACCGTCACCGTCGCCATCCATGCCATAGGCAATGATGTCGCGCGGCAACATCTGCACCTGGCCGATCTCGCCGGCCCAGGCGC
Organism: Rhizobium indigoferae; assembly: GCF_034554815.1. Classification (NCBI taxonomy): domain Bacteria; kingdom Pseudomonadati; phylum Pseudomonadota; class Alphaproteobacteria; order Hyphomicrobiales; family Rhizobiaceae; genus Rhizobium; species Rhizobium indigoferae. Next base: position 2,948,167 of record NZ_CP140635.1, on the reverse strand, counting down.
CGGTATTGGTGGCGGGGTCGAGGTCGCCGTGCTGAACCATCTCGACGAGGGCGATGAGCTGCGGACGAAAGAGTTCCGGGCGGCGGCAGTCGTGTGACAGCGTCACCAGGGCATTGCGGGTGTTGAAATCGCCCTGGACGGCGCCGAAATCGGTTTCCATTGCCCAGAAGGCGGTGATGACGCCCGGGGGGACGCCGAATTCCTGCTCGGCGCGGGCAAAGACGTCGGCATATTGCTTCATCTTCTGGCGGCCGATGTCGAGGCGGGCCTGGCTGACGGTGCGCTGGGAGAACTCGAGGAAGGTCTGCTTGAAGACGCCCTGGGCGCGGTCCCGGCTCAGCACCTTGGGGTCGATCTCGGCGCCGGCGAAGGCCTCGTCGGCGGCTACCGCACTGGCGCCGGCTACGACCGCATCTTTCTTGACGCCTTCGAGGAAGGTGGACAGATCGCCGCCGCAGGGCGCTGCCGGGGCTGCGTCTGGCGCCTGCTGGGCGGCCGCGCCGCCTGCGAGGGCGAGGGCAAACAGAAGGGCGAGTGCAGAGCGGCTTGCGAGCGAGCGGTGCATGGATGTGGTCCTTATATCAAACAGAATGCCGTCGCTTTCACAGACGAATGTGACGGAAGCAAGAAATATCGCAAGACGTTACTAAGAATTTCTATCCTTGGAAACGGCCGCGACCCAATTGTTCCAGTTCTTTGCGCTGCCGGCAAAGACATTGATATCGGTCGGCCCACTGATGCCGGGAATAACGCCGGTCGAGGTATATTGCCAGAAGGCCCAGCGGCGGTCGGAATAGGTCACTTCGGGGTGTTTTGCCACCGAACGGACCCAGAAATGATAATCCTGGAAGTAGCCGGCGAGATTGTCGCGATGGAAATCGACCGAGGTATAGATGATCGGGCGCTTGCCGTAGTAGGCCTCCAGCCGGTCCATGAAACGCTGCATTTCGGCGCGCACCGTTTCAGCGTCGGGGCGGTAGCGGCAGGTCTTCGATTCGGCGTTCCATTCGACGTCGAGCACTGGCGGCAGGCGCATGGCCTCCTTCGGCACGTTGCGGATGAACCAGTCTGCCTGCTGATCGGCCGAAGAGCAGAAATAATAGAAATGATAGGGGGCATGCGGGATGCCGGCTGCGCGGGCTTCGCGCCAGTATTCGTCGAAGCGCGGATCGACCCTGTCCTTGCCTTCGGTTGCCTTGATGAAGGCGAAGGCGACACCGGAATTCTTTACCGTGGCCCAATCGATATCGCCCTGCCATTTGGAGATATCGATGCCGTGGACCTGGTTCTGCTGCGGATGCTTCGGACCGAAATCCTGCGGATCGGTATCCTTGAAGCGCGTCTTTGGCTTGATCGATGCCGTTTCGAGATAGTCATAACCGGAAGAAGTGCAGCCAGCCAGCATGATGGCCAGGGGCAAAACGCAAAACAAAAGCCGGCGCATGGGCGTCCCGTCGTAACTCGAATGATCTTTTTGCCCCACAACTTGACCTTCGAAAAAGACGAGTCAGCAGAGGATAACCCTCTTTTCACCATATCAACGTAAAAAATCGGTTAGTTTCAAGCGAATTATAAGCGCTTGCTGATAATGGCAGCCCGCCAGGCATAACCACCGCCGACGGTATCGAACAACAATATCGCGTTGTTTTCATGGGCTTGCGCTTCCAGAACCTCACGCAGATCGGGGCGCGGGGTGACGTGGAATTTCGCAAGCCAGGACTGCAGCATGCGCCGGAACCAGGCCGGCAAGCCTTCCTGCTGGCCGAAATCGACGATGTGCAGCTGTCCGCCGGGATTGAGTGCGGCGATCGATGCATCGACGGCGCGCTCCCAGTCCGGGATCATCGACAGGGCATAGGAAATCAGGATGCGGTCGAAGCCGCTGACGCCGAATTCGCGCGGCGTGAACGCCGTGGCGTCGGCGACGCGGAATTCCGGGATCGTCGCCTTGGTGGCGAAGGTCTTGCGCGCCGAAATCAGCATTTCCTGGGAAATGTCGAGGCCGAACAGCTTGGCGGTCGGGAAATGCCTGTGGGCGAAGGCCATGTTGCGCCCGGTGCCGCAGCCGACTTCAAGCAGGGTGCCGCCTTCGGGAACGTCGAGATTGCGGATCGTGCTGTCGCGGCCGAGAAGATAATATTTGCGGGTCAGGTCGTAGATGTGTCGCTGGTAGCGGTACATGCCATCCATGAGGCTGGCATGTTCATCACTCTTTCCTGCCGTCTCAGTGCCGACCTTGCTCACGCCTTCTTCCCGTAAATGTGGAAGCCGCCGTAGATTGCCGAGCGATCGAGCGCGGTCAGTTCAAGCGACTTCTCCTCGAAGTAATCCCATTGGTCGCGGATCGCCGGAGCCAGACGGCCTTCGATGATGCTTTTTTCGGCGGCGGTGCGGAAGATCACGCGGGCGCCGTCGCGCGCCGTGCGGGTGATTTCCGTCCAGACGTCGTTCAACTGCTCGTCCGTCATCCAGTCCTGTGCGTCGAGCAGGATGTAGCGGTCGCGCGAGGCGGCCGGCTCGCGAGCCAGAAGCTCGGTGAAGCTTGCGTGGTGGACGTTGACGCGGTCGACATTGGCGCGGATCACCTGATAGTGCTCCGACTTCAAATAGGTCGGCAGCGGGCCTTCCGTTTCGGTGCCGTAGCGGCGGCCGAAGGCCTGCCAGGCAAAATAGTTGTCGCTCATCGGGAAATGACAGGCGAGCTTTTCCAGGCGGTGCTTCAGCACCGGCGCGATCGAATGATCGGCGGCAAGGCTCGCAAGTTCGTCATATTGCTGCGGCGGAATGCCGAGGCCGAAGAGCGAGCTCTTGCGGCCGGTGATCCAGCGCACGACCGGCTTTTCGAAGAGCGGCGCGATCTGCTCGTCGAAGAACTGGCGCTGCTCGCGGATCGAGCGGGTTTTGGTCATCTCGCGCAGTTTGACGCCATGCAGGCGGGCAAGAAGGTGGGCAGCGCCGATGAAGCGGCCGAGCAGGCCCGTTTCGTAAATGTTGCGGTCGAAGACGCTGACGCGGCGGCGGCCGAACTTGCGGCCGTTCCAGTAGCTACGGGTCGCCTCATCGAGACGGGCGGCGAGATGCTGGTCGTAAGCGCGGCTGTTCGACTTCTCGTTCGGCATCGCCAGGAAGCGGACAAGATCGGCATGGCCGGGAAGATGCTTGAAGGCGGCAAGCTTCAGGCGGTTCAGCGCGATGTGGTGCGGGTTGAGATCGACGACGTCGATCGAGGCCGGCGCCTTGGAGAGATAGGCGAGCATGTTGCAGCCGCCAGAGCCGATGGTGACGATGCGATGGTTGGGCTTCAGCTCCATCGCCTGCATGTCGAGATCCGGATCCTCCCAGATCTGCGGATAGACGAGGCCGGAGAAGAGAAGGCCGAAGAGACGCTCGGAAAAGCCATCCTTCGAAAAAGCCTTATGGCGGAGAAGGGCGTCCTTGAGTTTCCGGTTCTTGCGGAAGCCGGCATCCGGTGCAAATTCTGACATGAGTCTGTCACCTTTTTAGCGTTTAGGGCGTGTAGCGCGCCTCTGCTACAGTTTGATGACGTGGGCTGTGGGCGCCGTTCTTCGGAGGCTTCGACCTCCTCGGGCGAGCAACCGGGATGGCTCTCCTGGGAAAGTGATCGGGACGATGGCCGTTCTTCGCTTCGGCCCCTTTCCGGCGCGTGTGATTCCTGCTTTTCTCCCGCCATGGAGGAATGCCATGCGATTTGTCCTGCGTATCCTGAAGGCGCTTGCTCTCCTTCTCGTTCTCCTCGTCATCACTGCCGCCAGCTGGCTCTTCATCCGGCCGCCGGAACTGCTCAGCGTCGGCGACGGCTATGCCGCCAAGATCGTCTGCTCCAATGTCTTCATCGCCGGTCGGGGGGCCGAGGATGTGCTTCATGACGACGTCCAGGCGCCCGGAAATCCGCTGCTGCGGCTCGTGCGTGTCAGCGTCGACCGCGACAACGACCGCGTGACGGCGCGCTTCATGGGACTGTTTGCGCCGAGTTATGCGCTCTATCGCGGCGCTTTCGGCTGCGCGAGCGTGCCGGACGGCAATTTCGAGGCGGCGGCGAATGCAGCGCCCTTCGATCCACCGGCCAAGATGCAGCCGAATGACGCCTTGTGGCCGGAGGGCGAGGGCACCGGCAACCCGGCGGACGGCAAGATCGCCGCGCTGCTTGCCGATGCCGGCGTGGCCGGCCCTGCAATGCGGGCGATCGTCGTGGTGCGCGATGGCCGCATCGTCGCCGAAGCCTATGGCCCCGGCTTCTCGGCAAAGACGCCGCTCATCGGCTGGTCGATGACGAAGACCGTGAATGCGGCGGTCCTCGGCCGGCTGATGCTCGACGGCAAGATCTCCTTCGACGATGATAACCTGCTGGCGCAGTGGAAGAACGATGCGCGCGCCAGGATCAAGGTTTCCGACCTGCTCGGCATGGAGAGCGGCCTTGCCTTCAACGAGGACTATGGCGACGTCGCCGATGTGACGCGCATGCTCTATCTCGATCCCGACATGGTATCGCTGCCGGCCAATGCGCCGATGGAGGCAGCACCCGGCCAGCGCTTCCGCTATTCGAGCGGTACGGCCGTGCTCTTGTCACGCATCTGGATGGACAGGGTCGGCAATGCGCAGGCCGCCTTTTCCTATCCGCACGACGCGTTGTTTTCGCCGCTCGGCATGACGAGCGCGGTGTTCGAACTCGACGCGCGCGGCACGTTTGCCGGAAGCTCCTATCTCTATGCGACGGCGCATGACTGGGCGCGCTTCGGGCAGTTCCTGCTGCAGGATGGCGTGTGGAACGGCCAACGGCTGCTGCCGGAGGGTTTCGTCGGCGCCATGCGTACCCCGACGGCAGCGTCGAACGGGCGGTATACGCAAGGCCAAGCCTGGCTCGCTCCTGGCGGCCCAAGCGCCGCGTTCGGACTGCCGGAGGATACGTTCTGGCTGACGGGGCATGACGGGCAGAGCATGGCGATCGTGCCTTCCGCCAATCTGGTCGTCGTCCGGCTCGGCCTGACGCCAAGCCGGCTCGACTATCAGCCGCAGACGCTGCTCAAGAAGATCCTGGCCGCCGTGCCGCAACCGGGGGAGCCGAAACAGCAGGCCGGGTCACAACAAAAGGCGCAGCCGCAGCCATAGGCCGGAGCTGCGATCGCCGTTTCAGCAATTGCCTTGGTGTCAGTAGTTGCCTTGGGCGATGTCGGTCATGCCCTTGCGCTTGGCGTCATAATAATAGCCGCGCGCATAGAGGCGGACGGCATCGTCTTCCTTATTGTCGGAGACGAGCCAGGCGCCGCGCAGATATTTCGCGGCATATTTGATGTTGGTCTCGGCATCGAAGAGGCCGCCCGGGGCACCGTCATAACCCATGGACTTGGCGGTGTTGTACTTGATCTGCATGAGGCCGAAATAGCCGCGCTTGTTGTAGGCCTTCGGATTATAGCGGCTCTCGCGATGGACGATGCGGTGGAGCAACGTCTCGGGAATCTCGTAGACCTTCGAATATTTGGCGATGAGTTTGGTGACGAAGCTCTTTTCGACCGTCGGCGCATCGTCTTTGTCGTCGTCGCTGAACATCGGGGGCGCCGTCGGCGGATCGATCGGCCCGGATTCGTCGAAACCGTAATCCATGCTGGCGCGTGGCGTGGTGTCAACTGCGGCAAGTGCTGCAAGCGCACTGTTTTGCGGTGTCGCAGCAAAGGCAAGCTGCGTCGTCGGCTGTGCGGGCGCTCCTGGACGCGGCGTCGGCACGACGGACTGGATCGCCGTCATCTCGGGCGTCAGCGGAATCTGCGCGTAGGCTGCCGGCTGTATGCCTGCCTGCATGGCGAGATCGGCAGGCTGAGAGGTCGCCACGGCCGGCATCGCCGTTGCGGTCAGGGAGGGGGGTGATGCCTGAGGGATGGTCGCGCCAGCGACAGCTGCGCCTTCGGCTGTCGGGATCGCGGCAAGTGTTGCATCTTCGCCGGGCTTCGGCATCGGCACGACGGTCTGGGCGGCTGTCAGTTCGGCCTGGGACGTGTATTCGACGCTCGCACATCCCGTCATCACGCCGCAGAGTATCGTGGAAACGACAAGACTGCGTTTCAGGCCGGATAATCCGATCGCTACCATTCCGCCACTTTCGTGAAATCGCGCCGCCCCGGCAGCGTATAAAAGTTACCAAAAACCTTAAGCCTTGGTGACCCATTAACCTATTCGTGGCATTCCGGCAACCACGGAGTATTACTAGGCTGCAATACGACGATACCCGGCCGTTACGGCACCTGCAGCGATCAGCAGAGTGCCTCCGGTTCGGTTCACGGCGCGCTGGATGCTCGCCTTGCGAATCAGTCCGCGCGCGGCATGGGCGAGAAACGCGTAGGTGGAAGCGTTGAGGATCGCCAGCACGAGGAAGGTCGCTTCCATGATCGCCATCTGGCCGAGGAAGGGCAGGGCCGGATTGAGGAACTGCGGCACGAAGGCGACGAAGAAGATGATGCTCTTCGGATTGAGGGCGGTGACAACATAGGCGTGGAGGAAGATCTTGAGGGACTTCTCCTCCGGCAGATTGTCGTTGTCGGCAATCGGTTCGCCGATGATGGGAGCCCGCCAGAGCTTGAGTCCCAGCCAGATCAGGTAGGCGCCGCCGATCCACTTCAACACGGTGAAGAGGGTCGCGGAGGCGGCCAGAACAGCACCGAGACCGAAGAGAGAAGCGGTCATCGCGGTGAAGTCACCGAGCGCCACGCCGCCTACCGTCGCAAACGCCGTCCTGCGTCCATGACCGAGCGCATAGGATACGACGAGCAGTATCGTCGGCCCCGGTATGGCCAGCATGATGGCGGATGCGGCCGCAAACGCGAGCCAAGCTTCAAGTGACATGGTGTCTCCTCCTATTCCTCGGGAACAAGCAAAGACATCATATTAACCATCCGTCAATCACGCTTCTTTGTATTTCTGGCCTATATTGTCCATGACTTCGGCAAACCATGCCGTCGAAAGGTCAAAAGCCTTGCCGCCCTTGATGCGCGGGAATTCTATAGTGCGCAATTTACCGTTCTGGCCTTCATCATGGCCGGTGACGCCGGAGACTTTATTGAGCGCGCTTTCGACGGCGAGATCGACCATGCTCTGGATCAGCCGCAGGTCGTCGCCGTTGGCGGGCGCCGAGCGGGCGAAATAGCCTGATTTTTGCACGAGGGAACGCTCGGCGTTCAAGAGATTGGCGAACTGCTTCTGGAACCATGCGCCGACATTGATCGTGTCGATCTTCACATGGCCGAAGGCATCGCGCTTGACGGTCTCGCCGGCGGCTTCGCGCTCGGCGACGATGGCGTCGAGGCATGCGCCTTCCGAGACAAAGACCGTGGCATGGCCGTTGCGGTCCATGCTTTCCGTCAGGCGGGCGGCTTCGGCGTCGAGGTCGAAGGCCATCTCAGGCAGGTAGACGGCGTCGATGCTTTTCAGATGCGCGTCCATCATCAGGCCGTCGACATACTGGTTGCGGCTGGTGCGCTGGAGATAGGCGCGAGCGGTGGCGGCCGTCAGCCAGCCGCAATGGCGGCCCATGACCTCGTGGATGACGAGGGTGCGGGGTGCGGCCGTCTGTTCGTTGCTGACATTGTCGAAGAAATGCGCGCCGACTTCGGCGGCCGTCCAGGCGCCGAGCGACTGGCGGATCGGCACGACGTCATTGTCGACAGTCTTCGGCAGGCCGACGACGGTGAGATCGTAGCCGTTGGCGGCGAGGTAGGCGGCAAGGTCGGCGGCCGTGGTGTTGGTGTCGTCGCCGCCGATCGTGTGGAGAATGGTGATGCCGTCATTGGCAAGACGTTCGGCGGCGACCCGCAGCGGGTTCTCGCCTTCCTTGACCAGGCCGCGCTTGACGCAGTCGGCGGCATTGGTGAGCTTGACGCGGCTATTGCCGATCGGCGAGCCGCCGTAGCGGTGCAGCAGCGGCGCCTTTTCGCGCATCTGGCGGGTGATCTCGAGGCTGTCGCCGATCAGCACCCCTTGGTAGCCGGATTTGTAGGCGACGATGTTGAGATCGGGTGCGATGTCGCTGTAGCGTTCGATGAGGCCGCCGACGGCGGAAGAAAGACAGGGCGCCAGGCCTCCGGCGGTCAGCATTGCGACTTTCTGTTTGGCCATGATCCCTCCTACGGTGTTTCGGTGCGGCAGCGTTAGCTAACGCATGGATGCGGCAGGGAAAGGGCCCTGTAAAGTAAAGAATTTACGAAAAATGCGCCTTTCTGCAGTGTTGAACTGCAAAGGCGACCGGAAGTGCGGATATAATCGTTTCAAGCCCGGTCTGCCTGTCGGGGATCTGTTGTGGAAATTTCCATCGCGCGCTCCGCAGCCTACGTGCCTGGCCAATGGCGGCGACCGCTAGCCAGGCCTTAAGGTAAGATAAAGCGGGGCGATGAATCGTTTGCTGCGGTGCGACAATTACCAAATCGTGAAAACTGTGTTCGGCCCTACGACCAATAGTCGCCTTGCAAAGGCTGCGATTCTTTGGTCAAGCTGTTTGTCATAAGTTGACAAGTGTGTGAGATTTTCGATGTCCTTCTGGGAAAAGCTGTTGAATGCCATTGGCAATACCGCAGGCAATGCGCTGTCTGCGGTGGTCGAGGCTATCCGCACGGTTTTCGAAGGCGATCCCGAGACCCGGCGTAAAGTGGCTTTCTCCGTGGCGATCATCGCGCTGTCGGCCAAGATGGCCAAGGCCGACGGCATCGTCAGCGAGAAGGAGGTCGAAGCCTTCCGCGAAATCTTCGAATTCCCGCAGGATCAGGCAAAGAACGTCGCCCGGCTTTACAACCTCGCGCGCCAGGACGTTGCCGGCTACGAAGCCTATGCCGAACGGCTTTCCACGCTCTGCGTTACTTGCGCAGCCAATTGCACAGTGCTGGAAGACGTGCTCGACGGCCTCTTCCACATCGCCAAGGCCGATGGGCTGATCCACGAGAAGGAACTGAATTTCCTGCGTCATATCGGCGAGATCTTCGAGATGAGCGAGACCCGCTTCGAGCAGATCGCTGCCCGCCACGTCTCGTCCGGCGGCGATCCCTACAAGGTGCTCGGCGTCTTGCCTTCGGACGATTTCCCGACCATCCGCCGCCGTTACCATGGCCTTGTCAGCGAACATCATCCCGATCGGCTGATCTCGCGGGGCGTGCCGAAGGAATTCCATGTGATCGCCAATGAGCGCATGGCGGCGCTGAACGCGGCCTATGAGGCGATCGAGAAGGAACGCCGCGCCGCATGACCTCTTTCGAGGCCGACTGCAGCAGCGCTCGCGTGCAGCCCTCGCCGAACCATGGCGAGCGGGCGGACGGGCGCCCTCCCGATATGATCCTGCTGCACTATACCGGCATGCCAACGGCTGATGGCGCGCTCGACTGGCTCTGTCGCGCCGAGAGCCAGGTTTCCAGCCACTATTTTGTGCATGAAAACGGCGAGGTGGTGCAGCTCGTGCCGGAAACACGGCGTGCCTGGCATGCGGGAAAAAGCAGCTGGCACGGCGAGACGGACATCAATTCTCTGTCGATCGGCATCGAGATCGCCAATGCCGGCCATCCCGGCGGGCTCCCCGATTATCCGAAAGAGCAGATCGCCGCGGTGATCGAATTGTGTCGCGACTGTGTCAAACGTTGGTCGATCGTGCCGGAACGGGTGCTCGGGCATTCCGATGTCGCCCCGATCCGCAAGGTCGATCCGGGCGAGAAATTCCCCTGGGCCGAGCTCCACCGGGCGGGCATCGGGCACTGGGTCGAGCCGGCAACGATCACCGGCGGGCGCTTCTTCCAGCGCGGCGATACTGGCCAGCCTGTCGAGGCGCTGCAGTCGATGCTGTCGCTCTATGGTTACGGCACTGAAATCACGGGTGAATTCTCCGAGAAAACGGCGGGCGATGTGGAAGCTTTCCAGCGCCATTTCCGGCCCCAACGGGTAGATGGCATCGCCGATTTCTCGACGATCGACACGCTGCACCGGCTGCTGTCGTCGCTGCCGCGTTATTCCTGACCGGAAGAACCGGATATCAGGACGGATTTCTCGCGGCCGGCGAGAAAACCGCCTCGCCACATCATTTCCCTATTATCTCCTCATTGCGATGGTCTAAGAACGCCCGCTGAACAGCGCTCGCGGCTGTTTTCAAGTGTAACCATGAGCGCCAAATGAAACGATAAGAATTGCTACGGAACGCGACCAGTCCTGGGTCGCGTGTGACCGGATGACGGCGAGGCGCGCAGTCCTGCAATTCTTTGGGTCGGAGTGAAGAGACTACATGAAGAATATGATTGTTGGTGCTGCGGCATGCGTTGGCATGCTGCTGGCGGGATATAGTGTTGCCTTGGCTGGTGATGACTGGGGTGTCCGGGCCGAAACCATCTCGCTGAAAACCGTCGATCGCCAGAGCGGCTATGCCATGCCGGATTTTTCCACGAGCATTCCCTATGCCGCACTGATCAACAAATATGCCGCTGAATACGACGTGCCCGTCGCACTCGCCCAGGCTGTCGTGCGCGTCGAGAGCAATTTCAATCCGAACGCCCGCGGCAGCGCCGGTGAAGTCGGCCTGATGCAGATCAAGCCGGCGACGGCGCGGATGATGGGTTATTCCGGCTCGAAGAAGGGCCTGTTCGATCCGGAGACCAACATCAAATACGGCATGAAGTATCTGGCGGCTGCCCATCAGCTCGGCGGCGGGCAGACCTGCAACACTATCCTGAAATACAATGCCGGCCATGCCGCCACGCGCATGAACCCGGTGTCGAAGACCTATTGCGGCAAGGTCCTGGCGATGCTCGACTGAGCATAGCCTGACGCGTCCTGACGAAATTCCCTTGCGGCAATTTTGCGATGTGAATCAGTGCGCTCGCCGTGATATCCCACCTTGAAACGAGGTGGGATATGGCAGTCGATTTCAGGTTTATCATCATCGGACGCGGCATGATGGGGGCTGCCGCCGCACGGCATCTCTCCTCGATGGCCGACGGCATCGCGCTGATCGGCCCGCGCGAGCCTGAGGAGCGCAAGGCTCATCACGGTGTCTTCGCCAGCCATTACGACGAAGCGCGCATCACCCGCACCTTCGACGGCAATCTTGCCTGGGGAACCTTCGCCGCCCGCGCGCTCGACCGCTACCGCGAGATCGAGGCAAGGAGCGGCATTTCCTTCTATTCGGAGGTCGGCTGTCTCTTTGCCGCTCCTGAGAAGGGCGAGCAGGACTATATCAAAAGGGCGCTGACCGTCAGCCGGACACTCGGCAGCGATATCGAGACCATCGCGCCGTTAGACCTTCGCCGGCGTTTTCCCTATCTTGCCGTCGATCCGGATTTCAGCGGGTATTTCGAGCGCAGGCGCGCGGGCTACATCAACCCGCGGGCGCTGGTGCGGGCGCAGACCAGGCTTGCCGAACAGGGCGGCGTCTCGCTGATCGAGGCAACCGCGACATCGGTGCGCCATACCGGTTCCCATGTCGAGGTGACGGCCGGCGGCAGAAGCTACAGCGCCGAACGTGTGCTGGTGGCCGCCGGCGGTTTCAGCAATTTCCATACCCTGCTGCCGCGTCCCGTCGATACCAGGGTGATGGCGCGCACGGTCGCCTTCTACGAACTCGGCGAGCGCGAGATGGCGGTTTTCGGCGGCATGCCGTCGACGATCGTGCTCGGTGACCGCGAAGAGGATCACATCTATATCTTGCCGCCGGTGCGTTATCCCGACGGCAAGACTTATCTGAAGCTCGGTGGCGACACTGAGGCGCTTTCTTTCAGCCAGTTGGAGGATGCCGGCGCGTGGTTCCGTTCCGACGGCAGTGCTTCCGAGCGCGATCATCTCGCGCGTGTCGCCCTGCAGCTGATGCCGGAGCTTGCCGGCTGCCCTGTCACATCGGCGCCCTGTGTGGCGAATTTCACGCCGACCGGTTATCCCTATGCTGGATTTACGCAGTCGCCGCGCATCGCGGTGCTGACCGGCGGCAATTTCGTCGCGGCCAAATCCTCCGACGAGCTCGGGCGGCTGGGAGCGGTGCTTCTGGCGGAAGGAAGGCTCGGGGATCAGGATTTCGGCGGCGAGCTGACGCCGGTCTTTGGTTGAGGGGAAATGTTATGGCAGTCGATTTCAAATACATCGTCGTCGGCCGCGGGCTGATGGGGGCAGCGGCGGCGCGGCATCTGGCGCGCCAAGTGGACGGTGTCGCGGTGATTGGGCCGGACGAGCCGGATGATCGCAAGGCGCATCAGGGCGTCTTCGCCAGCCATTATGACGAGGGGCGCATCACTCGTACCATCGATCCCGACCGCAATTGGGCACTGCTCGCCAACCGCTCGATCGGCCGTTATGGCGAGATCGCCCGCGACAGCGGTATCGATTTCTATCGGGAGGTGGGCTGCGTCGCCGTCGCGCCGACGGGAGGCGATTATATCGAGAAGACCCGGCGGGCCGCCATTTCGCTGAACGTCGAAACCAGCCTTCTCGATGAGGCCGGGCTGAAGGCCGCCTTTCCCTTCTTCGCCTTTCCTGATGGGGGCACGGGCGTCTTCGAGGCGAGGGGGGCCGGCCACATCAGTCCGCGCAAGCTTGTGAAAGCCCAATCGCTGCTGGCGGAAAAGTCAGGTGCTGCCGTCATCCGCGATCATGTCATTTCGATCCGCAGCGAGGGCGGATGGGCCGCCGTCGAGACGGCCGGTGGCCTGACCTATCGCGGTGCAAAGGTGCTGCTGGCAGCGGGCGGATTTTCCATTGCGAAGAATCTGTTGCCGCGGCCGGTTGCCATGACGGTTTATGCCCGGACCGTGACGCTCTTTGAAGTAAGCGAGGCCGACGCGGTGCGCCTGGCCGCGATGCCGTCGCTCATTCTCAGGGCGCCCGGCATCGATATCTACCTGCTGCCGCCGATCCGGTATCCCAACGGCAAATTTTACCTGAAGATCGGCGGCGATCCTGACGATCTGGCGCTTAGCGACGAAGCGGAGATGCGCGCCTGGTTCAAGACCGAGGGGCGCGATACGGTGCGCGCGCATCTCAAACGCATCGTTGAAGGTCTTGTGCCCAATATCGTGCCGCTTTCGATTTCGACGGCCGCTTGCGTCGTGTCGCATACGGAAAGCGGCTATCCGATGATTGGCTATACTTCCTCGCCCGAGATCGCGGTGCTGACGGGCTGCGCCGGCACGTCGGCCAAGAGCTCGGACGAAATCGGCCGGCTTGGGGCCGAGCTGCTTTTATCAGGCGGAATCGGCGAAGAGGGCTACTCCACGGATTTCACACCGCAATTTCGCTAGAGCATTTCCGTTTTTCTCCGAATCACGGAAGTGCTCTCTCTTTTGTTCCTACGCAATTGCGGACGCAAAACCGCTGCGCATTTTTGCTGGAATAGCTCCAAGCGATATCATTTATTTCGATAGCAATTGCGATCTCTCTCGTTTATGGGAGCCCTGCCAGTTGGCTGGGCAGCCGCGCTTTACCAATGCCGAAAGGCGGTAGGGTGAGGAAAGTCCGGGCTCCACGGAAACACGGTGCCGGATAACGTCCGGCGAGGGCGACCTCAGGGAAAGTGCCACAGAAAGCAAACCGCCTGTCATGACAGGTAAGGGTGAAAGGGTGGGGTAAGAGCCCACCGCATCTCCGGCAACGGAAATGGCACGGTAAACCCCACCGGGAGCAAGACCGAATAGGGATGACGCGGCAGGCCGAAAGGCCTTCCGGCTGGTTTCCAGGCCAGTCATCCGGGTGGGTTGCGCGAGGCAGCGTGCGAACGCTGTCCCAGAGGAATGGCTGCCACGTTCCGGTTCACGCCGGAGCCTTACAGAACCCGGCTTACAGGCCAACTGGCGATTAACATCTTGCGGCGCGTCGGCCGGATTTTCACCGTAAGTCGCTGAAACTGACTGTTATCGAGCGGATGTTAATGCATTCAGGGGTTGATTTTTCTCGCTTAGCCACCACTACGTGTCGTTTGTAAGATGGCGATGCTAACCCTTTGTTAAACTTAACGGCTTATAAATTTTTGATCATGCGTCCATTGCAAAATGGGCGTATCCCATTGACGCCCATATGGTCCCATGCTATCCCAAATGCGCACTGCACCAGGGCAATCACCTGCCCATTCATCGCAAAGCAAAGGCGTCTTCCTCTCCGGAAGCGTCGGAGGGGTTTTGGCTCATCCGGCTTGCGAAGCTGTGCCTGATATCGGGAGTTTCGGGCGTCTTTTGGTCCGGATCCCTGCGGGAACGGATGTTTCGTGTCATGAACCGCTTCCTTTCGAACGCGACCAACAGGATCGATGCCAAGGGCAGGGTTTCCGTGCCTTCGGCTTTTCGTTCCGTGCTGGCGCAGCGCAATGTTCAGGAGCTCTATTGCTTCCAGGACTTTGTGTTTCCGGCGATCAGCATCGGCGGTCCGGATCTTCTCGAAAGATTCGAACGGCAGATTGCTGCGGAGGATCCGTTTTCGCCGGATGCGAACGAGATGTCGCTTCTCATTCATGGAGGCGGGGTCTTCATGAAGCTCGATGCCGAGGGGCGGCTGATGGTCACGGATTTCATTCGCGGCTTTACCGGTATCTCGGACGAAGTGACCTTCGTCGGTCGGGCGGATCATTTTCAGCTCTGGCAGCCGCAGGCTTTTGTGGCCGCACAGGCGCAAGCACGAGGGGAGCGCAAGCTGGCGGGCAAGCGTTCCTGAAAGAACGAGGGAACGGAATGGTGGCGAATCCTGGCGGAGGTTCAACTGATGCCGGTGGCGGACCGGTTCGTCACATTCCTGTTCTACTCGAAGAAGTGCTTGCGGCGCTGGCGCCCGCGCCCGGCAAGCTCATCCTCGATGGTACATTCGGTGCGGGCGGTTACAGCTCGGCCATCCTTGCGGCCGGCGCCGAGGTGATTGCGCTCGACCGCGATCCGACGGCGATTGCATCGGGGCAGGCGATGGTCGCCGCCCATGGTGGTCGTCTCAAGCTTGTTCATTCGCAATTCTCGCATCTCGCCGATCATGCGCCGCAGGGCGGGCTCGATGGTGTCGTGCTCGATATCGGCGTCTCCTCCATGCAGATCGACGAGGCCGAGCGCGGCTTCTCCTTCCAGAAGAACGGACCGCTCGACATGCGCATGTCGGCCGAAGGTGTTTCGGCCGCCGATGTCGTCAACCGCGCCAAGGTCGCCGATCTCATCCGCATCTTCCATTTTCTCGGCGAGGAAAGCCAGGCGCCGCGCATCGCGCATGCGATCGAGAAGCGTCGCGCCGAAAAGCCATTTGAGACGACGCGCGATCTCGCAGGTCTCATCGAGCTCGTTACGCCGCGCAAGATGAAGGACAAGATCCATCCGGCAACGCGCGTCTTCCAGGCATTGCGCATCTTCGTCAATGACGAGCTGGGTGAACTGGCGCAGGCGCTGTTTGCGGCGGAAACGGCGCTGAAGCCCGGCGGGCGGCTCGTCGTCGTCACCTTTCATTCGCTGGAAGACCGCATCGTCAAGAAATTCTTCTCCGACCGCGCCGGCAAGGCGTCGGGTTCACGGCATCTGCCGGTCGCGCATGAGCGAGCGGCAACTTTTGCGGCTATCGGCAAGGCGATGGTTTCGGCAAGCGAGGCGGAGGCCGAGATCAATCCGCGCGCCCGCTCCGCCAAGCTGCGCGCCGGCCTGAGGACGGACGCCGCCGCCGAAGCCGCGGATATGTCGCTCTTCGGGTTTCCCAATCTTGCCAGTCTCGGAAAGCTTGGTGGTTGATATGCTGAAAACGTTCGATCTCGTGCTTATCGGCGTCATGACGGCCACCGCCGCCGTGACCTACACGATCAAGCACCGCGCCGAATTGAAGCTCGAGGAGGTTCATCGCCTCGAAGCCGAGATCAAGCTTGAGAAGGACACGATCGACCTTCTCAAGGCCGACTGGGCGCTGCAATCGCAGCCGAACCGGCTGGAGCGGCTGGTCAAGGCCTATAATGACGAATTGAAGCTGCAGCCGACGGAGTCGACGGCGCTCGTGCATGCCAAGGAATTGCCGATGCTGAAATCCGAGGTTCCCGTGCCTGACGTGACGGAGGCAAAGGCCAGCGCCAAAGGCGCGACCGTGGCCAGCGCCAAGAGCGCGACCGTGCCCAGCGCCAAGAGCGCGCCGGACACCGCCAAGGGCGCGCAAGCCACCGCCAAGTCGCAGCCCATTCCGATGCCTGCGCCACGCGGCGAGGCAGAGGATGCAGACCAGATCGAAACCGGATCGGTGGAGGAATAATGTCGTTTCTTTCCCGCATCATGGTTTTGAAGAGCCAGGCGCATTTCTCCGCCGGCGTCTATAACCGGTTCGGCGGCCCTTCCCCCGCCGGCCTGGCGATCGAGGGATCGCGCAAGAAGAAATCCGGGCAGGCGAAAAGCCGCGTCGGCCTGCTGATCCTTGGCTTCATGGGCGTCTACGCCGTCATCGGCGGCCGCCTCGTCGAATATGCGATGAAGGATCAGGAGGTCGTCTCCAGCATTCTGCCGCCCGACCGGCTGATGGCCTCGCGCCCGGACATTCTCGACCGCAACGGCGAGGTACTGGCGACCGACATCCGCACCGTCTCGCTGTTTGCCGAACCGAACAAGATCGTCGACGCCGACGAGGCAGTGGAGAAGCTTGCAACGGTGCTGCCCGAGCTCGACGTCAGGGACACTTATAAGAAGCTCTCGGTCAAGACCTCGCATTTCGCCTGGCTGCGCCGGCAGCTGACGCCGAAGCAGCAGAGCCAGATCCTGGCGCTCGGCATTCCCGGCATCGGCTTCCGGCCGGAGAAGCGCCGCTTCTATCCGGGCGGGTCGACCGCCGCGCACATCCTCGGTTACGTCAACATCGACAACCGCGGTGTCGCCGGCATGGAGAAATTTATCGACGACCAGGGGCTTGCCGATCTCGCCTCGGTCGGCATGACCAGCGACCAGCCGCTCGAGCCAGTGCGGCTATCGATCGACCTGCGCGTGCAGAACATCGTGCGGGACGCGGTCGTCAACGCCGTCAACAACTTCCAATCCAAGGGCGCCGGTGCCGCGGTCATCGACGTGCATACGGGAGAAGTGCTGGCGATGGCATCGGCGCCGGATTTCGATCCGAACGATCCGCAGGAAGGTGCCAAGGACGGTTGGCTCAACCGGATGACCAACGGCACCTTCGAAATGGGCTCGACCTTCAAGACCTTTTCGCTGGCCATGGCGCTCGATAGCGGCAAGGTGAAGATGACCGACAGTTTCGATGCCAGCAAATCGATCTATATCGGCGGCTTCACCATCCACGATTTTCACGGGCAGCGCCGCTGGCTGACCGTTCCCGAGATTTTCCAATATTCTTCGAATATCGGCACGGCGCGCGTCATCGACATCGTCGGCATCGATGCGCAGAAGGACTACCTGACCAAGTTCGGACTGTTAACGAAGATGCAGACCGAACTGCCCGAAGTGAAGATGCCGAGCCAGCCGCGGGTCTGGAAGAAGATCAATTCGATCACGATTTCCTTCGGCCATGGCGTCTCGACGACGGCGCTGCAGACAGGGGTGGCCGCCGCCGCCCTCGTCAATGGCGGCAAGCTGATCGAGCCGACATTCCTGCCGCGCACGCGCGAACAGGCCGATCAGATCGCTACGCAGGTGATCAAGAAGTCGACCAGCGACAACATCCGCTATCTCCTTGATTTCAACGGCTACAAGGGATCCGGGCGCGTTGCCCGCGTGCCGGGCTTTGCCGTCGGCAGCAAGACCGGTACGGCCGACAAGGTGGTGAACGGGCGTTATTCGGCGACGCTGAACTTCAATTCCTTCATTGCCGCATTCCCGATCAATGATCCCAAATATGCCGTGATCACCTTCTGCGACGAGCCGAAGACCGGTGAGAAGCAATACGGCGGAACGATCTCCGCCGGCACCGCCGGCCCGATCGCTCGTGAGATCATCAGCCGCGCGGCCCCCATTCTCGGCATCGAGCCGAAATTCGGGGAGGGCGGATCGGCCTTGCTGGTGTCTTATTGAGTGTGAATGAATATCGACGCCGATTCGCGAGGGGTGAACCGGCTTCAAGAGGGAAAAGTGCGTTCGATGAAATTGCGAGACCTGGCCGGAGATCAGTTTCCGGAACTTGAAGCACAGCTCGAAGGCCCGGCAGGCTTGCTTGATATCTCAGGCCTGTCTTCGGATAGCCGCAAGGTGGCGCCTGGCAATGCCTTCGTCGCAGTCGCCGGCACCAAGGCGGACGGCGCAGGCTTCATCGCGGATGCCGCCGGCCGTGGCGCTGCCGTCGCGATCGCCTCCCAAGCCGTCGATGCTTCGATCCCCGTGCTTGCGGTCAAGGAGCCGCGCCGCTTCCTTTCCATCGCCGCCGCGCGTTTCCACGGCAAGCAGCCCGATACCATGGTCGCCGTCACCGGCACGGCGGGCAAAACCTCCGTCGCTTCTTTCACCCGGCAGATCTGGGCGCATGCGGGCCACGCGGCTGCGATGATCGGCACGACGGGCGTCGTTTCGCCGACGCGCAACGAATATGGCTCGCTGACGACGCCCGATCCGGTGTCTCTGCACGCGCTGCTGGCGGAACTCGCCGGAGAAGGCGTGACGCATGCCGCGATGGAAGCGTCCAGCCACGGCCTCGACCAGTGCCGGCTCGACGGCGTGAAGCTTGCTGCCGCCGCCTTCACCAATCTCGGCCGAGACCACATGGATTATCATCCCACGATCGAGGCCTATATGGCCGCCAAGATGCGGCTTTTCGATACGCTGTTGCCGAAGGGGTCGCCGGCAGTGATCTTCGCCGACGATCCGTGGTCGTCGCAGGCGATCAAGTCCGCGACCGATGCCGGTCACGACATTCGTACCGTCGGGCGAAAGGGCGATTACCTCTCGTTAAAGCGCGTCGAGCACTTCCGCCACAAGCAGATGGCCGAAATCCATATCGGCGGCGAGATCTTCGAGGTGGACATTCCGCTGGCCGGCGATTTTCAGGTGGCCAATGCGCTGGTCGCAGCGGGGCTTGCCATGTCGACCGGCGTTGAGGCGAAGGTTGCGATGGCCGCGCTCGAGAAACTCGTCGGCGCGTCCGGCCGTCTCGAACTCGTCGGCCATACAAAAGACGGCGCGCTCGCCTATGTCGACTACGCCCACAAGCCGGATGCGCTGGAAAACGTGCTGGGCTCGGTCAGACCCTTCACCACCGGCCGCGTCATTGTCGTTTTCGGCTGCGGCGGCGACCGTGACCGCGGCAAACGGCCGATCATGGGCGAAATCGCCTGCCGACTTGCCGACGTCGTTATAGTCACCGACGATAATCCGCGTTCTGAGGAGCCGGCCTCGATCCGGGCGGAGATCATGGCAGCAGCAGGCTGCGCCGCGGAAATCGCCGATCGCGCCACGGCGATCCGCGAGGCTGTTGGCATGCTGAGATCCGGCGATACGCTGATCGTCGCCGGCAAGGGGCATGAGGAAGGGCAGACGATCGGCGGCGTCACCCTGCCGTTCTCCGATCATGCGGAGGTGCGCAAGGCCTTGGAGGAGTTGAAATCTTGAGCTGGCTCTGGACGACGGAAGACATGATCGCAGCGATGGCGGGGCGCCCTTTCGGCACGCTGCCCGAAGGCATCACCGGCATTTCCATCGACAGCCGCTCGATTACTCCAGGCGAAGCCTTCTTCGCGATCAAGGGCGACCGTGTCGACGGTCACGACTACGCATCGATGGCGACGGCGAACGGCGCTTCCCTTCTCGTCGTCAGCGAGGCGAGGCTTCCCGCCATGGGCCGCCTGACGGTGCCGATGATCGTCGTGGAAGACGTGCTCGCGGCACTTGGCCGGCTCGGCCTTGCCTCGCGCGAGCGCTCGCGGGCCCGGATCATCGCGGTGACCGGATCTGTAGGAAAGACGACCACCAAGGAAATGCTGCGGCATGTGCTGTCGCCCTCCGGCAAGGTGCACGCCTCCGTCGCCTCCTTCAACAATCATTGGGGCGTGCCGCTGACGCTGGCGCGCATGCCTGAGGATACGGATTATGGCGTCTTCGAAGTCGGAATGAACCATCCCGGCGAGATCCGGCCCCTGGTGGGGATGATCCGTCCCGATGTCGCCATCATCACGACGATCGCGCCGGCCCATCTCGGCAACTTCAAGAACATCAAGGAAATCGCCGCTGCCAAGGCCGAGATCTTCGAGGGGCTCGAACCCGGCGGCCATGTCGTGCTCAATCGCGACAACGACCAGTTCAATTTCCTCGACCGCACGGCGCAATCGCTCGGCATCGAGCATATCCATTCCTTCGGCCAGCATGCCAAGGCCGAATTCCGGCTCGCAGAATTCAATGGCTCCGACGAGAATTCGACGCTGTGGCTGACGATTGGTGGCGAGACGCTGGAAGTCGCGCTCGGCGCGCCGGGCCGCCATATCGCCGAGAATGCACTCGCAGCACTCGGAGTCGTCAGGATCGTCGGCGCCGATATGCAGAAGGCGATCGAAGCGCTGGCGACGCTGAGGCCGGAAAAGGGCAGGGGCAAGCGCCACCGGCTTTTAATCGGCGGCGGCAGCTTCACGCTGATCGACGAGAGCTACAATGCGAATCCAGCCTCGATGCGCGCGGCGATCGCGCTGTTGGCGGCCTCCGAGCCGACCGGCCGCGGACGCCGTATCGCCGTGCTCGGCGACATGCTGGAGATGGGCGAGTATGCGCAGAAGGTCCATACCGACCTTGCCGTGCCCCTGCTTGCGGCCGGCATCGAGCATGTCTGGCTGGCTGGAGCCGAGATGGCTGCGCTGAAGGAATCGTTGCCGGAAAGCGTCCACGTCGAATATCGCGAGAACACGGACGAATTGACGGATTATGTATTGAACTCGGTCGCGCCAGGCGACGTGTTGATGGTGAAATCGTCTCTGGGCATCGGTTTCGGCAAGATCGTCGCCGCGCTCCTTGACAAGTTCCCGGCATTTGCCGACACGCAACGCGAATTTTGATCGGGTAAACAAGGGGCCCTGAATGCTGATCTGGCTTGTCGAACTGTCGGAATATTTCAAATTTCTGAACCTGTTCAGATATATTACCTTCCGCACGGGGGCTGCTCTCTTCACCTCAGCACTGATCGTCTTCCTGTTCGGACCGACGATCATCAATTCGCTGCGCATCCGGCAGGGCAAGGGCCAGCCGATCCGCGCCGACGGGCCGCAGACGCATTTCAAGAAGGCTGGCACGCCGACCATGGGCGGGTTGATGATCCTCGCCGGCATCGTCGGCGCATCGCTGCTCTGGGCCGATCTTTCCAACGTCTATGTCGTCGCCACGCTGCTGGTGACCCTGGGCTTCGGCGCGATCGGCTTCTATGACGATTATCTGAAGGTCACGAAGCAAAGCCACATGGGCTTTTCCGGCAAGGCGCGTCTCGGCATCGAATTCGTCATCGCCGGCATCGCCGTCTATTTCATGATGCGCACCGCTCTTGCCTCGGGGATTGCCGGTTCGACCTTTGGCTCCTCGATCGCCTTTCCCTTCTTCAAAGACTTCATGATCAATATCGGCATCATGTTCGTCGTCTTCGGCGGCTTCGTCATCGTCGGGGCCGGCAATGCCGTCAATCTGACGGACGGTCTCGACGGACTTGCCATCGTGCCTGTGATGATTGCAGCCGCCTCCTTCGGCGTCATCGCCTATCTCGCCGGCAACGTGGTGTTTGCGAACTACCTGCAGATCAATTTCGTGCCCGGCACCGGCGAGCTCGCCGTCGTGCTCGGCGCCGTCATCGGCGCCGGCCTCGGCTTTCTCTGGTTCAATGCTCCGCCGGCCGCCATCTTCATGGGCGACACCGGGTCGTTGGCGCTCGGCGGCACGATCGGCACCGTCGCCGTCGCCACCAAACACGAGATCGTCATGGCAATCATCGGCGGCCTCTTCGTCATCGAGACGCTCTCGGTCATCATCCAGGTCGGCTTCTTCAAGATGACCGGCCGGCGCGTCTTCCTGATGGCGCCGATCCATCATCACTTCGAGAAGAAGGGCTGGACCGAGAGCCAGGTGGTGATCCGCTTCTGGATCGTCGCCGTCGGCCTTGCCATGCTCGGTCTCTCGACGCTGAAGCTCCGGTGAGGCGGCGATGATCCCGGTCACGACGCTCAAGGACAGGAAGGTCGCGCTCTTCGGGCTCGGCGGCTCCGGCTTTGCCACTGCCCGGGCGCTGATATCAGGCGGTGCCGACGTGACCGCCTGGGACGACAATCCCGACAGCGTCGCCAAGGCTGCGGCCGAAGGCATCAGAACGGAAGACCTGCACAACATCGACTGGAGCCAGCAGACGCTGTTCGTGCTGTCACCCGGCGTGCCGCTCACCCATCCGAAGCCGCACTGGACGGTCGATCTTGCGCGTGCGGCGGGCGTCGATATCGTCGGCGACGTCGAGCTCTTCGTGCGCGAGCGCCGCGCTCATGCGCCGGACTGCCCCTTCATCGCCATAACAGGCACCAACGGCAAGTCGACCACGACGGCGCTGGTCGCCCATATCCTGAGGTCATCAGGCTACGACACGCAGCTTGGCGGCAATATCGGCACGGCGGTGCTGACCCTCGATCCGCCGAGGGCCGAGCGCTTTTACGTCGTCGAATGCTCCTCCTACCAGATCGATCTGGCGCCGACGCTGGACCCGTCGGCCGGAATCCTGCTCAACCTGACGCCCGATCATCTCGACCGTCACGGCACGATGCAGCATTATGCCGATATCAAGGAACGGCTGGTCGCCGGCAGCGATGTCGCGATTGTCGGCGTCGACGACAGCCATTCCGCCTTGATCGCTGACCGCGTCCAGCGGGCAGGCGTCAAAGTGGTCCGCATTTCGCGCCGCAACGTGGTGGCGGACGGCATTTATGCCGAGGGCACCAAACTCATCCAGGCCGCCGGCGGCGCTATGCTGCCTTTCGCCGATCTCGACGGTATCCAGACGCTGCGCGGCAGCCATAATGCGCAGAACGCCGCCGCCGCCGTCGCCGCCTGCCTCGCTGTCGGGGTTTCCGCCGACGACATCCGCGCCGGCCTTGCCTCGTTCCCCGGACTCAAGCACCGCATGCAGCCGGTTGGACAGCGTGGCCGCGTCGTTTTCATCAACGATTCCAAGGCGACCAATGCCGATGCCGCAGCACCGGCTCTTTCGAGCTATGATCGCATCTATTGGATCGCCGGCGGCCTGCCGAAGGCTGGCGGCATCACGACGCTCGCTCCCTATTTTCCGCGCATCGCCAAGGCCTATCTGATCGGCGAGGCGGCCGCGGAATTCGCAGCGACGCTCGGCGAGGCCGTGCCTTACGAGATCTCGGGCACGTTGGAGCGCGCGGTCGCGCATGCGGCAGCCGATGCCGAACGCGACGAGAACGTTGCTTCAGCGGTGATGTTATCCCCGGCTTGCGCAAGCTTCGACCAGTATAAGAACTTCGAAGTCAGGGGCGATGCCTTCGTCGGCCACGTGGCAGCGCTTGACGGGATTGCGATGCTGATCGGTCCGGCAACAGGAGAGAAATGACATGGTAAGCCGCGCGGAACGTGGGCCTCTGGCCGATTGGTTCTGGACCATCGACCGCTTCTTCCTGGCGATGTTCATCTTCCTGATGGGCATCGGCTTCATGCTGTCGTTTGCGGCATCTCCTGCGGTCGCCGAGCGCATCGGGCTCGAACCCTTCCACTTCGTCAAGCGCCATGCGGCCTTCATGATCCCCTCGATCGGCGTCATGCTCGGGCTGTCGTTCCTGACGCCGCGCCAGGTGCGGCGAACCGCTATCCTGATCCTGATCATCTCCGTCGCCATGATGGTGCTGGTGCTCTTCGTCGGGCAGGAGGTCAAGGGTGGCAGGCGCTGGATCTGGATCGCCGGCCTTTCCATCCAGCCGTCGGAATTCATGAAGCCTGCCTTCGTCGTGGTCTGCGCCTGGCTGTTTGCCGAACATGCGCGCCAGCCGGAGATCCCCGGCAATCTCTTTGCGATCATCCTGTTCGGCATCGTTGCGGCACTTCTTATCGCGCAGCCGGACCTCGGCCAGACCATCTTGACCACGGCCGTCTGGGGCGGGATGTTCTTCATGGCCGGCATGCCATGGATCTGGATCATGCTGCTCGGTATCGGCGGCGCCGGTGGCCTGCTCAGCGCCTATTACGTCTTCCCGCACGTCGCCGGCCGAATAGACAAGTTCATGACCGGCGAGGGTGATACTTTCCAGATCGACACCGCGCGCGAGGCGATCATCCGCGGCAGCTGGTTCGGCCAGGGACCGGGTGAGGGTATCGTCAAGCGCATCATCCCGGATGCGCATACCGACTTCATCTTCTCGGTCGCTGCCGAAGAATTCGGGATCGTCTTCTGCATGGCGCTCGTTGCGCTGTTTACCGTGCTGGTGCTTCGCGGCCTCTCGCATGCCTATCGCGAGCGCAACGACTTCAACCGCTTCGCCGTCGCCGGCCTCGTGCTGCAGATGGGCATCCAGTCGATCATCAATATCGGCGTCAATCTCGAACTGCTGCCGGCGAAGGGCATGACGCTGCCGCTGATTTCCTATGGCGGCTCGTCCATGGTGGCGATCTGCGTCACCGCCGGCTTCATTCTGGCGCTGACGCGGCATCGACCGGAAAAACGCGCGCAGGACCGGAGCCTCTTCCGCGTCCCGCACGGCATGCCGGCGGAGTAGAAGACTATGAGCAAAGGCATCGTGCTGCTTGCCGCCGGGGGAACCGGCGGCCATGTGTTCCCGGCGGAGGCGCTGGCCTTCAAGCTGAAGGAGCGCGGCTATTCGGTGCATCTCGTCACGGACAGCCGAGCCGAGCGTTATGCCGGCAAGTTCCCGGCCGAGGAGATCCATGTCGTGCCGTCGGCGACGATCGGCTCGAAGAACCCGGTTGCCGTGGCCCGCTCGCTGTGGACGCTCTGGAGTGGCATGCGGGCCGCAAAGAAACTGATCCAGCGGCTGCAGCCGGTCATCGTCGTCGGTTTCGGCGGTTATCCCACCGTGCCGCCGCTGCTTGCCGCTACCCGGCTCGGCGTGCCCTCGATGATCCACGAGCAGAACGCCGTGATGGGCCGCGCCAACAAGGCCTTAGCAACCCGTGTGCAGGCCATCGCCGGCGGTTTCTTGCCGGAGGGCGGTGCCGCCTTTCCAGACAAGACGGTGACGACGGGTAATCCGGTCCGCCCGGCGATCATTGCCGCGGCCGAGGTGCCTTACACGCCGTCGCATCCGGGTGAGGCCTTCAACCTCGTCGTCTTCGGTGGCAGCCAGGGCGCGCAATATTTTTCCAAGGCGCTGCCGACGGCGATTAGCCTGCTCGACGACGCGCTTCGCGTGCGCCTGCGTATCACCCAGCAGGTGCGTCCCGAGGACATGGAGATGGTCAGCGGCTGCGTTGCCAAGCTGGAGATGGGGGCCGATATCGCACCCTTCTTTACCGACATGGCCGAGAGGCTGGCCAGGGCGCATCTCGTCATCTGCCGTTCGGGCGCCTCGACGGTTTCGGAAATCTCGGTCATCGGGCGGCCTGCCGTGCTCGTGCCTTACCCGCACGCTCTCGATCACGACCAGGCGGCGAATGCCGCGGCACTTGCTGCGACCGGCGGGGCGAAGGTGATTGCCCAGTCGGAGCTTTCGCCGGAGAAGATCGCGGCGATCCTGACGGCTGTCATGAACGATCCGGAAAGGCTTTCGCACATGGCGGCGGCGGCGAAACTCGCCGGGAAACCCGACGCCGCAAACTTGCTTGCCGACATGGTTGAGGCTATTGCCGCCGGACGGACAATTGCGGAATTCAAGAGGACACGCGCATGAAACTGCCGAAGACGATCGGTCTCGTCCATTTCATCGGCATTGGCGGCATCGGCATGAGCGGTATCGCCGAGGTGCTGCACAATCTCGGCCACAAAGTGCAGGGATCGGACCAGGCCGACAGTGCCAATGTCCAGCGGCTGCGCGACAAGGGCATCGAGGTGTTCGTCGGTCACCGAGCCGAAAACCTGGGTGAGGCCGAAGTCGTGGTCGTCTCGACGGCGATCAAGAAGAGCAATCCGGAGCTCATCGCCGCGCGCGAAAAGCTGCTGCCGGTGGTGCGCCGTGCCGAAATGCTGGCCGAGTTGATGCGCTTCCGCAATGCGATCGCCATCGGCGGCACGCATGGCAAGACGACGACCACTTCGCTGGTCGCCACACTGCTCGAAGCCGGCGGGCTCGACCCGACCGTCATCAATGGCGGCATCATCAATGCCTACGGCACCAACGCCCGCATGGGCGAGGGCGAGTGGATGGTGGTCGAGGCCGACGAATCCGACGGCACCTTCCTCAAGCTTCCGGCCGATGTCGCCGTCATCACCAATATCGACCCGGAACATCTCGACCATTACGGAAATTTCGACGCCGTGCGCGCCGCCTTCCGGCAGTTCGTCGAGAACGTGCCGTTTTACGGCTTCGGCGTCATGTGCCTCGACCATCCCGAGGTGCAGTCGCTGGTCGGCCGCATCGAGGACCGCAAGATCATCACCTATGGCGAGAACCCGCAGGCCGACGTGCGCTTCAAGAATGTCCGCATCGACGGCACGCGCTCGATCTTCGACGTCGAAATCCGCCGCCGCCGCACCGGCCAGGTGATCGAGCTCAAGGGGCTGGTCATGCCGATGCCCGGACGGCATAATATCTCCAACGCGACGGCGGCGATTGCCGTTGCCAACCGGCTCGGCATATCGAGCGCCGATATCGCCAAGGGGCTTGCTTCCTTCGGCGGCGTCAAGCGGCGCTTCACGCTGACCGGCGAATGGAACGGGGTGCAGATCTTCGACGATTACGGTCACCATCCCGTCGAGATCAAGGCGGTGCTGCGTGCTGCTCGCGAATCCTGCAAGGGGCGCATCATCGCGGTCCACCAGCCGCACCGCTATAGTCGTCTTGCGAGCCTATTCGAGGAATTCGCCGCCTGCTTCAACGATGCCGACAGCATCTTCCTGGCACCTGTCTATGCAGCGGGGGAGGATCCGATCGAGGGTATCGATTCCGTGTCGCTGGTTTCGCGCATAAAATCCGGCGGCCATCGCGACGCCCGCTTTCTCACCTCGGCGGAGCTTTTGCCGCAGATGGTCGCGGAGGTTGCAAAGCCTGGCGATTTCGTGGTTCTGTTGGGGGCTGGGAGCATCACATCCTGGGCAGCGGCGCTGCCCAAGCAACTGGAAGGCCTATCGGGAAAGTCCGTATGAAACAGGTGAATGGGGAAAAGCTTCTCGCGTCTCTCGGAGAGGGTGTAAAGGATATCCGCGGCCGTATCACGCCGGATGCCCCGATGGACCGCGTCACCTGGTTCAGGGCCGGCGGCCTGGCCGAGCTGATGTTCCAGCCGCATGACATCGACGATCTCATCGCCTTCCTGAAGATATTGCCGGAAGAGGTGCCGCTGACGGTGGTCGGCGTCGGCTCCAACATCCTGGTGCGCGATGGCGGCATTCCCGGCGTCGTGCTGCGCCTGTCGGCCAAGGGGTTCGGCTTCGTCGAGCTCGCCGGCGAAAACCGCATCCTGGCCGGCGCCATCTGCCCTGACAAACATGTGGCGGCGATGGCGATGGACAACGGCATCGGCGGCTTCCATTTCTTCTACGGCATTCCCGGTGGCATCGGTGGCGCGGCGCGCATGAATGCCGGGGCCAATGGCGTGGAGACGCGCGAGCGGCTGATCGAAGTCCATGCGGTCGACCGCAAGGGCGACAAGCATGTGCTTTCCAATGCCGAGATGGGCTATTCCTACAGGCATTCGACCGCATCGACAGATCTGATCTTCACCTCCGTGCTGTTCGAGGGCTATCCGGAAGAGCGCGCGCAGATCCGCGCCGAGATGGACGCCGTGCGCAATCATCGCGAGACGGTGCAGCCGGTGCGTGAAAAGACCGGCGGGTCGACCTTCAAGAACCCCGCCGGCCATTCGGCCTGGAAACTGATCGACGAGGCAGGCTGCCGCGGCCTCGTCATCGGCGGAGCGCAGATGTCGTCGCTGCACTGCAATTTCATGATCAACATGGGGCAGGCGACCGGCTACGACCTCGAATATCTCGGCGAACAGGTGCGCCGCGAGGTCTTCGAAAAAGACGGCATCAAGCTCGAATGGGAAATCAAACGTCTCGGCGTCTTCATGCCCGGCCGTGAGGTGCACCCGTTTCAGGGTGTGACGAGCGAGTAACGGTTACTTCACCGCAAGCTTCAGGCCTTCGCGCGGCGTGACGAGGGGCGACCAGCCAAGCACGTCGCGGGCACGGGATATGTCGACCTGGAGGGAGCCACAAAGACGTTGGAAGACGGCGTCCTTTCCCATTACTCTCGCGCCCATCTGCAACAAGGCGGGGGGAAAGGGGAGCAGCATCGGTTTGACACCCAGCCCTGCGGCAATCCCTTCAATAAGCCCTGGAGTCGAAAGATCTTCTCCATCGCCTGCGAGAAAGGTCTCGCCGGCTGCGCCGGGATGCTTCATCCCGGTGATGATCAGATCGATGAGATTTGGAAGCGCGACCAGTGTTCGGCGGTTCTTCAGCGACGCGAAGGGGAGCGGTATCTTCTTCCGGACAAGTCCGACGAGCAGGGCGAAATTGCCCCTCGCACCGGGTCCATAGACGAGCGGCGGGCGAATGACGACGACCTCCATGCCTGTTCGGGCGGCGATTTCACGCAGCCCGATTTCAGTTTCCAGCTTCGAGATGCCATAGGGATCGATCGGCATTGGCGTATCGTCGTGCCGGAAGGGCCGATCGTTCTCCTCACCATTGACCTTGATGCTGCTGATGAAGACGAACCTTTTTACGCCCGCGCGGGCGGCCTGCTCGGCGAGGTTCAAGGTGGCGGCGGTGTTGATCTGACGAAATTCCGCAAGCGGATCGGCTGCGCGGTCGTTCATGATGTGAACACGAGCGGCGAGATGGACGATGACATCAATACCCTCGAGAGCCGCTGTCCAATCGGTTTCGCTTGTTATCGCGATGGGGAAATGCCGCACAGATGTCGGGAAGCTGGCGGTTGCAGATCGCGTCGTCACCACAAGCTCGCATATCCGCTCTCCGTGCAGTCTTTCGACGAGAGGCCCACCGACAAAGCCGGCTGCGCCGGTAATGAGGCATCGCATGATCTGTTCCCCGTTTTGCCGTGAGTGTTCCGGTTAACCGGAAGTGCTCACGGCATCAATAAAAAAGCCGCGACGGTGGCCGTCGCGGCTTGTTGTTGACTTGCTACTCGAGGTTCAGACTTCCTCGCGGCCCGACAGCCGGATGCAGACCAGCGAGATCACCGCCGAGGCGGCGAGGTAGTAGCCGACATAGTCGAGGCTGTAATGGGTGGCGAGCCAGGTGGCGATATAAGGAGCGAGCGAGGCGCCGAAGATGCCACCCAGATTGAAGGTCATAGAGGCGCCGGTGTAGCGCACCATGGTCGGGAAGGGCGCGGCAAGGGCAGCGCCGATCGGACCGTAGGTGAAGCCCATCAAGGCGAGGCCGATGATCGAGCACAGGAAGGCGCCTGTGAGACCGCTGGTCAACAGCGTTGCGTAGAAGAAGCCGAAGATCGCGATGGCAATCGTCGTCAGCGTCAGGATGGTGCGGCGCGAATAGAGATCGGAGAGCCAGCCGGAGAGCGGGATCGTCAGGCCGAAGAAGACGACGCCGACAAGCTGGACGACCAGAAACTGTTCTCTCGTATAACCGAGCCCACCCCTTTCCAAGGGTGTCGTGCCCCAGGAGAGCGTGAAGACCGTCATGAGGTAGAACAGCACGAAGGTCGCGACGGCAATGAAGGTGCCGAGGATCAGGCTGCGCAGATGACCGCGGAAGACCACCTCGATCGGCACGGCGACGCGCTCGTGCTTTTCGACGGCTTTGCGGAATTCCGGCGTCTCGGCGATCTTCAGGCGGACATAGAGGCCGACGGCGACGAGGGCGAGGCTGGCGATGAAGGGAATGCGCCATCCATAGTCGAGGAAATCCTCGTTGCTCATCGTTTCCGCCAGGATGAGGAAGAAGCCGGAGGAAAGGATGAAGCCGATCGGCGCGCCGAGCTGCGGGAACATGGCGTACCAGCTGCGCTTGCCGGGGGGAGCGTTTTCGGTGGCAAGCAGAACGGCGCCGCCCCATTCGCCGCCGAGGCCGAGGCCCTGACCGAAGCGGCAAAGCGCCAGCAACAGTGGCGCGGCGATGCCGATCGCATCATAGCCCGGCAGCATGCCGATCAAAACGGTCGAAAGCCCCATCGTCATCAACGCGGCGACGAGCGTCGCCTTACGGCCGATGCGATCGCCAAAGTGACCGAACACGACGGCGCCGATGGGGCGGGCGAAGAAGGCGATCGAGAAAGTGACGAGCGACTGCAGCGTTGCGGCGTTCGAATCGCTGGCCGGGAAGAAGAGATGCGGGAAGACGAGGACGGCTGCCGTCGCATAGACGTAGAAGTCGAAGAATTCGATGGTGGTGCCGACAAGGCTGGCGACGAGGACGCGAGCCGGGGAATTGACTTGCGCGCTGTTCGAGGCAGGAGTCGGCGATGCGGAGATCGCGTCTGTCATTTTCGATCCAATCAGTATTTTTATGAATCGCCTTGGGAGGCCGGCGGGTCTTAACGCACTTTCAGGCCTGAGAAAACGTCTCCTTGCGCCGCAGGTACCGCATCTCCACCCGCTTCTCGATCCTTGCGTGAAGCTTGCCGCGGCAATGTCCGCGCGCTTGACCGGAATCGAATTGTAACGGATTCACTTAAACTCTTGGTTGAGGTTAAGGAGGCGCGCATGCAAAAGAGTTTAGTTGCCGAGTTTCTCGGCACGTTCTGGCTGGTCTTCGGCGGATGCGGCAGCGCCGTGCTGG
Source organism: Rhizobium indigoferae (assembly GCF_034554815.1). Classification (NCBI taxonomy): domain Bacteria; kingdom Pseudomonadati; phylum Pseudomonadota; class Alphaproteobacteria; order Hyphomicrobiales; family Rhizobiaceae; genus Rhizobium; species Rhizobium indigoferae. The sequence goes on along the minus strand of NZ_CP140635.1, from coordinate 2,917,375 downwards.
CCGCGGCCTATCCCGAGCTTGGGATCGGTTTTGTCGGCGTGGCCTTTGCGTTCGGTCTGACCGTGCTCACCATGGCCTATGCCGTGGGCGGCATCTCAGGCGGTCATTTCAATCCCGCCGTCTCCCTCGGCCTAACTGTTGCCGGACGGTTTCCCGCGGCGCGCCTCGTTCCCTATGTCGTCGCGCAGGTTGTCGGCGCCATCGCCGCGGCGGCGCTGCTTTATCTCATCGCCAGCGGCAAGGCGGGTTTCGAACTCGGCGGCTTTGCCGCCAACGGATATGGCGATCATTCTCCGGGCGGTTATTCACTGCTTTCGGCGCTGCTGATCGAAGTGCTGCTGACCATGTTCTTCCTGATCATCATCCTGGGATCGACCAGCAGCCGGGTGCCTGCCGGCTTCGCGCCGCTTGCGATCGGCCTCGGACTGACGCTGATCCATCTCGTTTCTATCCCCGTGACGAACACCTCGGTCAATCCGGCGCGTTCCACCGGCCAGGCGCTTTTCGTCGGCGGCTGGGCGCTGCAGCAGCTCTGGCTGTTCTGGATTGCGCCGCTTGCGGGTGGGGCGCTTGGCGGGCTTGTCTGGAAATTCCTCGACGACGCCGACTGACTACAGGACATCGAACTATCCCATTGAGCCCGCGCGGTTTTTCCGCGCGGGCTTTTCTGTTTCCACGGAACGATGGGCACCTTCGCTCCGACACTCCCGAAGGCGCGAAGGTTAAAAAATCATGGGCGCGGCAATATGGAGTTAACGAAAGTAAACACTTCATTAACCATAATGATGCTCTAATGCACCCAGGTCGGACAAAGGCCTGAAACGGCGCAGACAGCTTCGCGCAAGCGTCGATTTCGAAAATGAAAGTTATTTTTGGGGGTGTTGATGAGTCGCAAGCATGTCGCTGTCCTGATGGGCGGATTTTCCTCGGAAAGGCCTGTCAGCCTTTCCTCGGGAAAGGCTTGCGCAGAAGCCCTCGAGGCGGAAGGCTTCGACGTGACGCGCATCGACGTGGCGCGCGACGTTTCCGAGAAACTTGCCGCGCTGAAGCCTGATGTCGTCTTCAATGCGCTTCACGGCCCATTCGGCGAGGACGGCACCATTCAAGGCATCCTCGAATATCTCGAAATCCCCTATACGCATTCGGGCGTGCTTGCCTCGGCGCTGGCGATGGACAAGGCCAAGGCGAAGCGTGTCGCTGCCGCCGCTGGCATTCCGGTCGCCGAATCGCAGGTGGTCAACCGTTTCGCCTTTCCCTCGACGCATCCGATGAAGCCGCCCTATGTGGTGAAGCCCGTCCGCGAGGGGTCGAGCTTCGGCGTTGTGATCGTCACGGAAGATCAAGCGCATCCGCCACAGATCGTCAGCTCGCCCGAGTGGCGTTACGGCGAGGAGGTGATCGTCGAGCGCTATGTTTACGGTCGCGAGCTCACCTGCGGTGTCATGGGCGAAACGCCGCTCGGCGTCACGGAAGTGGTGCCGCAGGGACACAATTTTTATGATTACGACTCCAAGTATGCGGCGGGCGGTTCAAAACACGTCATCCCCGCGAAAATTTCACCGAATATTTACCAAAAAATACAAACATTGTCCCTAAGGGCGCATCAGGCAATCGGTTGTCGCGGCGTCAGTCGGTCCGACTTTCGTTACGACGATCGTTTCTCCGAAGACGGCGAAATCATCTGGCTGGAGGTCAATACCCAGCCAGGTATGACCCCAACCTCGCTCGTGCCCGAAATGGCCGGTCATGCCGGTTATTCGTTTGGTCAGTTTCTCCGGTGGATGGTGGAGGACGCGTCTTGTTTGCGTTGACAGTCAAGAGGATTGGGCGCCCCAGCCATCATGCCGTGCTTCCGATCATGGAAGCCGAAGAGCGGTTCGTGCTGCCGCGTCCACTGCGCCGCGTCACGCGCTTCCTGATCAGCCTCTGCAGCGGCCGTATCCATATTCCTGTTCATACGGGCACGGTCTCGGCGCTCGCCTTCCTGGCTGCGACGGGGTTTTACGGTATGTCGCTTGGCGGCCACACCGAAGCTGTCGCGCAGGCGACGACGACGGCGGCGGGTTTTGCGATCGAGGACGTCAAGGTCTCCGGCAATTCGGAGACCTCCGAAATCGAGATCCTGCAGCTGATCGGCCTTGACGGCACGACCTCGCTGGTGGCCCTCGACGTCGATGCCGCCCGCCGGAAGATCGCGCATCTTCCCTGGGTCGAAAGTGTCGAGGTCCGCAAGATCTATCCGAAAACGATCGAGGTGAAGCTCAAGGAGCGCCAGGCCTATGCGATCTGGCAGCACGGGCAGGAGCTTTCCCTGATCGAGAAGAACGGCAGCGTCATTGCACCCCTGCGCGACAACAAGTTTTCGGCGCTGCCGCTCGTCGTCGGCCGCGATGCCGAAACGGCGGCGGCTTCGCTCGACGACGCCTTCTCGAAGTGGCCCGACGTGAAGGCCCGCGTGAAGGCCTATGTCTGGATATCAGGCCGTCGCTGGGACCTGCACATGGACAATGGCGTCGTCGTCAAGCTGCCGGAAGATGGCATCGCCCAGGCACTGGCGACGCTTTCGAAGTTCGACAAGGAGCACCAGCTCCTGGAGCGGGACATTGCCGCAGTCGATCTCAGGCTGTCCGACAGAACCGCGATCCAGCTGACGCCGGAGGCGGCGGTCCGCAGGCAGACGGCAGTGACGGAGCGTACGAAAGAATTGAAGAAGGCGGGGCAGAATATATGAGCTTGTTCGGTTCATCCCATTTCGGATTGCCGCGCCTTAAGCCGCTTTCGTCGAAGCGGTCACATGTCGTTTCGGTGCTCGACATCGGCTCGACCAAGGTCGTCTGCATGATCGGCCGGCTGACGCCGCGCGAGGAAAGCCAGATCCTGCCGGGCCGCACGCACAATATCGAGATCATCGGCATCGGCCACCAGCGTTCCCGCGGCATCAAGACCGGCGTGATTGCCGATCTCGACGCGCTGGAAGGCGTCATCCGCCTTGCCGTCGACGCGGCGGAGCGCATGGCGGGACTGACCGTCGAGAGCCTGATCGTCAACCTGACGGCTGGCCGGCTCGGCAGCGACATCTACACCGCGACGATCGATCTCGGCGGCCAGGAAGTGGAGCTCAACGATCTGAAGAAGGTGCTGTCGGCCGCTTGCCAGCAGTCGCTGCGCCAGGACCGTTCGGTGTTGCATTCGCTGGCGACCGGCTTCTCGCTCGACGGCGAGCGCGGCATCCGTGATCCGCTGGCGATGTATGGCGATGCGCTCGGCGTCGACATGCATGTGGTGACGGCGGAGCGCTCGGCGCTGAAGAACCTCGAACTCAGCGTCAATCGTGCGCATCTGTCGGTCGAGGGCATCGTCGCCACGCCCTATGCATCGGGTCTTGCAGCTCTCGTCGACGACGAGGTCGAACTCGGCTGCGCGGCGATCGACATGGGCGGCGGCACGACGACGATCTCGGTCTTTGCCGAGGGCAAGCTCGTTCATACGGACGCCGTCGGCCTCGGCGGCCATCACGTCACCACCGATCTGGCGCGCGGCCTTTCGACCCGCATCGAGGATGCGGAGCGGCTGAAGGTCGTGCATGCCTCGGCGCTTTCGAATTCCTCCGACGAGCGCGAGCTGATCTCGATCCCGCCGATCGGCGAGGACGATCGCGACCAGCCGTCGCAGGTGCCGCGGGCACTGGTTTCGCGCATCGTATCGGCGCGAATTGAGGAGACGATGGAACTGATCCGCGACCGTATCCAGCGCTCAGGCTTCAGCCCGATCGTCGGCAAGCGTGTCGTGCTGACCGGCGGGGCGAGCCAGTTGACCGGCCTTGCCGACGTGGCGCGGCGCATCCTTGCCCGCAACGTCCGCATCGGCCGTCCGATGGGCGTCTCGGGGCTGCCGACGGCTGCCAAGGGTCCGGCCTTTTCGACGGCCGTCGGCCTGATGATTTATCCGCAGGTCGCGGACATGGAGACACATGCGTCACAGAGCGGTCTGCTCATGTCGCTTGGAGGAAATAACAGCCGCATAGCCCGCATGGGCCAGTGGCTGAAGGAAAGTTTCTGAAATTGAGTAATTGGCCGGCGTGGCGATGCGGCCAGAGAGAGAAGGAACAGGTACCATGACCATCAAGCTGCAAAAGCCTGACATCACAGAGCTGAAGCCGCGCATCACCGTGTTCGGCGTTGGCGGCGGTGGCGGCAATGCCGTCAACAACATGATCACCGCCGGCCTCCAGGGCGTCGACTTCGTCGTCGCCAACACGGATGCGCAGGCGCTGACGATGACGAAGGCTGAGCGCATCATCCAGCTCGGCGTCAACGTCACCGAAGGCCTCGGTGCCGGCTCGCAGCCGGAAGTCGGCCGCGCGGCCGCCGAGGAGTGCATCGACGAGATCGTCGATCACCTGAACGGCACGCATATGTGCTTCGTCACCGCCGGCATGGGCGGCGGCACCGGCACGGGCGCTGCGCCCGTTGTCGCGCAGGCGGCCCGCAACAAGGGCATCCTGACGGTCGGCGTCGTCACCAAGCCGTTCCATTTCGAAGGCGGGCGCCGCATGCGTCTGGCCGAGATGGGCATCCAGGAACTGCAGAAGTCTGTCGATACGCTGATCGTCATTCCGAACCAGAACCTCTTCCGCATTGCCAACGACAAGACGACCTTCGCCGATGCCTTCGCCATGGCCGACCAGGTTCTCTATTCGGGCGTTGCCTGCATCACCGACCTGATGGTTAAGGAAGGCCTGATCAACCTCGACTTCGCCGACGTCCGCTCGGTGATGCGCGAAATGGGCCGCGCGATGATGGGCACCGGCGAAGCCTCCGGCTCCGGCCGAGCGCTGCAGGCAGCAGAGGCTGCGATTGCCAACCCGCTGCTCGACGAAACCTCGATGAAGGGCGCCCAAGGCCTGCTGATCTCCATCACCGGCGGTCGCGACCTCACCCTCTTCGAAGTCGACGAAGCCGCGACCCGCATCCGCGAGGAAGTCGATCCTGACGCCAACATCATCCTCGGCGCCACCTTCGACGAATCGCTCGAAGGCATCATCCGTGTCTCGGTCGTCGCAACCGGCATCGACCGGGCGATGAACGAAGCCGCCGAGCGGAACCTCCAGCCGGCAGCAAGGCCCGCTATCCGTCCCTCCGCGGCTGTTGCTCCGGCAGCGGCCGCAGTTCAGCCTGCCCCCGTGATGCAGGCACCGAAGGCCATGGATCCGATCGCGCAGACCATCCGCGAAGCCGAGATGGAACGCGAGCTCGAAATTCCGGCCCCGCGTGCTGCCGCACCGCTGCAGCAGCCCGTAGTACAGCAGGAAACCTTCCGTCCGCAGAGCAAGATCTTCGCGCCTGCACCGGAAGCTCCGGCAATGCGTCCGGCCCCGGTGCAGCAGCAGGCTCCGGCGCCCGTCATGAGCCAGCCTGTCATAAGCCAGCCGGTTCAGCAGCAGCCGGTCCGGCAGGAGCCGACCATCCGCCAGGCGCCCGAACCGGTGCGCATGCCGAAGGTCGAGGATTTCCCGCCGGTCGTCCAGGCCGAACTCGACCACCGCACGCAGCCGGCTTCCGCGCATGCGGCGGAGGAGCGCGGTCCGATGGGCCTGCTCAAGCGAATCACCAATTCGCTTGGCCGCCGCGACGACGACGCCGTTGCCGCCGATATGACCGCCGCACCGCCGGCCGCTTCGCAGCAACGCCGTCCGCTGTCGCCTGAGGCAAGCCTCTACGCACCGCGTCGCGGCAATCTCGACGACCAAGGCCGCGCAGTTCCGCAGGCCCGGATGATGCAGGAAGACGACCAGCTGGAAATCCCCGCATTCCTGCGTCGCCAGTCGAATTGAGTGCGTGCTTCGGCACCGTTCATGCCCGGGATCAAGGTCCCGGGCATTGCTGTTTTTCAGCCCGTGATTCGCGAGCAATTTCAATTGCGTGACTTCGTAACAAAGCGAAAGAAACAGTGATTTGGATTGGAGCGCCGGCGCACGTAAGTATGGTGCAAGGAAACTGCACTAGGAGACCTTTCGACAGGCTCCTTGTGCAGAATGAACGATGACCGTGCCGATCGGACAGACCGCCGGTACGGAAGAATAAAGGCAGAATTTATGGCAATTGGCTTGCTGGGTTTTCAAACGACGGTATCGCGTCCGGTGACGCTTTCGGGCATCGGGGTGCATTCGGGCGCTAACGTCTCGATCACCCTGAATCCGGCCGAATCGGACACCGGCGTCATTTTCCAGCGTCTGCATGACAATGGCGACATCACCGAACTGAAGGCCGTCTCCTCGCAGGTCGGCAATACTGACCTCTGCACCGTTCTCGGCTTCTCTCCCGCCCATTCGGTCGCGACGATCGAGCATGTCATGGCCGCCGTCTACGCGCTCGGCCTCGACAATGTGGTGATCGAAGTGCAGGGCTCCGAAATGCCGATCATGGATGGCAGCTCGCTGCCCTTCGTCGAGGCGATCGAGCAGGTCGGTCTCGTCTCGCTCGGCGTCAAGCGCCGCTATATCCGTATCACCAAGCCGGTGCGGATCGAGCATGGCGGCTCCTGGAGCGAATTCCGCCCCTATGACGGTACGCGCTTCGAAGTCGAGATCGATTTCGACTGCCCGCTGATCGGCCGGCAGAAGTGGGCCGGTGACATGACCGCCGCCGTCTTCAAGGCCGAGCTTTCCCGCGCCCGCACCTTCGGGTTCATGCGCGATGTCGAGCGCCTCTGGGCGTCGGGCCATGCGCTCGGCTCCTCGCTTGAAAATTCCGTCGTCATCTCGGACGACAACACCGTCATCAACGTCGAAGGGCTGCGTTACGCCAAGGATGAATTCGTCCGCCACAAGACGCTCGATGCCGTCGGCGATCTGTCGCTTGCCGGTGTCCAGTTCATCGGTTGCTACCGTTCCTATCGCGGCGGTCACAAGATGAATGCCAATGCGCTGAAGGCGCTGCTCGCCGATCCCTCCGCCTACGAGGTTGTGGAGACGTCGACGCCGCGCCAGCGTGTCGCTGCCCGCGAACTGATTGCAGTCAGCGCTTCGGAATTCGCTCCCTGGTCGGCATGACCTCCAGCATATTCTCAAGACCAGGCCGCCTCTTTCCCGGAGGCGGTTTTTTTATGTCCGGCCATGTCTGCGGCAATAGACCGATGCTTGGCCGCCACAGGTCGGGAAGAAGTTGAAAAGCCGATCATTCTGCGGCTGCTGCCACAAAAATGCGTTAATGCCTTATCATTGCGTTGCTCTTGATGCACATTTGTGGCTAGAAACGCCAGCGAGGCGTGGCTGCCGTGGAGAGAGCGGCAGCAGTGGGGTTCTTTCGAATGGGTTATGCAGGATCTGAAGGTATGATGAAGACAGCGCGCGCTTTGTTCGCATCGCTTCTGGTGCTCAGCGCAGGCGCCTCGATCTCCGGTTGCCAGTCGGATCCCGACATCGACATCACCAAGCTCGGTCTCGAAACCGATCCGCCTGACGTGCTCTACACCCAGGGTCTTGCCAATATGAAGGCCGGCAACATGGCGGAAGCGGCGCGCAAGTTCGACGCGATCGACCGCGAGAACCCGTTCTCCGAATGGGCGCGCAAGGCGCTTGTGATGAGCACCTTCGTCAAATACCGCCAGGGCCGTTTGGACGATGCGCTTGCTTCGGGCAACCGCTACATGTCGCAATATCCGAAGTCCCAGGATGCTGCCTATGTGCAGTATCTCATCGGTCTCACCTATTCCAAGCAGATCGTCGACGTGACGCAGGACCAGCGCGCCTCGGCCAAGACGATCGAGGCGATGCAGGCCGTCATCGACAATTATCCGAACTCCGAATATGTCGACGATGCACAGGCCAAGATCCGCTTCGCGCGCGACCAGCTCGCCGGCAAGGAAATGCAGATCGGCCGCTACTACATGGAGCGGAAGGAATATCTCGCCGCGATTTCGCGCTTCCGCATCGTCGTCGAGAAATATCCGAATACGAACCAGATCGAAGAGGCCTTAGCGCGTCTCGTCGAAGCTTATTATTCCATGGGCATCGTCGACGAGGCGCAGACAGCCGCTGCCGTTCTCGGTCACAATTACCCCGACAGCCAGTGGTATGCTGATTCCTACAAGCTGCTGCAGAGCGGCGGTGCCGAGCCGCGTGAAAACAAGGGCTCGTGGATCGCAGCAGCGGGCAAGAAACTTCTTCTCGGTTCCTGAGGCCAATGCTGATCCAGCTTTCGATCCGCGATATCGTCCTGATCGAGCGGCTGGATCTTGCCTTCGAGACCGGCCTCTCCGTGCTGACGGGCGAGACCGGGGCGGGCAAATCCATCCTGCTCGACAGCCTGTCGCTGGCGCTCGGTGGGCGCGGCGACGGCGACCTGGTGCGCCACGGCGAGGATAAGGGCCAGGTGACGGCGGTGTTCGACGTCGGCATGGAACACGGCGCCCGCATACTCCTGCGTGAAAATGGCATCGACGACGAGGGCGACCTGATTTTCCGCCGCCAGCAATCGGCGGACGGGCGCACCAAAGCCTACGTCAACGACCAGCCGGTCAGCGTGCAGCTGATGCGCCAGGCCGGGCAGATGCTGGTTGAAATCCATGGACAGCACGACGATCGCGCCCTTGTCGACACCAATGCCCACCGCACCCTGCTCGATGCCTTCGCCGGCCTCACCGACGAGGTTTCAGAGGTCTCCAGGCTCTATCGGCTGTGGCGCGACAGCGAGCGGACGCTGAAGAAGCACCGGGAGAAGGTGGAAAGCGCGACGCGCGAAGCCGACTACCTGCGCTCGTCGGTCGAGGAACTCGAGAAGCTCTCGCCGCAGGATGGCGAGGAGGAAGAGCTCGCCGATCGCCGGCAGAAGATGATGAAGGCCGAGCGAATCGCCGGCGATATCGCCGAAGCGTCCGAATTCCTGAACGGCAATGCCTCGCCGGTGCCCCATATAGCCTCGCTGGTACGCCGGCTGGAGCGCAAGAGCCATGAGGCGCCGGGACTGCTCGAAGACACCGTGACGCTGCTCGATGCCGCGCTCGACCAGCTTTCCAACGCGCAGATGGAAGTCGAGGCGGCACTCCGCAAGACCGAATACGATCCGAGAGAGCTGGAGCGGGTGGAGGAGCGGCTTTTCGCGCTCAGGGCCGCCTCGCGTAAATATTCCGTGCCCGTCACCGAACTGCCGGCGCTTGCCGTGCGGATGATTGCCGATCTTGCCGATCTCGACGCGGGCGAGGAGCGGCTTGCGCGGCTCGAAGCCGAGGTTGGCCTGGCGCGGGAAAATTACGATGCGGCTGCACGCTCGCTATCCGACAAGCGTCATCATGCCGGCACCGCACTGGCTGCGGCTGTCATGGCCGAGCTGCCGGCGCTAAAGCTCGAACGGGCCCGTTTCATGGTCGAGATCAGCACGGATGCGGGGGAGGCGGCGGCCGAAGGCATCGACGTCGTCGAGTTCCATGTTCAGACCAATCCGGGCACGCGACCGGGTTCGATCATGAAAGTCGCCTCTGGTGGCGAACTCTCGCGTTTCCTGCTGGCGCTGAAGGTGGCGCTCGCCGATCGCGGATCGGCCCCGACGCTGGTCTTCGACGAAATTGATACCGGCGTCGGCGGTGCTGTGGCCGATGCGATCGGCCAGCGGCTGAAGCGGCTGTCGGAGCGGGTGCAGGTGCTGTCGGTTACGCATGCGCCGCAGGTCGCGGCACGGGCTGCGACGCATCTCTTAATCTCCAAGGGGCCGGTGGCCGACGGTTCGGAAAAGATCGCCACCCGCGTCGCGACGATGGCGCAGAAGGACCGTACCGAGGAGATCGCCCGCATGCTGGCCGGGGCTTCGGTGACCGAAGAGGCGAGGGCGGCGGCGAAGCGCCTGCTGGCCGGCAACGGCTGATCGCCGAGCGACGGCGGGCGGTGACAAGCGTTCCGCTTCGCGTTATGCGCAATATTCCCGATCAGCGGCGATCTCTTGCCATGCGCCTTTTCCATTTCAGCGATAATCCGGATATTACCGTGTTCGAACCGCGCCCGGTCCGTACTCCCTCGATTCGCCCGACCGGCCGGGAATGGCTGAACGGTCCGCTCGTCTGGGCAATCGATGCCGATCATGACTTTATGTATCTCTTTCCGCGTGACTGCCCCCGCATCCTGATATGGGCGAAACCCGAGACGCTGGAGACGGAGCGGCGGCACTGGCTCGGCGACTGGCGCGCCGTCGCCTACGCCGAGCGTCATTGGCTGGAAAGGCTCGAGCGGAGACGATCCACCGTTATGAGCTGCCGACTGAGGGCTTCGAGAATCTGGATGATGCGGGCATGTGGGTGGCCCGCAGACGCGTTGTTCCCACCGAGCGCACCGCCATCTCGCGGCTCGACCGGGAGTTTGCGCCGCGCGGCGTGGAGCTCAGGGTGGTCGATAGCTTGCAGCCGTTGAAGAGCCTCTGGAACACCAGCCTGCATGTCAGCGGCATCCGGCTGCGCAATGCCAGGGATTGGGAATAGGCCGGTCAACCGACCTTCCTTTCGCAGGATATGTGGTCTCCCTTTTCATCCAGAAATTTTGCTCTAAAAACAATCCAGATTTCTGACCAGATTCTCTGGAGTGATGTTCCATGTCCACCGAAGGTTCCGCCGTCGACACGTTGACGATCGAAGAGGCTGCCGCCGAGCTAGAACGGCTGGCAAAGGAGATCGCGCATCACGATGCGCTCTACCACGGCAAGGACCAGCCGGAGATTTCGGATGCCGATTACGACGCGCTGAAGCGCCGCAATGATGCGCTCGAGGTGCGCTTTCCTGAGTTGATCCGCGAAGACAGCCCATCGCGGCATGTCGGTGCGGCGCCCTCCGTCACCTTCTCGCCCGTCATCCATGCGCGGCCGATGCTGTCGCTCGACAACACTTTCTCGCAGGAGGACGTGCAGGATTTCGTCGCCGGCGTCTATCGCTTCCTCGGCCGGCTGCCCGACCAGTCGATCGCCTTTACCGCTGAGCCGAAGATCGACGGTCTTTCGATGTCGATCCGTTACGAGAACGGCAGGCTGGTGACGGCTGCAACGCGTGGCGACGGCACGACGGGGGAGAACGTCACCGCCAACATCCGGACCATCGCCGAGATCCCCAACGAGCTGCCGAAGGGCGTGCCCGCGGTCGTGGAGATCCGCGGTGAAGTCTATATGGCCAAGAGCGATTTCCTGGCGCTGAACCGGCAGATGGAGGCGGAGGGCAAGCAGACCTATGTCAATCCGCGCAACACCGCGGCCGGATCGTTGCGCCAACTCGACGCCAAGGTGACGGCGAGCCGCAAGCTGAAATTCTTCGCTTATGCCTGGGGCGAGATGTCGGAGATGCCCGCCGACACACAGTTCGGTATGGTGCAGACCTTCAAGGACTGGGGTTTTCCCGTCAATCCGCTGATGAAGCGATTGAACTCGGTCGCCGACATCCTGGCGCATTATGACGAGATCGGCCTCGAGCGCCCGGATCTCGACTACGACATCGACGGCGTCGTCTATAAGGTCGACAGTCTCGAGCTGCAGGCTCGTCTTGGCTTCCGCTCGCGTTCGCCGCGCTGGGCGACGGCGCACAAGTTTCCGGCGGAGCAGGCCTTCACCGAGGTCGAAAAGGTCGAGATTCAGGTCGGTCGCACCGGGGCGCTGACGCCGGTGGCGCGGCTGAAGCCGATCACGGTTGGCGGCGTCGTCGTCACCAATGCGACGCTGCACAACGAGGATTACATCAAGGGCATCGGCAATAGCGGCGAGCGCATCCGGCCGGAGGAACACGATATCCGCGAAGGCGATACCGTCATCGTCCAGCGCGCCGGCGACGTCATTCCGCAAATCCTCGATGTGGTGATGGAAAAACGCGCGGCCGACGCCCGGCCATATGAATTCCCGAAGACATGCCCGGTCTGCGGTTCGCATGCCGTGCGCGAGGTCAACGAGAAGACCGGCAAGATGGATTCGGTGCGCCGCTGCACCGGTGGCTTCATCTGCCGGGCGCAGGCGACGGAGCATTTGAAGCACTTCGTTTCGCGCAACGCTTTCGATATTGAAGGGCTCGGTTCGAAGCAGATCGACTTCTTCTTCGAAAACGAGGACGCGTCGCTGCAGATCCGCACCGCGCCCGATATCTTCACGCTGGAGAAGCGCCAGCAGCAATCGCTGACCAAGCTGGAGAATATTGACGGTTTCGGCAAGGTCAGCGTCGGCAAGCTCTATGCGGCGATCAACGAACGGCGCAGCATTGCGCTCCACCGCTTCATCTACGCGCTCGGCATCCGTCACGTCGGCGAGACTACGGCGAAGCTGCTGGCGCGCTCCTATGGCACCTATGCCGCCTTTGAGACGGGGATGCGGGAGGCCGAGACGCTTGCCGGCGACGCCTGGAACGATCTCAACGCCATCGAGGGCATCGGCGAGGTCGTTGCGCGGGCTATCGTCGAATTCTACAAGGAGCCGCGCAATGTCGAGGTGATCACCCGGCTTATCGATGAGGTGACGCCCGAGGAGGCCGAGCAGCCGGTGACGACAGGCAGCCCGGTCGCCGGCAAGACCGTGGTTTTCACCGGCTCGCTGGAAAAGTTTACCCGCGACGAGGCGAAGGCGAGGGCGGAGAGCCTCGGCGCCAAGGTGGCGGGATCGGTCTCCAAGAAGACCGACATCGTCGTCGCCGGCCCAGGTGCTGGCTCCAAGCTCGACAAGGCACGCGAGCTTGGCGTGCAGACGATGGACGAGGACGAATGGCTGGCACTGATCAGCGGGTGAGGGGCTGACGGCAAGCCGCCAGCCCGTTTGCTCATAGCCTCAGCCGCGCCATCGTATAGGCGTCGACATATTGACCGGCGCGATACCCGAAGGCCCTTAGCAGGCCTTCCTGTTCGAAGCCGAATTTTCGGTAGAGCCCGATGGCGACATCGTTGTCGGTATAGACGGTCAGTTCCAGCCGTTTGATATCAAGCCAGTCGTCGGCGGCGTCGACCATCGCGCCGAGCAGGATCCGTCCGAAGCCGCGGCCGGTGAAATCGTCATGCACGCCCATGCCGATACTGGCGACGTGCTGCCGACGGCCGGAGAGGCGGTTGAGGCCGCCATTGCCGACGATCTTGCCATTTTGGGTGACGACGAGGTTGAGCGCGCCTGGCGACGGGTTTTCCATGTGCTTGCGAACCTCCTCGACCCGCTGGTAGGGCGGCCTCAAGGTGCCGGCCCTGTAGCCCGGCAGATTTATGAGATCCGTGATCTCCTCCGCATCGGACAGGCGGACGGCGCGCACCAGGACGCCATCCGGCAGGCGCGCTCGGCCGCGAGGTTCATTCTCTTGGTTTTCGGACATTCATGCTCTCCATCGGTGTCAGGAGGAGAGCCGGTTTCCGAAAACCCTGCTCGCCTCGGCAGGGTTTCGGGATGATGATCGGATCGCTGCTAAAGCGCCATCGCTCCCGCGTACCCTTCAAGGGTCGTGGTGTGATGGATAAGCGCTGCCATGGTCACGGAACCGATCATGGCGGCAAGTTTCGATATGCGGGTTAAAAAGTCAACCATGCGTCGTGTCGAATTTGCGCGGCCGGAAGCGGGGCGGTATTCCTGTGCCTGAAGAAACGATTCGGGTTGCTGATTTGAAGACCATCGCGATTGACTTCGAGACGGCGAACGAACAGCGCGGCAGCGCCTGTTCCGTCGGCCTTGCCTGGATCGAGGAGGGCAGGGTGACGCGCGTCGAAGAGCGACTGATCCGACCGCGGGACATGCGCTTTTCCGGGATGAACATCGCACTCCATGGCATCCGGCCGGAGCATGTCGAGGACGCGCCCGAGTTTCCCGAGGTGATGGACGAGTTCGAGGAGGATTTTCGCGGCGCGACGATGATCGCGCACAATGCTTCCTTCGATTTCAGCGTCTGGCGGGCGAGCCTCGATCTCTACCGGCAATCCTATCCGGAGCTTACCTATCTCTGCAGCCTGAAGATGGCCCAGCGAATCTGGCCGCATTTCCTCTCGCACCGTTTGAACCTGATCGCCGAGCATCTCGGCCTGCGTTTCGTGCACCACAACGCTGCCGAGGATGCTGTGGTCTGCGCGGCCGCGGCGATCGAGATGGCGAAAGCCGTCAAGGCCAACGCCGTTCACGCGATACCGGCGCTGATCGGAATGAGGCCCGGCCGGCTGACGGCGCGGGCCTACGAGCCCTGTACCTGCCGGAAAGGCTGATCCCTTCCACGAGCCCCATTTCTTGCAAAGCATGGGTGCATGCTTATCTAAAATGTGGATTATTCAGGGAGCCGCCATGTCCAGACTGCGCAATCTTCTTCTCGCCGCCTTTTCCTTCTCCGTCCTTTCCGCAGGCGCTGCCTCAGCCGAAGTCGTCGGCAAGGTCGGGGTCGACTGGATCGGCAACGACATCATTGTCGAGGCGGTCTCCGACCCTGAGGTCAAGGGTATCACCTGTCACGTTACCTATTTCGATCGCAGCCTGATCGACCGGTTCAAGAACGGCAACTGGTTCGAGGACCCGTCCAACAATTCCATCGCCTGCCGGCAGACCGGGCCGATCGAGATCGGCAGTATCGATCTGTCCAAGGATGGCAGCGAGGTGTTCCGCCAGGGCATGTCGCTGATCTGGAAGACGCTGGTCGTCAACCGCATCTACGATAAGACGAACGACACGCTGATCTATCTCGCCCATTCGCGCGAACTGACCGACGGCTCGGCGAAGATGTCGATCTCGACCATTCCGCTCTATGGGCAGAACGTTGTCTGGAAGAATGGGAAGCCGCAATAGAGCTTCTGCTGTGAGATATTTGGAAAGAGCGCTGCTTCCCTTTTTCTCTCATTGCAAAATCAAAAAGGGCCCGGACTAGCCGGGCCTTCGAATTCCAGATATGGATAGCCCTCAGGCGGCCTGCGTCAGTTCGTCGGCAATGACCGTGTCGAGATTCAAGAAGCAGACCATGGTCTTTTCGAGCGCGACGATGCCGCGGCAGAAGGCGCGCTGGGCTTCCGGGATGATTTCCGGCGGCGGCTGCAGATCTTCGCTCTTGATGGTCATCATGTCGGAAACCTGCTCGACCAGCAGACCGACCAGCTTGCCCGCAATGTCGGTGACGATGATCGCCGAGCGCTCGGAGGGCTCGGTCATCTTCATGCCGAGGCGGCAGGCCATGTCGATGACGGGGATCACCGCACCGCGCAGGTTGATGAGACCCAGCACATAGGGCGGGGTGTGCGGCATCGGCGTCACCGGCGCCCAGCCGCGGATTTCGCGGATGGCCATGATGTCGATGCAGAACTCCTGATCGCCCAGGTGGAACGAAACGATTTCGAGATAAGCGCCCGACTGCTTGATGGCGTTGTTGTTCATGGTCAGAATTCTTCCCAGTTGTCCCCGACGGGAGAAGCGATGACTTTGGCGGCAGTGCCGCCGTTGAATGCGACCGCGATTTTACCGATCAGGCTGCGCGCGGGTGATTGTCTCGAATGCGAGGCGGCAGGTCCCTCTCGCGGCGTTTGCCGGGCGCTCATGCCCTCGCCAGTCTTGAACTGCATGACCAGTTGCATCAGGTTTGCCGCGTCGATGGCGAGCCTATGGCCTACCGCGTTCGTCTGCGTGACCTGATCCATCTGGCTGATGGATGTATTGATTTCGTTCAGTCCCACGGATTGTTCGCGCGCAGAGGTTACGATTGATTTAACATGTTCATGGATGCGCAAAACATCTTCGCCGATCTGGCGAAGCGCTTCGTACCAGCCGGCGCCGATCATTGTTCCGAAACCTGGAAACGCCGCGCCGTCGAGCGTCGAAAGCCGCTGGCTGGCCGACAGGCTCTTGCGCGCCGCTGAGTTGGTCACGAAATACCCCTTCCGAAAACCGCTCGGATTCGTGTTTGTCTTCCCTCATGCGGAGTCCGGGGTTTTCGCCACGCGGCAGACATCATGTCAGAACGGCAGAAGAGCGCCGCACGCGATTGCTAATATAGATACAACGGCTTAAGCCTTTGCTAACGATATCTATCTCGAAACTGCTTGTTCGGCTGAGAACACATCATCAAAACGTGTTGCTTTCGATTTTTAGCCGATCCGACCGAGGGCACGGCGTCGTCTCCGGTGAGACAATCGATCGCGGGTTAGAAAACATATTGTTGAATTGCGCCCGTCCGGTCGAGCCTATAATCACGCGGGGCAAGGGGCGGGCGGTACATATCCGCCTGGATCGAGGATCATGCCAATGAAGACATTCCGCATCGCCGTCTGGATCGGTGTCCTGATACTTGCCGGGTTTCTTGGCGGGTTCACGTACTATCTCAACAGATCGGGGAATGTGGTGGCGGAGGCTCCCTTCGGCGTTCCCTTCACCCTGGTCTCCCAAAGCGGGCAGCCGATCACCGAGCAGGCGCTGCGCGGCAAGCCGACGGCGTTGTTTTTCGGCTTCACCCATTGCCCGGAAGTCTGCCCGACGACGCTTTTCGAGCTGAATGGCTGGATGGAGAAGGTCGATCCGAAGGGCGACAAGCTGCAGGCCTATTTCGTGACCGTCGATCCGGAGCGCGACACGCCCGAGATCATGAACGAATACGTCTCCAACGTTTCCAAGCGCATCACCGGCATTTCCGGCGCGCCTGACAAGATCGCCGAGGTTATCAAGGGGTTCCGCGTCTATGCCAAGAAGGTGCCAGTCGACGAGAAGGATCCGAACGGCGACTATACGATGGATCACACCGCTTCGGTCTTCTTGCTCGATTCGGCCGGGCGCTTTTCCGGAACGATCGCCTATGGCGAAAACCCGGACACGGCGGTAAAGAAGCTGGAGAATCTCGTCAGCAAGGGGTGATGGTTTCAGCGTGATGGGGCGTTGGCTCGACCGATGGCGGGCAACGGAAACGGGAAAGACCGCCTATCGTGAGTGAAATCCGCCTTTACGTGACGACGACCGAAAGCAAGGCCGAAGAGATCCTCGACCTTCTGAGTGCGGTCTTCGGTGAAGAAGACTTTGCCATCGGCACCACCGAGATCGATGAGAAGAAGGATATCTGGGAAGCCTCGATCTATATGATGGCCGAGGACGAGGCGGAGGTGCATTCCCGCGTCGAGGAGGCATTGAGGACCTCTTTCCCTGATGCCCGGCTGCAGCGGGAAGTCATCCCGGATGTCGACTGGGTGGTGAAATCGCTGGAGGGGCTGAAACCCGTCAGGGCAGGGCGCTTCCTGGTGCATGGTTCGCATGACCGCGACAAGGTTCGCTCCGGCGACATCGCCATCGAGATCGATGCCGGCCAGGCCTTCGGTACCGGTCATCATGGCACGACGGCGGGCTGCCTCGAGGTGATCGATGCCGTGGTGCGCTCGCGCCCGGTCCGCAACGCGCTCGATCTCGGCACCGGCAGCGGCGTACTGGCGATTGCGGTGCGCAAGCTCAGGAACATACCAGTGCTTGCGACCGACATCGATCCGATCGCGACGAAGGTGGCGGCCGAAAACGTGCGCCGCAACGGCATCGCCTCGGGCATCGTCACCAGGACCGCGCCGGGCTTTCATTCAACGGCCTTTTCCGAGCACGGTCCCTTCGATCTCATCATCGCCAACATTCTCGCCCGGCCGCTGATCCGCATGGCGCCGAAGCTTGCGGCGCATCTTGCGCCTGGCGGGTCGGTCATTCTCTCCGGCATCCTTGCCGGGCAACGCTGGAAGGTGATTGCCGCCTATAGCGGCGCAAGGCTTCGCCATGTCAGAACCATCTGGCGCAACGGCTGGGTTACCATCCACTTCGACCGACCCTAATGCGCGTCGCATAGAATTTGATTCATGCGACGCGGTTAGATCCTTGTTTTTATGCAATGTCGTGATCCCCAAACTGCTGCACGGTTTGGGCGGCATGCGGCGCATCCCGAAACGGCAAAAGAAAAAGGCGGTGCCGATGGCACCGCCTTGGACCGGTCTATCCGGTCAATGCCCGCGAGCTCAAGGGAAGGAGCGCTCGAGCGGGCTCTACTGCATTCCAATAGGCCGGTCCGGGAGGGAGGAGACGGACTGGCTTTCAGGCTTAGAACGCGTAGCTGAGGGCGCCCTTGTGGCGCGTGGCCCGCTGGCCGGCGCCGAGCAGCTTGAGGCTGTCCTCGTTCTGCGGGCGGCGGGCGCCGATCACGTGACGCACGGTCTGGCGTTCGCCAGCCTGCACCGGGCTGCTATATGCGAAGCGCGAGAGAGAGGCGGTCATTTCAAGAATTCCTTTGTTTATAGGTTCATCGCGAACCGTTCGATGACGCCTATATAGCTATTCTGAAATGCGGAGGCAGAGGGTTTCGCTCATGGGAGCCATGCGGCCAATGCATAAAGCGTGCCAAATTAACTTTTGGCGTCACAGTTCTGTCAAAATGTTGAGCGGCCCCAGAGGTTTCGACTCGTTTGGTCGCTTTTTCTCCCCATCGGTTGAAATTTCGCTAACATGGCCAGCATCCCATTAACCGGATTCGTCTCAATCATTCGGGTTTCCAGCATGTTCCAGTCTTTCGAGGTTACCTCCACGCCGCAATTCGGCAGGGATCGTGTATCGGCGCTGCGGGCCGGTTTCGATTCGCTCGGCATCGACGCCTTCCTCGTGCCGCGCGCCGACGAGTTCAACGGCGAATATGTTCCTGCAGGTTCCGAGCGTCTCGCGTGGCTGACGGGCTTTACCGGTTCCGCAGGCATTGCGCTCATCCTGCGCACGCAGGCGATCGTCTTCGTCGACGGGCGCTATGTGACGCAGCTTGCCGAACAGGTCGACGGTTCGGTCTTTTCGGGCGGCGATCTCGTCAATGAGCCGCCGCATGTCTGGCTTGCGGCAAACGGCAGCAACGGCCTGCGGCTCGGCATCGACCCCTGGCTGCATGCGGGTGCCGAGGTGCGCCGTCTGGAAAGAGCCCTTTCGCAGATCGGCGGCACGCTGGTCTTCCTGCCGCACAATCCGCTCGACAGGCTTTGGAGCGACCGGCCGGCCGAGCCGCTCGGCGCGGTCAGCATCCAGAACGTCGCGCAGGCCGGCGTGCTGGCGAGAGAGAAGATCGCGACGATCGCCGCCGATCTTTCGAAGAAGAATCTTGCGGCGGTTTTGATCGCCGATCCCTCTTCTGTCGCCTGGACCTTCAATATTCGTGGAGCCGACGTGCCGCACACGCCGCATCCGCTGGCGCGCGCCATCATCCATGCTGACGGCCGGGCCGAGATCTTCCTCGACAAGCGCAAGACCGGCATCGAGCCGGAGGCCTATCTTGCGCAGATCTGCACGCAGCTGCCGCCCTCGGCGCTGGAGGAGAGGTTGGCTGCCGTTTCGAGGGATGGCGGCCGCGTGCTGATCGACCCGGATATCGCCTCCTATGCGCTGGCGGAGATCATCCGCAAGGCGGGCGGCGAAGTGGTGGAGGGCGCCGATCCCGCCAAGTTGCCGCGCGCAGTGAAGAACGACGTCGAGATCAACGGCTCGGCCGCGGCGCATCTGCAGGATGGTGCGGCGATGGTGGAATTCCTCTATTGGCTGTCGCAGACAAAACCCGGCACGGTCAGCGAGATCGCTGCTGCCGAGCATCTCGAAGCGGCGCGCGCCCGCGTCGGCCAGAGCATGCAGAACCCGCTGAAGGACATTTCCTTCGACACGATTTCGGGTGCCGGCGAACATGCGGCGATCATGCATTACCGTGTGACGACCGAGACCAACCGGATGATCGCGGCCGGCGAACTCTTCCTGATCGATTCCGGCGCGCAATATATCAACGGCACGACCGACATCACCCGCACCGTCGGCATCGGCGCGGTGGCGGAGGAGCATAGGCGCTTCTTCACGCTGGTGCTGAAAGGGATGATAGACATCAGCACCGCGCGTTTCCCGAAGGGCACGCGCGGCTGCGATCTCGATCCGCTGGCGCGCATCGCGCTGTGGCGGGCCGGCGCCGATTTCGCTCACGGCACAGGCCACGGCGTCGGCTCCTATCTTTCGGTGCATGAGGGGCCGCAGCGCATCTCCAGGCTTTCGACGCAGGAACTGCTGCCCGGCATGATCCTTTCAAACGAGCCGGGCTATTACCGGCCCGGCAGCTTCGGCATCCGCATCGAGAACCTGATCTACGTGCGCGGGGCCGAAGAGATCGAGGGCGGCGATGCGCCGATGCTCGGATTCGAGACGCTGACTTTCTGCCCGATCGACCGCAGCCTCGTCATTCCCGAGCTTTTGACCCATGACGAACTGCACTGGTTCAACGACTATCATCGCCGCACCTGCGAGGCGCTGATGCCGCTCATCCATGATCACAATGTCAGGGCGTGGCTCGAAAACGCGACGCTGCCTCTGGAATACTAAGATGTCTCGGCGCCGGCCCCGGGCCGGTGCTCAGAACCCGCCGGCATGGCGCCAGATCATCACGACGATCCAGGCGGCGACCAGCATCCATGTGTGGGTGAAGCGCAAGCCGATGAAGAGGGCGACGATCAGCGCCAGCTTCGATTCCCAGCCGCCGATGAAGAAGGCGGGTGCAACCAGCGTCGTCAGCACGGCGGCCGGCACGGCATTCAGCGCCGCCTCCATGCGCGGCGGAATGCTCTTCATTCGGGTGATGAGGATATAGCCGCCGATGCGGGTGGCGAAGGTGGCAGCTGCTGCGGCGAGGATGACGAGCGCCATGTGAAGATCGAATTCCATGGCTCAGACCTCGTGCACTCCGGATTGAAGGGCGTCGGCTTCGAGATCAGGCTCTTGCTGCGGCAAAGGCAGCACGGCGGCGAGCACGATGCCGACGGCGGCGCCGAGGCTGACATGCCAGGGCGAGCCGACATAGCGGTAGGCGAGCACGGAAGCCACCGCGCTGACGAGCGCCACCGGCAGGAAATTGTCTCGCTTGCGGAAGCCGAGGACGATGCCAAGGAAATAAGCCGGCAGCAGGATGTCGAGGCCGATGGCCTTGGGATCGCCAATGAAGCCGCCGAGCATGCCGCCGGCGACGCTGATCAGCACCCAGGGGACGTAGATGATGATGGCGAAGCCGAAATACCAGGCGAAGGTGAGTTGCCGGCCGGCCTCGCCGCGCTTGACCGCTTCGGCGAATTGCGGATCGACGAGCAGGAAAAAGGTGAAGAATTTCTGCACCGGCGTGAAATGGCCGATGTAGCGCGCCAGGGCCGCCGAATAGAGCACGTGGCGGAAATTGACGGCGAGGATCGACAGCACGATCAGCCAGGCGTGGACATTGTGACCGAAGAGTTCGATACCGACCATCTGGCTAGCGCCGGCGTAGACGGTGGCGCTCATGAAGGCGGTTTCGGAGAGCGACAAGCCGTTTTCGACCGCAAGCGCTCCGAAGAGAGCGCCAAAGGGCGCGGATGCCAGCGCAACGGCGGAGCCACCCCGCAAACCTTCAACAAAGTCGGCGCGATTCATGCGATCTTGTCCAGTTGGAATACAAGTTTTCCCTTATGGTCTATGGCTTGCAACAGCAATTGAATTTCCTTGATTGACCAATCGATTTTGCTGAACCATCAAAGTCCCGATCGCATTCGGCAAAGAGGCAATGATGAAGAAGATCGAATTTTCGAAGGAGGCGAAGGCGACGATCGTTGCCAGCATTCGCCGCTATTTCGAGGCCGAGCTCGACCAGCCGATCGGTGTGCTGCCGGCGGAATTCCTGCTCGATTTCTTCGCGGACGAGATCGGCGCCCATTATTACAACCAGGGCCTTCGTGATGCGCATGCGGCGCTTCTGAGGAAGATGGAGGACCTGGCCGAGGACATCTATCTGCTGGAGCGAGACGACAAGAGCAAAGGCACTGCTGCATAGTTTTAAGGCGTTCCTTGCGCATTTGAAGGGACGCGCGGCGCTGCAGCCGATAACGGGACGCGGCGGCGCCGCGCCCCGCAAAGATTGCGGAAGGCAGAAGGCATCAGCCCTCGCGCTTCATCCTCTCCCGGCGGGCGATTTCGGCCTCGGAGGGCTGCGCCAGTTCGAACGTGCCTGTCTTGATTGCGCCAGCACGCTCGTAGACGCTCATGATGACGCCTGTCGTCGATACCGTGTTGGCGGTGAGCTTCAGCGCCTCCGGCTTGGCGCCTTGACCGAACAGGCGTTTGCCCGGGCCAAGCACGAGCGGGAAAGTCAGAAGCCGCAACTCGTCGATCAGGTCATGCGCCAACAGGGTCTGCAACAGGCCGCTGCTGCCCTGTGTCAGGAGGACGGGGCCATCCAGCTGCTTCAACCGGGCGATTTCGGCAGCTGCATCGCCGCGCAGGGCGACGGAATTTGCCCAGGTGAGCGGCTCTGCGGAAGTGGTCGCGACATATTTGGTCACGGCGTTGAAGACTTTGCCGATCGGATCGTTTTTCCCGACGAAGGGCCAGTGCGCGGCGAAGATTTCGTAGGTCTTGCGGCCGAGCAGCAGTTCGAAGGGATCGGTAAAGATCCCGCCCATGAACTGGCCCATCGGCTCGTCCCAATAGTTGACGGTCCAGCCGCCCTGAGTGAAGCCGCCGGTCGGATCCTCCCGCGGCCCACCGGGCGCCTGCATGACGCCGTCCAAACTCACGAAGGCGGCAGCAACTAACTTTCTCATCTCTCAACTCCCATTGTTGGTGCGTTCAGAGCCAAGGACGGATTGACTTGCACCGATCCGACATTCGATGCGATTTTTTCGGGCGTTATCCGAGCTAAACTAGCCGGCTAGGACCTTGGCGCTGTCGATGATCGCGATGCCATGCGCCCGCATTTCCTCGATGGCGGCGGCGACGCCTTCGGGGGTGATGCCGCGGCTTGCATCCTTGATGAAGCGCACGCGGACACCAGGCATCATCTCCAGCGCGTCGAGCGCAGAGAATTTGACGCAATAGTCGGTTGCCAGTCCGCAGACGTCTAGGTCGGTGACGCCCTGGTCCTCGAGGAAATCGGAAAGGCCGGTCGAGGCGTCGCGGTCATTGTCGCGGAAGGCCGAATAGCTGTCGATATAGGGATTCTCGCCCTTCTGCTGGATCAGGTCGATCTCTTCGGATTTGAGCTCGGGATGCAGTTCGGCATCAAGCGTACCCTGAATACAGTGGTCGGGCCACATCATCTGCGGTTTGCCCGACAGTTCCCCCATCTCGAAGGGGGCGGCACCCGGATGGGCGGAGGCAAAGCTGCCATGGCCAGACGGATGCCAGTCCTGCGAGGCGACGATCAAATCGTATTTGCCGCTATCGATCAGTCTGTTTGCGACGGGAACCACCTTGTCGCCCTCCGGCACCGGCAGATTGCCACCCGGACAGAAGCCGTTCTGAATATCGACGAGCAGCAGCGCTTTCATCAAGGCCAATCCCTTCGCTTTATTGCAGTGCAAGACGCCAAGCACACTGAATGGATCAACTAGTGGATTTCCAGGCGCGGACGCGCAAGTGTTAATTCTGGCACTAGCGGTAGTAAGTCGTCGAAACAGAATGCTCTAATGCAATCATTGCGTTAGCTGGCGGCGGTTCTCGTGTTGAAATGGAGCGGAGGGATGGGGACGGCTCGTGCATGATTTCCGGATCGCAGCCCGCGACGGTGGCAATTGCCGGCAAATCGATCTGCCTGCGTAGGACGCCTTTGTGCGCATCGATGGATCGAGGCTCCCCCGGCAGAGCCCGGATCTTGGCCAGCTAGACGGCCGCCACGTCTTCGGCTGCGGAATCACCTGCTGCGGCGGAAGCGCCGTAGGTATTGCGGTAGGCCTGAAGGGCCGTCTGCATGTCGCTCAACACCTTGGTGAGGAGCGGATCGCTATCACCTGAAGTCTTGATGCTGTTCGGATCGGCGGCGAGGAATTCGGACTCGGTCAACTTGCCGTCGCCATTCGTATCCATCGCTGCGAAGACGCCCTTGGAATCGTCGTCGCTCTGATCGCTATCGTCGCTGCCGTCGGTCTTCTGCATGGACAGCATCAGCGACAGGATATCGGCGGTGATCTTCTTGACGATATCGGTGCTGCTGTCGTCGCTGTCGGTCGACGTCGTGCCCGATGTCGAGGACTGCGAGGCGGCGGCCAACTCGTCCGCCGAAATGACACCGTCGCCATTCTTGTCGAGGCTGGAAAGCGGAGACTGGTACTGGGTCACTGTGCTGCCGAGAGATGAAACACTGGTCACTTGAACCTCCTTTGAAAAGTTCGTCGTGAAGCCTGCCTTTCATGGGCGGGCAGCCTTTGGGCTAAGCTGATTTGCGCAAAGCGTCAAAGCGACGTTTTGACAGGGTAGAAGTGCGATTGACGGCGCGGGGCGACGCACGTTAACCTTTCGGTTACCAAAACTGTCTCATTGGAATTATTGGCTTTTTTGGCGGCCCATGGGTTCTGGCGAGCGGAAGCACATGCGTGCGATAGCAGGAGATCGCGCCGGTGCGGCTTGCGGAAGGGGCGATGGGCGATATACCAGCTCTCCGCCGCTGCGGCATTTCGTCCGCCTTCTCGAAGCGCTACGCCAGGTCGATCTTGCTCCCTGCCGCGATTTCTGCCTTTCTTGCCTCAGCAGCAAGCCGGAGCGAAGCCATGTCCGAGCCCGATCCAGACGAAAAGATCGATGCGACGTTCCGCAACGGATCGCTGACGGCGGCCGGGATCATCCTCGGCTTCTCCCTTAATTTTATTAGTGTCTGGGTTTCCAATCCCAACGACTGGAGCCGCATCGATATTCCGCCGATGCTGTTTCTGACCATCGGCATCGCCGTCCAGGTGAAGGTCTTTGCCGATCTGCTCGCGCGCGATTCTCTCTTTGCCGTCAAATATGATCGGTCTCGCCGGCTCTTCCTGATTGGATTGGGAATCTCGCCGCCGGAATCGGCATTGCCCTGATCAACGATATTCTCGGGCTCGGAAGGATGCGGATGCTCGGGTGAAGGTTTTCGCGCCGTGTTGATGCGAGGTCACACGCGCTCGACGAACCCGTCCAAGACCCGCTTCTGTCCGGCCCGGTCGAATTCGATCGTCAGCTTGTTGCCTTCGATGCCGGTGATGTTGCCGTTGCCAAATTTCAGGTGGAACACGCGGTCGCCGAGCGTGAACCTCGACGGTTCCGATGAGGTCGATTTCGCCACCAGCTCGCCTTCGATGGTGCGCCCCTTGGGGCCGCTCTCGCCGTAGCCGATACGTTCGACGGCGTGGCCGGAGCGGGTGCCCCAATTGTCGCGCGTGGCATCGGTCTTGTTGGCCTGGGCGCGTTTCCAGCCGGGAGTGGAATAGGAGTTGGCGAAGGGTTCGGCCTTGTCGAAGCGGGACTGGCCGTAGCCGCCGCGGCCGTACCCGCCGTAGCTCTGCTCCATTTCGGCGACCTCGACATGGGTTTCCGGCAGTTCGTCGAGGAAACGCGAGGGCAGGGTCGATTGCCAGAGGCCATGGATGCGGCGGTTGGAGACGAACCAGATGTGGCAGCGGTGCTTGGCGCGGGTGATGCCGACATAGGCGAGGCGGCGTTCCTCCTCCAGGCCGGCGCGGCCGCTCTCATCGAGCGAGCGCTGGTGCGGGAAGAGGCCTTCCTCCCAGCCGGGCAGGAAGACGGTGTCGAATTCCAGGCCCTTGGCCGAATGCAGCGTCATGATCGAGACGGCGTCGAGGTTCTCGTTGGTCTCGGCATCCATCACCAGTGAGACGTGTTCGAGGAAGCCGCGCATCGACTCGAAGCTTTCCATCGAGCGGATCAGTTCCTTGAGGTTCTCAAGGCGGCTGGGGGCTTCGGCGCTCTTGTCGTTCTTCCACATGTCGGTATAGCCGGACTCTTCGAGGATCTGCTCGGCAAGTTCGGTATGCGGTGTGTTTTCAAGCAGTTCCTGCCATCGGCGGAAAGATTGAATCACGTCGAAGAGCGCCTTTCGCGCCTTCGGCTTCAGCTCGTCCGTCTCGATAATGTCGGCCGCCGCCGCAAGCATTGGTATATCGCGGGCGCGGGCATAGTCGTGCAGCGCACGTACCGTCGTGTCGCCGAGGCCGCGCTTCGGCGTGTTGATGATGCGTTCGAAGGCGAGGTCGTCGGAGGCTTGAGCGACCAGGCGAAAATAGGCCATGGCATCGCGGATTTCCAGGCGCTCGTAGAAGCGCGGGCCGCCGATGACACGGTAGTTGAGGCCGAGGGTGACGAAGCGGTCTTCGAATTCACGCATCTGGAAGGAGGCGCGCACGAGGATCGCCATGTCGTTCAGCAGATGCTTGCCGCGCTGGAGCTGCTCGATCTCCTCGCCGATGGCGCGGGCTTCCTCCTCCGAATCCCAGGAGGCGTGGACCTGCACCTTGACGTCGTCGGGATCGGAGCGGTCGGTGAACAGCGTCTTGCCGAGGCGGCCCTCATTATGGGCGATCAGATGGGCAGCGGCCCCGAGGATATGTTCGGTCGAGCGGTAGTTGCGCTCGAGCTTGATCACCTTGGCGCCGGGGAAATCCTTTTCGAAGCGCAGGATATTGTCGACCTCCGCGCCGCGCCAGCCATAGATCGACTGATCGTCGTCGCCGACGCAGCAGACGTTCTGCGGCTCGCCCTTGGGGCGCTGGGCGAGAAGCCTGAGCCACATGTACTGAGCGGTGTTGGTGTCCTGATACTCGTCGACGAGGATATAGCGGAAGCGGCCGTGATATTCCTTCAAGAGATCCGGGTACTTGCGGAAGATCGCGATCGGATGCATCAGCAGGTCGCCGAAGTCGCAGGCGTTCAGCGTCGTCAGGCGCGCCTGATAGGCAAAATAGAGATCGCGGCCGCGGCCATTGGCAAAGGCGCGGGCGTCGCCCTCGGGGATGTCGGCGGGGCCGAGACCCTTGTTCTTCCAGGTGTCGATCATGCCGGCGAACTGCTTGGCCGGCCAGCGCTTGTCGTCGAGGCCTTCGGCCTGGATCAACTGCTTGATCAGGCGGACGACGTCGTCGGTATCGAGAATGGTGAAATTGGAGCGCAGGCCGACGAGCTCGCCGTGGCGGCGCAGAAGTTTGACGCCGATCGAGTGGAAGGTGCCGAGCCAGGGCATGCCTTCGACGGCGCCACCGACGAGCAGCGCGATGCGCTCCTTCATCTCGCGGGCCGCCTTGTTGGTGAAGGTGACGGCGAGGATCTGCGAGGAGAAGGCACGGCCGGTGTTGAGGATATGGGCAATGCGGGTCGTCAGTACGCGCGTCTTGCCGGTGCCGGCGCCGGCCAGCACGAGGACGGGACCTTCCAAGGTTTCAACGGCTTCGGTCTGCTCGGGGTTCAGCCCGGCGAGGTAATCCGGCCGCTTGCCACCGTCGCGAGCCGCCATGGCGCGCGCCGCGATGCCGCCGCCGGCGACGGGCGCCCTTTCGGCGGCTGCGGCAGGCGGCTGCGGCTTGCGCGCCATCTCGCCCGGCTCTTCGTCGAAGAAGGGCATATCGTCGAAACTATTGCTCATGGCGCGTAATGTAGTGATTCGGGAAGGAAAGACCAGAAAAGATGTTCTGCTTTCATTCCCGAGCCGCCGCTATTCCGGGCGGTAGGTTGCGGGCAGCAATGCCGCCGCAGAGCGCGGCCATGGTGGTCACGCGGGCGAGCGGGGCTAAAAATTTCGGTTCGCGGCCTGTCGGAACCGGCGCCGGTGGGGCGTCCTTGGGTCATCGGACAGCAGTCCGGATCGATACCCGTCAACAAGGAGGCCGTTTCATGCCGAAGGTCGTTTCAAATCTCTGGTTCGCCGAGGAAGCACGCGAAGCCGTCGAATTCTATGTGTCTGTTATCTCGGATTCCAGGATCGGCCGCACCACCATTTTGCCGGCGGAAACGCCGAGCGGGCCTCCCGGCAGTGTCGAATTGATCGAGTTCACGCTCGCCGACCAGGCCTTCCTGGCGATGAAGGCCGGCCCGCTCGATAGCTTCAATCATTCCTTCTCGATCGCGATTCTTGTGGAAAGCCAGGCCGAGATCGATCGGATATGGGAGGCATTTCTCGCCAATGGCGGCACGCCGGAGGCCTGCGGCTGGCTGAAGGACCGATGGGGTCTTTCCTGGCAGATCGTGCCGCGCATGCTGTCCGAAATGATCGCCGACAGCAACCGCGAGCGGGCCAGGCGAGTAACCGAAGTGATGCTCGGCATGGTCAAGATCGATGTCGCCGCGCTGGAGAAGGCATTCAACGGCTGAGTCGCGCGGTTAGCGTATGATCACGATGACGGGCGCATAGTCGCGATGCGTCCGTTTCCATCATGTCTGAAGCGGATCGGCACACGCTGTCCTGCATCGACTTTGCGCAGATTGGCTGCCAATCGTCGATTTCTCCAGTGCTCGAATCACGGGCGACATTGCACACCTTTTTCATCTTTCTGTCACGTCGCGAAATGTGCTGATACCGCGATGGCACCCTTCTCCACTACAATAAGGAACAGTTTCGTAGAGTAAAAAAATAACCGGTGCATGCACGTTTTTGTGCATTGCCAGAAACAGCCGGTGAGCGTGGAATATACCTGCGAAACTATTGATTCTTAGGAATGTCGTGTCCATCTCCTTGGTATGACGACCTAGAGCCTGTGGCATTAACCTTGAATGGAGGGCCCATGCTGAGTGAATCCGTATTTGATGCGTTCACCCGCACCTATGATGCGCGTCGCGAAACCGATATGTCGATCGCGGAGTATCTCGACCTTTGCAAAAAGGAACCGCTTGCCTATGCCAATGCGACCGAGCGCCTGCTCGCCGCGATAGGCGAACCGCAGATGGTCGACACCGCCAGGGACACGCGCCTCGGTCGGATATTCATGAACCGGACCATCCGGATCTATCCGGCCTTTGTCGGCTTCCACGGCATGGAAGAGACAATCGAACGCATCGTTTCCTTCTTCCGGCACGCGGCCCAGGGGCTCGAGGAGCGCAAGCAGATCCTTTATCTGCTCGGCCCGGTCGGCGGCGGCAAGTCATCGCTGGCCGAGCGGCTGAAGCTGCTGATGGAGCTTCATCCGATCTATGTGCTGAAGGCGGGTGACGAGATCAGCCCCGTTTTCGAAAGTCCGCTCAACCTGTTCGACCCGGACACGATGGGATCGCTCCTGCAGGAGCAATACGGCATTCCCCTGCGACGCCTGAGCGGACTGATGAGCCCGTGGTGCCTGAAGCGGCTCGATGATTTCGGGGGTGATATTTCCCGCTTCCGTGTCGTCAGGGTACAGCCTTCGCGGTTGCGCCAGATCGCCATTGCCAAGACCGAGCCTGGAGACGAGAACAATCAGGATATCTCGTCGCTGGTCGGCAAGGTCGATATCCGCAAGCTGGAGACCTATTCCCAGAACGATCCCGATGCCTACAGCTATTCGGGCGGCCTCAACCGCGCCAATCAGGGCGTGCTCGAATTCGTCGAGATGTTCAAGGCGCCGATCAAGATGCTGCATCCGCTGCTGACGGCGACGCAGGAGGGGAACTATATCGGCTCCGAGAATATCGGCGCCATACCCTTCTCCGGCATCGTCCTTGCGCATTCGAACGAAGCGGAATGGCAAACCTTCAAGGCCAACAAGAACAACGAGGCCTTCATCGACCGTATTTGCGTGATCAA
Source organism: Rhizobium indigoferae (assembly GCF_034554815.1). Lineage (NCBI taxonomy): Bacteria > Pseudomonadati > Pseudomonadota > Alphaproteobacteria > Hyphomicrobiales > Rhizobiaceae > Rhizobium > Rhizobium indigoferae. The sequence goes on along the minus strand of NZ_CP140635.1, from coordinate 2,887,924 downwards.
GGTGCCCTATTGCCTGCGCGTCACGGAAGAGCAGAAGATCTACGAAAAGCTGATCGAGGGATCGGAACTGGCCGATGCGCCATGCGCCCCCGCGACGCTCGAAATGCTGGCCCGCTTCTCCGTGCTTTCACGTCTGCGTAAACATGAGAATTCGACCTACTTCTCGAAGATGCGTACCTATGACGGCGAGAGCCTGAAGGAGACGGATCCGCGCGCCCGCAGTGTCCAGGAATATCGGGATGCGGCGGGCATCGACGAAGGCATGGACGGCATCTCGACCCGCTTCGCCTTCAAGGTGCTCGCCTCCACCTTCAATCACGACACCACGGATATTGGCGCCGATCCGGTTCATCTGATGTATGTGCTGGAGCAGTCGATCCGCCGCGAGCAGTTTTCCGACGATGTCGAGAAGCGGTATCTGGAGTTCATCAAGGCCGATCTTGCGCCACGTTACGCAGAGTTCATTGGCAATGAGATTCAGAAGGCCTATCTTGAGTCCTATGCGGATTACGGGCAGAATCTGTTCGACCGCTACGTGGATTATGCCGATGCCTGGATCGAAGACGTGGACTTCAAGGATCCCGATACCGGCCAGCTTCTCGATCGCGAGCTCCTCAACCAGGAACTGACGAAAATCGAAAAGCCGGCGGGAATCGCCAATCCGAAGGATTTCCGCAACGAAATCGTCAAGTTCTGCTTGAGATCGCGGGCAGCCAACGGCGGAAAGAATCCGTCATGGACGAGCTACGAGAAGATCCGGGAAGTCATCGAGAAGCGAATGTTCTCGCAGGTCGAGGATCTTTTGCCGGTCATTTCCTTCGGTTCGAAGAAGGATTCGGAAACAGAAAAGAAACACAGCGAGTTCGTCTCGCGCATGGCTGCGCGGGGCTACACGGAGAGGCAGGTTCGGCGCCTCGTCGAATGGTACATGCGCGTCAAACAGGCAAGTTAATGTGGAGCCAATATGCACATTGTCGACCGTCGGCTAAATCCGCGCGGTAAAAGTCTGGAAAATCGGCAACGGTTTCTTCGGCGCATGAAAGGCGCCGTGCAGCAGGCGGTAAAGCGTTCGCTGCAAAACCGGAACATTCGCGATGTGCTCGACGGCGGTGAGATCAGCCTGCCGATCGATGGAATGGCCGAACCGAGCCTTCGAAGGGGCGACGGCGGCGTCGCCGATCATATCCTGCCGGGAAACAGGGCCTTCGTAGAAGGCGATATCATTCCACGGCCGCCGGGTAGGAAGGGCGGAAAACCAAAAGATGCAGGCGAAGGCGATGGCGAGGACGGCTTCCGTTTCGTGCTGACGCGCGAGGAATTCCTCGATGTGTTTCTGGATGACCTGGAACTGCCCGACCTTGCCAAGCGGCGTCTGACCGAAACCGAGGAGGAAACTCCGTCGCGGGCCGGCTATTCCGTATCGGGATCGCCGTCCAACATCGCCGTCGGTCGCACGACGAGGCTCGCGATGATGCGCCGCGTCGCGCTTCACCGTCCGCGTCGCGAAGAGATCGAAGCCCTGCAGCGACAGATCGAGGAATGCGAGGACGACGAAAGCCGCCTGACGCTTGAGGCAAAACTCAAATCCCTGACGGAAAAAAGCCGGCGCATTCCCTATATCGATCCGCTCGACGTGCGGTATCGCCGCTTCGAAAACGAGCCGAAGCCTGTGGCGAAGGCCGTGATGTTCTGCCTGATGGACGTCTCAGGCTCCATGTCAGAGCACATGAAGGACCTTGCGAAGCGGTTCTACCTGCTGCTCTACCTTTTCCTGTCGAAGCGATACAAGAAAGTGGAGATCGTCTTCATCCGTCATACCGACAAGGCCGAGGAGGTCGACGAGGAAACCTTCTTCTATGGTCCGGCGACGGGCGGGACGCTGGTATCCAGCGCCCTTGCGGCAATGCGCGGGATCATCGCGGCGCGTTTCGATCCGGCAGAGTGGAATATCTACGGCGCCCAGGCTTCGGACGGCGACAACGCCCATTCGGACGGAAACCTGACCGGGCAACTGCTGCGCGAGATTTTGCCGCTGTGCCAGTATTTCGCCTATATCGAGGTCGGCGAAGAGGGCGGCGACTCCTCAATATCCCGTTCACCGCTTTGGATGCTCTATGACGGGATCCGTTCCGAGCTTCCGCTTTCGATGCGCAAGGTCTGCCGGCGGAGCGAAATATTCCCTGTTTTCCATGATCTCTTCCAGAAACGTGACGCACAGTCGAGGGTGACGCCATGACCACAACGATGAGACCAAGAGAGCGGCTTTTGTTCCAGGGAGCCGACTGGGATTTCGCAACGCTCCAGCGCATCCACGACGCCTGCGAGGAGATCGCGCTTAACGAACTCGGCCTCGATGTCTATCCGAACCAGATCGAAGTCATCACCTCGGAGCAGATGCTCGATGCCTATTCCTCCACCGGCATGCCGCTCTTTTACCGCCATTGGTCTTTCGGCAAGCACTTCGCGCATCACGAAACCTTCTACCGCCGCGGGATGCGCGACCTTGCCTATGAGATCGTCATCAACAGCTCTCCATGCATCTCCTACCTGATGGAAGAGAACACGGCGACGATGCAGACGCTCGTCACCGCGCATGCGGCCTTCGGCCACAACCACTTCTTCAAGAACAACTATCTCTTCAAGCTCTGGACCGATGCGGAGGGTATCCTCGATTACCTCGATTTCGCCAAGGGTTATATCACCCGCTGTGAGGAGCGTTACGGCGAGACGGCCGTCGAGCGTACGCTCGACGCAGCCCATGCGCTGATGTCGCACGGCGTACATCGATACGCGGGCAAGACCACCATCGATCTTCGCCAGGAGGAGAAGCGGCAGCAGGAGCGCCGCGCCCACGAGGAGCAGATGTTCAACGACCTATGGCGCACGGTTCCGGTCGGCAAGGCCCGGAAGGCGGGTGACATCGGCCTGGAAAAGCGCCGCGCCGCCCTCGGTCTTCCGCAGGACAACATCCTTTACTTCCTTGAAAAATCGGCGCCGCGGCTGCAGCCGTGGCAGCGCGAGATCCTCCGCATCGTCCGCCACGTCGCGCAATATTTCCATCCCCAGCGGCAGACCAAGGTGATGAACGAGGGAACCGCCACTTTCGTCCACTACCAGATCATGAACCGGCTTCACGAGCGGGGGCAGATCAGCGACGGAAACTTCCTCGAATTCCTGAAGTCGCACGCCAACGTCGTGTTCCAGCCGAGCTACGACGACCGGCGGTTCTCGGGCTTCAACCCCTATGCGCTTGGTTTTGCGATGATGCAGGATATCGAGCGGATCGTCACGAAGCCGACGGAAGAGGACCGCACATGGTTTTCCGATATCGCTGGACGAGGCGATGCGATGGCGGTCCTGCGCGACATCTGGGCCAATTACCGGGACGAGAGCTTTATCAGCCAGTTTCTGAGCCCGAACCTGATCCGGCAGTTGCGGCTGTTCCATCTCTACGACGATCCTGAACAGACCGAGGGAGTGCTGGTTTCGGCGATCCATAATGAGCGTGGATACTTGCGCATCCGCCGCCAGCTCTCTCGCGAATATGATATCGGCTGGACCGATCCGGCAATCGATATCGTCGATGTCGATCTCGCCGGCGACCGCCGGCTGTTGCTGCAACACATCATGATGAATGGCTGCTATCTTCAGGAAAATGACACGAAGCTCGTCCTGCAGCATCTCGCCGATCTCTGGGGCTATGACGTATTGCTTCAGGAAATCGACAGTTCCAGCACGGTGGCGAGAGAACACACGGCGAGCCCGCGCAAGATCGTTCAATAATCACCCGTTGTGCTGACGGGCGATAACGTGAACAATTATCGGTGGCAACAAACACAAAGCCTTAGTAGTTTACCGCCGTTGCAATCGCCCACTTGATCTCGACCAGTTTCAGCCTTTGCAGCGATCTTTCCCGGGGCGGATGGCGCGGAGACGAGAGACCATGAGTGAAACGCGGCGCAAGCTGACGACGATCTTCTGTGCTGACGTGCAGGACTATACGCGGCTGATGGGGGCTGACGAGGAGGGGACGCTTGCGAGCCTGAAGCGCTGCCGAGAAGCGATGGGGCGCCTCATCGAAAGCCATGGCGGCCGCGTCATCAATACCTGGGGCGATGGGCTGATCGCCGATTTCCCGAGCGTGGTCGAAGCGGTGCGCGCGGCCGTCGACACCCAGAACGAACTCGCGGGCTTCAACGCCCGCCGTCCGGCCGACGGGCGCATGCTCTTTCGCATCGGCATCAATCTCGGCGACGTGATCGTCGAAGGCGAAGACATCTATGGTGACGGCGTCAATATTGCGGCGCGGCTGCAGGCTTCGGCTGCGGCCGGCGGCATCGTCATTTCAAGCACTGTCTACGATCAGGTGCGCAACAAGGTGGCTGTTGGTTTCGAGTTTCTCGGACCGTTGATGGTGAAGAATGTCGATGAAGGCGTGCCGAGCTACGCGGTGAAGATCGGCGATGCCAGGGACGAGACGCCGCCTGCCGAACGATCCGGCCCCGCGCGTCCGCAGCCGCAGCCGGCGGTTATGGCGGCGGCAATCTCCGAGGCAAGGCCGGCACCGCGCGGACGCAGGCCCTACGGCGTGCTCGCCGTCATCGCCGCTGTCCTGATCTGCATCAATCTGCTGTCATGGCAGGGCGTTTTCTGGGCGCGCTTTCCCGTGCTGGCGCTGGCCGTCGTCGCGGCGCTCGCCTGGAACCGCGACCAGCCGCTGTTCAACCGCAAGATCACCTCGCTGGCGATCGTGGCGCTCGGCATTGCCGGCATCAACCTCTTCACCTGGACGGGGCAGTTCTGGGCGATGTGGCCGATACTGGGGATTGCGGCCGTCATGGGCGTGCGATGGTCGATGCGCCGATAGACATCCAACCCGCATCGTCAGAGATTTTGTGCAATATTTCGCCCGACAATCGGCGGTGTCAAAGACAGCGGAGAGTGTTCGTTCAAGCAAAAGTGAGCGGTCGGGTTATTTCCATTCTTTGCTGATATTACAAATCGGTAATGCCGGCTGCTTATGCTTGCCGGTAAGCTGTAAACGCGCGATATTGTCGCATCAGACGGGAATCTTGATCCCGCAGCGCCTCTTTCGACCGACCCTGGTCCAACCTCGAGTCCCTCTGGAGACGTGAATGGCCTTTTGGAAGCAGTTTATACTGTCGCTCATCGTCATTGTTGCCGGCTTTGCCGCGTGGGTTTTCTTTGTGCCCGGCGCCGGCGATACGATGCGCGGTGCAGGTATTCCAGACAGCATCGTTTCCAAGATCGCGCCGAAGGCTGAGGAGACGGCGGATGCCGACGCTCCCGCCCGGGCGCAGGGGCAGCAGCGCGGCGACGGACAAGGGCAGGGACAGAACCGCCGTAATGGCGGCGGGCGCAACAGCGCCATTCTCGTCGCGACGCAGGCTGTCGTCCAGGGCGTCGTCAACGACCGGCTGAACGCCATCGGCACGGGGGACGCGATCCGCTCGGTGGCGGTCACGCCGCAGGCATCGGGCACGATCCGCGAAATCCTCATCAAGTCTGGTGACAGGGTGAAGGCCGGGCAGGTGCTCGCCAAGCTCGACAGCGAGGAGCAGGTGATCGCCCGCGGCCAGGCTGATGTGGCGGTCAAGGCCGCCGTCGAGAAGTCCAATCTCTATCACAACATCAAGTCCAGCGTGTCGCGCATGGACGTCTTCGATTCCGAGATTGCCGAGCAGGGCGCGCGGCTGCAACTGCAGGCCGCCGAGCTCAATCTCGCACGGCGCAACATCACCGCGCCGATCGACGGCATCGTTGGCATCGTACCGGTTAATATCGGCGACAACGTCACGACGAGCATCCCGATCGTCACGCTCGACGACCGTTCGGAAATCCTCGTCGATTATTGGGTGCCGGAGCGTTTCGCCAATACTGTGTTGGTCGGTCAGCCGGTCGAGGCGATGTCGGTGGCGCGGCCGGGACAGGTCTTTTCCGGCGTGGTCGAAGCCGTCGACAACCGCATCGACGCGGCAAGCCGCACACTTCGCCTGCGCGCCAAGATCGACAATAGTTCGGATGAGTTGCGCGCCGGCATGTCCTTCAGCGTCAGCATGAAATTTGCCGGCGACAAATATCCGGCGGTCGATCCGGTCTCCGTGCAGTGGGATTCACAAGGGTCATTCGTCTGGCAGGTCAATGACGACAAGTCGCGCAAGGTGCGGGTCAGCATCGTACAGCGCAACCCGGATTTCGTTCTCGTCAAAGCTGAACTCAAGGACGGCGACAAGATCGTGACGCAGGGCCTGCAGCGTGTGCGTGAGGGCGGGGCTGTGCGTGTGAGCGCCGATGTCGCCGCGACCGCGGAGGTCGCCACCCAATGAGCGTGACCGAGATTCATCAGGACAGGGCCTCGGGCAAGCAGAGCTTCACCGCACTTTTCGTTCGCCGGCCGATCCTGGCGCTGGTGTTCAACACGCTGATGGTCGTCGCCGGCCTTGCCGCCTATGTCGGCGTCGAGGTGCGCGAACTGCCGGATGTTGACCGTCCCGTCGTCACCGTGCGCACCACCTTCGACGGCGCTTCGCCGCAGACGATCGACCAGGAGTTGACCAAGGTGATCGAGGGGGCGGTCGCGCGCGTCAGCGGCCTGAAGTCGATTTCGTCGACCTCTTCCTTCGGCCAGAGCCGGGTCACTCTGGAATTCTCGGATGCGATCGATCTCGCGGTCGCCGCCAACGACGTGCGCGACGCGATCGGCCGCATCACCCAGAACCTGCCCGACGAAGCGGACGCGCCGCAGATCGTCAAGGCGGATTCGGATTCCTCGGCGATCTTGCGACTTGCCGTCACCTCCACCAAGCTCAACATGGACGACCTGACGCAGCTCGTCGAAAACGAGGTGATCGATCGCCTCGCCTCCGTCGACGGCGTTGCCGACGTCGAGGAGTATGGCGACCAGGAGAAGGTCTTCCGCGTCGACGTCGACCAGGGCGCGCTCGCCAGCCGCGGGCTGACCATCGGCGACCTGACGAAGGCGCTCGACAATGCCGCACTCGACGTGCCGGCCGGATCGCTGAAGAGCAATACGCAGGATATCGTGGTGCGCGCCACCGCCAACCTGCAGACGCCGGCGGATTTTTCCAACGTGATCCTACAGGACCGCGTCCGGCTCGGCGACGTCGCGACGGTGATGCTCGGGCCGCGCGACGGCGAAACGGCGCTGCGCTCCAACGGCAAGCCGGGCATCGGCCTCGGCATCATCCGCCAGGCGCAGTCGAATACGCTGAACATCTCGACCGGCATCAAGGCGGCTGTCGACCAACTGTCGAAGACGCTGCCCGAGGGCACGACGATTGCCATCACCAGCGACGACGCCGTCTTCATCCAGGGCGCGATCCACGAGGTGGTGCTGGCGCTGGTGCTCGCCGCCGTCATCGTCACCGCCGTCATCTATCTCTTCCTGCGCGATTGGCGGGCGACGCTGATTCCGGCGGTCAGCATGCCGGTGGCGCTGATCGGCACGCTGGCGGCGATCTATATGGTCGGCTTCTCGATCAACATCCTGACGCTGCTCGCGATCGTGCTGGCGACCGGCCTCGTTGTCGACGATGCGATCGTCGTGCTCGAAAATATCGTGCGCCGGCGCGCCGAAGGCATGGGACCGCGCGCGGCCGCGGTGCTCGGCACGCGTGAGGTGTTCTTCGCCGTGATCGCCACGACGGCGACGTTGGCGGCGGTGTTCATTCCGCTCTCCTTCCTGCCGGGACAGGTCGGTGGACTCTTCCGCGAATTCGGCTTCGTGCTCGCCTTTTCGGTCGGGCTGTCGTCGATCGTGGCGCTGACGCTGTGTCCAATGCTTGCCTCGCGCATGCTGACGAAGCCGATGCTCGAAGATCACGGCGTGCTCGGCCGCTTCGGCGGGGCGCTTGCCAATCTCTACAAATGGGCTCTGCACGGCTGTCTCAACGCGCCCTTCGTCGTCATCCTGTTCTCGGTGATCTTTGCCGGTGCGGCACTCGTCGCCTTCTCGACGGTCAAGAGTGAGCTGACGCCCGAAGAGGACCGGTCGATGGTGATGATGCGGCTGACGACGCCGCAGGGATCGAGCCTCGAATATACACGAGATAAGATGCAGCTCGTCGAAGAATATCTGCAGCCGCTGGTCGACAGCGGCGACATTCGCAACGTCTTCTCGATTTCCGGCCAGGGCGGTTCGCTGAACAGCGGCTTCATGGTGCTGACGCTTGCCCCCTGGGGAGAGCGCCAGAGGACGCAGGCGGAGATCGTCGGCGATATCAACCAGGCGGCCTCAAGGGTGCCGGCTCTGCGCGGCAACGCCATCTCATCGAACAGCCTGCGCATCCGCGGCGCAGGCAGCGGCGTGCAGATGGCGCTGATCGGCAATGATCACGAGGCGCTGACGGCGGCGGCCGCCAAGCTGGTGCAGGCGCTCGAGGCCACTGGCCAATACGAGACGCCGCGCCTGACTAACGAGCCCAGCCAGGCGCAGGTGTCGGTGACAATCGACCGCGAGCGCGCCTCGGATCTCGGCATCGACATAACCGGACTTTCGACGGCAATCCAATCGCTGCTCGAAGGGCGCTCGGTGGTCGACGTCTTCGTCGACGGCGAATCCTATCCCGTTCTTCTGACCTCGACGACGCGGCCGATCGACGATCCGACCGACCTCGAGAACGTGTTCCTGAAGACCGGCGATGGAAAGATCGTGCCGATGTCGGTCATTGCCACGATGAAGGAAGGGTCGGTCGCGCCGCAGCTCAACCGCGAGCAGCAGCTCGCCTCCGTCGCGATCACCGCCGGCCTCAGGAACGGCATGTCGCTCGGCGATGCCGTCAGCCGAGTGACGGCTCTTGCCGAGCCGCTGCTGCCGCCAGGCTCTCGCTTGCTGCCGCTAGCGGAAGCGGCGACTCTCGAAGAGAATTCGAGCGGCATGGCGCTGACCTTCGGCTTCGCCATCGTCATCATCTTCCTGGTGCTGGCTGCGCAGTTCGAAAGCGTGCTGTCCTCGCTGATCATCATGTCGACGGTGCCGCTCGGTCTTGCCTGCGCCGTCTTCGCGCTTGTTATCACCGGCTCCAGCCTCAACATCTACAGCCAGATCGGCCTGGTGCTGCTGGTCGGCGTCATGGCGAAGAACGGCATCCTGATCGTCGAATTCGCCAATCAGCTCCGCGACCGGGGCGAGGATGTGCGGTCCTCGATCGAGAAGGCCTGCGCGCTACGCCTTCGCCCTGTGATGATGACGATGATCGCCACCATCCTCGGCGGCGTGCCGCTGGTCTTTGCCCATGGCGCGGGCGCCGAAGCGCGTGTTGCGCTCGGCTGGGTGATCGTCGGCGGTCTCGGTTTCGCGACGCTGGTGACGCTGTTCATCACGCCGGTCGCCTATCTGTTGCTTGCCCGCTTCGCCAAGCCACACGCCCATGAGGAGGCGCGCCTGCACGAAGAGATGTCGGTCGCCACGCGGCCGCGCGCTGCGCCCGACGACGAGCAGCTGCAGGCCGCCGAATAAGGCGTTCATCCGATTTCGAAGGCTGCCGGACTGCCGCGCAACCCTTTAAATTGGAACGGATTTAAGGATAAATTTTGCAGCAATTCAAAGTGCTACAGGTCCTTTGCGAGTCTGAAAAGACGCGGGGCGCTGTAATCCGGCGGCGCTTCTCATGGTGTATGAAACCTTGCGAAATAAGATAAATTACTTCTGAAGTTTAGTCGTTTGTTAAGCATAAACGGCAATGATTGTTATCAGTAACCGACTGGTCTTCTTCGTTTCTTGGAGGCCGCAACGCGCTGGAATTCCAGCGACCCCGGACATGAGAGTCCGCGCGGACGGTTCATTTCTTGTGCAGTTTGCGTCCTGTTGTGTTTTTGGAGTTTAGTTCCGTGAGTATTTACCAGCGCGTCTCGGTGGATGCGGCGCTTCATGTGCTGCGCGATATCAACCGCAATATGGCGGTCACGCAAAACCACATCACCACCGGCAAGCGCGTCGCGGAGGCCAGAGACAATTCCGTCTACTGGTCTGTCGCGACCACTGCGCGAACCGACAACAAGGCGATTTCAGCAATCCAGGATGCGCTCGGTATGGCGGCGGCGACCATGGGAACGGCCTATACCGGCGTTCAGAACGTCATCGATGTCGTCTCGGAGATCAAGGCCAAGCTGGTTGCCGCGACCGAAGATGGCATCGACAAGAACAAGGTCAACGAAGAGATCAAGCAGTTGCAGGAGCAGTTGCGCAGCGTCTCCGAGGCGGCGACTTTCAACAGCGACAACTGGGTGGTTCTCGACAACAACGCGACGCCGACGCAGCCGCGCCAGATCCCGGCCTCCTTCATCCGCAATGCCGACGGCACGATCTCGGTCGGCATGCTGAGCTACCATATCGACACGACGCCGACCGGGAGCACCTCCTCCAAGGACGCGCGCTACCTGATCGACGATCGCGCCACCGGTTCGGGCGAATACGGCGTGCTGACATCGGCCTATTTCGCCACCGAGCTCGGCGCCTCGCAGAATTATGTGCTGATGGAGAGCAAGAACGGCACGACCACGGGGCAGGTGGTGATTTCGCTCTCGGACGTCACCACGAAAGGACAGGTCAGCGAAATGATCAGTGTCGTCGATGCGGCACTGACGCAGCTGACGACAGTCGGTTCAGCCTTCGGCGCGTTGGAGAAGCGCATCAACCTGCAAAACGACTTCGCCACGAAACTCCACGACAACATCACCGCCGGCATCGGACGGCTTGTCGATGCGGACATGGAGGAAGAGTCCAGCAAGCTCAGGGCGCTGCAGACGCAGCAACAGCTCGGCCTGCAATCGCTGAATATCGCCAACGCGACCTACGATACGGTCAGGCAGTTGTTCCAGAATTTCTAAGAGTGCGGTCACCCCGCCATCCGCCCTCGTGGTTCGAGACGGCCTTTCGGCCTCATGACCATGAGGGCTGATTGTCGCGCTGGCCGCAGAGGCTATCGTTCTGCCATAACGTCGCGCAGGCGCACTACTCGCTAAAACTGGTGATATCTGCGCATTCCCGCAACATCGCTTCTGTTTCGGCGCCTGAAATTCCCCTATCAAGGGAACATCTTCATTTTCTTGCCGCAATCCTTGCCATTTGCTCGGATCAGTCGAACGGAGACCGTCCTGTCCATGATCAAGAAATTCGTACTTCTAGCTATTGCCGCAAGTTATCTCAGCGCCTGCACGACGACCGATCCCTATACCGGTGAACAGAAGGTTTCCAATACGGCCGGCGGCGCCGCGCTTGGTGCCCTCGGCGGTGCGCTCGTCGGCGTGGCCGTCGGCGGCGGCGGTCACGGCAAGCGCAATGCGGCGTTGATCGGCGCCGGCGTCGGCGCTCTCGCCGGCGGCGCGATCGGTAATTACATGGACCAGCAAGAATCCGAGCTTCGCGCCCAGCTCGAAGGCACCGGCATTTCGGTGACCCGCAACGGCGACAACATCATCCTCAACATGCCCTCGAACATCACCTTCGACGTCGACCAGGACGCGGTGAAGCCGGGCTTCTATCCGACGCTGAATTCGGTGGCGATCGTGCTGCGCAAGTTCAACCGCACGCTGATCGACGTCAACGGCCATACGGATTCGACCGGCAGCCTGCAGCACAATCAGGACCTGTCGCAGCGCCGCGCGCTGTCGGTTGCCGATTATCTCGGCGGCCAGGGCATCGACCAGCGCCGCGTCTCCGCCGTCGGTTTCGGCCCGTCCCAGCCGGTCGCCTCCAATGCGAGTGAGGCCGGCCGGGCGCAGAACCGCCGCGTCGAGATCCAGATCGCTCCGATCACGCAGAGCTGAACCGGATTTTCTGCCTTTGAAGCGGCCGGGCTTAGCCCGGCCGTTTTTGTTAATGCTGCATCGTCGCACCCTTGGTGATCTTGTCGACGATCTTCTTTTCGGCGCGCAGCGCGATGCCGACCACCTTCGCGTCTTCGGGAGCAAATTCGGCGAAGACGGCGCGATTGGCTGCGTCGTAGCCGGTCGCAAACATCTCCTCGATGAACAGCGAGCTGGCAATATCGCGATCCAGCGCGCGGCGGTGAACGGCTGACATCGTCGCCTCGTCGGCAGAGAGCACGATGATCGGCTGGATCGATAGCGGATTGTAGAGATTGCCGGCGCGGTCCCTATAGGCTTCGCCGATGATCTCCGGATGCCGGCCGGCGATGCCTGTCATCAGGAAGGCGGTGACGTTCAGCTTCTGCCAGCCGGCAAGATTGTTTCGCAGGACGACGGCAATTTTGGTATCAAACATCGGACGGTCTTTCACCTAACTACGGGTTATGGAGTATCGGGCGCGTTGAACCAGGATTTACATCCGCAGGTCTTCGAAGGTCTTGAACGTTTGTGCGCGGGACCGTCCGGCAACGCCATCCTGGCTGCGCCGGCCTTTCCCGGCATCGAGCGCATCGCGGCGCAGTTCTCAGGCAATGCCTTCGAGCCGCACCGACACGATACCTATGCGCTCGGCGTGACCCTGAAGGGGGTTCAGACCTTTCGCTATCGCGGCGAGCGGCGCTTCAGCCTGCCGGGGCAGGTGATCGTGCTGCATCCCGATGAGGAGCATGACGGCGGGGCGGGAACCGAGGACGGGCTGCAGTACCGCATGCTTTATCTGGAGCCGTCGCTGCTTCTTGAGTGCCTGGAAGCCGATGGCGTCGGCCTGCCTTTTGTCGATGAACCCGTTATCGGCGATCCCGCGCTGGCGGGCGTGCTGCTGGCAGCACTCGGCGAACTCGACCGCGAACTGGACGAGCTTTTCGTCGACGATTTCGTATCGCGGGTGACCGGCGGGCTGTCACGGCATGCGCGCATGCCGCGCCGGCCGCTCGGCGGTGTCGCCTGGCGGCAGGCGCAGGCGGCGCGAGATTATCTTGAGGCGCATGCGACCCGGGCAGTGCATTCCCTAGAGCTGGAAGCGGTAACGGGGCTCGACCGTTTCGCGCTGTCGCGGCATTTCCGGGCGGCCTTTGCCACCAGCCCTCATCGGTACCTTTTGATGCGGCGGCTGCAGCGGGCGCGGGCGATGATCGGCGCGGGCGAAGGGATTTCCGATGTGGCGGCGGCGACCGGCTTTGCCGATCAGAGCCATCTCAATCGCCATTTCAAGAAGGCATACGGCATGACGCCCGGCCAGTGGGCAGCGCTCGCGCATAACTCCGCGCCGCGCTCTAAAGCGCGTCGCGTCAATCCGGATTTATGCGACGCGCTTTAAGTCTTTGATTTATGCATGTCGTTATCCCAAAACCGCTGCGCACTTTTGGTGCGATATGCATCAAGCGGGATTTTCCGCAAGGCCGGAACGGCGCGCGATGAAACGGGCGAGCATCGGGCCGATCATCAGGATCACCAGGAAACGGCCGGTCTGCATCGCCATGACGAAGGGCACGTCGACATCGCTGGAGGCGGCGATAATAGCGACGGAATCGGCGCCGCCGGGGCTGGTAGCGAGATAGGCGGTCAGCGGATCTATGCCGGCGAAGACGTGAAGCGCCACCGCCATGCAGCCGCAGAGCGCCATCAGCAGCACGATGCAGGCCGATACCCTCGGCAGGGCGCGCGCCACGTGCTTGAGGATCGAGCGGGTGAAACGTAGGCCGATGCTCCAGCCGACGAGCGCATAGGCGATGGCGAGCAGCCACATCGGCAGCTCGATCTTCAGGAGGCCCGTGCCCTGCAGCAAGGCGCCGAGAAAGAGCGGCACGATGATCGTGCCGCCCTGGAGGCGCAGGCGCCAAACGCCATAGGCACAAAAGGCCGCAAAAGCCATCGTCGCTGCAAAGTCCGGCCAGTCGATCTCGGGAAAGAGGACAAGCGGCGGCGGCTCGGCGCCGTCGGCTGCCACCCACAGGCGCGAGATCACCGAGGCGCCGACGGCGACGAAGACGACGCGCAGATACTGCATGAAGGCGACGAGACGGCCATCGGCGCCATAGGCTTCCGACATGATGACCATGGCGGAGGCGCCGCCCGGCGAGGAGCCCCATACCGCCGTCGTTCCCGGCAGCACCTGCCAGCGCGTCAGCAGCCAGCCGAGGCCGGTGGCGATGGCGATGACCGAGAAGATGAACAGCAGGAAGAGCGGCGCGTCCTTCGCCATGGTGCCGAGAATGTCAGGGGTGATGGTGCGCGCCATCATCAGGCCGACGAGGACCTGGCCGAACTGCAGCGGCCAGAAGGGCACGCGAAGCTTTCCTTTGCCGACGGTCAGCGCCAGTGCGATTGCCGCGGCCATCGGTCCGATCAGCAGCGAGGCCGGCAGGGCGAAGAGCTCGAGGAAGACGACGAGAGCTGTGGAAAGCGCGAGCAGCAGCGCCCATTTCGGCAGGCCGGCATCCCGCAGCAGGCGGCTTGCGTCGCTGAGTGACATGATCCCCGTGTCTTTCCTGGCCGGCGCCAAGCCCTGAGGCTGAAGATGGGAGGGGCTCCGGCATGACGAAGAAAGGCCGGCTACAAGAGCCGGTTGGCGCGGGTCCGGTATAGGCGGGTGGAAGACGAGCGGTCAATTGCGAAATTTGGCTACTCGACGCCTTAAGATGCGAATTTGATTCACGTGGCAGCTCTAAGTCATTGTTTTTATGTATGCCGCCCTCCCAGGCCGCACGGTTTTGGGCGGGGTACCGTCACAAACGCACATGGCCGGCGAGAAAATCAAGCAGGGCGCGTACACGCGCCGGCAGTGGCCCGCCCTGGCCCATATAGAGGGCGTAGAACTCCTCGAGATCGCCGGGATTGGCCTCTTCGAGCACCGGCACCAGGCGCCCGGCATCGATATCGGCGCGCACGGTGAAGGCGGCAAGGCGGGCAAGGCCGGCTCCTGATAAAGCGAGGTGGCGCATGGCTTCGCCGTCTCCCACCTGCACGCCGGGGGTGATCGGGATCATCAGCGTTTCGCCGTCCTCGCGCAGCGGCCAGCCCTCTACGGCGCGGGCGTAGGAAAAGCCGATGCGGCAATGGCGGCGGAGATCGGCAGCCGAGCGCGGTTCGCCGTGGCGCGATAGATAATCCGGCGACGCGACGACGATCTTGCTGGTGGCGCCAAGCTTGCGGGCGATCAGGCTGGAATTCTTCAACGGGCCGGCGCGGATCGCGACATCGGCGCGTTCTTCCATCAAGTCGACTATCCTGTCGGTATGGGAAATATCCAGCGTCACGGCCGGATGAAGCGCCATGAAGGCAGGCACGAGCGGCGCCAGCACATGGTTGCCGAAGGAGCCGCTGGTGTTGATGCGGATGCGGCCCGAGGCCTGTTCGCCTGTCGAGGCCTGACGTTCGGCTTCGGCGATATCGGCAAGGATGGCGATGCTGCGCTCGTAGAAGGCGCAGCCTTCCGGCGTCAGTTGCAGCCTGCGGGTCGAACGGTTGACGAGGCGGGCGCCGAGGCGTGTCTCCAGTCGGGCGACGAGCTTGCTCACAGCCGACGGCGTCATGCGCCGGGCGGTAGCGGCGGCGGAAAAACCGCCACGTTCGACGACGCTGACGAAGACTTCCATTTCGCCGGAGCGATTGATGTCCTGACGACTCATGATGAATTCAAGTCACAAATGATTTGCTTTTAGGCAATCTATATCATCGAGAGACCAAGGTCTATCTCATAGGAAATACAGGAGACAGATCCATGGACTACAGAAATCTTGGCGCCTCCGGCCTCAGAGTGCCGGTCTTGAGCTTCGGCGCGGGCACATTCGGCGGCAGTGGTCCCCTGTTCGGCGCTTGGGGCAATACCGATGCGGAAGAGGCGCGGCGGCTCGTCGACATCTGCCTTGAAGCGGGTGTCAATCTCTTCGACACAGCCGACGTCTATTCGGCCGGCGCCTCCGAAGAGGTGCTCGGCCAGGCGATCCGCGGCCGGCGCGACGCTGTGCTGATTTCGACGAAGACGGCACTGCCGATGGGCGAGGGGCCGCAGGACTGGGGAACGTCGCGGGCGCGGCTGATCCGCGCGACCGAGGATGCGCTGCGCCGGCTCGGGACCGACTATATCGACCTCTTGCAGCTTCACGCCTTCGATGGCTCGACGCCGGTCGAGGAGGTGCTGTCGACGCTCGACGGGCTCGTCGCCGCAGGCAAGATCCGCTATGTCGGCGTTTCCAATTTTGCCGGCTGGGAACTGATGAAGTCGCTCGCCGCCGCCGAGCGCCACGGCTATCCGCGTTATGTCGCCCATCAGGTCTATTATTCGCTGGCAGGGCGCGATTACGAATGGGAGCTGATGCCGCTTGGCGCCGACCAGGGTGTGGGAGCCCTCGTCTGGAGCCCGCTTGCCTGGGGACGGTTGACCGGCAAGATCCGCCGCGGCCAGCCGCTGCCCAAGGCAAGCCGGCTGCACGAGACGGCGCAATACGGCCCGCCTGTCGACGACGAGAAGCTATTCGACATCGTCGAGGTGCTGGACGCGATCGCATTAGAAACCGGCCGGACGGTGCCGCAGATCGCCATCAACTGGCTGCTTAACCGGCCGACGGTATCGAGCGTCATCATTGGCGCCCGCAACGAGGAACAGCTCCGGCAGAACCTCGACGCGGTCGGCTGGAGCCTGTCGAGGGAGCAGATCGAAAGGCTCGACGCCATAAGCACTGTCACGGCGCCCTATCCCTATTTTCCCTATCGCAGGCAGGAGGGTTTTGGGCGGCTCAATCCGCCGATTGTCTGAGGTGCGGGGACTGCGGACTTGGCTATAGCGACCGGCCTATAACAAAGTAGGAATGAAATCTTCTGCCAATCTTAACTGGACAGCCGCTTTGACTTGCCGCATACCCAGCCTGACCTGCGGAACACGATATGGTTTCTGCGGAATGGCAGGGAGATCAAAGGGATGGCGCTGAAGGACGCGAAGGCGGGCACACGCAACGAGGCCGGAATTGCCGCGGTGCTTGGTATTCTCAAGCAGAGCTTCGGCGAGCGTTTCCAGACCGGCCAGTCCTTCCGCGAACAACATGCCCATACGACCACTTACATCCCGCCGCAGCTGCCGGACGGTGTGCTCTTCGCCGAGAGCGCGGAGGACGTGAAGATGGCGGTCAGGGCGTGTGCGACTGACAAGGTGCCGGTGATCGGCTTCGGTGTCGGCACCTCGCTGGAGGGCCAGGTCAATGCCGCCAATGGCGGTATTTCGATCGATTTCAGCCGCATGAACCGGGTGCTCGAGGTCAATCCGGAAGATCTCGACTGTACCGTCGAGCCGGGTGTGACACGCGAGGCGCTGAACATCCACCTGCGCGATACCGGCCTGTTCTTCCCGATCGATCCCGGCGCCAACGCCTCGATCGGCGGGATGGCCTCGACGCGGGCCTCCGGCACCAATGCCGTGCGCTACGGAACTATGAAGGACAATGTGCTTGCCGTCACCGCGGTCACCGCCAATGGCGAGGAGATCCGCACGGCCCGGCGCGCCCGCAAATCTTCCGCCGGCTACGACCTGACGCGGCTTTTCGTCGGCGCCGAGGGCACGCTCGGCATCCTGACCTCGGTAACGCTGCGCTTGCAGGCGATTCCGCAGAAGATCGCCGGAGGGGCCTGTGCCTTTCCGAGCATCAAGGCCGCTTGTGATGCCGTCATCATGACGATCCAGATGGGCATTCCGGTGGCGCGCATCGAGCTGCTCGACACGGTACAGATGCGGGCCTGCAACGCCTATTCCAAGCTCTCCTATGCCGAAAGCCCGACACTGTTCCTCGAATTTCACGGCACCGACGAGACGGTGCCGTTGCAATCGGCAGCCTTTGCCGAGATCGCGGCGGAATGCGGCGGCGGCGAATTCCTGTGGACGGCCAATGCCGAGGAACGGACGAAGCTCTGGAAGGCGCGCCACGACGCCTATTGGGCCGCAAGGGCGCTGGCGCCTGGGCTTGCCGCACTTTCGACCGATGTTTGTGTTCCGATATCGAGGCTCGCCGATTGTGTTTCCGAAACGCAGGCGGATATCGAGGAGCACGGGCTGTTGGGGCCGATTGTCGGCCATGCCGGCGACGGGAACTTCCATGTGCTGCTGTTGTTCGACGATAAAAGTGCCGAAGACATCGCCGGGGCTGAGAGCTTCGTGCAGCGGCTCAACCAGCGAGCGCTCGACCTGGACGGGACATGCACCGGCGAACACGGGATCGGGCAAGGCAAGATGGCGTTTCTGGAACAGGAGCTCGGCGGCGCGGTGGATCTGATGCGACAGGTGAAACAGGCGCTCGATCCAGACGATATCTTCAATCCCGGCAAGATTTTCCACCATGGCTGAAAACGGAATATTCTCATGAACTTGGGCCTTGCCCCCGGCATGAATAGCGCTAGAACAGAATGATGTTGGGCAAGCTCAACCTGAAATCTGAATCCTGTTCTCAAATAAAGAGTTAGAGCATGATGTCGTCCGAAAACCGCTCACACTTTTCGGCATCATGCTCTAGTGTCGGCAACAGAATCCCGAATGGAGACGCTTTGCATTGGTAGGCCGGTTCCTCGTCTTTCTGGGGGGAGTGATCGTCGTAGTGCTGTTTGTGGCGCTGCTTGCGCCGCTGTTCATCGACTGGACAGATTTCCGCAAGAATTTCGAGGATCAGGCAAGCCGCATTATCGGTAAGAAAGTCACCGTCTACGGCACGGTGGATGCGCGCCTGCTGCCGTTTCCATCGGTGACGCTGCATGATGTGCGCGTCGGCCAGGAAGCGGACGGCACGCCGATCGTCAAGGTCGAGCAGTTCTCCATGGATGCGGAGCTCGCACCTTTCCTGTCCGGCGAAGCGCTGATCTTCGACATGCGCATCGTCAATCCGAAGGTGCGCTTGAGACTGCTCAAGGACGGCACGCTCGACTGGATGCGCGGCAGCCGCGCGGAAATACCGGCAAGGACCGTCGTTCTCGAAAACGTGCATGTCAGCGGCGGCGAGGTCGAATTCATCGACGACCAGTCGGGCCGCTCGCGTCGCATCACCGGACTCAATGCGGAAATGTCGGCAAAGTCGCTGGCCGGCCCCTGGCGCATCGAGGGCGACGCTGCGCTTGACGGCGAGCACGGCGGCTTCTCGATCTCGAGCAGCCAGCCGGACGACAAGGGCGTGCTGCGCATGCGCACGAGGCTTTCGCCGGACAAGCACCCTGTCAGCGTCGATCTCGACGGCGAGCTGAAGCTCGTCGACAGCAAGCCGAATTATCAGGGCCAGCTTTCGGCGGCGATCGAGATCCGCAACAGCGCCAAGCCCGCCAACAAAAAAGAGCAGCCGCCGCGCGTCAAGGGCCGCTTCGAGCTCACCAATGAACGCATCCGCATTCCCGAATACCGGATGGAGATCGGCCCGACCGACGATCCCTATGTCATAACCGGCGAGGCGACGCTCGATACCGGCAATGCACCGGAATTCCTGCTGACCGCCGACGGGCAACAGATCGACGTCAACCGTATCGGCAATCAGGGCACTGCGGGCAAGACGACGCGCGATGCGGCTGTTTCGGCGCGCCAACGGCTGAATTCGCTGATCGATATCGTCGGGCAGGTGCCGATCCCGCAGGTGCCGGGCAAGGCGAGCGTCAAGCTGCCGGCGATCGTCGCCGGTGATACGACGTTGCGTGACGTGCAGTTGGAGCTCGAGCCGGCCGGCACCGGCTGGATGATCGACAGCGCCACCGGCACGCTGCCGGGGCGCACGCAGGTGGAAGGCAAGGGCAAGCTCCTGCTTCAGGGTGAGGCCTCGTTCAACGGCCAGATCGTGGTGGCTTCCAGCCAGCCGACCGGGCTTGCCTCCTGGCTTGCCGGCTCGGTCGATCCGGCCATCCGGCAACTGCGGCGGGCGGGCTTTTCCGCCAATGTCAGCCTGACGCATGAATTGCAGCGTTTCGAAAATCTCGAGATTGCCATCGGACCGGCGACGCTGAAGGGCCGGCTGGAGCGCCAGGCGATTTCCGGCCAGACGCCGACGCTGTCGGTGGCGCTAAACGGCGATACGCTCGATCTCGACGCGCTGCAGGCGCTGAGCGGGCTCATGACCGGCCAGGATGCCGGCGACAACGTGCTCGACCACAAGATCGCCGCCCAGCTTAAGGCCGACAAGTTCACCGCCTTCGGCGTCAGTGCCGACAATGTCGAGACCACCTTTACGATCGCCGATGGCGCGCTTGCCGTCGACCGGCTGTCGATCAAGGATATCGCAGGCGCCGAGCTGACGGCGACGGGAAGAGCGGAAGGCTCATTGCTCGACTACAAGGGCGCGGGTGAAATCACCTTTAAATCGGCCGATCCCGGCGGCTTCTTTACCATGCTGCGCGAGCACCTGCCGCATCACCCGGTGCTCGACCGGCTGGTGCGCAATGCCGGGTGGTACGGCAATACGGCGCTTCGCGGCGCGCTGACGCTCGGCGGCGACGAGGGCAACGCGCTGACGGTGACACTTGCCGGTGTCTCGAACGGCAGCCGCGTCAATCTCGACTACCGCATGTCCGACCTCTTGGCGCTGACCGGCAATGGCACGACGAGCCTTGAGGCAACGCTCGAAAACGCGGTGCCGTCCATCCTGTTCGGCCAGGCCGGGCTCGACCCGCTGCCGGTCGATGTCGGGGCCAATGGCCGCCTGACGCTGAAGGTGAAGGCATCGGGCAATGATCCCGCCGATGCGGCCCTGAGCTTTGCGACCGACCGGACCTCGTTCACCGCCAACGGCAAGGTCGATGTTCGGCCGGAGACCTTCATGAACGGCCAGATCGGGCTTTCGCTGGACAGTGCCGATATCGACCCCTATCTCATCATGAACGGCATCGCCCTGCCGCAGACCGGAACCGGGTTGCCGCTCGGCCTGCAGGTCAATGCCGCCGTCGACAGCGACAAGATCGTCTTTTCGGATCTCAAGGGGCATGCGGCCGATAACGAATTTTCAGGTGCGCTGACCTTCGACCGGAAGGCTGCGAAGACGACCGCGAGCGGTGGGCTGACACTCACCAAGGCCGATGCCGGCTGGCTCGGCGAGGCGGTGTTCGGCCAGATCGTCGATCCCGCCAACGGTCAGCTGACGACGGCGCCGCTGGGGCTGCCCATCTTCAAGGATCTCGACGTCAACGTGAAGCTGATGGCCAAGCAGTTCTGGCCGGGCCTGCCGGATACGGCGGTGTCGGACTTCACCAGCAACGTCGCCTACAAGGGCGACGAGTTGCAGCTCAACGACATGGCCGGCAACTGGGACGGTGGAAAGCTTTCCGGCAACCTGCTCTTCACCAATGCCAACGGCACCGGCTTCCTGCAGACGAAGCTTGCGCTTGCCGATTCCGATCTTTCCGGCGTCGTCTGGCTGCGCGACGGCGCGCCGATCGCCAACGGCAAGTTCGGATTGTCGCTGTCGATGGAGGCCTCGGGCAAGACGATCGGCGAAATTGCCAGCTCGCTCAATGGTTCGGGCGAACTGAGGCTTGGCGATACCAGCATACGCGGGCTGAATCTTGCCATCCTTCCGCCGCTGCTTGCCGCGACCGATACGATGCAGGAGCAGATCAATGCCGGCAAGGTGCATCCGATCATCGAAACGCTGCTCAGCAACGGCGAGGCGAAGCTGCCGCCGCTCGGCGTCCCCTTCAACATCACCGACGGGACGCTGAGGGTGCAGAATGTCACCGTCGCCAACGATCTCGCCCGCATCACCGCCGATGCGCAGATCGCGCTGCCGGAAGAGCGGGTCAGCGCGACGCTGGGTGTCGGGTTCAATCCGGGCACCGAAGCGCTTTCTGGTGCGGAGCCGGCGCTCAGGCTGAATTTTTCCGGCATGCTGCCATCACCCGGCAAGACGATGGATGTGACCGATATCACCAGCTATCTGTCGCTGCGCGCTTTCGAGCGCGAGCGCCGGCGGGTCGAACGGCTGCAGGCGATCGTGCTCGAAAAACAACGGCTGCGCCGCGAGGTGGCGCTCTATCGGTTCAACGACGCCGAGCGCATCAAGGCGGCCGAGATCGAGCAACAACGGCAGGCGGAGGAAGAGCGGCTGCGTGCACTGGCGCAGCAAGCAGCCGCTGTGAAGGCTGCTGCCGAGGCAGAGGCTGCACGCGCGGCGGAGGCCAAAGCGAAGGCGGATGCGCAAGCGAGGGCTGCCGCCGAGGCGGAAGCGGCACGGCGCAGCGGGCAAGCACAGCCGGGTCCGCTCAATTTTGACCAGTTGCCGGGCGTTCAGGCGCAGTGAGATTGCATAGAATTTAATTCATGCAAGGCGTATCAGATTTTTGTTTTCATTGATTTTTCGCCAAAAATTGCCCCACGGTTTTGTGCAGCGTGCATCAGGCCCGGGTCACGGCTGGCGGTCGCCCCCAGCCTTCAGCCAGGAAAGCACATGCAAGCGCAGCGCCGAGGACAGGTTGCTGTCCGGCGGGCGGTGGTCGTCGATTTCGGAGATCAGAGAGGCGAGCGGTATCGAACGGCCCGCGGCAATCATCTTCAGCTCGGCCCAGAACTCATCTTCAAGCGAAAAACTGGTGCGATGGCCGTGCAATGTCGCCGAATGCTTGCGGATCATGGAGCGCCTTCACATCCCGGTTAGAGCGCTGAGCGTCCGCGAGGACGCGCTCAGGACGTTTTGTCAAATCATGCGTGGGTTGGCAGATCGATTCAAGGAAACCGCGCAAGTGGCTGATCGCAGAATCCATTCCAGCTTTTCAAGCTTTGCGTGAAACCCTCACGCGCCGTCGTCATCAGTCTCGATCCGGCCGTCGCGATGGGTCTTGTCGGCCTTGTCGTTCAGGCTGCGGGTCAGTTGCTTTTCGGCCTTGGCGCGGCCGAAGGAAATACGGTTCTGTTCGGCCTGCTTCTCCTTTTCGGAGCGAGCCTGCTTCTTGCGGAACTGGCGCAGATTGATGATTTCGGCGCTCATGCGTTTGCCTGAATTCCCTATGAAAAAGGGAGGCTTGGCCTCCCTTCAAATCACTGTTTCTTGCGGAAGGAGTCGAGTGAGACGACGGAGCCCGGTTTCTTCTCTTCGCCATCGACGGGTTTTGCGCCCGCAGCGTCATCCGACTTTCCAGCCGCATCCACCGGATAGGCGGTGATTTCACCGGACGGCAATTCCTCGCCATCGGCGAGAGGCACGTCGAATTCGAGCTCGAAGTTGACGGAGGGATCGTAGAAGCCGCGGATCGCATTGAATGGGATGACCAGCTTTTCCGGAACGTCGGAGAAGGAAAGGCCGATCTCAAAATGCGTTTCGGTGATCTTCATGTCCCAGAACTGGTGCTGGATGACGATGGTCATCTGCTCGGGGTATTTCGACTTCAGATGCTGGGAGATGCGCACCCCGGTCGCGCCCGTGAGGAAGGTGATGAAGAAGTGATGATCACCGGGCAGGCGGCCCGTGGCTGCGACTTCCGCCAATACCTTGCGGATGACGCCGCGAAGTGCATCCTGTGCCAGAATGTCGTAGCGGATATGATCCTGCCCCATGCTTTTCCTGTCTTTCGTCGGTTCGGAGTCTTTTCACAAGGTTGTATGCCACGTCCGGGCGCCTTGGGAAAGACCGGAGCCGAGTCACGTTTTTAAGCAGCATACATGATTTCGGCGGCAGGGAGAAGGTGAAGGCTTCTGTTGCCAGGTGCCTTCGGACCCCGCCTAGAGGTGCGAACCACTAGGACTTTGATTGAAGTGTCACACCGCGATTAAGCAGCGAGACGAGCTTCCGCATAGTTGTCGTTTGCAACTACAATTTTAGCCCGATAACGGCGGTACAATGCCGAGCAAAAAGACGATCTTTACACCCTTGTCGATCCTGTTTCGCCCCCATCAAAAGCCGGCCTTCGAGACCGCCGGTTTTTGGTGGAGGCGCCGGGTACCGCCCCCGGGTCCAATAGGTTTATTACACCGCTCATTTATCGCCATAGCCGGCCCGAAAGCCGGCATGGGTGATATAGTGGTTTCCTCAGCCCAAGGAAAGGGCAAACGTCATAAAAGCGTTATGCGACCTATCAGAAACATTGGGAAAATGCCCGGCGGTGATTGGTTTCCCGGTTCTGAAGGCTTAAATTAGCCGAAACGGAATCAGCGCGACATGAAGCAGTATCTCGATCTCTTGAATCATGTGATGGAAAAGGGCTCCGACCGGGGCGACCGCACCGGCACCGGCACACGCTCAGTCTTCGGCTACCAGATGCGCTTTGACCTGGAAGAGGGCTTCCCCGTCCTCACCACGAAGAAGCTGCATCTGCGCTCGATCATCCACGAGCTTCTCTGGTTCCTGAAGGGCGAGACGAATATCCGCTATCTTAAGGAGAACGGCGTTTCGATCTGGGACGAATGGGCCGATGAAAACGGCGATCTCGGGCCTGTTTACGGCGCCCAGTGGCGCTCCTGGCCAGCGCCCGACGGCGGCCATATCGACCAGATCGCCAACCTCGTCAAAGGTATCGTCAACAATCCGAATTCGCGCCGCCACATCGTCTCGGCCTGGAATCCGGCGGAAGTGGACGAAATGGCGCTGCCGCCCTGCCATTGCCTGTTCCAATTCTATGTGGCTGATGGCAAGCTTTCCTGCCAGCTCTACCAGCGCTCGGCCGATATCTTCCTCGGCGTGAATTTTGTTCCCGGAGTGTCAGTCGGTATCACGCATACAGTACATTGAAATCTTTCACAGAAATCGGAAACCGCTCAGGATAGCGGTATCATTGCAGTTCGTGAGCGGACTGAAGCAACGCTAACAGCATTTGTTTGGGATACCCATGGCCCGTCACCCCGAGACTCAATATCTTGATCTACTCGAGCGTGTGCTCCACACTGGAGACAAGCGGATCGATCGGACGGGCGTGGGCACCTTCAGTTCTCTCGGTGCGATGATGCGCTTTGATCTATCGGATGGTGATTTTCCCGTTTTCACGACCAAGCGTGTCTACTGGAAGCTTGCAGTGAAGGAGATGATCTGGTTCCTGACAGGCGATACTAATATCCGGCCTCTGCTCGCCGAGGGCGTTAGAATATGGAGTGACTGGCCCCTCGCCACGTACCGCAGGCAGACCGGTGAGCAGATTTCGCAGCAAGCGTTTGAAAGTCGCATACTGAACGACGAGAGTTTCGCCCGTAAGTGGGGCGATCTGGGACCTGTCTACGGAAAACAGTGGCGGGCATGGGTCGCGGCTGACGGCCGAACCTACGACCAAGTTGCCACTCTTATCAACGACCTCCGGACGAACCCGTCCAGCAGGCGTCTAATTTTTCATGCATGGAATGTCGGCGAGCTGTCGAGCATGGCTCTCGCGCCGTGCCACATGGTCTATCAATTTCACGTCTCTGGAATTGGTTCTCAGCCAAGGCTGAACCTTATGGTCTTCCAGAGATCGTGTGACCTCTTTCTGGGATTGCCATTCAACATTTGCCAGCAGGCGGCGCTTGTACACATGATCGCGCAGCAGGTGGGAATGCCAGCCGGAGAACTCGTTTGGTCCGGTGGCGACGTGCACATTTATTCCAATCACGTTGAGCAGGTGACGGAACAAATGGCGCGCGAACCGAGGCCCTTCCCTAAGCTAACCTTATTGAGAAGGGCGGCGGACATAAACGACTTCAAGATCGGCGACTTTCAGGTTTCCGGATATGATCCGCACGCCCCAATAGCTGGTGATGTGGCCGTCTAATTTTGATCCTGAAGTTTGACACGCGTTGCGTGAAACTGGCTTTGCCTTGGCTTTGTGAAGCGCAGGAAGTTGGCCTGTGCCCGCCGTAAATAAAGACGGCAAGGTCTATAATTTGCATTTCCAGGCTAAATTAAAGATTTAAAGTAAAAAATGTAGATAGATAAATAAAGACGATAATATCTGTGTCGCACTCCGACGTTTTTGTGCGGAGTGTTCATCCGAAAAGGCTATTGTTCTATCAACCTCAGTGTTGATGCTCCGGCCTGATTGCGTCGATATTTTTAGTTAACTGTAAATTAACTAATTTGCTTTTGAATCTTCGCCGTGAGAGGAGAGCGGCGATGGACGAATTGCATCGATATCTGGAGCATCATCCCATCTATCGTGCCGCGGGGCGAAGGAATTGCCCACGCATTACCTTGCAAATACACGGCACACTCAACGGTCCTGACATTCCCCGCGGTAGTAGAGGCGGACAATGATGCCGCCCAAGTTCAACGAGGGGTCAGCGCGCGCAGCCCTCTATCATTTCCTCGAACAGCGCCTAGCTTCGAGATCGCTGCCATTTACCGACCACGGTTTTATCAATCAACGAACGGTGGCTACTCAGATAGGTCTTTCGCAGTCTTACGTCTCAAGAAGTAGGGATATCGTCCGCTACTTTGAGGAGAAGGCGAACAACGGTTATCTTGAAGACCGGCTGGCCGCGCTAGGGGCGTTTATAGAACGAGGTTTCCGCAACAGGACGTTGCATTATTCTCAAGGGCGGCTTGATCGGCAACAGGCCTTCGAAGCAATTTCTGTCGGACGTAAGGCCAAGATCGCACCCAGTATCGAGAATTCGCTCGTTGAATACGATCGCCGCGCTTTCGATCTAGGTTACGATCCAAGCCCTGACTTGCCGCCCGTCTACATTCCGCCTGGCTCACAACGCGAGCGCATCTATCTCACTATACAAGAGTGTATTGCGAACGATGAGCCGATTTGGAAGCATAGCTGCGTGCTCAAAGTTGCGATTGCGAAAAAGATGGGCATCGACCAGGCCAATCTCACGCTTCACCCCGAAATTTTCGAGTACTTCAACGCGAAGTACGGCAATCGAGATGTCAATGAGGACGTTTTGGACAGACAGGTGGAAGCTGCGATCAGAGCATCGATCGATCAGCGGCTTGTCGATGTAGTATCGGGCAAGCTTGAACATAGAAGCTTGATCCGCGACGCTATCCCCGAGGCGTTCTCCACCGCCGAAAGACGGGGAAGAATGCAAGCGCTTTTCGAGCGATTTGATCGCGAAGCGATCGATGCCGGGTACATATGCGTTCGTAAGGAGAAATCGCTCCGAGAGCTTGCCGAGCTGCTCAGTACAGGCCGCTTCACCCACGAACTCTATGGTACCGCGAACCTTGTAAAGTTACGCGAGGCGCTTGGAATACCCCGGCTGTTCAAGGAAGCTGAGGACCTAATAGAGGCCTTTGAGAAGGGCAACGCTACACGGTTGGCCTCGGATTCGTATGTTGCCGCTATCGACGGACGGTTCTTTTCTTTCGCAGAGTTGGATCTCTTAGGCTATTCGGCGGAGTACGTCGAGCGCATGGCAAAAGCCTTTCGCCAATCGTATTCGGAGCTGGACGGCTCCAATGCCGGGCGAATGCATCTTGTCTTGCTAGAGTTAATGAGATGGGCGAAGGGACAGGGGGGCATAATTGCCACCATCGTGGATCGTCTTAACGTTCGTGGTTCCGTCACCGATGTGGACTGGGTTTATGTGCTAATACAGTTCCGCGACAGCCTGGAGGAACAAAGCCGCCCGCGGGTCGTCAGAACCATCAACAACCTTAATCGCAAACTAAGTGTCCATGGGCTATTTCCTTGGCTGCCCGCGGGAATAGCTGAGGGGCGATCGAGGAAGCCTCTTGGAACGATCAAATCTTTCGCTGAAGTCGCGCCAAGGTCGGCAGATGATCACGAGAAGACGGTCGACGGCTTTATTGAGTTTATCGAAAAGCTTACGAACGCTAACAATCTCTCCCTTTTCGCTGAATGCGATCGCCTCGACTCGCGAAACTTTTTCAACGCCCTAAGACAGGATTTCCTGATCAACGGAAAAGAGGGGCCTTTAGAGGTCATCGCGGCGACCCGTACATTGATTGAGAAACGACAAACCCTGTTGAACACGCGCTTCAAACATCTGATCGAGGAGGGGGTGGGGCGATTGATAGAAGGGGATGATCTTGCCTCAGAGGGGGCGGACCCTTCCCTATATTGGGACGCAATCTCCGAAAAATCGCTGAGCCAATCGCAGCGAAGTCGGATATTCCGAGAGTATTTTCCACATCCCGATACGAATGACAGATGCGCTCTCAAGAATTGCCTGCGATTGATCCGAGACAGGTTCAGGCGGAAAGCTCCTCTTGCTGACGAGGATGGCTACTGGTTCTTCAAAAACCGCTACCAAGAGATTGCGACCTCAAGCGAAATCCAGAGCTATCTGCTTCCAAGTAACGATCTGATGCACGCGTGCGCATCCGTTTATTTTCAGGCATCGGGCGTCAATCTTCCAGTTGGCAGGGGATTGCTAGAGAAGTGCTATCAGCAATCTCAGGACAAGAACTATCGAAGGGTAGTTGGGTTCAAAACTCGGGCAAAGGGAAAGCCCATTATATACTATTTTGAAATGCGCTCCGACGAGTGTTCGGCACTGGAAGTCGCATTGAAATGGGGAAAGTACCTCAGAGATATAGCCCCTCCGGCCTACAAGGATCTGATGTTTCTTCAGAGGGTTGGCCCGAGAATTCAGCCCATTAATCAATACGGCCTGCGAACATTCTTCAAGAAGCAGCGGCAGACGATTGCCGAACTTCGCGATATTCCGCTCACGCCGCAAATGTGGCGACCCAGCCTACTTTTGATGTGCGCGATCGACAACGGCGGCAAACTCGGCACCGCTCTAGCCTTGGCTCAGCATACCGAAAACGTGAGCCTAAGTTACTACGATCGGCTCCCATTACGTCTGATGGCCGAGATCCAGTCGAGACACTTCAAAGAGTTACTTGAGGCGTGCACGATCCATGCAATCCCCGGCGGAGCCGCGTTCATCAGCTTGGACACAAACCTGATTGAAGCTAGGCTAGCGGAGGCGATCGATGTCGGTATCGGCATTACATGCGCCGATCCAT
Organism: Rhizobium indigoferae; assembly: GCF_034554815.1. Classification (NCBI taxonomy): domain Bacteria; kingdom Pseudomonadati; phylum Pseudomonadota; class Alphaproteobacteria; order Hyphomicrobiales; family Rhizobiaceae; genus Rhizobium; species Rhizobium indigoferae. The sequence continues at coordinate 2,859,170 of NZ_CP140635.1, read as the reverse complement.
ATGCTCGGTCCAGCGAGACGCAATTGATGTGCGAAACGCTCGACTGCTTCCGCTGCAAGCAAATGAGAATCATGATCGAAGCCGAGTCCCTCTCGTGGCTTATCATTTGGCGAAGCTCGCTCGAGCAGGCAGAGGGGGACTGGACCCGTGATCACCCGGAGCGCTGGGAGGAGGAGTTCGTACCATTCTTGGCGTTGGTGGAAGTGGTCGAGGAACTCATGTCACCGGCGATGTTTTTGCCGGTCTGGCGGGAGGCTGAAGAAATCGCTGACCAAAGACTTAATGACCCTGACTTCCGCCCTTATCAGCCATGGAATTGACGCAATGAAGCGACGTGAAAAGCTGATTGTTGAACCGTTGGTGAAGAGTTTGCTTTCGACCGGCTCGGACCGAAAGGCTATATGGCTGCGAAGCTCCTATGTGGCAAACGTGTGGGAGGTTCATGACGATGTTGGGCCGGATTCGGAGCGCCTTGACTTCAGGTTCCGTATGCCCGATGGGCGATGCTTAACCGAAAGCTCAAACTGGCTTCCCGTTGCTCGGGAGTTCACATTCTGGATACGAGCGGGACCCTACGTCCGCTTTCGTGACGCGTCGACCCACCAACGCTGGCATCGCGTCGGGCTGAATACTCTTCATGGGCTCGCCGCCAGGCGCTTTAAGTCGCTCCAAGAGGTCTCTGAAGGCGATCTTGAGGAGTTGTTTGAGGACGCCGCTTTCGGGGTCGATGGAATACTGAGGACCGTTAACCGCGTCGAAGACCTGATGCGGCCATTCGCCAGCATTTCACAGCTCCCGGACCGGTTCCTAAAACGCAAACCGCAGTTGGCGCTCGATCCCAAAGCCGTGATTGAGGCCTGCAATCTACCCGATTCGGTGACAGCCGGCGCGTTTTCGAGAATCCTCCTTGTTCAACTCAATCGCCTGCAGGCCAGACCGGTACCTGAGAGGGAACCAGAGGACGACGAAGACGATGATGAAGTTGTCAGTAAGACGGGAGGGACGATGTCCGCCAACTCCGTGTATAGCTACATCTCTTTCTTTGAAGCGCTTCATTCACTCAAAAGCGTAATGAATTGCCCGACAATTAGGTTCAATCCTTTTGCTGAGGAGACACCGAACGAAATTGCAAATCGTCTCGGGCGCGCATCAAAGTCGACGCCAATCGCCCCGCATGGATTGATGATCAGCCTCTTTGAACAGTGTGCCAGGATCCTGGTGAACGAATGGGGCGGAGTGGAGAAACGTTACAACGAGACCTATCGAAGCTATTTGAGTTCGACGGTCAGTTGGGACACGGTTCAACTTGTGCGAGCTGAGGTGCTGAGGGTCGCAAAGGCTTGCTTCATTCTTATCTCCGGATTCACAGCACGTCGACGGACAGAGGTTCTGCTGCTGGATCGGGATTGCTTGGCTGGGAACGACACCTATGGATGGTGGCTGAACATCACCATTGTCAAAAATCACGACCACACGAAAACATTGGTAACTATCCCCAATATCATCGCACGTGCAGTGAAAATCCTGATTGCCATCGCAGATCTGCACAGTGCCGAGGCTCAGACCAATGAACTCTTCCGGATGTACGATCCTCGTTTTAGGCGGTTCATAAGACTAGAGGTGACAAGGGGCATGACCGAATTGGCCCGTACACTTGGGGCCACGTCGTACGAAGAGGATGGGGTGGAGAAGCAATGGCATTGGTACCCACGCCAGTTTCGCCGGTTCTACGCTGTCGTGTTCTTTCACAGGTTCAATGGGGGAATGGAAACACTTTCCCACGAACTTCGGCATTGGAGTGTCGCGTTAACGAGGGCATATGCCACCCTAGACACGGAGGCCGCGCGCTACTGGATAAAAACGGAGCAGGAATTCAAACGCCACATTGCCAGATCCATAGCTAACGATGAGGACGAGTATACTGGGCCGCTTGCCAATCGCTATCGGAAACTGTCAGAGCGGCTCAAGAGGATGTTGCGTGGCAAAGTCGTCATGGTCGACAAGGCAGCAGCCGAATTGTTGCTTAGACACATGGGAAGAGAAGCTAACATCTTCACTGCGAACGCCTGGAGCACATGTGGATGCCCGCACACTGAGGAAGCAACTGAGAAAGCGAACTGTCGAAAAAATGGGCAGGGCGAGGGACTTGGCGCAGACGTAAGCGCGGCCGGATCGTCAGTATGCGGCGATTGTCCATTTAGCATGCAGAACGCAGAACAGCGAAAGTACGTTGCTAACCAGGCCGTCGAAGCTCAGGCGGCTCTAAACGATTGTCGCCCTCAGAACATCTTCAAAATGCTCCAGGCGCACAGATTCTTGCGTCTTGTTCCGCCAAAGGAAGCTGCATGACCAAGCGCGTAAGATGCATCAGAACTACTGCGCCGAAAAAGCGACGTGTGTTTGCGAATTCCATGGAGCAGCGGCTGCGGGAGCGAGTGAACGCTCTCGCGAGCTTGCGCCCGGAGGACATCACACCAGAGCTTTGGTCCAACATCGAAAGCCTAGAGCAGATAAGAAAATGGGAGTCGTCCGAGTTCGGAATTGAGCCGATCGGCTCCAAAGCGAGGTATACGACCACGAACTCAGATTTTGGGGCGATGCTCATCCTTCTCCAGGCCGAGATCACCCGATTGACGCCGCCTGTGGAGGGCAGTGCCGCATCCCCTCGCAAATCGCTCGCTGTTCAACTCGAAGAAAGCAAAGCGAGGGGAGGTCTCCTTGAGAAGCGTCTTAAAGTCGTAGGACGCGAGCGGGACCGTCTTTCGCAGGGGCTAGAGTCGAAGGCGAAAACGGTGCGATCGCTGGAAAGTTTGGTCGATCACTATGAGCAAAGGGTCGAAGCCCTGAGCCGAGAAAATAGCAACCTAAAGGCACGTTTGTTTGGTCTTGAGGGGTTGGGGGTTGTTAAATGAGAAAGCAGATGGCCGTGTCCAATTCTGCCCGCAGTGCAGACTACAAACAACGGTTGGAAGAGCTAAGGCAGAACTACGAACTGACCGCACCATTCAAGCGGGGCATGGTCGTTCGTCGCTGGCTCCGCAGCCAGCTAGGTTGTCATGCGTCCTTTCTTAGTACCCCGAAAATCAAACGCTTTCTGAAGACCTGGGATTTGGTTCGCGCCCGCAAGGAAGCGTCGGTCGAGTTCGGTGGTAACTTGATTGCCAGCGATCCATCGCCCAAGACCATGAGCTTGGATGAAATTACCTCTAAACGCATCCACCGTGAACAGGCCCGGAAGCTGCGCGATGTCATCGAATGGGGTGAAGCTAGGATTGGAAAGTATACTAGACGTTGCCCAAGGGTCACTTTCGACAACGATTTCCAGGCTGAAATTTACAGCTGGCAGTGTGTCAGGGTCAGGATGGATCTTCCGGACTCGCTGTGGGACAGCGCGAAGATAATACTGCAATTTTTTCGATGGCTACGGCGCTTGAGGAAAAAATGGCGGGAGGTCGATGATGACCTAATCCTCGAGTTCCGCGAAAGTCTCAGGGTGAAGCGAACCGGGAAAGAGCGGATAAACAAAATCATGGGCGTGATCCACTCTTTTTACCGTCATCAAGAGCGTGCCGGACGATTGAGGTATCGCGTACAGATTTATGCCCCAGACGCATTGCCGGCGGAAATGCTCGAATACGAGTTTCCAATCAAGAGCGAGCTTAGGACCAACGTCTCGAAACGCGGAGTGAGGACACATAGCTGGTCGTCGCCATGGCTACTCAAGGGAAAGGAAAGTTCATACGGCAAAAAGGTCACGCCGACGGACCCCGACCTCGTGACGGTTCACCAAAACTTCCATAAGCGCAATCACGGCACACGAAACTCCCTCATTTTCTCGGCTGTCGAGGACAGTGGGGGTAGGGTGTCAGAAGTGCTCGCTGCCCGAGTTTGGCAGCTGCCAAACATTGATCAGTTCAATCAGTTGCTCAACAGCGGCGGGAAATGGGCAATTCAAGTCAAGCGCAAAGGGCAAGATGACCAACTCGGTGAGACTGCTCCTCTTTATTTCAGCGTTCCAGTCGTCATGCGGATGCTTAGCTACGCAAGTGGCCCTCGCGCTGATATCATCCGGAAAAGTGGTTCACCCGCAGACCACCTTTTTATCAAGAGTAACGGGCAGGTCCCCAAATCGGGTACCGTCAGTAAGCTGGCCACGAAGGCACTCCGAGAGGCAGGGGTCCACAATAGCACCATCCATAAGGTCCGGAGCAAGTTCATCAAGGACAGAATCAGGGAAAGGCTTGCAACCGCTAGGGCCCATGCGGCCCGTATCGGCCCCGCCTCGAACTGGACCGAAACTATCCTTTCCGGTTCTGCCATTGATATGAACCACAAAAGCCCTGAAGCTCTGAAACCGTATATCGACGACATTTTCGCGGAGGAAACCGCGAACGGTGGACCCCAGACATTGGTAGACCTCGAGACAAAGATTCGAGAAGCCAAACTGCATATAGCCGATATTGAAGCCCGGCTTGCTACCCTTGTCGCACTCAATCGCATTGTTGCGATGGTCGAGCTATCTCCAAGGAAAGACGAGATTTTAGCTCAACTGTGCAATCGCGCGGAGGAGTTGCTGCGCGCTGCCTGAGTGCCGAGCGGGGTTTCTCGTCGCATCTCGTGCGTCAGTCTCGATCGCCATCTTGGTTACATTCATCAATGGATGGAAAGCACTTCGAATCACCCGAGGATGCCGTCAAGTTCGCTGCAGTTATTGTCGATCCGCCTATTGCGAAGTTGCCGACCAAGGGATTTGGTCGCCCCTAGTTGAATCGGCCCTCGACGATCGACTAGATAACTTGTGGGTCTTTAGGTGAAAGACGGGACTTCGATGAGGCATGTGCCCCTGGACTACGGTGTAGCAGCCGTCGGCGATGCCAGGATCACGCAAGTCCCGCGCGATCAGATACCATTTTTGTTACGAGCGCGTACTCACCCTACGCTCGCCCTTCCAGCGAACCCCGACGCCATAGAACTTCTGCGTCGAGGGCTCGCCCCATCCAGTGAACTCGATGCCTTCCGATTCGTAGAATTCGACGAGCTTCTGATAGGATTCAGTCCATTTCTTTCCTGCTTCCAAACCTCTCACTGCGGCCACCGTGAGTCCAGCTGAGTCAGCAATGTCTGCTCGCTCTCTGTTCAGAAATGCGCGTGCTGCCTTGAAGGACACCGAGACGTCCAGCGTCTGGAACTGCGGTTCCGTTGACTCTGGCTTTCCCGGATTTTCCGGGGCAGCCCAACAGGCTCCGCAACGTGCGATCTCGGAGCCGATGAAGCCTTCACCTAGGAAAACCAAGCCCTTGGCGGTGTAAAAATCAACGAGAAGCAGGTTGGTGTCCGCAAGCAGATAGTCGGAGTTCTCGACGATCGAAAGCGACCTCTGAGGAACACCGGCTTGGTCCGCAACGTCACGCTGCGAGACGCCCAAAAGCGCGCGAGCGGCGCGTAAAGCCTCTGGGGGTGCAATAATCCTCATTTTTTTGATGAAGCTGGGGACTTAAAAAATGTCAACAACAGCACTTTGATGTCTTTAAATATCTCAAAGTGAGTCTATAAAGGGCGTTGTGAAGATGATTCGGACATCAAGAATAGGGACCGAGCGTGATACCTGACGAATCGGATGCCAGTAAGTGCTTTGGTACGCCCCGGGCGAGCCTTGTGACTATGCTTCGACGTCTCGCAGACGACCTTGAGAATGTCGACAAAATCAACGCTGCCGTTGCTGCCGTTGCGATAAACTCTTGGTGCCTTGCCAGCAGGAGGGTGCCATGCCTCGTTGGCCGAACCCTTGCTCATCCCTCGATCCAGGATGGCCAAACTGCTGCATCAAGCGAACTGTTCTATTTGGACCGCCATCGTGGCATCGCGAGGACTTTGTCTCGTTGGTACCGTCTCGGGTCGCAAGTCGAATTTGACCATTGGGAGGGTCGTCTGCCGCCGATCTTTGACGACTAAGTTTCCTCATGAGGATGAACCAACAATGAGAGGCGTGCGGTCTATGGCAGAGAGAAGTGGCCAACCAAAGGGGCAGTTGGTTTCGGGTAAATCAGTTGCCGTCGGTTCCATCCCGATCAAACGACCGATAGCCCCTGGTGCCGAGCCCACCAGCCTCGCCCACGGACGGGAATGGGTGGAGCCCGTCGTCGACTTTCTCGTCGCGCGGCTCCCCCGCGACCTCTCTGGCAGTTGGGAGCACCAATATACAAGTTGTTACGAAGCCGGGTGCGATGCGCTGATAAGGCTTGGCTATGCGACCTTTGCGACGTTGGGCGCGGTGCCCGTTCCGGAACCCGCATTGCCAACAGTTTTGCCGCGGTGGGACGATCTTGCTGCGATCGTGGTAAGTCTAGCCGCTCAAAACGACATCCTCGGGTACCGGCATCATCCGGGAGCGCGAGATGCGCCCAAACCGTCCGGTCTTATTCGACCTAACATCCGGGCCGCGAACGGGTGCGGACCCGCGTTTCTCGCGCCCGAGGCATTTCCGGCTTTCCAGAGTCTTGGTTTGATTTTGGACGGACGATGGACAAGAGAAGCTGAGACGATCCTCTGGCGCGACGACCCCCAGGAGTGGGCCATCGATTTCACGGTAGACAAGCGCTTTCTTGAGGCTCGTGACATCGCGCTGGCTACCATTCCGGAGGATATCGCCGCCGAGATCGAGAGCATCACTGCCATAACCGAGCAGGACATCGTCGAATGGTTGGCGATGATGGCGCGAGGTTCCTCGTCGCCACAGGCAAGGGCGAAAGCCGTGAAAAACCTCCAACTGTGGACCGCGTTCGAGCTAGATGACCTATTCCACGAACGTTGGCGATTGGGTGACGGGTGGCTTTCCGAGGAACAGGCTCGCCGCGGTCTAACGAAAAAGTACGACCCAGTTGCGCTAAATATGCGACCGGCGTTTGCTGCCCGTTACCTTCCGGACCTTCCTTTTTTGTTTCAAAGAGACTCGAGGTCAAAAGAATGCTGAGCTTCAAAGAACGAGCCAACGCCGGCCGACGCCGTTTTGGGGGCGGCAGGTCATTCTCGTTTCCAACGCCGGTTTGCAATTGGTGCTTCCGTCCATGAACATCTGGACGATCTCCGACCTTCATTTGGAGTTCGGCGAACCTTTCAGTTTCGAACCTCCGGCTGACGCCGACGTCGTCGTCTGCGCCGGCGACATTCTGACGAAGGGGATCGTTCCGAGCTTACGCTGGCTGGCGAAGTATCTTGCTGGAAAAATCCCGATAGTCGTCGTGGCGGGTAATCACGAGTTCTATGGCGATGCAGTCCAAGAGAGCTTGAAGGAGGCCGTGGCGGAAAGCCATGCGGGTGTCCACTTCCTCGAAAACTCCGTGGTCGAGATCGATGGCGTGTCGTTCATAGGAGGCACACTGTGGACTGATTTTCGGTTGTTTGGGATCAACCCTCAGGTCGCGATGTCGTACGCAGCCCATGACATGAACGACTACACTAAGATCAGGCTTTCGAAGAATCCGTACTCCAAATTCAGACCCATCGACACCTATAAAAAGCATGTCGAGACGAGAGAGTTCATAGCCACGGAACTTCGCAAGCGGTCAACCGAAAAAGCAGTCGTCGTGACCCACCACGCACCGTCGCCCCGTTCGGTGGCCTCGGAGTTTCGACACGACCCGCTGTCGGCTTGCTACGCTTCGGATTTGCAAGAACTCATACTTGAAACCCCACCGGCCCTTTGGGTCCATGGACACGTTCATCACCGCAATGATTACTACGTCGGGAGCACAAGAATTGTCTCGAACCCACGAGGGTATCCAAAAGAGCAAACCCAATTTGCCCCCGGCCTCATTGTAGAAGTCTGACGCATCGCGGGCCCAATAGGCAAGTTCGTTTGGATCTTGGGGCCGGTTTGACACACCTCCTTTCTATGAAGCGCCAAGCCCCATTTTTCGTATTGACGGTCTCTCTGTTTGCCGGAACACTTTTAGCCAGAAGTGGAGATGAGATGGCGAACGAAGATCGGACGAAGCTCCTCAGGGACCTGCTGGAGCAAGAAAACATTCTGGAAATCCAATCACTTATAGCAAAGGGATGCCCGATCTCAGCTCTAAGAGCAGCAACGGCAAACACTGCCTGGCGGTTTGTCCTGACCAATTCCGGCCGCGGCATCTCGATCGCAAAACTGGACGACCTTTCAACGGAGTGGACGCAAGCGCTTAGCGGCCTCAAAACTGCGGCCTCACGCCTCAGAGTACAGGACATGGACGATCCTGGTCGTACCGCGGAGTTTCAGCAGGTGAGGGTGCGCACTCTCGTTGCCCGCATCGCGGAAAATACCCAGTTGGCTGGCATTAGGATCAATCGACATATGCGGGCTGGCGAACTGTCCCCGCCGCTAAAAACGGCTATCGACGACTGCCTCAAGGAGCATGGTTTCCAATGGAACGGTGGCGATACCGTCCATGAAATTTGGTCCGAGGAGCACGAAGCCCGTCTTCGATCGGCACAAGCGGAATTCGAAGCAAGAAAGCAGCTAGCTCAAAACTCTAAGGCAGGCATCGATGCGGCAGTCCTTTGATCTCTCCCGGGTTGCGGCTTTGCGCTGCCAAGCGCGCGCAGAGGACGACAAAGCGCTTGCGGAAGCCGCAAACCGCCATCTCAGTGAGGGCCTACCAGTAGAGGAGATCCAGCAGGCTATCGAATGCACGGACTGGCGATACGTGCTCGAGAACTGCGGTGACCAAATCGAGCTTTCGCGGCTATCCGATCTCAAGGCCTGGTATTTCCAATTGGTCGATCAAATCGAGGAGAACCTTGAGGGTATCCTCCAGGTTAGTGAAGTCCAAGGCAGCCCCAAGGCGATGCTTCGGCTTCTGGAGGCGCGAGAGGCACTCGGGCGACATTGTCACGAAGTCCACATCGATGGACTTCGTGTGCAGCGATTTCTTCTGCCGGAGGACGAGCCGCCAGCACCTGTCCTGGATATTCAACGGGTTCTCGCACGCGTGGGACTGACGTGGGATGGCGGTTTCGAAGTCGAAGGTGCCCCTGGTGAAAACGCGAAGTTGTTTACGGACGCTTGCGTGCTGATGGGCGTGCGAGACGTTTCGTATTCCTAGCGGTCGTGCCACTTTTGCAGCGAGGGACCGTGCGATCTCGGGGCTTCAAGGGCAGCGGATATTTTGTACGGATAGTGCTTCCAAAACCACCAGTCATCGCGTTCGCCCTGACGAATCCGAAGCCAGCCCAATCCCCGCGATAGCATTTCCGCGCAACGCCCATCGGCCCAAACGGTTATGCGGAAACGGCTGACGGCGAAGATCTATCGGTCGGTGTCCGCTCTGCGCCCCGAAGCGTACACCGCGCGGAACAGCTTCTTGGCGAGGGCGACGTCGACCATGGTCTCGAGGTCTGGTCCCTGTGCGATCCACCCTTTCCGGACGGCGGTCTCGAAACTGGGCTTTGCTGTGCGGCTGGTTCTTTCCAGCACGTTAGGTTTCGGGGTCGAAAGTAGGCTTCGATCCCCGCGTCATCCCGTGACCCATCGCCGCCGTCGCAAATGCCAGTTGCAGGCGAAGGTGCTTGATGTCACCGAGCAGTGTCGCAATGTAGCCTTGGCATCGTCGTCATGGAAGGCGAGGGCGGCCTCGACCTCGAAGTCGACATCCACTTGCTCGTGTCCCTCTCAGGATCACACTGCCCGACCGAAAACATAGACTTTGGTCTTCGCTTGCCATCCGGCTCCGGTCCATGGCCGTGAATCGGGTCCAACGCCGCCGTGGGATTCGAAACTCATGCCCCGGTAAAGCAAGACTACGTGCCCAATGCCGCTGCTTGTCGAGCTCGGAGATAGGAAAGCGATCCGAATATTGTTATCACTTGCCGCGCCGGAGGCCACGCTATCAGGCGCATAGCCCTTCTTCCGCACCCATTCATGCTGTACTACCGAGCCATCCGGGAACGTTCCTCCCAGATTGGTGGCGAGACGGATCGTTTGTCGCACGAAGCCGCTGCAATCAACTTGAAGGAAACCGCCACTGCCAGGCTGCTGTCCCGGAGATATCTTCTTGCCCAGCCCATAGGTGACGCGCGGATTCGAATTCAGGCACGCCTCTAAAAACGCCTTGGCTTTAGCTATGGAAAAATCCGTGGTGGCGATCGCAAACGCTTCTGGAAGGTCGTCAACCCTTTCCCCGGGAGGAAGGTCGCCTGTTCCGTCGATTCCAAAGTTCGCGACAACAATATCTTCCCGCGATGGGTTGGGACCGGGCGACTTCCCGGGATCAAGATCATTGTTCGCATTCGGGTCAAGATCGTCCACTGTATTGCTCCCTTATCCAGATGGGTCGTCGTCAAGCATTTCGTAGACCAGCTTCAAAAAGTGCCGCTTCTTCTTCGCGCCGCTTTGTCATTTCGGCTTCAATTGTCTTGCCTTTCCAGATGCGTTTCATTGCCCTGATATGTACGGGGATTGCGCCGAACTCGCGATTTGCCATATCGGCTTTGATTGCCCGCATTTCTTTGTAGCGATCGATGGGATCCTTGTCCCTGTTCCACGCGATGCCATACGACGCGCCTCTATTAAACGTGAGTGACACTAGCGACCCATAGCAGTCGTCGGTGAGGTCGTCGGTGTTGGACAAGCTCTTGGTGGTGAGGCTCGAGAATTTGGGCACGGTTACCGCTTTAAAAACAACTTCGCTTTGTTCCCAAGCAATGACGATGTGCCTGACGGCATTCGTCAGTGCTTTCAAGGACGCATCTTCTGTGTTTCCCCCGTGCTTTCCAACGCATCGCGACAATTCGCCGACTGCCGCGGTGCCCAGCGACCTCCAGTCGAACTGAAATTCGTTCGCACCAACGTAGCCGAGATCATAACCGAAGCCGATCGTTACACCTGAGTTTTCACCAGGCCATACCGGGCGGCCGCCGTAGACTCTTTCATAGTAACGACGGCCTCCAGTTTCGTGATTCACAATCAAGTCGTAGGGTCGTTGCGAAATGCCTCGCGCGTTTGGGGGCGCGAAATCGATCCCAAGCGAAGCTAACATCTCTTGGTTGATTTCATTCGCCTCCCGATCCGCCAGAGCGGCCGAGAGCGAAGTATTGCCGAAGAATTCTTCTGACTGAGTATCATTTTCGGACATTTGACAAGCCTAAAGCGTCGCCTTGTTTTAGAAGGCGTGGTTATTCCATTGGCTGAAGAGTACTTGCAGGGCCATTATTACTACACGATTGCTATATTGTCATTTACAATTTAGGGGCGACGTGATTGTATTGAAGTGCAATAGATTCACGCTGGAGGGCCGGCGATGGGCATATGCACGGACAATGCACTCACCTATTTGAACGAAATTGGATACAACGTGGTGCGTGTACCACGCAGGGGTATTAATCCTCTCGATGTTCTCGGTCGCGACGGAAAGAGTCTCGAACGTTTAGGCAAGTTGTCACAGATTTGGAGGTCCTCCGAAGCCGTCCCGGAGGAACGACCGCCTGAGTTCGCCTCGGCTGTAACCGGCCAAAAGACTAACGAAATGAGCACCTCAGTGGGACTGAAACTGCTCTATGGAATATTGGGGTCACTGGGATCAGCAGCACCAAAACTAGACTTTGTGTTTGCCGATGCTGAAAGCATTCAATTTACGTTTGGCGATGTTACCTATCGCGGCGTCGATCCCTTTGCCGTCGGCAGCTATCTAGGGCACGGCGACCTGTCGGGCGACGGGCCGATCTTCGAGCGCTATTTCGAAAATGATGAAGCCCAGACCTACGTCATCACCGAGGTCCTTGAATCGACATCCATATCGGTCGAGGCCAAGGACAAAAAGTCGGGCAGGATCGACATGCAGATTCCGGTCATCAAGCAAGCAATCGGCGCTAATCTTAGCGTTTCGAGCGCCAGCGAGAGCTCCGGCGGTGTGACTTTCTCCGGCACCGTTCCAGTGGTGTTCGGCTTTAAGGTTTTCAATATCGCGTTTGATGGGAAATGGCGGATGTCGGGTGCTGCTCCCGGTCCGGGGCTCGCGTTCGGCGCAGGAGCCCAGCCTGTATTGATATCGAATCCGGGAATGTTGAATGCCTAGTTGATCGCTTCTCGCGCAACATGGAGGAGTGGATGCCTTACCAAGCCACCAAGAACGGGCGCTACGCCCTGCTTTGCTTCGACGGCGAAGGCCGGGAGCGAACGGATGATCCAGACGGCCGTGGTGGGCTATTTTCCAAAACGATTGTAGATGACGTCTCGTCCGGACAATACACCGATGTCTTTATCCTGAGCCATGGCTGGATGGGCGATGTTGATGCTGCGAAGGCACAATACTCACGCTGGATCGCGGCTGCGGAAGCTTTGAGTGCGGATCGTGACGCCATGGTCGCGACGCGGCCCGGCTTTAAAGAATACCGGATCGGCGTTCATTGGCCAAGCCTGCCGTGGGGGGACGAGGAACTTGGCTTTGGAGCCCCGTCGTTTGGATTGGCGGACGACATCCTTGAGACTTATGTCGAGCGACTTGGGGACAGGCCGGGTTTGCGGGAGAACCTTCGCGTGGTGTTCGATGCGGCAGCCGCGCAACCGGATGCCCTTGTTCTACCTGAAGAGGCGAAGGAGGCGTACCTCAACATCAACGAATTGCTAAGTGAACTCGGGACGGGCGGAGAGGGTGCTTCCCCCGATTCCGACAGGGATGATTTTGATCCGGCGGAGACATTCAACCAGGCAAAGGGAGCGTTGCCCCCATCTTTTAGCGGCTCGGCGCTTGAATGGATACTGGCCCCGCTCAGGCAATTGTCGTTCTGGAAGATGAAGCAGCGGGCGATGACTGTCGGTTCAGGCGGCATGAACAAGATGTTTCGGACCCTCCAATCGAGGGTGAACGGCCAAGATGTTCGCTTTCATTTGATGGGTCACAGCTTTGGGTGCATCGTCGTAAGCTCTATGGTGGCGGGACGCAACGAAGCGGAACAGACACGCCCCATTGCATCGATGGCATTGGTACAGGGGGCCATGTCACTTTGGTCCTATTGCCATGATATCCCCGTGAAGCGGGGCTCGCCCGGTTATTTTCTTCGGTGCCTTTCCAATCGACTCGTCGACGGCCCGATCATCACGACCCGAAGCAGACACGACACGGCGTTGCGGATCTACTATCCCCTTGCGGCTGGTGTTGCACGGCAAGTCGACTTCGCCGCGCTCGATCTGCCTACATACGGTGCCGTCGGGACGTTTGGAGCCCAGGGACTGGGCGGCGAAGCTACGGATATGGCGATGAAAACGGCGAGGGAACAATACGCGTTCCAGGGAGTGCGCGGAGTTTTCAACATCGAGGCAAGCGAATTCATTGCTGGAGGCCAAGGGGCGTCTGGAGCTCACAGCAAGATCAATGGGCCCGAGGTCGCTCACGCCATTTGGCAGGCGGCACTTCCAAAGGCAGATTGAGGATTAGTATGTCCAATACCCCCGTGAGCTACACAGACATCGAAGTGGTCGCCAATGGCGTGGATGCCGACACTGGCCACCCACTGCCGGCCATTTCACGAGAGGCGGTTATCGCGGCTGCGAAGAGCGACCTCGTTGGAAACATTGATCCGGCAAAACGCAAAGCACCGCCACTGGGTTCTATGCCCGGCGTTGCGCCCAAAGCAGTGGTGGGGGATTTTGAACCCGACGAGCTCAGTTCGGTGGGTTGGGGCATCGTCTTTCCAGCTAACAAGGATACCGCGGCAATCTGCCAGGCCCTGGCTCCTCTTCTGGAACGAAGGAAGGTCGAGGCCGGCGACAGGTATTTCGTCTTCGACGGAGACCTCGGTGTCCGGCAGGGCGAGACGGCCGCTGCTTGGTTGTCGCGACAGGGGCGGGGGCCCTCCCTGGAGGCTGTGGATCCCGACAATAAGGTGCCGTTCTACCTGCTTATCGTCGCAGACCCGACGGAAGTGAGTATGGAGTTTCAGTACCTGCTCGATATGTTCTGGGCAGTAGGACGTCTACATTTCGACGAGCTTGAACCCTACGCGCGCTACGCGCAGAGCGTCGTAGGCGTGGAAACGACCGATTCTCCCGCTGTGCAGACGGCGGCGATCTTCGCAACTGAGCATCCCTTCGACGCGGCAACCGCGCTCTTCACGCGCGATGTCGCAAAGCCATTTTGCTTCGGCACTCCCGAAGCTTCCAATCTCGTTTCACACTTGAATATATCGATCGATCCGATTTTAGGAAAATCAGCCACCAAGGCCGCTTTCGGAGAGCTCCTTCGAGGAAACCGCCCCTGCGGAACTCCCTCGGTCCTTTTGAGCGGAACTCACGGGATGGCATTCAGTCAATCCGACAGCAGGCTCGCTGACGCCAATGGGGCACTGATCTGCCAGGATTGGGAGGGATATGGGCAGATATCCCAGGATCACTGGTTCTCCGCTGCCGATGTACCTTCCGACGCCCGACTTCGGGGAATGATCTACGTCTTGTTCGCGTGCTACGGTGGGGGCTGGAGCGAATTTGACACTTTCCGGGATAACCCCGACAACACCGCGAAAAAGATCGCACCTCGTCCAGGTATCGCAAAACTTCCGTTGGCACTCCTCTCCCATCCTAACGGCGGCGCTTTGGCGGTGCTCGCTCATATCGATCGCGCATGGTCTTACTCTTTCCGGACGGGGAGCAACAACCCGCAAACGGCGGGACTCCGCGACGTTCTCAGGCGTCTTCTGAAGGGTGAGCGGATAGGTCTGGCGACCGACCAGTTCAATTTACGCTGGGCCGCGGCAGCGGTGCAGCTTTCGGACGCGTTGCGGGATCCGAATGCGGCCGAGACAAGAACCGCTGAACTCGCGCGGCTCTGGGTACAGCGCGACGACGCGAGGAATTACATCGTTCTTGGAGATCCGGCTGTCCGAATAAAAAGACCTCCGCCGGATACGAAGGGAGAGAGGGTGTGAGGAACCATGAAAAAGCTTCAAATGGTGGTCTTGCGGACGGCCGGCAGAAAGCCGTTTAACCCTAGCCCGGCGTTCGAGAGGGATCCGGAGCTAATTGGTGCAACGAAGAAGGCTGACGCCTATCGAGGCATTCAACCCCACGACATTGAAATTGACGAAATGGATGCAGTCGAGCACGCGAGGGCATTGTCAGACCAGAGTGTACTTTCGGTGGCTCCTCGTATGCCGATGACCTTGATCAAGGGTGTAGACGAAGGAAGGCTGGATTCATGTCACGTCAATGCTTGGAACCTTGAAGCAATCAAGGCCGCCAGCAACCGCTACAGGGGACAGGGCGTGAAAGTTGCCATTTTGGACACGGGGATCGTGAAACATCCCGCGCTCGAAGGGGTCAACATCAAGGGACGCGACTTTACGGTGAAGGACGGCGAAGCCGACACCGACTTCACGGATACCGATGGTCATGGGACCCATTGTGCCGGCATCCTGCTTGGACGGGAGGTCGATGGCCGTCAGATTGGCGTCGCGCCAGGCATCACCGATTTGCTCATCGGGAAGGTGGTCGCAGGAGACGGAGGAAACTCGGAACAGATTGTGCGAGCCGTCCTATGGGCAATGTCGGAAGGCGCGATGATCATCTCGATGTCGCTGGGAATGGATTTCCCCGGTTACCAAAAAGCGCTCGTACAGCAATATGACATGGATCCCGCCCAGGCGACGTCTCTCGCCCTCGCGGGGTATCGTCAGAACACCAAGTTGTTCGACGACCTCTCGCGCGTTACCGTAGGACATGACGGGCTCGTCCGAGGGTGCGTTGTTGTCGCATCGGCCGGGAATGAAAGCAAACGACCAGACTACACGATCATCGTTGCGCCGCCGGCGACGGGAGACAAATTCCTCTCGGTATCAGCCGTAGGGCGGAATCCCGCAGGGGATTTTGAAGTGGCGAAATTTTCCAATACGGGCGCAACGCTGAGCGCTCCCGGTGTGGGAATATGTTCATGCGACAAGAGCGGCGGTTTTTCCGTCGGTAGTGGGACAAGCATGGCCGCACCCCACGTTGCTGGCGTCGCCGCATTGTGGGCGCAAAAGTTGGCCGAAGACGGTCCCGTTTCGGCCGACGCCATCGCCACCGCCGTGAGATCCTCAGTGAAATCAATCCCTTTGCCGCAAGCTGATGTCGGCATTGGCCTCGTCCAAGCACCGTGAGGTGCTCGTCGAGAAACTACTGGGTCATTGAAGTTGTTACCGAATGGAGGACGGAGGTTGACGGTCGATTCAGCCATGGCGTTGACAGTCCTGGTGCGCCGAATAGCCCCGGACGGGTCTGAGGAAATCGGAACGGGTTTGCTGATTAGCAGACGTCTAGTCCTGACAGCGCTACATGTGGTTTGCGATTTCGGCCCTGATCTCGCGGTGCCGAAGCACGATGAGGTGAACATCAGGTTGCAGTTCGAAATTTCCCGAGATCCCGACGCTGACGAGTCGAGGATTGCCGAAAAGCGTGCCATAGCGCCATCGATTGTTACTGGGCGGCTCATATGGCCAGCATCCGGAACACCTGCCTCCGACGACAGGCTAGATGTCGCGCTTATCGCCTTGGACAATGAGGGGCTCGTTCCAACTTCAAAAAAGCTCATAACGATCGAGAGCATGCTGGAAGTCGACGACGTCATCGAGCGCAACAATCTAACGGCCAGCCTCGAAAAGCTGCGCTTCTCCGCGCCGAGAGCCGACACACTCACAGTGACCTTTTGGGGCTACACGGGAACAGCACAAAAGCTCCTCGCGGGCGCGATGCGCAATGCGGGGCTGAAGGATGTCGCCGCAATTCCAAGCAGGGGGCAATTGATGGACACCAAAGCGCTTATAACCGGGCACTATCTCATGGGAGTGGACAAGCTACTCGGAAATGTCGCCGGCCAGCCCAATCCTCTAGGAGGAGGGTCAGGCGCTGCGGTGTGGCGCTACGCTGTGGAGACGGATCTGTTGGAAGTGTTTGGAATATTGCAACGTGCGCCTCCAACCGATGTCGCCAAGGACGCCGTTCTCGTTCTCCCCTTGCCCGATCACCCCGAATTCAAAGCGTTGGTTCCCGCGCAACTTTTCGAATGCGGTGTGAAAAATTCAGTCGCTGAGAGCGGAATATATCCAGTAGCAAAAGCTCGACAGGTCATGCATCGACTTGACCGTGCTGACCCTGTGAAATCGTATTTGGACGCTTTCAAGTTGACAAGGCCTAAGGGCTATCTGTTTGCTTTTGTTTCGACACAATGGGATGGTTCCCCATTCTTTCTGAGAAGGCTGCAGGAAGAAAGCGCGCGGCCGGAGAACCCGATCTTCGATCGATTAATCTGTCCTAAGCCCGGCGTGAGCGTACTGTCGATTCCCGGGATGACATCGCGGGCCGATCTGGGACGCATTCTAGATAAACTCGCCGACGCGCTTGTTGCGGAGCGGCCCGGTAGCCCAAAGAAAGAACCGACCATCGCCATGCGGCTCGCAAGCGGCGCGGTATCAAGACTTCTACTGTTCGATGTGCTGGATTCCAGAATCTTCGATCGAGTGACCTTTGAGGCTCGGGACGGTTTCCGGGAAACATTGCACTTGTTTCTACAACATGTGGCGGATTGGTCCGTGCCCTCGGTCATCCCGCCCGGAGGAGAGACGTTGGAGCGAGACAATCCGTTGGTCGCCATTCTCAACGTCGTGACGAGCGCACCAGATTTCGACGAAGCCCGTTCCCGGGCGGAGAAGGTCATCGGAAAGCTGACTGAAGTCTTTAGCGAGTCCAGCATGGTTCCTTCCGAAGTGAAATGTGAGGTTTATCCTTTCGTTTTAGACGAAATAGCCTTTGCGGATTTCCTACAATGGTGTCGCGACGAAGTTCAAATGGAGGAATTCGCTGATGCGGTTGGGCGGAAGATGAACCCGCCGTTCGACTCCGGAACGCGAAATTTCAATCTCATCTCACTCGGCCTGGATGCCGTAGTCGAGAGGAAATGGGGGGACCTATGAAGGGCTTGGAACTCGATGCTCATTTGTTGGACAATCGGTTGGAAACAACGTCATTCGTGGCGCGCGCTGCAGGCGGAAGGAAGAGACCCTACACTGCCGACGAAAGCCTTGAGACAGCCGCGTCTCTGGCGGTGCTGCTTGGCCAACCCCTCTTGTTAAGTGGTCTGCCAGGCGTCGGAAAGACGGGCGCGGCATACTATCTTGCCTCCAAAGTTCTGGGAGAGGACCAGGAACCGATCCGCTTGACAGTGACGACCCAGACCTCCGGTCGTGACCTACTCTACAAGTTCGATACCCTTGGCCGCTTTCACTTTAGCCAGAAGCCCCTGCGGCAATTTCTGCGTTTCGAAGCACTCGGTCGGGCGATCGTTACGGCATGCGGGGCAAACGCCCTGGTTTTGGATTCCGCAAAAGATGAACCCATTACCAATCCTGACCGCATCGCCGAGATCGTGGGTAACGAGAGAGGTTTCGACGGCCCCCTAAGGCTGCGTGATCTCCTATCGCGCGCTGATGAACTCTCCGAAATCCCTGCGGCTACGGTCGTCCTAATCGATGAAATCGACAAGGCACCCAGAGACACTCCGAATGATCTCCTCGAAAGTTTCGAGGCAATGAGGTTCAACATCGACGAGTTGGGATTGAAGATCGGCGCGGTCGATGACGCCGCGGATCCTCGACTGAGAAAAAGGGCGCGACCGATCGTCGTGGCGACTACCAATGCCGAGAACAACC
This sequence comes from Rhizobium indigoferae, assembly GCF_034554815.1. Lineage (NCBI taxonomy): Bacteria > Pseudomonadati > Pseudomonadota > Alphaproteobacteria > Hyphomicrobiales > Rhizobiaceae > Rhizobium > Rhizobium indigoferae. The sequence goes on along the minus strand of NZ_CP140635.1, from coordinate 2,840,522 downwards.
TGCCCGACGCGTTCTTGCGGCGATGTGTGTTCCACGAAATCGCCATGCCTGACGAGGAAACGGTCCGTTCGATCGTGTTTCAACATCTCATGACGATCGATGAGATGGACAAAACCTTGGCGGAGCGTACATCTGAAGTCGCTGTGTCGTTGGGAAGGCGAGTTGCCGAAAGGGTGAAAGGCTCATCGCGCGTTCCGGGAACTGCCGAATACATTGCGCTGGCACGCGCCGTCCACGCGTCTCCCTTGACTTTGAATGCAATCCAAAAGGCCTTGATCGAAGGAGTCCCGGTTAACCGGGACGTCGCCAAAGCAATTTTGGGCGTAATGGTCAAAACAGCCGACGATCTGCTCAATGCGCTGAAGGCGCTGCCTGTGAGCGCACTGAAATGAGAACCCTCGAAGGTCAGGAGAGCGATTTCCCACTTCAGCCGTATTGGGAGGCCATTGGCGGAGTGGGGCAGCTTACAGATCTTCTGAAAAGGCTCGAAGCCACCTCGGGGATACTGCTAAGCCCCGATCGCCTTTTGCGACTTGCCGACATAATGCGCGCTTTGTCAGCCAGGGGTATGAGGATCACGCGCAGCCAAGAGGCGGCAGCCGTTCTGTTGCCGCTCTTGGTTACCAGTGGCGAAGCACAGCTCATCGCAACAGCCGAAATCGACGGATTCTGGTCCCCGGCACTACCGCCAAAGGGGTCAATTGCAGAGGCAGCCACCACTGCCAGTAAGACACCCCTAGTCAGTGCGCGTCTGAGGATTGCGTTTATCTCGGCGATATTGCTTTTGATCGTCATGGTTGCTGCCTGGGTGATGCTACGACATCCAATCGAGGACGTGGCTCAATCCGTCCCCGTGCCGCAGTCCGAGGTGACCTCTGAGCAGGGAAGCTTCCGGGCGTGGCTATTCAATCTTCTTTTCGGAGAAGTGATCCACAGGCTGTTTGGATTTTTTGCCGTTTCAATTTTCGCACTTCTTTGGTGGAAGTCGAAAAAGGCCAGCCAGGTGAGGCTCTCGCGCGCGAGGAGCGAGGGTTCGCTTGCGGGACTACTCACAGTCGATACCAACATCACGCTTTTCCCGACTTCGCTTGTGAGAAGAGCTGGTCGTCTCCTCAGGCGTCCGGTGAAGGTTCGAGGAAGCGGGATTGATGTATCTAGGACAATTTGGGCTACGATCGAGGCGGGAGGGTTTTTCAGGTTGATACCGGGCATAGCCTCGCGCATCCCGGATTGTTTGATACTGGTCGATAGAATAAGTCGAGACGATCATCTGTCGGCTCTAGCTTCATCGCTGGCCAAGAGGTTGAGAGACGGCGGCGCGGATTTGCTGAGGTACGATTTCCGTACCTATCCCGAAGTCCTGGAGGCGGTCGGGAGACGCTACGGCGGGCAGGCTGTACTCTCATTGAAAGCAGTCGCTCGCAGACATCCAGGCTCGCGGGTCATAGTCGTCAGTACAGGTCGCGGCTTTTTCGAACCTTTTAATTCACTCAAGCCAAGATTGGAAAAACCATTCTTTGGCGAGCCTGACCACGCTGGTATGGTTGCGGGGCAGCCTGACCGCCGCCGCGCCCGTGTTTTGCCGTCCTTTGGGGACAGCCCAATTTTGCTTACTCCAACACCTTCCGATCGATGGGGACCACGCGAACAGACACTCAGCAACATGGGCTTTACTGTAATCCCATTCGGAGACGTTGAGGGTTCAACGTCCGGCCTCTTTAGCGCGGTAGAGGCCATTATACATGATAGAAAGTCGTCCAGATCTCTAAATCTGGTTGCTCGATATGCAACGCCTGCGGAGGACCCGTTGATGGTCGACCTGGAGCGTGTCGAACTCCTGAGCGATACTCCGCCCCGCGATCCAATCTATCGCAAAAAGCTGGCAAGCCGCGTCCTCACGTATGCCACCAAGCACTTATCTGTGATGGAGGCGGGAGCTGCGCGGTCAGGCGAAATGACGATTGCTAACGCCGAGCTAGAAGCGCGCGCTGCGTTTACCGGGCTGCTGCTGTTTCCTAAGGTCAGCCCCAATCTAACGCCACAGATTTGGGCCGCGATTACTGGCTGCGAACCAGGGGCTGCCCTGCTGTCGCGTCTTAGCCGTTTGCCATGGTTTCGGTCGGGACATGTGCCAGACTGGCTTAGGGCCGACGTCGCCTCGTCGTTTCAGACCTGGCTTGTCGAGACGCAGCAAAGCGAGGAACGCTGGCACGAACTTCGCGCCCAACTCGCCGCTTTCGCGACAGGTTGTCTCAATCGTGCAGCCAACGCGGAAAGCGTGGTGGTTTATAGAAGATCGACCGTCCTAAACAGTGCGTGGAATGACTTGAAGCTTATCCTAAGGGAGACTTCGCCTGCCGATCGCGCGTTCATTGAGGACCGCCTCTTTCTGACTTTTGTCGAAAGCGGAACCGTGGTCGGTGACGATCTCCTTTCAGTTGAGCTGCGTTCTGCAGACCGTCCTACCGGTACCATGTTGCTTGGCCTGGCGACATTCGGCGTTGTGGCTGCGGTAGCGGCAATATTCCTGCCGTGGGCATTGAGACTATTTATCGGCGCAGGATATCAGGATGTATTCTCGGGTGGCTTGCGATTGGCACTGTTGGCAATGAATTGCTTGGTGGCCACTTTCATTTTGCTCGGCCCTCCTCTCAAAGCGGAAACCCTTTCAGGTAGGGCCGTCGTTGCCGTCGGCGCGGCGTTGGCGATAGCGGCCTATCCTTTTTATGTCGCGGTACCGAGCATCTTTCCCCTAACAATCCTGCCAGCGCTCACTCTGGTTCTTCTGGCGCTGCCATTGTTGTGGCCGCCGGCGGGGAGCAGGCCGCTGATTTCGTGCTTGTTCGACGGCGATACCAGCGGACTGGAATTCGCTGCAGCGTTCGCGGCGGCGGCAACGCTGGTTTTAGTCGGATACTACGAGGGCTTTCAGATGGCTTTCCTCATATCGTTTGTCCTACTTCTAGCCTTTTCCCGGTATAGCGATGGCCTATGGGCAATGACAGCCATGGCGAGCTACGCCCTGCTGTTTCTATCATGGGCAGCGTTCCTGCAGCAGGCGTTTCCGTCGGTTTCAACCCTGACGTGGGCGGCTCCAGCTATGATGGCGTTCGCGGGGTTTGCAGCAAAGTCCCGTACAAACGTCGACAGTCGAAACTCCGATTTGAAGTTCTTCTCATTCGTTGCGATAGCCCACATAGCGGCGTCAATGTTAGCAGTATCGGAGGGTGGCTCCAGCTTACTTGGTACGCTCGGAAACACGATTGTACCTGGTGCGGTTGCTGTTTATGTGGTTGCTCACACACTGATCGGAATGTTGTCTGATGGTCCCTCGGTGAGGGCGATAAGGGCGTTTGACCCGGTAGAGGAATTTTTCCATGTCGGGACGGTTGCAGGGCGCTCGGGAGGACTTGCCTACCTCGAAATTGCTGTAAAGGCTCTTATTTTCGGCTTCATCCTCGCCGCGTTGTTCAGACTAACGGTCCGATTAGCTGACACGTTGCCATGGTTGATCTCGCTCAGGGTGGTGATCGAATTCTTGTTCATATCGGTTACGCTTTTCCTTTTCCGTGCAGACGGTACCTTTGCAACGGAAACTGGTAGGGGGTGGCTGTGGCTTGCGTTTCCGGCGCTGTTCCTGATGGGGGTCCTGCCACCAAAGTACTATGTTGCGATTGATATGGAGTTGGATGCGCTGGCGTACCTTACGTTGCCTGCAGCGGTCTTCATCGGAAACAGATGGGGACGAAATGCGGATCGCCCGATCCTTTTCGGCCTCTTTCCGTTTCTCTTTGCGGTCAGATCTGGCTTTTGGGTAACGCTCGGTGGCATCTGGATCGTCTTAGTAGCTTTTATGATTAAAGAGGTAGCCCGGAGCGGGAGCCTCGGCGAGGTCGTCTTAGGACTGCGGAGCTTCTTAGATCAACGTTCAAGCATATCTAAGGTCGCGGTGGCCACCGGTACTTTGCTTCTGCTTTCGTTTTCGGTCTATCCGATTTCAGGTACTGGTTTTGTAATCGATCCCGAGCCGATGCGACTAATGTTATTGGTTTTGCTCGGCATTGCAGGTGTCGCATCGTGGCCCATACTGGTTTCAATGTTGTTAGTGACGACCGTTTCGCTAGGGCTCATGGTTGTAGGAGTGCACCAGCGTCTCGGCGACACGCACATCGCTATGCGACTCTTGAATTCGGATGAATTGCTCAACATGTGGATGGCATTTCTGGCGATGCCGGTAGCGACCTTCTGCTGGCGGCGCGGCTCGGCATCGCGTGCCCCGATGGTGGTGCAGGGAGCGAGTGCAGCTTTGTGTGGTGTAGCGCTGGCATTTTCGGCAACCATGTATTCCACGCCGGCGTTTGTAATCCTTTATCTCAAGGGGCCGTTCACGATCCCACTTTTGGCGTGGATGTTCGGGGTCGTGTCACTTTGGACACGACCGACTTCGGCGTCCTTTTGGTTACCCGGTATTGCCGCGGGGATCGCGGGAGCGGCGATTGCCATGTTTGTCATACAGCAAATCGGGTTCAGGCCCAGCCCCTTGAGTCTGCAAATGTATGCGCCGGATGCCCTCGTCTTCATCGGCTTTGCCGTTTTTGGTTACCAATCTGCAAAGGTGATAGCGGCCGCAACGGGACAAGTGAGTGCAGCTCCCAGAACTCAGCCTCCCCACAGGAATTTCGTGGAAGACGCGCAAGGTTTCGAAGGAGTGCGGTGATGGACCTAAAAGGAGAGGAGGTTTATTGGAAGTGGAGCCCTGATATGAAATACACGGCTCGTCCGCTTTCGTTCCGGAATGTAATTGCCCTCCCTTTTGTGCGGTTGTGTGTTTCTCTTGCTGGAGGAACCTTTCTAATTGTTTGCGCGGGTTTGGTGCTCGGCGGAGTGTGGAGCTACACGCGTGACGAACGTGCTCATGGCACAAAAATTGACCTGGTAACGCCTTCGGACGCCAGTCCTCAAACCCCGACGAGCTTCCAATCAGATTCAACGGAAACGCAAAAAGAGATACCTCAACGCCAAGTCCAGCCAAGTCCGTCTGGGGTCAATATACCGCAGAGGGAGGTGGTCCCCAGTCAGCAGCTTCCCATGCAGCAGGAACGAAACCTGAATGGCGAGAAGCAAGTGCAACCGCCCGGAATCGATATACCGCAGAGGGAGGTGGTCCCCAGTCAGCAGCTTCCCATGCAGCAGGAACGAAACCTGAATGGCGAGAAGCAGGTGCCGCCTGGAATCGATATACCGCAGAGGGAGGTGTTCCCCAGTCAGTGGCTTCCCCGTTCGCAGTTGCACTAAGAGGGGCTTTCGCAATTGGGTTTGTGGGTGATAAAGCAATGTGGGAAGCGCTCGACGTGATCAAAATCATGGGGATCCTATCCGCCAGTTGACGTTTGTCGATTGTCGTTTGGTAGGAGCCACGGCGGGCGGGGCAGCGGCTGGGCTTGGCGGATCGACCTACGCGCCGCCCCGATCCGGCTTGTCGAGCGGATACCATTGTCCGTACATCAACGATTTGAGCACAGTGACCAACGGTAATTCGGCACTCAGATCGAACCGCGGCCTTCGCGTTTGCGCCGGCTCGACACGGCCGAACGCTTGTGCGCAAGGGGACTAGCGACCTCACGGAAGTGACGAAAGATGCGAGCCCAGGATTACCTTGCCAGAGGCGGACCTACCGACGAATGACGTTCTTCGAACGTCCGAATAGCATCCAGCTGTTACAAATTTAATGAACTCGGTGCCGGTATTGCGTCGCGTGCTGCAGCCACTGAACATTCATTCAGCCGCGTTTTCGCTTGGGCTTCGGTCCCGCCTACGCGATTGGGTCTGGAGCACGCGGTCGGAAGCCGCGCAACAACGACGGCTGATTTTTCCTACGCCATTTTTTGGTTGTCGGGCCATCGTTTCCGGACAACCATTGTCAAATCGACAGCGCAAAACGCGCGGAATTTCCATTCACGAAGAAGCAAAAGCGGTATGAAAACCAGAAAAACTCTCGTCCTCAGTGCAAGCCATCTATCCGTACGTACATCGCGCTTTCTGTCGCGCACCAAGGCCGTCGATTGGCCCGTACCCGGAGGGCAGTACAGCGACATGGGGTTCTTTTTTCATGTCGTTGACGAAAATGGCGTTGGCCCCGACTTCGTTCCGAGGGACCTCTTTGATGTTCTGGAATATGCCAGAATTGGCGGTTTCACCTACGTCCTCATTGAGGTGGGGGCCGGCGTCTGTCCAGAATTGACTTTCTACGCGCGGCGCGACATCGGGAGCGAGCTTGAAGCCAATCATCTTTACAAGCGAAGCACCCAACAGGAGCTGGATGCCAAGAAGGGGCAGGAGGCGTTCGAAGCTCTAAGCGCATCGGCTGAGTTTAGTACCTCCGACCGAGATTTCAGTTCACGTATAAATGCTGCCGTTGTTGGCCTTCTTGAGCGCGTCTCGAGCAAAATGGACAACTCAATGTCGCTGCTACAGGAAGACGTGCAACATCTTGCCGACCTAGCGGCCTCATCCACCGTAATTCCTAATCGGGCAGAGGAGGACTATCCCGAAAGTCGATCAGCATTACAGCTTGCGCAACAGCGAGTTTCCGAATTGACAGACGCATTGGAGCTTTCCGACGAAGGCGAAGAGGCACGAGTATACGAAGCTTTAGGGGAGGCTAATTACCGATTGGATTTGGCACTCGCTGAGATGCGAGGGGGCGGGATCGCGTTGAGTGGCTCTTGAGTCAACTGAAGCCCGTTAGGTCTGCCCCTGGCTGGCCCGGCACTCGCCCCTAATCATCCATTCTCTGCCGTCTTCCGCGGGCCACTATCCAAGATCACCGGCAAGGCTGGCGAGGTCGATGAAGGGCCTTCGTCGCGTTCAGATGCTCGAGCACCTCTTCGACGGCGGCATAGGCGGTATCGGTGATCGCCTTGGCGACCCCGATACTGTCGGAGACCGCCGACAAGGCTTTGTTGTCCGACTTCATGGTCGTGGCGATAGACCAGTAGGCGGCGTTGTCGGCGGCCTTCCCCACACGCAGGCCACTGCTCACCCGCACGGGTCAGATGGCTGCTGCTCTTTCCAGAAATTAATGCGCTCGACCCTCGGAGAAGCCGGCGATGGCCTCGTACCCTAAATGGGAGATGATTCACTGTGGAGGGTGTGACAATGGATGTTCTTCTGATTAAAGGAGGGTTCCATGCTCAGAATTGTGCAGTTCGCGCGAGAATACTCGGCCCTGTTCGGCCGTTGCCCCCGTTGCATGCGACAGTCTTTCCTAGCAGCGAGCGTGGCGGGCATTGTTACGATCACGCTGTTTGGAATTTATCGAGAGATCAACGCGATCACCGTTCTTGCCACTACTGGTTTCGGGGCGACAATCCTACTCTGGCTTGCGCACATCACGGCGTTTGCCTGGCGAGTGGCGTCAGGCAAAGTACGGCAATCCGCTCTGTCCGATGGTGCAACTCAAGAGCGGCGAACGGTTTTGCTGAACTTCGGACAGGCCTTCGTGGCAATGGCTCTCGCAACAAGCGCCATACCAGTTCGCTGGCCGATGATTCCATCCAATGTCGACAAATCAGACCCGAAACGGGAGAAAGGAACTATCCTGGCTATGAATTGCTGGGATGGCCAGTGTGGTGGCGGAACTTATTGCTGCCAGTGGGGAGATGACTCTTGGTGCTGCCAGAATGGGACCTCGTGTGCCCCGAGCGTCCGCGGTTGCTCTTGAATTCAGCGCGAGTCTTCATCCGCCTTCGATGGGACGAATTGGGCTCTCTCAGCGGCCTGGAGGGACAAAGGGCCTCGTTCAGACTGCGACGGGCAACGTCCACTGGTTCCCTCACTTCTCGAACGAGGGCGTCGAGCGGAGGCTTGCCCGCATCCGGGTTGAAAATCCGGGTGCTGGCATCCTAGTTGTCACAGAAACGGTTTTCTCCGTGGACAGCGACGTTCCCGACATCGCCGGACTGACGCCTTCGTGATGAACCGCCCAGTTGGATGCCTTGCAGTACTTACTACTTTTGAAGGTGTTGAGGCATGGCTTGCACCGTGTTTCCATTCCACAAGGCAGGGAGCATCAAGGGGGCCAGTCCCTCCGCAATGCTATTCTCGGGGCGGCTTGTCGACCTATAGGGTCGATGCCGGACGTGGGTGGACACGAAACTGTTGTTCAACGACGCCGTCGAGGCGATTTTCGATGCGGCACTAGCGCCCGCCGGTTGGCCGATTGCGCTCCAGAGGATCGCCAATTGCTTCGGCGATGTCGGCTCGGTCCTGCTGTACGGCCGCGACGACGGCGGTTTCGGATATATCGAATCGGAAGCGCTCGCAGGGAAGGCAACGGAGTTCTTCAGCGACTACTACAGGGGGCCGGACCTGCGTGCCGTCAGAGCCGTTGAACGCGGTGCATTCCTGAAGCACAACGCCTTCACCGACCGCCACGTGGTTACGGAGGAGGAGATCGAAAGTCACCCCTACTATGTGGCGCTTGCCAGGATGCGGCTTAAATATTTCGCCAACGTGCCGATTTGCCCGGATTGGCGGATCGTCGCCGGGGTCGTGATCCAGCGGAGCATCGACAAGTCCCCCTACTCGGACGATGAACTCCAAACCCTCACATCGCTTGGCCGTCACGTCGAAAAGGCGTTTCGGCTAGGCATGCGCCTGCTTGATGCCGAAATCGCGCAAGCTGGCCTTGGCGAGGCGCTGGCCAGGTTGAAGATGGGGGTATTCGTTATTGATTCCAGCTGTCGCATCACATTCCAGAACGAGGAGGGGGCAAAACTTCTCGGCGACGGGCTAAGCATCGCAGGTGACCGCCTCACGTTTCATTCCGCCATCGCGCAGCGTCAACTCGACATGGTCGTCAACCATAGAGGCGCAGCCGATGACGGCGACTTCGGAGCGAAGGCGCTCATGATAGGCCGGGCGCGATCCGAACAGCCGTTGACAATCTACGTGCTTCCCATAACGAGGAAGTCGTCGGCGCACGGCGATTTCCTGACCCATGCCCGCGCGATCGTTCTCGTCAACGATCCTGACAACAGCGACCCGCCCGATCCGTCACTGGTCCGCGACCTCCTCGGTCTGACCCTCGGGGAGGCAAGGCTCGCATCGCTTGTTGGGTCGGGTATCAGGCTCCGCGACGCGGCCAACAGGCTCGGGATCACCGAGATGACGGCGCGGACCGTCCTAAAGCGGGTCTTCGACAAGACGAACATTTCCCGGCAGCCGGAACTCGCCACGCTTCTCGCCAAGCTTATGCGCTGTTGAGCAGTCGCCTTTGAGGTCCAGAATTTCGTCAGCACCCTTGCTCGGACCTCGTTAAAAGCCGCAGGCTTTCTGTCTGCTAAATCCTCCTGGACTGGTCGCCTTTGCGGCAGCAAGAGAGCCGTCGGCCACTCGCTTGTTTTCATCACTTTGGCGGTATGCGAGTTTGGCACAGGATTGATTGCCCATGTTGGCCAGCTCGTCCGCGCAAATCCTGGCGATTTCCGCTTGCGCGAGATTGACGCAATAGGCCGCGATCGCCGCGTCTGCGCCTCCGCCACTGAGATACCTTTGTGCTCTCTGAATATAGGGGTTCATCTTCGCCCCTTTCGACCTGCATTCGGGACCGATCTGGCAGTTGGATGCAGCTAGAACATCGCCAGCAGTCACCGCGACCATCATGACAATTAGAAGCGCTTTTCTCGAACATGCAATCATAACAGCTCCCTCCTCATTGGTTTCAGCATGAATCGAATAGTGAGCACGAATGCAGTGGTTGCGTACGGTGCTCAGTCGCATTCGGTGGTTTTGATGGATGTCTGATGGTTGGTTTGTGGGCGGATGGTTTCCTAACTTTCAGGGACGTTCCCTTTCCAGGGTCCGGGGAGACACACCGATAAACCCGCGGCTCCGCCCTCTTCAGCAGTTCGTTGACCAAGTAGTACCGTTCGGGGCCGCCCATCGCGATCAGCTTTGACTTTGCCGTCTTGAGACTTCGCTCGATCGCGTCGATTTGTTGAGAGACCTCCCGATTTGCTTTTGCCCAATCGTCCATCTCCCGAGCCAATTGCAACCCCGGAACGATCCCCGTCAGTTGGTCTTTTATCGCTGCCATCTGATCGTCGACGACCTGATCCGCATTTCGCTTGGATTCGTCAATCTCTCCTCGGGTGGTGTCCAGGATGGTGAGCATGGATTCCTGCACGACGTTCGGCGAAGGAACAAAAAGGGCGGTCATATTTCGAATGAGGTCAGATGTTTCCTTTATGACTGCCGCGAGCGCTATGCCTCCCTCTTTTAGACTTCCCGTCTCCCCAACTGTGTCCGCTTTGTCCTGCTTCAAGTCGGCTTTGATTCCCTCGAGGGTTCGTATCCCGTCCTCTAGCCCCGCTTTCTTGTCGCTGATGACGTCATCCCATGATTTTTCGTACTCTCTGCGGACCTTGGTAGCATCGGAACACTGAAACGATGCGGCGAAGCATGGCATCGGCATCCCTGCCAGCAAAATGATAGCCGCCAGTGTGGATTTCACTGTCATCACACACTCCTGTAATCTCGCCACGAGTTCAGAAGATGATGTGGTACAGTGATGAGCGCATCTCCCATATGGGGTACGATGCGGGGCAGGATTCCCACGCTGGAAGAGGGGCGCGCCCTTCGCATTTGAGCTTCGCGACAGCGGGCATGCGCCTGCAAGGCACTAGAAGAGCATCAACCTTCCCATGAATGCCGCCAATTCGCTCTGCCTCGAAACCTCAAGTTTGCTGAAGACCCTTTTGAGGACGACACGAGCTGTCTGTTCCGTGATGTTCAAGTTCCCTGCGGCATCTCCGATGGCAATACCGGTACCAACCAGTGAAGCCAGCCTGGCTTCACCCAGCGTTAGCCCCAGCACGTCCCGTACCAACTCCGGATCGGGCGGATGAATCCCAGGCTGGAGATCACGCACAAGGACAATTGCGCGCGCGTGACTAAGAAAAGCCTCGGCGGCCGACAACCGTTGCGGCGCGGGCAACGTCCGGAGAGCCGGTGTCCCAGCCAACGCTGCTCTAAGCGATGCTCGCTTCGAGATATGCACGGTCTAGGCCCTCTATCCGCAACATTAACGGGCACAGGTGAAGGATGAAAACCGGAGAACCAGCGAGACTTCGACCATCGATTTGAGCTTTCGGACGTAGCGGTTCTCGACTATTTCTCAACATATCGCCTTCTCAAATAACCGGAACAGCCTCTTCTCCGAGGAGAAAGCCCAGCAACGCCGTTCAGCCAGACCCGCGTTGCGCGGTTCGTTGCCATCATACTCGCGTATAGTCCCGGCATACGGAGGAGTGATTCAATCGCGGTGAGCGTCACGTTAGTTTCTGGCTAGGCAAACGGCGGTTTCGCGTCGGATTCGAACTCAGGGCTTGGACAACAATGCAGCAGAACGCTCTCGCGGGTAAAGTGGCGCTAGTTACGGGAGGATCGCGTGGTATCGGCGCAGCGATCGTAAAAAGGCTTGCCCGGGACGGAGCAGACGTCGTCTTCAGCTACTCGTCGTCCGAAGAAAGCGCGAACCGCGTTGCTGAGGAGGTGCGGTCTCTCGGGCGACAGTGTCTTGCGATCAAGGCCGATCAGTCAATCATGGAGGAAGTCGGTGGTCTTGTGAAAACCGCTCATGCTGCTTGGGGCCGACTGGATATCCTCGTCAATTCGGCTGGGGTGTTTGTAACCGGGGTGGTCGGTGATCCAAGCGCCGACGTCGCGGCGTTCGACCACCAGCTGGATATCAACCTCAAGGGCGTGGTAGCCGCGGTTCGCACAGCAGCGCCTTTGTTGAGCGACGGTGGCCGTGTCATATCGATCGGGACCGCGGGCGCAAGCAATCGCGGGGCTTTTCCGGGGATCTCAGACTACGTCGCCACCAAGGCAGCCGTTGCGGCATATTCCCGTGTTTGGGCTCGTGACCTCGGAAGCCGGAAGATTACCGTCAATGTCGTGCAGCCGGGTCCTATAAATACGGGGATGGCACCGACCGAAGGAGAAGTTGCCGAAATGCTGAGGTCACTATCTGCGCTTGGCCGGTACGGTGAACCCGATGAAGTAGCTGGGGCGGTTGCTTACCTCGCCGGGCCGGAAGCGGGGTACATCACTGGCTCCACAATCACCATAGACGGCGGGCTGTCGATTTAAGCAGCGGCATATCCTGCCATCCACCACCTCTGCGCCGATGACAATCTCCGGCTGCACATCGACCGGCAGCAGACCATTCGAAATCACGACATGCTGAAGGAGCTGGCCGCTCATAAGAAAAGCCATCGTCGTATTTCCTCCCGGGAAGGCAGATACGCCCAACGACCTACGTTCATGGAATTGGTTGTGGAAGGTCACCTTCAACAGTGCCTGGACCGTTCTTGCCCAATCGGATGGATATTGTCCGGGGGTCGCGTCGCGCCCGGCCTTGTTTCCCAACATCAAAACGATGAACTCACCCAACGTCGGGGCCGCGGCCGTCGCGCCCGGGACTACCGAGGGGTCGAGCTGCTTCCAATTTGGTACGCGGGGAGGAGTCAGCCAGTGTCGATCAATGATCCCGTAGACTCCCGATCCGGCGGCTCCGCCCGATTTCTGGAAGTCGACCTGTTGAAGGTTGTAGACCTTTTCTTCGAAGTCGAACGGGGGCCAGTTCTGGAAGAGGTCAAGTTGCAGCTTATTTTGGTAGCCGCCTATTTTGACCCAGCCTCGTTGAGCGGCCATCTTCGCCTGCACGAGCGCCGCTTTCCGAGTTTTTGTTCCGAGGTCATCAATGACAACGAGCATATCGGCAAGCTCACATGTGCCAGTGACATTGGCGGAACTTGTAAACCGCACTTTAGGTGATTGGTGCGTGAACACCGCGCTGATCTCGATAGTCAAGCCCAAGGGCTGCAGGTGTGAGCGCCAAGCTCGTGCCAAGGCTGGGACTGCCTCAACCACCACAGCCGCCACGAGCCCCGGCTCCGTCCGGGGCGCTTTAACGCTTCCCGGCGCTCCATTGGACAAACTTTGTCCGATCGCGGCGTCGGCGCTCGCAACGAGTTTGCCGGCAATCTTGCCAATTCGCTTGTTCATGGTGCAGCCGATCGGGTTTTATCTGTTTTCGAGTGTTTCAAGAAACGGGAGCGTCTTCGCTTCTGATTCCAGCAACCTGGGCTGTTCCCTGCCCGGCAACACTATCGATCTCGAACCCTAAAAACCTCAGTGCGTCTACCAAGGTCGATTTGAAGCCCGCGAGAACCGCGGAGCATTCGGCATCGGGCTTGGCGCAAATTCTGCGCGCCGTTGACACTTTGTGATCTTTCTCGAATTGGTATGATACGAAAATATCCCAAGGCTCTTGGAGCACCTCTCCGGCTTTAATTTCTTCGAATATGATCTGAGCAGTCAGTTGGGGAGGATACGTCTTCACGGGATCGCGCTTTTCAAGATGACCCCGCGCTAGCGAGTCTCTCCATATTGGTTCGGGATAGAGCGACTCGAGTGTCACAGGTATTTTGAAGCCGCGACGCAACGGCTCATGTAGGAGAGCCGGGTTTGGAAAGCAGAAGCATTTAGCCGATTTCGTATTGTCTGGCTGCTTATTAAATTCGTCGCGCTCACCAACGGCGTCCCTGTCGAGAATGCCTACGGCTTTCGGTCTATCCGGATGGTGTTTATGGTGCGCGCGCCACCCGCTCAACATGTCGATAACGTAGCTATGGCCAGCCCCGTCTCGTTTTGTTGCAAAGCTGACCTGATCCGCGATGTCGGGGAAGAACAAACGGGTCGCTCGTTCAAGAATAAGCTTGTCGCTTTCTCCTTCTACGAAAATCTTTGGACAATTCTCCTCAGCCAGACGGGCAGCTTCGTGCCTAGCCGCTTCCTGCTCTCTGACCTGCGCTATCATCTCCGAGATACGGGGTGCCAGCATGGCTAGAGTTCCCAGGCTTTCGTCAATCCCGGTAGCATCTGCCTTGGTGGTGGTGCCTTCGATGTCTGTCAACCGGGTAATGAAATTCAAAGCAACTGAGCTCTCCCGCTGTCCCAGGTCGTAGAACGCTGGGGAGTGAGTAGTTATGAGAATTTGTGCCGTCCCGCCGTTCGCGAGCGCATGTATTTCGTCTGCAAGCTGAACCGCGCTTGCGATCTCGAGATTGTTCTCCGGTTCTTCGTAAGCCCAGATATTGCTGATCGGCGCGTTGCCACGCTGCTGAAGTTCGGCCTTTTTGTCGGCCATAAATCGGAGAATTAGCGGGATGTGCCGTGCTTTGATACCATCCCCGCGATTGTCGAGTGACACTGATTTATCGCCGCTGACGAAGTCCAGACGCTCGAAGATGTGATACAGGTCCCTGGGCAAGGCCAGTCGCGTTGAGAAGCCGAGAGAGGTGGTTATGCTGGAAGTCAGGTCCGTGAGATGGTCGCCAATAGCCTGTTCAAAGGCCGCGCTCGAGTCATGGAAGGTTCGCGCAGCGACCTCTGATATAATTCCGTATATCCGGCCGCGAAGGTCATCGAAATATTGGGAGTCTTTCACCGCCGGCACGTACTCGAACTCCATCTTTCGCAATAGCGAATGAACGTTCGACTTGTCAGGGATTTTAACCGGTTCCCGGACTTCATTCCCACGGCGGTTCATTGACAGGCGCTGCCCTACGTATTCTTCGCTCCACAGACCTTCTTCCCGCCACCGCTTGGTCCAAACGATGACCTGTCCGTTTGTGTTGTGGTACGATTCAGGGATATCGATTTCAACTCTTACGATAATTTCCTTTGCTCTACGTTCACGAACTGGTGCGAAAAAATTGTAGTCTTCCCGGAAGTCAAACTCGGCACCCGGATTGGTGTAGCCGTTGAAAAAAAGGTTGAGTGCGCGGAGTACATTTGATTTTCCGCAGTCGTTTTTTCCTACGAAAACCGTGAGTTTTGCCAAGTCGGCGTCGAGTGACCGAACGGAGCGAAAGTTTTCTATATGGATGGACCTAATTGTCGCTGCCATGATGCTATCCGCTCTGCATGGGTGGGAACGTTGGTTGAGTCGCTGGGGTCGCGCACGTACTTATTGCGTCCGCCACCGATAAACCGCAAGCGTAGGCTGCGGTTATCAAGGCCCGTTTATTGACATTTCACCAAGGTCTGGCCTGGGTGCGAACATACCATTCCGATCTGGAATCCGGCTTGTATTGCCGCTCCACCGCCGTGGGTGACACCGGCGTACTTCCAAGGTGCAAAGAAGATTTCAATGCCGACCGCCGTCGAACTCGCGAAACGTACCTTCGAGATTGGTCCAAACAAAGATCAATCGCGCCGGCTGCGGCGCGATGCGGGTGACCGCGCCTGACGTATGGGGAATGTAGCCGCGAACCATGAGCGTTATCAAAGGCCCATGATGCGTATCAGCCGCTCCCGCGTCTGCATGACCTCTCTAACCTAAGGCGTTTAGGGGACCGAGACTGCGGAGGCCGCCGAACCGGCGCTCGCATACGCGCCTCCAATTCGTCGAACAGCCAAGCCCACAACTAAGTACCGTTTAACGACGCCATGTATGATACCCGTATTGAATTTCGGCGTCGCCGAAGGCTGTCTGCCGCTCAGGACTCTTGCTGGTGCAACTCATTTAAATCGCGAGGATTCTCGTCTCACATCGATGGCTTTTGCAATTGCGACATGCTGGACCGACGATGATTTGAACACATTTTTTTGCACTTCTGTCGTTCGCAACTGGTGCGGAGGCGACTGCGTCCTCCTCTCATCCATCGATTCGGACGAGGTAACCAATCGTCGTTCGGGTGAACCGCATCATTCCACTGGATCTGGATCGGGTGAAACGAAGCAAATTGCGTGCCCTGCAACTTTCTTGGGGATTTCCAGAACAAAACGAGAATATAGGCTGGCGCGGGCGCATTGTAGCGGCTACGGAAGTAGATCACAGATGAGGCTCCGCATTGGTCTATCGATTCCTCCACACGGCCGACATTCATCTCGATTCCCCGCTGCGTACGCTGGCGTTGCGAAACCTTGAGCTTTCCGAAATGATTGGACTGGCGACCCGGCGCTCGTTCGTTCGGATCATCGATCTTTGTCTTGAAGAACAAGTCAACGCGCTGGTTGTTGCCGGAGATCTCTACGACGGCGAGCAGACGTCGATGAAGACGGCCCGGTTCCTCGCTGAACAGCTTGGACGTCTGCAACAGGCGGACATCAGGACGTTCATCATCCGCGGCAATCACGATGCGTTGTCGAAAATCACGGCCGAGCTGGTGATGCCGGAGACGGTGAAGGTTTTCGGTGCCGTGGCGGAGGTAGTCGCCGTCGACCGCGATCCAGGCCATTTCCCGGTCGCAATACACGGGATGAGTTTTGCAAAGCCGCATGCTCCGGAAAGCCTCCTGCGGAACTACGCACTTCCAGTTCCCGACGCAGTCAACATCGGCATCATGCACACCAGTCTTGGCGGGTCGACTGGACACGATCTCTACGCTCCATGCAGCGTACCGGACCTCCGCCAGACCGGATTCCGTTATTGGGCTCTCGGACATATTCATAAGAGATCTGCTATCGAGGATACGTCTTCCGCGATTGTCATGCCTGGGATACCGCAAGGGCGCGATATAAACGAGGACGGTTCCAAGTCCGTTTCGTTGGTTACAGTCAGGGACGACCGTTCGATCGTCGTCGAAGAACGCCACACGGCCGTCGCCCAATTCGAGAGACTGGTGATTGATGTATCGGGAGCAGTCGATTGGAGAGATCTGGTCCTCAAAGCAAACGGTAAACTGAAAGATCTCTCTTCGACGAAGTCGGCCGAACATCTCGTCGCCCGCGTTGAACTAAAGGGATCCAGCGAGTTCGCCTGGCTCATCCGACGAGACGCCGATCTCCTGCGGACCGAACTCGAGACACATGCCTCTGACATCAGGAATGTTTGGATCGAGAAACTGGTGACATCACCTGTCGCACCCCGACGCGAGGAAGCACGGTCCGGCGCGCTTGAAGAACTCGCGTCGATTGTCGACACCGAAATTCGCGGCTCGATCTCTTATCTCGAAGAGGTGCGCTCGATCGCCGACGAAATGCGGAGCCAGCTTCCACCAGAGCTTCGGGATATGTTCGGCAAGGACGAAGCATCGTTCGAAACCCTTCTGTCGCAATTCGCGAAGGACGGCGCGTCGCAGGTGTTGGCGCGGCTGCGCGGTGGCGAAGGAGCATGACGTGCGCATCAATCGTCTAGATCTCACCCGATATGGCAAATTCACCGAGGCTTCCATTGACTTCGGGCCGCGTCCCGTCGCCTCGCCTGACCTCCATGTGATCTACGGCCCCAACGAGGCGGGAAAGTCGACGACGCTCGATGCGATCCTCGATCTGATCTTCGGGATCGGCAATACGACGAAATACGATTTCCAGCATCCCTATAGTACCATGCGTTTAGGTGCGAACGTGCATGTGGCGGGTCAGGAACGGGACTTCGTTCGCATCAAACGGCCACAGAACAGTTTGCTTGATCGCGAAGAGCGTAGCGTGGCCGACGCCGAGATAAAGGCGGACCTCGGCGGAATCGACCGCGACGCATTCTCGACAATGTTCTCGCTGGATGACATCACACTCGAAAAAGGCGGTGAGAGCATCCTGGCGAGCAAAGGCGATCTCGGCGAACTGCTTTTCTCCGCAAGCGCGGGTTTGTCCGATCTGAGCAGGCAACTCCTGGCGATCCGCGCCGACGCAGATGGCTTCTACAAAGTTCGCGCACGCAGCGGCCTGCTGAGCGATCTGAAGGCTCGGTTGACCGAGCTGAAGCAAAAACGCGACGAACTCGACCTCAAGGCCAATGAGTATCATAGGCGGGTGGCTGAACTGGGCCGCCTTGACGATCTCTACGACCAGTCGCTGGCCGAGCGTGCAAACACACAGCGGAGAACTGACGATATCAATCGCATTCTCCGTGCGCTCCCGACAATGAGAAGGCTGACCGGATTACGATACCAGCTTGAAAATCTCGAGATCGTATCTGACCCACCGGAATCGTGGAGACTTGAGCTACCCGATATCCGCAGGAACGGGATCGAAATCCACGTCAAAATGGACCAGCTTTCGCGCGCCATTTCAGAGATCGAGCGGGAGATCGGCGAGATCGCGGATGACGAGGTCGCTCTTCGCCTTGCGGCGCGCGTTGGCGAACTCACGAAGACACAGGAACCAAGGTACATCACGGCGCAAGTCGACATTCCGAAGCTCACTTCCCGGGTAGCCGAACTTTCCGTCGAAACCCTCCTCCTGCAATTAGGCAAACCGAACGAAAATTCCCCAGCCCGGCTGGTCCTGGATGCGGCGACCGTAGGCAAACTCAGGGCTCTTATCCAGTCGAAATCGGGCATCGAGGTGCGCCGTGCCTCTGCGATGGAAGAATTTGCCAAGGCAGAGCGGGCTCTTCAGGAGGAGGGCGAAAAGGTCTCCCGTTTCGATGAGTTCCGTTCGCCGGCCCGGGTTAAAGCATTCGAACTGCTGTCCGCGACAGTGAAGGCGCTGCCGAAGCTCGACGACGGGGCTTCTATTCGTTCCTTGATGCGGCGGCGAGAAAATGCGGAAGTCGTTTTGACGGAAAGCTTAGTGCAGCTCGCTCCTTGGCGCGGCAGCCCGGCCGAGCTCGCGGTCATGAGCACACCTTCTCCTGCAAAGCTCGACGATTGGAAAGCGCGTTATAGAGAGACCAGAGAGAAGTTGAAGGCAGCGCGGTCTGAACTCGATCGCTTAGAGCCGGAGAGCAGAAGGCTAGACGCGCAGATCAATGTCGTCCGGGAGAGGGCAGGAGAGATCGACGAACCTTCGGTCGCTGCGAGCAGGGCGGCTCGCGACAGGGCCTGGATTTTACATCGCCAGACCATGGACGCTAAAACGGCCGACGATTTCGAGAGCGCCATGAGGACGGACGACCAGCTCGTTTCGCAACGGATTCTGCATTTCGCGGAGGCAACCAAGTTGGCGCAGCTGATGCTAAATCGTGCATCGGTGGGATCAGATATTGATACGGCGCAGGGACGCCTAGAAGCGGCGGAATTTTCGCTCGCCGAACTCACGACAAAGATGTCCGGAACCTTGGCATCGATATCTGGAGACAGCAATTTCAGCTCCGATCCGGCAGATCTAGAGGAATGGTTTCGCAGGAGGGCGGCTGCCCTGAGATCACGCGATGATCTGGCTGCCATCGACCAGGAAATCGCCGACATCCGCGACAGGGCTGAGCAGTCGAAAAAACAACTGCTTGCCGCGATGAACGGGGCGGGCCTTATGTCCAACCCTGACGCCGACCTGGGAACGCTGTTCGCCGCTGCCGAAGAAGGCCTGGATGACTTCAACCTTGCGATGGATCAGGCCGAACACCTTGAGCGGCTAAAAGAACATAACGTCGCACGCGCGCGTGCCAAGAGCGAAGCGCTGAAGGCCGCCAGCGAATGGGACGAAAGATGGTCGGAGCTTTGCGGCAGTTGCTGGCTGGGGGAGGCGACGCCGATCCCGGACGTAGATGCCGTCAACGGAATTCTCCACGTTCTTGAAAAGCTCGCCGCTGCTATCGAAACCAAAGCCGGGCTCGTTGATCGAATCCAGAAAATGGAGAACGACAGGGCGCTCTTTGAAGCGTCGGTTTTTGAATTCTGCGACACCTTGGATATCCCGAGATCGTCCTCACTCACGGAGCTCGCGCGGACGATATCCGACAGGGTTAGGGCGGCAGAGCGGGGTCAGGAACAACGGCAAAAGCTATTGGGCGATCTCGATAAAAAACGCGACGACGAACGCGCGCTGCTTATCGCCAAGGGAGTACTCGACGCCCGGATAGGCAAGATGGTCGAGTTCTTCGGATGCGCCACCATGGATGAGGTCGAAGCCTATATCGATCTGTCGTCGAAGCGACAGGCTTTGCGGAACTCGATCACCGAGCTGGAGCAGGAACTGGTCGAGATCGGCGGCGCGAATGACATCGCCGAGATCGAGGGGCGGCTCGCACTGGCCGATAGAGAGACGTTAGAGGGCGAGCTCGCATTGTTGGCCCCAACCCTGGAGGACCAGGATAAGAAGTGCCATGACGTGTTTCACGAGCGGTCGACGATGCAGAAGGCGCTTGATGCTATCGGCGGCGATTCCGTTGTGGCGGAAATGGAAGAGCAGCGACGAACCGTTTTGCTCGAAATCGAAGAACGAGCTGGACGCTACCTCGAACTACGCGCGGGGATAACGGCCGCCGAGCAGGCTTTGAAGCTCTACAGGGATCGACATCGCAGCGGGATGATGACGAGAGCCTCTGAGGCATTCAGGACTATCAGCCGAGGAGCCTACACAGGTGTCGCAGCGCAGCCTAGCAAAGACGGCGAAGTACTGATCGCGTTATCGGCGAACGGCGGTTCGAAGGCTGCCGACCAGCTATCCAAAGGTGCGCGTTTTCAGCTCTACCTCGCACTGCGGGTGGCTGGCTATCACGAGTTTGTCGCTAATCGCGCTCCCGTTCCCTTCATCGCAGACGACATCATGGAAACTTTCGATGACTTCCGCGCCGAGGAAGCCTTCAAGTTGTTCGCGGAGATGGCCCGATACGGTCAGGTCATCTACCTTACCCATCATCAGCATCTGACCGAGATCGCAAGAAGGGTATGCCCGGGCGTCAGACTGCATAATCTGGAAACGATCGAATCGGCGCGTGGCCTCACCGGGATAGCCGCGGAATAGTCGAGGGACTTCCCGTGCAATCTCGGTCGCTCACGCTGCGAATAAACGCTGGACCACCCGAAAATGCCAGTGAGAATTGCGCATTTTCTCGCTTTCTATCTTTCCTCCATGTGCGCCTCTGATTACTTCGCCGCAGAGTGAATCTCAATTGTTCGATACCTCGTGCGCCGGCGCAAGAAAACTTCGGCCGATTCCTTAGCATGTCGTGCAATGGCCAAAGGGCCACGAGTGTAGTTTCTCAAAAATGAAGTATCGGTCTGAAAATCAAGGGGTCTGTTTGCGATGGGATTTGCTTTGATTTCATTCATCTGAATTCAGCGCTCGATGTTTTGCTACCGATCTTCTTTCGTTCCTGTTGAATTTTGTATAAAGTTGTATTTAAATCAACGGCCTACTTTTGGGCGAGGGGGCGATCATGTATCGGTATTTTCTTGCGATGGCATTGTTGCTCGTGTTCGGGCTCGACGCGCAGGCGAGGGTCCTAACCGTCTCTAGTTGGAACCTTGGCTGGCATATGGACCTCGCGACGGCCAACCGCTGGATCGACCTCTGCAATAAGCGATACGTCAAAGACGCGGCCGCCGACGTTTGGCGGGAAGGATCCGGCCCGGATTCCAAACCAGGATGGTTCGTCGACGCCTTCAAAATCCAGGGGTGGGATACCGCACAGTACCCGGTGTGCAATGTCTACCGCGACAGAGACAACGACGTGGTTTTCGTCAAGCCCGCCGGCTACGAGAAGCGGCTCGCCCAGCTTTCGAAGTACATTGCCTCGTCGCTCCCGGCTGACATACTTGCGTTCCAGGAAGTGAACGGCGAAGAATCCATCCGGGCGATCCTCCCGGATAATGGCACCGACTATGATTTTTGCCCGATCTCCGGCTACAAGGTCCAACGGATGGTCATCGCCTGGAAGAGGTCTTTGGGACAGAAGGTCTCCTGCGACATCGAAGATGCCTTGAGCCTGCCCAATAACCCGCCTGAAAACCAACCCCGACCCGGGCTTGCGCTCTCCCTCAGCATCGACGGGACGACATTGCGTGTCTTGTCAGTGCACCTCAAGTCGAGGTGCGTGTCGCCGTTCGAGAATGGAAACCTTTCAGGGGGCGGCGATCATTGTCCGATCCTCCAACAACAGGTTGCCCCTCTGGAGAGTTGGATCGAGCGCGTAACTGCAGATGACGGGAAAGTCATACTGCTGGGCGATTTCAACCGGAATTTCTGGCACGAGCTTCGCGATCCGTCCCCCGTCCGGTCGGACGGCGGATCGCCGGCGGCACCGCACACACCATCGTCACTGACGAACTCTCTGATCGAGGACGTATTCGATGGCTCGCCCGCGGCGAGCACGATGCGGATGCTCGAAGAGCGCTGCGATACCAACGCAATCGGTTCGCTGCTCTGCGACGTCAGCGAGATCCGGCCTCTGGATCCGGCCGAGCGCGCCTTACTCGGCTCGCCGAATTATCTCGGCTGCACCAATGCAGTTGGTCTCGACCACGTGTTCATAGGAAGCGGGTTAAAGAACCCGTTGCCTGCCGAACACCGTAGCATCGGGAAGTTCGGAGGAAGCGTCGCGGGTTCCAAGCCCGACGGCAGTGATCAGTTCCTTTCAATCTCGGATCACTGCCCGACGGTGGCTTTGATAGAATTCTAGGCCGCCAACGGCGGTGCTTCAGTCTGGGGACTAAATTCTTGCAACCTCGAAGGGGCAGGAGGCAAGCGTGCAGAGAAGGGTGATAGTTGACCGTTCGACGGTTCAAGACGCAATGCGGCGCGCCATTGCCGGAGATGTCATCTCGCTGTCGCCAGGAGATTACCCTGATCGGCTCGTGATCTCCGGGAAAAGCGGAAGTCCATCCGAACCGATCATCATCTACGGTCCCGGTGCGGCGATTGGATCGAAAACCGATTTCGAGGACTATCGGGTCGAAGGCAATCGCCTGTCAAAGCGAATGGAGGATGAAGGGAAATTTCCAGGTCTCTACTATCTCGCCGACGACGCGGCCCTGATCGTTCGTGACTGCCAATGGATAATACTGGAAGATCTCAGGTTCGATGGCTGTTGGCCGACGGCAGTCTACTTCGACAATTGCCAGAACGTGATCGTCCGCGGCGTCCACTTCCGCGGGGGTACCTTCGCCATAGGCGCAACGGGCGGCAATACCAGGCACATGCTGGTCGAAGGCTGCTCGTGGATCCAGGATAAGAGCGGCAAGGGGGAAATCGATCTTGCCTCGATCGTGAAGAACGGCCATCCGGATCCTAATCCGCCCCCGCCGCAAACGGAGCTTTGGAGCAAGACACTCTGGACCCAAATACACGGTGCCGCGAAGGACGGTTTCCCGGTGAAGGACACGGACGCCAGGGCTTTCGATGGCGACTTTTTCCGAGCCTGGACGATCGCCGGCTACGTCGTTATACGCAAAAACATAGTCATCGACGCGTTCAACGCCGTGCACATGTTCAATGAGGCCGCGGCTGACCGCGTTCAGGCCTACTGCAAAAATGTTCTGATCGAAGACAACTGGTTTGTCCGCATCCGCGACAACGCCGTCGAACCCGAAAACCACGCGTTCAACTGGACGGTTCGGCATAATAAGTTCGTCGACTGCTATATGCCCTTTTCATTCGAGATGGTCAGCTCCGGGCATTTCTACGTCTACGGAAATTTGGGCTGGAATGCCCACAAGCCAGGCCCGCTAACAGACGACCACGCGGCAGGACAGCTCCTCAAATTTCCGGACACCCGGGAAGTTTCTGGACCGCACTATGTCTTCAACAACACGTGGCTGACCCGGATGGCGGTCGCCAAGAAGAAGCGATTTGCGGGCTTCTACCATTTCAATAACGCAATCGCACTTCGTGAACCGAATGGCGCACCAGCCGTCGATCCACCGAACGTTTTTGGCAGCCAGTGGGCTGCGCCGGACAGTCCGGATTTCAGTCCCGAAGACCTTATTTTGAGCGAGGAAAAGCGGTTTACGAAAAGATGGGAAGCGCTGGCGATCGTATTTGATGGAGATACTATCGAGCATCCTAACTTTCCGGACGCTTACCGTGGCGCGGCATATGCATTGGGGGCCAAGTCCCGGGGCGCACAACTGCATCTCTCAGGCGTCCGTTTTGGGGTGCCCGAGGACCTCAAGCTCGAGAACGCCTCTAAGGCCACTACATTCCAGATAATCCTGGCAAATGGGCAAACCATACCATCTGGAAACGACGCAACCTCGATTGGTGCTTGGCAAACCTCTGGCCTTTTTGCCGTCAACACGTGCGGCTTCGAGAGCCTCTGGCCGGGTGAGATTTTCGCGTCAATTAGTGGGAAAGACGACAGCGAAAATGACGTCTAAGGAGGATGGGATGCCGGGCTTTTTGAAGAGACACGGTTCGGTGATCGTGGTCGGTACCGTGGTATACTTGATAACCGGTCTTATAGTTTGGGTGAGCTTTGCCGGCCTTGACTTCATGTGCTCCGAGCCGACGACCCGTGATAAGTGTGTAGCGTCGTTGACGACACCGATCGGTGTCTGGCTTTCTGCGTCACCCATCCTAGCCGGTTTGATTATCAACGCCGACGAATTGAGGAGAAACCGGCTGCAGTCGGAGCGTGAACTCGGAGAAGCGATGCCAACTATCACGGTCCTTCAGAATGCAGCGGCTGCAAACGCGCATATTGCGAACATCATCATCACGAATTGGAACAGCAGACCGATAGTTTTGAGAGGTTACAGCATCGACGGGCCAGGATTGGCCGAGAGCGAACGGATAAAGTTTCGCTTCGAGAAGGAATTGGAGCGTCACGATGGCTTTGGCAGGAAGACTGGCAGATTCTCCACGCGGCCAAGCCTGGAAGGACGGACGTTCAATGAGGGGACGCCGCCAATCGTATATTTCCAGCTCAGAGTTGGAGATGGGAAATCAGTAGCTGGCGCAAGCGTAACTATCACCTGCGACATCATCGGTTATGAGAAACCCCTGCTGCTGGCTGCGAGAGTTCATCCGACGCATTGGTCTCCGACCGAAAAAGCGATGATCTCCGACGAGGCATGGTGATCGTGAGGCTCCCCGTTTTTATCTCCATTAACTAAAGCCCCCGTCGGTCCGAAGCAATCCGGGGCGAGTATGCATCCGCCGTCGTCCATGCCGATACTAAGGTGTCACTCCCTGGTCGCCACTGTTTTGGCAAGCCAGCGAAGACAGAGCCTCGAGTTCGGTTTCGTTGCTCTTTACACTGCTCTTTACACTCGTCCGCTCCGCGCGATGAAAGCCACTAACTGCAAAAAATCGTTAGACTAAAGCGGAAATGTCAGGTGATTCTTTGACGAAAATCAATGTCCTGAAAATGCGTGAAATCCCTGCACCTGCGTACAGCAAACCCGGCATCCCAAGCGAGCTCCACGGGTCTGTCGCGCCGACAAGTCAGTTGCGCGTCCGCCATTTACAACTCACAATAAAAGTGTAGAATAAATCGTTAGAAATGTAAGTAAATGACACTTTATATATGACGTTCGCGCCAAGGGTGACTGCAGGCTGATAATATTGTTCACCCAGCGGCGCTGAAGATGACTAAGCATCAATGCGGATAAAATGCACAAGTAGGTGAATTTGCATTGGCGCGGCTGCGCTAAAGGGGATGGAGTGATTGATGATCTCCAAGACGTTGTCTGCCCTGCAAATGCTTTCCGCGTCTCTGCGAGCCTTGATGTATATCATCATCGTCGTCAACACATCGGCCTTCCTCTATACCATGAGTACTTTCGTATTTTCTCCTTCGCAGGTTCGCATGGGAGAGCTGCGCGAGCAGTTGAAGTGCTGGTCCGCTCGCGACTATCAGGTAAGAATGGCGGAGGCCTGTAGGGAGTACGACCAATATCTCGAAGGCAGTAGAACGAACCCGCGAGATCCGCCGACCGCGCCTGACTGGCAACTGACTAGAACCGCTTACTTGCTCAACAAATACACAGACGAGGTTATAGCGCGAAACAATTATCAGATCCCAATTTTCGGCATCGCCGTTGATCGGAATTATTTTTGGCTTTTGAATGCGCTCTGGGGCTCTATTCAGTTGCTCATGATCTTGTCGATTTCAACGCGTATCCGAGAGTGTTTGCTGTCGGCGCGAGGATTGCCTGACGTCGACTCGCTGGATCTGCGGTTGATGAGAGCGACCGCCATTCTCGATCTCCAACCGCTTGGTCGGCCGGTTGAACTATTCGGCAAACTACTTGTCGTCGCGGCGATGTCGCTTCCGTTTGTCGTAAGCGTGATCCTTTGGGCGGATGACCTATATATAACTGATTTTTTTAGCGGGATGGAAATCTCTAAGGCGATCGCTGGCTTCCTCAGCGATGCATCAAGGCACCCCGGTTTCAGCTTGGCGGCAGGCGTTGTCGAAACATCCGCCGTTGCCGGGCTGGCGTGGTTGACATTCCTCTCATATCAGGCGCTTAGCAAGATGGTCGACAGTTATGACGAACTGCCATCTTTTAGCCCCGCGTCGCAATTGCCCAGAGGGCCTTTTCCTTGGCAGCGTTCGTCGAAAGCGACTCTTTGATAGAGTGAAGACCGGCGTTCTGGCATCTCGGATAGCCGGAACACAAAAATAGAATCGCCGCGACGTCCCGCCCTTTCCTGGATTGCGCAAGATAGTACGAGCACTCCAGGTGTCTGCAGTCTGGTGAAGAAGCGGCGTTTGTGGTTAGCGCTGTTTGCTTCGCACCTTGACCATGCACGTATTGCGGTTTCGAATAATACCGCTGTGATAGAGGTGGCAACAATGCGCCGGTTGCGGGCATTTTACTACCGGCTTCCATCGCCAAAGAAATGGGCCTCTGTGACCTTAAAACCCAGCGGACTATCGCGATATGAGCGTTGTTTGCCTGGTGGATCGCGCTCGAACACTTCCCGCCCCACGGGGGTGTTCAGCCATGGCAACCTATCGCGCAGGACTGTTGACACTGGCTCGTCGGTGATCTGAATTTCGAGCCCGGTGATACGCACCCCCGGAAAAACCTTATCCAGCCGCCTCGGATCGATTTCAAATATGGTCTTCGGCTTGCTCTCGTCATGAAACGATATCATGGCGGGATATTCGCTGCCGCTGAACGTTTTCAGCCGCATCCATCCAGAGGCTTTTCTCATGGTTTCGAAATCCTCGGTCTTTAACATTCCAATGCTGCTTTTAATGCCGAGGGTTAAAAGGATGGCGGTTTCCCAGAACTGGCTCAAAACGCCCTGCTTCTCATGCTTCACGGGCAGGAGGTAGAACGTGCCTTTCCCCGGTATGTCTGCGATAAGCGCCTCACCGTACAAGCGTGTTGCACCACCGGCACCGATCAGACTGTTGGTGACGCGTGCATAATGAACTTCCATCACCGTGGATGCTTGAAACGGTCTACCGTCTACTTCTAGCGATGCGATTGCACGGTACCGTACTTTCACCTTCTCGCCGGACTGGCATCCAGCCAAAGGTAAAGCTGTAAGCGATGCGAGAAGACTTCGCCGCGTTATAGCTTTCAAAGGATGCCCCATTTGCGTTTAGTGGGGTCTTTGTAACTGTCAGGCGTTGGGGATGAGTTAAGGGGCGATCAGCAATTTGTAGAATATGAAGTCCCCTTCGGGCCGTCAGCGGACTTCAGCCGTCATTGCTTGCCACGAAAGATGTGGGTCGTGTTATCGCGCTCAATTGGGATAAATCCAATCGTTGGCCAGAATGCTTCCGCCTCTGGGCCCGCGGTATAAAGTACGATCGGGCGATCGAAAGCTTTCGCATGTTCAAGAACAAATAACGCGATCTGTCTGCCAACCCCTAGCCTTCGATAGGCTGGCCGAACGTAGAATCGCCTCATACGCAGCCAACCGCTATCCATGAAATCCTGTGTCGTGCCGCCAATACCGGCGACCTCACCATCGATTGTGGCAAGAGCTAGAATTTCCCCTGGGCGCTCAAAGCGATTGGCCCCGCTGCGCCATTCGTCTTGAAGCACAGAAATCATCTCGAAGCCTTCTGCCTCCGCCTCTAGCAGCAATTGATCAAGCTGGTCGGGCAGCTCTACAATCTGCCTAACCACAACAGCATCACGGTCGCCCATCATCCGAATTCCACCTCTGTCAGCGCTGAACCTTCTTTGCTTTGGGCGAGCTGAACCTTTCCTGTCTTGTCGCGCAGAACGATAAAGCGCATCCGCTTTTGGTCGCGAATGGCGTCGACAAATCCATGAATTGTAACGCGATGCCCAATGCAATGGGACAGGTCGGCAATGGCTGGATGGCTTAACGATAAAGTATCAGACATGACTTTCTCCGGAAAAGCCGGGAGGAAAAGCCAAAACCTGAAGCCCTTCCGAAACCGGCAGGGCTGTGATGATCAGTGAGCTACGCTAAAATGCGCACACGCCGTCCACGACCCCAAAGGGGCCATTATTATTGACGGCGATGTTACGCTGCGTGCTCATGTTCGTGATCTATGCATAACGGCAGGCCAATGTAAATTACTGAGCGGCGCAAGTATCCGATTTTCGGAAAGAGAAAAGTTCCCGAACGCCAGAAACGAGGATCAAAACAGCCTTTTTCGATGCTCATGAACATGTCGTCTTTTGGCGCATTGTTGCCATCTCCATCACAGCGGTATTACTCGATACGGCAATGGCGCATGGTCAAGGTGCGAGGCAAACAGCGCTAACGATCAACATAGAGTTGCGAAGAAACTATTGGGGCTTTTGGATTCAAAGCAAGCGGTCACGGCCTGAGCATGCCATGAACGATGAATTTTACCGCCTCATCGTTGTAGATAGACGAAGTCTGCGACGTCAGACGTTTCGCTTTCAGGTGTTGATCTTCGGGCCGCGTGCCCGCAGGTGTCAGACTCGGCATTCCCCGCGAGGAGCCGAATTCGTCCGATCTGCGAACCGTTCACGCATTCGATCTCTGAGGCTCGTCTTGAACATTCAGCGCCCGATGAAGCATAGGGTGGATATGAATTTTCGTATCCAAGTCGATAGAATCGGGGCTTATTACAGGAACATCCTGAAACGAGTAGATATATCGCTCGCCAGATGAGGTTTTTACTCCGATAGCGCCGATTCGATACAGCTCGCTCACAAGCGTCCGGACTAAGGGAAGGCTCGCGACCTCAGCGCCATCGCGAATATAGCGGTTGACGCCAGCTCCAATGGGGTCGCTCTCCGTGATGCCTCTCTGATCAATATTGAGAGCGAACTCATCGAGAAAGGCTTTGTCGGAGATGTCACGAGAAGTGAATCGGCCTCGCCTGTTAGCCAATAGCTTAAATGCTGTTGACAGCGAAGGAAACGCGCTCTGCCACTCCGAAATGAGAGCTTGCATACGAATCCTAGAATACTGAGATTCCGCTTCCTTGATTATTTTCGGGGAGACTTCAGTCTTTCCCTGCGCTTTTTGAAAACACTCGTTCACGAATGAAATTACATCACGGGGTCTCTTCAACGTTCTTTCAATGATGTAATCCATCGGCTCCTTATTGCCGATCTTGTTCCTGAAAATGTCGTCGAAGGTGACGTTTTCAGAGGTGTATTTCTTCTTATAAAGCTTGTTTATTCGCCGTTGCACCAGCTCTTTGAGTTGGCTATTGGTCCAGACAACCCGTAGGAAGTAGTCGTCATATTTCTCGCGTTGAAAGCCAATATCTCTGTTGTCTTGAACAACGCGTTCAAGGACATCCTCGCGAATTGCAACAACAATCTTTAGGCGTGATAGTTTATTGAATGATCTTAGGCATTCGATCAATGCTCGAATTAGGTCAAATCGGATTGTTTCATCGACCCATTTTTCGTCGAGTTTATCAATGAGGATGTAGAACGATTTCTTATATTTCCCATCGTCGGAGTCGTACGTTGAAAGAAGGTCCAAAACCTTATTAAGCTCAGCAAGTTGTTCCGCGTTGACGATCCGCTTTGCTCTCGCGACCAGTTCCGATTTCTTCTCGCTGCTCAAAGTACGAGAATATCCCGCGCGGGCGTTGAATTTTTCGACCTCTGCAGAAAGCTCGGTGCTCACTTTCGATTCGAGTTTCGCAGTTATTTCCTTGATGTTCTCATCCATTGTGATGAAGAACTTTCCTTCCCATTCGGAAAGATACTTGAGCGCTGACTGCCGCCGACCATCCGATCTAAAAAAGTCTCGAAACCAGCCAAATACTTGGCGAGAGTTCTCGTCATTTTTCACTTCGTAACGCAGACGAATAAACTCTAGGCATAGAACGTGCTTCCACAGAGCCTGGAAGAACAGGTCTAGATCAATATTGATGGATTGCAGGAAGCGAATGATGTTCGAATTTGCAACATAATCCATTGAGAGCCCGGACAGGTCTATAACGGACGAGGTATCGGCGAATTGTTGATTAATCTTTCTTATGATAGCGGTCTTGCCGCCACCGGTTCGAGCTAGGACGAACATCTTCGAGTTGGTGACGTCACGCGTGACATCCAACGCCGGATGATCGACAAAGCATTCAAACAGAAATTCGTCGTCTGCTTCGGCTGAATTGTTTCCGATACTTGTGTCCGGCCGGATAACTACCGGGTTCGCCCTAATATCTCTGGTCATCGCACCGCTTGTGCACTCGCCTCACTGCACGAGATAGTGGCATGGTTTTTTCGATGTGTCTGCTAAGGATTGCAGACGGTAGACTGTAATTCACTGCTTTTATTAGGAGTGGCTTTTACGCAGGGAGCGAGGGCTTGCCACATGCCGGATGGGATCGGAGAAGCCGCAGCCAGCCGTTTTTTTACCGATTGTCATCAGTGAACGACTGTTAAAGTAGCGATCCCCGCCTCGTGGGCCGCACGTAAAAGCGCTTCCCGGAATTGTTCTGGAGCAATGTGTCCGCCCATTGCGTCGATGCAGGCCTTTATAGCCGCGACATATTCCACATCGTCATCGGATGGCCAATCTTCAGGCTGAATGCTGCATCGGCAAGCGTACGTACGATCTTGTGCGTTGCCGGATCGCGCTGAGCTAGCCCGACCGGCGCAAATGCCGACGATGTGTTCAATTTCATTGTCCTCGACCCTCAAGGCACGGATTGCGGTCCCCAAGAGCTATATACGCGCGGACCTTAAATCTGGATTTGAAGAATGTGAACGATGGTTGCCCGTCGCGGAGCTGCCGCCTGAAAAGAGAGAGGGCGCTCTACGACCTCATGCCGGAGCGCCCTGAGCTGCATCGGCATTTGTTGCGATAATTGACGACGGCAGCAGGGCATCTAGATGACGGAATTCGAGCCAAATTGCAATTCCGTCATCGCAACCACAATCAATAACGTTCCTCATTGAGCGCGCGTCGTTTGGCAATCGAGATCAATTTCTCGAAGTGAGTAGTAATCCTACCTTCGCGGCTAGTGTCCTCCGTTTTCCAGCCGAATTTCTACGTGGCGGTGCAAAGGAACCTTCATGGCTGGAACAGCTTTGATCGGTACGATAGGCTCCGTGTCATCGGATGATGTTTGAAGGGTAACGGCATGCGCAAAACGCTGGCAGTCGGCCTAGCCGCTTTGATCGCCATGTATTTTCTCGGCGGCATGAGCGCGAGACATGAGGTCTTTCCTTGGCCACAACTTTCCGCGATGAGGAAAGTGGTTGTTGGAGAGAAGCCGGCGGCCCCAAGCCGATATAGTTTCGACGACAAGGAACGCCTCATCGGGGATGAATCAAAAACCTCTGTGACCTGCCCCACTCAAACCGATCGAACGGCTGTCTTGCTCATTCTTGGCCAATCGAACGCGGCCAACGACGGTGGACAACGGCACAGGTCAAATTATGGCGCTCGCGTCGTCAACGCCTTTGACAAACGGTGCTTCATCGCAGCGTCGCCACTTCTTGGATCGACCGATACCAAGGGAGAGTACTGGACGCTCCTTGCGAACAATTTGATCGCATCGGGACAAAATGACAGCGTCATCCTCGCACCGCTCGCATATTCCGGATCTGAGGTCGCACGATGGGCGAAAGGCGGTGACCTCAATCCCGTGCTGGTCGATACAGTGAAACAGCTTCAGGATTCCGGATATCGGATAACGAGCGTCCTCTGGGTGCAAGGAGAGAAGGACCTTGTTGTCGGCACCACTGCGCAGGCCTATCAGGAACATTTCATCTCGATGGTGGACACATTGCGTCAGCACGGCGTTGAAGCACCCGTTTACATTTCGATCGCATCGAAATGCCTCGAACCGAGCAACGGCGGCTTCAAGGAGCATATTCCGGACAATCCGATTGTACGGGCGCAACTGGCCCTGTCAAAAAGCAGCCCCGGTATCCGAGAGGGCGTCAATTCCGACGCGTTGCTCGACGGAGAAGACCGCTACGACGATTGCCATATCGGCGGCACCGGCGCGGAGAAAATGGCACGGGCGTGGCTGAACCTTCTGCGCGGCGATTACCGCCTGCAAACTTCGCGATAATCTTCGCTGAACCGGTTTTCGCGCTCGGGCGAGGACTTCCTCAGAAGGCGACGCAGCGACGTTCCAAGAAACGATCTTGACGTCAGCGGCCCAGGAGTTTGTTGAAGCAATGCAGAAGAAAGAAGCAGCGCACGAAGGCAGTTCATTTCGATAACCCCTCAAGTCTGCGAAATGTGGTTGCGATGTAATACTTGCAATGTAGGGGAGTAGTACCCGATTAACTAGAACTTTCGGTTGTACTCTACCCGGGCTAAGTCGTAGGGATGTACCTATCGGTCACAGAATCTTCAGTTTCGAATTTTAGCAACTATGCTTATAGTTCGGTCAGACGAGGCAATATTGGTTCCTTGAGGGTCGCAATGTGCTGGAATACATCGTCGGCGTTCACGCCGGTCGGGCTAGCTCTGCGCTGTAAGAGAACGCGCAAGATCGTACGGACGCTCGGTGATGCAGCGCAAATCCTGATCAAGGAGTGGCCTTCGGATGACGGCGAGGAATATATCGCTGCCGTTAAAGCCTGCGTCGATGCGATCAGTGGGCAGATTGCCCCCGAACAATTCCGTGAGGCGCTTTTGCGTGCGGCCGACGAGGCGGGTATTGCCGCTCTAACTGTCGTTCGCCGATAACAATAAATAGGCTGACATAGCGGTGCCAGAACGCAATTAATGCTGGATGACGGATGCATTCGCGCTATGATGATTTGGTTGGTCTTTGGGGGCCAGCTTGGGAGATGTTTACGCTCTCTGCCTCTGTCTGCGGGGGTGGGAATTGGGCCTGCTTTCTGATTTCGCGATTGACATTGATGACCTCGAATTCCTCCAGGC
Organism: Rhizobium indigoferae; assembly: GCF_034554815.1. NCBI lineage: Bacteria > Pseudomonadati > Pseudomonadota > Alphaproteobacteria > Hyphomicrobiales > Rhizobiaceae > Rhizobium > Rhizobium indigoferae. The sequence continues at coordinate 2,807,561 of NZ_CP140635.1, read as the reverse complement.
GATCCTCGTCGATGCGTGCAGTGAGCTGAAGATTTCTCCAGACCATCAGGGCTTCGTGACGCGGATCGTTGACCTGCGCTCCCAAGGTCACTCCCGGGAGGAAATCCTTCAAAGTCTTAGGGTGGAGTTCGCGAGACTCCCTAACTGTGGACGTAATGCCATTGATCCATGAGGACTTTGGTGATCGGATCGAAGTGCCCGCAACGCGGACTGTGCACTAGGAGTCAGTTCTGTCATTATCCCCGGCGTGTGGCTAGCTATCTGTCGTCGGGTCGCGGTCCTGCATCCTGTCGTGCACGTTCTCCGGACCCGCGATCAAAGCGGCGATCGCCGTCGCCTTCTCCCGATCACCGTAGCCGGCCACATAGCCCTCCAACAAGACGCTTCTACCCACCATGCTCACAGAGATGGACGAGCTTTTCAGTTCTGATTCCGAGGACACCGCGGCCTGCACGCTCGCGAGCTGATCGTTGGCTAGACTTTCCGGCTCAAAGGTCATGGCAGTCCTCCTTCGTGATAGGAAGGTAACAACGGACAGGTAATTTGGTTCACGATAGGGGACATAGGTCCGAGAAGGCTGTGGGCCGCCCCGCAGTCGACCCGGGAGCCTTTTATGAGGCATTGGTCCGCCCAGAATGTCGGATCGGCAAGTTGGCCCGCTCGGCAAGAAAGGCATCCGAACATACAGGTATGAGTGGTGTCGTCCAACTCCCTCTTATGGATGAATCCTATGATCCTCCGTATACAGGGCTGCTGTGAAGACCTGCCTGGATGCCATTCACGGGAATATCCCGGCCACGGTCGCAGTTGAGGCACTCATTCGCGCTGCGGAGGACGCCGGGATTGCACTGATAGAATAGCTCCGCGTGCATTGCGTCTATGTAGGCCCAGCGCGCGGGATTTTTGGACCAGAGCACATCGCCATAAAAGAGAGGCGGTAGGCCCATCTACCCACCAATAGAAACCATTCGCCAATCTCTAAATCTCCACGACCTCAGCCATCTCGAGGTACCTACAGAAGGCATTTGCGAGCTGCATTTGGCGAGGCGTCTTGCACTCTACCTCGAACAGCTCTGGCGACGCGATCAGGATGGCCATGCATTTTGCCCGGCTGATGGCCACGTTCAATCGGTTTGAACTGTAGAGAAATTCCATTCCCCGAGGTGCGTCTGCGTAGCTGGACGTGGCCGTCGAGTAGATCGCGATCGGGGCTTCTTGACCCTGAAACTTGTCGACCGTCCCGACGTGCGCGCCGGGAATGCGTTTCTGAATCTCGAACACGTGGGCGTTGTAGGGTGCGATGATGTTGATGTCTCCGAGCGCCAGAGGTCTGGTTACACCCTTGCGGTCGGTCCAATGCATTTGTGAACCCAGTATTGTTTCGACGATCTGAGCAACGGCGTCTGCTTCTTCGATGGAACGCGACTGATTGCCGGAATGGCGAACGGGGACATAGCGCAAGCCAGTGCCTTTGAAAGGGCCTGCCGAAGCTGTCCCCTGGACGCTGCAGGCCTTCTCGGAGTCGAGTTTGCCTTCGTAGAACAGTTCGGAGTTGAAGGCCGTGATGTCAGGGTGGAGCCGCCAAGTCTTCCCGAGGAAAAGACCCTGCTCAGGTGCGATGGTCTTCTGTCCCCGCAGAAGATGGTCAAGAGCGGATACTCCCGTGCCATCAGGATGGGAGCCTTGCGTTGGTTGCTCCAATTGTTGAGGATCGCCAAGGAGAACGAGTGTCGATCCTGCTTGCGAGACCGCCAGCACGTTCGCTAGGGCCATCTGCGCGGCTTCGTCCACGAACAGCACGTCAACGCTGCCTGCGGCGTCCTCGCGAGCCCAAAAGAAGGAAGTTCCGCCCATCAACTTCACATCGCCGGACCCGATCGCCATTACCGCCGTCCCATTGTCCACGTAGAACCGGACGTCGTCAGTGTCCTCCACCTTCGAAGAGAGTTTCTGGCCCGCTTGCACCTTGGTGCCTTCTTCCTTGGCGACCTCGATCGTTTTGTCGATCAGGTGGCGGATGACCTTGTGGCTGTTGGCCGTGATTCCGACCCGCTTACCCAGTTTCAGCAGAGTGAAGATCATATGCGCGGCAGTGAATGACTTCCCGGTCCCCGGTGGCCCCTGGATTGGAAGCACGCCACCCTGAAGCTGTGGCGCGATGCGGACCGCGCAGGTCAGGGTGTCTTCCCCATCCCTATGTAGCGGCTCTGCGACCCGAGGCGGTTGGCGCAGAAGCAGATCGCGGGCAGCTTGATTAGGTCCGATTCCCTCTATGCCATGGTCGGCAACATACTCGCCGAGCCGCAAGAGCGAGTTTTCTTGCTCGGGGGTGCGGATGAGCGTGTGAGCAAAGACCCCGTCAGGATGGAGATCAGCGGACTTCTTGCTCTTCCTGACATCAAGCGTTCGAGCATCCTGCGAAGTCGCCACCACTTTGCCAAAGGTCTCTCCGCCGGCGGCGCGAAGCTCGTCCTCCTCACGGATTTCCGTATCCTGCATATCGAATTCATAGCGGTCGGTCGGCATACCGCCCTTTGTCCGCTCGACCGTGCCTACGAACCGCAGCCCGCCCAATGCCGCCTTTTCGTCCAGCAGTTCCTCCGCGGTCAGGTCGCAAAGCCGGAAGTACTCCCACCAGCCTGCCTTCGCCTCCCGGCGGTGCCAGCCGAGGCTGTGGGCGAGAATCCACCTCCCGTGCTCGGCGGGTGTTCTTTCCGCGGCGTCGACCGGCACATCCCGTGTCAGCCGCTCGATGAGTTCGGCGACGCGCGCGTCGCGCTCTGAGACGCTTTCGCTTGGTTCTTCGTTCTCGGGGGAGGGGCGGTCGATGACGGTGCCTGAAGCGATGGCATCGGTGCGGAGCCGTTCGAGCCAGCCCCGCAATGCTTCTGTTGATCGGCAGTCGTCGTCGTTGTAGGCGGCAACCACCGTTTTTGTGTCGTCAGATATCGAGCGGCCGTCGTCGAGTTCCAAAGCCACCTGAAGTGCGGAGAGCGCGACGTTCGCATCTCTCAACGGTGTCGAGCGCTCGAATCCGTAAAACGGCTCCAACTTCTTGATCGAGTAGCTCTCGACGCTTGCCCGAATGGCATTGCGAACGACGCTGTAGAGATCGACGAGCACGTTGCCGCGCAGGAGATTGTCTACCTCACTTTCGCGCGTGGCATAGCGCCCCATGAGCCGCTTCAATGTGGCCGGCTCATATGGAGCATAGTGATAGATGTGGAGGTCCGGGAATTGTGTGCGGCGTTCCGTGACGAAGCCCATGAACCGCTCGAAAACAACCTTCTCGGAGTTTCGGTCAAACGCCCAATCGGCAATGCGAACCAAATTGCCCGCCTCGTCACGATAGTGATATCCGAATAGGTACTCGAGCCCGTGCTCGCCGATGAAGGGATCGCCTTCGATATCGAAGAAGATGTCGCCGGGCGATGGTTCGGGCAGCCGGCAGAGCCCGGTGGCCGGTATCACTTCGAGCATTTCGAATTGCCGCTCGCCAGCCTCTCGGGCGCACACCTGGATGTAGGCCTGGGCTCTCGCTTTTTCGAAGCTCGCAGGAGAGCCGCGTTCAGGCTTCCACGGCATCGGCGAGGGGAGGTTCGCGAACGCCTTTGTCGTCATAACAGAGTGCGCCCGCAATTCCGCAATCTGGGTTTTCGAGATATTGGCGACAAGGCACAGATGGTCGTCGTCGCGTCTCCTGGCGTCGCACTGCTCGGCCCATCTGCAAATGTCGCAATGTTCCGTCGGCTCCGGGTAACGATCCCCCCGTCCGGCAGCCGTAGCCTCCTCGGTGGCCCTCCGAACCTTCCTGAAAAAAGCGGCAAAGTCAGAGACGCGGAAGGTCTGCGGCTCGAAGTTGGACCAGGGCACAACGACGTGCACAAACTCCGGCGCAATACCCTGCATAGTGTGGAGAAGTTCGGCGTAAAGGCTTAACTGAAGCACCGTACCGCCTTTGGTCTCTCGGGAGAGCTTCGTATCGATGATCTCGTACGACCATGGACCCAAGTCACTGCTTCGTTCCACCCTTCGCAGAACGTCCGCCCTCCCGATCCATCGGCCGTCGCGAAGCGCCGCCTGCACCACGATCTGCTGCCCTGAACGCATCGCGTCCATGGTCGCGCCGACGCTGTCATCGTTCACGTCAATGCCGTCTATGACGGTAGCATCGAGGCCTTGGGTTTTCAGATTATCGATGAATCCCTTTTCATGCTTCAGCCCACGCTCCCTCAGGACCTCGAGCAGCGGGTCCCAGTGGACTGGCTTGGCCAAAGCTCCTTCCGCAACCTGGAGATCGAGCGCCGTCAAATGGCGACAGCTCAGATGCCCGATCAGATCATGCGCGCTGAGGATGAGTTGAGTGCCGATTCGCTGCATGATTCAACTGTAACGAGTGCGAAGCAGCTTGTCGAATCTTCGGACACAGTGAGTCGTCGCACTTGTGCAAGAGGTGGACTGGGAAGCCCAGCACCAATCAAGACGAACACTGTGAGAGGTCGCTACTCGCGAACTTCGAGACGGTCTCCGTATTTCAGGGCGAGCCGCCTGCAATCTTCGCAATCAAGATCGATGCCGTCCAGTGTGACTGTCGCAGCCGCCGTGCTGCAAACACACGGATCCAACTTGGCGACACGAAGAATGGCGTTGCCAAGCAGCATATCACACGGAGCATGCTCTACTTCTGGGCCGCCGACGCTGTGCGTAACAATCCCCCGCACCGTGGCAAGCCATTTGCGCTTTCGGATGATATTTCTGTCCTCGACCATGAGCGTGCCTCTACCGGAACCCGGTCATCTCACCCCGAATTGACCGAGTCATTGCTAGGAAAACCCGTTCAAGAAATCCTTGTTCCGGGGGAAACCACTCAATCAGGTCGATCGAACCACTGCATTGTTGCTGTTGACTTGGGCAATTTTTCGCTCGGCTTGTAGATGCTCTTTGACAATGACGTTTCGACGACCCGCTCTATGCACACTCGGATTTGGAGCGGCCAACAAACGTCCTTCAGGATAATCAGTTCCCCTAACGAATATATTTCGACTCACCTAGACAGACGAATCACTCAGCCGGGCCGCCAGTGGCTGCCGGCACAGTGGCGTTCCACCGCAAATTTGGTCAAGCGTGCCCATGTGGGTGCCTGGGGCGACGAAAACGCCCCCGTTCATAAAAGAAGCCGCCCAAAGCGTGTGGATACGCATTGAGCGGCAAGTTCACCTAAGACAACCGGACGTTAGACGCTGAGATGCTGGTCGAAGAACTGCTGGAGCTTATCAAACGGGATCACGTTGACCTTATCGTAGAGGTCGGTGTGGTTGGCTCCCGGGATAATCATCAGTTCCTTGGGCTCGGCCGCCGCAGCGAAGGCGGTTTCGCTGAAGTAGCGAGAGTGTGCCTTCTCACCATGAATGAACAGGACCGGGCGCGGGGAAATCTCCGCGATATAGGTCAGGATCGGCATGTTCATGAAAGACAGCGGCGTGGTCTGCGTCCAAGCGTTGCCCGAGTTAACGGCACGCTTATGGTAGCCGCGCGGCGTGCTGTAGTAGTCGTGGTAGTCGACCAGGAACTGGGCTTCGCCGCCTTTCAGCACGTTATATGGCGGCTGGTACGCGGGCGCGCCTTTCTCTGCATCTGCCCAACGCTGCTGGCCAAGCTGCTCCAACGCCTTGGTGCGCTGTTCAAGCGACACGCTGTCGTTGTAGCCCTTGGACATCACGCGGGTCATATCGTACATGGTGCTGGCCACCACCGCCTTGACGCGCTTGTCCACGGCTACGGCATTCAATGCCATTCCGCCCCAACCGCAGACGCCGATTACGCCGATACGCTCGCGATCGACATCCGGGCGAAGACCGATGAAGTCCACGGCAGCGCTGAAGTCTTCAGTATTGATATCGGGAGAGGCAACGTTCCGAGGCTCACCGCCGCTTTCGCCGGTATAAGAGGGGTCGAAAGCAAGCGTTACGAAACCGCGTTCGGCCATCGTCTGTGCGTACAGGCCTGAGGACTGTTCCTTCACGGCTCCGAAGGGGCCGCTGACAACGATTGCGGCGAGTTGGCCATCGGGACGGTTCTTGGGGAGATAGAGATCAGCCGACAAGGTGATGCCGTAACGGTTCTTGAAGTTAACCTTTTCGTGGTCGACGTTGTCGCTCTTAGGGAAGACCTTGTCCCACTCGGTGGTCCCCTGGGCGAACACCGGTGGACCGGCGACCGATGCAACGCCGAGCGCTGCGACTCCGACACCCGTCATCTTCAGCAAGGTACGGCGTCCTTCGTCCAACTCATCGTGATTGACGGTTTCGTTTGGTGTGCTCATCTCGACCTCCAGTTCGGTTTGACGGGAGGAGATGTAATGGACGTCCCTCGCTCGGATTAGACCCAGAGTTTCGCTTGTTATAATGAGAGAATTTCATCAATCGAAGATGAGAAGGGTGAACCGATCGCGCTGCGGCTCACCGAAAGGGAGTAGTCCTGAGGTTGGCACGTGCCGCAATGCAGCTTCAGCTATAACTTTATGTTATACCATCCGTCGTCGGGGCACCCCGTTCCACGTCCCGCGGTCGGAATTTCTGTTAGAAAGATTCCGAGCGCAATCTGGGCGATAACAATGGAACGCAGATCATCGATAGCCAAAGACCTGCGGGAGGCGGGTTTGCGGCCGACTGAACAGCGGATTGCGCTGTACAGGCTTCTTTTCGGGAACGGTCATCGCCATGTGACCGTGGAAGACCTTCACGCGGAGGCCGTTGCGGGCGGTGTCGCCCTGTCGGTAGCCACAGTCTACAATGCGCTGAACGATTTCACGGATGCTGGATTGATCCGGGTCCTTGCGGTGGAAGGTGCTCGCACCTGGTTTGATACCAACACCGCTGACCATCACCACTTCTATGTCGAAGGCAAAGGTGAGATCCACGATATCGATAGCGACAACATATCCCTCTGCAATATTCCGGTTCCTCCGGAGGGCTTCGAAATCGCGAACGTAGACGTCGTTATAAGACTTCGCCCGATCGGCGGCTGATCGCAAATCGTGACGACGCACTTTCACTCCCCAACCAACTAGATCGCTTGGAGCCTAACATTGAGAGTTCGCGTCAATGTCTTCGTCCCGCTTGCTCCCAAGATGGTGGTTGTTTTTGTCGGATTTCTAATCGCAGGAATGGGCATGCCTGTCTTGCCGATCCACGTCAGCCAAGACCTTGGATTTGGCACATTCGTCATTGGCCTGATTACCGGTAGCCAGTTCTGCTCCTCCCTGATGACCAGGCTGTGGGCTGGTGATTTTGCCGACCGCAAGGGTCCAAAGAAGGCGGTAGTTGTCGGCCTATCTCTAGCTGCTGTCGCAGGTGCCTTCTACTTTGTGTCATTGGCAGTGATTGGAAATCCCGCGTTGTCAGCGTCGATCCTGGTAGCCGGGCGAGGGGTGCTGGGAGCAGGAGAAAGCCTGATCATCACCGGGTCTGTTGCGTGGGGATTGGCAACTGTAGGTCCACAGCACTCGGGAAAAGTAATCGCCTGGATCGGCACGGCGATGTTCGGAGCCCTTGCGGCGGGAGCGCCCGTGGGCAGCGCCCTGTTCGCCCTAGAGGGATTTGCGGCGATCGCCGCTGCGACGATCCTATTGCCGCTAGTAATGGCATTGCTAGTGGCACCCCTTGCGCCCCTACCAGGCCGGTCGACGGCCTCCGCGTCTAGGTTCAGCGTCATCAAGGCGGTTTGGCTCCCTGGGCTCGGTTCCGCCTTCGCTAGCCTCGGCTACGGAAGCATCTTGGCGTTTTCTAGCCTCCTGTTCCTTCATCGTGAGTGGGCCGATGGGTGGCTTGCAGTGACCTGTTTTGCCACTGCCCTGGTTACGAGCCGCATTCTTCTTGGTCACATTCCTGATCGGCTCGGAGGGCCGGTCACGGCGTTGGTCTTCGCGATCGTGGAGGCATTTGGCCTGCTGACCATGGGCTTAGCGACCCAATCGATGATCGCACTGGCAGGATCTGCATTGGTCGGCTTCGGCTATTCGCTTGTCTTCCCGGGATTCGGCATAGCGGTCGTACGGGATGCCCCGCCTGAAAGCCGCGGGATGGCAATGGGCCTGTACTCCGCTTGTCTTGACGTTGCCCTTGCCCTTAGCGGGCCAGCACTCGGCGTAGTAGGCGACGTCGCAGGGTTGCCCGCAATATTCGTGACTACCGGGCTTTTGGTTTCGCTGTCGACGATTGTTGCCCTGTCCCTACTGAGAAGGGCCTGACGCTGGCTGCATTCTGTGGGGCCAAAACCGTTCTGCTCGCACGACTACTAGAGGCCCGGTTCGGGCAAGGTTGTCCCATCATAGGGGAGAGGATCATCACTGGGGCTCGAAGAGTCATGCCGCCGAAACGTAGCCGTTTTGCAATCTACCTGATTGCTGTCGCTGTATTGGTCGTAATCCTCGCCATATCGATTGTTGTCGGTCGATCGCTTTCAACTCCCTGCAGTGGCGATTTGCCAGCATGGGTTCAGGCCGTGGGTGCGATTGCTGCAATCGTGGCCGGCTTTGCCGTAGCTGCGGATCAGCAAAGAAGTCAGCAAGTTGCTGCAATTGAGGAGAAAAACGAATTTACGCGCGCTGCGCATATGCTGGCCCACGCTGCGCTGCAGACGGTAAGTGAGCGGTTAGACACAGCTCTAACACCCAAACACACGAGGAAGGGGTACGCCTTGCAAGGTGACAGGACGACGGAAATGGTGACAGCCGTGTCGCAACTGGATACGGCGCGGATACCGAGCGAAATCCTTCCGTACTTTATCAGGCTGCGTAGTCACGTATTTGCGATAAATAGCCGGATTTCAGAGATATACGACAGCGAAAGCCGTTTGAGCGGCACGGAGTACGATAAGAAGAGATCTCTACGTCACGAGAGGCTTGAGAGTTCGGTGAAGGTTTTCGATGCCGCACTCGTCCTTTTTCATCAGATGCAGGATGAGATAGCCAACCGCTTTCCTGTGAAGAGACTGGAGATCACGGTGGGGCCAAGTCTGCAAGCCTTCGACAGAACGCGAAGCTTGCAGTCTTGATCGTATGGGCGGTACGCTTAGCGCGCGCCCTTGCGAACCTCTTCTTCCATGTCGACGCCGTTGAGCTTGCCAACGAGATCGCTCAGCATCGGTACAAAGTCGTTACCGTGCCCGATCGCCTCCGCATGTGTGTAATACTGCACCGCCGCCGAAGCCATGATGCTTGTCACCTTGGAATCGGCTGCCATGTTGTTGACGTAGCGGAGGTCCTTGGCGGCGTACGAGATCATGAATTTGTGGGCGTCACGGTCGCGCTCGACGACGTACTTCATGAACGTGCCAAAGAACCCGCTGTCCATTCGGCTACCCGTGATGACGTCGCGTATCGCCTGTGGCGAAATGCCGATTTTCGCTCCGAGGACAACTGCTTCGGCATAGAGCGCTCCATAACTCATCCCGATGAAGTTCATCAGCAGTTTCATTTTGTGACCGTTTCCGACTGCCCCTACTCGGATAACGCGGCCGGCCCAGCATTCGATAACAGGCTTCACATGTTCGAATACCTCGTCGTCGCCAGCAACCATCGCATCAAGCGTGCCTTCCTCGGCTTCCTTGGGCGTCCGCCCCAGTGAGGCATCGATCAGCGTCGCACCCGCTGCTTCCATCTCCTGTGCAAGCAGAAGAGTGGACGAGGGGTCTGACGTAGAAGTGTCGATCACGATGAGACCGGGACGCGCGCCCGCAATTATGCCGTCGCTGCCTTTGACGACCTTCTCCACCTGTCCAGAATTCTGAAGGCAGATATGGATGATGTCGCACTTCTCCGCCATGTCCTTGGGGTTAGCAGCACTTTTGGCACCGATCTCCAGGAGGGTGCGCATCGGGCGTTGGTCCAGGAACCAAAGTTCGTATCCTTTGGTCCGAATGTTTTTCGCCATGCCGTGACCCATCATGCCGACGCCGATGAAGCCAATGACCGGTTTGTTACTCATGGATTTCTCCTCTCCTGGAATTCCGTTTTCAGTCTTTGAATGATGCAAGCCAGGCGAGGTCGGGAACCGCACCGTTCGCGGGCAAATATTCGGCACCGATCGGCTGAGCCCAGCCGAGTTCGCGCACGCATCGAAGGGCGAACGAGTAGTCAAGCTCGCCGTGGTCCGGGCTTCCGCGATCCGGAACCGAAGCGATCTGCACATGGCCGATAAGCGGCAAAGCAGCTTCGAACCGGCGCGTGACGTCACCGCCCATGATCTGGACATGGTAGAAGTCGAACATCAGCTTGAGGTTGGGTTTTGCCACCTCTCGAATGATGTCGGCCGCCTGTTCCACGGTGTTTAGGAAATACCCTGGCGCGTTGTAGTGGTTGAGCGGCTCGATCAAGATCGTGATACTCGATCCGGCCTTCTCGCATGCATACACAAGGTTCTCGATGAAGACCTTGCGTGCTCGCGGACCGCTCGAGTTGCCTGCCATTACGTGGATTGCGCCGGCCGAAATCGCGGTCGCGTACTGAATAGCCTGGTCGATAGCTGCGCGTGCTTCCTCTTCTCTTCCTGGAAGCGCGGACAACCCGTTCTCGCCAATCGTGACGTTGCCGCGGACAGTGTTCAATCCGAGCATCTTGAGGCCGGTTTCGGCCAATGCTGCTCTCGTGTCCGCGGCAGGGGTGGCGTAAGGCCAGTGGCACTCCACTGCGTCGAAGCCTGCTTCCTTCGCGGCCCTGATGCCAGCGGGCAGGGGGCGGTCGTTCCAGAGGAAGCCTAGGTTCGCCGAGAATTTCATGCTTCCCACTCCACATTGAAGGTCGTTACGAGGTCTAGAATCTCTTCCGCCTTGAGTTGGCGCGGACGGCATCCGCATGTCAGCATGGCGAGGCGGGCTGTCGCCTCCAGCTCCTCGATGGCGTTGCAGGCCGCCTCTACGTCCTTCCCCGCCACGACTGGCCCATGGTTGGCCAACATAACGGCAGTGCGCTTGCCGGCCAGCCCGCGGACTGCTTCACCCATCGCCGGATCGCCGGGCCGGAAGAAGGGCAGGAGCTTGACGCGGCCGAGCTGCATGATCGCGTACGGGGTCAACGGAGGAAGAAAGTCGTCCTCGTTGACATCAGGCATCATCGACCAGGCGACCGCGTGGCACGAGTGCAGGTGAACGACAGCGCCGGCCTGGCTCCTGGTGTCATAGAACGAGGTATGCAAAGGCATCTCTTTCGTCGGCTTGTCGCCGCTGACATGCCGACCCTCGCTGTCGACCCGGCTTAACCGCGAAGGGTCGAGGCGACCGAAGCTCGTTCCAGTCGGGGAGACCAGCAGGCCGCCGTCGGACGTCCGGGCGGAAATGTTGCCTGTCGACCCGTGGGTCAGTCCGCGGTCGAACAGGGACTTCGCGAGGTCGCAGATCTGTTCACGCACACGCGCTTCTTCGCTCATGGCTCGAGAACCTCCAGCGCCTTCGAGAAGAATTGCTCATTTCCAAAATTGCCCGACTTGAGCGTGATCGCGATCCCCGCGTTGTGCGAGGACGCGAAACACCATGGAACCCCCGGGGCGATCTCGACTCCGATGTTGAGACGGGTGATACCCAGGGCCTTGGTCACGGCTCCCGAAGTTTCTCCACCCGCGACGACAAAGCGGCGGTAACCGCTGTCTCGTGCTTCCGCCGCACAGGCCGCCAGCGTCTCTTCAATGAGGTACCCGGCTCGCTCAACACCGAGACGATCCTGGGCTGCGCGTACTGCATCAGGCGCGGCCGTTGCGTAGATCAGGGTAGTGGCCGGTGAATATTGTGAGGCCAGCCAGTTGAGTACCTTCGCGTTTCCTGCTTCGGCGATCTCCAATGGATCAAGCCTGAAGCTTGGTCCGCCCTTTTCCAGGAAATCGGCTACCTGCTTATTGGTCATCGACGAGCAGCTTCCGGACAGAACGATTGCCGGACCGGCGTCGTAAGAGCGGACATCTGAAAGCGTCGACTTCTCGACGCGCCCCTGCTTTGCCCACAGTTCGGGAAGGGGCATAGCTACGGCGCTTCCGCCGGTCAGGAGTGTCATGTCCTGGCAGGCTTCAGCAATGATGTAGAGATCGTCGTTGGCGACAGCATCGACCACGACATGGGCGATGCCGTCGGCGGCTAGCTTGGACAACCTTTCCGAAAGCGATGCAGCGCCTTTGGCAACAACCAGACGGTTGGCAAGTCCGACCGGCTTTGTGACCTGGGTAGCAAGCAGTCGCGTGAGATTGGAGTCTCGCATCGGCGTAAGCGGATGATCCTTCATCGGGCTCTCCGCCAGCGGTTGCTCGCCGACAAAGAGATTGCCCATGAAGATCGCACGGCCGTTCTCGGGGAAGGCAGGGCAGTAGATGGTCTGATCGACGCCGAGTGCAGCCATCAGGTTCTCTGCCACAGGCCCGATATTGCCCTTGGCCGTGGAATCGAAGGTGGAGCAATACTTCCAGAAGAACCGCTGTGCACCAGCAGCTTTCAGCCATTCAAGCGCCGCTTGGGTTTCGTGAACGGCTTCTTGCACCGGGCTTGTTCGGCACTTGAGAGCGATAATTTCCAACGGTGCTGTATTCTCCGGCGGCTCCGTCGGAACTCCCATACGCAGGGAAACGGGGACGCCCGATCTAGCGAGCAACCCAGCCAAATCAGTTGCACCTGTGAAGTCGTCGGCAATTGCGCCAAAGAACGTTGCCATTTGTCTATTCCTACCGGATTTGGATCACGATCAGGACTTAACGCCAGGCAGCTCGATCCCCGCGTTTCGTGCGTAAATCTTTGCTACCGCAGCGTCATCTTCTCGGCCGAGGCCCATTCCTGACGCAGCTACGAACTGCTGGAGGGCGGCTGCGGTAATAGGCGCGGAGAACTTCGAGGCGCGAGCCACGTCGAGCACAATTCCGAGGTCCTTGGGCCAAATGTCGATGGCTGAATGAGGCGTGTAGTCACCTGCAGCCACGTGCGGTGCGCGATTTTCGAGCATCCAGCTCGTCCCGGCGCACTGAGGGATAACCTTGAGGAAGGTCTCGGGATCGATGCCCTGGGTTATGCCGAAGGTAATGGCCTCAGCCATTGCCGCGATATGTGTCCCGGCAAGCATCTGGTTAACGGCCTTCATTGCCGAGCCAGCGCCGGCGGCGTCGCCAAGTTCAAAAACCTTCTCAGCCATGGCGTCCAGGGCCGGCCGGGCGCGAGAGAACGCCTCGGGTGTGCCGGAAGCCATTATTGAAAGCTTGCCGTTTGCGGCCTTCACCGATCCACCGGAGATCGGAGCGTCCAGGAAATGGATGCCCAGGGCAGAACAGCGTTCTGCGGCCTTGCGCGCATACTCGGGAGCGACCGTTACGCACATGATGACCACTGCACCTGGGGATAGCATCGAAACGATCCCGTCCTTACCGAAGAGCACTTCCTCGGTTTGCGCGGAGTTCAGGACCACGACCACGACAGCATCGAGTTCGCGAGCTGCAGCCCCAAGCTCGGTCGTCGAGCCGCCATTGGCGTGAAGTCGCTTCACCGCCTCATGGTTCACGTCCGCGCCGAAGACCTCATGGCCAGCGCGAACGAGGGAGGAAGCCATTCCGTACCCCATCGATCCCAGTCCAAAAACGCCAACTTTCATTTTACTGCTCCATACATTCCAACGATCAGGTGTTGGACCCAAAGATTGCCTTGATCACTGCGTCTGTAACTTCGCGGGTAGTCGCTGTCCCGCCCACGTCAGGTGTTGAACTCCCGGCCGAACAGACCGTCTCGATGGCCTTCATCAAGCGCGCGGAGGCCTCGGGTTCTCCAAGATGGTCGAGCATCTGGCATGCAGTCCAAAACGAAGCGATCGGATTTGCGATGCCTTTTCCGGTGATATCGAAAGCCGAACCGTGGATAGGCTCGAACATCGAGGGGAAGCGCCGCTCGGGATCGATGTTTGCCGTCGGGGCGACGCCAAGGCTGCCCGCGAGTGCGCCCGCCAAATCCGACAGGATGTCGGCGTGGAGGTTTGTGGCGACAATCGTGTCGAGGCTTTCCGGATGAAGGGTCATTCGGACTGTCATGGCGTCGACAAGAACCTTGTCCCATTTGACGTCGGGGAATTCTGTGGACACCTCAGCGGCGATCTCGTCCCAGAGCACCAGTCCGAAGCGCTGCGCGTTGGATTTCGTGACCACGGTAAGGAGCTTTCGCGGTCTTGATTGAGCAATGCGGAATGCAAAGCGCATGATGCGGGTGACGCCAACACGGGTGAAGATGGCTACCTCGGTCGCCACTTCCTCTGGCAAGCCTCGGTGCGCGCGGCCGCCGTGGCCGGAGTACTCGCCTTCCGAGTTCTCGCGGACGATAACCCAGTCGAGGTCGCCGACCCCCCTGTCTCGCAGAGGGGTCGGTATCCCCGGGAGGATCCGCGTAGGGCGGACATTCGCGTATTGATCGAAGCCCTGGCAGATCGGAAGCCGCAGGCCCCATAGGGTGATGTGGTCTGCAATGTCGGGCGTGCCAACAGCGCCGAAATATATCGCATCATGCTTCCGCAGCTGCGCGAGACCGTCTTCCGGCATCATCTTACCGTGCTTACGGTAGTAGTCGGAGCCCCAGTCGAATTGCGTGATCTCGAAGCGCAAACCATCTGAGCGCTGCTGAAGGGCATGCAGAACTTCGAGACCCGCACCGATGACTTCCGGCCCGATACCATCGGCGGGTATCGCGGCGATTTTGTAGGTGCGATCTCTGGCTGGGGATGTCATGCGAATTCTGGCAACGAGGTTGCCTCCTCCTCAAACCCGTAGACGGACTTCGTCTCGAGGTATTCCTCGAGGCCGACGCTCCCCATGGACCGGCCAATCCCGGACTGCTTGTAGCCGCCCATCGGGGTGACCGAATTGGTGGCAGCTCCATTAAAGCAGATGCGTCCCGCGCGCAGACCGGCTGAGAATTCATAGCCCTTCTTCCTGTCGCCGGAGAAGACGTAACCGCCCAGGCCGTAGGGGCTGTCGTTCGCGATCTCCAGGGCTTGTTCTTCGGAAGAGTAGGGGATGACAGCAAGCACCGGACCAAAGATTTCTTCCTTGGCGATGGTCATCTCGGGCGTGACGTGGGTGAAGACGGTGGGCTTGACGAAGTAGCCCTGGTTCCGTCCCTCGGGCTTGCCAGTACCGCCGCAGGCAAGACGAGCACCTTCATCGATGCCGATCTGGATGTAGCGCTGGATGCCGTCGTACTGGGACTGGTTGACGACGGGACCCATCGTGGTAGCCGGATCGCGCGGATCGCCAAGCTTGTACTTCGAGACCTCGTCGACGAGGTAACCGGAGACTTCGTCTATCTGGCTTTCGTGAACGAGCATCCGGCTGGGGGCGTGGCAGGATTGGCCGGCGTTGAAGAAGCAGCGCTGGATGTTCCACCGAGCCGCCTTCTCGAGATCGGCGTCCTTGAGCACGATGTTCGCCGACTTGCCGCCAAGTTCCAGCGACACACGTTTGATCGTCTGGGCAGCGGCTTCGCCGACCCGGGCACCAGCGGATGTCGATCCCGTGAACGAGATCATATCGACCTCGGGGTGGGTGGACATGGCCGCGCCAACTTCGCTGCCCCGGCCAATGATCAGGTTGAACACGCCAGCGGGAACACCAGCCTTTTCGAAGACCTCCGCGAGAACGATTGAGCTGATTGGCGATGCGTCAGAGGGCTTCGAAAGCACAGTGCATCCCGCTGCGATCGCGTAGATCGCCTTTATAACCGGCGTTTGGACGGGCCAATTCCAAGGCGAGATCAGGGCGCAGACCCCGATCGGCTCGCGACGGATGATCGTGTCCCCGAGGCGGCTTTCGAAGTGATATGTCCGCAGGAGGTCGCGCGCGACCTTCATATGGCCGATAGGACCGGTTGCCTGGGCCCTCGCGCTGACCGGAATACCCACTTCCTGCGCCATCACGTCGGCGAACTCATCGACACGCTCTTCGTAGGCCGCGATGATGCGGTCAATCAGTGCTGCCCGCTCTTCCAGCGATGTCTTCGAGAAGGTCCCGAAGGCTCGGCGCGCTGCCAACGCGGCCTTGTCCACGTCGGCCGCCATGCCGCCCGTGGTAACAGAAGCAAACGGTGTCTCCGTGTACGGGTCTGTCAACAGCTTCTGGCCGGCCTTGGCAGGCTCTTGCCAGCGGCCATCGATGTAAAGGTTTCCGTAGTGTCTCATCAACTTACTCCGCTTGATCGACCGATCAGAAGCTATGTGTGTAACCACCGTCGCAAGCGATCGTCTGCCCGGTGATGAAGGATGCAGCCGGCGAGGCGAGGAACATCGTGATGCCAACCAGGTCAGAGGGGACGATGGTGCGCGGTATGCACTGGAGATCGATATTCCGCTGCAGGATTTCCCGAGTCAGACTAGCTTTGCGCTCCGCTACCTCAGTCGCGACGGTGCCGGGACGAATGCAGTTGGCGGTGACGCCAAACGGCCCCAGTTCGCGGGCGAGCGAGTTGGTCATCCCGATCAGGGCCGACTTCGAAGTGACGTAGTGGAGGTAATTCTTCGTTCCACGGTGAACGGAGGCAGACGAGATATTGATGATGCGACCGAAACCGCGGTCCCGCATCCCGGGTGCAGCTGCGGCAGCACAGAAGAAGACGCCGTTCACGTTGACGTTCATCACCTTCTGCCATTCCGACTCCGGTATCTCGTCGAACGGACGTTTAACGAGCGCCGAGAAGAGGGAAGCGTTGTTGACTAGGACATCCAGGCGATCGAATTCCTTGTGGACCGCTGCGACCATCGCATCCACGGAGTCTTTTTTGGAGACATCCACCGACAAGGCCAACGATCTTCCGCCGGCCTCCGCAATCTCCTTGGCGACGCTTTCGGAGTTGGCTAGGCTGAGGTCGGCGATGATGGCGATTGCTCCCGCTGCGGCGAACTGCCGGGCAAGTTCACGGCCGATGCCTTGACCGGAACCGGTCACGAGGACGACCCGGTCTTTGACGCTGAAATCTCGAGCTTCAGCCAGGAGAGCTGATGCGACGTTGTTCGAGGCGGTTCCAATGTTCACGATAGTCCTCCGATAGACTTTCCAACTGGACTCTGGCTATGCGGTCCAATGGATCGAGATTTGATTCCTCAGGCCGCCAATTGGACGGCTATGTTCTTTTTGGGCTCAGCGAAACGACGCGGCCGTTGCTATCGCCGTGTTCGTCAGGAAGCCTGTGTCACTGCCCGTCGAGACATACCGCGCGCCCATGCGAAGGATTTCCTTCGCAATTTCGGGACGCGTGTTGAGCCCGCCCACTCCCAGGTGCTTGCCTTTGGCATTGCAGACCTCGAGGACGTGCTTGTAGGCTTCCATGACTTTCGGGCTGTCGAGCTGGCCCGGGATTCCGAGCGAATTGCAGAGGTCGTTGGTTCCCACGAGCAGCATGTCCATGCCGTCGACCGACGCGATGTCCGCAGCGTTCGCTACCGCGTTGACGGACTCGATCATGCCAACGACCAAGGTCGCTTCGTTCATCTTCGCCATAGTCTCGGCAGCCGGACCGCCGCGGAAGAGCGTGTGGGCGTTTGTCGCGAGAAGAGAACGATCGCCCTTGGGGGCGAACAATGCTGCCTCCACGATATCTTCCGCCTGAGCCTTGGTCTCAACGTGAGGGACGATAACGCCCTGCGCGCCGGTTTCGAGCGTGCGGCTGATGTCCGCCTTGTTGTGGCCGGCCACGCGGACGAGAGGGGTGACGCCGAGCGCGGCGGCCGTGATGCTGATCTGGCTGACTGTCTCGAGCGAGAAGCTGTTGTGCTCCAGGTCGATGTAGAGGCAGTCGAACCCCGCGCTACGCGCAATCGCTGCGATCTCGACGCCGCGGACGATGCGAACGATCATGCCAACAGCTATTTCGCCGGCGTTCATGCGCGTCTTCATCAGGTTTTTGATAGGCGTTTCGATCGGATGCATGTGGAATTCCAAACTCGCGGGGTGCCGCGTTTTGACTTCATCATTCGTGCCGTCTGGCTGTGCTAAGGTTGTGAAGGCAACCATGGTCGCGATCAAGAGCGCCGGCGGGGAGAGGGCTTGGAGTAATAATAAGATGTTATAGCTCGATTTTGGGGAGGATTACGGAGCGGCCCACTTTCCTATTATCTGGAGTCAAGCGGATGGTTTCCACCGATGACAAAAGAGGAGTGAAAGATGCGTATTTCAGATGTAGCTAGTGCAGAGGGCGGCGCAGTCGGATCGATGCGCGTAGGCAAGCTCGATCAGAAGTTCCTGCTACAGGGAGAGGATGGTTCGCCGAACAACTACCTGCTCAACGTAGGTCTCACGGGCTCCGGCGGCTGGGGTACCCCACGCCACCGCCATAACTTCGATCAGATCCGCTATGTCCTGAAGGGCAAGTATCCGGCATCTCCCCACAAGATCATGGGCGAAGGCTCCGTGGCCTACTTTCCGGAGAGCGTTCACTACGGCCCGCAGGATCGTCCGGAAGGTCTCGAAATGATGGTCATCCAATTCGGTGGCGCGAGCGGAGAAGGCTTCCTCAGCACACCGCGTCGTGAAGCGGCAAACGAGGCTCTCAAGGCCAAGGGTGAGTTCAAGGACGGCATCTTTACGTGGGTCGACGACAAGGGCCAGAAGCACAACGTGGATGGTGCGACGGCGTGCTACGAGGAGGCTATGGGCAAGAAGATGGTGCTCGCCAAGCCTCGTTATGATGACGTTGTGATGATGGACCCGGAAGCCTACGATTGGGTCGGGACCAGCACGCAAGGTGTATCGACAAAGCTTCTCGGAACATTCACCGAGCGGAACACGAAGATCGGCTTCGTGAAGGTCGATGGCGGCGCGACGTTCAACACGGGCTCGCGTGACCAGATCGAAGTGCTCTTCATGAGCAAGGGCAACATCACAGTCAACGGAAAGACCTACGGCGACAAGACGGCCATCGAGCTGCTGCCGTCCGACGCTCCTGTCGACATCAAGGCGAACGAAGAATCTCTTTTCTTCTCGGTCACCCTACCGAAATTCTGATATATTGCCGGCGTGACCCCTCACGCCGGCATTGTCATTCCGAGCGCATGGGTTCCTGTCCGAGCTTGAACCGCAGAGCGTCCACTATCAGCGAGAGCGCAAGATTGTTCTGCCTGCGATTGGGATAGTAGAGGTAGTAGCCCTCGAATAATGGGCACCAATCATCGAGGACCTGGATCAATTCTCCACGCTCAATGTGGCCTACCACCAAACTCTCGGGCAGGTAGGCGAGCCCATATCCCAAAAGCGCAGCGTCGATCATGCTTCCGGAGTGATTAATCGTGAGGTGACCCTCGACGCGAACGCGGACCTGTTTGTCTTCCTTCTCAAATTCCCAAGCGTATAGGCCGCCCGCCGAGTGCTGCCGCGTATTGATGCAGACATGAGTGCCCAAATCCTGTGGGGTTGATGGGGTCGGGTTTGCCGTGAAGTAGTCGGGCGAACCGACCACCACCAAACGCCAATCCTGCCCGATCTTCACTGCAATCATGTCCTTATCCAAGCGCTCGCCGAGCCTTATCCCAGCATCATAGCCCTCCTCGATGATGTCGCTGATCCCGTCATCGCAGAAGAGTTCGACTTTCAGATCGGGATAGTCCTGGAGCACGCGCCGCAGCTTCGGCCAAACAACGCTTTCCAAGGCGTAGTCCGAGAGGTTGATCCGGACCGTCCCGACCGTTGTAGGACGCGTCATGGGCAATGGTTGAAGACTTCAACGCAGCGGTCGATTTCCTCGGTACCCACTCTTTTGTGGACAGGAAACCGCCAGCGCGGACAACATCCAAGGTCGACGACGGCCATGGCTCGCACCAGCAATGCCGTCCGGTAATAGTCGAAGAACTCGCGTTCGATAGGATGGGAGTTCTCTGTTAGGACCTCGGGAGTGCCAACCGCCATCATCCGCGGCGCGCCGTCCACTTCGGCCCAACGCTGATCCGCGATTTCGCTGAGCTGCTTCTTCACAGCGGCGTTATCGAGTTCAGCAGCGAGACCCTGTCGCTGGCCTTGCCCGATATCGTACATGCTGACGGTGGCGACAGCTTTGATGCGCGGATCAATCTCAGCGGCAGCCAGGCCGAACCCGCCGCTACCGCATACGCCGAGCAGGCCGATACGGCCGACGATATTGATCGAGTACCGCGCGCAGTCGGGTCGGATTGATGAGCCCAATCGATAACTACAAGCGAATTGCGCCAGGTAATCATCGAAGTCGACCCGTCTTATCTTTTGGGCATGACTCAACAAGCCCTCATCCAATCCGACAATCTTCCTGCCTCCGACACCAGGTCTGGCGCTTGGGGTGCGGTTTTCGCTATGTCTCTTTGCGTAGCGGTGCTCATCTCTTCCGAGTTTATGCCTGTGAGCCTTCTCTCACCGATCGCCAGCGATCTTGGCGTCACGGAAGGTCGAGCGGGACAAGCCATTTCCGTTTCCGGGATTTTTGCCGTCCTCACCAGTCTCTTCGTATCGAGGCTGACCCGGGGAGTTGATCGCCGGCTCGTGCTGGCATCGTTTTCGCTGCTTCTCGTCATCTCCGGCATAATTGTCACCTTCGCGCCATACTACCCCGTGCTGATGGTCGGTCGCGCCCTACTAGGGGTCGCCATCGGCGGGTTCTGGTCTATGTCCACGGCCATCATCATGCGATTGGTGCCTGCCCACTCTGTTCCGAACGCCCTGGCCACGCTAAACGCAGGCAATGCGATTGCCGCGACGGTGGCTGCACCATTGGGAAGCTTTCTGGGTAGCTACATTGGATGGCGCGGAGCGTTCTTCGCCGTTGTCCCGCTTGCGTTGACATCACTGGTTTGGCAGTGGGTAAGTCTGCCGTCGTTGCCGCCTCAGAAAACAAATCGACCGCGGCACGTTTTCAGGTTGCTGCTGCGCAAGCGGGTTTCGCTTGGGATGGCTTCCATCACGCTACTGTTCGCGGGACAGTTCGCTCTGTTCACTTATCTCCGCCCTTTCCTCGAGACGGTGACGTTGGTGTCCGTGTCGACACTGTCGCTTCTCCTTCTCGTTATGGGCCTCGCGGGCGTTCTGGGTACTTACGTCATCAGCGGGCTGCTGCGGACCCGCCTGTTCAGTATCCTCGGAGTCGTGCCCCTTGCGATGGCCGCGGTAGCTGTTGGACTTGTGGCGTGCGGGTCTTCTGTCACCATCACAGCATTGCTTCTTGCGGGGTGGGGGCTTCTTGGAACCGCAGTTCCCGTTGGGTGGGGAACATGGCTGAGCAGGACAATGCCTGATGATGCGGAAGCTGGCGGGGGTCTCCAGGTGGCGGTTATCCAGTTGGCAATTACCGCCGGTGCGTCGATCGGCGGGCTACTTTTCGACCAGGCGGGTTGGCAAACCACGTTCCTATTCGCGGCGGTCGCGCTTGCTGGGTCGTCACTTTTTGCCGTCCTCGCATGGCGTTCATCGGAAGGGCCACGGTGATAAAGTCATTGATTACAAGCCGTCGAAACCTTCTTGGAATGGGTGCCGCGATGATCGTACCGAGTGTCGGGTTCGGCCTACAGGCCGCCAGCGCTGACGACCAGGGTTCTGCCCCGGTACGCGTCAAATTTACGTTTGCGGACACTGGAATGACCGCGACGCTCTACGACAGTCCATCCGCCCGGGACTTCGCCTCGATGTTGCCCTTGGACCGTATGATCGAGGACTACAGTCACAATGAGAAAATCGTGCGGTTGCCGCGCAAGTTGACTGAGGAGGGGAGCGGACCATTCGACAACGAACAGCCCGGAGACCTCTGCTATTTCAAGCCGTGGGGGAACCTTGCGCTATTCTACGGGGACTACAAGTGGGATGGCCTTATTCGTCTCGGACGCTTTGACGAGGGCTATGATCCATTGAAGGTTCGCGGTGAGTTCCCGATCCGCATCGAGCGTGTCTAGGCGGGCAAAGATCGAAGCGATACCAAATTTGGGAGGCACTGCTGGCCAATAGCGTCTTGGGCGTCTGAGTGTCGCTACCTCACATACCGGTCCCCAAGGTCGAGTAGGCGGCCAACTGACGACGCTGCAAGGTGGGTAAAGGGCGGCATCACTGTCGGCAGGTGAGGATAACCCGGCGAAGCCTGCCGAGGGACTTGTCATCGGTAGGGTTCACGTCTGTAGTGGTTGTTACGACTCACGGTTGCCAACACACATGCCGCATCCATTCAAGACGCCGGGCATTCCCAGGACAGGGTTCGAATATCAGGACCTCATTGGGATAGAGGTCCTGCTCAGGTTCTTTCGTGACCCCGAATTGTTTTTGTGGGTTGAGCTTGAAAGCGAAGAGCCGCGTGTCGGAAAGCTAGACGACGTTGTAGCGGCGCGCAGAGATAACACTTTCGAACTGATGCAGGTGAAGTTCACTGCCGATCCAGACGTCTATTTTCTGGACTGGGATTGGCTCTTCTCGAAGAAGAAAAGAGGCACCTCTCTCATCAGAAAGTGGGCGGATGCCCTGCAAAGGGTACGCACGATGGGAGGTATTCATTCCGCCTCCCTCCGCACGAACCGCCGACCCGACACCGACCTGAGTGCAACGCTGGTTGGAAATAAAATCGACTACAGCAAGCTCAGCCCAACCATAAAAGCGCAAGTCGTGACGGAATTGGGCTCCGAAGAGACGGCCAAGGATTTTTTCGACACTTTCGAGTTCAGACATTCCGAACAGCTGATTCATGATCTCGAAGCGACTCTGAAAGGCCGTATAGTCCCCGCCAACACCGATTCAAGAGGTTGGCTGCTATTGCGGGACCAAGTCCGGATGTGGGCCACCCAGAAAGACCGTCCCGGTCCAGACGGCAGGATCAGACACCACCACCTCGTACAAATCATTACGAAGAAGCGCCCAGAGCCGATTCCCCAGGATTTTGCCGTACCGAACACTTACGTTGTGCCCTCAAAGGCCTTCGATAAAGCGCTGCGAGCGCGCATCAAAAAAGGTGACCGCCAACTGACGGTCCTCTGGGGATCGCCTGGCAGAGGAAAAAGCACCTATCTCAGCTATTTAATTGCCGAGCTACACAAATCGAAGCTCGCTGCGGTTCGTCACCACTATTTTTTGGCCTTGGATGACAGCACTGTCGACAGAGTTTCATTTGAGGAGATAGCCGGATCACTGATGCAGCAGATCGCTGGGCTTTATCCGGAGGCGGTTCGGGGATTGGAAGATGTACCCTCCAACCTGAATAAATGGCTTGCCGCGTGTGGCTCGTATTTCGCAGCTCTAAAAAAGAGATTCTTCCTCATTGTTGACGGGTTGGATCACGTTTGGAGAGAGCAGCAAAACATCTCCCAGATGGAGCATCTATTTAACTATCTGCTCCCTTGTCCTCCAAACGTCTTTTTGATCGTGGGGACACAGAAGGTGCCCACGAGCCAGTTGCCGCTGCGGCTCGTTCAAGAAGCCGAGGAGACCGATTGGATTGAGATTCCGCCCATGGATGAAGCTTCGGTCGGAACTTGGGTAACCTCTCAGTATTCAGCAGGGCGGCTGGTCTTGCCGCACGGGTCATTCGAGGATGGGGGACTACGAAAGGTCACCAGAGCATTTTTCGAGATCAGTGGTGGCAACCCGCTTCATCTGATCTATTCCTTCGAGGCGATGGTTCGCCAGGGTACCGCAGTGAGGAGCGAAGAAGTCTCGATGCTGCCGTCCTGCCCCGATGGCGATATCCGCACTTATTATCGTGCCCTGTTCGCTCGCCTGACGCCGGCTGGGCGCAGAGTCCTCCACGTCGTGGCCGGGTCCGCTTTCCACTGGCCATCTGACGGTCTGATGCGTTGTGCGGGGAACATTAGCGAAGTTGACTACCTTCTTGAACACCGGCGTACAGGTGTCGTTCCATTTCATGGAAGTGTACTCGCGTTTGCCAGAGAACAATCGGATTACGAATCGACATTTCGGGAAGCGTTGCCCGGGATAGTCGAGTGGCTTGAGACCGACGCGCCGGCCTACTTGCGATGGGCGCACCTTTGGCTGATGCAAGATCGTATGGAGAACCCGGAACCCCTGCTCGCTGGGACGACTGACGAATGGGTTGTGCAATCCCTGGCATTGGGCTGGCCGGCCCAACAGATCGGCATCATCTTAGACGCTGCCGAAGCGCGCGCTTTTGCAAGTGACGACTTCGTTCGGACCAGCGCACTGCGCTCGATAAATCTGCGCGTCCAGAATGGCATGTCTCATCAAATCGAGCGGGCCAACGATTTTGTTGAAGTTGCCGTTCGATCGGCGGGAAATTTGCAGCAGATCATGAATATGGCCGATCGGCTGCAGGTCTCGAGGGACGACGACATCATTACCCTTCTGCGCTGCCTTGAAGACAACAATCTCGATGACATAGGAACTGAATGCTTCGAGGAGCTACGTCGAAGGGTAAACCTTTGGATCGAGATGCAGCATGGTCCGGATCGTGAATTTTTCTCCCTAGTGAACAACTTCATTGAGACAGTTGTCGCTCGCGGAATGGTCGACGCGGAAAAACTGTTGGGGTTCATTCTGCAATTCCACGATCGAGACAGAGTTTTCGACATTGTGCTCAGACAAATGTTGAGGACCACGAATCTCGATCTCGCGGTGGAGCTTTGCGAAAGATTGGCCTCTCCGGAACACGATGGATGGCGCTGTCAAGCCGAGGAGGCGATGGTTCTAATTGCCTGCAGGGAGGGTGTCGATATCGGCCTGAGGTATGCCCCGCAAACTGCGATCAGCCCTTTGCTTTCCTGCTGGTACCGACTGCACGGCACGGAGCCTGCACACCCGCTAAACCTGGCAGAAATCGGCCCTCAGGCATTTCCTGAGCAATACGATTACGGAATGAACCGCTCGACGGAGCGATTTATCCATACTTTCTTCTTCTGGGCTATGGACACCGCGCTGTACGCTCAAGGTGACTGTGAGCCCATTATAGCGGCCATCGACGAAACGAAAATGTTCTGGCTTGCGGAGGCGGTCAAGCGACTATGGTCGGCAGCCGCACTTATCGCAGCTGACGCTTCCAGCGATTTCGCCAGCATTTTTGTGGGGCTTGCGGCCCTTGATCCCGTCGAAGCAAGCCATCGGTCTACTGATCCGTCTACAGCTCAGTATAGGGCGTTTCGACAGGTAATCGGTGATATAGCGGTTTGTATCAATTCACTCTTTTCGAGCAGCGGTAGCTGGCTCTCGGTGCGTGAAGATGCATTTTCGTTAGCACGCGCTTCCGTCCACTGGGACGACGAAATTTGGCTTGCGAAGAATCTGAGCGTCAGGATTCCTTGGCTGGAGAAGGCAGCCGCTGCGTCTTTCATTGGTGAACTCGGACAACTCGAGGACGAGCGGGTAACGCGTTTCAATGAACGAGCGGAACGTTGGACCGCCCTTGGCCAGCTCTCGCTGATCTACGGGATCGAGGGTGCGGAGAACTTTGCCACACGTGCTGCGCGGTGCATTGTCGGATATGGCTGGCGAAAGGATGTTTGGATTTTCGATGTCCTCGCCGCTGTCGAACACGTCCAACGCGCTGGTGCCGCCGACACCGAACCGTGGCTCCGTAGGTTGGCACCAATAGTCGAGCAAATTGAAGACTTCACCGATGGCGATGAAACCAACCATGCGCGAGAGAAGTTCGTTGACTTGGTGGCGATGAGGAAACCGGAGTGGCTGACGGGACTTTACGGGCGATATATCGCGGACGAAGAATTTGCTCTTGCCGAACACACCCTTGCCGAGGCGACACGACGACTTGACTATTCTACCTTCGCCGGACGCGCGCTTGTAAGTTCGTTTGTCGAAACATCGGATGTCGATGATCTGTTGGCCATTACCGCAGGCGGTGATAGCCGAGTTTTGGAATTAGTGGCTGACCGCCGGGCCTTTCTCGGATTAACACCTGCCGGTGATCGGGCGCGCGCAAAGCGGGCACGGACTGCCTCAAGCGATGACTTTTCGCGCAAGGGACGACCTCCGGACTTCAGGATGTTTGCCCCCGATCAACTTGTATCGTTGCTGAAACGCCTCGATAGGCGAGGGCTGGGGTACCTCCACCAGCAGGACACCTTACTCGGGTGGTTGCGACATCGGGCGGATAACGGCAAGGGGATGACTGCTCTTGAGGCTATCGAGAGCTACTTCGAAAGCACGGACAATCCCAGAAGTGTCGAAATCCTCCTCGACGAAGCGTTTCTGGTAAGTCTGCGATACGAGGGCAAGGCTAAGGCCTATAGGTGGCTCGTGAGGGCACACATCGAGCGACACGGTTGGTCTTACTACTGGACGGACCGCGCGGAGAACTCGGCGCGCCTTGCACGAGCAGCCGAACACTATCCGGAGCGATGGCGGGACTTCATCCACGATACCGCGAAGTCTGCTCGCTACTGGGAGAGGCGGCGAACAGGCAGGGTCCTCGGATCTCGTCGTCTCGTTGAGTATCTGCTCCTCGTGGGGCAGAGCGAGTTGGCCGTTCAGTTGACGGTTTCGATGATCGAGCGTCTCGAAGGAGAGCTTCAAGACCAGCCAATTCAGCCGTGCAGGTGGCTTTCATGACCCTGGGTATTAAAGACACCATCACGATGCTCCTCGATCGCTTGAACTGGCCCATCCGCATGGCTCGCTGGCAGGCTGCTCGTGGTTTCGCTTCATTACTGGACTCTTCGGAACGAGCAGTCGCGACCGAAGCCTTCCTTGAATGGCTCGCCTCAAGGAGAATGGAAAACGAAATAGTGTCTGGCCTGGCAGCGCTCATGTGTGCCGACGACGCGCACTTGCCGCCTTGGCCGACAGTGAAGGCAGCGATCTCGAAATCGTCTATCCTCGCGGACTTCCTGTTTCAAAAGCTATACGGGGTACGCCTTGGGGGCTGGACCACTGCCCATTCCGGCGAGATCCCAAGCCATTTTGAGCCAACTTCGTATTTCAAGGAGACGATTGGCCAAGCAGTGCCATCCGTACTCGAAACAGAATTTCGCTACCATGAACGAAGCATGGACCGGCCGTTTTACGAACAGTGGGCGTGGGAATGGCAAAACATAATGGAGAGTACAGGAAGCCCACACTCCTCTTATCCATATCACTTTCTTCATAAGCAGGGTGCTCGCGACGGCGTCAGTGTCCAGACGAGCCAAGCCCAATGCAATGTCTATCGTTCAGCCTTTCTGCGAACCCTTGGGTATGCTGTAGCCGCATGGCGAATGCCGTTGGACGAGGCTGTGATGTCCGCGGCGAGATGCCTTCCGCTTAGTCGTGGTCTGTTGAGCGTCGTTCCGACATCGCGGCCATCCTGGCTTGGTGCCTTGCCAGAAAAGTGTGTTGCCGAAGAAAGTGGCTTCAAGCTCGCCGCAGAACAACTTATTTCAACAACTTCGAGGCGGCGCATGGTCCCGGTCTCTATGAGGCTCCCGATCGCAAACTCCGTTGCAGAATTTGGTGAGTTGCTCGTCGATGCATTCTACGTCTCAGATGACTTCGTCCCAAGCGACCAAATGATGGAAGCCGATGGAGCGCGGAATTTGTGGTGGAACATCAACGATCTAGTTTCGATTAGAGGCAGACTGCCAGTTGCTCCTACAAACGAGTACACAGTTTCGGGACGGTCCGGTTCATGCCTCCCGGTTGCGCTCAATATGATGCCGTCGCATTTCGGGTTCTGGCAGAATGACTATTTTCATATTGGTCTCTCATTTCCCGGGTCGTTTAACTTCGATTCGGCTCTGTCCGTCGATTTCGGTGACGGATCTGGATCGTTTACCTCTGGAGGCGAACGGGTCGGGGTCTGGAAGACTTGGAACGATGACTGGGTCCCGACGTACCCCGTCGATGGGCACGTTAGGTCAGGGGTGATAACTGAAGTGGGTCGTCGATTCCTGGATCGCTTTGCGCAGAAGAGCAACATGAGGCTGGGGTGGCGAGTTACGCTGAAGGTCTGGAGGGCCGGCGACTATGGCTCGCATCGTCCCATGGAACGTTTCGCGCACTTCGTAATGCCTTAGGCTCGTCCGGTGTGGGATCATTGCCTGAGAGTCGCCTTCTCACCTCGTACCGTCGATAATTGGCCGCCATCCGCGTAAGGCTCGAACCGGTGAGGCGACCACCATTTCTTTGTTGAAGTCGATGAGGAGCACCAAGAAAATGGAATTTGGAACAGTGGAGCTAGCCGATCTATATGATGAAGTTTCGCATCCTGACGGAATATCACCTCAGCGACTTCGCGAAATCACTGCTCCCCTGGTCGAAAGAACAATTTCAGGCGACAACCTAGATGGATTCCGTCGCGGGGCCAGGCCGTGGAAGCGACTTAAAGAGGAGATCCTACCGGTTCGGGACCTGATATCCGCCCAATATTCTGACGCGGTGTCTGTGAGGTTTCCGCTGGATAGCAGCTTTCCGGACGCATGGCTTCGTTTTGAAAACGGAAGACAGCTGGGCGTGGAGGTAACCGGAGCGTTGGTCCGCAGTGATGTTGAAGTCGGAAAAGAACTGATGTCCGGCGTACCTGTGGCTGCGTTGATTGGATTGCCAGATGAGGCTCCGCAACGTGATTTTACCATGGCACGTCAGAAGGGCAGGATGTGGCATTCAGCTATCCATGTCGACAGCGTTTTGATCAATGGCGTTAAGAAGGCCCTGGCCGACAAGGACGACGAAAAGTACGCCGGGTTCGCACTGCTAGTCGTTGCCCCACTCAGGCGTCGTCCAAGGCGCAGCGACGTCGAATGGCGCGAGATTCTCCTGCAATCCGCGGAAATGCTACCCTTTGCAGAGATTTATCTCATGGAACGATCCGGGGCACCTCGAACAATTAGGGTAAAGTAACCTCAACGTTCTGCTCCACATGCCGCCGTTTTAGAAGGAGGACGAATACAGCGGGCTGAAATCTAGGCCGATACGTTGTCCATTTCCTTGTCCCTACAAAGCTCCATCCCGACTTCCGTGACGCAAGCGACCAAATCCTTACGTGGTTGATCCATCACATAGCCTTCGCGGAAGAAGACCGCGATATCCCGATTGAGGGTAGGGTCCCAGAAAGGCAACTCGAAAAGCCTCTGCTCGGCGACTTCCTCTCGGACGGCATGAGCGGGCAATAGGGCCAGGTGCTCGGTCTCGGCCACCAACGACTTGAGGAGGGATACCGATCCGCAGACAGTTATCTGGGGCAGGGGCGCATCCATGGTCTGCATGATGTGATCAAGCACGGTGTGCGTTCGTCGAGAGGTAGGACTGATCCAAGGATACTTCACTAGGTCACCCCAGGTTAGGTTTTCCAGCTTCCGCAAAGGATGATTGATGCCCGCTATCACCCGCAGAGTGTCGCGGAAAAGCACCCGCTGACGGAGGCCGTCCAGCATGTCGAAGACCTTGGTGAATCCGATTACGAAATCGAAGTCCCGCCGCAGCAGGCCTGTTAGAAGATCGACCTGAGCGTTTTCCACAACCTCGAGGTGGCCACCTTCGTGGGTCTCTCGCCATTTGCTGAGTGCCATCGGCACGATTTTGCTTGCTAGGCTTGGTAGACTGCCGATGCGGATCGACTCGCTGCGACAATCGTCCGCGTTCAACAGGTCACGTTCAGCGAGCTGAATCTCTTCCCTGATGAGACGCGCATGACAGTAAAGGATGTCGCCCTTCCTTGTCGCGACAATGCCTTTCGGGCCGCGCTCGAGAAGCTGCATCCCAAGCTCAGCTTCCAATCTATCCATTGAGGTCGACAGGGCAGGCTGCGACACGCTCAGCTGACGTGCTGCGCGGTTCAAGCTACCCTGCTCAATCACCGCGGCGAAGTAGAGCAGCTTCTTGGGATCAATTTCGAGCACCATCGCCAGAACTCACCTCCATTCGTTCCAAGATGAGTCTAAAGCTTTGAGCTTAAAAATCAAACTCGTACGCGGCGTTCTGCGATTGTCTTGGCAACTGTGTAGCTGTTGTACATTTCAGTCCCACCTTCGCGGCCGATGCCGCTTTCTCGGTAACCGCCAAACGGTGCATCGCCTCCTGGGCTGGTGAACACGTTGAGCGCCACCGACCCGACTTGAAGCTCGCGAGACAGATGGTTGGCGCGCTCCATGTCGTTGGTGAACACGAACGCGGCAAGGCCCATGTTGAGGCTGTTGCTGATCTGGAGCGCTTCGTCCATGGAATCCACTGCCGTGCACGGAGCAATCGGTCCGAAAGGTTCCTCGCTCATTACCCGGGCGTCGAGGGGTACGTCCGCGAGGACAGTCGGTGCGTAGAACCAGCCTCGGTTGCCGACACGCTTGCCGCCGGTCGTGACCTTCGCTCCATGAGAGACCGCGTCGTCGACAAGGTCGGCCATTGCGGCCAAGCGGCGACGGTTGGCGAGGGGACCCATCTGCACGCCTTCGGAGAACCCATCACCGACTTTGAGCTTGCCGGCCTTTTCAGCGAGGCTTCCGACGAAATCATCATACCGCGAGCGATGAATGAGGAAGCGGGAAGGAGCCGAGCAGAACTGCCCCGCCATCCGGAATTTCCAGTTTACCGCCAACTGCGCGATCTCGTCCGCATTGGTATTTTCGTCAATCAGGACAGGCGCATGGCCGCCAAGCTCCATGAGGACCGGCTTCATGGTCTCTACTGCAAGCCTCGTGAGGTGCTTGCCGACGTTGATCGAGCCGGTAAGCGTTACGAGACGGGTGATCGGCGACAAAACCAGTGTGCGAGACACTTCGTCCGGGTTACCGAAGACAACGTTCAAAACGCCCTTGGGGAGACCAGCGTCGAGGAAGCATTGCGCGAATAGGCACGCGGTTGCGGGAGTTTCTTCAGCCGGCTTGAGGATGACCGAGCACCCAGCCGCGAGGGAGGCGCTGATCTTGCGGGAAGGAGCGCTCATCGGCACGTTCCACGGCGTGAATGCGGCAACGGGGCCAACGGGTTCGCGGACTACGAACTGCTGAATTGGTGGATCCGTCGGTACGATACGGCCATACAGGCGACGGATTTCTTCCGAGTCCCAATCCAGGAAGGTCGCGGAGCGCTCGATCTCGGCCAGCACCTCAGCGTAGGTACGCCCGGACTCGGCCGTGAAGATAGGCGCGATCTCTATTGCACGTTGACGAACGAGCGCCGCGGCGCGCCGCATCACGGCCGCCCGTTCCGTCGGAGGCGTCTTACGCCACACCTCGAAACCGCGGGCAGACGAGGCCAGTGCGTTCTGAAGGTCTTGGGCGGTGGCTTTGGGCACCTGGCCGAGGATCGTCTCGTCGCTGGGGTTCTCCACCTCACAAAGGGCCTCGCGATCGTAGATCCATTCCCCGTCAATCAGGAGGCCGATCTCGGGATAGGTGTATTGCTGCTTGTCAGTCATGTCATCTGTCCTTTGGAGATCGATCAAAGTCGATCCCGCTCTAATGTTCTCGGCGGCGCGTGCCGGCCGTCAATGTGTTGTGGTCGCCAGGAAGGCGAGAACCTCGTCCTCCGCAATCCGTGCGCCTCTGGATCGTTGGCCCCAGGTCTGACCGCCGATATGCGGGGTCAGAATTACATTGGGCAAAGCCGCCAGCCGAGGCGGAATCACCGGCTCGCTGTCGAGGACGTCCAATGCTGCGCCCGCGATTGTCTTGTTTTCCAGCGCTGCAATGAGGGCTTCTGTGTCGACGAGGTTGCCACGTCCCACGTTAATGAGACGACCCCTTGGTCCAAGCGCGGCCAGTTCATTCACACCAATGATGTTCTTGAGGTCCGGCGTTCCGGGGACAGCTAGCACAAGGACGTCACTTGCCGCGGCGAGTGCTTCCCATCCGTCATACAGCGTCGCGCCGAGGCCCTCGTTGGAACTACGCTTGAGCCCTGCGATCTTCATCTTCGAGGCAGACGCGCGGGCGGCGATCGCTTGGCCGATCCGACCGCTAAGACCGCCGATGCCGATAGTCATTCCTACGGGGCTGTCGCCTACCTCGAAGCGCCCGTTCTGCCAGTCTCCGTTGCGCGCGAACGCGTCCGCGCGAACCAGGTCGCGGCAGAGCATGATTGTGAGCGTCATAGCGAGGTCGGCGACATCATCAGTCAGGGCTTCGCCTACGCAGCGGACGCGAACTCCGCGCTTCTCGAGAGCTGGAATATCGATCTTGTCACTCCCGGCACCCTGGGAAACGACGAAGCCCAAATTGGGGAGAGTCGCCGCAAGCTCGGCGCTGCAGCCGCGTGTCGCGCTGGTCATAAGAACGCGTACGCTCTCTCGCTCGCTCTCGGGGAGGGAGGCAACTTGTTCAGGTGCGGGCACAATCCGAACCCAGTCAGCTTCCTCAAGTTTCGGATAGGTCATGCCGGCGAGTGGCGGGAAAGAAAGGATCGGTTTCATCGTTCCAGACTGTTGTGAGATTGAGTTGGCATCACGCTATCACGGAGGCGTCGGGCGACAATGGTGCAGCCGGGACCGTTATAGCTTTAAGTTATATCCTGCGCCTAATAGGTCCACGTAAAATACCGCGCTCTTGGGTAGACCAACTGCCATGTCGGCTTCTGTTCCGAGAAATGCCGTCATAAACAAGCGGCGGCCGTTCTCCCCGCCCAGCGTGCACGAGATTCCCGACCCTTCGAACTTGATGCTGTCCGTGATCTGTCCACCATCCAGCACCCGTATGAACTCGCCTGTGTTGTATATCCCAGCCCAGATCGCACCGGTCTCGTCCGCGCAGATTCCGTCAGGCTGCCTCCCGGAGAGATCAGCAAAGAGGCGCTTGTTGCTGAGATTGCCGGCGGAATCGATGTCGAATGCGCTGATCCGTGCCTTCCACGTCTCAGCAACGACCAGGGTGCGGCCGCCGTTGATAACTACCGAGCCGTTCGGGAAATCTACATCGCGGGCCGCGACGGCCACTGAGCCGTCAGGATCGACGCGATATAGATTTGTGGCCTGGGGGGGCTGATTGGCAACGAAGTCGTACCCAAAATCGCCGACATATATCGTGTCCAATGAATCGACCGCGAAATCGTTGAGCCACCACTGGGTATGGGAGGAAAGATCGGCGTATTCGGAGACTGACGTTCCGTCGTATCGAAGGAGCCTCCGATCCTTGGCGGACACGATCACGAGCGAGCCGTTGGAAAGGAAGCCCAATCCCGAGGGCCTATTCGGAATTTCGAGACACTTGGACCGCTCACCGTTTGCAGTCAGCGAGTAGACTTTGTGATCAAAGACGTCAGAGACCCAGAGCTGACCATCCCGCCATTTTGGTGCTTCGAGGAACAGAAAACCGTCCGCAAAAGGTTTCGGCTTGATCTCGTTCATCAGCATTCCTCCCATGGCCGGTCGTTACCACCCACCGTCGCAGTGGATGTCCTGTCCGCTTATAAGGTCCGCCTGCGGACTAGATAGGAAGACGGCGAGGTTGGCGATATCGACCGGCTCGATCCTGCGCTTGATGCTTTGACGCTCAAGAATCCACTGATGGTAGGCTTCCCGCTTTTCGCCAAAGTGCCGCCATTCGGCATCCGACAGGACTGCGCCGGGAGAGATGCCATTTACGGTGATGTTGTACTTGCCGAGTTCGCGGGCCATCGACTTGACCAAACCGTACATTGCGCCCTTTGAAGCTACGTAGGGGACGAAGCCTTCCCAGTTGCCATTGAGGGTGAGGGAGGTCAGGTTGATGATCTTGCCGTATTTCTTCTGCTTCATCAGAGTGCTGCAGGCTCTCGAGAGCACGAATGCCGCAGACGAGTTCACGCGGACTTCTTCCTCGTACTCCTCGATGGAGAATTCCTCGTGCGGCTTGTTGACCACGAACGCCGCGTTGTTCACGAGGATGTCGATACCGCCGACTTCGTCAGCAAGGCGGGTCACGGCCTTCTCGAGATCGGCCAACTGGTTGAGGTCAGCGCCGAGATAGCGAACGTCTTTCGCCAGGTCCTTGAGGACCTCGTCGACGTTCGGCGCATCCGGACGGTCCGATGCGATTACTTTAGCGCCCTCTTCTGCAAAGCGTGAGACAAGCGATTTGCCGATCGTGCCCAAAGCGCCTGTGATGAGTACGGTTTTGCCAGCCAATGTGGGCATGTTCTCTCCTCCATGTAGGTGCTTTGAACTTTCCATTTCGGAGTTCACTTGAGAACCACCAATCTCGCGAGGCTCGGTTGTGGTATAAGTAAGAGTTATATCCCGTCTCTTGGTGTGCCCGGTCGTGTGCAGGTTGGGGATGAGATCGGCGCTAGTTCGTGCGACATCATTGCATTCGTGAAGAATAAGGTTTTCGACAATGACTGATGATAAGCGCGATCTCGTCCATCTTCTCGGCACCCACGCGGCCGAGGTGACTTACGACCGCCTGAGTGACGACGCGCGTTGGGCTGCCAAGAAGAGCATCCTTGACACCCTCGGCGTCATTCTCGCTGCTAGCGGTATGGAACCGGCCGTTCAAGCGATCGCGGAGATCGTAGCCGAAACAGGCGGTCGCCCTGATTGCACAGTCCTCGGCTTCGGAGGCAGGGCTCCGGCACTTATGGCAGCAATGGCGAACGGCGCGCTCGCCCATTGCCTCGATTACGATGACCAAACGCCATGGGGACAACACACGGCCAGCTCGATTGTGCCGGCCGTAATTGCGCTCGCCGAGCGCCGGGGCGGGGTCAGTGGAAAAGACCTGATCGCGGCAGTCGCGGCTGGACAGGACATATTCGCCCGGCTCAGGTGCAACGTCGGTTGGCAAAAGGACTGGAACCTGTCCACGGTCCTGGCCGTCTTCGCTGCTACTGCATCCGCAAGTCGCGTTCTGGGTCTTTCGCCGGCACGCACCTCTGCTGCCATGGGGATTGCGACGATGCAGTCATCGGGCATCATGGAAATGGTCGCGGGCAGGGGAAGCGACTTACGCGGGATGTATGCGGGGTTTTCGGCCAAGGGAGCCGTGCTCGCAACACTAATGGCTGAAAAGGGTGTGACAGGCATCGATAAGGCATTCGAAGGCCAGTATGGCTTCATGAACACTTACTTTGGTGGGCGCTACGATCGCGACAAGATCGTAGCGGGGCTTGGCAGTGATTTCCTCGGAAGCGGGACACTCTACAAACGTTGGCCATGTGTTGGTACCGCCCACAGCCACATGAAAGCTGCTATCGATATCGTCACCCGGAATAACATCCAGCCGGACGAAATCGCCGAGATACGGCTCTACGTGGGCGATTACCACGACCTTATGTGCCAGCCCCTGGACGAGCGACGGGCACCTGCGACGCTTGCGGATGCCAAATTTAGCCTGCCGTACCTAGTGTCGGTCGCCGTGGTTCGCAGAGGAATGAGCGTCACCGACTTCACCGAAGCAGCACTCAAAGACAAGCAGGTGCTCGCGGTTGGTAAGAAGATGACATTGGTCCGAGACGCCGCGCTCGACTGGAAGCTCGAGTTGCCCCCTGGCCGTGTGGAAATCACCACACGCGACGGCGGATGTTGGATAGAGGAGGGCCATCGTGTTCCGGGTAACGCCGACAACCCGATGAACTGGGAGGATGTCTGCGTGAAGTTCTTCGAGTGCGCGTCCGTTGCTGCCAACCCCGTCTCTGAAACTGTTTCGGCGAGAGCCGCAGCCCTCGCCGAAAATCTGGAAACCCTCGAAGACGCAACGGAACTGGTCAAGTGTCTCGCCTGACCAACAAACCCGGTTAAATCCCCGCGGTCTGGCCGCCATCCACGATCATGGCATGGCCGGTAACGAAGCCGGCCGCGTCCGAGCAAAGCCACAACACAGTGCCAGCAATCTCCTCGGGACGACCCATGCGGCCGATTGGCTCCTGGGCAATCATGAAGGCGCGGCCTTCATCGGTGTCATTGGTGTAGCGGGAGATCATCGGAGTATCGATGATGCCGGGGCAAATGGCGTTAACCCGGATGCCCTTGTCGGCATACTCGAGCGCGGCAACCTTGCTCGCTGCAACGACGCCGAACTTCGATGCGCAGTAGCTAGACTGATTACGGATCGCCAAGACACCCGCGCCGGATGCGGTGTTCACGATGGCTCCGCTGCCCTGTTTGAGCATGATTTCGATCTGATATTTCATGCAGAGGAAAACGCTCTTGAGGTTGACCGAAATGATGCGGTCCCAAAGCTCCTCAGAAATGTCTCCGATTGGCTGCGCCGGCTGCTCGATGCCAGCGTTATTGTGAGCTGCGTCCAAACGCCCGAACGCCTCAATAGTCTTATCCAGCGCGCCCTTTACTTGCTCGCCCTTGGTCACGTCACAGGTGATCGCGAGGACTTTTCCGCCCGCGTCGCGAATGATCGCTGCGGTCTCATTGAGAGCAACTTCGTTTATGTCGACTGCGGCGACCGAAGCGCCTGCCTTGGCGAACGCCAGAGCGGTTGACCGCCCAACGCCGCTTCCGGCTCCGGTAACGAAGGCAACCTTGCCGTTGAAGTCTACTCGCGGAATATCGGTCACGAAATGTCACTCCCAGTGTTTCAGGCTATTGAAGGAGACCGCCCGTCGGCAGACGAGCGGTCTAGAGTTTGCTAGGTCAGCCGCCGGTCTTGGATTTCGACTTGTTGCCGCCAACGGTGTAAATGGCCGCGGCAACCACAACGACGATGCCTTCGATCAAGCCCTGCCAGTTCGCACCGAGGTTCAAGATGTTGAAGCCGTTTGTCAGCGAAAACAGGAGGAGCGCGCCCGCAAGGGTTTTGATCACGCTGCCCGCGCCGCCGAACAGAGACGTCCCACCAAGAATGGCCGCCGCGATGACGGTAAGCTCCGCTCCTTGGAGACCGGCGGGATTGATCGACCGCAGTCGGCTAGCGAAAAGGATTCCGGCAAATCCTGCTGCGCCGCTGCAGAAAACAAAGGCCATGAGCTTGTAGAGAAGCACGTTGATGCCGGAAAGCCGTGCGGCTTCGGAGTTGCCGCCGACAGCGTAAACGCGGCGTCCCACCATCGTGAAGGTTAAGGTGAACCAGACAATCGTGGTGAAGATAGCAAGGTAGATAACCGGATTGCGCAGCGTCAGCTCACCACCCGATGCCCACGCGAGCAGGAGGAGCCCGATGCCGCCGATGGTCATGCCGATAGAGGAAGGTCGCATCGGGGCCTTGTTGCTCAGCGTCCTTGCGAGGCCGATCGCACCTAGAGCCAGCAGCAACACTCCTCCGGCGACAATCAGCCAGAAGCCGTCGTGGCGACCGCCTTCGAAAGCCTTCATGGTTGCAATTACGTCTGGGTCCGACGCAGATAGCGAGCGACCGTCGGTATAGATCAGAACGAGCCCGCGAACGGCGGTCATCGTGCCCAGAGTGACGATAAAAGCGTTGATGCCCAGAAACTGGACGATCGAGCCGTTGATCAGGCCGATTGCCATTGCCACTGCCATCGCAAGCGCCGCGGCGGGAATGAAACCAATCGCATCCGCGTTGCCGATCAGGATCACAGCAGCGAGCGCCGCGACGGAGGCGACCGAGAGGTCGAAGTTTCCGCTGATCAGTACGACGGTCATTGCGACCGCCATGATGGCCATCAACGATGACTGATAGACTACGTTCGAGAGGTTCAAAACGCTCAGGTAATTTGACTGGCCGAGGTAACCCGTGAGAAGCGTTATCACAGCAATCAGTAGCAGCAGAGCGTAATAGACACCTCGTTCGCGCAAGCCGAACAGGCGACGCCAGTTGGTCGCAGGCGAGGCGGCGTGGTTTTGTGGAGCCTCCGGGATTTTCTCGACCGAATTTTGTGTAATGGTATTCATGGTGTTTTCTCGCTTTCTCTACGATGCCGGTTAGTGGACGGCCGCTTCGACGGAAGCAGCCTGCCCGCCGGCAAGCAGAAGCAATTCGTGTTCGGATGTCTCATGGGCGCTGCGAACCGCGACGCATTGACCGTCCCGCAGGACGATGATGCGATCCGACACCGCGAGCAGTTCTTCGAATTCGGAAGACACCATAATGACCGACTGGCCTTCGCTGGCCAGCTTGCGCACGAGCCGCAAAATGTCCGTCTTCGCTCCGATGTCGATGCCGGCTGTCGGCTCGTCGAGAAGGAACAGCTTCACATTGCTGTACAGCCACTTTGCGATCGTCACCTTCTGCGCATTGCCGCCGCTCAAATCCTTCACCAGGATGTCGGGCGAGCTTGCCTTGATCGACAGCGTTCGGATCGCTTCCCAACCCCGTTCGCGCTCGCGATCCTCGATGGGCATGGAATTCAAAACAGACACGCCGCCTAGCGCGGGTAGGGTAGTGTTTCTCCAAATTTCGAACTCCGGCACGAGACCCTGCGCCATTCGGTCTTCCGGGACCATACCCATCCCAGCCTTGACAGCCGCTCCCGTGTTGCGAGGAACCGCTTGTCCGTCCAGAAGGACTGTCCCGGTCGCATCGCGGTCGGAGCCATAGATGGCGTGGAGGAATTCGCTTCGACCCGAACCGAGGAGACCTGCGACGCCAAGCACCTCTCCACGGCCCACTTCCAGAGAAATCGGGCCAAAACGACCCTTCGACGCTAGGTTTTGCAACTTCAAACGCGCCGTTCCCGCTGTGGGTGTCCGCTCCTGCGCTTGCCGCTCCAACGCAACAATCTGCTTTCCGACGATGGCTTCTGCGATGCGGTCCTCGTCTAAGTCAGAAGTATTGGCCCTGAGGACGGCAGTTCCATCGCGCAAAACGGTGACTTGGTCGGTGAGTGCCATGACCTCGTCCAGGAAGTGGCTGACGAACAGGATCGCCTTGTTCTCTCCCTTCGAGAGTCGCCGGACAGTGGCGTAAACCAGCTCCCGTTCATCCGCTGCCAATGAGGCAGTAGGCTCGTCCATGACAATCAGATCGGCTCCGGTCCCCACGGCCGTCATGATGGAAACCATCTGGCGCTCGCCGATGGAGAGATCGCCCACCAGTGCGTCCGGGTCAAGTCGATAACCG
Organism: Rhizobium indigoferae; assembly: GCF_034554815.1. NCBI lineage: Bacteria > Pseudomonadati > Pseudomonadota > Alphaproteobacteria > Hyphomicrobiales > Rhizobiaceae > Rhizobium > Rhizobium indigoferae. The sequence continues at coordinate 2,768,737 of NZ_CP140635.1, read as the reverse complement.
ATGCGCTCGCACAGGGCCTCATAGTCCCGGCGGATGCTTGACGAAAGACGCCAGAGACCACGGTTGCCAAGGAAGATGTTCTCGATAACCGAGAGAGTAGGGACCAAGGGAATGTGTTGGTGAACGGTGGCAACCCCCATATCGTTGGCTGCCTTGGGGCTATCCCATTTGACTGGCTTACCGCGCCAAATGATGTCGCCCAGTGTGGCCCAATACGCGCCTGAAAGGATTTTGATCAGTGTGGATTTGCCAGCGCCGTTCGCGCCAAGCAGGCCGTGGACTTTGCCCTGCTCGATGTCGAGATCGACACCGCGCAGGGCGAGTGTGCCATTGGGAAATCCCTTAACAACACCACGTAATTGCATGATCGGGTTATCGTGTTGCAAAGGACACCTCCCATTCATCAACCGAAAGATTTCACCACTGCTCAGGGCAGGAGTCGATGGTATCCTTCGTGATCGGAGGCATGTCGTAGGACACGAAGCGACCCTTGGGTGTTTCCGGCTTGGTCGCAGCCTCGTAAAGGGCATCGAACATCAGCTTGCCGAGAAGTTTGGGTCTCGTGCAGACCGAGCCGTACATCTCCCCGGCGAGGATCGCGTCGTGGCCGAGCTTCGATCCACCGCCCGTGGCGATGAGCTTGGGCTTGGAGCTGGATGCGTCGATTGCGCGTGCGCATCCGATCGCCATGTCGTCGGCATGGCTGTAAATCAGATCGATGTCGGGATGGGCCGTCAGGAAGTTCTGGCAGACGGCTTCGCCTTCGTCAGGCGTCCAGTTGGTCGGTTGCTCGGCGACGATGGTGTACTTTGCCCCGGCCTTGTCCAGCGCGGCTTTGAAACCGTCGGTATCGAGCTTGACGATCGTGTAGGCAGGATCGCCCATTACAATGCCGATTTTCGCTGTTTTATCCTTCGGCAGTAGACCGACTGCCATTTCGCCAGCAACAACTCCGGACTGATAGTTGTCTGTGGCCACGAGGGCAGAGAGGCCCGGGTAGGGGTCTTTCAGCTGACGTTTCGCTGAATCTCCGACCTGCAATGCGATCGCCACGATCGGCACTTTTGCGTCGCTGACTTTGTCGACAAATCCCTCAGCGACGACGGAGTCGAGTGGCAGGAAGCCGATTGCATCAACCTTCTGAGACAGCAGGTCGTCGAGAGAGTTGCCCTGCTTTTCGACGCTGCCGCGAGGATCGATGACGACCGTCTTGACGCCCTTTTCCTTGGCGGCTTCTTCGAAGCCTTTTGCCGTCATAACGTTGTAGGGATACTCAAGACTGGCCGGTACGTACCCGAAAGTCAGGTCCTTCGCCATGGCGGAACCGGCGAATAGGAGCGCTGTCAAAGCCAGGGCCGATGACCGGAAAACCGATCCGGAGATGGACTTGGAGTGTGTGCGGTATCTGTTCAGCGTAGCGTGCATGGAATCCTCCCTCATGCGTGTTGCTCCATCCGATCCCAGGCTCTGAAGGCGTGGGTCTCCGGCATCGGTCTCCGGTATTCCAACTATGCCACCCGACCGAGCAGGCAGTATTCGCGGGTAAAATGCTGGGCTTTGCGAGGGCGGTCCTAAGCTCCCGGATTTCCGCCATCTCGTGCCTCCTGTTCAAATTGGGTAACACGCTAGAACTGCTCAAAACAGTGGGGTGCTGGGGGGAGGTATAACGCTGAGTTATAATGGGGGCGATCTTGCGGGAGCGTAGATAAATACGGACTCCCGCGCGACCGCAGCGGGGCGTCAGGCTATAATACCAGGTTATATCTTCACGAGCGCAAGCGGCATTCGATCCTGATCTTTGTTGTGCTGATGCGTGAGATTTGCGAGCAGCAATTGCGCTTTCTTGATTGGAATGGGGCGATGCTCTGGTGGCACCGGGCTCGCCTCATTGAGGTGGAGGACAGAAGATGAAGGGTCTCGTGTTTCTAGGCGAGGGCAAGATGGAGTTTCGGGAGTATCCCGATCCAGTTCCCGGTCCCGATGAGGTAGTGGTCAGGATCAAAGCTTCCGGAATGTGTGGGAGCGACCTCAACCACCTAAACGAGCCCAAACGGCGCGAGGACCAAATTGTCATCGAAGGACACGAGCCCTGCGGCATTATCGAAGAGGTCGGATCGGCCGTGCGCCCATGGGAGGCGCGGGTCGGCGATCGCGTGATGGTCTATCACTACGACGGATGCCGCACATGCCCGAATTGCCGGACTGGGTGGATGCAGAATTGCGACCACACCCGAATTGCGTTCGGGGGCAATAGTCATGGTGCGCACGCGCCCTTCATGAAGGTGCCCGCCCATACGATCATCAAGCTTCCCGAGCAGCTTTCATTCAATGCGGGCGCGGCCGTTGGATGTGGAAGTGGTACGGCTTATGCGGCCTTGAAGAGGGTCAATCTACTAGCAGATGAAACCATCGCGATTTTCGGGCAGGGTCCTGTCGGACTAAGCTGCACTGTCTTTGCAAAGGCGTTCGGTGCGCGGGTCATTGCGCTCGATGTTGGTGAAGAGCGTCTTCAAATGGCAAAGGATTTTGGTGCTGATTATGTAATCAACCCGATGAAGGACGATCCTGTGAAGGCTGTGCGCGACCTTACGAAAGGCGGCTTGGGTGCCGACAAGGCAATCGAGTGCAGTTCCAATCCGGTGGCGCGGCAACAGGCACTTCAGGCGATTAAACGATGGGGCACTACTTGCCTCGTAGGCGTTCATGGCTCGATGCAGTTTGAATGCAATGAACTCATCACCAACCAGAAGAACCTCGTAGGCTCGCTTACGTTCAACAAGAACCTTCAGGACGAGTGCGCGAGCTTTGTCGCCGAACGCGGCATAGATGTCGACGCACTGTTCACGCACGAGTTCCAACTCGATCAAGCCGTCGAGGCCTATGCCCTGTTTGAACAGCGGAAGATCGGGAAGGGCGTGTTCGTATTCAATTGATGGCATAGGCTCACGACGGCACAACGTGCTGCCTCGAGCGCTGTACCACCACATCAATCACCAAATATGTTCAGCACGTAGCCGGTGCTCATCACCACCGTGCTCTGGCGCTCAACATCCGCGCGAATTCAGGAAAAAACAATGAAAATCGGATCACCAAGGGAGACCGCCGATCGAGAGGCTCGGGTGGCGCTCACGCCGGACAGTGCCCGTCAACTTGCAAAGCTTGGGCATCAGTGCGTCGTTGAGAGCGGCGCAGGCGAAAGATCGGGCTATTCGGACGACGCTTATCGATCAGCTGGTGTCGACGTCGTCCACGACGCTGCGGAATTGTTTTCAATATCGGACGTCGTCGTGAAGGTGCGGCCGCCACAGCCAGAAGAGTTGAATAGCCTCGCTGAAGGGAAGACGCTCATTTCCTTCTTCTACCCAGGCCAGAACCGGCCGCTTCTCGAGCAAGCCGTCGAGAAGGGTGTGAACACAATTGCGATGGATATGGTGCCCCGCATCTCCCGTGCCCAGAAGATGGATGCGCTGTCCTCGATGGCGAACATCGCGGGCTATCGCGCGGTGATCGAGGCCGGCAACAACTTCGGTCGCTTCTTTACGGGCCAGGTCACTGCGGCTGGAAAGGTGCCACCGGCGAAGGTGCTGGTCATCGGCGCGGGCGTGGCGGGTCTCGCGGCAATTGGCACGGCGACGTCGCTCGGGGCGATAACTTTGGCGTTCGATGTTCGGCCGGAGGTGGCCGAACAAATCGAGTCGATGGGCGCGGAGTTTGTCCATCTCGATTTCGCGAAGCAGCAGGACGGGTCGGCGAACGGGGGATATGCTGCGCCATCTTCGCCAGAGTTTCGCGAGAAGCAGCTAGCGAAGTTCCGAGAGTTAGCGCCCGAAGTCGATATTGTTATTACGACGGCGCTCATCCCAGGGCGGGACGCGCCCAAGCTGTGGCTAGCCGACATGGTCGCAGCTATGAAGCCCGGATCGGTCATCGTCGACCTAGCTGCCGAGCGTGGCGGGAATTGTGACCTGACCCGCCCCGACGAGAGGATCGTTTCAGACAATGGGGTGGTCGTGATCGGCTACACCGATTTCCCAAGTCGTATGGCAGCTCAGGCGTCTTCGCTCTACGCGATGAACATTAGGCACATGCTGGCCGATCTGACCCCCGGGAAGGATGGGCAACTGGTTCACGATATGGACGACGACGTTATCCGCGGCGCGACTGTCGCCTTTCAAGGAGACCTCACGTTCCCTCCGCCACCGCCCAAGGTACAGGCCATCGCTGCACAGAAGCCTCGGGAAAGGGCGAAGGAGCCGACGGCGCAAGAGCGACGTGAAAAAGAGATCGCCGCCTTCAAAGCGCAGACGAAGAGCCAGGGGCTTCTGCTAGCTGCCGGCACCGCTTTCCTGCTCGTCTTGGGTGCGTTTGCTCCGCAGAGCTTTATGGCGCATTTCGTCGTTTTCGCTCTGGCATGCTTTGTCGGCTTCCAGGTGATCTGGAACGTGTCTCATTCCTTGCACACCCCGTTGATGGCCGTGACCAATGCCGTTTCCGGGATCGTCATCCTCGGTGCGCTGCTTCAGATCGGTTCCAGCGATCGGCTGGTCACGACACTTGCGGCTGTCTCCGTAGCTATCGCCACCACAAACATCGTCGGGGGATTTCTTGTGACACGGCGCATGCTCGCCATGTTCCAGCGGTCTTGATTTGAGGGGAAATTATGACAATCGGTGTTGTATCCGCTGCGTATATCGCCGCGGCCGTCCTATTCATATTGTCACTCGGGGGCCTTTCCGGACAGGAAAGTGCAAAGCGGGCTGTCTGGTACGGCATTGTAGGGATGGCGCTGGCAGCTATAGCCACCATCCTTGGTCCGGGAGTGGGAAACTGGCTGATCATCGTCGGGATGATCGGCGGCGGCGCTGTGCTGGGGTATTTCGTAGCCAGCAGGGTCCAGATGACTGAGATGCCCCAATTGGTGGCGGCGCTGCACTCGTTCGTCGGACTGGCGGCTGTCTTCATCGGTTTCAACGCGCATTTGGAGGCAGCCCGCATCTCGATCGTGGATGAGAGCATGCGTGCGTCGCTGGACGGCTTTGCTGGCATTCTTGCTCACAAGACCGCCGTGGAGCTTTCAATCATGAAGGTTGAGGTCTTCCTCGGCGTGTTCATCGGGGCGGTGACCTTTACGGGATCAGTGGTAGCGTTTGGCAAACTGGCGGGGAAGGTCGATGGCAAGGCGAAGAAATTGCCCGGCGGCCACTTTCTGAATGCCGGCGCGGCCATCCTGTCGCTCATTCTTCTACTGGTCTACGCAAACCAAGGCGGTGTCTGGCCCCTCTTGGTCATGACAGTGCTCGCTTTATTTATCGGGTACCACCTAATCATGGGGATCGGTGGCGCGGACATGCCCGTTGTCGTCTCGATGCTCAACAGCTACTCGGGTTGGGCCGCTGCTGCGATCGGGTTCACGCTCGGCAACGACCTGCTCATCGTGACAGGCGCGTTGGTGGGTTCCTCTGGTGCGATCCTCTCCCTCATCATGTGCAAGGCGATGAACCGGTCTTTCGTCTCCGTTATTCTCGGAGGCTTCGGGGCCGCTAAAGGGCCGGCCATGGAAATCATCGGCGAGCAGATCGCGATCGACGCCGAGGGGGTCGCATCAGCTCTCAATGATGCAGAGAGCGTCGTCATCGTCCCGGGTTACGGAATGGCGGTCGCCCAAGCACAGCAGGCGGTCTCGGAATTGACACGAAAGCTCCGTGCCGCCGGCAAGACTGTCCGCTTCGCTATCCATCCGGTCGCCGGGCGCTTGCCAGGACATATGAACGTCCTCCTGGCGGAAGCAAAGGTTCCGTATGACATCGTTCTCGAGATGGACGAGATCAACAATGATTTTTCGAGTACGGACGTGGTCATCGTCATCGGCTCGAATGATATTGTGAATCCTGCAGCGCTTGAAGACCCGAACTCTCCGATCGCCGGCATGCCAGTTTTGGAAGTCTGGAAGGCAAAGCACGTGTTCGTTTCGAAGCGCGGGCAGGGGACGGGATACTCCGGGATCGAAAACCCTCTATTTTTTAGGGAGAATACCCGGATGTTCTATGGTGACGCCAAGAAGTCGATTAACGGACTTATTCCCTTGATGGCGTAGGATATTGCGCCATCTGAGGCTGGCAGACGCTGAACTCCAAATCTGTCCGATCGAAATCGGAGAAGCAGGTATCGCTCGTGAAACCTTTTATCGCATGTTTAATGTTGACGTCACCGGATGGAAGCCTTCATCCAAGTCGATGGACCAAGTCGCCGGACGGTGACCGTTCCGACTTTTCGAAAATCTGCGACAAGGTGCGCGAGGAACTTCGGTGCCAAGCGTGGATGGTGGGTCGCGTGACCATGGCGGAGATGGCGAAAGGTGCTCCCCACGCACCTGAAGGTTCGCAAAAGGTGGCCAGGCCTACCCATTTCGCAAACCGCGAGGCAAAGAGCTTTGGGATCGCGATCGACCGATCGGGCGCTGTTCACTACAGAGCCCCGGACCTCTTCGGCGATCACCTCATTGCGCTACTCGGGCACGATGTTCCTGACAGCTATCTCGCTGAGTTGGCGGGAGACGGCGTCTCGTACGTCGTCGCCGAGACTGCCGATTTTGACGTCGGGGAATTGCTGGCTGTCCTGAATAGGGAGCTTGGTATCGAACGGATCGTGCTCGAGGGCGGTGCGGCGACCAACGGTGCGCTGCTGGCGGCCGGATTGGTCGATGAACTCAACTTCATTGTTGCGCCGGCCTTGGAAGCTCGATCCGGCACCGATAGCGTTGTGGAATTCGGCACAGACGGCCTAGCTGGCAAGGTGGAACTCTCCTTGATTGAATGCCAGCAGCTCGGTCATGGGATGGTCAACCTTCGCTATGCGGCAAGCGAGCCGTCAAATTCGTAGGTTTGCGCAATCTGACAGCTGGATATCCCAGTGAGCATCTTGCTGAGCTAAATCTAGTCACGTCGCCACGAAGATCCCGCGGGTAGGCTCAAACATTTTCGGAATGTAGCGTTCATCCGGCGTGCCGTCGCAAATGCCGCCAGACGGAGCACCGAAAAGGCCCATGATTGCCAATTTGGTGGCATTTGCTACCTAATCCCGCGTGCTTCTGGGCATGCCGATCTAATCGACGCGGGTAGGGTCGCCGATTGACCAAGCGAGGCCGTCTCCCCGATCCATCGCCCTCATTGAGACCAGGTCTTCGTCGTCGATTGTAAATCCGCCGAGATCGATGTTTTGTCGCATACGATCGACATTGAGGCTCTTGGGGAGGACTGCATAGCCATTCTGAACGCCCCAACGCAAAAGCAGCTGGGCTTCCGTTACACTATACTTCTCGGCCATTGCCCTGAGTTGGCCGTCGCTGATCTTCATCTCCGCGGTCTTCGCACTGTCCTGTCCTGGCTCAACGCGCCAAGTCGAAAGCGGTGCGAGACTGCTATATGCGATCGGCGCGATGCCGTTTTCTTTCATGTAGGCGATGAGTCCGGGTTTCTGCGACCATGGGTGCAGCTCTATCTGGTTGGCTTCCGGCATTAGAACACCGGTGGCCTTGATTTCTTCAAGGTGCTTCTCGCTGAAATTGCTTACGCCTATACTCCGGGCTTTTCCAAGCCGTTTTAGCTCACGAAGCCCGCGCCACTGGTTCAATCGCTCGGGGCCGCCATGCGGAGAATGAATCAGGTAGAGATCAACATAGTCGAGGCCCAGTCGTTCCAAGCTGGCATTGAACGAGGCAATGGTCTGCTCTTCGTTTTTCAGCTGCTGACCCCACGCCGCGTGGCCTGGCCAGAGCTTGGTAGTCACGAAAATGTCTCCGCGGGTGAGTGAAGCCTCTTCGATACCCTCTCGGATACCTGCGCCCACCGCCTCTTCGTTTTCGTAAACCTCGGATGTATCGATATGACGGTAGCCATTCAAAATCGCGGCGCGTACCGCGTTTTTGGCATCTTCCCGCGAGATCAGGTAAGTCCCGAAGCCTACGGCGGGAATTGTGGTGTCGTTATTCAATCTGAAGGTTTTCTGAAAGGTTGTCATGATGGTATCCAAACTTGTTTATCCAAAAGGTGGAATTCGTAAGATTTCCGCGTGGAGGAGCTGAGATTAACGAGGTGTCATGCGCGGTAGTCGTATGGCGCAGCGACGAAGCGATAGGCTCCATTGGCGCGTTCGACAAAACCGAAGCCCGGGAAATCAAGATGCATCCCCGCGACCATCATGTCCTCAGCGGTGACCATGTCCAGGATAGCCTTGCGGGTTTCCGCAGCTTTGACCTGGTCGGCATCAAGTGGGAAGGACCAATCCGGCTGAGTGAATTGGAAGGCAGTACCATGAATGACATCGCCCCAGATCAACAAGCTCTCTTTGCCGCTGTCGATACGGAGGCCGAGATGCCCGGGCGTATGACCGGGCAATGCAACCGTGGTCAACCCGGGCGCGATTTCTGCCCCCGGCTGGATCAACGACTTCACACCGTCATAAGGCTTCACCTTCGCACGCGAGATATCCCACAGCGGTTTGAAGTCTTTCGATTGAGCAGCATAGATCCCATCGTCGTGGACGAACTTCCATTCGGCTTCTGATACAACGAGCGGCGCATTCGTCAGGATCTTGTTGCCGGTTTTGGGGTCGGCCAGTCCTCCGACATGGTCGACATGGATATGCGTCAGAAACATCATGTCGATCTGCTCAGGGGTAACTCCGACCGCAGCGAGGGCGTTCGCCCAACCACCCATCGTCGGGCTCATGCCTGCGGGCGCGCCGGCATCAACAGCAATGATCCGATCCTTCGTTTTGATCAGATAGGCGTTTATGCCGATTCTGAACGTGGCCGGATCAAAAGGCACGTGCGCCAACTTGGCCGCCGCTTCGCCCGCTTTCACCTCGAAGGACGGAAACATCCCGTTGGGAAAGATTCCGTAGCCATCCATCAGGGCAAAAACTTCAATTTCACCGATCCTGCGCCGCATTATTACCGGGCTTTTGGCTGGCTTGGCGGCCGCGTCTTGGGCCGAAGCGACGCTGCTAAGTTGCAACACGGAGGGCGTTGCCAACGCGGCAGGAACCAACGCCGCAACACTGAGGAACTTTCTACGGTCGACTGTCATCGCTCGCACTCGCTTGTATGTCGGTGAATTTGGCTATAACTAACGCTATGAGATCTGAATGACCATTGACGAAGCATTTATGGGAGGCATAAGGAAAATCTATGGATAATATTGCTGGCCTAAGATCTCTTATGGCCGCGGCTCGGGACGGATCGTTGTCAGCTGCCGCGCGCCGTTTAAACATCACACAGCCCGCTGTCAGCCAGCAGATTGCGGCATTGGAACAGCTCTATGGCGTCGAACTCGTGGTGCGAGGACGCAACGGCGTGAGGTTGACCGAGGCAGGCCAGATTGCTGCAATGCACGCGGAGCAGGTGCTTTCTCAATTAGCCCAAATGGACGACGCCATGTTCGCCTTGCAGTCTTCAACGGAGGGTCGCCTGAGCGTGGCATGTCCTTCGTTGATCGCTCAAACTGTTCTTGTACCGGTGCTTGCAGACTTGCGGCGCATGTACCCGAAGCTCAGGATTGACCTGAAGGCGAGTGATCAAGTCCAGGATCTTGCCAAAAGTCCGTATGATCTGGAGATCCGAGCTTGCCGTATTGGCCCAGCCGAAGGATCCATACGAAAGCTCGCAGAGATTGAGCAGGTGCTCGTAGCTTCGCCTGCCTATTTGGATCGGATAGGTCGTCCGAAAAATTTGGACGACCTGGCCAGGCTGGACTACGTTCAATACAAAGACGACCCGGATGAAAAGTTCCTGCCACTCGCCAATGGGGGCCAAGCGCCGATTACCATAGCGTTTGCGGCGCAAATGCCCGATTTGATGCTTCATGCCGTACAGAATCAACTCGGCATAGCCGCCCTTCCTCGTTTTTTTGTACAAACTCAACTTGAGGCAGGCGTCATCGAAGAGGTCCTTCCTGCATATCCCATCGCCACCAAGCAACTCTTCCTCGTGCGCGCACCTGGCACCCTCAGCAAGAGTCGTCGCGTCGCGATTTTCACGGAGCGCTTCGTGGTTGAATTGACTACGGTACCGGGCTTCCATCTGGCATCGGGCCTTCGGGGCGTAACTGCTGCTTGATGCAATCGCGGCCGGCGAGAGCTGCCGGTCAGTTGCGGCTCGGTTCGGTATTGTGGTCTCAGCGTTTTTGTTGAGGGGATGTGTCGCGCCCGGGAAGATGGGCGGCAATCGCAAGCGGGTCGTGGAGCCGTGCGGAGCGTTTATGGGGGAGATCGCCGCACGCTGTATCTGTCACTGCATAGGTGGACGAAGAATTGGGCGTCCGACGGTTGAAGTTACCCAACGATACGGTTTGGCCGTTCCTGCGGCGTGAGAGGCTGCGGTCCAAAAAAGATTATCGAGATGGATTACAAATGCGTCTAGCCTGGATGTTGAATTGATCTGATCATGTCTTTGTCTTTCGCGTCTTTCGTCTGCTGCGGGTAGGCGGTTCCCTATTCCTCGAGGGCCTCGTCCTTCCTCCGCCGGATGGAGGGTAGCAGCATCGCGCCGAGAGCAAGCGCCGCGATGGCTAGAAGGACCGCGCTGACGGGCCGCTCGACAAAGACCAGGGCGCTACCGCGCGATACGACCATCGCCCGTCGCAAATACTCTTCCAGCATAGGTCCCAGGACGAAGCCGATCAGGAGGGGAGCCGGCTCGAGCGCGAGTTTGAAGAACAGGTATCCCAGGAAGCCGAAAAGGACCGTCTCGAACACATTGAACGGCGAATAGTTTACCGAGTAGACGCCGATAGCGCAGAACACGAGGATTGCCGGATACAGGTACTTGTATGGAAGCCTTAGAAGCGAAACCCACATTCCGATCAATGGAAGATTGATCACGAGCAGCATCAGGTTCCCGATCCACATGCTGGCAATAAGACCCCAGAACAGTGCGGGCTGGGCCTGGATCACTCCAGGGCCGGGTTGGATGCCGTGGATCATCAGGCCGCCGATCATGAGAGCCATGACGGCATTTGCCGGGATGCCGAGGGTGAGCATCGGAATGAACGAGGTCTGCGAAGCAGCGTTGTTCGCGCTTTCAGGGCCGGCGACACCCTCGATTGCTCCGGTGCCGAACTCGTGGCCATATTTCGAGACCTTCCGCTCGAGCATGTATGAGGCAAAGGTTGACAGGGCCAATCCGCCACCGGGTAGGATGCCAAGGATTGATCCCACGATGGTGCCGCGGATCACCGACGGCGTCGCCCGCTTGAACTCTTCTTTGGTCAGCATCAAGCTTCCCACCTTAGCGACCGTCCCGCTCCGGTTTTCCGGGTTTTCCAGATTGCGGATGATCTCGGCGACACCGAAAATCCCCATTGCCACGGCTACGAAGTCGATGCCCTCGAAAAGTTCGAAGAAGCCGAACGAGAATCGGACCTGGCCGCTCTGGACGTCGGTGCCGACGAGGCCGAGCGCCACCCCGAGCACGAGCATGGCGATCGACTTGAAGACGCTTCCTTGGGCGAGCACCGTTGCGATGATCAGGCCAAGGAGGATCAGTGAGAAATACTCTGCTGGGCCAAAAGAGAGCGCGAGGTTCGTCAGTAGGGGGCCGGAAGCGGCGACCACCAACGTTGCCACGGTTCCAGCGAAAAACGACCCTATCGCCGCTGTGGCCAAGGCCGCACCGGCTCGGCCCCGTTTCGCCATCTTGTGACCCTCCAGTGTCGTCACGACAGCCGTGACTTCGCCGGGCAGGTTCAAGAGGATCGCCGACGTGGACCCGCCGTACTGAGCGCCGTAGTAGATGCCGGAAAGCATGATCAGCGCCGTAATCGGGTCCAACGCAAAGGTAAGCGGGAGAAGAAGGGCGATGGTTGCGAGCGGACCGATACCGGGAAGGACCCCGATTGCCGTTCCGATCATGCAACCGATGAAGGCGAAGCCGAGATTGTGAAAAGTCATCGCGACCGAAAGGCCGAGGGCGAGGTTCTCGATCATGGTTTTCTCTCTCAGAACTGGGTGAGGGCGGGAGGCAGGAAGGACACGTTCAAGCCAAGACCGAGAGTGAATACTGCCCAACAGATCGCAACGAGCGCCACGGTCAGGCCGGCGATCCCCTGGATGGTCTGCTGCCTGTCAGCGAGGCCACTGATCACGACGACGACCGCGACCGAGACGGCCATCCCGACACGCTCGATCAGGAAGCCGAATGCCGCCATCGCGCCAAGGATCAGGACCATCTCCCTCCACGCCCAACTCTCCAGGGGATCGTGCTCGCCTTTGATGCCGAGGATGGCCACCGCTGCGCCGAGCAGGCCCAGCAAACCGAGGACAAGCATCGGCATGTAGCCGGGTCCCATTTGGGCGGCCGAACCGATTTCGTAGTCCTGATTATAGTAGAGTCCGGCTAGAGCGACGGCGACCAAGAACACCCCGGCCGTCACATCTTTCGTTCCCAGCGGACGGCGTGGAGACGGAGCTGGTTGATCGTTTTGCATTTGAGTGTTCCCCGGTTTTGTTTTCAGTGGAAGGAACGGCCGCCATCTACCGCTAGCGCTGCGCCCGTTATGTAGGAGGATTCCGATGACGTAAGGAACAGAAGCGTTCGCGCAATTTCTTCTGGATCGGCCAACCGCTTGAGCGCGTAGTTGCCCACATTGGCGCGGTAGCCATCCGCCATTGGCGTGTCCACCATACCGGGTGCGATGCTATTGACCCTGATCGTCGGCGCGAGTTCCGCAGCAAGCGCGCGGGTCAGGTTTACCACGCCGCCCTTGGATGCCGCGTAGGCCGTGTGGCCGGGCGCGTTCGGCAGAAGCCCCTGAGCCGATGCGATGTTCACGATCGTGGAGTGCTCGTGCAACTGCAGGAACGGAATACAGCAGCGCGCGACGATGTATGTGCCGGTCAGATTGACTTCGATGATCCGACGCCAATCGTCGGCCGGCACCTCGGTAGCAAGCCCCTTGGACATAATACCTGCCGCATTGATCAGCCCATCGATGCCATCCATCTCGGACGCGGCCTTTTCGACGGCCCGTGCAACGTCAGGTTCATTAGTGATATCGACGCTGCAGAAGCCGGCAGCAATCTCCTCGGCGACCTTTTGAACCGCATCGGTGTTTCGGTCGAAGAGAGTGACTTTCGCGCCTTCCGCTGCAAACAGGGCGGCTGTGGTGCGGCCGATACCCGAGGCAGCTCCCGTGACAATAATCCTTCGACCGGCCAGTCTTATGGATTGGCCTGTGGTATCTACCGAGGTTGAAAGGGGTGATGCGCTCATTGCGATTTACTTTCCTGTATTAAATTCGCTTGGTGCAGTCTGCGCTTCGCGCGTGGAAAGGGACCATCACCGCATGATGAAGGGATTGGTTGGGCCTTCGGTCGCCGTTGACAGGAAGACGCTCTTGGTCTCGAGATATTCGTTGATCGCCTCGATCCCGCTCTCACGCCCAAGGCCGGATTTCTTGGTTCCGCCGAACGGCATCATGAAGCTGTAGGCACGGTAGGTATTCACCCAGACGGTTCCTACCTTGAGGGCCTTCGTCATGCGCATCGCGCGGCCGATGTTCTGCGTCCACACGCCAGCGACGAGGCCATAGGCGATGTCGTTTCCGATCCTTGTGGCATCTTCTTCGGTATCGAACTCGATGATGGACAGGACCGGGCCGAAGACCTCCTCCTGTGCGATCCTCATGTCGTTGGTGACGTCGGAGAAGATGGTCGGCTCCACGAACTGGCCAGCACTCAAGCCCGCACCGGTGGCTCTGTTGCCGCCGAGGATGCATCGCGCGCCGTCTTTGCGGGCGATCTCTATGTAATCCAGGACTTTTTGAAACTGCGGAGGTGTCGAAATCGGACCGATGTTGGTGTTCGGGTCCATCGGATCGCCCATCCTGATGTATCGAGCGAGATCCACGAGTTTGGTCGTGAAAACGTCCTTGATCGACTTCTGGACCAATAGGCGGGAGCCGGCGGTGCACATCTGTCCAGCTGCACCGAAGATGCCGGACACGACGCCCGCCGCAGCCAGGTCGAGATCGGCGTCTTCGAATACGATGTTGGGTGACTTGCCGCCAAGCTCAAGCGCGACCCGCTTCATCTGCTTGGCAGCGGTCTCGTAGATTTTTGCTCCGGTCAAATCGGAGCCCGTGAAGGTTATCATCGCGACATCGGGATGTTCGACAAGTGCCGCGCCTGCATCATGTCCATAGCCCGTGACAACGTTGAACGCCCCGTCTGGCATCCCGGCTTCCTTGACGATCGCTGCAAGCTCCAGCGTGCTGGCCGAGGCGAATTCGGACGGCTTCACGACGACGGTGCAGCCGGCCGCCAGGGCAGGCGCGCTTTTTACGGTGGCAAACCAGATCGGTGAATTCCAGGCGGTTAGGGCAGCTACCACGCCGATGGGTTCGCGCATCGTGAACGCCATGGTGTCTGGCTTCTCGACAGGTATCCATGCGCCTTCGATCTTGTCGGCGAGACCAGCGTAGTAGTACCAGCACTCGGCCACGCCGTTAAGTTGGCCACGGACTTCGGCGAGCAGTTTGCCGTTGTCCCGAGCTTCGATCTCGCCAATCCGATCGGCATCACGCGTAATGAGATCGCCGATTTTCCGCATGATCCTGCCGCGCGCAGTCGCTGTCAGCTTTGACCAGGGGCCCTTGTCGAGCGCTTCGCGGGCCGCCTTTACCGCGCGGTCCACGTCTCCCCGCGTCGCTCGAGCTAACTCCGCCCACGGCTTGCCGTGATAGGGGTCGAGAGTTTCGATATGCTCTCCGCGTTCTCCGTCGGTGAACTGCCCGTCAATGAAAAGTTGGTAGCTGTGCATCTTTCCTCCTTGAATTCGTCTTGCTGGGCAGCGAATTACGTTTCGCCGATGGGAAAACGGGTCCCATCGGCGATTGCACAGCGGTCCGCACCCGTCCGAGTTTCATTTGGTGGCGGCCATTGCCGCCAGCTCAGTTGTTCAGTCGAATGTTGTTTTCCGTAATGACTTTGCGAAATTTGTCCTGCTCGGCCTTCAGGAAAGCCGTGAGTTCGTCGCCGGTCTTGATGTCGGTCTGGAAAGACAGCGGCGTGAAGCGCTCTTGGAACTTGGGGTCTTTGACGCCCTTCACGATTGCTGCGGAGAACTTCGTCACCACCTCGTCGGGAACCCCCTTTGGGGCGGCATAACTGTACCAGACGCGCGAGTTGATCTGCGGGTAGCCGATCTCCGCCGTCGTCGGGACGTTGGGCATATTGGCGGTTCGGGCGGGGGACGTGACTGCCAAGACCCGTACGTTGGGATCATCCTTGAGCAACGCGGCCTCTCGAGCCGACGCGAAGATCATCTGGGTGAAACCGCCTGCGAGAGCCTGAATGCCCTCGGGATTGTTCTTGTAGGAGACGTGGACACCCTTGCCCCCGGCCTCCTTGAGGAACATTGTGGATGTCAGGTGACCCACGGTGCCTACGCCACCGCTGGCAAACGTCACGCCATCCGGTGACTTGGCCGCTGCCATCAGTTCGTCGGTGCTCGTGATCCCTGCCTTGGCGGAGACGATCAGCGCCAGCGGGTAGCCGCCGATTTCGACGATCGGAACAAAATCGTCAAGACCGTACTGGAGGTTATCTCTGAGGACGGTCTGAACCAATCCGGCAGTGATCAGGCAAAGAATGTTGTAGCCGTCGGGCTTGGCTCCGGCGACGGCATTTCCTGCCACAGTCGTCGATCCGCCCGCGCGATTTTCAATCACAACTGGCTGCCCGAGTTCTTCACTTGCCGTCTGTGCCAGGAACCGGCTGAGCGTGTCGTCGTCGCCACCAGGCGCGTTTCCGATGTTGATTGTAATCGGTCGCGCCGGCCATTCGGCGGCGAGGGCATCCGATGCCCGTGAAAGCAGACAGGCTGAAATCGCTGCGGTCGTGCCAAGCAAAACGGATCTTCTCGTGATCATGGTATTCTCCTCCTGGTAAACAACTACGCAGCGACCAACACCGCGCCCGACCTCCCGTCGGGCTGCAGAGAAAACTGCCGAAGTGGCCTGCGACGCGCATAATCGAACCCGTCAAGCCAACTCTGTAAAGCCGAAAGCCGGAAGGAGTGCCAAAGGTTATAAGCGTGTGTTATATGTCCGGAACGTGGGGACGATGCCGAATTCCCTGCTGTGCCTGAGCTTTGCGGTCCTACGGGATGGTGTATTTTTGGGGTGGCGCGCTTGCCATTTAGACGCTTTTCGTGAGCCGATGAAATCGCTATCTGATGGAATGTGGTTGAAACGCGCAGCTGATCGAGGATGAAGTGCCAGTGACCGAGATGTCCGCCGAAGACGAGAAATATCGCGCGCCGGCGCTCACGAAAGGCCTCGACATTTTGGAGCTACTGGCATCCGCCAGCGATGGGCTGACCCAGGTGGAAATTGGAAAGATGCTCGGCCGGACGACGTCCGAAATCTTCCGCATGCTTGTGGTGCTCAGCCAGCGGGGCTACGTCGAGCTTAGCGGAGATGACCGCTACCAGCTGACAACAAAGCTGTTCGAAGTTGCCCACCGCCATCCTCCGATCCGGCGCTTGACTGCGATTGCGGGCGACGCAATGCAAAAGCTCGCGAACCGGATCAATCAGTCCATCCACCTGTGTATCCTCCAGGGCGGCCGGCTGTTGGTCGTCGCCCAGGTCGACTGCCCCGACAACAACCTGAACTCCGTTCGGCTCGGAGCGCAGATCCCGATTTTCGATTCGGCATCAGGCCGCGTGCTGGCGGCGTTCATGGATGACGCGGCTTTGGAGCACCTGCTCACTTTGGCCGGAACGGAAGCCGGAGAGCGCCGGGACAGGTTTCTGGCCGATCTTCCCGGGGTACGCGATGTGGGTTATTGCGAGGGCCCGTCACTAACGCTCGCCGGTGTGACGAACTTGTCCGCACCTATTTTCGACTACACCGGCAAGGCTGTCGCCGCGATTACCATGCCATTCATCCACCGGCTAAACAGCGCATCGCACGTGCCGGTGCCGGAGGCGCGTAACGCGCTCCTTGAGACCTGTCGGGACCTCTCGAAAAGGATGGGCGCGGGAGCGGCCGTCGATCGGTAGTCTCCTCGGAAGAGGCTTTTCGAAGGGCTCGGCAGATCGCCGAGCCCTTTTGTATTTGAAACTCCATCGCGCAAATAAAATGTTGACGCCATCTTCAACATATGAAAGCCTATTTCATATACAAAATTATATCAGCTTTCCCGACAGGGGCTGGCCGCGATGGAGGAGCAGGCATGCAGAGATTTGAGGGCAAAGTAGTCTTGGTGACCGGAGCAGGCAGCGGCATTGGTGCGGCTGCCGTTAAGCGGCTGCACTCCGAAGGCGCGACCGTTATTGCCGTCGATGTCACGGAGGAGGGCGTCTCGAAGGTTGTCCAGGAGATCGGCGACCGGACGAGAGTGGAAGGCATCGCACTGGATGTCTGCGATCATTCTGCATCCATCGAGACAGTTGCGGATGTGCGCAAACGCCACGGGGCGCTACACGGACTGGTCAATTGTGCTGGCATCAAGGGCGTCGGCAGCATCGTGGATGTCGAACCGGAGAGTTTCGGTCGCGTCATGGCGGTTAACCTCGAGGGCACCATCAACCTCTGCCAAGCCTTCGTGCAAGCGGTGAAAGACGATACCGGTGACCGCGCGATCGTGAACATCTCCTCTGGCGCGGGTGTGATGGGCGTTGCGAACAGGCTGCCCTACGTGGCCTCCAAGTTCGCGGTGTCCGGCATCACGAAATCGATGTCGCCTGAACTCGGGCCGCTTGGCATTCGCGTGAACGCGGTAGCGCCGGGTATGACTAAAACACCGTTCACTGAATACATGCTGCAGGACGCGGCTGCTGTGGAACGGGTCAATGCCAAGCATCCGATCGGCAGAATGGGAGAGCCCGAGGAAATTGCAGCAGTCATCGCTTTCCTTCTCACCACGGACGCAAGCTTCATGACCGGCGCGATCGTTGCGGTCGACGGAGGCCAGACCGCCTGCCTTTGATCTGTTGGTGCTGACCAACGAAGGAGGATGCGTTGGCCGATATTCGACTTTTAGTGGACTGCAAGAACAATCTCGGCGAAGGCCCGGTTTGGGACGTCCGCGAACAGCGCTTGTACTGGGTGGACAGCACTGCAGGAGAGATATGGTCCTGCCGTGAAAACGGGCGCGATGTTCGGACCCACTATGTGCCAACCTACATCGGCTCCATGGCACTACGTGAAAGCGGAGGCGCTGTTCTGGCGCTCGCAAGCGGGTTTGCCCTCTACGAGTTCGATACCCAGCGGATCGAGTATGTTGGAAATCCGCTGGCCGATCAACCCGAGTACAGGTTCAACGATGGGAAGGTCGATCGACAGGGCAGGTTTTTCGCGGGGTGCATGGGCTACGACTTCCATCCGCTTGATGTGACCATACCCAGAAAGCCCTCCGGAAAGGGGTCGCTGTACCGCTTGGACCCCGACCTCCGGGTGACGCAGATCGACACGGGGTTCATTTGCTTCAATGCGCCTTGTTGGAGCCCGGACAGCCGGACTTTTTATTGCGGTGACTCCGAGCACAAGGCCATCTGGGCATACGACTATGATCTTGAAACGGGCAAAGTCAGCGACAAGCGCCTCTTTGTATCCGATGCGGGCTACGTGAGCACGGTAGACGGCGCGACCGTCGATACCGACGGCTTCATTTGGAACGCAAAGGTCCTCGGGGGCCGGATCGTCCGATACACGCCGGATGGGATCATCGACCGGGTGATCGAGGTCCCAGTGCGCAACGTGACGAGCATCATGTTCGGGGGCCCCGATCTCGACATCCTTTATTTCACCAGCATGGGACGCCCGATGCGCGGCATCCCGCCCAAGGAACCCGGAGCCGGGGGCCTGTTCGCCATTCATGGTCTCGGGGTCAAAGGACTTCCTGAGACCCGGTTCGCCGGTTGACCGGCAGTTTAAATACAAAACGAGGACGACTTCGAATGACCATCACTCCCGACCTTTCGCAGCAACTTGCCGAATTCGCCGCAAACACCAGGTTCGCCGATCTGCCGTCTGCTGCGGTCGAAGCGGCGAAGAAAAGTGTCCTTGATACGATTGGCGTCATGCTGGCCGCGAGTGGCATGGAACCTGCGGTCAGGCCGATCGTCGAACTGGTGCAGGAGACCGGCGGCAAGCGCGAGGCGACTGTTTTGGGATATGGCGACCGGGTTCCGGCCGGCGCTGCGGCTTTCGCCAATGGCGCGCTCGCGCACGGCCTTGACTTTGACAGTCAGACTCCATGGGGCGCGCACGCCGACAGCTCGATCATTCCGACGGTGCTCGCATTGGCGGAACTGCGCGAGGGTGTGACCGGAGAGGAGCTGATCACGGCAGTCGCCATCGGGCAGGAGATTTTCATTCGCCTTCGCTGCAATGTCGGCTGGCATATGGACTGGAACCTCTCGACCGTCATTGGCTGCTTCTCCGCGACAGCGGCCGGCGGCTCGATCTTCAAGCTCGACGCGACGCAGCTGGCCAATGCGCTCGGCGTCGCCAGCCTGCAGTCCAGCGGAACGATGGAGCAGATTTTCGGGCTCGGGAGCGATCTGAGGGGCATGTACGCCGGGTTCAGCTCGCAGGCGAGCGTCAATGCCGTCAGGCTCGCCGCACGCGGGATGACCGGCATCCGCAACCTCTTCGAAGGGGAGGCGGGGGTCTTCAAGGTCTATTTCAAGGGTGAGTACGATCGCGACAAGATGGTCGCCAACCTCGGCAAGGAGTTCCTCAGTGGAGGAATGACATACAAATATTGGCCGGCTGTCGGGAACGCCCACACCTACATTCATGCGGCGATCGAGTTGATGAAGGAAAACGACGTAGCGCTGGATCAGGTTACCGAGGTGAAGGTCTTTGTCGGTGACTTCCAGCAAAGGATGTGCTCGCCTTTGGCGGAGCGGCAGGTTCCAAGCACGCTTGTGGATGCCAAGTTCAGCCTGCCGTTCCTGGTCGCCCTCGCACTGGCAAAAGGGCAGATGGAGGTCGGGGACTTCACGAGCGAGGCGCTGAAAGATCGTGCGGTCCTCGCCTTGGCCCTCAAGGTCGTGCCAGTCCCCGACAGCAGCTATAACTGGACATCGAAACTGCCTGACGGAAAAATCGAAGTGCTGCTCGCAGACGGCACCAGCATCTCGCGCCTGGGATCGAGAGTGCCGGGGACGGTCGAACTGCCGATGACCTGGGAGGAACTCTTCCACAAGTTTGGTTCCTGCGCTCGTGCGGCAGTCTCACCACTGTCGGCCGAAAGCATTTCCGAGCTTTGCAACTCGATGAAGACACTCGAAACCATCGGTGACGTCCGGGAGATCGTTGCGACCGCCGTGTCAAGCGTCAGCGTTGCACACAGAAAGTCCGCATAGCCCGCGACCCGGGTTTCTCCCCGGGGCGGCGGACCCGTCCCCGGACATCGAAACAGCCATGTATCTCAATGGGAGGAGAGCAGCATGCCAAACTTTGAAATCACGAGACGCCGGTTCCTTATGACCGGAGCGGCAACCGCCGCAACCCTTGCAGTGTCAGGTTCTGCGTGGGCCACGTATCCGGACAAACCCGTCAAGTGGATCGTCGGCTTTCCGCCCGGTGGAGCCACGGACACCGTCGCCCGTCTCGTCGGCCATCCAATGTCGGAGGCACTCGGAAAGCCGATCGTTGTCGATAATCGCCCCGGTGCCGGCAGCTCGGTAGGTGCGGCAGCATTGGCGAGTTCTCCGGCGGACGGGTACACCGTTGGAAGCGCGGATAACGGGACGCTGATCATCAATCCCGTCGTTTACCCCAAAATCCAGTACGACCCGGACCGCGATTTTAGGCCCGTGGGTATGTATGCCGGCATCAACCTGCTGCTTTGCGTCCCCAGCAACTCGCCGATCAAAACGGCGGCGGAATACCTGGAGAAAGCCAAGGGTGCGCCTGAACCAATTCTCTACGCCAGCCCCGGGATCGGCACGCCACTTCACCTCGCGATGGAGCGTCTCGCCCGCGACGCAAACGTGCATCTCAAGCACGTGGCATACAAGGGCATGGCTCCCGCGTTGAATGACGTCCTAGCCGGTATTGTTGACAGCATCGTGATCGACTACACGACGGCCAATTCGCAAATCAAGGATGGGAAAATCCGAGCGATCGCGGTCTTCTCGGAAAAGCGCCTGACGGTGCTTCCTGACGTTCTGACGATGGCGGAGCAGGGCGTGCCCGGCTTCTCGGCTGGGGCTTGGCACTCGCTGATTGTGCCCAAGGCCACGCCGGATGACGTGGTCGCAACCCTGTCTCAGGCACTCGGCAAGGCTTTGCAGGACCCGTTGGTGAAGACCCGCTATGCCGAGCTTGGTCTCGACATGCCTCCGAGCGACCCCGAAACCATGGCTCAGCGATGGGCAAGCGATAAAGCCACCTGGCAGCCTCTGATCCGTTCGCTGAACATCAAGCTCGACGGCTGAATTCAAATGGTGTGTCCGGGCATCTGGCCCGGGCACACGCTCACGCCACACGAACTCAGAACGGGCGTTAATCGATCTCGTGCGTTGCCGATCAGCCAACTCAGGAACACCATGAACGCTGAATCGCGCCGGCAGGCAGGATGGCTAAAGCCGCCGAAATTGCGAGCGTCGCGCTCGGCCCCGCAGGTTGTGAGGCGAGCTTCGTCCATTGGTTGGTCTATACCGCTGACGGGGGCGCTCATCCGATGAGCATGTCGGGCACGTGGTCAGCGAATCTATGCCGTCGCCGGTTGCTCGTTATCGCGTCCGATTGATGAGCGTGTTCGATAACCGTTAGCAAGATATCGTACCTAATCATCTTTTTCAGCTGCCCTACGTTGAGAGACGGCGTTTCTCGGAATGCGCCAGGCCATCAGCAACGAATGGAGCTGGAGATGAGAGATCACTCACATTTGGAACTTTCACGTCGAGACTTGCTTGTCTCTTCGGCGGCGGCACTCGCCGTTACTGGAGTTGCTGCAAAAGGGGCAGCGGCACAATCCTCGGGGAAAGAAGTGAACTTCAACACAAGCGTTTCCTTCAAGGTGAACGGCGAGATGCGCGATCTCGAGGTCGACAATCGTACGACCTTGCTCGATGCCTTACGCGAGCACCTTCATCTGACAGGCACGAAGAAGGGCTGCGATCACGGCCAGTGCGGCGCATGCACCGTGATGGTGGACGGACGTCGGATCAATTCCTGCCTGACGTTGGCTGTCATGCACGAGGGTGACGAGGTCACAACCATCGAAGGCCTCGGACAACCCGGCGACCTTCACCCGATGCAAGCCGCATTCGTCAAACACGACGGCTTCCAGTGTGGTTACTGCACCCCCGGACAGATCTGTTCCTCCGTGGCGGTGTTGGAAGAAATCAAATCGAATATCCCTAGCCACGTGACTCAAGACATCTCGGCAAAGGTTGAACTTACCGCTGGGGAAGTCAGGGAGCGAATGAGCGGAAACATCTGTCGATGCGGCGCATATTCCAACATTCTCGACGCAATCTCTGAAGTGGGGGGGATCAAAGCATGAGACCCTTCACCTATGAGCGAGCCACGACGGTACAGGCCGCAGCGAAAGCAGCAGCAGCCAATCCGGAAGCGAAATTCATCGCTGGCGGCACCAATCTCCTGGACTTGATGAAGCTAGAGATCGAACAGCCGATGCATCTCATTGACGTAAACGGCATTGGCCTCGATAAAATTGAATCGACGTCCGAAGGGGGCCTCCGCATAGGCGCTCTGGTCCGCAACACCGATCTGGCAAGTGACGCCACCGTCCGCCGAGATTACGGATTGCTTACCCGCGCTCTTGTCGCCGGGGCATCCGGCCAGCTGCGCAATAAAGCCACTACGGCAGGCAACCTCCTGCAACGCACACGCTGTCCGTATTTCTACGACACCAATCAACCCTGTAACAAAAGGCAGCCGGGAAGCGGGTGCTCGGCACTTGGCGGGTTCTCCCGCCAGCATGCGGTCGTCGGAAGTAGCGATTCCTGTATTGCGACTCATCCCAGCGATATGGCTGTTGCGATGAGGGCGCTAGACGCGACCGTCGAAACGGTCAAGGGCGACGGCAGCACTCGCGCAGTCCCGATCGCAGACTTCTACCGGCTGCCAGGCGATACGCCCCATGTCGAGACCGTGCTTGAGCCGGGTGAGTTCATAACTGCAGTGACGCTGCCCAAGCCGATTGGCGGCAAGCATATCTATCGCAAAGTGCGCGATCGCGCCTCTTACGCGTTTGCGCTCGTATCCGTTGCCGCAGTGATCCAACCGGATGGCACCGGCCGCGTGGCTCTCGGTGGCGTTGCTCACAAGCCATGGCGAACAGCGTCAGGCGACCAGCAGCTGAAGAACGGGGCAAAAGCCGCGAGCGCGGCACTGCTCGCCGACGCACGCCCAACGGAGCAAAATCGCTTCAAGGTGACGCTCGTGGAACGAACGATCGGCTCGGTGATCGCAGAGGCAAGGGGATAACGACCATGAAATTCGACACACCAGCAGTCAACAATCCCATCGATCAAATGAAGGTCGTCGGACAGCCCATCCCCCGCATTGACGGGCAACTGAAGACGACCGGCCGAGCGATGTATGCCTATGAGTGGCATGATCCGAAGGTCCCCTATGCCTACGGTTATCCAGTCGGTTCGTCGATCGCTAAGGGCCGTATCCGGTCAATGAACACCGATGCCGCAAAGCGGTCCCCCGGCGTTCTGGCGGTTGTGACCACTTTGGACGTGGGAAAGCGCGAAAAGGGCAAGTTCAACACGGCCAATCTCTTCGGAGGCGATGAAGTCCAGCACTATCATCAGGCGGTGGCGGTGGTGGTCGCCGAAACCTTTGAGCAGGCGCGCTTTGCCGCTTCGCTCATCAAGATCGATTACGAAACCGCGATGGGGAGTTTCGACCTGGCGAAGGCCAAGGACAGCGCCGTCAAGCCCGACGAGAAGCAGCAGCCCGACACAGCCGTCGGCGATTTCGAGGGGGCCTTCAAGAACGCCTCCGTGACCTTGGACCAGTCCTACACGACCCCCGACCAGTCCCACTCGATGATGGAGCCGCACGCTTCGATCGCCGCTTGGGACGGCGAGAAGGTGACCGTGTGGACTTCCAGCCAGATGATTGATTGGTGGCGATCCGATCTGGCGACCACTCTTGGCATAGACAAGGACAATATTCATCTGATGTCGCCGTTCATCGGCGGCGGGTTCGGGGGCAAGCTGTTTCTGCGAGCCGATGCCGTGCTGGCCGCCTTCGGAGCAAAGGCCGCAGGCAGACCGGTCAAGGTCGCGCTGCCGCGTCCTTTCATGCCGAACAACACGACCCATCGGCCAGCGACCATCCAGCGTATCCGCATCGGCGCGTCTCGGGATGGAAAGATCACCGCGATTGCCCATGAAAGCTGGTCTGGCGACCAGAAGGGAGGCCAGCTGGAAACTGCTGTCAATCAAACCCGGCTGCTTTACGCCGGCGAGAATCGCATGACGGCGATGAGGTTGGCGACACTTGATCTGCCGGAAGGCAATGCGATGCGAGCGCCGGGCGAAGCACCCGGATTGATGGCGCTCGAGATCGCAATCGACGAGATCGCCGAAAAGGTGGGCGTCGATCCTGTCGAATTCCGCATTCTCAACGATACTCAGGTCGATCCTGAGAAGCCCGAACGACCATTCACACAGCGGAACCTGGTCGGTTGTCTAAAGCTTGGCGCGGAACGCTTCGGTTGGAGCCAACGCGGGAAGCCAGGTTCGCGTCGGGAAGGAAGTTGGCTCATCGGCCTCGGTGTCGCAGCGGCATTCCGGAACAATCTTCTACTTCCTTCTGCTGCCCGGGTTCGACTCGGCGCGGACGGGGTTGCAACGGTCGAAACTGATATGACGGATATCGGCACAGGCAGTTACACCATCATTGCGCAGACGGCTGCCGAGATGCTGGGTCTCCCGGTAGATCGGGTGGCCGTTCAGCTCGGCGACTCACGCTTTCCTGTTTCCGCAGGTTCAGGCGGCCAATTCGGGGCGAACTGTTCCACCTCGGGCGTCTATGCCGCGTGTGTGAAGCTCCGTGAGGCGGTGGCACAGAAACTCGGCTTCAACACCGACGAAGTGGTGTTTGAGAATGGACAGGTACGATCGGGCAACCGTTCGGTCGCGCTCGCCGAAGCAGCCGGTCCCGACGGGTTAATTGGCGAAGACAATATGGAATGGGGTGATCTGGCTGACACGCATCAACAGTCGACCTTTGGTGCGCACTTCGTTGAAGTCGGCGTCGATGTCGCCACGGGTGAAACGCGCATTCGGCGTATGCTGGCAGTTTGCGCCGCCGGCCGAATCCTCAACCCCATCACGGCGCGCAGCCAGGTCATCGGTGCCATGACGATGGGGGTAGGTGGAGCCCTGTCAGAGGAGCTGGCGGTCGACACCAAACAAGGTTTCTTCGTCAACCACGATCTCGCGGGCTACGAGGTTCCCGTGCACGCCGACATTCCCCACCAAGAGGTGGTGTTCATGGATGAGGCAGATCCAATGTCGTCGCCGATGAAGGCTAAAGGCGTTGGCGAACTTGGACTTTGTGGTGTTTCGGCCGCCGTCGCGAACGCGATCTATAACGCTAGCGGGGTGAGAGTGCGTCACTATCCTATGACCCTCGACAAAATCATAGGCGGGTTGCCGGATGTTGCATGAGAATATCACCGCACTCTCGGACAGCAATCCGCACGAGGTCGGCGAGGCTACGGTAAGGCCGACGCCGGTTCGATCGTTGCTCACTGATGATGTGGAAGAGATATTTCGCTTTGCGATCAGGGAGCTTGCTCGGGGCAGGGTGGCGCTTGCCACCCTGGTCGAAATCCGGGGAGGAGCCGCGCGCGCACTTGGCTCCCATGTCGTCATTGCGGCCGATGGCCGTTTCTGTGGCTATGTATCTGGCGGCTGCATTGAGGCGGCGATTGCTTTTGAGGCGCTCGACGCGCTCAGCGAAGACAAAGACCGCGAGGTAAAATACGGAGAAGGCTCGTCCTTTTTCGATATTGTCCTGCCATGCGGCGGCGGGATCACGGTGTCGATTCACGTGCTGCGCGACGCTCAAGTGCTAAGCCAGGTACTCACGGAGCTTGGTCACCGCCGGAGCGCGGGCCTTCGCTACTCGAGGTCACTAAAACAGCTTGAGATGGTTGAACCACCGGAAAGGGCCGGCTGTGTTGATGGCGGCTTCGAAACAATTTATCGGCCACGCACGCGCGTTGTGATCTCCGGTCAGAGCGTTGAGGCCGAGCGGGTTGCCGCTATCTCCAATTCATCCGGGTATGAGGTCGTCACACACACGAAGAGAGAAAGAGACCTGCCCGATATCGATCAGTACACCGCGGTAGTTCTTCTCCACCATGACCTCGATGCGGAGCAGGCGGTGCTGCATGCAGCACTGCGCTCGAACGCGTTTTACATCGGTGCGTTGGGCAGTACTCGCACCCACCGCAAAAGAGTAGATAGGCTCGACAGTTCCGGGTTCTCGAAGGCGCAAATCCGTCGGATAAAAGCGCCGATCGGTGTGTTCGGACCAACTCGTGACGCCAACTCACTTGGCCTGTCCGTCTTGGCCGATGTTGCAGCTACGCGCTTGTCCATCTACGCGTGAGGCACCATGGCACCGCTCCAGAATGCGCTGATTTCGGTTGCGGTCGTTGTCCTAGCGGCAGGGAGATCGAGCAGAATGGAGCGCTCCGGACACAAGCTCCTGGCGCGATTTCGTGGCGTGACCCTAGTTCGCTTGGCTGCTTTGGCCGCGACCGGTTGCGAGAGTGGCTCGGTCGTGATGGTGACCGGATATCGAGGTACTGACATCGAGGCCGAAATTGCGGGGCTCGAACTGAGCGTTGTAAGAAATTTCTACTACGCTGATGGCATGGCAAGTTCGATCGTGCTCGGCGTCGGGCGCGCCGCCGATTTCGATCCCGATGGCATCATGATCATGCTTGCAGACATGCCGCTACTCAAAACAAAGGACCTCGATACGCTCATTGGTGTTTTTCGGACGAGCAGTGCCAAGGCCATCGTCCGAGCGGCATGCGACGGGGTCCCGGGCAATCCTGTTATTTTCCCACGCTCGGCCTTTGCGGCACTCCAAGGTCTTCGTGGTGACAACGGCGCTCGTGCGATAATTTCGCAGTCTGCTCTCGACGTAATCGACGTTGAGATCGGCGTGAGCGCAAAGATGGACATCGACACCACAGAGCAACTATTTGCTTTTGGCGCGCAGCCGGAAGCCAACTGATGGACGAGATTTCTTCTCGTCCGAGCGCCTCTGCGTATTCTCTGCCGATTGATGAAATACCCTCATAACGTCAAACGGTTGTGGGCTCTAATCCCAGCCTGTTGTCTTTGCTATTTGTTGTCTGGCCGCCTCCGGATCGCACCGGAGCGAGCGGTTTTTAGTTTTGGGATCTCGTTCGGTGGGGAGGACCGGTAACGAAAGGATTTATTGAATGCCACGTAAGACTTTTGCGGGCTTGGTCTGTGCTGTTGCTGTCGGTTTCGTCGTTTTAGCAGTAGTCTGTATCTCCGGCCCCGCCCTCAATGAAACCACGCCAGCTTCCGCGGCGGAAAACGCCGTCACCTTTCCTCCAGTTGATCAACTGATCCATTACACGACCGTGCGGCGCGGAGTGACAAGAGAACACATGCTCACAAACCCTCAGGCTCTCGCTGCAATCAAGGCTGGCCAGCCGGTGGCGGTCGGGACGCACGTGGTATTGGTCGATTACCAGAGTGATGTGCTGCACCGCTATCTCGTCGCGCAGAAAGTGGGCGAGGGCTCTGCCGATTGGGCGTATCAATGGTTCTGGCCGGACAAGTCCATCAAGGCCGACGAGAACGTAGCACAGTGCTACTCGTGCCATCGTTCGCGCGAGGATCGCCATTTCATGTTCACGTTCACCGACGCGCTGTCGTTCAAGTGATCAGGCACAGAGGCGCTTCATTCTCCATGGTCCAAAGCTTTCTTTTGCAACGTGTGATGCTGCCGTCGTTGATGCTCGCGTTGTTGCTTCTCTCGCTTGCTTACTGGTGGCTGGACAACGTGCCCCACGAAGTCTTTGGAACCGGGCTCTTTGCGTTGCTCTGCTGGCACATCTACGCAAACCGCACTTGGTTCAAGAACCTGACGCGTGGGAAATACGATGCGATGCGAGCAGTCCGCGTATTCCTCCACGCCGGTCTCATGGCGAACATGCTCGTGCTGCTCGTCACCAGTGTGGTTATTTCGAAGTCGGTCTTTGCCGGGCTGCCTATACCGGATTCTGTCTATCTGAGAGAAATACACTGGTTCGCTTCCTACTGGGTCATCATCGTTACCGGCATCCACGTGGGTCTGCATTGGGAGCGTTTGCGAACGAGCTTATTAAACCATTTGGGTTTCAGGCAGACGACTCCGGCACTGCGATTTGTCTTCCTAGCAATGGGCGCTGCCTTTGCCTTGCAGGGGCTGGCGAGTTTTGAGACGCTTGGCGTCTGGACGAAGCTGACGTTCAATTACAGCTTGGATTTTTGGGACTTTACCGCCTCCGTCACGCCGTTCTTCGGCCATTGGCTGGCAGTGTTTATGCTGCCAGCCACTATCACTCACATGCTGATGGCGATCTGGAGAAGGTCGGGCAGAAGAACCTCAACCTCGGTTAGGGGAGCCTCGGTCGATCAGGAAACTTCATGATCGATGGCGCAATGCATCGAGCAGCGCGGCGAACGCGGGTGAGGACTGCCGGCGGCTTGGATAATAGAGGTAGTAGCCATCCCACGGGGGAGAGAACTCTTGAAGGACATGTTCAAGTTTTCCGTCTTTGACGAGAGGCTGCACGATTTCCAAGGGGATGTACGACAAACCGAACCCGTCCAGCGTCGCCTCTAGTGCATTGAATGTGTTGTTGAACACAAGCTGCCCGTCGACCTTAATCCTGATTTCTTGGCCGTCCTCCTCGAATTCCCATGCGTAAAGGCCTCCTGAACTGGGAAGGCGAAAGTTTATGCAGGTGTGGTCCACTAGGTCTTTGGGGTGCGCGGGTACTCCATGCTTCTCGAAATAGGAAGGGGAACCAACCACGGCCAAGCTGAAATCCGGACCGATCCGCGCGGAGATCATGTCTTTCGCAAGATGCTCCCCCATGCGGACGCCCGCGTCGTAGCGCTCGTTGACGATGTCCGTGAGGCCGTTGTCGAGGATCAGTTCAACCTTGATGTCAGGGTAATGCGGTAGGAAAGTCCTTAGCTTGGGCCAGAGAACGTGGGTAATTGCATAATCAGACGCTGAAATACGGATCGTTCCGGCAGGTTTGTCTCGAAGATCACTCAATGCCTCGACCTGAGCATCGATTTCGTCTAGGTGCGGTCCTATGCCGTCGAGAAGCCTCTCTCCGGCCTCCGTAAGGGAAACCGCCCGGGTTGTACGGGTCAACAATCGTACGCCAAGCCTGGTTTCAAGTTGTCGAATGGTATGGCTGAGTGCAGACTGTGACACTCCGACTTTCGCTGCTGCACGGGTAAAACTGCGCTCACGCGCAACCTCTGCAAACGCATTCAAATCACTGATAGACTCGCGAGCCACTCATGAATCCTTCTCATACTACAAGGAGGATTATATCGCGTTATTTCTGAAAATTTCCACTGAACTCATTTCACGCATGCGTGATGACTCATGTTTTCGCCGCGCGACACCACACAGCAATTGGAGTTGTTCGGCCACGGACGCGACGCGAAGTGTCGGGGTATAGCCCGGGCATAATGTCGGTTGCGTCCGCCCCCCGCGAGTTGACCGCCGACACGAGATCGTTGCTGACCATCACATGGGACGGCGTTCCCCTCGTGAGGCGTTCCAGTCTGCTCGCGACATTCACGGTGTCGCCGAGAACAGTGTATTCCAGGCGACGGGTGTGACCAGTGTTGCCGACAACGACCTCTCCATAGTGCAGGCCGATACCGATCTGAATGGGCGCTAGACCTTCGACTTTCCGTTCCTCGTTCCACTTTTCGATCTCGCCGACCATCGCCTCCGCGCAAGCCAACGCCCGGACAGGGTCGTCGTTTCGCGGTTCGGGAGTGCCGAAGTGAACCATGATCGAGTCACCGATATATTTGTCGACGGTGCCGCCGTGTTGAAAGGTCACTTTGGCAAGACGGCTGTGGAACGCCCTGAGCAGCAACATGATCTCGTTTGGCGAAGACTTCTCGGAGATCGAGGTGAAACCAACCATGTCAGCGAATAGGACGGCTGCGTACTGGGTGTTCGATTCGTCGAGATCGGAATGATCGTTGGAAAGTTCGTCGACGATATTAGGTGAAAAATATCTGGCCAGATTGGAGCGCTCCCTCTCGACGGCAACCTGCTTTCTGACAAGCTGCCGTGATCGCCAGACCGTCACGGTCAGCATCACCGTCACCAGAAAAATGAACAGTAGCTGATTGTACCAAATCGTGAGGCTGACGGTATTCCGATCGAGGAAGCTTGCTATCACGGCCTCGGACGACATGCCGGTATCAAGGGTCTTTCTCGAGCTGGACAGCACGGACGCGGGGAGTGAGGCGACCCAAGCGAAGCCGATGCTCCAGGCCACCGCCGCCATGAAACCCGAAAGCAGCACTAACCATGGCGAATAGCTGAGGGCCATACCGATAATGTAAATGCCAACGTAGAGGAAGTTCGGCAGGCGCAGATTTATCTGAGGCGTCCAGTCGTCGACGTAGAATGGGGGAGGCACGATTAGTAGGAACGTCAGGACAGAGACATCTAGAAGGACGAATAAGGCGAGGATGATTTTCTGCTTCAGCCCGTGCTTCACAAGGAGGCGCGGCAATGCACCAAGAAGGCCGAAAAGCAACAATGCCAATAGATAGCCGCCTGAACGCTCGAAGGGTAGGGTCAATGCCCAAAGAGAAAGAATGGCAAGGACTGTCGATCTTCCCAAGAAAATGGTTGTAAGTCCACGCAGCTCTTCCCGGGTGAGTTCGTCTTCGATGGATTGGGCGGTCGGCTCGCTGGCATGGGGAGTCGAGATGTCTTCAATGCGCGGGAAGGGGCTCGCGCGCAACAGAGGTGCCAGCATATTCCGAAATCTCGCCATGTGGATCGCGGCTCCTTGGTGATCGTTCGGCATGGCCGGCGGCTGCTACGTGCTGATCGTCCGCCATCCAGCTCGGGCGAGGACCAAGAAAGATATAAGTACGGCATTTTCCCCGTATTAGGTCGGCTTTTCCGTTAGCTGTTATTGGGATGGCTCATGAATAGGTGGCGCTCTTGGCTACCTGAGAGCGTGCCGGACTCGAAAGACTGTCAGCGCCACTGCCGCTACAACGACTGGGATAGACACCAGCATAGTGAATGGTCCGAGATGTACGCCAGCATGGTCCAGGGTCTCCGCGGTCATCTTCAGCAAACTCAGCAAGTAGTAGCTTATCGCTATGATGGAGAATCCTTCCACCGCGCGCTGGATTTTCAGTTGAACAGCGGCCCGTTCCGCCATCGCGCGTATCTGGACGGTGTTCTGGTATTCGATCTCGAGCTGAATGCGCGTTTGAAGCAAGTCAAGAAGGTGCATCGTGGCATGCGACAGCTGTTCCAGTCGCAGTGCCGTCGCAGCACAAGTTCGAACCGCCGGCTTGAATCTCCTTGCAACGAAGACACCGAACCGCTGAAAGCCGGGGACATGGGATTCGCGCAGCTCGGCTATGCGCTCTTCCACGATGGTTGCGTACGCCGCTGTCGCCCCGAAGCGATTTCGCGTCTCCGCGGTCGCGGAGATCACGTGCGCTGACAGCGTGGAAATCTCGTCGAGGAGCCTCTTGTGCTCGTCGGCGGGAGTGTTCAGATGACGGTTTGTAAGATCGGTTAGCTTCTCGTCGAAGTACTTCAGCACCGGTGCGAGGCGTCGGGCCTCTGGTAGGCCCAACAGGGCCATCGACCGATAGGTTTCAATCTCGCAAATCCGCCGTACCATTCGACCCAGCCGATAAGCGTTGAGTTCGGCGTTGAACAAAAGGATTCGGCTGCTCTCGCCGGGGCCCACGAGGAAATCCGAGCAAACCTGCGCCGCGCTACCACCAATGGCAGATGCGGCCGTGTCGCCGAACCCATACTGTCTGAGGGTCGGAGAGAGATCTTCAGGCGGCGCATCGAGAACCAACACCGAGATCCTACAGATCAATTGAGAGGGTGTAGTGGTAACGCCAAAGTCCTTATGGAAACGCGTTTCCTGCGGCCATGCCTGCACTGGCAGTTTGAGCGGCGTGACCCTCGTCACTGTCGTGAATTCTGTGTGGTGCTCGATTTGCACCCTAATTCCGTCATCGCTCGTCGCGTTCTTCTGCTGGATTTCGACGATTCCTTGCGTCTGCGTTGAAGCGGGCATGAACGCAACATGCTCAACGAGAGAAGGTCCGCTGAAGTAAATTGAGGGGCGCGCATGAAGTTCGGCATTGAAATTCGTCGAAGCACTCACCTTTAGCTCCCCGTCGAGGGTTGTCGTCAATCGTTTCCTTGATAGCTATTTAGCTGCCCTTTCGGAACTCGTTGCTCGGCGGGCGTCCGAGGCTCGCGACGCGACGTCTCTCGTGGTTTGATCTCCGTCGCAGCGCGGACTGCCATAATTCCCACAGGCTTGTATCTCTCGACGAGATTGATTTCCGAATTCTCTTTCCGTTGTGAAGGGGGCACTTTTTCCTCGCTTTGCCGACAGAGAGTTGGGGTTCCGGTCGAGTTAGATTTCGGCCACCCATCATGGCGGCTATCACGTTTGACGATTTCCGTTGTCTGCCAGGGCGGCTGATTGCTCCAGCGTCCTTGCCGGTTGGTCGGTGTCTATTCATATACTTGATGGGCAGCAGACCAGACATACTGTTCAGACATCGGGTATAACCTGTGGCTATTGCTTGGAGACCCGACATCCGCGTTATGGCCAATGCCGATCATCGTTTTTTTCTGAAGCAGGCGAAGGCGCTGCTCAGGCATCACCCGGCACGACCGATCGAAGCAATAAGGGCCTGGAGCCTGTTCCAGGTGCGCGCCCAACCATGAGCGCTGAAATCGCGAGCCAATTAGAGGAGGGGTTGGAGGACGCTTTCTGATTATCGACCCTGTCACGGCGACATTTACGAGCATTCGAGGGGCCGGCCAGCGTGATCAGAAGGATGGCGGCGTCAGTTAGCTCTTCTCAGCGATTGAAATCGACCTGTCGGCGCGAATGACAGGAGTAATGCTTGTGTAGTCGGGGATCGAATAATTGGCAGCCGTCTCTAACTTGTGCCCCGCGTGCTCAATAATCACCACAGCCGATCCGGCGGCGATACCTGCGTTGACACCAGCTTCCACATCTTCGAAGACAAGACATCCGGAGGACGCAACGCCGAGCCGCTCTGCGCCCAAGAGATAGCCCTGCGGATTGGGCTTGCCAATCTTAACATCTTCGCCAGTGACCATGAACCGGGGTACGACAAGCCCCGCGGCCTCCAAGCGACGAAGTGCAAGTGCTTTGCTCGAAGAGGTGACGATGGCCCAGTTGTCGGACGGCAAAGCAGCGAGGAACTCCTGTGCCCCGGGAATAGCGACAACGCCGTCCACATCTTCGATCTCGGCTCGTTCGATCGACGCAGCTTCTTCAATGGGGTTAACGCCCGGAAGCCCCAACTGGCTGATGGTGTCAACGCCGCGCCTTCCATGCATTGTCGGCAGAAATTCCGCGGGAACCAAACCATGGCGCTGCGCCCAAGCTCCCCAAACCCGCTCAGCGGCGGCGGCGGAACTCAAAATAGTGCCGTCCATATCGAAGAGGAACGCTGAGTATCGAACAGAAGGATTAATGGGCACCAGACACCTTTTTTAGGAAGACGGTTTCTTACTGGAGGGGACGCAACTGACCCCGACGCGCGTAGTCGTTGAGGTTCACGATGTCCACCATCCTGTCGGCTTCGTGGGCATCTAGCGTATCGAGGACGATACCATGATATTCCGCAGGCCAACCGGTAAAAAACATCGACGACCGACCAATACTTGTCGGCGGCATTCTTCAGGACCTGGTAGCGAAGATGATGCATCCCAGAGAGGGTAAAGCGTGGATGCGGCAAAACAAGGGAAGGATTGAACCCGCAGCGAAAGTCTCTGTTGTGCGAAACCGACGGACAAAACTCTTTCTTATGCGAAACTGGCAGACATTTAGGTTGATAGTTGTGTTCTTATGCGAAACTGACGGACAAAACTCGCCGAGAACAAAGCCGCCCTCACGTTTGTGGAGGGCAGCTTTACATCAATGTGTGCAACGATTATGGGGTCGGCGGAAACCCGGGGCAGGCGATCGGGTGGAAATCACCGGCGGCCGACAGCAACGAACGTCTTCACCATTCGGGCGGGCAATTTCTCAATGTTTCCTTTGTGATGACCGCGCTGTCGTAGGTTACGAACTGCGCCTTCTGTGATTTCGGATTTGTTGCCGCCTCGTAAAGCACCTTAAAAGTTAGCCGTCCCAAAAGCTCCGGACGCGTACAGACCGAGCCGTCCAGGTCGCCATTGGCGATGGCATTGTTGCCTTCGAGCGATCCACCGCCGGTCGAGACTAACTTTGCGCTTGAACCCGACATGTGCAACGCTTTAGCGCATCCAATCGCCATCGGATCAGCCTGGCTGAATATCAGGTCCAGATCGGGTGTTGTCGACAGCATGTCGTTGCACACAGCCATTCCCTGCGCGGGTGTCCAGTCGGTTTCCTGCGACGCTACGATCTGATATTGGATTCCCGCTTTATCCAGTGCTGTGCGGAAACCTTCAGTTCTTTGAGTGACGGCCGAATAGCCGTGAGCGCCTTCGACAACTGCGATTTTTGCGGAATGGGTTTTAGGCAGGAGCGTCGTCGCCAGTTCGCCCGCGCGTTCACCGATGGCCACATCGTCAGTGGTCACCAGGGCAGACAGACTCGGAAACACGTCTCTCATCTCCCGAGTTTTGCTATCGCCAACCTGGACCGCTACTGAGACGCTCGGGATATTTCGAGCGGCGCTCTTGTCGGCAAAGGTTTCGGCCAATCTCGAATCCATTGGGAGGAAACCAATTCCGTTTACGCCCTGGGAAATGAGGTCGTTGATCGCTGCTGCTTGCTTCCCAGCATTTCCTTCCGGATCCAGGACGATCGTCTTGACACCGGCCTCCGCGGCCGCCTCCTCGAAACCCTTTTTGGTGGCGGCGTTGAAAGGAATTTTGAGGCTCGCCACGACATAGCCCAAGGTCAACTGGCTGGCCGATGAGGAGGTTTCCATAGCAACCAAGAGGCCCATTGATGCGGCTGCTCCGATGGCGGCCTTTTGAAGTCGGATGTTCATAATATTTACCTTTCCGCTAGTGTCGTCTGGCCGCTAGGCTGCGTGAAATCTTGTGTCCGTTGCGCGCCCATGCACACTCACGGTGTTGCGCTTTGGGAGTTGGAACTTCTCGACTTCTTCTGAGAGAACGGTGGCCTGATCCCGCAGCGCGTTACTCATCGCGGCGGTCTCTTCAGCCATGGCTGCGTTTTGCTGAGTGGTGCTGTCGAGAGAATGAATTGCGGCGGAGGTTTCGCGCAGGCCGGTGGACTGCTCTTTAATCCCGACAACAATATCATCGACCTTGATGTCGATAGAGGCGACGAACGAACTGATTTCGGTAAGAGCCTTCCCGGTCTCCCCAACGTGCTTTACGCCTTGACTAACTTCCAGCGTCGAGTTGTCGATCAGGAGCTTGATCTGTTTAGCAGCGCTGGCGGAACGCTGGGCGAGTTCGCGAACTTCGCTCGCGACAACCGCAAACCCCTTGCCGCTTTCTCCTGCGCGTGCGGCTTCCACTCCTGCGTTCAGGGCCAACAGATTTGTCTGGAAGGCGATCTCATCGATTACACTAATGATTTGCGCGATCTCGTTGGCTGAACGCTCGATACGATTCATCGCTTCAACTGCATTCCTCGTGACTTCGGTCGAGGCCTCCGCACGGGCGCGCGCTTGGCCAACGAGTTGACGTGTCGCTTCCGTGCTTTTCGTAAGTTGTCCTATTGTAGCGGTAATCTGCTCGAGTGCCGCGGACGCTTCCTCGAGGGCAGCAGCCTGCTGTTCCGTGCGCCTTGACATTTGAGCTGCGCCGGAACTGAGTTCGCCGCTAGCCCTTCGAACGTCGCTGGTTCCCTCCATTACCCTTTCAAGCGTTACCTGAAGCGTTTCAACCGACCGATTGAAATCATGTCGGATCTGATCGAATTCGGGGCTGAATGCCTCGGAGATTTGTACCTCCAGATTGCTGTTGGCGAGGCCCTCTAAGGCCGCCCCCAGCCGCCCAACGGCCGCGGCGGTATCATTGGCACGCCTCATGGCGTCCGCCTCACGAGCCTGCTGCTCTCTCATCCGCTCGACGCTTGCAGCCTCCACTTCGATTTCGAGGTTTGCCTTTTGAATTCCAGCCAACCGGAAGACCTCTAGAGCCTTCGCAATCATCCCAATCTCGTCGACACGACTTTTGAAGGGGACAGCAACCTGACTCTCCCCGGCTGCAAGTCTTTCCATGTAGGCAGTTATCGACGAGAGCGGTGCAATTGCGCGGATTCGAATGAAGATAACGCCCGCGACGAAGATCAGAACCGCCAGAAGGCCGCCATAGAGTGCGCTCGTGCCCAGCCAATTGGCCTCGTCAACCGCGGTACGTTCGTTGGATGCCGATATCCGAGACACAAGGCCGCTTAGTTCGAGGACAGCCTGTCGCTGATCCTGATAGGCGCGAGCTAAGTCATCCATGATGGCCATCATAGTGTCGTAGCGTTTCCCGACCGCCGGCACGAATTGCTCGAGTGTGACAAACCAAAACCTGTCAGATGCCGGTATTAGTTTTTCATTGAGAATTGCAGCTTCTGAAGGCGGAATGGATGCCGATGTCCAAACCGATTTCCGTTCATCGTAAAGTTTTTTTAGCTCGTAGATTCGAGCGATCGCTCTAGCGCGGCGGTCAGGATGGAAGTTTGCTTCATAAACTGCTGCGTAAGCTTCCACTTCGAACAGCGGAGGCGGGAGGAGATCCGCCAGCAAATCTCTCTGGATCGCTATTTCTTGATAGAGCGGACCTTCAATTTGACCCCGTTTCATCGCGTATGTCTGGACACACAGAGCTACGACGAGGCCTGCGGTGACCAGAAGAGCAAAAAGGAAAAGCAGACGGCTGATTGTCAGTTGTGGCATTTTATGACCCACAGATATTCGGACTAAGACGATCAGAAGTCATTTCCGCTAAACTATTGTCATAATAGTTGTCTTCCGCCGGCCGAGACGATGGAAGGGCAATTTTGGAAATATTGCCCGGAACATTTCTTGTTCCTTAATTCCGGACAGGCAGGCGTCCAATGGGTAAACTGCTTATAATCCTGTCTAATAGGCGGCGTTGCGGACGCCGTAGTTATTCTGTTGTCCGTCTTCTCTTAAATATTGATTTAATCTTTTGCTTTGCGCGAATCGGACGCAAACATGCAAAGCGTTATGCCTTTTCCTGGAAATGCGGCCTGCTTGATAGACGGGCCTTCAGATGGCTCGATGAATAACAGGCGAGAATGAAAGACCATCCTGGCAAGCGCTGCCAGAGCGGACGTGAGGGGTTCGCCTTTCGCGCTTCGCGCAGCGCGGTTTTCGTGGGCCCTACGCACCGGCGGCTAACAACACCCTTATCCGTGCGTTAAAGCGCCAGCGGCAATACCATCCAACGCCTCCTGCAGGGCATCGTACACTTTGGACAGTTGACGACCCGAGAATGCCGGGATCGCGGCTCGCGATGCACTGTAGCTGGAACGCGCCACGTACATCCGCCCCTTCTTCTTGTACACGTATTCCATTTCAGTACCGCTTTCAGAGCCGTTGACGTATTCGAACTTCAGGAGCCAAGCATCCTCGTGGGGAACAAGCGTCACGTTCGATATCGATACGTCTGGAACCTGGAGTTCAGCGCGGCTAATAAATGGCGTCCAGTCGCGATCTTCGAAGAGATCATCCAAGCCTTTCTCGATATCGAGGGAGGCCTTGGGGTCCCAAAGGAGAAGGTTGTCGAATGCCTCCACATATCTCTGAACGCCGTCCTGGATAGTCGCAAGCGACTTCTCGTCGTCGCCAAGTTCCTGCGCGCGATAGCGTAGGGCCGCTTCAGCAGTGTCAAGTTCTTCGGTCGCATCGAATATCTCGATCTCATCATCGAAGCTGAGCGATCTCCGAACGCCCCATTCCCTGTAGCCGTCTGTCGGTCGCTCGTCTTCGCCTGGAAACTCTACCTCGAGACTTCCGTATGACCTCCCGGATTCTGGGATTCGGCGCGCGCCGAAGACTGCCCGCGAGTGAGCCACGCCCCGCGCTATAGCGGGTAGGATTTCGGTGATTGCCATCGAAAGCGTCGGGCCAGCGGCGTCCTTCTCGCCCTCGTCGTACTTGCCGGAGAAGAATAGGGAGAAAGCACATTCCGTTGGAGTTTGGCCGACGGTTGGAACGTTGATAGACGGTTGGACGGCGGTATCGGTCACTGGGCGCTCCTTAGACTTGGTCTAAGAAGATGGTCATTCGGAAAATTTTCGGCCGCAAGTGCCTTTTTCCCGGGAGGAGGTAGTTGACGTTGCCACTCCCGCTCTTGAGGTAGAATGCAGCTGGCCGGCGAGCCCATTTGCCCTGGCCCTTGAGGGAGCGCCGGTAGGCTTGATGAATAACGCGGACCGACAAGTCGCAAGAATAAGGGAGATGATGGCGTCGCTTTCGCCAGGAGTCATTTCAGCGAAACGTCGCCAAGGACAGCAACCTTCCTCCTCAGGCGGTCGGCTGTGGGAGGCCGTCAACCCCGTAGCCCCTGAAGGGGCCTCGAAGCCCATCGTGGCCTATCGAGGGCATTCCCAATGATCGCACATACCAACGGGCTCTCGCTCGACGACTACACATGTGATGCTTCGCCAAGTGCGCTGAATCAGTCGAAATCGTGAAAAAAGAAAGATTCCGCTGCGTCAATTCAAAGACTTCGGGTCTTGCAATACTTTATGTTTCACCCGTGTCGGCTGAGAAGTTGAGAAAAATATCGAAGGTATATTAAAAGAACTCGCATTTTGTTTTGTATCGTCAATGTTAACACGAATACTGCGAAAATTATACTTGACGAATCAGGCGGTGGCGACGATTTTTCTGTGGCCGAGTGAAACTCACTCGGAGGCCATTCACAGATCGACCGCGATGGAGCAGGCGAACCCAGCGAGATCCATGGCAAAAGAAGGGGATGTGTGGCAAATGCTGAAACTTTTTTCTCCATCGGGTGATGGTGTAATGGCTCATTCTTCGCTTGGTCTGTGGCTTGACTCTCGCGTTCCTCCCACCGGTTGGAAGTGCCATGCGATCAAAGACGCAGGCGATGAAGGAGTTGTTTGCGGAATGTGCCAATCCGCAACTGTCCGATTCACGCATCTCATGACACATCCTCAAGTACCTGAAGTCCTTTCGGTTGGTGCGCCGTGCGCTGAGAGGATGGAAGATGACTATTATACGGCATTGAAGCGCGAACGAGTGTTCAGAGACGATATCCGGATCATCAGGGGCTGGCCGCAGCGGCAGTGGAAACAGTCCCAATTGGGAAATCACTACGTCAACGCACGCGGCTTCAATATCACGATATGGAACAAAGGCGGAGCGGGCTTTGGTATCACCATCAAGCTCCAAAACAAGTTTGATCGTAAATTTGAGCTGAACGGCAAAAAGCTCTTCAAGACGGTTGAAGAGGCGAAAGGAGAGGCGTTAACGGCGCTATTGTACGCCCGAAGAAGGCTTCGAGAAGGATTAATATGACATCCGGTTCCGTCCCGTTCTGTTCGGCGGCTTGTAGCGACTCCCGTCGCCTTCGCCACAGCGTTAGCCGATACAAGAGCGTCGGACCTACGGCCGGTTAGAGCGGCACAGCCGACTATCGTGAAACAACCTGGAGGCCCGGTGTTATCAGGCAATGTCCAGGTGACCAAATCAAACGCTGGGTGACATCTCCAGCAGACTCAAGTATTCCGGACACTCAGCAAGCCCCGGACCTAACGTCCGGGGAAAGCGACGCTGTCGATCCTCTTGTCGCGTCAGGACAAGCTTATTTCGACGTGTAGTTTGAGGGCATAGCCGAAATAAGCTTGTCAACGAGATGTCACTGATGATACCGAAATTGCGAATGAGCTTACATTCCGGGAAACCGTTCAATATCGCTTCCTATGCGCTGCTGACGATGATGGTGGCTCAGGTGACCGGACTGAAGCCTGGCGATTTCGTCCACACGCTCGGCGACACCCATCTCTATCACAACCATTTCGACCAGGCGAAACTGCAGCTTGCACGCCGGCCGAAGCCGCTGCCGTTCATGCGCATCAATCCTGAGGTGAAGGACATTTTCGGCTTCACCTTCGACGATTTCGAGCTGATCGGCTACGAGGCCGATGCCAGCATCAAGGCGCCGATCGCTGTCTGATCCAGGATATTCCATGGCCGACATCCGCAGGACCATTATCGCCGCCGTTGCCCGCAACGGCATTATCGGCCGCGACGGCGACATGCCGTGGCGGCTTTCGAGCGACCTCAAGCGCTTCAAGGCGCTGACATTGGGCAAGCCTGTGGTGATGGGCCGCAAGACCTACGATTCGATCGGCAAGCCGCTGCCGGGACGGCCGAACGTCGTCATCTCGCGGCAGGCGGCGATAGACCATCCTGATGTCTCCATGGCCCACTCGCTGCCGGAGGCGATGACGGCGGCCGAAAGGCTGGCGCTCGAAATCGGCGTCGACGAAATCTGCATTCTGGGCGGCGGGCAGGTCTATGCCCAGGCGATCGGCCTTGCCGACCGGATGTGCATCACGCATGTCGAGGCTGATCTCGACGGAGACGCGTCGTTTCCCGTGATCGATCCCGACACCTGGCAGGCGGGGGAGGCGATCGCGGTTCCGGCCGGCGAAAAGGACAGCTATCCCACGCGTTTCATCGTCTACGAACGCCGTCACGCCTGAAAATGAACTATTTTCCAATTAAATTGACCAAGTTTCTCACGCTGCGTTGAAAGCCGATGCGGCGATACCTATAACGGTCACCAACGCGTCCGCCGGTCAGCCCCCACGGTTTCGGATGCGTGGAGACTTAACGAACAACGAGGTTTTGATGCCCTGGAGCAATCAGAATGGCGGCGGCGGCCCTTGGGGCGGCGGCGGCGGTAATAATCAGGGACCATGGGGACAGGGGCCGAACCGGCCGCGCGGTGGCGGCGGCAAG
The DNA here is from genome assembly GCF_034554815.1 of Rhizobium indigoferae. NCBI lineage: Bacteria > Pseudomonadati > Pseudomonadota > Alphaproteobacteria > Hyphomicrobiales > Rhizobiaceae > Rhizobium > Rhizobium indigoferae. The sequence continues at coordinate 2,727,462 of NZ_CP140635.1, read as the reverse complement.
GGCGGACCGCCTGATCTGGAAGATATCATCCGGCGCGGCCAGGACCAACTGCGCAACATCATTCCCGGCGGCTTCAACGGCGGCGTGGCGGTGATCGTCGTGGCGATCGTCGCCGTCTTCTGGCTGATCCAGTGCATCTATGTCGTGCAGCCGGACGAACGCGGCGTCGAACTGCGGTTCGGCAAGCCGAAGGCCGAGATTTCCATGCCGGGCCTGCATTTCCACCTGTGGCCGATGGAGACCGTGGAGACGGTCAAGGTGACCGTGCAGCAATTGAACATCGGGGCGACTTCGGCATCGTCTTCGAACGGCCTGATGCTGTCCAGCGACAAGAGCGTCATCAACGTGCAGTTCGCTGTCTTCTACACCGTCAGCGATCCCAAGGCCTATCTCTTCAACGTCGAAAATCCGGCAGAGACGCTGCAGCAGGTTTCCGACAGTGCCATGCGTGAAATCGTTGGCCGGCGTCCGGCGCAGGACGCCTTCCGCAGTAATCGTCAGCCGATCGAAGTGGATGTGCTCAATATCCTGCAGGACACGATGAACCGCTATGGCGCGGGCGTGACCGTGACCGGCGTGACGATCCAGAACGTGGCGCCGCCGCGGGAAGTCGCCGATGCTTTCGAAGAAGTGCAGCGTGCCGGCCGTGACCGCGATAGCACGATCGAAGAGGCTAATCGCTACACGAACCAAAAGCTCGGCCAGGCGCGAGGCGATGCGGCCAGAATCCGCGAAGATTCAGCCGCCTACAAGGACCGTGTCGTGAAGGAGGCGGAAGGTGAAGCGCAGCGCTTCACGGCGATCAACGACGAATATTCCAAGGCGCCTGACGTGACCCGCAAGCGGTTGTACCTCGAAACGATGGAGCAGGTGCTGAAGAACTCCCGGAAGGTCATCATCGACGAGAAGCAGGGCGTCCTGCCCTATCTGCCGCTCAATGAGCTCGGCAAACCGGCGCAACAGGGAGGTTGAGTCATGACATCGAACAGACTTCCCATCATTCTCCTCATCCTCGCCATTGTGCTGGTCGGGCTTTATTCGTCCATCTTCGTGGTGAATGCACGTGAGCAGGCCATCGTCGTCCGCTTCGGCCAGATCCAGTCGGTCAAGACCGAGCCTGGGATTTATTTCAAGCTGCCTTTCGGCTTCATGGATGCCGACCGCGTTCAGTTGGTCGAAAAGCAGGCGCTGAGGCTCGATCTCGACAATATCCGCGTTCAGGTCCAGGACGGCCAGACCTTCGACGTCGATGCCTTCGTGATCTATAACATCTCGGATGTTCGCCGTTTCCGCGAGACGGTATCGGGCGATCGCGAAGCCGCAGAAGCGCGGTTGAGGGCGCAGCTCGATTCATCGCTTCGCCGGGTCTACGGTCTGCGTGACTACAATGCCGCGCTCTCGGAAGAGCGTGTCGCAATGATGCTGGAGATTCGCGACGATCTGCGCACGGATGCCGAAAATCTCGGCCTGCATATAGACGACGTTCGCATCCGCCGCACCGACCTTTCGCCGGAGGTTGCGCCGAACACATATAATGCCATGCGTTCGGAACGCCTTGCCGAGGCGGAGCGCATCCGTGCTGAGGGCAATGAGGAAGGCCAAAGGCGGCGCGCCATCGCCGACCGTCAGGTTGTCGAGCTCACCGCGGGCGCCCAGCGCGATGCGGAAATCCTTCGAGGCCAGGGCGATGCGGAACGCAACCGCGTCTTCGCCGAAGTCTTCAGCAAGGATCCAGCCTTCTTTGAGTTCTATCGCTCGATGGCGGCCTATTCCTCCGCTCTCTCGTCGCAGGATACGACGCTGGTGCTGTCGCCGAATTCGGAATTCTTCCGCTATTTCGACAATGCCGCCGGCACTCTGCAGCCGTCGCCAGCAAGCCCGGCAGTGCCGGCTCCGGCAGCGCCTGGGGCACCTGCCCAGCCGACGAATTGAAGCAGGGGATACCCCGATAATCCTGGAAGGGCCGGCCCGAGTGCCGGCCCTTTTTTCGTGGAATGGTCGCGATAATTGGGCTTTTGCGAGGCCACGTCACATTGCACGGGGATTTCGCGAAAAGGTGATTTCGCCCTCCATCATTCCGCCTTATGCTGGTGCTCAATGTGCGCATGACCCCTTATGAGGAAGCTTGATGGCCCCCACGATTCGCTCGCCCTTCAGACGAACGCTCGCGCTTATGGCCAGCGCTGCAATTCTTGCGCATGCCGGCATGAACGGGGTCGCCTACGCCCAAACCGCGCCTGAGACGACAGCACCCGGCGTTGCGACGCCCGCTCCGGTTACTCCTGAGCCGGCTGCTCCCGCACCCACACCACCGGCCGCGGCTGCACCGGGAACAGCTGCTCCCGCTCCTACGCCTCCCGTACCCGCCGCACCGCAGCAGGCCGCCGCGAGCCAGGCCGTCGTGCCGAATAACGGCCCGGCTTCGGTCGCCGATCTTGCCGAGGGGCTGCTCGACGCGGTGGTCAACATCTCGACCTCGCAGAATGTGAAGGACGACGAGGGTGCAGGCCCGGCGCCGCGCGCCCCCGACGGCTCGCCTTTCCAGGAATTCTTCAACGATTTCTTCAACAAGCAGCAGGGCAACAAGGGCGGCAACCACAATGTCAGCTCGCTCGGCTCCGGCTTCGTTATCGATCCGGCCGGCTATATCGTCACCAATAACCACGTGATCGAGGGCGCCGACGACATCGAGATCAATTTCGCCAACGGTTCGAAGCTCAAGGCGAAGCTGATCGGCACCGATACGAAGACCGATCTTTCGGTGCTGAAGGTCGAGCCGAAGGCACCGCTGAAGTCCGTGAAATTCGGCGATTCCAGCAAGATGCGCATCGGCGACTGGGTGATGGCGATCGGCAATCCGTTCGGCTTCGGCGGTTCGGTGACGGTCGGCATCATTTCCGGGCGCGGCCGCAACATCAATGCCGGCCCCTACGACAACTTCATCCAGACGGATGCGGCGATCAACAAGGGCAATTCCGGCGGCCCGCTCTTCAACATGAAGGGTGAAGTGATCGGCATCAACACGGCGATCATTTCGCCGAGCGGTGGCTCGATCGGCATCGGTTTCTCGGTGCCGTCGGAGCTTGCCTCCGGCGTTGTCGACCAGTTGCGCGAATATGGCGAGACGCGGCGCGGCTGGCTCGGCGTGCGCATCCAGCCGGTGACTGACGATATCGCCGACAGCCTCGGGCTCGACACTGCAAAGGGCGCGCTGGTCGCCGGCGTCATCAAGGGTGGCCCAGTCGACGACGGCTCGATCAAGGCGGGTGACGTCATTTTGAAATTCGACGGCAAGACCGTCAGCGAAATGCGCGACCTGCCGCGTGTCGTGGCGGAAAGCACAGTCGGCAAGGAAGTCGATGTGGTGGTGCTGCGCGACGGCAAGGAGCAGACCGTCAAGGTGAAGCTTGGCCGGCTTGAGGACAGCGATCAGGCGGCTGCATCCGATGATGCGGCGCCTGATGGTTCGCAGGATGACGGCGTGATCACCCCGGACCCCGGCGAGAACAACGACATGGACCAGCCGGATACCGGCGATCAGGCCCAACCCGCACCTGATACACCCGACCAGCATAAGGGCCAGGTGTCGCCGGATGCGGCGACGCCGAAGAACGTGCTCGGGCTGTCGCTGTCGCTGTTGAGCGCCGAGACGCGCAAGGCCTTCGGCATCGCCGAGAGCGTCGACGGCGTCGTCGTCACAGAGGTGACGCCCGGCTCCGCCTCCGCCGAAAAGGGGTTGAAGCCCGGCGACGTGATCGTCGAGGTGGCGCAGGAGTTCATGAAGTCGCCGGATGCGGTCGCCGCCAAGGTGCAGGCGCTGAAACAGGAGGGCCGCCGCAACGCCCAGCTGATGATCGCATCGGCGAATGGTGATCTGCGGTTCGTGGCGGTGCCGATGGAATAAGGGAGCTACGGCGGTAGTGAATTAGCCGCCGTACTCTCCAACTCTCCCTCATTCCTCTGCTTGTCATAGGAATCCAGTGCGCCTAAGTCCTTGGGCGCAGAAAACTCTTCTCTCCTGACGTAAGTCACTCACCGCGCAGACGCGCGGTGGCTGGTTTCCTGTGACGAGCACAGGAATGAGGGCGGAGAGGGTGTGCCGGGGGGCCTTTCGAAACGGAATCGGTGGCCTAACGGTCCGGAGGTGACAGGCTATTTGGCGGGTTTACGGAGGTTGCCTTCCGTACGAGCCACCAGCGATCAGCCCCGATTGGGAATGTCGCTGGTATCGCGCTCATACCGTCACGAAATCCGTCTTCCGGTAGCCCTGGATGTAGAGCAGTGCGGTCAGGTCGCCGTGGTTGATGCGCATCTGCGCTTCGGCAGCGACTGCCGGCTTGGCGTGGAGGGCGACGCCGGAGCCTGCAAGGTGCAACATGCCGAGATCGTTGGCGCCGTCACCAACGGCGATCGCTTCTTCCGGCGAAATGCCGAGGCGAGCCGAAATCTCGTTCAGCGCATCGACCTTCGCCTGCTTGCCGAGGATTGGTTCGGCGACGAAGCCGGAGAGAATGCCGCCGTCTTCGAGCAGTGTGTTGGCGCGGTTCTCGTCGAAGCCGAGAGTGGCGGCGATGCGGCTGGTGAAGACGGTGAAGCCGCCGGAGACAAGCGCGGTGTAATGGCCTTTCGACTTCATGGTGGCAAGCAGTTCCGGGCCGCCCGGGGTGAGCGTGATGCGCTTGGCGATCACCTCGTCGACGACCGATATCGGCAGGCCCTTCAGCAGCGCGACACGCTCACGCAGGGCAGGCTCGAAGGCGATCTCGCCGTTCATGGCGCGGGCGGTAATGGTCGCGACCTTGTCTTTCAGGCCGACTTCGGCGGCGAGTTCATCGATGCATTCCTGGCCGATCATCGTCGAATCCATGTCGGCGATCAGCAGCTTCTTGCGGCGGGTTTCCTGCTCCTGGATGACGAGATCGATCGGTGCGTTTGATATGACGGCAAGGATATTGGCCTCGGCCGCTTGCGCATCGGTGCCGTCGCGCAGCGCGATGTCGCAGGCAACGCCATCGGCCAGCCAGTAGAGACCGGAAGCTTTCACGGCCTCGGCCGCCTGCTCGGCGATTTCGGGTGTCAGCACGGGATTTGACGGATTGGCAACAAGCGTGGCAACGAGGGCCATGATGGAAAACCTTCTGAGCACAGTGAACGCGATCCTGATAACCGGGCCGACCGCCAGCGGCAAGTCCGCGCTCGCCGTCGAATTGGCCAAGCGCCATGATGGCGTGGTCGTCAACGCCGACAGCATGCAGGTCTACGACACGCTGCGGGTGCTGACTGCGCGCCCGTCGGAAGAGGAGATGCAGGGCGTGCCGCATCATCTCTACGGCCACGTGCCGGCCGGTGCGGCCTATTCCACAGGCGGCTGGCTACGGGATGTCTCGGCATTGCTGCCGACGCTCAGGGCCGCAGGGCGGCTGCCGGTCTTCGTCGGCGGCACGGGGCTTTATTTCAAGGCGTTGACCGGTGGTCTCTCAGATATGCCCGAGATACCGGAGGCCCTGCGGAAGGCACTCAGGTCGCGGCTGCTGGAGGAGGGCACCGACGGGCTCTATGCCGAACTCGCGGTGGCCGATCCCGCCATGGCGGCAAGCCTCAACCGCCAGGATGGGCAGCGGATCGTGCGGGCGCTGGAGGTGATGAAGGCGACGGGGCGGTCGATCGTCGATTTCCAGGGCCAGTCGGGACCGGTGATCATCGACGCCGATGAGGCCCGCAAGATCGTCGTGCTGCCGGATAGGGCGGTGCTGCATCAGCGCATCAACGGGCGTTTCGAAAAGATGCTGCAGCAAGGCGCGGAAGACGAAGTAAGGACGCTGCTTGCGCTCGACCTGCCGGCCGAGGCGCCTGTGATGAAGGCAATCGGCGTGTCGCAGATTACGGCGATGGTCAGGGGTGAGATGACGCGCGACGAGGTGCTGGAGAAGGGGGCTGCGGCGACGCGGCAATATGCCAAGCGGCAAATGACATGGTTCCGCAACCAGATGGACGATAGCTGGGAACGGCTGACAGTTTAGGTTTCAGTTTGTTGCGGGCCTCCCGCTTGAGACATCTGCTGGCTCAACAGTTCGACGAGTTCGCCAACCGCCGCCTGTAGCTGGTCCGCCAGAAATCCGCCGAAGCCCAGCATCAGGCCGGGGCGTGCCGGCCGCGCGGAATACATCGGGGAGATCGCGCGCACGGCAAGGCCGGCCGACAGGGCACGGGCTGCGAGTTGCACGTCATCGACCTCCTCGGGCAGCCATAGAAGAATATGCATGCCCTGGTCGCTCTGCTGGACGCAGCACCCCTCCGGCAAGGCCCGCTCGAGCGCCGAGAGCAGAACAGCGCGGCGTTCGGCATAGAGGCCACGGATGCGCCGGATATGCGCTTCGAAATAGCCTTCCCGCATGTAGGCCGCCAGAACGTGCTGTTCGGCGATCGGCGAATGCCGGTCGAGAATGGCACGGGCGCCGGCAAAGGCTTCTGCGAGTGGAGGAGGGGCGATGACGTAGCCGAGGCGCAGGGAGGGAAAGAGCACCTTGCTAAACGTGCCGAGATAGATGACGCGTGACGGACGCAATCCCTGCATTGAGGGAAATGGGTGTCCGGCATAACGCAGCTCGCTGTCGTAGTCGTCCTCGACGATCCAGGCACGATTTTGGTCGGCCCAGGCTATCAGGGCATTGCGTCGGGCCATGCTGAGCGGCATGCCGATCGGATATTGGTGCGAAGGGGTCACGAATGCGGCGCGCGCCTGGGGACATAGCTCGAGGCCGCGTTCCACGTTCATTCCCTGTGCATCGACCGGCAGGCGGTGCGTCCGGACGCCGAGATCGTCGAGCACTGCCGTCAGGCCGGGATAGGCCGGGTCCTCGGCCCATACCGGATCGTCACGCGAGAGAAGGACCCGCCCCGCCATATAGAGACCTTGCTGAGTGCCTGATGTGACGATGACCTGTTCCGGCTCGCAATGAACGGCCCGCGCACGGCGGACGTGGTCGGCAATGGCAAGCCTGAGTTCGAGCAGACCCATCGGGTCGTGGTAACCCGAGGGTGCGGCCTGTCTCGACGCGCGCACGCGGTTGCCGAGACGGCGCCAGTTGTCGTCGGGCGCAATGCCGGAAGCCGGGACGGCGATGGCAAAGGGAACGGGCGGGTGCGGGGTGAGCGCACGGGCGATGGCGATCAGCCGAGCAGCCTGGGAAGGCAGATCGACGGCATCCACGGCAGACGGCACCGCCGGTGCAGGCGGGGGCGCCGGCGTGGTGTCAATCAGATCAGCGGCAACACGGGTTCCGGCTCCGACCCGCGCTTCGAGATAGCCTTCGGCGGTCAACTGATCGAACACCTCGACGACAGTGCCGCGCGCGATCTTCAGCGAAGCTGCAAGGCTACGCGTCGAAGGAAGGCGTTCGCCTGGCCTCAGATCACTGCAGGCGATTGCGTTCCGCAGGGCCTGCGCAAGCTGGCGACCGACATTGTCCGTTCGGTCGATTGCGTTGAGCGATGGGATTTCGATAGTGCTGCGCCGTTTGGACATCGCAAAATGGTCCATAGAGATTCTTCAAAAATGGCGCTTCATGGTGAACCAATTTTCGAAGAAAAGGAAGCAGATCGTCGGCTTCCCGATGGCGCATTCTTCGTCTTCGCGGTCGTGCCGTGCGCGGGCGCAAACTTCTGGAAAAACGCAAATGCAGGATCTTCTCGTCGTCTACATCGCCTACGCAATCGCTGCAGGCAGTCCCGGACCAAGCAACATGGCCATCATGAACGTGGCGATGCGGCAAGGGCGTCGACCGGCGCTCGCCCTTGCTGCCGGGGTTATAACGATGTCGACATGCTGGGGGCTGGTCGCTGTCACCGGCATTTCCACACTCCTGGTCCGCTATGCCCATGCGCTGCTGTTCCTCAAAGTCGCAGGCGGGCTTTACCTCCTCTGGCTCGCCTGGAGGGCGGCCCGCTCGGCAGCCACCCCGGATAGGCCGGCAAGCGAGGCCGTCCAACCTGCCGCGCAACTCGGCGCGCTCTATCGTCGTGGTATTCTGATGCATCTCGGCAATCCGAAGGCGGTTCTGGCCTGGGTCGCGATCATGTCTCTCGGCCTCAAGCCCGGCGCTTCACCGGAGATGGCCGTCACAGCTTTCGGCGGCTGCGTGCTGTTCGGGATCTCGATATTTACCGGCTATGCCGTGCTCTTCTCGACGGCACCGATGGTGCGCGGCTACGCCCGTGCGCGGCGGTGGATCGAGGGAAGTCTCGCCGTCTTCTTCGCGGGCGCCGGATCGCGCCTGCTGTTCTCACATTGACCGGATTTTCAGGATCGCATCATGTCTGTCGCTTCTCCGTTTCATGGTCTTTCGGCCTTTCCGCCAACGCCCGCCGATAGGGATGGCCGGGTCGACACGGATGCCCTCTGCCGCCTGCTGGAACGCTTGTGTGATGCCGGCGTCGCTTCGATAGGCCTTCTTGGCAGCACCGGGATCTACGCCTTTCTCACACGCGAGGAGCGACGGCGAGCCGTCGAGGCCGCCGTCGAGTGCGTGCGCGGTCGTGTTCCGATCGTCGTCGGTGTCGGTGCTCTGAGGACAGACCACGCCCAGGCCCTGGCGAGGGATGCGGAGGCCGCTGGTGCAGATGCGCTTCTGCTTGCGCCGGTGTCCTACACGCCGCTTACTCAGGAGGAGGCCTATCAGCATTTCCTTGCCGTCACGGAGGCGGCGAAGCTGCCGCTTTGTATTTACAACAATCCCGGCACGACCCACTTCACCTTCAGCCGGGATCTTCTGCAGCGCCTGTCGGACATCGAGACGATCAGGGCGGTGAAGATGCCTCTGCCAGTTGACGGCGATTTCGCAGGCGAACTGGCGGCATTGCGTGAGAGGAGCAAGCTTGCGATCGGCTATAGCGGCGACTGGGGCGCTGGCGAAGCACTGCTTTCAGGTGCCGACGCCTGGTACAGCGTCATCGGCGGCTTGCTTCCGCGCATCGCTTTTGCCCTGACCAAGGCCGCGATTGCAGGCGAGGACGGCGAAGTGCGTCGGCTCGATGGTCTTCTCCAGCCGCTCTGGCAAACGTTCAAGGCGTTCGGAAGCCTTCGCGTGATCTATACGCTGATCGACCTTCTCTCACTCGCCAAGGCCGAGCTCCCACGCCCTCTCTTGCCGCTCGGACCGATGGATCGGCAGCGTGTACTCGAGGCCGTCGAGCCTCTGATCGCACTGGAGAGCGAGTGGAAGGCTTATTCCTTGTTGTAAAGGCTGCTCAGCGGTTTTTTCAAAATGCTTTCGCGCAGCGACGTGCCGGGCTCGCGGCGGGAGATCGCAGGCTGATCCGTCGCCGGTGCCGGCCGGGGAAAGACCGGCTCCTCGCGGCGCATTTCGCGACGCAGCGCGTCCAACCGGGGATCGATCGCCGGCACCGCAGCCGGGTCCAGCCGCGGCGTTTGCGGCAGCAGTTCCCGCCGATAGGTTTCGAGCGGTGCAGCGGAGGAGGCGGGCGGCGCGTACGGCTTGGCGTCGCGATCCTCGTCGGCCGCATCAGCCTCGTCCAAGCTTGCCACGGACGCGGCATAGCTCTGCTGAAAATTCGAAATGTCGGGTCCGACCGTCACCGCCCGCATGCGGGTGACGATCTTGCGCAGATCGACCGTATCCGGATCTTCCTCGCTCTGCTTGCTGTTGGCGCTGCTGGCCTTCGGTAGGAGGTTTTCGTCGACGCGGGAAAAGCGCATGCGCATCGGCACGCTGATCGCTTCGCCGAAAGCGATCGCCTCGCCGTTGCCGATCGAGGAGATAAAGCTCGTCGTCGAGATCGACGAATTCGGAATGGCCGAGCGGATGATTTCCTGGTCTCGGTCGTTGGCGAGGCGCATGGCAAAGAGCGTCGAACACTGCGACAGGATCGTCTGGTCGAGTTCGCCCGGCCGCTGGGTGATGATGCCGAGCGAGACGCCGTATTTGCGGCCTTCCTTGGCGATGCGGGCGATCGCCTGGCGCGTCGGCACGAAGCCGAGGCTCGGATCGGAGGGGATGTAGCGGTGCGCTTCCTCGCAGACGACGAGCATGTGGATGGCGCCCTCGCTCCACAGCGCCACCTCGAAGGCCATGCGGCAGAGCACGGAGGCGACCGAATTGACGACTTCTGAGGGGATGCCGGCAAGCTGGAAGGTGCAGATCGGCCGGTTCTCGCCGGGGATGCGGAAGATCTGCGCGATGGTTTCGGTGATCGTGTCGCTGATCGTGTTGTTGGAGAACATGAAGTGATAGCGCGGATCGTTGATCGCAGCGATGAGGCGCATCTTCAGCGACCGCAGGAAGGGCTTTTCCGAGCGGCCTTCCAGGCGGCCGATGCGCTCGTCGATCAACGCCAGCAAATCGGCCATACGGTAGGGGACCGGCGTATCGGCAGTGATCGAACTCTTTTCGGTCGTGCGGCGCACCAGCGAGTTGTCGCTGCCGCGGAAGGCGCGTTTGGCCTCCGGCAGGATGTCGCGCAACATGTCGAGCTCTTCGGGCACCGGCGGGCGGCCGCGAAACACGACCTCGGCAAATTCCTCCAGCCGCATCAACCAGAAGGGCAGGTCGAGCGTATCGGTATCGATGGTGACGGCGTGCTCGGGAAAGGCGGCAGCGAATTCATTATGCGGATCGAGGATCAGCACGCGCAGCTTCGGATCCGCCGAGATCGCCTTGTGCAGGAGCAGCGACACGGCCGTCGACTTGCCGACGCCGGTGGAACCGACGACGGCGAAATGCTTGGAGAGCATTGAGGGGATGTGGATCGCCGCATCGATGCTTTCGTCCTGCGTCAGCTTGCCGATAACGGCGGTCGTACCCTCGCCGGCGTCGTAGATGCGCATCAGGTCGGCGGATCGGATGCGGTGGGCGATGGCGCCGAGATAGGGATAACGCGAGATGCCGGTCGAGAATTCCTCGCGCCCGTCCTCGTCGACACGGACTTCGCCGAGCAGTTCCGTCTCGATCCTGAACGTATTGTCTTCGCCTTCGCCCCAGGCATGGCTGCCGGTGTTCATCTGATAGACGAGGGCGACGACGCGGTTGCGGCCGACGCTGATCGAAATCAACCGGCCCACGGACCACAGTTCCGTCAGATCGGTGCCGCCCTGTTCGGCGACGGCGGCGATGGTCGCCCGCGAACCGCTGCATGCAACGACGCGGCCGAGAAAGCGGTTCCCCGGTGTATGGCCATCGCGGCGATCCTGTTCACCCGCCTTACCAGGCGCGTGCAAGTCGTTGTTAAGCAAAGGGCCTACTCCTGCAATGGGAAGCGAGAATAAAGCCCTTCCTTTAACAAATCCTTCCGGCCATGGATTTTAGGGATGCGGGGAGCCGGGAGTTTTTTATTGCGGCATGCGTTGACGCTGCGAAATTTTCTGTCTATCACTTCCGACCATGAAAATCGCAACGGCTCTTATCGTGGTGGGAAAGCGCATGGGCAGGATGGTGTAACCATCCGGCGATAGCCACCCATGCGCTAGATGACAGGCTCCTCCGGGGCCTTTTTTTATGCCCGAAATTCGGGCTTCCGGCCACAAACGCAATCCCAGCATCAAACGGAACAGACAGATGAGCACGGACAATCAGGCGGCAGGCAATCGGATGACGGGAGCGGAGATCGTTCTCAAGGCGCTGAAGGACAACGGCGTCGAACATATCTTCGGCTATCCCGGCGGCGCGGTCCTGCCGATCTATGACGAGATCTTCCAGCAGGAGGATGTCAAGCACATCCTCGTCCGCCACGAGCAGGGGGCAGGCCATGCGGCCGAAGGTTACGCCCGCTCCACCGGCAAGGTCGGCGTCATGCTGGTGACCTCGGGTCCGGGCGCCACCAATGCCGTCACACCGCTGCAGGATGCGCTGATGGATTCGATCCCGCTCGTCTGCCTGACCGGCCAGGTTCCAACCTCGCTGATTGGCTCCGACGCTTTCCAGGAATGTGACACGGTCGGCATCACCCGGCCCTGCACCAAGCACAACTGGCTGGTCAAGGACGTCAACGAGCTCGCCGCCGTCATTCACGAGGCCTTCCGCATCGCCCAGTCCGGCCGTCCGGGACCTGTCGTCGTCGATATTCCGAAGGACGTGCAGTTTGCGACCGGTACCTACACGCCGCCCGCCGACTACACGATCCAGAAGAGCTACCAGCCGAAGATCCAGGGCGACCTCAACCAGATCCATGCGGCGATCGAGCTGATGGCGAATGCGCGCCGTCCAGTCATCTATTCCGGCGGCGGCGTCGTCAATTCCGGCCCCGAGGCTTCCAAGCTGCTGCGTGAGCTGGTCGAGCTCACCGATTTCCCGATCACCTCGACGCTGATGGGCCTCGGTGCCTATCCGGCTTCCGGCAAGAACTGGCTGAAGATGCTCGGCATGCACGGCTCCTACGAGGCCAACATGGCGATGCATGACTGCGACGTCATGGTCTGCATCGGCGCCCGTTTTGACGACCGCATCACCGGCCGTCTCAATGCCTTTTCGCCGAACTCGAAGAAGATCCATATCGATATCGATCCATCCTCGATCAACAAGAATGTCCGCGTCGATATCGGCATCCGCGGCGATGTCGGCCATGTCCTCGAAGACATGGTCCGCCTGTGGCGGGCGCTGCCGAAGAAGCCGGAAAAGGGTCGCCTGGACGACTGGTGGACCGATATCGCCCGCTGGCGGGCACGCAACTCCTTCGCCTATACGAAGAGCAATGACGTCATCATGCCGCAATATGCGCTGGAGCGGCTCTTCGCCCACACCAAGGACCGCGATACCTACATCACCACCGAGGTCGGCCAGCACCAGATGTGGGCGGCGCAGTTCTTCGGTTTCGAGCAGCCGAACCGCTGGATGACCTCGGGCGGCCTCGGCACGATGGGCTACGGCCTGCCGGCGGCGCTTGGCGTGCAGATCGCCCATCCCGACAGCCTCGTCATCGACATTGCCGGCGATGCCTCGATCCAGATGTGCATCCAGGAAATGTCGGCGGCGATCCAGCACGATGCGCCGATCAAGATCTTCATCATGAATAACCAGTATATGGGCATGGTGCGCCAGTGGCAGCAGCTGCTGCATGGCAACCGCCTGTCGAACTCCTATACCGAGGCGATGCCCGACTTCGTCAAGCTGGCGGAGGCCTATGGCGCCGTCGGCCTGCGCTGCGAAAAGCCGGATGCGCTCGATGACACCATTCTGGAGATGATCGAGGTCAGAAAGCCTGTCATCTTCGATTGCCGCGTCGCCAATCTCGCCAATTGCTTCCCGATGATCCCCTCGGGCAAGGCCCATAACGAAATGCTGTTGCCGGACGAAGCCACCGACGAAGCGGTCGCCAATGCGATCGACGCCAAGGGCCGCGCGCTCGTCTAAAAAGGGAAGAGGAACCAGGATAATGAACGCTCACCTACAGCCCACGGGCTCCGCTTACTTCATTTCGCCGGAAACGGCGGCCGTCGAAAGCCACACGCTTTCGGTTCTCGTCGACAACGAGCCGGGGGTTCTTGCCCGGGTCATCGGCCTGTTTTCTGGCCGCGGCTACAATATCGAGAGCCTGACGGTCTCTGAGACCGAGCATCAGGCGCATCTTTCCCGCATCACCGTCGTCACACGCGGCACGCCGCAGGTGCTGGAGCAGATCAAGGCGCAGCTCGAGCGCATCGTGCCGGTGCATCGCGTCGTCGACCTGACGGTGCGTGCCCGCGAACTCGGCCAGGACCGGCCGATCGAGCGCGAAGTGGCACTGGTCAAGGTGATCGGCGAGGGCGAAATGCGCGCCGAGACCCTGCGCCTTGCCGATGCCTTCCATGCCAAGGTGGTGGATGCGACGGTCGGTCACTTCATTCTGGAGATCACCGGCAAATCGTCGAAGATCGACCAGTTCGTAGCGATCATGAAGCCGCTTGGCCTCATCGAGGTGTGCCGTACCGGTATCGCGGCGATGAATCGCGGCGTGCAGGGCATGTAAAGATTACAGGCCGGGCATGTAAGGCAGATGCTGTAATCATTGGGAAAGCCGCTGAAGGTCAGAGCATCTCCAGCGGTATTTTCGTTGTAGGCGGCGGAAAGGCGGCGTCGAGGGCATCCCAGTCGTCGTCGGTGATATCGAGCGAGACGCAGTCGCGGTTTTCTGCCGCGCGTTCGGCATTCGAGGTCTTCGGGATGACGATGACGCCGTCGCGTTCCAGCAGGAAGGCGAGCGCCAGCTGGGCGGGTGTCGCCTGATAGGCCTTGGCGATGCGGATCAGTTCGGGATGGTGCAGGATATTTCCCTGTTCGATCGGCGAATAGGCCATGACGGGAATGCCGCGGCTCTGGCACCAGGGCAGCAGATCGAATTCGATGCCACGGCGGGAAAGGTTATAGAGCACCTGGTTGGCGGCGACCTTGGCGCCGTCGGGCACTCTAAGCAGTTCCTCCATGTCGTCGGTGTCGAAGTTAGAGACGCCCCAAGCGCTGATCTTGCCCGATGCCTTCAACGTTTCGAAGGCCGCGACGGTCTCAGTGAGCGGATAGTTGCCGCGCCAGTGCAGCAGATAGAGATCGATGCGTTCGGTGCCCAGCCGTTCGAGACTGCGCTCGCAGGCTTCGACCGTGCCTTTCAGGCTGGCATTCCAGGGATAGACTTTGCTGACGATGAAGACCTCGTCGCGCCGTCCCCTGATCGCCTGACCGACGATCTCCTCGGCGCCGCCGTCGCCGTACATTTCAGCGGTGTCGATCAACGTCATGCCGAGATCTATGCCGGCCTTGAGGCTTTCGATCTCGGCCTTGGCATGGCCGGCATCCTCGCCCATGGCCCAGGTGCCCTGGCCGAGGGCCGGCACCTCGGTGCCGTTCGGAAATGTGATCGATGGAATCGGGTCGTTCTGCATGGGTTTCTTCCTACAGCGCCGCGCGTCCTTGAGATGGACGCTGTAGCACTTTGAATTGCTGCATGATTTTATCCTTAAATCGATGCCGATTTAAGGAATTATACAGTCGGCAAGAGATTGGGCCGGGTCGCCATCTTTCAAGTAATCCTGTCACCATGACAATGATGCAATGGAATCGGCGGTTTAGGACAGTTATGCTGACCTAAATAATGCAGGCCGCGGAAAAGCTGGCTTCGGGAGGTCGCATGCCGCTGGATACATTTCTCGCCCTCGTTCTGTTTGCCTTCACGACCTCGATCACGCCGGGGCCGAACAATATGATGCTCTTCGCATCGGGCGTGAATTTCGGCTTCCGCAGGACGATCCCGCATATGTTCGGCATCGGCGTCGGTTTCTTCTCGCTGCTCATCGGCGTCGGCCTTGGGCTCGGCGCGCTGCTGCACACGGTGCCTGTGGTCTATACCGCGCTGAAATTTGCGGGCGGCGTCTATCTCGTCTGGATCGCTTGGAAGATCGCCGCGTCGCGCTCGCTCAGCGAAGGCAGGAGCGGCGTCGAGCCGATGTCCTTCCTGTCGGCCGCTGCCTTCCAGTGGGTCAATCCGAAAGCCTGGGTGATGGCGGTCACGGCGATGGCCACCTATACCAATCCGCAACTCTACCTCGTGAGCGTGCTGATCGTCGGTCTCGCCTTCGCGGCGGTCAATGTGCCCAGCGTTTCGACCTGGGCAGGCTTCGGCTCGGCGCTGCGGGAATGGCTTTCCGATCCGGTGCGGTTGAAGTGGTTCAATATCAGCATGGCGATACTCTTGGTGCTAAGCCTCTGGCCGATGCTAAAATAGAGTGATCGTCGGCTTCGTCAGCATCAGCCAGAAAATGCCGAGGACGGCTGAGAAGGCTGGAAATCCGAAAGCAAACCAGATGCGGTAGAGGCTGAAATAGGCTGGCGGGAGGGCTTTTCCCGCCGCTGCTGCGGCGCGGGCGAGGTCGCGTAGCCGGATCTGGATCCAGACGACCGGCAGCCAGAACAGGCCGGTGACGACATAGAGCAGCAGCGACAGCGCAATCCAGCCCTCCGACAGGTCCCAGCCGATCGATCGGGCCAGCAGATAGCCGGTCACCGGCTGGAGGATGGCCGCGGTCGCGGTGAAGATCGTGTCGGCGATGACGACGGTGCCGGCGACATGGGCAATCAGTCTGGGATCGCGCGTCCGGTGCGCCATCACCATGAAGAAGGCGATGCCGGCGCCGGTGCCGAAGAGTACGGTCGCGCCAATGACATGGGCGAGCAGTAGCCATTCTTCAAGCATCAGCGTTCATCCAGGGTGGCAAGGGCTACGAGCGTCAACAGGATCGACGGCAGCACCTTGACGAGGACCCCGAGCGGATCAAGCCACAGCGCGGGTTCGAGTAGGCTGGCGCCGGCGAGATAGGCGAGCGATACGGCCAGCATGCCGAGAAGGGCGCGTTTCGCCAGGGGACGGACAAGGACGGCGGCACCGAGGACGACGTCGGTCAGGCAGGTCGCAAGCGTCAGCGCCGTTGCCGAGGCCTCAGGCATGAACGGCAAGAAGTGAGCAGACGTCTTCTCCAGTGCCAGCAGCGGGATCAGACCGGACAGCAGCCAGAAGACGGATAGGCCCGATATGACGAGTGGCTTCAGGAGATAGAGCCTGGCAAACCAGAGATCCTGCACGCCGGAGGGATTGGCCGAGAGCGCTGCGGCCGCGGATGTCGCAGCAAGGCGGCTTCCTGATTTCGAGCTTTGCACGCCTTCCGACATCACTGTCATCGCTGTCGAGCGCAGCGGCGAACGCCAGCCGAGCAGGCCCGATAGATCGGCGAACCACGTCACTGGGCGGGCAAGCCAGGGGGCAAGTGAAAACACGCGGGCGGGCGGCAGGCCCAGCCACTGCCGGTGCAGGCGAACGAGATCGGCGAGCGTCAGGACTTCATTGGCGGCGAGATCGATATCCTTTGAAGGAAGGCCGCCGGAGACTGCCCGCGACACGGCTTCCGCCACATCGTCCACCGAAAGTGTTTCGACCGGGCTTTCGGCATGGATCAGTGGCAGCACCAGGGGAAAGGCGGCAAGCGCCCGTAGCAGCGCCGAGCCGCCGTGGGCATTGCGGCCGAGCACGAGGGCAGGGCGCAGGATGAGGTAAGGCAGGCCGCTTGCCGCGAGCGCCTCGTCGGCGCGGCGCTTGGTGGCGAGAAAGGGAAGGTCGCCGGCCGCTCCTGCCGTCCCTGCCGATATCTGCACGATGAGCGGGCGCGACGAGCACTTTGCAGCAGCATAGAGCGCCAGCATCGCCTCTGCCTGGGTGGCCGCCAGATCGTCCGACAGGCCGTCCTGCAGGGCGCCGGCGCAATTGACGACGACATGCTGGTCCTTGAGGATATCGTCCCAATCCGCGGGTTTCGTCATGCGCGATAGATCTGCGCGCCGCCATTCGATCGCCCGCTGTTTCAAACGGGCACGTACGGGATTGCGGCCGAGCCCGGTTACGACGTGGCCGTCGGCAACGAGCCGGGCCGCGACGACGGAGCCTATAAAGCCGGTTGCGCCGAGAATCAGGATATTCATGGCAGGAGATTAGCGGAAAAGCGCATGAGACATAGAAGGGCTTGGCGGGCCTGCGGCATATGTTAGAAAGAGCGGGCAGTTTCGGGAGGGCATCGCCTTGCACGACCATGACGACGACCATGCTCACGGAGATGAGCACGCCCACGGGCACGATCATGACAATCATTATTCCGACATGCAGGCGCGCGTGAAGGCGCTGGAAACGCTGCTGACGGAGAAGGGGCTGATCGATCCGGCGGCGATCGATGCGATCGTCGATACCTACGAGACCAAGGTGGGACCGAGAAACGGCGCCCATGTCGTCGCCAGGGCTTGGAGCGATGCCGATTTCGCCGACTGGCTGAAGCGCGATGCGACGGCGGCGATATCAAGCCTCGGTTACACCGGCCGGCAGGGCGAGCACATGCGTGCCGTCTTCAACACGGCCGAGACCCATAACCTCGTCGTCTGCACGCTTTGCTCCTGTTATCCCTGGTCGGTGCTCGGCCTGCCGCCGGTCTGGTACAAGGCGCCGGCCTATCGCTCGCGCGCCGTCATCGATCCGCGCGGCGTGCTGACCGAATTCGGGCTGATGCTGCCTGAGAACCAGAAGATCCGCGTTTGGGATTCGACGGCGGAGCTGCGTTATCTCGTCATCCCGGAGCGGCCCGAAGGTACGGAAGGCATGGACGAGCAGTCGCTTGCCGAGCTCGTCAGCCGCGATGCGATGATCGGCACGGCCGTTGCCCGCAAGCCGGAGAGCGCCACATGAACGGACCGCACGATCTCGGCGGGCAGATGGGCTTCGGGCCTGTCGCGCCCGAAAAGGACGAGCCCTATTTCCATGCCGATTGGGAAAAGCGGGCACTCGGCATCACGCTTTCCTGCGGCGCTTTCGGCGCCTGGACGATCGATGAAAGCCGGCATGCGCGCGAGAATATTCCGCCGGCCGATTACCTCGCCGCCAGCTATTACGAGATCTGGATCCGCGGCATCGACAAGCTGATCGAACGGCATGGCTTTGCGACGCGTGCGGAATTGCTGTCCGGTCATGCGCAGCAGGCAGGAGCGGTTCCAAAACGCGTGCTGAAGGCGGACATGGTGCCCACCGTGCTGGCCAAGGGTGGGCCTTGTGATCGTCCTGTCGAGACCGCGCCGCTCTTCGTGGTCGGTGAGACGGTGAGGACGAAGAACTTCAATCCGGCGACGCATACGCGCCTGCCGCGTTATGCCCGCGCCAGGACCGGTGTGGTCGAGGCGGTGCAGGGTTCGTTCGTCTTTCCCGACGACAATGCGCATGGCAAGGGCGAGAACCCGCAATGGCTCTATACGGTCGTTTTCGACGGTGCGGAGATCTGGGGCGAGGATGCCGATCCAACGCTGACGGTGTCGATCGATGCCTGGGAGGGCTATCTTGAGCCGGCATGAGACATCGCCGCTGACGCAATCGTCCGGGCTGCCGAGGTCGCCGAAGGGCGAGCCGGTCTTTCCCGAGCCGTGGGCGGCGGAAGCTTTTGCCATGACCGTGCACCTGCACGCAAAAGGCCTGTTCAGTTGGAGCGAATGGGCTGAAACGCTTTCCGCGCAACTGCACAAGCCTGGCCGGGCCGAAGATGGCAGCGACTATTTTGACTGCTGGGTGGCTGCTCTCTCGGACCTCATCGTCAACCGCGGCATCGCCGATGCGGATACGATCCAGGCACTGCAACAGAGTTGGCAGCGGGCGGCGGAAGCGACGCCGCACGGCCGGCCGATCGAGCTCGGCAACGATCCCTCACGCTGATCCTCACGACGGGAATTGCTTGTAGCACTCTTCTGCTACCTCCCGCAGCGTCTCGCGGGAGATTTCGCCGGTGACGGCATAACCGAGTTCGCCGTCGATCCAGTAAAAGGTCTCGATATTGCCTGATGAGGCGAAGCGGAAGCTCGTCGTGCTATTTTCCGTGTTGCGGCCAACCAGGACAGTCAGGCGCTCGCCAGCCTGGTTCTCGTACATGAACATGGCGCCTGGCCGGCCATCGACCGGCAGCAAGCGGCCGCCAACCAGCTTGAAGCCGAGCGGCTGCAGGTTCGGGATCTTGAGATTCTGGATTGCCAGACGCTTGCCGAGCCAGGTGGCAAGATGAGCCTCCTCGTCGGCGAAGACCTCGACGGGGTGGCGAACCTCGGCGGCATAGACCGTGAAGGCGGTCTCAGCCTGTTTCGGCAGGGTTTCGGAGCCGGCAAGCTGCAGCTCCGGCTTTTCCAGAAGTGCCTGGCCATAATGGCCGCTGAGGGCGCCGAGCGTGAAGACGAGGAGGGCTGATGCGGCGATCGCCCAGCGTTTCGGCCCCGATGAGACGGCGCGCGGTGGGGCGACGAGCAGACGATCGGTGTCCTTCGCCTTCTCATAACCGGCAAACAGCGACCGGATGGCCCCATTCTGCGCCTGCCATTCGGCGAGCATGGCCGCCTCGTCGGGATTGTCGGCCAGGAAGGCCTCGATGCGGGCGCGCGCCGTTTCCGGCAGTTGGCCGTCGGCATAGGCGTGGAGGTCGGCTTCGGTGACGCTCGGATTGGTCTCGTTCATTTCGGTCTCCGAAGCCTAATGATGTTGTCGGCCTTCAATCGCTCGGCGACGCGCCGGCGGGCGCGTGACAGGCGGGACATGACGGTGCCGATCGGGATATCGAGCGCGGCGGCGACCTCGCCATAGGTGTATCCTTCGATGACCACGAGCATCAGCACGGCGCGGTGCTCCTCTGAAAGGCTGTTCAGCGCATCATCTAGGCGGGCGCGCTCGAGCGGATCGGCCGGCGGTTCGGACGCGGCCAGATCCTCTGCGGCGTCAAGCTCGACGAGGCCGTCGCGCGCCTTGCCGCGTCGGCCGTTGCGGTAAAGATTGGTCATGATGGTCAGGACCCAGCCGCGCAGGTTGAGGCCGCGCCATTGGCCGCGGCGTGTGAGAACCTTCTCGACGCAATCCTGGAGCAGATCCTCGCCATCGGTATCCGAGCGTGTCAGGCTGCGCGAATAGCGCCTGAGCGAGGGCAGGAGGGCCAGGATCTGGCCCTCGAAGGTTTCGGGTGCGGGTGTTTTCACGCCGGCAGCTTTCTTGTGATCGGGGTCTTCGCGATCAAGGTTTGGCAAGATCCCAGTTGCCGCCGACGCCATCGCCGGTGATGTCGCCGGCCTTCTTGTCCTTGACCCAGAAATAGAGCGGCATGCCGTCCTTGGCCCATTGTTTCGTGCCATCCTTGCGATCGACGATCGAATATGCACCATCGGCCTTGGCATCACCAGCGGCCATCAGCGGCGGCCAGTTCTTGGCGCAGTCGTCGTTGCAATTGGAAACGCCCTTGACGTCCTTCTTGAAGGTGTAGAGCGTCATGCCGTTTTCGCCAGCAAGCACCTTGCCCTTTTCGGATTCGACTGTTTTGACAGGAGGCGCGGCGAAAGCAGCGGTCGCGGCAAAGGTGGCAGCCGCCACGACGGACAGAAATTTCACGGATTTCATGGTGTCTCTCCTCAGATTGGGCACGCAGTCTTGCGATACCTGAGATGAGACACGAGGCGAGGCGGTTTTATTCCATAGCGCCGGAAAAGTTTTGATGGCGGGCGTGGTAGGCCGAAGCCGGTTTCGTCGCGCACGTCGCGCCCGGCGCCTTGTTGGCTACTCTCCGGTGGCGGCCGCCGCCGCCATGTCGACCCACACTGCTTCGAATATATGGCCATCGGGATCCTCGAAGGCGCGATTATAGAGCCAGCCCATGTCCGTCGGCGCGCGCGGATCGGCCCTGCCGCCGGCCACTCCGGCCGCCTCGACGATGGCGTCCACCTGTTCACGGCTGTCCATCGTCAGCGCGATCAGCATCTCGCTCGCCTTCTGCGCTTCGGCAACGGGTTTCGGCGTGAAGCTCGCGAAGAAATCGCGCGTCAGCAAGTGGAAGATAATTGCCTCGGACCAGACCATGTTCGACGCCTGGTGATCGCTGAACTGGTCGTTCTTGCTGCACCCGATCGCTTCATAGAAGCGGGTGGCAGCGGCAAGGTCTTTCACCGGCAGGTTCACGAAGATCATTTTGGGCATGGCAGTTTCCTCCTCTTCCTTCCCCTTTCGGGGCGACGGTTTCTTCTCACACAAACTCCTGCACGATCGTATCGCTGGCATGAATGCAGACGATTTCGAGCCGTCCCGTGCCGACATTCTCGAAACGGTGAGGAATGTTGGCGGCTACGACGACGATATCGCCGGGAAAGGCGCGGGTTTTGGCGTCGCCTACGGTGAACTCGG
Source organism: Rhizobium indigoferae (assembly GCF_034554815.1). Lineage (NCBI taxonomy): Bacteria > Pseudomonadati > Pseudomonadota > Alphaproteobacteria > Hyphomicrobiales > Rhizobiaceae > Rhizobium > Rhizobium indigoferae. Next base: position 2,705,763 of record NZ_CP140635.1, on the reverse strand, counting down.
CTTCGCCCTTCCTGACCGCCCATGTCTCGGAATAGGGATGGACGTGCAGGTCGGGCCCCTGGCCGGGCTCGTTGTCGACGAGAAAGAGCGATATCTCGCCGCCATAGTCGCGGCCTTCGAAGCGGACAGTGCGGCTCTGATTGGGTCGCACTTCCCGGTGGCGAAGAATCCTGAGCATCACGTGCCTCCCGCTCGTTCTGTCTATGAACACAAAACTATCTTCGCGAGAAGATATATTCTTAAAACTATCTTCTTGTCAAGATATCTTCCGTGACTCGGGTGGAAGGTGTATGTCTCGCGTGTGTCGATATGAGGCAGAGAATGATGAATGGAACTGAAGGGGACCGCGATCGCCCTGGGGACGAGGACCGCCCCGGGGATGACCATGTCGACCGGCTGCGCCGGCAATGGGCGGTGGAACTGCCCGACCTCGACACGGAGCCGATGGCGATCCTGGGGCGGGCCTTTCGGCTGTCGAACCTGGTGCGCCCCAGCATCGAGGCGACCTTTGCCGATTTTGGCCTCGACCGTGGCGAATTCGACGTGATTGCAACGCTTCGCCGTTCCGGACCGCCTTACCGGCTGACCCCGACGGAGATGTATTCGGCGCTGATGATCTCCTCGGGAGGCCTGACCCACAGGCTTGACCGGCTGGAGAAGGCGGGGCTGATCCGCCGGGAGAAATCACCATGCGATGGGCGCAGCGTGCTGGTGGCATTGAGCGAAGCGGGTGCGGCACTCGCCGAAAAGGCTTTCCGCACCGACATGGCGAGCGAAGCTTCTTTTCTGCAGGCTCTTGACGGAAAGGAGCGCGAGGCGCTCGCTGCGCTGCTGCGCAAGCTGATCGCCGGAATTGAAAATGAGCAGGCGCGGGGAGAGGATGAGAACGCGGGCTGAGTGGAGATCGGAGCCCGCATCGCCGTTCAGGCAACAACACGCTGCTTTTGCGGCTCATTTACATCGTGTCGGTTTTCGGATATGATTTGTCCTTAATTCCATTGGCAGAGCCAGCCATCACACGAGTTGCTGAATGATCCTGAAAAGCCAGGTCGAGTGGGCGCTTCACTGCTGCGCCATTCTCGCGGGCCTGCCAGAGGGCAGGTATCTTTCCACCAAGGCGCTCGCCGAGCTTCATGGTCTGCCGAAGGAATATCTCTCCAAAGCACTGCAAAGCCTTTCGCAGGCATCGCTTGTCGAGACCACGCTCGGCCCGAGTGGCGGCTACAGGCTTGCCAAGACCCCCTCGGATATCAATTTTCTCGAGATCGTCGAGGCGGTCGAGGGGAAGGCCCGCAGCTTCACCTGTACGAACATCCGGGCGAACAATCCCTGCCGGCCGGAAGGATACTGCGACAGCAAGCCATGCGCGGTCGCGCGCATCATGTGGGAGGCCGACGAGGCCTGGCGGGATACGCTGAGGCGCGTCCGGCTTTCCGATCTGGTCGGCACCTTGTCCGAGGAAGTGCCGGCCGACATTTGGCGGAGCACGTTCGAATGGGTGCTCAAGCGCGCCGGCTGAGCGGGGGTGCCGATCTCTACGCCTTGAAGATGGTCCTGATGGTCTTCAGGATGGCATGCGCACTGCGGGCATGTTCCGGGGGCAAGGAGGCGCCGTTGCGGAAACGCTCGGCGCGGCTGGCGAGATGGTCGGCGACTTCTTCCGCCAGCGCCGGGCGTTCGCTTAGCAGCGGCGCGAAGGCCTCTTGATCAATCTCATACGCGGTCACGGAGGTCAGAGCTTCCAGGGTGCAGGCTTCCTGCATGCCGGCGAGCAGGCCGGTCTCTCCGAAAAAATCACCCGGAGCGAGGCGCCCGCGCTCCTCATCTCCGTGCCGCGCCGCGATGATGCCCGCCCGCACCATCATCAGCGACGGGAGCATTTCGCCCTCCCGCACGAGGACATCGCCCTTGCGGAATTCCCGCACGGCCGTGGTCTCGGCGAGTTTCTGCTTTTCATCTGATGTCAGCGTCGCAAAGATCGGAATGGCCTCGATCAGTTCGAGCGGCGTTACACGGGGCGGCCGTGCGCTTTCTTCGGTCGGCAGATCGCCCGTCAGGACTGAGGCCGCGGCCGGAACAGCCAAAAGCAGGCCGGCCGATTTGCAGTGACGATAGACGAGATCGAGCACCTCGTTTCGTGCCGGCACCCGTTGGCTCGGGCTCGTCACCCGGAACTGCAGCTCGACCTCCAGCGCCGTGGCATCCAGCCCCTTGAGCGCCACGACCGGCGGCGGCTCGCGCACGATCGAATTGCAGCTCGCCAGCGCCGTTGCCATGACTTGGCGGACCGATGCCGGCATCCGCGTCGGAGCGATGCGGATAGTGAGGACCAGGAGATGGGTCTCGTCCGGCCGGCTTACATTCGTGAGGCCGAGCTTTGCCAGAAAACTGTTCGGCAGAACGACAACATTGTTTGCGCTGGTCAGGATGTGTGTCGCGCGCCAGTTGCTTTCGACGACGCGCCCCTCCGTACCGTCGCTGAGAAGGATCCAGTCGCCGATGATGTAGGGCCGGCCGAGCGTCAGCGCGATGCCGGAGAAGACGTCGGCGAGCGTGTTCTGGAGCGCCAGGCCGAGAATAATGGCGACGACGCCCGAGGTCGCGACGAGCGTGCCGATCGGCACGCCGAAGACGAAAGCCAGAACTGACAGGGCCATGCCGATATAGACGACGCCGATGACGAGATCCTGGAGCAGGCGGGCCTCTCGCGGACTGCCCTCCAGCACCAGATACAGCCTGATGAAACCGATGACGGCCCATGCCAGATGGATCCACCAGAGCGATTTCGCGACGATGACGAGCAAAGCCTGCGGATCCTCGGACTCATACCCTTGAAACCGGTGTGGTTCGATGCCGCTGACGACGAGGATCAACGTCATCATCGCGAAGAAGAGGATTTGCACCACCAGTCGGGTCGTCGGCCGTTGGCGGGAGAGAAGATGCCAGACGACGATACCGGCCAAACCTATCGTAATGAGGGATATCAGAGGTTTACCGAAGAGCGCGTCGTCAATCATCTCTCTGTCTCCGGAATGGGGCGAGCCGCCCATGATTCAGCATCTCGACCGCTTGCGCAAGCATCGGGGCTTGCGCAGGCGGTATCGCATCGGCCCGAAAATCGGAACCGATTTTTGGAAAGCACGACGAGAGGGTTGAAAGTGTTACAGCGTCCTTTGCGCGTCTGAAAGACAGGCGGCGCTGTAATGCGGATCATTACTTCTTGAGCGGATAGGTCAGCTCTTTCTGCTTGGTATCGACGACAAAGACGGCGAGCAAGCGGGCTGGCTTCGTTTTGCTGCCGTTGGCGCTGACACCATGGCGGTCGCCCGGCATTTCGGAGAAGCTCTCTCCGGCCTGATAGACCTTGACGGGGCCGTCGTTGACCTGGCTGCGGATCGCTCCTTCGAGCACGGTGGCGTAGATGAAGGCCGTATCGGGATGGGTGTGGCCTTCGGAGAAGCCGCCTGGACCGTACTCGACCAGCACGCCCTTGATGCTCTTGCCCGGTACGTTTGGAAGTTCGTGTTCATAGACGAGCGTCACCTTGGCAGCTTTGCTGCCCTCATCGGCGCTAGCGCCCGTGGCTGCCAGAAGGGCGAGCGCACCGGCGAGGAATGATGTTCTGATCATCGGAATCTCCATGGTTGCAGGGTGGGGCAGGATGCGCCCGAGTGGCCGCGTCCTCAGGGCAAGTCGGATCGCTTTGGCTGGGCGGACTTTGCGAACCACTGCTCGAAGGTGATCGAGCCGAGCCGCGGGTTGTTGTCGGAAACGAGCGACTGATCGTTGAGTCTCGCGCCGAAATATTTCGCATCGGCATCGGCCTCGACGGTGCGCGGGTCCTTCATGGCCTTCAGATACCGGGCGACGAGTTCGCTGAGGCGCGCCCGTTCCGGACCTGATATCTCTATCGTCGCATTGGCGGGCGGTGCGAGAGCCACATCCGCCATGACATCGGCGACGTCGTCGGAAACGATCGGCTGCACATAGGCCGGCGACAGGCGGACCGTCTGGCCGACCGTCCCCGATTGGGCGATGCCGCCGAGGAATTCCATGAACTGCGTCGAATGCACGATGGTATAGGGAATGCCCGATGCCTTGATCAGCATTTCCTGAGCGAGCTTGCCGCGGAAATAGCCGCTTTCCTGCAGACGCTCGGTGCCGACGACGGAGAGGGCGATATGGTGCCTGACGCCGGCGAGTTTTTCGGCGGCGAGAAGATTGCGGCCCGAGGTCTCGAAGAATTCGAGCACGGCCTTGTCTTCGAAGGACGGCGAATTGGCGAGGTCGAGCACAACTTCGGCGCCCGAGAGCGCCTCCGCCAATCCTTCCCCGGTGATTGTGTTGACGCCGGAGTTCGGCGATGCGGCAATCACGTCATGTCCGCGCTTGCGCAGGCGTTCGACAGTCTTCGAACCGATGAGGCCGGTTCCGCCGATGACAACGATTTTCATAATGGATCTCCGTTCGCCGCCGGGGTGCGGCAGCGTCAAGGTGAATCTTCTCAAGGAATTGCGCGGTTTAGTTCAGGCCGGCCTTATCGAGGCCGTAGGCCTTGTCGGCCGTGCCGGGCACGGTCTTGAAACCGACATTGACGCGGTTCCAGGCATTGATGGCCATGACGACAAAGGTCAGGTCCGAGATTTCCTTCTCGGAAAGCTGGCCGCGAACCCGTTCGTAAATCTCGTCTGGAATGCCGCCCTCGGGAAGGTTCGTCAGCGCTTCGGTCCAGGCAAGGGCTGCACGCTCGCGGGGAACGAACAGGTTCGATTCCCGCCAGATGGCGACGTGATAGAGACGCAGTTCGGTCTCGCCGTGGATCTTTGCCTGCTTGACATGCATGTCGAGGCAAAAGCCGCATCCATTGATCTGCGAGGCGCGGATTTCGACGAGGGCCTGCAGCTTCTCGTCGATCACGCTGCTGCGCAGAGCCATGCTGAATTCCATGAACTTCTTGAAAAGCTCGGGGGACTGCTGGGCGTAGTTCAATCGCTGGGTCATGTCATTTCTCCTCTAATTAAGGATATTAGATATCCTTATGGATAAAAGATATCCTTAATTGCTGGACTGTAAAGCCATTCTCGCATAGTCTGGCGGCATAAAGCCTATGCGCAGAAGTATGAGGGGGCAGGCATGGATATCGTTTCGGCATTGCGGACCTTTCAGCGCGTCGTCGAGACGGGCTCGTTTTCGGCGGCGGCGCACGATCTCGATGTGACGCAGCCGGCGGTCTCGCGACAGGTCGCGGCCCTCGAGGGCCATTTCAACATCCGCCTCCTGCATCGCACGACGAGCGGCCTGTCGCTGACGGCGGAGGGGGAGCGCATGCTGCCGATGGCGCTCCGGATTCTCGAAGCCGTGGAGGAGCTTGGCGATGCCGCCGGATCGGATGGAGCCGTGGCTTCGGGAAAGGTGAGGCTGAGCGTTCCCGCACCGCTCGGCCTCTATCTCAGCGAACGGCTGGGCGATCTTCTTGCCGCCCATCCGAAACTCTCTGTGGAACTGCTCCTCAGGGAACAAAGCTCCGATATGATCGAGGAACGCCTCGACGTCGAAGTGCGTCTGGGTTCCGTCGCAGACAGCAGCCTCGTTTGCCGGCGCATCGGCTGGACGACGGCATTCCTCGTCGCCTCGCCCGCCTATCTCGCGCGCAAGGCGTCTCCGAGGACACCGAAGGACATCAAGGACCATGAATGCCTGTGCTACAGCAGAGCCGGCGATGCCTGTTCATGGTCGTTCTCGAACGGCTCGGAAGACATATCCGTCAGGATCTCGCCGCGGCTGACCGCGTGCAGCGCCGTCGCCATTCACAGGGCGGCCCTTGCCGGCGCAGGACTGGCGGTGCTCTCCCACATCGTCGCCGTGCCGGATATCGTCGCGGGCCGGCTGATCCCTGTCATGAACGACTTTCAACCGACCCGGCTGCCGATCTATGTCGTCTATCCCTCACGAAGAAACATACCGTTGCGCGTCAAAGCGGTTCTGGACTTTCTGACCGATGCCATCGGGCAGGACCCGTCAATGTGCGCGAGCAGCGCGGGCCGGCGGTGGGAGGGATGACTGTCGGCGGGCGGCTTATCGTGCACGGCGGAAGCTGCAGCGGGTTTGGCGCCGGGCGGATTTGCCGTCATTGGCCTTGCCTCGCCAGTTTCCGCCTTGCCTAAAGGCCGCGAATCCTGCCAAGTCCTGCGATCATGCAATTTGCGCCGCAACAAGACGAAGCCCTGAAGGCTGTTTCGAAATGGCTGAAGGAAGGGCGCTCGCCGCTCTTTCGCCTGTTCGGCTACGCCGGGACAGGGAAGACGACGCTTGCCAAGCATTTCGCCGAGAATGTCGATGGCGACGTGCTCTTTGCCGCCTTTACCGGCAAGGCGGCGCAGGTGCTGCGCTCGCGCGGCGCCTCCAACGCCCGGACGATCCATTCGCTGATCTATCGGCCGCGCGGCGAGGAGGCGGTGGAAGACGAGGAAACAGGCAAGACCTCGATCGCGCCGATGTTTTCGATCAACCGGCAGAGCCCGGTCGCGAAGGCGGCGCTAATCATCGTCGACGAATGCTCGATGGTCGACGAGGCGCTCGGCAAGGATCTGATGAGCTTCGGCACGCCGATCCTTGTGCTCGGTGATCCCGGCCAGTTGCCGCCGGTTACCGGTGGCGGCTACTTCACCAATCAGGAGCCGGACTACCTGCTCACCGATATCCACCGCCAGGCGCGCGACAATCCGATCATCAAGCTCGCCATGCAGGTGCGCGAAGGCAATGAGGTGATGTACGGTGACTACGGCACGGCCAAGGTGATCTCGAAGAACGAGGTGACGCAGCAATTGGTCCTCGACGCCGACCAGGTGCTCGTCGGCACCAATAGGACGCGTCGGCGCTACAATCAGCGCCTGCGCGAGCTGAAAGGCTTCAATGCCGATTATCCCCAGACCGGCGACAAGCTCGTCTGCCTGCGGAATGATCCAGCCAAGGGCCTGCTCAACGGTTCGCTCTGGCAGGTAATGACCTCGTCCAAGGAAACGACGAAGCCCGGCATCAATCTGCTCGTCCGCCCCGAAGACGATGACATGGACCGCGGGGCTGCCAAGATCAAGCTGCTGAAACAGGCCTTCGAGGACGTCGAGGGCGAGATCCCCTGGAACACCCGCAAGCGCTATGACGAGTTCGACTACGGCTATGCGCTCACCGTTCACAAGGCGCAGGGTTCTCAATGGAATGATGTCGTGCTCTTCGACGAGAGCTGGGCGTTTCGCGACACGCGGGAACGCTGGCTCTATACCGCGATCACCCGCGCGGCGGAGACGCTGACGATCGTTCGCTGATCCCATCGCACCCGCAGGTCGCATCTGCTGATCGGACAGAAGAAAGAGGAGACGGTGGCGGCCGTCGGGGCGTGATTCAGGCCTGCACGATGCCGAGCAGAACTGCCTTGGCGATAGCCTGGAAGCGGTTGTTGGCGCGGAATTTAAGGATGATTCCGGCCTCCAGGTCACGGGTTTCGTCATGCTTCAGGTCGAGCGCCCGGGCGATGCGTTGGGTGGAATAACCCTCCGCCATCAGTTCCAGGCAACGCCGCTCCTCTGCGGTCAGGCTTGCACTGTCCTGATTGTCGTTTAACGGCGGCTCCTCGACGCTGCCGTCGTAATCCAGGAGGTCGCCGACCTGCTGGAGCTGGCGGTGCAGCGTCGACATCTCCGCCGTCAGTTCGCGCTTGCGTACCTGCAAGGCCTCGCGGAACATCGCCTCGGCCGTTTCCTGCGAATCAGCGTTGCGGAGTTCGTCCATCAGTTCCTGGATGACGGCGATCGGCATGCCTGTATCGCGGCAGACTGTGATGACGGCCATGCGCATCACATCATCCTGGCCGTAGACCCGCATCAGGCCGATGCGGTTGGCTGAAATCAACCCTTTCTCTTCATAGAAATGCAGTGTCCTGTGCGTGACGCCGAATGCGTTTGCCATGTCGGCAATGGGCACCGGACCGTCCGGTAGATCCGGCGGTAGCGCGGCTGAAGGCAGGAACCGATATTTCGATCGGGCCTCCGAAGCGATACCGGCGGTGGCAAACAGGCGTTTGGAACCGTCTGGCATGAACCCTCCTGGGCATGTTGTTGCACCTCATGCGGTTTTGCCAGTTGCTTCCCATGCGCGGCGAGTGGGGTTTCCTCTAGGCGTTCTTCTCAGTGGGAAAGAAGCAGTACGCGGCGTACTCTACGCGATACGATGTCCACGTTATGCGTGAACGATCTTTTTTATAAGTGCTAAAAATAATCTCTTTTAAATGGGATAGCAACTTTACCGGCATATTTTGCCGGGTTCTTGGGTGTGTTGCACAAAAACATGTGCTGCACTGCGGGATCTGGCGGTCCTCTTCAAAGCCGACGGGATTTACTATCTGCGGTACGCGCGCGGCAAATGCTCAGCGTAATTTCGGTGCCCATCAGCGATTGGCATCGCATCCATTTGTGAATCTCGTTGGCCATCGCGGAGCAGTTGGCTTAAAAGCAGGGGCCTCCCATTTCCGTGACCGATGGATCTCGCCATGTCCGCCAAGCTCTCCGTGAACCTCAACGCCGTCGCCATGCTGCGCAACCGGCGCGACCTGCCCTGGCCGAGCGTCGAAGCGCTCGGGCGTATCGCGCTGAAATCTGGTGCGAGCGGCCTGACGGTGCATCCGCGCCCCGACCAGCGGCACATCCGCTTTTCCGACCTGCCTGTGATCCGCAACCTGATCGACGACGAATTCCCCAAGGCCGAGTTCAATATCGAGGGCTATCCCACAGAGGAATTCTTCGAACTCTGCGCCGGGGCGGCACCCGAGCAGGTGACGCTGGTGCCTGACGATCCCGCCCAGGCGACCTCCGATCACGGCTGGGATTTCCGCAAGCACCAGGCGTTCCTGACCGATGCCGTCGCGCGGCTGAAGACGATGGGATGCCGGGTGTCGCTGTTTGCCGATGGTGACGGGGACGCACAGGCGGTTGAGATCGCCAAGGCGGTCGGCGCCGATCGGATCGAACTCTATACCGGCCCCTATGGCGGTTGCTTCGACGCGCCGGAGCGGGCAGGCCCGATTCTTGAAGCGCTTGGACGGACGGCCGATGCAGCCGTCGCAATCGGCCTCGCCGTCAATGCCGGCCACGATTTGACAGTGGAAAACCTGCCAGCGCTGGTGAAGCGCATTCCCGCTCTTGCCGAGGTTTCGATCGGTCACGGGCTGACCGCCGATGCGCTGGAATACGGCATGGCGGAAACGGTGCGGCGCTTTTGCCGGGCCTGCGGGCAGGTGGTCTGATCAGGGCGTCTCTTTCAGTGCTCTGACTGGAATCGAACCGCGACGCTTCTGATCGCGATTCACACAATGCGCCGCGCAGGAAGAGTCTGAAATGAAGAAGTTTTTCGCGTCTAAAGTCCGGTGGCGCTGCATCCCTGCAGCAAGCGCAGGGATGCAGCGAAAGGCTCAATGGGCGGCATAGCCTCAGGCGGTCAGGGCCGCCGTGTGTTCGACGAAGAAATCCTTCAGCGGCTGCGGCTGTTTGCCGGTCAGCTTGGTGAAGTCTTCGGTGACGATGTCGAACTTGCCGGCGCGGGTGTTGGCGTCGGCAGAAACCAGCATGTCGGCGACGAAACCGGGAAGGCCGGCGCCGCGCATGCCCTGGCCGAGTTGTTCATCATTGACGTCGATCACCTCTAGCGGCTTGCCGGCGACCTCGGAAACGATGGCGGCGATCTGTCGGTTGTTCAGCGATTGCGCGCCGGTCAGCGTATAGGTGGCGCTCTCCGAGGTGCCAGAGGCAAGGGCTGCGGCAATCGCCCGCGCGCAGTCGTCACGCGAGATGGTCGAGACCTTGCCGTCGCCCGTGGCGCTATACCATTTGCCACCCTGCAGGTTGTGCGGCATGCCGTGCAGGTAATTGTCGTGATACCAGGCGTCGCGGATGATCGTATGGGCGATGCCGCTTGCCTCGATGGCGTTTTCACTGCCGAGATGATCGGGCGCGAAGGTGACAAGCGAATCCTCGGGCGCCGGCATAGAGGTGTAGGCGATGTGCTTGACGCCAGCCTTGACGGCCGCTGCAACGGCGCCCTTGTGCTGGGCGAGGCGCTTGCCGGGAGTGTCCAGCGCATCGGTGCTGATGATCAGCAGCCGGTCGACGCCGGCGAAAGCCTTCTCCAGGCCTGCCGCGTCATCGAAATCGGCCTTGCGGGTGACGACGCCCTTCTTTTCGAGTTCGGAGAGCTTTTCCGGGCTGCGCGTCGCCGCGACAATGTTGCCGGGAGCGACCTTGTAGGTCTCGATGAGGTGATGGATGACACGCTGGCCGAGCTGCCCGGCAGCGCCGGTGACCAGGATGATTTCGCTCATACGTCGTTTCCTTCTGTGTTGTGCTGGCTGTGTTGTGTAGGTGGTCTCAAAAAGAGAGTAACACTAGAATAGGAATTGACTTAGCGATGTAAAGGAGGCAGTTTTTCGGCTCTACGTTACCAAAAGGGAACCAGCAGATGAGCGGTGCGGTCGTCAGTCTGAAGAACAGGATGCCGGGCGCGCGGCGCGAGATCGATCTCGCCGGCCTCGATTTCGGCAATTGCCCGGTCAGGGACATGATGCAGCAGATCGGCGGCAAATGGTCGACGCTGCTGCTCGAGGTGCTGGCGGATCGGCCTTATCGCTTCGGCGAGCTGCGGCGGATGATCCCCGATATTTCGCAGCGCATGCTGACGCAGACGCTGCGCGACCTGCAGAGGGATGGTTATATCGACCGCGAGGTATTCCCGACCAAGCCGCCGAGCGTCGAATATTCGATGACCGAACTCGGACGCTCCCTCTACCAGCCGCTGTCGCAGCTTCTGAACTGGGCGGAAGCGAACCATGATGCCGTTCGCGCCGCCCGTTCTCAATTTGATTCCGCTGACAAATAGGCCGCTTTCCTCTACTTGCCGCGTCCTTCCGTCAGGAACAGCAGGAAGGCCAACGCCGGGAAGCAGAAGCCGATCCAGGCCGTCATTGTCCAGCCTCCGGTCGCATAGGCCCAGCCGCCGAGCGCCGAGCCGAGCGCGCCGCCGGCAAAGAAGGTTGCCATGAAGAGGCCGTTGAGCCGGCTGCGGTGTTCCGGGTTCAGCGCATAGATGGCGCGCTGGCCGCAGACGAGATTGGTCGTCACGCCGAAATCGAGAAGGATTGCCGCTGCCGTCAAGAGCAGCAAAGCACCAAGCGAGCCATCGCTGGCGAAATGGCCGATCAGGAAGGCAGCCATGCCGAGCAGCATGGCAAGCGTCGAGGCGATCTTCGTCATGCCGCGGTCGGCAAGCCGGCCGGCGATCGGCGAAGCGACGGCGCCGGCCGCACCTGCAAGTGCGAAGAGGGCAATGCCGTTCTGCGTCAGGCCGAAGGCCGGGCTTGCGAGCAGCAGCGGCGTCGTCGTCCAGAACAGGCTGAAGGCGCCGAACATGCCGGCCTGATAGAGCGCCCGGCGCTGCAGGACGCGCGAGGTGAGCGCCAGATGGCCCATGGAGGCGAGCAGTTCGCCATAGCGCAGCTTCGTTTTCGGCACGCGAACCGGCAGGTTGATGCGCAAGACGACGGCGAGCACGAGCATGAGCGCTGCGGTGACGTAATAGACCACGTGCCAGGAGGAGGCCTCGGCGACGAAGCTTGCGAAGGGGCGGGCGAGCATGATGCCGCAGAGCAGGCCGCTCATGACGTTGCCGACGACCTGGCCGCGCGTTGCATCCGGCGCCATGTTGGCGGCGAAGGGAACCAGGACCTGAACTGCGACCGATGAAAGACCGATAGAGAGCGAGGCGATGAGGAAGGTCGTGGGCGTCGACGACAGCGCCGCGCCGATGAGCGCAACGGCGGAGACGGCGATCAGCGTCAACACCAGACGACGGTTTTCGGTGAGGTCGCCGAGCGGCACGATCAGCAGCAGGCCGAGGCCGTAGCCGATCTGCGTCAGCGTGACGATCAGACCGGTAGCGGCAGGCGTGAAGCCGAGATCGGCACTGATCGGGCCGGCCAGCGGCTGGCCGTAATAGAGATTGGCGGCCACCAGCCCGCAGGCGGCGGCGAAAAGGAAGGTTAGCCAGGGGGATAGCGCCCTGGGAATGGCCTCATCCGGCGTGGTGGCTGAAATGCTCATCAGAAACTCCGGTATTCAAAGATTGAAAGGATTGAATGCAAAAGTGCTGGCTGCGGCCACGCGATCCTTGACCGAATGCCGGTATTTCTCTCGTCCACGGTGTGGACTGTTCAGGTCACGAGCTTCATCGCGGCCTCGGCCGCAGACATCATCTCTTCCCTGCTGCGTCCTGTTTTGCCGATGACGCGCAGGCCCTTGGTAAAGCAGAGAAAGGCGAGGGCGGCGGCATCCGGGTCTACTGTCTTCGTAATGGTGCCATCTGCCTGGCCGATGCGGATGAGATCGGCCATCAGCTTTTCGTCCGCGGCAAAGGCCGTCACGACGTGGGCAGCGGCTTCTTCGTCAAGCAGGGCGAAGTCGTTGGCGCCGCCAACGACGAGACAGCCTTTGCGGCCGGCTTCGCCATAGGAGAGTTCGGTATAATACATCACCATCTGGAAGACCTTCTCGCGACCGGTCTTCGCAGACGCGATCATCGCTTCCAGCCGCCGTCGGCCGAGTTTTCGATAATGGGCGAAAGCAGCGAGAAAGATGCCGCGCTTATCTTTGAATGCTTTGTAGATGCTCCCGGAAGCAAGACCCATTGCTTCGGTCAATTCGCTGATGGAGGCGGCATGGTAGCCGCGTTCGGAAAAGACGCGCAGCGCTGCATCGAGTGCTGCGTCCATATCGAACTCACGCGGACGGCCACGGCTGCGGGTCTTTGCTTCTGGTGTGAGAGTGGCAACGGTCATCGCGCTTAATTAGGGAATGAACGTTTCCAAATCAAGTGAAATTTCTGCGACGCAGCAAATTCAGAGATCGAGCACCCAGTTCTGGCCGTTCGCCTCGGGGCCGAACATCTTATGTCTCTCCTCGGAGACAAGACGAAAGCCCGCCTTGACGTAGATGGCGCGGGCGGTCTCCAGCATGTCGTTGGTCCAGAGCGAGAGTTCGCGGTAGCCCTTCTGCCGGGAGAAGTGGATGCATTCGTCGACCAGCAGTTTGCCGAGCCCGAGACCGCGGGCTGATTTGTCGACATAGAGCAGGCGAAGCTTGGCGATGCCGTCGCCGCCATTGGTGACGAGGACCGAACCGACATTGATGCCGCCGCGTTCGGCGATCCAGCAATATTCTTTGGCCGGATCGAAATTGGCGAGGAATTTTCCGGCGACCTCGGCGACCAGCGCCTCGAAGCGCAGATCCCAGCCATACTCTTCTGCGTAGAAGCGGCCCTGGCTCTGAACGATCCAGCCGATATCGCCGGCGCGGTGGGCGCGGATGATGGCCGGCGCGGGCTTCGCCGCCGGGTCGAGCAGCGCGCGGATCGTGTGCATGGCGGAGACGGCGGCCTCCGGTTCGCCAGTCGCCAAGCGATCGAAACGAGCGGCGATCTGCGCATTGGAGCGTCGGCCGAGTTCCTCGAACGTCTCTCGTCCCTGATCGGTGACAATGATGACCTGGCTGCGAAGATCTGCCGGGTCGCGGTTGGTTTCGATCAGCCCTTCGGCGCGAAAACGCTTTAGGATGCGGCTGAGATAGGCCGGGTCGAGCTGCAGGTCGCGGGCAAGCGCTACAGCACTGATGCCCCCATGCGAGCCGATCTCGAAGAGGATGCGGGCATCGGTCAGCGTGAAGGGCGTGTCGAGATAGGCCTTGTTCAAGAGGCCGAGGAAGTTCGTATAGAAGCGGTTGAAATCGCGGGCGGTTTCAATGAGCGATAGGTTAGACATGATGATCTCCAAATGGAGATCTTGTCAGACCGCCGATAAAGTCGGCCAACATCCTCGGGATGAGGCCGAGTCAAGAACGAGGTTTGTCAACAAGCTGACAAGAATCTCCAGATGGAGATCTTGTCCCGCATTTAATGGACTGAGTCAACTAATTCGCTGATGTCAGGCCGCTTCTTCTTCCGCGGTCTCGTCTGCACCGAGCGCGAAATCGACCGCCGCTCGCGCATGGATCGCTGTGGTGTCGAAGCCCGGCAGCGGCAAATGGTCGGGATCGAGGATCAGGCAGATCTCGGTGCAGCCGAGGATGATGCTGTCGGCGCCGTTGTCGATGGAGTGTGCAATCACCGCCATGAGCTTGTCGCGAGAGCTGTCGAGCACCTTGCCGGCGCAGAGTTCGTTGAAGATGATGTCGTGCACGGTCGTGCGGTCGCTAGCATCTGGCACCATGATATCAACACCAAGGCTCTTCATGCGGTCGCTGTAGAAGCCGTGCTCCATCGTGTAGCGAGTGGCGAGCAGCAGCGGGCGCTTCCGGCCGGCCGCATGCAGCGATTTCGCCGTCTCGTCGATGATATGAATCAGTGGCACAGAGATCTTCTCCGCGACCTTGTCGGCAATCAGATGCATGGTGTTGGTGCAGATGAGGATGCAGCCGGCGCCGGCGATCTGCAGGCGCAGAGCCACGTCGGCGAGGCGACGGGCAGCCATATCCCAGTCGCCGGCCTTCTGAAGGGCGACGATCTCCTCGAAGTTGACCGAATGCAAGATGAGTTCGGCCGAGGCGAGGCCACCCTTGCGGTCACGCACCATCTCGTTGACGAGGCGGTAATAGACCGCCGAACTTTCGAAACTCATGCCGCCGATCAGGCCGATCGTTTCCATTTCTTCATGCTCTCCATGCTTCTGAACTTCGAAATGATGCCGCAATCCCGGCGCGGCGTGTTTGCGTTGTTTGTCTCTCGTTTCAGATTGGTGATGGGATTTTGCGTGATTTTATGAAATCATGCAAAAAAGAGGCGAGAGGTTTATGTTTGACACATGCTTGATGATCGCGACAGACGCATTCTGGACATGCTGCAGAAGGATGCGGGCATATCCGTGACCGATCTTGCCGAGCGCGTGGCGCTTTCGGTGTCGGCGTGTTCGCGGCGCATCCAGCGGCTGGAGGAGAGCGGCCATATTGCCCGGCGCATCGTCGTGCTCGATCGGGACAAGATGGGCGTGCCGACAACGGTCTTCGCGCTGGTCAAGACGGCACATCATTCCGACGAATGGACGGAGACCTTCCGCAGGATCATTAGTGACATTCCCGAGATCGTCGAAGCGCACCGGCTGACCGGCAACCACGATTACATCCTGAAGATCGTGCTGCCGCGCGTCGAGCATTACGATGTGATCTACAAGCAGATTGTGCGCAAGATCGAGCTCTTCGACGTCTCGGCCTCGATCTCGATGGAGCTTCTGAAGGGCGGCACGGCAATCCCTGTGGGGTACGCCGATTGAGGCAGCTCCACCGACCGGGATGCAGGGGAGGTATGCCGAAACGGCAGTTGCAACCTTTGCGGCGAAGGCCACATTGGCTTTGAGCGAAATGGCGCAAAGGGGCATGTCATGAGCGATCATCATGTCGTCGTTGTCGGCGGCGGTTTCGGCGGGCTGCAGCTCGTCAACGGGTTGAAGGGTGCCGGCGTCAGGATCACGCTGGTCGATCGGCGCAATCACCATCTCTTCCAGCCGCTGCTCTATCAGGTGGCGACCACCATTCTCTCCACCTCCGAGATCGCCTGGCCGATCCGCCGCCTCTATGCCGACCGGCCTGACGTGACGGTGCTGCTCGGCGAGGTCACGGGCGTCGACAGTGGCGCGAAGACTGTTTCCTTACGCAACGGCATGACTCTTGGTTACGATACGCTGGTGCTGGCTACCGGAGCGACGCATGCCTATTTCGGCCATGACGAATGGGAGCCGGTGGCGCCCGGCCTGAAGACGCTGGAGGATGCGACGACGATCCGCCGGCGGGTGCTGCTTGCCTTCGAGAAGGCGGAGATGGAGAGCGATCCTGCCGTGCGCGATGCGCTTTTGACCTTCACCATCGTCGGGGCCGGGCCGACCGGTGTCGAGTTGGCCGGCATCATTGCCGAGCTTGCCCATTTCACGCTGCCCAAGGAATTCCGCAACATCGATACGCGCAAGACCCGCGTCGTGCTGGTCGAGGCTGGCCCGCGGGTGCTGCCGACCTTCGCCGAAGAGCTTTCGGCCTATGCTCAGAAGGCGCTGGAGAAACTCGGGGTCGAGATCCATCTCGGCAAGCCGGTGACCGAATGCAACGCCGACGGCGTGAAGATCGGCGAGACCTTCGTTGCCAGCCGGACGATCGTCTGGGCAGCCGGGGTCACCGCCTCGCCGGCGGCGCGGTGGCTTGGTGTTGCAGCCGACCGGGCAGGGCGCGTCGTGGTCGAGAAGGATCTGAGTGCGCCGGGGCTACCCGACGTCTTCGTTGTCGGCGATACCGCGTCGGTCATACGTGAGGACGGCAAGCCGGTGCCGGGCATTGCGCCCGCCGCCAAGCAGCAGGGCGGTTACGTCGCCAAGGTCATCCGCGCCCGCATATCCGGCAAACTGGCGCCGGCGCCTTTCAAATATTGGCACCAGGGGAGCCTGGCGACAATCGGCAAGAGTGCGGCGATCATCGATTTCGGCCGGATCAAGCTCAAGGGCTGGATCGCCTGGTGGATCTGGGGCATCGCCCATATCTACTTCCTCATCGGCACCCGCTCGCGCTTCTCCGTCGCCTGGAGCTGGCTGTGGATCTATCTCAGCGGCCAGCACAGCGCCCGGCTGATCACCCAGCGGGAGACGATGCGGGAGGAGGGGTAGACGGGAGATTTTCATTCGCCGTGCAAATACGGTGTTGGATTCCTGTGACATATCTTGGGCAAGCCTTAAGGGCGCGGGCATGACAAAGCAGAGGGGGTATCCCACGGCCCCCCCCCGACACAGGAAACTACTCCCGGCGCGCCCGCATCGTAAATGCAATACACCCAACCTTGACATATCTCCGCACACACATTTAGCATTCCACCCGCGTCTCCCAACCACCGGGAGTTACGCATCCAGCCGTAACAACGGGTAGAGGTTCCAATGCGCCGATTCACTTCTCACGAAAATCACATCCGAATTTCCGAGAAGTTGGTGGTTCATGCGCACTTTGAATCTGGGCATCCTCGCCCATGTGGATGCAGGCAAGACTAGCCTTACCGAAAGACTGCTTTTTAACGCCGGGGTGATCGACAAGCTTGGCAGCGTCGATACCGGCAATACACAGACGGACACTCTCGAACTCGAGCGGCAACGCGGCATCACGATCAGGGCCGCGGTGGTGTCGTTCACGATCGGCGACAGGATCGTCAATCTCATCGACACACCTGGGCATCCCGATTTCATCGCCGAGGTCGAGAGGGTGCTCGGATTGCTGGATGCTGCGGTCGTCGTCGTTTCGGCGGTCGAAGGCGTGCAGGCGCAGACGCGCGTGCTGGTCCGGGCGCTGCGGCGGCTCGGCGTTCCCTTCATCTTCTTCGTCAACAAGGTCGATCGTCCCGGCGCGCGCTATCGGGATGTGATGGAGGCTCTTGCCGCGCAGCTGTCGGTCCGCCCCATCGCCATGTCCTCGGTGATCGACGCCGGAGCCAAGCTTGCCCGCGTGGAGGCGCTCGCTCCGGGAGACGAGCCGCTGTTTTCGGCGCTCGGCGAGACGCTCGGGGAAAATGACGAGGCGCTGCTCGATGACTATGTCGTCGCTCCCGATCGGCTGACGGAGGCAAGGCTCTGGCGCTGCCTGGCTGACCAGGTAGCGAGAGGCCTCGTGCATCCCGTCTTCGCGGGCGCCGCGATGACCGGCGCCGGCATCCCCGCTTTGGCATCGGCCATTGCGACGATCCTGCCCGAGCGGCGCCCCGATCCGGATGGTCCGGTGGCGGGCAAGATCTTCAAGATCGAACGCGGCTGGGGCGGGGAAAAGCTCTCCTACATCTACCTGAACTCCGGCACGGTGCGGCTCCGGCAATCTCTGGGCCTGCCCAAAGGCCTGGAACGGGTTACCGCGATCCATGTGTTCGAGGCCGGCCGGGTTCATGGCGCCGAGAGCCTCCGCGCCGGGCAGATCGCGCGCGTCAGCGGCCTTGCCGGCGCCCGCATCGGTGATGCTGTAGGCGGAAATCCTTTGGGCGAGTGGGCTCACTTCGCGCCGCCCGCGCTCGAAACCCGCGTTCTTGCCCATCGGCCTTCCGACAAGGCGGCGCTCTGGCTGGCGCTTAACCAGATGGCCGAACAGGATCCCTTGATCAATCTGCGCCGGAACGAGGAGGCGGACGAAGTCTACGTGTCGCTTTACGGCGAGGTGCAGAAGGAGGTTATCCAATCGACCCTGCTGACGGATTTCGGCCTCGAGGCAAGGTTCGAGGAGAGCACGGTCATCCTGGTCGAGAGGCCATTAGGGACCGGGAGCGGCCTGCAGATCCTCTTCAAGGAGCCCAATCCTCTTCTCGCGACCGTCGGCCTGCGCGTCGAGCCGCGCGCCCCTGGAGCAGGCAACAGCTTCGCGCTCGAAGTAGATGTCGGCCAGATGCCGGTCGCCTTTTACCGGGCGGTCGAGGAAACCGTGTTTGAGACGTTGAAGCAGGGGATTTTCGGCTGGCAGGTCATCGATTGCCACGTGGCGATGACGGCAGCCCGCCACAGCTCGCCCGCAAGCACCGCTGCCGATTTCCGGCAGCTGACGCCGTGGGTGCTGGCAACGGCGTTATCGGCCGCACAGACCGTCCTCTGCGAGCCGGTCGACCGCTTTCATCTCGTCGCGCCCATGGAGAACTTGAGCGGCGTGCTCACCCTGCTTGCAAAATCGGCGGCGGCGACGACGGATTCGGTGATCGCCGATGGCGTCGCACGGCTCGAGGGCACCATGGCGTCTCAGATGGTCCAAAGCGTCCAGCAGCAATTGCCGGGCCTGACGAGCGGGGCGGGGACCATGGAAACCTCTTTCGATCACTACGCCCCGATCGCCGGCCCGCCGCGCCTGCGGCGGCGTTCGGGGCCAGATCCGTTCAACGGCACCGAATATCTGCTGCGCCTAAGGGTTGTTCCCATTTAAGTACAGTAGTCTGGCGACGCATAGAGAACGTAGATGTAGGGCTATTCCCTCGCCAAAGGTCTCTACATCGAATAACCATAGCTCGCTGGCCGGGAAGAGAGCGTGAGATCTTTGCATGACAAGCGACGTATCTGCTGACGGAAAGCATCGTTTCTGGATGCTCGACTTGTTGCGTGGAGCGTCCGCAATACTCGTGCTTATCTATCACTCCAGCAGTGCGTTTCCCGTCGCTTATGCTGCCGTCGATCTTTTCTTCATGTTAAGCGGCTTCGTTTTGGCGGAAAGATACGGCGAGAGCCTGTTGCAGGCGGACGGCTGCCGAAACTTCATTAGCCACCGTATTGCGCGATTGTACCCCGTCTACCTGGTTTGCACATTGCTGGGCGCTGCTTCGGTTTTCCCACTGATTGGTCATCTTGAAAACTGGAGCTTCAGCACTTTTGCCGTTTCCTCCGTCGCCAGCCTGCTCATGCTTCCCGCGCCGTCGGACACTGTTCTCGGCATTCTGCCCTTGAACGGCCCGGCGTGGTCGTTGTTCTTTGAAGTCGTGGCCAACGCAGTCTTTTTATTCACTGCGGCTCGTCTCCGAGTGGCCGTTTCTATTGTCGCGTTATCGGCGCCGGCGTTCGTCGTTGCGCTGTGGTACTTTCGGTACCCGCCGGGCTCTGTTTGGGGTGATATTGTCGGGGGCTTTCCCCGGGTTCTGGCATCTTTCTATGGCGGAGTGCTTCTCAGTTGTCTTTGGCGACGAGGCTTCCGCATCAGGCTTGCAGCCTGGCCTGGCTGGATTTTGGTGGCTGCTCTTGCGGTGCTTTATTCGGGATTCGTCCTCACCGAGAGAAAATACTATCTGCTCCTGACATTTGCCGCTCACCCAATGATCATATGATTTGGCTTGTGTCTGGCAAGAAATGCACGGTTTGAACGCATCGCCACCTGGATGGGCGAGATATCCTACCCTCTCTATCTCGTGCACGTACCGCTGCTCATTCTTCTCGCAACGTACGGAGTGGGCGATTGTTTTGCTTTGCGCAATTATCTCGGGCTCGGAAACACCTCCTGGGGCGGCGAATGCCATCGAGACGCAATTCCCCTGGTGGCATTCCTTTTACCCCTGTCATCGTTGATGGCGTACCTCATTGCTATCTCGATACAGACCCCTGGTCGAAAATTGTGGCTTCGTTGGAGGCCTATCTAGCCGTCCAGAATTGACGACCTACACTTCGAGACGGCCGTTTGCAGGCAGTCCGGGCCGGATGGACAGGCGGCCCCCGCGGGAGCCGCCCCTCGTTCCTCAAGCCGCCAGCGAGGCGATGTCGATGACGAAGCGGTAGCGGACGTCGCTCTTCAGAACGCGTTCATAGGCTTCGTTGACCTGCTGGATGTTGATCTTCTCGATCTCGGAGACAATGTTGTGCTCGCCGCAGAAGTCGAGCATTTCCTGGGTTTCCTTGATCGAGCCGATCATCGAGCCCGAAATGCTCTTGCGGCCGGGGATGATCGAGAAGGCATGCACGGGGATCGGGTTTTCCGGCGCGCCGACTACCACGAAGGAACCATCCACCTTCAGGAGGCCGAGATAGGCATTCCAGTCGATCTCGGCGCTGACGGTGCAGATGATCAGGTCGAACGTGCCGGCAAGCTTCGTGAAGGTTTCCGGGTCGTTGGTGGCGTAATATTCCTTGGCGCCGAGCTTCAGCCCATCTTCCTTCTTGGAAAGGCTCTGGGAGAGAACGGTGATATCGGCGCCCATGGCGGCGCCGAGCTTGACGCCCATATGGCCGAGGCCGCCCATGCCGACGATCGCGACCTTCTTGCCGGGGCCGGCATTCCAGTGGCGCAGCGGCGAATAGAGCGTGATGCCGGCGCAGAGCAGCGGCGCGGAGGCATCGAGCGGCAGATTGTCCGGAATGGACATGACATAGCCTTCCCTGACGACGATCGAGTCGGAATAGCCGCCCTGGGTGCGTGTCTTGCGGTCGGCTTCGAAGTCATTGTAGGTGCCGGCGAGCCCGGGCATATACTGTTCCCGATCGAGGTCGCGCTCGGCGCAGCCGATGCAGGAATCGACGAAGCAACCGACGCCGACGCGATCGCCGACCTTGAACTTGGTCACATCAGGGCCGACGGCCGAGACGATGCCGGCGATCTCATGGCCCGGCACGATCGGATAGACGGCGTTCTTCCATTCGTTCCGGACAGTGTGGATGTCCGAATGGCAGATGCCGGCAAACTTGATGTCGATAACGACGTCATCGGGGTTCGGATCGCGGCGTTCGAAGGTGAAAGGGGTCAGCGGCTTGGAAGCGTCGGTCGCGGCGTAGCCTCTTGCAATAGGCATGGGAACCATCCTTTTCGATTGTGGGTGGGGGTTGAAAGAGATGGTGGACTATTGCCCGGAACGGCGGCAGAAGGTTAGAGCGATCCTCTCAGCTTTTTGCACGATCCTGCAAAAGTGGGGCGCCAGCCTGTTTGCGAAATGGCGAAGGCACTCTAGATAAGAGCGGTATCGCCGGCGTCAGAGAGTTGACAGAAAGAGTTGCCGCATGACCTTGCCCTTCAGCCCCTATCAGGAAATTGTCGATATCGCGATGCGCTTCGCGACCGGTGACGGCGAGTTCGCGACTGATATCGGCAATCTTCACATCAGCCGTCGGTCCAAGCCCAGCGATCCGCTGCACAGCAGCTATCGGCCCTGTTTTGCCTTTGTCCTGCAGGGGGCCAAGAGCCTACGCCTCGGCGCGGAACTTATCAGCTATGGGACTGGCGACTATCTGCTGACCTCGCTCGATCTGCCGGTCGCCTGGCGCGTCACGGAGGCGAGCCCTGAGGTTCCGCATCTCTGCATGGGGCTGGCAATCGATTCCGAAAAGCTGCTGGAGTTGCTCAGCCGCATCGATATTCCGCGCCCAGCCGCCGATACCGACGGGCAGCGCGGGATGGCGGTGAACGTCGCTCCGCCTGAGCTCCTGGATGCTGCCGTCCGCCTGTTGCGCTTGCTCGATCGTCCAGGCGACATTCCTGCCATGGCGCCGCTGATCGAACAGGAAATCCTCTACCGGGTGCTGACCGGGCCGGATGGCGCGCGGCTGATCAACATCGCCACTGCAGACAGCCACAGCAATAGGGTTGCGCGCGCCGTCGCATGGCTGAAGGAGAATTTCGCGCGGCCACTGCGCATCGAAGACCTTGCCGAGCGCGTCAGCATGAGCGTGTCGTCTTTCCATCATCACTTCAAGTCGGTCACGGCGATGACGCCGGTGCAGTATCAGAAGCAGCTTCGACTGCACGAGGCGCGCCGTCTGATGCTCGTGGAGCGCCTCGATGCGGGCACGGCCGGCCACCGCGTCGGTTACCAAAGCCCGTCGCAGTTCAGCCGCGAATACAGCCGCCTCTACGGCGCCTCGCCGGCTCGCGATGTCGACGGCGCTCGCGACATCATGGCGGCGGAGTAGCGCGGCGGGCGTCTGGAAGCCATGTATTGTCGAGATTTGTCGTCCGATCGGTCGAAGCAAAGCGACTTCCCGCTGGCTGCGGACAGGATAGCCCTGCGACAGGCATCCAATCGTTAAAGGATGTTTGACCTTTCGTCGCTAGTCTGGCGCCACCATCAAGCAGGCGCCGATGTCCGCATGACGCAAATACCATTTCTTTCCATCGTCGCGCCTTGTCATAACGAGGAAGAGGGCCTGCGCGAGTTCTGCCGCCGCGCCGCGGCCGCTGCTCACAGCGTTGCCGGCGACGCCTTCGAGCTCATTCTCGTCGACGACGGCTCGTCCGACCGCACCTGGGAGATCATTTCCAGTCTGGCGGCTGATGTGCCGCAGGTGCTCGGTATACGTCTTCTGCGCAATCACGGCCACCAGTTGGCGTCGACGGCTGGTCTTTCCGCGTCGCGGGGCGAGCGCGTGCTTTTGATCGATGCCGATCTTCAAGATCCGCCTGAGCTGCTTTTGATGATGATACCGATCATGGAGCGCGGCGCCGACGTCGTTTACGGCCAGCGCACGCGCCGCCAGGGCGAAACCTGGTTCAAACTCGCCTCCGCTTCGCTTTTCTATCGCGCTTTGTCCAAGCTCGCTTCCGTGACCATCCCCCGTGATACCGGTGATTTTCGGCTGATGCGCCGTCGCGTCGTCGATATCCTGCTGGCGATGCCGGAGCGCGATCGCTTTATCCGTGGCATGGTCAGCTGGATCGGCGGCAGGCAGGTGGCGCTTCCCTACGAGCGCGACGCCCGTTTTGCCGGCACGACGAAATATCCGCTGCGCAAGATGATCAATTTCGCGCTGGATGCGATCACCAGCTTTTCGACGACGCCGCTGCGCATCAGCACATGGCTTGGCATGATGAGCGCCGGCGTCGCGATCGCCTTGCTTATCTACACCTTCGTTCGCTGGCTCGAAGGCGAAACGGTCACCGGCTGGTCGTCGATCATGGCCGCGGTCAGCGCCTTCAGTGCCATCCAGTTGATCTGCATCGGCATCATCGGCGAGTATCTCGGCCGGCTGGTACAGGAGAGCAAGAAGCGGCCGATGTTCATGGTCGAGACGATCGTGCGCGGCAGTGAACACGCAGAACTGTCGATCGCTTTCTCGGAGATGAGCGCCAGCGACCGGCGCACGGCGCTGGATGCGGCCTTTGCATCCGGTGAGCCGCGGTCGCAAAGGAGCGGTCGGATCGGATAATGGACCGGATTGCTGTGCCTGCCTTGGCCGCTGCCGGGCCTGAGAAATTGATTGCCAGGCAGGATTCCACCGTTGCGATCGTTGCTTTCGTCGGGCTTGCCGCGGCTTTGGTCCTCCTGTTTCCTTTTCCGCCAGTTCTCGATTACGCCAATCACTACGCCCGTATCTGGCTCCTTTCGGGCGGGATAGGCGAGCAACCGTTTCCCAAGATCTATGCGGTCGATTGGAACCGCACCTTCACCAATGTCGGGATCGATGTTCTGGCCACCTGGCTGGGGCCGCTTGTCGGCGCCGACAGGCTTGCGCGGGCTTTGCTTTTCCTGGCGATCGTGCTGCCGCCACTCGGGGCGATCGGCCTGCACCGCGCGCTTTTCGGTGGCCGGTACCACTGGCAGACCGCGATGCTGTCGCTCGGCTGGTGTGCCACCATGATCGGCGGCTTCATCAACTTCCAGATCGGCCTCGGCATGGCGCTCGGCTTTGCCTGCGTCGATCTCCGTCTGCAGGGCGGAAATCCCACGCTGCTTTTTGCCTGGCGGCTCGCCGCCGCGCTGCTGCTGACAGTGATGCACATCTTTGCGCTTGCCTTCTATATGGCGATCGTCTGCGGCCTCGAATATTCCTGGCGCATCGACATAGTGCGATCGAAGGCGGGTCTGATGAGGCTCGCCGGCCGGTTGGTGTTGGCGCTTGGCGCCTGCGTCCTGCCGCCGCTTGCGCTCTACCTTCATACGGCAGCTCTGCCCAACGCCGGCGGCAACGGCCTTGGGCTTGCCTGGAATGACGACGTTGTCCTGATCGTCATGAATCTGCTCTCCGCCATCACAACCTATGTCCCGGTGGTGGATGTCGTTCTGGTTCTGCCGCTGATCCTCATCTGCACACGCGCCATACGTGCGGGCGATATCCGCATGCATGCGGGGCTTGCCGTCGCCGCCTGCGGCCTGCTGCTGCTCTCCTGTGTTTCACCGCGCCACATGCTGGGCACCGGATGGATCAGTTGGCGCTTTCCGATCATGATGGCGCTGGTCGCCATGGCGATGGTGTGCCCCTTTGCCAATCTCACGCGCCGCCATGCGCTGCTGCTAGCGCTGGTCATCAATCTCGCGGTCTTCGGCCGCACCGGCTGGGTCGGCTGGAACTGGTGGCTGGCACAGGAGGACGTTGCTGCCCTCGAGACCGCGCTCAAAAGGGTTCCGGCCGGTGCCGCCGTGCTGCCTTTGGGACACGAACCCGAGAGGGTGAACGGTCTTTCCCATTCCAACCGGCATTTTGCCTGGGGACTGGATACTTTCCGGCACCTGCCGACGCTTGCCGTGCCCTTCTCGCATGCTTTCGTTCCGACGCTCTTCACGGCAAAGGGCAAACAGCCGCTTTCCGTTCTGTCGCCATGGTCCGAGATCGCGGTTCCCGAGGGCAATCTGCTGTCGATTGGTGTGCTTTCATGCCCGACAATGATGCAGCAATATCGAGACTTCACGCCCTATCTGTCGGATTGGCGCAGTCGATTCGATTTCGTCCTCGTCGCCAATGCCGATATTCCCGACCGCTATGTCGGCACCGTCATGCCGGCCGGCCTGACGCAGGTCGAAGATGCGGGTTTCGCGAAGCTTTACGCGATCGACAAGGCGGTGCCGGCAGAGCCTTTCGCCATCCCGGCAGGTTGCGCCACGGCGTTATAAGCTGCGGCTCATCAGCCGGGAAATTTCAGCGCCTTGTCGGCACGGCATTTGGCGAGCTTTAGCTGGCGGAAGGAGAGGATTTTCGTGATGCGCTCCTTGCCATCAGTCTCCACACTCATGCAGGCGCAGGCGTAGCCGTAATTGCCGTTGGTTCTCACATACTCATGTTCGGAGATGTCGGAGATCAGCTCCATGCCTTCCACCTCGCCGGCATCGTCACCCTGGGTCATGATCGTCCAGGTGTTCTCCGCATCCTCCAGCCACCAGTTGGCGGGCGTCGGATTCTCAATCCAGCCGCAGCGCGTTTCGGCGGCCTGTGCGTTTGCGGCGATCGTGAGAGCTGCGGTGATGACTGCTGCTGTTATCTGGTATTTCATCGGCTTTCCCTCATCGCCAGGTTTCAGTTGTTGATCGCGATGATCGCCCAATGGCTCGCCTCGCAGGCGGTGTCGTCGCAGACCGCGCCCATCCAAACGGCGCCGCCGGCCATCATGACGCCGTCGCTGTTGACGAAGAGATCCTCGTATTGCTGGCGTCCGACGGCGCGGCGGGTCTCGGGCGTCACGAGATCGTCGAAATTGTCGATGAAATCCTCAGCGTTCTCGACGTCGTAGGTCTCGCCGTTGGCCTTGACCGTGAGCGGGTATTCGGCAAGGCCGGCGATGGTCTCGGCGTCGCCTGAGCGCATCGCCCGAACAAGTTGGCGCAGCGGCCGGTCGAAGCTTGCGGCATCGCCGTGCAGTTCCTCGATGCGGTTATAGACGTCGCTGTCGGACTGCGCGACAGCGCTTGAGCCGCCAAGGAGGATTGCTCCGAGCAGAAGAGCTGCAGACAGGCGTGACATCGAAGCCTCCGGGCAAATGGTATAGCGCGACATTATGCGGTCGCCGAGGATTCGCGCCTATCCAATTCTGGTGTTTCATCGCGGTTTCCCGTATTAAAAAAATCTATCTGGACTTCTTGACGACCTGATCGGTTTATCGCATAAACCTCGCGAACCGTACCGTACGGTACGTATATGGGAGTCATGACCGTGTCTGTCGATACCGCAGAGCCGAGCGAATTTTCGCCGCGCCAGAACGCCGTTCTGGAGCAGGCGCTGCGATTGCTCGTCGATGGAGGCGAGAAGGCGCTGACGACTTCGGGCGTCGCGCGCGCCGCCAATTGCTCGAAGGAAAGCCTCTACAAGTGGTTCGGCGATCGCGACGGTCTGCTATCGGCGATGATTGCCTATCAGGCGAGCAAGGTGCGCACCTTCGAGCGCAATGGAGAGCGGCTGACGGCGGCGAGCCTGCACGACCATGTCGTCATTTTCGCGCGTGACCTGCTCGAGGTGCTCGCCGGCGACGTCTCGCTGGCACTGAACCGGTTGGCGATCGGCCAGTCGAACCGTGACGGCTCGAAGCTCGGCAAGCTGCTGCTCGAGCGCGGCCGTCGCCAGATCGACCGGCGCGCCATGGCGCTGATCGATGCCGGGAAGAGGGCAGGGCTCCTGCGTTTTTCCGATGCCGACGAGGCTTATCACACGCTTTACGGCTTGATCGTTTCCGACCTGCATGTGCGCATGCTGCTCGGTGAGCCAGGCCTCAAGGATACCGCGCGCCAGGCGGAGAGGGCGGTCACCGCCTTCCTCAGGCTTTATGGCACGGACAAGGTTCTGGCGGAGATGCCGGTTCTCGGTTGATTCCGCTTTAATGACAGTCAACAAGACAAGCAAAGGGAAGGAACTTCAAATGCGCGTCTATTACGATCGTGATGCCGATCTCAACCTCATCAAGTCCAAGAACGTCGTCATCGTCGGCTACGGCTCCCAGGGTCGCGCGCACGCGCTGAACCTCAAGGACAGCGGCCATGCAAACGTGGTCATCGCTCTCAAGGCCGGCTCGCCGACCATCAAGAAGGCAGAGGCCGACGGCTTCAAGGTCATGACCGTTGCCGACGCTGCCAAATGGGGTGACCTCCTGATGATGGCTACGCCTGACGAACTTCAGGCCGACATCTACAAGGCCGACATCGCCGGCAACATCCGCGACGGCGCTGCGATCGCTTTTGCACACGGCCTCAACGTTCATTTCGGCCTCATCGAGCCGAAGGCATCGCTCGACGTCGTCATGATCGCGCCGAAGGGTCCGGGCCATACGGTTCGCGGCGAATACCAGAAGGGCGGCGGCGTTCCCTGCCTCGTTGCCGTTCACCAGAACGCGTCCGGCAATGCGCTTGAACTGGCGCTCTCCTACGCCTGCGGCGTCGGCGGCGGTCGCTCGGGCATCATCGAAACCAACTTCCGCGAAGAATGCGAAACCGACCTCTTCGGCGAACAGGTCGTTCTCTGCGGCGGTCTGGTCGAGCTCATCCGCGCTGGCTTCGAAACGCTGGTTGAAGCCGGCTACGCGCCTGAAATGGCCTATTTCGAATGCCTGCACGAGGTGAAGCTGATCGTCGACCTGATCTATGAAGGCGGCATCGCCAACATGAACTACTCGATCTCGAACACGGCCGAGTGGGGCGAATACGTCTCCGGCCCGCGCATCATCACCGCCGAGACCAAGGCCGAGATGAAGCGCGTGCTCAAGGACATCCAGACCGGCAAGTTCACTTCCGATTGGATGCAGGAATACCGTGCCGGCGGCTCGCGCTTCAAGGGCATCCGCCGCATGAACGACAGCCACCAGATCGAGGAAGTCGGCGCCAAACTGCGCGGCATGATGCCCTGGATCGGCAAGAACAAGTTGGTCGACAAGTCGGTCAACTAAGCGGTTTCAAGATTCTGCGGTTGGAGGCCGGGGCGAAAGCTCCGGCCTTTACCGTTCTGCGCTCACGGTCAGCCAGCGGGTCGGCTTGCCGTCATAGCCGCCGCCGTCGCTCTCGCTGATGGCGATGTTCCCCCAGCCGCCGTTCGTCAAAAGCTCCGACAGCCATTCGGCGGAGGGATAGTTGTAATACCGCCCAAAGCCGTCATGGCCTTCCGCATCGCCTGCCTTGAAGGTCGCATGAATGATGCCGCCTGTCCTCAGGGCGCGCCGGATGCGGGCGAAGACATCGGGCAACTCGCGCCTCGGGACGTGGAGAAGGCTTGCCTGCGCCCAGACACCGTCGAAGGCGCTGTCGGCGTCGAGCTCTTGGAACAGCATGACCCTGACCGGTCTGCCGATCAGAACTTCCGCTTGTCTTGCAAGCTTGGCCGAGCCATCCGTCGGCATAACGTCGAAACCCTGCGACAGCATGTAGGCGCTGTCCTGCCCGCCGCCGCAGCCGAGTTCGAGGATTGCCGCACCGGGTGCAAGGCCAGCGAGGAAGGCATCGAGCCGCTGCTTTGGCAGGCTGCGCGCCCGGTTGACATACGTCTCGGCATTTTCCTCGTAGAAGGCGGAGGTGCAGTCAGGAGGCATGCTGTTCGGCCGATCGCGGGCGTCGGTTGGATTGAAGATGTTTTTCGGGAAGCCGGTCCGCGTCGATGATGTCAATGACGACAATCCCTTCCGATGCCACCCGGTAGAAGGCGACGTGGCGCATGTGGAGGAGCCGGCGAAGGCCAGCGCCGAGTTCGTCGCACTCTTCTCCCATGGAGGGAGCGTGGGAAAGAAGCACGAAAATCCTGTCCCAGTCGAGAAGATAGGCGTCTGCCTGCGCCTCGCCGAAGTTGAGGCAAGCATATTCGTCGATGCCTGATAGCACGGCGTCCGCGGTTCGGGTCAGCCTATAGGTTGTTGTCACGCAGCTTGGCCTTCGTTTCCGACAGGATGTCGGGAATGCGTCGATCGCTCGGGCCGCTTTCCTCAGCCTGCCTCAGGATGTTGCGCAGTTCTTCGTCGTCTAGTTTGTGATGGAGCTGATCCTTCAGAATGAGCTCCGCCAGGAATGCGCCGGCACTGCTGTATCTGCCGCTTGCGACACGATTTTCGACGTATTCCGCCAGATGATCCGGAAGCGAGATCGTCATTTTCGCCATTGGATTCGTGCCGCCCGCACATGCCGGTTTTCAGCCATTTCAGATGCCAGATTACCATTTTCCATTTTGTGATAGAAGCGTTGTGCTGCGCCGTCGAGGGCTTGGGTCACATGAGGATAAGTCTTTTTATCGATAGGGATGGCGCGTTCGAGATCCTTGAAATGGGCGTCGCACGTCAGGATATCGGCATCATGGCGTTCCGCGGTCGCATAAATGATCGCATCGACAGTGGCGAATTTATGAGTTGCCGATATTTCGGCAGCACGGCGGGCAAGTGTCGTGTCGAGCGAAACAACCATGCATGTCGCGGTATAGGCGATGAAGCTGTCGACGGCTTCTTCGTCCTTTTCGCGTGCCAGCCATTTGGAAAGCTCGCGCGGAATATATCGCCAGCCCGACGACTTTGCGGGCGAGGCGGAGAGCGGCGCCCACCATGTGGGTGTTGACGCCGCCGTTCGCGTGGAACGTCTGGAGTTCAGGTCGGGATGAGGCGGGCCCAGCCGTGCTCATCGTTCGTTACGCCCTTCTGCAGACTGACGAGCTGCTGGCGCAGTTCGCTGGTCAACTTGCCGGTCTGTCCGTCTCCGACCAGAAACTCGCCGCCGGCATGTCGAACCAGGCCGATGCCCGCCAGGACTGCGGCAGTGCCGCAAGCGAAGGCTTCGACGAGCCTGCCACTGGCAGCGTCTTCTTGCCATTCCGCGAACGAGTAGGGGCGCTGCTCGACGCGCAAGCCCCTTTCTTCGGCGAGCACGATCACGGAGGCCCGGGTGATGCCCGGCAGGATCGTGCCGCCAAGGGGCGGGGTCACCACTGATCCATCGTTCATCACGAAGAAGACATTCATGCCGCCGAGTTCTTCGACCCAGCGATGCTCTGCGGCGTCCAGGAAGACGACCTGATCGCAACCCTTCTTCGACGCCTCGGCTTGCGCCACGAGGCTGGCTGCGTAGTTTCCGCCGCATTTTGCAGCGCCAGTGCCGCCGCTGGCTGCACGGGTGTATTCGGTCTCGACCCAAAGGGAGACGGCCTTCGCGCCACCCTTGAAGTATGCGCCGACCGGAGAGGCGATGATGCAGAAGACATATTCCAGAGCCGGACGAACGCCGAGAAACGCCTCATTGGCGAACATGAAGGGGCGAAGGTACAGGCTGGCGTCGCCGGACGGAATCCAGGCCTTGTCAACGCGGACCAGTTCTTCGACCGCTTTCAGGAAGAGTTCTTCGGGCACAGGAGGCATCGCCATGCGGGTCGCCGACTGCGCGAAGCGGCGTGCGTTCTCTTCAGGCCGAAAGAGCAGGATCCGGCCATCGTCTGACTTGTAAGCTTTCATGCCCTCGAAGATTTCCTGAGCGTAGTGCAGCACGGCGCTCGCAGGATCGAGCTCCAGGGGCCGCCTGGGCGTAACCTTAGCATCGTGCCAGCCCTTGTCGGCAGTCCATCGTGCCAGGACCATATGATCCGTGAAGACCTTGCCGAAGCCGGGCGTCTCCAGTGCCTGGATGCGATCGGCTTCCGAGACGGGAGACTTGTGGAGTTCGATTTTGATTTCAGGAGAGGCCGACGTCACGGTCATTGCTGGCACCTTGATAGTAAATTGAATAGTGGCGGCGACACTACTGCCGCCGAGCTGGTCTTGGAAAGGTCTGAATCAGCCGGTTTCGGCTTTGACCCGAGGAATAATCACTTGATGCGGCTGACGTCGAGCAGCAAATTCGGGATCGAGCGCCGTCGCAAAGACGTTCGCCAATCTCGCACCAAAGCTTTGGAATATAAGATTTCCAACTTGTCACCATAATAAGAAAATAGGTCAGCATTATTGACATAATTTCCACCGCATGGTTTGTCGACGGTATAGAAAATACGAGGAAACCCCATGCTGAACTGGGACACCATGTTTGCGTCGCGCTCGTCGCGCATGCGCGCATCCGAAATCCGTGAACTCCTGAAGCTTCTCGACCGGCCCGACATCATCTCCTTTGCCGGCGGCATTCCGGATCCGGCGCTCTTTCCGGATCGGGAGTTCAAGCAGGCCTATGCCGATATCTTCGACGGCGCCGCCGTCAATTCGGCGCTGCAATATTCGGTCAGCGAAGGCTACAAGCCGCTGCGCGAATGGCTGGTCGGGCAGATGGCTGCTCTCGGCATTCCTTGCGAACTCGACAATGTCTTCATCGTCTCCGGTTCGCAGCAGGGCCTGGATTATCTCGGCAAGCTCTTCCTGTCACCAAACGACACCGCGCTCGTGACATGGCCGACCTATCTCGGCGCGCTGCAGGCCTTTAACGCCTATGAACCGGCCTACGACCAACTGACGCCGAACGGCAACCGGACGCCCGAGTCCTACCGCGCGGCCGCTTCCGCTGCCGGCGGCAAAGTGAAGTTCGCCTATCTCTCCGCCGACTTCTCCAATCCGACCGGCGAAACCGTCGATCTTGATGGCCGCAAGAAGGTCCTGGCGCTGGCGGAAGATCTCGACATCGCCGTCATCGAGGATGCGGCCTATCAGTCGCTGCGTTACGACGGCGATCCGATCCCGCCGATCCTGGCGCTCGAAAGCGCCGAGAAGGGCCATATCAACGATACGCGCACGATCTATTGCGGCAGCTTCTCGAAGACGCTGGCGCCCGGCCTTCGCGTCGGCTTCATCGTCGCCAATGCGCCCGTCATCCGCAAGCTGGTGCTGATGAAGCAGGCGGCCGACCTGCATTCTTCGACGATCAACCAGATGGCGATATCAGATGTCGCCGAGCGCGGCTTCGATGCGCAGGTCGCCAAGATCAAAACCGCCTACAGCCAACGCCGCGACTGCATGCTGGCCGCACTCGAAAAATACATGCCTGAAGGCATCAGTTGGACGAAGCCGGAAGGCGGCATGTTCATCTGGATTACGCTGCCGGAGGGCATGGACGGCGCCAAGCTGCTGGCGAAATCACTCGAAACCGCCAAGGTCGCCTTCGTGCCCGGCAAGGCTTTCTTCGCCGATGGTTCCGGCGCCAACACCTTCCGCGTCAGCTTCTCCTGCGCCAACGAGCAGATGATCGAGGACGGCATCGGCCGCTTGGGCGCGCTGATCTCAGCCGAAATCGGCGGCTGATCCAGGCTGTCAAGGGGCGGGCGCCGATCAGAAGATCGTCGTCCAGCCTTCGTTCGCCGTCTCGCTCTTGCCGTAGCCGACCCGGTCCGCTACGGCGCCGTCGGCATTGCGCAGGATGATGTCGCCGCCCCTGTTGGCAAGCTGCGGGCCGCCGGCTGCGGCATCGAGCGCTATGGTGCGCAGCTCGCCCGCGCTCAACGACCCCGATAGCGTCTGGGTCCTGCCGTTTTCGTCCTCCAGCTTCCAGCCGTCGAGCGACGCCTGCATGTCGGAGCGGTTGATGATCGTCACTGTTTCGGCCTCGGTGCCGCCTTCACCGTTCACCGGGTTGATCAGCGCGGCGACGATGCGCAACGACGAGGCTACGATCGGCTGCGGCCGGCGTGTGCCTTCGCCGCGGCCCTGGCCGCCGCGACTGTCGGAAACCGGATGGCCGGTCGCCGCATCGGTGTTCCAGTTCTGCGACTGGAAGCAGAGGAAGATCGCCGCCCATTCGTCGGTATCGTTGAAATGGACGAGCAGGGCGCCGTCCTGGTTCGGCCCGTTGGTGGCCTTGAAGCTGCCGCCGTCGCCCTGGTTCATGTGAATGTCGTGGATGCCGTTGCCCGGCTCGAAACGGAAATATTGGTCCGGCTTGTTGTTCTCAGGACCCCAGGCTTCGCCGAAGGCGTAGAAATGCACGTCGGAATCGGCAATGCCTTCCTGGACGATCGGCTCGATGAAGTCACGCAGGTCGTTCTTCAGCCCGGAGAGCTGGAAGGGCGCGACATTCATGTCCTCGCGCTCGATCAACCCGCCGCGGACATAATCGATGGCAAGCTCCGGACGGTCCTTGCGGATGTCGGTCAGGCCCATCGGCAGCGCCTCGAGTGCCTCCGTCAGCGACGAATGCTTGAAGTCGACGATATTGGCGTAGAGCAGGTCGTGCGGCGATTCCTTGGAGCGGACGTTGAGCGCGATACGGTAGCTGATGCCGTTCGCCTCAATGCGGATTTCGATATGGGGATCGTTGTCGTCGTCGAGGGCAAGGGCGCTCGCCGTACCCTTCAGGACCTTGTAATTCTTCAGCATGGAGAACCTCGCAGCGGGTGGCGGGGTTTTACGATAACACGGCGAAAGTGCATCTTTTGTGACGTCTGTCTTTCGCCGTGCAATGCTTGATCCATGATCGGCTATTGCTGGAGATGCGGACCGAAAAGCTCGAGATCGGCTTCACCAAGCCGGTCGCTAACCGTGTTCAGCTGGTGCCAATAGGGATAGATCACTGGCGGCAGGCTGACCGCGTCGAGGCGCTTGCGCTCCTCGTCCGTGAGTTTCAGCTCGGCGGCGGCGATGTTGTCGCGGAACTGGGCTTCCGTGCGGCCGCCGATGATGACCGAGGTGACCGCCTTGCGGCCGATCAGCCAGGCGAGCGCCACCTGTGCGGCCGAGACACCGCGCTCTTCGCCGATCGCGACCAGTGTCTCGACGATGTTCCAGAGGCGGTTCTCATCACGGATCGGCGGTTCGGTCCAACCGGCGAACTGGCGCGTGCCTTCTGGCGCTGCCTGGTTGCGGCGATGCTTGCCGGACAGCAGACCGCCGGCGAGCGGGCTCCAGACCAGTACGCCGAGGCCCTGGTCGATCGAGATCGGCAACAGCTCGTATTCGGCGTCGCGCGCTTCCAGCGTATAATGGATCTGCTGGCTGACGAAGCGTTGGTACCTGTGATCTTTGGCGATGCCGAGCGCTTTCATGATGTGCCAGCCGGAATAATTTGAGCAGCCGACGTAACGCACCTTGCCCTGCCTGATCAGGGTGTCGAGCGCTTCCATCGTCTCTTCCAGCGGCGTCTGGCCGTCCCATTCATGCACCTGGTAAAGGTCGATGACATCGGTCTTCAGACGCTTGAGGCTCGCCTCGCATTCGCGGATCAGGTGGTAGCGCGACAGGCCCTGGTCGTTCGGGCCGTCGCCCATGCCGAAGCGGGCTTTGGTGGCGAGCAGCACGCCCTGCGGCCGCTTGCCGGAGAGCACATCGCCGATGATGTTTTCGCATTCACCCGCTGAATAGGCATTGGCGGTGTCGATGAGGTTGATGCCGGCATCGATGCATATATCGATCATCTTGCGGGCCTCGGAGACGCCGAGGTCGCCGACGGTCTTCGCCCAGCCGACGCCTCCGAAGGTCATCGTGCCCATGGTCAAAGTCGAAATCTTCAGGCCGGAACGGCCGAGTAGACGATATTCCATTGAAATTCCTCCTTCATCGAAACGTGAGTGACGTAGCGCAAAGCCCGGCAATGGCAAATCGCCGGGTGTTCACGCCTGTGTGAGATCGCTTGCGCGCGAGGATACCAGATGATCGCCTCTTTCACAGGGTTGAAGACAACGCCGGCGAGATTGCGGGAAAGGCGATCGCCCCGATTGTGGGCACAGCCGGTGGACATCAACGAGGGTTGTGAAACCGGGGCCCGGTGGGCTGCGGCGCGCTGTCACATCTCTGTCAACGACCCCTAATAAGGGAGGGGTATCGAAATCGAGGATCCTTCCCATGAAAACGATCGTTTCCGCCGCAGCACTTGTCGCTGCGAGCCTCTTTGCCATTCCGGCTTCGGCCGCAAACCTCGTTCTCTATACTAGCCAGCCGAACGAGGACGCGCAGGCGACGGTCGACGGCTTCATGGCCGCCAATCCCGATATCAAGGTCGACTGGGTGCGCGACGGCACGCCGAAGATCATGGCGAAGCTCCAGGCCGAGATCCAGGCCGGCAACCCGGTCGCCGACGTCCTCCTCATCGCCGACGTGGTGACGCTGGAGCGCCTGAAGGAAGACGGCAAGCTCCTGGCCTACAAGTCGCCAGAAGCTGCCCAATACGACGCCGCCCTTTATGACACCGACGGCTATTACTACTCGACCAAGCTGATCACCACCGGCATCATCTATAACACCTCGGCCGCGATGAAGCCTGCGAGCTGGAAGGACCTGACGAAGCCGGAAGCCAAGGGCCTCGTCACCATGCCGAGCCCGCTTGCCTCGGGTGCGGCCCTGATCCACGCCCAGACGCTTGCCGCCGTTCCCGGCCTCGGTTGGGACTTCTACAAGTCGCTTGCCGAAAACGGTGCGATCGCGGCCGGCGGCAACGGCGCCGTGCTGAAGTCCGTCGCCTCGGGCGAAAAGGCCTACGGTATGGTCGTCGACTACCTGCCGATCCGCGAGAAGGCCAAGGGCGCGCCGGTCGAATTCGCGTTCCCGAGCGAAGGCGTTTCGGCCGTCACCGAGCCGGTCGGTATCCTTGCCAGCACCAAGAACGCCGATGCCGCCAAGAAATTCGTCGATTACGTGCTCTCCGAAAAGGGCCAGGAAGGCTTCCTGAAGCTCGGCTACATCCCGGCCCGCAACGGCATGAAGCTGCCGGAAAGCTTCCCCGCGCGCGACACCATCAAGGTCCTGCCGATCAAGGCCGCAGACGCTCTGAAGAATACCGATCAGGATCTCAAGACCTTCTCGGGCATCTACGGCTCGAACTGATCCTTTCATGCACGGATATATCAAAACCGGAAACAGCCAGCCCGCCTGGCTGTTTCCTTTTGTCGTCATCGTCGTCCTGATCCTCAGCGTGCTGCCGCTCGCCCGCCTCGCCATGGTCGGGATAGCGGCCTTTGCCGATGGCGGCGTGATGGCGGTTCTCGGCGACGCCTCGCTGTGGTCGGCGACCTATTACACGGTCGTCACCGCCATTCTGGGCACAATCATCTCGCTCATCATCGGCTGCCTCTTTGCCTTCCTGCTGACGCTGACCGATATCCGCGCCAAGGAGCTGCTCAGTTTCTGCTTCGTGCTGCCGATGATGATCCCGCCGCAAGTAACGGCGCTTGCCTGGGTGCTGATGTCCGGCCCATCCAGCCCGCTGTTGAAGGCGCTGCATATCGCCCCGCCGCTCGGCTCGCCGCAGCCGCTCTATTCGGTGGGTGGCATCGCGCTGCTTTATGGCGTGCAGCATGCGCCGCTGGTCTACCTGGCGCTTCGGGCCGGGCTGATGACGCTGCCCCGCGACGGCGTCGAAGCAGCACGGCTTTCCGGCGCCTCCAGCCTGCGGGTGTTTCGCGACATCATCCTGCCGCTGTCGCTGCCCGGTATCATCGCGGGAGCGGCGATCTCGTTCGTCTCCTGCACCGGCAATTTCGGTATTCCCGCCATTCTCGGCATTCCGGCCTCGATCTTCACGCTTCCGACGTTGATCTTCACCAAGTTTTCCGCCTTCACCAGCCGTACCTTCGGCGACGTCGCCGTGCTCTCGGCGATCATCGCCGTCATCTCGGTCGTCGGGCTGATGATCCAGGACCGGGCGCTGCGCGGCCGTGACTACCGCGTCATCGGGTTATCCGGGGCGAGTGCCGCCTTCGAACTCGGCATCTGGCGGTTTGCCTTCACGCCGCTCGTCTGGGTGATCCTGTTTTTCATGCTGGCCGCGCCGTTCTTCGCGCTCCTTGCCGGTGCGCTGGTGCCGGCCTATGGTGTGCCGCTCACCTTCAAGACGATGTCGCTGCATGCTTTTGAGGAGATCCTGTTCCGGCAGGCGGTGACGCGCACGGCTTTTATCAATTCGCTGTCGCTTGCCGGCGCCACTGCGCTTTGTCTCCTCGTGGTGACGGTGCTTGCGGCCTATGCGCTGACGCGGCGCAAGGATGTGGTTTCCCGTATCGTTTCCAGCCTGATCGAAATACCCTATTCGCTGCCCGGCATCGTCATGGCCGTTTCCTTCATTCTGGTGTTCGCTGCACCCATCCCGATCCTGCACGTCTCGCTTTACGGCACGATCTGGATCATCCTGATCGCCTATTTCTCCTCGTTCTTCGCCGTCAGCCTGAAACCCGTGGTCAGCGCCTTCCATCAGCTCGACCCGGCGCTCGAGGAGGCGGCGCGGCTTTCCGGCGCCGGCTTTTTCCGCCGGCTTGCCGATATCATCGTGCCGCTGATTGCGCCGGCCGCCGGCGCCTCGGTCATCCTGGTCTTCCTGATCGCCTGCAACGAGCTGACGATCTCGGCGCTGCTCTGGTCGGCCGGCACCCAGACGCTCGGCGTCGCCATCTACAATCTCGACGACAGCGGCAGTTCCGACCTTGCTTCGGCGCTCTCGGTGCTCGTCGTCGTCATGGTCGTCGTGCTGATGCTGCTACTTGAGCTTCTGGCCAAACGACTGCCGAAAGGAGTGGTCCCGTGGCGAGGCTGATCCTCAACCAGCTCGGCAAGGATTTTGGCAGCGGGCGGGCCGCCGTCAGCGGCTTTTCGCTGGAGGTGCGCGAGGGCGGCTTCCTGGCGCTGCTCGGGCCTTCCGGCTGCGGCAAGACGACGGTGCTGCGGATGATCGCCGGTTTCGAAACGCCGAGCGACGGCTCGATCCATCTCGGCGAGCGGTTGCTTGCCGATGCCGCGCAGTCGCTGCCGCCGGAAAAGCGCAACATGGCGATGGTCTTTCAGTCCTACGCGCTTTGGCCGCATATGAGTGTCGCCGACAATGTCGGCTACCCCCTCAAGGTGCGCGGCATTTCGGGCGAGGCCTACCGGACGAAGGTGGGCGACGCGCTCGGCACCGTGCGGCTTGCCGATTATGCCAAACGGCGGCCGGCCGATCTCTCCGGCGGCCAGCGTCAGCGCGTGGCGCTCGCCCGTTGCCTGGTGACGTCGCCTGACGTGGTGCTGCTCGACGAGCCGCTTGCCAATCTCGACCGGCACCTGAAACAGGAGATGGAGGAAACCTTCCGCGAATTCCACCAGCGCTCGGGCGCGACGATGATCTACGTCACCCATGACCAGAGCGAGGCGATGGCGCTTGCGACCGATGTCGCCGTCATGTCGGAGGGTCGGCTGTTGCAGGTGGCCCCGCCCGCTGAAATCTATGCCCGGCCGGAAGGCCGCGTCGTTGGCGGGCTGATCGGGCGAGGCGCGATCATGACGCTGCCGCGTCCCTTCGGCGATGGCAGGGCGCTCGACTGGCCTGCGCTGGAGCCGATGTTTGCTGCTGCTGCCGGGGCAGCCAGTGGCGACAGGGTGGATGTCCTCGTCCGGCCGGAGGATGTCGTCTCCGGCGAGAATATCGCCGCCGGCGAGGGGATCGCGGCGACGGTCGAGTCCGTTCTCTTCGAGGGTGAGCGTTACGCGCTGAAGCTGGTCCTCGCCGATAGTCAGGTGCTGCGGGCCTATACCCGCTTTCCCGTCCGAACGGGTGACAGCCTCCGGCTATCGGTGCGCGCGGCGTGGCGGCTTTGAGGCGCCGCACTCAACCAGAATCATTCGTTCTCCGAACATTGCCAGCGGATGACGCGGCAGCTGCCGGTTTGCTTTCGGCAGCTGCGGATTGCCTGACGCTGGGCCTCACGGTTGTCGTAACCCCAGCCGGAGCCCCAGCCGCCGCGATGGCCGACGGCCACCGCGCCGCAGGCATTGCGGAACCAGATGGCGATCCGGCAGTCATTGGCGCTGCTGTCGCAATTGCGCCGGGCAACGATTTCGGCGTCGCCGCGATTGTCATGGGCATAGGACCAGCCGAGAGCGCCTGTTGATGGCGAATAGGCGATGGCACCGTAGCTGTCGGCAAGTGCCGGGCCGGCGCCGGCGAGGACGGTCAGAATCGCCAGCGATGCAGAAATCCGTTTCATGAAATGCCTCCCGCCGGAACTGGTGAATGTCGTCCGGGACGAATTATTCGGGGCTTGCGGGAGAATGTCAGCGGCCTAAGTCACAGGCAATCGCGTCCGGGGCTGCAAGAGGGGTGGTTGTCCGCATATTTCTTGGCCTCGCCATCTTTTCCTGCGGCTTCTGCTGGTTAAGGTACTCCCCGCAACCGGATCCTTCCCATGTCGCTTCGCCTCGCCACCTTCAATGTCGAAAATCTCCTGACCCGTTTCGATTTCACCGGTTTCCGCAACCAGCTGCGCCAGGACCGGGTCATCAAGCTTTTCCAGGTGTCGAGCGAGGGCGTCTATCAGCAGCTCGAGCAGGCCCGCGTGATCGCGGCGACCGACGACACGCGGCAGATGACGGCGCTTGCGATCGCCGACGCGGATGCCGATATCCTCTGCCTGCAGGAAATCGACAATATGGCTGCCCTTCAGGCCTTCGAATACGGCTATCTCTTCCGGATGGTCGGAAATGGTTACCGGCAGAAATACCTCGTCGAAGGCAATGACAGCCGCGGCATCGATGTTGCTGTCCTGATGCGCGAGGAAACGCGCGACGGCCAGAAGATCGAGCTCAGGGACATCAAAAGCCATGCGATGACGACCTATCGCGATCTCGATCTTTTCGACGAGGAGCTGGCGCTCACCAACCGCATCGACGACAAGATCTTCAAGCGCGATTGCCTGGAGCTCGATCTTCTGATCGGCGGCCGGCCGTTTTCGCTCTACGTCGTGCATTTCAAGTCCATGGGCAATCCGCGCGACGGGCTGGACGGGCGGCAATCGACCATGCCGATCCGTCGCGCCGAGGCGCGCGCCGTTCGCCGCATCATCGAGGACCGCTTCGGGGCGGATCAAGCCGGCACGAAGAGCTTCGCTATCTGTGGCGACATGAACGATTATCAGGAGCGCGTCGATGTCATCGGCCGCCGGGGCGCTGGCTATCGTTTCGAGCATCAGGATGAGGCCGAAAGCGCACTCGACGTTTTCAGCCGCGATGGCTTTGCCGAAAATGTGGTGCGCCGTCGCACCGCCCTCGACCGCTGGACGCTCTATCACGCGCGCGGGCCGCAGGAGCAGTGGCTCTGCCAACTCGATTATCTCTGGCTCTCGCCAGCACTCGCCGCCCACAATGTCGGCCGCCTGCCGGAAATCATCCGCAGTGGCCAGCCTTACCGCACCATCTTCCCGCCGGGGCAGGAGGTGGAGCGTTATCCGCGTACCGGCTGGGACAGGCCGAAGGCGTCCGATCACTGCCCCGTCGTCATGACACTGGATCTCCCATGAATGCGAATTTGAACGCGAATTTCAACAACAGCAATATTTCCGATGATTTCGCCGGCTGGCCGCCGGAGGCGACGGTCTTCCCGATTGCCGGCGTGGATCTGCGCATCCTGCCCGGCCCCCATCCTTTGGTCGCCGCCGAGGAAGCAGCGATCCGCGAGAACTGGGCGCGGGAGACCGCCGCCAATCGGGCGCTGTTCGACGGGCGCATGGTGTTTCAGCAACGGCTCTCGCTCAGTGAAAACGGGATTGCGGGCGAGGGCCATGTCATTCCCTTTTCCGCCTTCATGTGGTGGCGCCGACAGCCGCGGCGTCAGGGCGGCGTTCACATCTTCGCCTATCCGGTGCTCGAAACCTCGGACGGCGCGCTGGTGGCGATCCGTATGGGCGCCCATACCGCCAATCCCGGCCAGGTCTATTTCGCCGCCGGCTCGCTGGAACCGGAGGATATCGTCGACGGGCGTTGCGACATCGAGGCGAACATGCGACGCGAGGTCCATGAAGAAACCGGATTGGATCTTGGCCGTTCGGTGGCGGGGCAAGGGCTCTTTGCCAGTCATTCCAACCGAACGGTGACGGTGTTGCGGCTCTTCCGTTTCAATATGACGGCGGACGAGATGGTCGAACGGATCGAGAGCCACATGCTCGTCGCCGAGGATAAGGAGATCGCGGGTGCAGCGGCGATCCGCTCGGCCGATCACTCGGCGCACCCCTATAATATCGCCATGCTGCCCGTGATCGACTGGTATTTCGGCAAGGTCGAGCGGAGTTGATCTATGCCGCCTAAAGCCGTGTAGCGTTTTGGGATAACGACATGCATCACGTAAAGATCGAAAGCGCGACATGTGAATCCGGTTGGCGTGACGCGTTTTAGCGCCTTGCACTCGCTCGTCCGGTCGGGCAGGTTGGCGTCGCGATGACGATTCAGGGAGGCCGATGTGGCGCGAAGCTACAGCGTCTATGACGTGTTCACCGATCGAAAGCTTGCGGGCAACCCGCTGGCGGTGATCTTCGACGGAGACGATCTCAGCGACGAGGCAATGCAGGCGATCACCCGGGAGATCAATCTCTCGGAGACGGTCTTCGTGCAGCCTTCAACCAACCCCGCCTATGCGGCGCGTCTGAGGATATTCACGCCTGGGCGCGAGCTGCCGTTTGCCGGCCATCCCACGGTCGGCACGGCGGTGGCGCTGGCCGAACGGGCGCACGGTGCCGCGACGCGCGATCTCGTCACGGTGCTCGAGGAAAATGTCGGGCCGGTGCGTTGCGCGGTGCGGCTGAGGGAGGGCGAGGCGAGCTTTGCCGAATTCGACCTGCCGCGCAAATCGCAGCCCGCCGTCATGCCGCTCGACAAGCTCGGCATCGCCGATGCGCTATCGCTGAAGGTGACCGAGATCGGCTTCGAAAATCACGTCCCGTCGATCTGGAGCGCCGGCGTTCCCTTCCTGCTCATTCCGGTGCACGATGTCGGAGCCACGCAGCGGGTGGAATTCGATCCGCAACTCTGGGAAAAGATCGTGCCCTTCGTCGATGGCGCCCTTGCCTCGGCTTATGTGTACTGCCGCGGCGGCGTCAACCACGTGGCAAAGTTCCATGCGCGCATGTTCGCAAGCGGCATGGGCATCGTCGAAGATCCGGCCACCGGCTCGGCGGCGGCCGCACTCTCCGGCGCGATCCACCATTTCGACCGGCTGACGGACGGGCATCACCCGATCATGATCGAGCAGGGCGTAGAGATGGGCCGGCCGTCCTTCATCCACCTGCATATCGATGTCGACGGCGGAGCGATCTCCAACGCGCGGATCGGCGGCCAGGCTGTGCGGCTGGCCAGCGGCACGCTCGACCTTTGATTTCACCAGACCGCCGCGCGTGCGATAGGCCGCGCGTCCGACAGGACGCGCTAAGGACGTTCTATCACTTTGAATCGGCGCATAATGCTTTCCGAAAATGGATTCGGATTTTCGGGGTTGTGCGCCGCATTTCAGCCATGCCGAAAAATCTTCGCGATTAACCAAAGAAATTTCGCCTATGCGCTGGACAAGCCTGCCGATCCTGTTTATACGCCCCGTCACACCGCGCAGCCAAGCGCGAACGGGTGATTAGCTCAGTTGGTAGAGCAGCTGACTCTTAATCAGCGGGTCGTAGGTTCGAGCCCTACATCACCCACCAAATGTCTTGAAAAGATTGACATATTTGAACACAGGCCGGATTTTCCGGTCTGCGGGAAACTGTCTCGAAGCAAGCGGCATGGTTCGCGTTGTCCGCAGGACTGGCCGCGTCGATCCGCGCGCCCTATCTCCCTCTCGCGTATCAGGAGGGGTCCATGAGAAGCGTTGTTTTTGCCGTCGCATTGTCTCTGCCGTTGCCTGCCTTTGCCGCAGGCGCAATGGAGGTCAAAGCGGGCGATCATAGCTGCGGCGAGCTCGCGCAGATCATTCGTCAGAATAAAAAGGTCTTTGTCCGCGTCGGCTTCGGCGGTCGCAGCTTCCGCTATCCGCCGGCCCAATGCAGCATGGGCGAAAAACGCACCACGACCAGTTTTCGCGATGCCGAGGGAAAGCAGTGCATTCTCGATTATGCCTGCGTTTTTGATCCTGCGTCGCCTTATAATTTTCCCTAGCGCATCGTCCTTTGTGCGTCCGAAAGGACGCACGGCGTTCTCGGCGCTTCCGGTTGAGACAGGGAGCGAGCGGTACGTGCATGCGGCGGAGCTCAGGCGAACAGTTCGGAGGGTTTCCGGACTGGCGGCATGGGGTGCGATGCCCTAACTTCGCTCTCTCACATTCAGGAGTTTCCATGAAAAGCGTAGTTCTGGCCGTCGCAGTGTTGTTTCCGTCCGCAGCTCTTGCCGTCGAGGCAGTAGAGGTCAATGCCAGGGATCACAGTTGCGAAGAGCTTGCGCAGATCATCCGCAAGGACAAGGCGGTTTTTGTGCGGATGGGCTTTGGCGGCCGCAGCTTCCGTTATCCGCCGGCCAGGTGCAATCTCGGCGACAAGTACGACACCGCACGGGTGAGGGATGCCAATGGCAAGCTTTGCCTCCTCGACTACGAGTGCGTGTACGATCCGCAGTCCTTCTATAACAGGATTCCCAAATAATGTCCCGATCCAGGCGTTGCCAACACGCTGTTTAGCATGGATGCGGGTCAAGAAAAAAGGCCGGGCGAAACTCGCACCGACCTTCCTCGACCGGTCTCGATAACGACTGCCAGTACCTCCGTGGTCAGCCGTCAGAGACAGATTCAATATCCCTTAAATAGGGTTTGCTTCAACATCTTCAAGAGCTCGCAGCAGAAAGGAAGCCGGCATCTGGCCGGCTTCTTTCGGCCGAGCAGGCGTTACTGCTGGGCAGGGGCAGCCGGCGGAGTGGCCGGTGCTGGTGCCGGTGCGGGCGTTGCGCTGTTGTCGGTCGGAGCGATCGGCTTGGCCGGTGCCGGCTCGGATTGGGTCGTGGAGGCTGTCGTATCCGGCGATGTGCCGGGGGTGCTCCACTGCGAATAGGCGAATGCAGCGACAGCGATCACGGCCAATGCAGCGACCCAGACAACCCACGTATTAGTGCTGCGCGCGCTCGGCGTGGTGCGCAGATCGAGATTTGGGTTCAGCGGGCGGTTGGGGTCGTTGGCATTATTGGGGTCGTACGTCATGGTACTTTCTCCTCTTTCGGTGAAACAATAATGGCGGAGCGGGCTTTTTGTTCCATATGGGTGCAGGGAAGCGGTTGTTA
Source organism: Rhizobium indigoferae (assembly GCF_034554815.1). Taxonomy (NCBI): domain Bacteria; kingdom Pseudomonadati; phylum Pseudomonadota; class Alphaproteobacteria; order Hyphomicrobiales; family Rhizobiaceae; genus Rhizobium; species Rhizobium indigoferae. The sequence continues at coordinate 2,661,679 of NZ_CP140635.1, read as the reverse complement.
TCAGGGATTTCCGGGCTGCAGCCGGCCAGAATCGGTAGCCAATGCGGCTCGGCTTCCCGAGGCGAAGGGCCTCCACGGAAGTTCATTTCGTCTCGACATGAACATTGTGTGTGCCCGTTCGATGCAAGCGCGCTTGACACGCCGGGGTCTGTTTGCGCATGATTTCTGCATGGGGTCGCGATCACCCCACGAGGCGTCATGCTGAAGAATCGCGTCCAGTAAAACCGATCAACGGAGGGACGCGTCATGCCGTCATTTCTCGAAATTTCTCCCGACAAGCTGAGCCGCCTCATCGGAACCCCCGGTGCGCCTTGCATTATCGACGTTCGCACTGAGGAGGACTTCGCGCTCGATCCGCGCTTGGTGCCGGGCTCGATCCGGCGCGCTCACGCCGACGTCGCGTCCTGGTGTGGCGGCGTCGATGCCGAAGCCGTCGTCGTGGTCTGCCAGAGAGGCGGCAAGCTCAGTCATGGTGTTGCCGCCTATCTCCGCCATGCCGGGATTGACGCGGAAAGCCTCGAAGGTGGCTTCGAGGCGTGGATCGCAGGCGGACAGGCCGTGCCCGATGCAAAGCTGCCGCAGCGCGACGCTGAAGAGCGCACCGTCTGGGTGACGCGGGCGCGGCCGAAGATCGATCGCATCGCCTGTCCCTGGCTGATCCGGCGCTTCGTCGATCCGAACGCCGTGTTCCTGTTCGTGCCTGCGCCCGAGGTTTTGGCCGTCGGCGAACGCTTCGGGGCGACGCCCTTCGATATCGAAGACGTGTTCTGGAGTCATCGCGGCGAATTCTGCACTTTCGACGTCATGATCGAAGAGTTCGGACTGGCGTCGGAACCGCTTCTGCGCCTGGCGCGGATCGTCAGGGCGGCAGATACAGCAAGGCTCGACCTCGCGCCTGAGGCAGCGGGGCTGCTTGCGGCATCGCTCGGCCTCTCCAGGATGTATTCCGACGATCTGGAGCAACTCGAGGCTGGGATGCTTCTCTACGACGCTTTTTTCCGCTGGTGCCGCGATGCGACCGAGGAAACCCACAATTGGCCCGCGCCAAAGAAGAGGGCATGAGATGGTCGAGATGACGGATAGTGCTCCCGGCGGCAAAATGGCGGAGGAAGACGCCGGAGAGGGGCATCATCACGGCGTTTCGTTCGGCGAGGCCTTCAGGGTCTGGCTGCGCGTTGCCGCCCTGAGTTTCGGCGGCCCCGCCGGCCAGATCGCCGTCATGCACCGGATCATCGTCGATGAGAAGCGATGGATCGGTGAGCACCGTTTTCTGCATGCGCTGAACTATTGCATGCTGCTTCCCGGACCCGAGGCGCAGCAGCTCGCCATCTATATTGGTTGGCTGATGCATCGAACAGTGGGCGGTCTCGTCGCCGGCCTGCTGTTCGTGTTGCCGGGCTTCCTGTCGATCCTCTGTCTCAGCTATATCTACGCGGCCTACGGCAACGTCGGCATCGTCGCCGGCCTCTTCTTCGGGCTGAAGGCGGCAGTGCTTGCTGTCGTCGCGCAGGCCGTCATCCGCATCGGCGGCCGTGCGCTCAAGAATCGCGTCATGGTCGGAATCGCGGCCGCGGCCTTCATCGCCATCTTCTTTCTCCATGTCCCGTTCCCGCTGATCGTGCTCGCGGCCGCCATTGCGGGCTTCCTCGGCGGCAGGTTCGGGCTTGCCGCCTTCCAGACGGGCGGCGGCCACAAGGCCGGGAGCGGCCCGGTGCTGTCGGATGCCGAGTCGGCGCTCGGCGAAGGCATACCGGCGCATGCGCGCCCGAATCTCGCCTGGTCGCTGCGTATGTCGGCCGTGCTGATCGCCCTTTGGCTAGCTCCACTTGCAGCGCTCTACGTAACCTTCGGTGCTGACAATGTCTTTACCGAGATCGGCCTGTTCTTCAGCAAGATGGCGGTCGTCACCTTCGGCGGGGCCTATGCCGTACTTGCCTATGTCGCGCAGGAGGCTGTGCAGCATTTCGGCTGGCTGAAACCCGGCGAGATGCTGGATGGTCTCGGCATGGCCGAGACGACGCCGGGGCCGCTGATCATGGTCGTCCAGTTCGTCGGCTTCATGGGCGCCTACCGGGATCCGGGAGCGCTGAACCCGATGCTTGCGGCAACCCTTGCGGCGATACTGACGAGCTGGGTCACCTTCGTGCCCTGTTTCCTCTGGATCTTCCTCGGCGCGCCGTTCATCGAAAAACTGCGCGGCAACATTGCGCTCGCCGGCGCGATGTCGGCCATAACCGCGGCGGTAGTCGGGGTCATCCTCAACCTCGCTATCTGGTTTGCCCTGCACACGCTGTTTGCCGAGGTTGCCACCGTCCGCCTTGGCGGCTTGCGGCTCGATATTCCCGTGCTGCAATCGGCCGTGCCGGCGGCAATGGCGCTGTCTGCCGCCGCCGCCGTCGCGATCTTCCGCTTCAAGGCTTCCGTGATCGCGACGCTGCTAGCCTGCGCAGCCGCAGGGATGATCTGGACGCTGGCAGTCGGCTAGGCCTCTGTCCCATCCGCGGGAATGCGCGTCGCGAGCATCTTGTCGATGCGCATGCCGTCCATGTCGAGCACCTCGAAGCGCCAATTGTCGAAGACGAAGGTTTCGCCGGCTTCGGGGATGTGCTGGAGCTGATGCAGCGCGAAGCCCGCCAGCGTATGGAAATCGGCATCCGGACGATCGCGCAGGCCCAGCCGTTCGAAGGCGTCGAAGGCCGGCATCATCGCATCGATCAGGAGCGACCCGTCTTCCCTGACGACGATATCGGGCTCTTCATTGGATCCCGGCAGATCGCCGGCGATGGCTTCGAGCAGGTCGGTCTGGGTGACGATGCCTTCGAGGCTGCCATATTCGTCGATGACGATGGCGAGGCGAACGGGTGAGGCCTTGAAACTGTCGAGCACGCGGACGACCGAGGTGCCCTCATGCAGCACCAGCGGCTGCTTGATCACCTCCATCGGCCGGACCTTGCCGCCGTCGAGAACCTGGTCGAGAAGGTCCTTCTTCAACACCATGCCGATCGGCTCGTCGATCGAGCCGCGGGCGACCAGCAATTGCTCGTGGCTGCATTCGCGGATGGTCTTCAGGATCTCGGTCTCGCTGTCGTCGGCATCAAACCATTCGATATCGAGACGCGGGGTCATGATGTCGGAGATCGGCCTGTCGCCGATGTTGAACACCCGCTCGACGAGCTGCTGCTGCACCTGGTTGAGAAGGCCGGCCTCCTGGCTCTCGGCGACCAGCAGCTTGAGCTCCTGCGGCGAATGAAACGACGATTCGCCGGTTCCGGCGCGGAGACCCACACCCCGCAGCACGAGGTTGCCCATGCCGTTCAGGGCAAAGATTGCCGGCTTGAACAGCACCAGGAAGAACCCGAGCGGACGCACCACGGCAAGCGAGGTGGCTTCGCTGCGCTGAAGCGCCAGGCTTTTCGGCGCGAGCTCGCCGAGCACGATGTGCAGCGCCGTGATGATGACGAAGGCAATGACGATGGCGACGGTATGCGCGCCTGTTGTCGCCCATTGCCCCGGCAGCCAGGACAGCAGAGGCTCGATAAGGTGGGCAAGCGCCGGTTCGCCGACCCAGCCGAGGGCGAGCGACGAGATGGTTATGCCGAGCTGGGTGGCTGCAAGGTTGGCGTCGAGATTGTCGACGGCGCGCTGAAGTGCGGAGGCATTCATCCGGCCTGCCGCGGCAAGTTCGGTAACACGGCTGCGTCTCACAGATACCAGCGCGAATTCGGCGGCGACGAAGAAGCCATTGGCGGCCACGAGAAGTAACACGGCTAGTATCCCGACATAGTCGAAGAGCCCGCCCGCGGATTCGGACATATTTCCCTACCTCTGAATTGATGCGAGTCCGACCCTACACGCTCGCACACCGGTGGCAAGGCGCAGCTGGTATTCTCGCGGCGGAGCCCGCCGTGATCGAGATCAAGGCACCGGTCTGCGGATGCGGAGCGCAGTTGTGTCGCGCACCGCATGATCGGGCTTATGCGCGTTGATGTGGAGCGCAAAAATGTGTGGCAAACGACGTGACCGGCGTCGCGCCATTCATCGCTTGGGCGCCTCGAAGAGCTCGATCGGGTTTCCGGCCGGATCGTCGAGCAGGATTTGCTTGCCGCCTATGCCCTGCACGATCTCGTTGCGGAAACGCGCGCCGGCCTGACGCAGCGCGACGACGTCTGCTTCCAAATCCTTGACCTCGATCTGGATGCGATTCCAACCGCCGGGCTCCGGCTTTCTCCCATCTGGCATTGCTTGAGATGCTCCGCCGGGTCCCGTCATGCCGCTGACGAACAGACGAAAACCGTCCCTGGTCAGGATGGCGAAACTCGGCGCGGGACGAAGTGCGACGGAGAAGCCGAGATGTCTCGTGTAGAATTCCACTGCGGCGTCGACGTCGTCGACGATGTAGCGCATGCTGATACCGGGCATGTTTTCCTCCATTGTGGTCTTCGTTGTCTTGATCTGATCGTCCCTTCGCAGGGGCGCATCCAGAACTCTCCTGTTCCTAGGATGTGTCGCTTCGAAACTCGATTATGCGCCCGTTTCAAGTTTTTTATGTATCTCGTTATGCCAAATCGCTGAGCACCTTTGGGGAGACGAGATTGAATGGAGAGCATGCCGCCTGCCGCAGGGCAACCCTCCACGACCGCGCCTTCTAGGCAATGAGCACAGAGGCCGAAGGGCTTCAGAGGAACGAAGCCGGCCGGCCGCGCTAAAACCCCGATCACCGTGTATAAGCTTAACCTAAAACATAAGCTTCGACCCATAGCTATTGGATTCCATTACAAAAGTTAAATTTTTATTTCAGTTTCAGTTCATCTTTTCGGCCCTAGTTTGGTCACGTGCCCAACACGAGGAACCCCACATGAAAAAGATTTTTGCAGCTCTTCTTTCCGCCTCCTTCCTTCTTTCCCCGATGGTTGTTTCCCAGGCCAGCGCCGACGATCATCGCCGTACCCACGTCGTGGTGCAGAAGAAGGTGGTCGTCCGGTCGCATTGGAAGAAGGGATACCGCGTCAATGCCAGCGAACGTCGCCGGTTCTCCGATGTCAACGACTACCGCCGCTACCGGCTGGCGCCTCCGCCCCGCGGTTATCGCTGGGTGCGGGCCGATAATGACTACCTGCTGATCGGCGTCACCAGCGGCATCATCTCCAGCATTATTGCCAGCCGCTGATCGGTCGACAAATGAGGAAAGGGCGGCTTTGGCCGCCTTTTTGACTCTGGGAGGGCGCGTAGCCGTTTCGCGCCCTTCTTCCTCCTTCATTCCTGTGACGAGTATAGGAATTAAAGGGAGGGGGAAGGGCCGGCGGCGGTTATGAACTGATTTAGGATTGCCTGCGTGAAGGCATGACCCGTTCAGCAATGACGCCGAGAAAACCTCTTGGTCTTCCGACTTCAGCGTCGGTGTCCTGCCCGTGCGTCAGCGGATGAAGCCCCTCGATCGGCGGTAGCGGCTCGCATTCGGTGCAGACGCAGAGATAGCGTTTGATTGCCTTCGCCTTCATGCCGCCCGCCGGTTCCAGCTGGCGAAAGGATCGGGCAGGTCGCGCCAGCGCTCGGGCGCGAAGGCATCTGTCCTGATAAGACAGGCGTCGAGTTGCTTCCTGATCCAGGTCTCGTCCATCGGATCGGCGCCGATAAACACGATTTCCTGGCGGCGGTCGCCCCAGACGGGGTCGAGATAGGGGCCGATGGCGCGCATGAAGGCCGGTTCCTCAGGCCATTGTTCGCGCGGCACTGCCGCCCACCAGAGGCCCATCTTGCCGGTGCGCACGATCGCGCCCGCCTGGCTGATCTCGCCGACATGGTGCGGGCGCGTCGCCAGCCAGAAGAAGCCCTTGGCGCGCACGACGCCCGGCCATACGCTATCGAGGAAGGCCTGCAGCTTTGCCGGATGGAAGGGCCGCTTCTCGCGATAGACGAAGGAGCGGATGCCGTATTCCTCGGTCTCCGGCAGGTGGTCGCGGAAGCCGTGCAGTTCCTTGTACCAGAGCGGATGGGTCTCGGCCTTGTCTATATCGAAGCGGCGAGTGCCGAGCACGTCTTTCAAGGCGACCTTGCCGAAATCCACCTCGATCAGGCGTGCATCCGGGTTGAGACCGGTGACGATCTTGCGCGCGGCGTCGCGCTCCTCCTTGGCTGCCGTGCCGATCTTGTTCAACACCACGACATCGGCGAATTCGATCTGCTCGACCAGCAGGTCGACGATGGTTCTGTTGTCGCCATCGCCTGCCGTTTCACCGCGGTCGGCAAGGAAATCGGCCGAAGCATAATCGGCAAGCAGATTGGCGGCGTCGACGACGGTCACCATGGTGTCGAGCCTTGCGACGTCGGAAAGGCTTTGGCCATTCTCGTCGCGAAATTCGAAGGTGGTGGCGACGGGCAGGGGCTCGGCGATGCCGGTCGATTCGATCAAGAGGTAATCGAAGCGGCCCTGATCGGCGAGTTGGCGCACCTCCTTCAGCAGATCGTCGCGCAGCGTGCAGCAGATGCAGCCATTGGTCATCTCGACGAGCTGTTCCTCGGTGCGGGAGAGATTGGCGCCGCCGTCGCGCACCAGGGTGGCATCGATATTCACCTCACTCATGTCGTTGACGATAACGGCGACGCGTAAGCCTTCGCGATTGGTCAACACATGGTTGAGCAGTGTCGTCTTGCCGGCGCCGAGGAAGCCTGAAAGCACCGTGACGGGAAGTCTGTTGTCCATGGGAACCTCATAAGATCATAGTTTATGTTATATCATTACCTTTGATGCCGAAAAAAGGCGGAACGGGGTTGTCCGCCTTTTTCCGGTCTCTCCGGAGCGGCGCGTGTCCGGCAGGACGCGCGGAGCGCGCATGAGAGTCATGTGCTCGAGAGGCAGTCCTTCATGCTGTCGGCGATGCCGCGCATGAGGGTGAAGTAAAGATCGGGGCCGGCCTTCAGTGTTGCCGCTTCGGGATCGAGCACGCCTGACTTGGCGCGTGTGCCTTCGATGACCACATTGACGAGGCGCGGCTCGAACTGCGGCTCGGCAAAGACGCAGGTGGCGCCGAGTTCACCGACCTTGTGGCGGATTTCCGAAACACGCTCGGCACCGGGAATGGTTTCGGGGCTGACGGTGATCGAGCCGGCGACGCGGATGCCATACCGGTGCTCGAAATACTGGTAGGCGTCATGGAAGACGATGAAGGGCTTGCCCTTGACGGGAGCGACGATACCCTTGATCTCGGCGTCGAGCGCATCCAGCCTGTCGTTTAGCGCCTTGGCGTTGCCCTGATAGGTCAGTGCATTGGCGGGATCGGCGGCAACCAGTGTCGTGGTGATCAGTGCCGCCATTGCCTTTGCATTCATCGGGTCGAGCCAGAGATGTGTGTCGAAGGCGTCGTGGTCGTGGTCAGCCTCGGCGTGATCGTGTTCGTGCTCCGGGGCGTCGGAAGCACTGTCGTGCTGACCGGAAGCACTTTCGTGCTCCGGGGCGTCATCATGCGGCTCGAAGGCGCCGCCTTCGCGGAACGGCAGCTTGACGAGGCCGGGGGCATTGTCGAGTTCGGCGATGCTGGCATCCCGACCCAGCGCCTGCAGCGGCTTTTCGAGAAAGGCCTCGAGGCCGGGACCGACCCAGAAAATCACCCTGGCATCCTGCAGGGCGCGGGCGTTGGACGGCTTGAGATTGTAGGTATGCGGGGAAGCGGCGCCGTCGACGATCAGCTTCGGTTCGCCGACACCCTGCATGATCGCCGAAACCAGCGAATGGATCGGTTTGATCGAGGTGACGATGACAGGCGCATCGGCTGCACGCATAGTGCTGCCGAAGAGCAGGACGGGGATCGCCAGGGCCGGGATTGCGAGGGTGGGCATTCTGAGGGCCAAAATTTTAAGGGCAGGCCCCAAGGCGCGTTTCATCAACATGCTCCGCTTGAATTGCAACTGTTATGTTATTACATCAATTGCGTTATGCTATAACGTGTGCAATAGCAGGACGCAACAGCACTTTCGGAAAATTTGATGCTCTCTCCCGCAAAGACCGCCGCTGGTATCAGGGCCGAACCGCTGGTTTCGCTTGAAAATGTCGGCATCCTGCGCAATGGCCGGTGGCTGGTGCGCGGCGTCGATTTTTCCGTCTCGCGGGGCGAAATCGTCACGCTTATCGGGCCGAACGGCTCGGGCAAGTCGACCAGTGCCAAGGCGGCGATCGGCGTGTTAAAGGCGGATGAGGGCAGGGTGGAGCGCAAGGCCGGCCTCAAGGTCGGCTATGTCCCGCAGAAGCTGTCGATCGACTGGACGCTGCCGCTTTCGGTGCGCCGGCTGATGACGCTGACAGGACCGCTGCCGGAGCGCGACATGCTCTCTGCGCTCGAATCCGCCGGCATTGCCCATATGCTCGATGCCGAGGTCCAGCACCTCTCCGGTGGGGAGTTCCAGCGGGCGCTGATGGCCCGGGCGATTGCCCGCAAACCCGATCTGCTGGTGCTCGACGAGCCGGTGCAGGGGGTCGACTTTTCCGGAGAGATCGCGCTCTACGACCTCATCAAATCGATCCGCAATGCGACTGGCTGCGGCATCCTGCTGATCTCGCACGATCTCCACGTCGTCATGGCCGAGACCGACACGGTCATCTGCCTCAACGGCCATGTCTGCTGCCGCGGCACGCCCGAAGCCGTCAGCCGCAGCCCGGAATATGTGCAGCTGTTCGGCAGCCGGGCGGCGCAAACACTTGCCGTCTATAGCCATCACCACGATCATACGCACCTGCCGGACGGCCGCGTGCAGCATGCCGACGGCACGGTGACCGATCATTGCCATCCCGATGATGGCCATCACGCGCACGGGGATGGGCATGATGGTCATGAACATGGTCACGATCATACCGACCATGCCCATCCGCACGCGCATGCAGCGGGAGAGCGCCATGCTTGATGATTTCTTCGTGCGCGCCATTCTTGCCGGCGTCGGCCTGGCGCTGACGACGGGGCCGCTCGGCTGCTTCATCATCTGGCGGCGCATGGCCTATTTCGGCGATACGATCGCCCATTCGGCGCTGCTCGGCGTCGCACTGTCGCTGCTCTTCGAACTCAATCTGACACTGGCTGTCTTTGCCGTCGCCGCCCTCGTGTCGGTGCTGCTGCTCTTCCTGCAGAAGCGCCAGGCGCTGTCGGCCGATGCTCTCCTTGGCATCCTCTCGCATGCCACGCTGGCGATCGGCCTCGTCATGGTCGCCTTCATGAGCTGGGTGCGGATCGATCTCATCGCCTTCCTGTTCGGCGATATTCTTGCTGTTTCCACGACCGACATAGCGCTGATCTGGGGAGGCGGGCTCTTCGTGCTCGTGGCAATGGTATGGCTCTGGCGGCCACTCTTGGCTGCGACCGTCAATGCCGAGCTCGCCGAGGCCGAGGGGCTGAAGCCAGAGCGGGCGCGGCTGTTCTTCATGCTGCTGATGGCCGTCGTCATCGCCATTGCCATGAAGATCGTCGGCATCATGCTGATCACCTCGCTGCTGATCATTCCGGCGGCTGCGGCCCGGCGCTTCTCGCCGACGCCGGAGATCATGGCGGTGCTCGCTTCGCTGATCGGGGCGGTCGCCGTCGTCGGCGGGCTGTTCGGCTCGCTTACCTACGACACGCCCTCGGGCCCCTCGATCGTGGTCGCGGCGCTGATCCTCTTCATGCTCAGCCTGCTTCCCGTCAGGCGCCACCGCGCGGTCATGCAAGGACAAGGCTCATGACGACACCGCAATTGACCAAGAACCAGTCGCTGGTCTTCGACGTGCTCGAAAAGGCCGAAGGGCCGCTCAGCGCCTACACCATCCTCGACAAGCTGCGCGACCACGGTTTTCGCGCGCCCCTGCAGGTCTACCGTGCACTGGAGAAGCTGCTTGAATACGGCGTCGTGCACCGGCTCGAAAGCATCAACTCCTTCGTCGCCTGCGCCCATCCGGGCGACGACTGCCACAGCCACGGCATCGTCGCCTTCGCCATCTGCGAAAGCTGCGGCCAGGTGACGGAGTTCCACGACCATGAGGTCGACCACAGGCTGATGGAATGGGTGCGCGGGCAGAAGTTCAAGCCTGAAAAGACGACGATCGAGATCCGCGGATTGTGCGAGGCCTGCGCGGCGTAAGCTTCCTCGCGTTCGCTAGGCGATCGCCTCGGGTCTATTGAGATGGCAGAGCCCGCCGGGTCCCGACGGTATTAGAGGCGATCAAAAAGCGATCGGGTTAGTCCGGCTTAGATTCAGAGCCGCCCTTGCCGGGACCGTCATTACCGCCCTTGCCGGGCGTGCTATGCGAGTTCTCTTGAACTGAATCTCTCGAGGCGGCACGCTCGCCGCTGGCAAGTGGAGATCCCGGCGCTATCTTTGCCGCAGAACTAAAGCCAGGGACGATCGCGTGACGAAAACCGAACTCGCGGAGATATATCGCGGCTACATCGCCTGCCTGAACAGGCAAGACTGGCCCGATCTCGGGCAGTTCGTCGGCGACGATGCGGTTCATAACGGCCGGCGGCTCGGGCTGCCGGGGTACGTCGCCCTGCTCGAACAGGACTTCGATGAGATTCCCGATCTCTATTTCAAGGTGCTGATGCTGCTTTGCGATCCGCCATACATCGCCTGCCGGCTCGGCTTCGATTGCAGGCCGAGGGCAAAATTCTTCGGCCTCGATGTGAACGGCAGGCGCCTTTCCTTCACCGAGAATGTCATCTACGAATTTCGCGGCGGCAAGATCGTCGAGGTCTGGTCGGTCATCGACAAAGTGGCGATCGAAGCCCAGCTTCGAGGTGGGTAGCGGCCCAACGAGATGGAGTGATTGGCGTGTTCGATGCAGAGAGCCTTGTCCCTCGTGACAAGCACGACATTACCGCTCTTTCTGCTATCGAGAGCGCTGGTTATCCTGCGATCGCTCCGATCCTGGATGACTTGCTGGCGTGGACCGCGGACGGCAACTGGCCTATTGCGCGCCCCCTGGCTCGCTTTCTAGTCACACTTGGAACGCCAATTGTTGATCCGCTGTTGCGCGTTCTCCGAGGAAAGGACTCCTCTCAAAAGTATTTCTGCTTTCAACTGATTGTCGAAAAACTGTCGGTCGAAGTTCTTCGAGCGCTTGAGAACGACCTCCAGAGGCTGGTAGATCGACCGAGCAAGACGGACCAGTTGGAAGGGGTGGACGAGTTGGCCCGCGAAGCGCTGCAGCGCTTGCATTCATAGCGTCTGGCAGCTGATCGTATTCTCGGACCAGGTTGAGGATGGATGCCATCAATGTGATGTGGAGGCGCGATTTTGGTGCGCTCTTGATCAGACGATGGCGACGCGTTCACCGAAGGGCGTGTCGTCGTCGAAATTGCGAGTGCCGATCCGGTCGCTTTCGCCTGACAAGACCGGCTCTTCCGCCTGTTCGCCAGCCTCTTCCCCTTCTTCCAATGCCGCATGCCCGTGCCGCTTTTGCGGATGCGCCTCGTTTTCGACGATCAGATCCGCGTGCGGGATGAGATCGCTTGCGGCTTCCTTCTCCACGGCCCTCTTCGCTGCCAGTTGATCGGCGGTGATCTGCGACTGGCGGGCAGCGACCCAGGCATTGTCGGGTTCGGAGCCGATCGAGGTGCTGGTACCGACCTTGGTGGGTTCGGACGGGGCGGTGGCGGAGATGGGGTTGATCGCGTCGACCATGAAACTCTCCTGCGGTGACCAACTGGCGAAACAGCCGGCTGTTTCGTGGGATGAAAAACGGCGCGGTCTTGGGACCAATCAGGGAGACATATCGAGCCCGCGCCGAAAAACACAAGGGGACATTGACGTGACTGCCACCTTGGACAATGACGAAATCGGTAGCAGGTTGCGGGAAATTCGAGGAAGAATTGTGTGCACAAGGGGGTGCTCGGCGCGTGGTTAATGTAAGAATCGGAAACACTTTGTGACTAAGTGTCTCCAAAAGCAGCGTTTTTTGACTTGCTGCGCGCGAAGACATGACGGATATTGTTTAAACGTTGAGGAAGCCGTCATGATTAGAATGATTGAAAACCCTGCCGAACTGGCTGGCGAGGATATCACCGGCAAATATATTCTCCGGAGGTTGAACTATCATTGGTTCGCTTACGGCAAGGCGGCTATCGTGACCGCCTGCAAGGGAACGATCCTGCAGCTCGAGCGGGAAGAGACGGTCTATTCCGAGCGTTGGGGCCGCCGCGCCTATACGGGCACCGGCAAGCGTTATCCCGGCGGCATCTGTCCCATTTCGGCGGTCGCCTGCGTTTGCGATACGCCCGACGACGTCAATGCCGTTATTCAACTGGATGTCGAAGCGCAGGACGAATTTTATCAGCTGATCGCCAAGGCCGAAGCCAGAGTTCAGGCTCTTGCCTCTTCCTCACGAAACAGCCAGTTTCTGGAAGCTGCCGAGTAGGCGGCTCTTTACCGAAATCCGCCCTGAGCCGTTGTTGCGGCAACGGCAGAATTTCTCCGACATCTCGAATCCTGGATGCAAAGGCGTCGCTGCGATCAAGGCAGCTTTCGTCGCTACGCTGCCATTGGGGAGCGTTCCGTCTCCTCAATCCGGTGCGGTAGTGTTAGACTCGGGCGGCAGCCGTTGGGATGCAGACAGCTTGTTCCAGGTTGAACGGAAAGCGGTAATGACAGAACAAGACACTCGGCCCAATCACTCGTTCGCAGCGACGGCGCCATCGCTCGGCTCGCTCGCCATCACCATTGCCGTGATGTTTGCCGCGCTATTCTGGCCGGCCGGTACGCTCGACTGGCCGCGTGGCTGGATCTTTCTCGGCCTCTTCCTTGCACTGACATGTGTCGCGATCGTCTGGATCTGGCGGACAAATCCGGAGCTGTTTGCGGCGCGCAGCCGATATCAGAAAGGCACCAGGCCCTGGGACGCGGTGGTGGCGACGCTGACAATCATTCTCTTTGCCGCCATTCTTCCGGTCGGCGCGTTCGACGATGGGCGTTTCCATTGGGCGCCGCAGCCCGGTTGGATCGTCCTCATCGGCTATCTCCTGATGACATCAGGTTATCTCGGCCTAACCTGGGCGCAATCCGTCAACCGGCATTTCGAGCCGACGGTGCGCATCCAGACCGACCGCGACCACAAGGTAATCGACACCGGACCCTACGCCGCCATCCGCCATCCCGGATACGCAACCGCTATCGTGCTCAGCGTCGGCATGGCACTGTCGCTTGGATCGCTCTACGCGCTGATCCCCGCCGGCCTGCTCGTTATCGTCCTCTTCGGCCGCACGCTCGGCGAGGAAGCCGAACTGCGCAAGGGCCTCGAAGGCTATGCGGACTACATGGCGCGTGTGCGTTGGCGCTGGATTCCGGGCGTGTGGTGAACGCCTTGGCGGGCGCAAAGGGCGCCTGACCACCAGCCTCGCGTTATCCTATCAACCGATTTGCCTGAGATCGCGCGCGAAGCGTTGCCAGTTGGCGACGTAGTTTTTTGCCGAGCGGCGGATGGCTTCGATTGCCGCCTCGTCGAGCACGCGCACCGCGCGGGCAGGTGTTCCGACGATCAGGGAGTTGTCGGGGAATTGCTTGCCTTCGGTCACCAGCGCATTGGCGCCGACGAGGCAGTTGTTGCCGATCTTCGCACCGTTCAGGATGGTCGCACCCATGCCGATCAGCGTGTTGTCGCCGATGGTGCAGCCGTGGAGGATGGCGTGATGGCCGATGGTGCAGTCTTTGCCTATCGTCAGCGGGAAACCCATGTCGGTATGGGCCATCACGCCTTCCTGGATGTTGGTGCCTTCGCCGACGGTAATCGGCTCGTTGTCACCGCGCAGCACGGCGCCGAACCAGATGCCGACATTCTCGCCGAGCTCTATTTGGCCGATGATATTGGCGTCCGGTGCGATCCAATAGAGGCCGGCGGCGGGCAGTTTCGGCGTCGATCCGCCAAGTGCGTAGACGGGCATCGCTTTCTCCTCACACGACCTCGACCGATAGGGTGGCGACGCCGTCGATGCCGCAGTTGATGCGATCGCCCCTGGCCACCGCGCCGACGCCGGCGGGCGTGCCGGTCATGATGATATCGCCCGGTGCGAGGGTGAAGAGCTTCGACAGTTCTGAGATGATCTCCGGCACCTTCCAGATCATCTGGTTGAGATCGCCATCCTGCACGCGCTTGCCGTTCTGTTCCAGCCAGATCTTGCCTTCAGCGGGGTGGCCGAGGCGGCTTGCCGGAATGATCGACGAGACGGGGGCGGAATGTTCGAAGGCCTTGCCGACTTCCCAGGGACGGCCGAGCTTCTTTGCCTCGCCCTGTAGGTCGCGGCGGGTGAAATCGATGCCGACGGCATAGCCGTAGATGCAGTCGAGCGCGTCGGCGGCCTCGATGTTCGCGCCACCCGATTTCAGCGCCAGCACGCACTCGACCTCGTAATGCACGTCGTTCGACAGCGGCGGATAGGGAAAGGCCTTGCCCGCCGGCAGCAGGTTGTCGGCATTCTTCTGGAAGAAGAAGGGCGGCTCGCGGCTGGGATCATGGCCCATCTCGATTGCATGGTCGGCATAGTTGCGCCCGACACAATAGACGCGGCGCACCGGAAAACGCTCGGCGCTGCCCTCGACCGGCAGCAACACCGGTTGCGGAAGCGGGATAACGGTGACGGGATCGGACATTGGCGGGTTCTTCCTGTTTACGAGTCTTGCGCCATCTTAGACGGAAAACATCGCGCCGGGAAAGCCGTCCTTGGCGTCCGGCTTCGGTGCATTGACGCTCTCACGGTGGCGGGTTAACCTTAGCCATGAGCAGGATTTTTGCAATTTCGACGACGTCTACGACCACCGCGCCGCGGTGGGTGGTAGACGCGTGAACTGAATTCCGTTCATCGCTGCTAAGACCAACCCGCCGGAGACGAGCGGGTTTTTTGTTCCCGCCCGTGTCCGCATTCGAGGACGAGATCGTGGACGATATCCAGAAGCATATTCTTGCGGAGCGGGCGCTGGCCGCTGCCCGCACCTGTGTCGCCAGCCGCTTTGCCGGGGCTGCTTTCACTTATTTAGCCGGCTCCCTCATGCGCGGCGAAGGGACCGCCTTTTCGGATATCGATCTGGTCGTCGTGTTCCCGTCTCTCGAAAGAGCCTGGCGGGAATCGTTCACTGAGGACGGTTTCCCGGTCGAGGCCTTCGTCCATGATCCGCAGACGCTCGCGCATTATCTCCATCAGGATGCCGACAGCGGCTATCCGATCATGGCCAACATGGTCGCGACGGGCTGTATAATGGGATCGGATATCGACAGCGCGCGCGTCATCCAGGCAAAGGCGGCAAGGATGCTTGCGGCGGGGCCGAAACCTCTTGCCGGGGTAGATTACGACTTGCTGCGCTATCAGGTCACCGATCTGGCCGACGACCTGCGCGGAACGCGCCCGCCCGAAGAGATCGCCGCCATCGCCGCGCTGCTCTATCAGAAGCTCGCCGACCTGATCCTCCTCGGGCGTGGCGCGTGGGCTGGCCGGGGAAAGTGGGCGCCGCGTCTGATGAGAGAGCTCGACGCGCAATTGGCGGCCGAATTCGACATGGCATTCGGGCTGGCGGCAGCGGGTGACGGCGCTCGATTCCTGGCTTTGGCCGACCGAGAGCTTGCCGTGCATGGTGGCCGTTATTTCGAGGGATTCAGGCAGAACGCGCCGCTGGAAGCGCGCCGCCTGGAATAGTTTGGTATCGGTCACATTGCCGCGTTTTGAAAATTGGATGGAAGATGCTTGAGTATGAATTCAAGGGTGCCTTGCCGTCGGCGGTAAGGCGTACCGCCAGATTGCGTCTCAGAATTCCCGTGGAAGGGGATATCGATTTCCTGACCCGACTTTTTTCGCAGCCGGAATTGGTCGCGCACCGACCGGTACCACGGCCGGACTCGCGCGAGGAAAGTGCAGCGCGGCTTGCGCGCGACATCGGGCATTGGAAAGATCACGGGTTTGGGCGCTGGGCCGTCGAGGCGAACGGTGCGCTGATCGGTTTCGGCGGCGTAACCCTTTCCAAGGAATTCGACGGCCTCAATCTTTCCTATCATCTGCAACCCGAAAGCTGGGGGCAGGGATATGCCACGGAATTGGTCAGGGAAGCCCTGGTGTTTGCCTTTGATGATCTGCATGGGGAGCGGGTGATCGGATTGGTTCGTACCGCCAATGCCGCTTCCAGACGTATTCTTGAGAAGTGTGGCTTCAACTTCGAGCGGGAGGTGATGCTGCATGGCGCGCCAACCAACATGTACGCCTTTGGCAAAACGAGCGGCTTATGAACGAACATCCGTGCGCAATTATCAGGCGTGACGAGACGTCGTCGCCGGTCATTCCTCGCCGGATTCAGCCAGCGCATCGCGGACGATCGCGTAATAGGGGGCAAGCTCGGGGATATCGGCGGCCAGCCTGTCGAAGGCGGAGTCGGATGGCGCAAGGGTGCCGGCGTATTTCGCTTGCGTGAAGGCCCGATGGGCAGCAAGGGCTTCGGCCTCGGCCTTGTGCACGACGGTATAGACGGGCGAGGGGACAGTGCGGCCTTTGACGATGATGCGATCGAGCTCGACGACGGTGTAGGTGCCGGCGACCAGCCTTGCGGTCTCCTCGCCGAGCAGCAGTGCTACGCCATAATTCTTCGAGGCGCCTTCGAGGCGGGAGGCGAGGTTGACGCTGTCGCCGAGGCAGGAATAGTCGAAGCGGCGGGTCGAGCCCATGTTGCCGACGATGCATTCGCCGGTGTTGATGCCGACTCCCATCTTCAGCACGTGCGGCTTGCCGCGGCGCGCCGCCGCCTCCCGTTCCAGCTCACGGTTCAGGCTCGATATCGCCGCCTGCATGGCGAGCGAGGCGGTGACCGCGTGGAGCGCATGGTCGGGATCGTCGAGCGGGGCGTTCCAGAAGGCCATGATGCAGTCGCCCATATATTTGTCGATCGTGCCGCCATGATCCATCACGACGTCGGAAAGCGGCGTCAGCAGCCGGTTGATCAGGCCGGTCAGTTGCTCCGGATCGTCCTTCAGCGTCTCGGCGATGGTTGTGAACCCACGCACATCCGAAAACAGCACGGAGAGCGTGCGCCGCTCGCCGCCAAGCTTCAACTGCGAGGGATCGTTCGACAGGCGCCGGACCAGATCGGGCGAGATATATTGGGCGAAGGCGCGGATGATCTGCCGCTTGTTGCGGCGCTCCTCGGCATAATCGAAGGCGGCCTGGCCGAAGGCGACCGAGACATAGGCAACGACTGGCCCGAGTGGCGAGACGAAGACATGGGCAAAGCGGATACCCGCAAAACTCGCCGCTGCGAAGGCAAGCACTGCCGCGGCGCTGGCGACGATCGTCAACCATCCCGTCGAGCGCCAGACGGTGGCGGCGGCAAGCAGCACGGTGATCAGGATGCAGGCGGCGACCAGCGGCAGGCGGGCTTCCGCGATCGACAGGCCACGACGGATATTGTCGTAGATCGTCGCCTGGATCTCGACACCGGAGACCAGCTTGCCGGTGTGAACGGTATAGGGCGTGGCAAAGGCATCGACGCCACCCTTGTCGATGGCAGGCGCATTCTGCAGGCTGAGGCCGACCAGCACCACGCGGCCCTTGAAATAATCCGGTGGCAGCAGGTTCTCAGGGTCTAGCGCCTGGTAGTAGGAGACGGTGGGATAGCTGCGGGCCGGGCCGAAGGATTGGATGAGTCGGCCGGCCGACAACACCTCGGCCGGACCTCCGGACGCCTTTGCCAGCATAGCGGCGAAGCCGTCCTTATAGCCGGGAATACGCCGGAACGTGCCGTCGCCGCTGAGATCGATCGAGGCAATGCCGGTCACAGCACCCGCTTCGGTCAGTTGCGGCAGCGGCGTCGCGCGGATCAGCTGCGAAGCCTGTGGCGTCTCGATTAGTGTTTCGTCGCCGGCGAGCACGACATCGGGGCCGACGGCCTTGGTGATCGCATCGTCGTTGTCGGGGTTCGAGGGTTCGGCCATGATGATGTCGAGGCCGATGACACGGGCGCCGGCCGCGCGTAACTGCCTGATGAGTTCGGCATGCAGGCTGCGCGGCCAGGGCCATTGCGCATTGATATCGGCAAGCGAAGGTTCGTCGATCGCGACGATGACAGGCCCGCCTTGCGGTGGGCGTGGATCGTCGACGGTCGAGAGATAGTCGAAGCTTCTGAGTTCCAGCAACGACCATGCCGGCAGGCGCGACAGCAGCGAGATGGTGACGAGGGTGGCGAGCGCCAGCACCAGCAGCCTGAGATGACGGCTTTCAGCTTGCCCGCCGGCCGGCCGAGGCTTGCCTCGCACCGGCATCAGAAGCGGACTTTGAGCGTGCCCTTGAAGGCGCGGCCCCAGCCGGGCACGCCGGGCGTGAGCTCGAAATCCTCATCGAGCAGGTTATAGGCGGCCGCTTCCAGCGCGATGCGTTTGTCCAGGGGTTCCCAGATCAGGTGGGCATCGAGACTCCAATAGTCGTCGAGTTTCGTGCCGAGGTCGTCACCATCGCGCTCGCCGACATAATTGGCCGCCACAGTCGCCTTGACCTTGGCCTCATTGACCCAGGTCAGCGCGATCTGGCCAGAGTTGCGGGGAATGAACGGCAGCGAGCCGCCGTAGTTCGGCTCCAGCGGGTCCTTGTTCTCCGATTCCATGTAGGCATAAGTGGCGGAAAGGCCGAAACCATAGCCGAGCGCGACGTTGGCAGTCACGGCGGCGCGGTCGACGCTGCCGCGCGACAGCGGCAGGCTGTCGGCCGCCGGAAGCGAGATCAGCGGAAAGTCGATCGAGAAATCATGCAATTCCTGGTGCTGGTATTCGACCGAGGTGAAAAAACGATCAGTCCACTCGGCATCCCATTGCAGCGCGACCGTATCGCTATAACCTTCGATACCGACCGAGAACTGGTTCGGCTGCAGGCCGAGGATGCCGATCGGGGCGAGGGTGGGAACGCCGGTATCGACGCTCTGACGCATGAAGGCGGCGCGCAGCCAGTGGTTCTGAACGGGCGACCAGGCAAGGCCGAAGCGCGGCTCCAGCCGGCTGACATCGACGCCGTCGCCTGACATGCGCGTGCCGAACAGCGCATATTCGCCCTTCAGATCAGGCGCGATCTCGTGCAGCACGTCGACATAGGCGCGGGCGATATCGACGCGATTGTCGGCCTCCGTGGGGCCAAGCGTCGTGCCGTCGAGGAAGCCCGGAACGATATCCTCGATGTGCAGGAAGCTGCTGTTGTGGGCATCGATCCAGCCGCCCTCGATGCCGTAGCGGAAGGTCAGCGGTCCCGCCCCAATGTCGTGATTGAGGGCTGCGACATAGGTCTTCGAGCTCTGGTCCTGGCTGATCTGCGCGAAAGGGCGGATATCGGTGCCGGGACCGCCAAGGAACGGCACAGTCTCCCAATCGAACGCCAGTTCGTCGGTGGTCTTCGTTCGCGTGCCGGAATAGAGCAGCGCTGCATTCAGCACGTTTTCGTAGCCAAATGTGTGGCTCCAACCGATGCCGGCATTGGTCGCCGTAATGATGTCGCGCCGGGTCTGATAAAGCGGCAATTCGTCGGGTGCCAGAGGGAAGCCGAGCAAGGGAATGAACAGCCCGTCGTTCAAAATGGTCGACAGCTGGGAATTGCTGCTCAAGGTATCGAGGTCGAAATCGCGTTTGGCGCCGTTGAAATAGGCGACGACACGATCATCAGGGGTGATCGTCGCTGTGAGATAACCGTTGCCGCTCAGGATCTTGTTCTCGGTGGAGAAGCCGCCGAAATCCGTATAGTCGCCATCGCGGGCGATCTCCTCCCAGTTCAGGTTGCCGTAGAAGCTGAGCGGGATGGTCTCGTTAGAGAAGCCCTGGATCTCGGCCTCACCGATGCGCCTAGTATGGCCATCGACGCTGTTGATGCCGCCGCCGAGTGAACCTTCGATGAAGGGGGTGCGCAGAAGCGTTGCCGAGCGCGAACGGCCCGACAGCATGTGCGGATCGAGCAGCAGTCCCTGGAACAGCGAGGAGAAGCTCGACGTGTTGACGCGATACTGGCTGATGTTGTCGTCGCCGAAATCGGTCGCATTATTGAAGGGGAAGATGCTGCCCTTGATCGACTGGTCGGTATAGCCGCTGCCTTCGAAGGGACTGAAGACGGCATCGCCATAATAACGGCCCCACGCGTCTAGGCCCTGCAGGCGGAAGGCGTTGTTCAGCGTCGAGCCGGCATCCTGGTTGGCGCCGAGCGCGCTGTAGTCGCCGCCGCGCGCCCTGGAGCGGCGGAGAAATTCCTGGGCGTTGCGGATCGCGCCGTCGGCGTCGTAGTCGTCGATGTCGACGGCGGTGCGGAAGGAGGAGATGACGGGATCGTTCTTGTCGAGCCTGTCAGCATTGTCGACCGCCTGTGCGGAGGGGATGCGGTCACCCTTTTCGTAATGGGCGGCGGCGAGCATCAACTGTGACTGCGAATGGGCCGGATTGGCGGTGCTGGCGGCCAGCAGGTCCGCCAGCGCCTTGTCGCGTTCGCCGGTCTGCAGGTAGTAGCGGCCGCGGGCGAGGAGAGCAATGTCGTAGGACGGATCGACCGCGAGCGCCGCATCGATCTCGCGCTTGGCATCCTTCATCCTGGACTGGTCGAGATAGAGAATGGCAAGATTGCCGTGGGGAACCGGGTCCTGCGGATCGAGCGCGATCGCCTTCAGGAAGGCCGCCTCGGCCTCGCCATTGGCGTCGCGGGCGCTTTGCAGCAGGCCCATCGAGTTCAACGATCCTGATGCACCGGGCGCAAGCTCGATGGCGCGGTTCAGATCGGCCAGGGCGCCGTCGATGTCGCTTTCGTAGCTCGCCTTGTAAGACGCGCGCGCGGCAAGGGCGATCGGATGGTTCGGATCGAGCGAGAGGGCGCGGTTCACCGCCTCCTGCATCTGGGCGCGGTCATCGATCAGCTGCGCCAGCTGGGCGCGGATCGCGGGCAGGGTGGGATCGTCGGGAAAACGCTTCTCCGCGTCCCTGATCACATCGACAGCGGCGCGCGGGTTTTGCAGAAAGCCGGCGGTGTAGGCCTGCATGATCGCGCCATAGGGGCCGACAGCTGATGACGGCGGCTTTTCGACATGGGCGGGATCGGCAAGCGAACGGGCGAAATAGCCGCCATATTGCGCCATGTTCCGGCGGTTGGCGTCGAGATGCGGCAGTGCTGCCGCAAATAGCCTTGCGGCTTCGTCGTAGCGTTTTTCGGAGCCGGCGATCGTGGCATCGATCAGGTCGACGCGGGCCTTCTGGGCGGTCGTCAGCTTACGGCCCCGAACTTCCTGAAGCGTGGCGGCTGCAACCTGCCGGCCATCGAAGGCGCTCTGGACTTCGGCAAGCTCCAGCCAGTCCTCGGTGGTGCGACGCTCCGGCGGCAAAGCCAGCAGCCGGCGGCGCTCGTCGGCCATGTGGCCTGCCGGCAGCGGCGAGGTCGGCATCAGGCCGAAGCCGTCACGCAGGTTCAGGTAGAACAGCATCTGCTCGCGATCGTCGGGTGTGACGATGACGAGCTTGCGCGGCGCCTGGCCGATCGTGGCGACCGCTCCTTCCCCCTCGTTCACCTCGATGCTGCCCTGCGGGTTGGTGAGCGCGACGCGGCCTTCGAGCACGATCATCGAGGTCTTGGCGCCCTCGACGGTCATCGTCCAGTCGGTGCCGCGGATGGCGGCTGCGGCCGCCGGCGTTTCTACCGTCAGGCCCTGGCCGCCGCGCTCGGCGCGCGCCCAGATCGTTCCCGATTGCAGCTCCAGCGTCGTGTCGCCACTCGCGGCCATCTTCTTGACCTGCAGCGAGGAATTGCGGCCGAGACGGACCTGGGTGTGATCGGAAAAGACGATGGCGAGCTGGCCGTTGGCATTGGTGCGCAGCACGTCGCCAGTCAGGAGATCCTGATTGATGTCGACGACACGCCAGTTCGACACGTCGATGAAGCGGACCTCCTCTCCGGTCTTGCGGGCAATGACGGATCCGGCAACCGGTGTTGCACGCTGAACGGGGTCGGCCGCCGCCGGCGGCGAAAAGCCTAGCAAGACGAGCGCAAGCGCCACCCCGGCGCGACAGATGTTTTTCCAGCGACCCAGCATGACCCAACCCCAACTCCCACATCCCCTTTGTCCATGTAGAAAAGAAAAGTCAAGCGCATTGCACACGTGTTCTTGAATTCGCTGTGCAGTGTAATATCAGGGAAACACTTTGTAGATGGAGTATTCAGGTGAGCGATTTCGAAAATGCAACTGATCTTATGCTGAGCGCCCCGTCGAGCGGCGATATCAGTTCCGAGTATTTCGACCATATCAAGAAAATCAACGACATATTCTACGACCAAGTCAAGATATCTGACCAGAAGGCGGCCTATATCTTTACTTTCATGTTAGCCTTCCTGGTGAGTTCGAGCGAGGTGAGGGCAGTCTTCAGCCCGGCACGCTACGCGAGCGGGGCGCCGGGGAGCATGCTGTTCTCGGGCCTGCTTGCTGCAGCCTCGGTCTTTTCCATCCTGTCGGCGATCCTCGTCGTGTTGCCGCGCCGTTTGGACAGCTCGACCTCGCTGTTTTGGGGCGCCTGGCAGAACCACCGCGACCTGTTCTTCGAGGCAGCACTGCGGCGCGACGAACGCTATCTCTTCGACCAGTATCTCGAAAACGCCAACATCCTCTCCGCCATCGCCCGCAGCAAATATCGTTGCGTCACCTTCGCGTTCCGCGGGCTGATGGTGAGTGTGATCGCTTACGTGCTGCTGTTGGTGGCGGTGTGAGCGCAACATGGCTCAAGAGAGCCTCGCCCTGAGGTGGCCCGGAGGGGCCTCGAAGGGTGAGGCATGCTTTCGCCGGGCACGCAGAAACGTGCCCGGCTACTTTCAATCCTCGACTTCGAGGATGAGTTCAAGTTCGATCGGCAGGCCGAGGGGCAGGCTGGCGACGCCGAGCACGACGCGGCCTGAGAGTTTTTCCCCGCCGAAGACCGCAAGCAGCATTTCGGATGCTCCGTCCGCAACCTTCGGATGGTCGCGGAAATCGCCTTCGGTCGCGATATAGACGCCCAGCTTGACGACCCTGACGACCCTGTCCAGTGAACCGAGAAAGTCCCTTGCTGCTGCGAGCGCGCTCAGCGTTGCCGTTTCGGCCGCCTTCTTGCCGTCTTCGGCCGTCAGAGCACCGCCGACGCGGCCGATATAGCGCGGCTCATGGCCGACGACCGGCAGCATCCCGCTGAAGAAGACCAGGTTACCGGTCCTTATCGCTTCGACATAGGCCCCAAAGGGTGTCGGTGGCGGGGGAAGCGTGATGCCGAGTTCCTGCAGCCGCCGTTCCGCGCCGGCTGCCTGCGCTTTCGCATGGTCTACCATCTGCCCAGATGTGCGCCGCCGTCGACGTGCAGCACCTCCCCGGTTACGCGCGGCGCTTCGGTGAGGAAGACGACTGCGTCGGCGATCTCCTCGACGTTCGATATGCCTGCCATCGGCGACAACGTCTTCAGGAAACCCTTCGGATTATCCTTGTGCAGCGGCGTGTCCACCACACCGGGAGCTACAATATTGAAGCGAATTCCTTGGTTCGCATATTCCATCGCCAGGTTCTTGGAGATGGCGTTGATACCGCCCTTTGTCATCATCGACACCGAAGCGGAGAAACCGGCGATCGGATGATCGGTCAATGGCGTGGTGATGCTGACGACGCTGCCGCCCGTTTTCTGTGTGAGCATCTGCCTGACGACCAGTTGGGTCAGGTGGATGAAGCCCTCGAGATTGGTCGAGGACAATTTTTTGAAGTCGTCCATGGTGAAATCGACGAACGGCTTGGCCAGGAAAATGCCGGCATTGTTGACGAGGCCGTCGATCGAGCCGAACCGGTCGATTGCGGTCCTTGCCACCAGCGCTGCGGTTTCGGCATCGCCAATGTCACCGTCGACGAGCGCCAGCTTGTCGGAGGCTTGGAAAGCGTTCGAAGTGCTGACCTGGCGCGAGGTGGCGACCACATTATAGCCGCGCTCGATGAAGGCGTTAACGAGGCCGGCTCCGATACCCTGCGAGGCGCCCGTGACGATGACTGTTTTTTTCGTAGTCATGCTGATCTCCATAAACTGGTTCGGGCAACGCGGGCCTTGCATTTGCGAAGGCCGGGTCGCTCGAGATGGGGCTGCTGCGAATGCGCCTCCATCGGGTTGTCTTGTTTTCGCAAGGTGAATATGGCGAAAACTCCATTACCCGATTAGATGGAAATATCTGGATTCTCTTTTGCATCCATGCAAAAATATCGCGATGGCTGATCTGAACGATATCGCAGTCTTCGTGAAGGTGGCGCAGTACGGCAGCTTCAGCCGTGCTGCCCATTCCCTCGGCATGCCGGTATCGACGGTCAGCCGGAAGGTGACGTCGCTGGAGGAGCAGCTCGGCGTGACGCTGCTGCAGCGGACGACCCGCAAACTGAGCCTGACCGCCCAGGGCCGGGCCTATTACAACAGGTGCAGCGAACCGCTCGCCCATCTCCTCGACGCCGAGCAGGTACTCACCGAGACACAGAGAAAACCGGAGGGTTTGCTGAAGATCTCCGTGCCTGTCATCTTCGGACAGGAGGTCTTTTACGAATTCGTCTCGGCCTTCCTGAAGGCATATCCGAAGATCCAGGTCGATCTCTTCGTCACCAACCTGTTCCTCGATCTGATCGCGGAGAACATCGACCTCGGCATCCGTTTCGGCGAACTCAAGGATTCGACCATCGTCGCGCAGCGGCTCGGGAAGAGCGTGCGCTATCTGGTCGCTGCGCCCGACTATCTGAAGAGCAGGGTGCTTCCCTTGAAGCCCGAAGACCTGAAGGACCATCAGTGCATTCTCTTGAACGGCCGCAACGGCGAAGCGGAATGGGATCTCGTGAACGGGCGCAAAACGGTTCGCCTGCATGTGTCGGGGCCGGTATCGAGCCGGGATTTCGATGCGGTGAGCGCCTTCACCTATCGCGGACACGGCATCGGCCTGCTGCCTTCGACCTATTGCGACGAACAGATCAGAAGTGGCGAACTCATCCGCCTGCTGCCGGACTGGTCGTCCGAGGAAATTTTCGTGCACGCCGTCTATCCCACCCGCCGCTTCCTGCCTTCCCGGTTGCAGGTCTTTCTCGATGCGCTGAAGGCATGGAAGAACCCCTTGTGGCTTCCCTTGCATTGAAGGCCTTCCGATCCATCACCGAAAATTGAAGCCGTGCGCGTGGGCGAGCGTCCTGCGTCGGCCAAGCTGTGTTAGAGTTTGCTGGCTTGGATGGCGCAGGGATTGGACTACCAATGCTGACGACACTTGCGGTGCTTATGGGGCTTACAGGCATTACCCCGGCCGCGCAGGCGGGGGGAAGCGAGGTCGACGTGACGCTGGTGCTCGCTGTCGACACCTCGCGGTCGATGGATTTCGAGGAGATCGGCATCCAGCGCGAGGGCTATGTCGAGGCGCTCAAGCACAAGGAATTCATCGACGCGGTGAAGGGCGGGCTGACCGGCCGCATTGCCATCGGCTATTTCGAATGGGCAGGCTATGTCGTCCAGGATTCCGTGATCGATTGGCAGGTGATCGAGACGGAAGAGGATGCGATCGCGTTTGCCGACAAGCTCGAAGCCCGACCGATTGCCACGCAACGGCGCACATCGATCTCCACCGCGATCGCCCAGGGCGCCAGCATGATCGTTTCCAGTCCCTTTCAGTCCAGGCGACAGGTGATCGATGTCTCCGGCGACGGGCCGAACAACTCAGGCGATCCCGTCACCCCCGCCCGCGACAAGGCGGTGGAAGCAGGCATGATCATCAACGGCCTGGCCATCATGCTGCGGCCCTCCGATGCGCCGAACGGGCTCGACAAATATTATGCGGATTGCGTGATCGGCGGCCCCGGCGCCTTCGTGCTGCCGGTCCGCAAGATCGAGGATTTCGCCGTTGCCGTGCGCCGCAAGCTGGTGCTGGAGATCAGCGACCTTTCCCGGCCGGCGACGGTGCAGAAGATCGCTGGCGCTGAGGCGGGCACTGACTGCCTGATCGGTGAGAAGCAGTGGCGGGACATCTTCGACCGCTGATGCCAGAACAGGATGATTTTAGGCCGGGTCGGCCTGAAATCTCAATCCTGTCCTGAATTACATAGTTAGAGCATGATGTCGTCCGAAAACCGCGCACACTTTTCGGCATCATGCTCTACCGGGTCAGCGCGCCGAAGTTATATCCGTCAGTATTTGGTAAGCGGCAGAGACTCGATCCTCGTTGGGATAGTTTTTATTGGCCAAGATGACGATGCCAACTCGCTCTTTCGGGATGAACGCGACATAGGCGCCGAAACCATTCGTTGAGCCGGTCTTATTGATCCATACATCGTCGCGCGGTTCCATTGCGGGCTTCAGTTGCTTGACGGGAATGCTTTTCAGCATCGCGCTGGAATTGTTTTCCATCAACGTCGTCAGCTTCGCGGGATAAGAATACTGCTCCCAAATAAGGTCTTGGGTCATTGCGCCGACATCGAAGTATTCCCTATGCGTATTCGTGATCGCCTGCCGGAGCTTTTCGTCCAGGTCGACGAGGCCCATGTTCGCGTCGATGAACCGGATCATGTCGCTTGCTGTGGATTTCACTCCATAGGCTTCGGACGAAAGAATGGCGGGTGTCATTCTAGCCGGTTCACCGCTTCGCTTGTAGCCTTGGGCATAGTCCGCCACCCGCGATTTCGGCACATTGATATATGTGCTCTTCAACCCGAGAGAGGGAAACAATTCGTCCTGCATAAGCGCCGCGAAATCCCGCTGCATGCTTTTCGCCGTTATATAGCCAAGCATCCCGATGCTTGGATTGGCGTAAGTTCGATGGGTTCCAGCCTCGTATGAAGGACGCCAGGCTTCAAAATAGTCCATTAGTTGTTTTTCGGTTTTGACGTCATCAGGAATTTGCAGCGGAAATCCGCCAGCCGTGTGCGTGCCCAAATTCATCAGCGCGACATCGCCGAAGGGGCTTCCCTTCATCGATGGAAGATATTTGCTTGCCTTGTCCGACAGCGAAAGTCGGCCGGTCACCTCAGCGTAGGATGTGAGGGTCACTGTAAACGTTTTGCTGATTGACCCGAGTTCGAACATGGTGGCCGCAGTGACGGGCTTGTTGGTGTCCTTCGACACGACGCCGTAGTTGTAGATGTGGTCCTCTCCGTCAACGGTAATGGCAACTGCCATGCCCGGGATGCCGTATTTATCCATGATCGGTTTGATCGCGTTGTCCGAGATGGCTTGCAGTTTCATCTCGTCAGCCGCAAAGCCATTTGAGGAAATGCATGTCGCGACCAGGGCGGCTGATAGAATTCCTATCCAATAAAGCTTCATTTTTTCATCCTCCATACGCAGCTCAATCAGCGCAAAGGCGCATGAGGACGGCATTTAATGGCACTGTTTTGCGGCAGCAAACGATGATATCTCGGAGGAGATACAAGAAAATCTAGGGCTAAGATGGTTCGGCAATTCCTCCCTTTGAATGGCTTGAGAGCCTTCGAAGCTTCGGCGAGACATCTCAGCTTCACCCGCGCCGCAATCGAACTTTGCGTTACTCAGGCCGCCGTAAGCCAGCAGGTCAAAAGCCTGGAGAAGCGATTGGGCGTTGCGCTTTTCCAGCGCCTCCCAAAGGGTTTGAAAATCACCGCGGAAGGTGAAGCTCTTTTGCCGACGTTGACCAATTCCTTCGATCAAATGGCAATCACGCTGGACAGGATTGAAGCCGGGCAAGTTCGGGAATTGCTGTTTTTGGGCGTGGTTGGAACCTTTGCTGTCGGCTGGTTATTGCCAAGGCTTCCGGATTTTCAACAGCAGCATCCATTCATTGACGTGCGCATTTCGACAAACAATAATCGCGTCGATATGGCCGCTGAGGGGCTGCATTTTGCCATTCGCTTCGGCAGCGGCTCCTGGCACGGCACAGAAGCACTGCGTCTGTTCGACGCTCCGCTTTCGCCTCTGTGCACCCCCAGACTGGCAGACCGTTTAAGCTCGCCCGCAGATCTTGCCGAAGCGACGCTTTTGCGGAGCTATAGGGCGGACGAGTGGAGTACCTGGTTCGCGGCAGCTGATGTTCCGCCTGCGGCACAGGTCAACGCAGGGATCGTTTTTGACTCTTCCCTCGCCATGATGGAGGCGGCCATGCAAGGATTGGGAATTGCTCTGGCGCCGCCGTCGATGTTTTCCAGGCATCTGTCATCAGGGGCTATATTACAACCTTTTCCCACGACCATATCATTGGGCAGTTATTGGCTGACTCGACTTCAATCAAGGCCGCCAACGGCAGCCATGCTCGCATTTTCCGATTGGATAACGTCGCAGATCTCTTCCGCATCTCAATGACAGCTTCTGGCGGATCGCGATCCTCGACCTGACGTCGGCAAGGAGATCAGTGAATTTGGTGAGGCATAGACACGATAAAACATTTCGGTATGGCGCGCGCCATACCGAAATGCCCTTGCTTCTCAGAGGATGTTGCCGCCTTTGCCTATAAGGGCAGCTGCTTGCCGGCCTGTTCGCTGACCATGTATTCGGCGTACCAGTCCGGCCAGCCTTCGTCGTGCTTGCCGCCGTTTCGCTTCTCGTGTTCACCATGGGCAGTTGCCGCACGGCGGAGTGCTGACGCAAGCTCGGTCGACGTCGTGAATTTCGTCTCGTCGGCGTCGATGCGCCCCGGCAGCCGCGTGGTGACTTCCTGGAACAGCCAGCCGTTGCCGTCGGGATCCTTGAATGAGGCGAAGGAGCGATAGCTGCGATGATCGGGATCGCGGCCGGCGATCCGCAGGCGGCCGAACAGATAGGGTTCGTCCTTGCCGGCATAGACGCCGGCAGCGTCATGGAACACTTCGCTGACCTCGATGCCGCGGGCGATGAGATCGCGGCGAGCGGCCTCGATGTCGGAGACGATCAGGTAGAGCCCCTGGGCGGAACCGGGGGCCGCGGCGGTGACGTTCTTGCCGAAGATGATCGCGCAGCCGGAGCCGGGCGGGGTAAACTGGATTACACGGAAATCGGCATCATTGGCGAAGTCGGCGTCGAGCCGCCAGCCCAGGCCGTCGTAAAAGCGTTTGGCGCGATCGACGTCGGAAACGGGGATCACGACCACCTCGAGCTTGGTGTCGACGGGCTGTGTTCTCGGGGTCTCAATGGGGGTTTCACTGCGCATTGCATTGCTCATCTTCAGCTCCTTGGGGTTTTGGATGCGTTAAGAATGGCGATACATGTCAGTGGCCAGTGGACCACAGTGCGGTGAGGCCGTCGAATCAATTATTCTGTCTGATTTGGCCGTGTAGCGGAGTTGTATCGAAGCGGCGGGACTGTTCCCGCCGTCTTCTGTTCGTCGAACCGCTGACTACGCGGCAAGAGCGGCGCGGGTTTTGCCGATCGTCAGAGCTGCCTTTGCCGCTTCACGGCCTTTCTCGACGAAGTGCGCGCGGTAGATCTGCTTGTGATGCTCGGTTTCCTGATACTGGTGCGGCGTCAACGACACCGACAGGACCGGCACGCCCGTATCCATGCCGGCGCGCATCAGCCCATCGACGACGGCCTGGGCGACAAATTCGTGGCGGTAGATTCCGCCGTCGACGACGAAGGCGGCGGCAATGACGGCGCCGTAACGCCCGGTTGCCGCAAGATCGCGGGAAAGCAGCGGCATCTCGAATGCGCCGGGAACATCGAACACGTCGACCTGCTCGGGCGGAACGAGCTGGTAGAAGCCATCAAGGGCGCGGTCGACGATGTCGGCGTGCCAGCTGGCTTTGACGAAGGCGTAGCGGGTGGGTGTCACGGTAATCTCCTTTGGCGAACAGACACATCACCCAAGGCGATCACGAACGTTCCCGACGGCCGCAAGGGCGGCAGGAACGCACGTTCTCTTTCATCCGGACTATGACCGTCGGCTCAGGCATCTCACCTGATCTGCTGACCCTTCCTGAGAAGGCGCTCGCGGGCTCGCAATCAAAATTGCATACCGCCGGTAGGGACTTTCACCCCGCCCTGAGAACGGCACGAACAATAGGGGGAAGGCGGCGGGCTGGCAATAGGTCGAAATACTTTCGCGGCCGGAGCTGGATCAGGGCTCTCCAAGTGGCGATTTCGCTCGTTCGTCGATGGCGACGGGCAATCCCTCTTGCGGCGGAGGGGCATGCGCCTACATGCTCTCTGTGAGGACATCTAGGTCAGAAATACCACGACAAGACAGGACGCGCTGTCTCCGCCTGGGCGGGGCCGTGACAACCATGGGAGAGAGTGATGCCAGAATCTTTCGTCGTTCACCGCGAGGCGCATATCGCGGCGCCGCCGGCCGCGGTGTTTGCGCTGATGACCGATCCGGAGAAGATCCTGCGCTGGATGGGAACGGAAGCGCAGGTCGAGCCGCAGCCCGGCGGGCTCTATCTCGTCAACGTCACCGGCGCCCGCTTTGCGCGCGGCTCGTTTCGTGAAGTGGTGCCGGTTCATCGCCTTGCCTACAGCTTCGGCTGGGACGGCAGCGAGGTGGTGCCGCCGGGGTCGAGCCTGGTCGAGATCGACCTGATCGAGCAGGGAGGCGGAACGCTGTTGCGGCTCACCCATAGCGGTCTGCCCAGTGCTGATCAATGCGCCGGCCATGCGGAAGGCTGGGCCCATTACCTCGGGCGGCTGACCGAAGTCGCCGCCGGGCGTGATCCAGGTCCTGACCCTTTTTACGGCAGGACGTAGCCCAGCTTTCCGCCTTCAACATCGCCCGCTGCCAGAACAGGATGATTATAGGCTGGATCGGCCAAAAGTCTGAATTCTGTTCTAAAGCAAAGAGTTGGGGCATGAGGTCGTCCGAAAACCGCTCACACTTTTCGGCATCATGCTCCAGCGCCAAACATGAACGCGCAGTTCATCTCCAGTTCAATTTAGCGGCCATAAAGTGGGGACGGCTGGATTGAAAATGGAGTTCTCGATGAAAGCGCTTTCTATCGCGGCCGCCTTGCTCGTTGGCGGCCTCTCGATCGGCACAGCTGAGGCGATGCCGATGGGGACAATTAATGTCCAGAGCAATGTCACAAAGGTCGACTACGCCTGCGGTCGCGGCTGGCATCTGACGCGCTGGGGCGAATGCCGGCGAAACTGGAGACGCCCGCCGCCGGTAGCTTTCTACGGTGGTCCGCCCCGCTGGGGCTGGGAGCGGCGTCACCGGGATTGGGATGGCCCGCGCTGGCGCCATGAGAGGCGCTGGGATCGCGACCGGCGTTGGCGGGATGACGACTAAGGGTCTCGCTTAGATGTAATGGATGAAGGCCGGAGCGATTTTCGCCCGGCCTTTTCTAATGAACAGCTTCACCGACGCTGACAGCCAGCGTTCTCCCGATTTGCCCGAGAGGGTCAGATGCTGCCGACGAGCCAGTGCTTGTCGTCGATCAATTCCTCGAGCTCGATGGGATCCTTGACGCCGAATTCGAACCATTCGACGAGTTCTTTCGCCTTGCGGCTGCTCTCCTCCGCCGTCAGCTCGACCTGATACCTTTCGCACCATCGCCGAAGGATCGACGTCAGCAGCGTCATGTCATTCCCATCCAGCGGATCTTTCGGCCAGAATATCGTGCCCATCGTACCCCTCAATCACACGATGACGAACGGCCCTATAATGGAATCAAAGTCGCGCAAGTTTAAAGTGTTTATTTTTTGTTTTCCACCGTGGCGAATGGTATTCGACAGGGGAGCGGACGTCCTTTTTCGAACCCGGGGATGACCGCAAGCGGTCACACCGGGGATGTCCTTGCGGCCGCCCCGGCGAGCGTGCGATGTTAAGCCATGGATCTGCCGTCCCCCCTTGCCTGGCTGGTTGACGAGGCCGGCGCCTCGCCCGGTCCCGAACGGTTTCTGGCCGAACTCGGGCGCCGGCTGCTGGCTGATGGCCTGCCGATTTCCGGCGGCGCGCTGACACTTTCGGTGCCGCATCCGATCATCGCGCGGCGCACCTGGCTGTGGCGGGCCGAGACCGGTGCTGTCATCGAGGCGTTGGCCTTCGCCGCGGCTCCGCAGAGTGAGGCCGGGCGCGAGTGGCTGGCCGGGCTGGGACCGGTATGGGAGGACAGGATCGGGCTTGCACAGGACAATCAGATATCTGACAGACCGGTGCTCGGCTGGGCGGGTATCGCCAATGGGGCAGGGGCCGGTGCATTCGGCCCGGCTGAGGCTGGCCTGCTGCGCGAGGTCGCGCGTTTTGCTGGAGCGCCGCTCGCCGCATTGGCGGCGCGGGAGGCGAAGGCCGCGCTGCTTGAAGCCTATCTCGGCCGGCGCAGCGCCGCCCGGGTGCAGGCCGGCGCCCTTGCCCGCGGCACCGGCGAGACCATCCGCGCAGCCCTTCTCTGCGCCGATCTGCGCGACTTCACCGCGCTCTCCGAGGTGACAGAGCCTCATGTGATGATCACTGCACTAGACGCCTGGTTCGACCGTGTCGCAGGCGCCGTGCATGCCTTCGGGGGCGAGGTGCTGAAGTTCATCGGCGACGGCGTGCTGGCGATCTTTCCGGTCACGGCCACGTCGAGCGAGGGCGACGCCGCCCGAGGGGATTGCGAGGCCTGCGAGGCAGCACTGCGCGCGGTCGCCGCCAGCCGCGCCGGCATGGCCCATCTCGATCAGGTGCGCCATGCGCAGGGGCTGGCGCCGCTGCCCTTCGGCGCAGCATTGCATTTCGGCGAGATCCTGTGGGGCAATATTGGTGCTGCCGACCGGCTGGACTTTACCGCCATCGGCCCCGCCGTCAATCTGGTCAGCCGGCTGGAAGGGCTGTGTAAGCCGCTCGGCCGAAGCGTGCTGATCTCGGGCGCGGTTGCGGCGAATACGGCGACGGCACTGATGCCGCTCGGAGAGCACAGCTTGCGTGGCATCGCCGACCCTTGCGCGGTCTTCACCCTGCCTGAGGATTGAGCTGCGGATAGGACACTTGCATTTATGCAAAGAAAGCTTTGCAAAGATATCTTTGCAATAGTAGGCTTCCGGCATGAAAAATCCGCGCCCGCAGCCTGGTCAATCCGCCACCGCACCCCGCACCCTCAGCCGTGTCGTGCCCGATCCAACCGCGCTGAAGGCGCTGACGCATCCTGTCCGGCTACGCATGCTCGGCATGCTGCGGGTCGATGGACCCGCCACCGCGACGCAGCTTGCGGCGCGGCTCGGGCTGAATAGCGGCGCGACCAGCTATCACCTGCGTCAGCTCGCCCAGTACGGCTTCATCGAGGAAGCGCCGCATGCTTCGCGGCGCGACCGCTGGTGGCGCGCCAGCCACGAGCTCACCTCGGTGCCGGCAAGCGAGGTTGAGGGCGAAGCGCTGGATCTCGATCTCGCCTTCAACCAGGCGATACTCTCTCTGCAGGTCGGCCATATGCAGCAGGCGCTGGAGGAATATGCCGAGCTGCCGGCGGAATGGCGCAAGGCGAGTACAGCCAGCGACATCATCATCCCGATGACGGCGGAACAGGCCGAAGCCCTGACCAGGCGGCTGACCGATATCATTCTCGAAGCGATGCGGGTGGCTCCGCCTTTGGGAGAGCTCGCACCCCCGGATATGGTTCCTTTCTCGATCATGCTGCACGCCTTTCCCTATCCGGGCCGGCTCCCGCATCGCGAGGGGGATGATGGGTCATGAAGAAGGGCGGGCCATTCCTGGCGCTTGCCGCGGCCGAGACGCTTTCGCTTTCCGGCACGCGGCTGTCGACCATCGCTATTCCCTGGCTGGTGCTGAGCACGACGGGCAGCCCCGTTTTAACAGGGCTGACGGCGATGATGGAGATGCTGCCCTATGTCGCCGCCAAGGCGCTCAGTGGGCCGCTGATCGACCGCGTCGGCCCGAAGCGCATCGCTGTCGTCTGCGACATCGCTTCGGTGGCCGTGGTGATGCTGGTGCCGATGCTCGACTGGTTCGGCCTGCTTGGTATGCCGCTGCTGCTGCCTGTTGTCTTTGCCATGGGTGTGCTGCGCGGTCCATCCGATGCTGCCAAACAGGCGATGGTGCCGGATATTGCCGAATTGGCGGCCGTGCCGATCGAACGGGTGACCGGCGTCGTCGGCGCCATCGAGCGGCTGGCCTCAACGGCGGGTGCTGCGGGTGCCGGAGCGCTGATCGGCTTGATCGGCCCGGGCCAGGCGCTCGTCGTCAATGCCATTACCTTCGCTGCCGCGGCGCTGATCGTTGGAGTGGGCATCCCCGGGCTCAGGAGTATGTCTGAGCTACGCGACGCGCCCGAGGCCCGGCCGGGCGGGATGTCGTCCTATCTCGGCGATCTCAGGGAAGGCTGGCGCTTTCTGCGCGGCGACGCGGTCCTCGTCAGCATTGTCATCATGGTGGCGACCACCAACCTGCTGGACCAGGCCTATCACGCGGTGCTGCTGCCCGTCTGGACGCAGAGCTCAGGCCATGGCCCGGAATTGCTGGGGGCGATGTTTTCGGCCTTCACCGGCGCCTCGATCGCGGGTGCTGCGATTGCCGCTGCGATCGGCGAGCGGATGCCGCGCCTGATGGTTTATACCGTGGCCTTCCTGCTGACCGGATTTCCGCGCTTTCTCGTTATTGCGCTGGATGCGCCGCTCTCCCTCATCTTCCTCACCCTGACAATCGCGGGATTTGCCTCGGGCTTCCTCAATCCGATCCTGTCGGCAGTGATCTTCGAGCGCATCCCCAAGCCGCTGACCGGCCGTGTCACCGCGATGAACGCCGCCCTCTGCTTCGCGCTCATCCCCTTCGGCGGCCTCGTCGGCGGCGCACTGATCAGCATGATCGGCCTTGCCGCGGCGCTCTCGCTCACCGGGCTCGCCTATCTCGCCGCAACGCTCTTTCCCCTGGCGCTGAAGAGCTTCCGCGGCTTCTACAAGCCTATCACCCAGAGCTAGCGTCGCGGTTGCTTGCCTGGCCCAGGTGCCCAAGCTCCTCGACCATCAGATCGATGAAACGGCGGACACGCGGTTCCAGCAGGCGTTTGTCGGGATAGAGAGCGACGATCTTTGCGTCGTCAGTTTCGAGGCCGGGCAGGACCTGCCGGAGGCGCCCGGCGAGGAGATCATCGGCGACGAGAAAATCGGGAAGGAGGGCAATCCCTAGTCCCGCCAGGGCGGCGTCGCGGATCGCCTCTGCGCTGTCGAGCCTCAGACGGCTGCGCCCTTGCGCTTTGACCCAGGGACCGCCTTCCCCGCGAAAGCGCCAGCCCTGCCTTTGATTGCGGCTGGCAAAGATCAGGCAGTCGTGGGCCGTGATATCGTCGATATCGCCCGGCTCCCCGCGCTCTGCGAGGTAAGACGGCGAAGCGCAGAGCCGCGCCTTGTATCTGGCGACCGTGCGCGCGATCAGGCCGGTGTCCGTCGCCGTCGCGCCGATCCGGATTGCCAGATCGAAGCCGTCCTCGACGATGTCGGCCGGGCGATCGGTGAAGCTCACTTCGACCTGGATGTCGGGCCAGGCCCGAAGATATTTTTTAAGCAGGGGCAGCATGACGAGCCGCCCGAAGGCATCGGGAACAGTGAGCCTGAGAACGCCTCGCGGCGTGCTGTTCTGCCCTGCCACGCTCGCCTCCGCCTCGTCGACCGATGTAAGAATCTGCAGCCCGCGCTCGTAGAACATCCGGCCTTCGTCGGTCAGGCTCAGCGTCCTCGTCGTGCGGTTGAGCAGGCGCGCGCCGAGCCGGTCTTCCAGGCGGATGACCGCCTTGCCTGCCGCCGAACGGGAAAGGCCCATGGCTTGGCCGCCGGCGATAAAGCTCCCCGCATCGACGACGGCCATGAAGATCAGGATATCGTTCAAGTTTGTACGCGGCATGAGGCAACTCGAGCGGTTCGGCTAGATCAATAAGGTCGGGCAGTCATGGGATCGTTCAAGGCCCGGACCATCAACGCCCATCGCGGCAGTAAGGTCCCCTACGCTTCGCTTCTATGTAGACGTCCTTTCGCCAATCAACCTGCTATAGCAGCCATTGCACCGGATCGCAGGCAAAGATGGGCACTGGAAAGCCGGGCTACAGCATGTCGCCGAGGCTCCAGTGGTTGTTCCATCGGACGTCGATCTCGTCGTCGACATTCTGATATCTTATGTCGGTGGAGAGGCGCAGCCGCCGGCTGCGGTCCTGATTGATGGTCGAGGCGTGGATCATGTAGGGCGAGTGGAGCACCACGTCACCGGCCTCATAATCGGCCGCGAGCCAGCGGGTGTCGAAGCGCTCCGCCATATCCGGGAGATCCTTCGAGACCCAGCCGCCTTCCGCCATGTGGCTGTTATAGGCGCTGATCCGCTCTTCCGGAGAAAGATCGCCACTCATGGCCCGGAACTCGGCTTCCATCTTGACGCCCAGCGCATGCGAGCCTTCGAGGTAAACCAAGCCGCCCATCTCGGTGGGGATGTCGCCGATTGGAATCCAGGCCGTCACCAGGCGGCTGGTGCCGCCGCGGAGATAGACGAGATCATAGTGGGCGGGCGTGGCCGTCGGCGATCCCGGCTGGATGAAACGCATGAGCTTGCGCTTATGCAGATAGGAAATGCCCTGCAGGAAATCGTCCATGAAGCGGGCGAGCGGCGGTTGCGCACAAAAGCCTTCATAGGCGGCTGAGCGGACGAGCGACATCAGGCGCCGGTCCGCCAGGCTCTTGTCGAAGCCACCGGCAGACGCAATGCCAAGGGAAAAATCGCTGCCGGACTCGACCAGTCCGGTTTCGGCGAGATGTTCGAAGACCCAGCGGCGGAAGTCGATCACGCCAGCCTTCGGCAGAAGGCTTTTCAGCCAGACATAGCCATCGTCCTGGTAGCGGCGGCGGATGGCGTCGACGCCGATGGCGGGATCGGTCGGCGTGAGCCAGCCCGTTCGCTCCGCAGGCAAGGTCCTGCCATGGGCGGCAAGGGAAAATTCCGGCTTTTGGACCTGCATGACCTCCGCAGCAATTGACATTTCACTCCTCCGTCGCTTGAGTTGGCTTGTCATCAATTACCTGATCCGGCGGGCCAACCGACATAGAGGAAATTCATACCTAGACTTTTCGCTCATCATGAGAAACGCCGAAGCCATCTATAGAACGCCGCCTGCCGCTGCCGGCGGACTTGCTGTCACCGGCAGCGGCAGGCAGCAGGCCCGCCGCGCGGTGACGGAGCGGAAACTGCCGAGTTTCGCCGTTGTCCTGGTAGAGCGCGGGCAGGGCTGGCTGGAAACCGCCGCCAGCGGCCGCCTCAGCCTGACTGGACCTGCATTGTTCTGGCTGTTTCCCAACCGGGTGCATTCCTATGGCCCCGACGAAGGCGGCTGGGACGAGCGCTGGGCGCTTTTCGAAGGATCTTTCACGCGGGACTTCGTGAGGCTGAGGATCATCTCCGAGCGACATCCCGTCGTGGCTTTGCATCATCTCGATGAGGTGGTCCGGTTGTTCGGCAAGCTTCATGCCGATCTGCTTGACGATACCAATCTCGGGCAGGCATCGTCGGCATTGATGCTGCATCGCATTGTCATATCGGCCGCCAGACAGGTAAGCGGCGCGGCCGATCGACGCCAGGAAAGGCGCGACATGGCCGACATCGTGGAAACGCTACGGCGGCGGGCGATGAAACCATTGGACCTCGCAGCCTTTGCTGCCGAGCACGGTATGTCTCCGGCCACGCTGCGCAGGCGGTTCACGCTCGAAACCGGATTGCCTCCCAAGGCATTTCAGCTACGGGCGCGCATGGATCATGCCAAACAACTCTTGGCAACCACCGACGAAAAGATCGAAACGGTGGCCGCCATGATCGGCTTGGACGATCCGTTTTATTTTTCGCGTGTTTTTCACGAACGCGAAGGCTGCAGTCCTCGCGAATTCCGCGAGAGGTATCCGCGAGTTTGAGAGGCCGGCAGCTGTGGCCGGAGCGTCAGCGCCAACCCATCGCAGACGCGACATGGGTCAGGATAGCTTCGATGACATGAGCGTTGTAGTCGACGCCGAGCTGGTTGGGGACGGTGAGCAGCAGCGTGTCGGCTTCGGCGATTGCCTCGTCCTCGGCGAGCTGCTTGATCAGGGCATCGGGTTCGGCGGCATAGCTGCGACCGAAGATCGCCCGGGTCTTCTCGTCGATGAAGCCGATCTTGTCCTCACCGTCGTTGCCGTAGCCGAAATAGGCGCGGTCGCGATCGTCGACGAGCGCGAAGATGCTGCGGCTGACCGAGACGCGAGGCTGGCGCGTGTGGCCGGCTTCTTTCCAGGCCTCGCGGTATGCCCGGATCTGGTCGGCCTGCTGGACGTGGAAGGGCTCTCCCGTCTCATCGTCCTTCAGCGTCGAGCTCTGCAGGTTCATACCAAGTTTGGCTGCCCACACGGCGGTGGCATTGGAGCTGGCGCCCCACCAGATCCGTTCACGCAGGCCCTCGGAATGCGGCTCGAGGCGCAGCAGGCCAGGCGGGTTCGGAAACATTGGCCGCGGGTTCGGCTTGGCAAAACCTTCGCCGCGCAACACTTCGAGGAAGACTTCGGCATGGTGGCGGGCCATGTCGGCCTCGCTCTGGCCTTCGGGCGGGGCATAGCCGAAATGGCGCCAGCCATCGATCACCTGTTCGGGCGAACCGCGGCTGATGCCGAGCTGCAGACGGCCGCCGGCGATGAGGTCGGCCGCACCGGCATCTTCGGCCATGTAGAGCGGGTTTTCGTAGCGCATGTCGATGACGGCAGTGCCGATCTCGATGCGGCTGGTTCTTGCGCCGACGGCTGATAGCAGCGGGAAGGGTGCTGCCAGCTGTCGGGCGAAGTGGTGCACGCGGAAATACGCCCCGTCAGCACCGAGCTCCTCGGCCGCGACGGCAAGGTCGATCGACTGCAGCAACGCATCGCCGGCCGAGCGCGTCTGCGATTGAGGCGAGGGCGTCCAGTGCCCGAACGAGAGAAAACCAATCTTCTTCATGCCGATGCCGCACCTTGATCCGTTGTATCTGGGTTCGACCGGTCATCGCACAGTTTCGGCCCGGAAGACAATCGGAACCGAAAGGGTGCGCGTGCCAGGCGGGCTGGACACTTGCTGCATGATGACTCGCGCCGGCCGATTTCCTCTAGCAGAAGCAGAGGCAATCGCCGTAAGCGGCTGAGAGAGAGCCGGTTCCGCTCGTGTCGATGAAGTGCCCGAGATCAATAATAGGTCGATTCGAACGGGGGGCGCGGCGCCCATGGCAGAGGCGTCGCTTGCTATCTCGGAGATGATCAGCTTCGGGCGGGGGCGCGGGGGACGCTTTACGGAATTCAATAATGCCACCAACTGCCTCGAAGAGTCTGGCGGTAAGTTGCACCATTTGCGACCGTCAGGAATTTGCCAAGCGATTGGGGATGAGTTCCGACTGCATCCAATGCGTTTCACTCTGAACGTGGTTGTCCCGCACATACTTGCCCATCCGAACTGGCATTTCGGTTTCCAGGAACGCATCAGCGATCCGAACGACAAACCCCTCCTGCTTGGTCTTATCCAGTGATGCCGCCGTATCCTCGAACAGGCCGGCTTTGTATGGTCCCCGATATAGTGTCGACACCGGAACGATGCCCAGTTCTTCGAACCGGGCTTGCGTCAGGTCCCAGGATTGGACCTCATCGTCGATAATCCATGCAAAGCCGAGGAAGTACGACGGCAGATCATCATAACCGATCGAGTGCCGGGCATAGAGGTTCTCACCCACGATGCGTTCGCCATCTGCCAGTTGCGGGCTGATGCTGGCAGCAAAAGCCTTAAGCCAATCGCGCGACGAATGGTAACGGCTATCGGGACTACGCGCATGAGACCCGCCCCGATAAATGGTCGTGTTCTCACCATCCATTTTCTCGGTGATGACAAGATCGCCAATCATCAACCCGTCAAGCATCGCCATGACTTTGTCATCGCTCGTCGCTCCGGGAGAAATCGGTAGGTGATAGGTTCGTCCGTATTTCTTCATGGTGATGAAGGCATAGCCGTTGGCGATTGCACAATGCAATGCCGTATCCATCCGCGGATCGGCATCCTCGGCGGCCGATGCGCCGATCAATATGCGAACTCAAGCCAAAGGCGAGGCAATCGCCGCAAGTGCTGGGAAATGAGTCGTATTTTCTGTCGGCAGTATTGAGATCCGCCGCGGCGATCCGGACTTCACCTGACCCCCGACAGGCGCTAAAAATGAGACATGCGCTACACGTTCGCCATAGGTGATATCCACGGCTGTATCGATCCGCTGAACAGGATGATCGATCGGGTCGAGGCTTATGCGCCAGAAGGCACGGTCGTCTTCCTTGGCGACTATGTCGATCGCGGGCCTGACAGCAAAAGTGTCCTCGACCGGATCATTGCCGGTCCATCGGACTCGCGGCGATGGATCTGCCTGAAAGGCAATCATGAGGACCTGATGGTCGCTGCCTATGCCGATAGCGACAGCAGAGACGTGTGGATCGGCATCGGCATCGGCGGACTTGAAACCGAAATGTCCTACGGCGGCAGAGTTCTGCCCCAGCATCTGCAATGGGCGGCCGATCTTCCCTTCATGCACATTGATCGATATCGGATCTTCGTCCATGCGGGCGTCGATCCAGCATTTCCGCTGGAGCAGCAGAGCGAGCACGATCTTCTCTGGTTACGGTTCCCTCCCGGTGAGTCCGGCGACTATTGGGGCAAGCACCTGGTCCACGGCCATACACCGTCGCTGTCCAACCCGGTGACGACAGGAAACCGCACCAACATCGACAGCGGCTGCGTCTTCGGCGGCAAGCTTTCCTGTGCGGTCTTCGACGACGATGTTGCCGGCGGGCCGATCGACTTTATCGAGGTGAGGGCATGAACTTGGTCGCGCCGGTAAGGAGGTAAAGCCGGACGCGGCCGAGCGGGAGTGCGGCTTGCTCCCTCTTCTCCGCGCTGGGGAGAAGAAGGAGCATCGTCGTCGCGGAGCGTTATCGGGGGCTTATGCCCCGCCAGCCGGCGGCGAGCCGCAGCCAGGGCGCCAGGTGGAAGCCGCTCATCAGCAGGTACATCGGCACCATTCCGCCGATCGGGAAGGCATCCGGCGTCGTCATGCAGATCATGACGGCGCTGCCGGTCGTGGCTGTCAGCACCGCCATGATCGCGAATGTCGGAGCGGCTGCAAGCGACAGCCAATCGGCGGCGCGGCCGGTGATCCGGCTGCCTGGACTAGCCATGCCACCGCTCGGTTTCCCAGCTGATCCATCCGCGGCGGCAGCCAGCGAGAGCCACTCGGCGGCGTTGAGAGCGACGTTGCCGTCGCCTCTGCTTGGAGTGTGGGCGGAGAACAGCATCGGCGTCACTCCTTGCCGTACCGGTCGTGGTGGCGCCACCAGATGCCGGTTTCGTTGCGGCCCTTGGGGGCGCGGTCGAGCCATTGATACATGCCCCATAACCCGTCCAGCCCGCGCGCATAGCTGGAATAGCTGTGGTAGACGGCACCGTCGATGAGCTCGAAGGCGCTGACACCCGGCCGGTCGCGGGTATAGGTGGGGACATCGGTGCCGGTCATGGCGGCGATCTGAGTGATCGGCGCCTCGCTATCGCGGGGCTGCCGCTCCTGGACAGTCCTTGCGGCGAGCGGTTGGGGGGCGGGCGGTTCGCGGCGGTAATTATAGTCTACATCGCCCTGGTGCTGCTGCTCGGCGGAGAACCAGACGCTGAAATCGCCGTTGAAGTCGCTGCCAAAGGACGACGCCCAGGGAAAGCTCCAGTGCATCCGTCGCTTGAATGCTTCGAGCTTTGCCAACGGCGCGCGGGAGACCGCCCAAAAGGCGACGTCGTGGTTCTCCAGGTGAACGAAGAAGCCGTTGAAGCCATCGGCGATCGACGAGCAGGACGGGCATCCCGCGGTATAGTCCGGCCCGAACATGAAGTGATAGACGAGAAGCTGCGAGCGGCCACCGAAGAGGTCCTTCAGCGAGACGTTGCCGCCGTCGGTGTCGAAGCGGTATTGCTTGTCGATCCTCACTCGCGGCAATCGCTGGCGCTTCATCGCCAGCGCGTCGCTCTGCCGGGTCAGGTCCTTCTCCTCCTCGAGCAGATCGAGCCTTGCTGCCAGCCACTGCTGGCGTGTTGCGTTCAGCTGTTCCGTCATGGGTCTTCTCCTTTGCCTGTCTCTCGTCGTAGCATCCGGCGCAGGCTTGCTTGCCGGTCGACGACAAATCTAAGGCCAGGTGGGAAATGGTGGGAGTGACAAGTGTGACGGGATTTGAATGGACTCGCTGATCACGGCGGCGGCGCGGGCGCTGGCAGCGGGCGATGCGCTTGGCGCGCTAAAGCGGGTGGCGCTGCGCGACGATGCGCCGGCGCTGGCGCTGCGCGGCATTGCGATGGCGCAGCTCGGCGATCTCGTCCGCGCCAAGGCGCTGTTGAAGAGTGCGGCGCGTGCCTTCGGCCCGCGGGAGGCGATGGCCCGGGCCCGCTGCGTGGTCGCCGAGGCCGAGATCGCGCTCGTCTCGCGCGATCTCACCTGGCCGCCCAAGGCGCTGGAAGCGGCGCGCAAGGTGCTCGAAGCGCATGGCGACAGGGTCAATGCCGCCCATGCCAGGAATGTCGAGCTTCGCCGGCTGGTGCTGATCGGCCGGCTCGACGAGGCCGAGCGGGCGCTGGAAACGCTCGATCCAACGCCGCTGCCGCCGGCGGCAAGGGCCGCTCATGAGCTGGTGGTCGCGGGCATCGCGATCCGGCGCCTGCAGACGAATACGGCGCACGAGGCTCTCGACCGGGCGAGGCGGGCTGCACGCGAGGCCGGTATGCCGGTATTGACGGCGGAGGTGGAAAATGCCGCCCACGTGCTCAGCGCGCCGGTGGCGCGGCTGATCTCGCGCTGGCGGGAAAGCCCGCTGTTGCTCGAGGAGGTGGAAGAGCTGCTGGGTTCGGGCACGCTTGTCGTCGATGCCTGCCGCCACGTCGTGCGCGACGACCAGCTGTCGGTGTCGCTGGCAAAGCGGCCCGTGCTCTTCACGCTCGCCCGGACGCTTGCCGAAGCCTGGCCGACGGATGTGGCACGCGGCACGCTCATCGCGCGCGCCTTCCGCGGCAAACATGCCGATGAATCGCATCGCGCCCGGCTGCGCGTCGAGATCGGCCGGCTGCGCGCCGAACTGCGGGGACTGGCGGAGGTTTCGGCGACGAAACGCGGCTTTGCGCTTTCGCCGCGGCGTGCCGAAGAGACCGCCGTGCTGGCGCCGCTGGTCGAAGGTCAACACGGGGCGGTGCTCGCCTTTCTCGCCGATGGCGAGGCGTGGTCGAGCTCGGCGTTGGCGATCGCGCTCGGCGCCAGCCCGCGCACCGTGCAGCGGGCGCTGGATTCGCTCGCCGATGAAAGCAGGGTGCAGTCCTTCGGGCGCGGGCGGGCGCGGCGCTGGATGAGCCCGCCGTTACCAGGTTTCCCGACGATCTTGTTACTCCCGGGACCGTTGCCAAGCGATTAGTATGGCCTGACTGATGAGGATGGCCCTACGGGCGAATAGGATGGAAGAGATGAAAAAATCGGCTGCGACGATCATCCGTGAATATGGACCTTTTCCCGGTGCCGAGCGCGTCAACGGCGTCACCTTCGACGGTGAACACGTCTGGTTCGCCTCGGGCGACAGGCTGAATGCGCTCGATCCCGCAAACGGCGAGGTGGTGCGCTCGATCGAGGTCGCATCGCATGCCGGCACGGCCTTCGATGGCGAGTTCCTCTATCAGATCGCCGAGGATGTCATTCACAAGATCGACCCGAAGTCCGGTCGTATCCTTTCCACCATCCCGGCGCCGGGCAATGGTGGCGATTCCGGCCTTGCCTGGGCCGAAGGCTCGCTTTGGGTCGGCCAGCACCGCGGCCGTAGGATCCATCAGATCGACCCGGAAACCGGCAAGATCCTCCGCACCATTGAATCCAACCGCGTCGTGACAGGCGTCACCTGGGTCGACGGCCAGCTCTGGCACGGCACCTGGGAGGGCGATGACAGCGACGTCAGGCGCATCGACCCGGAAACCGGAGAGGTGCTGGAGCGGCTGGAGATGCCCGAGGGCACCGGCGTCTCCGGTCTCGAATCCGACGGCGGCGACTGCTTCTTCTGCGGCGGAGGCGGCAGCGGCAAGATCCGCGCGGTGCGCCGGCCGGGTTGAGCGCGATGCGCCACCGGGGTGAGCGCGATGCGCCACCGTGGTGAGGCCCGGTCCCGCGAAGCGGGAGCAATCGATCCAGTGAATCGATTGCAGGGCCGAACGCCCTGAGCCATGCGAAGGGCCGGAAGGGGC
The DNA here is from genome assembly GCF_034554815.1 of Rhizobium indigoferae. NCBI lineage: Bacteria > Pseudomonadati > Pseudomonadota > Alphaproteobacteria > Hyphomicrobiales > Rhizobiaceae > Rhizobium > Rhizobium indigoferae. The sequence goes on along the minus strand of NZ_CP140635.1, from coordinate 2,617,571 downwards.
AAGGTTGAGGGGAAGTAGTCGATGCGGCGTATCTTCCCCCGGCGACAGTCAACTCGCCAAGCCGGACGTCGATATCAAGGTCAGTCGTAAGAATTTCGATCAAGTGAGCGATTGATTTCATCACGTCACGATCTACTTTCGCGGCAGTGTCGAGGCTTGGGTCGAAGGCTGTACGCAAAGCCGGTATGATCGCGGGGGAGAGACTTTGAAATATCTGCGCACGACGCTCGGGCCTAAGAGCAGATCCGAACTTGGGATGATCCTCCCGCATGAGCACGTTTTCGTCGACCTCAGGACGCCGGACCAGCCCGGTTATGCCGAAGCGGAGACCGAAGACGTCGTCCGGCTGATGGCCCCCGAAATCGAGCGGATCAAGAAGCTCGGGGTGACGGCACTGGTCGAATGCTCGACGGGTGGCGTTGGACGCCGTGCGGATATCGATCTTGCCGTGTCGCTCGCGACGGATTTTCCGATTGTCGTGCCCACCGGCAATTACCGTGAACCCTGGATTCCCAAATGGGTCCGTCAGGCTTCCGAGAAAGAGCTGGAGGCATGGATGCTTCGCGAGCTGACGGAGCAGATCGACGAGACCGGGTTCCAGGCGGGCTGGATCAAGCTCAGCGCCGGCGATGACGGCATGACGGCGCTCGAGACGAAAATCCTGCGGGCAGCCGCGCGCGCCGCGGCGCAGACAGGCGCCGTCATCGGCAGTCATACGATCAGGGGACGGGTCGTCATGGATCAGCTCGATGTCATCGAGGCAGAGGGCTACAGGGCTGACAGGTTCATCTCGATCCATACGCAGGAAGAGAAGGACTTTGCCTATCATGTCGCCGTCGCCGAGCGAGGCGCTTGGATCGAGTACGACCATGTCGGCCGGGGCGGAGACAACGAGGTGGCGGAGCTGGTGATCAAGGCGCTGGAGGCGGGCTGCGGCGATCGCCTATTGTTGAGCCATGACCGTGGCTGGTTCGATCCGGCGCTGCCGATGGGCGGGATACCCAAACCGTACACCCATCTTTCCACCGTCTTGCTGCCCGAGCTGAAACGGCGGGGCGTAGACGACGGAACCCTGATGCGCCTGACCCACGACAATCCATTCGAGGCATTCGCCCGATAGGGGAGTGCCTGGCCTAATTGCTCGAAAGGGCATTTGTTTCAAGTTCAGGCCGAAATGTTGATCAGCCGGGCTCGCGGGGGCCCATTCAGAAATCGACGCGATACCTGGATCTATGCCGCGCCGCGCTCGTCGAACAAAAGCGCCATGCTGATCGCATCGATGAACTGACCGTCGATGCGTGCCGCACGTCGGACGATGCCTTCGCGTGCAAATCCCATCTTTTCGTAGAGAGCGATAGCACGGGCGTTGTCTTCATAAACATCGAGTTCAACCCTTGCAAAACCGCTTTTCTGCGCGGCTCTCAATGTCGTCTCGATGAGCCTTCGTCCCAGACCCTTGCCCCGATAGGCGGGAAGAATCCCCATTCCGAGTTTTCCGCGATGCGCGTGGGACGGGAAAAAATGTCGGCTGATGTCGCACCAGCCGAGGACCTGGTTTTCAGCGGTGGCAACGAATTGCGGATTGCCTTTTGCTATCATGCCCATCACGAACTCCCGTGTTTGCGGCAGCGGCGTTGCTTCCAGCATGGACAGGTATTTTTTCTCCCGTGCGACCACGTCGAGCGCATGATGAAAGCTGTCGATATGGACGGCGGCGATCGGCTCGATCCTGATGCCTGATGTATCCGACGATGCTGCATCCATGTGCTTCTCCTTCAACGATTGCGATGCCTATGGGGGGACCTGCCGCAGACCCGCACGGGAGCGCATAATTCACGGTCCGTCAACCTTTGCGTGTCAATTTCTCGGCAGCGGGCGCCATCAAAAGGTTGCAGGTATTGAAGGTCGGGCTCACATCGCACATTACGTTCGTCCTGGTGACGCTCACCTGCGCGGCGGCTGTCGTGTTGTGCGGATTTGCGTGGCTCGCAGCGGTGAAGGTCGATGATCTCTCGCTCCGTCGGCAGGCCGATTTCGTCCGGCAGGGGCTGGAAGAGCAGATCGCGGCACTTCCCCGGGAGCAGGAAAGCGTCACCAAATGGGACGATGCCTTCCTCTATACCAAACAGCGGAACCATGAGTGGCTGCTCGACAATGTCGGCCAGTGGACCAACCGCTATTTCGGGCACGACAGAACCTACATCTTCGACGACACCAATCGCCTGATGTTCGCCTTCCGTGACGGCGCCGATGCCATGCCGCCGCGGCCCGGTGACGACGACGGCCAAGAAATGACTGCTCTCGCCGGAGAGATGCGCGCCGTTCTCGTCGAGCGGGCTGCAAAGCCCGGCGCTGAAGCGCTTGGTCAACTGGCCAAGGTTCGGACGATTATGATCGGCAACAGACCGGCAATTGCCAGTGCGCGTCCCATTCTGCCGAGCTCGGCCAGGATGCAGATCGAGGCGGGCCAGGAGTTCATCGCCATCTCGGTCAAGTTCATCGATGGAAAAACTGCCGAAAACATCGCCCATCATGCGCTGCTCGAAGGGTTGCATTTCGCGCCTTCGAAAGGTGAGGACGAGCGGGCGCAAGTGTTGGTGTCGTCCCATAACGGCGGCACGATCGGCTATCTCGTGTGGCCGCCTATCCTGCCCGGTTTTATGCTGCTTCATCAAATCGCGCCGGCAGGGCTCGGTTGCCTGGCGCTGCTGATCACCGTGGTGTTCTGGCTCGGACGAGGTCTGCATCGCACCTCGCTGACCCTGCTGGACAGCCAAGAGCAGCTCACGCACCACCGCAACCATCTGGAAGAGATGGTGGCCGATCGAACGGCCGAGATCGAAAGGCAGAGAGAGGAACTGGACCGCCTGCTGGTGCACGAACGCCAGGTGAATGCGCTCCAGCGCCAGTTCGTCGCCATGGCCTCGCACGAGTTTCGCACGCCGCTCGCCATCATCGACGCCGCTGCGCAGCGGCTCTGCCGCTCGACCACCAACGTCAGCGGCGATTACGTTCACGAAAAGGCCGGCGTGATCCGCAGTGCGGTGGTGCGCATGGTCGATCTGATGGAGAGTATCCTCGCCAGCGGGCGGCTCGAAACCGGACAGATCACACTGAAGCGGAGCGAAGGTGACCTGAAAGCGGTGCTCGTCACGTGCTGCGACAGGCAGCGCCATCTCAGCCGCACGCATGTGTTCCATCTCGATCTTGAGCCCATACCGGATGTATTGACGTTCGACCGCAGCGCGATGGAACAGGTCTTCACCAACCTGATTTCGAACGCCGTCAAATATTCACCCGACGCGCCTGACATTCATGTTCGCGCCCGGGCCGACGACAAGACGGTGGAGATCGCCATCTCCGACAGCGGCATCGGCATGGATGCGGAGGATCTGCCGAAGCTGTTCCAGCCCTATTATCGCGCCCGCAGCGCGACGGGCATTGCCGGGACGGGCATCGGTCTCAACGTCGTCAAGCAGGTTATCGAACTACACGGCGGCACCGTCGAGGTGACGAGCGAGCTTGGCAAAGGCACAACATTCACCATTCTTCTGCCAATAGAGTTTCTATTGTCGGATCAACAAGTCGCAGCTTAAGGAAGAGCTCATGGTTACAGTCCTGTGCATAGAAGACGAAGTCGAGATCCGGAACCTCCTCGTCGAAGAGTTGAGCGAAGCCGGCTACAGGACGCTCGAGGCCTCGAACGGCGCCGAGGGACTGGAAATGATCCTGTCGAAATGGCCCGATATCGTCATCAGCGACATTTCGATGCCGGTCATGGATGGGCACCAGCTTCTGGCGGAAATTCAGATCAACCACCCCGAGCTCTCCAACATTCCCTTCATCCTGCTGACGGCACTGACCGATCGGGAAAACACGCTAGCCGGCCTGCGCGGCGGAGCGGCGGACTATCTGACGAAGCCGCTCGACTTCGATCTGCTGCTCGCCAAGCTCGAAGGCTGCGTGACCCGTCTTGCCAACGACAAGGCGGTTCACCGGTCGTTCTGATGATCGATGGCGTTAGGGGTGTCTGCGTCAATTCCACGCCTCGCGCGATTTTGACATTGGCGGCTCAGCCGGCAATGGTTCCCTGATGGAAGACGATTTTCCAGCTCCCGCCAGAGCTTTGCCAGATGGTGGTTCTGAGCGTCGTCCTGCCGGGTTCGTCCAGCGTGTAGTTCAGCAGATAGAGGTTTTCGGCGAGTCGGCGGATCGAGAAGTCCCGGCAGGGCCAGTCATGCCTTTTCCGGCTGCTGGTAGCGCTCCAGTAGGTTGGCGATGACGAAGTCGCGCCGATAGATCCTGCCGCTTGCGCCGATCTCGAAGAAATCCTCCGCCGTCATCGAAACCAGATCGTCGCAGCTCGTGCCGAGGCGCGGCGATGGAATATCGGCTCCCTCTGCCGGAGTTCATCGAGGATGGTTTCCAGATCGAGATCGGACATCGTCAAATTCCGTGAGAGCGAATGTCGAACAATATCAATTTTGTTCTGTCGCGATGTTATCGCGACGTTCCGCCTGCTCAGCAACCTCAGTTTGGACCGACGACCGATGATCATGCAACGACGCTGCGGCCCGCATTCCTGTTCGAGGCCGATAGACCCCGTGTTTTGCGTGCCGATCGTTCCTTCGGCTCAAGCCGTTCTGCGAAGGGCGTAGGCGCTTTCCTGCGCGGTCTCGTTCAGATTGAACTGCCTGATCAACTGGCGAAGCGTGGCGCCTTCGTCGGCAAGCGATGCGGAAGCGGCGCTCGCCTCCTCGACCATGGCTGCGTTTTGCTGCGTGGTCTGGTCTAGGCTGTTGACGGCCGTATTGATCTCCGCCAGGCCGACGGATTGTTCCCGGGCGGAGACGGCGATTGCCTCGACATGGCGGTTGATGGCAACGATCAGCTCGCCGATGGTTTTCAACGCTTCGCCGGTTTTCGAGACCAGTCCGACGCCGGCTGCGACTTCTCCCGCCGATGCATGGATCAGCGTTTTGATTTCCTTGGCCGCCTGTGCGGAGCGCTGCGCCAGTTCGCGGACCTCCTGCGCCACCACGGCAAATCCCTTGCCTGCCTCGCCGGCGCGCGCGGCCTCGACACCGGCATTGAGGGCCAAGAGATTGGTCTGGAACGCGATCTCGTCGATCACGCCGATGATGTTGGAAATCTGGCTGGAGGATTGCTCGATCCGACTCATGGCCTGGACCGCCTGGCTTACGATCTCACCTGATGTCGTCGCACCGGCATTCGCCTGCGCGGCCACCTCGCGGGCTTCCTCGGCGCGCTTGGAGGCGGATGCGACATTGGCTGTGATTTCATCGAGAGCAGCGGCTGTCTGCTCGAGCGCCGCTGCCTGTTGTTCGGTTCGTTTCGCCAGGTCGTTTGCGCTGTTGGCGATTTCATTCGAGCCGCCGTCGATATTGACGGCTGATCCCGCCACTTTGGCGAGGGTCTGGCAGAGTTTTGCGACGGCGCCGTTGAAATCCCCGCGCAGGCCCTCGAAATCCGCATCGAAAGGCTCGCTGATCTGAACGGTGAGATCGCCGCCGGCAAGTTGTTTCAGGCTCTCTGCCAATCCGTTCGTGGCTTGCGCCATCGCTGCAGCCCGCGCGCGCTCCGTCTGCTCGCGGCGCTGCCGCTCAGATTCCGTCAGCACCCGATTCGTTTCGATATTTTCGTCGGCTCTGATCTTGGCGAGCGCGGTCTGCCGAAAGACCTCAACCGCTGCCGCCATCGCACCGATTTCGTCCGTGCGGCTGGAATAGGGAATCTGCGTGCCGGTGTCGCCAGCGGCCAGCCCGGTCATCGATTGCGTGATCTTCTTGATCGGACGCGAGATCTGGATCGCCACATAGGAGATTGCGCCAGCAACGATTGCAATCACGAGTGCCGTGAACACCGAGGTTGTCCAGAGAATGCCCAAGTACGTGGATTGACTATTTTCGTATGACGCCTCGGAGCCATTGACGTTTATCGTCAGCAATTCATTGGCCAATTCTTCCGCGCGATCGACGAATGGCTCCATGTCGGAATAGAAGATCGTCTTGGCAACATCGTTGTCGTTCTTGCGGGACTTTTCCAGCATAGGCGCGGACGATTTCTGGTAGCTGGCGGCCTGCTCCTCGATCTGCTGCAGCAATTGGCCTTCGCGCGGCGAGGATATAAGCGGCTTATAAGCTGCAATCGCATCGTCAAGCTCAGTGCGTTGAGAGGTAATCTTTGCTTCTGCGGCGGCGATAGCCTGGTCGCTGATCGACATGATATGGTTGGCGTAGGCAAACTTCATGCGTTCCAGCTCGAAGCCGATATTGCGGGCTACCGAAACACTCGGCAGCCAGTTCTTGGCGATTGCCGTCGTGTCCTGGTTAACCTGCTGCACGCTCCTGAGGGAAAACAGCCCAAAGCTCAAGAAGATGAACGCAAACGTTACATTGATGATTGTCAGCGAGGTTCGAACCTTTGGCTTGCGCATGCAATACCTTCTTCGGAGCAATGATCAGGCCAAAGTTCTAGACTTGGTGATCGTTTGGCGTCTCCGAATTTTAACTCTCTGCATTTAAAGAAAAATGAATACATGTATGAGGCATACGGGCAGGCGGCTGTGTTCCGCGCGTCTTACGCGGATGACCACTAGTACGAGGACGGTTGCCGCCGAAGAGCCCCCTTGTGTCTAATGCCTCTCTTTCGCCAAGAAGTTGCGGAGCGCCTCGAAGACGCGTGGGTCGAGCGTTTGAGACACGTTGAAGCGCATGAAATTCGTTGCCGATTGCGACAGGCTGAATGCATTTCCGGGCGCCAAAACGATCCTCTTTTCGAGTGCGGCCCGCGCCACGTCAGCCGCATCGATGCCATCGGGTAGCCGGCACCAGAGGAACATTCCAGCCTGGGGCTCCAGCCAGGGCGTTATGCCGAGATTCTTCAGCCGGGCCGAGACCTCGCTCATCGCTCGGGAGAGCCGGTGTCTCAGCGTCTCCATGTGTTTGCGATAGCTGCCGTCGCTCAAGACGTTCAGCACCAGTTCCGCCGTCAGCCGGCCGCCGCCGAAGGAGGTGGCGATCTTGAGGTCTGTCAGGCCGTCGATCCATTCCGGTTTCGCCACGACGAAGCCGCAGCGGGCCGAGGCCGACAGGGTCTTCGAGAAGCTGCCGATGTGGATAACCCGCTCGAGCCCGTCGAAGGCTGCAAGGCGGGGAGCCGGCGAATATTCAAAATCGGCGAAGATATCGTCCTCGATGATGGTCAGGTCGAACTGGTCGGCGAGTTTTAGAACGCGGTGGGCGGTAACAGGAGACAACGTCGCGCCTGTGGGATTGTGGATGGCGGAGTTGGTGATGTAGAGCCGCGGACGCTCATCGGCGACGACTTGCGCAAAGGCTTCGATATCGGGACCGGACGGCGTGTAGGGCACACCAACGATCTTTGCCCGATGGGCGCGCAGGAGCGCATGGAAATTGAAATAGCAGGGATCGTCGACCAGCACCGTGTCGCCGGGTTCCAGCAGGAAACGGCAGAGCAGATCGATTGCCTGCGTGCCGGAATCGGCCAGCATGATTTGGTCCGGGGAGGCTTCGATCCCCCGTTCGCCCAGGCGGCGGGAAATCAGCTGGCGCAGTTGCGGCAAGCCGAGCGGCGAGCTGTAATCGGCGAGCGCCGGCCCGTCGGCGCGGGCAAGCGTTCTGAGCCCGCGGCGCATGCCGTCCCCCGGTAGCCAGGAGGGCGGCAGCCAGCCGCAGCCGGGCTTCAGGTCGGCTTCGGCTGCCTCCAGCGATTGCCGCGATATCCAGAACGGATCCACCGCGCGGTCGAGCTTCGGTCCGGTCTCGGCAAGCGCAAAGGGCGCTGCCTGGTTGGCGACGTAGAATCCCGAGCCTGGTCTTGCCAGGATCGCGCCTTCGGCGACTAACCGCTCATAAGCGTCGACGACTGTCGATGTTGACAGCTTCAACGTCGCCGCCAGCCCCCGCACAGAGGGTAGCTTTGCGCCCGGCGTCAGGCTGCGCCCGGCGATGCGCTGCCTGATCGTCGCGGCGACCATCTCCACACGCGTGCGTCCTTCGTTCATCCGTATTGCTTTCCGCACCATTACAGTTTCGCGAAATTGTATCAGACTGTGACTGTCATAACCATCCGTGTTGGCCGATAAGAGCGAGAGAATGAAGGAGTCAGTGCATCATGGAGCGCGAGATGGACCGCATGGCATCGGGATGGATCAATGGTTTTATCGGGGTGGTGATCTTCAGCGGATCGCTGCCGGCGACGCGCGTGGCGGTGATGCAGTTCGATCCGGTCTTTCTCACCGTAGCGCGCGCGGCGATCGCCGGCATTCTCGCCCTTGGCCTGCTGATCGCTTTCAGAGAGAAGCGACCGAGCCGGCGTGACATCTTCTCCCTTGCCGTCGTGGCGCTGGGCGTCGTTGTCGGCTTCCCCCTGCTAACGGCGCTGGCGCTGCAGCATGTCACGTCAGCCCATTCGATCGTCTTCATCGGCCTGCTGCCGCTCGCAACGGCGATCTTCGGCGCGGTCCGTGGCGGAGAACGGCCGAAGCCGGCATTCTGGCTCTTTTCGGTTCTCGGCAGTGCGCTGGTGGCGGGATTCGCACTGACGCAGGGGCTGACGGCCTCGCCGGTCGGCGATCTCCTGATGCTGGCGGCAGTCGTCGTCTGCGGCCTCGGCTATGCCGAAGGCGGCAGGCTTTCGCGCACGCTCGGCGGATGGCAGGTGATTTCCTGGGCGCTCGTGCTGTCGTTGCCGGTGACAGTCGCGGTCGCGCTTTTCCATAGGCCGGAGACCTTCTCTGGCATCGAAGTGCCCGCGCTGCTCGGCCTTGCCTATGTCTCGCTGTTTTCCATGCTGATCGGCTTCATCTTCTGGTATCGCGGCCTGTCGCAGGGCGGCATCGCCGCCGTCGGCCAACTGCAGCTGCTCCAGCCGTTCTTCGGGCTGGCGCTCGCCGCAACCCTGCTGCACGAGCCCGTGACCTGGGCCATGCTCGCCGTGACCATTGCCGTCATCCTCTGCGTCGCCGGTGCCCGCAGGTTTGCACGGTAGGCTTGTCCGTCGCTTTACAGAGGATACGTTTTAGGGGGCAAGCTTCTTCAAGGAGCCAACTCATGTCTCTTCAATATTGAATCCATAGGTTCGTGTGACGAGCGCAACACGGATTTCGTACCGAGTATACCAGTCTGACCGACCGCGATTTTGCGCCTGAATGTGATCGACGACTGATTTCCAGGCTCGAATGCTATCCTCATCCTTCCAATAGGAGATGAGTATTCCGAAACCGTCTGCCCCGCGAGCACTTTCGAAGCCGAGATAACCTGGCTGCTGTTTTGCAAGTTCCGTCATCGCATAACCCATCTCGCCATAGCCGTTGTCGAGCTTTGTTCGTTGAGAGGAAAAACTGACCATATAGTATGGCGGTTCAGGCAAAGCGGCGGTGGACATTTGGGCTCCGATCGATTGCTATGTGTGTGGCTTATCGCCGCGATCGCAATGACTGCTGTCGGCATACTGCGAAAGCGAGCAATCTTAGGCGCGGCGGATTGCCCCTCATCGTGAGTCATCCATCTGCCGTGACAGCTCGATGCCGTTTCGCCATCGCTGCGCCGGGGCTTCGGACTGAATACCATCCATCATGGTTCGACAAGTTCTCTTTGATCGGTACCAGCGATCCGTGGTGACGGCTGGGCCCTCGCTCGCTCAATGTCGGGAAAGCGCAAGAGTTGCTCTTATGGCTATGGCCCCCGGCCAGGTCTGCCAGCGGCAGGTGCTGGCCTCGACAATTTCGCTCACCCGTTTTCGTCGACCGTGGCAAACTGCGATGGCGGTGATTGCGGCATTTCTCGCGAGGTCACCATCCACCCGCTGAATTCAGACGGAGGCACCGCAATGACCCGTCGAAGCTCCAAGCAGGCGTTGGTCTCCGCTTTGCGCGACGCCGACATTGCGACAAGCAATCACTCTGGCCGATCTATTCGCTGTTTCCGCGCCCCTTTGCTTCCCGCACCAGGTCCGGCATTCCATCGTGGGGACCGAGGGCGTGGGTGGGATGGCCATCCCACCAATCATCGTGCAGCGGTCGGCGGTGAGGGTGGAGCGGATAGAAAATGCGGTTCTCGGCCTTGTGGCGCTCGCCGACGACGAGGAGATGCACCTCGGCTTGCGTATTGTTGAGGAAACTATGGGCGATGCCGGTGCCGGCCGGAAATCCGACGGCGTCGCCCTGTTTCAGGCGATAGAGATGGCCGTCAAGCCAGACATCGGGCTCGCCTTCGAGAACGTAGACGAATTCCTCCTCGGCGCTCTCGGCGTGCGGAAAGGAGGTGCGCCGGCCAGGCGGCAAGCGCTCGTGATGAATGCCCAATTTTGCCAGACCGAAATATCGTCCGAAAGGCGCACCAATGCTCATCAGTTCGTCGTCATCGTCATAGTGCGAGTCGTCCGGCCGTTCGATCTCGCTCCAATGGACGATAAAGGACGGCCGCTCCAGCGTTGCCATGGTAATCCTCCTGAGTGTGAGAGGTTCAGATGACTGGGGATGCGAATTCCATCAATCCGTATGGCGATGCTGCCGTGAATGGAAAGCGACCGCAAGGGCGAAACGGCGCTCCCACGCAAGCGGCGCGGTCCTGAAGGTTCTGGGGCCAGCGCTTCGTGCAGCGGCGGCTCCCGATCCAGACGCGGGTTTCTACGACTGACTCACTTCGCAGGCACGACGAGCGTCTCTCCCTTGCGGACGATGTAGGTTGCCAATTCCGAAGCCTTGCCGCTGCCGACGTTCTTCGCCGAGTGAACGACGCCTGATGGAATGAAGAGGGATTGGCCGGCTTTAAGGGTAACCGGCTGTCTGCCTTCGAGCTGGTATTCCAGCGTTCCCTCAATGACGAAAGCGATCTCCTCGCCAGGATGTGAGTGATCGGGGGCGAGAACGCCCGGCGCGAAATCGACGCGGACCTGAATGGCCTCGTGGCCGGGCACGTCGATATCGTTCCTGATGAGATCGGTGCGCTGCAGCGGTTGTTCTGCATGTGCTGTTGCTGCGCCGCCGAGAGCAAAGGCGAGCGCGATAGCCTGGATCATTTTCATGTGGTCATCCTTTCTGGATTTAAACCAATCTCGACCATTGGGTCGCGTCCGGATTTCACCTGAGGATTGAACCAGGGATGTGTCTGAAACCTCCTATTTTTGTAATCCAGTGTATCACTACGCTGCCGACGACGAGTCCACAGGTCTGACGCCGGCGAGATTGGCGATGTCCGTGATGCCGCCGGAGGATTCGAAGTCGAATATTTTCTGGGTGACGAGGGCAGCGGCGCCCCGAGCCCAGGAATTGTCCTCCCAGTCGGGCAAGAGGGGCGGGGCGGTTCGGAAGGTCCGGGCAGCGAGGGCTTCACGCAGTGGCGTCAGGAAAGGCTCGCCGAGGGAGACGGCTTCGCCGCCGGCGACGATGACTTCGGGATCGGTGATGTTGACGAGATTGGCAAGGGCGGTGCCGATGCCGCGGCCGGAATTGGCGACGAGGGCGAGGGCGGCGGCATCGCCTGATGCGAGCGCAGCCGACAATTCCGGCAGTCCCAGCTCCTCGCGGCCGGTCGCTTCCCGCCAGCGTCTCAGCATCGATGCTTCGGAGTGATAGGCCATCAGGCAGCCGCGCTTGCCGCATTCGCAGAGCCGGCCGTTCTCCTCGTAGAGGGTGTGGCCGAACTTGCCGGCCGCGCCGTTTGCGCCGCGGTAGAGCTTACCGTCGATGACAAGCGCGCAGCTGATGCCGACGCCGACGGCGAGGACGGCCATGTTGCGATGCTGGCGGCCGAGCCCGAAGAGCTGCTGGGCAATGGCATAAGCGTTGGTGTCGTCCTCCAGCCAGACCGGTACATGGACACGGCTGGCGACGAGCGAGGCGAGGGGGACGTTGTTCCAGCTGAAGCGGTGGCTGCGCACGCAGGCCGTCTGTTCGTGATTGATGACACCGGGCATGGAGATGCCGATGCCGGCGAGCTTCGCATCCGGCCGGCCGGCGAGCTTTACCAGTTCTGGCACGGTGCCCGCCAGCAGGTCGGCGACCTTATCGGGGTCGTGGCCGTCGAGGTTTACTCGCATGGCGGCGACGGGGTTGGTGGCAAGGTCGGTTGCCACGCACTCCACCGAGCCGACCATCAGTTTGAAGCCAACGGCGAGTGCGTGTTCATAGTTGATATCTACCGGGATCGGGCGGCGGCCGGTGAGGCCGGGCACGGTCTTCCCTTCGATGACGATGCCTTCCTCCAGAAGGTCGGCGACGACAAAGGTGACGGCGGCAGGACTTAAACCAATCACCGTCGCGATGTCGGCGCGGCTCCTCGGCCCCTCCCGCCGGAGAAGGTTGAGGATGAGGCGTCGGTTCATGGCTCTCGCCGTGGTCTGGTCGCCTTTTAACTTCACGATGCATTCCTTAATTTTGTAAATTAATTATTGCGGGCTGCAACGATCTATGCATAAGTTCGGCCGCGGATCAACTCAGCCAGGCGGATTATCGCTGGAATCGCCGAGCGGATCGCAGCGTTGAATGCCTGGTCGGTCGTTTCATGGAGGAGGCGACGGTCGGGAGATGTTGATCGATCAACTGGGAGGAATTCAATGACATTTTTGAAGCAATTTCCGACGACCACCCGCAGACGCTTCCTGAAGGGCGCGGGGCTGGTTTCCGCCGCAGCGGTCACCGGCAGCTTTCCGATCCCGGCGATCGCGCAAGCCCAGGAGGTCACGATGATCTCCGCCGAAAACAATGGTGCCGCACTTGATGCGCTGAAGGCGATTGCCGAGGGCTTCAGCAAGGAAGCCGGCGTCAATGTCGTCATCAACAATATGGACCACGAGGCCCACAAGACGGCCATTCGCAACTATCTCGTCGCCGGCGCGCCCGACGTCTGCTCCTGGTTTTCGGGCAACCGCATGCGCGCCTTCGTCAAGCGCGGCCTGTTCGACGACATCTCCGACCTTTTCGAGAAAGAGAAATATAAGGACGTCCTCGGCGCGACGGCAGGCGCCGTCACCGACGACGGCAAGCAGTATGGCCTTCCCACCGGAGGCACGCTCTGGGGCTTGTTCTATCGCAAGGATGTGTTCGAGCAACATGGTCTGACCGTGCCGAAGACGGCCGAAGAGTTCATGGCCTATGGCGACAAGTGCAAGGCCGCGGGCATCACGCCGGTTGCGATCGGCACCAAGGAATTGTGGCCGGCGGCCGGCTGGTTCGACCAGATGAACCTTCGCATCAACGGCCTCGACAAGCATATGGCGCTGATGAACGGCGAGATGAGCTATCTCGATCCCGCGCTGACAGCGGTTTTCGACCAGTGGGAGGCGATGATTTCGAAGGGGTTCTTCACGGAGAACCACACGTCCTTCGGCTGGCAGGAGGCCGCGGCGCTCTTGGCGCAGAAGAAGGCCGGCATGATGAATCTCGGCGCTTTCCTGCGCTCGGCTTTCACTGCCGAAGATCTACCGCAGCTCTCTTACGCGACCTTCCCGGTGCTCGACGCCAAGGTCGGCCACTACGAGGAATTCTCGGTCAACTCGATCCACATTCCCGCCAAGGCCAAGAACAAGCAGGGCGCGCGTGAATTCCTTGCCTACTTCTACAAGCCCGAGAATCTGGCGGCCTATCTGGAGCCGGGCGGCAACGTGCCGCCGCGCCACGACCTGCCGGCAAGCAAAGACCCGCTGGTCAACGTCGCCGTCGAGACGATGAAGACGGTGCAGGGCACGTCGCAATATTACGACCGCGACAGCGATCCCGATATGGCGCAGGCCGGCCTTGTCGGCTTCCAGGAATTCATGGCCAAACCCGACCGGCGCAAGGCCATCCTGACGCGCCTCGAGGGTACGCGCAAGCGCATCTACAAGATCTAGCAGCTCTCCCAGGGGCGGCGGCGAACCGCTGCTTCCAAGGGGTGGAGGCTGTTTGCCTCCACCCTTGGAGGAGGTGCGCCTCTGCTCCCGGAGCACGCATGAGTCTGCTCCTGTATTAATGAGGTTCTTGAGATGTTGATGTTATGGCGCCGCCAGCGCTGGTGGCTCACCCCGACTTTACTCATCGCGCCGGCGATATTGCTGTTCTTCACCGTCATCCTGCTATCGGCCGTCAGGAGCCTCTGGATCAGCCTGCACGACTGGGACGGCTTCGGCCCGATGGTCTGGATCGGCTTCGGCAACTACGTCGAGCTTTACAACGATCCGCAATTCTACGTGTCGCTGAAGAACAACCTGATCTGGCTGGTAATGTTCATGGCGGCACCGCCGATCGGGCTCGCCATCGCGCTGCTGGTCAACCAGAAAATTCGCGGTATGCGCTTCCTGAAGTCGCTGTTCTTCATCCCGCTGGTGCTCGCCTCGGTGACGGTCGGTGTGGTGTTCACCTGGGTCTATACGCCGGAGTTCGGGTTGCTTGCGCTGATCTTCAGGGCCTTCGGGGCGACGGCGCCAGCGGTTCTCTCCGACGAGCATTTCGTCACCTTCGCCATCGTGATTGCAGCACTCTGGCCGCAGATCACCTTCTGCATGGTTCTTTATCTCGCCGGGCTCAACAATCTCAGCGAAGAGCTGATCGGTGCCGGGCGCGTCGATGGGGCGAGGGGCTGGAACATGTTGTGGCACATCGTGCTGCCGCAGCTGACCCAGGTCACTTTCATCGCCATTGCCGTCACCGTGGTCGGGGCACTCAGGTCCTTCGATATGGTATCGGTGATGACGAATGGCGGCCCTTTCGGTTCGTCCTCGGTTCTCGCCTACCAGATGTTCGAACGGTCGATCTTCTCCTATCGCTTCGGTTACGGCGCGGCGATCGCGTCCGTGCTGTTTGTGATCATGGCCGCCTTCATCGTCTGGTACCTCAGCCGCATCATCCATACAGAAGAAAGGGGAGGCTGATGTATCCTCGTCCCATTCCCGAAGCCGACGTCTGGCAGCGCCGCCTCTATGTGCTCGCCGTCGTCATCGTCCTTCTGCTCTGGCTCTGCCCGCTGTTTGCGATCATCCTCACCTCGTTCCGTTCGACCGAGGATGTCATGGGCGGCAATCTGTGGGGATGGCCGACCGGCATCGGCGTGGTCGACAATTACACGGCTGTCTTCACGCAGACACCGATGGCCCGCTACTTCCTCAACAGCCTGACGATCACCATTCCCTCGGTGATCGGCGTCCTGGTGCTGAGCACGCTCGCCGGCTATGTGTTGTCGCGCTACCGCTTTCCCGGCAACATGCTGATCTTCGCGCTGTTCGTCGGCGGCAATTTCCTGCCGCACCAGATCATGATGATCCCGGTGCGCGACCTGATGGTCCGGCTCGATCTGATCGACACCACGGCGGCGCTGATCATCTTCCACGTCGCCTTCCAGACCGGCTTTGCAACACTGTTCATGCGCAATTTCATTGCCGCACTTCCCGACGAGCTGTTCCAGGCGGCGCGAGCCGAAGGGGCCTCTCCCTTCCAGACGCTGGTGCATGTGGCGATCCCGCTGGTGCGGCCGGCGCTGGCCGCACTTGCCATCCTGATCTTCACCTTCATCTGGAACGATTATTTCTGGGCCGTGGTGCTGACCGTCAGCGACTCCGTCAAGCCTGTTACCGCCGGCCTTGCCAATCTCCGCGGCGAATGGGTATCGGCCTGGAACCTGATTTCCGCCGGCACCATCGTCGTCGCCGTGCCGCCCGTCGTCATGTTCTTCCTGATGCAGCGCCACTTCATCGCCGGCCTGACGATGGGAGCGGTGAAGGGATGAGCCATCTCCTAACGTTCCAAGTTTCAACAGCAGAGAGCCAGGACGCATGACCAGTCTCGAACTCCGACAGATCAACAAGAATTACGGTGCTTATCACGCGCTGCGCGGCATCGATCTTTCCGTGGCGCAGGGTGAGTTCATCGTCATGGTCGGCCCCTCCGGCTGCGGCAAGTCCACGCTTTTGAAGTCGATCGCCGGCCTGGAGGAGATCTCCTCCGGCCAGATCCTGATCAACGGCCGCGACGTCAGCAAACAGGAGCCTGGGGACCGCGGCATCGCTATGGTCTTCCAGTCCTACGCACTCTATCCGCATATGACGGTGGCGGAGAACATGGGCTTCGGTTTGCGCATGGCCAAGCGCCCGAAGGCCGAGATCGAGGCGGCGGTGGCCCGCGCCGCCAAGATCCTGAGGATCACCGACCAGCTGGAAAAGCGGCCGAAGCAGCTCTCCGGCGGCCAACGGCAGCGCGTGGCGATCGGCCGGGCAATCACCCGTTCGCCCGACGTCTTCCTCTTCGACGAGCCGCTGTCGAACCTCGACGCAGCACTTCGAACCCAGATGCGCGTCGAGCTCAGCAGCCTGCATGCCGAACTCGGCGCCACCATGGTCTACGTCACCCACGACCAGGTGGAGGCCATGACCATGGCGAGCCGGATCGTCGTCTTGAACCAGGGAATAATCGAGCAGGTGGGCTCACCGCTCGAACTCTACCGCAACCCTGACAACCTCTTCGTCGCGGGCTTTCTCGGTGCCCCGCGGATGAACTTCCTCGGCGTTACCGTCGATGAGGTGTCCGGCCGCAATATCACGGTTTCGGCACCCGGCCTTGTGCCGGTGACGGTGGAACTGGCGGAGGCCGCGGTGCTGCCGAAGGGCGCCAGCCTGACGCTGGGTGTAAGGCCGGAAAACATATCGGTGGTCGCCGACGCTGCCCAAGGCGGGGCGATCAGCGGTGCGGTCCGACTGGTCGAGCATCTCGGGCGCGAAACCATCCTCTATATCGACGCCGGCAATCTCAGGACCATCGCCTCGGAAAGCGGCACCGGCAACATCACGGTGCAGCTGAGCTACGTCGCGCCCGTTACCGCCGACCAAAACGTGGCGCTGAAGCTCGACGCCAGCGAACTTTATCTCTTCTCGCCCGACGGCGGACGCACGATCAGCGCCCGCAAGACGATCCTCGACAGATAATCACAGGAAACATCACCGTGTCCGACAAGACCGCAAACCTTTCCGTATGGAACTCCGTCAAGACCGACCGCTTCCTCGTCGGCGCCCCGCATTATCCCGAGCACGTCGACGAAAGCTACTGGGAGCGCGACGCCGAGCGCATGGCAAAGGCCGGCTTCAACGTGGTCAGAATGGCCGAATTCGCCTGGCATATTCTCGAGCCGAAGCTCGGCACCTTCGATTTCGATCTGTTCGACCGTGCCATCGCCATGCTCGGGCGCTTTGGCATCGACACGATCATGTGCACGCCGACGGCAACGCCGCCGCGCTGGCTGACCGTGGCGCATCCAGAGATTCTAAGGGTCGACGGCAAGGGCCGACCGATGAGCCATGGCTCGCGGCAGCATTGCGACACGGCGAGCCCGGTCTTTCGCGAACACAGCCGGCGCATCACCAAAGCGATGGCCGAGCACTATCGCGACAATCCCTTTGTCGTCGGCTGGCAGACCGACAACGAGCTGAATACCAGCATGCCGGAGAGTTTTTCGAAGGCGACGCTCACCGAATTCCAGGCCTTTCTGGCCGGCAGATATGGCGAAATCGACAAGCTCAACACGGCGTGGGGCGGCGATTTCTGGGCGACGGCCTATGACAGTTTCGACCAGGTGGTGCTGCCGATCGAGTTCGGCCCGACCTTCCCGAGCCCCGGACATCTCCAGGATTATCACCGTTTCCTGGCCTTTTCGACGGCGCGCTTCCAGCACGACCAGGTCGAGATCCTGCGCGCCGTGAAACCCTCCTGGTTCGTCTTCCACAATCTCGGGGGTCTCAGAGATATCGACTTTCGCGGCCAGTTCACCACCGATCTCGATTTCGTCGGCTACGATATCTATCCGATGCTCTACGACGAGTTCCAACGGCTCGGAAACCACGCCAAGGTCCAGGCGCTGCACCTCGATATCTGCCGCGGTTTTTCCGGCAACTACATCGTTCCCGAGCAGCAATCGGGCTTCGGCAGCCAGCCGGGTTTCTGCACGCTGACGCCGGAGCCGGGCGAACTGCGCCGCATGGCGCTCTCCTCTGTCGCCCATGGCGCTGACGGTCTGATGTTCTTCCGCTGGCGCCCCGCGCATTTCGGCGCCGAGATCTATTGGATGGGCATCATCGACCACGACGACGTCGCCCGCCATCGCTATGACGAGGCGAAACGCTTCGCAACCGAGATGACCGCGCTAGCGCCCAAGATCCTCGGCACCCATGTGCGTATGGATGTCGGCATCGCCGGATCCGACTTCGACAATCAGGAAGCCCACAAGACCTATCCAATCGGCCTGCCGAGCCCACAGGACGATGCGATCCTGCTGCACCAATATTGCTACGACCGCGGCATTGCCTGCGGCTTCATTCATCCCGAGGACGATCTTTCCAAGCTCAAGCTGCTCTATGTTCCCCATTGGGTGATGTGGAAGGACGAATGGACAGAAAGGCTGAAATCCTTCGCCGAGCAAGGCGGCACTGTCGTCATCGGCGCGCGCACCGGCACGCGCAACGAAGACAACCACGTGATCCGCGAGACCGCGCCCGGCACCTCGCTGTCTCAGCTCACAGGCGTGCGCGTCGAGGATTTCGGCCGTCTTGCTGCCCCCGGCGCCAACGGGCTGTTCGATGTGATGGAGCGTTCGGGCGGGCTTGTCATTCCTCCGAACAAGCCGGCGGAATCGCACCGGCGCGAGCGCCGCTTCAAGATTGGCAACCGCGAACTGGCTGCCGGCTATTTTTATGAAAACCTTGCGACCGACGGCGATGTCGAAGTGGTCGCGGCCTGGTCGAACCGCTATGCCGAGGGCCAGCCGATGGCGACGTCGCGCAAGGTCGGTAAAGGGCAGGTGGTCTATGTCGGCACCTATCTCACGCCGGATCTGACGGCAGCGCTTGCCGGGCGGCTATTTGCGCCCGTCGGCATCGAGCCGCTGATCGGCGAGCTTCCCGAGGGTGTCGAGGTGACCATGCGGATGAATGACGACCGTCGGCTGCTGTTCATCCAGAACTACACCGACCAGCCGGCCGCCATCGGCGGCGTCCCCGCAGGCTGCGATCTCCTGAATGATGAAAACCCCGTTGCCGGCCGGCTCGATCTCGAAGGTTATGGCTGCGCGATCATCGAATTGGAGGGATGAGCTTGCGCGCGCCGTCGAAGCCCAAGAGCTGCCTCACACCAACCCTCTCCCCCAAATGGGGCGAGGGAACGTGTCTGAAGCCCCTTCGGCTCAAAACCGGTCATCATCGGGGAGTACCAGTCTGGCGAAGGAAGGCGGGAACGCAATGAATTTACAGCTCGTCGTTTAATGCAGTTTCGTGGAACTCATGTCCTCGACATGGGCGGCAGGTGATGATCTACGCTTATCCTCGCTTGGATCAGGTCACGCGCAAAGATGTGAAATCGAAGATTTTGCAAACAGCTCTTGAGCTTTTCTCGAGCCAAAGACGTGGATTCGCCCCGGAGAACGCCCCCGGCAATTTCGGCTTCCTGGACCGCGATCTGGATTCGATCATCGGTGACCCGTCGCGTGGCTGCTTCAAGTGCGGAGAACTCTGCCATTGCTCATCATAGCACAGTCCGAAGATCGAAACTGAGATAGTTTAAACGCGCCTTCATGAGTGCTGCGCGCGCCTACACAAGCTCCCTGTTTACGAAAGGTCGAGCGGTCGCACCGGGTGGAAATGTGCTGCCACCTGCAAATACGGGGTTCCGCCTCGAGGTTTGCTATATCCCCTGCATTCGCCGAAGTGCCGGCGGCAAAAGATCGTCTCGACGTTTCAGCGCCGACAACAATTCGTTTTCCGAGGATACGCCATTTCGAAACTCCGATTTGAGAAAGGTAAGCGCGGCACGCTTTTCTTCGGAGTCTGCAAAGCGTGGCTGCCCCGAAAGCCGGCACTTCGAAGGACTGTCCTGATAAGGCCGATGTCGGTTGGATCATCAATTTCTGACAAATGAGTGGAAGACACGACGTCCTCCTTGCTGGGGCTAGGGTAATTGCCCTCAAACAGCAGCGCCCGTGACATGACTGCCGTCAGCTTTAAGGTGGTTACGACACCTTCAGTTTGCGATGATGCCCGCGGGCGGTGAACGTGGCATCACGCCGCCCGCCGATGCATCGAGAGCGACCGGGGCGCTATTCGATGAGTTCCGCCGTGGGGATACCGGCGAGGCAGAGCCATAACCGGTTTCAACTCAGCTGTTCTAGGAACTCGTTTTGATCCGCCTTCGTTCCAAATCAGGCGTGAAGCCTAGAAAACACTGCTCGCAACAGCTGGAATGCTCGAAAGTTCTTTATGCGTTCACGTAAGTATCAGTAAGTCTGCATAAAGAAAAATAGTGAAATTATCGAACCGTTGAAATAAAATTTATAAAATACCTGAATAATTCATCCTTTTTCAATCCATTGTATTCCGGATTCAATAGTATTATAATTCGTTGCGTCAACAATTCACTTGGCTCTTAACCGAAGGATTGGAATTCAACGCGATCAAGCGCCGAAATATCCGGCCGCGATCCGCTTGAGATGACCAGGCGCACTTTCGAGAAAATTACGACCAGCGAAATCGCAGAACGCGCCGCAAAAACCGTTCGCCTTAAAGCATGGGCGGCTGACCTCCACTGTGGTCATCCCGCGTTAAAGCCGGATGATCCTACATCCAGCAAGGTGAGCTCAAGCTTGGGCCGGAAGTTTGGGAAGGGTCTCATGATTCAGTGGGAGTGTCGCTTTTGGGTCGAGCGCAGCGTCGACGGCATCTGGGCTATGAGCGACAGCAGAACCGGTCTGCCTGCCCGGCCTTCTGATAAATAGGGAATAACGATGATGACTTGGCGTCGTGAAATTGTTCGATGAACTGGGCTGATAGAGGCGCATTCATCTTGGAGCAGTTTCAACAGAGGGTTCTGTGTCTGCAAAAAAAAGAGCATATCCGTACTCAAACAAAACGGAAATGCTCTTTCGTAGTTTAGTGCGGAGCCATACTTATCAGCTCCACACCGCTCGCACCTGAATTCTCGGCTATTCGTCTGATGTCACCGGCGCCGCGTTCTCCAGAGAGGTGCGGATTTGATCGATCTTCCCGTTTGCGTCGCCAACCCCCAAGATGGTTTTGGCTTCGTCCAAAACCGCCGGGCTGACTTCTCCGGTTTTCGTCGCTGAAGCCAATGCGTCCTCCAGCGCCTGATCCCCCAACAGAGGGTCATCGGCTGCGGGCTCGATTCCATTGTCGAGTTCATATTGGGCATAAGCCACGGCATAGGCCGCGATAGCGGTCATGCGTGGATCCGACGTATGCATCAGTGCCTTATAGTTCCGCTTCAAGGAGTTCAGACCCGCAAGCTGCGCCGACAGGTTTTTTTCTTTCGTGCCGATTTTAGTCTCGTCTGCCTTCGCGGACTTCGACTTGCTTGTCGCCTCGGTGGATTTGCCTTTCACGCCTTGAGATTTGGAGTTGCCGTGGTTTGAACTGCCACCCTGGCTGTTGCTGCCATGGTTGCCACTGCCGCCGCCGTGACCGCCACCATTGCCTCCACCATTGCCTCCACCGTTGCCGCCACCGTTTCCACCGTTCTTCGCCAGTGCCGTCATATCGATTCCGACAATTGTTGCCGGGCTCGTCGCAAGAGCCAGCGAGAGCGCGGTCAGGGACGCTAAGGTTGCGATCCGCATTGTTTTCCTCCAAATCAGATCAAGCGCCGCGCAGATACACGGCTTGAGCAGATAGGAGAGGTTAGACGGTGATCGCGCATTGCACATCGGACCGAGGTCCGATGCCGCTCCGGCAATGGTCTTAGACGACCTGAAATGCTTAACGATTCCCTCTTCGCGCGAAGCGGCCATCGGTTGAGCTCATTGCTGCTCAGTATTTTCCGGCTGTCTCGTCTGCGGACGCATCGCGGGACGGGTGCAACATAGCGGCGGCGAGCTCCTGTCGGGCGTAAGCGGCCTGGTGATACCGGCCGACGAGTGCGCTGAAGTCGGCGGCCTTCATCCCTTTAATCCCCAGGGCACCCAGCGTGATGATGCGCTGCCGGCGGTCGATTTTACTATAGATCGCACGCCAATGTTTTTTTGGCACTGGCGCATCCTGATTGAGCCAGAGGCGCAGGGCAAAACGGCTCGATGCGTAGACCGCGTAGCCCGCAACATCCGTCCAGGCAACCGGCTTGTCCAGTCTGGAGGCGAGCAATGCATCCGGGGTCAGCACCATGAGCGGTCGTGCCGCGCTCCGATACAGAAAGGCCGCGTAGAGAAGGGAGGTGACAGCGCCGAAGGCGGTGATCGCGGCGATCAGTGACTGTGCGAATTCATCGTAGCCGAGGCCCAGTTGGCCGCTGAGAAAGACGACCGTCAGGCCAAATCCGGCGAAGATCATGGCGACGATCACCATCGTCCAGATCATCGGCTTGATGTTGTCGTAGACAACGGTTTCCTGCGACACCCCAGCAACCACCTTCTCGAGCACTTCGCGCCGCCGGTCACGCATCATGCGCGCGTCATCGATGAAATCCCTGCTCAACAGACGGCATAGTCCGGCCCAATTCGAAAACAGATCGTCCGCAAAGGAGCGAGCGCCCGGCTCCGGCGAACGCATCGCTCGTTGCAGGAGGTCATCGCCAATTTCCACACCGAGGGCCGATATCCGCTGGATCGTCGGCGGATGGCTGTCGGTCGGATGCGGTTGCCGATCTCCCAAAAGGGGCATCGGATCGCTCCATCCATTGGCGGTGACCAGTTCCGTCGTCTGCGCGACGAGGTCAGGCCGCGTATCGCCGGAAGCGGTGTCATCCGATCCGGCATATGCGCGCTCAAGAACATAGGCGACGGCGGGAGCGATAATCCCCGTGCGGATGAGAGCCGAGGCGGCGTCCGCCGGCGTCGCCAGCAGGCTGCCGCTACGGTCAGCATCGAATTCTCGCAGCCGGCTCCAGTGCGCGACGGCATGATCGAACCGCTGCATGGCGTGAAAGCCGAGCTTCACCGCCGGATACAGGACGAAGCGACCACCGTCGGCGCGTCCCAGAGCTGCAAGAGCACGCCAGAGGCCCGCATAAATCGGGGTGAACTGCTGGCTGTAGGTGGTGTCTTCGCCGGAAAAATGGGCGAGCTCATGGCCGATGATTGCCGCGATTTCGGCCTGGTCGAGAAGATCAAGATAGGCCGCAGGCAGATAGAGCGACCGTCCGGTCACCAGCCTGTCCTCAGGCCAGAGACGCAGCAGGCTCTCGGTTACGAAAAAGCCCTGTCTGAGGCCGACGATGATCGTGTCAGGCAACAAAGCCTTTTGCCGCTCGGCCAGGCTACGCACGAAACGCCAAAGTTTCGGAGCCTCCGTTTCTTCGATGACTCGTCCCGAGGCGACAAGCGGCTCGGGTGTGAACAGGGCAAAGACATCCTTCAAGCCGCGCAGCGCCATGAAGGCGCTGTAGGCTGCGAT
This sequence comes from Rhizobium indigoferae, assembly GCF_034554815.1. Taxonomy (NCBI): domain Bacteria; kingdom Pseudomonadati; phylum Pseudomonadota; class Alphaproteobacteria; order Hyphomicrobiales; family Rhizobiaceae; genus Rhizobium; species Rhizobium indigoferae. The sequence goes on along the minus strand of NZ_CP140635.1, from coordinate 2,594,180 downwards.
GACGGCGAGGACGACGGGGACCGCGAAAAGCTTGGCACTGCCCGTGGTGAAATCGGCCCAAAGGCCCATGCTGACTGCTTCGAAGAGGGTCGCCGAAATGACGCCGATAGAAAACCCGATCACAACGGTCGCAAGAATGAACGGAAGCAGCGACCGCAGACGTTGAAAGCTCGTGATCAGTTGGCGTTGGGAGGCGCGCGCGCGGATCCCGGAAATGCCGGCCGCCATCAGTCCAAACGCACCGCCAAGAAACGCAAGCACGGCTCCGCCGATCGTTCCCCAAACCAGTGGCCGGCGGATCTGGGAGGTTTCCAGCTCCTCGTCGGCTTGAGAAAGAGCTTCCTCGATTTGCGAAACGGCGACCAGGGCGGCAAGGGAGGTGGGCTCGCCCGCTCCCTGGAAGGTCAGAATGGCTGTAGGATCGGATGCCGCGATGTTTTTCACCTGAGCCAGGGTCGTCGAGAGTTCGGCTGAAGAACGGCGCGCATGTTCAAGCGTTTCGGCTGCACGCTGTGTCTGCCAAACCCCCAAAGAGACCAGTGCGATCGGTAGGAGCAGCACCCATGCCGCCAAGCCAAGGCTTGCAATTTTGCGGGTTCCTTGTTGGCGGCTGGTTTGGCCCATGCTTGTTCCCCCAAATTTTCCTCCCCCATCTGCGAGGTCAAAAACTTGGCCGCGCGCCCGTTATCGAAAGGATGTCGACTTCATGCAAGATGCCTTGCTGAGTTTCACGAGAGTGTCAAACGACAGTTGCAAAATTTCCAGCGCCATCACGCAATCATCGTGGCGTCAGATGGATGGCTGCGAGCGTGCAGCGGACCGATCCGCCGGCGCGCTCGATCGTCGGGATATCAAGCGCGACCAGTTCGGCGCTTTCTTCGATCGTGTTGCGTTGATCCCGGCTCAGGGATGCAAACGCCGTGGTCGAGAGCGCAAGGATACGCCCCGCATTCGCCTGGAGTTCGAGAGCGTTGCCGGCGAAGGAGGCGATCTGATCGTTGGTGAGTGCGATAACGCCGCGGCCGGAGCGCTGCAGTCTCAGAACGACCTCCCGCCGTCTTGCTGCATCGGTCATCATCTCCAGTCCGATCATGGCGAAGTCGGTGGCGATGCACATCAGGACATTGGTGTGATAAACGGCGACGCCGTTTCCATCGCGTGCGTCGAATACCATCGGCTCGAAGTTGAAGTGGGTCGAGAAGCGTTCCAGCGCGATCGGATCGGTGCGATCGGAGCGGACGGCATAGGCCACCCGATCGATGTGATCGAGAACCATGGCGCCGGTGCCCTCGAGAAACAGTCCGTCCGGCTCGAGGCCCGAATAGTCGATCACCTCCTGCACCCGGTACTGGTTCTTCAGCATTTCGATGACGTCGCTGCGCCGCTCGCGCCGGCGACTGACGGCCTTCATCGGATAGATCGCCACATGACCGCCGGCATGGGTGGAAAACCAGTTGTTGGGAAAGACCGAATCCGGTGTCTCGGTTCCGGTGTCGTCGAAGAGATGCACGTTCACGCCATGGCTTCTGAGCACATCGGCGGCCTGAGTGATTTCGTCATAGGCCGCCATTGAAAGGTCTTCCGTCGTATCCGGGCTGGACTGAAACAGGTTGTCGATGGCCGTCTCGGTATTCACGGTGAAGTGGTGCGGCCGGACCATGACGACTGCAGAGGGCGCCTGGACGGAATATGTGACGTGTCTTGGCATCGTCGTGCTCTTATGCCTGCCTTGCTCGCTGCAACATGCCGAACAGGTCGCGCGGATCGTCCGGATCGGCGATGATATCGAGGTCCTGGTAGAGCCCGGTCCCCCTCAGCCTGTCACGGATATAACGAAGAGCGGAAAAATCCTCGATCGCGAAACCGACGCTGTCGAACAGGGTGATTTGACTGGCATCGCGGCGACCGGTCGCCTGTCCCGTCACAACCTGCCAGAGTTCGGTGACGGGATAGTCGGCATCCATCTGCTGGATCTCGCCCTCGATGCGGGTCTGTGGCGGATATTCGACAAAGGTGTCGGCGCGCAACAGGATGTCGCGGTGCAGCTCGGTCTTGCCCGGGCAGTCGCCGCCGATGGCATTGATGTGGACGCCGGAGCCAACCATGTTGTCGGTCAGGATCGTCGCGTACTGCTTGTCGGCGGTGCAGGTCGTAATGATATCGGCATTTTCGATAGCCGATTGGGACGAGCTGCAGGCGGTCACCGTCAGCCCCGTGCCTGCAAGGTTGCGGACCATCTTTTCCGTTGCCAGCGGATCGATGTCGTAGAGCCTGATGTGATCGATGCCGTAGACGGCTTTCATGGCAAGCGCCTGGAATTCCGCCTGGGCGCCATTGCCGATCATGGCCATCGTGCGGGCACCCCTGGGTGCGAGGTGCCGCGCAGCCATGGCTGAAGTTGCGGCCGTTCTCAGCGCCGTCAGCAGGGTCATTTCGGTGAGCAGCACCGGATAGCCGGTCGAAACTTCCGCCAGAAGGCCGAAAGCCGTCACTGTCTGCAGGCCTTGCGCCATGTTCTTCGGATGGCCGTTCACATATTTGAAGCTGTAGATTTCGCCGTCCGAGGTCGGCATCAGCTCGATCACGCCTTCGCCGGAGTGAGAGGCAACGCGCGGGGTTTTATCGAAGGATCCCCAGCGGCGGAAATCCGCCTCGATGACGTCGGTAAGTTCGGTCAGAACGGTTTCGATGCCGATGTGGTGGACAAGACGCATCATGTTCTCGACGCTGACGAAGGGTACGAGAGCTTTTTCCGATGGAAGGGGCGATGACATGCTGAGTTCCTCCTGCATATGCTCGAGGAGAAAGACTAACTGTCCTGCATGTTGGCCGAAAGCTCAAATCTGTGCTAATTCCGGCAGGAAATTGTACAATTCGTTCAGCCAATTTGCGCGAATTTATCAGGGAGGCAATATGACCATCGCGAAATACGCACCCGACGATCTGGATCGCCGGATTATCGCTCACCTTCGCGCCGATGGGCGCGCTTCCTTGAGCAAGCTTTCCGATGCACTCGGTGTCGCACGCGGCACCGTTCAGAACCGCCTGGATCGCCTGATGGAGACGGGTACGCTGCTCGGCTTCACCGTCCGGGTGCGGGAGGACTACGACGTCAACGCCGTGCGTGCCGTGATGATGGTCGAGGTCGTCGGCAAATCGACGACCCAGGTCATACGAAAGCTCCGTGGCCTGACGGAGATTTCAGCGCTGCACACGACCAATGGCAACTGGGACCTTGTCGCCGATATCCGGGCCGCAAGCCTTGCCGACTTCGACCGGGTTCTACGCGAGGTGCGCATGATCGACGGTGTCGCAAACAGCGAGACCAGTCTCCTCCTCAGCAGCGTCTGAGGGCTGCCAAGCGTGGTCGACGCGGAGCGCCATCACGACGGGCCGGCGCTGCGGGGGATGGCGAAGACGCCGAAGGATGCTGTTCAAATTCGGCGGCTGTTGGCGTGGCTTCGAATTATGATGGCGCGTCGAGGTGTGAATTGGCACTTCCCCCGAAAGAGAATCACGCCAAGCGTAAATCGAGAAGCGGGTGTAGCTTCTTGAGATTCGGGAGGGACTTCGCTTGCCAAGGATATTGATTGGTGCCTTTGACAACGAGCAGGAGGTCGCCCATCTTTCTGGCTTCAATAGTCAGCTTAGCCAAGAGATTTATGCCGGAGGAATTGAGGAATTCGAGACCCGTCAGGTTGAACGTCACCTGTTTGTGCCCCTCATGGAGCAGGCTGAATACCAATGAGTAAATCGGCGCATAGGCGTCCGGTCCCGCCAGCCGGAATACGCCATCGAAATACACCTCGTTTTTCTCAGCCCATACGCGGAAGTTTTCGTCGCTGATTTCCATTCTTCGCTCACAGATTGGAGGAGGGTGGCATCGCCACAGCTGCAGTTGTCGTCAGTATGATACGCTGGTCATTATTCCCTTCGAATGCCCATGCCATTTTTGCGTCGTAGTCGCTCAGAAGGGTGAGCAACCCCAAGCCCGAACCGCTTGCTGCCGATATTGCATTGGTTTCGATTTGCTCAAGAAGAAGTTCCCCAGGGTCCTTCGATTGGAGGCGATGCAGCAGTTGCTGAAAGCGAAATGATGTCACGCCATCGATTGTGTTCTTCACCCTTATCAAAAAGGCTCCCTCGAATATGCCGGCTTCAATGAGGATCTCTCCAGGCTGTCGAAACTTAACGGCATTTTCGATCAGCTCATTGCTGAGGTATCCGATGTCATGATGGGCCTGCATGTAGTCTTTTCTTGAACGTGAATAGGGCAGAGCCATGACTTCCGCTATGAAGTCCGCAGTCATTCCTGAGTGCTTCCATCCAAGCTGAAGCGGTCCATCGCTTAACGTGAGGCGAGTGCCCGAACCCAGGCTTATGCCCGCCAGAGATTCCATACCGTATACCGTTGGCGTCATGTCTCACCTATGTCGCACTGCGAGCAGCGTGATGTCGTCGTAAATCTTCTGCGATCCGATAAAGAGCATTAATGTCGCTACAATTCCGGAAACGACTTTCTCAGCGCTCTGATCCTTCATGCGAAGTGCTTCGCGGCACAGACGTTCGATGCCAAACAGTTCTCCCGCGTCGTTTTCGGCTTCTGTTACGCCGTCCGTATGCAGGAGTATGAGGTCCCCCTTCTCGAACGCTATTTCACGGGTTTTAATGAAGGCAGAAATATCGGCTTCCAGCCCGATCGGTATGCCCAGATCCATGGTGTCTATGCGCTCGACCTTGCCGTTCGCCCGCACGACGACAACTTCCTCGTGTTGTCCCGAAAGGATCATCTCTTTTCCGTCGTAGTCAAGAAACGCCAGAGTGAGATGCTTGTCGATTTTGGTCCTCACTATGTTTTTAAACAGGGCGCTGTTCAGGTCCGTGAGAAATTTGACTGCATCGGTGTTTCCGGCTTCCTGCAGGGCGCGGGCGACGGACTGCACCATCAACATCAAGACGCCGCTTTCGAGCCCGTGTCCGGTGACGTCGCCGATGCCAATCTTCAACCGATTTCCGCTCTTCAACACGTCATAATAATCGCCGCCGACTTCTTCCGCCGGTCTCATATAGGCTGCGATCTCGAGGGCCTGAAACTCCTCAAGCTCTTGATGCAGCGGAAGAACCATGAGCTGGATTCTCTCGGCGACGGCGAGCTCTGTTCCGAGACGTCGATTTTCTCGCTGGAGCTGTGCGTTCAGGGTCGAAATCTCTTCCTTTGCATCTTCGATTTGAGCGGTTCGCTCTTCGACGAGTTGCTCGAGATTTTCGGTATGATAGCTGATCTCTTCGGCCATGCGATTGAAGGCTTCACCGGCCTCACCGACTTCGTCCCTGCTTGTGATGGCCACTCTGACGGAATAATCCTTCGCCTGAATCCGTTTGGCGGCCCCTGCCAGGGCGCTGATTCCGCTGGTTATTCGTTTCGAGGCCGCAAAGACCGCGATCGTTACGATCAGCAGGGACATCAGGATCGCCAGAATTTGGTAGAGCACGATCCGGTTCGTCGCTTCGGAAATCTTGGCCTGGGCCGCATAGAGGGAGGCCTGGATTTCTCGTTCAGGCACAACCACCCCCAGCAACATCGCCTCTTGCCGAGCCGGGCCACTGACCCAGAGATTGGTCGCCGGCAGTTTCTTGACGATAGCGATATAGGGGACCTCGTTGCCGTCCTGCTGCAACAGCAGGTGCTGAATGCCCTGTTCTCGGTCAAGAGCCAGTTTGGCGATGGCAGGCTGGGAGCTTCCCTTTAGGGAGCGCTCCAGGCCGGTCAAGGCGCCGGCTCCGCTCGCATCGCTCGCAGAACGCAGACCGAGGGTTTTTTCTCCTGTGCTGTTGATCGCCACAACGTTTCCGTCGGACATTGCGAGAAATCCAAAGCCGGACTGGGCCACTTTCACATTCTCAACAATCTGCGCGAGCTGGTCGAGTGTGATGTCCGCGCCAGCCGTTCCGGCGACATCCTGGCGGTCGGCTGTCCACAATGGATGAAAGAAACTGACGATCAGCTTTCCGGTAATGGCATCGGTATATGGAGCGGTCTGCGTGATATCGTCGGCGACCGGTCGCGTTTTCGCGTCCTTGGCCCAGCTCTGCCAGGACTCGTAAAGCCCGGGGAAAAAGAAGTCCCAGAAATCGGCTTCGTTGTGCCCCGAATAAAGGCGATCGAAGGTCTGAGCCTGGTCGGTGTAAGGCGCCGTCCTGAAGATTGGCCGTTCTTTCGGTCCGATGTAGTACATCTGCAGCTTGGAAGCGCCGTGCTGCAGCAGGCTCGGCGCAACGATGTCGAGAACCGCGCTCGTCTCTAGATCGCGCTGGATGTCGGGTTTCGGCCGATGGTCAGGTCCGAGCAAGTAACCCCAGACGCTCACAACCGAAGCGGAGCCGGGCAGGTTCTGAGACCATTTTCCCTTCTCGTCGTAAACAAGGCTGACGCTGCCAGGCGATGTGCGCGCGATCGCCGCGCCGACATCGGAATTACGCTCGGGATCGTCGATTTGCGCCTGGAGCACACCTGCCAAGGTGCCGACGTCGCTATGAACCTGCCGCAGGAGCAAACTCACCTGGGCTGCGGTGGAATCGGCATATGTGCGGATGTATTCCTGGCTTGCTGCTTCCAGACCCTGTCCGACTTCGAGGGTGGCATCGCGCGACAGCCTCTGAACATTCCAAAGTGCTAGTCCGCCGCTGACCAGCAAGTCAAAGAGCACAGCTCCACCGACGACCAGAATGAATTTCGCCCGAAATGAGCCTAGTCTTGTCGGTCTTTTCGATGATCTCCCGTCCATCATAGCGGCTTTCGGCCGGAGGCTGCCCAGATCGGCCAGCCTGCATAACCCTTGGGGTGAAGAGCAGCAAAGACATGATCTTTGAATCCCTGCCGGAACCTGCGAATGAAATCCAATGAGTCGCCCCTTCGAACGGCCATCTCACCTGCGTAGACATTTTCCCAAGCTTCGATGATGTCTGCGAAGTCTTGGGGATCCCCGTCCAGGTTGGTGACCATAAAGGAATCGACCCTGATACTATCGAACCCCGCGTCGGCGAGGAGATGGCGGCTTTTCGGCCCCATCTCGACATCCATGTCGAAGTACCTGAACAGTTTGGCGACCTCCTCGTAAGTCCATCTTATTGTTTCAGCATGTGGTTCGCCCAGGCAATGCGAATTTTTTTCGTTCGTGATGTAGACACGGCCGCCAGGCTTGCAGATGCGATAGAGCTCCCGCAGCAGCATCTCGGGACGGTTGAAGATCTGCAGCGAATGTCGGCAGGTCACAAAGTCAAATTGATTGTCTCGCAGCAGCATTTGGGAGGCGTCACCATAGGTGTACTCGATTCCCTGCAGATCGAAGTCGGCAGCGACCCTGCGCGCATATTCGAGGCTGCGCACGGAATGATCCAGCGCGACAAGGCGTGCCGGTTTAAATTCCCTCTGAACCAAGGCCGCGAAATCCCCAATTCCGCAACAGATATCCGCGATGACAAGACCGCTGCGCAGGCCGTGGCGAGGCAACAGTTCACGTTCGTGCCTCCATGTCATTTTCGTCTGGGTACGCAGAATGGGGATGAAAGTCTCGTCCTCGACAAAGCTCTGGCCCGGATAAAATGCCGAATCGTAGACTTCAACCGACAAGTTTGGTTGTGATGCCGCCAGCGTCTCGAACAAAGAGGTCGACCATGCCACCACGCTCGACGTGATGATGACAATCTTCCGTTCTGGCCTGGTCCGACAGCTTGCCGCGAGGACATCGGACAGGGTTACGAAGGCAGTCATGTTAATGTGCGTCAGACGTTTGACATTGAGGTAAACGATCCCGCTGTATTTTTCCAAACTTTGCTGCACCAGCTTGAGGGCATCGGCAATCTCAGTGGCGCTTTCCGGTCGCATCTTGCCAGACAGCAAAAGCTCCTGATTTGTCGGATCAAAATGAACAGTGAAGGGCTGCGGCAGCAGGCTCATCGGAAGTCCTCGGCCGAGGGGAAATCCGCAATGATCTGTATCCCTTGTCCGCCGTCTTTCTCAATCCGGATCGTCGCGCGGAATATTGCTGCCAAATCGCTGAGCAAAACCGTCCCGTCGGACTTCATCACCAAGTATCCAGAGCCGGCGCCGGGGACCGGCTGGCGTTCACTTGATCTTGCATTGGCGTGCTTTCGGCCAAATGCTTCCTCGCCGGGAAACACAATTCTCAGCCGATTGACTGTCGCGCTCCGATAGAGACTGAAACTTATCCTTCCTGGCTCGCTCGTTGAACGGAAAGCAAGTTCAATGAGCTCATTCGTCGCGACGGAAAGAAAATTGGAATATCGAGCGGGATCGCTGTGACCTTGGCCGAGAATGTCTGAGAGGTATTCGGTAATCCTGTCGCAAAACTGCCATCGGGATTTGAACATCGCAACGTTCAGTTCCAGCGATACCATCGGCGCAAATGCATGGTCATCGAAGCTAGCTGCTTCCTGTTCCAATACACCCTCCTTTCGTTTGCCTGGGGCGTCAGGTTGATGCACGCGATAGCTAAAGGCGCGGCGAAAATCGGTTGTTCACTGTGGTAGCGCGGGTCTTACGGATGTTTCCGCCCGGGTGATGAACTCGCCAATCGCCTCGACCGGAAGCGGCCTGCTAATCAAATAGCCTTGAAGTCTATCGCAGCCCACACCGCGCAACCATTCCGCCTGACCTGGCGTCTCAACCCCTTCGGCTGTCACCTGCATGTCGAGGTCATGGGCGAGGTTAACGATGCAGCGGACGATTGCCTGGCCTTTCAGATCGCTTTCGAGGTCGGTGATAAAGTATTTGTCGATTTTGATCGTGTCGAAAGGGAATGTCTTCAGATAGCTCAAGGAAGAATATTCTGTCCCGAAATCATCAAGCGAGATTCGTATCCCTAGCACGTTGAGAGTATTCAGGGTGTCGATATTGTTGACGGTCCGCTCAAGGAGCACGCTTTCGGTTATCTCAAGCTCCAGACGGTCGGGTGGCAACCCGATCAGGTCTAGCGTTTGGGATACCCGATCAGTGAGGCCGCTTGTCAAGAATTCAGCCGCGGACACATTGACCGCGACGATGTAGTTCTGCGGCCACTTCATTGCCTCGCGACATGCCTGCTCCAAAACCCATGCACCTATTTCCGGCATGATTCCATCGGCCTCGGCCATCGGAATAAATGCGGTTGGTGGGATTTTTCCAAGTAGAGGGTGGTTCCATCTGAGCAAGGCTTCGAAGCCGACAATGCTGCCGCCCTCGGCGATGGGTTGGTACTCGATAGAGAATTGTTGTTGGACCAGGGCCATGCGAAGGCTGCGGCGCAGCAGTTCGCGTTGTTCCAGCAACTCAAGCATTGAGGGATCAAACGGTCTTGCGCGACCGCGTCCGTCTTTCTTCGCGGCGTAGAGTGCGACGTCGGACGCCTTCATCAGCTGCTCCGGATTTGTACCGTCCGGTGGAGCAGCAGATATGCCGATGCTGGCACCCACAAATAGCGCGATGCCATCTATCGTGAAGGGCTTTTTGAATGCATCAACCAAAGCTTCTGCTAGCTGGTGTCCTTTGGCGGGATGTCCCGGGCCCCTTGATATGACGGTGAATTCGTCACCCGCCAGTCGATAGGCTCTGTCGTCGCTGGTAAGGCACTCTTGAATGCGGCTTGCGGCAAGCTGAAGGAGCTTGTCGCCGGCTGGATGCCCAAGCGTGTCGTTAACGGGTTTGAAATCGTCAAGATCGAGTTGCATCAGGGACAGAGTCTCGTTCGAGCCTGCTGTCTCCCGTAACAACACAGCGAGGTCCTCGCTGAACTGGCGTCGGTTCGGCAGTCCAGTGAGCGGATCGTGGGTGGCCAGATGCAAAAGGGTCGCCCGCTCATCGTCGATAGATTCCTCGGACCGAACCACGGCAAACAGATCTCCGATCCGATAGATCGTCAGTCCGTGCGACGCTGGCGCGCCAAAATCCCCCGATATTTGCAAAGGCTGGGCACTGTCGCCCAATGAACGGAGGGCGAGTGTGATCGCCGATTTGTCCAATTCTGGAAAATGTTCCCAAAACGACGCTGCTGGTTTGACAGAATCAGGCAGCTCAGTGCCCAGCAAATTCTCGACGGGATTGAAATCGCGGTCAAAGAACAAAAGCCGGTCGATCGAGCTCGAAGCTCTCGCCTCTGTTTGTCCGAGCGCCGAGGGGGCCGCACGAATTTTCTGCATGTCCGAGGCCCTCCTTAGTCTCATGTCATAACCAGATATTGTAGCAAATTAGCTCCCACACAACTTGTGCACGCCAAGATTTACATTAGGCATTTCTGATTAACAATCCCCAACCTCGGCCCAACTCGCTCACGGATGGGCTTATGCCACATCTTTATTTTCGCGACCCATTTGCATCCATCGTCTCGGCGGCGACCCTTCGATAAATTGCGGGCAGGGGATCTCACGCGCCCGATCCGCACTCCGTCATGAACCAGTCGATAAAGCGGCGCACCGGCTTTTTCGCCCAGCTGTTCGATATGACGTAATAGCCTTGGTTTTCTGCCGTCGCGATGTCGGAAAGCACCAGCAGATCGCCGCGTTCGATCTCGCGGCGGAACACCTCGACCGGGCAGAGCGCCACGCCATGGCCGGCGACTACGGCCGTCGCCAGCATGTTGAAATCCTGGAATATCGGACCCCGGAGCGGCTCCGGCGCTTTCTGGCCGGCCTTGCGGAACCATTCCTTCCAGCCGTCGGCGGATTCGTCGTGCAGCAGATCGGCGCCGGCGAGCGAGACGTCGTCGATCGTCCAGTTGCGTTTGGCAAGGTAATGGCCGCTGGCGACGGGCTGGTTGCGGCGGGAGAAGAGCAGTCGGCTTTCCCTGCCGCCGCTCAGATCCTCGCCCATGGTAATCAGCACGTCCAGGCTTTCGTCGTCGAAGCGTTCTTCGGCGCGTGCATAGACGATCCTGACGTCGAGATCGGGGTCGCTCTCCTGGAAGGAGGGCAGGGCCGGGACGAGCCAGCGGGAGGCGATCGAGGGAATGCAGCCGACGGTGATGGCCCGCATGTTGTGATCGCGCCGCATGTTGCCGGTCGCATGCGCGATCGCCGCCAGCGATCCTGACACGGCGCGGTAATATTCGCCGCCGGCTGCGGTCAGCGCGACACCGCGGCCCGATTTCTGCAACAGCTTGCGACCGAGCCAGGTCTCCAGATGCTTGATCTGATGGCTGATCGCCGCATGGGTAACGTGCAGCTCGTCGCCCGCTTTCGAAAGGCTCATCAGGCGGGCCGTGGCTTCGAAAGCGCGCAGGGCGTTCAACGGCGGCAATTGCATTTGTAAAATTTCCTCACAGATGACGCAAGAATCATCATTTGAAAATGCCAGCCATTTCAATAGCTAATTGTCGTGAGCGATAAAAAAGAATCATCGCTGCATCTTCAATAATTTATCAGGAGAATCGGCGATGTTCGTCAGAAATCTGAAGGAGGTGGAGCTCACCGAGCGTTTCGTCGACTGGGGCAACGGCACGAGCCACCGCTTGCTGACCAAAGACGACGGCATGGGTTTTACGGTGTGCCATACCGTCGTTCGCGCCAATAGCGAAGCACTGCTTCAGTACCGCAATCATCTGGAGGCCTGCTATTGCATCAAGGGCGAGGGCGAAGTGGAGGATATGGACGGCAACGTCTTTCCGATCCGCGCCGGTGATATCTATGTGCTGGACAAGCATGACCGCCATTATCTGCGCGGCGGCAAGGATCAGGATCTCATTCTGGTCAGCATCTTCAACCCGCCGCTGACGGGCACCGAACGGCACGACCTGAACAACAAGAGCGGGTCGCAATACTGAGCCAGAGCATGATGCGAAAAATGTGAGCGGTTTTCGGACGACATCATGCTCTCACTATATAATGTAGAACAGGATGATATTAGGCCGACCCGGCCTAATATCATCCTGTTCTAGCCGATCATTTCGTCGACTTCTTAGGTGGAAAGCAGAGCCCAGCAAATGGCGGGCACTGCTTCCGGCGCGAACGGCAAGACGTCCGCGGCCTGTTCGTGGCGACTTGCAGCGCCGCGCGCAGCCTATTGCTGCGGCTGCTGCTGCTGTTGGCCCGGCGGTGGCGTGCCGATTTTTTCCAGAACTTTCTTGGCCAGAGCCGGGTCGCTCTGCGCGGCCGTCAGGATCGACGAGTATTCCTCGACGGAGATGTCGGGAGAAGCCTTGACGGTGTCGACCATCTGCTTCTTGGCCTCCTCCTGCAGTTGTTGCTTGGCAGTCTCGTCCTTCGTCGCGCCGATCTTGGCCGAATATTCCTGCCTCACCTTGTCGACCTGCAGATAGGCAACGGCGAAGGCCTCGATTTTCTGATCGCTGACGGCTGCTGTCGCACCGGTGCCGCCCTGCTGTCCCTGCATCGGCGTCTGGCCTTGAGCCGGCGGCTGCGCCTGTGCCGGCTGCTGTTGCGCCTGGGCCATGTCGACAGCGGATGCCGGGCTGAAAGCAAGCAGACTGAAGACCACAGTGCTCAATGTTGCGACAGATGTGTAACGATTGATCATATTCATTCCTCTTCAAGTGCATGATTTGATCGGCAGCAAGACCGCCTCGGTCGATCGCTCAGCCGCTCAAAGGCCGGCGAGGTCGCGACGATGGAACCTTTAAGAGGGCACGGTGCGGCGGTAACGGGGCGATTTGCTGACGATTGAGCGGCGGCTTTGTGACCGCCGGCATGTCGACTGGTGCGGGAAATTCCAGCGCGAGCCGGTCAGCCCGGGGTCTCACGCTGCGCTTTTCCAGCGCGGGTCTTGGTCGGCTCAGCCCAGACAAACGGATGTCACGCGCGACCTCCGTTTGTCTGGTTATGCTTCGGCAAAAGCAATTCTAGCAAACACCGCGCGGGAGAGCTTGTTTCGCAGAGCAGCCGCTCTATGTCCTCTCCCGTTTCAGCATGAGATCTGCAGGCAGTATTCACCGTAAAACCGGGCGCCGACGGTGTTGTCCGCCGGCTGGCTTGAAGGAGCTGAGCAATGAAAATTCTAATGGTTCTCACATCGCATGATCAGTTGGGAAACACCGGCAAGAAGACGGGATTCTGGCTCGAGGAGCTTGCTGCTCCTTATTTCGTTTTCCGCGACGCCGGGGTCGATATTACACTCGCTTCGCCGAAGGGCGGCCAGCCTCCGCTCGATCCGAAGAGCAATGAGCCGGCGTTCCAGACGGAAGATACGAGACGGTTTGAACGAGACGCGGCGGCAATGGCTGCGCTCGCAAACACCATCAAGCTTCCTGAAATCGACCAGGCAGACTATGACAGCGTGTTCTTCCCGGGCGGGCACGGCCCGCTTTGGGATCTGACGAACGATCGCAATGCGCTGTCGCTTATCGAGGATATGCTTTCGGCGGGAAAACCCGTGGCGCTCGTGTGCCACGCACCCGGTATCCTGACGAATGTGAAAGCGCCGGATGGAAAGCCCATCGCCAAGGGCCGGGCCGTCACGGGGTTCACCGATTCCGAAGAAGAGGCCATGCACCTAGTCGAGGTCGTTCCCTACCTGCTCGAAGACGTCCTGAAAGAGCAGGGCGCAAAGTTTTCGAAGACCGCGGATTGGGGCGTGCATGTCGTCCAGGACGGCCTGCTGATCACCGGCCAAAACCCGGCTTCGTCAAAACAGGGCGCCCGCACGCTGCTTGATGCCTTGGGAAAAAAGGCCGCGGCTTAAGCACTTCAGCCCCTGGGCACGATTGCTGCCCGGGTGGCGAGATCTCCTCATTCGGCTTGTGCCGACGCCGGCCGCAGGCGCGTTTCGACGACCTCTGCGGCACCTGCGCATCGGCCCAAAAATCGGAATCGCTTGTCGGGCTGATGCGCGGATTGAAAGAGTTAGAGCGTCCTTTGTGCGTCAGAAAGGACGCGCGGCGCGCTGAGGCGGTGGAGTGCCAATCGCACGACGTTCGAACACGGGATGGGAGGCATCTGACATGACCAGGAAGTATACCGGGCAATGCGCCTGCGGCGCAGTAAGATTTGCCTTCGACACGGACCCGAACTTTGTCGCCAATTGCCATTGCCTAGACTGCAAGAGGGCAACGGGCGGCGAAGCCGCCACGTTCTTCGCGGTGCCGCAGGAAGATTTCACCGTGATCAGCGGCAGCCCGAAGGCGTTTCATTACATCGCCGATTCAGGCAAAGGGCTCGACCGCAACTTTTGCCCCGATTGCGGCGCCAGATTATTCAGCAGCAACCTCGAGAGCTTCCCCGGCCTCGTCTTCGTGACGCTTGGCAGCCTCGACCGGCCCGAGCTGATCAAGCCGGGGGTCGAAATGTTCACCCGGCGCCGGCTGGCCTGGGCAAGGCCGCTCGATCTTCCGCAGTTCGATGGCATGCCTGGTTGAGCCGCGACGCCGGATCGAATTCTTCTTGAAGAAAAATTCGATCCGGTGTCGGATCGGCCAAGCCACGTCCGTCCTAGGTTCGTCCATTCCGTAAATCCAAAAAGGATCACGACTATGCCGAGTACCATACGCCTGCACCGCGTTCTGGCGACCACCCCGGAGAAAGTCTATCGCGCATTCCTGGAGGCGGACGCGCTTGCCAAGTGGCTTCCGCCGAACGGCTTCCTCTGCACTGTGCACCATTCGGAGCCGGTTGTCGGCGGCACGTTCAGAATGTCCTTCCGCAACTTCACGACGGGCAACAGCCACGCCTTCGGCGGCGAATATCTCGAGCTCGTCCCGGGCGAACGTCTGCGCTACACCGACAGGTTCGACGATCCCAACCTGCCGGGCGAAATGGAAGTCACCGTGACGCTGAAGAAGGTTTCGGTGGGCACCGAGGTGGATATCGTACAGGCAGGCGTGCCCGACGTCATTCCGCCCGAGGCTTGTTATCTCGGCTGGCAGGAGTCGCTGCGAAACCTTGCCAGGGTCGTCGAACCCGACATCCAGGAATAGCGCACGATCGCGCCTGCCGGGCGGCAACCGCCCGGCGCCTGCGACATCAATTACTGCCGATGCCGCGTTTGGCCAGGGCGTTGCGGGCGGCCGCAGCGCCCCAGTCGTCGGAAAGGTCCTGCCCCTCGATTTCGGCTTCCTTGATCGGCGTTGCCAGGATCAGCGGCTCGGAGCCGAAAGGCAGGCCGTCGATCCGGCATGCGTCACGGCTGAGCACGATCCGGGTCATCGGGCGGTAATCCTCAGTCAGCCGGCAGAACAGGATGGCGCCGTGCTTCTCGACATCGCGGGCGACACGATAACCGTCTGCCACGAGGTCGCCGATGTTGATCAACAGGTTCGCCCAGTTTTCGATCCCGGCCGCATCCAGTGTCGCGGCGTCGAATTCCATGAAAAGCTCGCATTCGACGCCGTTTTCCGGCTCGGATATGCCGGCCCAGGGGGTCGACAGCCCGTCGGTGGCAAGCGTCAGCCTTCCCGGCGCATGGATGGCGAGGATCCGGCGGTGCGGGCCGAACCATTTCGTCTGGGCGTGAATGTTGGCCGTTCCGCGCTCTGCGGCAAAATCCTCCTGGACTGTACCGCGGCTCTGCCAGAAGACGCGCCGCGTAGCGGCAGCGGTTTCGTAGATCGGGTCGTCGGGGCCGCGCGGCACGATCGTCCGGTCATAACTCGTTTCGAGCGTGATCTCTCCCCGCATGAGGGGGAACTTCGGCTTCCTCCAGCGGATTATCACCTTGTTGAAGCGGGGCATCCCTGATGCACCGAGCTTTTCAACGACATCAGAGATGATATCGAGCGGATGCCTGGAGGCCTCAGGGACATAGTTTCCCTCGGCATCGCGGTAGCCGCCCGTCCGGGAGGAATGCCCTGCCTGCATCGTGGTGGCTGTCCATTCGCCGCCGACCGCGCCCGCCGGCGCCTTGTCGAGAGCCGGTGCAAGTTCCCGGATCGCATCGTCAATCGAATAGAATGCCACGTCGCCCTCCGCCTTCGCCCAAAGATCGTATCCCCCGCGGTCGCTCGGCCGCGAGCAGAAGCTAGCGCGGAGGCGTCGCCGATCAATAGCGAGGTGGACGTCGCGAGCAGGGGAGGCGCCCAGATCCCTGGGCGCAGGAGAATTCCTCACCTAGGTGAGGTGAGGCCTGCGGCGCTATTTGCTTCCGTTGTTCGGGCGCGCCTTGGCGCTGTCGTTGTTGGTCGACGAGGCGGTTTTTCCGTCTGGTTGCTGCCCGAAATATGTCCCGCCGAGATGGCCGCCGGCGCTGGTGTTCCTCACCTGCCGTTCGGCGCGTTTCTGGAGTTCACGAACGTTGGTCTTGCTCATTTTCGGCTCCATGTTTGAGGTGGACATCTGGTCAACCGATGGCGGACGACACGGTTCCATATTTTTGCGGAGGGCGGTGTCCTTTACGTCGGCGGCGGGCTTGGGGGAAACGTTTGCTCACCCGTCGTCGGTGTCCCGCTTCGCTGCCGCTGACCCGATGGAAATATTCGCACGTCGGACATTTGGAGCTCCTTCTTTTGGCTTCGTTGTAGAAAGCCGATCCGGGACAACATCCCGATGAACGACGTGGAGCAGCCGGTGCCGACCTAAGCGAGGAAAAGCGGAAAGGCTCTAAAGTTTGGGCCTGCGCTTCGCAAGCGCCTTGCGCGCCGCCATCCCACCCCACTGCTGGTCGGGATCGAGGTCTGCGACTTCGGCGTCTCTCGCAGCGAATTCCTGGATAAATTTACCATCGCAAGAAAATCGTCTTTCATTCCACAGTATATGTGTTAACACTTTATTAGGGATGGGGAGTATTCCGGTTCTGATTTAAGAAATATGGGCATTGTTGCCGATAATATCGGCACGATAGCATGTTCAACTTGTGTCATGCTGGTTTGCTAATCTTGAATCAATTCCGGGTTACTTGTTTTGTATTATGGGGGGTTATTTTTATGGGTACGCAAAGCACCGGCGGCGGCAGCACGACTTCTTTCTCCAATACGCCGCAGGCGAAGGATGACTCTTACATCTGGACAGAAGACCAACTGCTCAGTCTCCAGCTCTACAATGCGGCCACCAAAACCATAACCCTCGACGTCATGTCGAATGATCTTGGCGGGAATGCCAAATCCCTCTTTTCGGTCGACGACGGTGATGGCAATCCAATTACCGCCGACTACGAGCTTCTTGCGAAAGACGTCGGAGCGAATGGGGCATCTGCCTGGGAGAAGTCCCTGCTCGGCAATTGGGTCAGGATCAATAATGGAAAGATCGAATACCGTCTTAGTGACGGAAGCGGCATCGCGGGCTCGGGCGCGGATATCAACACGCTGTCTGCCGGTGAAATCCTCAAAGATAGTTTCGTCTACGCGATACGGCTCGGCAATGGCACGCTGAGCGAGGCAAATGTCTCGATCTCGCTCACCGGCGCCAACGATGCGGCTTCGATCGTCGTCGATGCGACGGTCACCGA
This sequence comes from Rhizobium indigoferae, assembly GCF_034554815.1. Lineage (NCBI taxonomy): Bacteria > Pseudomonadati > Pseudomonadota > Alphaproteobacteria > Hyphomicrobiales > Rhizobiaceae > Rhizobium > Rhizobium indigoferae. The sequence goes on along the minus strand of NZ_CP140635.1, from coordinate 2,576,800 downwards.
CGATCGGGCGACGGTCGAGGCGGGTGCGGCCGGCAGCGGCGATCCGAATGCCTCCGGCAAGCTGACGGTCAGCGATGTCGACGACGGCGAGGCGGCGTTTGCCGCCCCGGCCTCCCTCAACGGCATCTATGGCAGCTTCACCTTCAATGCCGCCAGCGGCAGCTGGACCTATACGCTCGACAATAACCGGGCCGCGACGCAGGCGCTCAACCAGGGCGACGCCGTCAGCGACACGCTGAGCGTCAGCTCGCTCGACGGCACGGCCAGCCACAACATCGTCGTCGCCATCACCGGCGCCAACGATGCGGCTTCGATCGTCGTCGATGCGACGGTCACCGACGATCGGGCGACGGTCGAGGCGGGTGCGGCCGGCAGCGGCGATCCGAATGCCTCCGGCAAGCTGACGGTCAGCGATGTCGACGACGGCGAGGCGGCGTTTGCCGCCCCGGCCTCCCTCAACGGCATCTATGGCAGCTTCACCTTCAATGCCGCCAGCGGCAGCTGGACCTATACGCTCGACAATAACCGGGCCGCGACGCAGGCGCTCAACCAGGGCGACGCCGTCAGCGACACGCTGAGCGTCAGCTCGCTCGACGGCACGGCCAGCCACAACATCGTCGTCGCCATCACCGGCGCCAACGATGCGGCTTCGATCGTCGTCGATGCGACGGTCACCGACGATCGGGCGACGGTCGAGGCGGGTGCGGCCGGCAGCGGCGATCCGAATGCCTCCGGCAAGCTGACGGTCAGCGATGTCGACGACGGCGAGGCGGCGTTTGCCGCCCCGGCCTCCCTCAACGGCATCTATGGCAGCTTCACCTTCAATGCCGCCAGCGGCAGCTGGACCTATACGCTCGACAATAACCGGGCCGCGACGCAGGCGCTCAACCAGGGCGACGCCGTCAGCGACACGCTGAGCGTCAGCTCGCTCGACGGCACGGCCAGCCACAACATCGTCGTCGCCATCACCGGCGCCAACGATGCGGCTTCGATCGTCGTCGATGCGACGGTCACCGACGATCGGGCGACGGTCGAGGCGGGTGCGGCCGGCAGCGGCGATCCGAATGCCTCCGGCAAGCTGACGGTCAGCGATGTCGACGACGGCGAGGCGGCGTTTGCCGCCCCGGCCTCCCTCAACGGCATCTATGGCAGCTTCACCTTCAATGCCGCCAGCGGCAGCTGGACCTATACGCTCGACAATAACCGGGCCGCGACGCAGGCGCTCAACCAGGGCGACGCCGTCAGCGACACGCTGAGCGTCAGCTCGCTCGACGGCACGGCCAGCCACAACATCGTCGTCGCCATCACCGGCGCCAACGATGCGGCTTCGATCGTCGTCGATGCGACGGTCACCGACGATCGGGCGACGGTCGAGGCGGGTGCGGCCGGCAGCGGCGATCCGAATGCCTCCGGCAAGCTGACGGTCAGCGATGTCGACGACGGCGAGGCGGCGTTTGCCGCCCCGGCCTCCCTCAACGGCATCTATGGCAGCTTCACCTTCAATGCCGCCAGCGGCAGCTGGACCTATACGCTCGACAATAACCGGGCCGCGACGCAGGCGCTCAACCAGGGCGACGCCGTCAGCGACACGCTGAGCGTCAGCTCGCTCGACGGCACGGCCAGCCACAACATCGTCGTCGCCATCACCGGCGCCAACGATGCGGCTTCGATCGTCGTCGATGCGACGGTCACCGACGATCGGGCGACGGTCGAGGCGGGTGCGGCCGGCAGCGGCGATCCGAATGCCTCCGGCAAGCTGACGGTCAGCGATGTCGACGACGGCGAGGCGGCGTTTGCCGCCCCGGCCTCCCTCAACGGCATCTATGGCAGCTTCACCTTCAATGCCGCCAGCGGCAGCTGGACCTATACGCTCGACAATAACCGGGCCGCGACGCAGGCGCTCAACCAGGGCGACGCCGTCAGCGACACGCTGAGCGTCAGCTCGCTCGACGGCACGGCCAGCCACAACATCGTCGTCGCCATCACCGGCGCCAACGATGCGGCTTCGATCGTCGTCGATGCGACGGTCACCGACGATCGGGCGACGGTCGAGGCGGGTGCGGCCGGCAGCGGCGATCCGAATGCCTCCGGCAAGCTGACGGTCAGCGATGTCGACGACGGCGAGGCGGCGTTTGCCGCCCCGGCCTCCCTCAACGGCATCTATGGCAGCTTCACCTTCAATGCCGCCAGCGGCAGCTGGACCTATACGCTCGACAATAACCGGGCCGCGACGCAGGCGCTCAACCAGGGCGACGCCGTCAGCGACACGCTGAGCGTCAGCTCGCTCGACGGCACGGCCAGCCACAACATCGTCGTCGCCATCACCGGCGCCAACGATGCGGCTTCGATCGTCGTCGATGCGACGGTCACCGACGATCGGGCGACGGTCGAGGCGGGTGCGGCCGGCAGCGGCGATCCGAATGCCTCCGGCAAGCTGACGGTCAGCGATGTCGACGACGGCGAGGCGGCGTTTGCCGCCCCGGCCTCCCTCAACGGCATCTATGGCAGCTTCACCTTCAATGCCGCCAGCGGCAGCTGGACCTATACGCTCGACAATAACCGGGCCGCGACGCAGGCGCTCAACCAGGGCGACGCCGTCAGCGACACGCTGAGCGTCAGCTCGCTCGACGGCACGGCCAGCCACAACATCGTCGTCGCCATCACCGGCGCCAACGATGCGGCTTCGATCGTCGTCGATGCGACGGTCACCGACGATCGGGCGACGGTCGAGGCGGGTGCGGCCGGCAGCGGCGATCCGAATGCCTCCGGCAAGCTGACGGTCAGCGATGTCGACGACGGCGAGGCGGCGTTTGCCGCCCCGGCCTCCCTCAACGGCATCTATGGCAGCTTCACCTTCAATGCCGCCAGCGGCAGCTGGACCTATACGCTCGACAATAACCGGGCCGCGACGCAGGCGCTCAACCAGGGCGACGCCGTCAGCGACACGCTGAGCGTCAGCTCGCTCGACGGCACGGCCAGCCACAACATCGTCGTCGCCATCACCGGCGCAGATGATGGTCCAGCTAGGCAGGCGCCGACCGACATTAAGCTGACGCCTGTCGTTCCGGCGGATAGCGTTAACTTCAATAGTTTTGAGTTCAGTGGGCTGCTGACGGCGACTGATCCCGACGCAGGTGGATTCAGCTTCAGCATTGCCTCGCAGTCGAATCCGGGCTTGTTTTCGATTACCGACAATACGCTTCATTCGGATGCGCTATCGACGAACGGTACATTTTCAGTGACGGTAACGGCAACGCAGACCGGTGATCCTATAGGCCCGGCCTTCGAAAAGACCGAGACGTTCACGATTATCACCGGTGGCAATGGCAACTCGGTGGACAATCCGACCGGTGGAACGGGCGACGATATGCTCTACGGCGGTGGCGGTAACGATATGATGTTCGGGCTCGGAGGTGACGACACTCTTTTCGGCCAAGACGGCAACGACACCCTAAACGGTGGTGCTGGCAACAACACCCTGACCGGAGGCGTGGGAAATGATACCTTCTTTTTCCAAAAGTTTGCCACCACCACGAACCATATGACTGACTTCAACGCTGGGACGAATAGCACAACCGTGGACAGGTTCCAGTTGGACGTCGGAGGCGGCACGTTCGAGTTCGCCGTCGGCAACAACAATACAAGCGTGGACAATGTGAAGGTGGGAAACAACGGCACGATCAATGTTGCCGGAACGGAGGTTGCCGTCAAAACGGACGTGAGCGTCACGAACGCAACCGTCCAGAGCACCATCAATGGTTACAGCAACATAACCACAGGGGCATTGTTCGTGTTCCACAACACGGATCTCGGCCATGCGGCGGTCTACTACGATCAGAACCCAAGTTCAGCCGGCGGCGCGGTGCTGGTTGCTGAATTCGACAACATCACCACCCTCAGCGGGCTTACAAATTTCAACTCGGGCGACTTCTTGTTTAGCTGAGGCGGTCTGTGATCGCGACCAGCATTCACCGCAGACGCAGCCCAATGGAGACCTCGCCTGCGGCGTACGTACTCGGGCCTGACGGGGAGGTCCCGGACGTTTGTGCGCCCAGCGCGCTGGGCGCGACGGATTCATCGGATGGTGGATAGCATCAGGTCACACGCGTTGCGGCAGCCTGCCGACCTCAATTGCCGTCGTTGGGCCGTGCCTTGGCGCTGTCATTGCTGCTGTCCGAGGCGGTTTTTCCGTCCGGCTGTTGGCCGAAATAGGTGCCGCCGAGGTGGCCGCCGGCGCTGGTGTTCTTGACCTGCTGTTCGGCGCGTTTCTGAAGTTCACGGGCGTTGGTCTTGCTCATTTTCGGCTCCATATTTGAGGTCGACCTGTGGTCAATGGAGGCCGACACTGTTCCATATTTTTCTGCGCCAACCGCCGGGGCCGGCTGTTCGGTGAGAGCAAAAGATCGGCCGACTGGCTGGCATTTGTGAGACTGGGCGGGAACAGTTCAGGGTTTTGCCTGTTGTTCGAATTCAACATGGAGAAACGAACATGGGCATGACGACACCGAAAGACGGCGCCCCCGGCACGACCGACCAGTCACCCCGCTGGGAAGGGCCGAGGGGGAATAAGCCTCGCGGCTACATGAAGGCCAAGGATGATCCGGATCGCGACCGTGACGCGCATGGCGAAAACAATCGCGACCCCGAGACCAGAGATCTCGGCGATGCGCTGAAGCAGAAGGGCGATTGACATGGCCAGCCCCGAGAAAGACGCGACCGGCCAGTTCGCCAAGTCGCGGGCCGACCGGAAGAGCACCGGCGTCGCCAGCGCCAAGCCGACCGTCATCACCGGCTCCGAGGATGCGACGGTAAACAAGAACCCGCCCGGCAAGAAAAAGCCTGAGAAGGATTGGGACATTAATTACGATCCCGCCGATAGGAACGAGAGCCGGTCGCACTAGCTCGGGCTGTCGCTGGTTCTCCTCACGAGCCAAACCGGGAGGCATTTCCGTTTTCTCCAGTCACGGAAATGCTCCATTTTTATATGCGGGCACGGTTACGCTACCCACCGAAATAGGCCGGATGGTCGATATCGGCGAGGAGGCCGGGCTGTTGCGGCTGCCAGCCGAGCAGTGCGCGGGTATGCTCGCTCGAGGTCGGGATGTCGAAGCCGGCGAACATGCCGAACCAGCCGAAATGCTCGGCCGCTTCTTCCCGTGAGAGCGAGACGGCGGGCACATCGAGCCGCCGGCCGATGACCTCGGCGATCTGCCTGAAGGGAACTCCCTCTTCCGCGACTGCCAGGAACGGGCCGCCGACGGCGCCGCGCTCCAGCGCCAGGCGATAGACACGGGCGGCATCGAGCCGGTGCACGGTCGGCCAGCGGTTCTGCCCTTCGCCGATATAGGCCGAGACGCCCTTGCGCCGGGCCAAATCGATCAGGATCGGCACGAAGCCGTGGTCGCCATGGCCATGCACCGAGGGCGGGAGCCGGACGGTGGAGGCGCGCACGCCGCGGGCGACAAGCGATACCGCGGTGATTTCAGAGGCGCGAGGGTAGGTCTCCGACGTCGGCATGGGCGGATCCTTCTCGGTGCCGACACGGCCGGGGGCAAAGCCGAGGCCGGCCGTGACCAGCAGCGGCCGGCCGGATCCTTGGTGGGCTTCGCCGAGCGCCTCGATGGCGCGTCGGTCGGCGGCGCAGTTCTCGGCGAATTTCGAGAAATCGTGGTTGAAAGCCGTGTGGATCACGGCGTCCGCCTCAGCGGCACCGCTCTTCAGGCTCTCCAGATCGTCAAGCGTGCCGTGATGGACTTCGGCACCGGCTGCCGCCAGTTGATCCGCTCCCTTGTCGGAGCGGGTGAGGCCGAGCACCTTGTGGCCGGCGGCGATCAATTCATCGACGACGGCCGAGCCGACCCAGCCGGTGGCTCCAGTGACGAATATGCGCATCTGATATCTCCAGTTTTTGTCGGAGACACATATCGGCTCTGCCTTTATCATGGTAAAGTAGTGACATTATCATGGTATAAAGGCTAACAGGATGGGTGAATTCGTCACCTCGGACAATCGGCTCGGCGCCTATCTGAAGGGTCGCCGTGTCAGGCTCGATCCAGCCGCCCTCGGCTTTGCGGGGGAGCGGCGGCGCACGCAGGGTCTGCGGCGCGAGGAGGTGGCGAGCCGCGCCAATATCAGCCCGACCTGGTACACCTGGCTGGAGCAGGGGCGCGGCGGTGCGCCGTCTGCCGACGTGCTCGACCGGATCTCTCGGGCGCTGATGCTGACCGATGTCGAGCGCGAGCATCTCTTCCTCATCGGCCTCGGCCGCCCGCCCGAGGTGCGCTACCACAGGCAAGAGGGCGTGACGCCGAGGTTGCAGCGCGTGCTCGATGCGCTCGACCCGAGCGCGGCGCTGATCCGCAACGCCATCTGGGACGTGATTGCCTGGAATAGGGCGGCGACGGTGCTTCTGACCGATTACGGCGCGCTGCCGCCGGAGGAGCGCAACGTGCTGCGCTTCATCTTCCTCGATCCGCGCGTTCGCGCCGCCCAGTATGACTGGGAAAGTGTTGCCCGTTTCGTCGTCGCCGCCTTCCGGGTGGATGCCGCCCGCGCGGGTGCCGCGGCCGAGGTCGAGCCCCTCGTCGACGAACTCTGCCGCAAGAGCCCCGAATTCCTGGCGATGTGGCGCGACAACGACGTGCGCAGCCACGGCGAGGGCGCCAAGCACATCAAACACCCCATCCTCGGCCCACTCGCTTTCGAATATTCCGCCTTCCAGGTGGATGGCCGGCCGGATCTCAGCATGGTGGTGTACAACCCGGCGACGGCGGAGGATACGGCGAAGATCAAGGGGTTGGTGGGCTGAGGCGAGGGCAATTGGTCGATCGATGATATTGCGGTCTTCATCGCCTCAGTCCCGACAAATCTGCAGTCATTCTGTGGATAGGCGCGCCCAAGATTTGAGCCGCGCGGATGGGGGATTTCAATGAATTCATATCTGCCGCGGTCTTGGGCGCCGCTTCGGGCTTGCTAGCATGACAAAGCTGTGAAAGGCTAAAATACCACTCCTGCTAGAAAAATTATTGACCGACCCGGTTTCAGCTGCTTTCCTCCCGATAGACCAAGGCGAATGGAGCTTGAAGGAGATATCCATGGCAGTGCTTGCAAAACCTTTGGCGGTCGATGATGTCAGGAGCGCTTCCGAGAATGATGTGATCTCAGGCAATCTGCTGGATAATGATCTGGCAGGGGGCTCCGGCAACATGTTTCTCAACTTCTTCGACGGCGAGAGGGTGCTTGCCAAGAAGGATGGTGCGATTACCGATATCGAGGGTGAATACGGCACGTTCCACGTCAAGGCAGACGGCTCTTACACCTATACGCTGAACGAGGCGGCCAAGGCGGGCTTCGTTGACGGAATGACGCTGACGGAGACGATCGGCTACAAAATCTCCGACGGCGCCGGCAATACCGATGTCGGCCATTTCACGCTCGACATTCACGGGGTCACGAGCCCGCCGGTCGCGGTCGACGACGCCTTCTCGTTCCGCGAAGGAAGCGAGATGGCCGGCAACGTGCTTGCCAATGATCACGATGGAGAGGCGGGCACGCTTTTCCTGCGTTCGGTCGAGGGCACGAGCATTCCTGCCGGTCAGGGGCAAGGGCAGACAACCGACGTGGCGGGTGAATTCGGCACCTTCCATTTCGCAGGAGATGGAAGCTTCACCTACGATCTCGATCCGGCCGTAAAGGCGGGCCTCAACGACGGCGAGCATATCACGGAGAAACTCCAATATTACAAGGTCTCCGACGGCGCCGGTCACGCGGATGCCGGCGTGATCACGCTGACCGTCGACGGCGTGACGGACGGGAAGTCGTTGAACACCAATCATGTCGAGGCCCAGGCGGATGTGGTGCGCCCCTTCCTGGACCATTACGAACTCCAGGGGGTCGCGATCGATCCGCTAACCGGCAAGTATTACGTCAGTTCCGGCCATGGTTTCCCAGATGGTTCCATGGTGAGCATTTACGACAACGCAGCCGCATTTGAAGCCGACAACGCCAGCGGCGCCATCTCTCTCGGCGACTATGACAAGGGCGAATATGACATCGGCGGAACCTATTTTTCGGTCCGCGGCGGCGAGATCATCGGAAGAACCAACGAGGCGAGAGGCGAGGAGGACCCTTTCCCCGATCAGACCTATCTCGCAAAGTGGGATGCCGCCGACGGATCGCTCGATCAGAAGGGCGACCCGATTCCCGGCCTTATCGGTAAGAACGGGGCGGGTACGTTCGACTGGGGTGGATACACGGCCGTCAATACGATGCAGGATTCGACCGGCATTTACGTCGTCGGCCGCATCGATGATGCTACCTGGCAGGTCTCCAAGATCGATCCCGACACGCTCAACCCGATCGAATCCAAGACCTTCGCGGCCGGCGGGCTCGGCTACGGCTTTGCCGTCGACGGCACGTTCTTCTTCGGCGATTCCTCCAGCAGCGACATATCGGCACGGCCTTCGACTTCGAAACCGGGGTCAAGACAGCGGTCGACGTCAACATCGCCATACCGGGAGACGACTTGATCACCAACGTGGTCTATGATTCAGCGGCGGATAATCTCTACATCACCAACACCGGGATCGACGAAATCTCCGTGGTGCACAATATCTCGGACATACTCTTCGTCTGACGGTCTTTGCTGGCCGAATGCCGACGCCACCCCGCCCGTTCTCTTTACGGCGGGGCGTTTAACCGGCCGGAGCCTTGGCAAACACAAATCAGCGAATTGCAGCCACGCTACTGCATCGTGCGCGTCTGGATCTGCTCGGCGGTGTGAGCCGCTGATGCGGGCAGCGGGCTGCCTTCCAGGCCGGTCGCTACCACTGAGACGCGGAACTTACCGTCGAGGCAGCGGTCGAGATCACCCCGACGTATGCAGTCTTGCCGTTGCGGACAAGGCCGCTCTCCTGCCAGTACGAGGCGTCTCCGGCTGTCCTGGCAGCAAGAGCGGCGGGCCGTGCGGAACATAGATGGCGACCGACGCCTTCAGCCGGCCGCGTAGACCGGTCTCGGCCGATGATTTGGAACCATGATCCCGCCGTACTGTTTAACAGGAAGGCGCGGAAGCGCCGATAACGGGGATGCCGATTGCCGGCCAACCCGGTAATGACGATCGGCCTTTCGGTTCGCCTATGGAGGAGCACGACATGCAAACGACCCGATCGAAAGAACTGGCGGACGAATACCTGCGGCTTGGCGGCAAACGGCTGGCCAAAATCGATGACAATATTGTCAAGATCCGCCACTGGGATGATGACACGCCGGAGGCCGAGGCCTTCTGGCAGAAGCACATTGAGCCGTTGGATGACAAGCGCCGCGTAGAGGTCGAAACGCACCTTCCGACGATCAACGACCGGTGATCGCGGCGATTTCGCCGGAGCGCAGGACATTGAAGCACGACAGCGCCGCGCGTCTGAAAAGACGCGGCAGGCTGTCGTGCTCGGATATGTCGCGCCGCTGCGCTTACTGCAGCGTGCGCGTCTGGATCTGTTCGGCGGCGTGAGGCGCGGATGCGGGCAGGGGGCTGCCTTCCAGACCGGTCGCTACCACCGAGACGCGGAACTTGCCGTCGAGGCTGCGGTCGAAGATCGCGCCGACGACGATATCGGCGTCTTCCTGCACTTCGTCACGAATGCGGCTTGCCGCCTCATCCACTTCGAACAGCGTCATATCCGAACCGCCGGAGATCGAGATCAGTACGCCCCTGGCGCCCCGCATCGAGATATCGTCGAGAAGCGGGTTGGCAATTGCCGCTTCCGCCGCCTTCATTGCGCGGCTTTCACCGGAGGCTTCGCCAGTGCCCATCATGGCGCGGCCCATGCCTGACATGACCGACTTCACGTCGGCAAAATCTAGGTTGATCAGGCCTTCCTTGACGATCAGGTCGGTGATGCAGCCGACGCCGGCATAGAGCACGCGGTCGGCGGTCATGAAAGCATCGGCGAACGTCGTTTTTGCATCAGCAATTCGGAAGAGGTTTTGATTGGGAATAACGATGACCGTATCGGCCGCCTGGCGAAGCGCCTCGATGCCGATTTCCGCCATCCGCATGCGGCGGTTGCCTTCAAAGGTAAAGGGCTTGGTGACGACGCCAACCGTCAGGATGCCTGCGGCACGCGCAGCGCGGGCGATGACTGGTGCAGCACCCGTGCCTGTGCCGCCGCCCATGCCGGCGGTGACGAAGCACATGTGCGAGCCGGCCAGGTGATCCATGATCTCATCGAGCGACTCTTCGGCAGCCGCATGGCCGACCTCCGGCAACGAACCGGCGCCGAGACCCTCCGTCACATTCGCGCCAAGCTGGATGCGGCGCGTCGCCTTGGAGGTGGCCAGCACCTGAGCGTCCGTGTTCGCAGCGACGAATTCGACGCCCGCCAGCTTTTCCGCGATCATATTGTTGATCGCATTGCCACCACCGCCGCCGACGCCAATGACTGTAATATGCGGCCGTAGTCCAGAAATGCCGCTCTTGGCGTCCGTCATCGCGCTCTCCTTTGATGCTTCGTTCATGCCCACCCTCGTTTGCGGACGGCGAATCGGGCGTCAGGATACGCGAGCAACAAGGCAGAGGCGAGGCGAAAGACGTCTCAGCAGGAGTGGTGATGATCGGGAAGGGGCTTGGTTGCGGCTTTGAGGGAGGGAGCGTTGTGCCGGGAACTGACAACGACGCTTCAGGGATAGATCGCGAAGGTAGTTTTGCGCCGCCGATGGCGGCTATCAGATTGACACTTGCAGTTTGCGCCAGGTGTCACTCTGCCGCGATCACAATATCCAGGTCACCGCCCATCGACCCAGCCCCGAACCTTACCCCGCCGACCTCACCACCAACGGCAAACACAACACACTCCGCAACCCCACCGCCCCATTCGCCTCCAACACCAAAGACCCGCCGTAAAGCCCCGCAAGTTCGTTGACGATGCTCAGCCCGAAGCCGTTGCCCGGCACGTGTTCGTCCTCCCGCACCCCCGGCAGCAACACAGCATCCAGCCGGTCTGCCGGTATCCCTGGCCCGTCGTCCTCGATGGTGATGCGGGCGATCGGGCCGTCGCGGCGGGCGCGGAGGGTGACGCGGGAGGAGGCCCATTTGAAGGCGTTGTCGATCAGGTTGCCGAGCATTTCCTCGACATCGCTTTCGTCGCAGGCGACCCGCAGGCCTTGGGCGATATCGGTGTCGAAGGCGATCTTGCGTTCGGCATGAATCTGGCCGATCGCCCGGTGCAGATCGGCGACCGAGACCGCCACGTCGGTGCTGGCGACATTGTCCGAGGAGGCCATCACCCGGCGGGCGGCGGCGAGGTGATGCTTGATCCTGTTATCGATCCGGGCGGCGAGGCCGCGTAACGCGCCTTGTGGATCGTTTTGCTCGTCGAGTGCCAGCAGCAGGCTCGCCACCGGCGTCTTGAGGCCATGAGCAAGGTTGGCGAACTGTATGCGCGTTGCCGCGAGCCTCTCCTCATTGGTTGCCTGCAGCGTGTTGGTTTTGAGCGCTAGCGGAGCAAGCTCAACGGTTGCCTCATCCGGCAGGCGGGCGCGTTCGCCCCGGTTGATGGCATCGATATTGGCCGCCATGGATTTCAGTGGGCGCAGGCCGAAGCGGATCTGCCAGAGCGTACCGGCCATCAGCACGAGGCCGAGCAGCAGCATACAGGGCACAAGCCAGAAGAGCGCGCGGAGCGCCGGACCGACGAGGGCGATCACTGGTGCCGTCGCGGTGATCGTCAGCGTCATGCCGTCGATGCTGCGCACCGCCTGGCGAAGATAGAGCGGCCCTCTTCCCCGATCACCGCCGCTGCCTGATGTCGGCATGCCCATCAGCACATGACGCAAATCCTGCCGTGGCGGCGGTGCGTCTATCGTGCCATTCATCAGGGAGCGGGAGGTCAGGCGTTGCCGCCCGTCGTCGATCTGCCAGTACCAGCCGGAGGAGGGGCGATCGAAGGGCGGCGCATCGAGCGGCGTGGAGAGGGCGATCCTTCCCTCAGCGTCGCGAGTCACCGCGCCGGCAAGGGCACCGATCTGGATGTCCAAACGCTGGTCGACCTGCTCGCGCACCACCGTTTTCAGCGCCAGCCAGAGCACGATGGCGGCCACAGCGAGCGCCAGCGTCACGAAGATGCCGGAAAACATCAGCAGCCGGCCGGCGATCGAACTTGGCTTGAGGGACGGGGCCTTCATGGCGCCACTGCCGCCGTCAGCATATAGCCGCGGCCGCGCACCGTCTCGATCCGATCGGCTCCGAGCTTCTTGCGCAGGCGAGCGATGATGACTTCGATGGAATTGGAGTCGACTTCGGCATCGCCGTCATAGACGCGCTCGGTGAGTTCGCGCCGGTCAACGATCATCTCCTTGCGCAACATCAGACAGGAGAGCACCCGCCATTCCAGCGCCGTCAGCTTCAGCGGCAGGCCGTCGAGCTCGAAGGTGCCGAGCTGCGCATCGAAGACCAGTGCGCCGCAGACGAGCCGTGCGGCGGCGTGGCCGGCTGCCCGGCGCACCAGGGCGCGCAGGCGCAGCACCAGTTCCTCCACCTTGAACGGTTTGGCGAGGAAATCGTCGGCGCCGGCCTTGAAGCTCGAGACCTTATCCGGCCAGCCGTCGCGGGCCGTCAGCACCAGAACCGGCAGGTTGCGTTCGCCCTCGCGCCAGCCCTTCAGCACGCTGACGCCATCGATCTTCGGCAGGCCGAGGTCGAGGATTGCGACATCGAAGAGTTCGGTCAGCCCCGCATGGAGGGCGTCCTCGCCGTTGCGCGCGATATCGACGACGAAGTTTTCCGATCGCAGCACGGCGGCGATCCGGCCGCTGAGGTCTTCGTCATCTTCGACGAGCAGTACGCGCATGGGGGCAGGGCTTTCATCGAAGGGTATCTCTGGGGACGGGCCAAAACTATCGGGCCGAGCTTAACTCAATCTGAACGGAGAGGTTCAGGCAGGCGAGGGGGTGTGGCGGTTAGATTGCGGCCATTACTGAAGCAAGGAGCAGATATATGCCTGATGAAGACCAGGACAACGGACATCCCGAAGGCGCCGCCACGCCTATGCCGCCAGGATACCGCCGGCGCCGGCTGGCGATCCCCGTGATCGCGGCCGCCGTGGCGCTTGTCATCGGTGCTGCCGGGGGCGCCGGCACCGTGAAGATGATGCGTCCCACGCCTGAAATGGCGCCGCTGACGCCGGTGGCGATTTCGGCCATGCCGGCCACCAGCCTCATCACCATCAAGGGCAAGGTCGCCGAGGTCTATGGCAACAAGTTCGTGCTGCAGGACGAGAGCGGCAAGGCGCTTGTTGAAACGGGCCCGGCCGGCGAGGGTCGCGCCCTCGTCACCCGGGATGAAGCTGTCACCGTTCAGGGACGCTTCGACGATGGCTTCGTGCATGCAAGCTACCTCGTTCGCCAGGACGGACGAACCGAAGCGCTGCGTCCGCCGAAGGGTCCGCCGCACAGACGATTTGCCGATTTCGATCATAGGCCCTGACGGGCGTGAACCAAAGCCGCGCTGCGGTGTTTACAGACACGCCTCATAACTCCGAAAGGAAAGCTTCTCATGCAACGACTTCTCCTATCAGGCCTTGCCCTTGCCGCACTGGCTGGCACCGCCTTCGCCCAACAGCCGCCCGCTCCGCCATCCGCCGGAACTCCACCGGCAGCGGCCGAACCCGGCTCGCCGCCTCCGCCGCCATCTCCGTCTGCCTCTGATGACGATGAGCAGATGACGGACCGGCCGGATGCGCGGCCGGGAGATCGCCCCGATTACCGCTGGCATGGTCGGAGAGGCGACATGGGCTTCCGTGGTTTCCGCGGTCATCGCCCGCCGCCACCACCGCCGTCCAAGGCAGCCCATTTCCGGATTGAAGACGGGAATACCCAGATCGATCTCAAATGCGCCGAGGATGAACCGATGAAGGCCTGCGCCGATCTGCTGCTCCAGGTGATGGACCGCCTGCAGAGCCAGGACTGATCATCCGCGCCTGAGGCGGGTGCCACACGATGATGCAACCGTCCGCGATTTCTCGCGGGCGGTTTTGCGGGTTTCTCGAAGACGTCAGCGACTGGGGGCCAACGGGCATTGGCCTTCGGCTCACCGCGTGACGCGGGCTGCCGATGTTGCGGAGTAGCGATCGCCGTGGACCTCGATGCCTGAGAAGACCGCGTCGATCTCGGCCAGTTCCTCCGATGTGAAGGTGATGTCGGCGGCGGCGATATTCTCTTCCAGCCGGTGCAGCTTGGTGGTGCCGGGAATGGGGACGATCCAGGGCTTGCGCGCCATCAGCCAGGCGATGGCGATCTGGGCCGCAGTCGCGTTCCTGCGGCCGGCAATCGCCTCGATCGCATCGACCACCGGCTGGTTTGCCTTGCGGTTTTCGGCCGAGAGGCGCGGATTAGTCTTGCGGTGGTCGTTGCCGCCTTCGAAACTGGTGTTCTCATCCATCTTGCCGGTGAGGAAGCCGCGGCCGAGCGGGCTATAGGGCACGAAGCCGATGCCGAGTTCTTCGACGATGGCCAGGATTTCCCGTTCCGGGTTACGCCACCACAGCGAATATTCGCTTTGCAACACGGTGACGGGCTGCACGGCATGGGCGCGGCGGATAGAGTCGGCATCGGCTTCGGAGAGACCGAAATGCAGCACTTTGCCGGCGCCAATCAGATCCTTGACCGTGCCTGCCACCTCTTCGATCGACACGGCAGGGTCGACCCGATGCTGGTAGAAGATATCGATGCGATCGGTGCGAAGCCGCGTGAGGGCTTCTTCGACGACCACTCGGATGCGTTCCGGCCGGCTATCCAGGCCCACATCAGGCCGGCCCTCCTTGAAGCCGAATTTCGTCGCGATCACCACCTCATCACGGATCGGCGCCAGCGCCTCGCCGACGAGATCTTCGTTGGTGAACGGCCCGTAGGCCTCTGCCGTGTCGAAGAAGGTCACGCCCCGCTCATGCGCCGCCCGCAAGAGCGCAATGGCATCGCCACGCTCCATCGCCGGCCCGCGATGATAGTTCAGCCCCATGCAGCCGAAACCGATCGCCGAAACGTCGGGGCCTCTTTGGCCGAGCTTGCGTTTGATCATGCGGATGTCCTCCTCAGGTTTGATCGTAACCTAAGGGCAAAGGCTGGTATCGATTAGCCGGTGATATCGGCATGGGCTTATGAATTGGGTTCATGAATGTCGCCCGACGAACTGGAAAGCGGCGAATTGCAAAGGGCGGGCGAGGGCTGGTTTGCGCTGAAGGCCGATGGCGTGACGTCATGACGCCAGCCGGAAGGCTCCGCTCTGCACGGCTTCGATAACCGCGCCCAGCGTCTCTTTCCTGTCGTGCCCATCCGTCGACAGAACATGTCGCTCAAACGCACCCAGCGATGAGAACTGTCGATGGAGCTCTGCAATAGGGCCGGGATCGGTCAGCGTATCGCCGCCACGCTCCCGGCAGCGCCGGATGGCGACATCGAGCGGCGGACGCAGAATGAGGTAGTGGAGGGGTGCCGCGATTTTCCGGAACGGTTCCAGGAACCACGGCCCGACAATGCCGTCCACGACCACGAAGTAGCCGCCGCCGGCATAGCCCGCCGCCGCCTTCGTCAACACGTCGACGACAACGATATTCTGTTCATGAGCTTCCGGCAGATAGGGCGGGATCACGCCGTTCTTGATGAAATGCCAGAAGTCGTCGGAATGAAGATGGACCTTCGGCGAGCCGGGCTCGCTGGCAAGCGCCTCGGCCGTCGTGGTTTTTCCCGAGCCCGGCGGCCCGGTGAGAATGAGAACTTCGCCCGTGTGATCCATCGCGTGGCAATTTCGCACGAAGCAGCATCGTTTCGCAATTAGCCGATAGGCGGTGGGTAATAGCTCGGTATGCCCCCTTCGTTCCGATGACGCCGCTGAAGCGGCAGCTACTCCGGCAGTCCCGCCATCCTGAGAGCCTCAATATATCGATTGCGATCGTCCGGTCGCCGGAATGGTGGCAGCACGTCGGCGAGATTGGAAAGCCGGAGGGCGGGGTCCATCAGGCACAGGCGAGTGATCGTTTCCCCGGCTTGCGCAAGCCGTCCGGCCATGGCCTGGCCCGCCGCCATCACGCGCATGGCGCTCGGGTAGTTCGGCTGGTGCCGTAGCGATTTTCCCGCCCAAGCGGCGGCGTCGTCATAATGGCCAGCGCAAAAATGCGCGAGGCCGGTGTTGAACTGCCAGGCGAACAAGCGCGGATCCAAAGGGCTGAGGCGCATGGCAAGAGCTGCGTGTTCGACGGCCTTATCGGGCTCACCGAGGCAGGCCTTCACCCAGCTGCTGACGCCGAGCGCAGCGGCCAGGTTCGGGTTGAGAAAGACTGCGCGATCGATGCAGGCCGCACTGTCGTCAAGGTCACCGCCGACATAACCGATGACATATCCGCCGTAAGTGAGCGCAACCGCATCGTCCCAGCCGAGTTCGACCGCTCTGCGGGCCAGCCGGGTGGCTTCGGCGGTTTCCTCTGCGGGATTGAGCATCCAGCCGTTGCTCTTTCGGGTGGCGTAGCAGCGCGCCGCTCGGGCATGGGCTATGGCGAATTCCGGGTCACGCTCGATCGCCTTCATAAAAAGCCGTAGGGCCTCGTCGATGACCGATCTGTTGGTGATCGTCCGGTCGAAGGCCGCCAGGCCGCGGAGATAGTAGTCGTAGGCGTCGAGGCTCTCGGTCGGCTTGCGTTTGGCGCGCTCGATCTCAGCCTCCTCCACTTTCGGCGTTATGGCGCCGACGATGCTCGAGGCGACCTGATCCTGAAGATCGAATACATTCGCCAGGGTTCCGTCAAAACGATCGGCCCAAAGATGTGTACCGGTCGACGTATCGATGAGCTGCCCGGCAATGCGGAGGCGGTCACCCGTCCGGCGCACACTTCCTTCGACCACATAGCGTACGTCCAGCTCGCGTCCGACCTGCTTTATGTCGACCGCCTGACCTTTGTAGGTGAAGCTCGAATTCCGTGCGATGACATAGAGGTGGCGGAATTGAGCGAGCGCGATGGTGATGTCCTCAACGATGCCGTCGGCAAAATATTCTTGCTCCGCATCACCGCTCAGATTCTGAAACGGCAATACGGCAACCGATGGCCGGTCGTGATGTTTCGCCGGGGCTGGGAAGACCTGCGGCTGTAAGGCCACGTCGAGGCTGGGTGCCGTCCGCTGATGTTCGGATCCCTGGCGCGTTTGCAGCGAAGCGGCCAGGGAAAAGGTCTCTGCCTCGGGTTCTGCCTGAAGATGCTTCTTCAAGAACGCCCGACAGGCTTCGAACTGGCGCAAGGCCGCGTTTTCGTGACCCCTGAGAGCGTGGATCCGCATCAGCGCCCGATGGGCGGCCTCCACGGTCGGGTCCACAGCCAGCAGCCTCTCGGCGAGCCCTTCGCAAGCCGATTCTTCCGCGGAGCCCGGCTCGGAGAACGCGAGGCTCAACCGCTCCACCAGCTGCAGCGCCTTGCGTTGATATGTGCTCCGATAGGGTCCAAACCACTCATCCAGCCCGTCCGGAATGGCCTCGCCTGCGAGCACCTCGCCGCGGTAGAGGTCGGCGGCGAAGGCGAGATCGGCCGTCCGGCCGGCCTCCAGTTTACGGTCGAAGATCGAAATGTCGGTTTCATCAGGACCTGTTATCAGCGCAACGGTCTCCTGATCCCCGTCGATGTAGACGGCGGCATCTCCCCCGCTCGGGAACGATCGTCTGATATCCACCAGCGCCTGCCGCAGGCTATTGCGGGACTGCTCACTGCCTCGTCCCGGCCAGAAGGCTTCGGAAAGCAGTTCCCTGCGATGGCCACGGCGGCCCGCAAGCGCCAGGGCAGCAAAAAGAAGTGACGTCTTGCGCGTGGTGAAGCGGATTTGCCGGTGCTCCCGGGACGTCACTTCAAGGCCACCCAGCAACCTGATGCGCACAGATCGTCTCCCAGATTTCGGCCGCCACCGCAGAATAGCATTTCGGCAGATAGATTTAACACCGATTTAGCGGCGGCTTGTCGAAGTTTTCCTGGCCGTTCACGCTGAACCGAACAGCCGCAATACGTCCGCGTGTCAGGCTCCCATCTGCAAATCTCACACATGGGAGACTGAAAATGGCTCACACGGAAACTCACGCCGGCATCAGCGCGCCGAAAGGACAGTTGTTCGGGTTCAGGTCCAACAGCGTCGCAATGATCGTCGCTGCCCTGAGGAAGTGGCAGCGGAGCGTCGCAAGACGGAATGCATTGGCAGACATGACGCCCGACCAACTGAGGGACATCGGTCATCCCCGGGTCAATCGACCTGTGCTCGAAATCAAAGCAGGGCTGATGACGGAATTGATGTCGATGCGATAGTCGGAACGTGCGCGAACGCGTCGGCTGTCGGTCGACAAGCCGAGGATCCGAGGCGCAAGCTTTGACCGAAGGCAATCATTGATTCCTCCGAGGATGTAATGCCGATCGATTTTCAGCATGCACAGCCCCGTCAATGATTGGCGGGGTTTTTTGCTGTTCGGCGGCAGGTGGGCTGCGGGTGTGGGCGAGTTCGCTCTGTCGGGGCAGGGGACTGCTGATCTAGCATTCACCCTTCGCCATCAGTCGTCTGTTTTTCCGCCGAGGCGATTTCGACTATGATGGGGCGCTGGAACGATAGGGAGGGCACGGCATGATCGATCATATCACCATCGCAGTGGGTGACCTTGAGAAGAGCAAGCTGTTCTATGAACGCGCTTTCGAACCTCTGGGTTATCGCCTCTCCTTCGGGAAGGAGGGCGTGTTCTGGGCTTTCGATGTCGGCGGCAGCCTGTTCGAGATCCAGCACACCGACGACAAGCCGCCTCTGACGCGTGTGCACGTTGCCTTCCGGGTTCGGAGCAGGGCGGAGGTCCAGGCGTTTTATCGGGCCGCGCTCGACGCCGGCGCCCGGGACAATGGCGCGCCAGGCCCGCGGCCGGAATATGAAGAGAACTATTATGCCTGCTTTGTTCTCGATCCCGACGGATACAATATCGAAGCAATGCTCAATGAGCCGGCGCCGCAAGGGTGAGGCGCAGGGCTCCGCCCAAAGACTGCAATCGAGGGGGAGGTGGATATGTCGAGTTTCAGGAACGCCGTCGTCTCTTTGCCCGGCAAGGAGCGCGTGGCGAGGACGCCCTTTGGCGCGAGGATCGTCATCCATGCCACGGCCGCCGAGACCGGCGGCGCGTTCGGGATGTGGGAAACCTTCACACCGCCCGGTCATGGCCCGGCCCCGCACACGCATACGCGGGAGACGGAAGTCTTTCGGGTCATCCGCGGGCTCTATCGATTCCAATGCGGCGACGAGGCGTTCGACGCGCCTGTGGGAACCGTCGTCGTTCTGCCGCCACATGTGCCGCACAGCTGGCGAAACATAGGCGACGAACCCGGCCAGATGTTCGGCACGGTCACGCCAGGCGGCTGCGAGCAATTGTTCATCGATATCGAGGCTTTTGGTGCCGATACGCCCGAGAAAATCGCGGTGATCGAAGCGCGACTGGGGATCATCAACGACATCACGCTTGCCCTCGGATTGACAGGCCTGCAACCGCGCTGATCGTCCATCAGGGTGTCGATCGGATCCAGTTCAGACCTGCGCCATCGCCCGCCACAACAAGTCTCATTGGAGCGGCTCTTGGACTTGGGCATCGGCCCTCTTGCATCTCAGCCTTCAGTTTCGATGACAGCGGCAAGATCGGCAGTTGTGAACGGCTTGGTCAGCACCGGTCGGCCGGCAAAGGCGGGATCGATACCCGCTGGCCCATATCCGGTCGCGAAGGCAAACGGGATACCGCGCTGCTGAAGGACTGCCGCCACCGGGAATGACTGATGCCCGGCGAGGTTCACATCGAGAATGACGAAATCAAGATTACCGTCGCCGGCAACCTCCAGCGCCGTGGGCAAGCGCGCGGCTGTCGCGACCACTTCGTGACCGAGGTCCATGAGCATGTCCTCGATCATCATGGCGATGGTCATTTCATCTTCAACGACAAGGACGCGTTTGGCCATGTCATTCATTCCGCAGACGGTCTGCGGGAGCGTCGAGACGGAAGGAAAAACCCGTTTCGGCGAACGAGATATCCACACTGCCTCCGGTCTCCGCGGCAAGGCCGCGCTGGATGAGGACCGTGCCGAATCCCTTCCTTTTCGGCTGCTCGACACGCGGTCCGCCATGTTCGTCCCAGTCTATGCGGTAGCGTTGCGTTCCGTCGTCGATGATTTGGAGGGAGCATTTGACGCTGACGGCGCCGCCATCATTCGACCATGCGCCATGACGGACAGCGTTTGTGCCGAGTTCGTGAAAGGCCATGGTCAGCGCCAGGGCCGTTTTTGCGGAAACCCGGATATCGTCTCCGGTCAGCTTCCATCGCTCGCCGTCCGGCCGATGCGGAACGGTCGCCTGGTCGAGCGTCTGTTTCAACGACGCGCTGCTCCACAGTTCGCCTGTCAACAGATCATTGGCACGGCCGAGCGACACCAGCCGCGCCGTGAAACTGTCCAGTGCACGAGGGATGTCTTCGGCATCGCGGAAGGTGCGGTACGCAAAAGCCTGCACCATCGCCAGATTGTTCTTAACGCGATGGTTGAGCTCATGAACGATAAGTTCCAGCTGTTGCTGCTTGTGTCGCCGCTCGGTGATATCGGTCGCGGCCCCAAACCATTCGACGATTGCGCCTGCGTCATTCAAGACTGGAACCGCTCGTGACAGCACCCAGCCGGTACTGCCGTCGGCCCGCCGGACGCGATGCTCGCATTCGAAAACACCCTTGCTTGCGATGGCCTCGTCGATCACCGCCTGGATCGCGGGAATGTCCTCGGGAAACAGATAGGCCTCCTGCCACGCGACAGTTGGATTGGCCGTGTCTGCGAGAACATTGCGCCCGTCGAGCTGCTGCATCTCCTTCCAGTCGGCGCTCATACGGTAGACGATGTCGGTCGTCGCGGTCGTGAACGCCCTGAACCTCTCTTCGCTCTCGCGCAGCCGACGCTGGGCAAGGACGCTTCTCGTGGTTTCGACGACGATCGCGATGACGCCGGCGGGTTTTCCGCTTTCGTCGAGGACGGAGGAATAGTCGAGGTTCATCCAGGCAGGAGCCGGACTGCCGTGGCGCAACAACGTCAACTCCTGATTCTCGTAGGCGAGTGTTTTCCCTGACAGTCCGACCTTCATCACATTGTCATTAAAGTCGGCAATTTCGCTCCAGCCCTCGCGGACCTTCGAACCGAGAAGATCGGGATGACGGCTGCCTGCGAACACGGAGTAGGCGTCGTTATAGATCATCACGCCGTCTTCGCCCCATAGAAGAACGATTGGCACGGGTGAAAGCAGGAGCATATTGGTGGCCGTCTTCAGACTTTGCGGCCAGAGGTCGAGAGGACCGAGCGGCGTTTTGCTCCAGTCGCGGGTCTGGATCAGCCGGCCAATTTCTCCGCCACCGACAGGAAAGCGAGCTGTGAGTGGCTGAGGGGATTCGGAATCCAAGGCTCGCTCCAAATTTTGATGGTGTTTCTAATTAGCGCATCCCTTGATTTTTTCCACCCACGGATGTCGTGGCTTCTTCCTACCAACCTCTCTTGAGCATTGGCGCCTATTGAACCGATCAGCCTCTACGCCTGCGCCATCGCCCGCCACGCGGCCGGCGGGGTGGCGAAGGCGCGGGAGAAGGCGCGGTTGAAGGCGGCTTCGGTGGCATAGCCGGCCTCATAAGCTATCGCCGCGATCGGCTGGCCCGATGTGGCGAGTGCGACGCTTGCGAGGTAAAGCCGCCAGTCCCTGATATAGCGGATCGGCGAGGTCGAGAGCACCGTCTGGAAGCGATCGGCGAGGGCGCTGCGCGAGAGGCCGGAGGCCGCCGCCAGTTGCTCCAGCGACCAGTCGCGTCTGGGATCGTCATGAATGAGGGAGAGGCAGCGCGAGAGCGCGGGGTCGCCGAGCGCTGCCAGCCAGCCGACGGAACGCGACTCGGCCATCATGATCTGATGGCGCAGGATCTCGATGAAGATGATTTCGGTCAGCCGCGGCAGCATCGAGACGCCACCGGCGCGCGGCCTGTCGACCTCCTCGACCATCTGGCGGATGGTGGCGCGCAGCCAGTCGCCGTCATTGGCTGCCCGTGTCCTGACATGGATCAGCCTGGGCAGCGCCTGACGCAGCGGCGCAAAGCTCAGCCCGTCCCATTGCAGATAGCCGCAGAGCAGCCGCACGCCTTGCGCGGCCTCGCCATAGCGCAGCACGGGAATCTCACGCCACGGCTTTTGCGGCAGGTCGCGGGTCGGCAGCACCAGCTTGCCGTCTCTTCCCGCGCCGAGCTGATGTCCGGTGCCGAAGGGAAAGACTAGCACGTCGCCCGCCTCGAGATCGGCCTCTTCACCTTCCGTCTTCAGCCAGCAGCGGCCCTCCACAACGATGTGAAACGGCATCGTGCCCGAAGCCTTCGCCGAAAGGCTCGCCAAGGCCGGCGTGGCATCGGTCCGCCAGTCGCCCGTCGGCATGAAGCAGAACTGCAGTGATCCGATCCCGACAGGCGGATGGTCGACAGCAGCGCCGACAGCACGTCGTCACGCGCGACACCCGCAGCGCCTGGATTTTCGGACAAGGCTTCACGCATTCCGGCCAAATACGCGCCCCGCGCACCCTCCTATCATCAGCTCGTTCAAACCGGGTGAACGCTGTTCACCCTGACAAACGGGAGAATATTATGCAAACCCAAAGCGACAAACTGGTCGTGCTCGTCACCAAAGGCATCGAATCCGAACTGTCCTCCGTCGCCTTCACCATTGCCAATGGCGGCATCACCGCCGGGCTGAAGGTCTCGGTGTTCCTCACCAGCACCGGGATCGACCTGGTGCGCAAGGGCGGCCAGCGCATGACGCATGTGCCGCCGCTCGATCCGCTGTCGAGCCTGATCGAGAATTTCCAGCAGCGCGGCGGCACGATCTGGGCTTGCCCGCCCTGTGTGACCTCGCGCGGTTATACGCAGGAAGACTTGCTCGACGGCGTCGTCATCGTCGGTGCCAGCGCCATGCATGCCGAGATCAAGGAAGGTGCTGCGACGCTGTCGTTTTGACGATACTCGGCCGGGATGGGCGGGAGTTTGGGCGGCGTCTCCCGCCGGTTTCTTCAGGCTTTGCGGATCGGCGACAGGTGCTGAGAAATACCAAGCGCCTATTCTTGCATTCGGCAATATACTTGTGAGATTGTATCGATATACGTGCGATAATGCCTGGTGCGGGCAGCGCGGGGGCTTCGATGACATCCGTGAGGGTCAATGAGCTGATATCGGTGGCGGGGCAGCCCGAGGCCGCAGGTTTTGCCGCCTTCGCGGCTGATGGCTTTGCCGCCGTCATCAATGCCCGGCCGGATGGCGAGGAGCCGGGGCAGCCGGGCAATACCTCGGAAAAGGCTTCCGCCGCCACCGCCGGGCTCGCCTACAGCTTCGTGCCCGTGAAGGGAACCGAGATCACCGAAGCCGATATCCGTGCCTTCCAGGCAGCGATGGCCGAGGCCAAGGGACCGGTCGTCGCCCATTGCAAGAGCGGCACGCGGGCGCTGACGCTCTATGCACTGGGCGAGGTGCTCGACGGCCGGATGAAGCCCGGAGATGTCGAGGCCTTCGGTCAAGGCCTCGGTTTCGATCTTGCTGGCGCGCGCCGCTGGCTGGAAAAGCGGTCAGGGCAGGCGGCTCATGTGAAGGCCTTCTTCGAGCCCCGCACCTGCAGTGTGCAATATGTCGTTTCCGACCCGGCGACGAAACGCTGCGCCATCATCGACCCAGTGCTCGATTTCGACGAAATGTCGGGGGCGACGGGAACGGCCAATGCCGACGCCATCCTCGCTCATATCAAAAGTGAAGGGCTGACGGTCGAGTGGATCCTCGACACGCATCCGCATGCCGATCATTTCTCCGCCGCGCACTATCTGCATGAGAAGACCGGTGCGCCGACGGCGATCGGCGCCCATGTCACCGACGTGCAGACGCTCTGGAAGGAGATCTATAACTGGCCGGCGCTTAAAGCCGACGGTTCGCAATGGGACCAGCTGTTTGCCGATGGCGACACCTTCGAGATCGGTGCGCTTAAAGCCCGCGTGATGTTTTCGCCCGGGCACACACTCGCCTCAGTGACCTATGTAATCGGCGACGCCGCCTTCGTGCACGACACAGTGTTCACGCCGGATTCCGGCACGGCGCGAACCGATTTTCCGGGCGGCAGCGCCAGTGCCCTCTGGCACTCGATCCAGGCCATCCTATTGCTGCCCGAGGAGACCCGGCTCTTTTCCGGCCACGACTACCAGCCCGGCGGCCGCCACCCCCGCTGGGAAAGCACGGTGACCGCCCAGAAAAGCGCCAATCCTCATATCACAGGCATCGACGAGGCCGGCTTCATCGCGCTGCGCCAGGCGCGCGACCGCACGCTGCCGAAGCCGAAGCTGATGTTGCATGCGCTGCAGGTCAATATCCGCGGCGGGCGGTTGCCCGAGCCGGAGGAGAACGGCCGGCGGTATTTGAAGATACCGCTGGATGCGTTGTAGGGGCGGCCGGGGCTGGGAGTGGGCGCCTTTGCCCCAGGTGCGGTAGGCTTCGGCGATGCGGCGGGCGGAGGCGATCGCAACATATTTATCCGCTGGTGGGATGGCTCCTTCGGAATCATCATTGACGTCGTGCAGGTCTGCGACGTAACTGGGTGCGACGGTTCCCTGAAGATGACTCCAAGGGGATTAATAGGGAACACGGTGAGGACGACCCAGTAGGGACCGAGACCGTGGCTGCCCCCGCAACTGTAAGCGGATTGTCGATCATCTCAGGAATGGCCAGCGACTGGCCATCTCTGAAGGGCCCATGGCCCTGCCACTGCGGATATCGCGGGAAGGCGGATGTAACGACGGATATCCGCAAGCCAGGAGACCTGCCGTCAATCACGATCCAATCAACCGGGCGGGGATGCCCGGACAAGGAACAGATATGATTGACCTGCTGAACCTTCGCCGAATTTCGGCATGCATCCGTCTCGATTGGGCCTCCTGCGGCTAGGGCACGCCTAAGCGTGCTTTCGGTCCGCGCACATGCGCGGAACGGCCGTGATTTTTTCCTTCATCGAGGTTTTCCATGCGCCAGATTCTCGCCGCCATGACATTTGCCTTCGGGCTCGCCGGCCTTGCGGCACCAAGCCTTGCCGCGACGCACTACCCCCTGACCGTCAGTAATTGCGGCCACCAGGTGACTTTTCAGAAGGCGCCCGCCAGGATCGTTTCGATCGGCCAGGGTATGACCGAAATTCTTTTCTCGCTCGGCCTTGCCGACAAGATCGCCGGGACGGCCGTCTGGGTCGGTCCAGTCCTGCCGCAATATGCCGAGGCCAACAGCAAGATAAAGCGGCTTGCCGACAACGATCCGAGCTTCGAATCCGTCGTCGGGCAGGAGCCCGACCTGGTGGCGGCCGAGTTCGAATGGCATGTCGGCGCGCAGGGCTCCGTCGGTAAGCGGGAACAGTTCAAGGATCTCGGGATCAATACCTATCTCGCGCCGGCCGATTGCGTCGCCAAGGTCAACACAGATGGCGGCGACGGCGTGCGTGGGGAATTGTTCACGATGGACCTGATCTACCGGGAAATCGCCGAGCTCTCGGAGATTTTCGACGTGAAGGACCGCGGCGATGCGCTGATTTCGGCGCTGAAGAAGCGCGAGGCGGATGCTGTCGCGTCGATATCGGGCGCATCGGGCAAGAACCTGCCCGTCGTCTTCTGGTTCTCCAGCAAAGAGGTCAGCGGCGACGCCTTCATCGCCGGCAAGAACAGCGCGCCCGCCTATATCCTGAAGACGATCGGTGCGAAGAACGTTGTCACCACGGAAGAGGAATGGCCGCTGGTGGGTTGGGAAACCATCGCCCAGGCGAACCCTGCCGTCATCGTGCTCGCGACCATGGACCGCCGCCGTTATGCGGCTGACGATCCTAAGGTCAAGGTCGATTTTCTTGAGAACGACCCTGTGACCAAGGAGCTCGACGCGGTCAAAAACAAGCACTTCGTGATGATGGACGCGCAGTCGATGAACCCGACGATCCGCACGATCGATGGCATCGAGACATTGGCGAACGGCATCAAGTCCTTCGGCCTGGCGCAGTGAAGGCAATGTCGGTCAGGCAACAGGGATGGTGGGCGCTTGCCGCGCTCACCATTGCCGCACTTCTCCTGCTCGGGCTGATGATCAGCCTTGCCGTTTCCATTGGCGAGATCGCAATTCCCGTTGCGACCACGGCGGAGGCGGTCTCGAACCGGCTGTTCGGAACGAATTTCGAGATCAGCCGCATCCACCAGGGCATCGTCTGGGATTATCGTCTGAGCCGCGCGCTCGTCGCGGCCAGCGCCGGCGCATCGCTCTCGCTTTGCGGTGCGATCCTGCAGGCGCTGCTGCGCAATCCGCTGGCCGAACCCTATGTGCTCGGCATCTCCGCCGGCGCCTCGACGGGCGCCGTCTGCGTGATGATCCTCGGTTTCGGCTACGGCATTCTCGGCCTCTCGAGCGGCGCCTTCATCGGTGCGGTGATCGCCTTTCTGCTGGTCGGCTTCCTGGCAACGGGTGCGGGAGGAAGCGGCGAGCGCATCATCCTTTGCGGCGTCGCCGGTTCGCAGCTCTTCAATGCGCTGACCTCCTACATCGTGACGACATCGGCGAATGCCGAGCAGGCGCGCGGCATCCTGTTCTGGCTTTTGGGTTCGCTCAGTGGCGTGCGCTGGCCCGATGTCTATCTGTCGGTGCCGATCGCGCTTGCCGGCTTCATCATCTGCATGGCCCATGTGCGGGCGCTGGACGCCTTCGCTTTCGGCACGGATGCTGCCGCCTCGCTCGGCATTGCCGTACGCCGCGTCCAAATCGTGCTGTTCGGCATGACGGCGGCGATGACGGCAAGCGTCGTCAGCATGGTGGGTTCGATCGGCTTCGTTGGCCTCGTCATCCCTCACGCCGCCCGCTTCCTCGTCGGGCCGGGGCATGAGCGGCTGCTGCCGGCAACAGCGCTCGGCGGTGCGATTTACATGGTCGGCGCCGATATTGTTTCGCGCGTCATCATACCGCAGCAAATCCTGCCGATCGGCGTCGTCACCGCACTCTTCGGCGCGCCGGCCTTCGCCATCATCCTCTATCGCGTGCGAGGGAATGCATGAGCATCAGCGTCGACGAGGTAAGCTTTGCCGCCGGCGATACCGTCATCGTCAACGGCGTCAGCCTAACGGTGGAAAGGGGCAAGGTGTTCGGCCTGCTTGGGCCGAACGGTTCCGGCAAATCGAGCCTTCTCAGATTGATTTGCCGGCTGCGCAAGGTTCGCAGCGGCGTCATCCGGCTGGGTGATGACGATATATCCTCGCTGTCGCGCGCAGCGCTTGCGCGGCGCGTCGCCTTCGTCGAGCAGCAGACGACGACGGATACGCAATTGACGGTGCGCAACGTGGTGCGGCTCGGCCGCACGCCGCATCGCGGGCT
Source organism: Rhizobium indigoferae (assembly GCF_034554815.1). NCBI lineage: Bacteria > Pseudomonadati > Pseudomonadota > Alphaproteobacteria > Hyphomicrobiales > Rhizobiaceae > Rhizobium > Rhizobium indigoferae. The sequence continues at coordinate 2,549,340 of NZ_CP140635.1, read as the reverse complement.
GTTGTCGTCCTGGGGCGCCGGAGACGACGCAGCCGTCGACGAGGCCCTGTCGCGGACGGGCATGCGGGAGAGGGCGGGCCAGCTCTGGCAGACGCTGTCGGGCGGTGAGCGCCAGCGCGTCCATATTGCCAGATCGCTGGCGCAGGCGCCGAGCGAACTGCTGCTCGACGAGCCGACCAACCATCTCGATATCCAGCATCAGCTCGACATTCTCTCGCTGATCTCGAAGCTCGGCATCACCTGCATCGTCGCACTGCACGATCTCAATCTGGCGGCGATGTTCTGCGACAGGCTGGCGGTGCTTCAGAAAGGCGAGGTCGTCGCCTCGGGGGCGCCGGAGGAGGTGCTGACGGAGGATATGATCGGCCGGGTCTTCGGCGTTCGCGCCCATGTCCAGAAATCGGCCGTGCACGGCCGCCATCATATCCAATACGTCATGGATTGAGGAATGGCGGGGAAATTCGATCTCAAGAGGAGGTATGGCCTCGCTAGCCTTTTTCCCGGACTGGCGTATTATTTCCTGCGGTCGAATGGAGTTTCGAGATGCTCGAACGAAATCAGCTTCCCCTGCGCCCTGTCGCACCCGGCTTCGCTGTCGCCTGGGTCGTCGTCATTTCAGGTGCGAGCGTCGCTCTCAGCCTGCTTTTCGCCTGCATAACGCCCTTCGTGGCCTTGGCGGCGGTATCGGCTGTCATTCTTCCCCGGCGGATGGCGGTGACGGCGGTTCTGCTGGCCTGGCTTGCCAACCAGATGGTCGGATATCTCGTACTCGGTTATCCCCAGACCTGGGACAGTTATGCCTGGGGTCTGGCGATCGGTATCGCGGCATTTGCGTGCCTGGCTACGGCGCTCGGGGTACTTCGTCTCTCGACAGATCTTACGGTTACGATGGCCGGCGCCTTCCTGGCCGGGTTCGTTGCCTATGAAGGCGCGCTGTTTGCTGCAACGGCGGTGCTTCCGTCAGGTGAGGGAGCGTTTTCGGCAGCGGTGGTGGCTGATGTTCTGCTGATCAATTCTCTCGCGGCGATCGGACTCATCTGCCTGCATGCCGGCGCGGCGGCCAGCCGGGCGCTTATCGCAAGACAGCAGGGAACGGTGTTGTCTTAGGCTTCAGGCGCCGAAAACCGCATTGTCTCCCGCAGCAGCTCGATGGCTTCTGAGACCGATGGCCCTTTGAACGGTGGCGGCTCTGCGCGTTCGCAGAACTCACGCCAGACAAACAGCGTCAGTTCCGCGCCATCCGTTGCGGTTTCCCCTGGTCCCTCTGCGAAATTCTCGAGCAGACGATAGCGAGCGTCCTTCCAGAACAACTCCTCCACCCAGTCATATATCGGGATCACATGAAAATGGATCGGGTAACCAGGCGTGTGCCCGTATCGGCCGATATAGACGCGCTGAGCTTTCAATTGCTGTTTCAAAGCACTCTGAGCTCTTGCGAGCAATGGGCCGAATTCAACCAAAGCATCTTCGGACAAATCCGACAGATCGTTGGTGTCGGTCTTGGAGCTGATCATGAGGTAACCGGGAAGGGCAGAATTGATGCGGTGGTTCACAAGCCATCCTGCCGTCTCGGCGACATGAAAGTGCTGGGGAATCTCCACGGACTTACTCCTGATGCACCCTTCAGGGGCTTCGATGAATCCCGCTAGAGGCCGGTATCGCGGTGACGTCAGAACGGACGCTGTAACACATTGGATTGCTGCATCATTTTATTCTTAAATCGACTCCGATTTAAGGTATGGGTTGAGATAGCAGCCGGCAACGGTTATTTGGTGCCGACCTGCAAGCGGACTCTCCGCGAACGACAAGGCGCATAGCTCCCATGATCCCCGATTTCCTCGTCACCCATTCCGGTGGCTTTCATGCCGACGAATTGCTGTCGAGCGTCATCCTGACCCGGCTTTTCCCACAGGCGCGTATCGTCCGCAGCCGGGCGCCGGAGTGGATCACGCCGGGCGAAGACCGGATCATCTATGATGTCGGCGGAGCCTATGACCCTGCTGCCGGGATGTTCGATCACCACCAGCGCGGCGCGCCGCTGCGCGACGATGGCCAGCCCTACAGCTCGTTCGGCCTGATCTGGAAGCATTACGGCCGTGATTATCTCACAGCCTTCGGCCTTCCCGAAGCACATGTGGAAGCGATGCACGGCTCTTTCGACGCCAGCTTCGTGCTGCCGGTCGATCTGACTGATAATGGCGCGCTCAGCCCCTCGGGGCCGTTGGCCGGGTTGACGCTGCCGGCGCTGCTGGAGACCCTGAAACCGGTTTTCGACGAAGCGGACCCTGAGGCCGATAACCGCGCCTTCCACGCGGCCCTTGCCATTGCCCGCAGTTTCGTTGAGGCCAGGATCGCCCAGAGTGCCGCAAAATTGCGGGCCGAGGCGATTGTGCATCGGGCAATCGAAGCTGCGGGGCAGGGGCGTGTTTTGGAATTGCCGAGGGGCATGCCTTTCCGTCCCGCCATCGTCAAGGCGAGCGCCGATCACCTGCTGTTCGTCGTTCATCCGCGCGAAAAGGACTGGTGCGTGACCGGCATCCGGCGCGCCGAGGAGGGGTTCGAGCGCAGGGCTGATCTGCCGGCGGCCTGGGCCGGGCTCACCAATGGCGCACTGGAGGCGGTTTGCGGCATAGAGGGCGCAAGCTTCTGCCACAACGGCCGCTTCATCGCCGCCGCCAGGACCCGCGAGGCGGTGCTTGCCATGGCCGATTTGGCGGTAAAGGAGGCGCTTTCAATCGGGGCGTAGTTAAATGGCGGCGGTTGAGGTTGCGCGAGGCCAGTATCATATCCAGTCCCGGCGGCAGGTCGCTGATCCTGTTGCCGCCCTCCGGACGTTCGCCCAGCCTTTCTGTGACGAAGGCGGTTTGCCCGTCTTCGCTATCCGGCCTGCAATGTCGCCATCTTGGCGCCGAAGCCGATGAAGACCACGCCTGTCGCGGCTTTCAGCCAGCGCTGGAAGCGCTGGTTGCGCGCAGCTCTGGCGAGCCTCGCAAAGAGCAGGACCATTGAGCCGAACCAGATGACGTTGAGGCTCGCATGGACGGTGACCAGAAGGAAAGCCTCGCCGATCGCGGCCCGGCCATTGGCATCGTGATAGATGAACTGCGGGAAGACCGCGAGGTAGAACATCGACACTTTCGGATTCAGGGCGTTGGTGAGGAACCCCTCGAGGAAGGCGCGGGGGAGGTGCCTTACCTTACGGGAAGGGGCCACTGACGTTACGGAAGCATAACCGCGCCAAGCACCGACCAGCGCCTTGATACCGATCCAGCAGAGATAGGCGGCGCCAATCAATTTGACGACGAGGAAGGCCTGCGCCGACTGCGCCAGCAGCAGGGAGATGCCACAGATCGACAGGGTGCCGTGCACATAGAAGGCGGCGACGAAGCCGGCAATATTGGCGAAACCGGCGCCACGCCCCGAGGCCGGCACCGTCCTGGCGATGAGGATGCCGTTGGGCCCGGGGGAGATGATCAGCAGCGCGGTGACGAAAGCAAAAGACAGAATTTCAGCAATCGACATTGCGCGCCTTTCCTGGGCTGGTTTCGAGGGCGGCTTTGAAGCCGACGGTCAAGTATGTCGTCGCCGATACCCGCGTCAATATCCAATCCTCGAGGGTGACGGACCCTCCCGGGAGGACTGGACCAGGCCTGGCCCGCGTCCCAATTGTGGAAGCGATTGACTTGCTATCGTGAAGGACTAAGCTTTACGCCATACAACCACCACTCACACGCGAGAGATAAAGGAGGGTGTGAGTGGCTGGCAACCTTGAGGAGGATGAGGTTTGCCATGGATTACCGTGTTGTTCTGCTGATCGGCGCATTCGTGATTGCTCTTTTCCCTGGTAACGCCGGGGCGCAGGAGGGCGATGCGACGGCGGGTGCCACCGTTTTCAAGAAATGCGCGACCTGTCATGTCGCCGATACCGATACGAACAAGGTCGGCCCGTCGCTGAACAAGCTGTTCGGCAGAAAGGCCGGGACGCATCCGAATTTTGCCTATTCGGCCGGAATGAAGGCTGCCGGCGAGGGCGGTCTCGTCTGGGACGAGACAGTGCTGCGCGACTATCTCCACAATCCGAAAGCGAAGGTGAAGGGCACGAAAATGGCCTTCGTCGGCGTGAAGGACGACAAGGAGATCACCGATCTCATCGCCTATCTCAAGCAGTATTCCCAATGATGGGCAGCAATACTCCAAACGACGGTTCGCGGCCGGCGGCGCATGCCTAAATTGCCGTAATTGCCGATATTTTCTATCTGTGCGATAATAAAACAGACTTTTTTGCGGAATGCGGTTTCACGGGTCGACTGCTCAGGGAGGAGCGGAAATGGCTGTCGTGCTGATCCTCGTCCTGATTGTCGTCGGCTCCGTGCTGTTCCATGTGCTGAGCCCGTGGTGGTGGACGCCGATCGCGTCCAACTGGACCTATATCGACAGCACCCTCGTCATCACCTTCTGGATCACCGGCATCGTCTTCGTGGCGGTGGTTTCGTTCATGGCCTATTGTGTCTTCCGCTTCCGGCACAAGCCGGGCAACAAGGCGCATTATGAGCCCGAGAACCGCAGGCTGGAATTGCTGCTGGGAGGAGGAACGGCGCTCGGCGTCGCGGCGATGCTGGCACCCGGCCTCATCGTCTGGAACCAGTTCATCACGGTGCCTGCCGATGCCGCATCGGTTGAGGTCGTCAGCCAGCAGTGGCTATGGAGCTTCCGCCTGCCCGGAGCCGACGGAAAGCTCGGCCGCGCCGAGACGCGCGACGTCACCCCGGAAAATCCGCTCGGCCTCGATAAAAACGATGCAAGCGGTCTCGACGACGTCATCATCGAGGGCGGCGAGCTGCATCTGCCGATCGGCAAGCCGGTGCACATCTTGCTGCGCTCGGTCGATGTGCTCCACGATTTCTATGTGCCGGAATTCCGCGCCAAGATGGACATGATCCCCGGCATGATCACTTATTTCTGGTTCACGCCGACGCGGACGGGGACCTTCGAGATTCTCTGCGCCGAACTCTGCGGCGTCGGCCATCCGCAAATGCGCGGCACCGTCGTCGTTGACGAGGATGCGGACTACCAGACCTGGCTCGGGCAGCAGCAGACATTCACCCAGTTGACGGCGTCATCGGAAGCGTTGCCGCCGGCAAACTGAACCGGTCAGGCGGCGTGCCGGTTCAAGGAACCGGCGGGAAAAGGGAGGAGAGAGATCATGGTCGAGATTCCATCCGGAAGCATTCCATCCGGTAGTGCTGGCGCCATCCCCTCCGCCGAAGTCGAGGATGTCGAGCTTTATCATCCACATAGCTGGTGGACGAAATATGTGTTCAGCCAGGATGCCAAGATCATCGCCGTGCAATATTCGATCACCGCCATCGCAATTGGCCTGGTGGCGCTGGTGCTCTCCTGGCTGATGCGGATTCAGCTCGCCTTTCCCGGCTATTTCGCCTTCATCGATGCCGATCACTATTACCAATTCATCACCATGCACGGCATGATCATGGTGATCTATCTCCTGACTGCGCTCTTCCTCGGCGGCTTCGGCAATTACCTCATTCCGCTGATGGTCGGCGCGCGCGACATGGTCTTCCCTTACGCGAACATGCTGAGCTACTGGATCTATCTGCTTGCGGTGCTGATCCTCGCCGCCGGATTTTTCGCGCCCGGCGGCCCGACAGGGGCGGGCTGGACGCTTTATCCGCCGCAATCGGTTCTGTCAGGCACGCCTGGCGGCAAGGACTGGGGCATCCTCTTGATGCTGTCCTCGCTGATCGTCTTCATCATCGGCTTCACCATGGGCGGGCTGAACTATGTGGTGACCGTGCTGCAGGGGCGGGCGCGCGGCATGACGCTGATGCGGATGCCGCTCACCGTCTGGGGCATCTTCACCGCGACCGTGATGGCGCTGCTTGCCTTTCCCGCGCTCTTCGTCGCCTGCGTCATGATGATGTTCGATCGCCTGCTCGGCACGAGCTTCTTCATGCCCGCCATCGTCGAAATGGGCACGCAGCTGCAGCACGGCGGCGGCAGCCCGATTCTGTTCCAGCACCTGTTCTGGTTCTTCGGGCATCCGGAGGTCTATATCGTCGCACTCCCGGCCTTCGGCATCGTTTCGGATCTGATCAGCACGCATGCGCGCAAGAACATCTTCGGTTATCGCATGATGGTCTGGGCGATCGTCATCATCGGGGCGCTGAGCTTCGTCGTCTGGGCGCACCACATGTATGTCAGCGGCATGAACCCGACCTTCGGCTTCTTCTTCGCCACCACGACGCTGATCATCGCCGTGCCGACGGCGATCAAGGTCTACAACTGGGTGCTGACGCTCTGGCGCGGCGACATCCACCTGACGCTGCCGATGCTCTTTGCGCTCGCCTTCATCGTCACCTTCGTCAATGGTGGTCTGACCGGCCTCTTCCTTGGCAACGTCGTCGTCGACGTGCCGCTGTCGGATACGATGTTCGTCGTCGCGCATTTCCACATGGTCATGGGTGTGGCGCCGATCCTCGTCATCTTCGGGGCGATCTATCACTGGTATCCGAAGGTCACGGGACGCATGCTGAACGACGTGCTCGGCCATATCCACTTCTGGATCACCTTCCTCGGCACCTATGCGATCTTCTTTCCGATGCACTATCTCGGCCTGCTCGGCGTGCCGCGCCGCTACTTCGAGATGGGAGAGACGGCCTTCGTTCCGCCTTCGGCCCATACGCTGAACATCTTCATCACCGTCATGGCGCTGATCGTCGGGGTCGGGCAGATGGTCTTCCTGTTCAATCTGGTCTGGAGTCTTTTCCGGGGCAGGGAGTCCGGTGGCAATCCATGGCGGGCAACGACGCTCGAATGGCAGACGCCGCAGACGCCGCCCGCGCATGGCAACTGGGGCAAGGATCTGCCTGTCGTCTACCGCTGGGCCTATGACTACAGCGTGCCGGGGGCGGCCGAGGATTTCATTCCGCAGAATGTGCCGTCAGGCGGCGGCGTAACCCGGGAGGTCCACGCATGAACGTCATCCTGGTCTTCCTTGCCGCCATCGGCGCCGTCATCATCTGGTGGCTGGCAGGGCAACGGCTGACCTCGAAGCCCTGGCTGGAAACCGGGTCAGTACAGCTGCCGGCTCATGACGGCGTCGACCGGCAACAGTCGCCCGCGCCGGCAGTGAAAATCGGTCTCTTCGTGTTTCTCGGCGTCGTCGGCGCCGTCTTCAGTCTTGCCGTCAGCGCCTATTTCATGCGCATGGCGTCCGCCGACTGGTGGGCAATGCCGGTTCCTCGGCTGCTGTGGGTGAACACCGCAGCACTCGCCTTGAGCAGCGCCGCGCTGCAATGGGCCAAACGAGAAGCGGGGCATGGCCGCATGGAAAACCTGCGGCCGGCGCTTGCCGCCGCGTTTGTTCTTGCCGTCGCTTTTCTCGTCGGACAGGTCCAGGCATGGCGGGAGCTGGTATCAGCCGGCTATGTGCTTGCCGACAATCCTTCCAACAGCTTCTTCTATATGCTCACCGGCCTGCACGGCCTGCATATCCTCGGCGGGCTTGCCGTGCTTTCGCACGCGACGGTCAGGGCATTCTCTATCGACATTGCGCCGGAGAGGCTGCGCCTCAGCGTCGATCTTTCCGCCATCTATTCGCATTTCATGTTCGCCGTCTGGCTCTTGCTCTTCGCGCTCTTTGCCGGCTGGGCGAATGACTTCGTCGATCTCTGCCGCACATTGCTCAACTAGGGGATTGCAGATGGCACACTCTGTCCAGACACACGGCGAGGCAGACCTCCGGCCGGCCGGCCTGCGCGGTGTGGCCGCCGATTTCAGCTCGGATCAGCGTGCCTTCAAGACCGCCTCCTGGGGCAAGGCGATGATGTGGATCTTTCTGCTCAGCGACACCTTCGTCTTCGGCTGTTTCCTGATCGCCTATATGACCGCCCGCATGTCGACGCCCGTTCCATGGCCCAATCCGAGCGAGGTCTTCGCGCTGCATATCGGCGGCCAGGACGTGCCGCTAATCCTGATCGCGATCATGACCTTCGTGCTGATCTCGAGCAGCGGCACCATGGCGATGGCGGTCAATTTCGGCTATCGCCGCGACCGCCGCACGACGGCGATCCTGATGCTGCTGACGGCCGTTCTGGGCGCATGTTTCGTCGGCATGCAGGCCTTCGAATGGACGAAGCTGATCACCGAAGGCGTGCGTCCCTGGGAGAACCCGTGGGGGGCGGCACAGTTCGGATCGACCTTCTTCATGATCACCGGCTTTCACGGCACCCACGTGACGATCGGCGTCATCTTCCTCCTCATCGTCGCCCGCAAAGTCTGGCGCGGCGATTTTGACCAGGAACGGCGCGGCTTTTTCACGAGCCGGAAAGGCCGCTACGAGGCCGTTGAGATCATGGGCCTCTACTGGCACTTCGTCGACCTGGTCTGGGTCTTCATCTTCGCGTTTTTTTATCTGTGGTAGGGCTTCTATCTGTGGTGAGGTCGTCATGAGCGAAACAACGGCGCATGCACAAAGCCAAACGGTGCACGCACAAGCACACACCGGACAGCAGCACCCGATCCGGCTCTATCTCCTGGTCTGGGGCCTGCTCTTCGTGCTCAGCGCAGCGTCCTACATGGTCGATTATCTCGGCGTCCAGAGCTACTTGAGGTGGACGCTGATCCTGCTGTTCATGATGCTGAAGGCCGGTCTGATCGTCGCCGTCTTCATGCACATGGCCTGGGAACGGCTGGCGCTCGTCTATGCCATTCTGCTGCCGCCGCTGCTGGTGCTGGTTTTCGTGGCGCTGATGGTATCGGAAGCGGACTACACGATCTTCACTCGGCTCGCCTTCTTTGGGGCTGGGCCGTAGGGTCTGTTGGACAGGATCGATAGATCGGAGCGGACTTCGGCCATGACCCAGGAAATCCGGCTCTTTGGCGCTATTGCGGTTCGACCCGCCGTCCTTGCTCTCATATCCCAGTTCGAAAAGGCCACTGGATTCACCGTTGCGGTCAAGTGGGAGCTCAATCCTGTCGTCAAAAAGCAGATTGAAGCCGGGGAATCTTTTGACCTCGTCATCACCAATCCGAACCTGATCGAGGATCTGACCGCCTTGGGAAAAGTCAAGGCGGGGAGCGAGGTCGCATTCGGCCGGACAGCAATGGGGGTGGCGGCCAAGGCGGGCGGTCGGCCGCTCGACATTGGGTCGGTGGAAGCATTCAAACATGCGTTGAAGAGCGCCAGATCGATCGCCTACGCCAGTGAAGGAAGCAGCGGCGGCTACTTCTCCGGTTTGCTGGAACGCTTGGGAATAGCCGATGAGGTGAAGCCCAAGCTGGTTGCCATATCAGGAGGGCAGACAGCGCCGGCCGTAGGCCGTGGGGAGGCCGAGTTGGGCGTCGTTCCCGTGACATCGATTATCGCCGCCGCTCCCGAGGTCATGCTTGTCGGTCGGTTTCCGGCAGAACTCCAAAGTTACATCGACTTCGCCATTGGCATCAGCGCCGATTCAACGGACTCAGAAGCTGCCAGGCAGCTGTCGGAATTTCTGACCTCGACAGCCGTTGATGACACCCTGGCGGCAAAGGGCGTCGAGCGCCGCCATCGGGCAGGCGCAACGCCCAAGGGAGCCTCACCCTGAGTTGCCCCGGCGTTAGATACAATGGCGCAAGAAGCGACGCTGCGGCGCGTCCTTCGAGGCGATCCTGCGGATCGCACCTCAGGAATGAGGGACGTTGGCCGCGCTTTGGCGTGGGCAGCAATCGGGCGATCTCCGTTGCCGTGCATCTTCGATCAACGTCTCGAAGATAGGTGGTTTCCTTTCTTCTCCCAGGACCGCAGCGCACGCCAGAGCACTGTGTTGTCTGCATAACCCAACACACGCGCAATCTCGGACATCGGTGCGACTTGTTGGTCGCCGAGATAATGGGCGGCGAGTGTCCGGCGGTGCTGGCGAACGAGATCGCGAAGCGACACGCCTTCCTCCGACAGTCGGCGCTGCAGGCTTCGCGGCGACATCTTCAGTTCGACGGCGAGGGTTGCGACCGTGATCGGCCTTTGGCCGAGATAGATGCTGATCAGAGCCTGGACCTTTTCCGTGACGACATCACCGGCCGCTGGCTCGTTGACCAGATCGCCGATATGCCGTTCCAGGATTTCGATCAGGCTTTTGTCTTCCGAACGGTACACACGATCGGCATCCGCCTTGTTCATGACGATCCGGTTGCCGGATTGGCCGAACAGGATGGGCGCGCCATAGATGCGTTCCAGCACGCTGGCGTCGCGCGGGGCCTGGTGCTCAAGCTGGATTTCGATCGGCCGCCAGCCACGGCGGAAGCACGACCGGACGAGCTGACACGAGGCGGCAATCGTGAATTCGCTGTCCTGCCGGCGTGGCCACATGCTGGGATCGACGATCCGGTAGGTCCAGACAAAATCGCCATTCTCCTCGAACACGCCGGAACTGGTCGCGCCCTGGACCGCGTTGACATATTTCGACAGCCGTTCGAAAGCGCTGCGAATGGTCGGCGAGAGCGCAAAGAGCATGCCCATAGGGCCGATGTCGGCGGGCTTGAATCCGGTGCCCATGCGGGCTCCCAGTGCCGGTTCGCCGGTTATGGTCGCCGCATCCTCGAACAGCGCGACATAACGCGCCATGGGCAGGACAGCGTAGGGGTCTTCCAGTTGCGAGCGCAGAATGCCGTGCGAAGCCAGAAGAAGGTCGGTTTTCCCGGATCTTTTATCGATTTGTTGCACCAGCGGGATCAAAACGGAGGCTCGAATTGAAGCAACTGCGGGCATGCGGCTGATCAAATGCGATGCAACTGCCATTTTCAGCGTCTCCGGTGACCTTCGTGGCGCGAATTATCGATTCATTGGCATAAACTGCAATTTCGGGGCCAGATCGCCGCGCTTACCTTCTTCGCAACAGACAAGCAAAGAGGGGTTCTCCATGACACTGGAAGCAAGCATGCCCGCACCATCATCGCCGGAGCGTCGTCTGGCCAAGGACTCGGTGGGCCTCGCCCACATCGTGTTCTTCGTCGTTGCTGCGGCCGCGCCGCTCACAGCCGTCGTCGGCGCTTCGCCGGCCGCCTTCGCTTTTGGCAATGGCGCAGGGGTCCCCGGCGCTTTCGTGCTTGCCGGCCTGCTCTACCTGCTCTTCTCGGTCGGCTTCACCGCCATGAGCCGGCATGTGGGCGGGGCAGGAGCCTTCTACACCTATATCACCCATGGCATCGGCAAGCCGGCTGGCGTGGGTGGCGCCTTCATGGCGCTGGTCACCTATAGCGCGGTTCAGATCGCCATTTATGGCCTGTTCGGTTTCTTCATGGCCAATGCCATAGCGCCGCTTGGGCTGGTCCTGCCCTGGTGGGCTTGGGCCTTCGCAGCACTCGTCGTCGTGCTGGTCTGCGGTCAGCGCAACATCGCCTTCTCAGGCGCGATCCTCGGCGTCTGCATGATTGCCGAAATCGCCATATTGCTGGTTCTGGATCTTGCCATCGTCGTTTCAGGCGGCGGGCCAGAAGGCATCAGCTTCTCCTCCTTTGCGCCATCGTCGGTCTTCGCGCCCGGTCTTGGTGTGGCGCTGGTCTTCGTCATCGGTTCCTTCATCGGCTTCGAAGCTACGGCCATTTTCGGCGAGGAAGCCGAAGATCCGGAAAAGACCATTCCCCGCGCCACCTATGTTGCCGTGCTGCTCATCACCCTCTTCTATGCTTTCTCCACCTGGGCAATCGTGCAATTCTACGGTCCGGGCAAGGTGCAAGCCTCTGCGGCTGCCAGTCTCGACAGCTTCTACTTCACCGCCGCCAATTCCGTGCTTGGCGCATGGTCGAGCCAGGCGATGAACGTGCTGCTGATCACCAGCCTGTTTGCCTGCATCCTGTCCTTCCACAATACGCTCAACCGCTATTTCTTCGCCCTTGGCCGTGAAGGCCTGGCCGCACAGGTGCTTGGCAAGGTTCACGCCAGGCATGGCTCACCCTATGCTGCAGGTCTGCTGCAAAGCCTGATCGCGGCCGTCGTCCTTGGCCTGTTCGTGATCTTCGGCGCCGATCCTTACACCGTCGTGTTCTCGTGGATGGCGGCGCTTGCGGGTATCGGTATCCTGCTGGTGCAGGTGCTTGTCTCGGTCGCGATCATCATGTTCTTCCGCAAGACGCCGAACAGCTACAGCGCATGGACCACGATGATCGCTCCGACGCTCGCGCTCCTCGGCCTCATGGGTTCTCTGGTGCTGGTCAGTTCCAATCTTTCACTCCTTTCCGGCAGCGAAAGCCTGATCGTCAAGGCTTTCCCCTATGCCATGGTGCTGGTGGGCATTCTTGGCGCGCTATTTGCGATCCGGATCAAGAGATCCAAGCCCGCTCTCTACGCCTCGCTCGGAAAGGTCTTCGAATGAGTGCCGTTGCTGAATTTGCACCCGTCGATCGCCTTCTGGTTCTCGCGGTCGCGATCCTTGCCGGCGCAACATTGCTGGTTGCCGTCGAGGCCCACGCCTTCTGCTCGGTGTTCTGCATTCATGCAAACCAGATGATGATCGATACGCAGATCTGTTCCGGTCGATCCTGATCACCGCAGCTTGCGACGCGCCATGGTGCGTCGTCTCTCCCGAAACCAAGAGGCCCGAAACCAAGAGGTATTTCAATGGACGCCGTTGTCGCAGTCCCCCATCCGCTCGATCCCCTGAGCCTCGCTGAGATCGCTTCTGCCGTTGCCGTACTCAAGGATAGGCAGACACTCGCACCCACCTTCCGCTTTCCGATAACCCGGCTGGAGGAGCCGACCAAGGCGGATCTTGCCGCCCAACGCCTGGGCGACAGGCTGCCGCGCCTCGCCTTCATCCTGGCAATCGACATCAGCAATGGCGAAACCTTCGAGGGCATCGTCGACCTGACTACCGGCACGGTGTGCTCCTATATCCGGCTGCCTCTCGATGTACTGCCCTATGGCCAGCCGCCGATCATGCTGTGCGAATTCGAAACCGTTGAAGGCACCGTCAAATCCGATCCGCGCTGGATCGCTGCCGTCAAGAAACGCGGCATTACCGACGAGGATATTCCGCTCATCCAGATCGATCCTTTTTCCTCGGGCTATTTTGGCCGCGAGTTCGAGAAGGGAAAGCGCATCGTCCGCGCGGTGTCCTATTGGCGCGAGGATATCCGTGACAACGGCTACGCGCATCCGATCGAGGGCGTGGTGGCTGTGGTCGATCTGATCACCAACCGAGTGGTCGATCTCGTCGACGACGAGAAGATCATTCCGGTCCCGAGGAGGAAGCGCAATTATGGCCGCGAAACCTTCCCGGAACCGCGGCCCGATCTCAAGCCGCTGAATATCGTTCAGCTGCAAGGGCCGAGCTTTACTGTCGACGGCTGGAAAGTCGAATGGCAGAACTGGAGTTTCCGTGTCGGTTTCACCCCGCGCGAGGGCCTCGTTCTGCATGAACTCGGCATCAAGGATCAGGGTAGGCTTCGGCCAGTCGTCTTTCGCGCCAGTGTCACTGAAATGGTCGTGCCTTACGCCGACCCGACCGCGAACCACTATTGGAAGAGCGCCTTCGATGCCGGCGAATATGGCCTCGGACGCCTGGCCAATTGCCTCGAACTCGGCTGCGACTGCCTCGGCCATATTCACTATTTCGACGTGCCGGCGGCGGATGATTTCGGCCAGCCCTTCACCATGAAGAACGCCATCTGCATGCATGAGGAAGATTACGGCATCCTCTGGAAGCATTACGAATTCCGCAACGGTATTTTCGAAGTGCGCCGTTCGCGCCGCCTCGTCATCTCCTTCTTCGCAACCGTCGGCAACTACGATTACGGCTTCTACTGGTATCTCTACCAGGACGGCACGATCCAACTCGAAGCCAAGCTCACCGGCATCATCCAGACGGCGGCGGTCGCGACCGGCGAAACCTATCCATGGGGCGGCATGGTCGATGACAATCTCGGCGGTCCGACCCACCAGCATTTCTTCAATGCGCGCCTGCACATGGATGTCGACGGCGGCGACAATACCGTGACCGAACATGAGTTCGTGCCGCGTCCCTGGGGTGAAGACAATCCCTATGGCAATGTCTTCGATACCAGGACCCGTGTGCTGAAGCGCGAACTCGACTCCCCGGCACTCGCCAATGGCGAGACCGGCCGTTACTGGAAAGTCTCCAACCCCAACATCCAGAACAGTGTCGGCAAGGCGCCAGGCTACAAGATTGTCGTCATGCCGTCGCCTGTCATGCTTGCCCAGCCGGATTCGACCGTTGCCCAGCGCGGCGGCTTCGCCAAGAAACACATCTGGGTCACCGCCTTCGATGCCAGGGAAAAATATGCGAGCGGCGATTACCCAAACGTGCACGCCGGCGGCGACGGTCTGCCTGGTTATGTCAAGCAGAACCGTAATATCGAGAATGCCGATGTCGTGCTCTGGCATTCCTTTGGCCATACCCATGTCTGCAAGCCCGAGGATTTTCCGATCATGCCCGTGGAATATGCCGGCTTCACGTTGAAACCGAACGGCTTCTTCGCGTCCAACATCGGCATGGACCTGCCGCCGGAAGGAAACGGCCAAAGTGTCGACAGTCGCCTGCAGCCTTCGCCCGACGACATCGGAAACGGTTCCTGCTGCCACACATAGCTGTAATACTACGGCTGTTCCTTTTTAAATTGCTTTTTGATAGTCCGACGGATTGTAAGAAAGGCAAGGAACAGAATGCAGTGGCTTCTCCAGCAGTTCGAAGATACCAACAAGCTGGCCGAGGCGCTCGACCAGCTCGAAATCTCCTACACATGGCACAAGGTCGTACCGTTTGTCGGCGAGCTCATCCCCGAGCCGGTCGTTGCTGATGCGGGTTCAGTGGTCATGTTCGGCTCCTACACGCTGTGGAAGAACGCCGAGGCGAACGGTTACCGGCCGGGTGTTTTTAAACTGCGTCCTTTCGTTCACGAACAGGCGTGGCACCCTTACCTCCTCAACGGTGCTGATGCGCTGTTCCTGACACTCCAGGATGTCCCCCAGCGTCTGGCGGATGACGGCAGGGACTGGTTCCTGCGCCCGGTCGACGACAGCAAGGAGGAGCCCGGAAATGTTAAATCGACCGGCGAGATCATCCGCATGGCAGAGAGGGTGCTGGCGCTCGACGAAGATGAAATCCCCAAGGGTTCACTTCGTCACGACACGCTGCTGATGCTCACCGAGCCCGTTCGCATCCTGCGCGAATGGCGTCTCTGGGTCGTCGACGGTCGGATCGTCACCTATTCGCTCTACAAAGACGGATCGCGTGTCGTCCATCGCCACGAGATTGATGACGATGCGCTGGACTTCGGGCAGCGCATGGTCGACATCAACCCCGGCTACTCCCAAGCTTATGTCATCGATGTCTGTCGGACAGAAGAGGGACTGAAGCTGCTCGAGACGAACTGTCTCAATGCCGCCGGGTTCTACGCCGCAGATCTCGTGAAGCTGGCGAGGGCGATCGACGGCCTGGCCCGCACCTGACGTCTTTCCGGCGAGGGAATGACGCTGTAGAGTTGCAGAATGTTTGCCCGACTATCCCACCCGGAGGCTCCGTATGGCTGAGGTCCTGTTGTTTCACCACGCACAAGGGCTGACCCCGGGTGTGCGCGCGTTCGCCGATGACATCAGGGCAGCCGGCCATATCGTGCACACGCCTGACCTGTTTAACGGACGCACATTCCCGAGCATCGAAGAGGGTCTCGCCTACATCGGGGAGATCGGATTCGACGAAGTCAGGGAGCGCGGTGTCCGGGTCGCCGACGAATTGCCGCCCGGGCTCGTCTATGCCGGGTTCTCGTTCGGCGTGCTGCCGGCGCAGAAGCTGGCGCAGACACGGCCCGGCGCCCGAGGGGCGTTGCTCTTCTATTCCTGCCTGCCGATCAGCGGCGAGTGGGCCTTCGGACCCTGGCCGGACGGCGTCGCGGTGCAGATCCACGGCATGGACAACGATCCGATTTTCACAGGTGAGGGCGACATCGACGCCGCCCGCGAGATCGTCGCGAAGGTCGAAGACGCGGAGCTTTTCCTGTACCCAGGCGATCAGCACTACTTTGCCGATAGCTCGCTGCCGTCCTATGACGCCGATGCGACCGCGCTGCTCACCCTCCGCGTGATCGAGTTCCTGAATCGCGTCTGATCCAGACATTCCGCGAGAGATCCGGTTTGGCTCCGGCAAGCCGTCCTGAGATGGGTGCCGTTCATCCTGCGTCGCGGCTTCGGCGCGGCGCGGACTATTCGGACGCCACGCAGAAATTGTTGCCTTCGGGATCATTCAAGACCGTGTAGCCGTCTGCTTCCCGGACGAAGGTCGCTCCGAGGGATAAAAGCCGCTCTACCTCCCTGGCCCGATCGGGGGTGGCAATATCGAAATGAAGCCGGTTGCGGGCGGGACGTTCCCCCTGGCGGAGGTGGAAGCAAAGGCGGGTTCCGGGACCTTCGACCATCACGGTCGGGTCAGTTTCTGGCGTCAGTCCGAGAGCGGCCAGGCGGGCCAGTTCGTCGTCGTCATATGGCATCACTTCGTAGCCATCGAGCGCCTCCGCCCAGAACTGGGCGACACGCGAGGGAATGTCGCAGTCAATGACGATTTCTTTCAGCCTTGCCATGGAGCTCTTCAAGAATTGTTCGGCCGGCGATGGCAAACGCGTTCAACGACCGCGCCGCCGACTGCCGGCAGCAATGCAAAAAGCACGAGCTGCGGTGTCTCCGTCAGCCCCAACAGGCCAGACATGAGGAAGGCGACCAGCAAACCTGCCAGCGCCCCGGCTGCATAGGGCAGATAATCTTTCAAGAGAGCCTCGGTCTTGTGCTGATATCAAACATTAGCTGCGTCATTCGCTTGAGATAGAGATCTTTGCGTTATCGGCAATGGTTGGCTGCGGTCGAACCTCACGCCGACCGATCGGCCTATGCGGAATGTCACAACGTTGGTAGGGGGCAGATCGATCAAACGATGTGACCCGGTGCGCCTGATTTTGCAGGAGACGGCCATTTTCTTTCGCGCTATGAAGACTGACCGCATATCCCGCCACATCCGACACCGAGGTCCTTCCCATGGCTTTGAAAATCCTTTTCGTTGGCGGTACCGGCCAGATTTCATATCCGTGCGTCGAGCGCGCTGTGGCCCAGGGTCACCATGTCAGCGTCTACAACCGCAGTTTGAGAGGCGACCCATTGCCTGCGGGGGTTACCTCGATCGCCGGCGATCTCGCGGCACCCGCCTATGTGGACTTGTCCAAAGCCAATTATGACGTTGTCTGCCAGTTCATTGCCTTTACACCCGATCAGATCGCGCGCGATATCGATGTGTTTGCGGGGCACTGTAGCCAGTACATCTTCATCTCTTCGGCCTCGGTCTATGAAAAGCCACCGCGCCACTACGTGATTACCGAGCAGACACCGGCGATCAACCCCTACTGGCGCTATAGCCAGGACAAGATTGCCTGCGAGACGCTGCTCAAGAATTCCCAGAATCTCGCCTGGACCATCGTCCGTCCCAGTCACACCGTTCGCACGGGCCTGCCCATCATGATGGGCGACAGCGATGTCATGGCGAGACGCATGCTGGATGGTGAGCCCACCATCGTGGCGGGCGATGGCCATACGCCCTGGACGCTGACCCGCTCGGTTGATTTTGCGGTGCCCTTTGTCGGACTTTTCGGCAAGCCAGCGGCGCTGAACGAGATCTTCCACATCACCTCGGACCGCGCCCACATCTGGAACGATATTCAAACGGCGATCGCCAGATTGCATGATGTCGAGGCCAGGATCGTACACGTGCCGACGGACACCTTGGTCCGCTACAATCCGGAGTGGGTTGGACCCCTCCGGGGCGACAAGGCGTGGTCGGCAATCTTTGACAATTCAAAGGTCAAAAGCGTGGCAGGCGACTTCACCTGCGCCGAGAGCCTTGATGAAATTCTGGCGGAGCCGATCATGCATCTCAAGCAGCGCCTGGCCAAGAACCGCCCGCCAAGGGGCGATCTTGATGCTTTGGTCGATCGGATTTGCGCTGCGCAAAGCGCTCTCGGCTAGGCAGGTCTCGTAGAGCAACTTTCCGAAAGACACGGCGCAGGCGGTCGTGCCTGCGCTGATCACCCGGACTTGCAATGTCGCCGATCTCGACAGCCTGTCGGGTTGGCTGGAAAACATCCATGCAGACCTCAACGGCGGATTGAGAGTTGTGGCCGGCGGCCCAAAGGATCGGACGAGGTATCACGGCAGGCATTCAAAAAAATCCCAGCCTAAAACGCGTCCTAAAACATGATGGAGGTCGCGCCGGGTGAGGATCTCGGCAATGATGGCCATCTATTCGCCACTCCGATCCTACCAGGCCATGCTGTTCGTTCCGCTTCCCTTCGTCGTTGCCATTCTGCTGCTTGTCCTCTTCGTCACCGTCCTCCGGCGCGACGAGGAGACGCAGCCCAACCGGCCGTTTCTGGCACTGATCCTGCTCGCCGTGCTGCAATCTGTCCTCTCCGGGCTGCGCTGGGGCTACGGGGTGCAGGCTGTGGGCGTGATCGCGCCCGTCACCGCGGCGATGGTGCCGCCGCTTGCCTATGCCGGGGTTTCCAGGCTGGTGAGGACGAGTTGGCGGCCGCTGGCGGTGCGGATTGCGCTGCATGCCGTGCCCGCTGCCGTCATCCTCTTGTTGATGGTGGTCTGGCGGGATGTGATCGATATCGCGCTGGTGCTTGTTTTCGTCGGTTATGCCCTGGCGATCCTGCTTCTGATGCGGCCGGGCGCGGATGCGCTTCGGCTTGCGCCCTTCGAGGGAGCGGTGCCGGCCTATCGGGCAATCATCTTCGCGGCGGTGGCGCTGTGTCTGTCGGCCTCAGTCGATATCTTCGTCTTTCTCGATTTCACATGGACGCATGGCGAGCATGCGCTGGCTGATCAGCGTCAGCAACCTTGCCGTCCTTGTCATCCTCGGCATTGCGGCCGCCGCCGCCAGCCGAAGCCGGGCGCCGGCCGAGACGATGGAGGCGGCGCTGAAGCTCGAAACGACCGAGGACAAGGAGACGATCGCCACGGTCGATGCGCTGATGGAGGCAAAGAGGCTCTATCGCGACGCCAATCTCAATCTCGACCGGCTGGCCCGCAAGGCCGGCATTCCCACCCGCCAGATCTCGACGGCGATCAACAGGGCGATGGACAAGAACGTCTCGCAATATGTCAATGATTACAGGATCGGCGAGGCCTGCCGGCTGCTTGCCTCTACCCAGAAATCGGTGACCGAAGTGATGTTCGAGGTAGGCTTCCAGACCAAGTCAAATTTCAACCGCGAATTCCGCCGAGTTACGGATATGACGCCGCTTGCCTGGCGGCAGAAAAAGGGCGGCGCGGGCTTCCCTCCAGTGTCATCCTGAAGTGACGCCAGTCCTCTTCCGCCTCGTCCTGAGGCGCCCCTAAGGGGCATCGAAGGACGGGGCTGGCCACCGGCACTTCATCCAGCCAGCATGCAGCCTGCACCCACACAATCACCCGCCCTCGTGGTTCGAAACGGCCCTTCGGGCCTCCTCACCATGAGGGCTGATCCGGATGCCCCGCGCTGCCACGTACACAATCGCGATCGAGGACTGCCAGAAACGTGTTCGAGGTCGCGATTTCAGCCGGGTCGGCGATGCTTGCGGCATGAATACGACATCAGAACATGACCGAGACCTTGCCGCCAAGCTGAGATCGCTTTCGATCGAGCCCGCGGCCTTCAAGACAGAGCCGCCGGAGCGCCGTGCCCGGCGGCGAGTGATCCCTCGAGCAATGCTGGCCCTTGCTGCGACGGCATCGCTGGCGGTGGTTCTTTTCTATCGGCCGGAGACGCTGGAGCGCATCGAGACCATGCTTGCAGGCTTCGAGGACAGCGACTCTGCGATATCCGCTGGTGGAGCGAAGGCGCCGACCGAGGGCGGCGCTGCTGCCGAGCGCGGACGGGCGTTGCCTGCCGATGAAGCAGCGAGCCCGGCCTTGCCAATCCGGGAAGTCACCGGCTCCGGCTACGTCGTGGCACCCGATATCGCCACCGTCTTTTCCAAATATGAGGGCCGGATCATCGCCGTCGAAGTCGAGGCGGGCGGCAGGGTCGCGGCGGGGCAGGTGCTGCTGCGGCTCGATGATGCGGGAGCCCGCTTTGCGCTTCAGGGGGCCGAGATCGCCCGGCAATCGGCGGGGTTGACGCTGGCGGCGAAGACTATCGAATTGGCGCAGGCGCGGTCTTCCCTTACGCGCGCCGTGCGGCTGGCCAGGCGCGATGCGATGTCCGCGCAGACGCTGGAGGAGGCGAAGACGGCGTTCGACACTGCCGAAAATGCCGCCCTCCAGGCACGGCAGGATGTGGCCAAGGCGGATCTCGATATCGAGAGGGCGCGCGAGCAGGTGGAGGCACTGGCCGTCCGGGCGCCGATATCAGGCACCGTCACGCGGCTTGACGCGCATGTTGGTGACACCGTGCTGTCGCGCGAAGACAGCGTGCGGGAGAATGAAAGCCTGCTTGCGATTGCCGACATGACAAACATGGTCATCGATGCCGATGTGGCCGAGGCCAACATTGCCCTGATGCGGCCGGGCTTGCGTGGCGAGGCGGTGCTCGACGGCTTTCCCGACCAGCCGTTTGCGGTCGAAGTATCGAAGATCGCGCCCATGATTTCGCGGGAGAAGGGGACGGTGATGCTTCGCCTGTCGCCCTCCTCGCCGCCGCCAGACATGCGCCCCGCCATGGCCGCGCGCATCCGCCTTGTGGTGGACGAAACAACAACTTTCGGCCCGCAGGCGGGCGGACCTGCGACCTTTCGGCCGCAGGCCGCGGATATCACAGACCATCAGTAAGGAGCAGAGCGATGATCGACTCTCAAGAACCCTATATCGCGCTTCGCGGCGTCCGGAAGGCATTCAGGATCGGCGCGGAGACGATCCCGATCTTTTCCGGGCTCGACCTTTCCATCGCGCGCGGCGATTTCATCGCCGTCATGGGGCCGTCGGGTTCGGGGAAATCGACGCTTCTCAACATGCTCGGCGGCATCGACAGCCCTGATGCCGGAGAAATCAGGATCGGCCGCAGCCATCTCGAGCAGATGGGCGAGGGCGCCAGAGCCGCATGGCGGGCGCATGGCATGGGCATCGTCTTTCAGTTCTACAATCTGCTGCCGATGCTGAATGCCGGCGAGAATATCGAGCTGCCGCTGCTCTTGAAGCCGCTCGGGCGAAAGGAGCGGCACGCCCGCGTCGAGACCGTGATGGAGCTCGTCGGTCTTGCGGGCCGGCAGCGGCAGTTTCCATCGAGCATGTCCGGCGGGCAGCAGCAGCGCGTCGGTATCGCGCGCGCCATCGTCGGCGATCCCGACCTTTTGCTCTGCGACGAGCCGACCGGCGATCTCGACCGGAAGTCGGCCAACGATATCCTGGAGATGCTGGGCTTTCTCAATCGCGAGCTTCATAAGACCATCATCATGGTCACGCATGATCCCGAGGCCGCCGCCTTCGCCCGGCGCACGCTGCAACTCAACAAGGGCGAATTCGTCGAGCAGCAAGGGAGGGGACGATGACCTTCTTCCAGCTCATGCGGCGCAATGCCTGCCGCAAGCGGTTCAGGGCAACACTACTGATGTTCTCGGTCGGCATCGCCTTCCTGATCTATGCCCTGACGGCGAGTTTCCTCGGCGGCAGCCAAGGGGCGGCCGGCGCCGGCGACAATCTGCTCGGCGTCTTCAACAAATCGGGCCGGGGGCTGCCGCTGCCGTTCGCCTATCTCAACCGGATCGCCGCGGATGGCGATGTCGCCGCGGTCGCCTATACCGCGCGCATGCGTGGGTTCGTCGAGGTGGAGAAGAATGTCGTCATGACGAGCGCGGTCGATCCACGCTCGATTGCCGCTGCCAATGGCGACGAGCTTGGGCTGACGTCCGCGCTCATCGCAGCGCTCGAAGAGGGCCGCGACCGGGTGCTCGTCGGCCGGGCGTTGGCGGAGGCGCAGGGCTGGTCGGTCGGCCAGCGCATCAGCGTCACCAGCCAGCTGATAAAGGCCGATGGCAGTCGTGACTGGAGCTTCGTGATCGCGGGTATCTTCGAGGGTGCGAATGCCAGCACCGACACTTATTTCATGCTCGCCCGCTACGACACGATCAATGCAGCCCGCGCGCGCGACAAGGATACGGTCGACGCCTTCGTGGTGCGCCCGCGCCAGGGCGTGTCGCCGGGCGTGCTGGCGGCGCGGATCGATGCACTGTTTGCCAACTCGGCGGCGCAGACGCGGACGCAATCGGAAAAGCAGTTCCTCGAAGCCTTCCTGCGTCAGTTCGCCGACGTTGGCCTGATCGTCAGCCTCGTCGTCAGCGCGGCCTTCGTGACCATCCTGATGATTACGTTGAACACCATGCTCTTTGCCGTGAGGGAACGCAGCTTCGAGATCGGCGTCATGAAGGTGCTGGGCTTTTCCCAAGGCCGGATCATGACGCTGGTGCTCGGCGAGACGCTGTTCATCTTCGCCGCCGGTGGGGCGGGCGGGCTCCTTCTCGCCAGGCTTGCGACGCTGTTGATCGGCCCCGAGTTCGGCCTCGCCTTCAGTCTGTCGGTGCTGTTGAAGTCCGTCGCCATCCTCGCTGGTCTCGGGCTCCTGACCGGGCTGTTGCCCGCCCTCAACGCCATGCGCCTGCCCATCGTCAACGCCTTCAGATCGAGATAGTCCAATGTCATCAGCGCTCAAGCAGATATTTCTCATGATCAGAGTCAATCTCGGCAGCCTGCCGCGGCGGCTCTGGATCTCGCTGTCGATGGTGCTGTCGGTCGCCCTCGTCGTGGCGGTGCTGTCGGGGTTTCTCGCCATGGCGCGCGGTTTCGAGAGTGCGCTGGAAGGCGCCGGCTCACCCGGCATCGCGGTCGTCCTTGGCGGCGGCACCAACCAGGAGACCGGCTCGGACGTGCCGGCCGAGGCGATCCGCAGCCTAAGTGCCATGACCGGCGATATCGGTGTGGCGCGCGACGCGGTGGGTGGATTGGCGCTGTCGCGCGAGGTCATTGTTCCCGTCGATGTCATCAGGGCAAGCGATGGCGCCGAGCAGACATTGTCGCTACGCGGCATGGATCCGGCCGGCTCTGGCTTGCGCGATCGAGCGATGCTTTCGCAGGGGCGGCTGTTTTCCCAAGGCGCCCGTGAAATCGTCGTCGGTGCCCAGATTGCCGATGAGTTCTCCGGCTTCGCTGTCGGCGACAGGGTGCAGCTCGGCGCGGTCGATTGGATTGTCGTCGGGCATTTCACATCAGGCGGCAGCGCCTTCGAATCCGAGATCTGGGCGGATCTGGAGGCGGTGCAATCGGCCTTTGATCGGCAGGGGCAGGTGCAGAGCCTGCGTATGCGCCTTGATCGGGCGGGTGGTCTGGGCGCGCTGAGACAGCATCTTTCCGCAATTCCCGGCGCCCCACTCACCGCGGTCTCCGAGGCCGATCTCTATGCCGCGCAATCCGAGCGCACCAGCCGCCTCATTCGCCTGTTCGGCTGGCCCCTCGCGCTGCTGATGGCGGTGGGCGCAACGGCCGGCGCTTTGAATACGATGATGAGTTCGGTCTCCGACCGCACCGTCGAAATCGCCACACTGCGCCTGCTCGGCTTCGGGCGCCTGCCGGCCTTCACGGCCACCTGGGTCGAGGCCATGCTTCTCTCGGTCGCCGGGGCAGCGCTCGGCATCCTCGCCTCATGGCTCGCCTTCAATGGCTGGCAGGCAAGCACGATGGGCGCCAACAATACCAAGATAGCCTTCCAGCTCGACGTCACCACCGACGTGGCGCTGACCGCCGGCCTACTGGGCCTCGCCATCGGCGTGATCGGCGGCGCGTTGCCGGCGCTTGCGGCGACACGATTGCCGCTGACCTCGGCTTTGAGGGCGAGGGGGTAGAGGCTGGCTGTCTGAACCTTCCGGGCGGCTCACATCATCACGGCGACCCGTCCTGATCGGCCCGATGGAGACATCCGCAACAGGCGGAGCGCCGCAGCCTCATCTGTGCAGCCCACGGAAACTATGGCATAACTAAGCCATGGCAATGAATGTCTTGGCGGTCCATCGCGACACGGTCGGGACGGAACAGGGGGCAGGCAATTCGCTTGCCGCCGCCTATTCCGTGGGCGTTCTCTGCTGGCTGCTGTCGGCCGGCGTCTATATCGCGGCTAAATGGGTTTCTGCCGAGATGCCGCCCTGGGCGCTCTGCTTCTGGCGCGTGCTGATCGCCTTCGCGATCCTGATGCCGATCGTGCGCCGGCATTTCGCCGACATGGTCGCACTGGTGCGGGCTCGCGCTCTCGAACTGCTTGCGATTGGCGGCATAGGACTCGCGATCTGCCAGGGCATGATTTTTGTCGGCCTCGAACATGCCGATGCCACCACCGCCGGCATCATCATCGCGCTGATCCCGATCATCACCATGATCCTTGCCCGTTTGATGCTGGCCGAGCCGATGGGACGCTGGCAGGTGATTGGATCGATCCTGGCCTTTCTCGGGATCGTGGTCATTATCATCAAGGGCAGTCCGGCCGCGCTGATGCGGCTCGATTTCAACCCGGGTGAACTGTGGATCGTCGCCGGCGCGTTCTGTTTCAGTCTCTACACCGTCCTGCTCCGCCGCGCGAAATTCGACATGAATCGCCTTGCGCTCCTGGTGCTGCTGCTCGGTGCGGCGGTGCTGACGGCGCTGCCCTTCTACTTGTTCGAGCTATTCTCAGACGAACGCTCGACGCTCAATGGCAGCGGGCTCATCGCGCTCGCCTATGTCGCGATCCCTGGCGGGGCGGTCATGTACTATCTCTTCAATCGCAGCATCGAGGCACTTGGGGCGGCTCGGGCCGGCGTCCTCCTCTACATTCAGACCATCTTCATCGCCGTGCTCGCCTATCTGATCCTCGGCGAGCAGTTGCAACGCTATCACCTCGAAGGCGCGGCACTCATCATCGCCGGCTTGCTTCTCATCATCCTGCTGAAGCCGAAGATCAAGGCCGAAGCGGCTAGGGCCTGAGGTCCCACCATCGCTGCGACATGGTTGCCGCTGACCTCGGCTTTGAGGGCGACGGGGTAGGGTTTCACCTTGGAGTGCGCCTTTCGCTTACGCTCAAGGCGTTCGTCGCTGGCGCTCCTCCCCCTGAGCGCAAGCGAAGGCACGAATCACATGGCGCACAGACCGAAGGCGACGTACGCCTCGCGCAAACACGCCGCGATTTATTCACCTCGAAGTCGCCGATTTCTTGGCCCAAGTTGTAACTTTCGTCACACCAGGCCATTGCCTGTGGAATAAGGCCTGCGAGGCGCTCATTGCCCCATTGACAACATCTTGTCGCCTTTTTGCCGTGGCCGGTTGCCCCCGCCGCATCCGATCGGCCGATCCTGGACGATCCCGGCGGCGACATTAGCGATCCGACGAACAGGGCAACATGGCGATATGACAGTCTACTATGTGAACTCAGCGACTGGCTCCGACCGCAACGGTGGAACGGGCCAGAACTCGGCTTTTGCGACTTTGTCCAAAGTGGAATCCTTGAAACTGAAACCCGGCGACAGCGTGCTTCTTGCCAAGGGGAGCGTGTTCAACGAGCAGTTCGATATCAAATATTCCGGCAGCGACAGTGCGCCGATCAAGATCGGCAGTTACGGGACGGGTGCTGCACCCGTCATCCACAGCAGCGGCGACGGCATCCACAGTCTCTATGCCTCGAACATCGTCATCGAGAACCTGAAGATATCGAACACCGGGACCGCCGGTATTTATGGCGGCAGCGTCACGAAC
Organism: Rhizobium indigoferae; assembly: GCF_034554815.1. Lineage (NCBI taxonomy): Bacteria > Pseudomonadati > Pseudomonadota > Alphaproteobacteria > Hyphomicrobiales > Rhizobiaceae > Rhizobium > Rhizobium indigoferae. The sequence goes on along the minus strand of NZ_CP140635.1, from coordinate 2,523,602 downwards.
TGGACGGTCCGTAATGTCGAGATCGCCAAGACGGGAATGTCGGAAAATGCCGGCGCCGTCACCTTCCGCAACAGCACGAACGTCACGGTCGAAGACAGCAAGATAACGGGCGTCAAGGGCGACGGCTTCTGGATTGAAAAGGTCGCCGGCGTCAAGCTTCTCGACAACACCGTGACCAGCGCGAACGGCTCGACCGCCGATGCCGTGCAGGTGAACGACAGCAGCAATATTCTGATCAAGGGCAACCATCTCGACCAGACGAACGCCGATAGCCCCAAGGGCGTGATCGCGCTGGTGCGGGCCACCGATGCCGTGATCGAGGACAATGTTCTCAACGGCGGCGGCTTCGGTATCAGCGCGCCGGCCGGCAAGAATGTCGCCATCCGCGACAACGACATATCCGGATTTCACGGCTACGACTGGTCCTTCGGCGTCGGCCTTGGCGATCAAGGCAATGCGCGGGACTATGATATTTCAGGCAACCACATTCATGACGGCGCATGGGGCGTTGCCGTCAGCGGCGCGAGCGGCACCAGCTATACCCGCACGAATATCAAGGTGCACGACAATGTCTTCGACGACCTCTCGCAGGCGGCGCTGAAGGTCGATAGGCCGGCCTCCGGCTCCTTCACCCACAATACGATCGAGACCGGCACCACGGCCACCGCCATATCGCCGTCCATCGTCGACGCACACACCTTCACCGTTAGTAACAACCATACGGTCGCCAATGTCGAAACGGTGCTGGCGAGCCCGGTTGCCAAGACTGCCGCAGTCACGGAGGCGTCCGCGGATCCGGCTGTTGTCGCCGTCCATGACAATTTGAAGATCTTTACCGATACGGGCGAGGCCCATCGCGGCAATCTTCTCGAAAACGACAGCTCTGACAACGACACCCTGGTTCTGCGCCGATTCGGCGACGAAAACGTCGGCAAGCACGGCCTGACGCTGACCGGCGACTACGGCGTCATCCACGTGGACCGGGAAGGCAACTATGCCTACACGCTCGATGAAACGAAGCTTCCCGACCATGACGGCCATGTGAGCGAGTCCTTCAGCTACGGGATCAACGACGGAAACTCGCACCACACCGACGGCGATACGCTGACCGTCTACATCCATATGGATAACTTGCTGGGCTGAGGGTGCGAGGCTGCAATGACACAAGGAGAAATCCCGGAAAGTTTCCGGGATTTCATGAGCAGCCGTCAGCCCCGTGCGGAGCGCGGACGCGTTTTTTCATGCTCAACCGCAAGTTTTCGCCGGCCGCTTCGTTGCCGCGGGATCGGATTCAGGCAACGACGGAACGAGCACAACCTTCGCCGCAGCTGCAACCCGGTCGTGCATTGGCGGAGCAACGCCTTCCTGGATGCGCACCTCGTCCTTGCCCGCGGAACGTTGCGGTGTCTCATAATGAACCGCAGCTGCATTCAAATGCACCGGAAAGCCTGCAAAAGCGTGTTCACCGTCAGCTCCGGTGACCATTGGTCGCGGGCTGCGATACGGCTCATTCACCTTTCGGTCGTTGTTCTGTAGATTATTTTCTTATAAGTTGTAGCCTCTAATATACCGCCACCGCCAGGCGTTTCTCGGGACCAAGGCAGGCCCACAGGGTCTGCCAACCGCCGTGAAGGCAATACCGAAGGCCCTCTTGATGGCCTTTAACCCCGACCGCATCCGATCCACGCGTTGCAGCCGATGCAGACGGCTGCGCGGCAATTCGAGAACAAGGCGATATGACAATCTATTATGTGAATCCGGCGATAGGCTCCAACGGCAACAGCGGAACGAGCGAGGACACGCCGTTTTCGTCGTTCTGGGCGGTGGAAAACTTGAAGCTGCAGCCGGGCGACAGCGTGCTGCTCGCCGCCGGAAGCGTGTTCAACGACCAACTCGATCTGAAATATTCCGGCACAGTGAGTGCCCCGATCACCATCGGCAGCTACGGGGTCGGCGATGCGCCAGTCATCCATAGCCCTGGCGATGGTATTCACAGCCTTTATGCATCGAACATCGTCATCGAGAATATCAAGATCTCGGACACCGGCGGGGCAGCCATCTATGGCGGATATGTTTCGAACTGGACCGTGCGCAATGTTGAGGTCGATCATACCGGCTTGGCAGGCAAGGCCGGTTCGATCACCTTCCGGACCGGCTCGAACATCACCATCGAAAACAGCACGATCAACGACGTGAACGGCGACGGCGTCTGGATCGAGAAGATCAACGGCGTCAATTTTCTCAACAACACCGTCACGAACAGCCATGGCACCACGGCAGATGCCGTCCAGATGAACGACAGCAGCAATATCCTGATCAGCGGGAATTATATCGACCAGACGGGTGCTGCCAGTCCAAAAGGCGACATCACGCTCATCCGGGCGGTGAATGCCGTGGTCGAGGATAATATGCTGGTCGGCGGCGGCTTCGGGGTCAGCGCGCAGGCGGGCACGAACATCGCCATCCACGACAACGATATCTCCGGATATGGCGGTTACAGCTGGTCCTACGCAATCGGCCTTGGCGACACGGGCGACACGCGGGACTACGATATATCAGGCAACTATATCCATGATGGCGTATGGGGCGTGGCGATCAGCGCTGTCGGCACCCCCACTTACGTTCGCGAAGATATCGATATTCACAACAACGTCTTCGACGACCTGTCACAGGCGGCGCTGAAGGTCGACAGGCCGGCATCCGGCTCGTTCCACGACAATGTCATCGCCAGCGATGTCACGCCCTACAGCATCTCCCCCACCATCATCGCCGCGAACACCTTTCCCGTCAGCAACAACACGACGCTCGACGAGGCCCAGGCGACGATGCTTGCGAGCAGCGATAGTCTCGCGGTCGGCGATGTGACGCACACGGACACGGCGCCTGCGCTTGTCGCAACCCATGACAGCCTGAAAATCTCGTCCGATCTGGACGCCGCCCATTACGGCAATCTCCTCGAAAACGACAGCTCGGCCAACGGAACCCTGCTGCTTCGCCGCTTCGAGGGCGAATACGTCGACAAGGACGGCGTGACGCTCACCGGCCATTACGGCACCATCCATGTCGATAGTGATGGCGATTACACCTATACGGCCGACGCGGCGAAACTCGCCGGGCTCAGCGGAGAGGTGAGCGACACCTTCCACTACAAGATCTCGGATGGGACTTCGCTGCATTTCGACACGGATACGCTGAGCATCTCCATCCATGTGGATGACCTGCTGACCTGATGGGGCGTATCGCCCCGTTCGATGCCGCGGTGGGCGGCCATAACCTTATCGGCGGCGCTGAATCATCACGGCGATCCGCGCCGGCGCTTGCGAAGTCTCATTGATCGCCGAGCAGGATCCTGATGACGTCGACTTCGATTTCCGCGCAGATGATCTCGTATTCGGTGATGATTGCAGGATCGGCCGATCTATCCCGGCGCATGCGATCGAGGACCGCGCAGGCTTCGCCATAGGCGCCGCATAATTCGTAAAAATGGGGCTGGCTCGCCGCGGCCGATCTGATGGTTCCCCGCGTCGCAGGCAGCCTCATCATCAGCCTGGCCAGCCCCTGTTCCGCGGCTTGCCGGGTGATATGGGCTACGCCTTCTTTCCTGACCATGCCGTCATTCCTCGCTGCCTGTGTTTTCCCATTCAGGGGTACGCAAGACCCATCCCCTGAGTAGTACGCAGGAATGCTGCATCTGGTTTCATGCCGGATGAAGGATTAGCGTCGCAGTGCTGCGCATCTTCGACCGAGCTCGGCATTGCGGGACAATCGGCACGGCAATCCGACAGCCGGTGCTACCAGCGCAGGAGGCGGGGGCCGAGCAGCGCGCCGATCGCACCGGTCAGGAGGATGCCGAGCGAATACCAGAGGGTGACGAAGGGCAGGCCGTTTTCCGTGCAGAACCAGGAATAGACCCAGGCGCCGGATGCGCCGGCGGCAATGCCGGCGATGAAGCCTGTCACCCCGAGGTTGCTCGGCGCGCCGCCACGCAGCACCCAGGTATTTGCGATCAGGATCGGCATGGCAAAGGCAAAGATCAGCAGCGGGCAATGCAGGGCGGAGGAGCCGAGCACCAGCACGGGGTAGCTTGCGGCCGGCGACAAAGCGAGCTGGATGACCGCCATGACGGCGAGGGCGAGTACGATAGCCGCGGCAACCCCGAAAAAGCGGCCTTCCGAGCCATCCGGCCGGTATAGCCGGTAAACGGCTGCGAAGGCGGCGATTGCTAGTAGGGCGTTGTAGGCGGACTTGATCCAGAAGACCGGCAGCATCAGCGCCTGCGCCATGTCGGTGCGAAGGCCGACGACGACCAGCATAAGCAGCAGCGAGATTGCCAGAGCAGGCAGGATGGCGAGCGCGAAGCGGCGTTCGAGTGCATGCCTCGGCACCGGCTTCAGATCCCGGACAAGGCTGTCGATCACGTCCTCAGTCTCTCTCACATTCCACCTCGCAATCTTGCCGCCAGCGCCTTGATGCCTCTGTGAACACTGACCTTGACCGCCGATTCCGACTGTCCGGTGCGGCTTGCCGTATCGGCCACCGACTGCCCCTCGAGCTTGACCTGACGGATCAGATCCTGCTGGTGCTGCGGCAGGCCGCTCAACAGCCGTTCGACATCCATGCGCGCTGCAATCGCATCCTCCCTGAAATCGTCTTCGATCTCCTCGTCCAACTCCATTTCCGCCTTGTACCGGCCGCCATGCTTTCGGTGGTGGTCGATCAGCTTGTAGCGGGCAATCGAGAAGAACCACGCGGTGAACGGCCGCTCCCTGTCATAGGTCGCCCGGCGCGAATGCAGCGCCAGCAACGTCTCCTGCACGAGATCTTCCGTGTCGGATTTCGCGGTAGTGCCGATGCGTCCGCCGTAATAACCGACGAGCAGGGCCCGCAACGTCACGAGCAGACGTCGATAGGCCGCCTCGTCCCCGTCAAGGGAAAGAAGCATCAGCATCTTCAGTGCTTGTTCCGAATGGGCGCTCGTCATGTCGTCTGCAATGTCATTCGCGTGGATGACGCTTTGGTTACAGGTCGATTCAAAAATCTTCCGGCGGCAATTCAAAGTGTACAGCGTCCTTTGCGCGTCTCTAAAAGACGCGCGGCCCTGTAGCGCTATCACATAAGCGTGAGGGCTGTAACCGCCTTCGCAAGGGGATCGAATTCAGGACTGTGAGCCGTCGGCGGGTGCTGGCGGATATGTCAATCGATCGGAGGAGACCCTCATGACCAAGATCCTTTCCAGCCTTGCCGCCTGCACCTTCGTCATCGGCCTGTCGCTTGTCGGCGTCGCCAGCGCCCAAAGCAGCGATGCCATGAAGAAAGACAGCATGAAGACCGACACGATGTCGAAGGATGCGATGTCGAAGGATGCGATGAAGAAGGACAACATGGCGACCGGCAGCACTAAGGCCGACTGCATGCACAATGCGGGCATGGAGAAGGACACGATGAAGAAGGACACGATGATGAAGGCCTGCGATGCGATGAAGTAAGTTTAGCCGCGGCCGCTGAAACTTTATCGCCGGCGGCCGCGTCTTTTCTCGCGAAGACCTTTCACGCCGATCCGGAGGAATTACGATGGCCACGACCGATGCCGGCATGGCGAGCGGACGCACGCTCTTCTACCGCCATAGCCTGCTGGTGCGTCTGTCGCACTGGGTGAATGTGCTGTGCATGACGGTGCTGCTTTACAGCGGCCTGCAGATCTTCAACGCGCATCCGGCGCTCTATTGGGGCCAGTACGGCGCCGACGACGATCCGTCCTTCATTTCCATGGAGGCGGAGCAGGAAGGCGATGTGCTGAAGGGTGTGACGCACTTGGGCGGATTGAGCTTCGATACGACGGGTATTCTCGGGGTTTCGAATGTCGACGGCGAGGCTGCGGTACGCGGTTTTCCGAACTGGCTGACCTTGCCGAGTTACCAGGATCTGGCTTCTGGCCGGCGCTGGCATTTCTTCTTTGCCTGGCTGTTCGTCATCAATGGCTTCATCTATCTCGCCTATGGTTTTATCAGTCGGCATTTCCGCCGCGATCTGCTGCCGGCGGCCGAAGAGCTGAAGCCTTCGCATCTCGGCCATGAGATCGTCAGTCACGCCCGGCTGCGCTTTCCCAAGGGGCCCGAGGCACGCCACTACAATACACTGCAGAAACTCGCCTATGTCGCCGTAATCTTCGTGCTGCTGCCGCTGATGGTTGGAACCGGGCTTACCATGTCGCCGGGCTTCAATGCGGTTGCGCCCTGGCTGCTCGATCTGTTCGGCGGCCGGCAATCGGCCCGCACGCTGCATTTCCTGACCGCTTTCTCGCTCGTCGCCTTCGTCGCCGTGCATGTGGCGATGGTGCTGGTTTCGGGCGTGTTCAACAATCTGCGCTCGATGGTCACCGGAAATTACGACATCGGGCAGGGAGGAAACTCATGAGCCGCATCATTTCCAGGCGTCGTTTCCTGATCGGCGCGAGCATGACGGCATCGGCGCTGGGGCTTGCCGGCTGCGATGACCTCGTCGAAAGCGATCGGACGAAATCGGTGCTGAAGATCGCCGAAGGCTTGAGCATGAAGACGCAGCGCTTCCTGCTCGGCGACGACGCGCTTGCCCGCGAGTTCACGGAAGCCGATATCTCGCCGACCTTCCGCGCCAATGGCACGAGCATGCCTGATAATGCCCGGTATATCGACTGGATGAACCAGCGATTTTCAAGCTGGAAGCTCGATGTTGGCGGGCTGGTCGACAAGCCGATGCAGCTGTCGCTGGCGGAGCTGAGAGCGCTGCCGACGCGCACACAGATCACCAGGCATGACTGCGTGGAGGGCTGGAGCGCGATCGGCAAATGGACCGGCGTGCCGCTCGGCGCGCTGCTGCAGGCGGCCGGTCTGAAGCCCGAAGCCCGCTACATCGTCTTCCACTGCGCCGACGAATACGAAAAGACGCTGGATGGCAGTGGCTGGTACTATGAAAGCATTGATCTCGTCGATGCGTTCCACCCCCAGACGATCCTTGCCCACACCATGAACGGCCGCGATCTCGAAGTCGCCCATGGTGCGCCGCTCCGGCTCCGGGTCGAACGCCAACTCGGCTACAAGCAGGCAAAATACCTGACCGGCATCGAAGCGGTCGCCGATCTCGGCCAGCTTTACGGCGGCAATGGCGGCTTCTGGGAGGATCGCGGTTATGAATGGTATGCGGGCATATAGGTGGCGGTCACAGCGCCTGTCCCAGTTTTGTCGGGTTGAGAGCGAAAGCTTCTGTCTCGCACCGCCAGTGCTCGAAGTGGCCGCCGAGGTGCAGGCCCGGGCGGCAGCCGACGCGCACGACGGCGGCATTGAAGTTGCCGCCATCCAGGGCGATCTCGGGATCCAGCAAGGTCGTCATCCCCTCAAAAGATTCATTTGGACCCTGAGTTCAATATCTGCCGAACAATATCTGCATCAGTGCTGGTGCTTTCGAAAAAGAACGCAGCGGAACATGGCGCCCGCAGGACAGACAGGGAAGCCGGATCCGGGTCCGGAAGAATAGTGGCGGTGGCTCCTCGAAGTGGCGGCAGCGGTGAGCCTGAACTGCGCAAGGCTATAAGGTAGGAGGTAGGCGGCATAGTCTCGCTGAATGCGGTGTTATCCCAGGTCACGGTGACGGTATGAGGCGCCGTGCCACGCAGAACTTCCTCGACCGCGATCTGCAAGCGCGCATAATCAGTCATAAAACTGTTCGCCTTCCCGAGAAGTTCGCGGACTTTGCCACTACTGTGGGCGAGGAATTCCTGATGTCGTTTCCACGCCTCGGAGTCGAGAACCAACGTGTATTTCGTCACGCGACCAACGACCACGACGTCTGCATATGAAACATCGTGAAGGTCCATGGGAGCAATATCAATACAGGCACTGGTCGGCCCGGCTGCCAGCATGGCTCCGAGATTGAAGAGCGCAACAAACGCAAAGCCTCGCATGCTCATCCTCCACCGCTCAACACCTTAGTCTGAACCGGGGAAGCACCGATATCCCGCTTGACGCGAAGATTTTGTATCTTGTCTTAGTTAAATTGCAATGCGGCCTTCGCGGATGGCGATCTACAGCTCCGGCCATGCATTCCCGGCGTTATTTGCGCTCAGGCAGAGAGGCCGATCGTGATGGTGGCGGAAAGCACGCCGCCATCGAGCTTCTCGAAATCGAAGATGTGATCGGCGGCATCCTCGGGGATGATGCCGTCATCGTCATTGCGCGTATCGCGGGCAGGGCGTCCAATATAGTCCGGATGCTCGCCATAGATGATATCGCTCAGCGTATCGTCCAAATAGATCTGGCTGACGAGAAGCTCCTTGCCCTCGACAAGGATGCGGCAGTGAACATGCGGCGTGCGGCCCTGATACCATCCGGGATAGCCCGTCAGGAAGCTTGCCTGCCCGTTTTCATTCGTCAGCTGGCGGCCGCGAAAGGCAAGCCCGCTGATCGCCTCGGCATCGCCAAGTGTACACATCTGCGCAGCCTCGCGGCCGGAATAGATGCCGCGGTGATCGGTATGCCAGATTTCGATATCGGCGTTTTCGACCGGTCGGCAATCGGCCGCATGGACGATACGAACGGCCAGCCGCAGGGGCAGCCCAGCCTTTCCTTCCGAGACGTCCTGACGGGTCGGAATATTGTTGACATGGCAGGGGCCAACGGTCTGGACGACGGTCACGACGCAATTCGGACGGGTGCGAAAGAGCGGCGCTGGCAGCTTTTCCACGGCGATCGACTTTGTGCCGCCGCTTACGAAATCCGTTCCCTTCCAGTCGAATGTCCTGGCGGCAACAGTGATATGCCGCCGTGGCCAGATTGCCGCCGCAGTCACCGATGATGCGACAATGGCCGCACCTCCAAGCACAAGGGTTCGCCTTTTCATCTATCTTCCTTTGCCTCAAGACGCAGGATTTAAGGAGGGTAAACCAGAGATTCCAATTAAATCTGAGCAGAAGAGCTTTATGCCTGTCAGCTCAGCGAGCTTGTCCATGGGCCGGTCCTGGAAGGCCGGGTCCAGAACGTCGGCGGCGGGCCTGTGCCGTTCGCGGTGATACCAGTAGCCGCCGCTGGTTCTGGCGTGCGGTATCGTCGCTGACCGCGAGCCATGGGATCTTCCTTTCCTGTGGCCCTTGCTCCGGAGACTGAGGCCGGGAGGGCATGGCATCCATGTCTACGCGCTTCTACGGCCTTGGTCACTGACGCGTGCCGAGGATGATCGGCCTGCGACGGGGCGTGGCGATCTCGGACAGCGGGCATATTGATTGTTCCCGGACCGATTTTCATTGAACGTTATTGCTTCGAAATTTTTGGCACAGCCTGCTCGGCCTGACACCTGCTGTAGTTATCGAACCTGTAGGAAAGCAATATAACGGACCGATCTGGACCTGCGGCCGCAGCTCGAAGCACAATTTGGGCGATTCCGGCGCCGACCTTGCCACCCGACAAGCTTGGCCATCTCAATTCGTATTCACGTTCTCCTTGCTGAACCGCCATAAGCCAATCGTCGGGACGGGTCCAAAGAGCGTTCTTTCGCATGACGTCGTGCTTGACAAATGCCCCGTAAATATCGCGCAGACGCGAGCCCATAACGTCCATCTTTTCCCGAACGACGATGCCTTTGGGATCGTTTTCAAATTGGGGCGTTGCTGCCGAAATCATGCAGAGACCCGTTTGCTCTCCTACGGTCGCATAGTATCGAGTGAAATCTGAATCGGGCTTTGGCACCGATAGCACGGAATAATATTGAGAGCCCAGTAAATTCAACGGCAAGTTCATAGAACTTCTGGTCTGGCCTTCATGTAGGCCAAACGGTTCAGAGTTCATCCGCGCTTCTCTGAAATGGCTGCAAAGACTGAGTATGAACAAAAACAGAAGGGTCATTTGAAAAGTTAATTTGGGTTGTTAGCGTGAACTATTTTACGTTTTGCCTGCGTTTGCATTCGTGAATTCAATCATAGACCATGGTATTGGGAGACGCCACAGCTAAACTGCGCCAAGGACGGCGCGACGCGGCGTTGGTGACGTCGATGACGACGTCGGCTCCTGATATGGCCGACCTCAGGCCTTCTCCCGTCACGCTGTCGACTCCTGTGAGAGACGGGGATGCGCTGACCACTTCGATACCTGCCTGTGGAAGATCCTCGACGAGCCGCGTCCCGATGCGCCCGCTCGCTCCCATGACCGTGATTTTCATCTGCTTGCTCCATTTATTGTGCTGACCTGCGATCTGGACGCTTTGGCTGCCAAGGACGCCTCGGGGTTGCCGACAACCTCGCTCTTTACTCGACGTCATGCTCGGCCTTGTGCCTGACATTTGCTGCGCGGACAGCAGATGCTCAGGACAAGCCCGAGCATGACGAAAGAGCAGTTGGTCGCCTCAAGGACATCCGGGTTCGTCGCCACCCATCTGAATGTCACTTCACCGGCATGACAACCGGAGCGTCCTTCTTCTTCAGCAGCACGACGATGAACTTCGCCGGTTTGGACTTGCTCGCATTGCGGCTGACCAGGTGAATGTCGGAGGGACCTTCGTAAAAGGTCTCTCCCGGCGACAAAGTGACTTCCTTTTCGCCCTTGACCTGCATCACGATCGAGCCCTCCAGAACGTAGACGAATGCATTCGCCTCATGTTTGTGAATAGGCGAGGAGCCTCCCGGCCCATACTCGACCGATATCATCAGCCCTTCCTTGCCGGGATAATTCGGAAGGTCCTTTTTCATGAGCGGTGTGACGGCAGCGCCGTCTTCGGCGGCAACCGCCAAAGTGCCAAAAAGGCAAACCGTGGCCGACACGCATAGCGATAACAAAGCTGAATTCATTGTCGTAATCCCTCTGCTTGTTGAATGCCGATGTGGATTTGCCTGGACTTACGTCGGCCGTTGGGACTGTCGAAACCAATCCGCAAAGTCGATCTTGCCGAGCCTCGCGCCCTCGCCGGGCACAAGCGAGCGATCGTCCAGTTCAGACCCGAAGTAGCGCGCATGAGCGTCTGCCTGGACTCTCCTCGGATCGTTGATGGCCTTCAGATACCGGGCAACGATCTCGTGCATGTGACCGCGCTCAGGCCCGGCAATCTCGATCGTGCCGTTAAGCGGCTTTGAAAGCGCGACATCCGCCATCGCATCGGCAACATCATCCGATGCGATGGGCTGGAAAGCTGCGGGAGAAAGACGAGCGACGGTGCCGACGGTCGCTTCATCAGCGATGCCCTTCAGGAATTCCAGGAACTGCGTCGAATGGACGATCGTGTAGGGGATCGGCGATGACTTGATGAGTTTCTCCTGGGCGAGTTTGGCACGGAAGTAGCCGTTCTCAGGCAGGCGCTCCGTTCCGACGATGGAGAGCGCAATATGGTGCTTGACGCCGGCCTTGGCTTCCGCGGCGAGCAGATTGCGGCTCGAGGTTTCGAAGAATTCGAGAACCGCCTTGTCCTCCCACGATGGAGAGTTTGCAAGGTCGACGACGACATCGGCGCCGGCCAGCGCTTGCGCCAGGCCCTCGCCGGTGATGGTGTTGACGCCGGTGCTTGGCGAGACGGCCAGCACCTCGTGGCCTTTAGCGCGCAGACGCGCCGCGGTCTTGGACCCGATGAGCCCGGTGCCGCCGATAAGAACGATTTTCATGACGAACCTCCCTGTTGACGCCCCTTCGGGCCAGATGTCTCAGATCTAGATCACGCAAGTCGGAATGAGCCGCGAAAGACGTTTGAGGCTGGACAAGTCGAAGTCGCCTTAGATCGTCGCCATGGCTGAGGTCAGCCGAGACCGAACCTGGCATCGCGGTGCCGGGCAGAATCCTCCTTAATGCGATCAGGTGCAACTCAAATGGCGAGGGCGTGGAGATTCAGCGTCGCCACGTGACATGCGCCGGGCGGGTCATTGAGGCGTGATTGAGGTGAGGGTGGTTCCAAGCAAGATCAATACGGCTAGCCCTCAAGGAAATCGCTAGGTGCAGCCCCAGCGTTGATGACACAAAGCGAAAATTGTCTCCGGCTGCCTCTGGAGCAGCCGTTGCCAGGCCGGCGGCGTTTGCAGCGCCACGCGTCTGTTCAGATGTGCAAGAACGCTGTAACACTTTGAATTGCTGCATTCTTCCCTAGATCGATTTCGATTTAAGGAAGAATGCCGTAGGCATCCAAGATTAGTTTCCGAGCCGGGGCAGAGGCATATGGAACCAACCCACTTGTTCGAGCTCGTCATCGCGATGTTTCTTGCGATCATCGCGCTGCACTATGCGGCCCACAGGCTCGGATTGCCGCCGTCCGTGGCGTTGCTGACGGGTGGTGCTTCGCTGGCGTTTGTGCCGGGGCTGCCGGCGATATCAATTGATCCCGGGCTGGTGCTGGTCATCTTCCTGCCGCCGCTGTTGATGGATGGCGCCTGGTCCATTGCCGCCGGGCGGTTGCGGCGGCATGTGATCGGCATCGCCTCGCTTGCCGTCGGCGCGGTGTTCTTCACCTGCGCGGTCGTCGCCGTTGTGGCCCACCTCATCTTTCCGTCGCTTCCCTGGGCGGCGTGCGCTGCCCTTGGCGCGATCGTTGCGCCGCCTGATGCGGTTGCGGCGCGCGCTGTGCTGCAGCGGGTCAGGCTGCCGCGGCGGCTTCAGATTCTGCTGGAAGGCGAGAGCTTGCTCAACGATGCCAGCGGACTGGTTCTCTTCCGCTTTGCCGTTGCCGCTGCCGCAACGGGCGCCTTCAGCGCGGGGGAGGCGGCCGGCAGCTTCCTCGTGCTGGCGCTCGGCGGCGCGGTCGTCGGCATCGTTGTGGGAACGGCATGGTACAAACTTGTCCGGCGTCTCGGCGACGAATATCTCATCATCGCAGCCTCGGTGCTGCTCGGCTGGATTGCCTATCTGCTCGGCGAGCAGCTGCATGTTTCCGGCGTCATCGCCACGGTTACCGCCGGCCTGATCATGAGCTGGCACCAGCACACCGTGCTTTCAGCCGCAATGCGCATGCGCGGCATCTCGTTCTGGACGGTGATGATCTTCCTGATGGAAGCGGCGGTGTTCATCCTGATCGGGCTGTCGCTCCGGGATGTCGTCGAACGCGGCGGCGGCTTTGCCACCGTGATCGCGACCATGGGATTGCCGATGCTGGCGATCCTCGTGGCGCTCGTGCTCGCGCGTTTTGCCTGGGTCTTCGCCGCCGATTTCGTCATCAGGTTATGCACTGCCCTGGGGTTCACACGCGCCGCGCCGCTCGGCGTCGGCGGCGCCACCGTTCTCAGCTGGGCGGGCGTGCGCGGCGTGGTGACGCTTGCTTTGGCGCTGAGCTTGCCGGAAGGATTTCCCGGCCGCGACTTCATCCTCGTGACGGCCTTCGCCGTCATTCTCGGAACTGTGCTCATACAGGGCACGACATTGGGGCGGGTGATTGCCTGGGCGCGGCTGGTGGAGCCGGAGTCGGAAAGAGCGCGCCTGACGATGAGCCAGGCCGAAGCCGCCATGGCGCAGGCGCAGTTCGGGATCGTCCAGAGCCTGGCATATGATGCGGAGGGGAAACTCATCCATCCGCAATTGCTGGAGCGCTACCAGCGCCGGGCTACGTCGATCGTCGACTATGCCGAGAGAACCGAGCACTACATACCGGTGCTGCATGCGCACTTCGACGTCGTTCTCGAAGCAGTTGCCACGGGACGCCGGGAACTCATCCGCCTCCACCGCGCCGGCGAGATCGATGATGAGACGTTGCGCGAGCTGGAACGGGATCTCGATCTTGAGGAATTGAGCGCGATCTCGGCCAAAGCCTGATGTTCAGCGCCTCGCGCTTTCGCCATCATCGTCAACGCATTGCGATACCGGGGCTGATACCGGCGCGATCCTTATGTCGCCGAGCGGCGTCCTGACCTAAATGGCGATCTGTTCGCCGAGTTCGACGACGCGATTGGACGGCAAGTTGAAATAGTCGGAAGGATCAATCGCCAAGCCTTCCAGCGCCATGAATATGCGCTCCTGCCAGGCGGGCAGCCCGGTGTTCGGCGTCCTGACGAGGTTCCGGCGGCCGAGATAGAAGGAAGTCCTCATGATCTCGAACTTGAAGCCGCCCTCACGGCAGAGAGCCAGCGCCCTGGTGACATCAGGGTCGTCCATGAAGCCGAAGGTGATGTCGAGGCGGACGAAACGCGGCGAGAGCTGGCTGATCTTGATGCGGCGGCTGTCGGGGACATAAGGTTCGTCCTCGGTCCACACGGTGAGGATGACGTTCTGTTCGTGGAGCACGTGGTTGTGCTTGAGATTGTGGAGCAGCACGTTCGGCGTCCGGTCCGGAACGCTGGTCAGGAACACTGCCGTTCCCGGGACGGTGACCGGCGAATGGTCCGACTTTCGCTCGATCGACCTGATGAAGGAATCGAGCGGGATCTCGTTGTTGGCTCGCAGTCTCTTCAGATAGGCCTGGCCTCGTGTCCATGTCCACATCAGGATCATGATTGCCAGCGCAAGGGCGACCGGAACCCAGCCGCCATCGTAGATCTTCAGCAGATTGGCCGCCAGGAACATGACTTCGATGGTGAAGAGCGGCAGCAGCCAGGCGGCGGCGAGCACGAGGGAGTAGCCCCAGACGACCCGAAGGAACTGGAAGACCAGCATGGTCGAGATGACCATGGTTCCAGTCACGGAGATGCCATAGGCGGTCGCCAGCGACTCGGAGTCGCCGAAGGAAAAGATCAGCATCAGCACGCCGACCAGCAGGAGAAGATTGACGGCCGGCACGTAGATCTGGCCGGTGTTGGTCTCCGAGGTGAACTTGATCCTGAGCCTCGGCAGGAAGCCGAGGTGAACCGCCGAGCGGGACAGCGAAAATGCGCCTGTTATTACCGCCTGGCTGGCGATGATCGTCGCCATCGTCGCCAGGAGAACCATCGGCGGCAAGGCCCAGTCGGGATACATCAGAAAGAACGGGTTGCCGGCCGTTTCGGGATGGGCGAGAACCAGCGCACCTTGCCCGAGGTAGTTCAGCAACAATGCGGGAAAGACGAGTACGAACCATGCCATCTGGATCGGGCGGCGTCCGAAATGCCCGAGATCGGCATAGAGCGCCTCGGCACCCGTCACCGTCAGAAAAACGGCGCCGAGCACGATGAGGCCGACGCTGCCGGCATGGGTGAGGAACAGGAATGCATTGGCCGGATTGAGCGCAGCCAGAATCCTCCAGTCGTCGCCGATATGGATGAGGCCGCCGGCCGCCATGGCCAGAAACCACAACACCGTGATCGGTCCGAAAAGCCTGGAGACGGCGGCTGTTCCCCTCGACTGGACGGCAAAGAGGACGACCATGATCGCTGCCGACGCAAGCGGGACGTATTCGGCAAAGGCGGGTGTGATCAATTTCAGGCCCTCGAGCGCCGACATCACCGACAGGGCCGGCGTGATCATCGCATCGCCGATGAAGAGGGCAGCGCCGATCAGGCCGGCGAAGAAGAGCACCGGCACGTTACGTCCCATCTTCTTCATCAGGAGGGCAAGGAGCGAAAGCGCGCCGCCTTCGCCGTCATTGTCCGCCCTGAGAAGGAAGAGCACATATTTGAAGGTCACGATGATCGTCAGCGTCCAGACCATCAGCGAAATCAGACCGATGACCTCGGTCTCATGCACGCCATCGGCGGCAAAGGGCCTCAACGCCTCGCGAAAGGCATAGAGCGGGCTAGTGCCGATATCGCCATAGACGACGCCGACCGCGCCGATGACCAGTCCGACAAAGCCCTTCCGGCCGACGCCATCCCCCGTCTTATCCATATGCGTCGACGTCATGGTTCCCCGCTCATGCCACTTGCCTATGAGAACAAACATATGCCGCATTGCAGAACGGCAAGCAAATTGATGCGGGTGCGAGTATTTTTGTGGTGGGCGGATGCGGGGATGGGAGCGTTGCGATCCGTTCAATGTCGTCAGTTCGCATCCCCTTGCGATTGCGCTGTCGCATGGTAAAAAGGATGCATGACCTGCGCCCTGAACCTTTCGAGCTTCTATTACACGCTGCTCCCATAGAGCGGCGCAAGGTCATATTCCTGACACTCGAGACGCCGCACGGTCGGCGGCACGTGTGTCAACAGTAGGTCTCCGGCCTGATCGGCCCAAATGGAGACCCTCGTGATACTATCCTCTCAGCCCGCCGGACCTAGATCCGACTTTCTTCGCACTTTGAGCGAGCGCGGCTTCCTGCATCAATGCACCGACTTGGAAGCACTCGACAGCTGGCTTTGTTCAGGAGCCGGCACAGCCTATAACGGCTTCGATCTCACCGCCGACAGCCTTCATGTCGGGCATCTCATTCCGATCATGATGCTGCGATGGTTCCAGAAGACCGGCAACAAACCCATTGCGTTGCTCGGCGGTGCGACAAGCCGCCTGGGCGATCCGAGCTTCCGCGACACGTCGCGTCCCTTTCTCAGCGAAGAGCAGATCACGAAAAACCTGATCGGCATCCGGCGTGTCTTCGAGCGGTTCCTCGCTTTCGGGGACGGTCCGACAGATGCTGTCATGGTCAACAATGCCGACTGGTTGGGCGGGCTCAACTATCTCGATTTCCTGCGCGATATCGGGCCGCATTTTTCAGTCAACCGGATGCTTACATCGGAGAGTGTGCGCCAACGGTTGGAACGGGAGCAATCGCTGACATTACTGGAATTCAACTACATGGTCATGCAGGCCTACGACTTTCATGTCCTCGCAGAAAGCCGCGGCTGCCTGCTTCAACTTGGTGGCTCCGACCAGTGGGGCAATATCGTCAGCGGCGTCGAATTTGGACGGCGGATTGGCGGACGCGCCCTGTTTGGATTGACTGCCCCGCTGCTGACGACGTCGTCGGGCGCGAAGATGGGCAAGAGCGTTTCGGGGGCGGTTTGGCTAAACGCAGGCCGGTTGTCGCCCTATGAGTTCTGGCAATTCTGGAGAAACACCGGGGATGCGGATGTGGGTCGTTTTCTCAGGCTGTTCACCGAGTTACCCTTAGGTGAAATTGCACGCCTCGATGTGCTTCGGGATTCCGAGATCAACGAAGCGAAAAAGATCCTTGCCGACCAAATCACCAGCCTCTGCCACGGGGCAGATGCGGCAGCGCAAGCTTCCGAAACCTCCCGGCGCGCCTTCGAGGCGGGCGAGGTGCCGGCCGGTCTCCCGACGGTTAGGCTGCCGGATAGCCTTCGCGGCAATTTTCCGCTTGTCGACGCCATGGTTGTTGCCGGGCTCGCCAAGTCGAAAAGCGAAGCACGGCGGTTGATCGTCGGCGGCGGGGTTCGGGTGAACGGTGGCGGTGTAAACGACGAGGCAATGCGGCTTTGCGACTCCGACATCCAGGACGGCGTGATCCGGCTATCAGTTGGCAAGAAGCGACACGTCCTCCTTCAGTCGGTTTAGTGTGGTGTCTTCAACTCGGGGAGCGGGCCAAGTCGACCACTTCGTCGCGCTCCCCATT
This sequence comes from Rhizobium indigoferae, assembly GCF_034554815.1. NCBI lineage: Bacteria > Pseudomonadati > Pseudomonadota > Alphaproteobacteria > Hyphomicrobiales > Rhizobiaceae > Rhizobium > Rhizobium indigoferae. The sequence continues at coordinate 2,506,202 of NZ_CP140635.1, read as the reverse complement.
GTTACAAGCTTGATGTGGCAAGCGGTCTTCATGCAACGAGAAAGAAATGTCCGGCAGCAGGACACCTGAGACGTGGGGCGTTCATTATTTCGGAGAACGCCCTCTTCACCCGGACGACCACGAACCGTCTGTTCAAACCGCTCCAGGCTGTTTCAGCACTTCGTAGCGAGCCCGGCTCAGGCTGACCAGGCTCGCTATTGCTGCGCAGCCGCCCGCCGTGACGACCGCAAATTCGAGCGCGTTCGACAACGGCAATGTTGCGAAGATGATCGACATGCAGATTCCACCCAGGGTTTGGCCGAGAAGCCGCGCGGTGCCCTGCATGGCGCCGGCGGCGCCGCTTCTGGCTTTCGGTGCCGACAGAAGGAGAATTCGGTTGTTCGGCGTCTGGAACAGTCCGAAACCGAGGCCGGCGATCACAGTACCGACGAGAAACGCGATGCCTCTCGGGTCGGGCGGGGTGAATCCGACCATCAGGAGGCCTAGGGCGAGCAGCGCGCCGCCGATGGCGCAAAGCCATGCCGTCTTGACGCGGTTTGCCAAACGTCCCGAAATGGGCGCGATGATCGCGGTCGCGGCAGGCCAGGGCATCATGTACAGACCGGCCAAAACCGGCGTCATGTGCAACGTGTGTTGAAGGTAAAAGGGTAGCGCGATGTAGCTCAGCATCTGGCCGCAGAAGCACGATATCGAGGCGATGATCGCCACGCGGAATGCCGGTTCCGCCAGCAGGTCCGTGGGAACGATTGGTGCGTCACTGGTCCGTTCAAGGCGCAGCAGGACGAAAAGGCAGGCCAGCGAGGCGGCGATGAGGACGGCACCGCTTATCGGCGCGATCGCTATCCGGTCGGCGCCGCAGAAGAAAAGGATGAACATCAGCGTGTTGGCCAGCATCACTTTTGCGTTCAGCTTTCGCTTTGCACCCTGAATTTGCCCGAGCAGACCGCCGCCGAGCAGAACGATGGCGCCGAGTGGTATATTGACTGCAAACAGCCAAGGCCAGGTCGTGACGGAAAGGATGGCGCCGGCAATGCCGGGGCCGGCAGCGGAAGAAATGGCGATGACCATGGCGTTGATGCCGATGATCGGACCCAGCATGTGCTGCGGGACGGCCGAGCGCAGGTTCATCATGGCAAGCGCCATGATCGCGCCACCTCCCAAGCCCTGCGCGAAACGAGCAAGGATCAGTAAGGGAAGGTCGCCCGCGAAGGCGCAGGCTGCGGAAGCCGCGGTGAACAGCGCGACGCCGATCAGGAAGACCCGCCGCGCGCCGTAGATTTCACCCAGCGCACCACATGGAAGAATGGCAACAAGCACGGCCAGCTGATAGGCCGAGACGACCCATACGGTGTTACCCGCCTCCGCGTGCAGCGAGACCGCGATCGAGGGTAAGGCGACATTGGCAATGGCTCCGTCCAAAACGACAAGAACAAGCGTAAGGAGCAACATGGCAATAGCCAGGTACCGTCGAGGCGACGCCAGGCCGTCCTGAGAAATTGGTGCGGTGTAGGTGAGGGACATGAGAACTCCTCGATGTTTGTTGGACGGTCGACTACTTAGGCTTTGCTGATTGCCCGCGCCAGACGCAACAAAATCAATCGACCGTTGCGTAATGCGCCATGCCTGAATAGAATTGAGCCATGTCTGATCTCGATCTTAACCTCTTGGTGGCACTGGATGCGTTGCTGCGCGAGCAGAGCGTATCGGCCGCCGCCCGTCGGCTTGGCCTCAGCACGTCCGCCATGAGCCGGACGCTGTCACGGTTGAGGACCGCGCTGGGTGATCCGATTCTTGTGCCGGCCGGGCGCGGCATGGTTGCGACGCCTCATGCCCTGGCGATTGGTGCCCAGGTACATTTGTTGAAAGAAGCCGTGCAAGCCGTCCTTAGTCCGCCATCGACCGTGGAGATTCGGGAGGTGCGGCGCCACTTCACGATCCGTGCCAATGAAGCATTCGTGCTTCTCTACGCCGCGGGTCTGAGCGCCGCTGTGACGAACGCTGCGCCGGGGATAAGGCTTCGCTTTGCGCCGAGATCGGACAAGGACGTTCAGGCTTTGAGGGACGCGGCGATAGATTTGGACATCGGTGTCCTCCCGCGAGATAGCGGGGAGCTGCGTTGCCAAACTCTTTTCGAGGATCAGTATGTCGGTCTCGCAAGGGTAGGGCACCCGATCTTCGATGCTGATCGGATAACGGCCGAGCGCTATGCCGCCTGGGGTCACGTGCTCTTCTCGATGCAAGCGGATTTCGCCGGTCCGATCGACAGGGCGCTCGCCGAATTGGGCCATTCCCGTGATGTCAGACTGATCGTGCCAAGCTTTCCGGCGGTGATAGCAGTTGCGGCGGCATCCGATTTGGTCGGCTCGATTCCGAAATCATATTGCAAGTCCGCCGCGATAAGCCATATCAAAACCTTTGACCTGCCCGTGGCCGTGTCGGGTTTCAACATCGTGCAGGCGTGGCACCCCCGCATGGACGCAGATCCCGTGCATCGCTGGCTGAGGGCGCTGATTTTTGAGACGTTCCACTCGATGAATTGAGTGCGTGGCCCGTCAAATCAAGCGCTTCGTTCCCATTCCGCAGACGTGATCCGCGATCTTATGCAGTGCAGCCTCTCGTTGATGCAGGGAGCGAGAATTGCTGCTCGGCACCGCCGAATGGTGATCGCTGATGGCGCCAATAAGCGGACACCAGTCTTGAGCGGCTGCTGTGAAATTACCAGCGGCTGCATCATGCTGACACTGGCTGTCAGCAATGGTGGTCGATAATCCTGAGACCGCGGGTGTCCGAGCCAGTCGCCATTTCGTCGGAATGTCCGACTATGCCGTCGGATCCCTGGGCTTCAATCCCGCCCCAATCGGAGCAGAGTCCCCGAGATGAAGCCGCACCACCGTATTTTCTTCATTCAGTTTGCCGTGGCCCTTTCCCTGGGGGCGTTTGTTTCGCGGCTGCCCGACCTTCAGCTTAAGTTCAGCCTTACGGAAGGGGAGCTTGGCCTGCTGCTCGCCGTCATGTCCTCCGGGGTTCTCTGCGGGTTGACGTTCTCGGTGAGGTTCATCGAGAGGCTCGGTGCGCGCACCACCGCTTTCGTCACCGTCTTCGGTGCGTCGTTGTTTTTCGCGCTGATCCCCTGGATGCCTTCAGCTCTTCTGGCGGTGCCATTGTTCTTCATTGCCGGCGTTTTCACCGGAGCATTCGAGATCAACGCCAATATCGAAACCGATCGCCATGAGGCGCTGCTTGGGTACCGCATCATGAGCCGGGCTCACGGTATGTGGAGCCTCGGCTTCTGCATCACCGCCCTTGTTGCCGCCGGCATGCGGCAGGCTGCCGTCTCCATCGAACTCCATACCTTCATCGTCCTCGTGACGGTCTTGATTGCCGGGTCGATCGTCTTCGCCGGGATCGAGAATGCGCCCCGGCGGCAGGACGCTCACTCCGGAGATACGCCGATCATCGCTTTTCCCACGATCGGACTGCTCCCCCTTTGCCTTGTCGCCGCAGCTCCGCTTCTTGCCGAAGGCGCAAGCGTCGATTGGTCGGCTATCTATATGCGGGACGTGTTCGCGGTCGAACCCTTCGTCGGCGGGCTCAGCGTGACCATTTTCTCCTCGTTCATCGCCATCGGGCGGCTCGGCATGGACCCTGTCATCGACCGCTTCAATCCGCGCCCTGTCGCAATCACTCTGCTTGGGATCGCGGCCATCGGTGTTGTCATGGTTGCGACGGCGACACACCCTGTTGTCGCGCTCGCAGGCTTTGGCCTGACAGGTATCGGCTGCTCTTCAGTTTATCCGCTTGCCATCTCGGCTGCGGCCCGACGCACCGATCGACCCGCACCCGTCAACGTTGCAGCGCTTGGGCAGACGACGTTCCTTGTGTTTTTCGCCGGGCCGCCACTGCTCGGTTTCGTTGCCGAACACTTCGGCATCCGCTTTTCGTACTGGGCGGTCGTCCCTGTTCTCGCCGCAGCATTGCTGGTCACCAGGGCACTTGCCGCTGATCCTGCCCCGGTCACAGGCCAACCCGAACCGGCGCAACCACACGGTTGACACGCCACGCTGGCCTCCGCTGTCCTAAGCTCGTTCACGTCCGCACCGGAGGGGCAACCTCCGGCTTTCGCTGGTGAATTGGGCGAGGGCAATGTATTTCCCGTCACGTTTAAGTATTATGAGCAGCCATCGGAAATATAGCTCGTATAGGTGAGGAGCTAATTCCGCGCGCTGTCGTCAACTCTTGGCGAATGGTTTTGCTGCTCAAGCATTGCGGACACCGTCCATCTCGTCTGAATGGACCTGATTGGGATGGCGAAACTCCAGCCTTTCGGCCCCGAAAAACATATGTTTTGCGGGGTTTGTGATGGCCGTGTCCGGCCCCAAAGGGAGGCTCGCCGACAGAGTTCTGCGCCTCGCTTCGGACAAATTTCCGCCGCCAAAATGCCAGTATTAGTTGTTTCTAAATCACGCCATAATTCGCATCTACGTTGCCGCGCCTGTTTTATTCTTCGCCACATTTCGGAATTTCCAACATTATACAAACAATGGTGGGTAACTATGAAGGTTATTCTCGTCATCGTCCTCACGGTGCTTGCCGTGCCCTGTGAGGCGGACATGCTCGGCACGGCGTCCAAGTACAAGAGCATGCATGAACGCTCCATCTCATTCCTCAGCATCAATCCGCGCAGGGTGTCGTGGTGCGGGGCGTTTCTGGCCTTTGTCGCCAAGCGATCTTCGCGGGAACCGCCGCCCAACCCCAATATGGCGGCGTCTTGGAGAAAGTTCGGCAAGCCGGTGTTCTTCCGCGCCGCCAGGCGAGGGGATGTCGTGGTGATCCGCACCGGTCGACGCTTTCATGTCAGCCTGTTCGATCACATCGACCAGCGCCGGCAGTACGTCTACCTGTTTGGCGGCAATCAATCCAACCGGGTGCAGCTGTCGCGCTATCGCGCCAGCTCGGTGGTCGCCGTGCGACGATGATGTCGGGTGAGAACTCACCCTCCTTCCAAACCTAGATGGCGGCGGGAAAACAGGCCTTACGCCTTGCGCGCCCTGACGTGGAGGAAGATCGGTGCGATGCGGGTATCTGCGACCATTGGCTCGGCGAGAGCCACCTCGACTGACGCCATGGGCTCGCCGAAAGCTTCGATCATCAGTCCCGCTTCGACGATCATCGACACCCAGGTCGACAGCGTCCGGTGAAAGCGCGGGACGGCAAACGGCGTCAGCGTCGCCCGTTCGGCCTCGGGATGGAGGAGAAGATCCAGCGATCGATCCGGCCGTCGCTCTCGTCGAAATAATCGGCGATCTCCACCGCGACGGGCTCGCCGGCCTGATTGCGGATATTGCGGCGTGTCGGCGGCACGAAACAGGGGTGCAGGATCGAAAACTGCAGGAAGCCGCCCGGCTTCAGGACCCGGTGGATGCCCTTCAGCACTCCGCGCTGGTCGGCCATGTCCATCATCGACATGAAGGCGGTGACGAAATCGAAGCTCGCCTCCGGGAAATCGATGCTCTGGCCGTCGCCGAGCACATAGTCGATGCCGAGCGGCGCTTCTGCCTCGCTCTCGCCGGCATAGCGAATGAAGGTCGGGGCTATGTCGAGCCCGGTCATGCGGGCGCCGAGGCGGGCGACGGCGCGAGTATTGGAGCCTTCGCCGCAGCCTAGGTCGAGCCCCGCTAAGCCGGTGACCGGCGGCAGCATCTCCAGAAAGGCCGGCGTGTTCAGCGCGTCGCGGTATTTGTCGTAGCCGGCGCGGCTGTAGATCGTCCAGGTCTCGGCATTGCTCTCCCAATGGGCGGCGACATCATTGGCGTTCATGGCTGTCCTCCAATGAAAGAACGCAAGGGGTAGAACACCAGCATTTGGCGGCTTTTCCTTGGGTTCGGTTAAGTTTTGACCGGCATTCGTACCGATCGGCAAAGTCTCTCTTTCCGCCGGACAGATCGCTTTGCTGTCCTTCGGTTCTTGAACCAGTCTCCAATGCGTGACCTGATGCCTGGGGCTTCGGTCACAGAGTGGCGTTCGGCTCCCGGTTTCCCATTCTCCTTGAGAAGCGCAACCCAGTTCTACCGGGCTCGCTAGACTGCCATCAGGACAACCGGGATATCGTCGACGCGCCTTCCATGGTGGCGGTGCCGCGCGGCTCGTAGGCGCGCTGGTCACGCAGGATCTGGAAGGCGATCGTCAGAAGCTTGCGCGCGATGGCAACCCGCGCCTTGTTTATTCCTTTGATCTTCAGATGCTCGTATTGGGCGCGCAGCTGTGGATCGCTGGCGATGGCAGGTGTTACCGCCTCGACGAAGGCCCAGCGCAGCCACTTGTTGCCCTGCTTGATGATCTTGCCGTGGAAGGTCTTGCCGCCGGAGGAATAGGTCGAGGGCACAAGCCCGGCATAGGCGGCAAGCTTCTTCGGTTGGCGGAACCGCGATATGTCGTCGATCTCCGCATCGATCAGCCGGGCGAAGAACTCGCCGATGCCGGGGATCGTCTTCAACAGCTTGACGTTGGCATTGGCCTTGGTCATCGCCCGGATCGTTGCTTCCGACTGTTTGATCCGCATGTCGATGTCGCCGATGAAGGCGAGACCACGGTCAATCTGGATCTCAGAGACGTTCACTTGAGCCAGCTGGACGCGGCCGGCCTTGCCAAACAGGTCGCCAAGCTTCTTCAATTGCGCCGTCTGCTCCGGATAGCGGTCGAACACCGTGGCGATCCGGTTCTTCGTCATCGTGCGCAGCCGCACGTAAAACATCCGTTCGCGTAGCGCGACGCGAAGGTCCCGCGATCTCTCGCTTGGCGCCCAGGCTTCGGGTACCAGATCGGCTCTGAGCAGATGTGCCAGCACCGTCGCGTCGATCTTGTCGGTCTTGATCTTGGCGTCGGCGATCGCCTTAACCTTCAGCGGATGGGCGAGAACGACATCATCACAAATGTCGTCGAGCCAGTCGTACATCACCATCCAGTTGCGCGTCGCCTCGACAACCGCATGCGAGTTCTCTCGATAGCGTTCGAGAAACCCGCCGAGCGACTGTCGGTCGTTCTTCACCCGGCCGGATCTCAGCGTCTTGCCGCTGCTGTCCTGAACCACCAGGTGGCTGTAGGATTTGTGGTAGTCGACCCCGATATGGTATTCATAAGAGGCAGTCATGCTTCCAACTCCCTTATTGAGATCTTCGAAACCCCAATAAGATAAGCCGAAAGGCTGGAAGTGTGACTGTCCCTCGATCATCATCTGCATCTCAGTGATCCGTTCTCTCAACGGCCGCGGCCTCTTTCATGCCACCTCCTTGTGCGATCGGAACGGGCGGGGAGCTATAAGCGGAGCGTGTGGCAATGGGAAGACGGGCGGGTCCACTGTAGGCGGTTCACGCCTATGGATCATGACCAAGTTCGCGTGCACTATCATTCGATCGAGAGGATAGGGGGCTGCTGTGTCCGACGAAGTGATCATCCGCGAGCTGGTCGGCCTCGATCAGACGATGACAATTTTCCCGCTGTACAGCCAGGTTAGTCGTCTGAGTGAGGCCGTGGTTTGCCAACGACTTTCAGCCATGTTTGCACAGAGCAACTACCGCTGCATAGCAGCATACATCGACGAACGGATGGTGGGTGCGTCGGGTTTCTGGACCGGCACTCAGTTGTGGTGCGGCAAGTATGTCGAGGCGGACAACGTGGTGGTAGACAGCGCCCTGCGCAGTCAGGGCATCGGCGGCAAGATGATGGCGTGGATCGAGGCGGAGGCGGAGCGGACTGAATGCGCGGTGATCCGTATCGCCATGGTGCTGGGCAGGGAGCGTACGCACCAGTTCTACGCCAGAAACGGCTACTTCGACGACGGCCTGTTGATGGTGAAAGCTCTAAGTCGCGGTGCGGCCGAGTTTCCCGAATATGTCTCTCAACAAGTTTAACCACCGGCCCCGCAGCTTGGCCGCAAGTGCAACGGTCGCATGAACAGGCTTAGAGATGCCGGGGCACCTTTGCCTTCAGCAGCTGCACGAGCGCGGGGTCCATGAAATCGTAATCATCAGGAATATGAAGGCAGATCAACCGCTTGTCCTTGAGAGCTGACCGGTACTTGCCCTGGACTTTCGCACGGTGAGCCTTCTCCATGACAAAGACGATATCGGCCCATTCGACCAGCTCGTTCGATAACGGATTTTCGGCATCCTTGTTCGTACCTGCCGAGGAGACTTCGATTTCAGGCCAGTTCGCGAAGACCTGTTCGGCCGTCGGGCTGCGAAGGTTGTTCTGACTGCAGACGAACAGCACGTTTTTCACGTTTCTATCTCTCTTCAAGTGAATAGGGCCGGCGATAGCACAATTCCGTGTCCGGGCGAACCAAGGGAGTTGATGCATCACCCTCGGCTGACACTCTTGAACGCAGCGATGATGCTTTGTGCGGCGAGTTGCGCCTCATCTGACGTCGTCTGGAAATTGGTGACGGAGAGGCGCAGGACGTCGCGGCCGCGCCATTTGGCGCCGCCGGCGAAGATCATGCCGTCCGCCTGGATCTTTTCGATCGTCTTTCGCGTCAGCGCGTCGCCTTCTTCGGAGGGCGGGTCCGTTCCGAAGCGGATGACGAGCTGGTTCAGCACGACGTCGTTCAATATGCCGATGCCCGGTTGCAGCGACAGGAGATCTGCGATCAGCCGCGCTGAGGTGCAGCACTGATCGATGAGGGTGGTGATGCCGTCGCGGCCGAGATGTTTCAGCATCGCCCAGGTGGCAAAGCCGCGTGCTCTTCTCGAAAGCTCGGGCACGTAATGGGAGGGATCGCGTTCGCCTTGGCCGGCGAGCGGCAGATAGCTCGCGGCAATCGTCATGGCGCGGCGATGAGCGAGTTCGTCGCGGACGATGGCATAGCCGCAATCATAGGGCGTCTGCAGCCATTTGTGGCCGTCGGTCGCCCAGCTGTCGGCCGCTTCGATGCCGCGGCTGAGGTGGCTGGTCTTCATCGATGCCTGCGCCCAGAGGCCAAAGGCACCATCGACATGCACCCAGGCGCCTTTTGCCTTCAACAGCGGGATGATGGCGGCGAAATCGTCGAAGGCGCCAGTATTGATCTGCCCCGCCTGGAGAATGGCGATGGCGGGACCGGAGACCGTATCGAGCGCGCCCGCCAGCGCGGCCGGGTCTATCCGGCCTACCGGATCGGTACGCACGCGCAGCACGCGATCGTGGCCGAGGCCTAGGAATTGCAGCGCGGAGAATACCGTCGTGTGGGCATCGTCGCCAATCAGCACGGTAATCTCGGGCGCGCCGAACAGGCCGTTGGCATCGGCATCCCAGCCCACCTGGCGCAGCACCTCGCCGCGCGCGGCGGCAAGGCAGGTGAAGTTCGCCACCGTCGCACCCGTGACAAAACCGACCGAGCTTTCGGCCGGCAGCTGCAAGAGATCGAGAAGCCATCTCGCCGCGATGGTCTCGACGGCGGACGCGGCCGGGGCAACGGCATGGTTTCCGGCATTCTGGCCCCAGGCGCTGGTGAGGAAATCAGCCGCGACGCCGACCGGATGGGAGCCGCCGATGACCCAGCCGAAAAAGCGCGGCCCTGTGGTTGCATGCAGCCCGGGTTCGGCGCCGTCCGACAGACGCCTGATGACATCAAGCATATCGGAACCGGCCGGCGGCAGCGGTTCGTCGAAACAGGCAAGCGAGGCTGCGTAGTCGTGGGTGGGCACGTGGCGGGCGGGCGCTGCCTGCCGGAATCCCGCCGCAAGGCGGGCGGCTTCCTGAAACAGAGATGCAATTGCCGTCATGCGGATCCCCCCTGCCGCCATCGATCCTGGAGGGGCACACCCTCGAAAGCAGGCTGCCGGCACACGCAATCTAGCCGATATCGCCGGGGCTGTCTTCGCCGTGGGCGATCCCGGATATGGGCTCCGGGGCCTTCCTTGGGCTTGCCGAGACCTCAAGATAAATTGAGCATCGGGGATGCGCTTCCTAAATATCTACAATAACTACCTTATCCCGTTCTGTCCATTTTTGAAATTTCGTGGCTCTTGTTGAAAATGATTGCCTTTTTTGAAGTATCGTTCAATAATGAGGAAATATCATTTGCACCATTGTCAAGTTGGTGCTGCCAATTAGTGGGGGATGTGCACTGAAATATTTCCTTCTCTACGCGCTGACGTGCACGTTGGTCGGGATAGTTCTTCTCTTCATTATCCGTGAAGTTGTGCCATTCGCGATCGACAAGCCAACCGAGCAATCAGCGGCCGGACCAACCGGTGAGCCGTTGAACGCGGCAACCGGCGAGCCGGCGCCCGCGGCAACCGGGGAGTCGGTGCCCGGGCCAACAACCGATCAATCCGCCGTCCAGCCAGCCGATCCCTTGGTCGTCCGGTCTACCGGCCAGCCGGTCGACGGGCCAGCCCGTGAACCGGTGGTCGGGCCAACCGGTGAACCGGCTACGGGGCCGACCGATCAATTGAGGGGCGGTCCAAGCGGTGAACCGGCCGTCCGGAAGGGCGGTCGGCTGGGGAGCCCGGCGCAGTGATCGGCGCTTGAGATGATTGATTTCCGTTCGATCTCGTAACTCCGAGCATTGGCTGAAGTACGAAGCTTGCTGACACCGGTTGACGGCTGGAGCCATCTGTATTGAGAGTAGCTCTCATCTTGCAGGAGGTCCCGATGGATGGAAGCGGCACGATCAGGCATATCCAGGCAGACGAAGTGGAGGCTTTCCGGCGCATCCGTCTGGAAGCGCTTCGCACCGAACCGTCTCTCTTTGCAAGCCGCTACGAAGACTGGGCGGCTCTTTCTCTCGAGGAGTGGCGCAACCGCCTGAACGAACCGGTTTTCATCGCCTTTCAGGATGGCGAACCCGTCGGCATAACAGGCCTGCTCCGGCAGCGGTCGAGCAAGATGGCTCATCGCGCGACGATCATCATGGTCTACGTCAGACGGAGCCTGCGTGGAACGGGGCTTGCCGCGAGGCTGCTCAGCGCGGCTGCCCACCATGCGCGCGATATCGGCATCCTGCAGCTGGAGCTCTTTGTCAGCGCGGAGAACCCGGCGGCAATACGGTTCTATCAGCGGGAAGGCTTTTCCGAGATCGGCAGAATTCCCGGCGGGGTTCTGGAGGAGGGCAGGGAGATCGACGACGTTATGATGGCTCGGCGTCTGGTCGGTTAGCTCTCACGCGATGTTTCGGCGCATATCGGTTTGCCTGAGCTATTGACCTCAAGCGGGGTTGGGGTTGCAGGATGCCGGTATGGGCTGGAGGGTTGGCTGTGACGAAAATCCTGAAAGACGAGGATCTGGTCGGCAGCGGGTTGATGGCGGTCGCGATCGATGCGCTCGAGACCGCTTTTCTCGCGAGAGCCGGCAATCGGCTGATCTCTCCGCCCCGGCATCATGTCTCGTTTCCCGATCGGGGCGATCTCGTCTTCACCGTCGGTGGCATCCTTGGCGAGAAACCGCTCGCGGGCTTTCGGGTCTATGAAACATTCGACGGGGTGGAGCATTCGCAGATCGTCGCTGTGTGGTCGGCCGACGACGCCAGGCTCAAAGGCATCGTTCTCGGAGAGCGCCTCGGTAGCCTCAGAACCGGTGCGATCGGAGGTCTCGCCATCCGCCACCTCAGCGCGCCGGATGCCAGGACCGTCGGGATCCTCGGTAGCGGAGCCCAAGCGCGAACCCAGCTTGCCGCCGCTGCCACCGTTCGGAAACTGGACCGCGCTCGCGTCTATAGCCGCGACGCAAAAAAACGAACCGCCTTCGCAGCTGAGATGCAGCGGGCCTTGGGCATTGAGGTGGAGCCTGCCGGCAGCGCCTCTGAAGCCGTTGATGACGCCGACATCGTCATCTGCGCGACGACGAGCCAAACACCAATCATCCATGCGCGGGATTTGAAGCCCGGGATGCACGTCAACACCGTTGGCCCGAAAACACATCAGGGATACGAACTGGGCCTGGATATCGCCGATGTCGCAGCCGTGATCGCGACGGACTCTCCCGAACAGACGCGCGCCTATGCTTCGCCCTTTTTCCTCGCCGGCTCCGGCAATGAGCATCGCATGGCCGATCTTGCCGATATCATTGCCGGGAAAGCGGCCGGTCGGGGATCGCCTGGCGATACGACCCTGTTCTGCTCCGTCGGGCTGGCCGGAACCGAAGTCGTCGTCGCCTCGGCAATCCTTGATAGCTTATAGGCCAGTTTCTCAGGCCAGCCCGAGAACATCTCCCATTGTGTATTCGCCGGGTGCGCGCCCTGCGACCCAGCGGGCGGCGGCAAGTGCGCCGCGGGCGAACATGCCGCGATCGAGAGCCGAATGGGAGAGCGTCACGACTTCCTCGGCGGCGGCAAACAGGACGCTGTGTTCTCCGACGATCCCGCCGGCGCGCAAGACGGCGAAGCCAATTTCGCCGGTCGGGCGCTCACCGGTGATGCCGTCACGCCCGCGCCGCTCGACGGATGCGAGGGAAACCCCGCGGCCCTCGGCGGCGGCTTCGCCGAGCATCAGCGCCGTACCGGACGGCGCGTCGATCTTCCTGTTGTGATGGGCTTCGAGGATTTCGATATCCCAGGCATGCGCGGGAAGGGCGCGGGCCGCCTGGGCGACGAGGCCGACCAGCATGTTGACGCCGATGGAGAAATTGCCGGAGCGCAGGATCGGAATCGTGCGAGCAGCCTCTGCGATCCGTTCGAGTTCATCCGGTTCGAAACCCGTCGCCCCGATCACCAGGGCCGGTCCACCGGCCAAAGCGCACAAGCCGGCAAGTTCGGCGGCAGCGTTTCCCGTCGTGAAATCCAGGATCACGTCGGCCGCTCCGATCGCGGCCGACCGGTCGATCAGCCCGGCGCCGATGGCGCCCTCACGGCCGATGCCGCCGACGAACGCAAAATCCGGATCGGCCGCCAGCAGCGGCAGGATGGCGCGCCCCATGCGACCGTTCGCGCCGGCGACGGCTATATTGATTGGTGATATCACGGTCTTTCCTTGGCTCGCGATGTTTTCGGCTGAGCGGCTATTTACATCCAGCATTCGTGCCGGAGAAGGCGACCTGCAACTATTGCATTCCGCTCCCGGCGCAAAACCGTATCTCCTGTGGTCCGTTTGGTCGTCTGCCGCTTACCAGTTGCCGGGATCGGCTGTGTGATCGATGCTGGCGAATTCGTCGGCCTTGTGCCGGTCCAGCTTCACCTCCGTTGTCGCCTTCGTCTCGTCGGTGACGGAGTAGCGGTCAGGGATCGGTCCCGTTGATAGTTCCTGATACATGAGCAAGGCGGCCTCCTCGGCGGTATCGGCCTCGATCTCTCGAGTGATTGATACGGTGAACTTGTGCATGGCTTCAGCCCTCTCGATCGATGCGGCGGCGTGCGCAGTTTGCATAGTCTGACACGAGTTTTGTGTCGATGACACTAAAACTGCTCGCTTAGAATTTGATTCATGCGATGGCTTCAGGTCTTTGTTTTTATGAATGTCGTGGTGCCCGGCCGCCAGACAGTTTCGGGCGAAGTCAGCTGAGGGGGGGATAGGTCATGCGCCTAAATCAAGTAACCGTTACGATGCCTGACCTTGATGCGGGCTGGAACTTCTACTGCATTCTCGGTCTCAGGCCCGTCGTCGACGCCCGTCCCCGGTATGCGCGCTTTGTCTGCCCGGACGGAAACAGCACCTTCTCCTTGCATCAGGGCGTAAGTGGTGGTGGCGGAACCACGGTGTATTTCGAGTGCGAGAACCTGGACGAGACGGTCGGCAGTCTCAGCGAAGCCGGTCTTCGTTTCGTGAGCGGGCCGGAGGACAAGAGTTGGCTCTGGCGTGAAGCGGAGCTGTTCGACCCCGGCGGCAACCGCATCATTCTCTATTTCGCCGGTTCGAACCGCCTCGATCCGCCGTGGCGGGTGGATCAAGGTCGGCCCGCTTGAGGTAGTGCTCGGCCGCCGATTCCGGCCATTCCCCGAATTGACGAATCGCGGCCGCCTCGGCATCTTTGCATCGGCGTGGCCCACCGCCGAACCTCTCCAGACCTTCCCCAGCAGGGTCTTCAACCGGAGGCAAAGGGACTTTCGTCTCGGGTCGTGATCTTGGTCCTGATGTTTTGGGCTGTTGCTGGGGAACGATGTCCGGAACGTGAGAGGCCCTGATATGACTGAGAATGGAAATTTCAAACGGCGGGTGCGCGCGCGCGCCGCCAAGACGGGTGAATCCTACACCACCGCCCGCATGCATGTTCTCCCCAAGTCGACGAACGACGCAGCGCCTGAGGCAAGACGCCTGCGTCTGGCCGTGGCGCAGACTACCTATGCGGACGATCCCCGCGATATCGACAAGCTTCGCCAAAGCGGACAGGAGATGCGCCTGCTGATGCGGCAGGCGCGGGAGGCAGGCGCGCGGCTCGTCCATTTTCCCGAAGGGGCGACATCATCTCCGAACAAACGCATCATGTCGGAAATCGGGCCGCGGGAGATCGGGCCCTCCGATTGGCGGCGGTTCGAATGGGCCGTGCTTCGCGAGGAGTTGGATTCAACGCGCAGGCTGGCGCACGAGTTGGGGCTCTGGGCGGTCATCGGCTCGGTGCATCCGCTGACGGCGCCGCACCGGCCGCACAACAGCCTCTATGTCGTCTCCGACCGCGGCGAACTGGTGACGCGCTACGACGAGCGCCTACTGTCGAACACCAAGATCTCCTTCATGTACACGCCGGGTTCGATCCCCGTGACCTTCGAGGTCGACGGCATCCGCTTTGGTTGCTCGCTCGGTATGGAGTGCCACTATCCGGAGATTTTTAGCGAATATGAGCGGCTCGACGTCCATTGCGTGCTGTTCTCGACAACGGGCGGTTCGCCGGCCAACGAGCCGTCCTTCGCCGCCGAGGCACAAGGGCATGCGGCGAGCAACAGCTACTGGGTCAGTTTCTCGATCCTTGCTCATCCCGGTCAGGCTGATCCGGCCTCTTCCGGGATCGTCGCGCCCGGCGGCCGATGGGCGGCGCAATGCCCTGCGGAAGGAACGGCGGCGATATCGCTCGCCGATATCGACGATAATCCCGGCGATCTTTCCCGGCCGTGGCGGCGCAAGGCGCGGAGCGGCCTCTACGAGCCGCACCGCGTGGCCGGCGACCCGCGCAGCGATGCGCGGGATAGGTTTTAGAGCCGTATCAAACCTCATCCATGCGACGCGTTTGCCCAATGATTTTCCTGTGACACAGGCGCGTTAAATTTTATCACCGGTGGCTCGACTCCATCGGTGATGCAGCACCAAAAGAGCCTTGTTCTGAGGGCGTAGAGGTTGATGGTCGCAAGTCGAGGTGTCAATCTCTGGCATTGAGCCGCGTTATAATCAGCAATGACGTTTGGCGACCGGAGCCGTCACTCAGGGATGTACCCTTCCTAAGCGACAACGTCGGATATTATATCAGCCGAAGCGCTTACCAGGCTGAACTCACCGTCGGAAAGACGATAAAACCCGTCTTGGGGAACGGGCAGTTCCAACATTTCCAGCTTCGATAGGCCGGCATATACACCACGAACCAATCTGCCGAACAGCCCATGAGAAATCGCAATTGTCGGTTCATGAATGTCTGCGATCCAGTTCTTTGCTCGCGCACAGGCAGCATCGAAGCTCTCCCCGTCTGGAGATTTGAAATACCAATCAAAAGCGTTGGACCCGTCCAGCGTTCCTGGAAACTCGTTGTCGATCTCGAACTTGGTCATGCCGTCCCAAGAACCGACGGTCACCTCCATTAGCCGCGATTCCGGACGAGTCGTCAGCGGTAATACACGTTCGATGCGAGCCGCAGTCTCCTGCGTTCTGCCGAGGGGGCTGACGTGAAGTTGGAACGATCGCTCGCTGTCCGCAATTTCCTTCTTCAGAAGTTTTGCCATTTGTTCGGCTTGTACGATGCCGCGCTCCGTCAGCGGTGAATCCATTTGGCCCTGGAACCGACCTAAGGTGTTCCAAATGGTCTCGCCGTGGCGAAGCAGGTAAATCATTGGTGTGTCCTAGATGTATGCAACAATTCGATGAACTACGGGCCGAAGGGGTGCTTGTAGCAGCTAAGTGATGCGACAGATTAATGATGACCGCAATTGATGCGATTCAGATGAGCCTGGTCTTCTGCTGCCGGCCGAAGCGGGCACTTCGACCACTTAGCAGCGTTCGGCAGTGCCGGCGTGAAATCGCTCGGACTGGGCTGGAGAAAGACGGTTTGCCTCTTATTTCATTGAGAAATGCGAAACGAAGAGCGAGAGGACCGCGCAATGGCAAAGAACACGATCTGCGTATGGTACGACAAGGATGCTGAGGCGGCTGCCCGCTTCTATGCCGCGACTTTTCCCGATAGCGCCGTGGGTGCCGTTATTCGTGCACCGGGAGATTATCCTGACGGCAAGCAGGGAGACGTACTGGTCGTGGAATTCACCGTTGCGGGCATTCCTTGCATCGGCCTGAATGGCGGCCCTGTATTCAAACACAACGAAGCCTTCTCATTTCAGATCGCGACCGACGATCAGGAGGAAACCGATCGCTATTGGAACGCCATCGTCGGCAATGGCGGCCAGGAAAGTGAGTGCGGCTGGTGTAAAGACAAGTGGGGCGTGTCCTGGCAGATTACGCCGCGGGTCCTCTCCGAAGCCCTCTCGGCAGGCGGTGGCCAGGCAAAGCGCGCTTTTGACGCGATGATGACCATGAGGAAGATCGACATTGCGGCGATCGAGGCGGCGCGGCATGGCTGAGGTGGTCTTGCGCAGAACGATCCTTTGCCAGGGCTCGGATCTGGTGTGATCCGGCCCGATGGCGATCTTCGCAGTCGGCTCAGAACCAGAGATCGCGTACGCAGCGCCCTTTGGAAGGCAGGTCCTCAAACGTGTCCAGGCCGTCGAAATGATCGATTGGCAGATCGTGAACGAGATCCGGCGGCGCAAGCCGCATGTTGACGGCCATGCGCCGACGGCCATCCTTTCGAAGCCGCAGGCCGCGCCAGCTCAAGACACAGGCGCAGGATGGGCAGAACAAGATCTCGAGAGACGGCTCGTCCCTGTCTGTGCGGGTGTAGGAGGCGGTCTCACCGGTGAGAGCGATGCGCTCTCCTTCGTAGTCATAAGCCCACAGTGTGCCGTATCGTCTGCAGAGCGTGCAGTTGCAGGCGGTGATCGAGCCGGGATCACCCTCAAGTGTCCAGCCCGCCTTGCCGCAATGACATGAGCCCGTCAGCATGAGCGTAGGTTCCGTCCTGTACCATACAACGATCGCAATCTGCCCCAATCCCTTGACGACCGCAATTGGCGCTTTTCGCCGCCGCCTGCTTCCTGCGCTTGCGACCGATACCTCCTGGCGGCAGATTTTCTGAAATTTCTAATTGAGATGGCAGCCGGAAGATGGTTTTCTGCGACCCAGCGTAGCTGAGTCCACGCCTCCTCCCGATTTTTGATCCGAGCGGCCCATGTCGATTTCAGATGCGATCTATCGTCCCTTCGAAACCTTGATCCGGCCGCTCGACATCCCCTACCGGCCGATGCCCACCAAGGGGCCCGTGGCAGTCCTCATACACTTCATCGCGATGTTTCGGGGCGTCATCATCACCATGGCGCTGACCTCGATGGCCATCGAAGCCATCAACCTTACGATCATCTGGGGTCTTTCAGTCATTGTCGACGGAGTGACGACACAAGGCGTAGAACTCTTCGTCGACAGTAATTTCCGGCTGCTGGCAGTCCTTGCCTTTCTGCTTTTTCCGGTGATGCCCATTCTCTTCTACATCACCAATATTCTCAATTCGCACACGATCGGCATCAGCCTGCCCGTTGCGATTCAATGGCAGGGGCACAAGGCCGTCGAGCGGCAGGACCTCGCCTTCTTCCATGATCTTTTCGCCGGCCAGGTCGCATCCCGGCTCGGTCAGGTCGCCAATGCCGTTCAGCAACAGATCCTGATCGCATTCCAGACGGCACCGCGCTTTCTGCTTCAGATCATCGGCTCCGTTGTTCTTCTGCTCGCGCTCTCCTGGCAGCTTGCGCTGCCAGTCATCGTCTGGGTTGCCTTCAACGTGCTCTTTGCGATCAAGGTCGTTCCGGATTTTACGGAGCGCGCCCGCCGCTCGGCAAAGCAGAACGGCCTCATCTCCGGTGCCCTGACGGACATCTACGGCAACATCCAGATGGTCAAGCAGTTTGCAGCTGAAGACAGCGAGGCAGGTGCGCTAAGAAAGATCATGTCCAAGGGGGTCGATACGCTTCACCACGAACAGCGCATCTACCGGACAACCGAACTCGTCGTCATCAGCCTCAACATGGTGCTCTGGCTCGTCATGCTCGGCATTGGTTTCTGGGGGCTGTTTGACCGATTCCTGACCGTGGGCGATTTCGCCGCAACGGTTTACATCCTCCAACGCCTCTCGGCTGGGTCCTTCACCTTCCTGCAAATGGGACAGCAGATCTTCCGCGCGCTCGGCACGATCAAGGATGCCATGCCGGTCATGACAACACCGCCCACCATCACCGATCGGCCGGATGCGGCCGAACTGACGGTCAGCCGTGGGGAAATCCATTTCGAGAACGTCCGCTTCGCCTACAAGTCCGGCAAACCTGTCATCGATGACCTGTCGCTGACGGTTCGGCCCGGCGAAAAGGTAGGGCTCGTCGGCCTCTCAGGTGCCGGCAAGACGACGCTGGTCAGCCTGCTGCTGCGTTTTTACGACATAGAGGACGGCGCGATCCTGATCGACGGGCAGGACATCCGCGCGGTCACACAGGCAAGCCTTCGCCGCGCCATCGGCGTCATCGCGCAGGACGTCGCGCTGCTGCATCGTTCGGTCGGCGACAATATCCGCTACGGCCGGCCGGAGGCGACGACGGACGAGATCGAAGCGGTGGCGAAGATGGCCAGCGCCGATGCCTTCATAGCCGATCTCTCCGACGGCGAAGGCCGCAGGGGCTATGATGCCTTCGTCGGCGACCGCGGCATAAAACTTTCCGGCGGCCAGCGCCAGCGTGTGGCGATCGCCCGCGTTCTCCTGAAGGACGCGCCGATCCTCGTGCTGGACGAGGCGACCTCTGCCCTCGACAGCGAATCCGAAGCCGCCATCCAGGAAAGGCTGAACCTCGTCATGGAGGGAAAGACGGTGATCGCCATCGCCCACCGCCTGTCGACCATTGCCAGGATGGACCGGATCGTCGTGCTCGATCACGGGCGCATCGTGGAGGAGGGCAGCCCGGACGAACTGGTCGAACGCGACGGCTTGTTTGCCCGCCTGTGGAAACGCCAGACCGGCGGCTTCATTCCAGAAGATATCGACGAACCCTTGCCGGTCTCGCCTGCGACCTGACCGAGTGGCTGGCCCTCCCGTAAGCTGGGGTGACGTCAGCGAACTAAGAGCAGGCGGCCGCCGATCAAGATGAGGCCGGCGCCCATCACGCATTTGATGTTAGCCTTGAACCGCAGGAAGCTGGCGGATACGCGCCGCCCCTCCTTAGCGAAGGCGCATGCCGACGAGATCGCCCATTTTGCGCGGCCGACTGAACAGGCCGGCGCCGAAAGCGTACGGGATCGTCACTTTATCGGTCGCCGCACCCTTGACGACCGCGGCGAGCGTCCTGCCTATTGCCGGCAAGGGAACCGAGGGGCAGGGTGGTCGTGAGCAATCCGTCGAGCAGGTCGGGCAGACGCGACCCCGATGTCACCATCCGTCGCATTCTCAAGGTCAACCATGCGGGCGAGTTCGGCGCTATCAGGATCTATGGTGCCCAGATCCTGGTGGCCCGGCGGCTGTTCCCGGACATCGTGCCGACGCTTGAAGAGATGCGTAAGGACGAGATCGACCATTGCCGCCTGTTTCGCGAGGCCATGCCTGCAAGGGGTGCCAAGCCTTGTCGCGTCATGTCATTCTGGAGCCTCGGCGGTTCTGTGCTCGGCCTAATGACGGCGCTTAGTGGGCGCAACATGATCTGGATCTGTACCGAGGCGGTCGAAAGCACGGTCCAGCGCCATCTCGAAGACCAATTGGCTTTCCTTCAGAAGCGCGATCCCGAGCTTCATGCCCTCATCGGGTCAATTCAGGAACAGGAACTGGCGCACCTCAGGAAGGCCGAAAACAGCCAGACAAGGCGGGGCTTGAGCCACGCCCTGTTCCTGCCCGTCGTTGGTGTCCTTACCGACGTGATGATCTGGCTCTCGGCTTGGGGAGACTCGAGCTGGATGCGCGCCGAAATGGCGCGTGTGAGGAGAGGCTAGTCTCGCCGTGCAAACGACGATTGCTGCTGTCGGGCCTTTGGCCAAATGCGAGTGCGCTACTCGACAAGCCCAAAGATAGGGCCGTAGCCGCCGTGCCAGGACCAGTCGTTGCGGCCCATTGCCGGATTGTAAAGTCCGACGCCTCGTCCGCCGTCGAGAAATAAGGCATCCGCGCATTTCAGGTGGTCGCGGAAGAGCCGTGCGAAATCGTGGAAGTTCACACCGTCTTCGCTGATCGCGAAACGAACCGCGCCGCGCTCGCAGGTTCCGACACCGCTGCGGCGGGTCCGGTCTGTCGAGCCGACGATGAGGATCGGGTTCAGCTTGTTGGCGATGACAAGCATTGGGCCGGATTGGGTGGCGAACCGCGCCTTGGGCCGGCGTTTCAGAAATTCATCGGTCGGGAGTATTCCAGCACCTGCTTGACCCAGAAAGAACACGCCGTTCGGCTTCTTATAAAAATTCGGCACCTGACCCGAGGAGCTTTCGGCCTCTGTCATATTGGCGGGCTGCAATTCCCTGCCGTTCTCGACATAAAGTCCCATCGGCGAAAAATCGGCCCGATACATCCCGGCGTTGACGGCGAAAGTCAGCGTTCGCCCTTCGGCGCGAACGGCTTCGGCTAGGCTTGAAAAAGCGCGGTATGGCGCGCCATCGACGTTCTTCCAGAACAATTGCAGGTCGGCGTTGCCCGGTTCCAGAGTGCAAATGACGTATTTCGCCTCTTCGAAGCTTTCCTGCTCGCATGGTTGCGCATGCGCCTGATGCAGGGATGTCATCGTTGCTGCCAGCATGATGACGGCGGCGAGCACGCTGTGTTTGAGACAGGTCATTGGTGCTACGTCCTCGAGCTGCTCACCATGTGCCTGACAAAGCCGTGCAGGCGAGCAGCACCCCGGTCAGGATATTCGCCAGGAACAGGCGATAATTCATGTCCGGGCGGGCAAGATCGATCCGCCGGGTCTGCCAGGCAAGATGGACGGCGATCACCAGCATTCCGACAGCATAAGGCGGCGACATTTCCAACAGCCAGCCCCCGAGCGACCACGCGCCGACCGCCAGAGCATAGAATAGGCCGATAAAGGTCTTGCCGTGCCGGCCGAACAGAATTGCCGTCGATTTCAGGCCAAGACGGGTGTCATCCTTCAGATCGACATAGGCATAGATCGTATCATAGCCGATCTGCCAGGCGATGGCCCCGGCCCACATCAGCACGGCGCCGACAGGGATATGTCCGGCAGCCTCGGCCCATGCCATCAGCATCCCCCAATTGAACGCCGCGCCCAGGACGGCCTGCGGCCAGTGGGTGAAGCGCTTGCAGAGCGGATAGACAAAGACGAGCGGCAGCACATATATCGCGATGAGGCGGGTGTGAGGCGTCAGGAAAAACAGAAGCGAAGCTGCCAGTGCGAGTTCAACGGTCAGGAAGATAAAGGCCGGCAGCGTGGCGATCTCTCCGCTTGCCAAGGGCCGAAAGCGGGTCCGCTCGACATGGCCGTCAAACTTCCGATCAGCGATGTCGTTGACCGTGGAACCGGCGCTTCTCATCAGAAGAGCGCCGAGAGAGAAGATCGCCAATTGCCTGAGGTCTGGGAGACCGTGGGATGCTTGGATAAGGGCGGCCCAGCACGGGAAGAGCGTCAGCCATATTCCGACCGGGCGATCCAGCCGCGCCAACCGCGTATATGGCCGCCATGCGATGGGCAGCCGGCGATCCACCCAGTCGCCACGGTGGATATCGCTGAGATCGGGGCGGCTCAGAGTCGTCATGATGTGATCCAAATTTCCTGTCGCAAATAGCCGTGAAGCCTCAGGTTTTAGTCGCCATCGGCGTTGCCCGGAATAGGAATTTTTGCAGACTCGGCAATAACCGTCCGTTTGCGATTGGTCGCTGACCTTCTGCGGAAAACGCAGCTATATGTTCTTGTTGTGTTCACATGCTTGCGATATGAATTCTCCCGATCTTGGAGCAGCGAAAGGGAAGATCATGAGTGTCTACGCAACCGTCGGCGCAATCGATTCCGTCAAATCGAATGGCTTCTATGATGCGAGCTTGGCAACGATCGGATGGAGCAAACATCGAGAGTTTCCCGGGTGGAGCGCCTATTCCGAAGGCGGGAAGGGTGAAGGTTTCGTTCTATGGGTTTGCACGCCGTTCGACGGCGAACCGGCGAGCGCCGGAAATGGCTCGATGGTTGGTTTCATGGCCAAGTCACGCGCCGAGGTGGACGCTTTTTACGACGCTGCCATGACCAACGGCGGAACGGACGAGGGCGCGCCTGGTCTACGTCCGCACTACGGACCGAACTGGTATTCCGCTTACGTGCGTGACCCCGCCGGAAACAAGATTGCTGTCGTCTACGACGGCTGAGGCCAGCTCGATTGCCGTAACTCGACATCTCGGGGATTTCCCTATTTCCCGGCGAATATGACGTGGGGACCGGCGCCGCGACCCGGCGCATCCCTGGGGAGGCCGAAGAAGCGTTTTGCCATTTCGGTCGGACCGATATCCTCCAGGGATGTGAAGCCCAAGCTCAGCAATCGGTTCGCAAGGTCCTCGGGATCGAAGTGCGTCAGCCATGGCTCGCCGGCCGCGGCTGTGCGCGCTCCCATTTCCGCGGCGCGGGCACGGCGTTCGGGCGAATAGTTTTCGAGGGGTTCGCTATAGTCGAAGACGATGGATGCGCTCGGCAGGCCGACGACGAAGCGTAGCAAGGCAAAGACCGACGCCTCCCTGAGATAGGGCACGACGCCAAGCCAGATGAAGAAGGACGGCGTCACGGGCTCGAGGCCGGAATCGATGAGACGCGCTTTCAAATCCTCATGTTCGAAATCGACAGGAACGAATGTTGGTAGGCTCTGCGTCAGTCCGGTCTCGTCAAGCCGCATCTGCTTCCAGCTTTGCGTGGCGGGATGATCGACTTCGAAGACCTTCAGGCCGGCATGGGGATTGCGCAGCGCAAAGGTGTCGAGCCCGGCGCCGAGGATGACGGCTTGCCTGACTCCCCTTGTAAAGGAGAGGGCAAGGCAATCTTCGGCATATCGGCTTCGCGCCGCCATAAACAGGCGAAAGGATCGTGTAGAGGGGTCCTGGGCTTTCAGGTCTGCCTCGGCGCAGGCCTCCTCGCCGAGGATCCGGCGGGCATAGGGGTCTAAGAAGATGGCGCCGCCATCCACGCTCTGGTGCGCTGCTCGATAGGCGGCCGCGCCGATCGCGGTGCGGCTTGGTTCCGATGCTCGCATGAAAGCCTCTTTCTCTGTAAATCTGCCGCTGGCGCGGGCAGGAAGCTTGCCGGAACCCGAACCGCGGCGGATACCTTGTCATCGCGGGAAGGCTAGGGCATGATTTTAACGATGTAAAGATTAGATCGAGACATGGCCACGCACGACGGATCGACCCGCTACCATCATGGCAACCTACGCCCCACGCTGCTGTCCGTGGCGAGGGCGCTGCTGGAGGAGGGAGGCCCGGCTGCGCTGAGCATACGGGAGATCGGTCGCCGCTCCGGCGTCTCGGCTCCGGCGGCGTATCACTATTTCAACAGCCTGGATGCCATCGCGGCAGCACTCGCCGAACAAGGGTTTGTCGAACTCAGCGAAAGCATCGATGCCGCCCTAGCCGGTCCTCGGCGCAATCTGCTTGCCGGCGGCATCGCCTATGTCGCCTTTGCCCGCGCGAATCCCGGTCTCTACCGGCTGATGTTCGGGGAGGGTTTTCAGGCCTATTCCAAGGGAAACGAGGCAATACGCGCCCTGCGAATGCAGGTCTACCGGCAGATGAAGGACGACCTGGAAGAGCGCCTGACGCCCGAGGACGTGCCGAACGCCGCGCTCTTTCTCTGGTCTCTGACGCATGGCCTTGCCTTGCTGATGATAGACGGCCAGGTCGAACCCGGCGCCGATCCCGACGCAAAGGTCGAGGATATCCTGAAGCTCGCCGGCATGGGGCTGCCTGCCGCGAGATAAGCTGTCGACGCGCTCGGCTTCATCCATCTCCGCGTGGGCGATCCAGCCAGGATTGCTTCGATCCTATTGTCGACGGCGATGCGGCGACATTAATCCCTACCAGGCGGTACGGGCGGTGCCGAGCGCTGTTGTATGAGAGGATGAGACCTGGGCGACGTGCGCCTTGAGCGACACGACGCAGTTTCCCGGAAAGCTGAGATTGTGCAACGTCAAGTGTTTCAGCAATGTCTCCGCATCGCGCTTTTCGGTTAGCGGAAATGTCACAGTCATGTGAGTTCTCCAACGAATAAACTGAGCATCCGAAAAAATTAATGTCTAAATTCTTGTGCGCCGCAACAAGAAAATTTTAACGATAAAATTAAAATCGATTAGCTTGCCGAGCTGCTTTTTTAAAATCGTTTGAAATTGGATTCGCGCTTCTCCGTGGATGCCTTGACTGCCCGGTCAGCCACGAAAGGAAGGTGCCGTCAATGGGGGCATTAGTCGTGAGCGTTAGTGCGCTGAAGATCGAGCGGTCATCTGCTGTTGCGGGCCGCCCAGCTCCTGAGCCGCAATCCGTTGAGCCTGATGAAGCCTTCGGCATCATGATGATCGTAGGCGATGGCGCTTTCCTCGAAGGTGACGAGGTCGGCGGAGTAGAGTGACAAGGGGGAGGTGCGCGAGATGACCGAAGCGCTTCCCTTGTAGAGCCTTACCATCACTTCGCCGCTGACGAAGGTTTGGCTTTGGTCGATCAAGGCTTGCAGCATTTCCCGCTCGGGCGCGAACCAGAAGCCGTTATAGATCAGCTCGGCGTAGCGGGGCATGATCTCGTCCTTTAGATGCGCTGCGGCACGATCGAGCGTGATCGATTCAATGCCGCGATGCGCAGCGAGCAGGATCGTCCCTCCCGGCGTTTCGTAAATTCCCCTCGACTTCATGCCGATGAAACGGTTTTCGACCAGATCGAGCCGCCCGATGCCATGCCGGCCGCCCAGTCCATTGAGTTCGGTCAGCAATGCGGCCGGTGTCATGGACTTGCCGTTCACCGAAACCGGATCGCCCCTCTCGAAACCGATGGTGATGATCTCGGGCGTGTCGGGAGCGTCGACGGGATCGACCGTGCGCTGATACACATGATCGGGCACGACCTCCGCCGGATTTTCGAGAATCTTGCCCTCGGTCGAGGTATGCAGCAGGTTGGCGTCGATCGAGAACGGCGCCTCGCCGCGCTTGTCACTCGGCACCGGGATATGATGCTTCTCGGCATATTCCAGAAGCTGCATGCGGGAGCGGATGTTCCATTGGCGCCATGGAGCAATGATCTTAATCGACGGGTCGAGCGCATTGACGGCCAGCTCGAACCGGACCTGATCATTGCCCTTGCCTGTCGCACCGTGGGCAACTGCATGCGCGCCAACCTCCCGGGCTATGCCGACCAGATGCTTGGCAATTAGCGGCCGTGCGATGGAACTGCCCAGCAGATATTGCCCCTCATAGAGCGCGTTCGCCCGCAGCATTGGAAAGACGAAATCGCTGACGAACTCCTCACGCAGATCAACGATACGGATGTCCTTGACCCCTGACATCTCCGCTTTGGCGCGTGCCGGCTCGAGCTCCTCGCCCTGGCCGAGATCGGCGGTGAAAGTCACCACCTCGCATCCGTAGGTTTCCTGCAACCATTTGAGGATGATCGAGGTATCCAGCCCGCCCGAATAAGAAAGCACAATTTTTTCTATTTTCGTCATTTACCCATCTCCATCTCAATGCTGGAACGATAGGCCAAGTCCTGCGCAATGAGCTTGCGAAGCATCCGTAAAATTGCGAAAGTTTGGCATATTATGCCATTGTGGAATCAATCGGAGCTATAAAATGCCAGTCATCCTGGACCCGATCGACCGTCATATCCTGCGCGTGCTTCAGCGTGACGGACGTATTTCGAACGTCGATCTGGCGAAGGAGGTAGGCCTATCGCCTTCGCCCTGCCTGCGTCGCGTCCGGCTGCTGGAAGAGGCCGGAATCATCGATCGCTACGTCGCCGTGCTGGATCCTGCAAAGGTCGGGGCGGGGCTGACGGTTTTTGCTCGCGTGTGGTTCAAGACCCAGGACGCCGAGGTGACGCTCCGGTTCGCCGAAGCCGTCAGGCGGTTTCCCGAGGTGATGGAATGCTACCTGACGACAGGGGAATGCGATGCCGTGCTTCGGATTGTCACCGCCGACCTGCACAGCTACTGGCGTTTTCAGGCCGATCACCTGACGCGCATCCCGAGCGTCCTCAGCGTCAAGACCGACGTGCCGATGGAAACGCTGAAGCGAAGCTTCGAGCTGCCGTTGGGATAGGCGTCGTGGCTTGATCCCTATCCTAGGGGAGAGGCGTTCCGGTTCCTTGCCAGCCAGGCGAGGCTGGTGACCAGGAGCAGGATCATCACGGCATGGGTTATATAGTCGAGCGTGGTTCGCGGGCCGACGCCGACGGCGATGGTGAAGGCGCCAACGAGGGTGCCGAGGAGGGCGAAGGACTGGGCCGAGATCGCAGCCATTCGGCTCCACGGTCGGTCAAGATTGAGCGAGATCAGGCCGAGGAGAAGGACGGCTGATATCACCGCTTCGGCGATCATCGCCTGCCGATGTTCGTGGCCTTCGAGGACGAACCCGGCATGGGTGAGGGAGGCAACGGCATAAAGACAGGTTTCGATCAGGAAGAGGATCGCGATGGCTGAACGCATGGCATGGCTCCTTAGCAAGGTGGAAGCGCAATGGGCTTTCCGGGGGAAGTCGCCAATAAGATTTGATTGATACGATAATTTGAGTAATAAAACTACTTTTCAAGTGCGCTTACGAGGATATTTGATGCCTTCCGCCCCCGACCGTCATGCCAGAGCCGCCGCCTCGGTGTGGCGGATGATGTTCGATCTGTTGATGAAATCGGCGCCGCAGCGGCTGGAAAGCCTTCAGAGAAGGGGGCTGACGCCAAACGATTCCAGGGCGCTGTTCACTTTGCACGACGAGGGGGAGCCGATCAGCGCGCTTGCCCGCCGATGGGGGTGCGACGCCTCGACCGCGACGTGGCTGGTCGATCGACTGGAGCGGGCGGGCCTTGCCGAACGGGTGACGCCGGCACGCGACCGCCGCGTCAAGTTGGTGCGACTGACCGGGAAGGGTGCGGCCACCAAGGACGAGCTGTTGACGGAGCATTATCGCCCGCCGGCCGAACTTCGGCACCTTTCGGCCGGAGAGCTCGAAGAGCTGGCCAGGCTGCTTGCCAAGACCGAAGGAGAGGGGTGACGGGGTTTTCGGGACCGATTGCCGTTTCCCGTGCTCTGGACGATCGCATAGAGATGAGGGCTGTTCATTGGAGTGCTTTGAATTGACAGGATCAATTATCTGACTAAAGTCAGACAATATGACTTGCGATCCTATCTCTCGTGTCCGTCGCTTCAACCGTGCCGTCACCTCCGAAGTCGGCGCTCTCGATACGTCTTTTCTCGGACGCGGCCGTCCGCTGGGTGCTGCGCGCGTCCTCAATTCGATCGGCCGGGGGCAATCGGATGTTGCGGTGATCCGCGATTATCTCGGTCTCGACTCTGGCTTGATGAGCCGTCTGCTGCGCAGTCTGGAAGAGGAGGGGCTCATCGAGACGGTGTCGAACGCTCAGGACGCGCGTCGCCGCGTTGCCAGGCTGACTGAAACCGGCCGTTCCGAGTTTCAGGCTTATGAAGCGCTTTCCAATGCGCAGGCGAAATCGCTTCTGGCGCGCCATCGTCGCCCGGACGAACTGCTGCGCGCCATGGATATCGTCGCTTCCTCGCTGAGACGTGAGCAGATCGTGCTCGAGGAGAAAGACCCTCGGCACGAGGACGCCAGCTATTGTCTTAACGAATACTACGGCGAACTTGCACGCCGCTTCGAGAAGGGTTTCGATGTGGCGCTTTCTCGCGATCCCGACGCCAAGGATATGATCCGTCCGCACGGTGCGTTCCTGGTGGCCATGTCGGATGGCCTGCCGATCGGCTGTGTCGGGCTGAAGGGCAATGGCGGTGAAGTCGCGGAGATCAAAAGGCTCTGGGTCGCCCCATCCGCGCGTGGCCTTGAGCTCGCAACGCGCCTTATGACGGCCGCCGAGAACATCGCGCGCGAGCTGTCCATCAAGCTCCTGCGTCTGGATACGAATAGCGCTCTGCCCGAGGCAACACGGCTTTATCGCGGAACTGGCTGGAGCGAGATCGACCGTTTCAATGATGACCCATACCCGGACACGTTCTTTGAGAAGCGCCTTTAAGCGAAGGTCACTTTGTGCTGCCCAAATGTCGATCGTGCGAACATCCGTGTTTTTGGCCCTTCGGCAATTTGAAACGGAACACCAGTCAAGGTGATAGCAGATGTTCCCCATTCTCCTCCCTCCTTCCTGTCGCGAGCACAGGAAGGAGGGAGGAAGGCGCCGCTGCCTGGCCCTTCGCATGGCTCAGGGCGTTCGGCTCTGCGATCGATTCACTGGATCGATCGCTCCTGCTTCGCAGGACCGGGCCTCGCCCCCTGAGGATCAGGCGGCGAAGCGCTCTGTTATCGGGCGGCGGCGCAGGTTGGGCTGCGTTACCGCAGGCGGGTTGTAGGCTGCCTCCAGCGGGCCGGTGTCGGTGCCGGGCGGGACGATCGCGTCGATCCGGTCGAGGATTTCGTCCGTCAGGCTCACCCCGGCGCCGGCAAGCAGATCGTCGAAGTGCTCCATCGTGCGCGGGCCGATGATTGCCGAGGTGACGGCGGGATGGGCGATAGCGAAGGCCATCGCCATGTGTGCCAGCGAAAGCCCTGCCTGCTGCGCGAGCGGGATGAGCCGTTCGACCGCGTCCAGCCGGCGCTCGTCGTTCATCTGCCTGGGGAAGCGTTTGGCGCGGGCGCTTTCGGGTTGCGGTGCACCCTTGCGATACTTGCCGGTGAGCATGCCCATCGCCAGCGGGCTCCACACCATCGCACCCATTCCGTAACGCTCGCAGGCGGGCAGAACCTCGCGTTCGATACCGCGGTTGAGGATCGAATAGGGCGGCTGCTCGACGCGGAAGCGGGCCAGCCCGCGGCGCTCGGAAACCCATTGCGCCTCGACGATTTCCGAAACGGGAAAGGTCGACGATCCCAGCGCCCGCACCTTTCCCGCCCGCATGAGGTCGGTGAGTGCAGACAGCGTCTCCTCGATGTCGGTATCGGGGGCTGGCCGGTGGATCAGGTAGAGATCGATATGGTCGGTCTGCAGGCGGCGGAGCGAATCCTCGACCGCGCGAGTCAGCCAGCGGCGTGAATTGCCCTGCCGGTTCGGGTCGTCGCCCATCGGCAGATGCGCCTTGGTGGCGAGCACAACGTCGTCGCGCCGTCCCTTGAGCGCCTTGCCGACGATCTCCTCGGATTCGCCGCGGCTGTAGATATCGGCGGTGTCGATGAAGTTTATGCCGGCATCGAGCGCCTTGTGGATGATCCGGATCGAATCCTCGTGGTCGGGATTGCCAGCGGCGCCGAACATCATCGCGCCGAGGCAATAGGGGCTGACCTTGATGCCGGTTCTTCCAAGCGTGCGGTATTGCATGGTCTGTTCCTTTTATTGGGGAGGCGGACTTCGTGCGCGTCGATGTGGCCAACACCGTCACGCCATGTTACATAAGCGGAACCGCATTCCGTTTATATACGGAACAATGTTCCGTTTCGCAAGTGAGTGAATGATGAGCGACGAGAGAAAAGAGCAGGAGGACGGCCGGCGAGCTGGGGAAAGAGCGGAGAAGCCCGTGCGCGCCGACGCCAAACGCAATCTCGACGGACTGCTTCAGGCGGCAATGGCGGTATTTGCGACCTCTGGCGTCGACGCCCCAGTGCGCGAGATTGCGGAGAAGGCCGGCGTCGGCATCGGCACCGTCTACCGGCATTTCCCCGAGCGTTCCGATCTTGTCGTCGCTGTCTTCCGCCGCGAAATCGATGCCTGCGCCGACGCCGCGCCGATCCTTGCAGCCGAACATGCGCCGGGCGAGGCACTGGCCAGATGGATGCAGCGGTTCGTGGATTTCATCGCGGCCAAGCGCGGGCTTGCGGCGGCCCTGCACTCCGGCAACCCGGCCTTCGATCCCTTACCCGCCTACTTCCAGCAGCGACTGCATCCCGCCCTTCGCTCGCTTCTCGACGCCGCCGCTGCCGCCGGCGAGGTGCGCACCGATATCGCTGCCGAGGATCTTCTGAATGCGGCTGCGAGCCTCAGCATGCACGCCTACGCCCAAGGGCCTGAACATGCCCGGCTCATGGTTTCCCTGCTGGTCGATGGGCTGCGCTACGGCGCGGTTCCGAGATGAAGATGCGCCGATGAAACGGGCTGTCGCCCGCCGCCGCTATGCGTTGGGGCGGGCGACAGCCTGGGATCATCAGGTCCGCATCGACAGCTCAATATCTTCTTCGAATGGCGTCGAGAGGTAGCCGGCTGCGGGCGAGCGTACGCGGGCGAGGTATTCCGGGCAGAGGTCGGCATTGTCGGCGACGATAAGGGCGCCTGGCCTCAGGCGGTCTTCGACCAGTTCCAGGATATCGCGATAGAGCGCCTTGGCGCCATCGAGGAAGAGCAGGTCGATCGTCTCCGGGAGATCGGTGCTCAGGGTCTTAAGGGCATCGCCTTCGCGGATCTCGACGAGGTCGATGAGGCCGCCCGCCGTCAGGTTGGCGCGGGCGCGGACCAGCTTCGACGGCTCGAACTCGCTGGTGATCAGCCGGCCGCCGCCATTGTCGCGCAGCGCGGCTGCGAGATGGAGGGTCGAGATGCCGAAGGATGTGCCGAATTCGACGATCGTACGTGCGCGGCTGCTTCGCGCCAGCATGTAGAGCAGCGCGCCGGCCTCCCTGGAGACGGGAAGCCAGAGATCCCTGAGGCGCCCGTAAAGGTCGAGATATTCGGTCTTGCTGCCGATCAGGCGCATTCGCTCATCACCTGACAGGGCCGACATTGCCGGGCTCGTCGCCGTGGCGGCCTCTTCGAATAGGCCATCGAGCAGGGGCGCCAGCGGGGCGGTGGTCAGTGTCGTCATGTCATATCTCCTTGGTGACAGGTTCTTGTGTGGAGTGAAAAATACGAGTAATTCGTCGCATCTGCTATTCGCATTGCGGAGCGCTGCCATGACCGATCGCCCAAGAGCCCGGATTTCCTCGCGAAAACAGCCCAAGCAGGCCCGCTCGGCGGAACTCGTGGCGGCGATCCTGGATGCCGCTGCTCAGGTTTTGGCGCGGGAAGGCGCGCAACGCTTCACCACGGCGCGGGTGGCCGAAAGGGCGGGCGTCAGCATCGGATCGCTCTACCAGTATTTCCCCAACAAGGCGGCGATCCTCTTCCGGCTGCAGAGCGACGAATGGCGGCAGACAACGGACATGCTCGGCGGCATCCTCGCCGATGCGCAAAGGCCGCCGCTCGAACGGCTACGCCGCCTCGTCCATGCCTTCCTCCGCTCGGAGTGCGAGGAGGCGGCGATGCGCGTGGCGCTCCATGACGCAGCATCCCTTTATCGCGATGCGCCGGAGGCGCAGGCGGCGAGGGCATCGGGGGACCGCATCGTCGAGCTATTCATGCAGGAGACTTTACCCTACGCGCCGGAGGCGACCCGGACCCTTGCCGGCGACCTGATCACCACGACGCTCGGCACGGTGGGCAAGCAGTTCTCGGAGGCACCCCGAAGCGCTGCCGAGATCGACGCCTATGCCGACGCCATGGCCGATATGTTCTGTGCCTACCTCGAACAGCTTGGGGCTGGCCGGGACGGGGCATGATGTTCCGGCTGCGCTCCATTGGGCCCGGTGCTCCCAACACCCTGGTACTCCGGGGCGCTGGCGCGAGGTGGCGGTGTGAGGGGATGGCAAGCGAAAGCGCTGCATTCCAGCGCCTGTCATCGCAGAATGCTATGGTGCCTCAATGGATGGAGTAGGTCCTACTGGTGGTCCAGTTGCTTCGACAGCGCGGCAAAAAGCCTGTCGCAGTCGGTGTTCATCTGGACAAGATCGACGGCGACGGTGATGGCGTGGCGTCCTTCGATGCTGTCGATGTCGAGCTTCCTCTCGCAGCACCATTGCCGAACTGCATCGGTGACGATGGTTATTTCATCATCATTGAGCGAGATGAGCGACAGGAGCATCTTCGTACCCTCCATGAAGCGGCAAGAGCACCTATGGTCTCTCAAGCGGTCGTGTCGATGTTCCGATGGCGTTTACTCTACGCTCATTCCGCGGCAATGCCACGGCCATTTTGACACGGCTTGGTGACAGCCGAACGATCCCGGCAGGCGGCCGTGAGCGGGTCACCTGCCAGGATTGTTTGATCTTCTGCAATGGGATTTTCGTCTTGATGTTGCGGACGCCTTCGATGCGGCCGAGGTATTCCATCTGGACGCGCCTAGGATACCGACCGGGGCGCGTTTATTTCGCGAGCACGATATGCGTGGCGTATTCGGTTGCGACATGCTCGGCAACGCGGAAGCCGAGGGCCGGGAGGTCGATGCCCGTGAACATCGCTTCGCCCTTGCCGAGGACGACCGGCGAGATGGCGAAATGAAATTCGTCGATCAGGCCAGCCTGCAGATATTGGCGGACGGTGCTGACGCCGCCACCGATTTTCACGTCCTTGTCGCCGGCCGCAGCCACCGCCTTGTCAAGCGCTTCCTCGATGCCGCCGGTGACGAAGTGAAACGTCGTGCCGCCCTCCATGGCGATCGGTTCGCGGGGATAATGCGTCAGGATATAGGTCGGCGCGTGATAGGGCGGGTTCGGTCCCCACCAGCCTTTCCAGGCGTCATCCGGCCACTCGCCGCGGATGGGGCCGAACATGTTGCGCCCGAGAATGAAGGCGCCGAAATTGGCCATGCCGCGAGCCGCATAATCCTCGTCAACGCCTTCAGAACCGCCGTCCTTTCTGATCATCGCGCGGAAGGTGCGGGTGCGGAAAAACCATTCGAACATCTCCGTCCCCCGCTTGCCCAGCGGATCGCTCATGCTTTGCTCCGGCCCGGCGCCGAAACCATCTACGGAAAGGGAAAATGCTGCGACACGAACCTTGGGCATGCTCTCCTCCATATGATTGCAATTTGAAACTGGTTGCGTTGTCGCATAAGTGATCCTATATTGCAACCAGTTTTTAATAGGAGAATATCGTGGATATTGAACTGCGGTCGGGTTGCCCGATCAACCTGACGATGGAAGTGCTGGGCGACCGGTGGAGCCTCATCATCATCAGGGACATCATGTTTGGCAATCGCCGCCATTTCCGCGATCTTCTGACTCATTCGGAGGAGGGGATCGCCTCCAACATTCTCGCCGCCAGGCTGAAGCGTCTGCTTTCGCTAGGGTTCATCAGCAAGCGGGACGATCCGAGCCACAGTCAGAAAGCGATCTACAGCCTCCTGGAGCCGGCGATTCAGCTCGTTCCCGTCTTCGCCATGATCGGCGCTTGGGGGCGGCGCCATCTACCTGTGAGCGAGGAACTGAGCATCCGCGCGCAGCTTCTCGAAGAAGGCGGGCCGCCGCTCTGGGACGAGTTCATGGACGATCTCAGGCAGATCCACATCGTCGATCCGATCGGTGGCGCCAACGGAACATGCACCTCGCCCGTACTGGCGAAGCTGACGGCGGCATTCCTAGAGGTTCGCGCGAGATCGTTGTCACAGGCATTCTGAATATACAGGAAAGTAGTCAGCCCGATCAGCCTCCGGCGCCCTGGTATTTGCCTGTGGCGTAGCGCCAATGAGCGATTGCTATCAACACCCAAATTGGGCCGGCCACAAGAGATGCTGGCCCGGCCCAATTCCCGAGGATCGGGATGGGCTTGCCGAGCAGGGCGCCGACAGGGACGGAACTGGTCAGGGCGAGCGGAACCGCGGTTATGAGGATGGTTTGTATGCCGCCGGGGAAAATGTTGAGCGGGTAGCGCGTCAATTCCCAAAAGCCGAAGAAGATCGAGAACAGGTGGTTGGAGCGTACCCAGATCAGCGCCGTGGCGCCGATCATGGTAATAAGGGCAGCGGTCAGCAGCGTTGCGCTGATGAGCGCAGCAACGAGGAACGACACGGACCAGACCGACCAGGCGAAGTCGACGGACAGGACCGCCCAGCCCATCAGCACCACCGCGAGGATGACGTGGCCGGTATAGCCGATATTGAGGCCGGAAAAGACCAGATAGGCCCAGGGGCTGAAAGGCTTGACCAACAGTGTGTCGAAAGTGCCGAGCCGCACCAGTTCTTCGAGATCGCGCAGTTGCACGAAACTCATCGCGGCGCCGAGCGAATAAGCGAGCAGCTGGAAACTAAAGAGCAGGGCAAGCTCCGGCCAGGTCCAGCCTCCGAGCGTGTCGAAGCGGGCGAGCAGGATGCCGATGGTGGCGAAGACGCTGCCATAGGAAAGGATCTGCGCAAGACGGTCGAGCCAGAAGGCGCCGCGATATTCCATCTGGGAGCGGACATGCATCCGGACCAGCAGCGGAAGGACGCGCAGGTGACGAATGAGCACAATCAACCTCCCTGCACGGTGATGCGGCCGGAGGCCCGGCGCCACAGCCAGAGGACGCCGGCAAGGAACAACGCGGCCCAGGCAAGGCCTAGGCCGAAATGAAGCCAGACATCGGCCATGGAAAGCCTGCCGAGATAGACCGCATTGGGATAATAGACCACCCAGGCGAAGGGCAGGTGGCGGGCAATTGTGGCCAGCGGTTCGGGGAAGAACCAGAACGGTATCAGCAGGCCCGAGAATAATTGAAGCAGGGCGCCCAGGATCCAGTCCAGCGAGAAGCTCGTCATCAGCCAGAAGGCGACGAGGCCGAAGAGCGCCGACATCAGGAACAGCAGCGTAAAGGAT
Organism: Rhizobium indigoferae; assembly: GCF_034554815.1. Taxonomy (NCBI): domain Bacteria; kingdom Pseudomonadati; phylum Pseudomonadota; class Alphaproteobacteria; order Hyphomicrobiales; family Rhizobiaceae; genus Rhizobium; species Rhizobium indigoferae. Next base: position 2,471,235 of record NZ_CP140635.1, on the reverse strand, counting down.
AGCGCCCAGAAGGCGATGAACATCAGGCCATCGAACAGGCTTGCCGGCGGCAGCATGCCGTAAAACAACGCGGTGAAGGCGACGGTCGGAATGACCTGGCTCATCAGGCGATAACCAAAGCTGCCGCATTCGTTGGCGAAGAGATAGAGCGGATAGGATAAGGGCTTGAGCAGCCAGACTGCGACATCGCCCGTTTTGAGCGACCGGCCGATCTCGCCGATGATCCTTTCGGGGCGGGTTGCGCCCATCACAGCGCCGCCGAGCAGCGCATAGGTCACCATCTGCTGCAGGGAGACCCCGTCGACCACGATTGCGCCGACGCCGGCATAGGCCGCCTGCCAGATGGCGACACGCGCGAAAACCTGCACGAGTTTGCCGAAGATATTGGCCCATACTTCGTTGCGGTAGGCGAGTTGCGAATGGAAGGAACTGCGCGCGAAGGCGAAATAGGCGCTCATGATGCCCGGGCCTTGGCATTGCTACGCTGGTCGGCGTTGCGGCGCTGGTAGAAGGTGCGGATGACCTCTTCGATGTCGGGCTCGTGCAGCGCCACGTCCTTGAGGTCGCGCCCGCTGCCGACCTCCGACAGGATTGCGACCAGCGAGATGTCTTCACGCTCGATGAGATAGTTCTTGCGCAAGCCCTCGTCGCTGACGAGGGCCGCTGTGCGCAATGGGAGCGGTCCAGGGTCACTGGCAAATTCGAGTGTCAGCCGCCGGGCAGAGCCCAATGCCGCGCGCAGGCTCTTCAACTCGCCGTCGAAGATGAGCCTGCTGTGATCGACCATGATCAGCCGCGGGCAGATGGTCTCGATGTCCTGCAGGTCATGGGTGGTGAGAATGATGGTGACGCCGCGCTCGCGGTTAATTTCGGCGAGAAAGCGCCGAACCGCATCCTTGGCGACCACATCAAGACCGATGGTCGGTTCGTCCAGAAAGAGGATCTTGGGGTCGTGCAGCAGTGACATCACGATCTCGGCGCGCATGCGCTGACCGAGGCTGAGCTGGCGCACCGCGCGGTCGAGAAAGGGCGTCAACTCGAGCAATTCGCTGAATCGCCGGAGATTATCCGCATAACGCGCGACGGGGATATCATAGATGCGCTGGTGCAAGGTAAAACTGTCGACCAACGGCAGGTCCCACCACAGCTGGCTGCGTTGGCCGAAGACAACGCCGATCTCGCGCGCATTGTCCATCCGCTTGAGATGCGGCGTCCGGCCGAGCACCGAGAGCGTGCCGGCGCTCGGCACCAGGATGCCGGTCATCATCTTGATCATCGTGGATTTGCCGGCGCCATTGGGGCCGAGATAGCCCACAGCTTCGCCCGCCACGATGTCGAAACCGATGTCGGAAACGGCCAGGACTTCCGTATATTCGTTGGTCACCAACGTCTTCAGGGCGCCGAGCAGCCCGGAAATCGCTTGTGCTGCCGGAAGCGTTTGCTGACGCCCCGCGCCTCGATCAAAGCCGTCATGTGTGTTTCCTCGAGGGTAATTCCAGCCGATTCGGCAGCAGCATCCAGGCTAACGCGGGGTTCGGCCAGTTCAAGCAAAAGTCGCTTTTTTGGCGTTACTCAATCGAACCTGGCCTTTTGCGTTGACAGCCATGATCAATCGATTCCTGTTAGGATCATGAGGATTCTCGCAATATCCGGCAGCGCCCGGCTCAATTCCACCAATACGGCTATGCTGCGGGCGATCCGTGCCATAGCGCCCAGTGATATCGAGGTTTCGATCTTCGATGGCGTCGGACGGTTGCCGGTATTCTCGCCTGACCTCGAGGGAGAATCTCTACCGGAGGCGGTGCGGGATTTCATAGATGTGATCGCCAAGAGCGACGGGGTGATCATTGCCAGCCCGGAATATGTGCGATCCATCCCCGGCGGCCTCAAGAATGCGATCGACTGGCTCGTATCGGGAGATGAGATCGTCCATAAGCCGATCGCCTTGCTGCACGCCTCGCATCGAGGTGATGAGATGCTGGCGGGTCTTCGCACCGTTCTTGCGACCATCACCGACCGTTTCGCGGAGGATATCTTCCTCCGGCTCCCTTTAATGAAACTGGATCCAGCCGAGGTGCTTCGAAGCATCGAGACAGCGGAGAACCGTTCCAGAGTGCAGGCCTATCTCCACGCATTCTCGGCCTATTGCAGGGCAGACGCCGAGACTGCCTGAGGCTCGCCTCTCCATCATCGAACCTCCATCAGAAGGCCCCTCTCGAACGCCGATTTGTCGTGAAGCGTGTGCAGAATGACGAGTGGGGCAGCGAGCAGTGCAGCGAGGATGAAGGCGGAGAGGAAGTGTCTCGTCAGGAGACGAAGGATAGGTCGGATCATCTTGATCTCCAGCTGCCGCGAATATTCCTTGTGCTGGACCTCAACAATTGCAGCAGCATGACCGGCTGCCTTGCAAGCTCCGCAATGCTGCTGCAACCCTTGTGGCAGACAGAGGGGGTGAGCGAGACAATGGACGGGCGATGCGGATACTGCTGATAGAGGATGAGAGGGAGCTGGCCGAGGCGCTGTCGGCCGCGCTCGGCAAACATGGGATCGTCACCGACCACACGATGCATCTGGCAGACGCCGTCGAGTTGACGCGGCAGAACCTCTACGATGCGATCCTGCTTGACCGGCGTCTGCCTGACGGGGAGGGGCTGAGCTTCATTCCGGAGCTCAGGCGGACGGGCAAGGATACGCCGATCATCGTGCTGACGGCGCGCAACGAACCGAAGGAGCGGATTGAAGGCCTCGACCTGGGGGCGGACGACTATCTCGGCAAGCCGTTTCTGGTCGAGGAGCTGATGGCGCGGTTGAGAGCCGTGCTGCGGCGATCGCCTGAACTGGCCGAACTCAAGATCACTGCCGGACGGATGGTGATCGACCCGCTGCATCTGAGCGTCACCGTCGATGCCGTGCCGCTGGACCTGCCCCGGCGCGAACTTCTGGTGCTGGCGGCACTCGCAAGGCGCAAGGAGAAGACCGTGCTGCGCTCGACGCTCGAAGCGGCTGTCTACAACTACGAAGAGGAAATCCAGTCGAACGCGCTCGACGCGCATATATCGCGGCTGCGCAAGCGGCTGATCGATGCTGGCGCCGGCGTCGCGATCCATAATATTCGCGGCGTCGGTTACCTCATGAAGGAAGAATGATGACCAAGGCGCAATACACCAATCCGTCGCTTTGGTGGCGGCTGAGCTGGCAACTCAGCATTGTATTCGTCGCCGTGGTGGCGGCGGTGATCTTCGGTCTCTGTGTTTATGGTGCGACGATCCTTTCTCCCAACGTCGCGCTGGAGGATCATGTCACCGCGGTACTGGCCCGGTCCGTCGCGCTCGATGCGCAGGGCCAGCTTGAAATACGCGATACGCCAGAGCTGGCGTCGCTCAAGGAGCAGTATGACGGGCTTTGGTATGTCGCTGCCACGACGAACGGTTCTTCGGTATCCTATGGCGCCATTCCTGCAGCCTATAGTGAACTTGCGCATCTCACCCATTTGTTCCAGGGCGCAGACATCAGGGGATCGGTCGGCACCAACGAGATCGCGTCCGTTGAAAACGTGGAGACTGCCATAGGCGAGCTCCGAGTTCTGTTTGGCGGCGTCGCCGACAAGGGTTGGCCCGTTCTTGTCCTTATGGGCGCCGTCTATCCGATCTATGTCTCGCTGCTCACCGTCGCCTTGCCGGCGGTTTTTCTTGCCGTTCCGCGAATTGTCAGGCGTGCCCTGGCCAGTGTCAGCGAGGTTGCCCGCAAGGCATCGGAGATCGAACCTCGCCGCTACGATGCACGCCTGCCTCTGGACGGCATCCCCAAGGAGGTGGCCCCGCTGGTGATTGCCTTCAACGAGGCGCTTGACCGGCTGGAAAATGAATTCCGCAAACGGCAACACTTCCTTATCGATGCCGCGCATGAACTCAGGACGCCGATCGCGATCATGCAGACGCGGATCGACGGAACACCCGAGGGCCAGGACCGCAGGCGATTGCTCGATGACGTCGCGCGCCTCGCCGAGACTGCCGAACAACTGCTCGATTTCGAGCGTAACAATCAGGCGATCGATCCGCACGAAACGATCGATCTCGTCGAAGTCGCCCGAACGGTCGTTGCCGATCTCGCGCCGCTGGCGATTGCCGACGGCTATCAAATCTCATTTCTATGCGAGGCGGAGAGCCTTGAACGCCGGGGCAGCCCTTCCGCGCTGCCGCGGGCGGTGAGCAACTTGGTGCGCAACGCCATCGACCACGGCGGCAACACGGGGATGATCACGGTTTCGGTATCGCGCGCACCTTCCGGCGGCGGCCGGATCACCGTCACCGACGAAGGGCCGGGTATTCCGGCCGAACATCGGGAGCTGGTGTTCGAGCCTTTCTATCGCGTCACCCCGAAAAGCAGGGGCGCCGGTCTCGGCCTCAGCCTCGTCAAGCAGGTCGCCGCAAATCATGGCGGCGAGGTCAGCATCGAGAGCAGTGCTGTCGGGACGCGAGTGGTGATCGAACTCGCATAGGTCAGCCTGCTTGAGCAGCATCCGCCCTGGTTTTGACCAGGAAAGGCTCTGGGAAGCGATCTGTAATGTTGCGGCAATTGTCGACCGCCACTTTCGCCCGACACTAGAGCGCCGCGCGTCCGACAGGACGCGCCAAAGCACTTTAAACTGCGCATAATCCTTTCCGAAAATCGATCTCGATATTCGGGGTTATGCGCTATCGGCGACGGAGGCCAGACAGCGTGCGCAGCAATCCATTCCCATTTTCCTTCCCACTGGCGTCGAGAGGCTTGTCTCTCGCACTGCCCTTGGCGCTCACCATGGTCGCGGCCGGTTGCAGCTCGGTGCCACTGAAGGAGGCCGGCACGCTTTCTTCCTACGGCAATCTCGGCGCGCCGAAGGGCAAGCTGTCGAAATCGCGCGTCTATGTCGATGGGACGCGCCTTAGCCCGGCAAAGACGGTGAGCATCGTGCCGACGACCTTCGCCTTCAGCGCTGCGACCCGCGTCAAATCGGACGCCGATCGCGTGATGGTGGCGAATGCGCTGGACCGGGCGCTCTGCATTTCGCTCAGCGACAAATATCAGCTGGTCTCAGCCGGCCAGCCGGCGGATCTGACAATCCGCTCGGTTGTCACCGACATTGTGCCGACCAACAAGGCGATAGCGGGTGTTTCGACCGTCGTGACCGTCGGCACGGGTTTCGTGCTGCCGGTCGGCGTGCCGCGGCTGCCGGCCGGCCTGGGCGGACTGGCGGTCGAGGCGGAAGCCGTCGACAGCGGTGGCGTGCAGCGGGCGGCCATCGTCTGGTCGCGCGGGGCAAACTCGCTGCAGAACAACCCCCGCGTTTCCGAAGTCGGCGACGCCTATAGCCTGGCTTCGAAATTCAGCAGCGAGTTTTCCCGCATGCTGATCAAAGGCAAGGAGCCGAAGGGATTGGATATCTCGCTGCCATCGGGGCAGCGGATGAAATCCTGGCTCGGCGGAAAACCGAAATATGCCGCCTGCGACGCCTTCGGCCGGCCGCCCGGACTGATGGGGGCTGTGGCTGCCAAATATGGCGCGCCGCCGCAATGGACCGAGAAGAAGCCGAAACCGGCCGCGACCTATTGAGAGACGATGTGCGGCGGCGCCGACTGCCCCCGCGACCAGCACTCAGCCCGCCCCAGGCTGACGGGACGGACGGAGCAAAGGCGGGCAAGGCCTGTGCTCCGTCCGTCTGGAATTCCGTCGCGCTTCATTTCAGCTGGCGGTTCCGGGCCTCAGCCAGAAATACAGTTTGATCTGATCGGGCCTGTCGGAGGGATGCGGGCCGCGCATGAACAATTCGCCGCCATTGCGCTCGATCACCCGCCGCGAGGCGTCGTTGTCCTCGTTGCAGAGGACGACCAGGCGGTCGAGGCCTTCCTTCGATGCCACGGCCATCAGAAGGCTCAGCGCGGTGGTCGCGTGGCCATTGCGCTGTTTCCACGGTACGACGGAATATCCCACATGGCCAGACACCTCGGGCGGCAGCTCCTCGGTGCCCGCTTGAAATCGCAGGCTGATGCTACCGCAGAATTCGCCGTCCCAGATCCAGAACAGGCGGGTGGTGAGAGGCGGCGGTCCGGATCCAGCCCGCTGTCTACCATCAGGAATGAGATCGTGGAAAAACCCTAATCTGTTCTGGCGCAGCCGCTGAAGCCCGCCGTGAACATGGGCCTCATCGCCCGCGCGGCGCGGATCGGGAGACCAGCCGGCGGCAAGCGCCGCTTCGAAACCCGACAGGTTTTCCATATCCGGCTGCAGCAGGACGACGCGGCCGGCGGACTTTGCTGTTTCTCCAGACGTCATCTAGCACCTAGGTTCGCGTCGCCTAACCAAGTGTGCGCCCCCCACTCGCGCAGACAAACACGCCCCACTGGCGATTGGAAGCCGTGCAACGGGCTTTCGGCCATCAAAAAAGACCCCGCATTTCATGCGAGGCTTGCTCTGATGGATGGGTCGGACTAGCGGCACTGGCGGCGCGGGCCGTAGTTCGGCTGGTAGGTATTGTCATAGGCGCGGTAGGACCGATAGCGGGAGTAGCAATAATCGGCATGTGAGCTGTACCCTTGCGAGGTATAGGCCCGCGGCTGCGAGGCAATGATGCCGCCGATGAGGGCGCCGGCCGCCAGACCGCCAATAATGGCGCCGGTGTTGTCATTATGGCGCCAGCCGCGATCGTAGCGTCGATACGAGCCATAACGGTCGTCGCGATAATAATCCCGGTTGCGGTAGTGGTGACGGTTGCGATACCACCTGCGATTATTGCCGAACTGACCCGGGCAGTTCGTGAAGTTATTGCAGCCGACGGTCATGATGCGGGCATCGGTATTTCCCGGTGCCGGCTGCGCCGCCGATTGGACCGGGCTCGGCACGAAGGCCGGGCCTGCCGAGGCCGGCATTCCGGAGAAGGCCGTCGCTATCGACAGGGCAATGATGGCGAATCTGTTCATTTTACTCACCTTGGGTCAACGGATGTATCGAGGGGGTAACGCAGCGGAAGGGAATAGGTTTCATTTTGGGATGGAATGAGGTGGCGTATGTGCGTTTTTGCTAACATAATAGGCCTGTGCACCACTACCGGACGTCAGGAACCGACCGATCCTAAAACGCTGGACAGCTTCGCCACCGCCAATGGGCGGGAATGTCTGAGAAGATCGCACCGACGACGCGGCGCAGACGAACTTTACTCTTATCGGAGCTCAATATCGGACGGCTCGTTCGGGGGCGGCATGTGCGTCAAAAGCGCGACATTGATGGCACCAGCGTGCGACACCATCCGTCGGGCATACGCCTGGCCCTTCGGCTATCCGATCATGCGGCAGCCAGCCTTTTCGACCAAGCCATCACTGGGCGCTCCACCATGATCCACGATACCAAAGCGGTGAGTACGGATAACGATCCAGCGACGAGCATCGTAAGCGGGCCGCGCGAGAAGAAGTCACCGACGCCAAAACGGGCGCTCAATGCAAAAAGAACCGCCCAGACCAGAAGATGGAAGAGATAGGCGCCGTAGCTGATCCGGCCCAAGCCGCTGAGCGATCTGTTCGCAAGGATTTTGAGAAACTGCCCTTTTGAGGCCACTGCCACGATTGCGGCCAGCGGCAAGACGAGGGCGGCCTCGAGGACGACCCATTGAACGAGGTTTCCCAAGTCAAAAGCGATTTGCATGATAGACCCAGCCAAACCGACCGGTACTGACAACCAGAGGAGCCATCGCGGAGCGCTCCACCCTTCTGCAGACAGGAACGACAAAGCGGCACCGGCCGCCAAAGCATCGATTGAATCGAAAGGCAGCGCATTGGCTTCATCAACCTTGCCGAGGGCAAATGCGCAAACGCGGTAGAGTACGGTGCAGGAAACAAGTGCGCCGCATAATTTCAGAAAATGACGGGACGGCAACGCCAGGATCACAAAAGGCCAAATCAGGTAGAATTGCTCTTCGACTGCAAGTGTCCAAAGGTGCCCTAGCGCCCAAGGCTCGGACCCGTGCGTTGCATACCAGATGTTGGAGAGGAACAATGCATGCCACGGCAACGACTCCTGCATCATCGGGAGACGCAACGGGCCTGCTGCCAGCCAACAAAATCCCAGCGTCAGGAAGTAGGTGGCCAAATTCTCGCTGCTCTTCGCGCGAAGAACACAGTTATCCCAGCCGCGTGATGATCGTGTCCCTTGACGTCTAACAGAATGTTTGTGATGAGGAATCCGCTCAACACAAAGAAGAACCGAACTCCGAGGTGGCCAAGGTTCGAGCTTTCTTGCCAGAAATGAGAATAAAACACTGACAGAAGTGCAATCGCTCGTAATCCGTCTAGCTGAGGCTCCCGCAATCGACACACCGATGCTTAAATCTCACAAAAGATACAGGACGTTTCCTTGGTGGCGATAATAAAGCTCTTCGAAAATTGCAATGTCAAATTACTCCTGCAGCGCATCGCTACCGGCTGATTTGCTAGAGCTACACAGCAGGCCGCTGGCGCAGCACTACTCGCTCTATAACGACAGGGGAAATCAACGGGCTGGGAGGCGCTGAGCGAGAGGCTGGCGCGGGCCGGGGTCTGACACGGGTGCCAGGGATATCGTCATTGGATGTCATCGAAGGACGTTGACGCCATAGCAATCTCTCTTGAAATCATAGAGCGGTTTCCGGTGTTCAATATTAATACGGCGGTCAACCTCATGTGTAACGAAGTCTTAACTTCGTTTGGTAACCAGATATTAAGACTTTCCTTGAGCCGTGTTGCTGTTTCTGTTTTCGTACGCCGGCAAATACTCTGAGATAAGGGTCTTCCACATGGCGCAACCGACGCAATACATCATCATGGAGCCGCTGGGTGGCATGACCGATCTCGACTCCATACGCATGAGGCTTGCCGAGATCGGGCTGGCCCGCGAGGCGTTCTCCCTGGATTCGGATGTAGGCCGGCTCAGGCTGACCTTCTGGGAGCCGGATCGAATTGAGGCATTGCGCATATTGGCGCGGCTGGATCATTCCAATCCATGTTGATCGGGCACCCTCCGGGAAGAGAGAAACGTGACGTGCGCGATCGGCAGAGAATAATTTTGAAGGGGAGCAAAGACAAAATGACAACGATCAGTTTTCAACGTCCGAAGCCATCGGTGTGGAGCCGCGTGGTCGAGGCGCTTCGTGCGCTGTTTTTCGCTGGCGTATCCGGAGAATGGCATTGGCACGGCAATGTCATGCGTCGCCGGCTTTCCGACGGCACGATTGTGACCAGAGAGCCGACTCCGGGGGAGATTTACAACAGGGACAGAGGTCTGGCTTCGTAGGGCCTTCCCCGCGGCGCGCTTTTCACCTTGCCACCATCGCCCGCTACCATCGCCCTCTCTTCGAGGGCACGATCACCAATGGCAGAACTGACGCCGAAGCAGCGCCTGTATGTGGCGGAATATCTGAAGGATTTGAATGCGAAGCACGCGGCGGTGCGGACGGGGTATAGCGGAAAGTCGCGTGCCAATGGCAATCGCTTGATGCGAATGAGGCTGTGCGGGCGGAGATTGAGAGAGCCTTAGCGCCACGTCTTGCCGAGATGGAGACTTCCGCCGAGTGGGTGCTTGTCGCCATTGCCTACGTCGCGTTTGGTGATGTCCGTGACGTGTTCGATGACCAGGGGCTGCTGAAGGCGCCTTCGGAGTGGGATGAGCGGACGGCGGCAAGCGTGGGGCTGGAGATCGGCACCTCGGCCAAGGGGCAAGGGGGAGGTGGTGCGTGCGGCGAAGATCAAGCGGGCGGACCGGTTGCGGGCGCTGGATATGCTGGCGCGGCATCACTGGCTCCATAACGACGGGATATTTTTACAATCATTCGCGATCCCGCAACGCGGTTTCAGCCGCTGCAGATTGCGGTCGCATCCGGCCACGGCATCGGCAAATCGGCCCTCATGGGCGATGTCCTGCTGGAATGAGGCGACGCTGGCGACGGACGGCCAATACCGACACGCAGATGCACCAAGACGGCCGGAGATATCGGCAAATGGGTTCCTCTCTTCGATCGCGTGCAGGCGACCTCGGTCCGCGCCCGGGAAAAGGCGGTGTCGGACTCGCAGCTAGCTCGACGTCTCGCGCTATCAGGCTCACGTTCCGCCGGCCAGCAATCGGAGCTGGCTTTCGTCGTGCACACCCTGGCGGTAGAGCTCGATGATGAGGGCGCCCAGACGGTCGGCTTCCTTGCTTGATCTGTCGATCTTTGACCCGCTACAGAGAGCTTCATGAACACGCCTGCACACATCCAGATCTTCGGAGGCGAGCGGTTCGTCCCGTGTGCTGAACAGCTTGTCTGACATCGCAATTTGCCCTTTTTGGATGCCGTGAATCGCTTTCGTGAAAAAAAGATAATTTCGCGATGTTTGCTCTGCAAGATGGGCGAAGGTCCGAAATTCAAAAAGAATTCGGGGCACGCACGGAAAGACGCGGGCGTGGGCGGCAGGGCATGGATATGAGATCGATCGGCGTGCCGATCGGATAGTGCGAGTGTGGGATCTACTTGGTTGCGGGGTCCTTGGCGCCCTGCTGTGACAGGCGCAGCTCTTTCAGCCGCTTGGTTTTTTCCCGGCGGGCCCGTTGCTCCGCCTCGATGGTTTCCTTGGCGGCTCGCTCGGTGTTTTCGAAACGATCCTGCCGGTAAGCCTTTGATGAGGGTTCACGTTCTCTTTTCATGGCCGCTAAACGCAAAGCGGCGAAAACGGTTTCATGGGAAATGCGTAACTGACCGTCAATCGATCGACGTGGCCCGGCGGCCTGGGTGTGGGACGGCAAACAGCCAGTCACCATTTATAATTCACTCTGCCGGTCGTATCCGTCACGTGCGTTCGCACCTTTCCCCGCTGCAGCTTGCTGTTTTGGCCGATCGACCTCTGCTGCGCCGATTTGGCCAGGCATTTGACGGCGTGACAGGCTGCGTTCCTGCAGGGCGCGGCGGAGGCGGGGTTGGCGGAGATCATGGCGATGGCGATTGCCGCAAGCAGGTTGATACGGAGCATCGGAATTCACCCAGTTTAGCCGCGTGGAGATTGAATTTGGTCATGCCGATGTCAAGCCGCTCATGGTAACCGGGCGCCTCGTCGGCGCCCGGTAACATCACGGATCAACCTTTGATGAAGGCAAGGATGTCGGGATTTATGATGTCGGCATGAGTGGTGCACATGCCGTGCGGGAATTTCTCGTAGACCTTCAGCGTGGCGTACTGCAGCAGTTTGGCCGAGAGCAGGGCGGAGTCAGCGATCGGCACGATCTGATCGTCGTCGCCGTGCATGACGAGGGTCGGGACGGTGATGATCTTCAGGTCTTCTGTGAAGTCGGTTTCCGAAAAGGCCTTGATGCCGTCGTAATGCGCTTTGGCGCCGCCGATCATGCCCTGGCGCCACCAATTGTTGATGACCGGTTCCAGGACCTTCGCGCCCGGGCGGTTGAAGCTGTAGAACGGGCCGGCCGGCAGATCGTAATAAAACTGCGCGCGATTGGCGGCGAGCTGCTTGCGCAGGCCATCGAAGACTTCGATCGGCAGGCCGCCGGGATTGGCATCCGTCTTCACCATGATGGGCGGCACGGCGCCGATGATGACGAGCTTGGCGACACGGCCCTGCGGCTGGCCGTGGCGGGCGACATAATGGGTCGCTTCGCCGCCGCCGGTGGAGTGGCCGACATGGACGGTGTTCCTAAGATCGAGATGCTCGACGACGGTTGCGGCATCGGCGGCGTAGTGATCCATGTCGTGACCGTCGCCCACCTGGGTGGAGCGGCCGTGGCCGCGCCGGTCATGGGCGACGACGCGGTAGCCCTTCTCAAGGAAGAACAGCATCTGGGTATCCCAGTCGTCGGAGCATAGCGGCCAGCCGTGATGGAACATGATCGGCTGGGCGGTCTTCGGCCCCCAATCCTTGTAGAAGATCTCGACGCCGTCCTTGGTTGTGACTGTGCTCATCTTTCGGCTCCATTAGTTGGGGTTGGATTCATGCGGTCAGAAGTTTGCGCCGTTGCCGGCAGAATTGGCAAGGCCACGAGCGCCGTTGCGCCGGAGGCTTGGGGCAAGTAGGTCGCGCCTTAGGGGATAAGTCGGCTCTGAATATGCTGATGTGCTAATTGAATGGCTCTTTCTATTCTATTGATATGACAGAAGTTTGTATGTCTCTGCGCGACGGGCGCACAGCACCGCCCATCTCGTATGAAGGGACGGGGATTTGGCGATCCTCGCCTGGCTGATTGCTGCGAACATTCTTTTGATCCGCGGTATGTCGGCCTGTTCCACTCCTCAGGCAGGTTCGTCATGGGTAGCGAAGGCAGCTGATTTGACGGGCGAATGTCTGCAATGAGCCAATTTTTGGCCGTGCGTTCAAGATATCTGTTCGGGTAGTTCAGCATATCTTTCCGGGTAGGCGTGTTGGCATTCTCTGCGTTGCGCGCATTGCAGACCGCCGCCGGCGCTCACTTGAACGCGGGTCTATGCCCAACCATCTAATCCTCACACAACACCACAATGGCGAACCTTCGCAATCGCGACCGCTTCGCCGGCGGCGGGACGGCCGTTATTGCCGCCTGAGGATCAAATAATGGGTTACATGGATAAGGACATAGCGCCTCAGAATGATGGGGCGCTGATCGATGCCTATTCGCAATCGATCGCTGCAGCAGTCGATATCGTCGGGCCGGCAGTCAGCCGGATTGAGAGGGTGGGTGGCCGGCAAGGGCACGGGTCGGGCTTCGCCGTCTCGCCTGACGGTCTGATCGTCACCAACAACCATGTCGTCGACGACGCCAAGGTGGTTCGCATCACCACGCCCGACGGCTTCGTTACCGAGGGCCGTGTGCTTGGCCGGGATGTGGATACCGATATCGCCCTCATTCGCGCCAATACAAGCACCGGCGCCTGGGCGAAGCTCGGAGATTCCCAGCGCCTGCGCAGAGGGCATATCGCAATCGCGATCGGAAACCCGCTCGGCTTCGAATGGACGGTTACCGCCGGTATCGTCTCGGCGCTCGGCCGGTCGATGCGGGCAGCAAGCGGTCGGCTGATGGAGGACGTCATCCAGACCGACGCGGCGCTCAATCCCGGCAACTCCGGCGGGCCGCTGGTGTCTTCGGGCGGAGAGGTCATCGGCGTCAATACCGCCGTGATCCAAGGTGCGCAGAGCATCGCCTTTGCCGTGGCGTCGAATACGGCCAATTTCGTGGTTTCGGAGATTCTCCGTTATGGCCAGGTCAGGCGCGCCTTCATCGGCATATCAGGCGATACGGTTGTGCTGCCGCGCCGGGTGGCACTCGCCGCTGGCACGGCACAAACGACCTCCGTTCGCATCCGGCGCGTCGAAGCCGATGGGCCTGCGGCAAAGGGAGGGCTGCAGGAGGGCGATTATATCCTCGCCATCGACGGCAGCCCTGTCGGCGGCGTCGACGATATCGTCCGATTGATGGATGGCAGCAGGATCGGCAGGGATACGGAGATCCTGGTGTTCTCGGTGGCCGGCCGGATCGAGAAGAAGATCTTGCTACCGATGGCGCGGTTGTGACGCCGCTTCGCGTCAGGCGCTGACCGCCTCCTGATCTGTTCCCGAAAAATCCACCGCCGCAAAGGCGGCCGCCAGCACTTCCGGTCCTGCGCCGGTTTTGGCCGCGTCGGTCGACAGGATCTGGCGGTAGCGCCTTGCGCCCGGCAGGCCGGTGAAGAGGCCGACCATGTGGCGCGCCACGTGCTGCAGCCGGCCGCCGCTGGCGATGTGGCGTTCGGCATAGGCCATCATCCGATCGCGCAACGCTTCCCAGTCCTGTTCGGCCGCAGGCGCACCGAAGAAGCGCTGGTCGATGTCGGCAAGGATCGCGGCATTCTGATAGGCGGCGCGGCCGAGCATGACGCCATCGACATGGGTTAGGTGGGTTGCTGCCTCGTCGAGCGTGCGGATGCCGCCATTGATGCCGATGAAGACATCGGGCCAGCGTTGTTTCATTCGGTAGACGATGTCGTAGTCGAGGGGGGGGATTTCGCGGTTTTCCTTGGGGCTCAGGCCCTTCAGCCAGGCCTTGCGCGCATGGATCCAGATCGCATCGGCGCCGGCATCGAGAACGCGGGTGATCAGCTCGGGCAGCGCCTGTTCCGGCTCCTGCTCGTCGACGCCGATCCGGCATTTCACCGTCACCGGCACGGTCGCAACCCTCTTCATCGCCGCGATGCATTCGGCCACTGTCTCCGGCCTCAACATCAGGCAGGCGCCGAAGGTGCCCGACTGCACACGGTCGGAGGGGCAGCCGACATTGAGGTTGATCTCGTCATAGCCATAGGGTTCGGCGATCTGCACCGCGTCGGCAAGCTTTGCCGGGTCCGATCCGCCGAGTTGCAGCGCCAGCGGATGCTCGGCGGCGTCATGACCGAGCAGCCGCTCGCGCGGGCCGTGGATGATCGCATCGGCCACCACCATCTCGGTATAGAGCAGCGCCTCGCGGCTGATCTGGCGGTGGAAATAGCGGCAGTGCCGATCCGTCCAGTCGATCATTGGGGCGACCGCAAAAATTGGCCTCTTCTGCGTCATAGATGTTCCATCGTTCGTTGTTCCCGGGCGCCGCACTGCGGTGCTCCGCTGCCTCAATGCAGCGCCGTATGGGCGGGATCATCCATAAGCGCGCATATAACATTTGCCGATGCGATCGACAAATCGAGCGCCAAAAACAGAAACAGCGCCCCTTGCGGAGCGCCGTTCATGCCGCGTGAGCGGAAGTCTGACTTACGAAGCCGAGATGTTGACGGCCTTCGGGCCCTTGCCCATGCGGTCCGGCTCGGTGTCGAAGGTAACCTGCTGGCCTTCGCGCAGCGACTGGATGCCAGAAGCCTGCAGCGCAGAGATATGGACGAAAACGTCCTTTGCGCCGCCATCCGGCGTGATGAAACCAAAACCCTTGTCCTGGTTGAAGAATTTTACGGTGCCCTTGGTGGCCATTGGGATCGTCCTTTTCCCTTAGTCTGTGTAGTATCCGCGCCCCCGAGAGGAAGCGGACGGCTTTAGCTTTCGCCCCGATCGATTGGGACGAAGGGTCAGTCGGAGAAGTCACGTACGGGGAAAGAACGTCTACGTAGGCGGGTATTCCCGCGCCGCCTTCCAAACGGAAGGGATTACCACATCAGTCCAGTCACCGGCATGCAAATGCCCGAGTAAGTCAATTCGTGCCAGCATTTCGGGCAAAAAGCAAGCGGGATTCTTTTGGCATACCTGCATCGATGTCGGGAAATGCCGAAGATTCAGATACTTGACCATGGGTTAACGGATTCTTGCCCGGCTGTGCCATATCGGGATTCCGTGCCGAAACGGGATGACGGGCGGATTCGATAGCCGGCAGGGATTTGTTCGTGGGGCGGTCGGGGCGGCAGGCACGCCGATCAGCCCTCATGGTGGGTGAGGAACGGAGCAATCGATCCAATGAATCGATTGCAGTGACAAACGCAGGATCGCCTCGAACCACGAGGGCGGGTGGCTGGGCCGCCTACTGCGCGTCACCCAGCAACGCGCCGAGGCTCCACGGATTATCCCCCTTTTGGTTGGCGATGTCGTCGACCTTCCAGCCGCCGTGTTCACGCACCAGGGTGTAGAAGAGCGTCACCTCCTCGCCGTTTTCGAACTGCACTTCCACCTCGGCCTTATCATCCAGCAGGATCGGTTGGCCGATCCTGACGTCGCTCGCGGCGCCATCCTGTCCAGCGATCACGGGATCGAAGTCGATTGCGCCAACATCGCCCTCCGCCGTGTTGTCGAGATCGGTCTGGAGGAGCTTGTTCAGGTGGTCGGAAAAGAAGATCGAATAGGGTGATGGCGCCTCGGCGTCGCTGTTGTCGGTGTCGTAGCTATAGAGCGCCTTGAGCAGCGCCTTCGGCGTCTTGTAGGTTGCCGCCGATGCGGGCAAGGCTGCGAGCGCCGCCATGGCCAGGGCGAGGATGAATGTGGGCAGGCGCATGCGGGCTCTCCTCGGATCGGCAGTAGTTATAGCCGAACCGGGTGCGTAGGGGGAGCAGCAATTTGGATCGGGCGCTCAGCCCGAACTCCCGCTTCTACCCAGTGGGGAAAAGAGATTCGGCGGGGCGCCTTGTTCCGCCTCATCGACACGGGGAGCCTGCTGACCGCAAGCCCCCCGTTTTTAAAGCCATTGGCGACGTATTGCGTCGCCGCTTGGAATCAAGCCGCAGTTAGATCAAAGCGTCGTGCAGCAGGCTCGAAACCGACGGCTCGAAGACGTCCTTCACGGCGAGCGTGAAATCGTGGCTGGTGGCGTTTCCAGCCGCGTCATAGGCTTCGGCGGTGAAGGTCAGGCTGTGGGTGCTTTCGTAGTCGATTGCCGCCTTTGTCTGGATCTTGTTGCCGACGAGCTTGAAGATGCCGTCGGCATCGTCCGTTAGCCGCCATTTCACCGTATCGCCTTCCGGATCCTTTGCCGTGAGCAGGCCGACCGAGGTGCCGATCGCGACATTCTCGTTGACCGAGTTGCGCGAGAAGGCGAGATTGGTCGGCGCCTTGTTGACCGGCGTCTCGTTGACGTCGAGGACGTTGATCGTGATGTCCTTTTCGACCGTGACCTTGCCATCCGAAACAGCGACCTTGATCGTGTGCGACTTGTCCGTCTCGTAGTCCAGAGCCTTCGACGTGACGATACGGTTGCCCTTTATCCGGAAGTGGTCGTTGGCTCCGTCGATCAGCGTATAGGTGAGCGCGTCGCCATCGGCGTCCTTGGCGCTGAGCAGGCCGACCGTGGTCCAGATCGGCGTGTCCTCTGAGAGGGCGGTTTTCGAGAGCTGGATATTGGTCGGCGCGCTATTGCTGCTATCGGGCTTGAAGGTTCCCTTGGCGAAATCGTAGACGCCATCGGCAAAGCGCGCGAATTCGACGTCTGTCAGCGTATCCGCCCCTTCCGCGGCGCTCGTCAGGATGTGATCGCCGTTGTTCATCGCGAAGGAGTAGTTGGCGAAATTACCTGAGAAGATCGCGGTATCGATGCCGGCGCCGCCGTTGATGGTGTCGTTTCCGGCGCCGCCGGTCAATTTGTCATTGCCGGCCTTGCCGTTGATGATGTCATTGCCGCCGCTGCCGTCGAAAATGTCGTTGCCGTCGGTGCCCGTAAACTCGTCGCTGCCGCCGCCGGTCTTGACGTCAACGCCGGAGACATAGCCGGTAACGAAAGCCCCGCGATCGCCAAGCTCGTCGGAAAGATCGAGGTGAGCGCTGTCCGTCAACGCCAATGAGGCGGGATAATTGTAGGCCAGGTTGTTCGAGTAGACGATCTTATCAAAGCTTTCGAACTGTGCGCTTGAACCCGAAACCAAATATCCCGCCGTTTCAAGGACTTCGATGTTCTTGATCGTCAAGCCTCTTAGCTCAAGGGCTTGCAGAGTATCAATCCCGGCGCCGCCATCGATTGTTCCGGAAAGCAGTGGAGCTAACTGCACGGTGATGGCATCGTCGCCGTCGCCCGCATCGATGTCCAAAACTTCCGACACGAGGCCGTCAGGCCCGGGGAAAAAGCCAAATCCACCGTCGGAGATCGTATCGTTGCCGGCGCCGCCTCTGATGACGTCATTTCCGACGTCGCCCGAGAACAGGTCGTTGCCGTCCCCGCCAATCAGCGTATCATTGCCAGCTCCGCCATAGAGCTGATCCTCTCCGGCGCCACCGTTCAGCGTGTCTGCACCGTCACCGCCTATGATGGTGTCGTTGCCTGTGCCTGTCGTGATGGCATTGTCGCCGCTTGAGCCCCTCACGTTCGCGGAAACCGAGCCCAGTTCGTCGGCAAGGTCTACCGTACCGGAATCTGAGACGACCAAGGTAACGGCGGTGAGGGGAGTGGCGTTAGAGTAGCGGATAACATCGTACGCTTCGAATTCAGCGCCGGTCTTAGTAACTGTGGCGCCGTTCGTGTCCAGAATATTCAAGGCCATATTAAACTTTCCAATAGATGCGTTGTATTCTGTAAAAACCAGAAATCCCCGGTGGGAACGGTTGTTGCTGGTTCAATCAACGACAACCGCGTGGGGAATATTCGTTACCTTTGCCAATTGTTAATCAATTTTTCAATGCAGAATTGTGTATTTTCATTGCTTTTTTAATGAAAAACTAAGGATGAAATACTGGGGAAACGAATTTTAATTTGAGAACTCAAAGCCATGCTTTGGTTTCATAAATAGTATTATCTTTCATTTTCGGGTGGGATGCTCTCGCGAAAATTGTGTTTTCAGCGGGTTCTTCGGTAGGTGCTGCCCCGCGCGACCATTCGCGTCACTATCGCAGGTTGGTGTTGGCTTCGACTTGTTCAGGCTTCCCGCGCGGCAGACCTCACATCAGCTTGATGAGGCCTGCTTCCGTGGGTCTGAAGCCGCAGGCGCGGTAGAAGCCGGTCAGGTGCGGCTCGAAATCGACATGCAGCCATTCGGCGCCCCGCTCCCGCGCAATCCGCGTCGCCTCCCTGACCAGACGCGTCGCGATCCCCTGCCTTCGCATATCAGGGTGAACCGAGGTGTCGAGGATGAAGGCATGGATGCCGCCGTCCCATGCGACGTTGACGAAGCCGACGAGCTGGTTGTCGTGGTAGGCGCCGATATGGGCGAGGCTGCGGGACAGGATGGGGGTGAATTCGCGCGGGGCGGGCGCGCCCCAGGCGGCGGACCAGAGGGCGTTGAATTCGCCAGCGGAGGGGAAGGGGTCGATGCGGAGTTCTGGCATTGGCGGTTCCCTTCATTCAGCGGAGCATGGCGCGGAGGCCTTCCCGATAACGGGCCACGTCGGCGTCGCGAGCTCATTCCGTCACAGTGACGAGCCGGCCGTCGCGTCGCTCGAATATCCTGTCGCAGAGAAAGTCGATGCCGCGCTGGGCTGGAGCTCGTGGAGGGCCATGTCCGTCTTGTCATAGGCCGGTGGCGAACTTCATCTGTCGCTACGAAGCTGCTCCTTACAATGCGCTGCTGACCGGCCGATACGATGAACCATTTGATCGACGACCAACTGAGTGGCAGACGTTTGGCAGCCTCACCGTCCCGGCCGCCCGGTCTTCCCCTTCGTCCGCCCCTTGCGCTTCTGCTCGCCCGGGTCCTCATAACTGCCCACGCCCGTCTTCCCGCGCACGACCGGCCGCACGTCATCGCGCTCCGGCTGGCCTTCAAGCAGCGGTGAAAACCGCTTCGTGCCCTTGGCGGCTTCCGGCTTTTCCGGCAGCGCCCCAATGACGGGCTTTTCCGTTCGGCCGACGGTCATTTCGTCGAGGTCGTTTTTGCGGAAGAGAGTCTTCTTTGCGGGTTCGGCGATGTCGCGGCCCATCTCGTCCAAGGCGGGCTTGCGGAAGAGGGGGGTGGTGGTGTCGGTGCCTGGCCCCATGTCGTCGATGGAGGGTTTGGCGAAATAGGAGGTTTGCATCTCGGTTGCCGGCTTGGATCCCCGGGTCGAGCCCTGGGTTGACGGAGGAGCGGAGGAGCTGCGCGCTTTCCCTTCCATCGCCTTCGCTTCTTCGCGTGCCATCGGGTCGTCCATGGCGGCGAGTTCCACGGCCTTGAGGCGTTTGATTTCGTCGCGGAGGCGGGCGGCTTTTTCGAAGTCGAGGTCGGCGGCAGCGTCGCGCATGCTCTTTTCGAGCGCGTTGAGGTGGGTCTGCAGGTTGTTGCCGACGAGGTTGCCGCCATCGGCGAAGCCCTTGCCCGAAACGCCGGAGATATCGGCGCGGACGTGGTCGCGTTCGTAGACGGAGTCGAGGATGTCGGAGATCCTGGCCTTGACCGATTCCGGGGTAATGCCGTGTTCCTGGTTATAGATCATCTGCTTTTCGCGGCGGCGGCCGGTTTCCTCCATCGCCCGCTTCATCGAGCCGGTGACCTGGTCGGCATAGAGGATGACCTTGCCGTCGACGTTGCGCGCGGCGCGGCCGATCGTCTGGATCAGCGAGGTCTCCGAGCGCAGGAAACCTTCCTTGTCGGCGTCGAGGATGGCGACGAAGCCGCATTCGGGAATGTCGAGGCCTTCGCGCAGAAGGTTGATCCCGACCAGCACGTCGAAGGCGCCGAGGCGGAGATCGCGGAGGATCTCGATACGTTCAAGCGTGTCGATGTCCGAGTGCATGTAGCGTACGCGCACGCCCTGCTCATGCAGATATTCGGTCAGGTCCTCGGCCATGCGCTTGGTCAGCACGGTGCAGAGGGTGCGGTAGCCCTTGGCCGCGGTTTCGCGGATTTCGCCGAGCACGTCGTCGACCTGGGTGCGGGCCGAGCGGACCTCGACTGGCGGGTCGATCAGGCCGGTCGGGCGGATCACCTGTTCTGCGAAGACGCCGCCCGACTGCTCCATCTCCCAGCCGCCGGGGGTGGCCGAAACAGCGATGGTGTCGGGGCGCATGGCGTCCCATTCCTCGAAGCGCAGCGGCCGGTTGTCCATGCAGGAGGGCAGGCGGAAGCCGTATTCGGCCAGCGTCGCTTTGCGCCTGAAGTCGCCCCGGTACATGCCGCCGATCTGCGGCACGGTGACATGGCTTTCGTCGATGAAGACGAGGGCGTTGTCGGGGATATATTCGAACAGCGTCGGCGGCGGATCGCCGGGGTCGCGGCCGGTGAGGTAACGCGAATAGTTCTCGATGCCCTGGCAGGAACCTGTGGCTTCGAGCATTTCGATATCGTAGCGGGTGCGCTGCTCGAGGCGCTGGGCCTCCAGCAGGCGGCCGGCCTTTTCCAGCTCGGCCAGGCGCAGCCTGAGCTCCTCCTTGATCGACTTGATGGCGCCGTTCAGCGTCGGGCGCGGGGTGACATAGTGCGAATTGGCGTAGATCTTCACCGATTTCAGGTCGCCGACCTTCTGGCCGGTGAGCGGGTCGAATTCGGTGATGGCGTCGATCTCGTCGCCGAACATCGAGATGCGCCAGGCGGCATCCTCAAGGTGGGCGGGGAAGAGCTCGATCGTATCGCCGCGCACCCGGAAGGAACCACGGGTGAAATCCATATCGCGGCGCTTGTATTGCTGGGCCACGAGGTCGGCCAGCAGCTGGCGCTGGTCGAGCCGGTCGCCGACCGACATCTGGAAGGTCATCGCCGTATAGGTCTCGACCGAGCCGATACCATAGATGCAGGAGACCGAGGCGACGATGATGCAGTCGTCGCGTTCGAGCAGCGAGCGCGTCGCCGAGTGGCGCATGCGGTCGATCTGCTCGTTGATCGAGGATTCCTTCTCGATATAGGTGTCGGAGCGCGGCACATAGGCTTCCGGCTGGTAATAATCGTAGTAGGAAACGAAATATTCCACCGCATTGTCGGGGAAAAAGTTCTTGAATTCGGAATAGAGCTGGGCGGCCAGCGTCTTGTTCGGCGCCAGGATGACGGCCGGGCGCTGCGTCGCCTCGATCACCTTGGCCATGGTGAAGGTCTTGCCGGAGCCGGTGACGCCGAGCAACACCTGGCTGCGGTCGCCATTCTCCAGGCCTTCGACGAGATCGCGGATGGCGGTCGGCTGATCGCCGGCCGGCTCGTAATCCGACTGCATGCGGATGGCGATGCCGCCTTCGGATTTGTCGGGCCGGGCAGGGCGGTGCGGTGTCCAGATCTTGCCGTTCTTGTGCAGCGGATTGCCGCTCTCGATCAGCGCCGACAGCGCCTCGACCGTGGCAGTGACGGCGGTGCCGGCCTGCAGCGACGAGGCTTCTTCCAGCGTCGTATCCATGCCCGACACGGGATTGAGGCCGGCGGCGGCACGTGTCTTCGGGTCGGTCGAGCCGCCCATGGAGGTGCCGCGCGCCGATTTCGACGCGCTGACGCCGCCGTCGCTGGTTTTCGTCCTGGCGGCGATTTCCACCTTCTTGCGATGTTTGCCGGCCTTGGAGGCAATCTGGCGCTGGGTCTCGACGCCCGAGGTTTCGGCATCGGCCTCCAGCTGCTTCACCCAATCGGCAACCGAGCCTGAGAGGGGGGCTCCCTCAAAAGACGATTGAGGGGCTTCCTCGAAGCCATTCGGGGCGGGGGATTTCTTCGGAGATTTGGCCATGGCGCGAATATGGAGAGAGTCAGCGCGAAAGTGAAGAGGGAAAGAGTACAAAAGGGAAACGAATGAATCGTTCGGATTTTTGAATAGTGGGGTGGTGTCTCTTAAGGGCGCTAACCTCGCCTTGGGCAGTGACGGCGACGCCAGCTTCCCCCATTCCTGTGACATCCCTCGGGTTAAACCCGAGGACAGGAATGGGGGCGGAGGGATGTCGCCGCCGCTGCCTCACCACTACGCCGAGTGTTCTTCCGCCGGTCTCCCAACAACCAAGCCGAGCATATCATCAAGCCGAACGCTGGTCTGCCGGCCCCTCCAGCCGCGCGAGGTTCAACGCGCTGTTGATCAACCCGATATGGCTGAAGGCCTGCGGGAAGTTGCCGAGCATGCGACGGGCGGCGGGATCATATTCTTCTGCCAGAAGCCCGACATCGTTGCAGATATCAAGCAGCCGCTCGAACAGGCGCAGCGCATCGTCGCGGCGGCCGATCATGCCGAGGGCGTCGACGAGCCAGAAGCTGCAGGCGAGGAACGCGCCTTCGCCTGGCGGCAGGCCGTCGTCCACCTCCTGCGTCTCGTAGCGCAGCAGCAGGCCATCGCGCAGCAGCTTGCGCTCGATCGCCTCGACTGTCGCGACATAGCGCGGATCATCAGGCGGGATGAAGCCGACCATGCCGAGATGCAGCAGGCTGGCATCAAGCGCCTTGGAGCCGTAGGCCTGCACGAAACAGCCGAGTTCGGGATCGAAAGCCTTCTCGCAAACCTCGGCATGGATGTGATCTGCGAGCGTGCGCCAAAGTGCGGCGGCCTCGGGCTCGCCGTCCACCTCGGCAATCTGGACGGCGCGGTCGAAGGCCACCCAGGCCATGACCTTCGAATAGGTGAAATGCTGGCGCTGGCCGCGCACCTCCCAGATGCCTTCATCGGGCTCCACCCAGATTTTTTCGAGAAAGGGCAGAATGGCCGCCGCCAGTTCGCGTTCGCGGTGATGCGGCGGAAGCCCGCCCTTGCGGGCCTGCAGAATGGCGTCGGCCACCTCGCCATAGACATCGAGCTGCACCTGTTCGGCAGCGGCATTGCCGATGCGTACGGGTGTCGAGCCCTCGTAGCCACTCAGCCAGGGAACCTGCCATTCCAGCAGATTGCGCTCGCCGGCGACGCCATACATGATCTGCATCTGCGCCGGGGCGCCGGCGACCGCGCGCAGCAGCCAGTTGCGCCAGGCACTGGCTTCCTCGTAATAGCCGAGTTTCATCAGGGCGAGCAGGGTCAGCGTTGCGTCGCGCAGCCAGCAATAGCGGTAGTCCCAGTTGCGCGGCCCGCCGATCTTTTCCGGCAGGGAGGTTGTCGCCGCGGCGACGATGCCGCCCGTAGGCATGTAGGTCAGTGCCTTGAGCGTGATGAGCGAGCGTTTGACCTGCTCCGTCCACCGGCCCACTTTCGGGCGGGCCGCGGCAAAGGATTGCCAGAATTCCTCCGTGTCCGGCAGCGCATATTCCACCTGCCGCTGAGCCGGCTGCGGCATATGCGAGGGGGACCAGGTCAGTGTGAAGATCTGGCTCTCGCCAGCGGCAACCTGGAAGGAGCCGACCGTGCTCAGGCCGCGGCCTTCGAGCGGGACGGCGCAATTCAGGGTTAGCCTGTCCGGGCCGGCAATGGCGGTGATGCCGCCATCCTCGCCATGCGTGACCCAGGGAACGGTTCGGCCGTAATCGAAGCGAAGGTTGAGCTCCATATCGAAGGCGACAGTGCCGCTCTTGCCCTCGACGATGCGCATCAGATCGCTCGTGCCATCGCGAAGCGGCATGAAGTCGATGAGAACGGCGGTGCCGGTCTCGGTCTGAAACTCGGTTTCCAGAATGAGCGTATCGTTGCGGTAGCGGCGCGTGACGCGGACATTTTCACCTGAAGGTGACAGCGACCAGAAGCCGTTTTCCTCGGCGCCGAGCAGGGCGGCAAAACAGGCGGGGGAATCGAAGCGCGGAAAACAGAGCCAGTCGATCGAGCCGTTCTTCGAGACAAGTGCGGCGGTTTCGCAATCGCCGATGAGCGCGTAGTCCTCAATGGGTACCGACACCGGAGCCTCCTTTGCATAGCAGTCGGGCTTTTAGGTAGAGGCCGTGCGCGGAGGTCAAGCGCGGAAACTAACGGGGCGGTAGGCGTGCCGGCTATCATGCAAACTCCGGATATCAATTGTGGGAAGATCTCCGACCGCAGCTTTGACTGCCGCGCTCTGACGGATGATATCTGCACGGAAAGCGCGTTTCCCTTGTTCGCCATTGCCCAGGTGAATTCCGACGACCGCCGGGCGTCCGGTCGCCGTCGTGGTCAAGAGCGGACCTCCACTAGCGCCACTGCCGGAATCGCAAAGGTGGCGAAGCTCCGGACCACCCGACGGATTGACCTGACACAGGCTGAGGACGAATTGGTTACGGTCGCTTACGAAGCCGGTAAACCGAGGCGAAAAGCGGCGCGCCCTCAAAAGACGATTAAGGGGCTTCCTTCAAACCGTCAGGGGCGGGGGATTTCTTCGGAGATCTGGCCATGGCGGGAATGTGGAGAGCGTCAGCGCGAAGGGGAAGAGGGAAAGAGTACAGAGGGGAAACGAACTGTTTGTTCGAACGCGTGAATAGTTTTCAAATTTATGGCGCTGCGAAGCCGGCGCACCGCCCCCGTCCTTCGAGGCCCCTGTGGGGCACCTCAGGGTGAGGCTCCCTGAGCGTTGGCGCGGCATGCTCCAACGCGCCTTATGCTGAGGTGCGCAGCCCGCAGGGCGAAGCCTCGAAGCACGCGCCGCAACGTGGCTGCTGGCGGCCATTGCCTCCCCTGGAATGGATTACCGGCGCCCGTGATGTCCGACCGCGATCATTCGGCCCTGCACTGGAACCGAGATCGGCCTCGCGCAGTTAATTTCCAGTCACTTCACCTCTAGGTGCTACTGCCATTAGCGATCATTCTGCCTTCTGGGAAAACTCCATCTCGATCGACCTCGATACCGGCGAACGGCTGGTTTTGCGCTCACCGCAGGACGCGCTGTATGCACTCGTCTCAGACTGGCCGGTCAATGGCGGCGTCCATCAGCAGAGGGCGATCGATTTCTGCCGCGCCTGGCTTGCCGGGCGGATGCCGGCCGAGACGGTGCGGCAGGCCTTTATCCTGGCGGCGCTGGAAGCCGGGGTGGTGATCAACGATGATGATGAAGATGGTGCCGGAAGCTCTGTTTTGAATCCATCAGTGTAGGTGAGTCAACACTGATATATCCGCGTCACGCAGCGGGTATCCCGCAGCTGCAGCAATTTTCCCATGATGTATTGCAATTATTATTCTCGCTGTGTTTGTGGGAATACACAGCGTTTATTTGCGCTCCGATTCTTTTAGGGATTCAGCTGAATGAAAATGAAAGTCCTTGTTTACGCCGCGCTGCTGGCTCTCGCCGGCTGCAATGC
Organism: Rhizobium indigoferae; assembly: GCF_034554815.1. NCBI lineage: Bacteria > Pseudomonadati > Pseudomonadota > Alphaproteobacteria > Hyphomicrobiales > Rhizobiaceae > Rhizobium > Rhizobium indigoferae. The sequence continues at coordinate 2,445,800 of NZ_CP140635.1, read as the reverse complement.
CCCTGTGTCGCAATCTGTTGCTGATTCCCAGCGTCCTCCCTCGAGTGACGTCCGGCAGAATTTCATCAACATCGTGTTCAAGAGAAGCTACAGGCACGAAGCAGGAGAAGTCGTATGGGCCCGCATTTCCAGCGTGGTTCTGCTTGAGCCCGAGAAAAAGACTTATGCTTACTGTGTGCGGGTGGTGCCCAAGCGCAGCTGGGGAGACTGGGCCTATCTCGGCGTCTCCTTCACGGATGGCAAAATATTAGGCGCGACGGCGAATGACGATCGCTGCCGCGACAAGCGGCTGCGCTATTATCCGTTTACCGAGTTGACCGGCATGAAGACCTGACGCAGGGGCGAAGGCTCCGGCCGCGTCGCCGTTCGAGGCTTTGTTGAGCGGCGGCGCGACATGCTTCCAGCGTCCCGAAGGCGCGGCATCCTCCAACCTTCCTCATGCGGAAGTGAGCAGCCCGCAGGGCGGAGCCTCGAAGCACAGGCTGTGACGCTGCTGCTTGCAGCCATCGCCTTTTGGAAAACTCGATCTATCGACCTTGATACAGGAGGTTCAACTGAATGAAGATTAAGTTCCTTGCTTACGCTGCTGGCACTGGCCGGCTGCCAAAGTGCGACGCCGCAATCCGTTGCAGATTCCCAGCGCCCGCCCTGCAGCGCAGTTCGACGCGAGTACGTCGATACTCTGCGGGGGACCATTAAACCGGGGAACTTCGTGAAGGCCGAGATTTCCAGCGTGGTTCTGCTTAATCCGGAAAAGCAGATATATGCTTATTGCACGCGAACGACGGAACGTGGCTCCCCAAACTGGTCCTATATCGGCCTGGGCTTGCAACACGACATGATACTGTATCTGAAAAAGAATGACTATCGCTGCCACGACGAACGGTTGCGTTACTATGTTTTCCGGAACTGCGGAACATGAAGTACTGAGGCAGAGACGGGGTCTTCGCCAGCCTCGCCGGTTCCCTTTCGGACGCGATCAAAACCAGAGATCCCTCACACAGCGGCCATGGGAAGAGATGTCGTCGAATGTATCGAGGCCATCGAAATGGTCGATCGGCAGTCGGCGACGAGTTCCGGGGGCCGCTGGTTGACGGCCATGCGGCGGCTCTCCTTTTTGCAGGGGCAGGCCGGGCAGAACAGTATTTCGAGCGACGGGTTTCTTTGCCGGAGTGGGTGTAGGAGGCGGTCTCTAAGCGGACTGCGTATCCCGCAGTCCGCGAGGACCATCGTCACACTTTGCTCAAGCAAAGACGGCTTCCCTGGAATCATCCGCTGTCGACGCCCTGCAGTACCATACGAGGACGACAACCGTTCCAATAGGAAATAATAGTCCAAGAAGCTGCCACCATCCGCTTCGGTTGATGTCGTGAAGGCGTCGGGCGGCCATGGCGATCGACGGAAGAAATATTGTCAGCGACCAGATCCGGCTCAAAGTTTCGCTCCGATCAACGGCGTACAAAGCGATGGAGACGAGAACGACGAAGAGCGTCGAAAACCAGAATTCCGATCGGCTCGCTCTGCCGCTAAAGTTCACATAGTTCTTGAAAAAGCTTCCGATCGCCTGGCCGAAACCCATGGCCGGCGGTAGGCCGCCGAAGCGGTTCGGCCCGGCTAGCGGTTTTCGGAAGACGAAGATCAACGGCACGCCGATCAGGATCAAGACGATCAACCAGTGCCACAAAGAAAAACTGCCCATGAGATACCCCAGCTGTCAAAACAGCTTAGAGATAAGCGAGGTTTGTTTCCGGAGGATTAACTTGCTTGTAATCCGATGTGTTTGACAATCACAGCGTGAGAAATCGCGGCTGCCATGTTGGGGACGGGGCGATGGTCAAGGTTTTGCCAGCACCTGTGCCCGCACCGGCTGCTCGATGCCCTTCAACGTAAGGACGCGTGTCTCTGAGCCGCCTGTGAGATCCGGAGCCTTCGCCGCGGTTTCGGCCGAGATCAGGATCTCGCCGGCCGCGGCCTGGGATTCCAGCCTCGCGGCCTGATTGACGACGCCGCCGATGGCGGTGAAATCACTGCGGAAGCTCGAGAATTCGCCGATCTGGACCTCACCGGAATGGATGCCGACGCCGACGCCGAGGGTGCGGCCGGGTAATGCCTCGAGCGCCAGACCGTTCAGCGCGACGGCGCAGTTTTGCTGGATTTCCTGCGCGGCCAGGATCGCGGCGCCGGCGTGATCCTTTCTGACGATCGGGAAATTGAAGATCGCCATCAGGCCGTCGCCCATCTGCTTGTTGACGATGCCGTCATGTGCCCAGATCGCCTGCGCGCAGCGATCCTGGAACAGGCTGACGATCTCGCTCAGCTGCACCGCCTCGATGCGCTCAGACAGATCCGTGAAGCCCCTGATATCGGCAAACAGGATGGTGGCGTCGACAGTGATCTGGCGCTGCTTCTTGACATATTGGAAGGAGCGCTCGCAAATCGTGCAGATATCGGGGTTCATCTTGCTGCGGGTGATGCCGAAGGCGCGGAAGGGCAAAGCGAGGGGGCCGCCGATCGGAATCGGCATGTGCATCTGGTCCCAGCAGCCTCGGCAGATCCTTGCGCTGCCATGCCTGGTTGGCTCCGTGGAAGAGGCTGCCGTCATATCTCCAAATCCATCGCTTGAGAGCCAAAAAAAGAAGCTTCCGATACTCGGTTGCTTTTGGCAACTCTCCCAATGATCGAAGACAACGATGGCTTGAAGTATTTCGTCCGGCGCCATCCTTATCGGACAAATCGCCGCCGAGTTGAATATCGTGCGGCGCGGCGATAGCATCGCGATGGAACCTCCTGTAGGATATTGTTAACAATACATTCGCTCTCCAGGAAAGACCGGGGATGGAGCGCCGTCTTGCAGCAATCCTGATCGCTGATGTCGTCGGTTACAGTCGATTGAGCCAGATCGACGAAGAGGGCACCCGCGTGCGTTTTCAGGCGGACCAGAATGATGTCTTCGAGCCGGCGATCGAGCGTCATCACGGCCGGCTGGTCAAAACCATGGGCGATGGTCTGCTGGTCGAATTCCAGAGTGTCGTCGATGCCTTGCGCTGCGCAGTGGAGGTTCAGCAACTGAAAACCACGCAGACTGCCGCGGCGCTGCCTGAGCACAGGCTCGAGTTCCGGATCGGCATCAATCTCGGTGATATCATTGTCGAGGGCGAAGATATCCAGGGTGACGGCGTCAATATCGCCGATCGAATACAGGCGCTGGCGGAACCGGGCGGCATCGCCATATCAGGCACGACATACGACCAGGTGAAATCGAAAATCCCGGTCGGTTTCGCTTCGCTCGGCGAACAGCGGTTAAAGAGCATCACCGAACCGGTCCGGGTCTATCGCGTCCTGCTTGACCCCACTGCTGCCGGCAAAACCCTCACAAACCGGAGGCGCCTGCCGAGACGCCGGCTCTTTGCAGGCATTGCAGCGGCCGTCGTCCTTGCTGTTGCGGGCGCAGCACTCTGGTGGCAGCCATGGATGCCGGCAAAACCGGCTGGGCCCAGTGAACGTTTCGCCTATCCGCTGCCGGACAGGCCCTCGGTCGCGGTTCTGCCCTTTATCAATGTCAGCGGCGATACCGAGCACGACCATCTCGCAGAGGGTCTGACGGACGACCTGATCACCGAATTGTCCAAAGTATCGGGTCTCTTCGTCATCGCCCGGCATTCGGTCTTCGCCATCCAGGACTCCGTCGGCAAGATCCAGGATGTGGCTGCCGAACTCGGCGTTCAGTATGTGCTCGAAGGGACCTTGCAGCGTGCCGGGCCACGACTGCGGATCAATGTCAAACTGATCGACGCGGTCACCGGCCTGTCGCTCTGGGCCGAGCGCTATGATCGCCAATATGCCGACCTCTTCGCCGTTCAGGACGATGTGATCGGCAAGATCATCTCGGCTCTGTCGGTCAAGCTCAGCGCTCGCGAGCGCGATCAACTGGCCCGGATCCCGACCGAAAATCTCGAAGCCTATGATTATTACATGCGGGCCGAGCAGGAGGGCTTCATCTTCAGGGATGTCGACACCTATCGCCGGACCCTGTCCTTCTACCAGAAGGCGATCGACCTTGATCCGGGCTTTGCCAATGCCCATGCGGGAATCGCCCGCGTCGCCGTCGATGTCTGGCGCAACGACTATAATTACCTCTGGTCGGCCGCCGTCGCTCGCAAGATTGCCTACGACGCCGCCGGGCAGGCCCTTAAGCTGGATCCCAACAATGCCAGGGCGCACACCGTGCTTGCCCTGCTGCAATGGGTGGACGGGCGTGAGACTGAGGCTAGGAATTCCGCCAACATGGCGGTTGCGATGGAGCCGAACGATGCGGAGGCCGCCGCCAACCTCGCTCTCATCCTGGTCCATACCGGAAGCAGCGGGCAGGCGGTCACCGAGATGGAAAAAGCTTTGCGGCTCGACCCTTCGCCGGCGTCGAGCTTTCAACTGCTGGCAGGGATCGTCTTTTATACCGCGGGTGACGATCGGCGGGCGATCTCGCTGATAGAGCCGACGATCGACGGCCTGCCGAAGGTCGAGCCGGCACGCGAATATCTGGCGGCGGCCTATGCGGATCAGGGCAATGAAACCAAGGCAGCGGCGGAGACGGCAAAGCTGCTGGAACTCTTCCCGGAAAGCAATCTCACCTATTACGGTTATCTCTATGATTACTGGCGGGACGGCGATCTGCAGCGCCATCTGGCCGCATTGCGCAAGGCCGGCATTCCCGAATGGCCCTTCGGTTTTACAGGCAATCAAGCCGACAGGCTCGGCGAGGCAGAGCTGCGCAATCTAGTCGACGGCAAGAGCTGGACCGGCAAACACAAGAACGGCACGGATTTCATCCAGTATTTCGACAAGGCCGGAAATACCGCCTATCGCAGCGCGAATACCAACATCACCGGCATTGTCGAGGTGCGGGGCGACAGAATCTGCGAAAAATTCGACGGCTATTTCCTCGACCGGATGGTGTGCGGATATGTTTACCGCAACACGTCGGGCGAGCAGGGCGACAGGCAGTACATACATGTGACGCCGCGCGCCCTGACGTTCTTTTCACCCGCACCCTAAGGGGCCAGGCATGGCGCTTCATTTCGTAGCCGGTTGCTGCCAGACGGTATGCATCTTCTCCGAAATCAGTGTCTGCTGAACCTCGGACCAATGTTTCTTCGAGTCGGTCACCTTGGTCGGGTTCTTCTCCATGCCTTCTGCAGCCCCGGGATCATAGCTCAGATACAGTTTGCCATCGATGATCCGCCAGGCCTTGGGATCGATATTGGTGGTCACTGTCCCGAAAGACACGCCGTCGGCGCAATAGCCGCCATATTGCGGCGCATATCTGGACGGATCGCCCTTGAAGAGATCGCGATTTCTAGCGCTGGCGAAATACCAGGTCGCGCCAAGCCAGTGGTAGGAATATGTCTCGGATCCTTCGATGGCCTGGTTTTCAGTGAAATAGGCGACCGGGTCATAGCCCTTGATCGCGACATCGCCGAAATAGCCGGTATTGACGAGATCTTCCGCCGCCATAACCTGAGTGAAGGGGGGCTGAAGGAAGGAAAGCAGCATGGCCGCAGCGCCAACAGCCACGCCCATGCGCTTTCCGTATTTTTGCACATGGCCGCATTTTTGCACATGATAAGACATAACAAGCTCCGTTCCCGGACGCGGTCTGTTACCTCAAGCGAAATGCTATTGCCGTTTGGTGCATTCCTTGTAGAGCGGTTCGCCCACAAGCTCGGCTTTCTGGCAAACAGCACCGGCTTCCATGAGTAATTTGGCCGTATCCCAATGCGCCCGCCACCCGGCTTGAGTGAGAGGCGTGTACCCGTTTCTTTCCGTCGCTTCGACATCCGCATTATTGGTCAAGAGAAAAGCCACTATCTCGGTACGGCCTTCTTCGGCGGCGCCGTGCAGCGGCGACATCTGATAGAAATTCTTCCTGTCGTTGACATCAGCTCCCTCTGCGACAAGCAGTTTCACCACCTCCAGATTTCCTCCATAGGCTGCCGCATGCAGTGCCGTCAGCCCACCCTTGTTGCGAACTTCGATGTCGGCGCCGCGATCCAGCAAAAGAGCGACGACATCGGCACGGCCCGCCAATGACGCGATAATCAGCGCCGGCTCGCCCGCCTCATCGGGCTCCGACAGATCGGAGCTCTGGCTCAGCAACTGTGTGACGCGGGCGATATCGCCGTCCTTGGCCGCGTCGTGCAAAGGACCTGCCCATGAGGGCATAACGCCAATGATAAGCGCAGCAACAGTCGCGATAAAAACATTCACGGGCACGATCTCGGTTTGATCAGGGTTCGTATGCGCCGCGTTGCGTTCTAGCACGCGGCCCATTCGTAAACAAGATTACGCTAATGGACGCGCTCCCGGCCAGCACCACGCACGCGCCACGGCTGTGAGCGACGGCTCCAGGGAATACGGTCACACTTGTTACTCCCCCTGTTTGATTTCCGATGCGAAACTATCTCAGACCAATGCGCGATGAACCGGCTTCCAAGCCCGGGAAATCGCCCTAATGAGGAGATTGAAAGCCATGACTGTTTCAGCCGAGAATGGAAAAGGCGGACAAGCCATGCATAAACCACCGGTCGTGTCGCCGCAGGCTTGGGAGGCGGCGCGCGAGCAACTGCTCGTGAAGGAAAAGGCTGAGACCCGCGCCCGCGACGCGCTGGCCGCCGAGCGCCGACGCATGCCGTGGATGGCTGTCGAGAAGGGCTATGCGTTTGACGGACCTCAGGGCAAGGTCAGCCTGCTCGACCTGTTCGACAACAGACACCAGCTCATCCTCTACCGCGCCTTCTACGAGCCCGGCGTGTTCGGCTGGCCAGAACATGCCTGCCGCGGCTGCTCGATGGTAGCTGACCAGGTCGCCCATGTCGCCCATCTCAACGCCCGCGACACGACGCTGGTCTTCGCCTCGCGCGCGCCGCAGGCCGACATTGCACGGCTGAAGGCGCGGATGGGCTGGACGATGCCGTGGGTCACGATCACCGACAGCTTCGACAAGGACTTCGGCGTCGACGAGTGGCACGGCACCAACGTGTTCTACCGCGACGGCGAGCGCATCTTCCGCACCTATTTCATCAACAACCGCGGCGACGAGCAGATGGGTGGCACCTGGAACTACCTCGACATCACGCCGCTCGGACGCCAGGAGGTCTGGGAGGATTCGCCGAAGGGCTATCCCCAGACCCCGACCTACAAGTGGTGGAACTGGCACGACAGCTATATGCCGGACGCCGAGCCCGATAAGAAATGGGTCGAGGTGTCAGATGCAGGAGAGGCGGCGTTTCGGGCCGAGAGCGCAAGCGAGAAATCGTGAGCGCGGCGGATTGCGGCCGGGGAGCTCCGATCCGTCGTGCCGCGCCGCCGAATCTTCGCGTCGCCCACCATAGAGCCGTTGCCTTGCCGCTCACGGCCCATGCATAGTGGCCGGCGACGCGGAGGGGCCGATGAGAAGATTGCATGTGCTTGTTCTGATGATGATTCTGACGCCCGCCGCGGCGCAAGCCGAACAGCGCTGCGGCTGGCTGGATAATCCCGCCACACGAACCTGGTCGCTGAACGATGCCGATGGCGGCTGGGGCATCATGGACAATACAGGCGGTCCCGCGGCTGAGGGAATGGATGAGATTCCCGACCTGACGAACGGCGAATATGTCTACACGAATGCCGGTCACGGCTATGCCTGCGCCTGTATGAACGTCGATACGGATGACGAAGGGGCGATCACCCGGATTCATTCCGTGCGGCAATTGCCGCTTTCCCGATGCCGGAGCGACCGCGCCATCGGCTGGTTCCTCCACAAGGACCAATAGCAGAACCGGTAACGCGGCGCTGCCCGCCGATCGACAAATTTTTCTTCTCAAAGTGGAAACATTCCGGGGACGGTTGCGTTGTACCCGCTACCGGTAGTGCGCCTAACAGCCCGTCTATGAGGAGGCTTATTCATGAAAGTCATGATTGTTGAAGACGAGAATTTTATCGCTCTGGAACTCGAACGCATTGCGCAAGAGGCTGGACACCAGACCATCGGCCCGGTTTCGACGGTGGAGCAGGCTCTCGCCCACGCTCAGAGAAGTGATGTCGCGCTCGTCGATCTCAGTCTCTCCGACGGGCTGAGCGGCGCTCAGCTCGCGCGCCGGTTGATCGACCGACATCGGGTTGACGTCATCTTCGTGACCGGTAGTCCCGAGAATGTCGGTCACGGTATCGAAGGCGCGCTTGATGTGATCTCCAAGCCCTTCACCGATGAGAGGATCGCCAGCGCACTCTCGCGGGCGGAGCAGCGACGCAAAAACTTCGACAGTAGCAAGGCTGCTTTGTGAACAGCAGCAAGCTGCGTTGTGGTAAGAAGGAGATCGACGTCGTTCAGGCCGCTACTGCCTGCCCGAGGAGATAGTCCGGATGAAATACGCGCTCATTGGCGTTCTTTTCGCCCTCTCGGCCTGCGCCAGCGCAGGGGATCCGCAGCCGCTTCCGGGCAGCCTCACCTATGGCGGAAAGGTCCTCCATTCGCCCTATCGTCCGGGAACGGTGGTCAAGAATACCTTTCTTGGCGATTTCGGTTACCGTGTGTTCGAGACCTATGTCGTTCAGCCGGACGGGACGCTCAAGCTGACGTCGCAGAGCACCGGGCCGGACTTCCTCTGGCAGTGAGGGCTTCGCAATCCAGAGAGGCGCAGGCAGCGCGCGCTTTGGGTGTCTGAGGCTGCCCGTCGACTTCTGCGTTTCACATTTCAGCGCAATTGAATGTTGCACTGCGATAAATATCTCGTCTATACAACACGCATTCACCACGGACCCGGTGAGACCCCGGGTGGCTCTTCTGGCCGCCGATCCGCCAGACAACGCAAAACCTGCATGCCATTACGCGACCGCTCGGCAGAGCGGGTCCGGCCGTGCTTTGCGAGAATCCATCCTATGCTGCTTTCCTCCGTTCGTCGTGATTGGTCCGCCAATCCCATGCGCGAAATGCTTGCCGGAGCGGTGGCGACATTCGCTCTGATCCCCGAGGTGATCGCTTTCTCGTTCGTGGCCGGGGTCGATCCCGAGGTCGGGCTGTTCGCCTCTTTCGTGATCGGCATCGTCATCGCCTTTACCGGCGGACGCCCGGCGATGATTTCGGCCGCCGCCGGATCGGTGGCGCTGGTCGCGGCACCGCTGGTGCATGCCCACGGCTTGCCCTATCTCTTTGCGGCCGGGCTGGTGGCGGGGTTAATCCAGATCGCCTTCGGCCTGCTGCGGCTTGGCGTGTTGATGCGCTTCGTGTCGAAATCCGTCCGCACCGGCTTCGTCAATGCGCTGGCTGTTCTGATCTTTGCCGCGCAGATGCCGCATATTGTCGGCGCCGGCTGGATGGAATATGCCGTGCTGATTGCCGGGCTTGTCATCATTTACCTGACGCCGCGGATCACCACCGCGATCCCGTCGCCGCTGATCTGCATCCTGATCCTGACCGTCGCTTCGATGGCGCTCGGACTTCCCGTTCTCACCGTCGCCGACCTCGGCAAGCTGCCGGATTCGCTGCCTGTTTTCGGCTGGCCGGCGGTGCCGCTGACGGTTGAAACGTTTCGGATCATCGCCGGACCTGCATTTGCCATCGCCATGGTCGGGTTGCTGGAATCGATGATGACGGCGAGCGTCGTCGACGATCTCACGGATACGCCAAGCTCGAAGAACCGTGAATGCACTGGTCTCGGCCTCGCCAACGCGGCCGCGAGCCTGTTCGGAGGCATCGCCGGCTGCGGCATGATCGGCCAGACGGTGAGCAACGTGAAATATGGCGGGCGCGGCCGGCTCTCCACGCTGTTTGCCGGCGCGTTCCTGCTGATCCTGATGGTGCTCCTGAAGCCGTGGGTGTCGGAGGTTCCGGTCGCCGCGCTGGTGGCGATCATGGTCATGGTGTCGATCGACACGTTCGACTGGTCGTCGCTTAGATCCGTTGTGGTTCATCCCAGGATGTCGAGCGCCGTCATGGTGGCAACCGTCCTCGTCACCGTCTTCACCGCCAATCTGGCGCTCGGGGTGACGGTCGGCGTGCTGCTCAGCGGCGTGTTCTTCACCTTCAAGGTTGCCGGCCTGCTGCGCGTTGACGTGGCGCCCGACCAAGCTGCCGGGCGGTTGACCTATCGCGTGTCCGGCCAAGTGTTCTTTGCCTCCGCCGACGTCTTCGTCGAAGCCTTCGACGTTCAGGACGCGATCGGCAGGTCTGTGCTGATCGACGTGTCCGAGGCACATTTCTGGGACATCACCGCCGTTGCCGCACTCGACAAGGTCGTTCAACGGTTCAGGGCGCACGGCATCGCCGTGGAGGTCGTGGGCCTCAACCAGGCGAGCGCGACTTTGATCGGAAGCCTCGACAGCAAGGTGGTGCTGAAAGAGGTGTGACGGCGCGAGAGCGGGCGGATTTCCTAGAGCATGATGCCGAAAAGTGTGAGCGGTTTTCGGACGACATCCTGGTCTAGCGCGAGACGATCGCGAAATCATCGCCGCCGCCGATTCCCGTGGCGTTCAGCCGTCTGACGGCCAGTTCGATGAATGCCTTGACCAAAGGCGGCAGGTGTCGGCTGCTGGGATAGACGACATGCAAGCCGCCGGCCGGGGTCGTATAGCCGTCGAGAACGCGGCGCAGCCGCCCGTCCTTGATGCAGGCTTCGGCGAATCGGTGCGGCAATTGGGCGATGCCATGGCCGGCGATCGCGGCGGCCATCACCGCCTGCATCTCGTTGGCGGCGAAGCGGCCCGAAACCGCGACCGTTTCCTGACCGTGCGGCCCTTCCAGCAACCATTGCGCATGTGTGGCCTGGCCGGCGATGACGCAGTCGTGGCGGGCGAGATCTTCAGGCACACCAGGTGGGCCGCAGCGGGCGAGATAGTCCGGGTTTGCGCAGAGAAGGCGGTGCATCGAACCGAGTTTGCGGGCCACCAAGGTAGAATCTTCGAGGACGCCGGTGCGGAAGGCGAGGTCTATACCGCTTTCGACGAGGTTCAGCCTGTCGTCGGTCAGGCGCAGCTCGACGCTCGTCTTCGGGTAGCTCGAAAGAAATTCGAAGATCGCATCCTGGAGGAAGTGGCCACCGAAGCCGACCGGCGCCGATATACGGATCGTGCCGGCAGGCTCCGAACGCGCTTCGGCAAGCCGCTGGTTGGCGCCCTCGATCGTGCGCAGCGCCTGGCTGCTTTCTTCGTAGTAGAGACGCCCTGAAGCCGTCAGGTTGAGGCTGCGGGTCGTGCGCTGCAGAAGCCGGATGCCGAGTTCGCGCTCGAGTGCGGCGATACGGCGGCTGACCGTCGTCTTCGGCATGCCGAGCAAGCGCGCGGCGGCGGTGAAGCTGCCCGATTCGACGACGCGGGCGAAAATCATGATATCGTTGAGATCGAGCATTGTATCCTGGTGTGGCACGATGTTTTCCAATTATAGGCCATTATGGTTCAATACGACAGGCCTTACCTCTGCTGCATCAGTCACAACAAGGAGAAGACAGATGAGCAATACACGAAGCGTACTGGTCACAGGCGCCACCGGCCAGCAAGGCGGCGCGGTCGTGCGTGCGCTGATCGCGCGAGGCCACCGCGTCAAGGCAATCAGCCGCCGGCCGGAGAGCGATGGCGCAAAGCGGCTGGCTGCGGCAGGGGTCGAGGTCGTCGCCGGCAATCTCGATGACGGGGCATCCGTGGCGGCGGCAGCAGAGGGCGTCGACGCGATGTTCCTGATGGGCAACAGCTACGAAGCCGGAACGGACGCGGAAACCCGTCAGGGCATTGCCGCCGCCGATGCGGCAAAGGCCGCCGGCATCGGCCACCTGATCTATTCGTCCGTCGCCGATGCGCACAAGAAGACCGGCATACCGCATTTCGACAGCAAGTATCTCGTCGAGAAGCACATTGCAGGCCTCGGCATTCCCTACACGATCAGCGCGCCCGTCGCCTTCATGGAGAACACCGTGGCGCCGTGGGCGATCGACGGGCTGCGCCAAGGCGTCTATGCCGCAGCGCTGCCGCCCGCCCGCGTGCTGCAACAGGTCACCATCGATGACATCGGCGCTTTCGTCGCGACCTTGGCCGAGAGGCGCGAGCAGGTGTTCGGCAAGCGTTTCGATATTGCCGGCGACGAATTGTCCGGCGCGCAGCAGGCGAAGATCCTGTCCGAGGTGCTCGGCCGCCCAATCACTTACCGGGAATTGCCGATCGCGGCGATACGGCAGCAGAGCGAGGATACGGCGCTGATGTTCGAATGGTTCGACCGTACCGGCTACGACGCCGATATCGCCGCCCTGCGCCGCGACTTCCCCGATGTCGGCTGGCACAGCTACGCCGACTGGGCACGCGGTTTTGACTGGAGTGTGCTCGATAAGGCGGCTGGGTGAGTTCGCTGTGACACCGGTGATCTGACCGGTGTCACCGACAGGTGATGATGGCCTTGGCCACACTCTCCGTCATCCTTGAGCTATACACTTAAGCCGCGGATCAACGCCATGGCCGCTCACGGGTGCCGCGTGGATGCTCGGGTCAAGCCCGGGCATGACGGAGAGCAAAGGCATGTCCGAACTCTACATCGCAGAATTGAAGCGCGCTGGACTGGCAGATCGACCGTTCCACGCCGCATGGCGATTGTCCTGCTGTTCAAGATCGACGGGAGCCGTCGCTGCCAACGATACCTCACGCCTGAGCGGTCGGCCTAACAACGATGTCGCTGATATCGACATCGGCGGGTTGCTCGATGGCGAAGGCTATGGCGCGGGCGATGGCATCGGGTGAAATTGCCATCTCGTCCATGCGCTTTGCCATCTCGGCCTTGATCTCTGGGCTGGTCATGGAGCCGGTGAAATCGGTTCTTATAAATCCCGGCGAGATGTTGGTGACGCGCAGATGCGGGCCGGCCTCCAGCCGCAGGCCTTCGGCGATGGTGCGCATGGCGTTTTTCGTGCCGGCATAGACGGCCATGGTCGGCTTGATGATGAGGCCGGCGGTCGAGAGCGTGTTGACGAAGTGGCCGGAACCCTGCCGGCGGAACACCGGCAAGGCCGCGGCGATGCCATAGAGCGGCCCCTTGATGTTGACGTCGATCATCTCCTCCCAATCCTCGACCCGCAGTTCATCAAGAAGGGAGATCGGCCCGATGCCGGCATTGTTGATCATCACGTCGATCCTACCATAGTTGTTGCAGGCAAGCGCCACGAGAGCTGTGAGGTCCTCGCGCTTTTTTACGTCCATGGCGAGGCAGACGGCCTCGCCGCCGTTTTCGGTGATACGTCGCGCCAGGGCCTGCAGCCGGTCGGCGCGGCGGGCTCCAAGCACGAGCTTTGCGCCGCGCCCGGCCAGCAGCAGCGCCGTGGCTTCGCCGATGCCGCTGCTGGCACCCGTGATTGCAATAACCTTGTCCTTGATATCAGGCATCTTCGTTCTCCTTTGTGCTTTTGAGGATTGCAGGTGCTGCCTGGAGAATCTATGCTGGTTGCTCCATGATTTCGTCGAGATCGTCCAGAACCCATGATCGATCCCTTGTCCGATGTCTTTTCGCTGCTCGAGCTAGAGAGTGCGCGCTGCACACGTTTCGAGGTCGGAGGGCAATGGGCGTTTCGTTTTCCGGCCAAGCCCGCGCTCAAGTTCGTTGCTGTCCTGCGCGGCGCGTGCTCGATCGTTCTGCCGGGTGAGCCGCCATTTTCGCTTGTCGCGGGCGACACCTTCCTGCTTGCCAATGCGCCCGCCTATGTGATCGCCAACGATCTCGATAGGGAGTCGGAGGACGGGATCGCCTTCTTCGACTGGGAGCATTCCAACATCGCCCGGCACGGCGGTGGCGAGACCGCGCTGATCGGCGGCAGCTTCGTCATCGGAGGCGGCAACGCCCGGCTGCTGCTCGACGCGCTGCCGCCGTTCATTCATATCCCGGCCAGCGACCGGGCCGCCGCGCTCCTCAGCACTACGCTCGCAACCCTCGACGACGAACTCGAGGCCGGGCAGATGGGCTCGACGCTGATGACGCGGCGCATGGGCGACATCCTGCTCGTGCAGGCGCTGCGGGCCTATGTGGGCCGGGAGGGTGCTGCCGAAACGGGATGGATCGGCGCGCTGACAAATCCGCAGATCGGCGCGGCGATCAGCCTGATCCACAACAGCCCCGGCCATCGCTGGACGGTCGAGGCGCTGGCGACCCGGATCGGCATGTCGCGCTCCGCCTTTGCGCAACGTTTCAAGGAACTGGTCGGCGTTGCACCCCTCGACTATCTCACGCGCTGGCGCATGCATCGCGCCCGCGAAGCCCTGCGCCGGGAGGATGTCTCGGTCGCCGGCCTTGCCGCGGCACTCGGATATTCCTCCGAAAGCGCCTTCGGAAACGCGTTCAAGCGTGTGTTCGGGCGCGCACCGAAGCGCTACTGGTCGGACGCGAAGGTCGGGTGAGAAGGCTGTTCCGCTTGCGAGGGTTGCTGGGGAATCCTATTGTCCGTCGACAGACCATCGTCCTTGAAGGGGGAGACTTCAATGCCGTCGAGTTTCAATGTCGAAAGTGCTGATGGTTATGAACGGCTGATGGGGCGCTGGAGCAGGAAGCTGGCGCCGATGCTGGTCGACTTCGCCGGTCTCGCGGATGGCGATCGCGTGCTCGATGTCGGCTGCGGCACCGGCAGCCTGGCGTTCACGCTGGCGGAAACGCCGGGTCTGCAGGAGATCGTCGCCGTCGACTATTCGCCGGTTTTCATCGAGGCCGCAACGCGACGCAACACCGATCCGCGGATCACGATCCGGCAGGCCGATGCCTGCGCGCTTCCCTTCAAGGATAATCGCTTCGACAGGGCGATGTCACTGCTGGTGCTGCATTTCGTGCCGGAGGCGGGCGGTGTCCGAGATGTGCCGTGTGGTGCGCCCGGGTGGCGTGGTCGCCGCCGCCGTCTGGGACCATTATGGCGGCATGTCCGGCATGCGGATGATGTGGGATACGGTGGCGATGCTCGACGAAAACGCTCTGCCCCTGCGCCGCAAATATTGTTTCCAGCCGATGATGCGGCCGGGGGAAATGCAGGAGAGCTTCGTCGCGCAGGGCCTGGCCGATGTCGAGGAGACCTCGCTGCTGATCCGGATGGAATATCTTTCCTTCGAGGATTACTGGGATCCGATCGCCGCCGGCGAAGGACCGCTCGGTAAATATGTCGCAGGGCTGGACCCGGCGAAGCGAAAGGCGGTCGATGCCGCGGTCAGGGCCGCTTACGAGGCTGGCGAGCCGAATGGGCCGCGGTCGTTCGCATCGGTGGCGTGGGCGTGCCGGGGCAGGGTGCCGGGCGGCGGTTAGGTTGGTTGTGATGACCGGCCGTTGCGGCCGCATCCGCCTTCCTGCCGATTGGTCTGAGTGCCCGCTCCACTCTCGCTCATTCCTGTGACGAGCACAGGAATGAGGGAAGAGAGGTTGTGGGTTCCCTCTGGCGTCGATGACAAAGGATAGGTGTCGAGGTTCCCATATCGGGGATTGGGAGCGCCCGATGCTGCCGCGCTTCTGCAAGGCAGCGTCGATCACGTAAAACGTGATGGAACTAGGCCAGTATCGCTGACATTATCCCCGCTGTCTCGACTGCGACCGAGCGCTCCCCGCGCAATAGCAGCCCTTGACAGCCACAACCTGCCCGTTTCGGGCACCCCTTCCGACGGCATCCGGAATTGCCCGCCTCGCCGCCGCTTTCGGACGGAGGAATATCAGATGTCCGCTTTGGAAAGCCTGCGCCGGCTGACGCCGCAGCAGCGCAATACCGTCATCGCCAGCTATCTCGGCTGGACGCTCGACGCCTTCGATTTCTTCATTCTCGTCTTTGTTCTCAAATATATCGCCGAGGAATTCCATACCGACGTTCCCGCCGTCTCGGTGGCGATCTTCCTGACGCTTGCCATGCGGGCGCTCGGCGCATTGATCTTCGGGTTGGCCGCCGACCGCTACGGGCGGCGCATCACGCTGATGGCCGACGTGCTGCTCTATTCGCTGTTCGAGTTCCTGACGGGCTTTTCCACGGGGCTCACGATGTTTCTTGTGCTCAGGGCGCTCTATGGCATCGCCATGGGCGGCGAATGGGGCGTCGGCGCCTCGCTTGTTATGGAGACGGTGCCGGAGGAAAGCCGCGGCATCGTTTCCGGCATCCTGCAGGCGGGCTATCCCTCGGGCTATCTGATCGCCTCGATCGTGTTCTTCCTGCTCTTCCCGGTCATCGGCTGGCGCGGCATGTTTTTTGTCGGCGCGGTGCCGGCGCTGCTGGTGCTCTACATCAGGCGCAATGTCGAGGAAAGCCCAGCCTTCCTGAAGCGGCAGGCCAAGGGGCGGCGACCATTCCTGTCGGTGCTGCGCGAGAATATTCCGCTGTTCATCTGGGCAGTGCTCCTGATGACGGCGTTCAACTTCTTCAGCCACGGCACGCAGGATATCTACCCGACTTTCCTCGAAACCCAGCGCAACTATTCGAGCTATACGGTCGGCGCCATCGCCATCGTCTACAATATCGGGGCGATCTGCGGCGGGCTGTTCTTCGGCGCACTGTCGCAGCGGATCGGCCGGAAGAAGGCCATCGTCATCGCCGCGCTGATTGCCGTGCCCGTCGCGCCGCTCTGGGCCTATGCGCCCGGGCCGGTGCTGCTCGCCATCGGCGCTTTCCTGATGCAGTTCTTCGTCCAGGGCGCCTGGGGCATCGTGCCGGTGCATCTGAACGAGCTGTCCCCGGACGAGGTGCGCGGCACCTTTCCCGGCTTCGCCTACCAGCTCGGTAACCTGCTCGCCTCGGGCAATGCAACGCTGCAGGCGGGGCTGGCCGCCCGCTGGGACGGCGACTATGCCTATGCGCTCCTGATCGTCGCGGCCGTGGTGGCGTTCATCGTCGCGGCCCTTGCCGGCTTCGGCTACGAGAAGAAGGATGTCCGCTTCGGCACGGAGGAGGCCGAGGGACCGCATGGCGCGATGCGAATCTAGCGCTGCCTGCGGTTATGAAGGCCGGCGGCGATGTCGCCGGCCTTTCTTTGTGCCCTGTGGCTCGATCCCGGATGCCTTTCAGGCACTCACCACCTTGCAGGCGCAGATGCGATCGTAAAATGTCTGTCCTCGCCACTCCATGAACGGGACGAGCCACCAGGCCGTGGCCGCAATTGTCCACAGGACGTAAAACCCAATCGTTCCATTGTTCGAAGGTGTATATCCGCCGTGGAACATTCCAAGCAATGTGTCGAAGTCTTGCGTCGGGTGGACCGGAAACAGCGAGATTGCAAAAATTGCAGCACTGAAAAGTAGGTTTGGGCTGAATTTCAGGATCTCCCGTTTCAACGCGATGCCGAAGTCGGGACCTTCGCCATCGATCCATTGGACCCGTAGAAAGAAAACCGCTTTCCCGAGTGTGCGGCGGCCATTCGCGGAAAAGCAGGCGAACGCCAGCGCGATCAGCGCAGTATTGGCTATGCCTGATATGAATTCGGAGTACGCCGGTACGGTCTTGCTCACCGGATTGTCGTCTGCGTCTAGAGGGATGGTCAGCACTTGAGTGGGCGTCACGTAGTCCCATGGTTCCATCTCAACGGTTATCCGCAAGTATCTTTGCTTTCCCAAACCAAATTGACGCTCTTCGCAGATCTCGTTGGTGCGCGATTCGTTCGTCTTCAACGGCCAACCCTCGCGAATTCGCTTTGCGAGCTGATCAGGCACCCCCACAGCGCATTCCATAGAGACCTTGTCAGCGAAGTGGGAGCCCTCAGGAAAGGTCTTCGAAATGTAGTGGACTGCTATGAGGATAGCGGCTTGAAAGATGATGATGTCGACGGCAAAGGCTGCAAGGCGTCGCCAGAAGTAGCGGGGAGGCAAAGCAATGGATTGCGGCATCGCGGCTGTATTATCCACATGTTTCCCCGATACATCCACGCAACCTAGTCCGGCGTATTGAGTCCTTTCAACATGAAGTAGCAAATTTTGCGGTGATTGATACAGGCACATTTGCGTTCTCGTCTCCCCGAGTACTTCGAGCCGGCAATTTGGTGCCGGTGATGCGTGTCGTCTTGGCGGCGTGAGACGATTGGTCCATGCCCCGGGACTTGCCGTCCAATGGCGGCGTGCTAGGTAAGGCCCGCCGACATCTCGCCGGATCGATCTTTCCCTCTACAGTCCCGAGTTATTCTATGTCCTTTTCTCCCGCCGCCGTCTGGCCCGTCGTCATGCTGTTTGCCTCCAACATCTTCATGACCTTTGCCTGGTACGGGCATCTGAAGCACAAGAGCAGCGCGATCTTCCTCGCCATCATCGTCAGCTGGGGCATTGCCTTCTTTGAATATTGCCTGGCGGTGCCGGCGAACCGCATCGGATCGGCGGTCTATACGACGGCTCAGTTGAAGACGATGCAGGAGGTGATCACGCTGATCGTCTTTTCCGGCTTCTCGATTTTCTGGCTGGGCGAGAACCTGACCTGGAACCATGCGATCGGCTTTGCCCTGATCGCAATTGGTGCATCCTTCATCTTTCGTGCATAAACTTTAGCCTTTTCAATAGATTACAAATCGTCCATGTCTAGATATCGCCACATTTCCTACAGATTGGCGTCGCAATCGGCTGGCAGCCTGTCACCTCAAGCATTTCCGGGCACGGAAATGCTCTGACTTTTGCTTGACGCAATTCCGGACACAAAACCGCGACGCACTTTTGTTGAAATTACTTTAGCGGTGATCATGAGGTGAACGGCCATGAGCCTGTCTTTCCCGACGATGGCGGCGATCCGGTTCGGCTATGGCTTCCGGCCGGGCGAGGCGCCGCCCAGTAGCAAGGACGAGCTCATCGGCCAGCTGCGCAAGGGGGAGGCGGCGATGCCGGACTTTCCCCTTGGCGGTCCCGACATGCGCCACCGGGCGATCCTCAGCCTGCAGGAGCAGCTCAAGCAGATCCGGCAAGACGCCAAGACGGTGACCGACGATACGACGCAGCGCGAGATGCGCAAAGGGGTGCAGCGCCAGGCGCAGCAGCAGTTTCAACATGATGCGAACCTGCGGCTGATGCAGGCGGTGTTGTCGCCGTACGGCTTCTACGAGCGGCTGGCGACCTTCTGGACCAATCATTTCTCCACCAGCGCCAACAAGAGCCTGCCGATGCGCCTCATCGTGCCGCTCTACGAGGCCGAGGCGATCCGGCCGTTCATATCAGGCAGGTTCGGCGATCTGCTGCGCAATGCCACCGCCCATCCGGCCATGCTGATCTATCTCGACCAGGCGGATTCGCTCGGGCCGGATTCGGCCGGCGGCATGAAACGCAACAAGGGGCTGAACGAAAATCTCGGCCGCGAGCTGCTGGAGCTGCATACGCTCGGCGCCGGCAGCGGCTATAGCCAGGCGGATGTGACCGCGGCGGCCATGGTGCTGACGGGGCTCACTATCGACCGCAAGGAGATGGACATCGCGTTCCGGCCGAATATTTCGGAGCCCGGGACACATGAGGTGCTCGGCGTCAGTTATGGCGGGCGCAGGCGCTCGCGCGACGATTATCTCGACATGCTCGACGATCTCGCGCTCCATCCGAAGACGGCGGCGCATATCAGCCGCAAGCTCGCGGTGCATTTCGTCTCCGACCAGCCTGACGAGGGGATGGTGTCCGATATGGCCGAAACCTGGAAGAAAACGGATGGCGATCTGACTGCCGTCTACACCGCCATGCTCGACCATCCTGCCGCCTGGCGCGACGAGGGCGCCAAGGCGCGCCAGCCTTTCGACTACGTCGTCGCCGGCCTGAGGGCGCTGAATGCGGGACCGGTCAACGGCGTTGTCGGCAGTTTCCTGGCCGCCAACCAGCAGGGTACGGACGAGGGCGACATGGCGGCGAACACGCCTGGCATGGCAGGATCGCCAGTGACGACGGATCCTGCCGGCGAGGCGAGGGAGAAGCGCCTCAAAGCCTTCCAGACGGCGCGGGCGCTGGGGCAGGGGGCACTCAGGCGCATGGGGCAGCCGACCTGGCTGCCGCCGAGCCCGGCCGGTTTCGAGGAAGGCTTCTCCGCCTGGATCACCGGCAGCCAGCTCGCCGAGCGGCTGGCCTGGGCAAGGCGGGCCGCGGCCCAGTTCGGTCGCGACCAGGATCCGCGTGAATTCCTGAAGTCGACGCTTTCCGATGCCGCCCGCGACGAGACGATCCGCGTGGTATCGCAGGCGCCGAACAAGATCAGCGGGCTGACGCTGGTGCTGGCATCGCCCGAATTCAATCGCCGCTAAGCAGACTTTCGTTGGCAAGCCAACGCTTCGTCTGCTTAGCTCCTTTGTTTTGTCGCAGGTTCTGGCCGGAAAACCGTTGGACACTTTTCCGGAACCTGCTTAGGAGGCCCCGCCCATGACGCTGCCCACGAACCGGATTTCGCTGTCCCGCCGCGGCTTTCTGACCTCTGCCTGCTGTCTTGCCGCCGCCCCCATCTTCACGCCGGTCACTTTCGCGGCGATGCCGGGTGACAACCGTTTCCTCACCATCGTGCTGCGCGGCGCGATGGACGGGCTGGATCTTGTGCAGCCCTATGGCGATGCCGGCTTTGCGGCGCTCAGGCCGACACTGGCGCTGACGCCCGATACCGGGCTTCTCGATCTCGATGGCCATTTTGGCCTCAATCCAGCGGCCGCCGAGCTGATGCCCCTGTGGAAGAGCCGGGAGCTCGCCTTCGTGCATGCGGTGTCGACGCCCTACCGCGACCAGCGCAGCCATTTCGACGGGCAGGACATGCTGGAATCCGGCGGCGAGCATGTCGCCGAGGAAAAGACCGGCTGGCTGAACCGGGCGCTCGCCGTCATTCCGCGCTCGGATGCGCGCAAGGCGATCGACATCAACACTTCGACGGAGCTGATCCTCTCCGGACCCAACAATGTCGATGTCTGGGCGTCGGATTCCAATCTGGCGCCGGCGCGCGACGAGATGCAGTTCCTGGCGCGGCTCTATGCCGGCGATCCGCCGTTCGCCGAAGCGCTTGCCGAGGCGACGCGGGCCGACAGCGCCTCGATGATGGTCGAGTCGGAGGGGCAGCGCGGCGCCAAGATCGCCGATGTGGCGGCGCTCGCCGGCAACATGCTGAAGGGCGATTACCGCATCGCCAGCTTCTCGATCAGCGGCTGGGACACGCATATCGGCCAGGCCGGCCAGTTCAAGCGGCCGGTGCAGGACCTTTCGCAGGCGATCAATACGTTGAAGACCACGCTCGGGCCCGAGATCTGGGCAAAGACGGTGGTGCTTGCCATGACGGAGTTCGGCCGCACCGTGCGCCAGAACGGCTCAGGCGGCACCGACCACGGCACCGGCGGCTGCGCGCTGCTTGCCGGCGGCGCCATCAACGGCGGCCGCATCCTCGGCCGTTGGCCGGGCATCGGCGACGGCCAGCTGCTCGACGACCGCGACCTGATGCCGACCGCCGACGTGCGGGAGCTCGCCGCGGCGATGCTCTACCGGCAGTTCGATGTGTCTGCCGATGATTTGACGGGGAAGATCTTCCCGGGGCTGGGGTTCGACAAGGGGTCGCAGTTTCTGCGGGGGTGAGGCCCGATCTCGCAAAGCGTGAGCGATCGATCCAGTGAATCGATCGCAGGGGCCGAACGCCCTGAGCCCAAGCGAAAGGGCGGGCGGCGTCGGCGACAAGCCTTATCGGCCGGTCATCTTCAGTGCTGCCTCGGGAAGCCGCTCGCCTTGAACCTCGATGCCGGAGAGGGCTGCGTCGATCTCGGCGAGGTCGTCGGCGAGCAGGTCGACGTCTACCGCCCCGAGATTCTCTTCCAGCCGATGCTGCTTCGTTGTTCCCGGGATCGGAACGATCCATGGCTTTTGGGCCAGCAGCCAGGAGAGGGCGATCTGTGCGGGTGTTGCGCCCTTGCGATCGCCGATCCGCCTGATCAGGTCGACGAGCGCAAAATTGGCCTTGCGCGCCTCAGGTGAAAAGCGTGGCACGATGTTGCGGAAATCGCTCGCATCGAACTTGGTGTTCTCGTCGATCTTGCCGGTCAGGAAGCCTGCGCCGAGCGGGCTGAAGGGCACGAAACCGATGCCGAGTTCCTGAAGGACGGGCAGCAGTTCCGCTTCGGGGCCGCGCCAGAAGAGCGAATATTCGCTCTGGACGCCAGTCACTTTCTGAACGGCATGGGCGCGGCGGATCGTTTGAACGCCGGCTTCGGAAAGGCCGAAATGGTTGACCTTGCCGGCCGCGATCAGGTCCTTGACGGCGCCCGCCACGTCTTCGATCGGCACGTCGGGATCGACGCGGTGCTGGTAGAACAGGTCGATGCGATCCGTCTTCAGGCGGCGCAGCGAGGCATCGGCAACCGCCTTGACATGATCGGGGCGGCTGTTCGTGCCGCCGCGGCGTTCACCGGTTTGCTGATCGATATCGAAGCCAAATTTGGTGGCGATGACCACCTGGTCGCGGATCGGTGCGAGCGCCTTGCCGACAAGCTCTTCATTGGCAAAAGGGGCCATAGGCTTCGGCCGTGTCGAAGAAGGTCACGCCCTGCTGATGGGCGGTGCGCATCAATCTGATCATGTCGCCTTCGTCGGCGGGCGGGCCGTAGGCGACGCTCATGCTCATGCAGCCGAGACCGAGTGCCGAGACTTGGAGATCGCCGATATTGCGTATTTTCATGGTCGTATCCGCGCTTGTTTTGCGAGGCGAAGGCGAAGAAGCGTCATCGGACGCAGCGGCTGCCCCAGGTCTCGCAGTTGAGTTGACGTGAACTTAGTCCTCGTGTCAGCTTTCGATTAGATGCTGTAATGCGCCGGCATCCGGCTCGGCGAGCATTTGGCGAAGGACATGATCGCGGTTCGGATCGGCCCCGAGGTATGCATGGCGGTTGTTGGGGCGCCCTCCTACTTCGAGCACCATCCGCGCCCTGATGTCCCGCAAGATCTGACGGCTCACAACTGCATCAATATGCGGCTGCCGACGCACGGGACGATATATCCCTGGGAGTTCGAGAAGGACGGACGTGAACTGCGCGTCCGTGTCGAGGGCCAAACGGTGTTCAATAACATCGCCATGCGGATCGGCGCCGTGCTGGACGGGTTGGGACTGGCCTACATGCCCGAGGACCAGGTTCAGTCCTACATTGAAGACGGGCGGCTGATTCGGGTTCTGGAGGACTGGTGCCAACCCTTCCCTGGATACCATCTCTACTATCCGAACAGGCGGCATGCATCTCCCGCCTTCACCCTGTTCGTCGATGCGCTCCGCTATAGAGGAAAGTAATGCCGATTTTATTCCATCACGGCTTATCAACAGCTCGTGATTAATTAGTCCGCCTAATGGACCCTAGCTGTCCGAGGCGTCTAATCCTTTCGGTCCGATGCCGTTACCTTCTCGCCATCTGAAACGAAGCGAGAAGCCTACATGCGATATGGATTGTCCAACACCCTGGCCGCATTGCTGCTTGCCTCAGCGCAGCTTGCCGCGCCATTGGCGACAGCTGCCGATGCGGCAAAGCCGGAGCCATTGGTCATCCAGGAGCAGGGCAGCTTTGCCGTCGGAGGAACCAGCACGACGGCGCCCGGAACCTTCGATCCGCTGAAACCTCTCGATCCCGCAGGGCAGACCTATCACGGCGATCATGCCTTTACCTTCTATCAGGTGCCGGCAAACCCGCGTCAGTACCCGATCGTGATGTGGCACGGTGCCGGACAATTCTCCAAGACCTGGGAGACGACGCCCGACGGCCGCGAAGGCTTCCAGAACATCTTCCTGCGTCGAGGTTTCTCCACCTATCTCGTCGACCAGCCGCGCCGGGGCGGGGCGGGGCGGAGCATGGCCGAGACAACAGTGAAGCCGACGCCAGACGAGCAGCTCTGGTTCAACCAGTTCCGTGTCGGCATCTGGCCAAACTATTTCGACGGCGTGCAATTCTCCCGTGATCCGGAAGCGCTGAACCAGTATTTTCGCGCGATGACGCCGAACACCGGGCCGTTCGACATGGACGTTGTGTCGAATGCAGTTGCAAAGCTGTTCGAGAAAATCGGTCCCGGCATTCTTTTCACTCACTCGCAGGGCGGCGGACCGGGCTGGCTAACGGCCATCAAGAGCGACAGGGTTAAAGCCATCGTTGCCTTCGAACCCGGCAGCAGCTTCGTATTCCCGGCAGGCGAGGTCCCAGCCGATATGCCGAGCGCCTTCGACACGCTGAAGGGCGTGCCGGTGCCGATGAACGACTTTCTCAAGCTGACGAAGATCCCGATCGTCATCTATTACGGCGACAACATTCCCGACCAGCCGACAACGATGCCGGCGCAGGACAGCTGGCGGGTGCGCCTGGCAATGACGCGTCTGTGGCGCGAGACGGTGAACAGGCATGGCGGCGATGTCACCGTCGTGCACCTTCCCGAAATTGGCATCCGCGGCAACACCCACTTCGCGTTCTCCGACTTGAACAACGTAGAGATCGCCGATCTGGTCTCGACGTTCCTCCGCGAGAAGAAGCTCGACTGATCCCGGAAATCATGAGGTGAAGACCATGAAACAACTGTTGGGAAACCTGATGCTGTCGGCAGGCATGATGCTGGCCATTCTGCCGGGCGTCGTCAGTGCTCAGACACCGGCAGAAGGGGACGACAAGTCACGGCGCTCACGCGCCCAGCAGCTGATGGGCGCGACCGCGCCGAAGCTGGCTGAACTGACCGACGACGTCCTCTATGGCGACATATGGGAGCGCCCGCAACTGGCGAAGCGGGATCGCAGCCTGGTCACTGTTGCCGCGCTGATCGCTATGAACCGGCCCGACCAGCTCAGATCCCATCTTGCCATGGCCCGCCAGAACGGTGTGACCGAGGACGAGCTGATCGAGACGATCACCCACCTTGCCTTCTACGCCGGCTGGCCGAATGCGGTCTCGGCCATTGCCGTCGCGAAAGACGTGTTCGGACGTGAATGAGACGAGGGGCCTTCCGCTTTTGCCGAAGGCGGTCGCCGAATCTTCCGCACAAAACCAGGAAAAGACATCCATGCGTCATCTCATCAAGCGCATTTCCATCCTCTTTGCCATGGCCGGCGTTGCGGTTCTGGTCGGCTGGAAGGTCGACGCCGAGCCGAACCGGACGACGCTGCCGGAATTGGCTGGCCTCGTTCATTACACGACCGTCAGGCGCGGCAACGTGACTGAGCACATCATGACGACGAACGAAGCGATCCAGGCGGTGAAGAACGGGCAGCCTGCTCCAGACGGTACGCACTTCGTGCTGGTCGATTACCGCGATGGGGAAGTCTATCGCACCTTCGTCATGGAAAAGGGTTCCGGCTGGGGCGGCGATTATGACGCAGACCGTCGCACTGGCGACTGGCAGTTCCAATGGTTCAAGCCGGACGGCAGCGTCAACATGGCCGAGAACACGGCGCGGTGTCAGTCCTGTCATTCGTCCAGGGCCGACGAAGACTTCCTCTACACTCTCGACGCTCTCAAGGAATTTGACGGAGCCGTCATTGACTAGGCCGGATCGAACCCCTGGCGAGGGCGTCGCATCGTGAGTCCTTTTTTCGTGATCCGTCTCGTGCTCGACTTCACCGCGGCCGGACTACTTTTTGTCGCGCTCGCCTACTGGTGGCTCGACAACACCACGCATGAATTGATCGGCACGGGTATGTTCATTCTTCTCCTATCGCACAACGTCTTCAACAGACGATGGTGGGCGAGGCTTCCGAAGGCGGCGCGCGGCAGGCCGAGTTTTCTGACAATCGCTTCGAATATTTCGATCGCCTTGGCGATATCAGCATTGCTGGTGACCAGCGTGCTGATTTCCCGCACGGTATTTGCTTTCCTTCCCTTGAGCGGCGGGCCGACGGCACGCGAAATTCACATCCTCGCGGCCTATTGGGCATTCATCCTCGCTGCCGTCCATCTTGGCCTTCACTGGTCGATGATCATGGCCGTAGCGGGCCGGCTGTTGCGGGTCGGGCCGCCGGACGCGATCAGGACTGCATCCCTTCGTGCAGTTGCAGGCGGAATAGCGGCGTTAGGCATCCACAGCCTGTTCGTCATGGGAATCGGAAACCGGCTCATTGCCCGGCCATCGATCGATTTCTGGGACTTCCAGGAGTCCACGATCGGGTTCTTCCTGCATCACATCGCGATCCTGGCAGCGTGTGCGTGCGCTGCGCATTATGCGGCCGTCTGGCTTCGATGGGCGGGTGGGGCGCGCAGGGTCACGGACGCCGGCGAGTGATGTGTGCGACGGCTTTGTGGGGATGGAGTTTGCGGCTGCCCTTCGCATGGCTCCGGGCGTTCGGCCCTGTGATCGATCCACTGGATCGATCACTCCCGCGAGCGGGACCGGGCCTCACCCTAGAACATCATAGAGGCGGAAGATGAAGCTTATCTGGTAGATCAGGTTGGCGATGACGAAGGTGGCGTGGAAGCGGCGGTTGGGAGTCCAGGCGGCGATGGTGCAGAGGATGATGTAGACAATGTTGCGCGCGGGATATTCCCAGCCGAGCGAGAGGATGCGTTCATGACCTTTGATCGCCGTATCGAGAATATCGACGGCGTAGGTCAGGCCGAGGATGCCGAAGAACCATTTGCGCCGGGAAATGAAATATTCTTCGTAGCCGCCATATTCGTCGAGCGAGGCAGGAAAGAGCAGGGCGCAGAGCAGGAAGAACAGGCTGCAGAAGCAGATCAGGAAGAGATAGATGCCGAAGCCGATGGCCGGCACGGCCTGCAAGCGATATTCCCACCACCAGATATGGATGATGAACAGGAACATCGACAGCGCCCAGCCGAGATGGATGGGGTAGACCTTGGCCTTGGCTGGATGCTGGACGATGCCGGCAACGCCGGTCAGCACCCTGGCGAGCGAAAGGCTGATGACCATGCCCATCACCACCTTGATGTGAAGGAAGACCTCCGGCGAGCTGACCGTTTCCATGTTGTCGATCCCCGACCTGTCACTCCTCGGGGACTTGCTTGGGCTTGCCCTCTTCGTCGAGCGCCACCATGATGAAGGTGCCGGCCGTCACTTTTTCCATTTTGGCATAACGGGCGCGGTTCGCCCAGGCTTCGACGCAGAGCGTGATCGAGGTGCGGCCGACGCGCTCGATATCGGTATAGACCGACAGCGTATCGCCGATCTTGACCGGCAGCTCGAAAGCCATCTCCTTGACGGCGGCAGTGACGACACGGCCCCTGGCGCGCTCAGTGGCGCGGATGCCGGAGGCAAGGTCCATCTGCGCCATGACCCAGCCGCCGAAGATATCGCCAGCCGGATTGGCATCACCGGGCATCGCAAGTGTGCGCAGCGTCAGTTCGCCTCTCGGCTTGGCGGCATCGGTCATCAAGGGTTCTCCATCTGGGTGCGGCGTCGGGCCGGCGATTCACTGGAGAGTACCCTAGTGCAAAGGCCGTGGGCTGTAAAAGACAGCAATGCCGGGTGCTAGAGGCAGCCGGCGGGAAAAATGTTGCCGCCTTTGCCGATTGAAATTTCATTCGATTTCAAATGGTTGAATTTTACGGCTGTCACCTGACCTTACGTTATTTAATGGCCTTCTAATTAAGCTTTACGCTCCAGTAATTCCGGCAATTCAGAATGCGATCGATCTCAAATACAAGAATCGCCGGGAACCTCATGCGCAACGTCAAGATTTCCACCCGTCTCTACTGCCTCGTCGGATTCACGCTTGCCGTGCTTGCGGCGACGATGGTCTTCTTTCTGAACTATTCCTATTCCGAGCTGGAAGCGGAGCGGAAGGCGGGGCTGGCGCAAATGGATGCGACGGCGCTCGGCATCTTCGACAAATATTACAAGATGGAACAGGCGGGCACGATGACCCGCGAACAGGCGCAGGCGGCCGCCAAGGACGTGATCGGCGCGATGCGCTACGGCGCCGACGGTTATTTCTGGATCAACGACATGCGTCCCACCATGGTGATGCACCCGATCAAGCCGCAGCTGAACGGCACCGATATCTCCCAGATGAAGGATCCGACGGGCAAGTTCCTGTTCGTTGAGTTCGTCAACAAGGTGAAGAAGGACGGCAAGGGCTTCGTCGATTATCTTTGGCCGAAGCCGGGCGCCGACCAGCCGGTGCTGAAGTATTCCTATGTCGCCGGTTTCGAGCCCTGGGGCTGGATCGTCGGCACCGGTGTCTATGCGGATGATCTTGCCGCGCTCTATCGCCAGAATGCGATGTGGGCCGCAGTGCTCTGCCTGCTTGGCGCCGCCGCCACGATCGCGATCGCCTATGCCATCGTGCGCAGCGTCACGGCGCCGATCGCCCGGCTGAAGGCAGCGATGAACGCGATTGCCGCCGAAGAAGCATCGGTGGAGATCGCCGGCAGTGACCGTCGCGATGAGATCGGCCAGATGGCCAAGGTGCTGCTGGTGCTGCGCGACTCCGTCGATGAGCGTAGCGCGCTGCGCGGGCGGGAAGACGATAGGCAGCGGCAGATCGAGGAAGAGCGTCGCGGCAACGAGGCAAGTCTGCGTTCGGCGTCCGAGCGGCAAACTCTAGCGATGCAGGCGCTCGGCGTCGGCCTGGAGAAGCTTGCGGGCGGTGACCTGACGGTTGCGATCGGCGATATCGGCGAGGATTACGCCAAGCTGAGGGGCGATTTCAACGCCGCTGTCGATGCACTGAACGGCGTGATCCATGCGATCGCCGAATCGAGCCATGTGGTCAACGAAAGCGCTTCCGACATCAGCGAGGCGACCGGCAACCTGTCGAAGCGCACGGAGCAGCAGGCGGCCGCACTCGAAGAGACGGCGGCAGCGCTCGACGAGATCACCGCGACGGTCAAGACGGCATCCGAACGGGCGAACGAGGCGCGCGAGATGGTGGCCGAGACCAAGGCAAGTGCCGGAAAATCCGGCGAGATCGTCCGCAATGCGGTGACGGCGATGGGCCGGATCGAGGATTCCTCCAACCGCATTGGTCAGATCATCTCGGTCATCGACGAGATCGCCTTCCAGACGAATCTTCTGGCGCTGAATGCGGGCGTCGAGGCCGCACGCGCCGGCGAAGCGGGCCGCGGCTTTGCGGTCGTTGCGCAAGAGGTACGCGAACTCGCCCAGCGTTCGGCCAATGCGGCCAAGGAGATCAAGGAACTGATCAGCCGATCGGCGACGGAAGTCGAGGGCGGTGTGGCGCTGGTGCGCTCGACGGGCGAAGCGCTGCTGGAAATCGAGGCGCTGGTCAATCAGGTCAACGACCACGTCGCCTCGATCGCCACTGCGGCACGCGAGCAGTCGACCGGGCTGAACGAGATCAACGGTTCCGTCAACCATATGGACCAGATGACCCAGCAGAATGCCGCGATGGTCGAGGAGACGACGGCGGCGAGCCGCACGCTCGCAGACGAGAGCACCCAGCTGAAGACGCTGCTTGCGAATTTCCGCCTGCGCGGGGAGCAGTCAGCAGTCACCCGATACACACGGGCTGCGTGAGGAAACGGAGAGATCAAGGGCCGGGAAACCGGCCTTTTTCATTTCCGTCGCCTTCAGATTGTGCCGGTAAGTTTTCATTCACCGTTTTTAATTAAAATTAGAGTGAG
This sequence comes from Rhizobium indigoferae, assembly GCF_034554815.1. Classification (NCBI taxonomy): domain Bacteria; kingdom Pseudomonadati; phylum Pseudomonadota; class Alphaproteobacteria; order Hyphomicrobiales; family Rhizobiaceae; genus Rhizobium; species Rhizobium indigoferae. The sequence goes on along the minus strand of NZ_CP140635.1, from coordinate 2,416,328 downwards.
TTTTTTCGGTCACTGCCCAGCCAGCCTGCGGAAGCGATAAGAGTATGGCGTTTGTTTCCTTTCCTCGGCGAACCCTTTTGCCCGTTATCCTCTCGGCGGCGCTGACGACCTGTTCGATCAGCGACGGACTGGTGCCGCCGGCCAATGTCGACAACGGCACCAGGGTCAGCTCGATCTCGCCCGCGCGGGCGCCAGCGGCGCGCATGGCGCCCTCGGTCCGAATGGCACCTGTGGAAAGTCAGGCCTCCTATCCAGTTTCCAGCGCGCCCGTCGGCAATAGCCAGGGCTCCGTCGATTACCTCGACACGCCGAACCTTGCCGGTACCGGCCACGCTGCACGAGCCGCTCCGCCGCAAACCGCACCGGGGCGCAAGCTGCCGATGATCGACAGCGACGAGGCGCTGGCGCAGCAGAACCAGAACTGGGGCGGCACGCAGGATCTTGCGATCCCATCCGGCGGCGTCAACATGGATGATGAGCTCGGAGCCGAGCCGGTCGTCGGGCTGGCGCAGGAACAACAGCAGCAGATCGCCGAGGGCAATGCCACCGAGCCTGTTGTCGACGGCATCGGCACCGACAATCCGACGCAGCTCAACCAGCCCATGCGCCAGCCCGCGCAGCAACCAATGCCGCAGCCGGCTGCGCAGACGCAGATGAGCCGGGCGCCCGCCTGGAACGACGGCAGCCCGGTGGTGGCGCCGACCCGTGTTCCCGAAGAGGACGAGAGCGAAGAGGTCGCGATGCTGCGGCCGAACAATCCGATGATGAGCGAGCCGGCGGCACCCGTCGATCCCAGCGTCATGCCATCGTCCGAGCTTGCCTGCCGGCGCGAGCTGAAGCGCATGGGCGTGCTCTTCGACGACAAGCCGCCGATTTCGAACGGCCCGGCCTGCCAGGTGCCTTATCCGGTGTCGCTGAAGGGGCTTTCCGGCAATATCGGCGTCCGCCCGGCTGTAACGCTGAACTGCCAGGTAACGCTCGCCTTCGCCAAATGGGTCAAGAACGAACTGGCACCGTCCGCCCGCTACCGTTACTGGTCCGGCATCAAGACGATCCAGCCGCTCGGCGGCTATTCCTGCCGGCGCATGAACAACAGCCGGCAGAAATACAATCCGATGTCGGAACACGCCCGCGGCAACGCCATCGACGTCGGCAAGTTCGTGCTGAAGAACGGCCACGAGATCGACGTGCGCAAGAAGGGCCTGTTCTCGCTGCGCGAGGGGCGGCTGCTGAAGGCGGTGCGCAGCGACAGCTGCCGCTATTTCAACACCGTGCTGGGGCCTGGCAGCAACCCGGAGCACTGGAACCACTTCCACTTCGATCTTCGCTCCCGCAAAAGCGGCAAGGCCTATTGCGACTGATGCATGTCCTCCTGAACCATGCGGCGGATGCTGATGTTGCGGCCGCAATTGGGCCGGCTGGCAGAAAACGGTTCATCCCCGCCGCAGGGCACGCTATAGATCGGCCAGGCGGATTGCCGTTTCGAGAGTTTGATCCATGAGCTATGATTTCCACGTCGGCCAGAAGGTCGTCTGCATCAACGATACCTTCAAGCATGTCAGCATCGACCAGCTCATCCGCAGAGGCGAGATCTATACGATCCGCTGGGTGGGCGAATATACCCATTATATCGACGGCACCTTCATCGGGGTGAAGCTTGCGGAAATCAATCGCGGCAATGACGACGGGCCGGAGGGTTATGGTGCTGCCGACATGCCCTATCGCGCGACGCGCTTCCGGCCGTTGGTGAAGGACAAGATCGGATCGCTGCGCAAACTTCTGGCCCCGACGCCCGATGCGCCGGTGGAACCGAAGGAAAAAATCAGGAAGAGAGAGAAGGTCTGAGCGCCGCTCGGCGACATCGGCATTTTCCCGACTTTATGCGCGCGACATCAACGCCGTGATAACGCGATTGTGCCTTCAGGGTGCCTGTGCAACAGTCCGCGTCGGACATGTTGAGGAGGGGCCGTGAGACCGATTTCGAGAATTCTGGCGCTTTGCGCCGCCATCGCCATCATGATCTCGGCAGCGGTGGCGGCGTCAGCCGATCCGCTGGTTTTCAACTATCATGGATGGCAGGTCGATCTCACCAACGCCAAGGGCGCGGAGCCCGACCGGGAGATGGTCGCGGCCGTCAAGCGGCAGCTCGACATTGTCGAGCATGTCGATCTTAAACCCGATGTTCTCACCTTCATGCGCACGATCAGGATCTGGGCCAACCCAGCCGCCGCAAAAGCCGGGCCCGGCCATTACAGTAGCAAGACCGGCATCGACCTGCGCGTCAAAAGTCTTGCGCCCGACACGCCGATCATCCTGCATGAACTTCTGCATGCCTACCACGACCGGATGCTTCCGGGCGGATTCGACAATCCCGATGTCAAGCAATTCTTCGATATCGGCCGGCGGGTCTGGCCGGGCGATTCCTACATGATGAGCAATGGTCACGAGTTCTTCGCGGTCACGGCCAGCGTCTACCTGTTCGGTGACATCGATCGGCCGCCTTATTCGCGCAGCCAGCTGCGAGAGCAGCAGCCGCGATACTACCAGTGGCTCGCCACGCTGTTCGACGACGGCCGGCCGCGCTCGTAACGTCGCAGCAGATGCAGTGATCGGATCAGGCCGTCTTCCTGCTCAAGAACAGCGCAGTTTCCTTGCGGACCTCAAGCACGCCGTTGCACTGCCTGAACGCATCGGCAATGGCTTGACGGAACCTGGTGAGCTGCAGTTCGCCGGCGCCATCGCCGGGTGGATAGGAGGTGAGCGCCAGGAATACATCCTCGGGCTCAGTGATCCGCAGGCTTGCCGGATGCTGCGACATGCTCACGTTTCCAAATTGCGACCGCATCAATCGTTCGGCAGCGTCATATCCGAAGGCTTCGGCAGCCGGATCGGATGGGGCACTGCCGAATATCGTCGTTAGCTCGTAGATCTCGCGCATATTGCCGGCGCCGTTGGTTGTGACCGCGAGTAAGCCGCCTGGTTTCAGCACTCTTGACATGTCCGCGATGCCGGCGGCCGGGTTGGGCAGGTGATAGAGCATATGCATCGCGACCACGGCATCGAACACGCCATCTTCGAAGGGGAGTGCGGCTGCGTCGGCTTGGCAACCCCGGACGGAGCCGAATGGCAGGGCGTTGCAACGCGCCACCGCCTCGTCGACCATGCCTTGTGAAAGGTCGGCGAGCGTTAGGTCAAGATTCTCCGGCAGCAGACCTGCCGTTGCTGCCCAGAACCAGGCCGGCCCGCAGCCGACGTCGAGGACACGAGCGCCTGGCTTCAGGGACAACCGCGCCGCAACCCATGGAAACCAGGCCGTCTCGGCGATGGTGTATTGGCTGTGCAGCCGAGCCCGCGCGGCGAGCTTCCGGCTGTCCCCATACTGTCCCGCATTGTCTGCTGTTATGGAGGACATGTCATCTCTGCGGGCTTTTCACGGGCGCCACCTCGCGCTTGCCGGCAGAACCTATAGGGGGCTCTCTTCCCGGGCAAGACGTGACTTTGCTCAGCGGGTAGGTCTGCTCGCGCAGCTGCCGTCGAGGATTGCCTTGATGTGATGAGTTTGGCGGAGAAGCAAATCGTATCCGATTAAATCGGAATGTTGACATCGGTTTTGGTGCGGCGTATTAGAGCGCATCCGATTTAATCGGATGCGTAATAAAAACCGAAAGGATATCACCATGACCGAGAAGCTTCTCTTTACCGGCAAAACCCACATCTCCGGCGGCCGCAACGGCTCTGCACGCAGCAGCGACGGCACGATCGACATCAAGCTGCCGCAACCGCATCCAGCTGCCGAAAACCTGTTCGGCATCGCTTGGTCGGCCTGCTATATCGGCGCCATCGAGTTCGCCGCCTCGCAGCGGAAGATCACGCTGCCGGCCGGTCCCGAGGTCGATGCGGAGATCGATCTTAACGTCGATAACGGTTCCTTCTTCCTCAGGGCGCGCCTCAATGTCAGCCTGCCCGGCATCGATCGCGACGTCGCGCAGGAGCTGATCGAGGCAGCCCATGGCATCTGCCCTTATTCCAAGGCGACACACGGCAATATCGACGTCGAGACCAAGCTTGTCTGAGCGCGGAAGGGTAGACCTCACCGCCAGAGGATTTGATGCTGAGGGCCTGCCGATCGCCGGCAGACCCCTTCCTGAGGTAGCAGGCACCGGAAATCTTGCCGATCTGGAGAATACGCCATGATCAATAGCCACGCCCAACCGCACCAGGCCTATGACGAGTTTTCGCTCGTGCTCGATCCTGATGTCTATGAGCCGTTGCCCGATGACTGGCTGATCGGCATCACCGACGTCGTCAGCTCGACCGCGGCGATCCGGTCGGGGCGCTATGAAGACGTCAACTATGCCGGCGCATCTGTTATCGCGGCGCTCGGCAATGCCTGGGGTTCGTTCGATTTCCCCTTCGTGTTTCGTGGGGATGGGGCGGCATTCGCCTTGCCGCCGCACGGCATCATGGCCGCGACCTCGGCGTTGCGGCAGGTCGCGAGCTTTGCAAGAAGCGATCTCGATCTTTCCCTTCGGATCGGGCTACTGACCGTGCGTGAAATCCGCAATAGTGGGCGCGACGTCAGAATTGCCCGCTATGCGGCTTCGGAAAAAGCGACCTATGCGATGTTTGCAGGGGGAGGGCTCAAATGGGCGGAGCAGCAGATCAAGAGCGGCCGGTATCTGGTCAAGCCGGGCCGCTACGCGACGAAGCCTGATCTGGCTGGCCTCAGCTGTGACTGGACCCCGTTCCCAAGCCAACGTGGCGAGATCCTGTCGCTGCTGGTCGAGCCAAGCGACCATATCAGTCCCGAGGTCTTTGCGGCGCTGGGGAAACGTGTGCTTGCGGTTTTCGATGCCGCGCCGCGCCAGTCTCATCCGCTTCCCGGCGGTGTTCCTTTGTCAGGAGAAAGTGGGAAGCAGGTCGATGCGAAAGGCTGGTCGGAGGTCGCCGCCAATTCGGATTTCCGCAAGTTCGACGACGGTTTGCGCCTGACGCTGGACTGCACGCCGGAACAGATCGACAGGGTCGAAGCGATCCTCGTTCCGGCAAGGGCGCGCGGCGAGATCAACTTCGGACTGCACCGCCAGTCGCATGCGCTGATGACTTGTCTCGTGCCATCGGACAGGCCGGATTCGCACCTGCATTTCCTCGACGGGATGGGCGGCGGTTATGCGAGGGCGGCCGAGATGATGGAGGCTGGTGCGCTTGGCGACGTCCAGCATCATGCGCGCTGAAACCCGTTCAGCCGGCGAGACGTCGTGACCGCCAAGAGACCTAAGCGGGTGTGCCTGGTTCCCGCATGGCCAGGTTTGCCAGCATCTCAGTGAGCTGAGGCAAGGCCAATTCGGCTTCTTTTTCTATCGCGGCGGCGGTGAACCATCTGAGCTCGGTGTGTTCATCACCGATAAGTCGCGGCCGGCCGTGCCATTTATCGACGTGATAGACATGGAACGTGACGGATGCTTCGGGCGGGCCTCCCGATCCGAACCGTCCTGCAAACTGCCAGAGCTCCGGCGTCACGCCTATTTCTTCCATCAATTCCCGGCACATTGCCGTCTCGGCGTCTTCACCCTCTTCGATATGGCCGCCCGGGAGGCTCCAGCGATCCGGGTGCACCTTGCGCTCCGAACTGCGCCTGGCCAGAAGAACGGTTCCGTTCCGGCTCAAGACGCCCATCGCGATGTCGGGCATGCATTCTCCTCTCCTCATCAATCTCACGCCGATGCTGCCCGCAGCCACGGCTCTTTGCAATGACCAGTCGTCCATCGAGACAGTCGAGGTACAGCCTGACAGGGTAAGTTGACCCCTGTATTGCCCGGGCGCATAGTCCCCGGACAGACGCGAATGACCTGCTGCTGCGAACGAGGTCGGTCAGTCGATCTTCGTCCGTTTCCGAACAGATCAAACGGAGAGGAGAGCGTCATGCCACCCACATCCCTATCAACGCCCACGCGGCGCGAGCTGCTTGCGGCCACGGCCGCCGCCGGAGCCATGACCATGCTTGCAGGGACGCGCATCGCGCAGGCGAATGGTGATGGGCTTATCCCCTTCAGCGTCAATTTTCCCGAGGATCAGCTTGACGATCTGCGCCGGCGCGTCGTGGCCACCCGTTGGCCTGACAGGGAGACCGTCGCGGACGATACCCAGGGCGTGCAGCTCGCAACGATCCAGAAACTCGCGAAGCATTGGGCGACGGATTACGACTGGCGCAAGATGGAGGCGCGGCTCAATCCCTTGCCGCAATTCATCACCGAGATCGACGGGCTGGATATCCACTTCATTCACGTGCGCTCCCAGCATAAAAATGCGCTGCCGTTGATCGTCACACATGGATGGCCTGGCTCGATCATCGAGCAGCTGAAGATCATCGAACCGCTCACGGATCCCACGGCGCATGGCGGGAGCGAAGACGACGCATTTGACGTGGTGATCCCGTCTTTGCCGGGCTACGGCTTTTCCGGGAAACCGACGGGGTCGGGGAACTGGAACCCGCCGCGCATCGCGCACGCTTGGGTGACGCTGATGCAACGTCTCGGCTACACGAAGTTCGTGGCGCAGGGTGGCGACTGGGGCAACGCGGTCACCGAATTGATGGCGGTGCAGGAGCCGCCGGGATTGCTCGGCATCCACACGAACATGGCGGCCACGGTTCCGGCTGACATCGCCAAGGCTCTTGCCGCCGGCGGCATGCCGCCAGCCGACCTGTCGCCGGACGAAAGGCGCGCCTTCGATCAGCTCGACGATTTCTACAAGAATGGGCTGGGCTATGCCATCGAGATGAACAACCGGCCGCAGACGCTCTACGGCATCGTCGACTCGCCGGTCGGGCTTGCGTCGTGGATGCTCGATCACGACATCCGCAGTTACCGGCTAATCGCCCGCGTTTTCGACGGAGAGCCCGAGGGGCTGACCAAGGACGATATCCTCGACAACGTCACGCTCTACTGGCTGACGAACACCGCAATCTCCTCGGCACGCCTCTATTGGGACAACGCGCACCATCCGTCGGGCGGGTTCTTCGACCCCAGGGGCATCAAGATCCCGGTGGCGGTCAGTGCTTTTCCCGATGAGATCTACCAGGCGCCGCAGAGCTGGGCGGAGAAGGCCTATCCGAAGCTCATCCACTACAACCGGCTGCCGAAGGGCGGTCACTTCGCCGCCTGGGAACAGCCGATGGCTTTCACTGCCGAGCTTAGGACGGCGTTCCGGCCGCTGCGGCAGTAGACCCGGCCCGGATCAGGCGACTGATGCCGCGATCACGATTTCCCCGGTTCGCCCTGCGTTGACCGCAGCAGGTTGTCGCGTAGCGTCGTCACCGATTTCTGCACGACGGGAAAGTCGTCGCCGAGGCCGATGGCGCCAAGCAGCGCGTTGCCGGGATCGGTTTCAACCAGTTGGCGTCCTGCCGGCGTCAGGCTGACCCGCACCTGCCGTTCATCGGCGGGATCGCGGTGACGGGTGATAAAACCATTCGACTCCAGCTTCTTGAGGATGGGAGTCAGGGTGTTGGATTCGAGGAACATCTTTTCCCCCAACACGCCGACGGTCTGGTCGTCCTCTTCGGAGAGGGCCACCATAGCGATATATTGGGTGTAGGTCAGGCCAAGCTCGTCCAGGATTGGCTTATAGGCGCGGCCGAAGGCGAGATTTGCCGAATAGACCGCGAAGCACAGGAAATTCGAAAGTTTCCGGCCGTCCTTGCCCGCCGGCGGGGAGGCGGGCGCGGGCATATCCGGCCCCTTAGCTGCTTTAGATGTTGGCATCGGTCCATCCTGTCCGGGCTTTCTAACGATGAGACCTATATAAGTCGTATCCGATTAAATCGCAATGGTGCCGAAGTCGGTTTTCGATCCTGCCGTGGTGACCCGACAAAGATCAGCGGAAACTCCTGGGAGGCTTCCCATACTTCTTGCGAAAAGCGGTCGCGAAATGGGCGGAGTCGGAGAATCCGATTTCAAAGGCGATCGCCGTCATGGGCAGTGGGCTATTTTCGACCAGAAAACGGCCATAGCGCAATCTCGTCTCGACGATAAAGCGCTTCGGGGTCATGCCGATATTGTCCTGGAAGAGACGCGCGAACTGGCGTGGCGACAGGCCGACCATAGAGGCCACCTGTTCCGGTGAGACGTCGCGGCCTTTCCGACTCTCGATGAGAACGACGGCTCGCTGTATGCGCGAATCTTCTGTGCGGCGAAATGTTGTGGCGCGGCCGTGATCGAAGACGCTCATGTGCTTCTGCTCCGTGAGCGAAAGCTGGTGCACCGCCTTAGCCGCCCGATCCGGTCCGCAATGCGTGCGGATGAGTTCAGTCATCAGCGACAGGATCGATACGCCGCCAGGCACGGTAATGCGACCGTTTTCGATCAGGAAATCATCGCGCGTGGAGAAAGCAAGACGCGGAAAGGCAATCCGGAAATCCTCCGCATGAAACGGATGAACGCACGCCTTGCGTCCGGCAAGCAGTCCTTCCTGCGCCAAGACGAAGGCGCCCGTGCAAACACCAATTACCGGGACACCTGCCGATGCCGCCACCCTGAGATAGTCGCGATGCTTGCTGGGTGCAGCGCGCAGATGTGGCAGGAGGCCACCGATAACCACGACGTAGTCGAAGTCGGTCGGGTTGGTGTAGGGCGCATCGGCATGAACCCGGATGCCGCAGCTGGCGACCGCTGCATGGCCCGGAGCCCCCATGATCGACCAGCGACAATGTAATGGACGGGAATTGTCGGCGAAGTCCGCCGCATGCCTGAGAGGCTCGACGATACCCGTCAGCGACATCATCGGGAAGGTCGGCCAGAGGAGAATGCCGACGGAGAGATCGGCCTTTCGGTCGCGTGCGACCAGAAGCCGCTCGGCCCAAAGATCGTCGAGCCAGCGCACATAGTCTGGCTCGCCGGCGGATGCTTCAGGAGGTTGCTCGGATGTGATCATGGCGCAGCCATGTCCTTTTTTCAAAGAAAATGTCTGATTTATAAAATTCAGGCGCGGTCTTCAGTGTCAAGTTTCTTCTCGTCGAACGCGACATCCGGGGAGCAGAAACCACCGGACCGGGGAACCAACAAATCAAGGATCACAGAACAATGGCACTTTCTCTTTCGAGAAGGATGGTGACGTGCGCTCTGCTGGCAGGCAGCTTCATGTCCCTTTCATCTATCGCCAATGCTTTCGAACTTGCCGAGCAGGGCAAGCTGACGGTTGCCTTCACCGGCGACATGCCCGGCTCCGGCTGGCAGGACGGGAAGCTGATAGGCTACGACGGTGAAATCATGCAGCGCATTGCCGACAAGCTCGGCCTCAAGATTGAGCCGGCGCTCATGGAATGGTCGGGTACGATCGCCTCCGTTCAGTCAGGCCGCGTCGACGTCATGCTCGGCACCATGGGCTGGACCGAAAAGCGTACGAAGATCATGAGTTTGTCTGAGCCGATCCACTACTTCAAAAATGGCATCATGCAATCGACGAAGACGAGTTGGGACAAGCTTTCCGATTTGGAAGGCAAGAAGATCGGCACGATCACCGGATTTTCGTTCATTCCGGAATTGAAGAGCATCAAAGATCTTCAGCTCTCGCTCTACGACACGTCCGACGCGGCCGTGCGCGATCTTATTGCCGGGCGCATCGACGCGGTCATCGGCGATCCGCCGGTGGTCTCCTATGCCATCAAGCAGAACCCTGATTGGAATATGCACTTCCTTGCCTTCACCGATAACAGCCCGGACTTCCCGCTGCTGACCGGTCTCGGCCAGGTGGTCTATGGCCTCAATCAGAAGAACGACGATCTGCGCCAGAAGATGGACGCCATCATCGCTGACATGTGGAAGACTTGCGAGATGAAGGAAATCGGCGCCCGCTACGGATTGTCGTCGGATGTCTGGTTCAAGCCGGTGGGCCAAAACTTCCGAGCCGGCGTCGATCGCCCGGCAGATTACAAGCTGCCGTCTTGCGCAGCTGGCGGATGAACGGCCGTGCGGACGGAAGCTGCACGGCAGCTTTCGTCCACCCTCTTCGCCTACTGCATAATTCCTTAAATCGGAATCGATTTCAGGAGAAAATTATGCAGCAATTCAAAGTGCTACAGCGTCCTTGGCGCGTCTGAAAAGACGCGCGGCGCTGTAGATATAGTCGCATAAGGAAACGGCGATGAATGCGCTTCTCAGCGTTGCAGGCCTGCGCAAGAGCTATGGTCCTATCGAAGTTCTCAAAGGCATCGATTTCGATGTCGCGCCAGGTGAGAAGATTGCCCTGATCGGCCCATCCGGCTCTGGGAAATCCACCTGTCTGCGCTGCATGAATTTTCTGGAAAAGCCCAGTGCCGGCGAGATCCGCCTCGACGGCGAGCGGATCGGTGTGCGCAACGGCCATGTCATGAGCGACCGGCAACTTGCACCGCAGCGCGCCGAGATGGGCATGGTCTTCCAGCTCTTCAATCTCTGGCCGCATCTGTCGGTGACGGAAAACGTGGCGATCGCGGCGCGCAAGGTGCGCGGCCTGCCTGCTGCCGAGGCCCGCGAACTGGCGTTGGAGATGTTGGCCAAAGTCCATATGACGCACCGCGCCGACGCCTCACCGCTCGAACTGTCCGGTGGCCAGCAGCAACGTGTCGCGATCGCGCGGGCGCTTGCCCAGAAGCCAAAGCTCATGCTGTTCGACGAGCCGACATCCGCACTCGATCCCGAACTGGTCCAGGAGGTTCTGAAAGTAATGGAGGAGCTGGCAGCCGAAGGGCGCACGATGCTGATCGTCACGCACGAGATCGCGTTTGCGCGCGACATTGCCGATCGCGTCCTGTTTCTTGACGGCGGCACCATCGTCGAAGCCGGGCCGGCGCGCCAGGTCATAACCGCTCCCCGCGAAGCGCGAACGCAAGCGTTTCTCAACAAGATCCGGCACTAGGCGCGTCATGACCGGATTTTCGATATTCTTCTCGGTCGTCCAGGGGCTCGTCGCCGGGCTTGGCGTAACCGTTTTCGTCACGATCGCTTCGCTGGCGCTCGCAGCCGCCTTCGGGTTCCTTCTCGCCCTGCTCAGGCAATTTGCCGGGATCAAATTCATCAATCTGGCGATCGATGTCTGCTGCGAGATTCTCTGCAATGTGCCGGCGTTGACGCATCTGTTCATCCTCTACTTCGGGCTTGCCAGCATCGGCGTGAAATTGACGTCGATCACGGCGGCCGTCCTGGGCCTCGGGCTCATCGGAGCGGCGATCACCTGTGCAATCTTTCGCGCCGGTTTCGCCGCGCTGCCTGGCGGGCAGGCGGAGGCGGCGCTTGCCGCAGGGCTGACCCCGCTCCAGACCATCTTTGAGATCCTGACGCCGCAGGCCATGCGGATAGCGCTTCCAGGGCTCGGGAACTACGCGGTGCAGCTTCTCAAGGATACATCCGTCGTCTCGGCCATCGCGGCGCCGGAAATCATGTTCTTTGCCCGCTCAATGGTGACGTCGTCCTTCCAGACAACAATGATCTACGCGACGGCGGCGGCACTCTACCTGTTGCTGAGCTTGCCATTGATGCAGGTCACGCGGTTCCTCGAAAGACGTTATGGGAGATTGAAAGGATGAGCGCTTTCCTAGCGCCCTATGGCGATTATGGTGCCGAATGGCTGCCTCTCCTGCTGCGGGCGATGGTGAATACGGCCCTGCTTTCTGTTTGTGCCTTTGCCCTGGCATTCGTTTTTGGCTTGCTGCTTTCGCTCTGCCAGAAATCCAGTTTCGCGGCGCTAAGGTATTTTGCGGCCCTTTATGTGACGATCATGCGTGGCGTGCCGCTGCTGGCGGTTTTGTTTCTGCTTTATTTCGGCTTGCCGGGTATCGGGATCGTCTTTGATGCTTTCGGCGCGGCGATTGCGGGCCTGGCGTTGTGTTTCGCGGCCCAGGTCGCAGAGCTTTTCCGCGCCGGCCTGAAGGCTATACCTGCCGGGCAGAGCGAGGCAGCGTTAGCCGCGGGCTTCACCCCGGCCCAGAGCTTCGTCCTGATCATCCTGCCGCAGGTCGCGCGTGTCATTCTGGCGCCCATGATCATCACCTTCGTCTCGCTGCTCAAGGATTCTTCGCTCGCTTCGCTGATTACCGTCAACGAACTGGTTCTCACCGGGCGGTCAATGGCGACCGAGTATTTCCTGCCCTTGCAAATCTACATTGCCGTCGGCCTCTGCTATTTCGCGATAGCCTGGCCTTTCTCGGTCCTCTCGCGCCGGCTAACCCTTCCGGCCACCCGCTAACTCGTCATCACAAGGCCAAGACCATGACCATTGAAACGACCGTTGCCACCGGCGACGCACGTCGGCATGCAACGCAATCGGATGAACCTCGTTGGCCGGTGATCCTCATGACGCCCGACCTCAGCGAAGCGCCTGATGCTCCGACCGAGAAGGAGTATGTGGTACGCGCCAACTATGCGGACGCCATAGCCGAGGCAGGGGGAATTCCGTTGATCCTGCCTTACAATACCCGGAACCTGGCACCGGCCTTGGCACTCGCCGATGGAATCCTCCTTACCGGTGCGCGGCCGGGGACGGAGGTGACAGGCGCGCGCAGGCAGTTCGAAATTCAGCTGGTCGAGCAAGCCTTGAAAACCGGCAAGCCGCTTCTCGGCATCTGCCATGGCATGCAACTGATCGGTGAATGCCTTGGAGGCAAATTTCAAACCGAGCTGCCGGCCGCCGACGTATCCCACATCCCGCAAGATGTCCCCGACGTGCTGGCGCACGAGATCATCGTCGAGCAGGGCAGCGTGCTCGCCAACTGGGTCGGGAAGAGGTCGGCGCGCGTCAACAGCCTGCATCGGCATGCTTTGGCCGGCCACGGACGATTCCGTGTCGCTGCAAGGGCGCCGGACGGCATCATCGAGGCATTCGAAGGAGAAACAGACGGCTTTTGCCTGGGTATCCAATGGCACCCGGAATACCGGCTGACTGAACTCGACAGGAATATCATGAGGGCCTTCGTCGACCGCAGCGCAGAAGCGGCGGCCCGCAAGGCACGCAATGCTTCGTCGGCTGGAAGCAATCGCGTGCGCGAACGGCTGGTACAGCTCGAGCTTGCCCTACCGGAAGCATCCTCGCCGCCGGGTGCATTTTCCGGAGCTGTGCGGACCGGCAATATCATCACCATTTCCGGTCAAGTGCCGTTGAAGGATGGCGTGGTGCTGCAGACGGGACACCTCGGAGCATCAGTCTCCATCGAAGAGGGGCGAGAATGTGCGCGTTGGGCGCTTCTCAATGCGCTTGCCCAGTTGGAGGGAGCTGCGGGCGGCTTCCACAAGATCCTGGGCTTCGTACGGCTGGCGGGCTATGTCGCGGCAGATGCTGCTTTCGAGCGCCACGGCGCGGTCGTCGATGGCGCTTCGGAACTGCTCCGAGAGCTTTTCCCGGATCGATGGACGCATGCCCGCATCGCGGTCGGCGTTGCATCCCTGCCACGTGGGGTTCCTGTTGAAGTCGAGCTGACGGCCATCGTCGGCGACGAGGCCTGAGATGGGGCGCGTTGCGGTGATCGGCGCCGGCGTCATCGGCGTGTCGTCGGCCTATCTTCTCGCCCGGGCGGGGCATGATGTGACGCTTATCGATGCGGCGGGCGAGCCGGGCACGGGGGCGAGTGCCGGCAACGCCGCGCAACTGTCCTGGGCCTACGGTGACGCAATGGCATCGCCAGCCCTGCTGAAGCATCTGCCAGCCATTGCGATGGGGCGCGATCCGGCCATCCGCATCCACTGGCAACTCGACCGGGACTTTCTGCGTTGGGGGCTGAAATTTATTGCCAATACCCCGTTCAGGCGTTGGTGGAACAATACGCAGGACATCCTGCGCCTCGCCGAGCAATCCCGTTACGAACTCGCGATCCTGCTTAAGGAAACCGATGTCGAATTCGATTACCGTGTCGCCGGAAAGCTGCATCTCTACGCCGACCGGCAGAGTTTTGCTGCCGCCCATTCCAGTGTCGTGCGCAAGAATGCCCTTGGCTTCGAACAGCGCCTGCTGACGCGGATGGAGGCGGAAAACATCGAACCGGCGCTTGCCGCGTATCAGGGAGAGATTGCCGGCGCCGTTTATACCCCGGATGATGCCCTCGGCGATGCGGCCGAATTTTGCCGCCAGCTGACCGCCTGGATGATCGGGCGCGGGCAGGTGTCGACGTTTTTCGGCAGAAGGGTTTCGAGCTTTGTCCAAACGGGAGGGGTGCTGACAGGGTTGAGGTTCGAGGATCGCGACGAGCTTCACGTCGACGCCGCCGTTGTCGCCGCAGGACCGCAGATCCGTTCCCTCGTGTCCGATCTGCCCGAGGCCCGGGACATACGCTCCGTCAGAGGCTACTCGCTCACCATTCCAAGATCCGGCCTTGCACCAAGTGTCAGCCTGACAGACGTCAAGCGAAAGCTTGCCTTTGCGGCAATCGGCGACCGTTTTCGTGTTGCCGGACTGGCAGACATCGAGCGTCCCGGAGCCGGTTTTGATGTCGGGCGTTTCGACACGCTCAAGCTGGCCGCGTCCGCAGTGCTGCCCGATCTTTTCGACCGATCGGACGAACTGACGAGATGGTCGGGCGAGAGGCCCATGACTCCGACCTCCAAGCCCATGATCGCCGCCTCCCGACGCATCAAAGGTCTCTACATCAATGCCGGCCACGGCATGTTGGGATGGACGCTCGCATTGGGTTCTGCCCGCCGCGTGGTCGATCTCCTTCGATAAGTCGGTTGTTGGCGCCCGGTGCTCACAGTTGCGGACGCCCACCTGCCGCAGCGTTCCGGCAGATGCGGGGACTTCGCTCAATTCATACCCCTTCACATCCATCGGATCGCTTCGGATCATAAAATCCGGAGCGAAGTGAGTGAGCGCGCGTCACCAATGGAATCTGTGGAATGACCCCTAGCCGAATTTCTCAGTCGTGTCGGCCTTGCCGAACACCCAATAGCCGGATGCCTTGATCCAGCCGAGCGGGCAACCTCGTTCCAGCAGATAGGCGCGGATATCGCGTGTTACCGAGGCTTCCGCCGCGACCCAGATGAAGGTTTCCGGTTGGATATCGACCGTGCTCAACAATTTCAGCAGCGCTGCGGCATCCGTTGCCTGCGAGAGAGGCCGATGCGCCCAGTGGATGTGCAGTTCGACTGATGTCGTGAAGACCTGCTCTTCCAACGGGCCGGTGACGGCTGCGATTGTGGTGATGACGGTTCCGGCACTGCTCTCCTCGATCCGGCGGCCGATTGCCGGCAGTGCCGTTTCGTCGCCGATCAGCAGCCATCGTTTGACTGTCTTCGAAACCACGGCGGAGCCCCTTGGTCCGCCGATCTCGAGCCTGTCGCCGGGGCGCGCGTCGATCGCCCATTGGGTCACGGGGCCTGCCTCGTGCAAGGCGAAGTCGATGGTCAGTCTGCGTTCGGCATTGTCGTAGCGGCGCGGCGTGTAGTCACGGCGTTCTTCCCCGCCATCGGTGGCCGGTACGAAAATCTTGATGTGGTCATCGGGTGCAAGACTGGTGAAGTCGGCGAGATCGCCGCCGGTCAATTCGATGCGGCGCATGCCGGGGGTGATGTCGATGACGCTTT
The DNA here is from genome assembly GCF_034554815.1 of Rhizobium indigoferae. Lineage (NCBI taxonomy): Bacteria > Pseudomonadati > Pseudomonadota > Alphaproteobacteria > Hyphomicrobiales > Rhizobiaceae > Rhizobium > Rhizobium indigoferae. Next base: position 2,400,786 of record NZ_CP140635.1, on the reverse strand, counting down.
CGACCATCAGGGTGCGCCGTCGCGTGTCGTGGCGGATCCGCTCGATGACAGGGGCGGGTGAAGTCTGTTCTTTGAGTTGATTGTTATCCATGTGTCCTTCCGGGGCTTTGAAGCTCGATCCGCAGGACATAGTCGCGCAGATCGAAGCCGCAAAAGCCGTTCGATCATACGCGTTGAGTGACGTTAACGCTTACGTGGCCGGGTGACCCGACCATTGAGCGCATGATGTAACCGACGCCGGCGGCATGTGCAACGGCAAGGTGGCCAACAAGGGCGATAATTGCCAAAGTTTAACTTTCCGGCGGTGTTTCGGTCGGGCAATGATCATCTGCTCAACGCGCATGAATTTCGTGCAGGCGGTCATGGAGAAGACAATGGGCAGCGGAATCCAGGACGTGCTCGACATCTATCACGCGATGATCGAGACGGAGCATAACAGCCCGCGCGAACTGCCTCCGGGCGGCCGCGACGGAGGACAGGATCAGCGGCTGCGCGCAGTCGGGCCGGAGACTGGGCAGTTCATCAATATCCTCGCCAGGAGCCTCAAGGCGCCGACGATCCTCGAACTCGGCACCTCCTTTGGTTATTCCGGGATATGGCTGGCGGAAGCCGCGCGCGCTTCCGGCGGGCGGCTGATCACCATGGAAATGCACGGTTACAAGTCTGCCTACGCACGCGACATGGCCGTCAGGGCAGGGCTCGCCGAGTATGTGGAATTCAAGGTCGGGGATGCTGTCCAGATGATTGGCGAGCTTTCCTCCGGCATCGACTTCGTGCTGGTGGATCTCTGGAAGGATCTTTACGTTCCCTGCCTCGAAGCCTTCTACCCCAAGCTTAATCCGGGCGCGATGATCGTTGCCGACAACATGCTGCGCCCGGGAGGCGATGATCTCAAACGCTATGGTGAGGCTGTCCGTGCCAAGCCAGGGATATCAAGCGTGCTGCTGCCGGTCGGCAGCGGGCTTGAGGTCAGTCGGTTCGATTGAGGCTGAGGTGAGATTAGCTGTCATTTTGTTTTTTGGTTGCAGAAAAAAAGAAGACACGTTTTAAGCTAATTTCCGACACGTTCCCGATCAAAGCTCTGCGTTATTGCGAGCTTTGGAGATGTGATGTCGGGCATTCTTGTCGCCACCCTTTTGGCAACGGTATCTGCAAAGATTCCAGCCGGGTTTTCCAGCGGTGACGTTCTCTATTCTGATTGCAGCGAGTCCCGGCAGTTTGTCGTCGGGTATGTTGCCGGTTGGTTGGACAAATGGAATAGTGATGAGCAACTCGCTCGTCGCATTTTTACCGAAGCCGCTCCCAGACCCAGCAGGATGGTGAACTCGGCGCATTTTGCAATCGCCGTTGGTGTCAACGTCTGTATCCCAGTCGGAACTACGGCGGAAGCGATCGGCAATACGCTATGCACGTTCCTGGAGGAGAATCCCGGCATACGCGGGGCCACCGGCGACGAGTTGATGACCACCATGGCTCATTATAAATACCACTGCCCGATTCCTTAGGGAGATTCACGCCGGCTTGTTGGCCTCGATGAAACGGCTGAGCGAGGTGGCGGCGTTGAGCATATGGGCGCGCATGCGCCGTGACGCCATCTCGCCGTCGCCTTCGGCGATCGCCTGCATGATGGCCTCGTGTTCGTCGCGGGAGCGGCTCAGCCTTTCGCCCTGGCGCAGTTGCGTGCGTCGGAAGGCGTTCAGGCGGTTGCGGATGGCGATCGCCTGCTCGGCGAGGAAGCCGTTGTGGGTGGCGCGGTAGATGGTCTCGTGGAATTGGCGGTTGAAGCTGTCATAGGCGTCGAAATTTCCGGCTTCGACAATCGGCTCTGAGAGCTCGTGCAGTTCGATCAGGCGGCTGCGCTCCAGCGGCGTCATGCGGTAGGTCGCGAGCCTGACGCAGACGGCCTCGATCTCGGCCACCGTCTCGAACATCTCCATGATGCGCTCCGGCGTCATACGGGCGACGACGCCGCCGCGCCGGGCGCGAAGCTCGACGAGGCCGCCCGCCGCCAGCTGACGCAGCGCTTCGCGAACCGGCGTGCGGGAGGCGCCGAAGCGGTCGGCAAGCTGCTGTTCGTCCAACGCTGCGCCCGCCGCCAGCGTGCCGGCGGCGATCTCGTCCGTCAGGGCGTTGCGAATGCGATCGGAGAGCAAGCCGCGATCATCACCGTCATCCTCGGTTTCGAAACCATTCTCCATTCCGTTATCTCCGATCTGTTTCAACATCGACGGCTCGATCGATTGTGTATGCAAATGCGATTGTGCTTGCCGCTCAGCGTATACACTTATGGCATCACGAAGGTGTTACGTATTCAATAATTGACTTTATATCGAATGGGAATACATAAATCTCCAGCGAGCAGGCTTCTACATACACGAGCCGCTTCAATTACCGAATTTGAATACGACGGGAGCCGCAACGCGACGAGGGCCAGCGCCCGCCGGGCAAAGCGAACCGTTCCGACACGGCATCACAGACCAACCGATTTTGACTTGGCTTCCGTTCTTCGGTCCCGAGCCGACATGCTTTCGATCCTTCAATTCCTGGACGCACAAGGAGCCAGATCATGATGATGAACAGACGGACTTTCTCGGCCGCCCTTGTTGCCGGCGCCGCCGCTTCTCTGCTTGCCACCCGCGGCATGGCCGCGACATCCGCTCCCTTGAAGGCGCGCAACGTCGTGCTGGCGCACGGACTGTTTGCCGACGGCTCGTGCTGGACCGAGGTGATCGCGCGCCTGCAGGTGGCCGGGCTCAATGCCACGGCGGTACAGAACCCGCTGACGACGCTGCCCGAGGCTGTCGCTGCCGTGAAGCGGGTGCTCGACCGACAAGACGGCCCGACGGTTCTCGTTGGGCATTCGTTTTCCGGCATGATGGTCACCGAGGCCGGCGTGCACCCGGATGTTTCGGCGCTCGTCTACGTGGCGGCGCGGGCGCCGGATGCAGGTGAGGATTATACCGCTCTCGCCAAGACCTTCCCAACGCCGCCCGCTTCGGCCGGCATCGTCTTTGACGGTGACGAGGGTCGGCTGAGCGAGGAAGCCTTCCTGCGTGATTTCGCCGGCGACCTGCCGGAGGCGAAGGCGAAAGTTCTTTACGCCGTGCAGCAGCCGTTTCAAAAGGCGCTGCTGACCGGCAAGACGACACAGGCTGCTTGGCGTTCGAAGCCGAGCTGGTATGCCGTCTCGACCGAGGACCGGACGATCAATCCCGATCTCGAACGCTTCATGGCCAAACGCATGGGAGCAAAGACCATTGAAATCCAGGCCAGCCATCTGTCGTTGATCTCCCACCCGGACGAGATCACAAAGCTGATCCTCACGGCGGCGGGGCAGAATAGGGACTGATGCCGAGGCCGGGAAGCGGCAGGGCCGCGGCGGCATCCCTAAAGCGGCGAGGGGCCGCCGCTCCTCTCATATCGGTCGGCGCAGCGGCCTGAACGCTGCTCGAAGCTCGGCGGAGAAGAGCTCCGGCTGCTCCCAGGCGGCGAAGTGGCCGCCCTTGTCGACCTTGTGGAAATAGATAAGGTTGCGATAGGCGCGACGGGCCCATGTCTCAGGGGCCTGGTAGCTCTCCCCAGGAAAGACGGTGATGGCGACCGGAAGCGCGATCTTGGAGGTCTTCTCCCCGGCCGCAAGGACGGGACTGCGCCCGCCGCCATATTCCCAGTAGATCCGGGCCGAGGAAGCGGCGCTGTTGGTCAACCAGTAAAGCGTGATGTCGTCGAGCACCTCGTCGGGAGACTTTTCGGGATCGCTGCTGTCGTAGGTCCAGTGCGTGAAGCCTGGATGACCGAGCGTCCATGCCGCAAGGCCGGCCGGGGAGTCCGATATGGCGTAGCCGATCGTCTGTGGCCTCGTGCCCATCATCGTGGCATAGGACCTGTTCCCCATCTTGGCTGCGGCGCTGAGGGCATCGAACGCCGCGCGTTCCTCGGTGGAGAGTCGCCGCGGCGCCGGCCCGCCCGCGGCGAGCACCGCGGCAACTTCGGGCGGCACGACAGCCGGCAGGTTGATATGGATGCCGAGCAGACCTTGTGGCGCGAGCCGTCCCATTGCGCCGGAGACCGGCGAGCCCCAGTCGCCGCCCTGGGCGACGTAGCTGCTGTAAGCGAGGCGCTTCATCAGTTCCGCCCAGGCCCGCGCGATGCGGTCTGGCCCCCAGCCGGTGCCGGTCGGCTTGCCGGAGAAGCCGTAGCCCGGCATCGACGGAATGACCACGTCGAACGCATCTTCGGCGCGTCCGCCATGAGCGGTCGGATCGGTGAGCGGGCCGATGATCTTGAGGTTCTCGAATACCGATCCCGGCCAGCCATGGGTGATGATGACGGGCAGGGCATTCGGATGTTTCGAGTGGACGTGAATGAAGTGGATGTCTAGGCCGTCGATCTCGGTGATGAACTGCGGCAGCGCGTTCAGCTTCGCTTCCGCCTTTCGCCAGTCGTAGCCGGTGCCCCAATAATCGACGAGCGGCTTGATCTTCTCGAGCTGTATGCCCTGCGTCTGGTCGTCGACCGTCTCGCGTTCGGGCCAGCGTGTTGCCAGCACGCGCCGGCGAAGGTCGAGGAGGTCCGCCTCGGGAGTGTCGACGCGAAACGGGCGGATCGCATCTCCCGTGGCAGCCGATGCCGGATAGGACGGAAACAGGCTGCGCGCGCCCGCGGCGGTGATCCCGATCGCCGCGGTGGTCAGGAACCTGCGCCGGTCGCGGTTCAGGGATTCCGAGCCGGCACTTGTGAGCAGTTTGAAGAGCATGGTCATGGCATTGTCCTTTGAAGCAGACGCCTTGGGCAAGACTTCGATAAGTTCGGCCATCGTCAGAATAGCATGGGCGTAGGTCGGGCCGTTCAGCTTGTGCGCCGCATGCATCATTAGGTGCGAGAAGGCGGCCGTCGCGTCGCTCACCAGGGTCGCGAAATAACCGAGTTCCATGGCGAAGCGGGCGGTGGATTCGATACAGGTATTCCCGCCGGATCATCTCGATGCGAGGCCGGCCGTATTGCGCAGGTGATCGGGATGCGTGCCGCCGCCCATACTTCTCGCCACCATCGCGACGATGGTTTCGAAGAGTTCCTTCTTTGCCTCGCTGGCGGTGATGTCGCCCGACGCGGCGGCATAGGAGAGGGCTTCGGCGGCGCCGAGCATGGCCCAGAGGCCGGCTGCGGCGATCGTGCCGGCACCGGTAAAGGGCGAAAGCGCGATGCGGCATTTCTCGATGAAGGCCGCTTCGTATTCGCGCTTGATCCTTTCGAGTTCCGGCGAGCCGGCAAGTGCTGCGATCACACCGGGGATTTCGCGGCCCTGAAGAAGCACGCAGTCGACATAGGAGGTGGCGATGACTGTGGCCCGGTCGGCGAGCGACGGCTGGCTTGCCGCAAGGGCTGCGTCCATCACAGTCGTCTGGCGGGCGTCGAATTCGCGGTAGAGCGCTGCGAGCAGGCCGGGGCGGGTTTCGAAATGATCATAGACCACTGGTTTCGTTACACCGGCCCGCTCGGAAAGCCGGCCGAGGGTCAGCGCTTCCGTTCCCTCGTCACGGGCGATCTGCCAGGCGACGTCGAGCAACTGGCGATGCCGATCCTGACGCGACAGGCGGCGGCGCGGTTGCGGATCGGTCGGCTGACCTGTTTTTTCGGCGCTTGACATCGCTATATACCAAAAGTAACTTACTGAAAGTAGCTTACCAAAGGTATACAGGCTGCGTCTTCCATCCGCAATCATTCAGCAGGAGTTTTCGCCATGCACGCGCTCATCGTCGTCGCGCATCCCGATCCCCAGTCGCTCACCCACCGCGTCGCCGCCCATCTTGCCGAAGGTGTCACACTTTCCGATGCCGGCCATTCCGTCGAGTTTGCCGATCTCGCGGCCGAGGGCTTCGATCCCCGGTTCACCGCGGCCGATATTGCTCGGCATCTGAGGAAAGGGGTGCTGCCCGCCGACGTTGCCGCCGAGCAGGCAAGGATCGACCGCGCCGATGCGCTGGTGCTCGTCTATCCCGTCTACTGGTGGTCGATGCCGGGGCTTATCAAGGGATGGATCGACCGGGTGTTCACCAATGGCTGGGCTTACGACGATCGCCCGGATACTGGGCTGGTGAAGTTGCTTGGCCGCCTGCCGGTGCATCTGGTCGGCCTCGGCGGCGCCGATGCAGGGACCTATGTGCGGCACGGCTATTTCGGCGCCATGAAGACGCAGATCGATCACGGGATCTTCGACTATTGCGGCGCCCGCGTCGTGACATCGGAGCTGTTGCTCGAAGCCGGACCGAACCATGCGGCCGCCCATCTGGAGACTGCGCGCGCCGTTGGCCGCAGGCTCTTCGACACATCCAGGCGATACGAGGCGACTGACCGCGTAAAGGTGCCCGAGTTCCGGTAAGGTTTATCGGCTGGCTAAGGCAGAGTCTTGCGCCGCCGGCCTTTTCACGAGACAAGCCTTGGATGAGTATTCCGACGACACATCCCTTCGACTTTGATCCGACCTACGGCATGCAGCTCGCAGACCTCCTTGCCGTCAAGCAGCCCGAGGCGCCTGAGGGTTTCGACGATTTCTGGGAGGCGCGTTATCTCAGGGCGCTGACGGTCGATCCGCAGCCGGTGCTGCGCCGGAGCAAAATCAGCCATCCCGACTGGCATGTGCTCGATCTCGTCTATATCTCGACCGGGTCATTCAGGATCGGCGGCTGGCTCATCCTGCCGCGTCAGGGGGAGGTGCGGCGCGGCCTCGTCGTCGGGCATGGTTATGGCGGGCGGGATCGGCCTGAATTCGATCTGCCGGTCAAGGAAACGGCAGTGCTTTTTCCCTGCTGCCGCGGGCTGTCGCTTAGCGCTCGTCCGCCGATCTCGCAGAATCCCTCCTGGCATGTGCTGCACGATATCGACAAGCCTAAATCCTATATCATCGGCGGCTGCGTCGAGGATACCTGGCTTGCCGTCTCGACGCTTGTTGCACTCTATCCCTGGCTTTCAGGGCATATCGGCTATAGCGGCATCAGCTTCGGCGGCGGTATCGGGGCAATGGCGATCGCTTACGACGAGCGCATCGATCGCGGCCATCTGGCGCTGCCAAGTTTCGGGGATCAGCCGTTGCGGCTGACCCTGCCGACAGTCGGCAGCGCGCGATCGGTGCAGGAGTATCATAAGAAACACGCAGATGTGCTTGAGACGCTTCGGCTCTACGATGCGGCAACGGCCGCTTCGCGGATCAAGGTGCCGATGTTGGTTGCCGTTGCGCTGTTCGATCCTTCGGTGGCGCCGCCCTGCCAGTTTGCTGTCGCAAATGCGATGCCGAAATTTAATGAAATCTTCATCCTAGATGCGGGGCATTTCGACTATCCTGGCAGCGCTGAGCAAGAGGCGGTTCTCCGCGACAAGGTGGGACAGTTTTTCAGGGTGCCATGAACCGCGAATATCTGCGCTGGTACAGTCAGCGGCTGCATCGAGACATGGAGATGCTGCTGCATAATTCCTTCAATCGGACTCGATTTAAGGACAAAATTATGCAGCCATTCAAAGTGCTACAGCGTCCTTTGCGTGTCTGAAAAGACGCGCGGCGCTGTAGTGTTCGGCCATGCCGGCGCCAGGGTGCTGGTCTTTCCGACGCGGGACGGGCGCTTCTTCGAATATGAGCAGCTCGGGCTGGTCGCAAGCCTCGCAGACAAGCTGGAGGCGGGCCATCTCCAGCTCTATTGCATCGAGGGCCTGGCGGCCGAGACCTTCTATGCCTTCCACCATCACCCGGCCGAGCGCATCCGCCGGCATGGTGCGCTCGAGGATTACATCCTGAATGAGGTGCTGCCGCTGATGGCGGCGAAGAATTCGCATGACTGCACCATCGTGCATGGCTGCAGCCTCGGCGCCTTCCAGGCGGCAAGCCTGTTCTTTCGCCATCCGCATCTCTTCCGCAAGCTCGTCGCCTTTTCCGGCCGCTACGACCTGACGATGAGGGTGGAATCCTTCGGCGACCTGTTCGATGGCTATTACGACGACAGCGTCTATTTCCACACGCCGACGCATTTTCTGCCCGGGCTCGGCGGCGATTGGAGACTCGCCAGGCTGCGTGAGAGCGACATCATTCTCACCATTGGCGATGCCGACCCTTTCCTCGACAATAACCGCTATCTCAGCCGGTTGCTCGCGGACAAGAACGTCGGCCATCAGTTACATGTCTGGGATGGACGCGCCCACCGCGCCGGCGCATGGCGGAAGATGGCGGCGCTTTATATCTGACACGCTTGGAACGCTGTCACGGCCAATGCAGCGCTGCGGTCGCTACCGGCGCATCCCAGAGCGCGATCTCCTCGTCGGTCAGTAAGGCAAGGGTGACGGACAGTCCCTGCATGTCGAGCGAGGTGACGTAGGTTCCGACCAGTGAGCGCTCGATCGGGATGCCTCTTTCCTCGATGAAACGGCGGGCGCCGTTATAGGCGAGGTAGAGTTCGGCGGGCGGCGTGCCGCCGAGGCCGTTGACGAAGAGCAACGCCTTGGCGCCTGGCGCTGCCGCGATGTCGCCGGCGATGGTCTGGCAGAGATGGCCGATGATGGTGTCGGAGGCGGCGAAGGGCTGCCTGGCATGGCCGGGTTCGCCATGGATGCCGACGCCAATCTCCATTTCGTCGGGTCCGAGCGAAAATGTGGTGCGCTCGGTCTGCGGCACAGTCACGCCATTCAGCGCCACACCCATTGAGCGGATGCGCGTATTCAAACCTTCCCCAAGCTGCTTCAATGCGGAAAGTGTCATGCCGCGTTCGGCCGCAGCGCCGAGGATCTTTTCGACGACCAGCGTTCCGGCGACGCCGCGTCGGCCTCTGCCTTCGCCGATCTTCGATGTTTCGATATCGTCACTGACGACCACCATGTCGAGGCTGTGGCGATCTCCGGCCATTTCAATCGCCATTTCGAAATTCATCAGGTCGCCGTCGTAATTCTTGACCACGAGCAGGCAGCCGGCGCCGGTATCGGTCTCTTCGATCGCGGCGATGATCTGACTCGGCGTCGGCGAGGTGAAGATATGGCCGACGCAGGCGGCGTCCAGCATGCCGTGTCCGACGAAGCCGATATGCATCGGCTCATGGCCGGCGCCGCCGCCTGATATAAGCGCCACCTTGCCAGGGGGGAGATGGCGGCGGCGGATGCATCTGCGCTCAGGCCCGAACACCACGAAGGCCTCATGGGCGCGCACGAAGCCTTCGACGCTTTCGGCGACCATGGTTTCCGCAGTGTTCATGAACTTCTTCATCGAGCCTCTCCCAAGGCCAAAAGCGTTACGTTACGTCAACCAGCTTACTCGTCATTCCGCACCCGATATCGCGACGATTTTCTGCACCAGATCTGAGATCGCCTCTTCCAGCAGGCGGTTTTTCCTGTCGTCGCCGAAGTCGGGCACCATCAGCGACAGGTGCCGCAATTTCTCGGAATGGCCGAGGTCCGGCAGCTTGCCGGGATGGGCGGCTTGATAGGCTTCGAGAAAGCGCTCCTGTTCGGCAGCGCTGAAATGGCAGACGCGGACGATCGTCGCGAGATGGCGCGCCGGCAGCGGCGTTGCATAGGTCGGGCTGGTGATCTGGGTGACGAAGCTGCGATGTTTTCCAAGCGCCGTCGCCAGTCGCTGGCGCGTGCCCGATGGCCTGTTGTCGATGATCTGCGCCAGAATGGACTTGTAGGTGATAATGGCGTCTTCGATGTCTTCGCGCGCCATCCTACTCTCCGGCTGCCCTTGTGCCATCGGCATTGAGGCCGATGATCGCCGATCTTATCGCGGGACGCCGGGCCGGCGCCACGGAAAAATGCCGGAGGCCGGCGGCGAGCAGCCTGGGCAGATAGCTGGGATCTCCGGCCATGTCGCCACAGATACTGACTGGCTTGCCGGCGGAAAGCTTCACCGCCTGGGCGAGCAGCCGGAGCACGGCGGGTGCAGCCTTGCCGGCATCGGCGTCCATATCGTCGCGGGCGGAGGCGGCGAGATATTGGGTGAGGTCGTTGGTTCCGAACGAGAAGAAAGCCGCCGACCCGAAGGCGTCGAGCATCAAGGCGGCTGATGGTACCTCCACCATCATGCCGATCGGCGGCATTCGGTGGGGCAGGGCACGGCGGCCCAGCTTTTCGGCTTCCTCGCGGAATATCTCGCGCATCCTGTCGACCTCGTCGGGAAACGTCACCATCGGCAGCATCACCGACAGCCTGCCGAAGACAGCGGCGCGCAACAGGGCGCGGGCCTGGACGCGGGCGATTTCCGGCCGGGCAAGCAGCAGCCGGATGCCGCGCAGGCCCGAGGCGAGAGCCGGCAGGTCTTCCAGGCCGGCGAGCGGCTTGTCGCCGCCGATATCGAGCATTCTTATGATCACCGGCCTGTCGCCCGCCTGCTCCAGCACGCGGCGATAGATTGCCAGCTGTCGTTCCTCATTGGCAGCATCGGCGACCGAGGCAACTGAAAATTCCGAGCGCATCAGGCCGACGCCCGCCGTTGCCGGATCGAGCGCATCGATCTCGGCGGGATCGTTGATATTGATGGAGAGCAGGATCGGCACGCCGTCCGCCGTGCGCAGCTCACTGCTGCCAGTTTGCGTGTCGCTGGCAGGTGCTTGTGCCGGTGCCGGGATCAGCATGCCGCCGGCCTTCAGGACGACCGCACCGGCGTCGCCATCCACGCGAACGGGATCTCCATCCGCTGCCGAAAAGCGACCCGTGCCGACCACCATCGGCACCGATTTCGCCCGGGCAAGCAGGGCGACATGGCCGGCGGTGCTGCCTGCAAACAGCGCGATGCCGCCGCCTTTCGACCAGTCATGGGCGAGAAAGCGGCTCGGCTCCATATCCTTGCCAACGAAGACCGAGCCAGGCGGGAAATCGGCGATCGGGGTGCCGGCGAGCGCCCCGAGCACGCGGTTCTTGATGTCGAGAATATCGACGGCGCGTGCCCGCATCTGCTCCTCGTCGGCCGCTTCGAGTTCACCGATATAGGCGTCGAGGGTGGCGACCCAGGCGAAGACGACATTCTCGTCGGCCTCCATGCGCGCGCCCGTCGCTTCCGCGATCGTCGGATCGCGCAGCACCTCGATCTGGAAATCGATGATATCCCGGCTTTCGGCATCGGCTCCATCGGCAAGGTGCTCGAGTTCGCCGATCGAGATGTCGATCGCCTTCTCCAGCGCGCTGTATCCACCGACGGCTCGGGATGCAGGGGCGGCGTCCGGCCGCTCGGCAAGAAAGGCCGGGCCAGATGCGATGCCCGGGGATGCGCTCTTCGCTTTCAGTCTAAGCGGTTCGGCCATGTTTCTTTTCCTCATCGAAGTTGCGCTCGATGAGTTCCTTCAGCGCGCGGATCGCCTCTTCGGCGAGAATGCCGTCGGCGCGGATCCTGAGGATCGACCCTTTTCGGATTCTCGCACCCATGATCTTGATGATGCTCTTGCCGTTCAGCCAGACGTCGCTGCCGTTGACAGCGATCTCGATCGAACAGGGGAAGGACTTGGCAAGCCGCGTGAAGGTGACGGAGGGGCGGGCATGCAGCCCGACACCGTGCTTGACTTCCACCTCCGTCTGGCAATTCACGTGCAATGGGTCGGGCTCCTGTTTTTCACTACGCAATCCGCTCGTCATCAGGGGGACAGTTCCTCGGCTGTGGCGACGACTTTGGCCAGCGACGCGCCCCCCGACGCCTCGGCAGCGGCGATGACGGCGCCTTCAACCAAAGGCGCGTTGCAGATGGAGACGAGGGCCGCGCGGGGAAGGCCCAGCATTTCGATCGCCATCTCGCTGTTGGTCTCGGCGCCACCGAGATCGACGAAGACGGCGACGCCGGCATCGGACCATGCGGCCTCGATCGCTCTCAGGATGCCGCCGGCATCGGTGCCGAGGTCGCCGTGGACGTTGCCACCCGACCAGGCGAGCGGCACGCAGTCGCCGACCATCTGCCGCACCATGTCGGCGATCCCCCTTGCCACCAGCGGCGAGTGGGAGACGATCACGATACCCACATTTGCGGTCTTTCCATTCATTGCGGACGGTGCTCCCCGAGATAGCGGCAGATCGCCGTGGTCAGCAGCGCGCAGCTCGACGCGCCGGGATCGACATGACCGATGGAGCGGTCGCCGAGATAGGCCGCGCGCCCGCGCATTGCCTTCATGTCAGCAGTGCGGTTGGCGGAACGCTCGGCCCTGCGGGCGATTGCGCCGAGCGGCGAGCGGCTGGCAAGTGCCGCATGCACGGGATAGAGCACGTCGAGCAGGGTTTTGTCGCCGGCATGCGCGCGACCGCGTCTGGCCACGGCATCGATCGCCTGTTTCAGCACCTGCGAAAAATCGGCCTTTTCATCACTTTTGCGAAGCTCGCGGCCGATCTCCATCAGCAGCGTGCCGTAGAGAGGCCCGGCGGCACCGCCGACATTCATCACCAGCGTCAGGCCGATCTTTTCCATGGCGTCGGGAAAGGGGAGGCTGGACAGGCTTTCGCCTTCGGCGCTCACTGCCTCGCAGCCGCGCCGCATGTTGGTTCCGTGATCGCCATCGCCGATGGCGCGATCGAGCGCGCAGAGATGATCGCTGTTTGCCGCGATCGTCGCGCGGCACACTTCGATCAATCCTGCCACAAGCACCGGTTCCGCCTGCACTGCCGTCCTCCCTGTCGCCGCGCCTCCTGCGGGCATTTGAATTTCACGCCGGTCAGGCGAGGCTTGCCGCCACGCCGAACGCGCCGGCAACCGCGACGGCGCCGGGATCGGCGACACCCGCCAGATCCCTTTCGCCGACATAGGAGGCGCGTCCGGCTTTCGCCTTCATCATCGTCTTCGTCGACTCCGCACCCGCTGCCGCAGCTCTTGCCGCGGCGGCGACATCGCCGGATGCGAGCGCCTGTAGGGCAGGCGACAACGCATCGACCATCGTCCGGTCGCCGACTCCGGCTCCGCCATAGAACGTCATCCTGTCAAGCCCGGCAAGAAGGGCTGCTGATATATCGGCTTTGTCAGCCATCGCCTTTGCCGCGGCGGTGAAGAAGATCGACAGCAGCACGCCGCTCGATCCGCCCATGCTGGTGCCGAGGATATCGCCGAGCGAGGCAAGCGTTGCCGCCGGCCGGTCGAGCGGCAGCGTGTCGAGGCGGGCAAGCACACTGCGGGCGCCTGAGGCCACCGTCGAGCCGGTATCGCCGTCGCCGACGCGCCCGTCCAGCCGGTTGAGTTCGCTTTCCTGCGAGATCAGATGCTCGCAGAGCGCCGTGATGAGGCGCCGGTTGCGATCATTTTCTCCGGCCTTGCCGTTGGCGCCGTTCAATCCGGCTGATGTTCTCGGTGCGGCGACGATCCTGATCTCGTGACGTTCGACGGCCGGCATCCAGGCGTGCGGCTCGACCGCTGCCGTCAGCGCCGCCTCGCGCTCGGCATCCAGCCGGATCAGCGACAGCGAGAAACCGTTCATGTTGAGCGCGGTCATCATAGGTGCCGGGCCGATGATCAGCCGGACGCGGCGGCCAAGCGGCGAGGACAGCACTGCATTGGCGATGACGGTCATTTCTAGCGGCGGCACGGCGCCGAGATTGTTGATGAGAAGGGCGTGGCTTCCCCCTTCACGCAGCGTTGGCGACAGGCGTGCCGCCATGGTGGCGACGATATCGGTGACCGGCTGCAGCGCGATGCGCTCGACGCCAGGCTCGCCATGGATGCCGAGGCCGAGCTCGCCTTCGCCCGCGCCGAGACGGTCTTCATGCGCCTGGCCGGGCACGCTGCAGGTGGACAGCGACATGCCGAGCGAGACGATGTCGCCGGCTGCTGCCGCGGCATGGGCCGCGACCGTCTTCAGATCCTCGCCTCGTTCGGCGTGATGGCCAGCGATCTTGTGAACGAATAGCGTGCCAGCCACGCCGCGCGGCTGATTGATGCCGGGGATGGCGATATCGTCGGCGACGATGACCATCTCGACGTCGAAGCCCTCGGCGCGCGCCTTTTCGGCGGCAAGGCCGAAATTCAGCCGGTCGCCGGTATAGTTCTTGACGATCAGCAGGGCGCCCTTCGGGCCGGCGACGGCGCGGATCGCCGTCAGCACGGCATCGACGCTCGGCGAGGCGAAAATCTCGCCGGATACGGCCGCCGTCAGCATGCCCTTGCCGACAAAGCCGGCATGGGATGGCTCATGGCCGGCGCCGCCGCCGGAGATGATCGCCACCTTCGACTTGTCCCAGTCCGCGCGCAGGATCACCTTGATGTCGGGAAAGCTGTCGAGGCGGGCGAGACGGCCATTGCTGCTCGTCAGAAGCAGACCGTCCAAGGCTTCGGTGACGATGTTTTCCCTGCGGTTGAAGAAATGTTTCATCGATTGAGACCCGTCTGTTTGTTTTTCATGCCATCATCATGTCTGTTTGCCGGTCAGGAAAGGCGCTGTCCACGCGCGTCGAAATAAAGCGGATCGCGCAATGTCAGGCTGATCCGGTCTCCCGGCGCGATCGCCAGATATGGATCCGCAAGTGTGACGAGCTTGTGATTGCCAGCCCTGATATGCAGATGGTTCTGGTCGCCGAGATGTTCGATCCAGTCGATCTCGGCATTGGCATCCTTGCCGACAATGATGTCGAGATGTTCGGTGCGGGCGCCGATGGTCTTCGTGCCGGGCGGCGGCTGGCCGCCCGGGAGCAGGTCCGCAGGCAGTAGGTTGATGTGCGGCTGGCCGAGGCGGGCGGCGACATGCAGGTTGGCGGGATTGCCGTAGATCTCGCGCGGTGTTCCCACTTGCATCAAGCGACCCTCGGCGACGATGCCGATCCGGTCGGCCATGGTCATGGCTTCCACCTGGTCGTGGGTGACATAGAGCAGCGTCGAGCCGAGTTCCTTCTGGATACGCTTCAGCTCCAGGCGCAGTTCGGCGCGCAGCTTGGCGTCGAGCGAGGACAAAGGTTCATCCATCAGGTAGATCGCCGGCCGGCGCACCAATGCCCGTCCGATCGCGACACGCTGCATCTCGCCGCCGGAAAGCCTGGTCGAGCGGTTTTCCAGCTTGTGGTCGATCCTGACCATGCGGGCGACCTCGCGGACGCGGCGGTCGATCTCCTCGGTGCTGAGTTTGCGGACCGGCGCCTTCAGCGGGAAAGCAAGGTTCTCGTAAACCGTCATGTGCGGATAGAGCGAATATTGCTGGAAGACGAAGGCGACGTCGCGTTCGGCGGGGGCTTCGGCGGCGACATTGCGGCCGCCGATTTCGATGCGGCCGCTATCGGGCTTTTCGAGGCCGGCGATCAGCCGCAGCGTCGTGGTTTTGCCGGCACCGGTCGGGCCGAGCAACACGACGAACTCACCGTCGCGGATCGAAAGATCGAGATCGGCCAGAGCCTGGGTGTCGCCGAAGCGCTTGGCAAGGTTCCTGAGGACGACATCAGCCATGCCGGGTCTCCTGATAGAGCGAGGATGGCACCGCACGGCCCGATGTGCAGTCGAAGAGCGCGAGTTTCGCCGGATTGAATTCCAGGCCGACCCTCTCGCCGATCTGGAAGCTGCGATTGGCGGGAACGCGGGCCTTGATCAGCCCGCCCGGGGTTTCCACAGCCACGACCTGATTGGTGCCGAGATATTCGCTGCCATAGACGGCGCCGCGGAGCCGCGAGGCGTCGCTGAAGCGGATATGCTCCGGCCGCACACCGAGCGCCAGCTCGCTTTCGGCCATGTCCTGATGGATCTCGGGAACGGCGACATCGACGCCGTCGAGCAGGATGGAGCGGTCGCCGCTCTTCAGACCCGAGGTGAAACGCATGAAGTTCATCGGCGGCGAGCCGATGAAATCGGCGACATACATGGTCGCCGGCTTTGCATAGATCTCCTGCGGCGTGCCGAACTGCTCGATGACGCCGTGGTTCATGACGGCGATCTTGTCGGCCATCGCCATTGCCTCGTGCTGGTCGTGAGTGACGTAGACGGTGGTCGCGTGGATGCGGTTGTGCAGTTCGCGCAATTCGTGGACCATGATCTCGCGGAACTCGGCGTCGAGCGTGCCGAGCGGCTCGTCCATCAGGAAGCATTTCGGACGCCGGACGATGGCGCGGCCGAGCGCCACGCGCTGCCGGTCGCCGCCGGCAAGGCCGGAGACCGAGCGGTTGAGAATATGATCGATCTGCAGCAGGCGGGCGGTCTCTTCCACGCGTTGACGGATTTCGGCCTTGGCCATGCCCTGCGACAGCAGCGGGAAGCCGATATTCCTACGCACGTTCATATGTGGGTAGAGCGCGAAGAGCTGGAAGACGAAGGCGATGTCGCGGGCGCTGGCGCGGTTGAAGGTGACGTCCTCGCCGTCGAGATAGATCTTGCCGCTGCTTGGCAGCTCGAGGCCGGCGATCATGCGCAGCGTGGTGGTCTTGCCGCAGCCGGAAGGTCCGAGCAGCGCCAGGAACTCGCCGTCATGGACGGTGAAGCTGGAATCCTGAACGGCGACGAAACTGCCGAATTCCTTGCGGAGATTTTCGATCCGGATGTCCGCCATGGTTTACTCCGGGAATTTCGAAACGATGATGAACATGACGGTGCCTGCAAGCAGGGTCACCAGCGAATAGGTGTAGAGCACCAGCAGGAAGGGCTGGAACAGCATCAGGAAGCCCAACCCGATCAGCACGGTCGCGATGGTTTCCATCGGGCCGCGGCGCAGGAAGAACGGCCGTTTCTGGCGAGCGGGCGCAGGTGTTTCGATCAGATGGCTCATTTGCGGACGGCTCCGAAGGTGATGCCGCGCAGCAGCTGCTTGCGCAGGAGAATGGTGAAGACGAGGATCGGGATCAGGAAGATCGTCGTGCCGGCGGCGACCGCCGGCCAGTCCTGCCCGCCTTCGCCGATGATCGTCGGGATGAAGGGCGGCGCGGTCTGGGCCTCGCCCGAGGTCAGAAGGGCGGCGAAGGCATATTCGTTCCAGGCGAAGATCAGGCAGAAGATCGCGGTGGCGGCAATGCCCGTCGTCGCCTGCGGCAGTACGACCTTGCGGAAGGCCTGCAGTCTTGTATAGCCGTCGATCATCGCCGCTTCCTCGTATTCGCGCGGGATTTCGTCGATGAAACCCTTGAGCAGCCAGACGGCGAGCGAGACGTTGACGGCGGTGTAGAGCAGGATCATGCCGAGCGCCGTGTCCGACAGGCCGAGCTCGCGGTACATCAGGTAGATCGGGATGGCGACGGCGATCGGCGGCATCATGCGCGTCGACAGGATGAAGAACAGCAGGTCGTCGGCGAGCGGCACCTTGAAGCGGGAGAAGCCATAGGCGGCGAGCGTGCCGAGAAAGACCGCAAGGAAGGTGGAGCCGAAGGCGATCACCAGCGAATTGACGAAGCGCGGCACGAAGTTCGACGGGCCGGCGATCACCATGTTGCGCCTGCGCGTTACCTCGTCACAGGCGCCGACCGGCGCCGGCAGCGAGGCGATATAATCAGGCGTCTGCCGGGTGCGCGTGGTGAACAGGTTGCAATAGCCTTCGAGCGACGGCGTGAAGACGATCTTCGGGGGATAGCTGATCGAATCCGGCGGTGACTTGATGCTGGTCAGGAAGATCCAGACGAGCGGGATGAGGGTGATCAGCGCATAGATGACGACGATGGTGCCGGCGATGCGCTTGCTGGACAGGCTCGGTTCGACGACCGAATGGGCTGAGTTGGCGGCGCTCATCGTTGTTTCACCTTGTTCAGTGCCTTGACGTAGATGTTGGCGAGACCGAACACCGCGACGAAGAGGATGATGGCAAAGGCCGAGGCCCGGCCGGTCGCCCAGCTTTCGAAGGCGGCGCGTTTCAGCGTGATCGAGGCGACCTCAGTGACTGAGCCCGGCCCGCCGCCGGTGAGCAGCGTCACCATGTCGAACATCTTGAAATTCTCGATGCCGCGGAAGAGCACGGCGAGCATGATGAAGGGCAGGGCCATCGGCACGGTGATCGACCAGAACTGGCGCCACGGCGAAGCGCGGTCGACCTCGGCAGCCTCATAGATATAGTCGGGGATGGAGCGCAGGCCGGCGAGGCAGATCAGCATCACATAGGGCGTCCACATCCAGGTATCGACGATGATAATCGCCCAGGGCGCCAGAGAGACATTACCGAGCATCTGAATATCCGATGTCGGGATGCCAGACACCATCGACACGGCATAGGCGAAGAGGCCGATCTGAGGCTCGTAGAGAAAGCGCCAGAAATTGCCGACCACGGCAGGCGACAGCATCATCGGGATCAGGATGATCGTCGTCCAGAAGGCATGGCCGCGAAACTTGCGGTCGATCAGATAGGCGAGCGTGAAGCCGATCACCGTCTGCAGCACGATCGTCCAGAAAACGAAATGCGCGGTGGTCTGCATCGCCTGCCAGATATCGGGATCGTTGAGGACGCGCTGGTAATTTCCAAGGCCAACGCCCTGGACCGGCGCATTCGGCCGGTTGGCGCGGTAATTGGTGAAGGAGAGGTAGACCGCCCAAAGCAGCGGAAAGATGTTGATCGCCAGCAGCAAGGTGATAGCCGGCGCGATGAACAGCCAGGCGATCGCCCTGTCGGAGAGGCCGCGGACGCGCCGGGCGACCGAGACGGGCGCCGCCCTTGCTGTCGCATCGGCTGTTTTCTCGACGATCGAGGAAGGGGAAATAGTCAAGTTTTCACCCGGTCTTTTGGGATATGGGAAATTTGGCGGCCCGGCTCGTCTGCCGATCCGGGCCGCCATCCTGAGGATGGCACGCATCAGGGATGCCGCGCGCTAGATCTTGCCGTCGTCCTTGAAGACGTCGCTCCAGTCCTTCACCAGACCGTCGAGCGCTTCCTTGGCGGTGCCATTGCCGGCGACCACGTAGTTATGGACGCGCTTCTGCATGGCCTGCAGCAGCGAGGCGTAGCTCGGCTCGGCCCAGAAGTCCTTGACGATGGCCATCGAGTCCAGAAAGGCCTGGGCATAGGGCTGGCTCTTGGCAAAGCCTGGCGCATTGACGACGGAGTTCAGGCAGGAAAAACCGCCGAGTTCCCACCATTTGGCCTGCACATCGGGCTGTGCGAACCACTTGATGTATTGCAGGGCAGCATCGCGCTTGTCGGAGTAGGAGACCACCGAGATGCCCTGGCCGCCGAGCTGGGCGAAGTGCGCCTTTTCAGCCGGATTGGGGAAGAAGCCGATCCTGTCGCCACCGACCTTCTCGTCCTTGTAAAGGCCGGGCCAAGTGAAGGCGAAGTTCATCTGCATGGCGACCTGGCCGGATTTGAAGGCATCGGCGGATTCGACCATATAGACGTTGGAGCTGCCGGGCGGTGTGCAGCAATCATAAAGGGACTTGTAGAATTCGAGGCCCTTGACCGCGTCGGCCGAGTTGACGAAGCCTTCCATGTCATAGGGCTTTTTCGGGTTTTCGTACTGGAAGCCCCAGTCGTAGAGGACGTTGGTCACGCCCATGGTGATGCCTTCGGAGCCGCGCTCGGTATAGATCGAGGCGCCGTAGACGGTCTTGCCGTCGATCTCACGCTTCTGGAAGAACTCGGCGATTTGCTTCAGCTCATCGTAGGTCTTCGGCGCTGCGAGATCCCGGCCGTATTTCGCCTTGAATTCCTTCTGCAGTTCCGGCTTTTCGAACCAGTCCTTGCGGTAGGTCCAGCCGACGACGTCGCCCATGGCGGGCAGCGCCCAGTAGTTCGGCGTGTTCTTCGGCCATTCCGAGTAGCCGACGACGGTCGCCGGCACGAAGTCATCCATCTTGATGCCTTCCTTGTCGAAGAAGTCGTTGAGCTTGACATAGTGGCCGTTCTCGGCCGAGCCGCCGATCCACTGGCTGTCGCCGATGATGAGGTCGCAGAGCTTGCCATGGGAATTCAGCTCGTTGAGGAAGCGGTCGGCATAACTCGTCCAGGGAACGAATTCGAATTTCATCTGCGTGCCGGACTTGGCGGTGAAATCCTTCGACAGCTCGACGAGCGCATTGGCGGGGTCCCATGCGGCCCAGCACAGCGTCAGTTCATCGGCTTTGGCGAGATTGGGCAATGCCGACGACATGACGAATGCCGTGGCCAGCCCCAAAAGGGCTTTCGATGTTTTCTGCATAAGTTCCTCCCAGAACCAAAAGCCGGCTCCCCGCCGGCGTCGCATGTTCACCCACTTCAGAGAATGCTCACATGAACTCCTCAATCATCATGTTTAGCAATATGTTTAGTGATATCTATTTTTATAAACATTGCAAGCCTCAATCGTTGCTGCAATGCGACAAGCGTGGCGCCACATGGGCGGATATTTTTGGGAGCCGATCTATTCGGCCGATCTCGAAAAATTCTTTGGCGAGCGTACCGATGCAGCGACATCTGGCCTCGCTGCGACATGGATCGCACGGTATGGACTGCGCGCCGCTCCTGCTTTTCCCCGGAGCGGATCAAGCTTGGCCTCGCTTCGGCGGGGCCTTTTTCTTGAATCTTTTCTTTAGCTGCCCGTAATCCGGATGCATCGGGAATATTCCTGCGCAGTGCGAGATTTAGCCTTTCCGCCCGGCTGCAACGGGCGTATTCAGCCAGTGCGCGGCTTTCCATGTCCGCGCTCCCCGCGCGGCAGATCTCCGATCGACTTCTTCCTGTTTCCCTGCCGCGTCATCCGGAATTTCTATTGGCAGATCCATGACCACGGCAGAGACGAGCGAGAATGGGCAAGAGGCGGCGAGCGGCCGCCAGGCGAAGATCGTGGCGCTGGTCGTTGCCGTTTCCTTCTTCATGCAGATCCTCGACGGCACGATCGTCACCACCTCGCTGCCGCAGATGGCGGCTAGCTTCGGCGTGCAGCCGGTATCGATGAGCATCGGCATCACCGTCTACATGCTGACGATGGCCGCCTTCATTCCGCTGTCGGGCTGGCTCGGCGATCGGTTCGGTGCGCGCCGTATCTTCCTGATGTCGATTGCCGTCTTTACCGGCGCCTCGCTGTTTTGCGGGCTGTCCGGCAGCCTTGCGGAATTCGTCCTGTGGCGCGCCGTGCAGGGGGCGGGCAGCGCGCTGATGACGCCGGTCGGGCGTATCATCGTGCTGAAAAACGCCCGCAAGTCGGAACTGGTCAAGGCGATCGCACTGATCACCTGGCCGGCGCTGACGGCGCCGGTGATCGGCCCAGTGCTCGGCGGCTTCATCACCACCTATGCCAGCTGGCACTGGAACTTCCTCATCAACATCCCGATCGGCATTCTCGGCATCGCGCTGGTGCTGCGTTTCGTGCCGGAGCAGCGCGAGACCAATCCCGGCCGGCTGGATCTCATCGGCTTCGTCCTTAGTGCTGCGGGCCTGACCTTCCTGCTCGCCGCCCTCGAACTCTCGGTCAAATGGGAGAGCGGGCTTTTGCCCGTCATATCAATGCTGGCGGCGGGCATCGTACTGTCGGTCATGGCGACGCGGCATTTCCTCGCCGTCGACAACCCGCTGCTCGACCTTTCGGCTTTCCGCATCCAGACCTTCTCGATGTCGACGCTGTCGGCGGGCACGGCCTGCCGGATGGCGATCAATGCGACGCCGTTCCTGCTGCCTCTGCTGTTCCAGCTCGGCTTCGGTCTGAGCTCGATTGCCGCCGGCACCTATCTACTCGTTTATTTCCTCGGCAATTTCAGCATGAAGGCGGTGACGACGCCGCTGCTGCGCTTCTTCGGCTTTCGCTCGGTGCTTGGGGTCAACGGGCTGATCGCGGCGCTTTCGATCGCCGCCTGCGGTTTCCTTTCGCCGGAGACGCCGCCGTTTTTCATCCATACGCTGCTCTTTCTCGCCGGCCTGTCGCGGTCGATGGAATTCACCGCGCTGAACACGTTGGCCTTCGCCGATATCGGCCCGGCGCAGCGAAGCTCGGCCTCTACGCTGTCGAGCATGCTGCAGCAGGTATCGATGCTGCTCGGCGTGGCGGTGGCGGCGGCCGTGCTCAACATCGGCTCGGCTCTCAGGGGCGCCGACAATCCCGTTCTTGCCGACTTCCGCTGGGCTTTCGTCGCGGTCGGTGCGATCGGCATCGTCTCGTCGCTGCGCTTTATGCAATTGCCGGCAGAGGCAGGGGCCGAAGTATCCGGCCATCGGAAATTCCAGAAAAATTAGCTTATTGGCGGAACCAATCGAGTCGCTCAGCGTTCACGCATTTCATTTCAGGTTTTTCGTTTCCCATCTCTTTCAAAGGCTTCCATGGGGAACCTCTCCAGGCCAAGGTCATGTTCTAAAAATGCCGGATTCCCGACATCCTCCTTCCGTGCCGACTGCGACAAGAGCGAGGGATAACCGCTGTTTACCCCAGACGGCCAATGCAATACGACATTCCCATGCGGACGACTCGGACGCTTGCGGGCGGTCGTCGCTGCGAGAGAACGCCGGGAGACTGAATGAGCAATTCTAGCGGCGATGCGGATGCCCTGATCCACATCCTCTATGTCGACGACGACGAGGGGCTTGCCCTACTGATGCAGAAAAACCTGCGTCGGTGTGGCTTTTCGGTCGAGTGGGCCGAGAGCGGCGCTGCCGGCCTTGCGAGACTTGGCGAAGGCGGTATCGACGCCGTCGTGCTCGATCATATCCTGGCCGGCGAGACCGGCCTCGACATTCTGCCCTGCATCACGGCGATGCCGGATCATCCGCCAGTGATCTATGCGACGGGTTCGGACGATACCAGCATCGCGGTCGCGGCGCTGAAGGCCGGCGCCGACGATTACATGCTCAAGGGGATCTCAGCCGATTATTTCGACCTGCTCGCGGCCGCGCTCGAACAGGTGCTGGAGCGGGCGCGTTTTCGCCGCGAGACGGCGCAGGCGCAGGAGGTGATCCGCCAGCAGCGCGACCTTGCCGAAATGCTGCTTGCCGAGGTCAATCACCGCATCGCCAACAGCCTCGGCCTCGTCGGCGCGCTGATCCGCATGCAATCCTCGATGACCAAAGACCAGGTGGCGATCGATGCGCTGCACGAAACGCAGATGCGCATCAACGCCATCGCCAGCGTGCACCGCAGGCTCTACACCAACCGGCAGGTCGGCTCGGTGCAGGTCGACGAATATCTGAACAGCCTGCTCACCGAACTCGAAGCCTCGATGCGCGACGACAAGCGGCCGCATCGGATCGTGCTCACCGCGCAGCCGGTCAACCTGGCGACCGACAAGGTGATCACGCTCGGGCTGATCGTCAGCGAGCTCGTCACCAATGCCTTCAAATATGCCTATCCGGACAGCGTGCCGGGCGAGATCCGCGTCATCGTCGACCAGACGGACGAGGCATTGCGCGTCATCGTCGAGGATGACGGCGCCGGTTTCGATCCGTCGAGCCCGGCCCGGGGGACCGGCCTTGGTACACGCATTCTGACGGCCATGGCCGCCAGCTTGAAATCGGATTTCGCCTATGACCCCGGCCATGACGGAACCAAGGCGACGCTGGTGTTCTCGTTGCATGAGGGGAAGTAGGGTATTCCCCGTTCAGTGCTGAGTTTGTCGCCATGCGGAACGCCGTTTCTTCTATTATTACAATAGCTTGCTGACGATACATCAAGAAACATGACGCTAGGGGAGGAACATGGCGACGATCCGCACACCGAAGGAAGTCTATGATTTCTGGTTCGTCAGATGCGGCCGGGAGCTGTGGTTCCGCGCGACGCCTGACCTCGATGCAGAGATCAGCACGGTCTTTCGCGATACTCATCTGGCCCTTGCCGCGGATGTTGGCGCCGAATGGCGGGCGGATGCGGAGAGCCGGCTGGCGGCTGTCATCGTGCTCGACCAATTTCCTCGCAACATCTATCGCGGCACGCCGCTTGCCGTTGCGACCGACGGGCTGGCGCTTCGCGAAGCCAAACTCGCGCTGGCATCCGGCGCCGACCGGGTGGTGGAGGCCGCATGCCGTACCTTCTTCTACTTGCCGTTCGAACATGCCGAAGACCTTGGCGAACAGGAACGATCGGTGGCGTTGTTTACCGCCCTCGGCGATGAAGAATATCTCGATTATGCGATCCGCCACCGCGACGTGATCGCTGCCTATGGCCGTTTTCCGCACCGCAATGCCATGCTTGGGCGGGAGTCGACGGCTGGGGAGCGCGACTATCTTTCCAAGCCCGGCGCCGGTTTCTAGGCCTTTCCAGGGAGCTTCCGCCTTTCTGTCGCCTTTCTTTACTATGACAAGCTGGCATTCTACCTCGACGACAACCCTTCCGGAGGCGCTTTTGCGGCTGAGACCTATCCTGCTTCGCACCATTCTTCTGCTGACGCTGGCGGTCGCTGGCGCGCATTTCAAGGGTGCTGCGGCCTTTGCGCAAGAGCCACAGGCGGCGGCGCAGGCGCCGCTTGCCGATACGCCGCTCGACCAGGCGACAAAGGAGATCGACAAGGCGAAGGTCCAGCTGACGGCGCTTCAGGACGGCGTCAAGCAGAATGCCGACAATGACGATGCCCTGGTCGGGCTTGCAACCAAGGCCGACGAGCTCAGCCGCGCCGTCATCACCATATCGGTCAATCTGAGGCCACGTTTGGATCAGATCAAGAACCGGCTTGCCGAGATCGGCGATCCGCCGAAGGACGGGCAACCGCCGGAGGCCGAGATCGTCACCCAAGAGCGCAACGCGCTCGCCGCCGAGCGCGCGCAGATCAATGCGGTGACGGGCGACGCCGAAAACCTGTCGATCACGGTGACGAAGCTCGTCAACGAGGTCACCGAAATGCGGCGGCGGCTGTTTGCCGACACGTTGCTCAGGCGCACCGAGATCTCTGTCTCGGTGCTCGACGATGCCGGCGGTGCCTTCGTGCATGAGGCCAGCGAATTCTTGCAGGCCCTGTCAAGTTGGGCCACGTTCGTCTGGAAATTCAAGCGTTTCCCGCTGTTTGCCGCGATTTTCCTGTCACTCGCCTCGGCCCTCATCCTGCTTTCCGGCAGTTACCGGCTGTTCGGTTCGTATCTCCGTCGCGACGAAGCAGTCGAGAACCCGTCCTATATCGGCCGGCTGTCGATCGCCTTCTGGTCGACGCTGATCCGCACGCTGGCGCTCTCGGTTCTACTCGTCACGTCGTTCTTCTTCCTCAATGGTTTCAACGTATTGCGACCCGACATCGCACCCGTCATCGGCGCTCTGTTCGGGGCGATCGGTCTCGTCTATTTCGTCGGCCGCTTCGTCAATGCCATCTTCGCGCCGAATGAACCGCGCTGGCGGCTCGTTCGACTTTCCAATCTCGGCGCGCGCTCGATCGGTTATTGCTTGCTGGCGATGGCCGTCGTCAACGCGCTCGATTATCTGTTCGGTACGATCGGCGAGGCGATGAGCTCGCCACTGGTGCTGACCGTGGTCAGGAGCCTGATTGCCGCGCTGATCATCGGCCTGATCCTGATTTCGGTCTCGTTCGGCAAACCGATGCTGGCGAAGAACGGCGATCCAGATGCACCGGGCCGGCATTGGCCGCGCGGCATGGCGATCATCCTGCGTGTCGTCGGCGCCGGCCTCATCCTCACCGCGCTGACTGGTTATGTGGGGCTGGCACGCTTCGTCGCTACGCAGCTGATCATCACCGGCGCGGTCGTCGTCACCATGTATGTCGGTCTGCTCTCCGGCAAGGCGATATCCAGGCAGGAAAGCTTCGGCGATACTTTCTTCGCGCGCTTCCTGACGCGCCGCTTCAAGCTCGGACCGGTGGCGATCGACCAGGCCGGCCTGGTCGTCGGCCTTGCGATCTATGCCGTGGCGCTTCTCGTCGGCATCCCTCTGATCCTGCTGCTCTGGGGCTTCCATGTGCAGGACCTGCAGATGCTTGCCTATAGGCTGTTCACCGAGGTCAGGCTCGGTGGCATCAGCATCTCGCTGCTCGGCATCTGCACCGGTATCCTGCTGTTTGCCGGCGTCTACCTGCTGACGCGCTGGCTGCAGCGCTGGCTCGACGGCAATGTGATGGCGCGAAGCCATGTCGATCTCGGCGTGCGCAATTCGGTCAAGACGGGTATCGGCTATCTCGGCGTCGGCATCGCGGCGATCATCGGCGTTTCGGCCGCAGGCATCGACCTCTCAAGCTTCGCGCTCGTCGCCTCGGCACTCTCGGTCGGTATCGGTTTCGGCCTGCAGAACATCGTCTCTAACTTCGTCTCCGGCTTGATCCTGCTCGTCGAGCGGCCGTTCAAGGTCGGTGATCATGTCGTTTCCGGCACGGCCGAAGGCATCGTCAAACGCATTTCGGTGCGCGCCACCGAGATCGAGACGTTCCGCAAGCAGTCGATCATCGTGCCGAATTCCGAGCTGATCAACGGCCTGGTCGGCAACTGGACACACCGCAACAAGATCGGTCGCTCGGAAATTCCGGTTTCCGTTGCTTACAACGCCGATCCGCAGCAGGTGATGGACATCCTACTGGAACTGACGGCCAAGATACCGCTCGTCATGCGCAATCCGGAGCCGCATGTCGAATTCCTGCGCTTCGGGCCATATTCGCTGGATTTCGAGCTGCGTTTCTTCCTCGCCGACATGGGTGACGGCATGGCGGTGCGCAACAATCTCAGGATCGAGATCCTTAAGCGCTTCAAGGCCGAGGGAATCGAGATCCCGCTGCCACAGACTGATCTTACCATCCATCGGGAGGCTCGTCCCGCGCTTGCCGATGCGGGCAGGGATCAACCCAACGAGCAGGAAAACTCGGCGGACACGCCCATGGAGGAGGAAGAGCAGCCGGTGCGGCAATTGCGCAGCAAGACGGCAGACGGCAATCGGAAAGGCTGAACGGGTCATTCAGCCATCATTCACAGCTATATGTGCATGATCTCCACTATCGGGATCGCTGCCGGGGGCAGCACCGATCGTTCGAGGGGAGGGCGCGCCAGCGCCGCCGCACATGATGGCAAGATTTGCCGCCGTTCTGCTTGTCCCGCTGCTTGCCGCGCCCGCGGTTGAAGCGGCATCCATCACCAACACCGATCCCGCCGCCGTCGTGCTCGTCATCACCGAGAGCGGCCAGCGCGTCGAGGTCGTCGTCGATGCCGGCGCTTCGGAAAGCCTCTGCCCTTCCGGCTGCTTCATGACGACGCCCGACGGCGACCGCATTGGGCTCGACGGCGGCGAGACGATCGACATCGTCAAGGGCTCGGCCGTCGTCAAGTAGCGGCTGCACTGATTAATGCGCTCAGGCTTCTCCGGGGTTGGGAACAGTTTCCGACCGGGCAACCGGGCGCGTCAGCCGCATAATAGCGGAGAATGCGGCGACGGGGATGGTGCTGAGCAATGCTGCGATCGACAGTGACCATGATACGCCGAGATTGCCCATCAGGAAGGCAAGTGCGAACGGCGCCATCGAGGAGACGACGAGACGGGCCGACATGATTTGTCCTTGCCGCCGGCCGTAGCCATCGCTTCCGAAGAGCGCGAGCGGTAAGGTTCCGTAGACGATGCTGTTAAGGCCGGAGCCGAGGCCGAAGACAATGGCGAAGACCAGCGCGCCGGGCACCGAGGGTGCGGTGGCGATGAGGATGACAAGGGCCGCCGGCAGCAGGATGGCGCAGATGATCGCCAGCATCACTTGCGACAAGCTCTCACCAAAGACCATATTGATGAGGCGGCTCAACACCTGTGACGGGCCGAAGAGCGTTCCGACCACCACTGCCATGGTGCCGAGGCCGAGTGCAGACATGACAGGCACCATGTGAACCAGAAGTGCCGAGTTCACGAAGCTTTCCAAAGCAAAGCCCGTTACCATCAGGATAAAGGCCGGCCGGCGCACCGACGGCTGAAGGCTAGGCTCGACGCGTTTGGCGGACTCCTTTCCTGTCCGTCTCCTGGTCTCGCTGACGCCACGGGAGAGCCAGGCATGAATGGGAAGGCAGATGGCGAGATGAAGCGCGGCGAAGATCAGATAGACATTCTGCCATGAGAGATGCGCGTGCAGCGCCGTGGTGATCGGCCAAAAGATGGTCGAGGCGAAGCCGGCGATCAGCGTCAGGTAGGTGATACTGCGCTGGGCGATGCGCGGCCTGATCTGCACGAGCAGGGCGAAGGCGGCGCCATATTGCACCAGGTTCGAGGCGATCTCGATGCCGATCAATGCCGCGACGAAAGCGACCTTTCCCGGCGCGAAGGTGCAGACGACGAGGGCAGCGGCGGCAATCGCCGAGCCCGATGTCATGATCCTGCCTGCGCCGAAGCGATCGATCCATGTGCCCATTAGAGGTGCGGCCAGGCCGCCGATCAGAAGGGCTAGGGAGAGCGCAGCGAAGATCCATTCCGATGACCAGTTGAGATCGCGGGCCATGTCAGGGGCGAGGATGCTGAAGCTGTAATAGAGCGATCCATAACCGATGATCTGTGTAAGCCCGAGTGCAACAATGGCCGCTACCGGCGGTCGTTCGGTGCTGATTGTCATAGGGATCTGAGGCTCACGCGCTGTTCGAGCTTTTCGGCTTCTTCTTTCCGCTCGCTGTAGCGGTCGGTCAGATAGTTCGACGCACCACGGGTCAGCAGCGTGAACTTCACCAGTTCCTCGCAGACGTCGACGACGCGGTCGTAATAGGATGAGGGTTTCATGCGGCCGTCGGCGTCGAATTCCTGAAAAGCCCTGGCGACTGATGACTGATTGGGAATTGTGATCATCCGCATCCAGCGACCAAGGATGCGAAGCTGGCCTACTGCATTGAAGGACTGGGAACCGCCGGAGACCTGCATCACTGCCAGCGTTTTACCCTGTGTCGGCCGGACCGAGCCGACCGACAGGGGGATCCAGTCGATCTGCGCTTTCATGATACCGCTCATTGCTCCATGACGTTCAGGGCTGATCCATACCTGGCCTTCCGACCATGCCGACAATTCGCGCAGTTCCTGAACTTTTGGGTGGCTCGCCGGCTCGGCGTCGGGCAACGGCAGATCTTCCGGATTGAAGATACGCACTTCACAGCCGAAATATTCGAGCAGCCGTGCCGCCTCCTGTGCGAGGAGGCGGCTATAGGACACCGCTCGCAAGGAGCCATAAAGGATCAGGATGCGGGGCTTGTGCGTCGAGAACGCCGGCCTGAGTGCGTCCATATCGGGTTGACGCAGATGCATCGGCGATACGGCAGGCAGATCAGACAATGCGCTTGCCCTCGGCATCGAGCACCTTCTCGCCATCTTCCTTGGTGAAGGCGCCCTTGTGCGTTTCCGGCAGGATTTCGAGGACAAGTTCCGACGGTCGCGACAGGCGCGTACCGAGAGGGGTGACGACGAAAGGCCGGTTGATCAGGATCGGATCTTTCAGCATCGCGTCGAGAAGCTGATCGTCGCTTAGATCGGGATTGTCGAGGCCGAGTTCGGCGTAGGGTGTATCCTTCTGGCGAACGGCATCGCGCACGGTGAGGCCGGCATCGGCAATCATCCCGACCAGTTCCTGCCGTGACGGCGGGTTTTCCAGATATTCGATGATATCAGGTTCTATGCCGGCATTGCGGATCATCGCCAGCGTGTTGCGGGAGGTGCCGCATGCCGGGTTGTGGTAGATGGTGACGTTCATAGCTTTGCCTCTGACGATAGGGTTGATGAAGCGCCTGGCTGCAGCAGCCAGGTGAACAGGAGAAGGGCTGCGACCGCGCCTGTTATTTCGGCGATCCAGAAGCCGGGAAGATCGACCGGGCGGATGCCGGAAAAGGTATCGGTCAGCGAGCGGGCCAAAGCGACGGCCGGATTGGCAAAGGAGGTCGAAGCGGTGAACCAGTATGCGGCGGTGATATAGAGCCCGACCAGCCACGGCACCGCCTTCTGCTCGAACTTGATGCCGGCGAGGATCACCGCCGCCAGGCCGAAGGTCGCCATGCCTTCGGAAAACCATTGCGCGCCGCCGGTGCGCACCTTGCTCGACATTTCTATAAGTGGCAGGGCAAACATCAGATGGGCCGCGACGGTCCCGACGATGCCGCCGAAGATTTGCGCAGCGATATATCCGGCGAGATCGCGTTTTGCCAGCGAGCCCGACATCGCAAAGATCAGCGAGACCGCCGGGTTGAAGTGGGCGCCGGAGATCTGTCCGAGCACAGTGACCAGCACCACCAGGATGGCGCCGGTCGCGAGCGTGTTGCTGAGCAGAACAAGTCCTACGTCCTGCGTCAGCGATGTCGCCATGATACCCGACCCGACAACTGTCGCGACCAGCATGGCGGTGCCGAGACCCTCGGCGACGAGCCGGCGTGGTAGATCGAAGCCCGTCATCAGCCCATCCTCGTCGTGCCGCGGAACGGCGCATCGCCAATGCGGTCTGCGGTCATTGCAATTCCTCTTTCGTCGCAGGTGCACAGCAGGCGGCGACGGCGGCAGCCGGCGCGCAGATCTGAGGGTTTCCGCTGCAGCAATCCTCCATCAGGAAGCGGATTAGGCCGCCCAGCGCCTCGTAATTGGCGGTGTAGATGATCGAGCGGGATTCGCGTTGTTGCGTAATCAGGCCTGAGCGTTCGAGCTCCTTCAGGTGGAAGGAAATATTGGACGGCGAGACCTCCGCCTTCTCCGCGATTGCACCTGCCGCCATGCCATTGGGGCCAGAGACCACGAGCATGCGGACGATGTGCAGGCGAGTCTCTTGCGAGAGAGCACCGAATGCGACGAGGGCTTGACGTTGATCCATATTTCAATGATCCTTGAATTATTGAAATGAGGATTAGCTGATATGAACGCGATCGACAACGGAAAAATTCAAGAGGACGACATCAGCCTTGGCCTGCTGCTCAATACGCTCGACGGCGAAAGGGACGCGCCGCTGGTTTTCTATTATGACGGCCGGCCGGTGAAGCCTGGTTATCATATCACCGAGGTCAAAGCGGGCCAATTCTCGGCCCTCCATTGCGGCGCCAATCCTGAGGCCTGGACGGAGATCTTCATCCAGCTCTGGGACATCGAAGAGGGCGACCGCACACACATGCCGGCCGGCAAGTTCCAGGCGATCATCCGCAAGGTTACCGACCACGTGCAGCTCGATGGTTCGGCGAAGCTGACCTTCGAAGTCAGCGATGGCGTGCGCCCGATGCAACTCTATTGTGCGGCGATGCCGATTCTCAGCGCTGGAACCGTCCATGTTTCGCTTTCGCCACGGCCGGCAAGCTGCAAGCCGCGCGACCGCTGGCTGGCAGAGGAAAACAGCAAGGCGGCGGCCTGCTGTGGGCCGCGAACGGCAACGCGCGGCTGCTGCGCGTAAGGGACACATGATTGTGCGGCAGGGCAGCGCGGGATCTTATTGACTGACCGCCAGTCAGTCATATAAATGGAGGCTGTCGGTTTGATGCCGGCGCCGCCCGTTTCACACCCGGAGATCGCAATGAGCGCGCAGACCCTGTTGAACTCTCTGTTCCGATACAAAGCCAGCGTTGACGATGAGCTTCTCGATGCCCTGAATGCGCTCGGGGCTGAGGCGCGATCTGACGACTTTCGCTCAGCCCTTCGTGTGCTCAATCACGCCCATCTCGTCGATCGTATTTTCGTCGCCAATCTTCAGCGGCTCAATCAATCCTACGCGGCGAGCTGGAGCAGCGAAGCGCCGCCGTTGGCGCAGCTGTCGTCCGATATCCGGGAAACCGACCGTTGGTATACCGACTATACCTCGCGTATAACGCTTCCGGAAATGGAGGAAGTCATAGACTTCACCTTCACCGATGGTGGGCGCGGGCGCATGTCCCGCGAAGAGATGCTGGCCCATGTGGTGACGCATGCCGGTTATCATCGCGGTGAGGTCGGTCGCCTGCTGCCAGAAATCGAGAGCATCGCCATGCGCGACGTTTTTACCGGCTACCTGCACAGGACCGACCCCACGCGCCGTCAATGAGAGTGGAAGCACCGTGTCGATGCCGGCCGATCCTGTTTCTAAACCGAGAACCAAGCCTCCCGAGGAGCGACGCGACGAGCTGATGACCGCAGCCGAGCGGCTGTTTCTGCAAAAGGGCGTGGAGCTGACCACGATCGAGGAGATCACGACGGGGGCGGGGGTCGCCAAGGGCACCTTCTATCTGCACTTTTCCTCGAAGGCCGATGTTCTCCAGGCGCTGCGCGCCCGTTTCGTGCAGGGCGTGCTGGATGGCATCGTCGCGGCGGTCGAAGGACGGAGACAAGAGGATTGGCGCGGGAGACTGGCGGCCTGGTCCATGGCATGCGCCACCGGCTATCTCGACGCGGCCGGGCTGCATCATCTCGCCTTCGTGACAGCACCTCCCGCAACAAGGGAAGGGCTTTCGCGCAACATCCTGATCGACCATTTGAGCGAATTGCTCGCCGCTGGCGCGGGCGAGAATGCCTGGTCGGTCGGCGATCCTGGCTTCACGGCGGTGTTCCTGTTCAATGCCCTGCACGGCGTGGTCAATCAGCCGGGCATCGGCGAGACGCCATCCGATCGCGCCGAATTGCTGCGGGCGATCGAGGCGCATTTCCTGCGCTCGCTGGGTTTGCCGTCAGGCATTGATTGAGGGCTGGGCATTCCACCATCTCAGCACCCGCATAGCCCGGAGCGTCACCCATCGCGACGGCTTGCCTTGCCCGTCGTCGATCTCGAACCACACCCGACCTGCAGGGCTCCCGTCGAGCTGCCAGCTGCCGTCCCGAAGGCGTCTGGAACGCAGGTGCTCGATCGCCTCGCCGAGACGCGGATCGGGATTATTGCCGGTCAGGATCGCGCTGGAGCGGAAATAGTCGAGCGCACGCAGAATGTCGTAGCGCCAGCGGTTCGGGTGCAGGAAGTGCAAGAAGCGCTCGTCGGCCGGCTCGCCGGTGCCGAGGCGGCGGAAGAGGTTGCGGGCCAGTAGAAACTCCTCGCCCGTCCTGCGCGCCTCTTGAGACCGATGCGTGCCGCCGGTCGACCTCTCGTATTCCAGCAAGCCTTCCAGCACGTTGATGGTGCTGGCGAAAGATGAGCGGACAGAGCCATTGATCCGCTCGCAGTTCCAGCCGCCGTCGTCGAGACGCTCGCCGGCCAGCCTGTCGACGATGGGCGAGACGTCGATCCCGAAATAGGCGCCATCGGCAATGGTGCGGCCGTTGATGCACTCCTCGACTTCGCCTTCCCAGTAGGGCTGGCCGCCTTCTTCCCAACGGGCGCTGGCGCCGATCAATTCGACGGTGCGCCTGGCGCACCCGCAGGCGGGATCAAGACCGAACTCCCTCAATTGCGATAGCGAGAAAGTCGTGGCCGTCCACGGCTGGCCACGCTCCTTCCACTCGAGAGCGTCGAAACCGGCGGGCAGGAAGGCGCCGCCCGCCCACTGCCCGTCCTCATCCTGGCAAGAGAGCAGCCTGGCGCCCCAACCCTCGGTCTCGACTTTGGCCCGCTCGGCCATCCATTCCCTATCTGGGGCATCGAGCAGGTCGCGCATCACCTGCCACCGGATCGACGGATCGGAGTCGAGAAGCCATTCGATCACCGGATCGGATTGGATCATGGGGCGAACCTGTTGGCGGATCGGGTCGATGGCTCGGTTATAATCGCTTCGGCTGAGCAGTGCCACCCGGACAGGCCTACGGGAAATCGTCTAAATCCGACGGGTCGCGTCAGGCGCTGGCGCTTGCGAAACCGCGGCCGGACTATGCCAAGGAAAGCACGAAGCTGAAGATCAAAATGCTCGGTTCGACCTATAATGCGACGGTTGTCGGCGAAAGCCCGCTCGATGCCTGAAATGCGGCGCTTCGCGCCTGATTTCTTAATCATATCCGCAAAGAAATCGGAGGCGGCGCCATTGAGCCGCCTCTTCGTTTAGAACTGGGCGCGCCGATTAATAATTATTCAAATCAATTGATGTATCAGTTTGATCCGGGGACAGATTTTACATCAAAGGTTTGCTATGGCGTTTCTAGGTATTTCGGGGATGCAATATTCCGGGGAAATGTTTGCTGGTGCGCGTATTATTGTCGCGGAAGATTCCAACGTATTCACCTCGATGATCAGCAAACGCCTCAAGGAGCTGTTCGACATCGATGTCGAGATTTGCCGCAGCTTCGAGGATCTGCAGGTTTCCTACGACAAGTCTTCCGATCCGATCACGCTGGCGATCTCGAACATCAATCTGCCCGGCGCCGAAAACGGCGAAGCGCTCGAATATCTGGTCGATCTCTCTATACCCACAATCGTCTTTACCGGCACTTTCCATGAAAGCATGCGCGACAAGCTGATGGCCAAGGATATCGTGGACTATATCCTCAAGGACAATATCTTCGCCGTCGACCTGCTGGCGGAATCGATCTGCCGCTTCCTCACCAATCACCGCCATCACGTGCTGATCGTCGATGATAGTGCGACGGCGCGCGCCCTGCTGTCGAGCCGGCTGAAGCGCTACAATTTCCGTGTCAGCGTCGCCGAGAGCGGCGGCAAGGCGCTGGAGATCCTGAAGGCCAACCGCGATATCGGCCTGATGATCACTGACTACAACATGCCCGACATCGACGGCTTCGAACTGACGCGGCGCATCCGCGCCAGTATCGGCTCGCACGAGCTGCGCATCATCGGTGTTTCCTCCTCCTCGAACCGGCTGCTTTCGGCGCGATTCCTGAAGGCCGGCGGCAATGATTTCATGCTGCGTCCCTTCATTGACGAGGAGTTCTATTGCCGCGTCAACCAGAACCTCGATACGCTGCTGCAGATTCAATCGATGCGCAAGGAGCGGGCGGTTGCCTGACGGCCCTTCCAGTATCGGTATCGCCAGAGGGGCGAATATCACGCTCGGGGACAGTCGTCGAATTTCTGCAATTACAGGTAATGTCGCTGTTATTTGTCCCCTTCACGCGTACAGGCCTCTCGGTTATCGTCCCCGCCGGGGAGAGGGCCGAGTCGAGCCCATCGGACGCATCGGGGAGTAGGGTCTGTGGCTTTTCAAGCGGATTTCCAGCGGGATGGTATCGGGCTGCGCTCCGGCGGGCTCAAGATACTTCTGGTTGAGGATTCCCGGATGTTTTCCGCCGTGCTCTGTCACCGATTCCAGACGGAGCTCGGCCTTGCCGTCAAATCCTGCCCGTCGCTGAAAGCTCTTCGCAAGGAACTTGCTGACGACGGTCACGGCTACACCATGGCCGTCGTCGACCTCAACCTGCCGGATTCGCCCTATGGTGAAGCGCTCGACTGCACGATCGAGCACGATATCCCGGCAATCGTCTTCACGGCGACATTCGATCTCAACACGCGCAACAAGATCATGGAGCGCAATGTCATCGATTACGTGCTGAAGGACAATGAATTCGCGCTCGACAATCTGGTCGCCACCGTCCGCCGGGCGATCTCCAACCGCAAGACGCGAGTGCTCGTCGTCGACGATGTCGTCTCGGCACGCCAGGTGCTCGTCGACCTGCTCAAGGCACAGCAATATCTCGTCGTCGAGGCAAATTCGGGGCTCGAGGCGCTGGCGGCGCTCGAGGCCTACAGCGATATCGAGCTCGTCGTCACCGATCACCACATGCCCGATATGAGCGGCTACGAGCTGACGCGGCGCATTCGCCATCGCTTCGGCTCGGACAGGCTGCGTGTCATCGGCGTTTCCTCCTCCAATGACCGCATGCTTTCGGCGAGTTTTCTCAAGGCCGGCGCCAGCGATTTCGTTTACCGGCCCTTCGTTGCCGAGGAGCTGCAATGCCGCATCGCCAACAATGCCGAAACGCTGGCGCAGATGCGGCAGCTGAGGGCGGCAGCGGCCTGCGACTACCTGACCGGCCTCTATAACCGCCGCTATTTCTACGACAATGGCCCGAAGCTGGTGAACGAGTGCCTGCGGCTGAAGGTACCGAGCTCCGTCGCCATTCTCG
Source organism: Rhizobium indigoferae (assembly GCF_034554815.1). NCBI lineage: Bacteria > Pseudomonadati > Pseudomonadota > Alphaproteobacteria > Hyphomicrobiales > Rhizobiaceae > Rhizobium > Rhizobium indigoferae. The sequence continues at coordinate 2,365,149 of NZ_CP140635.1, read as the reverse complement.
ATATCGATCATTTCAAGCGGCTGAACGACACCTATGGCCACGAGATCGGCGACAAGGTGCTGAAGGCTGTCGCAAACAGGCTGTTTACGATCTTCGAGGGCAGCGACAATCTTCTATCGCGCCTCGGGGGCGAGGAATTCGCCATCCTCTTTCCGCAGATGGATTCCGCTGCTGCGACCAAGCTCTGCGACGAGATCCGCTCGGATATTTCGCGGCTGAAGGTCACGGCCGACGATGAGGAACTCGGAGTCACGATTTCGATCGGCATCGCCGAGATCGGCGGTTACGAGACCTTCGAGAATTACCTCAACGCTGCCGACCAGTTTCTCTACATGGCCAAACACAGGGGCCGCAACCAGGTCTATTCCGACGCCAGGATGACGGAAGAGGCGGCGCAATAGCGCTATCCGAAGGGCAGAGCCAAGCCGCCGCCTTTCATATCAGGCGGCAGATGGCCGTCTTATCGTCTCAAGCGGCGACCGTCTTTTATTGTCTCAGGCGGCGACCGTCCTCTATTGTCTCAGGCGGCGACGGCCTGGCGAGCGGTCGCCATGGTCATCTTGCGCTCGGCGCGCTCCTGCTGCGGTGAGCGATGGTAGAGTTCGCGATAACACTTGGAGAAGTGCGAGGCCGAGACGAAGCCGCAGGCGACTGCGACCTCGACGACGGGCATTGAGGACTGCACCAGGAGGTGGCGCGCACGGTCGAGGCGGATTTCCAGATAGTAGCGGGCCGGCGAGCGGCCCATCTCCTGGCGGAACAGCCGTTCGATCTGGCGGCGGGAGAGGCCGGCGCCGTCGGCGATCTCGATCAGCGACAGAGGCTCGGCGAGATTGCCTTCCATCAACTCGATGATCGACAGCACCTTGGCGTTCTGCACGCCGAGGCGGGCGCGCAGCGGCAGACGCTGGCGGTCGTGCGGGTTGCGCACGCGATCGGTCAGGTGCTGCTCGCAGATGCGGTTGACAAGGCTTTCGCCGAAATCCTCGCCGACGAGGTTCAGCATCATGTCGAGCGAGGCGGTGCCGCCGGCGCAGGTATAGAGATTGCCGTCGATCTCGTAGAGATCGGCATAGACCTCCGCCTGCGGGAAGGCTTCCGAAAAGCCCGGGAGGTTTTCCCAGTGGATGGCGCAGCGCTTGCCGTTCAGGAGGCCGGCCTGAGCAAGCACATGCGCGCCCGTACAGAGGCTGCCGACGGCAACGCCGCGATTGTAGCATTCACGCAGCCAAGCATTGACCGATTTGTTGTTGAACTGCTCGACATCGATGCCGGAACAGACGAGCACCATGCCCGGCCGGTTTTCGCCGCCGAGATGGCGGCGCTCCTCGGCAAGCGAGGAATTGGCCTCGACGCCGATGCCGCAGGAGGAATAGACTTTTTCCCCATCGACGGAGGTCAGTCGCCAGGTATAGGCCTGATAACCGAGCATGCGATTGGCGATGCGCAAGGTGTCCACGGCCGCCGAAAAGGGCAGCATGGTGAATTGCGGTACCATAAAGAAGACCAGCGAACGCTTTTTGATCTGCATCCTGTTCATAGCGAAATCCATGCTCGAGGGACGATGACACATTCGTTGCGCGGAATGCGTCGCGCCGATGTCCTGAAAGCGACACTGGCATGGAAAAATGCGGCCGGGAAGAGCAAATATGCGACATCGGCCACGATTTGGCCGATCAAACTGCCTGAATGGCTGCGGATAGGGCTGATGACGGGCGGATAGGCGACTGAAATTCAAGACTGAAAAGGGCTTGGGAATGGACGGTCAGGCCACGAAAAAGGCGGCATTGCGCAAAGCAGACGCCGCCCTTATCTTGGGTGGAATGTCGCATTCATTACATGGTCCGGTGTTTGCTGTCGTCCGTGCTCGGCCAGCCGATGTCCTTGCGGATGTCGAAGGGCATGGCTTCGATTTCACGAGCCGTCTGCCAGCGCGTCCAGGCGAGGGTGAGCTTGCGGGCATAATGTGCCAGATCGAAGCGGCCTTGGCCGGAGGTGAGGGACTTACCACCACCGCGATAGGTGAGCGTGGTCATTTTCCGGTTCCTTTCTAGGGTCAGGGGCATGGTCGTCAATGGGAGGTTCGTCCATGTCCATGATCGTAATATGGGCCTTGGGAACTCATCATTCAAACGAATAGAACTTATGGATAACATCAGAGATATTGAATGATGGCGGTGAGCCGGCTAGCCCGTCGAAGGCCACTATAGGGTCGGTCATCCTCATGGGCCTCCTGGCTTTCCGTGCAAGGAGATCTGCGGAGCGGAGCATAATACCGAAAGGAGTGTGCTGTTTTCGGACGACGTCATGCTCTGTTTGATTTAGTGGGCGGCGGATCAGACCGGTGACGAGTATCGCGCTGGCGATCGAGACGACTTTGCCGGAGGCGATGATAGTGGCCGTGATGCCGACTCGCGAGCCTTCTGCGAGCCACTCAGCGCGGGCATACGTCCCAGAAGCCCGTCGTCTTGTCGGGTGAGGTGTAGTACCAGCACTGACCGGACTGAGGCGGCGTACCTGCCAATGAAACGGCTGCAGCTCCGGCGACGAAGCCGATGGCGGCGCCTGCGGCGATGGCGGTACCCGGACGCCAGTAGCGGCGAGGGGTCACCACCACGACGTCGCGCCGGACGGGCGGCCGAACGGCAGGACTGGTGCGTCCGACCGCGGCGCACCGCGCGGTCCGCAAGCCGCAGCGCCGCAGCCCCTCGGACCGCAGGCCGCAGCGCCGCGACGGGCTTCGGCCGTCGCCGGTACGAGGAGGGGCGCGCAGACCGTCATCAGCACGGCAAGTGTCGCAAGCACATGCGATAGGTTGACCGGGAACTTCATTTCATTTCCTCCCATTGCTTTCGTGTCTTGTTTAAGGGCCTGAAGAATGCCGCGCTCAGGCCGGGTTCGTGGCGCTCGCCGCACTATGCGCCGCGAGCGTCTGCTGGGCAGCGGCTGCAACAGCGTCGTCCTTTCCGCCCGAGACCTGGACGGTTGGCACGGCGAGCTTGATGCCGTTTTCGTTGAACGCCTGATGGATCATCCGCAGGGCGCGCCGCTTCAGCGTGAACTGCTGGCCCGGAAGCGTCATGACCTTCATCCGCAGGAGCAGGCCGGAGTCACCCAGGCTGTCGATCCCCTGCATTTTCAGCGGCTCGATCGTCGTCGGTTTGAATTCCGGATCCTCGAACAGTTCGAGGCCGATTTTCTTGATGATCTTGCGGGCCTTCTCGATGTCGGAATCGTAGGTGATGGTGATAGTCATCTTCTCGATCACCCAGTCGCGGCTCATGTTCTGGACCGCTCCGAGCTCGCTGAAGGGGACGATGTAGACGGCGCCGCGGTGGTGCCGGAGCTTGATGGATCGCAAACTGAAGGACTCGACGGTGCCCTTGTAGCTGCCGCTCTGAATATATTCGCCCACCCTGAAGGCGTCGTCGAGCAGGTAGAACATCCCGCTGATCACGTCCTTGACCACGGTCTGCGCACCAAAGCCGATGGCGACGCCAACTACGCCGGCACCGGCGATCAATGGGCCGATTTCCACGCCGAGCGATGACAGCGCCATCATGATCGCGATGGCGACGAAGAGGATCATGAGGAAATTGCGAAGGATCGGCAGCAGGGTCCTGAGACGCGTGCGCCGCCGCTCCCGTTCGCTGCCGACTTCAAGGACGGCCTCGGTGTCGCCCAGCTTGCGATCGATCAGCACTTTCACCACATTCCAGGCGAGATCGACAACCAGGAGAATGATCCCGGCGCTGAAAAGACCGCGCACGAGGCGGAGAAGCGGCGAATCCTGCATCGTCATCTGCGTCAGCCTGACGTCCAAGGCGTCCGCAAGCAGAACGATCGCACCAACGATCAGCGCCGCCCTTATACCGCGCTCGATAATCACCGAAGCGACGGTGCTTCTTTGCTGGCCGTCCTCCTCGTCCGCGGAAGAGTGCAGGATATTGTTAACCGACGCCTTGGTGAGGGCGATGGCGCCGGGCAATGCCGCGCAGACCACCGCGATCCAGAACAGCTTCATGGCTCCCACCACCCACAGCAGCCAGACGCCAGCGAAATAGACCGTCCAGAGCCAATTCCGGGCGCGTAGTCCGATCCGGCTGGCTTGGCCGGCAGACAATCGGGACGGACGTCTCCAGACAGCTTCGATGCCGATGACGAGCAACACGAGGCCAAGCGAATAGGCGACCAGTTGCCGGGCCGGGTCGGAAAAGCCGAGAGTGCCGAGCAGGCGGATGGTCACCCAGCCAAAGGCATACCAGCCAACGAGATAGCCCAGGCGTTTCGCCCAGTGGCGGGCGGCATCCTTCGTGATCGGGACGACACGGAATCGGCCCTCGTCCTCTGCCCGGGGCGCGAGAAGCACGTCGAAAAGCGCGCTCGCCAGGCGGAAGACGACGATCGCGAAGAGATAGCCGACGACGATCTCCCGGATAACAGGCGGCCATTGGAACAGCAGGAAGAAGCCGATGCTGCCAAGCCCGAAGGAGAGGACGTAACATGCCGCCCACAGAAGCCTCGCGGCCAGTGCCACCACCCTCTCGCGGACCGTGGCAAAGGGCGCGCGCGCCATCCATGCGCGCCAGCCGGCGCTGATCCACCAGAACAGCCATTGCGCGGCCAGACCGACAGCGACGAAGGCCGCGACCAGGAAGATCGGCCTCGTCCCGCCATTCGCCTGGATGTCCCGTTCGAGCACTGCCCCGCCTTGCATCGTCTCCAGGGGAAAGGACTGGATAGCGCCGAGAAGGCCGGAGGCGTGGGTACGGAATCGCATCGCGAATTCCGAGAATGATGGGTCGGAGTTCGGGGTTGCCAAGGGCGGTTTCGCCGCAGCCTGGGCTGCTTGGGACTGCTGTTGCAGGAAGCGCTGGACGTCAGGATCCGAGAACATCCCAATGAAGCGTTGAACGCTTTCAGGCTGCGCGTTCGCAGGCGTCACGCTCTGAGCCACGGCAATGGAGGCACAAAGGAGAACGGCCGCCAGGGCGGCCGCCGTGAGAAGCGATCTAACCATGCGGATCTTGGAAACTCGTGGCATTGTCTATCCTGATCTTTGTGAACTGTCAGTTGCCAATTCCTGAACCGTTATTGCCTGCACGACTCCTTCGATCGGCCTCCGGCAGTGCAGTCGGGCGCCCGCTGCTGTTTGCCCATAGGACCCGTGAGGCCGCTGACCTGGCCGGCATAATTATCTCTGGTGTCGGCATCGACGACTGCGACCGGGGCGGCAAGGATCAGGCCGGCGGCGCTGCCCGCGGCGGCGGCTGTACTCGTCGTCGCGGCAAGGATCTTGTCCCCGAGCCCGACCTTGCTGTCAGTCAGCGTCTGGCCGTCGGAAATCCGCGCTCCGATCAGCTGAACAACCTCGGGCGATTCTGCAAATTTCCCGTGGTTCAGCCTGTCGCCCGCTTTGACTTTGGTGAGGTCGATCACCGTGATCTGGCTGTCGGCCAGTTCCTTCTTGAAGGGGGCCTGCTCGGGATCGATGGCGCCGAGTCTCGCGACGTCACCCCATACCCTGCGGGATACTGCGAGCGCGCGGTCATCTCGCGAGACGAACAAGGTGAACTGTGGATGCTGCTTGCCCATGTCGACGATCTGCTGCCGGAAGACATCGACATCCACGTCGGGCGAGGCCAGCATCACATTCTCGAACTTGGCAGGGAGGCGGCCGTTGCGGATCGCCATCTGGCGAAGCGCTTCCAGCGCCAGCCAGTTCCCCATGGAATGCGCGAGGATGGAGACTTCCTTCACTTCAGGATCCCTGGCGAGATATTGGAAGAGCATCTCCAATGCGTTGCGCGTGTAGTTCGTGCTCTCCCTGTCATATCCGTATGCAAGCAGACTGCCGCGCGACGGCCATGTCACGAGCACGGGAGCACTATGGACGCCGGAATCCTTGACGATCTGAGCGAAGCGATAAACGGAGTCTTCGAAGCGGTTGTTGAAGCCGTGGATGAACACCAGCACGCTGCGGTCGTGGCTCTTCCTGACCGAGGCGCTCAGCCATTTCTTGGCGTCGTCGCGCGTGATCTCGTCGGCTTTCAAGGTTGCGAAATCGGTTGCGGGATTGGATGGAAGCCTCTTCGGCCAGGCGACTTCGCCGACCTTTCGGACGTTTGCAGGGGGGATGGATACGGTGATGTCGGCAAAGGCCGGGGCGAGTGCGCGCTCGCCTGTAAACATTTCGCCCCGTATCGTGGAGCGGCTGCGCGTCGTGGTCACTAGCATGTCGACCTTGGTGGAATTCGGCGCGCTGTCGGCAACGGGGATGAGCACATTCTTCGGGTGGCCGCCACATCCGACCAATACGCAGAGCAGCAGAAGAGCCAAGATCCATTCCAGACCTGGGTAAAGTCTCGGTTGAATTCGGCCATTATGACATCTTGCTGTGCTCACTGCGGCTGCTCCTCATAACTCTGCCGAGTTCAGGCAGGCCTCGACGCCGCACGCCGCGGCGGTCGAAGTCTGCACAAGGCAAGACTACGCGAAGATCGGAGACGTTACCCGTATAATCGGGGTATGTTACGCAGAGACAGTGTCAGCGGGGTTGCAGATCCGAGACGGTGGGAGCAGCCGACGCCGATTATCGGGCACCGCCGCTCCCGCCTCGCGAACTGGCATCCGGACCTTCAACCCGGACGACAATTGGGACGTGACTGCTGATTGAACACGGTCGCGCGTGTTGGGAACCAAGTCTGCTCCACCTCGTTGCCGCTTCGTACCTGACAATGATGCAAAGGAGGAAACGATGATTTCCGCAGAGCAGATCCGTGAACATATGGAAGTGCGGGCTGCCGACGGCACCCATGTCGGCACAGTCGATCATCTCGACGGCCCCACGCGCATCAAGCTGACGAAGCTCGATTCGGAGGACGGCAAGCACCACTTGATCCCGATCGATTGGGTCGATCACGTGGATGCTCACGTCCATCTGTCGAAGAACGCCAGGGATGTTCGAAGCCAGTGGGCCACCATCAACTGACAGCCGGTCGGCTGCGGCTTGCGGGCCGCAGCCTCCTTAGAACAAGATAGTTAGAGCATGATGACTTTGACGCCGGCCACCGCCCGTTCAAGCGATAGGAGATCGATATGCCAGCCAAGTCCAGGGCCCAGCAGAAGGCCGCAGGCGCCGCCCTCTCGGCCAAGCGCGGCGAGACACCCAAGAGTGAACTCAAAGGCGCCTCGAAACAAATGGTCGAATCCATGAGCGAAAAGCAGCTCGAAGAGTTCGCCTCAACCAAGAGGAAGGGCAAACCCCAGCACGTTTCGAAATGAGGGTGCCGAGCACCGCCATGTGTTGCTGAACGTTTCCGCCGCTCAACAGCTACGGGGCGGTGACCTTGAAAGCGGGCTGCCTCTGCCGCCGGCGCCGGCCGCCTATCAACCGAGATTGGCGGTTCGTCCGCGGTCGGTGTATGGTTCCGACAATCGTTTCGCGGCAATTGCCCATCAGCTAGAAGAGCGCATCGCGCTAAAACGGAGTCCGAGATTGGCCGTCGCTTTTACCAAGGAAGAGAGTTTCGAAACCGCTTCGGAAACCCTGCTGCCCGATCGTCCGATTTCGGCGCATCCGAACCTTGTTACGGAAGCAGGACTGAAGGCTCTCGAGCTGCGCTTCAAAGAGGCTCGCGAGGCCTATGATGGCGCGAGCACCATCGACGACGTGAACGAACGGCGGCGGCAGACAGCCAGTCCCTTGCGTGATCTTCGCTACTTAGCCGCAAGACTTCGCACCGCCCAGCTCGTGCCTGACCCTACGTCAATCGACACCGTCGCCTTCGGCAGCACGGTGACTTTCCGCCGTGACGACGGGCGCGTGCAGACCTATCGTATCGTCGGAGAGGACGAAGCCGATCCCAAGGCCGGATCGATTTCCTACGTATCCCCGGTGGCGCGGTTGCTGATGGGCAAGGCTGTCGGCGATGTGGTGGAGACAGGCGGCCAGGAACTGGAAATCATCGCCATCGCATAGGAGCGCGCTATTTGCGTAGCCATCCCCGTTATTTTGGTACTATCCGGTACTTTATTTATCGAACCTTTACCATCCGTGGCTAGAACGATGACATTCCACCAGTGAAAGTCATGCTCATGGTCAGCGCAATTTCCAGTTCTGCATCCACCATTTTGAGTTCAGCCGCTACAACCTCGTCTTCCAGTTCGTCGGATCAGCTTGCCTCTCTCGAGGCACAGCTTGCCGAAAAGAAGGCAGCCCTGTCGGAAACGCAGGACGAGCAAGAGAAGGCCACGATCGAAAAATCCATCGATACGCTGGAAGCGAAGATTGCCAAGCTCGAAGCGAGCGAGAGCAGCCAAACTCAGGCGTCTGCTGCATCGAAGCCTGCCGGTGACGCTCCGAAAGAATTTTCCGGCGAAAGCGAGCGTATCGGCACGACGAATTTTGACGAGACCAGTGAGTTCGGCAGCCGCACGGCTTACGTTTGATAAAAGGGACCCGGTTCTGCTGCATTCTTGAGTGACGCGTCAAAGACGGCGCTTGGCCACTGTGACGACTTCGCGCGTCAGATCCGCCAGGCGATCGGCGGCGAGGCGGTTTATCTGCCAGTAGAGCGGGACATCGAGCGGTGTGTCGGGCACCAGCTCGACCAGCCGTCCGGACGCGAGATGCTCGCGGGTCAGCTGGGTCGGGTTCATCCCCCAACCCATGCCCGAGAGGCTGGCTTCGACGAAACTTTGCGGCGACGGCAGCCAATGGGTAGGATAGTCGAGATCGCGTCCGAACATCCGCCGCACCCAACTGCTTTGTAACCTGTCCTTCTGATTGAAGGTCAGAGCCGGGGCGTTGCGGATTGCCTCTGATGTCACGCCATGCGGAAAGTGCCGTGCGACGAAATCGGGTGTTGCAGTTGCGTGGTAACGCAGAATGCCGAGTGCAAAACGTCGGCATCCGCGGACCGGCTTTTCCAGGCTGGTGACAGCGGCGATCACCCGCCCGCGCTGTAGCCATTCGGCGGTGTGGTCCTGGTCGTCGACGGCGACGTTCAGCAGATAGGAAGAGCTCCTGGCGAAACTCGACATGGCCTCGACGAACCATGTCCCGAGGCTGTCGGCGTTCGTCGCGATTTGAAGCGTGACCCTTTGGCGAGGTTCGTCGGGATCGATGAGGGCCGGCAGCTGCCCGAAGAGTTCTGCTTCGAGCATGCCGACATTCTCCATATGGCGGCAGAGCCATTCTCCCTTTTCCGTCGCCGTGCACGGCGTGCCTCTGACGATGAGGACGACGCCGAGACGCTCCTCGAGCTGCTTCACGCGCTGCGAAATGGCCGACGGGGTCACGCTCAGGACGGTCGCGGCTCTCTCGAAGCTGCCTGTCTGGACAATGGTTGCGACGGCACGAAGAGCGGAATAGTCGAGCATGGATTAGTTTCACTTAATCTAGGTAAGTCAGATTAACTAGCCTAATTCTCCCAATCGCGATAGCGCAACCTTACCGAAATGAGGGGCGTTGGCCGAAGAGATGAATTTTTCGATCTATATAACCGGCTTGATGATGGGCCTCAGCCTGATTGTCGCCATTGGCGCGCAGAACGCCTTCATCCTCCGGCAAGGCTTGCGAAACGAACATGTCTTTGCCGTCTGCCTCGCATGCGCGGTATCGGATGCCGCGCTGATCGTACTTGGTGTGACCAGCCTCCAGCAGATCGCCAGGTTCATGCCCTGGCTCGACCCGGTCATGCGCTATGGCGGAGCCGCATTTCTGGTCTGGTACGGGGCAAGAAGCCTCTATTCCGCCTTGCGGTCGTCCGCTGCTCTGACGACCGGGGAAGCAAAGTCGTCGAGTTTTCGGCAGACGCTGGCGACCTGCCTCGCACTCACCTGGCTCAATCCCCACGTCTATCTCGACACGGTCGTGCTGCTCGGCACGATATCGACGCGATATCCGGGAGAGCAGGCTTCCTTTGCGGCAGGGGCGGTGACGGGTTCCTTCCTGTTCTTCTTTTCGCTCGGATATGGCGCAAAGCGGCTGAGGCCGATCTTCTCGAAACCCTCATCCTGGCGCATGCTGGAAACGCTCGTTGCTTTCACGATGTGGATCATAGCGTTCAAACTGCTGGGCGGGATGTGATCGGCGTTCGACCGTCGATCATCCGCTGCGGCGCAAGTCGAGTAAGACGTTGCGAGTTGCCCGGCATCGATGTGCCCAGATCCTGAGCGGATTCAAAGGGATGAAGCGTCTCTACCGCGTCCCATCGCACGCGCGGCGCTCCGGGACGGTCAACTCTAGCTCGCGCTGGCAATCTGCCAGCAGATGTGGCGGAAAGCGCCTTAGCTCTCGGAGCGCATGCTCATGGTTCGCATCCCTGCGCCTCTGCGACTTGAATGCGGAAAGGGCCTGTACGATATTCCAGATGTTTGTTTGAGGCATGTCGGGCCTCCTTTGCTGCATTTAGCTGCCGACGCCCGAAATATGAGGGTCAATTGACATTCAATCAAACAAAATGATATGGGGTTATGAATCAGAAAAATTGAAAGATGCGACGATGAGCATTCCCTTTCGCCGTCCCATTCCGCTGCTTGATAACGAGGTGCTGCGTACCTTCGTGGCTATCGCAGAGACAGGCAATTTTTCGACCGCCGCAGAGGCGGTCTTCCGCACGCCATCGGCGGTGTCGATGCAGATCAAGAAACTTGAAGAACAACTGGGGGCAACGCTGTTTCTGCGCGACGCCCGCTCGGTATCGCTGACGCGCCACGGCGAGATGTTGCTGTCCTACGCGCGCAACATCCTGGCGCTGTCGAACGAGGCGGTGTCGCGCTTCATCATGCCGGAGCTTAGCGGCGTCGTGCGGCTCGGCGCGCCTGAGGATATCGGCGAACGGCTGCTGCCGAGCATCCTGAAGAGTTTCGCCGAGAGCTATCCCGGCATCATGGTCGATGTGACGATCGACATGAGCATCGGACTGAAGAAGCGCATGGAGGAGCAGCGGCTCGACCTCGCGTTGATCAACTGTGCGACACGGCCGTTCCCGACGGGCGGCGAGGTCGTGTTCCGCGAGCGGCTGGTCTGGGCTGGCGCCAGGTGCGGTTCGGCGCATCGCCGAGATCCCCTGCCGATCTCGATCTGGGAGGATGGCTGCATCTGGCGCCAGGAGGCGCTCTCCCAACTCGAACGCAACAAGCGGCATTATCGCGTCGCCTATCTCAGCGGCCACACGATGGCGCAGCGCGCCGCCGTGCTTTCTGATCTCGCCATCGCGCCACTGCCGCTGTCCTATGTCAACGAGGACATGGCGATCCTCGGGCCTCAGGAAGGGCTGCCGGAACTCGGCGCCTTCGATATCCGGCTGCTAACCGCCTCGCAGGTGTCGGGGCCGATCGAGACGGTGGCCGACAGCATTCGCGGCGCCTTTGCCGAGAGAGCAAAGGCGGTCGCCGCCTAATCCCCGAAAATCCGATTCGATTTTCGCAAAGGATTATGCGCGGATAGTCTGACAGGTATCCTTCTAGCCGGTGAACCTTTTGGTTTGTCGTGCGTTATCGGCGCGGACGGCAATTGTCGCCGTTCGGGGTTGATTTCAAACAAGGATATCCGAGATGACGACAACGGCCAAAATTGCCGCAGCCTTGATGGTTCTTCTTGCCCTTTCCTCCTGCGGAAACACGATCCGCGGCATAGGAAAGGATACAGCAAATACCGTGAACGCCACGCAGGATGCCGGCCGCTCAGTCGACCGCGCCGCGAAGAAGTAACGACCGTTCAGATCGCTGCCAGAATCGCCGGATCAGGTGCTGACCGGAGTCGGATCATCCTAACGGATGACCGGGGCCGGACCATCCTAACGGATGACCGGGGGATAAACCTTTTCCAGCCCGCCGGATCGGTCGAGACCGGTCCGGAAGGCTTGGTAGGCGGGATGTTGGCTGGAGCGGGCGGTTTCCATCAGTCGGATCTGTAACCGGTCCGGCGCCTGGGTTCCGAGCCAAATTCCCAGATTTTCGAGCTTCAGCGAGTTCAGGAAACGCGATCCGGCGGCAAGATCGAGATGGCGGCGCAGGCCGTCGAGCAGGTTGTCGTCCTGGGCGGCGTTTTCCATCAGTAGCGCCACATACGACTTGTCGGTCTCCGACAGCGCGGCAAGCTTTTCCGCAACGGTATCGCGGTCGGGAAAGGGAACATTGCCTGTCATCGAATCGTCCATGCTTGCTCGTGTCTTGTCGTTATAAGCTCCCCTTGACCTTCTCGGCTACATCGACAGGCACCCATTTCGTCCACAGGCCCTCGTAATTGCGAAGGAAATAGATCGCGGCATCCTCGTTGCTTTCGCGTTTTTCGTCCTGCCAGGCGAGCACCTGGTTGATCGTCTCATTGTCCCATTTGCGGGTCTTGAGATAGGTCGTGACAGGTCCGGCACGGCTGGCGAAAGACCGGGTCATCAGTGTGAAGGCGCGCGAGACCGGGTAGGAATTCAGCTGCGGCCTGGCGCAGCCGGCAACTGCGGTACAGCGGTCCCATTCGTTCTTGTTGTGGCCGACGCCGAAGCTCAGGCGCGTCATGTCATATTTGCCGAGGATGGCGGTCGGCGCCCAGTAATAACCGAGCCAGCCGACCTTGTTTTCGAAAGCGCGGGCAATCGAGGCATCCAACTGTTCGGGACTGCCGGTTTCGACAAGCTCGAAGCTTTTCTTGTCGGCAGCAAGCGCCTTGAACAGGTTGGTGGTTGATATCTGGCAGCTCCAGTCGGCGGGACAGTTGTAGACTGCGCCCTTCGATGGGTCGTCCTCGGCGGGGAAGAGCTCGGGATGTCTCAGCGCGTCTTCGACCGAGCGGATGTCGGGGTGGGCGTCGGCGATGAATTTCGGGATCCACCAACCCTCGACGGCGCCGTCAGCCAGGATTTCGGCCCCCTGCACCAGCCGGCCGCTGTTGACGGCTTGATCGAGCAGGGCCCTGACGGAATTGATCCAGTATTCCGAGGCGATGTCAGGGGTGCCTTTCTCATTCATCGAGGCAAAGGTCGGCAGGGTGTCGCCATCGACAATGGTGACGGAACAGCCGTAGCCCTTTTCCAGGATGATCTTGTCGAAGCTCGCCGCAATTCCTGCCGAGGCCCATTTCATTTCGGCGATCGAAACGCTGCCGCATTCGGCTGCTTCAGCCGGCGCAACGGTAGAAAGAGCCGCGGCAAAGACGGCCGGAATCAGAAACGTCTTCATCGTCATTCCCCGAATTCTTCTTAGGCGGACGCGCAGGCTCTGAAATCAACCGACATATATCTCTGGCACCTGAGGGGAAAACGCCTGCCGGGCGATACAGCAACAGGCTTTCCGGTTCATGGCACCGTCCGTCCTTGCGGCTCCGGCAACTCGTCGCAGGCCATGTTCAACAATGGCGCATTATGACGGAGCCTACGCGTTCGCTCGCAGAAATCAACCATCTTCTGCTCATGGTTGCGTGACTAAATGATTGAATTCGAAGAATTTATGTGAAGATCCCGAAAATGGCGCCCCTGGGCGAAATGCACGCTCTTCGCGATCGGCGGCGGATCTTCGGCAGAAATTTCGACGAGAATGTCAAAAAAGATCAAAATTAACATTTGCGTAAGCCTTCAATAACCCTCCGGTAAGAATGTGCCGTTATCAGTTGGGTCGTGGCAGCAATGACCGCCGCTTCTCTGGTTCAGGTAGTGCGTACCGGAGAAAGCGAGCTTCGCCGTGTAGGGGCGAAGACGCCTGAGTTTCCGGCAAACCGCGCAGAGCCAAGGCCATGCGCGGTTTTCGCGTTTGCGGCACGGAACTTTGGGGCAAGTCTTGACCCGGGATTACCGCCTATTGTAGGCCTCGCCTGAACGAGAGGCGGATGCGGGCCACCATGGCAAGAGCGATCATGCTGCAGGGAACCGGCTCCGATGTCGGCAAGACGGTTCTGGTTGCAGGCCTCTGCCGGCTGGCGGCCAATCGCGGGCTGACGGTCCGGCCGTTCAAGCCCCAGAATATGTCGAACAATGCGGCGGTCGCCGATGACGGCGGCGAGATCGGCCGGGCGCAGTGGCTGCAATCGCTGGCCGCGCGCACGCCATCCTCGGTGCACATGAATCCGGTGCTGCTTAAGCCGCAATCGGAGAATGGCAGCCAGATCATCGTGCAGGGCAGGGTGTTCGGCCAGGCGAAGGGGCGCGACTACCAGCGGCTGAAGCCACAGTTGCTCGGCGCCGTGCTCGAGAGCTTCGAAAAAGTGGCTGCGGGCGCCGACCTCGTTATCGTCGAGGGTGCCGGATCGCCGGCAGAGATCAATCTCAGGGCAGGCGATATCGCCAATATGGGCTTTGCGACGCAGGCGGGCGTGCCTGTCGTGCTCGTCGGCGATATCGACCGCGGCGGCGTCATCGCCTCGCTGGTCGGCACGCATGCAATCCTCGACGATGGCGACCGGGCGATGATTGCGGGTTATATCATCAACAAGTTCCGCGGCGACGTCTCGCTGTTTGACGACGGCATCCGCGCCATCGAGGGCTTTACCGGCTGGCCGTGCTTCGGCGTCGTGCCGTGGCTGCCGGGTGCGGGACGCCTGCCGGCCGAAGATTCTGTCGTGCTCGAACGGCTGGCGAGGGGCGGGACGGGCGCGCTGAAGATCGCCGTGCCGGTGCTGCCGCGCATCGCCAATTTCGACGATCTCGATCCGCTGAGGACCGAGCCGGATGTCGAGCTGGTGTTCGTGCGATCAGGCGAGCGGATACCTGCCGATGCGAGCCTCGTTGTGCTTCCTGGCTCGAAATCGACGATATCGGATCTCGCCGACTTCAGGGCTGAGGGCTGGCACCGCGATCTCAAGGCGCATGTCAGGCGCGGCGGCCGGGTGATCGGCATCTGCGGCGGCTACCAGATGCTCGGCCGGACAGTGCGCGATCCGCTCGGCATCGAGGGCGGGACGCTCGAGACGCCGGGGCTTGGGCTGCTCGACATCGAGACCGAGATGGCGCCGGAGAAGACCCTGCGCAACAGCCAGGCTCGCTCGACCGAATATGACGCGCCGCTTGCCGGCTACCAGATCCATCTCGGCATCACCCGCGGCCCGGATTGCGATCGGCCCTCGGCGATCATTGACGGCGCGCCCGACGGCGCGCTGTCGGCCGACGGTCGGATCATGGGCACCTATCTGCACGGGCTCTTCGGCAGCGACGCCTATCGTGACCGGCTGCTTCAAAGCTTCGGCCTATCAGGTGGGCGGAGGAATTACCGCGAGAGCGTCGAGCAGGCGCTCGACGACGTCGCCGGGGAGTTGGAACGCCACCTCGATTCGCGCTGGTTGGCCGGGCTGCTCGGTTAGACCGGATGTGTACCGGACGGGCTGCCTCACCGTCATCCGGTCTCGTCGTTCGGCTATTGCCAAATTAGTTGACTGAGTCCATTAATTGTCGCGACGGACCCGGTTGAGAGCGACGAAAACCATGAGCATATTGGATAGATTTTCACTGGCAGGTCAGGTGGCGCTCGTCACCGGCGGCGGCCGTGGTCTGGGCTTCGAGATGGCGCGCGCCCTTGCCGAGGCCGGCGCGCATGTCATCGTCAACGGACGCAGGGCGGCGACGCTGGAAGGCGCCGTCAGGACCATCCGTGCCGCTGGCGGCACGGCGGAGGCCGCCGCATTCGATGTCGCCGACCGCGAGGCACAGCGTGCTGCGATGGCCGATATCGACAAGATCCATGGTCGTCTCGATATTTTGATCAACAATGTCGGCGCCCGCGACAGGCGGCCGCTGGCCGAATTCGACGATGATGCGATCATCGAGCTGCTGCGCACCGACCTTGCGGCGGCGATGACGCTTTCGCGCGACGCTGCCGTGTTGATGAAGCGACGCAATCACGGCCGCCTGATCGCAGTGACCTCGATCAGCGGCCATGTCGTAATGCCCGGCGACTGCGTCTATCCGGCAGCCAAGCAGGGACTGACCGGACTGATGCGCGGCATGGCGGTCGAATTCGGCCCGCGCGGCATCACCAGCAACGCAATTGCGCCCGGCTGGTTTGCCACCGAGACGAACGCGGCGATGGCTGCGAACGAGGAATTGATGCCCTTCGTGCGCCAGCGCATCCCGGTTCAACGCTGGGGACGGCCGGACGAGATCGCCGGCGCCGCGCTCTTTCTGGCAAGCGCCGCCGCTTCCTTTGTCAACGGCCACGTACTAACGGTCGACGGCGGCATGACGGTCAGGATGTGAGCGGAGCCCGCAGCTGCCGTGGCGCCGGCGTGCTTTTTCGCGTCTGCTGCCAGTCGGCCGAAGTTTAATGTCGACTTCTTAGGCGCGCCTGACAGGTGGGCTAAGTTCGCGGACGAGCTGCTGCAGGCTGCGCTGGTCTTCCGCTCCCGTCTTGTCGTAGATGGCGGCCAGTTGCGATTTGACGGTACCGTCGGCAACGCCCTGTGCATTTGCGATCTCGGATCGCGTCATGCCTTCGGACACGTAGCCGACCACGCGCCGTTCGGCAGGCGTGAGAGCAAAAAGGGCAGCAACGGCTTCGACGGCCGACTGGATCACCGTTCCAGCCGCGGCGAGAAAGATCGCCGCCGCCGCCCGGCTTTCGAAGCGTCCCCTTTCGGTGCGCCGCTGCAACGGCAGAACGTGAGCGACGGCGGGGCGTTCGGCCGAGGCAAGGGGAACATCGATCCCAGCGGCTGCGAGACTGATTTCGTCGCGCGCGCCAAGCGTCACGGCGTTGGAAAGGGCGGCGCCTGCATAACTGTAGCGAGCAGCCAGCCGGCCTGAAAGCGAGTGCACCACCTGCTGCTCGCGCAGCCGTGCTTCGGCGGCATCATTGGCGAAGAGGATCGTCATGTCTTCGGCGACGATGAAGACCGCATGGTCGAGAGCGTCGATGACCTCCCTGAGGACGGCGGCTTCGGCGCGCTCCATCTCGAACATATCGTGGATCGTCACGGCACGGCGGATATGCGGGCCGAGCAGCCCGACGATGTCGAAGACGCGTCGTTCGCTCGGTTCGTATTGCACCGAAATGTTGATCGTCCCGACACGGGTCGGGCGCTTCAGCACGGCCATGTCGATCGAGTTTAGAACCCCATACCTGGCATGAAAGTTCTGGTATAGCGCACCGCTCTTCCAGACGGCTTCGCCATCGGGTCCATAGAGGGAAAACATCCGCTCCAGCGTATCCGGCTGATCGATCTCCATTCGGTGAAGAAGGTGGAAGAACGGGACGTCCTTCGCATGCGCGACGAGGGTGCGGATGGCCTCTCCGTCGTCGCAGGCGATCTGGGCCAGACGTGCGGAACGCGTGGTCGTGTCGAAGACGGCAAGCGTGGTTAGAAAACCATTGGCCTGGCCATTGATCAGACGAAGAGCGTTTGGCCAGGCATCCTCCCGGGCCACGCAATCATAAATAGCGCCAATAATTTCCGACAGCTGCTGTTCCATGATCACAATCCTGCATCAGCCCGGCCAGCGCGGTCAATTGTCGCCGGCCATGGCGCCTTCATTTCCGGGATTTGCGGAAGATTTCATCCCCCACGCGGGAGATGTTTCATCGCGCAGATTTTTTACAACGCACTGCCGGCCGGAATCCAATCGGCTTGGACAACCAGAAATTGGAGGGCAATCTTCATGAAAGCGACAAAAGCGCCGATCGCGGCGCTTCTCATTATGGCAGCTCTTCCGGCTGCAGCGCTCGGCGGCGGCCTGCCGGAACAGGTTCGGGAGGCCAATGCGCGCTTCCGCGACGTCAACCAGGCCGTCAAGGAAGGCTATTCGCCGATCCCATGCACCAGCGGCATAGATGGAGGTGCGATGGGTATCCACTATGTCAGTGCCGACCTCATCAAAGATGAGGCCATTGATCTCTCCAAGCCGGAGGCTGTGATGTACGAGCCTGACGAACACGGCAAGATGAAACTCGTCGCTGTCGAATACATCACGACAAAAGGCCCCGCCAATCTCGGCGGCCAGCTGTTCAGTTTCACGAACGCACCGAACCGCTATGGCCTTCCGGCTTTCTACGAGCTGCACGTCTGGGCATGGAAGAACAATCCGAAGGGACCGTTCGCCGACATGAACCCCGACGTCAGCTGCCGGCATGCGCACGATTGATGAAGCGCTGCGTCACTCAAAACTTCATGGAAGGATAAAACAATGCCGCAATTCGTTGTCGAACGAAACATTCCAGGTCTCGGGGACATGGACAAGGAAACCCTGCGGGAGATCTCGGCGAAATCCAACGCCGTCGTGGCCTCTCTCAGCGAACCCTATACCTGGATCACCAGCTATGTGACCGGGGACAAGATGTACTGCGTTCATGAGGCCGAGAGCGCCGATGCGGTCTATCGGCACGCAGAAAAGGGTGGCTTTCCAGCGGACCGCGTGACGGAGATCACCACGCTCATCGGCCCTCATTCGGCCGCGCGTTAAGACCGCGTTCAATCCACGCATAACCCTTTCACCAAACCGATCTCGATTCCGAGGTCTGCGCTAGGGCGCGGGATCCGGCCGGCGGACGAGGCGCCGACCGGCTCGCAGGGCGCACCGATCTTTGTGATCGGCGCACGACTCCTGGGGACGATCATGAACGAGAAGCTCTTGTCAGGCGGGTTCGAACTGCGACTGCGCAAAGCGGTGCTGCTACTGTTGTCTCCGGCTCTTAGCCTCATGCTGTGGCGACGACGGCGATCGGTGGAAAATCGGCTTGGGGCGTTGTCGGACCACATGTTGAAGGACATTGCGGTGTCGAGAGGCGAGATCCCGTTCGTCGCCTCGCGGGACGGAGACTGGAACAGATTCCGCTAACCGAGCAGCCCTTCACATATCGAAGTGAAGCCGAACGGTTGAGGAAAAGCGCCGGCGCTCCTTGTTGTCATCATTGGATTCCCTATCACTTCCATTCGCCCAGGAGTGGTATAGCGACGCGAAGCAGGCTAATGAATGGGATGCGTGATATCGCTCTTTCAGCGCGTATCTGCGGTTCGTGTTGCCGGGCTTTGGTGGCGAAAACGGTCATTCCCGGTTCCCGGTCCCATGCGGAGGTTCGAAAATTAACGATCATATTCAGTGGCTTATAGAGCAGGGACTCACCAGCGAGCATATTGGCGATCTCGTCGCCGGCCTGTGCGACCGGCTGATCGCAGATGGCATTCCGATCTGGCGGGCCAGCATTACCATGCCATCCCTTCATCCCATGTATCGCGGCGTCTCGGCCAATTTCGTGCGGGGCGGTGCAACCGTTCTCGAAAATGCAGCGCATGGCAGCGTAGAAGAGCGCAACTTCGAGAAAACACCGATATTTTACCTGCTGAACCGCGGCGAGAGAACAGGGCGCTGGATATTGGCCAGGGGTGAGGGGCTCGACTATCCGCAGCTCGCGGAATTTGCGCTTGCCGGCGGCACGGACCATCTGGTCAGCCTTTGCGAATTTCCGAAGGAGGTCGCGTTGCGCGGGCTTGGTTTCTCCCTGACCAGCGATGCGCCGGGCGGATTTTCCGATGATCAGCTGGCGATCGTCAAAGCGCTTGTCCCGGCGCTGGGTCTGGCGGCTTACCGTGTGGCGGCATCGAAAACCGCCACCGACATCCTCGCGGTCTATACCGGCGCCAGGACGAGCGCGCGCATTCTGGCCGGGGAGACCCAGAGGGGAACCGGCGGCTCCATCAATGCGGCGATCCTGATTGCGGACCTCAGAAATTTCACGGCCTTGACCGAGGTCTATCAACCCAGCGAGATCGTCGGGTTTCTGAACGAACATTTCGAGCTGATCGACCGGCATGTCGAGGAAAATTCCGGCGAGATCCTCAAGTTCATGGGCGACAGCGTGCTTGCGATCTTTCCGACCGACGCCGAGGATCCGCAGAAGGCCTGCATGGCCGCGCTGGCTTCTACGAAGAATCTGCTGAAAGCAAACGAGGCGCTGAACCGTGAGCGGACGAAAAACGGCGGCCCCGATATCGGCGTCGATGTCGTCCTGCATCTCGGCGAGGTTTTCTACGGGAACGTCGGCGCCCGTGGCAGGCTCGATTTCACGGTGATCGGCAGGGCCGTCAACGAGGCCTCGCGGTTAGAAAAGCTCTGCGGCACGCTTGAACAACACCTGCTGATGTCGGAGAGCTTCGCGGCCACCTGCGCCGTGGCCTGCGAGTATCTAGGATCGTTCGAGCTGCGCGGCGTTTCGAAGCGGGCCGACGTGTTCAAGCTCGCCGACGCCGTATCCTGAAGCGTCGATCCGATCGGCGCGACGACGCTCAGATCTCGCCTGAGACCTCGCGGCGGCGGCGGTCGAGTTCTTCGCTGTAGCGGCGCAGCGTATAGCTTTCGCTGAGCTGGCCGATCACCTTGCGTTCGATCAGGTTGTTGACGACGGCGAGTGCTTCGCTTTCGCTCTTGTCGAAGATCGCCGCCGCTTGCCTGGCATTCATCTGCGGCTGCAGGAAATCGTTGCGGTAGTGGATGAAATCGGCAAGCGTCTTGCCCTCGTCCTGGGCGTCGGTTGGGTTGGCGTAGATCTCCGGCACCAGCACGAGGCCCGCATATTTTTCGCTCTCCTCGACGAGGATGACGCGCTGGGTCGAGCCGATCGGGAAGGCCTGCTTGAATTCCTCCAGCGAGATGCCCGCCCTTGCCGTCTTGACATCAGCGCGCATCAGCTTGTCGACCGTCAGGTTGCGGATCCAGCCGACGTCATGGGCGCTGCGGATGCTTTCGCCGCGCAGATGGAATCGCCATGTGGCGAAGGAGTAGCCGAAGGTCGAGCGCACGACGAGCGAGGAGGTGATGACGGCGGCAAGCACCAGCGCCGTGATCGGGAAATCGCCGGTGATTTCGAGCGCCAGGAACGTCATGGTCAGTGGACCGCCGATGACGGCGACCGCGAGCGAACTCATGCCGACCACGGCATAGATGACGGGCGTCAGCGTCGCATCGGCGAAATAGGGGCCGCAATAGGCGAAGACCTTGCCGAGCAGGGCGCCCATGAACAGCGAGGCGAAGAACAGCCCACCCCTGAAGCCGGAGCCGATCGAGATCGCCGAGGCGAAGGATTTCAAGAGGAAGAGGCCGATCAGGGTCGGGATCGCCACCTCACGGGAAAGGTTGAGATGCAGCGCGCCGTGGCCGGCCGAGAGCACCTGCGGTGAGATCATCGCCAACAGCCCGACGATGATGCCGCCGAGTGCCGGGCGGAAGGGTGGGGCGATCGAGCTCTTGCGCGCCAGCTCTTCGACAAAGGCGACGCCCTGCATGATCAGGATGCCGACACCGGCGCAGAAAGCACCGAGCAGCAGTGCTGGGATATAATCGGCTGGCACGACCGAGCCGAAGCTGCCGATATCGATGGTGAAATCGCTGCCGGCAAGCAGCCTTGCGATCAGGGTGGAGACAAGGGCGGAGACGACGACAGGCGTCAGCGACACGATCGTATAGGTGCCGATGATCAGCTCAAAAGCATAGAAAGCGCCGGTCAGCGGCGCGTTGAAGGCGGCGGCGATGGCGCCCGCCGCGCCGCAGCCAACGAGGGTGCGCAGGTCCGAGCGGCGAAGCTGCAGCTTCAGGCCGAATTTGGAGGCGAGGCCGGCGGCAAGCTGGGTATAGCCGGCCTCCAGGCCGACGGAGGCGCCGAAACCGTTGGAGATCAGGTTCTGCACGGCAACGATGATGCTGTCGGTCAAGGACAGGCGGCCGCCATGCAGCGCATTGGCCTCGATCGGGTCGACCATCGGCTTCTTGCGTCGTTTCGCCAGCACTAGGAGCAACAGGCCGAGCAGGGCGCCGCCAATGACGGGGGCAGTGAGCAGCAGCATCTTGTTCTCGATCTCGGACGAGCTCAGTCGCTCGCTGTCGGCGATGCCGAAGACCAGCTGATGCAGCTCGTTGGAGACGAAACTCATGCCGGTGACGGCGAGACCCGAGATGATGCCGACGACGGCGCCCGCCAGCGACAGGCCGACCTCGCTACGGCGGGTCAGCGCCCGCAGGCGTCCCGGATCGAAGAAAACACGCAGCGCACGAAAACGGCGCCGATCCAATTTCATAAGCATGGCTAGACAACTAGGCGGGGAGAGGCCCGGTCAAGGGCAGAGATGGTCGCGCAGTCCGCTTGCGACGCAATTGCGGCGAAAAGCCGGCGGATGGGATAAATTTTTATGACGTAAGTCTCTGATAAATGACGATATTTTAGGTAGAGTAAGTCGTGTTGGCGGAGTTGCTTCCTCTGGCCGGCCATTGCCCGGTCGCCAAGGCCGGTTGACTTCACCTCTGAGCTTGCCTAACCATCCCTCAACGGATGGTCGCCCGACCATCCTGACATAACGGATGGTTCCGGATCGGTGTTACGCCCTTCCGGATGAAAAGGGAATGTGACGGGGCGGACCCAAGCCGGGCGCCTTCATCACAGCCGACCCCGCGACTGTAGAGCGGTCAGGGTCTTCCATCCGGCATCAAGCCCTTCCGGCTCGGAGCCTGCAATCGCGCGGGCCGGCGGGACGGGCGGCATGCCGGAAAAGCCACTGGATATGCATGGTGATCAACCGGGGTCGGACGCCTCTCAAGTCTACGAATCGTCCACCTTTTCACTGATGCAGCCGGGAAGGCGAGGATGATCCGCTGGCACGATCAGGGCGACCGGTTTCCGGTCTGCCCCGATCGCGGCCGATAACCGCGAGCCAGGAGACCTGCCATGCGTGCCGGGCGAGAAGCCCACACCTGGGCACTATGCCCGTTGCCAGCACGGAGGTTGTCTTGGCTGAACGATTGAATTCAGCGCAGCCTGGTGCGGCGCGAAGGGGCATGACGGCTGCCCCCTCAAACACTGTCTTCATCCTCGGCGGCGCACGTTCCGGCAAGTCCCGGTTCGCCGAAGGCCTCGTCACGGCAACCAGCCTCGATCGCCATTACCTCGCCACCGGCCGCGCCTGGGACGAGGAGATGCAGGCGCGCATCGCGCAACACAAGGCCGATCGTGGTCCGTCCTGGACGACGCATGAGGAGCCGCTCGATCTTGTCGGCAAGCTTGCCGACATCGATGGCGAAGGGCGCATCGTGCTGATCGATTGCCTGACGCTGTGGGTCACCAATCTGATGATGGAGAAGCGTGAGATGGCGGCGGAATTTGCCGCACTTGCCGATTTCCTGCCCGCCGCGAAGGCGCGGCTCGTTTTCGTTTCCAACGAGGTCGGTCTCGGCATCGTGCCGGATAATCGCATGGCGCGGGATTTTCGCGATCATGCCGGCCGGCTGCACCAATCGATCGCGGCGAGGGCCGCCGAAGTTTATTTCATCGCGGCAGGCCTGCCGCTGAAAATGAAGGGTTAAGTCCATGAACCAGCAGAAGATTCCCGCAACCGTCATTACCGGCTTCCTCGGTGCCGGCAAAACGACGATGATCCGCAACCTGCTGACCAATGCCGGCGGCAAGAAGATTGCGCTGATTATCAACGAATTCGGCGATCTCGGCGTCGACGGAGACGTGCTGAAGGGCTGCGGTGCGGAGAATTGCACTGAGGACGACATTATCGAGCTCACCAATGGCTGCATCTGCTGCACGGTCGCGGACGACTTCATCCCGACGATGACGAAGCTGCTCGAACGCGAACAGCGGCCCGACCATATCGTCATCGAAACCTCGGGCCTTGCTTTGCCGCAGCCGCTGGTCGCCGCCTTCAACTGGCCCGACATTCGCACCCAGGTGACCGTCGACGGTGTCATCACGGTGGTCGATAGTGCTGCCGTTGCCGCCGGCCGTTTCGCCGACGACCATGATGCCGTCGATGCGCGCCGTGCCGAGGATGAATCGCTCGATCACGAAAGCCCGATCGAGGAGCTGTTCGAGGACCAGCTCACCTGCGCCGACCTCATCGTGCTCAACAAGACCGACTTGATCGACGCCGCGGGCCTTATCAGGGTGCGCGACGAGGTCGCCTCCCGCACGGTGCGCAAGCCCGTGATGATCGAGGCGAGAAATGGCGAGGTGTCAGCCGGCATCTTGCTCGGCCTTGGCATCGGCACGGAGGACGATGTCGCCAATCGCAAGTCGCATCACGAGCTGGAGCATGAGGATGGCGCGCCGCACGATCACGACGAATTCGACAGCTTTGTCGTCGATCTCGGAGCCATTGCCGATCCCGCCGGTTTCGTCGAAGCGCTAAAGGACATCATATCAGCCCATGACGTGCTGCGTCTCAAGGGTTTCGTCGACGTTTCAGGCAAGCCGATGCGTTTGCAGCTCCAGGCCGTCGGCAGCCGCATCGACCATTATTTCGACCGCGCCTGGGCAGCCGGAGAAAAGCGCGGCACACGCCTCGTTGTCATTGGCCTGCACGAAATGGACCAGGACGCGGTGAGGGCGGCGATCGAAGCGCTGGCATAGACCGATGCATCTGCTTCTGGCCCAGCAGGGAACGATCAGCGACGGCGAGGAGGCAATCGACCTTGGGCAGACGCCGGGCGATATCCTGTTCCTGTCGGCGGCCGACAGCGAGCTTGCCGCGATCGCAGCCGCCCATCGCGATCGCCGGACAGCACCTTCGCTGAGGCTCGCCAGTCTGATGAGCCTCAAGCATCCGATGTCGGTCGATACCTATGTCGAGCGCACCGCGCGGCATGCGAAGCTGATCATCGTGCGTGCGCTCGGCGGCGCCAGCTATTTCCACTATGCGCTGGAAGCGCTGCATGCGGCTGCGGCTCGCGCCGGTGCACTGATTGCGGTCTTGCCGGGTGATGCCAGGCCAGATGCGGGGCTGGTTCCTTTCTCCAATGTTGATCTCGACGATCTCAACGCGCTCTGGGCCTATCTGATCGAGGGCGGCGATGCTAATGCGCGGGCGTTTCTCGATTATGCCGGGGCGATGCTGTCGGGCACAGAGAAGCCGGCACCGGCTGTGCCTTTGATGAAGGCAGGTATTTGGTGGCCGGGGCGGGGGTTGATCGGGGTCGAGGAGTGGCGGCGGGTCGTTTTAGATATGTCTTCGGGTGCGGGGATGGTAGCGGAGGAGGGATTTGAATCCCCTACAGTCGCCATCAGCTTCTACCGCGCCCTGGTGCAGAGCGGCGAGACCGGGCCGATCGAAGCGCTTGTCGAGGCGCTGGCCGGACTCGGCCTCCGGCCGCTGCCGGTCTTTGCCTATAGCCTCAAGGATCCCATCTCCACCGGCATTCTCGAAAGCGTATTTTCGGCGCTGAAACCCGACGTTGTCATCAACACGACGGGCTTTGCGGTCTCGGCACCGGGTGCGGACCGGCAGCCGACGGTGCTGGAAGCGAATGATGCGATCGTGCTGCAGGCGATCCTGTCGGCCTCGTCGAAGGAGGCATGGGCGGCTTCTCCGCAGGGCTTGTCGGCGCGCGATCTCGGCATGAACGTGGCACTGCCTGAAGTCGATGGCCGGGTGCTGGCGCGGGCGGTGTCCTTCAAGACGGCGGCGCGCTACGATGCGCTGGTCGAGACGAATATCGTCGCCAGCCAGGCCGATGCCGGCCGGGTGCGCTATACGGCTGAACTTGCCGCCAATTGGGCGCGGCTGCGGAAGACTTCCGCCGGCCACCGGCGCATCGCGCTCGTCATGGCGAACTATCCGAACCGCGACGGCCGGATCGGCAACGGCGTCGGCTTGGATACGCCGGCCGGCACCGTCCAGGTGCTGAAGGCTATGCGGGTGGCGGGATATCCGGTCGCCGAGATTCCGGCCGACGGCGATGCGCTGATCCGCCACCTGATGGAAGGACCGACCAATTCCGGTTCCGACGGAAAGATCATCCGCGAGACGCTTTCCCTGAGTCTGTACAACAGCTTCCTGGAATCTCTTCCCAGTAAGATTCAGGATGAGGTGAGAGCCCGCTGGGGCAACCCGCAAGACGATCCGTATTTTCGCGAAGGCGTCTTCGCCCTGCCTTTTGCGCGCTTCGGCGAGGTGCTCGTCGGCATCCAGCCAGCACGCGGCTATAATATCGACCCGAAAGAGAGTTATCATTCGCCGGATCTCGTGCCGCCGCACGGTTATCTCGCCTTCTACGCTTTCCTGCGCCGCGCGTTCGGCGCCCATGCCGTCATCCATATGGGCAAGCACGGCAATCTTGAATGGCTGCCGGGCAAGGCGCTAGCGCTGTCAGAAAGCTGCTATCCCGAGGCGATCCTCGGGCCGTTGCCACATCTCTATCCCTTCATCGTCAACGATCCGGGCGAGGGCACGCAAGCCAAGCGCCGAAGTGCGGCCGTCATTATCGATCATCTGACGCCGCCGTTGACGCGGGCAGAAAGCTACGGGCCGCTGAAGGATCTGGAGGCGCTGGTCGACGAATATTACGAGGCGTCGGGCGGTGATCCCCGCCGCATTCGTCTGCTCAGCCGCCAGATCCTCGAGCTCGTTGCCGATATCGGCCTCGACCGTGATGCCGGTATCGCGAGCGGCGAAAGCGAGGGCGAGGCGCTGAAGAAGCTCGACGCCTATCTCTGCGACCTCAAGGAGATGCAGATCCGCGATGGACTGCATGTGTTCGGGGTCTCGCCTGAAGGACGGCTCTTGACTGACCTGACCGTGGCGCTGGCGCGGGTGCCGCGCGGGCTTGGCGAGGGCGGTGATGCGAGTTTGCAGCGGGCGATCGCGGCGGATGCGGGATTGGGCGGCGGCGTGCGGGGTGCCTCCTCCTTCGACCCTCTCGACACCGACATGGCTGACGTTTGGGCCGGTCCGCGTCCTGATATCCTCGCAGATGTTCTCGATGCCCCATGGCGAACCAACGGCGACGCCGTCGAGCGCATCGAACTGCTGGCAGCGAAGTTCGTTTCCGGCGAAATGGAGTGCCCAGCGGACTGGAAGGCTACGCAGGCTGTACTCTTGGAGATCGAAACCCGCCTCAAACCCTCTATCCTCGCCTGCGGCCCCGCTGAGATCGCAGGTCTGCTCGCTGGCCTCGACGGTCGCTTCGTCGCACCCGGACCCTCCGGTGCACCAACACGCGGGCGGCCCGATGTGCTGCCCACCGGCCGCAATTTCTATTCGGTCGACAGCCGCGCCGTGCCGACGCCGGCCGCCTACGAGCTCGGCAAAAAATCGGCGGAACTGCTGGTGCGCCGCTATGTGCAGGATCATGGCGAGTGGCCTGTCTCCTTCGGGTTGACGGCCTGGGGTACGTCAAACATGCGCACCGGCGGCGACGATATCGCCCAGGCGCTGGCGCTGATCGGCGTCAAGCCGCTGTGGGACATGAGTTCGCGCCGTGTCACCGGCTACGAGATCATTCCGCCGGCGATGCTCGGGCGGCCGCGCGTTGACGTGACGCTCCGGATTTCCGGCTTCTTCCGCGATGCCTTTCCCGAGCAGATCGCGCTGTTCGACAAGGCAATCCGTGCCATCGGCGCGCTTGAAGAGGACGAGGCCGACAATCCGATCGCAACACGCATGCGCGGCGAGGCGGCAAGGCTTGGCGCCGCCGGTCTGGACGAAGTCTCGGCAAAGCGCCGGGCGGGTTACCGCGTCTTCGGCTCGAAGCCCGGCGCCTATGGCGCCGGCCTGCAGGCGCTGATCGATGAAAAGGGCTGGGAGCGGCGCGCCGATCTCGCCGAGGCCTATCTCGTCTGGGGCAGCTATGCCTATGGCGCCGGCGAGGAGGGCAGGGCCGAACGCGGCTTGTTCGAGGAGCGGCTGCGCTCGGTGCAGGCTGTGATCCAGAACCAGGACAATCGCGAGCACGACCTGCTCGACAGCGATGACTATTACCAGTTCGAGGGCGGCATGGCCGCCGCCGCCGAGCAGCTCACTGGTGCGCGTCCTTCGATCTATCATAACGACCATTCCAGGCCGGAAAAGCCGGTGATCCGCTCGCTGGAAGAGGAGATCGGCCGCGTCGTGCGCGGGCGCGTCGTCAATCCGAAATGGATCGCAGGCGTCATGCGCCATGGCTACAAGGGAGCGGCAGAGATTGCCGCCACCGTCGACTATCTCTTCGCTTTTTCGGCGACGACGGGTGCGGTCGGCGCGCATCATTTCGAGGCCGTTTATCAGGCCTTCGTCGCCGATGCCGGCGTGCGCGATTTCATGATCGAGAAGAATCCGGCTGCATATAACGAGATGAAGGAGCGGCTGCTTGAAGCAATCGACCACAGTCTCTGGACGCCGCGCAGCAATTCGGCCCGGTTCGACCTGGCCGCCAGACAACAGAATGAGGTGAACCAATGAGCGACGAGACCACGAACAGCGAGATCGGAGAAGCCGGGAGCGGCAAGGACGACGCCCGCCACGCCGAGAAGATGGCGAAGAAGAAGGCCGCGCGCGACAAAATCATGGCGACCAAGACCGACGGCAAGGGCCTGATCATCGTCCATACCGGCAAAGGCAAGGGTAAGTCATCAGCCGCCTTCGGGATGATCTTCCGCCATATCGCCCACGGCAAGCCGTCGGCCGTCGTGCAGTTCATCAAGGGCGCGATGTGGACCGGCGAACGCGACCTGATCGAGAAGCATTTCTCCGATCTCTGCCAGTTCCACACGATGGGCGAGGGTTTCACCTGGGAAACGCAGGACCGCGCCCGCGACGTCGCCGCAGCCGCGGCCGCCTGGGAAAAGGCCAAGGAACTGATCCGCGACGAAAGCAACTCCATGGTGCTGCTCGACGAGATCAACATCGCGCTGCGCTACGATTATCTCGACATCAACGACGTCGTCGCCTTCCTGACGAGCGAGAAGCCCGCCATGACGCATGTCGTGCTGACCGGCCGGAACGCCAAGGAGGAATTGATCGAGATCGCCGATCTGGTGACCGAGATGGAACTCGTCAAGCACCCCTTCCGCTCCGGCATCAAGGGCCAGCCGGGCGTGGAGTTCTGAGACGGTCAGTTGAGCGCGAGGCTGCGCAGGATGGCAGCCGTTTCCTCATCCGCCGGAAAGAAAGATTCGACCGCGAGTTCCGACAAAGTGATGTCGACGGGCGTGCCGAAGATCGTTGTTGTCGAGATCAGGGAAAGCAAGCCAGCCTTGGTCCAAAGCTGAAGGGGAACGACGATTCCGGCATAGTCGGTATGGACCTCGCCAGCAGTTTTAGGCGCTGGATAGGACAACAACTCCTTCAAAAGCTTGTCCAACATTGGATCGCCCGAAGCCGAGAACTGTTGGCGCAGCCTGCCGATAAGGTGGACGCGCCACTCGGAAAGGTTTTTGATATGGGGCGCCAATCCTTGTGGATGCAGGCTGAGGCGCAGCACGTTGACGGGTGCCGTGAGCAGAGACTGGTCAGCAACGGCTGAGAGCAGCGGAGCGATGGCCGCATTGGCCGCGATGAGTGTCCAATGGCGGTCGACGGCGATTGCTGGGAAGGGCTCGTGCCCTTTCAGCACTATGTCGATGGCGAGACGGGCCGGTTCCATTGCGGGATCGTGGAGCGCGCGTTCGGCAAAAACAGGAGCGAAACCCGCCGCGAGCAGCAGCGGGTTCCGATCGCGAAGGGGCACGTCGAGCCGTTCGGCAAGATGCAGCAGCATGTCGCGGCTCGGTGTCGAGCGCCCGCTCTCGATGAAGCTCAGATGGCGCTGCGAGATCTCCGCCTCCAGCGCGAGGTCGAGCTGGCTCATGCGGCGACGTTGGCGCCATTCGCGCAAATGGTCTCCAAGCGAGCGGGCGGTCGGCGTCATCAGGCGGCTTCCGGCAGCAAATCTATGAACCCGCGAACGGATTTCAGCTTGCCGCCTTGGAGTTCAGCGAAATCCGTGCCCTTTATCAGCGCTTCGCCATTTTCCGGGCCGAGGCCCCAGGAGAAGCGCAGGTTGTCGCCGTAGCCGTCGGCCGCCCCGATCAGGGCGAAGCGGAAGCCGGGGAAGCGGCTTTGTACGGCCTCGACCAGCGAATTGATCTGCTCATGGCCCTCGCCGCGCATCAGTGGGTCGATATAGGTTGCGGCTTCGCTCCAGCTCTCGGCGAAGAGAGCGCGGCGGCGAGCGGCATCCGTCTCATTCCAGATGGCGAGATAGCGCTCTGCGTTAGTGTTTGCTTCGTTCATCGGGTCATCTCCTTCTGATCGCCCATCAGTTCCAGGCAGCCCGATCATGCGGGAAGGCGGTGCACCTTATCAATTACGCCAGAGGTAATGGAAGATGGTCGAGGGTTTAGACGCCGAGCCACAGGCGCAGCGGATTTGCCGGGTCGGCGAGCAGCTTTACCGCAAGGGCGACGCAGACGATCACAAGCAGCGGCTTGATGAGCTTTGCGCCGATGCGTATGGCAAGCCGCGAGCCCAGTTGCGCGCCGAGGAATTGGCAGACACCCATCAACAGGCCGATCTTCCAGAGTATCGCGCCGAAGCTTGCGAAGACGATTAGCGCGCCGAAATTCGAGCCGAGATTGAGAAGCTTGGTGTGGGCCGTCGCCTTCAGCATGCCGAAGCCGGCGAGCGTGACGAAGGCCAACATGAAGAAGGAGCCCGTGCCGGGGCCGAAGACGCCGTCATAAAAGCCGATGACAGGTACCAGCGTCAGACCGAAGGCGAAGGGAGTCATGCAGCGGTGGGTGTCGAGGTCGTTGAGGTTCGGCTTGACGGCGAAGAAGACGGCGATCGCCACCAGGAGTACCGGCATGATGGCCTGCAGCACCTGGCCTGGAATGATCGTCGCGAGTGCCGCGCCGAGCGCGCCGCCCATGATGGCCATCAGCGCCATCGGCAGTTGTTCGGCAAGCTGCACATGGCCCCTGCGGGCATAGGCGATCGTGGCCGAGGCGGCGCCGAAGAGAGACTGCACCTTGTTGGTGCCGAGGGCCTGGAGTGGTGGAATACCTACGATCAGCATGACGGGAACGGTGATGAGGCCACCGCCGCCGGCAATGGAATCGACGAAACCGGCAAAAAAGGCCGCCGCGCAGAGCAGCGGAAGCAGATGGAAAGCGATATCGGGCAAGGTGGTATTCCGGGGGAGGGACTTCAGACGGCCTTGTTGCATTTGCCGCGCCAAGCTGCAATGGCTGCAACGACACGGGCAGGGCGCATTCGACGGTTTCCATGAGCGATCTCTCTTTCGATACGGCGAGGCACCACGTGCTCGGCCTCGGCTGCGAGCGCGGGACGTCGCCTGCCGAGGTGCTGGCGCTTGCGATCGAGGCGCTCGACGTAGCCGGTATCGGCGCGGCGGAACTCGCAGCCATCGCCTCGATCGACAGCCGAAGACTGGAGCCGGCGATCCTTGCGGTTGCTGCGCATTTTTCCGTGCCTGGCGTCTCCTTCGATGCGCTGCGGCTGGAGCAGGAGACGCCGCGGCTCGCGAATCCCTCTGCGATCGTCTTTGCCCGCGTCGGCTGCCATGGGGTCGCCGAGGCAGCTGCGCTGGCGGCTGCGGGGCCGGATGCCGAGCTTGCTGTCGCCAAGATCAAATCTGCGCATGCGACGGCGGCAGTTGCCCGCAGCGGGTTGCAGAAAGCCTAGTGGGCGTTATGGTGGCGCCAATTCGCGGCGCCGTCCGGCAGCTTCACGGTTCACATCTAGAGGATATCTCATGCACAAGGTCATCTATGACACCGACCCTGGCGTCGACGACGCCATGGCGCTTCTCTTCCTGCATCGTCATCCCGAAATCGACCTTCTCGGCATCACCACGGTCTTCGGCAACGCCTCGGTCGAGACGACGACGCGCAATGCGCTCTTCCTCAAGCGTGAATGGAATATACCGGCACCCGTTTCCAAAGGCGCCAGCGTCACTATCGATTCCTCGCGCGCGGAGCGGCCATGGCCCGCCATGGTGCATGGCGAGAACGGCCTCGGTGATATCGACGTGCCCGAGACGATCGACCTGCCGCTCGATCCGCGCCCGGCGCATCGTTTTATCATCGACACGGTGCGCGCCCACCCGGGCGAAGTGCGACTCGTCGCCGTTGGCCGTATGACCAATCTGGCGCTGGCGCTGAAGGAAGATCCCGAGATTGCGACGCTGGCCAAGGACGTCGTCATCATGGGCGGCAATTTCTATGTGCCGGGAAATGTCTCGCCAGTCGCCGAGGCCAATATCCACGGTGATCCTGAGGCTGCCGACATCGTCATGACCGCGCCCTGGAAGGTGGCCGTCATTGGCCTCGACGTCACCGCGATCACCACGATGAGCCGCAGCTATCTCGGCGATATGGCGGCTATGGGCGACAAGGCGGTCAAGCAGCTCGACGCACTCTCGCAGTCCTACATCGATTTCTACAAGCACGCGGTTGAAGACGGCATGATGGTGCATGACAGCTGCGCCTGCGTCTATGTCGTGGTGCCGGAGCTGTTCTCGTCAATATCGGGTGCAGTGCGTGTCGTCTGCGGCGGCATCGCCGATGGCCAGACGATCGTCAGGCCAGATGGGCGGCGTTTTCCGCCTGATGGCGCTTGGGATGGCTTGCCGAGCCAGATCGTCTGCACAGGCATCGAGTCGGAAAGGGTCCTGGACCTCATCCGTAATACGCTGCTTGCAGCCTGACACGCTTGAGGGCCGGCAGCATCGCGGCCGGCCTTCGGGATATATTGTAATATATTCATTGCGTTGTACGGGTTCTCCGAGGATTTGAATCCGACGCTTCACAAAGTGATTCATGATCATCTCAGCAACTTCAAGTGAGGCGATGGGCGCGGCGTTGACCTTGCCCTTTGCGGGGCCTAGATCAGCAGGATGATCGATGCCGCATTCTCCAATCTTCCGGCGCTTGAGCCGGGCAGCGTCTGGCTCGTCGGCGCCGGTCCCGGCGATCCCGGGCTTTTGACGCTGCTCGCCGCCAAGGGGCTTTCCGAGGCCGACGTCATCGTGCACGACGCTTTGGTCAACGAGGAATGCCTGGCGCTGGCGCGGCCGGAAACGCTTGTGGAATATGCCGGTAAACGCGGCGGCAAGCCTTCGGCGAAGCAGCGCGACATCTCGCTACGGCTGGTGGAGCTTGCGCGCGCCGGCAAGCGAGTGCTGCGGCTGAAGGGCGGCGATCCTTTCGTCTTCGGTCGCGGCGGCGAAGAGGCGCTGACGCTGGTCGAGCACAACATCCCCTTCCGCATCGTGCCCGGCATCACCGCCGGTATCGGCGGGCTCGCCTATGCCGGCATCCCGGTGACGCATCGCGACATCAACCATGCCGTGACCTTCCTCACCGGCCATGATTCCTCCGGCATCGTGCCCGACAGGATCAACTGGGAGGCGATAGGCCAGGGCTCGCCCGTCATCGTTATGTACATGGCGATGAAGCATATCGCCGAGATCAGCGCCCGGCTGATCGCCGCGGGACGGTTGGCGTCGGAACCCGTCGCCTTCGTCTGCAATGCGGCCACTGGCCGGCAACAGGTGCTGGAAACGACGCTCGGGGAGGCGACCGAGGCCGTCGCTGTCTCCGGGCTGGAGCCGCCGGCGGTGGTCGTCGTCGGTGAGGTGGTCCGGCTCCGAGCTTCGCTCGACTGGCTTGGTGCGCTGGCGGGGCGGCGCCTGCAACCCGATCCATTCCGCCGGTCCGGCAAGGTGCGGGCATGAGCGGCCTCCTGATCGCAGCCCCTTCCTCCGGCGCCGGCAAGACGACGGTAACGCTCGGGCTGCTCCGAGCGCTTCGCCGGCGCGGCATTGCGGTCGCGCCCGGCAAGGCCGGCCCTGACTATATCGATCCGGCCTTCCATGCGGCAGCGAGCGGCACGCTCTGTCTGAATTTCGATCCCTGGGCGATGCGCCCGGAGCTGATCTCGGCCAATGCGGCCCTTCACCGTTCCGGCGACCGCATCCTGGTCATCGAGGCGATGATGGGGCTTTTCGACGGGGCGGCTGACGGAAGGGGGACGGCGGCCGATCTGGCGGCCCAGCTTGGGCTTTCCGTGGTGTTGGTCGTCGATGCCTCGCGCATGTCGCAGTCGGTGGCGGCGCTGGTTACTGGTTTTGCCGGTTTCCGTGCCGATGTGCGGGTTGCTGGCGTCATCCTCAACAAGGTCGGCAGCGACCGGCACGAGGCGATGCTGCGGCAGGCGCTCGAAGCTATCCGTATGCCTGTCATCGCCGTCATCGGCAGCGACAAGGCGCTTTCCCTGCCGGAGCGCCATCTCGGCCTCGTCCAGGCCGGCGAACACGCAACCCTCGACAATTTCATCGACCATGCGGCGGATGCCGTCTCCGAGGAATGTAATTTCGAATTCCTGCTGCGCATCGCCAGGCAGGGGCTCAACCGGCCGTCGGCCGCCAATATCGACCGGTTGCCGCCACTGGGTGCCCGCATCGCCGTGGCGCGCGATGTCGCCTTTGCCTTTTCCTACGAGCATATGCTGCTCGGCTGGCGCCGTCGGGGTGCTGCGATTTCCTTCTTCTCGCCGCTTGCCGACGAGGCGCCGGCTGGTGATGCCGATGCGATCTATCTGCCCGGTGGTTATCCCGAGCTGCATGCCGGGCGGCTGGCAGAGGCGCAGAATTTCCGCGCCGGCATGCTCGATGCGGCAGCGCGCGACATCCGGATCTATGGCGAATGCGGCGGCTACATGGTGCTTGGCGAGGGCTTGATCGATGCAAAGGGGCATCGCCATGAAATGCTCGGCCTGCTGCCCGTCGTCACTACCTATGCCGAGCGAAAGCGCCATCTCGGCTATCGCCGTGTTGTGCCCCTCGACGGCGCCTTCTTTGCTCGGATGATGACGGCCCATGAATTCCACTATTCCAGCGTCGTTTCCGAGGGCGAGGGCAAACGGCTTTTTCAGGTGCAGGATGCGCTCGGAACCGATCTGGGCGCCGCCGGTCTCAGGCGCGACCAGGTGGCAGGCTCCTACATGCATCTGATCGATCTTGCCGGAGCTGCAGGATGAGCGCACCGATCGTCCACGGCGGCGGCATCACCGCCGCTGCCGCTACCTTCGGCGGTAGACCGGAAGATTGGCTCGATCTTTCCACGGGCATCAATCCGTGCCCCGTCGCCCTGCCTGACATTCCGGCAAGGGCCTGGCATCGCCTGCCGGACCGGCATCTCCTCGATGAGGCAAGGCGTGCGGCGCGAGATCATTACCGCAGCGGCGAGATCTTGCCGCTGCCGGTGCCAGGCACACAATCGGTGATCCAGCTTCTGCCGCGCCTCGTCGAGGCGGATAGGCTGGTTGGCGGCACGGACAACAGTGTCGCGGTGACGGATAACAGGGTTGCCGTGACGGACAACAGGGTTGCCGTGGTATCGCCGACCTATGGCGAGTATGCGCGCGCCTTCGCCTCGGCCGGTTTTGCCGTCGATGCGGTCGACGATATTGCCGCGATCGGAGCCGGACATCGGCTGGCTGTCGTCGTCAATCCGAACAATCCTGATGGGTTGATATGGCCGGCCGAAACGCTGATTGCCCTGCACGACAGGATGAAGGCAGCGGACGGACTTCTCGTCGTCGACGAAGCCTTTGGCGATACCGATCCGGCGCTCAGCCTTGCATCCCGCGCGCCGCAGCTTTCCAATCTGGTGATCTTTCGTTCTTTCGGCAAGTTCTTCGGGCTTGCCGGCCTGCGGCTCGGTTTTGCGATTGCGCGCAGCGATATTCTCGCGCGTTTCGAAGACTGGCTCGGCCCCTGGGCGGTCTCCGGCCCGGCTCTTTCGATTGCAGCTTCGCTGCTGCGCTCGGACGTTTCTCCGATTCGCGGCCGCATCAATGAACGCTGCGCCGGCCTGCATGGGGTGCTGACGGGCGCCGGGTTGCAGCTTTCAGGAGGCACGGCGCTCTTCACCCTTGTCGCCGATGCGAGAGCCGACGACATTTACACACATCTCTGCCGCCATCATATTCTCGTCCGCAAGTTCGACTATGCGCCGGAGTGGCTGCGTTTCGGGCTGCCGCCCGATCCGGCGGCAGACAGGCGGCTTGGCGAAGCCCTTCAGAGATTTGAGCGATGACGATCGACGAAAACCTTCTCGTACTGCTTCTGGCGCTGCTGCTCGACCGGATCGCCGGCGATCCGCAATGGCTGTGGTCGCGGATGCCGCATCCCGTTGTCATGTTCGGCGCGGCGATCTCCTATGCCGAGCGGCAGCTCAACCCGGCAAGCCTCACGGGCTCGCAACGCCGAATGAACGGTATTGCCGCCATCCTGGCGCTGCTTCTTTTGGCGGTGGCCGCAGGCTTCGTGTTCAACCGGTTCTTCGCGCTGTTCGGCCCTGTCGGCATCTTGCTGGAGACCGGGCTGGTGGCGATCTTCCTGGCGCAAAAAAGCCTTGCCGATCACGTCGCGGCCGTCGCTGTCGCCTTACGCCACGAAGGGCTTGCCGGCGGGCGAGCCGCCGTTTCCCGCATCGTCGGACGCGATCCCGAGACGCTGGACGAGCCGGCCGTCTGCCGCGCGGCGATCGAAAGCCTTGCCGAAAATTTCTCCGACGGCGTCGTGGCGCCGGCGCTCTGGTATGCCGTCTTCGGGCTGCCGGGGCTCTTCGCCTACAAGATGCTGAACACCGCGGATTCGATGATCGGCCATAAGTCGGAAAAATACATCGACTTCGGCTGGGCGGCCGCCCGGCTCGACGATGTCGCCAACTGGCCGGCCGCGCGCCTCTCCATCCTGCTGATTGCCGCCGGCGCCTGGATCCGGCGGGGAACAAGCGCCGGCCGTGAAGCGATCCGCGTGGCCATGCGGGACGGGGCCTTACACCGCTCGCCGAATTCCGGTCGGCCGGAGGCGGCCATGGCGGGTGCGCTGAACGTCCAGCTCGCCGGGCCGCGCATCTATGGCGGCGTCATCGTGCGTGAACCGATGATCAACGACGCCGGCCGCGACGTGGCGACCTCAGGCGACATCGAGGACGGCGTATCGGTGTTCTACGCCAGCTGCATGGTGCTCGCCGGTGTTACGTTCGGGCTGTTTTTGTGTTTTCTGTAGGGTTGTGCCGTGCGTGCCCCAGTGGACAGGTCAGGCTCAAACGTTTATTCCGACCGCCTCATATCTCATCAGACCGGAAGCAGAGCGATGACAGTTCAGGTTGAATTACCGTGCCCGAAGTGCAAGAGCACCAAGATGAAGTTCGAGCGGCCCGAGATCCGGGAGACCGACATCATCACCTGTGCGGCCTGCGGGCATAATCTCGGCACGATGGCCTCGATCCGCGAGAAGATGAACAAGGCCTACCAAGGGCTCAAGAAGCCTTCGGCGGCACGCAAGCTCCAGTGAACAGGTGCCACTATCTTCCAGCGCTAGCTCCCGCTTTGGCTCGTTAAAATTGTGATTACCATTCGGATTAAAGCAATATAACAAGTATTGCCGTAGTCTCTCTTTCGTGAGGGCGCAATTAAGCTGCGCGAGTTCGAAGAGGGCTATGATGAAGACGATTTTGGCGGCTGCGGCCGCAAGTTTATTGCTGCAGTTTTCTCCCATTGCCGCTCAGGCAGCAACGCTCGTCGCCAATATCAGCATCGGTAAGCAGATGATGACCGTTTCCGAGAACGGCTTCGTCAAGTATCGCTGGAAGGTTTCGACCGCGCGCAACGGCTATGTCACGCCGACCGGTTCGTGGAGCGCCAAGTGGCTGTCGCGCGATCACCGCTCCAGAAAATACGACAACGCGCCGATGCCCTTTGCCGTCTTCTTCAACGGCGGCTACGCTGTTCACGCCACCTTTGACCTGAAACGCCTGGGTCGGCCGGCCTCGCATGGCTGCGTTCGCCTGCATCCCGACAATGCCGCCCAGTTCTTCTCGCTGGCGCGGCAGGCCGGCCTTGCCAATACCCGGGTCGTGATCACACGCTAATCCCGAATCAGCGCGTGAATCCGGGTTCGGTATCGGATCCCGTTTTACGCGCTAATCCCAGATCAGCGCCGTCCCCGAAATCGGCAGTTGACCCCAGTTTACGCGCTGATCATCCGCTCCAGCTCATCCATGTCGGGGACGATGATATGCCGGAAGTTCTCGATGCGAATGACGCCGCTCTTGCGCAACCTCGTCATCTGGCGGCTGACGGTTTCGATCGTCAGACCGAGGAAATCGGCGATCTCGGCGCGGGATAGCGGCAGGTCGAAGGCGGTGCTTGTGGCCGTTTGCGGTTCGGCATGGGTGGCGATGAGGTGGAGCAGGCTTGCGACCTTCTCCTCGGCGGTGCGCCGGCCGAGCGTCAGCATCCATTCACGCGCGGCATCCAGCTCCTTCAGCGCCTGATCGTGCAGGCTGCGCTGCAGTTCCGGCGTCTCCGATATCATGCGGTCGAGCAGGCTGCGCGGGAAGACGCAGATTTCGGCATCGGTCGCAGCCTCGGCCGACAGCGTGCTTTCGCGCACGAAGGGCCTGCCGACGAAATCGGGAGCGAATTGCAGGCCGACGATCTGCTGGCGCCCGTCCGGCATCACCTTGCAGAGCTTCACCACCCCGCTCATGATGTTCGAATAGAAAGAGCTTTCCGACCCTTGTGCGATGATCTCGCAGCCGGCATCGACCTTGCGGCGCAGCGAGTGGCGGCCGAGGTCCTTCAACTGACCGCTCGACAGTACGCCGCAGACGACGCCGTGCCGCGCCTGGCAGGAACGGCAGGCGACGGGGATACCAACCTCGAGAACCCCACTATGTGCGACGTCCATATCCTGATCCCTTCGAAATCCGCATGTGCCGGGCGTAGATGCGCATGCCGGGCATACCGGGCATACCGTAGACGATTACGCCGCGATTGCGGGTTCGGCTATCCCGATTTCTTCCAGCGCGGCTTGATGATTATCAATTTCGCCGGGATCGCGATTTGATCCAGATCAAAGTTTGCGTGCCCTGGTTGTTAATGGAAGTGCGGCGTCGAGACGAGGCCGTCCGTGGGTTTGATTCGTGCGGCTTCTTCGCCCTCGCTGGTGAGACGGGTTTTCTGCAGCGGCATCGCCTCGCGCCTTGGGTGACGGCAAAGGCCGGCATTCCATTGCTGTTTAGGCAACACCCAGCCGGCAAATTGCCCCAACGCCGGGACGAAAGCATTGGCTTTTGAAATGGATTTGCCTATGAGGGGGTTTAAATCGTCATTTCATGAGGTACAGCGCGTGACCGCTACATTCGATAAAGTTGCCGACATTATTGCAGAAACCAGTGAGATCGACCGCGCGACGATCACGCCGGAGAGCCATACGATCGACGACCTTGGTATCGACAGCCTCGATTTCCTCGACATCGTCTTCGCGATCGACAAGGAATTCGGCATCAAGATCCCGCTCGAAAAGTGGACGCAGGAAGTCAATGAAGGCAAGGTTTCCACCGAAGAATACTTCGTGCTGAAGAACCTCTGCGCCAAGATCGACGAGCTCAAAGCAGCCAAGGCCTGAGCGATATAACAGTCTTTTTTGAACGCCCTGCCGCCCTGAATATGGCGGCCGGGCGATTTTGTTCCTAAGTAGGCGTCACCGGCGGGCGGATCTGGCCTGTCGGGCCGGAGGATCCGAATGCTGCTGGAATATTTCCAGATGATTGACCGCGTCGAAGCGGTGGACCTGAAGAAGGGCACGCTTAGGGCGCGATCCGTCGTGCCGGCGCAGAGCCCCGTCTTCGAGGGTCATTTTCCCGGCATGCCGCTCGTTCCCGGCGTGCTCCTGATCGAGACCATGGCGCAGGCCTCCGGCATGCTGGTGCTTGCCGTCACCAATTTTGCCGCCATGCCCTTCCTGATGACAGTCGACGGCGCCAAGATGCGCACCTTCGTCGAACCGGAAGCCGTGCTCGACATCGAGGCGGTGCTCGAGCATGACGGTTCGGGGTTCGCGGTCACCAAGGCTAAAATCACCAGCGGCGGCAAGAAGGTCTGCGATGCGCAGCTGAAACTCCGCACCATGCCGTTTTCCGAGGTGCCGCTCGGCGATATCGTGAAGAAACGTGCCGGCGAGATCGGGCTTCTCGAAGCGATCGCGGCGCAGGGAGTGATTGGATGAGCAAGGCTGCAAACGACGTCGTCATCTCGGGCATCGGCATCGTCACCTGTCAGGGCGTCGGCAAGGATGCGCATATCGCGCTGCTTTCGGCCGCCAGCACGCCGAAGGCGATCGTCGAGACCGAGAAGTTCAAGCCCTATCCGGTGCATCCACTGCCCGAGATCGACTGGTCGCAGCAGATCGCCAAGCGCGGTGATCAGCGCCAGATGGAGAACTGGCAGCGCATCGGCGTCTTCGCCGCCGGCCTTGCGCTCGATGATGCCGGTTTCAAGGATGATATCGAAGCCTGCGGCACGATGGACATGATCGTGGCGGCCGGCGGCGGCGAGCGCGACATCAATGTCGACACACTAATCGTCGACGAAGCGCTGAAGCGCAATGACCGCGAGCTGCTGCTCAACGAGAAGCTGACGACGGAGCTCAGGCCGACGCTGTTCCTCGCCCAGCTTTCCAATCTGCTCGCCGGGAATATCTCGATCGTGCACAAGGTCACCGGCTCGTCGCGCACCTTCATGGGCGAGGAAGCGGCCGGCATATCCGCCGTCGAGACCGCCTTCTACCGCATCAAATCAGGCGAATCCTCGCATGCGCTTGTTGGAGGCGCCTTCGCGGCCGAACGGCCGGATATGATCCTGCTCACCGAAGCGATCGGCGCCCATGCGCGCGGCGACTGGGTGCCGCTCTGGTCGCGCACGCCGAGCGACGGCGGCGGCATGATCACCGGTTCGGCAGGCGCCTTCCTGGTGCTCGAATCGCGCAAACACGCCGAAGCCCGCGGCGCCCATATCTATGCGGTCATCGACGCGGTCGAGGGTGACCGTGGCAACCGCAATTCCGGCAATCTCGAAGTCCGGCTGGAGCGGCTTTTGGCACCGGCTGCCGGGCTTGCGGCCGAAAGCACGGCGATCTTTTCCGGATCGACCGGCATGCACGATCTTGCCGCCCGTGAGCGGGCGGTGCTCGAACATCAATTGCCGGACTTTGCGATCCGCGGCTTCGGCGGCGTCACCGGCCATACGATTGAGACGCAGTTTACGCTGGGTCTTGCGCTCGCCGCCCTTGCCGTCGACGGCAAGGCCAAGGTTCCGCCCTTCGATGCCGCCCATGAGGCGCCGATGCGGGCAGGGGCCACCGCCGCCGTCGTGACCACGGTCGGACACCAGCGCGGCGAGGGCGTTGCCGTTCTTTCCGCAGATGCGTGAGGAGTGAGAGATATGACAGCTTCCGCTTATAGAGATCACCTCGGCCGTCCGATCGTGGCGGTTACCGGCATGGGCATCATCACCTCGCTCGGCCAGGGCCTCAGCGACAACTGGGCAGCGCTTTCGTCAGGCACGTCGGGCATCCACGAGATCAACCGCTTCCCGACCGAGGGCCTGTCGACGCGGATCGCCGGCACCGTCGATTTCATCGGCATTCCGGTGCCGAACGCCGTCGAGCGCTCCTATGCCTTTGCGCGCGAGACGACGATCGAGGCGCTGGCCGATGCCGGCCTTTCCGGTGATTTCAACGGTCCGCTATTCCTCGCCGCCCCGCCGATCGAGCCGGAATGGAGCGCGCGCTTCGAGCTTGCCGACCGTTCGCCGGCCTCCGACCATCCGGGTGATGCCTATGAGCGTTTCCTGACGGCGCTGCGCCAGCGTCCGGACCCAGCCTTCCATGAGGCGGCTCTGTTCGGCGCGATTTCCGAGCGCCTTGCCGACCGGTTCGGCACCCGCGGCCTTCCCGTGACGCTGTCGACAGCCTGTGCCTCCGGCGTCACGGCGATCCAGCTTGGCATCGAGGCAATCCGCCAAGGCCGCACGGATCGCGCGCTGACGGTCGCGACCGACGGATCGCTGAGTGCCGAAGCACTGATCCGATTCTCGTTGCTGTCAGCCCTTTCGACGCAGAACGATCCGCCGACCAAGGCTTCCAAGCCATTCAGCAAGGATCGTGACGGCTTCGTCATCGCCGAGGGTGCGGCGACCCTGGTGCTGGAATCGCTGGAATCAGCTGTCGCCCGCGGCGCCAAGGTGCTCGGCATCATGAAAGGCGCCGGCGACAAGGCCGACAGCTTCCACCGCACCCGGTCGTCGCCCGATGGCGGCCCGGCAATCGCGACGATCCGTGCAGCCCTTGCCGATGCCGGCATCGACGAGAGCGGCATCGGCTACATCAATGCGCACGGCACCTCGACGCCGGAGAATGACAAGATGGAGTATGGCGCGATGTCGGCTGTGTTCGGCGAGCGGCTGGTCGGGATTCCGGTTTCGTCGAACAAGTCAATGATCGGCCATACGCTGACGGCGGCGGGCGCCGTCGAGGCGGTGTTCTCGCTGCAGACGATGTTGACCGGAACGCTGCCGCCGACCATCAACTACAACAACCCCGATCCGTCGATCGTTCTCGATGTCGTGCCGAACAAGAAGCGGGAAGCACAGGTTTCAGCCGTGCTTTCCAACTCCTTCGGCTTCGGCGGGCAGAATGCCAGCCTTGTCATGGCGCTCGAACCGGCTTAAGCGGTTCCCGACAAATTTTCGAGACGAGATGACGCCTTCAGGCGAGGGATTTTGCCATGCGCGCTTTGCAACTGATCGACGACCGCAAGCTTGAGATCACCGATCTGCCGGAACCGGATGCTCCAGCCGCTGGCGAGGTGACGCTGCGCGTCAAGGCGGTGGCGCTCAACCATATCGACGTCTGGGGCTGGCGCGGCATGGCATTCGCCAAGCGCAAGATGCCGCTGGTCATCGGTGCGGAAGCCTCCGGCGTGGTGGAATCGATCGGCCCGGGCGTCGCCAACGTGCTGCCGGGCCAGCTCGTCTCCATCTACGGCGCGCGCACCTGCGGCCTCTGCCGCCCCTGCCGCGAAGGCCGCGATAATCTCTGCGAACATGTCTCGGGCGTGCACGGCTTCCATCTCGACGGCTTTGCGCAGGAGAAGGTCAACCTGCCGGCGCGCCTGCTGGTGCCGGCTCCTCCCGGCGTCGACGCGATCGGCGCGGCGCTTGCTCCGGTCACTTTCGGCACGGTCGAGCACATGCTGTTCGACAATGCCAAGCTTGAGCCGGGCGAGACGATCCTCGTCCATGCCGGCGGCTCCGGCATCGGCACGGCGGCAATCCAGCTTGCCAAGAAGATCGGCTGCACCGTCATCACCACGGTCGGCTCGGACGACAAGATCGAGAAGGCCAAGGCGCTCGGCGCCGATCACGTCATCAACTACCGCACCGACCGTTTCGAGGGCGTGGTGCGCAAACTCACCAAGAAGAAGGGCGTTGACGTCGTCTTCGAACATGTCGGCAAGGACACCTGGGCAGGCTCGATGCTCTGCATGAAGCGGGGCGGGCGGCTCGTCACCTGCGGCTCGACCTCGGGTGTTTCCACAGAGATGAACCTGATGATGCTGTTCCAGCAGCAGCTGAAGCTCTTCGGCTCGTTCGGCTGCCGCATGGAGAACATGGCGGATGCGATGCAGAAGATGGGCCGCGGGCTCGTCCATCCGGTCATCGATACCGAGGTCAGTTTCGGCGATATCGATCGGGCACTGGAGCGGATGGAATCGCGCCAGATCTTCGGCAAGATCATCCTGAAGATGGATTGACCGCGTGAAGCTGTTCATCACCCGGATCGTTCTGGCGCTCAGGAATTTCCAGCAATGGCTGGTGGCGCAGATGATGTTCGGCTTTCTGAATTTCCTGAAGCTGTTTCCGGCCGATGGCGCGATCCGCTTCGCCGACAGGATGATGCGCCGCCTCGGCCGGCTGACCAGCCGCCACAGACTGATGCTGACCAATCTGCGCAACGCCTTTCCTGAGAAGAGCGAGGCCGAGATCGAGGAGATCGCGCTCGCCAGTTGGGGCAATATGGGCCGGCTTGCTGCGGAATACGTCTTCCTCGACCAGCTGTTCGACTATGATCCCGAAAAGTCGGAGCCGGGCAGGGTGGAGGTGTCGGGCATCCCTATCTTCCTCGACCTGCGCGACAATCCGCGCCCCTTCATCGTCTTTACCGGCCATACCGCCAATTTTGAGCTGCTGCCGGTGGCGGGTGCCGCCTTCGGGCTCACGGTAACCGTGCTCTTTCGGCCGCCGAATAATCCTTATGTCGCCAAGAAAGTGTTCGACTTCCGGAGCGCGCGCATGGGCAAGCTGGTGCCCTCGCATGCCGGCTCCTCCTTCGCGCTCGCCCGTCAGCTGGAAGCAGGTCAGGGCGTCGGCGTGCTGGTCGATCAGAAATTCCGCAAGGGGCTGAAGGGCACCTTCTTTGGCCGCGACGTGAAGACCA
The DNA here is from genome assembly GCF_034554815.1 of Rhizobium indigoferae. Taxonomy (NCBI): domain Bacteria; kingdom Pseudomonadati; phylum Pseudomonadota; class Alphaproteobacteria; order Hyphomicrobiales; family Rhizobiaceae; genus Rhizobium; species Rhizobium indigoferae. The sequence continues at coordinate 2,321,128 of NZ_CP140635.1, read as the reverse complement.
ATCCGCTGCTGCCAAAGCTGGTGCGCCAGTTCAACTGCGAAGTCTATCCGGCGCGTTGCATCCGTCTGCCGGGAAATCGCTACCGGCTGGAAATCGAGCCACGGCTGGACATGCCGCGCGACGCCAATGGCAATCTCGACCTGCCGGCGGCCGCCCAGCTGCTCAACGACAAGGTGGAAAGCTGGGTGCGGGAATATCCGGAACAGTGGCTCTGGTATCACGACCGCTGGCAAATCAAGCAGACGCTCGCGCCTTAGAGCAGGATGATTAAATAATTAGAGCACGATGTCGCGTGAAAACCGCTCACACTTTCGGCATCATGCTCCAAAAACGTCCACCCTCATTTATCAGCGGTGAAAAGCGGCAGGTGCTCTCGGATTGAAACTGAGGGCACTTCATGTTACCCGTCACCACCAGACGCGAATAATGTCTACCGGAAGGCGCATTTTTGGGAAATGCAGCCATATGAGGTTTCGGACTCGTCTCTTGGGAAAATGGGAGTGGAGGCGTCTTGCTGGAGCTTTTTCGAGCTTTTTCCTTGCGTTGCGTGCAAATTGAGGAAGCCATACGCCTGGGCGACGACCAGCGCGTCACGGCGCTCGACCGCCATGTCGAGCCGCTGGTCGAGGCAATCCTCGCCTACCGGGCAGTCAATCTGCTCGAAGTTTACATGCAACTGCAGTTTGTGAGCCATCTGATCAACCAGGATGCCGACGACAGCGCCAGCGTCACGGAGCACACGTCGGTGCTTTCCTACCTGCTCGACCGCTATTTCGGGGCGCATGGGCCGGACTGGCGCGTGCCTTCGCCGCAGGATGTGCGCATCGAGCCGCCGCCGGCCTATGTGCCTGATACCGACAATGGCCAGTTCCTCAACGCGGTAATCCTTGAAAGCCTGCCGGACCGCGTGGCGGTGCTGACAAGGGACTATCGCTACCTCTATTCCAATCCAGCCAACAGCGCCCATCTCAACAGGAAGCCGATGGAGCTCATCGGCCGCCACCTTTCCGAATTCATCGGCGAGGAGCGGTTTGCCGAATGCGCCAAGCATAAGCTCGATGCCTGTTTTGCCGGCGAACAGATCGACTATTCCTATGAGCGCTCGGCCGGCAGCGGCGAATCGCGGCAGGTGCGCTGTCGCATGTCGCCGCTGCGCGATGCGGGCGGTACGGTGATTGGCGCCCTGCTCGTCATGGAAGATCTCGATCGCCTGTCGCAGGCTGCCTGATCCCGGTCGGCAGCCTTAGGCAGCCTGACCAACTCGGCCGCCTTGGGTAGTCTGGCTAAGCCGCCGCCCAGACGGCGAGCTCGTAACCATCGCGGTCGAGGAAGTGGAAGCGACGGCCGCCGGGAAAATCGGTGATCGGCCGGCAGATCGTGCCACCGGCTCTTTCGACTGAGGTCAGCACTTCTTCCAGATCGCTGGCATAGACGACGACAAGCGGGCCGCCGCCCGGCCGCACGGGTCCGAAATCGGTAAAGCCGCCCTTCAGCCGGCCATCGTCGAATTCGCAATAATTGGGACCGTAATCGGTGAAGCGCCAGCCGAAGGCCGAGCCGTAGAAGGCTTTGGCGGCGGCGATGTCGGCGACGTTGAATTCGACATAGTCGATGCGGCGGTCGTGGTTTTCTGTCTTCTCGGCCATCTATCTCTCCATCAGGGCTTTCAGCATGGCGAGATCCTTCTCGACATGGGCGGCATCGGCGGAAAACTGTGTGTCGGTCATGCCGGGCAGACGCAGCAGCGTGAACATGACCTCGCAACCATCGCCGTTCGGCACGATGCGCAGGGCATTATAAACCCTCAGGCCGGATTCGATGGTCACCGTATGGTCGATCACGCCGAATTCATTGGCAGGAACGAAGCTCACCTTGACGCTGCCGAGAGTGCCGTGGGCGATCCAGTCGGCGCCGTGAGGCTCTAAGCCGGTCGCAAGGCCGGAGGCCCAGAGCGGCATGTTCTCCGGCTTGCCGGCGAAGTCATAGACGTCGCGCCAGTCGCGCTCTATCGACAGGTGGATGATTTTCGCGGGCATTGTCGACATGGCTTGCAGGTCCCTGGCATTTGGTTTCGTCAGAATAACAGACCGGCCAGCAGCGTCTTGAACAAAACGGTCAATCGGCTCTTTGCCGTATACTGAGCTGGTCGAGAATGACGGCAGGTGTCAGCGTCGAGAGCTCGCCGACCTCGCGTGTCATGTGGGGCTGGTCGGCAAAGCCCGCTTCGAGCGCAAGGCGGGCAAGCGGCATCGCGCCCGACCTGTGGCAGAGGTCGAGGAAACGCTGGAACCGGCGAATCCGTTCCAGCGTCTTTGCGCCGTAGCCGAAATGGTGGTGGCAGCGGCGGCGCAGCTGCCTCTCACTCATGCCGAGGTGCTCGAGCAGGCTGGACGCCGGGCGAGAGCTGTCGGCGGCGGCGAAGATCATGGCGGCATCGCGGGCGGGCTCCTCCTCATCGCGCGCGGTCTCTTCGAGCAGGCGGCTAAACAGCGCCCTGGCGGCCGAGGGGTCGGGACAATCCGCAAGCCGCGCTTCGAATTCGGCGGTGTCCTTCCGGCCGATGTCAGCGAGGGGCACCGAGCAGCCGACCAGTGCCGAGAGCGGCGTCTTCAGCCAGGGGGCTGCGGCGCCGGGCGCAAAACGTGCGCCGATGACTGTCGCGCCCGGCCGGATGACGGGAAAGGACGCTGTCCTGTCGGGACCGGCGACAACCAGCCGGCCGTCGATCCAGAGGAGATCGCAATAACCGTCAGGCACGATCGCCACCATTGCCGGCGGTCCGTCATGAAGCGCATGCGACCAGAGGCGGCTGAAATGGCGTCGCAGCGCCGGCGGCGGCATAGACTCGCGGTAGCAGCCGGCGCGGGCCGCCAGGAGAGCCGTATCTGTTCGTCTTCCCGATGCCAATGCGATATCTCCCGAGGCACTGATGATTACATGAGATAGGGCGTTGCGGGCGGGGCGCACGAAAAAACCTAAGGCTTCCGGAGTGGGCGCCAGCCGGCGGGTTGTCGGACAAGCGGCGATATTGCAAGCTTCATTTCATTGGCTTTTGCGAACCGATTAGACCCTTGCGAGACTTGCCGTTTGATTGAGACAGTGCCACAACACCGGTCCAAATGACACATCGGAGGTTTGTCGTGGAAAAGGCAGAAATCGGACTGATCGGCCTTGCGGTCATGGGCTCCAACCTGGCGCTCAATATCGCGGAAAAAGGCAATAAAATCGCGGTGTTCAACCGCACGCCGGAGAAAACCGACGAATTCTACGAAAGCGCCGGCGATCTGAAGAAGCAGATTATTCCCTGCAAGACGATCGAAGAGTTCGTCGATGCGATCCGGCCGCCGCGTCCGATCATCATCATGATCAAGGCGGGCGAGGCCGTCGACCAGCAGATGGAGCTGCTGCGCCCGCATCTCTCCAAGGGCGACATCATGATCGATGCCGGCAACGCCAATTTCCGCGACACCGTCGCCCGCTTCGACCGGCTGAAGAATACTGATCTGACCTTCATCGGCATGGGTGTTTCTGGGGGCGAAGAAGGTGCGCGCCATGGCCCGTCAATCATGGTCGGCGGCACCGAAGAGTCCTGGAAGCGCGTCGAGAAGGTGCTGACATCGATTGCCGCCCGCTACAATGACGAGCCCTGCGTCGCCTGGCTCGGCAATGACGGCGCCGGCCATTTCGTCAAGACCATCCATAACGGCATCGAATATGCCGACATGCAGATGATCGCCGAAATCTACGGCATCCTGCGCGACGGCCTCGGCAAGAGCGCCTCCGAAATCTCCGGCATCTTCGGTGAATGGAACAAGGGCCGGCTGAACTCCTACCTGATTGAAATCTCCGAGAAGGTGCTTGCGGCCACTGATCCGGTCTCCGGCGGGCCGATGGTCGACATGATCCTCGACAAAGCAGGCCAGAAAGGCACCGGCAAGTGGTCGGCGATCGAGGCGCAGAATATGGGCATTCCGGCAACGGCGATCGAAGCCGCCGTCGCCGCCCGTAGCCTCTCTTCGATGAAGTCGCAGCGCGAAGCCGCCGAAAAGATCTTCGGCACCCAGGCTGTGTCCTTCCCGATCGCTTACGGCCCCGAACTCAACAAGGATCTGGAACTGGCGCTGTTTGCCGCCAAGATCGGCGCCTATGCGCAGGGCTTCGCGGTGATGGCGGAAGCATCGCGCGAGTTTAACTGGTCGCTGCCGATGCCGACGATTGCCAGGATCTGGCGCGCCGGCTGCATCATCCGCTCGCAGTTCCTCGACGAGATCACCTCGGCTTTCACCAAGGCGCCTGATGCTGCCAACCTGATCGTCACGCCTGCCTTCTCCGACATGGTCAAGGAATCGATCCCGGCGCTACGCCGCGTCGTCGGTGCCGCGATTGCCGCCGGCCTGCCGGTTCCGGCGCTGACCTCGGCGCTGACCTATTTCGACGCCTATCGCCAGGCCAGGGGAACGGCAAACCTCATCCAGGCGCAGCGCGACTTCTTCGGCGCCCACGGTTTCGACCGCCTGGACGGCAAGGATTTCCACCACGGCCCCTGGGGCAGCGGTGCGTCGACCTTCTGAGGTTGCTGAGAAGAGATCGAGGAGAAGCCCGGCCGTCGCGCCGGGCTTTTTCGTGGTTGCTGCCTCATGCTACCGTCGGCAATCCGCTGTCTTGGCGCTGCTTGCACAAGCCTGACCGGGTAGGCTGCAAGACGTCCCAACGCGGAGATCAAGGTGAAGAGCACTCGGATAGCCGCCGCGCAGACGCCGGAATTTCGGGAGAATGTCGCGGCAGCGTTGGATTATGCCGTTAAGGTCGCAGCGCTTGCTGAGGCTGATGGTGCGGCCTTGCTGGTCTTTCCCGAAGGTTTTTTGCAGGGGTACTTGGTCGATGAACCATCGGCGCGGCGTGTTGCTCTCGATTTCACATCCGCCGAGTTCGCCGCGGTCCTGGACCGACTGCCGAAGTCGGGACCGGTGCTGGTCATGGGGCTCATTGAGGTCGATGACGGGCGATTGTTCAACAGCGCTGTTGTCATCGAGCACGGCGTTCTCGTTGGCCGCTACCGGAAAGCCCACCTGCTGCGCGGCGAACGGGCTTTCGAGGCGGGAAAGGAAAGCCCGCTTTTTGCGGTCGGAGACCTGCGCTTCGGGATAACATCTGCTACGACACGAACTTTCCTGAAGCAGCCGGAATGATCGCCGCGTCCGGCGCATCCCTGATCCTATGCCTCTCCAACAACATGATGCCAAGGGACAAGGCGGAAATATTCAGGGAGCGGCACAACTCGGTTTGCGGCGAACGATGCCGCGAAACCGGCCTGTGGCTGATCTCGTCCGACGTGACAGGCGAGCGCGACGGGCGCATCGCCTGGGGGCCGACGGCGGTGCTGAACCCGGAAGGGCAGGTCGTGGCGCAGCTGCCGCTGGAGGGGCCTGGCTTGCTGGTCTTCGACTTTCCTTGCATAGAACCTGTGAGCTATCGCGATTGAGGATTGATAAAGATGCTTATCCGAGACGAAACGCCGGAGGATTTCGACGCGATCCATGATCTGACCTCGACCGCCTTCAAGCCGATGCCTTACAGCGACGGGACGGAAGCGGAGATTGTTCGAAGACTTCGTGAAAACGGTGATCTGACAATATCGCTGGTCGCAGAGCTGGACGGCGAGATCCTGGGGCATGTCGCGTTTTCACCGGTGGCGATCGACGGCGCGCATGATGGCTGGTTCGGGCTGGGGCCGATATCGGTCAAGCCGGAGAGACAACGGCAAGGCATCGGTAAGGCGATGATTGCAAGAGGTCTCGAACTGCTGAACGAGATGGGTGCCAGCGGATGCGCGTTGATCGGTAATCCCGACATCTATAGCCGTGTCGGTTTCAGCAGCGACGGGCAGCTGAAGTATCTCGACCTCGATACGCGGCTCGTGCAGCGGATTGTTTTTCGCGGATCCCCGCCAAGCGGGACGTTGCAATTCGCCCCGGCATTTGAAAGCTAGGATATTCCGTTCAACGGCCGAAACTTCAAAACCAAGCTGACAGAGAAGGCGGCGACATGTCCGAAACGGGCGCGATGACCATCCGAACCGAGCGTCTCAGGCTCCGCATGCCAGATATCGACGATTTCGCCGCCTATGCGCAGTTGATGGCGTCGCCGCGATCGGTCGGAATGGGCGGCCCGTTCGATCTGCGCGCGGCGTGGGGGATGTTCTGCCACGACGTCGCTCTCTGGCAGCTTTTCGGGCACGGAGCGCTGACGATCGAGCTTGGCGAAACCGGCGAATGCGTCGGTCAGGTGGGGATCAATCACGGACCGCTCTTTCCAGAGAAGGAACTGGGCTGGTTCGTCCATGAGGAATATGAGGGCAAAGGCTATGCTACCGAAGCGGCCTTGGCGCTGCGCGACTGGGCCTTTGCGACACTCAAGCTGCCATCGCTTGTCAGCTATATCGCTCCCAGCAATGCCGCATCCGTTGCGGTTGCGGAACGGCTGGGAGCGCGTCTCGATCCCGCAGCACCCCGAACCGATCCCGCCGATCTCGTTTACCGGCACCTCCCTTCCTGAAATGCGGAACGGGGTCTTGGGAACTGCATTGGTTGCGGACGTCTCAGTTCTTACATGTTGATCTGTTAGGATATCGGGCTCCGCAAGAGATGGGGATATCGGATGACGGGCGCGAAGCGGGAACACTGGGACGAGGTCTACCGCACAAAAGCTGCCGACAGCGTCAGCTGGTATCAGCCGACGCCCGGGCCTTCCTTGCGGGCGCTTGACGAGCTGCAACTGCCGGTCACGGCCTCGCTGATCGATGTGGGCGGCGGCGCATCGAACCTTGTCGACTGTCTTATTGAGCGCGGGTGGTCTGACCTCACCGTCCTCGACATCGCCGCGCCGGCGCTCGAGGTCGCCAAGGCGCGGCTGCGGGATGAAGCCGGCCGGATCGCCTGGGTGGTTGCTGACGTCACTTCATGGCAACCCGACCGGCATTACGATGTGTGGCACGACCGCGCCGTCTTTCACTTCCTCACCGAGCCCGAGCAGCGGCTGGCCTATCGGCATGCGCTCGAAACCGGCACGGCGCCGGACAGCGCCGTGATCATCGCCACCTTCGCGCCGGACGGGCCGGAACGGTGCAGCGGCCTGCCGGTCCAGCGCTATGACGCGGTAGCGCTTGCGAGTGAATTCTCGTCCACCTTCGCGCTTCAGCGCGACTGGCGCGAGGAACACACGACACCCGCTGGTGGCCGGCAGTCGTTCCAGTGGTGCGTCTTTCGCAGGCGCTGAGCCCTCGGAGAGGGCGGCCGAGGCACGACCCTGCTGATCGCGTCTACTGCTGCCTCGTTTCCCGAGAGAGGCAGTCGAGGATGAAATCCGCCCGGTCTGCGACCGCGATTTTCGGCAGTATGATGATGTCGTAGCCGAGCGTCGGATAGATCGCGGCCAACCGGTCATATTCGTCGCCAGCCTCGTCGAAGCCATGGCGCCGCTCGGGATCGGTCGTGTAGATTTCGGGCCATGGCGGGGTCCGAAAAACCCTCTGGTGATAGCGGTGGGCTACGCTCAATTTTTCCAGGATAGGTTCTCCGGTGAGGTGCTGAAGCGCTGCCGCCGCATCGACCAGCCCGCGATCGAAAAACATCCAGCCGGTCTGCTCACACGCCGCTGCATGGTCGGCGATCGCCATCTCGATCGCGCGGCGCGCAAAGGCCACCATGTCGACCCAGGGCAGGGCTGCGCCGTCGCCTTCAAGTTCTTGCTTGACGATACGCCGGCCGGGCTCTTCGACGACGGCATGACCGCGGGCAACAAGCTCCTGAAGCAGTGTCGATTTCCCGCCGCCGGAACATCCCGAAATCAAGACCGACCTGTTCATGTTCGAGCTCCCGCCTAGGCGACCCGGCGGGCGCGCGCCAGGCCGTGGTCGACGAGCCTGTCGATGATTTCGGCGTATCCGACGCCGCTTGCCGCCATCGCTTTGGAATACATGCTGATATTGGTGAAGCCGGGGATGGTGTTGATTTCATTGACCAGGAACTGCATGTCATCAGTCAGGAAGAAGTCGATGCGGGCCATGCCGTCGCAACCGACGGCCCGGAAGGCTCTTGCGGCCACGTCGTGCATGGCAGCCTCGACTTCCTCAGGCAGTTCGGCCGGCACTTTCAGCGCCGCACCTTTCTCGTCGATATATTTGGCATCGTAACTATAGAAGCCGTGGCTTTCCGCCGGCACGATCTCGCCCGGCCGGGAGACGAAGAGTTCTCCTGCCGCATCCTCCAGCACGCTGAATTCGATCTCGCGGCCGCGCACGAATTCTTCGGCGAGCAGCGTGCGATCATGGCGGAACGCCTCAGTAAGGGCGGGCGCGAATTCCTGGCTGGTATGGACCTTGGCGACACCGACCGACGATCCCTGCCGCGCCGGCTTGATGAAGAGCGGCAGGCCGAGTTCACCTTCGAGGGCTGCCAGCGAAGGGGCAGCACCCTGATGGATCGTCACCGCACGCGCTACCGGCAGGCCCGCCGCCCTCAGCAGGCGCTTGGCGATGTCCTTATCGAGTGCTGCGGCGGAGCCGAGAATGCCGCAGCCGGCGAGCGGAACGCGGGCTACCTCCGCCACGCCCTGCACCGAGCCGTCTTCGCCATGCGGGCCGTGCAGCACGGGAAACAGGATGTGGATCCTTGCCAGTTCATGCGGCGCGCCATGGACAGGGATCGCCAGCATCCGGCCCCGTCCGCCCGGCACGAGGCAGATTTCCGCACCCGATGAAGGTGTCGCCAATATGCCGTCCTCGAAACTGCTCAGCAGCCATTGCCCCTCACGGGTGATGAAGATGGGGACGGCATCGTATTTTTCGGGCTTGAGCGCGCCCAAGACATTGGTTGCCGAGAGCACGGAAACCTCATGCTCGGCCGAGCGGCCGCCGAAGAGCACGGCAATGCGCAGCCTGTGTGGGGAAGGGGTCATGAAAGCCTCCGAAACGATCTGGTGTTGAAAAGGTCAGGCGTCGACCGATATGCCGCGATTGGCGAAGAAGCGGTCGAAGACGGCAAGCGGCAGCGTCACATCGGCCTGGCTCGCCGCGTCGTGGCCGGACGGGTTGTGGAATCGGATTGCCCCCTGCGAGGCCGCCGTCACCAGCACCAGATGCCCGCCCTTCGACGGCGGTTCGCGCTCCGGCCAGCGGATGCCCGAGTTCACCGAGGCGATGAAGAACCGGCGCTTCGACAGAAGCTCGGGAATGGCTGATGTCTCGACGCCGGTCATCGTCTCGGCGCTAAGTGCGAAACGGTCGGTGGCGAAGCGGACGAAGGGCGCGTAGATCAGCCCTTTGATCGAGGCATCGATTTCGTTGACGACATAACCGCCATAGGCGGTGCAGGCGCGGGCAAGTTCGAGTGTCGGATGGATCTCGCCGCGTGCGGCAAGAATCATCTTCAGGCAGGCCATGCCGCAGACATTGACTGCCCAGCGCGCATATTCCTCGATCGTTGCGGCCCCCGATTGATGCCAGAGCGGGTCGCCGAGCAGGGCCTGTTGTCCCTCGGCAAGCACCGGCAACGTCATGCCGGGTGTTTCCCATTGGCTGAAATAGGGCACGCCGCTTTGCTGCATCCTGTCGATATCCCCCTGGTTCGTCTCATGAGATGGCCGGCAATCTTGGCTTTTTTCGAACCGATGCCCGCTTGCGAATCCAAGGCTAAGGTGCAGCTTTCTTCAGGTCCACTTAATTAAAGTAAGTATATAGGTTAGAAATTATGGCCAATTGATCGGCCGGGGAAACAGGCTTGGATTTCTTCCGATTGCGCACACTTCGCGAGCTTTCGCGCCGCGAGACGATGGCGGCGGTCGCCGACGCGCTGGGTATTTCCTCATCGGCCGTTTCTCAGCAGATCGCCCAACTGGAGGACGAAGTGGGAATCCCGCTCGTCGAGCGGCGCGGGCGAGGGGTGATGCTGACACGGCCGGCCAGAGGCTCGTCCTGCATGCCGACCGGATATTCGCCGTCGTCGAGGAAGCCAAAACCGATATTGCCGAGCTGCAGAAAATCGTCGCCGGCGACTTGAGGATCGCCGCCCAACCGTCCGCGGCGTCCTCCTTCATCCCGGCCGCGATGCGCCAGCTCGCGATCCACCATCCGCATCTCAACATCGTCATGACGACGATGGGACCTGCCGAAGGCGTGGCCGCGCTCCGGGCCTGGCAGGCCGACATCGTCGTTGCCGACGACATATCCTTCGATCCACACACGCTGGAGGGCACGGCCGACACGCTGTTCCTCTGCCGCGACCAGCTCTTCGTGCTGCTGCCCGCTGGCCACAGGCTGGAGAGCGAGCCCGTCATCGGACTCGCTCAGCTGAGGGATGAATATTGGGCGCTCGACGTCGCCTCCAGCGCCTATTCCATGGCGATCCGCCAGGCCTGCCGCGACATCGGTTTCGAGCCCCTCATCAACGGTTTCAGCGACAGTTTCGAAGTGGTGTTCGCGCTCGTCGAAGCCGGATGCTCGATTTCGGTGATGCCCGGACTGGCGCTTCGAGATTTTGGCGAAGGCCTCACCGTCAAGCCGCTGGCGCCAGCCGCCTACCGCGGCATCCATGCGATTAGCCGGCGCGGCGAGGTGCGCAACCCGAAGGTCGCGGCGGTGCTCGATCAACTGGTAAAGAGCGCGCAGCGGGATTTGAACAGATCCTGATTTCGCGCGAATGCACTCTTGGCAGAAGCGATCATATCGGGCACTCTTGGTTCATGACTATGGCAACTCAAGCAGCAGACGTTCGCGCACGCGACGCACGACTTACCACCACGGCCTCCTGATCGGAGCCGAGTTAACACTGTCGTTTGCTTTCTCCTTATTTGCCTTGAGTCACCGTCCATGGACACCAGATCGTTTCCAAAGCCACATCGCGCTTTTTTCGTCCGGAGAGTCGCGCGGACGTTCTGCGTCGCAACTCCGCACGCGTTTCGACTTAGCCGCGGCTGCCGGACGTCACCGGAGCGCCGGCAGCCGTAGCTGCTCCTGAACCAAAGAACGCCTCCATTTTTCAGGATATGCCGCCGCCAGAGCCGGTCGGCGCCAGGAGTGATGCATGCCTTATGATCCCAGGACGATCGAACCGAAGTGGCAGGCCTATTGGGCCGATCACCATATTTTTCGCGCGGAAATCGATCCGGCCAGACCGAAATTCTACGCGCTCGACATGTTTCCGTATCCTTCGGGCGCGGGCCTGCATGTCGGCCATCCCCTTGGCTACACTGCCACTGATATAATGTGCCGCTACAAACGCATGCGCGGCTTCAACGTCCTGCATCCGATGGGATGGGACAGTTTCGGCCTGCCGGCGGAGCGCCACGCCATGCGGACCGGTGTGCATCCCGATGTCACGACGAAGCGCAATATCGAGACGTTTCGCGGACAGGTGCAAAGGTTGGGTTTCTCCTATGACTGGAGCCGCGAGTTCGCCACCACCGATCCTGCCTACGTGCGCTGGACACAGTGGATATTCCTGAAGCTGTTCGAGAAGGGCCTCGCCTATCAAGCCGAGGTCGCAGTCAACTGGTGCCCGGCACAGAACGCCGTGCTCGCCGACGAGGAGGTCAAGGACGGGTGTTACGTCGAGACCGGCGATCCCGTCATCCGCCGCAGAATGCGCCAGTGGATGCTGCGCATCACGGCTTATGCTGACCGACTGCTGGAGGGACTGGATGGCCTCGATTGGCCCGAAAGCCTGAAAACCATGCAGCGCAACTGGATCGGGCGTTCTGAAGGGGCCGAAATCCGTTTTTCGCTCGAGCATGGCACGGAGGGCATTACCGTCTTCACGACGCGCCCCGAAACCCTATTCGGAGCAAGCTATATCGTGCTCGCACCGGAGCATCCCGCTGTCGCCACCACCGTCACGCCCGAAGCAAGAGAGGCGGTTGCCGCCTATATTGCCGAGGCCAAGGCATTGGAGGAAACGACGCGTACCGATGCTGGACGCGAGAAGACCGGCGTCTTCACCGGCGCCTATGCCGTCAATCCCGCAACCGGCGCCCGGCTACCGATCTGGGTGGCCGATTACGTCCTGGCGGGCTACGGCACCGGCGCCTTGATGGCGGTGCCGGCCCATGACGCGCGGGACTACGCCTTTGCCTGCGCGCACGGCCTGCCGATCATTCGCGTGATCGACAGTGCGGACGACATCGAAAAGGCGGCCCTTGAGGGCGAGGGGAGGATGGTTAATTCCGACTTCCTGAATGGTCTGGCCGCGCCGGGGGCCAGGAAAGCCATGATTGCTTGGCTGCAGGCGAGTGGCGCAGGCTGGCCTAAAGTCACCTATCGCCTACGCGATTGGCTGTTTTCCCGCCAGCGCTACTGGGGCGAGCCGATACCGGTGCTGCATCTGGCGGATGGCTCGGTGATGCCGCTGCCCGAGGAATGCCTGCCGCTGCTGCCGCCTGGGCTGGACGACTACGCCCCGACGCCGGACGGCGAACCGCCGCTTGCCCGTGCGCATGCCTGGGTCGAAACGATCGTGCCGGCCACCGAGATTCCGGCACGGCGGGAGACTAACACGATGCCGCAATGGGCGGGCTCCTGCTGGTATTTTCTCAGATTCCTCGATCCCGGCAACGCCCGCGAGCCCGTCGGGCGCGAGGCCGAGCGCTATTGGATGCCGGTTGATCTCTACGTCGGCGGTGCCGAGCATGCGGTCCTGCATCTGCTCTATGCCCGCTTCTGGCACAAGGTTCTCTACGATATCAGGGTCGTTTCGACGGAAGAGCCGTTCCAGCGTCTGTTCAACCAGGGCATGATCCTTGCTCATTCCTACCGCGATGCGGCGGGCCGGTATTACGCGCCGTCTTCCGTCGTCGAAGAGCAGGGCAGATGGTTCGCTGGGCCGGTCGAAGTGCAGCGCGCCGTCGAGAAGATGTCGAAGTCGCGGTTGAACGTCGTCAATCCCGACGATGTCGTCGATCAGTTCGGGGCCGACGCCTTGCGGTTGTACGAAATGTTCATGGGACCTCTGGATGCGGCAAAACCCTGGCAGACCGCTGGCGTGATCGGTGTGCGCCGGTTTCTAGAGCGCGCCTGGCGTATTGTTTGCGACGAGAGCGACGGACTCGTTTCAGCGGTGCGGGAGGCGGCCCCGAGCCCGCAGCTTCTGTGCTTGCGCCACCAGACGGTGAAGACCGTGACGGCGGATATAGAAGCAATGCGGTTCAACACCGGGGTTTCCCGGCTGATGGAACTGGCCAACGCACTGACGGTGGAAGCCGCGCGTCCGCGCGAAGTGGTGGAGACATTCGTGCTGTTGCTGGCACCCTTTGCGCCTCACATCGCGGAGGAGTTATGGAGCAAGCTTGGTCACGGGGAAACACTGACATGGGTTTCCTGGCCGACCTTCGACCCTGCGATGATCGAGATGGAAACCCGCGAATATGTCGTGCAGATAAACGGCAAGGTTCGCCACCGCTTCGAAGCTGCCGCCGACCTCGGCGAGGCGCTGCTGGCGGCGGCGCGATCGGAACCCGCTGTCATGGCCTTGCTCGACGGCAGAATGGTGGTCAACGAAGTTCTGGTCCCGGGGCGACTGGTGAATTTCGTCGTCGCAGACCTGTGATGATCCAAAGCTGATCGTCGGATTTGAGCCCGACGGTCCGTTCCCTCAACCGACCGCCTACCTGCCGCTCTCCGGCCAAGTCGGCTGGCTGACGCTCTGCAGCAGTTCCGGTTCGACGCCGTCGATGCGGGCGATGACGGCTTTGGCCATTTCGCGGCCGGCCTGGCGCACGTCTTCCTGGGCGGTGATGATCTCGGGGCGGATCCAGTTCAGGATCGGTACCGATTGCTTGGAAACCATGTCGAGATCGCGGCCGAGCGCCTTGCCGGCGGCCTCGATGCCGGCATTGACGGCGATTGCCGCGCTACCGGCCGAACAGACGATACCGTCGGGGGCGTTGGCCGAGCGCATCATCACCTCGACGATGTCGCGGATGTCGGCGAGCGGGGCGTCGGTGTTGACGCGCAGCGGCACTTCCTCGGCGCCGTAATCATGCAGGCCGGTCTGGAAGCCGATGCGGATATGGGCGTAGTAGGTGAGCTTGCTCGGCGGCTGCAGCAGGGCAATGCGGCGCCGGCCGCGCTTGACGAGCTTTTCCACCGCCTGATGCGCGAAGGCCTCGTTGTCGAAATCGTGGAACGGGTGCGTGAGACCCGCATCGGTGCGCCCATGCGTGGCGAAGGGCATGCCGCGCTCGCTCAGCAGCCGCACGCGCGGATCATCCGGCTCGATGCGGGAGATGATGACGCCGTCCGCCGAGCCGGTATCAAGGATATAGCGCACCGGCAGCATCGGGTCCTTGCTGTGGGAATGCGGCGTGATGACGATATGATAAGGCGTGCCGGATAGCACCTCGGAGATGCCGAAGACCATCTGGCTCGAGAAGCCCATGATCTCCTCGTCGATGCTGAGAACGAGGGCAATGACGTTGGTCTTGCCGGTGCGCAGGCGCACACCTGCCCTGTTCGGCTGGTAGCCAAGCTGGCGGGCGACCATGCGCACCCGCTCCTTGGTTTCCGCTCCGATATCCGGCGCATCCTTCAGCGCGCGCGACACCGTCGTCACGCCAAGGCCGGTCATGTAGGCGATCGTCTTCAACGTCGGGCGCTCGCGCGCTGCCGGCGTCGATGCCGTGTTCTCGAAATTTCCCTTGTTTTCCATCCCTTTAGGCCTGCCTCGCGCGAATTGGTGTCGCTTATAGAGGCTTTTTCCAGCGTCGTAAGCCCGCCGCCTGCCAAAATCGCGCCTCCCTGAGGAATGCAATCTGTAACGATACAGTAGAAATGTCGAGTGCTTTTTGTTGTGTGCGTTGCAACATTGTACGCATAGGTTGAATCGGCAATTCGTGCTCTGTTTTTTTGCGCTTGCGAAGAGGCTGAATCGCACGGCTCAATTTATCGTGTAAAATTATTATGTTTATTCAAGTAGATAAATTGAAAACGCATGTGCGAGAATGGCCGACTGTATTTCGCTTCAGGGGATGCGGCGCTTCCGATGGAAACAGGCACAAGTAGCATTTGCCGTTATCGCGGAAAAATTTGCCTGCGGGCAGTTGCGTGGAGAAATCGATTGATCTAAGTTTTTCCGG
Organism: Rhizobium indigoferae; assembly: GCF_034554815.1. NCBI lineage: Bacteria > Pseudomonadati > Pseudomonadota > Alphaproteobacteria > Hyphomicrobiales > Rhizobiaceae > Rhizobium > Rhizobium indigoferae. Next base: position 2,306,005 of record NZ_CP140635.1, on the reverse strand, counting down.
CAACGTTTCAGTGAGGGAGGAGAACTCATGAAAATCCGTATAATGGCGGCCGTGCTTGCCGCTTCGGTCGCGCTTCCGTTCGGCGCCGCCAACGCCACCGATCTCGAAGTCACGCACTGGTGGACTTCGGGCGGCGAATCCGCTGCCGTCGCCGAGCTGGCAAAGGCATTCGACGCCACCGGCAACCACTGGGTCGACGGTGCTATCGCCGGTTCCGGCGGCACTGCCCGTCCGATCATGATCAGCCGCATCACCGGCGGCGATCCGATGGGCGCCACCCAGTTCAACCATGGCCGCCAGGCCGAGGAACTCGTCCAGGCCGGCCTGATGCGCGACCTGACCGATGTGGCGACCGCCGAGCACTGGAAGGATATCATTCGTCCGTCGAGCCTGCTCGATTCCTGCACCATCGACGGCAAGATCTACTGCGCTCCCGTCAACATCCACTCCTGGCAGTGGCTGTGGCTTTCGAACGCCGCCTTCAAGAAGGCCGGCGTCGAGGTTCCGAAGAACTGGGATGAATTCGTCGCTGCGGCTCCGGCACTCGAAAAGGCCGGCATCATTCCGCTCGCCGTCGGCGGTCAGCCGTGGCAGGCGACAGGCGCCTTCGACGTGCTGATGGTTGCGGTTGCCGGCAAGGATACCTTCAACAAGGTCTTCAAGGACAAGGACGCGGAAGTTGCCGCCGGGCCCGAAATCGCCAAGGTGTTCAAGGCGGCCGACGACGCTCGGCGCATGGCCAAAGGCAGCAACGTCCAGGATTGGAACCAGGCCACCAACCTTGTCATCACAGGCAAGGCCGGCGGCCAGATCATGGGCGACTGGGCGCAGGGTGAGTTCGCGCTCGCCGGTCAGAAGGCCGGTACCGACTATACCTGCCTGCCGGGCCTCGGCGTGAACGAGATCATCTCGACTGGCGGCGACGCCTTCTACTTCCCGCTGCTGAAGGACGAAGAAAAGTCCAAGGCGCAGGCCGTGCTTGCCAAGACCCTGCTCGATCCCAAGACCCAGGTTGCCTTTAACCTGAAGAAGGGTTCGCTGCCGGTTCGCGGCGACGTCGATCTCGCTGCCGCCAACGATTGCATGAAGAAGGGTCTCGACATCCTGGCCAAGGGCAACGTGATCCAAGGCACCGACCAGCTCCTTTCGGCCGACAGCCAGAAGCAGAAGGAAGACCTTTTCTCCGAATTCTTCGCCAATCCGTCGATGACGCCGGAAGACGCTCAGAAGCGTTTCGCCGGGATCATCGCTTCAGCTGACTGATCAGCAGATTCGCTGCCCTTGCGGTCCGGCTCCCATCGGGGCCGGATCGTTCCGGACGGTCGGTGATGGTCCGGCGGGCGGCGGCGTCTCTCTGGTATCTTCAGCAGGTTTCAGAGGTGGAGACGACAGGCGGCGCCTTGCCGATCTGTCACTGGTCGCAGCTGCGATTTGAGGAGAAGTATTCATGACGGGTCAAGCGCGAGCAGGCCGGCCAAATAAGTTACTGCGCAATCTGAATGCCAAGATTGCGTCCATTCCGATGATCCTGACGGCGCTGGTGATCTTTGTCGGCGGCACGTTTTGGACGGTCATTTATTCATTCACCAATTCCAAGCTCCTTCCGCGGTTGAGCTTTGTCGGCTTCGATCAGTACCAGCGCCTCTGGGCGGCACCCCGCTGGGTGACGGCGATCGAGAATCTGGCTGTCTACGGCATCCTCTCGCTGATTTTCAGCCTGGTCATCGGTTTCATGCTCGCGGCGCTGATGGACCAGAAGATCCGTTTCGAAAACACTTTCCGCACCATCTTTCTTTATCCCTTCGCGCTGTCCTTCATCGTGACGGGCCTCGTCTGGCAATGGGTTCTGAACCCCGATTTCGGCATTCAGGCGGTGGTGCGCTCGATGGGGTGGACGAGCTTCACCTTCAATCCGCTCTATACGCCTGAAATCGTCATCTACGGCATTCTGATCGCGGCGCTGTGGCAGGGAACGGGCCTCGTCATGTGCCTGATGCTTGCCGGCCTGCGTGGGATCGACGAGGACATCTGGAAAGCGGCGCGCGTGGACGGCATTCCGATGTGGAGGACCTATCTCTTCATCGTGATCCCGATGATGCGGCCGGTCTTTATCACGACGATCGTGATCATCGCCTCCGGCATCGTCAAGGTCTACGACCTCGTGGTCGCGCAAACATCGGGCGGACCGGGCATCTCCTCGGAAGTGCCGGCGAAATATGTCTACGATTACATGTTCCAGGCGCAGAACCTGGGGCAGGGCTTTGCTGCCTCGACCATGATGCTCGTCACAGTCGCGATCATTATCGTTCCGTGGGCCTATCTGGAATTCGGCGGAGGGCGCAAGCGTGGCTGATGTAGGAACTCTCAACACCACCGCTGCCGCCATTGACGCCGTCGCGCCTAAACTCGCCGAAGGCCCCAGCGGCCCCAGGCCGCGCCCGGCGGTGTCGGCGCGCAACATCATGCTCTACGGCACGCTTATCATCGCAGCGCTCTACTATCTGTTGCCGCTCTACGTGATGGTGGTAACGTCGCTGAAGGGTATGCCTGAAATCCGGCTCGGCAACATCTTTTCGCCGCCGGTAGAGATCACCTTCGAGCCCTGGGTGAAAGCCTGGGCGCAGGCTTGTACCGGGCTCAACTGCGATGGCCTGTCGCGCGGTTTCTGGAATTCGGTGCGCATCACGGTGCCATCGGTCATCATCTCGATCGCGATCGCCTCGGTGAACGGCTACGCGCTGGCGAACTGGCGCTTCAGAGGATCTGAGTTTTTCTTCTCGATCCTGATCATAGGCGCATTCATTCCCTATCAGGTGATGATCTATCCGATCGTCATCATCCTGCGCGAAATCGGCATCTACGGCACGCTGAGCGGCCTCGTGATCGTGCATTCGATCTTCGGCATGCCGATCCTGACGCTGCTCTTCCGAAACTATTTCGTGTCGCTGCCGGAGGAACTGTTCAAGGCGGCGCGTGTCGACGGGGCGGGCTTCTGGCAGATCTTCCTGCGGATCATGCTGCCGATGTCGCTGCCGATCTTCGTGGTTGCGATGATCCTGCAGGTAACCGGCATCTGGAACGACTTCCTGTTCGGCGTGGTGTTCACCCGGCCGGATACCTATCCGATGACCGTGCAGCTCAACAACATCGTCAATTCCGTCCAGGGCGTGAAGGAATACAACGTCAACATGGCGGCAACGATCCTGACGGGTCTCGTGCCGCTCATCGTCTACTTCGTGTCGGGACGGCTTTTCGTCCGCGGCATCGCCGCCGGCGCAGTGAAGGGTTGATCTCATGAATATGAATGCAAGCGTTTCCATCAAGGATCTGTCCCTGAACTTCGGTGCGGTGAGCGTGCTGAAGGATCTCAACCTCGACATCAACGACGGCGAATTCCTCGTGCTGCTCGGCTCGTCCGGCTGCGGCAAGTCGACCTTGCTGAATTGCATCGCCGGCCTGCTCGATGCGTCGGAAGGGCAGATCTTCATCAAGGGCAAGAACGTTACCTGGGAAGAGCCTAAAGACCGCGGCATCGGCATGGTGTTCCAATCCTATGCGCTCTATCCGCAGATGACCGTCGAGAAGAACCTGTCCTTCGGTCTTCGCGTCGCCAAGGTGCCGCAGGCTGAGATCGACAAGCGCGTGGCGCGCGCCTCCGAAATCCTGCAGATTCAGCCGCTCCTGAAGCGCAAGCCGGCCGAGCTTTCCGGCGGCCAGCGCCAGCGCGTGGCGATCGGCCGGGCGCTGGTGCGCGACGTCGACGTCTTCCTGTTCGACGAGCCTCTGTCCAACCTCGACGCCAAGCTTCGCTCGGAGTTGCGCGTTGAGATCAAGCGCCTGCACCAGTCGCTGAAGAACACGATGATCTACGTCACCCACGACCAGATCGAGGCGCTGACGCTTGCCGACCGCATCGCCATCATGAAGAGCGGCATCATCCAGCAGCTCGACGATCCGACGACGATCTACAATAGACCGCGCAATCTGTTCGTCGCCGGCTTCATCGGTTCGCCGTCGATGAATTTCCTGCATGGCGAGCTGGTCAAATCAGGCGACGGCATTGCCTTTTTGGCCAACGGCGTCATTTTCTCGCTCGCTGCCTACGACGCTAGCGAGACGCTGCAGCCCGGCCGCAAAGTGGTGCTCGGCGTTCGTCCAGAACACATCAAGGTCAACGAGAATACCGGCGGCGAAGAACATGACGCCACCGTCGATATCGAGGAGCCGATGGGCGCGGACAATCTGCTGTGGCTGAAACATGCTGGTCACACGATGTCGGTACGTGTCAACGGCGCACGCCGCTTCAACGTCGGAGCCAAGGTGAAGCTCAGCTTCGACATGACGGTCGCCTCGGTCTTCGATGCCGAAAGCGAGCTGCGTCTCTAGAGAACTCTGCGGGCGGGGCCGAAATGGCGCCGCCCTACCTCCAATCGGCCATCAGGCCAGCCAAATTCGGCCGCGGTCCGGCTTGTCCGGCGTCCCAGGAGCGGCCCGATCGGGATACGACTATGACATCCTTGCCGAAGAACGGTTTCAACATCGACCTTTCCGGTTCGTGGCAGCTTGCCTCTGTCGATGGCGAGATCCGCACTACAATCATCTTGCCGGGCGACGTGCACACCGCGCTCCACCGGGCAGGACTGATCCCCGATCCCTATTTCGGCCGCAACGAGGAAAAGGTGCAGTGGGTCGCCGAGCGCGAATGGGCGGTCGAGCGCAGCTTCACGCTTCCTGAGGTCGAAGGCGACTGGTATCTCGATATCGACTATCTCGACACGGTCGCCAGCGTCCACGTCAACGGCTTCCTGGCGCTCGAAGCCGATAATAGCTTCCGCCGCCACCGGCCCGATATCTCCAGCATGCTGAAATCAGGCGACAACAGCATCCGCATCGTCTTTGCCTCCAGCATCGCTGTTGCTGCTGCGCGGCAGAAGCAGCAGCCCTTCTACATTCCCTACAGCACCGGAAATTCGCCAATCCCCGACGGCAACATGTTGCGCAAGCCGCAATGCCATTTCGGCTGGGACTGGAACATCGCCATTGCGCCGCTCGGCCTTTACGGGACGATCGCGCTGAAAAAGCTCGAAACGGCGCGCATCGAACACGTCGTCACCCGCCAGACCCACAATAATGACGGTTCGGTCGATCTCAAAGTGACGGCGACGCTGTTTTCCAAGGGGCCGGACATTGCCCAGGTCTATTTCGAGCTCGACGGTGAGCGCGTGCGCCTGGATGTCGGCGTCAATGGCGAGACCCATGTCAACCATCTCTTCCATATCGACAATCCACGCCTCTGGTGGCCGTCTGGCAGCGGTGAGCAGGCGCTCTACAGACTATCCGTCGAATTGCCGACGGATGAGGTGACCAAGCAGATCGGTCTTCGCACCATCGAACTGATCACCACGCCGGATGCATCAGGCAGCCGCTTCGCTTTCAAGGTCAACGGCCGCGAGATTTTCTGCCGCGGCGCCAACTGGATCCCGGCCGACGCGCTATTTTCGCTGTCTTCGCCCGAGAAGACCGAGGACCTGCTGCAATCGGCCAAAGCCGCCAATATGAACATGATCCGCGTCTGGGGCGGCGGCTTCTACGAACAGGATCATTTCTATGATTTCTGCGACCGGCTGGGCCTCATGGTCTGGCAGGACTTCATGTTCGCCTGCAACCTCTACCCCTCGACCGAGGACTTTCTCGACAATGTAACGATCGAGGTCGATTACCAGGTGGGCCGGCTCTCCTCGCATCCCTCGATCGTGCTCTGGTGCGGCGACAACGAGCTGGTCGGGGCGCTCACCTGGTTCGAGGAATCCCGCAAGGACCGCGACCGTTATCTCGTCTCCTATGATCGCCTCAACCGCACGATCGAGCAGGCGGTGAAAAAGGCGTTGCCCGGCGCGCTCTGGTGGCCGTCGAGCCCGGCGTCCGGCTATCTCGATTTCGGCGATGCCTGGCATGCGGACGGGTCCGGCGACATGCACTACTGGTCGGTCTGGCACGAGAACAAGTCGTTCGACAATTACCGTTCGGTGCGTCCGCGCTTCTGCTCGGAATTCGGCTTCCAGTCCTATACGTCGCTGCCTGTGATCAGGACCTATGCCGAGGAGAAGGACATGAACGTCGCTTCCCCCGTCATGGAGCTGCACCAGAAGAATGCCGGCGGTAACGAGCGCATCGCCGGCACGATGTTCCGCTATTTCCGCTTCCCCAAGGATTTTCCGAACTTCGTCTATCTCTCCCAGATCCAGCAGGGGCTGGCGATCAAGACGGCGGTGGAATACTGGCGGTCGCTCAAACCCCATTGCATGGGCACGATCTACTGGCAGCTCAACGACACCTGGCCGGTCGCCTCCTGGTCGAGCCTCGACTATGGCGGCCGCTGGAAGGCGATGCACTATCTCGTCAAGCGCTTCTTCCAACCGGTCGCGGTCGCTGCCATTCCTTCCGATGACGGAAAGACGATCCGCTTCTCGCTGGTCAACGACACGCTTGCCGATGTCAGCGTTGATCTTGCAGTCTCGATCCTCACGGTAAAGGGCGAACGCCGGCACCTGAAGGACGTGCAGGCCGTGTGTTCGCCGGATGCGGCCGTCACTGCCGCGAGCATCGACGTTTCCGATATTCCCGAGGGAACGCTGCTTGCCTGGCACTTCACCGCGTCGAACGGCACGGGCGGCGAGGGGCATTACGTCAACGGTACCTACAAGGCGCTGGAGCTGGAGCCCGCGGGGCTTGCTGTCACCCACGAATATGTCGAGGAGAATGGCTCCGTCGACATCAACGTCACCGCTAGGGGACTTGCGCTCTTCGTGATGATCGAGACCGAGACGGACGGCAAATATTCCGACAATGCCTTCGATCTCGCGGCCGGCGAGAGCCGCCGCATCACCTTTACCCCGGCACGGCCGCTTGATCGTGGCGCGCTTCCGGAGTTCCGATTCTACGACCTGTATTCCTGCCAGTCGGCGGATTGATCTTGCAAGAATGGGCACGAGGCCCAAGGAGAACATAATGACGAAACTCAGCTACCAGCTCTATAGCGCCCGCAACTTCCAGCCTTATTCGGCGATTTTCGAAAAACTCGGCAAATCAGGCTACGCGGAGGTCGAGGGCTTCGGCGGTATCTATGCCGATCTCGACGATGCCGGGCTGAAGAGCCTTCGCGCTGAGCTCGACAAGAATGGCCTGGTTATGGCGAGCGGCCATTTCAGCCCCGACTTCCTCGAGAAGGAGGTTGAGAAGTCGCTGAACATTGCCAAGATCCTCGGCATGGATTCGATTTATGCGCCGCATCTGGCGGCCGAGGAACGCCCGTCCGACGCTGCCGGCTGGGCCGCCTTCGGCAAACGCCTGCAGGAGATCAGCAAGCCCTACAAGGCTGCCGGCTACGAATTCGGCTGGCACAATCATGATTTCGAATTCTTCAAGCTGCAGGATGGCTCGCGGCCGATCGAGCACATCTTCGAAGGCGCGCCCGACATTTCCTGGGAAGCCGATATCGCCTGGGTTATCCGCGGCGGCGCCGATCCCTTCGCCTGGATCGAGAAGCTCGGACCGCGGATCACCGCTGTCCATGTCAAGGACATCGCACCGGCCGGCGAGGCGGCGGATGAGAGCGGCTGGGCAGATGTCGGTCACGGCAAGGTCGAGTGGGCCAGGCTGATGACGGCGTTGCGCGCCACCAAGGCCAAGCACTACGTCGTCGAACACGACAACCCGAATGACATCGATCGCAATATCAGCCGCTCGATCGCATCCTTCCAGACCTACTGAGGCTTCATCATGACCAAGGAACTTGGCGTCGGCATCATCGGATGCGGCAACATCTCCACCACTTACTTCTCGCTGGCACCGCTCTTCAAGGGGTTGAAGGTGCTGGCCTGCGCCGATATCAACGCGCAGGCGGCCGAGGCGCGGGCCGAGGAATATGGCGTCAAAGCGCAGACGATCGACGAGCTTCTCGTCAATGACGAGATCGACGTCGTCGTCAATCTGACGATCCCGGATGCGCATTTCCGGGTATCGAAGGCGATCCTCGAGGCCGGAAAACACGTCTATTCCGAAAAGCCGCTGGTGCTTTCGCTCGAAGAGGGCGAGGAGCTTCGCCGCATCGCCAAGCAGAAGAACCTTGCCGTCGGCTGCGCGCCTGACACTTTCCTCGGCGGCGCCCACCAACTCGCCCGCAAGTTCATCGATGACGGCGGCATTGGCCGGGTGACTTCGGGCGCTTGCTACGTGATGAGCCCCGGCATGGAGATGTGGCATCCGAACCCGGACTTCTTCTTCCTGCCAGGCGGCGGCCCGATCCTCGATCTCGGCCCCTATTACATCGCTAATCTGATCAATCTGATCGGCCCGGTCAAACGTGTCGGCGGCATGACCTCGATGGCGTCGCCCACCCGCACGATCACCAGCGAGCCGCGCAATGGCGAGATCATCCCGGTTAAGACGCCGACGACGATCCAGGCGCTGCTCGAATTCGTCAACGGCGCCACGGTGACGCTGACGGCGAGCTGGGATGTGTGGTCGCACCGCCATGCCAATATGGAGCTCTACGGCACCGATGGCTCGCTCTATGTGCCGGACCCGAACTTCTTCGGCGGCACCGTCGAGGCCAGCGGCCGCGATAAAGACATCAAGCCGCTGGAGACTTGGGAGCATCCGTTCGGCAAGATCAACCAGGAAAACCCGAACGGCGCGCGCGCCAACTACCGCACCGCCGGCCTTGCCGACATGGTGATGGCGCTGATCGAGGGGCGCGATGCGCGCTGCTCGCTCGACCGCACGCTGCACGGCGTCGACGTCATGACCTCGATCCTGAAATCGGGCGAGGAGGGCCGTTTCATTGACCTGACGACGACCTGCACGCAACCGGCCGCCCTCGGCATCGAAGAAGCGCAGGCGCTCTTGAAGTAACAGGAAGAATGCCTGTATCTCGTTGGACCGCGAGACATACCGTCAAAGTCGTTATCCTCGGCCTTGTGCCGAGGATCTACAGGCCGGGCGGCAGATGCTCGACACAAGGCGAGCATCACGACTGTATAGATATTTTAGCAAGGAGAGTCTTATGAGCTGGCAACCAGCCGCAGACCGCTATTCGAAAATGAAATATAACCGCACGGGCCGTTCCGGCCTGAAGCTGCCGGCCGTCTCCCTCGGCCTCTGGCACAATTTCGGCGGCGACACGCCGCATGACCGCAAGATCGACATGTGCCGCACGGCCTTCGACCTCGGCATCACCCATTTCGACCTCGCCAACAATTACGGCCCGCCGCCCGGCAGTGCAGAAACTGCCTTTGGCGAGATCCTGCGCACCGAATTCGCTGGGCTTCGCGACGAGCTGATCATCTCCTCCAAAGCCGGCTACGACATGTGGCCGGGACCCTATGGCGAATGGGGCAGCCGCAAATACCTGATCGCCTCCTGCGACCAAAGCCTGAAGCGCATGGGCCTCGATTATGTCGATATCTTCTATTCGCACCGCTTCGACCCGGAAACACCATTGGAAGAGACCTGCGGCGCGCTCGATCATATCGTCCGTTCCGGCCGGGCACTCTATGTCGGCATTTCCTCCTATAATTCGCAGCGATCGCGCGAAGCCGCAAAGATCCTTAAGGAACTCGGCACACCGTGCCTGATTCACCAGCCGAGCTATTCGATGCTCAACCGCTGGGTCGAGGACGACAGGCTGCTCGATACGCTGGATGAGGTCGGCATGGGCTCGATCGTTTTCTCGCCGCTCGCCCAGGGCATGCTGACGACGAAATATCTCGGTGGCATTCCCGAAGACAGCCGCGCGGCGCAGAACCACTTTCTCAAGCGCGACTACATCCGCCCCTCGATCATCGACAATATCCGCAAGCTCAACGAGATCGCCGAAAGGCGCGGCCAGACGCTGGCGCAGATGGCGATCGCCTGGGTACTGCGCGGCGGCCGCGTGACCTCGGCGCTGATCGGCGCCAGCCGCTCGTCGCAGATCGTCGATTGCGTCAAGGCGCTCGACAATCTCGAATTCAGTGTCGAGGAGCTTGCCGAGATCGACGTCTATGCCCGCGAGGCCGACATCAACCTCTGGGCCAAGTCCGCCGAACGCGAATAGTCACGTCAGGCCCGGAGACAAGTCTTCCGGGCCTTTTTCTGCTATAATCTGATGTACGTACAGCAAAAAGCACCGCCGGTCGGAGGAGACCCTGTCATGATCCGCAACCCTATCTTGCCCGGGTTTAACCCCGATCCGTCGATCTGTCGCGTCGGCGCGGATTATTACATCGCCACCTCGACCTTCGAATGGTATCCCGGGGTGCAGATACACCATTCGCGGGACCTGGTGAACTGGACACTGGTGCGCCGGCCGCTGGAGCGGAGATCGCAGCTCGACATGCGCGGCAATCCGGATAGCTGTGGCATCTGGGCGCCGTGCCTGTCCTATGCCGACGGGCAGTTCTGGCTGGTCTATACCGACGTCAAGCGTTACGACGGCAATTTCAAGGATGCGCCGAACTACATCGTCACGGCACCTACGATCGAGGCCGATTGGTCCGAGCCGGTCTATGTCAATTCCTCCGGCTTCGATCCCTCGCTCTTCCATGACGATGACGGCCGCAAGTGGTTCGTCAACATGCAGTGGAACCACCGCACCGAAAGCTATGGCGGCTCGCCGAAATCGCCGGCCTTCGACGGCATCCTGCTGCAGGAATGGGATCCGGCGGCAAAGGCGCTGAAGGGGCCGATCAAGAACATCTTCGCAGGAAGCCCGCTCGGCCTCGTCGAGGGCCCGCATCTCTTCAAGCGCAATGGCTGGTATTATCTGACGACCGCCGAGGGCGGCACCGGCTACGACCATGCCGTCACCATGGCGCGGTCGCGAAAGATCGACGGACCCTATGAGATGCATCCGAACATGCATCTCATCACCTCCAAGGATCATCCGGGCGCAGTGCTGCAGCGAGCAGGGCATGGCCAATATGTCGAGACGCCGGAGGGCGAGGCCTATCACACCCATCTCTGCGGCCGGCCGCTACCGCCGAAACGGCGCTGCACGCTGGGGCGCGAGACATCCTTACAGAAATGCGTCTGGCGCGACGATGACTGGCTCTATCTTGAAAACGGCACCGCGGTGCCCGATGTCGATGTGCCGGGCCTCTTTGGCGCGGTTCCCGTGGAAAAGCCGATGCGCAGCGAATACAACTTCGACGGCGGCACATTGCCTGCCGATTTCCAGTGGCTGCGCACGCCCGAGCCCAAGCGCATCTTTAACCTGACGGATCGTCCCGGCCATCTGCGCCTGATTGCGCGCGAAAGCATCGGCTCCTGGTTCGAACAGTCGCTGGTCGCCCGCCGCCAGGAACACCACAGTTTCCGCGCCGAGACCGTGATCGAGTTCTCGCCCGACACCTATCAGCAGGTGGCGGGGCTGACGCATTACTACAACCGTCACAAGTTCCACGCGGTTGCTGTGACGCTGCACGAAACACTCGGCCGTTGCGTGACGATCCTCTCCTGCAACGGCGACTACCCGAACGGACGCCTGAGCTTTCCCGCCGACAGCGGGGTTTCGATCGCCGCCGAGGGCCGCGTTCAGCTCGCCATGGAAATCCGCGAGAACGACCTGCAATTCTTCTGGCAGACAGAAGGCAAGGGCGCCTGGCAGCCGATCGGCCCGATCCTTGACGCCGGCGTGATTTCCGACGAGGGCGGACGTGGCGAACACGGCTCCTTCACCGGCGCCTTCGCTGGCGTATTCGCTTTCGATACGTCGGGTCGGGCGAAGGCAGCGGATTTCGATTGGTTCAATTACGACGAGCTGTAAGGGTGCACCCTTGGTCGCTTTCATCCGCAATGGATCACGGAAAGAGCGAGGAGCGGAGAAGAGGCACATAAAAAGAAAGCCGGCGCAGGGCCGGCTAAGACGGAACGCGGGTGAACAGGGGATACTGGCCGGTTCCAAGCACTTCGTGACTGAACAATAACTTTGACTACATGCCGAGGCAGCGAAAAAGGGGCGCAACGAGAACACCCGGAGACGGCTCCGCAAAGGGGTGGGCGGCGGGGCGGATGCCGGTGCTGGCCTCGGCTCCCTTATCGGGCATGAATATCACCGGATGATGACATCTGAAGCCGGCGCTGCCTTTCTTTCGCAAAACCCGATGCCGGCTACTTCGCCCGCGTCAGCAGGTCAGCGGGCCAACTGTGTTAGCAGCGTGAATGCAGTGTTCATGGCTTAAGGATGTTAAAGCGTTACAAAGGGACTATATAGCGGCCGAAGTAACTTCCAAGAATCCGCAAGAGTCCCGCATGGCCCCCATCATTTCCGTTCAGAACCTCACCAAGACCTATGCCAATGGGTTCGAGGCCCTGAAGGGCATCAATCTCGACGTCGAAAAGGGTGAGATCCTGGCGCTGCTCGGGCCAAACGGTGCAGGCAAGACGACGCTGATCTCGATCATCTGCGGCATCGCCAATCCGAGCGGCGGCCGGGTGTTGGTCGCCGGCCACGACGTCGTGAAGGATTTCCGCGCCACCCGCGGGATGATCGGGCTGGTGCCGCAGGAGCTGACCACCGACCAGTTCGAGACGGTGTTCAATACCGTGAGCTTTTCGCGCGGTCTGCACGGCAAGAAAGCCAATCCGGCCCATATCGAGAAGGTGCTGCGCGCACTCTCGCTCTGGGACAAAAAGGACAATATGCTGCGCCAACTCTCCGGTGGCATGAAGCGACGGGTACTGATCGCCAAGGCGCTCTCGCATGAGCCGGATATTCTTTTCCTTGACGAGCCGACCGCCGGCGTCGACGTGACGCTGCGCAAGGACATGTGGCATGTCGTCGAAGAGCTTAGGGCCTCCGGCGTCACCATCATCCTGACCACTCATTATATCGAAGAGGCGGAGGAAATCGCCGACCGCGTCGGAGTCATCAATGGCGGCGAATTGCTGCTCGTCGAGGACAAGGCGGCGCTGATGGCCAAGCTCGGCCGCAAGCAGCTCATTCTCGATCTCACCGAACCGCTCAGCCGACTGCCGGACTGTTTTGCCGGCAATGGACTGACGCTGGAAGCGGACGGGAATCGGCTGACCTATGATTTCGATACTGACAACGAGCAGGAAAGCATCGCCGCACTGCTGACCCGACTCGGCGAGAACAACATCCATTTCAAGGATCTCTCGACGCGGCAAAGCTCGCTCGAGGACATCTTCGTGGCGCTGGTGGGAGCGGGCAAATGAACGTTGAAGCGGTCAAATCGATCTATTTCTTCGAGATGGCGCGTACGCGCCGCACTCTTCTGCAGAGCGTCATCTCGCCCGTGATCTCAACCTCGCTTTATTTCATCGTCTTCGGTGCCGCGGTCGGTTCACGTATCCAGGAGGTAGAGGGCGTGTCCTACGGCGCCTTCATCACACCCGGCTTGATCATGCTGACGCTGCTTGGCCAGTGCATCAGCAATGGCTCCTTCGGCATTTATTTCCCGAAATTCACCGGCACGATCTACGAGGTACTTTCGGCGCCGGTGGCGATGACGGAGATCCTGCTCGGTTATGTCGGGGCGGCGGCGACCAAGGGGATGCTGATCGGCTTCATCATTCTCTTGACAGCCAATCTTTTCGTCGACGTCAGGATCGAGCATCCCTTCATGATGATCCTGTTCTTCCTGCTGACAGCGATCACCTTCAGTCTGTTCGGCTTTATGATCGGCATCTGGGCCGGCAATTTCGAACAGCTGAACCTCATTCCCATGCTGGTCGTGCCGCCGCTGACCTTCCTCGGCGGGAGTTTCTATTCGGTCAGCATGCTGCCGCCCTTCTGGCAGGTGGTCAGCCACCTCAATCCGGTGCTCTATCTCGTCAGCGGCTTCCGCTGGAGCTTTTACGGGATCGCCGATGTCAATCCGGCGATCAGCCTGGCGATGATCACGGTATTCCTGGTGATCTGCCTGGGAACACTCGCCTGGATCTTCAAGACCGGTTACCGGCTGCGCAACTGATCGTTTTCTGAAACAACCATCGGAAAACTCGATGACGTCATCGGTTTCTTCCGTTTTTCTTCCGCTCCGGCCTGAGGCATCTGCTGCGTCAGCCAAGAAGGAGACGGCAGATGACGGGTATCAGGATCGAAGGCGCGAAGATCATTATTGTTGGCGGCAGTTCCGGAATGGGGCTGGCGCTGGCGAGGCGTTTGCTCGGGGAAGGGGCGGCGGTGACGATTGCAGGACGCAGCGAAGATAGGCTTGCGGCGGCCCGCCGCGCTCTCGGTGACCATCCTGGAGTGGCGACGATTGCTGTCGACATATCGCGGGAGGAAGAGGTCGCGGCGCTGTTCCGCAATGGCGGGCCGGTCGATCACATCGTCAGCACGGCGGCAGATATCGGAGGAGCCTATCAGCTGCTGCCTTCGATTGAGCTTGCGGCGGCGCAAAGAGTGGTCGAGAGCAAGTTCTACGGGCCGCTGATGCTGGCGAAATATGGTGCCGCCCATTTGCCGCCCTCAGGATCGATCACCTATACGTCAGGTGTTGCGGCCTACCGGCCCGCGGCGCGTGGATCGGTGGTCGCCGCCGTCAATGCGGCGCTGGAGGGCCTGGTCAGGGCACTTGCAGTCGAACTAGCGCCGATCCGGATCAACGCGGTGTCGCCCGGATGGGTGGATACACCGATCTGGAGCTTCGTTGCCGGCGACGCCAAGCAGGCGACGCTCGACGCGATGGCGCAGCGCCTGCCGGCGGGGCGCGTTGGACAGCCTGATGATATTGCCGATGCGATCCGCTTCCTGATCGGCAACGGATTCACGACAGGCACTATCCTGCATGTCGAAGGCGGGCATCGGCTGATCTGAGCGGCGAGAGTTCTTCGCTTGCAGATTGCAGCAGGATGGTAAGCGCCGGCGGCTGCACGCGCCTGCGCCGCCACATCATCACCAGCGAGGCTGCGGGTGGTTTGCCCGGCCAGGGCAGTTCGACGACGTCGCCCCGTGTGGCGGCCGGGCCGAGCGCAAGGCGCGGCACGAGGCCATAACCGGGGCCGGATGCAACGAGTCGGATGATCGTCGCGATGCTGTCAGCTTCCGTGACGATTGATGGTGCTGCAATGTTTGCTTCGGCAAAGGCGGTGTCGAACAGGTGACGGTAGACGCAACCGGTTTCGGTGGCGACGAAGGGCACGGTGCTGAGTGCCGTGAGGCTTTCCGGCGGCCGGGCTTGCGCATCGCGGCCGGCAATCAGCACCAGCGGTTCGCTGCAGATGCGGCGCGTCAAGAAGCGTTCATCCTGCTGCTCGCGATCGAAGGTGAAGGCGACGTCGATCGAGCCGTGCTGCAATTGCGCAAGCAATTCGCCGCTGCCGTTGACCTTAAGCTTGAGGCCGACGCGTGGGTTCTTCTTGCGAAAGAGTGACAGCCAGGGCGCTAGCCTTTCGGCGGCTATGGTTTCGAGCGTGCCCAAGGTGATGGACTGTCCGGCGCTGCCGGCTGCGGCGCTGACGGCGGCCTTCGCCTCGTCGTTCAGCGCCAGTATCTCCTCGGCATAAGCCTTGAGGACCGCACCTGCGGGTGTCGGGACGACGCCCTGCCGGGAGCGGAGGAAGAGTTCCGCGCCCAATTCCTCTTCCAGCGCCTGGATCTGGTCGCTGAGGCTTGACTGAGCGAGATTGACCTCGGCAGCGGCGCGCGTGAGATTTTCGTGCCGGATCACTGCGAGGAATGTCTTCAATTGTCGTGGGTTCATATCGGGCTCCAGTATGGCGCGCCGAGACGCCTTGAACGCAGGATAGCAACAAAGCAGAACACGCTGCAACGCAGGAGCATTTGGCGGCGAACTGCTTATCTTATGCTGCTGCGTCCGTCTCCCGTCAGGCGCTGCTGACGAGAAGGGCGCCCGAGATGATGAGGAGGGTGCCGGCGACGAGCTTCATTGTGTCGAGCTCGGAGGCTTCGCCGAGAAAGACGGCGCCGATTGCCAGCGTCACCAGCACGTTGCAGCTCCAGATCGGCGCGAGTTTCGAGACGGGGACACCGTAAGTGAAAAGCGCAAAGCTGATGAGGCCGGTGCCGACGGCAAAGCAGGCGCCTGATGTGGCAGCAAAACCGAGACCTTCGGCGGTCCATGGGGCAGGGCGCCAGATCAGGCGATCAGATAGACGGCGGAGTCGGTGGCTGATGTGGCGCTCTGCTTCTGGAAGATGGCGGTGATGCCCCAGAACAGGGCGGGCAGAACGCCGCCGATGACGATCGGCCAGACTGAATTCATTGCGAAACTCCTGTCGCACCCATGGATCAAGGCCTCGCCCAAGGCGAAGGCCGGTCGAACATGCGGTGCCACCAGACTAGGAGTTTCTTTTTGCTCTTTGTGGTCTTGTTGTTCTTGCGCCCAAGCTGCCAGATCCGGTTGCCGCCGTAAAGCGGCGGAGCCGTATTAATCGCGCATGCGGAGTTCGTCGGTCTGCATCTGCAGCGAGCCCAGCGTTTCCAGGAAGCTCATGCCAAGCAGGCTCTGGTCGAGCCGGCCGTCTTCGGCGACACTGGCTGTGACATTGTTGCGGATGATCGGGCCGATCGCCACCTGGTCGAGGGTGACGGGTGCTGCACGGCCGCGGCCGTTGGCGGTCATGACGGTCATAGAATAGGTGAGGCGGGAGAGGTCGATGCCGATCCGTTCGGCATCTTCGCGCGACAGCGCCACCATGCTGGCGCCGGTATCGACGAGCATCTCGATCGTCTGGCCATTGACCGCGACATCGGCTTCGAAATGGCCGTTCAGTAGCTTGTGCAGAATGATCTCCTGGCCGCCCTCACTTGTGGTGACGACGACGGCGTGGCCGGGAACCAAGCCGGCGAGCAGCCTGTTGCCGACGCCGAGCGCTTCCTGGCGATAGAGATAGACAGTCACGAGCGCCAGGATGATGACCAGCCAGATCATCATCTGGCGCATCGTTTCGCCGACGCTGCGCCGGCTCGCCCAGATGCCAGCCGACAGCATCAGCGCGATCGGCAGTAGATAGACGACGCGTCCGAAGTCATCGCTCTGCAGGCCGAGGATGCGGCCGCTGTCATTGTTGACGATCAGCACGGCAAGGCCGATGCCGATCACGACGAGGAAGACGGTCAAACGGATCATAAAGGCCGCTCCGGCCCGCGGGCGAGGCTTGGTTTCATGTGGTTCGACACACTGACGGCGCCTGCAAGCCTTGCCGGCAGCAGGGCCATGATCCGTCTTCGCTCGGTGTCGGAGTAGCTCATCCAGCTGCCGATTTCCTGAAGAGTCCGGCCGCATCCGGCGCAAAATCCGGTGGCTGAAACCAGGGAGCAGACGTGAACGCAGGGTGTTTGCATGGTGGATATATCGGAGTTTCAAAGAGCCGTGGCAAGGGCGCAAAGGGTAGCGATCTCGCAAATCTGCTGCGTTGCGCCCAGCGTGTCGCCAGTGTGGCCGGCAAGCTTGCGGCGGATGAAGGCGGTGAAGGCAAACCCTGCGATGCCGGTGGCGAGCAGGCTTGCGACCAGCGGCCGCAGGCCGAAGGCCGGCCAGATCAGAAGTGCTGCGACGAGGCCGGCTGAGGCGAGCGCAAACTGCATCGCTGCCTCGTCCGGCTGGCCGGTCGAGGCGGCCACGCCATCGGCCTTTGCCGGCGCCAACCGCTGCCAGTGCCAGGCGACGGCGCCGCGGCTCAGCGCCGCGACAGCGGGAATGGCAAGCGCGGCAGTGAGGGGCGCGGAATGGCGGGCGATGGCGGCAAGCGCGGCTGCGCGGATCGCGAAGGAGAGGATCAGCGCTATCGCGCCATAGGTGCCGATCCGGCTGTCCTTCATGATGAGGAGGCTCTGCTCGCGGCTCTTGCCGCCGCCGATGCCGTCGGCCGTATCGGCCAGGCCGTCCTCGTGCAGCGCGCCGGTGACGAAGACCTGGATGGAAAGCGCGATCAGGGCTGCCATCAGCGGATCGGCGCGCAGCCCCAAAAGCAGGAGGAGGGCGAGTGCAGGGATGAAGCCGATGACGATGCCGGCGAAGGGAAAGGCGCGCACCAGCGGGCCGAGCCTGCCGTCATAGCCCTTGAACAGCGATTGCGGCATGGGAATGCGGCTGAGGAAGGCGACGGCGCGGGCGGTATCGACCGCATAGTCCTTGATCTTCATTCTGCTTCGTTCTGCCGGAGGTCATCTCGGCTTATGGTCGCGGCTGCGCTTTTGGAGTTGTTCGCCTCGTCCGCCCGCTTTAAGAGAGTTGCCATCCGCAAAGAAGCTGATTTGCGTGGAAAAAACAAGAAATACCCGGATTTATAGGAAAACCGCACAGATGAGCGTTTCAGGCCTGCCGTTCGACGATTTCCGTACCCTGCTTCGTGACCTGCCGGGGCCGGATGCCCGCGCGCTGGTGGCCGCGCGCGAACGTGACGCGCAGCTGACCAAGCCGCCGGGCGCGCTCGGACGGCTCGAGGAGATCGCCTTCTGGCTTGCCGCCTGGACCGGCCGCACACCTGCCGTCAACCGGCCGCTGGTGGCGATCTTTGCCGGCAATCACGGCGTCACCAAGCAGGGCATCACGCCCTTTCCACCAACGGTGACGCAACAGATGGTCGAGAACTTCGCAGCGGGTGGTGCTGCGATCAATCAGATCTGTGTCGCCTATGATCTCGGACTGAAAGTCTTCGATCTGGCGCTCGATTATCCTACCGGTGATATCACCGAGGAGGCAGCACTTTCCGAGCGCGATTGCGCCGCGACCATGGCCTTCGGCATGGAGGCGATCGCCGGCGGCACCGACCTGCTCTGCATCGGCGAGATGGGCATCGGCAATACGACGATTGCGGCGGCGATCAACTATGCGCTCTACGGCGGTTCGGCGCGTGACTGGGTGGGACCCGGCACCGGTTCGGAAGGTGAGATGCTCGAGCGCAAAATCGCGGCGGTGGAAAAGGCGGTGGCGCTGCATGGTGACCATCTCGACGATCCGCTCGAGATCATGCGCCGGCTCGGCGGCCGCGAGATCGCGGCGATGGCCGGCGCCATTCTTGCTGCTCGCATGGAGCGCATCCCGGTGCTGATCGACGGTTATGTCGCGACCGCGGCGGCAGCGATCCTGAAGGCCGCCAATCCGTCCGCGCTCGATCATTGCCTGATCGGCCATGTCTCCGGCGAGCCCGGACATCTTCGCGCAATCGAGATGCTCGGCAAGACGCCGCTTCTGGCGCTCGGCATGCGGCTTGGCGAAGGCACCGGTGCGGCGCTTGCCGCCGGCATCGTCAAGGCCGCCGCCGCCTGCCATTCCGGCATGGCGACCTTCGCCCAGGCGGGTGTGTCGAATAAGCATTAAGGCCGCGGCCGCCGCCGTCGATCCGCACGCGTTCGCTTGCGCCGCCCAAATGGATTCGGTATTTGCGTATTCGCTCATCGAAGGGGAGGCGGCAAAGCCTCTCCCGGTCTGTGATGCAGGGAAGAGGAGAGGGCATCTTGACGAAGCCTGCGGTGACGAAAGAGACCGGACTTCGGCATTTCATCGCCGCCGCCAGCTACTCCTGGGCGGGCTTCCTGCGAGTGCTGAAAGAGGCAGCCTTCCGCCAGGAACTTGGCTTCTTCATCGTTTCGATCGCTGCGCTGGCGTTGGTGGGAGCCACTGCAGGCGAGATCGTCGTCGCGGTGCTTCTGTTTCTCGGGCTCTTTTCGATGGAGGCGATGAACACCGCCGTTGAAGAGGTGATCGACCGGATTTCGCCGGAGATTTCGATCGTCGGCAAACACGCCAAGGATCTCGGCTCCTTCGCGGTAACCTGCATGATTGCCGCCTGCTGCCTCTATCTAGGCTTCGTCCTCGGCAAGCACCTGTTCTTTGGATCTGGATGATTTCACGCTGGATCGGCCGAAAATCTGAATCCGGATCCAAATCAAAAAATCCAACATGATGTCGCCCGAAAAACCGCTCACACTTCTCGGCATCATGCTTTAGCTGAATCAGGCAAAACTCTTGCGCTTGCGCAAGACGGCCTGAGCCTCCTCGACGGCCGGCAGGCTCTGGAGCACGCGCTTGGCAGGCAGGATGGCTATGACCTCGGTGCCCTCGCGCAGCTTCGATTTCAGCAGGAACTGCCCATCATGCTTGGCAAGGATCGCCTGGACGATCGGCAGGCCGAGGCCGGTACCCTGTTCGGCGCTCTTGATGGCGATTGAGCCCTGGCCAAAGGCCGACAGGACGACGGGAATCTCTTCTTCCGGAATGCCGGGGCCGTTGTCCTTGATCGAGATGTACTGTCCGCCACCAGCTGTCCAGCCGACCTTGACGTGGATCTCGCCGCCCTGCGGCGTGAACTTGACGGCATTGGAGAGAAGGTTGAGCACCACCTGGCGCATCGACTTCTCGTCGGCCCAGATGGCCGGCAGCTGCCGCTCGAACTGGTCCGAAATGGCAATGTTCTTGGCGCGGGCGCGCAACTGGACCATGCCGATGCAATCTTCGGTGATATCGAGCAGCGAAATCGCCTCCTCGCTCAGCTCGTATTTGCCGGCCTCGATGCGTGACAGGTCGAGGATCTCGTTGATGAGATCGAGCAGATGCTGGCCGGAGCGGTGGATATCGCCGGCGTATTCCTTGTAGGTCGGATTGGCGAGCGGCCCCATGACTTCGGCCGACATCACTTCAGAAAAGCCGAGGATGGCGTTGAGCGGGGTTCTGAGCTCATGCGACATGGAGGCAAGGAAGCGGGACTTGGCGAGGTTTGCCTCTTCGGCGCGGCGGCGAGCTTCGTCCGACATCGATTTCGCCACTTCCAACTCGGCGATCAGGTCGTCCTTCTCCGACTGGTATGAGAGAATTCTGAGGTTCGACTTGAAGAGCCGGTCGCTGATATAATTGAAGAAGACCAGGGTGGTGGTGAAGGCCCCCGTCAGGCTGATTTCGAGGAGGTCCCGCGACAGGCCGCTCTTGGCGGCGAGCGCCAGGACCGCGGGCGAGAAGGCGGCGAGCACGGCGGGCGTCAGCATGAAGTTCGACATCGCCGTGACGGAGAGCGCGATCAGCAGCGTCGCACCCTTATAGAGAATGAAGCTCGACGGCTCGCAGGTGTCGCAGCCTTGCAGCGCGAAGACGGCCCAGCAGCAGCCGAGCAGGAACTGGCCGAGCAGCAGTAGGCGGCGCCATTTGCGGGCGCTCTCGGAGGTGATTTCCTGCCGGCGCGCGCGCCGCGCCAGCAGGATATTGCCGGTGTGACAGGTGAGTGTCAGCAGCGCCCAGAAGAGCAATTGCGTATTCTGGGTGAAATAAACGCCAAGCGCGGCGATGATGACGACGAAGAGCGGCATGATCGTCGCGCCCTGCAGCACCGATGCCACATACATGTTGAGCACGTCACGATCGAAGGAGGAGTTTGACGCATGACCGGACTGAAGACGTTCGCGCGTCTGCCGCACGGCCTTGGAAACGGCCTTGTTGCGGTGGCTGCGCGACCTGTCGACGATGATCTTGTCGGTCGATGTGCTTACGCCGGTACTCATGTGCACGTTGAAACTTCATCCCAGGGTGGATAAGAGCTTAATCGACAATTCTTAAGAAGATGTTTGCCATCTTTGCCAAGGATTTGTTTTTTAAGGAGGCAAAAGCGTGACACGGGGCCTGCGCCTGATTCGCGACGGCGTGACCGCTTTTGCCCTGCTGGCGCTCGTGGCGCTGATCGCCGCCAAGCTCAATGATGCGGCAAAAATCGAGCATATGGGTGCTTTCCATGCCGCCGACGGCGACAGTCTGACATTGGGAGCCGAACGTTTGCGCCTCGAAGGCATCGATGCGCCGGAGCTCAACCAGAGCTGCGAGCGGGCAGGGAAGGCCTGGTCCTGTGGCCGCGCGGCGCGCGAGGCGCTGCAGGGCATGGTGCTGGCATCCGGAACGCTTTGTCAGGGCAGCCGGCACGACCGCTACGACAGGCTGCTCGTCATCTGCCGGAGCGGGGCGGGCGGCGACATCAATGCCGCCATGGTGCGCCAGGGCATGGCCATCTCCTATGGCAGTTACGCCAAGGAGGAGGCCGACGCGAAGGCTCAAAAGGCGGGCCTCTGGGCCGGGACTTTCGAGCGGCCACGCGATGTGCGCGACCATGCGCGCCTGAGTTCCGGTTTCGACGGCGCCCTGCACCTCATCGGGCGGATCGTCGGATGGGAGTAAAGTCATGACCGACGAAGCCATGCTGGAGACGCTGCGGCGGGAGATCGCCTCCTGCCGCATCTGTCGAGACGCGCCGGCAAAAGGCATCGCGCACCGGCTGCCGCACGAGCCGCGCCCGGTGGCCGTGATCTCGTCGAGCGCACGCATCCTGATCGCCGGGCAGGCGCCCGGGCTTCGGGTGCATGAGAGCGGGCTGCCGTTCGACGATGCCTCAGGCGACCGGCTGCGGTCATGGCTTGGCGTTGACAGGGCAAGCTTCTATGACCGCGACCGATTCGCTATTGTCCCGATGGGCTTCTGCTTTCCTGGCTACGACGGCAAGGGCGCGGATCTGCCGCCGCGGCGCGAATGCGCGCCCCTTTGGCGGCAAAGGGTGATTTCGGCCATGCCACAGATCGAACTGGTACTGGTCATCGGCCAATATGCGCAGGCTTGGCATATGGCCGGTGAAAGGCGGGACAATATGACCGAGACGGTGCGGGCATGGCGTGGCTGTCTTCTGTCCAACCGATCGCCGGCGGTGCTGCCGCTGCCGCATCCGAGCTGGCGCAATAGCGGCTGGCTGAAGCGCAATCCCTGGTTCGAGAAAGAATTGCTCCCGGTCTTGCAGGAACGGACGAAAATGCTGCTTTCCTGAAACAAAATTCTTTTAGTTGCGCGGAATCGAGTTATACAAAGAAAATAATTCGAAAGGACTGTTGTGCGCATGGACCGCCTCGACCGAAAAATACTGCGTCTTCTGCAAGAAGATTCGACGCTTGCCGTTGCCGATCTCGCCAAGAAAGTGGGGCTTTCGACGACGCCGTGCTGGCGGCGCATCCAGAAGATGGAAGAAGACGGCGTCATCAAGCGCCGAGTCGCCATCCTCGATCCGGAGAAGGTCAACACCAAGGTCACCGTCTTCGTGTCGATTCGCACCGCCACTCATTCGATCGAATGGCTGCGCCGCTTTTCCGAGGTGGTCGCCGAATTCCCCGAAGTGGTCGAATTCTACCGAATGAGCGGTGATGTCGATTATCTCCTGCGAGTCGTTGTGCCCGATATTGCCGCCTATGACGCCTTTTATAAGCGGATGATCGCCAAGATCGAGATTCGCGACGTTTCCTCCGCCTTTGCGATGGAGCAGATTAAGTATTCGACGCAGTTGCCGCTCGACTACATGATTCTCGATAATGCCAAATCAAACGAGGATTGAGGTCAAGCGTGCGGCCGTGACCGCACGCGATAATGCAAAATCCAATGAGGGCTGAGACCGGGCGTGAGTCTGCGACCTCAGATATGCCCCTAGGAGGCGGCGTGTGCACTCCGGCTGCACGTGGATTGCCGGTTCGGCAAAGGCCGAGGTCAGGCACGTGCGATCTGCTATTGAAAAAAAAGCCTCAAAAATAGCGAAAAAACGCTCAAATCGACCGAAGTTCCTGGAAAAGTGAATAGCCTGGTAAGGATTCCCGGGTTATGTTCGATGAAACCAGTGGGCGATATGTCATAATTTCGTCTCATTGGTATCGAATTCAGGACACTATGTTCTAAACCGCCAGCTTGTTTGTGCTCATTAGCCGGCGGTAGAATTTATGCGCTTCACCAGTATGTTCGACGGGGGTCGGACGGTGGAGAATTTGACAAAGGGGTTTAGAGTTTGCGGCTTGCGATGGAAGATTTCCGTCGCGGAGCCGTTTGGCATGTCTTTCGTATAAATATTTGAAATTGTTGTATAAAAATCACGTTGTCGGGGAAAGTTGCCCGTGAGAACCCATCTGGCGTGTATCGAGAATTGCTTGATAGGGCCTTGTATGTGATGACGGTTTGGCGGTTCGATCGATCCGCACGCCGAGATGGCTGTTCAAACTGGGCCGGCTTCAAATCGACTACCCGATCTGAAGCCAGCCCCGATCGACAAAGGAATGGATTGGTAAATGAACATCAGAATGGTTTTGCTTGCATCAGCAGCAGCATTTGCTGCATCGACGCCGGTTCTTGCAGCTGACGCTATTGTTGCTGCTGAGCCGGAACCGGTTGAATATGTTCGCGTCTGCGACGCCTACGGCACCGGCTACTTCTACATCCCGGGCACCGAAACCTGCCTCAAGATCGAAGGCTACATCCGTTTCCAGGTTAACGTTGGCGAAGACGTCGGCGGCGATTCGGACTGGGATGCCGTCACCCGCGGTCAGGTTCAGTTCACGGCCAAGAGCGACACCGAATATGGTCCGCTGACCGGCGTCATCGTCATGCAGTTCAATGCTGACAACGCCACGGCTCAGGACGCCATTCTCGATTCCGCTTACCTCGACATCGCGGGCTTCCGCGCTGGTCTGTTCTACAGCTGGTGGGACGATGGTCTCTCTGGCGAAACCGACGACATCGGCTCGGTCGTAACGCTGCACAACTCCATCCGCTATCAGTATGAAAGCGGCACCTTCTACGCTGGTATCAGCGTCGATGAACTGGAAGACGGCGTTTATCAGGGTGACGTGGATCCCGTCACCGGCCTCCTTGTTCCGAACGATGGTCCGAACAATGTCGGCGTTGCCTTCGGCATCGGCGGCACTGCCGGCGCGTTCAGCTACCAGGTCACTGGCGGCTGGGACGTCGACAACGAAGACGGCGCTGTCCGTGCAATGGGTACGGTTGACATCGGTCCCGGTACGCTCGGCCTCGCTGCTGTGTACTCTTCCGGCCCGAACTCCTACTACTCGACGGCTGAATGGGCAGTTGCTGCCGAATACGCCATCAAGGCAACCGACAAGCTGAAAATCACCCCGGGTGTTCAGTACTACGGCAACTACATCGGCGGTGCCAGCGCGTTTGACACCGTTCCTAGCGATTACGACGGTGCCGGTGATGCATGGAAGGTCGGTCTGACCGTTGATTACCAGATCGTCGACAACTTCTACGCCAAGGCTTCGGTTCAGTACCTCGATCCGGATGATGGCGACGACTCCACGACGGGCTACTTCCGTCTGCAGCGTTCGTTCTAATCCACTTGGTGGATATGCTCCCGGTCTTCGGACCGGGAGCACTTAAATCAGTTTCTGATCCGAGTGACCTCCGATCAGCTACGGGGACGGGTCCGGTCTTCCCTGCCGGACCGTCCTTGCAGCGTTTTTGACGCACAGTCTTCAAGGCAGTCTTTCAGGATCGTCTTTTCAGGTGAGCCGAACAGGTACGTTGCGTATCGCACGTCGGCATCTGCCCGCCTCGTTTCTTGAGGCACCCCGTTTTCAATCTTTCAAACGAGCTGGATCCACCGATAGATTTATCGCGCGGACGGCTGTTGGTCTGTCTTCCTATGCGGTGTTGGCTGGCTTTGTCGCAACAGGTCGCGAAAAGAAAATCCAATGCCGACAATGTGATCACCGCTTTTTGGGAGAGAGGATACAACCCTTGCTGGGGGGCGGCATTCATTCCTACTCGCGGATAGCTTGTTCTTATGGACGATCTCAACGACTACTATTATTTCGCCGCTGTCGTCTCCAGCGGCGGTTTCGCTTCTGCAAGTCGCGATCTCAAAATACCACGTTCGAAACTCAGCAGGCGGGTCAGCCGGCTTGAGGAAGGGCTTGGTGCAAGGCTCATAGAACGCTCGACCCGTCACTTCCGGGTGACTGAGATCGGCCAAGCTTTCTACGAAAGATGCCAGACCATCCTGCAGGAGGCCGATCGCGCCAAGTCGATCGTCAGCGAGGCTCAGTCCGACCCGCAAGGTGTGGTGCGCATGGGCTGCCCGCTTGGCCTCGTCGACATCTCGGTCGGGGGAATCCTGCCCGAATTCCTGGAACGTTATCCGAAGATCAAGCTGCAGATCATCGGCTCCGACCGGCGCGCCGACCTCATCAACGAACGAATCGACCTTGAAGTGAGAGCGACCAACGAGCCGGAGACGCAGACGAGTCTGACGATGCGCAAGCTCGACCGTATCAGGCGTATCCTGGTTGCAAGTCCGTCGCTCGTCGAGCGCACTGGCACCTTGAGTTGCGTGGACGAACTCGCCGACCTGCCGACGCTGGCAATGACGTCATGGGTATCGTTCCATACCTGGGAACTGGTCGGTCCGAATGACGCCAAGCGGGTGATTCGGCATCAGCCACGGCTCACCTGCCGCAGCATGACCGCTATCCTCGACGCGGCCCGTGCCGGCCTCGGCTTCGGGCTTTTGCTCGAAAGTGCCTGCGAGGCCGATCTCCAGGCCGGCAAGCTGGTGCGGGTGCTGCCAGAATGGCAGTCGGAGGAGAGCCAGTTCTATATCGTCTTCACGACAGCCAAGGGCATGCCGCCGGCGGTGCGGGTCCTGATCGATTTCCTGGTCGAAAAATCCAAACAGCATTGACTTACAGCGCCACGCGAGCCGGCATTCGCCTTATATCAACCGTGCCAATAGCTTTTCGCCAGCCAACTCCCTGACGGCATCCTTGCCGATCCAGCGGGCGGTTTTGTCAGGGCTTTCCGCCAGGGCCTTTGCGAGCGTCAGTGCCGGCGCATGGCAGGTGAGATTGCGCTTGCCGATGCTGCGCAGCGCCCAGTTGACCGCCTTGCGCACGAAGTTTCGCGGGTCGCCGGCATGGGCCTCGATCAGCGGCAACCAGTCAAGGATGGTCGCATCAGGTTCCTTTTTTAAGTGAACCGCGGCACCGGCAATCATGGCGAAGGCGGTGCGCCTGATAAATTCACGCTCGTCTGCGGCGAGGTCTGAGATGAGCTCGTCCAGCCGGGCTTCAACGAAGAGATCGGCGGCGCAATCGACGATCTCCCACGAGTTGAAATCATTGGCCCAACTTCGAGCCTCTTCCATGGTCAACCGCTTCGGCTCGGCGGTGTAGAGGGCGAGCAGGCGGGCTTCGCGGATATCGCTTCGCCAGAGCTGCATTGCCCTGGCGTGATCCTTCTTCGCCAGTCCGGCGACCGCCCTGATATCGGGATTGGAGATTCCGAGGGCGCGATCGGTGACGATGCCAAAGCGCGCCATGCCGGCAACATTCTCCTCCGAGCGCAGCGTTTCGAGATGCGCGATCAATTCGGCCGCATCGGAGGAGGGGCCGATCATTTTTCGAGGCGGGCGAGCAGCGAGGATGTGTCCCAGCGATTGCCGCCCATTGCCTGCACGTCGCCATAGAACTGGTCGACGACGGCGGTGACCGGCAGCTTGGCGCCGTTGCGGCGGGCTTCGGTGAGCACGATGCCGAGATCCTTGCGCATCCAGTCGACCGCGAAGCCGAAATCATACTTGCCTGCGTTCATGGTCTTGTGGCGGTTTTCCATCTGCCAGGAGCCGGCTGCCCCCTTGGAGATCACCTCGACCACCTTTTCGATATCGAGGCCAGCACGCTTGCCGAAATGCAGCGCTTCGGCAAGTCCCTGGACGAGGCCGGCAATGCAGATCTGGTTGACCATCTTGGTCAACTGGCCCGAGCCTGCCGGTCCCATCAAACCAACCATGCGGGCATAGGCGTCGATGACAGGTCTGGCGCGTTCGAAGACGGCCTCGTCGCCGCCGCACATGACGGTCAGGACACCGTTTTCAGCGCCGGCCTGGCCGCCGGAGACAGGAGCGTCGATGAAATCGACACCGTTTTCCTTTGCCGCGGCATAAAGTTCGCGGGCGACTTCAGCGCTGGCGGTGGTGTTGTCGATCAGCACCGAACCTGGCTTCATGCCGTGCAGGGCGCCGTTCTCGCCCAATGTCACCGACCGGAGATCTTCGTCATTGCCGACGCAGACGAAGACGAAATCGGCACCGGCGGCGGCCTCGGCCGGGGTGGAGGCGGATTTGCCGGAGAATTTCTCGGCCCAGGCGGCGGCTTTTTCGGCGGTACGGTTGTAGACGGTAACATCGTGGCCGCCCTTCGTCTTCAGATGGCCCGCCATGGGGAAACCCATGACGCCGAGACCGATGAACGCGACTTTAGCCATATGTCCTATCCTTTTCCTCAAGTGCAAGTTCGAGGATTAACCGAAACGGCGGGAGCAGAAAAGCCCGTGAAGACGGACTTCCTTCGGATTGACGCATATGAGGCTGGCCACCCTTCGGAGCAGCCCTAGATCCAGGAGAGGGCACAATGTTTCCGGAGGGTGACATGAGCGAAATTCCGACGATCAAGCCGCGGCGCAAAGGCCGCAGCGGAATGCAGGCTATGCTCATTCCATCGCTGCAGATGGTCGCAGAGCAGATTCGATCAGCACCGGAAGGTGTCCTTACCGACGTCGGCGTTCTCCGCCGTCGTCTCGCTGACCAATATCGGGCGGATGCCTGTTGCCCGGTAACCGTGCAGCGGCATTTGCGTGCGATCGTCGAACTGTCCTTCGGCGCATTGGAGAAGGGTGAGCCGGTTTCGACGGTCACGCCCTATTGGCGCATCGTCGATCCCGCAAGCCTGCTTGCGAACCGTCTTGCCGGCGGCCCCACCTTTATCCGGGAGCGTCTGGCCGCCGAAGGTTGGGAAGGAAGCGGAATAGTAGCCGGCATAGCGGACGCGCGAAAAAAATCCGCTTAAGGGCGATTTCCGGGCCGCAAAATTTCAGCAAAGGCCGAATCTCGCAAATAAAATTGTCGATATAAATTATAGATTTCATCATCATGGCGTTCATCACTGACAGGTCGACCAGCCGAAAGCAGGCTTGGCACCATGAAAAAGGGGAAAGTCATGATTTCACGTCGACAAACGCTCGGGCTTTTCGCAGCGACCGCGGCTACGGCAATCCTGCCGGCTGTCAGGCCGGCACGCGCTGCTGCCAGCGAGTTCCGTATCGGTTGGCAGAAGAACGGCGTGCTGGCGCTCGCCAAACGTCGCAGCGCACTTGAGAAGCGGCTTGCCGATCGCGGCATTACCGTCAGTTGGTCGGAATTCACCTCCGGCCCGCCGCTTCTCGAAGCATTGGGCGCCGGCGCTCTCGATTTCGGCGCGACCGGCGATGTGCCGCCGCTCTTTGCCCAGGCGGCCGGCGGGCAGCTCTATTATGTCGGTCTCTACAAGGGTAGCCCGGCAGCCTCGGCCATCCTCGTGCGCAAGGATTCGCCCATCAAGACGCTTGAAGACCTCAAAGGTAAAAAGGTCGCTTTCAAGCGCGGCTCCAGCGCGCATAATGTAACCGTCAAGGTTCTGCGCAAGGCAGGCCTGAAGCCCGAAGATGTCGAGCAGCTCGATCTTTCGCCGCCGGATGCTGCCGCCGCGTTCAAGAATGGCAGCATCGACGCCTGGTCGATCTGGGATCCTTATCTGGCGATTGCCGAAGCTGATCCGGAGACACGTATCCTGACGACCGCCGAAGGCATCGTCGACTCCTACAGTTTCTTCCTCGCCAACCGTGATTTCACCGATGCCAACGGGCAAGTGGTCGTCGACGTGATCGATGAGCTTGCCAAGGTCGGAAAGTCGGCACAGAGCAATCTCGACGAAACGGTGAAGGAGCTTTCCGAAATCACCGGCGTGCCGGCTGACGTGACGCGCGTGACATTGACGCGCAAGGGCGCCGATCTCGGCAGCGTCTCGACGATCACCGATGCCGCCGCCGCCTATCAGCAGGCGCTCGCAGACGAGTTCTATGGACTCGGTATCCTGCCGAAGAAGCTTACGACCGGCGACATCGTCTGGCGTCCCAAGGCGAGCTGATTTTTCGACCAGGGCTAAGATTTCCGCGGGGCGGCATGGAGAGGGTCTTCATGCCGCCAAACCGGAAAAATATTCTCCAAAACGGATTATAATAGCAAATTGATATTGTCGATCTAATTGGTGGTCTATGTCAGTATCCTGACGATCGACGCGGACACTGAAAGGCGTCGGCCAGCCACCATCCGATCGACAGGGATATTTCAGATGCTCACGCATACATGGACAGCCGGCCTTGCTACAGCCTCCGCCGCCACCGCGATCCTCCCAAGCATTCGCGCGGCGGCGGCGCCGAGTGGGCAGACAGTCTGCTTGTTGCCGCTTGCCAGCGGCCATCTCCACCGCGCGAGTTGATTTTCGAATTTCGCAGCTAAAGGACCGTCTTCCATGACCACCACCTCCCATACAGGTAAATCCGAACCTATCAATTTCCTCTGGTTCATCCCGACATCGGGCGACGGCACCTATCTCGGCTCCTCCGAGCTCAACCGGG
Organism: Rhizobium indigoferae; assembly: GCF_034554815.1. Classification (NCBI taxonomy): domain Bacteria; kingdom Pseudomonadati; phylum Pseudomonadota; class Alphaproteobacteria; order Hyphomicrobiales; family Rhizobiaceae; genus Rhizobium; species Rhizobium indigoferae. Next base: position 2,275,784 of record NZ_CP140635.1, on the reverse strand, counting down.
CGCCAGAGATTGGTTATCTCACGCAAATCGCCCAGGCTGCCGACCGGCTCGGCTATTCCGGCGTACTGCTGCCGACCGGGGTTGCCTGCGAGGAATCCTTCGTGACCGCCGCCGCCCTTGCCGCAAAGACCGAGAAGCTGCAGTTCCTGGTGGCGATCCGCCCCGGCACGGCATCGCCTGCCTATTACGCGCGTCTTGCGACGACGCTCGACCGCATCTCCAACGGCCGGCTGCTGCTCAACATCGTCGTCGGCGGCAGCCCGGCGGAGCTTGCCGGCGATGGCATCCATCTCGAGCATGACGAGCGCTACGCCCATGCCGAGGAGTTCTTCACCGTCTTTGAGGAACTGCTGGAAAAGGGAACGGCAAGCTTCGACGGCAAATATATCAAGGCGACCAATGCGCGCCTTGGCTTCCCCTCGGTGCAGAACCCGCGCCCGCCGCTCTATTTCGGCGGCTCGTCGGATGCCGGTATCGATTTCTCCGTCGGCCGCGTCGACAAGTACCTGACCTGGGGCGAGCCGCCGGCACAGGTTGCCGAGAAGATCACCAAGGTGCGCAAGGCCGCCGGCGAACGCGGCCGCGAGGTGAGCTTCGGCATTCGTCTGCACTTCATTGTGCGCGAAACCGATGATGAGGCGTGGGAGGCAGCCGAGCGGCTGATCCGTCATCTCGACGACGATACGATCCGCGAGGCGCAGGAGCGCTTTGTCCACGAGTCCGACTCGGTCGGCCAGAAGCGCATGGCCGCCCTTCATGGCGGACGCCGCGACAAGCTCGAAGTCTCTCCGAACCTCTGGGCCGGCGTCGGCCTGGTGCGCGCCGGTGCGGGCACGGCGCTGGTTGGCTCGCCGAAGACGGTGGCCGCGCGCCTTCGCGAATATCAGGAGATCGGCATCGATACGGTGATCGGCTCCGGCTATCCGCATCTCGAAGAGGCCTATCGCGTCGCCGAGCTGCTTTTCCCCGAGCTTGGCATCACTCGCGAGCAGCAGCGCCTGGGCTTCAACAACGAGTTCGGCCGCAAGCAGATCTTCGCAGGCGGCAGCCATGGCGGCAATCTGAAAGTCGTCTCCGGCTCCTGAGTTCGAACGAAGACGCAGAGCGTGACACCGCCGCAAGCCGCTTACGGCTTGCGGCATCCTGCTTTCGATAAGCGCGAGGACAATGCATGTCGACTTTCGATACTCCGTTCGTACGGTCGGTCGCTTCCGACAAGGTTGGAAAGGCGGGTTTGCGCCTGCCGCTGCCCGGCCTGGACAGGCTGACGCCCTATCTGGTGCCGGTGGCGATTGTGGCGTTCTGGCAGCTTGCCTCCTCGGCCGGCTGGATCTCATCGCGCATCATGCCGTCGCCGGCCGATGTCGGCCTGGCCTTCTGGTCGACGACGGTTTCCGGCCAGTTGCCGAATGACGTGCTGGTGAGCGCCGGCCGCGCCTTTGCCGGCCTTCTCGTCGGCGGCTCGATCGGTTTCCTGCTCGGCATCGCCAACGGTGTATCGCGCATTTCGGAACAACTGACCGATACGACGCTGCAGATGCTGCGCACCATTCCGCATCTGGCGATGATCCCGCTCGTCATCCTGTGGTTCGGGATCGGGGAGGAATCGAAGCTGTTTCTCACCTCGCTCGGCGTGCTCTTCCCCGTTTATCTCAACACCTATCACGGGGTTCGCAATGTCGATCGCGACCTGATCGAGATGGGCAAGGTCTATGGCATGGGCAACTGGACGCTGTTCCGCAAGGTGATCTTTCCAGGCGCGCTGCCGTCGATCTTCGTCGGCCTCAGATATGCACTAGGCATCATGTGGCTGACGCTGATCGTATCGGAATCGATCGCCGCATCCTCGGGCATCGGCCATATGGCCAACAATGCCCGCGAATTCATGATGACCGACGTCGTCGTACTCGCCCTCGTCATCTATGCCGTGCTCGGCAAACTTGCCGATGTCATCGCCCGAGTGCTGGAGAGGCGGCTGCTCGCCTGGAACCCGGTCTATCAGAAATAGGAAAGACGCCATGACATCGATCGCGCATGAGCGTTTTCACGCCGTCGCCGAAGAGCCAGCCTATACACCTGCGGCGGAGCGCAATGCGCCTGCGGGGGCAGCGGCGATCAGCCTGACGGGGCTTGAAAAGAGTTTCGGGGCCAACCGCGTACTGCGCGGCATCAATCTGCATATTCCGGCCGGCCAGTTCGTTGCCGTGATCGGCAAGAGTGGATGCGGCAAGAGCACGCTGCTGCGCATCCTGATGGGCCTTGACGCGCCGAGTGCCGGCGAGCTGCATTTCGAGGATGCCGACGGCGCACAGGCCAGCCCCAATGCGCGCATCGTCTTTCAGGAGCCAAGGCTGCTCCCCTGGCTCAGTGTCGCCGACAATGTCGTCGTCGGGCTCGGCGACGGCATCGATAGACGGGCGGCGCTGAAGGCGGCCGATGCCGTGCTTGCCGAAGTCCAGCTTGGCGAGAAGGCCGGAGAATGGCCGGCGCGCCTTTCCGGCGGTCAGCGGCAGCGCGTGGCACTGGCGCGGGCGCTGGTGAGCCGGCCGGGCGTGCTGGCGCTTGATGAACCGCTCGGCGCTCTCGATGCGCTGACGCGGATCAGCATGCAGGAACTCATCAACCGCGTCTGGCGCGAACTCGGTTTCACCGCCGTGCTCGTCACCCATGATGTCAGCGAGGCGGTGCATCTCGCCGACCGGGTCATCGTGCTCGACGAGGGGCGGATCGCGCTCGATCTTCCCATTCCTTATCCACATCCGCGCCGGCACGGCCATCCCGGCCTCGCCGAGCTCGAAGGCCGGCTGCTTGCCGCGATCCTCGGCACCGACGGCGGGCATTGATCCCAGCGCCGTTTGCGAAGCTGCATGATCAATGGCGGAAATGCATAGGCGCCTGGGTATGAGACATTCACCCGTCTCTGCCGAGGCGCGCTGCCACGTGCGCTAAAATCAGCAACAACAGTTTCCCTAAGTCGTCTCACGTCCAGCTTGACTCACCTATACCTCTATGGCTATACGTTAATCCATAGTCAGTGGGGTATGGATTGTAGATGTCAAACGCTCAAGACTTGCTCTTCAGAACGCTCGCCGATCCGACGCGGCGGGCTCTTTTCGAACGGCTGTGCCGCGAAGGAGAGAAGACGGTCGGGGCTTTGACGGCACGCGCTGGGGTCTCGCAACCGGTCGTCTCGAAACATCTCGGAATCCTGAAGCAGGCCGGATTGGTGCGTGACCGTCACGAAGGTCGCCAGACGCACTATAGCGCGCAGCTCGGTGCGCTGGCGCCGCTGGTCGACTGGACAAGTGAGATGGCTGGTTTTTGGCAAAATCGGTTCGACCAGCTGGAAGACCTACTGAAAAGGATGGACCAATGACCGAAACATCGACTGAAACCCGTTCCGTCGTCGTCGAGCGAGAGATCCCTTTTCCGCCGGAAAAGATCTGGCGCGCGCTCACCCAGCCGCATCTGATCGCGGACTGGCTGATGAAGAATGACTTCGTGCCGGTCGTGGATCACCGTTTTAAGCTCAGCGCGGATTGGGGATCCGTCGATTGCCAGGTCCTGGAAGTCGAGCCGAACAAAACCCTGTCTTACACGTGGGCTGCCTATGATCTGGCAAGCGTCGTCACCTGGACTCTCACGCCTACGGGCGCGGGCACGCACCTGCGTATGGAGCAATCGGGCTTCCGGCCGGATCAGCGGCAGGCTTACGGGGGCGCCAGGAGCGGCTGGCAACAATTCTTCGCAAAGCTGGAGCAGGTGCTGGCGCGGATCGAGTGAGACAGATGCCAACGGATACGCCATCCGCTTCGGCTCGTTTTCGCAGGAGGTTCCCGTGAATTGGAATAACTGGTGTCGGCAGATCCACCGTTGGCTGTCCATTGCCTTTACGCTGGCCGTCATAATTAATATCATCGCCATGGTGCAGGAGAGATCCTCCGTCGGGGTGGGGCTTTTGGCGCTTCTTCCGCTCGCCTTGCTCCTGCTCACCGGTCTGTACTTGTTCGTCCTGCCTCATGCCACCAGATGGCGCAGCGCGAGGCGCAGCAGCGGATGGGGGTGAACAGAATGGCCGGCAAGACGTCCAAGACCGCAGCGAAGGTCACGAGGAAGACAGCCGCCAAGCCTGAGAGCGCGGGGCCGACCCTTCTTTCGGGGGGCAACCCTCAGATTGCCAAGGGTTACGGTGACGCTCCCGTGCAAGCCTACATCGCCGCCATGCCCGGCTGGAAAAGCGATGTCGGGCATCGCCTCGATGCGCTCATCACGCACACGGTACCTGGGGTGTACAAGGCCGTGAAATGGAACTCGCCCCTCTATGGCATCGAAGGGCAGGGCTGGTTCCTCGGTGTCCATTGCTTCGCGAACTACATCAAACTCGCTTTCTTCCGCGGCATGTCGCTCAGTCCCATCCCGCCCGGCGAGTCCAAACAAAAGGAAGTGCGTTACTTCCACATCCATGAGGCAGACCAACTCGACGAGGCTCAGCTCGCCGCCTGGGTGGAGCAAGCCAGCAAATTGCCCGGTGAACGAATGTGAGCGGACGCCAGGTCATCAGCACTTAAGGGATGGAGGAGCGATATCGATGAAGAAAGCCACGGCAACCATGAAGAAGAGCGGCTCGAGCGAAGAGAAGGACGGAGACTCTCCTTCTCGTTTGATCGATGCGAGAATCGAGGAGTTGAGCGATTGGCGAGGCCAGACGCTCGCTCGGGTCCGAACTCTGATCAGGCAGGCCGAGCCCGATGTGGTCGAGGAATGGAAGTGGAGAGGGGTTCCCGTGTGGGAGCGCGCCGGCATCATCTGCACCGGCGAAACCTACAAGAGCGTGGTGAAGCTGACCTTCGCCAAAGGCGCTTCGCTGGAGGACCCTTCAGGCCTTTTCAACTCCAGCCTTGACGGCAATACCAGGCGCGCCATCGATTTCCACGAAGGCGATGAAATTGACGAGCAGGCGTTGAAGACGCTCGTTCGCGCCGCCGCAGCACTCAACACGTCAACGCGAGCTGCTGCTCGCCCCGCCAGCTCCCGACAAAAACCAAGCAGCGCTTGATGCTTGGCAACATCGCCTGAAACGCGTCGCATCGAACTTGATTTGGCGACATGTGTCAGTGAATGGGGCTTTCCTCGCGCTCGAGGAAGAGCTCCAGATTGTCGAGGCCGATTTCGGTACCCTGGAGGCGGGCGCCGTTGTCGGCGTAGCCGTCGAGGAAGACCACCTGTTCGGTGAAAACCATTTTGGTCCCGCCGGGTTCGGCTTCGAAGGCGACGGTTGTGAGGGAGGCGGAGATGCGGGTTTCGCCGAGCTTCATCTCATAGGCATAGATGATGCGGGCATTGGGCACGATATCGATGTAGTGGGCATCATAGGCGTGCAGAAGGCCGTCGGTATCGGCGACGTAGTTCCTCTCCGTGCCGCCGGGGCGGAAATCGAGACCATAGTCCAGCGCCTGCCACTCGCCGTGGCAGGCGAACCATTGGCGTTTGGCCTCCGGTGCCGACCAGGCGCGGAAGACGCGAGCGACTGGCGCCTTCAGGTGACGCTCGATGACGAGAGTGGCGTGTTCGGCGGATGGCGTCGTCATTCGGGAAGGCTCTCCGTTTCATTGCCGAGAAATTGATCCAGCCTGTCGAAGGTGCTCGTCCAGCGGATCTTTCGCTGTTCTACCCAGCGCTCGACGGCAGCAAGCGCATCCTGTTGCAGGCGGTAGGTTCGCACCCGGCCGGTTTTTTCGGAGAGCACGAGGCCGCTCTCCTCCAACACTTGCAGATGTTTCATCACCGTCGGCAAGGCAACGGCGAGCGGCGCGGCCAGTTCGGTGACGGAGGCCGGGCCGCGGCCGAGACGATCGATCATGCCGCGGCGGCTGCGATCGGAAAGCGCATGAAACATGCGGTCGAGATCCGCTTGGCTTTCGATCATCCCGCCGCATCCCGGAAGCGGGCGGGCAGCCTCTCTTTGTAGGGATAGAACTTGAAGTAGGGGCGGGCCTCGTTCAGCGCCCTTGCAAAGGACGGGCGCGCCAGCAGCCGATCGTAATAGGCGCGAAGGTTCGGCTGTTCCGGAGTGAAGGGGATCAGCGTCTCGGCATAGAAGAGCGCGGGGGCGGCGGCGCAATCGGCCATAGTGAAGCTGTCACCGGATATCCAGGGTTTGTCGGCGAGCTGCTTTTCGATCATCGAGTAAGCGGTGGCAAGCGTCGCCTTGGCGGCCGTGACCTCGATTTCGTCGGCCGTGCCCTCAGGACGCCGGAGATTGCTAACCAGCGTCTGCATCGGCGCCTGAACATAATGATCGAAGAAGCGATCCCAAAGGCGGACTTGCAGCGCCCGGTCGATCTCCAGGGGCAGCAGGCGAAGAGGCCCCGGATAATATTGCTCAAGATATTCGATGATGATCGATGTCTCGGGAATGGTGCTGTCGCGCGCCTCGTCCCGCAGCAGTGGCATCTTGCCGATCGGCCAGAAGCGGAAGAGATCGGCGCGCGAGCTTTCGTCGGAAAGATCGACGATGCGATTTTCGAAAGGGGTGCCGTTTTCATAAAGCGCGATCAGCACTTTGTGGCAGAAGGAGGCGAGCGGATGCCCATAAAGCACGAGCGACATGCGGCGACCTTTCCTATCGTTGCGGTAAACTTTACCGATCGACTAACTATCAGGTCATGGCGCATCATGCAACAGATACTTCGCCAACTGCGAAACTATTCCGTCAGGCGAATATCAGGTGCATTAGCTTCAGCCGATATATCGGGCGATCACCAGATGGCCTGGTGTCGGCCGGCCGTCTTCCATGCGCACATTGATATCCGATATCTCGACGAGTTCGAAACCGGTGGCCGTCAGGCGTTCTCTCACATAGGCGTCGGCATGGGCGAAGCGCTGGTGCGGGCCGACCATATAGGCACGGCCGGCGAGTATTTCCTCGGGCAGGGTTTCCGAGGAGAAGATGAACAGGCCGCCCGGTGTCAGGTTCTCGGCGGCGCCGAAGAATAGCGGTTCGAGCGCGCCGAGATAGGGCAGCACGTCGGTGGCGGAGATGATGTCGAAGGCTTCCTCGTCGTTGTCGTCGAGAAAATCCTCGACCTCGGCGACGAAGAGTGTTTCGTAGAGGTCCTTCTCATGGGCGATCTCGACCATCTTCTCAGATATGTCGATGCCGGTCATATCGGCGCAGAGGTCGCGCAGCGCGCCGCCGGTGAGGCCTGTGCCACAGCCGAGATCGAGCAGCCGCTTGAACGGTCCGAGCTTCAGCGCCTGCAGGCGCTGGCGCACCAGCATCGGCACGTGATAGCCGAGCTGCTCGACGAGCACGTCCTCGAAAACCTCGGCATGCTGGTCGAACAAGGTCTCGACATAGGCGTCGGGCGCCTTGACCGGCGTTTCGCCGCGGCCCATCGCGGCAATGCGCACGGCCGCACCGCCGTGATCGTCGGGATCGATTGCCAGGACTTCCTCATAGGCTGCAACGGCCGCGTCGACATCACCGGCCTTTTCCAGCGCCAGCGCGCGGTTATAGGCCTCGCCAAGGGCTTCTTCGTCGATCTTCTTTGCCATCGCAGTCCATCGTCCTTTTGTTTCACGCATGCGTCTAAGGCGGCTTTCGATGTTTTGCAATGGTGCGCTTGCGGGCGCAGAATGGCCGAAAAGAAGACGAAGGGAGGAACGAGCCATGAAAATGGAGGAAGACAGGACGTCATTGGTACGGGAAGGAGAGGACGCACGGCCTTTGCTGCCAAGTACTCCAAGCGAGGTTACCAACACGCTCATTCATTATTACCGCGGTGAACTCGGACGGATGACAAGTTGGCGCGACCGCATCGACCGGACCTCCAACTGGGCGATCACCGTGGTCGCAGCACTGCTTTCGGTCTCGCTGTCGACGCCGACTTCGCATCACGGAGTGCTGCTGTTCGGGATGATGCTGGTGACGCTGCTGCTGATGATCGAGGCGCGGCGCTACCGCTTCTTCGATATCTACCGCGCCCGCATTCGCCAGATTGAGCGCTGCTATTTCGCCGAGATTCTGGCGCCGGAGGCCGGGGCCGGCGGCGAATGGGCGATGGTGGTCGCCCGCAGCCTGCGCAAACCGCGCTTCCTGCTCAGCTATCAGGAGGCGATGCACCGCCGGCTCAAACGCAATTACGGCTGGATGTATTTCATCCTGTTGCTCGCCTGGTGCCTGAAGATCTCGACGCCGAAACTGCAGACGGAGGGCATGCCGGCGCTGCAGGCGCAGTCATGGGCCTATGTCATCGACAATGCCGTGCTCGGGCCGGTTCCCGGCCTTGCGGTCATTGCCATTGTCGTCGCCTTCTATCTCGGCATGCTCGGTTTCGCGCTTCGCCCGGATCGCGACGAAGGCGAATTCGGCCATGGCGAGGCGCATGTCTGACGCGGTCAGAACATGCCGCCCGAACCGTTCACACTTTTCGGCATCCTGCTGCAGAGCCGATCAGTGCAGGATGAACTCGCCCTTCAGCGCCCGCCACTCGGTTGCCGAGATCAGCTTGCGGTGGATGTAGCGCACCGAATGCAGCGGCCCGTCGAGCTTCTCTTCCCAGAATTTCAGGAAGCCGCGCATTTCGGGAAAATCGGGGGCGAGGTCGTAGTCCTGCCAGACATAGGTCTGCAGGATCGCCGGGTGGTCCGGCAGGTGGTAGAGGATCTGGGCGGTCGTCAGACCGTAGCCCTGCAATTGTTTTTCCATGTCCTTGTGCATCGCATTCCACTTCTTCTTGTTCCCACTCGCGCGCTTATTAGCGCTACGTGATATGGAAACATGCGAGTGGTTAATGAAATCTTTACAGATACTTCATAAAAGGACAATTTATTTTTTATATCAATTACTTGGCAGCATCGTGCCGAGAGTGCTGCCAAGTCGGCTTTGTCTCATGCATGCCGTTATCCCAAAACTGCGACACGCGTTTCGGCGTCACGCATCAGCGCTTGAGATGCCGGGTCAGGCGGCGTTCGATCCAGGCCCAGAGATGGCGTAAGGCCTCGACGATGACGAGATAGAAGATCGCCGCCCAGAGATAGGTCTGGTAGTCGAAGGTGCGGGAGAAGGCGTAGCGGGTTTCGCCCATCAGGTCGAGCACAGTGATGATGGCGACGACCGCCGAGCCCTTGATCAGAAGGATGATCTCGTTGCCATAAGGACGAAGCGCGACGATGAGAGCCTGTGGCAGGATGATTTTGCGGAAAGCGATGAACTTGTGGATGCCGAGTGCGGCAGCCGCCTCGTGCTGGCCATGCGACACGCTTTCGATCGCGCCGCGCAGGATTTCCGCCTGGTAGGCCGCGGTATTGATGGTCATGGCAAAGAGGCCGCAATACCAGGCATCGCGGAAGAACCACCAGATGCCGACGGCCTCAAGCTGCGGCCGGAATATGCCGAGGCCGTAATAGACCAGGAACAGTTGGGCAAGCAGCGGCGTGCCGCGGAAGAAATAGATGTAGCCGTAGGCCAGCGCATTCAGTACCCGGTTCTTCGACATGCGCGCCACGGCAAGCGGCAGCGACAGGATGGCGCCGCAGATGACGGAAATGAAAACGAGGCTCAGCGTTATCCAGAGACCATGGAGGTAGCGCGGCCCGTAACGGGTGAATTTTTCCGGATCCCAGCCATTGACGACGGAAAAGACAAGAAGCGCTGCGAGCAGAGCCCAGACCGCGACGAAGATATAGCCGGCCATGCGCGCCGGCGTCATCGGCTTCATCACCTCGCGGGGCGCGGGCTGCGGTGGGATCAGCGTTTCGGCATAGCTCATCGACTGATCTCCGAACGCTTGGCCCAACGCTCGACATAGACGAGCAGGAAGGAGGAGAGGATGGCGAGCACCAGATAGAGGCAACAGGCCAGGCCATAGAAGAAGAAGGGTTCCTTGGTCACGCGCACGGCGACACTCGTCTGGCGAAGGATATCGGCAAGGCTGATGATCGAGACGTAGGAGGTGTCTTTCAGCAGCACCATCCAGAGGTTCGTCAGGCCCGGCAGCGCGATGCGCACGAGTTGCGGCAGGATGACCAGGCGCAGCGTGCGGCCGCGATGCAGGCCAAGCGCGTCTCCCGCCTCATATTGTCCCTTGGGGATGGCGCGGAAGGCCGAGAGTAGCACTTCCGAACAGTAGGCCGAGAAGACGACCGAAAGCGCGATGACACCGGCGAGGAAGGCATTGATCTCGACCGGCGGCCCGTCATAGCCGACGAAGGTCAGCAGAGACTGAATGAGCATCTGCATGCCGTAATAGATGATGAAGAGCGTCAGAAGCTCCGGCAGACCGCGGAAGATCGTCGTGTAGATGCCGGCCGCCAGCCGCAGCGACTTCTCCTCCGACTGCTGACCGAGCGCCACCAGGAAACCGATGGCAAGGCCAATCGGCAGGGTGACGATCGCCACCGAAACGGTGATCTGCAGGCCAAGCGCGATCTCGTCGCCCCAACCGGTATCGCCACAGCTAAGAATCGTCGACGGCGCCAGCCAAGTGAAGATGCCAACGGGTCCGCACAGCGGATCGAAGATGTGCACAATCCAGCTCCAGAAGGAGCCCAGCGCGGAAAATAATCCGCCCATGCGAGAATTCCCCTCACGGCTTTTGCCGTTTTAATCTTGCCATCTTTGTCAAACAAAAATGGCGGAAGAGCAAGCCTTCCGCCATTACCTTCATCGGCCAGATAACGAATTTCTTATTCGCCGTAAACGTCGAAGTCGAAGTACTTGTCCTGGATCTTCTTGTATTCGCCGCTGGCGCGGATCGCAGCGATCGCCGTGTTCAGCTTTTCCTTCAGCGGGTCGCCCTTGCGGATGGCAATGCCTGCGCCGTTGCCGTTGATTTCCTTGTCGACCGGCAGGGTCGTCAGAATCTTGCAGCAGGCGCCAGCGTCGGACTTCACCCATTCGGAGAGAACGACGACGTCGTCGATGACGGCGTCGACGCGGCCGCTGGCAACGTCAAGCTTGTATTCGTCAGCGGTCGGATAGAGCTTCAGCTCAGTGTCGGCGAGATGTTTCTCGGCATAGTTGGCATGCGTCGTGGAAGTCTGCGCGCCGATCACCTTGCCCTTGAGGCCGGCGACATCCGTGATCGTCGAATCCTTCGGCACGGCAATGGCCGGCGGGGTGTTGTAGTACTTGTTGGAGAAGTCGACGAGCTTCAGGCGCTCCGGCGTGATCGACATGGAGGAAACGATCATGTCGAATTTCTTGGCGTTGAGCGCCGGGATGATGCCGTCCCAGTCTGTGCTGACGAAGGAGCATTCGGCCTTCATTTCAGCGCAGAGCGCCTTGGTGATGTCGATGTCGAAGCCCTGGATTGTGCCACTGGCATCAACGAATTCGAAGGGCGGATAGGTCGAATCGGTGCCGATCACATATTTCTCGCCATCGGCCATGGCCGAGCCGGCAAAAAGGGACATCGCCGCGATCGAGGCTGCCGCGAAAATACGGGTAGGATTAAGCATGAGGATCCTCTCTGTTGGTAGCCGCCGCTCCTTTTTCTCTTGGGCTGACGGCCGCAGTTCAACGGTGCTGAGACCGCCTTGCGTCGATAATCAGACTTTTTTTGATAGAATTGCAACACAAATCCCATCGCAATTGGGCGGTGCAAATAGCGGGCGAGATGAACGTCGGCAGACTGCAACATTCACGCGAGGTTAATCCCGACCTCCCTAGAACCGGAACAAATCGGCGGCTCGGCGATTGCCATTCCGCCGTTTCGCCTCAATGCGAAGCTAGGGGCGGAACCAGGGCCTTGCGGCCTTCAAGAAGCTCAAACAGGATCGAGGAAACCCGATGGGCATGAAATCAAGATTGTTCGCGAGCGCGGCTTTTCCGCTGCTTTCTCTTTCGCTGGCGCTGCAGCCGGCATCGGCGATGGCGGCCGTACGCGACGTTGCGACGCAGGCTGCGGCCGTGCGGCAGGTCGAGCCGGGCAGCTTCGAGGTGGCGCAGGATGCGCCTTCCGAGGAGGAGTTGCTGAAGAAGAAAAAGCACAAAGAACAGGGGGAAGCCCCGGCCGAACAGGCGCCGGCCGCCGAGAAGCCGGCGCAGCAGGAAGCGCCGGCAGAAAAGCCGAAGGCCGAGCGGAAGGAAGCGCCTGAACCCAAGGCAGAGCCGGAAGCGCCGAAGGCGGAGGCACCGAAGGAGGTGCCCGCGGAGCAGCCTGAAAGCAAGCCCGAGCGGAAAGCCAAACAGCAGGCCCAGCCGGAGGCCGCGCCGCAGCAGCAAGAGCAGCCGGTAACGCAGGAAAAGCCGAAGAAGCCGAAGAAGCAGGAGACGCAGCAGGCCGAGCCGGAGGCTCAGCCGCAGCCCGAACAGCAGCCGGCAGCAAAGGAAGCTCAGCCGGAAAAGGAACAGGCAAAACCTGAAGCCAAGCCGGAAGGCGGCAAGCGGGAGAAGGGGCAGGATAGGGCCCAAGGCAAAGATAAAGGTAGGGGCAAGGCTGAGACTGCCGCTCCCGAGGCGGTGACACCGACCGAAGAACAGGCCAAGCCCGAAGCCAAGCCAGAGGTGAACCCCGCAGCCGAGGCGCCTGCCAAGCAGAAGCCGACAAAGGGCGAGACTGCAGCACCTGCAGAAAATGCCCCTGCGGCTAAGACGACCGAAGACAAGGCGGCAGCACCGGAAGCCGCGCCGGCCGAGAAGCCGAAGGACGGCACGGCGGCAAAGCCTGCCGGCGAACAGCCCGCCGGCGCACAGCCAGCCGCGCCCGCCACTGACACTGCTCAGCCGCAACCGGATGCCAGCGGCGGCCAGCAGGTGGAGCAGGCCATTCCAGCACCGGAAAAGGCTTCTCCCGAGGAGCTGGAGCGCCGCAAGAAGATCGCCGCAGATCCGGCCAAGAGCAACGAAACCGTCGTGCTGCCGGTGGAGAACGGCGCAGCCGTTCTCGACAGCGACAAGGATGCCGATCGCAGCAGGGGCCGCGAAGGCCGCCGCGACCGCGACAGGCAGCGCGCCGACAGCCAGGAAGTGAAGGTGCCGACCTCAGATGCCGATGCGCAGGCTGCCACCGGCGGCCAGGCGACGGCGCCGGTAAAGCTCGAGGCGGTGACCCGCGAGAAGGGCAGGAAGCTCGATGAGCGGCCGCAATTCGTCCGTCCCGATGGCGCGCGCTTCGACGACCGTGGCGACGACAGCCGTGTGATCATCCAGTACGACAACAGGACGATCGTGCGCGGCGACGACGACAGACGTTTCCTACGCGACGGCGAACGGCCGAGCTACGAGGAGCTCTCCGGTGACCGCTACCGCGAGACGATAACCCGGCCGGAAGGCTATCGCATCGTGACGATCCGCAACCGCTATGGCGACATCATCCAGCGGTCGCGTGTCGATGCCCGCGGACGTGAGGACGTGCTCTATTATTCGCAGGACCTCTATGACGATCCGGACCGCGACTATTTCGAGGATCCGGGCGCCGACCTGCCGCCGATGCGGCTGCGCGTACCGCTCAGCGACTACATCATCGACACCCGCAGCGACCCGAACCGGGACTATTACGAGTTCCTGAGCGAGCCGCCGGTCGAGCCGGTGGAACGCGTCTATTCGCTGGATGAGGTGAAGTATTCGGCTCGTATCCGCGACAAGGTGCGCCGCATCGACCTCGACACGATCACCTTCGCGACCGGCAGCGCCGACATTCCGATGACCCAGGCGCGCACGTTGCGCAAGGTCGCCGATGCGATCAGCCAGGTGCTCGAGAAGGATCCGAGCGAGACCTTCCTGATCGAGGGTCATACGGATGCTGTCGGCTCAGACCAGAGTAACCTCATCCTCTCCGACCAGCGGGCGGAATCCGTCGCCAACGTGCTCACCGACGTCTACGGCATCGCGCCGGAGAACCTTGCGACGCAGGGTTATGGTGAGCACTACCTCAAGGTCAACACGTCTGCCCCTGAGCAGGAAAACCGCCGCGTCACCATCCGCCGCGTCACGGCACTGGTCCGCCCGGTCGCTGCCAACAAGTGATGCTATGGGTGCCCCTCTCCATTCTTGGGGAGGGGCATTCCGGATCCCTCATTCTCCGTAGGGGATCCAGATATTCTTCACATCCACAGCGCGGCGAAGATACAGCGCGCCTTCGGCAGCGGCTCTGTCCATCCAGTCCGTCGCCTTGCCGTTGTCCACCAAGGTTCGCTTGAGATTGCCCGAAGACAGCTTCTCCACCGTCGTCGAAAGTTCCGCGGAGCCGAAGGCCCACAACGCATCAACGTCATTGTGCGCGGCAAGGATCTTTGCCAGTTCGATCGCCGACCCGGTGACGATATTGACGACACCGGCGGGCACATCCGACGTTTCCAGAACGGAATAGAAATCCGTGGCCGAAAGCGGGAAGGGCTCGCTCGGCACCGCGACGACACGATTGCCGGTGGCAATCAACGGCGCAACCAGACTGATAAAGCCGAGCAGCGGCGCTTCCGGCGGGCAAATGACGCCAACGACGCCGATGGCTTCCGGCACGGCCAGAGCTACGCCGCGAAGCGGCGGCTGGTGAATGCTGCCTTCATATTTGTCCGCCCAGGCTGCGTAGGTGAAGAGACGCGAAATCGCGGCGTCGACCTCGGCGTTTGCATTGGCGGCGGAAGCTCCGGTCATCGCTGTTATCCGCGAGGCGAACTCGTCGGCGCGACCACTGAGGTTCTCGGCGATGTAGTAGAGAATCTGGGCGCGGTTATGCGTGGTCGCATTCGACCAGGCGGAGGCGGCCTGTGCGGCAACCACTGCATTGCGGATGTCCTTGCGGTTGCCTTCGCCGACCTCACCGATCGCCTTGCCCTTGGGGGAGGTGATGACACGGGAATAATTGCCGTCCGGGCGCGCCTGCTTGCCACCGATGAAGAGCTTTGCCGTCCGGTCGATACTGGGCAGGGCAAAATCGCCGGCAACCGGCTTCACCTGCGAAAGGGCGGGCATTGCTGCTCGCGCCTTGCGGCCGACCCAAGCCTTCGGCTTCAGATATTCGTAGCAACCTTCCCGTCCGCCTTCGCGGCCGAATCCGGATTCGCGCTTGCCGCCAAAACCGACGGCGGCATCGAAAAGATTGGTGGCATTCACCCAGACCACGCCGGCTGCGAGCTTTGCCGCAACGTTCAACGCCAAGCCGATCGTCTCGCTCCAGACGCTGGCGGCGAGGCCGTAGCGGGTGTGATTGGCAAGCTGGATAGCCTCTTCCGGTGTGCGGAAAGTCATGGAGACCGCAACCGGCCCGAAGATTTCCTCGGTCGCGACGATAGAGGTCGGCTGCACGCCGCTGAGAAGCGTCGGCGGGTAGAAGCTGCCGCCCTTCGGCAGGTCGATCTTAGCCTGATGCAGTGTCGCTCCTTCTGAAACTCCCTTTTTCACCAGCGCTTCAATACGCGTCAACTGCACGGGCGCGATGATCGCACCCATATCGATGCACTTGTCCAAAGGCTCACCGACCCGCAATGTCTGCATGCGGCGCTTCAGCCGCTCATGGAAAAGATCGGCAATGCCTTCCTGGACCAGAAGCCGCGAGCCGGCACAGCAGACCTGTCCCTGGTTGAACCAGATCGCATCGACGACGCCTTCCACGGCGCCGTCGATATCGGCGTCGTCAAAAACGACGAAAGGTGACTTGCCGCCGAGTTCCAGCGTCAACGATTTGCCGCTACCTGCGGTACGCTCGCGAATAACGCGCCCGACTTCGGTCGATCCGGTAAAGGCAATTTTGTCGATATCCTCATGCCCGACGAGCAGCGCGCCTGTTTCGCCTTCTCCCGTCACGATATTGAGCACACCCTGCGGAAGGCCCGCTGCGGATGCCAGTTCGGCAAAGAGAAGCGCCGTCAGCGACGTGTATTCGGCAGGCTTCAGGATGACGGCGTTGCCGAGCGCCAAAGCCGGCGCCACTTTCCAGGCCAGCATCAGGAATGGGAAATTCCACGGGATGATCTGGCCGACGACGCCCACCGGCACATGATCGGCAAATTCCGTGTCCTGGATTTGCGCCCATCCGGCGTGATGATAGAAATGACGGGCTGCCAGCGGCACGTCGAGATCGCGGGTCTCGCGGATCGGCTTGCCGTTGTCGATAGCCTCGACCACAGCAATCAGACGCGCATGGCGCTGGATCATCCGGGCAAGCGCATAGAGATGGCGCGCCCGCGCGTGGCCCGGCAGGCGCGCCCATGACGCCTGTGCCTTGCGGGCCGCAGCAACCGCATTGTCCACATCCGCCGCGCCGCCGTTCGCGAGCTTCGCCAGGACCTTGCCGGTGGCCGGCTCGAACGTGTCGAAGTTCTTGCCCGACGCGGAGGCCACGAACGCGCCATTGATGAAGTGACCGAAACCGGAAGCGTGGCGCGCTAGCCAGTCGCGAGCTTCGATATCGGATTCAGGGGCAGGGCCGTAGGACATTTCGTCGAAATACTTTGCAACAGTCATCTGGATCATCCAATCGGGTGTCTGTTGAGGGCCGAATAGGCACCGGTGACGTGATGCTCCAGCTGCCGCTCGATATCCGCAAGCAAGCTCGATGCACCGATGCGGAAGAGATCAGACTCCAGCCACTCGCGCCCCAGTTCGTCCTTCATCAGGAACTGGTAGTTCAACACGTCTTTCGCCGCGGAAATGCCACCGGCCGGCTTGTAGCCGATCTTGATGCCGGTGCGCTCCTGATAGGCGCGGATCGCCCGCAGCATGGTCAATGTCACGGCCAGCGTCGCATTGACGCCTTCCTTGCCGGTTGAGGTCTTGATGAAATCGGCTCCCGCCATCATGCAGACCAGCGAGGCCTTGGCGACATTGCGGAGCGTCTTCAGGTCGCCGGTCGCTAGAATGGCCTTGACATGCGCATTACCGCAGGCGGCGCGATATTCTTGCATTTCCTCGTAGAGTGCTGTCCAGTTGCCGGTCAGCACATGCTCGCGGGTGATGACGATGTCGATTTCTTTCGCGCCATCGGCAACCGACGCCTCGATTTCCTTGACCTTGAGGTAGTGCGGGCTGAGACCGGCAGGGAACCCGGTCGAAACCGCGGCGACCGGAATGCCGGAATCTCCAAGCGCCTCGACGGCCGTTGCAACAAAACGATGGTAGACGCAGATGGCGCCGGTGGTGATCGAACGGCCGCTCATGCCAAGCGAATCCAGAATGTCGGCGCGTATCGGATTCATCGCCTTCGCGCACAACCGTTTGACGCGCTCGGGGGTATCGTCGCCGTTCAATGTCGTCAGATCGATGCAGGTCACCGCCTTCAGGAGCCAAGCTGCCTGTGCGTCCTTTTTGACGGTGCGGCGTCCGGGAAGCGAGGCTATGCGGCGCTCGGCGGCAGACAGGTTGACCCGGGTGTCAAGGACCCACGACAGATCGAGTTCCATACCCGTATTGCGCGGCCGGTTATGGGTGCCGTCCGGCGATCGCGAAGGGGCTCCATGATGCGTCGCGTTTGCCGCATTGTGAACAGCAACGGTTTCCAAATAGAATCCTCCCGGTCAGAGCGTGAAGGTCTTGTTGCATCCGTGCAGATGCACGCAGCGGAAGCTTCACAACTGGCTAAAATGTGATTTTCTTTTCATTGCTTGTTAGGTTTGCATCACTGTCCTACCGCGTCAAGTTTAGATTTCGACAGACGCCGAAAAAATGCGGATTTCTCAGTCGAAGTCGTTCATACCGTTTTCGGTGATGACCACATCGAACGACTTCATGTCGCTGAAAAAGGCTGGTTTCAACTTGCCGATTTTGCTGCTGTCGGCGAGAAGAATATTCTTTCGTGCCCGAGACATCGCCTTTTTCTTGATTTCCGCTTCGTGAAAATGCGCGCAGGTCGCGCCACGCCGGGCATCGACACCGGCTGCAGAAAGAAATGCCACGTTGATCACAAGCTGGTCGAGCATTTCCAGCCCCGAGGCACCGGAAAAGCTCGCCGATGCGGGGTGGTAAAGACCACCGAGCATAACAAGGCGAACGTTTGGTTTTCGCGTTAGACGATCGGCGACATTCATGGCGTAGCAGATCGCCGTTATGTGAATCCGGTCTGGGAGAAGATCGACCAGATAGGGTAAGGTGGTGCCACAATCGAAAAAGACCGTGTCATCATGGTGAATGTAATCAATGGCTTGTGTGCAAATTTGTCGTTTTGCAGCGGCATGACTGTCGGCGGCCCTGGAAATTTCATAAGGATCGTTTTCCGCTTCGACAGCCGGAACGATATGGCCGCCGAGAAACGCGAATTGGCCTGCGTTGGCGCTGACATCACGCCGAACCGTCATCTCCGAGACGCCCAGTATCTCGGCAGCATTCTTGATGTGCAGAATGCGATGTCGTGAAAGGGCCTCGGATAAGACTGCGATGCGCCGGCCCCTGCGACTATCCATATCGCATGTCTCCCTTATCGTTCACACTGCAATAGTGTTCTGATGAAAATTTAACAAGGGACTGCCATTCCCATCTGGTTTCTCCCTTGATCTACGATCCGGCATTTGCGCCGAGATACGGCTTCTGCACCGGACGGTTGCGCGCGACATGGAATATCGTCGCAATTTTATAGGGAAAGCCGTCAATTTGAAATGGGAATTCGTGACTTATTTTTCATTTTTTGATGAAATGGTCACAAAGTTGTATAGATGGTGCCGACTTCTGTTGCGGGGAGCGGGGTGACGACGAGAGCGACATTCTCGGCCGGCAGGGTCAACGGGGCGACTTCGTCACGCCTCTGGTCGGGTACCCTTCCGACCAGAGGCTTCATCCGCGCGACTGCTTAGGAACATTCCTGGCTGCGCGGGCTAATCGGCGGCTTTCCTTGCTGCCGTTTCGATCGCATCGGCAACCTTTTCCGGTTGGGAGGCGAAGACGGCGTGGCTGGCCTTGATCTCGGTCACGTCGCTTCCGGCACGTTTTGCCATGTCACGCTCGAGCTCGGGGTTGATGGAGCGATCCTCGGTAGCGACGATCGACCAGCTTTTCTTGGTCCGCCATGCCGGTTGGGTGATCTTGGCGGAGAATGCCTGCTTCGAGGCAAAGACCTGTGACTTTGCCATGAAAGCGGCTTCCGATTGCGGAAGGTCGGCTGCGAAATCCGCGGCGAAGGCGCCCGGATCGAGATAGAGATATTTGCCGTCCTTCGTTTCCCTTATATCCATGCTGCCGGCAGGCTTCGAGCTGGCGAGGCTGAGCAGACTTTCTCCCTTGTCGGGCTGGAACGCCGCGACATAGACGAGGCCCGCGACATTGGGATCATTGCCGGCTTCGGTGATGACCATGCCGCCATAGCTGTGGCCGACGAGCAGGGTCGGTCCTTCCTGCAGGTCGAGAACGCGCTTGGTCGCCGCCACATCGTCGTCGAGCGAGGTGATGGGCTGCTGGACGATGGTGACGTTGAAGCCGCGCTTTTGGAGAATGTCCGTCGCCTTGCGCCATCCAGAGCCGTCGGCCAGGGCGCCGTGGACGATCACGATGTTCTTGACCTCGGCAGCCTCTGCCGCGAATGCGATGGTGGTGGTGGCGAATGCGAGGGCTGCCGTGAAAGCAAGATGTCTGTTCATGACTATTACTCCTTTGGGTCGTGTTGATGATCGGGATATTGATGCGTCTCAGGTTCAGCCGAAGGTGAAGGCGTAGGCCTGCACACCAGGATCGAGGAAGCTGATCTCGAAGTTGCGAGCGGCGACCGTGCCGGATTGGCGGACGAGCTGGTAAAGCCTGGTCGCGGTCACCGTACCGTTGCCGTCTGCATCGATGTCTGCGCCGTGGTCAGGTCCTGGCGCCTTGCCGTCGATCTTCACCTGGAAGCGGATCGGCTTGCCGCCGGCGCCAGGCCCGAGAACGAGATGCAGATCGCGGGCGCTGAAGCGATAAGTGATGCCGCCGCCCGGCTGATCAAGCGTCGCCTGATCCCGGCCGACGGTCCAGGTTCCGGACAGGCCCCAGCCGTTGAGGCCGGGTTCGGCGATTGAGTAGTTATGCGGCGTGTCTGGCTGCAGCCCTTCCGGAGAGGCGAAGTTCGCCGCCTGTTCGTAGCCGAGATAGGTTTCGCCGGAGCGGATATTGCTGAGATCAGGACCTGCTTCCACGCCCTTGGCATCCGGCACGACCGGCGCAGTTGCCGCCGTTTGGCTGCCGGCTTCGCGCAGCAGGTCCTGAATGGCCTTTTCGGTCCTGTTGTAATTGCCTTCGCCAAAATGGTGGTAGCGGATCTGGCCTTTGGCATCGATCAGATAGGCAGCAGGCCAGTAGCTGTTTTCGAAGGCGCGCCAGATGCTGTAATCATTGTCGATCGCGACGGGATAGCCGATCTGGAAGTCGCCGATCGCCTTCTTGACGTTGTCGACCTTCTTCTCGAAGGCAAATTCCGGGGCGTGCACGCCGATCACCACGAGGCCCTGGTTCGCATATTTTTCCGCCCAGGCCCTGACATAAGGGATGGTGCGAATGCAGTTGATGCAGGAATAGGTCCAGAAGTCGACCAGCACGACCTTGCCGCGCAGTTGCTCTGATGTCAGCGGCTTGGAGTTCAGCCATTCGACCGCGCCGTCGAGTGAAGGCGCGTAACCTTCGACGGGCAGATCGCTGCGGAAGGGCTTCTTCGTATCGGCGGCTGCGATCACCATGTCTTTGCTCGCCACTTCGGAGGATGCGCCGCCCAAGGGCTTCGCATGCAGCCTGTCAAGCACGGCCTGTTCCAGGGACGCGGTGCTGGCATAGGAAATCCGCGCCAGCAGGCTGGTATCCAGTCCAAGCGCGATGACGGCGACACCCGCCAACACGGCAGCGCCGAGCACCTGGCGTATTCGGTCGCCGAGGCCGAGCGAGCGTTTCATGGCGGCGAAGAGCTTGCCGCCGACAAGCAGGGCGACGGCAAGCGAAGTTGCAGCACCAGCGGCATAGGCAATCAGCAGGAAGGTCGTTTGCAGATTGGCGCCCTGCAATGCAGCTCCAGTCAGCACAAGGCCGAGGATCGGACCGGCGCAGGGCGCCCAGAGCAGTCCGGTAGCGA
This sequence comes from Rhizobium indigoferae, assembly GCF_034554815.1. Lineage (NCBI taxonomy): Bacteria > Pseudomonadati > Pseudomonadota > Alphaproteobacteria > Hyphomicrobiales > Rhizobiaceae > Rhizobium > Rhizobium indigoferae. Next base: position 2,254,827 of record NZ_CP140635.1, on the reverse strand, counting down.
CGCCGAGAAGAAGCGCGCTCTTTACTGTCATGGTGCCGCGCCCGCCGCCGGTGGCGTTCATGATATTGTTGCCAAGGTCGACGATCGGCCGGGCAAGCGTGCTTGCGATGCGCGGTGAAAGCAGGCTTGCGCCAAAGAGGGCAAGCAGGACGATCGCAGCAAGCCGGCCATATTCATTGGCGCGAATGGCCCAACTGCCGCCGACTGCGGCAAGTGTGGCGACCAGCGCGAAGGTGGCGGCCATGCCCGCCAGCATCGGCAGCGTGCTTCTGACGAAAGGCTGTCCGGCGCGGGCGAAGACGAAGGGGAGGATGGGCAGGATACACGGGCTGAGGATCGTCAGCGCGCCCCCGAGATAGGCAATGATCAGAAGTGTCATCATCGTTTCCTTTGAAACCGATTGATCGGGCTCTGGGCGGCGATGGGCCTGAACCAGCAACGGCGGGGATATGGCTGTGCGGACGTATCCCCGATGTGTCCGGCTTTGCGGGGAAATGTACCGAAGTGTCGGGGTCGCGCAGCGGCGATACAAAGCGATACAAACTGCCGCAGTGACGAAGAAACAGCTGCGGCCAATGCGACCACCTGCCGAGGCAGCGCGATTGTATCGGAATGTATCCAGGCGGCCGGAAGCTACATCCGTATTCAAAAAACGGTTGCTTACGACATATCGGGGATACAAGTAGAGCACCTTTTCGCGACCGTGATCCATTCGACAGGAGAGACCGATGTCAGAGCAAATCAACCACCACCGCCGCCGTTTCTTCGGCATGACGGCAGTCGCCCTTGCGGCCGTCGAGTTCGGGGTGGCCGGCACGGCCGCCGCCCAGTCGTCTGCGACTGCCGCATCGGTGCCAGCTATAAAGCCCGGAACCAACACGTCCTTCGAAGCGCTGAAGCAGGTCAAGGCAGGCGTGCTCGACATCGGTTATGCCGAGGTGGGAAAGGCGGATGCCCCTGTCGTATTGCTGCTGCATGGCTGGCCCTATGACATCTATAGTTTCGTCGATGTCGCGCCGCTGCTTGCCTCGGCAGGCTACAGGGTGATCGTGCCTTATCTGCGCGGTTACGGGACGACCCGCTTCCTGGACGACCAGACGCCGCGCAATGGCCAGCCGTCAGCGCTCGCCGCCGATATGATCGCGCTGCTTGATGCGCTCGATATCGAGAAGGCTGTCATTGCCGGCTACGACTGGGGCGGGCGGACCGCCAACATCATGGCGGCGCTCTGGCCCGAGCGCTGCAAGGCGATGGTATCGGTGAGCGGCTACCTGATCGGCAGCCAGGAGGCCAACAAGAAGCCGCTTCCGCCGAAAGCCGAACTTGCCTGGTGGTACCAGTTCTATTTCGCTACCGAACGCGGTCGTCAGGGATACGAGAGCAACACGCATGATTTCGCAAAGCTTATCTGGCAGACGGCATCGCCGAAGTGGAACTTCGACGATGCGACATTCGACAGATCGGCCGCTGCCTTCGACAATCCCGATCACGTCGCGATCGTCATACACAATTATCGCTGGCGCCTGGGGCTTGTCGAAGGCGAGGCCAAGTACGATGCCTACGAGACGACGCTCGCCGCAACGCCCGTCATTTCGGTGCCGACCATCACCATGGAGGGCGATGCAAATGGTGCGCCGCATCCGCAGCCTTCCGCCTATGCCGGAAAATTCTCCGGCAAATACGAGCATCGGACGATCGACGGCGGCATTGGCCACAACCTGCCTCAGGAAGCGCCGCAGGCCTTCGCGCAAGCTGTCATAGATGTCGATCGCTTCTAATGTCGGCGCCGCCGGTCGCAGAGCCTCGTTGCTCCGACCGGCGGAATATGCGTAGCTCGCGTCAACCGCCTCGACATCGAGGCGGAGGGCGGGGGGGCCGCTTCTATCGGTAAGGAATAGGGAAATATGGATCATGTCGATCACATCCTGATCGTCGATGACGATCGCGAAATCCGCGAGCTGGTATCGGGCTACCTGCAAAGGAACGGCCTGCGCACGAGCGTTGCCGCTGACGGGCGCCAGATGCGCAGTTTTCTCGAAGCCAATGCCGTCGACCTGATCGTGCTCGATGTGATGATGCCCGGCGATGACGGGCTGGTGCTGTGCCGTGAACTGCGCGCCGGCCGGCACAAGGCGATCCCGATTCTGATGCTGACGGCCCGTACCGACGAGATGGACAGGATCCTCGGACTGGAGATGGGCGCCGACGACTATCTTCCCAAGCCCTTTGCCGCGAGGGAACTGCTCGCCCGCATCAAGGCGGTGCTGCGGCGCACGCGGATGTTGCCGCCCAACCTGCAGATCAGCGAGGCCGGCCAATTGCTGACTTTCGGCGACTGGCGGCTCGATACGGTGGCCCGGCACCTTCTCGACAAGGAAGGGACCGCGATTGCGCTCAGCGGCGCCGAATACCGTCTGCTTCGCGTGTTCATCGACCATCCGCAGCGGGTGCTCAATCGCGACCAGCTTTTGAGCCTGACGCAGGGCCGCGACGCCGATCTCTTCGATCGCTCGATCGATCTCCTGGTCAGCCGCCTGCGTCAGAGGCTGGGCGACGATGCGCGCGAACCGACCTACATCAAGACGGTGCGTAGCGAAGGCTATGTGTTTTCGGTTCCGGTCGAAATCTTGGAGCTGCGCCAATGAGGGCGGCAATCCGCTTGCGTTCGGGCCTGACGTGGCCGAGCACGTTGCGGTCGCGGATCTTTCTCATCCTGCTGATCGGATTGGCCTTGGCCTACGGGCTGTCGTTCAGTGTGCTCTATATGGAGCGGTACATGTCGGCCAAAGCTGTGATGCTTGGCACGCTGGAGAGCGACGTTGCAACGTCGATTGCCGTTCTCGATCGGCTTCCGCCAGGCGAACGCGGCGATCTGCTCGATCGGCTGAGCCGCGGCAATTATCGTTTCGTGCTCGGGCTCGGCCTTCCCGGCGTGCCTGACACGTCAAGCAAAGGGGCGGAAATCTCAGGAAAGATCGAGGAGGCCATCGGGCACCGTTTTCCGATCCGGATCGAACGAATTCCTGGCGATGTGAACCGGCTGCAGGCGCATCTGACGCTCAGCGACGGAAGCCCGTTGACGATCGACGTCACGCCGAAGGGCGTCATGCCGATTGCCGCATGGCTGCCCTATGTCTTCGTCGTCCAGATGGTGCTGCTCATCCTCTGCACCTGGTTCGCGGTTCGCCAGGCGATCCGGCCGCTCGGCGAGCTTGCCGCCGCCGCCGATGCGCTTGACCCGAACAAGGACGGTCCGGCGATGAGTGAGGCGGGGCCGAGCGAGGTCGCGCATGCGGCAAGAGCGTTCAACGCGATGCGGGAGAGGATCGCCCATTACCTCGAAGAGCGCGTCCAGATTCTGGCGGCCATCTCGCATGACCTGCAGACGCCGATCACCCGCATGCGGCTGCGCGCCGACATGGCGGAGGATTCGCCGGAGAAAGACAAGCTGGTGCACGATCTCGGCGAGATCCAGCGCCTCGTTCAGGACGGCATTGCCTATGCACGCAGCGCGCATGGCAATGGCGAGAAGAGTGCCCGCATCGATCTCGCCTCGTTCATCGACAGCATAGCCTACGACTACCAGGATACTGGAAAGGCCGTCACCGTGGTCGGCCTGGTTCAGGGTGCTGCCTTCACCAAGCCGCATGCTCTTCGCCGCATCCTGTCGAATTTCATCGACAATGCGCTGAAGTTTGCCGGCGCTGTCGAGATCAGCGTCGCGCGCAGCGCCGAGAACGATATCGTCATATCAGTCATGGACCGCGGGCCGGGAATTCCGGACGATATGCTGGAAGCGGCCATGCAGCCTTTCTTCCGGCTGGAACAATCCCGCAACCGGGAGACCGGCGGCACCGGTCTCGGTCTCGCGATCGCCCAGCAGCTGACGGCCAAGATCGGCGGATCACTCCGGCTCTACAATCGCGCCGGCGGTGGTCTGGCGGCGGAAGTCACCATCCGTTGACGTCGGCAGTCACCGCAAAATTTCGAGATGTTTGTATTTAAGGATGTCCTCGATATCGGATGCTACGTTTTGTGACATTTCGGGCAATTTCGGAAACATGGCGGATATATCCGTCGGTCAAACCACACTCCGTCAACCCGGCCGCGCAGCGCGGCCAGTCGCCTGGAGCGACGCAACACAAGGAGTGTTCCATGACAAAGATCGACAAGGTTCTCTATACCGGCAAAACCCACACGACGGGCGGGCGCGACGGCGCGTCGCACAGCGACGACGGCCAGCTTGATATCAAGCTTTCGCCTCCGGGCAGCAACCGCGCCGGCACCAATCCCGAACAGCTTTTCGCCGCCGGTTGGTCTGCCTGCTTCATCGGCGCGATCGGTTTCGCCGCGGCTAATCAAAAGGTCAAGCTTCCAGCCGATCTTGCCGTTGACACCGAGGTCGATTTGGGAACCGCCGATGGCGGCTATTTCCTGCAGGCCCGTCTCAAGATCAGCCTGCCCGGGATCGAAGCGGATGTGGCACGAGCCCTCATTGAAGAGGCTCACCAGACCTGCCCCTATTCGAAGGCCACGCGCGGCAATATCCATGTCGAATTGACCGTTGCCTGATGGATGGATTCGTCGCCGGCCATTGGCTGCGGCGGACAGGGGACGTGCGCCGAAAACAAGCAGGACGAGGCCGATCGGGCCTCGTCGATGGAGGATTTGATGAGATTGATGATCATCTGTTTTTTGGGAGTGGCGATCTTCGCCGCGCCCTGCATCTACGACATAAGCTCGCAGGAGCCTTCGCCGCTCGCAGGCCTCGTGACGGCGGCATCAACAGCTTCGTCTTCCGGGGAGCAGCGGCCGTTCGAGCCGATTTCGGCGTCAAGGCAACTCCTCTTCTGACCTCACCAAAGGAGAAAGACCGTGAAGCTCTATCAGAATGAAATTTCCTCGGCGACATCTCGCGTCCGCATCGCGCTCGCCCTCAAGGGGCTGACGGCGGAAGCGCTGCCGGTTAGCATCCTCGGTGAGGATGCCGAGAGCCGGCAGGCCGGATATCGCAGCGTCAATCCGCAGGGGCTCGTGCCGGCCTTGCTGACGGATAGCGGTGTCCTCCTTACCCAGTCGCTGGCGATCGTCGAATATCTCGACGAGATCCAGCCCGAGCCTCCATTGCTGCCTGACACCGCGGAAGGCCGGGCGCAGGCGCGGTCGATCGCGCTTGCGATCGCAGCCGAGATCCATGCGCTGCTGCCGCCGCGGATCGGCCTGCATCTCGGAAAGGTCTTCCAGGCGGATGCCGATGCCATTACTGCCTGGAATCGTCATTGGGTCGGCGAGGGAATGGCCGCGGTCGAGACGATGATCGCCGGCCGCAGGCCGGGAGCCTTCGCCGTTGGGGATCAGCCTGGTATTGCCGAGATCTTCCTCTTCCCGCAGGCGATCAGCGCCCGGCGCCTCGGCTTCGATCTCGCCAGCTGGCCCAATATCGCGGAGATCGTCGCCAGACTGGAGGGGATACCGGCTTTCCAGGAGAATGCGCCGGCGCCGAGACGATGATCCAATCTATGAAGAATCGGCCGCAAGTGACTGCAGCCGATTCTCTTCTGGTGTTCTGGCCTTGGCGATGAGACGTAGCCTTCATGGCCCGTCGGCCGCTTTTAACGGTTGACCCTTGCCTGCAGATGCGCGGGATAACGATCGCCTTCCACCTTGATCGTGGCGAGCGCGCTTTCGATGCTGGCAAGGTCCTCAGCCGTCAGTTCGACTTCAGCGGCCTGGATGTTCTCCTCGAGGCGATGCAGCTTGGTAGTGCCGGGGATCGGCGCGATCCAGGGCTTCTGCGCCAGCAGCCATGCGAGAGCCACTTGGGCGGAGGTTGCCTTTTTGCGGGCGGCGATTTCTCCGAGACGATCGACGAGCACCTGGTTGGCCTTTCGCGCCTCCTGAGAAAAGCGTGGCACGACGTTGCGGAAATCCTTGCTGTCGAAGGTGGTCGTTTCACTGATCGCGCCCGTCAGGAAGCCCTTACCAAGCGGGCTGAAGGGCACGAAACCGATGCCGAGCTCTTCCAGCGTTGGCAGGATTTCCTGCTCGGGTTCGCGCCACCACAGCGAATATTCGCTTTGTAGTGCTGCCACCGGCTGGACGGGATGGGCGCGGCGGATCGTCTGGGCGCCCGCTTCCGAGAGGCCGAAATGTCTGACCTTGCCCTCCACGATCAGCGCCTTGACCGTGCCGGCGACATCCTCGATCGGAACATCGGGATCGACGCGATGCTGGTAGAAGAGATCGATGACATCGGTCTTCAAACGCTTCAGCGCCTGGTCGGCCACCGCGCGGATCTGTTCCGGCCGGCTGTTCATGCCGCTCTGGCCGCCATTGGCATCGAAGTTGAAACCGAATTTCGTGGCGATCACCACCTCCTCGCGAAAGGGCGCCAAGGCCTCTCCCAGAAGCTCTTCGTTCTTATAGGGGCCATAGGCCTCGGCCGTGTCGAAGAAGGTCACGCCGCGTTCAAATGCCCGCCGGATCAGTGCGGTCGCTTCCTGAATATCTGTCGCTGGGCCATAACCGTAACTCAGCCCCATGCAGCCGAGACCGATGGCTGAGACATGAAGTCCGCTCTTTCCAAGTTCACGTTTCTGCATAGAAGTTTCCTCTTCTAACCTTGGTATTGCGTGTCTGTGACATGCTCCATCCAGTCGACGACCTTGCCGTCGAGCTGTTCCTGGATGGCGATATGGGTCATCGCCGTTGTCGGCGATGCGCCGTGCCAATGGCATTCACCCGGTGCGAAGCAGACGACGTCGCCGGCGCGGATCTCCTCGACCGGGCCGCCTTCGCGCTGCACGCGACCGCAGCCCGATGTGACGATCAGCGTCTGGCCGAGCGGATGGGTGTGCCAGGCGGTGCGGGCTCCGGGCTCGAAGGTGACGCTGGCGCCAGCCGCGCGTGCGGGGCTGGTCACGGCAAACAGTGGGTCGACACGCACGCTGCCGGTAAACCAGTCGGCTGGTCCCTTGGCCGAAGGCTGCGAACCGCTTCGCTTGATATCCATCTTTGTCTTCCTTTCGATGTCGGGGTGGACATGTCCACTCGAGCAGCAAGGTATTTAGCGCGTGTGTTTGGTCGCGATTAGATGGTATAAACGGCAAGAACCCATGAGAAAGTTTCATGAATGCCGCGCCCCGCCGTCAACGACCTCATCGCCTTCCTCGCCGTTGCACGCGCACAGAGCTTCACCAAGGCGGCGGGCAAGCTGGGTGTGTCGCAATCGGCGCTCAGCCACACCATCCGCGGGCTCGAGGAGCGGCTTGGACTGCGATTGCTTACCCGCACGACCCGCAGCGTCGCGCCGACAGAGGCCGGCGAACGCCTGCTCGGCTCCATCGGACCGCGGCTCGACGAGATCGAGAGTGAACTGGCTGCCTTGAGCGCCTTCCGGGAGAAGCCGGCAGGCACCATCCGCATCAATGCCGGCGAGCATGCGGCCGATGCCGTCCTCTGGCCCGCCTTGCAAAAGCTCCTGCCTGAATATCCCGATATCAATGTCGAAATCATCGTCGACTACGGTCTGACCGACATCGTCGCGGAGCGCTACGATGCGGGGGTGCGGCTTGGAGAACAGGTGGCGAAGGACATGATCGCGGTGCGCATCGGCCCCGACATGCGGATGGCCGTGGTCGGCGCTCCCGCCTATTTCGACACCAGGCCGAAGCCGCTGACGCCGCAGAACCTTACGGATCACAATTGCATCAATCTGCGTCTGCCGACCTATGGCAGCGTTTATGCGTGGGAGTTCGAGAAGGACGGGCGCGAGCTCAGGGTTCGGGTCGAAGGACAGTTGATCTTCAACAATATAGCCCTGCGGCTGAACGCGGTGCTGGCTGGTCTTGGGCTGGCCTATATGCCGGAGGACTTGGTCGAGGCGCATCTTGCCGACGGGCGGCTGGTGCGCGTCCTCGAGGATTGGTGTCTGCCGTTTTCCGGCTACCATCTCTACTATCCGAGCCGCCGGCATACGTCGCCGGCATTCGCCCTCGTCGTCGATGCACTTCGCTATCGAGGATAGACGCCCACTATGTCGGGCCGCCCGGACAGGCATATATCCGAACCAGGAGTGATCGGCTCTTGCCGGAAGCGAACTCATGCCTGCCAGTGATTTGACATTCCATCACTCGCCGCTAATTCACACTTGAAATTGAAGGAAACAGTGAATGAATACTGCGGCACCTGCCACGAAAGCTCGGACCGGCGTGTCCGGTTTGGATACAGTTCTGGCGGGGGGCCTCTCGCCGGGGCACGTTTTTCTCCTGGAGGGGAATCCGGGAGCTGGCAAAACGACGATTGCGCTGCAGTTCCTAATCGAAGGTGCGCGGCTCGGCGAGCAGGGGCTCTACATCACCCTTTCGGAAACCGAGAGCGAACTTCGGGCCGGTGCCGCATCGCACGGCATGGTGATCGATGGGAATATCGAGGTCTTCGAGGTCGTGCCTCCGGAAAGCCTACTGGATGCCGACCAGCAGCAGAGCCTGCTTTATTCGTCGGATCTTGAACTCGGAGAGACGACAAAGGAAATCTTTGCCGCTTTCGAGCGGATCAAGCCACGTCGCGTGGTTCTCGACAGTCTGTCGGAGATAAGGCTGCTCGCGCAAAGCTCGTTGCGCTACCGCCGGCAGATCCTCGCGCTCAAACATTATTTTGCCCGACAAGGCGCGACAGTCCTTCTGCTCGATGATCTGACGTCCGAGGTGCTCGACAAGACAGTGCACAGCGTCGTGCACGGCGTCATCCATCTCGAAGAGATGGCGCCGAGCTACGGCTCCGAACGCCGACGTCTCAGGGTCATAAAATATCGCGGACAGGCCTTCCGCGGCGGCTATCACGATTTCATCATCCAGACTGGGGGGGTTAAAGTCTTTCCGCGGCTCGTCGCCGCCGAACACAGATCGAGTTACGCACGTGATCAGATTTCCTGCAATATTGCAGAACTGGATCTGCTTCTCGGAGGTGGCCTGGAGCGAGGTTCCAGTACACTCATACTTGGTCCCGCCGGCACCGGCAAAAGCACGTTCTCCTTTCAATTCCTGATGGCTGCGGTCGCGCGCGGCGAGAAAGTGGCGGCCTTCATTTTTGACGAGGAGCTGGGCCTGCTCTTCACGCGGCTGAAGGCGCTCGGAATGGATCTCGAAGCCATGCGAAACGCGGGTCATATCCACATCGAACAGCTCGATGCCGCCGAACTGTCGCCGGGCGAATTCGCCCACCGCGTGCGCAATTGCGTCGACAAGGCGGATGCGAAAACCGTCATCATCGATAGTATCAACGGTTACCAGGCTTCGATGCCGGATGAGAATTCGCTGATCCTTCATATGCATGAGCTGCTGCAATATTTGAACAGGCAAGGCGCCAACACCTTTCTCACCGTGGCCCAGCACGGGCTGGTCGGTGACATGAAGGCACCTGTCGACGTTACCTATCTCGCCGATACCGTCATTCTGCTGCGTTACTTCGAGGCGGCCGGAAAGGTGCGGCGTGCAGTCTCGGTGATCAAGAAGAGGACCGGCTTTCACGAGGATACCATCCGGGAGTATCGCATCGACGCTTCCGGCTTGAGGTTCGGCGATCCTCTCGTCGGGTTCCAGGGCGTGCTTCGCGGCGTTCCCGAATTTGTCACGACCTCAACGCCGCTCCTTGCGACCGATGGCGGGGATAGCGGCAATTCCTAATTCCGGCAAACCGAAAGCATTGATCTACACCCCCGTCGGTCGCGATGCCTGGGTGGCGAGATCATTGGTCGATGAGGCCGGATTGGCATCGATTGCCACCACCGACCTGCCTATGTTCGCGTCATCGCTCAGCGATGACGTCGCGCTTGGCGTCCTGACGGAGGAGGCCGTTCGCTCGAGCGATCTCAAGCCGATCGCCGCCTGGGTTTCGGCCCAGCCGAGCTGGTCTGACCTACCGTTCATCGTGCTCACCACACGTGGTGGCGGACCTGAACGAAATCCGGCCGCTGCCAGGCTTTCCGAGGTTCTTGGCAACGTCACCTTCCTGGAAAGGCCGTTCCATGCGACCTCGTTCATCAGCGTGGCCCGGACCGCATTAAAGGGGCGCCTGCGCCAATATGAAGCGCGAACCCGGCTTGAGGCTCTGGGCGAGGGAGAGCGGCGGTTGCAGACCGCTCTCGCCGCCGGTCGTCTCGGGGCATGGGAGCTGGAGCTGTCCTCGATGGCATTGTCGGCCTCGGCGACCTGCAAAGCAATCTTCGGCCGAAGCCCCGATGACGATGTCACACGCGACGATCTGATCGCAAGTATCCACCCCGACGACCGGGATCTTGTGCTGGCACGGTTGCGCCAGACGATCGATACTGGACGCGACTATTCGATCGAGCACAGGACGATCTGGCCGGATGGATCGCTGCATTGGACCGAGGTCCACGCGCAGCTTTATTCCGACAGATATGGTTCCGCCATGAAACTCGTCGGCGTCTGCTCCGATACCACTGTCCGCAAGACCATTGAGGAAAACCTGAGACGGCTCAATGAAAACCTCGAAGAGCGCGTGAGGGAACGGACCAAAGAGGTCAATGCGGCTCACCAGACCCTGCTCGAAGAAGTCGCCCAGCGTGAAAGAGCCGAGGAGCAGCTTCGCCAATCACAGAAGATGGAGGCGATCGGCCAACTGACCGGCGGCGTCGCACACGATTTCAACAATCTGCTGATGGTCGTTCTCGGAAATCTGGAGCTGCTCGGCAAGCATGTTGCCGGAGATGCCAAGGCGACGCGCCTGGTCGACGGGGCGGTTCAGGGTGCGCGGCGCGGGGCGGCGCTGACGCAGCGGCTGCTGGCTTTTGCCAGACAGCAGGATCTGCAGGTCAAGCCGATCGATCTGGCCGAGCTGGTCTCCGGCATGAAAGATCTACTGCGGCGCTCTGTGGGATCCTCGATCAGTATCGAAACCATCCTGCCGGCAACCCTGCCGCCGGCGCTGGTCGATGCGAACCAGCTCGAACTGGCGCTGCTCAACCTTGCGGTCAATGCCCGCGATGCGATGCCGGATGGCGGGACGCTGTCCATATCGCTGCGTGATGCGCAGGTGGCCGGCGATGACGGCACTCTCGACAAGGGCGCCTATCTTGTGTTGGCGGTGGCCGATAGCGGCACCGGCATGGACGCGGAGACGCTGAAGAAGGCGGTCGATCCGTTTTTCTCGACCAAGGAACTCGGAAAGGGCACGGGCCTCGGCTTATCGATGATCCACGGGCTTGCCGTTCAGCTCAATGGCGCACTTCGTCTGACAAGCGAACTTGGGGTCGGGACGACCGCTGAGTTGTGGCTTCCGGCAACCGAACAGCGCCCCGAGCGGGTGATCGAAGCGGAACTGCCCGTTCCGCAAGCTGCATCCAGACTGAAGATCCTGCTGGTCGATGACGATGCCTTGATCGCCATGAGTTCGGTCGACATGCTTGAAGATCTCGGCCACGAGGTCGTCGAAGCAAACTCCGGCGCGCAGGCGCTGGAACTGATCAGCAGCGGTCAGCATTTCGACCTTGTCATAACCGACTATTCGATGCCTGGTATGACCGGCGCACAGCTTGCCCAGGCCGCAAGGGAGATTTATCCAGCATTGCCGATCGTGCTGGCGACAGGTTACGCCGATCTTCCCGCCGGCACCGATATCGATCTTCCGAGATTGGCAAAGCCCTATGATCAGGCTCAGCTCGCCAAGGAAATCGCCAAGGCGATGGCAAGCGAAACAATTCAGCTTCTCAGGTCCGGCAGTGGTGCACGGGGCTCAGGGCCTCCACTGCCGCGCGTCCTTTCAGGCGCGCAAAGGACGCTGTAACACTTTTAAGCGCTGCATCATTGTGTCCTTAAATCGATTCCGATTTAAGAATTATGCCTTGGCCTGTCCAAGGCCGACGATGCCAGCAATGAAATCGGCGATGGCGCCTGTGTCGTCCAGATCGAAGACCGGCAGGGCCGTATCCGTGACGGCATGATCGGCGGCGATAGCGCAGATATGGGGATCGCCCGGCGCCAATGGTTCACGATTTGCCGCCTCCAGGCGGCGGGCCTCGATCTTCGGGATCGGCTCGCGCTTGTAACCTTCGATCAGCACGAGGTCGCAGGGGGCGAGGCGGGCGAGGATCTCCTCGAACTCAGGTTCGGGGGCACCGCGCAGCTCGTGCATGATGGCGTAGCGGGTGCCGGAGACGATGGTGACCTCGTGGGCGCCGGCCTGGCGGTGGCGGTAGCTGTCGGCCCCGACCTTGTCGATGTCGAAATCATGATGGGCGTGCTTGATCGTCGAGATCCTGTAGCCGCGGCGGGTGAACTCCGTCACCAGTCGGACGGCGAGCCCCGTCTTGCCTGAGTTCTTCCAGCCGGCGATGCCGAAGATTTTCGGTGCGGTCATCCACGAAGGGCCTCCAGCCAGCGTTCCGCCTCGACGAGATCGTCGGGCGTATTGATGTTGAAGAAAGGGTCGAGCAGGCTGGCGCGGGTCGGATGCAGCGGAAACGCCACTTCCGTAACGGCATGCCGTAACAGGAAGTCGCGTACGCGGCGCTTCTCGTCGGTGGTGATCCAGGCTTCGAGATCGGCGGCCAGCGTCACCGGCCACAGCCCGAAGACGGGATGGCTGCGGCCCTCGGAGGCGGCAATGGCGATCTGCGACGGGTGCTCGATCGCAGCCGCCAGCCGGGCGACGAGATCGGCCGGGAAGAACGGGCAATCCACCGAGACGGTGACGACATGGGTGATCGAGGGCAGGCCGGCGGCATAGACCATGGCTGCATGGATGCCGGCCATCGGCCCGGCCTTACCGCGAAAACGGTCGGGAACGACAGGCACGCCCTCGGCGGCGGCATCGGCATTGACGGCAACGAGCGGGGCCTGCTGCGAGAGGCGGGTCAGCACATGGTGGAGCAGGCTCTCGGCCCCGAGCATCACGCCGGCCTTGTCGCGGCCCATGCGCTGCGAGCGGCCGCCAGCCAATACGACGCCTGCTATATCAGATCTGCCAAGCGAGAATTCAGCCATCATCCTTCCTCAGACCGGCGCGCGCGGTGCGGATTCCTGCGCGATCGGCGATACGCGGCGCTTGGCCTCACGATAGAACGTATAGAGGCCGGAGGCGATGACGATCGCAGCGCCGACGAGCGTCCAGCTGTCAGGCACTTCGGCGAAGAAGAGGAAGCCGAGCAGAGAGGAAAAGATCAGGCTGGTATAGCGGAACGGCGCGACGAAGGAGATTTCGCCGGTGCGCATGGCGAGGATAACCGACTGGTAGCCGACGAGCACCAGCACCGATGCGAGCACGAGATGCCCAAGTGCGCTAGCGCTGACCGGCTGCCAGCCGCCGAGCAGCGGGATGAGCAGCGCGCCGAAGAAAGAGGCTGATATGGCGGTGATGACGGTTATCATCAGTGAGGGAATTTCCGGGCTGATGCTCCGGGTGGCGAGATCGCGGCCGGCCGTCGTCAGCACCGCGGCGACGCAGAGCAGGGCGGCGGCGGTGAAACCTTCCGGGCCAGGGCGGATGATGATCATCACGCCGACGAGGCCGACGAGGATCGCCGACCAGCGCCGCCAGCCGACCGGCTCACCGAAGAACAGCGCAGCACCGAAAGTGACGACCAACGGCAGCGACTGCAGGATCGCCGAGGCATTGGCGATCGGCATCATGCCGAGCGCGGTGATATAGGTGACGGCGGAGAGCGTCTCACAGATGATCCTGAAGATGATCATCGGCTGCAGCATGACCCGCCAGGAGCGCAGCGCGCCCATTTTCCAGGCGATCAAATAGACGAGCAGGCTGGTGAAGAGACCGCGCAGGAACATGATCTCGCCGGCGTTCATATAGGCGATCACCGATTTGGACAGAGCGTCGCTGGCGGAAAAGCCGGCCATCGCCATGCTCATATAGATGGCGCCCTCAGTATTGCGTGATCGCGGCATGAAGAGATTCCCGTTACCTGTGCGCCCCTTTTAGTCGCGAAGATGCATGAAGGGAATCGGATGAATGTCACACCAGGCATAAATCGATGATGCGGTGCACAATGGCACTGATGTCAACGCAGGCGTGTGGGTGGAAGTCTAGACAAGTGCCTGTTTTATAACGTGAATTCCGATATTTCCGACGCCGCGATCAAGGCGTCGATGAGGACGCACCGTCGCGTTGCCTGTTCGGCCATAGGTGTTTTTCTCGTCCTGCGCGGGAAACAGGTGGCTGCATCGCCTGATGTTTGAGCATCTCAGGTCTCGCAACAACCCAGGAGAGACCGATATGACACTTCTCAACGACAAGATCGCAATCATCACCGGCGCAAGCTCCGGCATCGGCCGCGCGGCGGCGAAACTCTTTGCACGGCAAGGCGCCAAGCTCGTGGTCACCGGCCGGCGGCAGGACGCGCTCGATGCCGTCATCGCGGAAATCGAGGCGGAGGGTGGTCAGGCCGTCGCCATATCAGGCGATGTCAGGGACGAGGCGCTGCAGGCAAGGCTCGTCGAGACGGCAGTTTCGCGTTTCGGCCGGCTCGACATCGCCTTCAACAATGCCGGCATTCTCGGTGAGATGGGGCCGGTCGCCGGGCTGTCGCTGGAGGGCTGGCGCGAGACGATCGAGACCAATCTCACCGCCGCCTTCCTCGGCGCCAAGCACCAGTCGGCGGCGATGGGAAAAGGCGGCGGATCGCTGATCTTCACCTCGACTTTCGTCGGCCACACCGTCGGCATGCCTGGCATGGCCGCCTATGCGGCGAGCAAGGCGGGGCTGATCGGCTTCGTGCAGGTGCTCGCCGCTGAACTCGGAGCGCAGAAGATCCGCGTCAACGCATTGCTTCCCGGCGGCACCGACACACCCGCCAGCATTACCAACGCGCCGGATGCCACGCCGGAGGTGCTCGCCTTCGTGGAGGGGCTGCATGCGCTGAAACGCATGGCGCAACCCGAAGAGATCGCCAATGCGGCGCTTTTCCTCGCTTCCGACATGTCGAGCTTCGTGACCGGCACGGCGATGCTTGCAGATGGTGGGGTTTCGATCAGCCGAACATAGAGCGGGCAAGGGAAGGTGCCGTCAGGTTATCGCTGCGGCACGTTCTTTGTTGCGGCGGGCTATGCCGCCGCAACAAAGGCATCGATCAGGCGACTTCGCGTATGTCTCCTTCCGCCTGGCGGTCGAGGTAGGCGACCAGATCCTCGATGGTGACGAGGGGTAGGTTGTGGCGTTCGGCGAAGAGCGTGAGTTCGGGCAGACGGGACATGGTTCCATCGTCGTTGGCGACTTCGCAGATGACGCCGGCGGGGACCCTTCCGGCGAGGCGGGCGAGATCGACGGCGGCTTCGGTATGGCCGGGGCGGCCGAGCACGCCGCGGGGGTTGGCGCGCAGCGGAAAGATGTGGCCGGGACGGGCGAATTCATCTGGCTTTGCGCGATCGTCGACGAGGGCGCGGACGGTGGCGGCGCGGTCGGCAGCCGAGATGCCCGTCGTCGTGCCCTTGAGATAATCGACGGAGACCGTAAAGGCGGTTTTGTGCGATTCCGTGTTGTTGGGCACCATCAGCGGAATATCGAGCGCATCGAGGCGCTCGCCTTCCATGGCAATGCAGACGAGGCCGCGGGCGTGGGTCATCATGAAGGCGATTGTTTCCGGAGTGACGGCATCGGCCGCGACCACGATATCGCCTTCGTTTTCCCGGTTTTGGTCGTCAACGACGACGACCATCTTGCCGCTGGCAATGGCTGATATGGCATCTTCAATTGTTGCGATAGTCATGCTGTCTGGCCTTTCAAGGGTTATGTCAGCGGGCTGACATGGTCTGCTCGGCTCAATCCGTGAGCGAGCCTTCTGCCCTTGGGCGAACAAACGTCAGCCGACTCCGTGATGGAGTGCGACTGCCCGTGTTGTCCTCTTCCATCCGGACTATACCGTCGGCTCCGGCATCTCACCGGATCTGCTGACCTTCCAGCAATTCAAAGTGCTACAGCGTCGTTTGCGCGTCTGAAAGACGCCGGCGCTGTGGTGCCGGAAGCGCTCGCGGGCTCCAGGATCACTCCTGATACCGCCGGTGGGGAATTACACCCCGCCCTGAGAACATTTCAAAGATAGGATCAAAAATAGGCAGATGGCAAGGTCAGTCGACCGGGCAAAAATGCAAAGCTGCCCTAACGCCGATGGACACACTGTTCACATGGAGGCGACGACCGGCTCGCCTTCAGTGCTTGGTTGGTGGTTTGGTCCTTCCATGCATGTCGTTGTCCCAAACCACTGCGCACTTTTAGGCGACATGCATCAGGACATGATCAGGCCGCCGTCGACATTGATCGTCTGGCCGGTGATATAGGCGGCGTCATCGCTGGCGAGGAAGGTGACCAGGCCGGCGACATCCTCTCCGGAGCCGGCCCGTTTCATCGGGATGCCCTCGACCCATTCCTTCATCAGTTCGCCGGGGGCGTAGTTGCCGAGCAGCTTGCCCCAGGCCTGGTCGTTATAGGCCCACATGTCGGTCTCGATGATACCGGGGCAGAAGGCGTTGACGGTGATCTTCTCGGTCGCGACTTCTTTGGCCAGGCTCTGGGTGATGCCGACGACGCCCATTTTCGAGGCGGCATAATGCGGCGTGTAGATGAAGCCGTCGCGGGCCTGGCCGGAGGCGGTGTTGATGATGCGGCCGCCGCGCTTGTGCTTGCGCATTCTTGATATCGCCTCCTGGGCGCAGAGGAAGACGCCCTTGGTGTTGACGGCCATCACCTTGTCCCACTCGTTTTCGGTCAGGTCCTCGACCCGGGCGATGGTAATGACGCCGGCATTCTGGATCGAGACGTCGACCGAGCCGAATTCCTTCTCGGCGGCATCGTAGAGGGCCTTGACGCTTGCCTTGTCGGTAACGTCGCCGATGAAGGAGATCGCCTTGCCGCCTTCGGCCCGGATCTGTTCGGCAACGCCGTGGACCAGCTCCTCGTTGGCCGAAACGACGAGATTGGCGCCTTCGCGCGCAAAGCGTCTGGCGATGGCAGCGCCGATGCCGCGGCTGCCTCCCGTGATCACGACCGTCTTATCTTCGAAGCGTTTCATGCTCTTTCCTTCCCGGTAAACAGCAAATCTGGGCGTGACCTGCCCTGCGATGATTATTGGAGCTCAAGCGGTTGCCGAGATAATCTTGGCGAATTCAGGCAGTCTTGAGCGCCGTCCGTTCGACAGCCCGTTCGATCGGCGTGAAGGGCGGGCAGACGACGATATCGCACGCCGTCTTGCCCGTTATTCCCTTCAGCGCCTCGATCTCAGCTAGGGAGGAAGCGAGACCGTTCATTATCCAGTTGCCGGCAATGAGCTTTCGCCTCGCCATCACCAGCAGCAGAAACCGCCGTCGACGAGAAGATCGACGCCGGTCACGAAGCTTGCCGCATTCGACAGCAAGAACACTGCCGGGCCTACCATCTCGTCCACCGCTGCCATTCGCTGCATTGGCGTTTGCTCTTCGAAGAGCTTGGTCTGATGAACCATCTCCGGACGGGTGTTCATGGGCGTTGCCGTGTATCCGGGGGAGATGGTGTTGACGCGAATGCCGCGGTCGACCCATTCCATCGCCATAGACTTCGACATATGGATCACGCCCGCCTTGGAGGCGTTATAGTGCGCTTGGCTCAGCCCTCGGTTTACGATCACACCCGACATGGAAGCGATGTTGACGATGGAGCCGCGTCCATTCTTCAGCATGGCGCGAGCCTCGGCCTGGCAGGAAAGAAAGACGCCTTTCAGGTTGATATCCATCAACGTCTGATATTGGTCCTCCTCCATCTCTTCCGCCGCGTTCGCGTTAGCGATGCCCGCCGCGTTGACTGCAAGTGTCAATGCGCCGAGATCTGCCTCGGTCCGTGCTATTGCCTCTCCAAGGGAAGACTTGCTCGTGACATCCGCCGCGATCTGGATCGAACGGCGGCCAGCGGCGCGAATATGTTCAGCCGTCCTGGCCAGCCCGTCGTCGGTTCGACGGTCGAGTAACGCCACGTCGGCGCCGCACTGTGCAAGGCCGATGGCAATGCGCTGCCCGATGCCGCTTCCGGCTCCGGTAACGATGGCAACCTGGCCGCTGAGATCGAAAAGCTTCGGGGCGTTCAGAGTGATGTCGGACACCGCTCTTCCTTTCTCTGTCTGTTTAGATGGTGGCTAGCTCCATGACCGAAACGTCATTTGCCTGGTCACGATTGAGAATGCCTGCCTGTTTGCCTTGCGCAAGCACGAGAATGCGATTGGAGACTCCGAGAACTTCCTCGAGGTCCGAGCTTACGACGATGACCGCCACGCCCCGTTTGGCAAGATTGACGATGATGTCGTAGATGCCCGCTCGGGCGCCGACGTCGATGCCTCTCGTCGGTTCGTCGAGTACGACGACCTTAGGATCGCGCATCAGCCATTTCGCGATGACGACCTTCTGCTGGTTGCCGCCGGACAGGTCCGAGGCATATTGCTCCGCACGGCCCTTCACGCCGAACTTGGCAACCGCCTTCTCCGCAAACGAGCGCTTGACGCGCGGCGTAATCCAACGCCCGCCCAGCTTGTCAAGATTGGCGTATATAATGTTCTCGCCTATCCGGTGCCCGACAACCAAGCCTTGCTCCTTGCGGTCTTCCGGGACCATCACGATGCCCTTGGCGATCGCGTCCGCCGGATCGCGCAGCCTGAGTTCTTCGCCTTCCAGCTTGATCGAACCTGCACTGATTGGGTCCGCGCCCGAAATGGCGCGGACAAGTTCCGTGCGGCCGGCGCCGACCAATCCGGCGATCCCGAGAATTTCCCCGGCGCGCACATCGAAGGTAACGTCACGGAATGAGTTGTCCGGCGAGCTCAGCCCCGACACCTGGAGTACTGGATGGTCTGTCGGAACCGGCAGGGCAGGGAACAAGCGGTCAAGTGGGCGTCCAACCATGCTCTCGACGATGGTTCGCACCGGTGTCGCGCTGTCGGAGAATTCCTGCACGCGCTCGCCATCACGAAGAACAACGATCCGGTCGGTTATTCGCTTGATCTCTTCCATGCGGTGGGAAATGTAGACGATGCCGACACCCTCTGACCGAAGCTTTCTAACCTGTTGGAAAAGAGCTTCCGTCTCCGCGCCGCCAAGGGCGGCTGTCGGCTCATCGAGGATCAGGAGCTTGGCGTTGAGAGCCAGCGCCTTGGCGATCTCGATGAGTTGTTGATTTGCTGTGGAAAGGCCGGCGACCGTCCGCGTTGCGGGTATGTGAAGGTTCAAGCGAGCGAGCTGGTCCTGGGCCCGGCGAACCATTTGGGGACGATCGACGACGCCGTTCTTGATCGGCCAACGTCCGATGAAGACGTTCTCCGCGATCGACAGTTGCGGCAGAAGCTGCAGCTCCTGGTGGATCAGGACAACGCCCTTGTCGATCGCTTCCCTTGGGGTGGCTGGGGCATAAGGCTGCCCCAGCCAGGTCATTGATCCTTCAGACGGTGTGCGGGACCCGGCGATGATGCCCGATAGCGTTGACTTGCCCGCTCCGTTTTCACCGAGAAGTGCAACCACTTCGCCCGGATAGACGTCCAAGCTGACATTCTTCAGAACCTGGAGCGGCCCATACCACTTGGATATGCCCCTCAGGGAAAGAACTGGATCAGTCATGGCACACCTCCTCAAGACCTCAACTTCATTACGGATGGTTGGCGATGAAGCCTGCGACGTTTTCTTTGGTTGTCAGCGTGGCATCCATGAGCTGGACCGGCGGCACCTTTTCTCCGGCGACAAGCTTGGCGGCGTTTTCAACCGCATCGCGGCCCATCTTCTGCGTCTGCTGGGTCGCAGTTACGTTGAAGACGCCTTTGCTGAGCGCTTCGAGAGCTGCGGTGTCACCATCGAAGCCGCCAACCACGATCTTCTGGGAAGGATTGGCGACCTTGATCGCCTGTGCGGCGCCAAGGGCGAGGCCGTCGGCCTGGGCGAACACGATCGAAACGTCCGGATTTGCCTGCAGCATATTCTGCATGATCTGGAATCCTTCGTCCTGGCTCCAGATGTTCGAGAACTGCTCGGCGACAACTTTGACGTCCGGATATGCCTTGAGAGATTCAGCGCAGCCCTTCGAACGATCGACTTCCGGCGTCGTGCCCTTCTGGCCGTGGATGATGACCATCTTCCCCTTGCCGCCGGCTTCCTTCAGGATGTAGTCGCACACGGCCTTGGCAGACGCGACGGAATCCGTTGCAAGGAATGTATCGCCGGGTGCTCCCTCGGCGTTGCGGTCAACGTTCACGACCGGAATACCAGCGTTCTTCGCGAGCTTGACCGGAACGGTCGCAGCGGCCGCACCTGCCGGAATGTAGATCAGCGCGTCGATTTTCTGGGTCAGGAGGTCCTGAATCTGATTGACCTGTGTCGGCCCGTCGCCTTTTGCGTCGACCGTGATGACTTCGATGCCGCGCTTCTTGGCTTCGGCTTCGACCGATTGCTTGATCTGGTTGAAGAAGTTTGCCTGAAGGTTGGCAACGGCCAAGCCGAGCTTCTTCAGTTCCGCCGCGTGTACGGGGCCGAGCATGAGACCCAGCAGTGCAGCAGACGCGAGCATGGTGCGCGCTATTTTCATTGTATTTCCTCCGTTGTTTGATGGAACCCTCGGGTATGTCCTCCCCCTCGGGGTATTGATCCGCCCCAAACCCTTGGAGCGGAATTCCAGGCCCGCCAACGCGGCGGACCCCGTTCGTCAGGCGCGACGCCGACGAATAGTCTCCGCGCCGACCGCGAGCACGATGACGATGCCGATGATCACTTGCTGCAGGAAGGGCGAGACGTTGAGAAGATTGAGCCCGTTGCGAAGGACGCCAATGATAAGAACACCGATAAGTGTTCCTCCGATACCGCCCGCGCCCCCCGAGAGTGAAGTCCCGCCGATGACGACCGCAGCGATGGTGTCCAACTCATAGCCCAGACCACTGGACGGCTGGACGGAGTCCAGCCTGGCGGCGAGTACGATGCCTGCGAGCCCCGCAAGGACTGAACTTGCGACGTAGACGCCAATCGTCACGAGCGGGACGTTGATACCCGCCAGCCGAGCGACTTCCGGATTTCCTCCCACCGCGTAGAGCATGCGACCTTCGGACCGGAAGTGCAGGAAAAGCCACGCCGCAAGAACAACCGCAAGCATGAGAAACACAGTGGCAGTCAACACGCCGAAATGGCGATCGATTGCCAGCATCATGAACCAGTCGGGGAATCCCACGATCTGCTGGCCGTCCGTGATCATATTTGCGACGCCGCGAGCCGCGGACATCATTGCAAGAGTGGCAATAAACGCTGGAACCCTGAACTGCGTCACCAGTAGTCCGACGATCAGCCCCGAAACGCCCGATGCGACCAGAGCAAAAGCGATCCCGACCGGCAGCGGTAGGCCGGCGACATTCGCAGTCCAGCCCATGACCATCATCGCAAGAGCGAGTGCCGAGCCGACGGAGAGATCGATGCCGCCGATCAGAATGACAAAGGTCATTCCGACGGCCATGATGCCGAGAACCGTGATCTGATCGAGGATGTTGAGGCCGTTCCGAACCGACAGAAACGTGTCGGTGCTGACGCTCAGAAAGACGCAAAGCGCGAGCAGCCCCACGAGTGGGCCGGTGGCGCCCTTGAGCTTGCTCAACCAGGCGCCGGACGAAAGCCTGTGTTCATTGATATCAAGCGCCACCATTGTTCCTCCCTATGCGTAGGCTGATCGCTAATTCGTTCGAAGAATAAATATTCACCGATGCTGGAAAATTCATTAACAAGTTGCCTTTCGGCTGTCAATAGGATTTTCTGGGCTTGCAACTGCCGGTGCACCGCTTAAGGGGGCTTGACTAATCGGTGTCTTGTGCAAAAATATTGATAACTGAATATTTATGCATGAGAGGAACCCATGAATACGACAGAACTCGAGCGGGTCGCTCGCGAGATCCGATTGCGCGATCTCCAGGCGGTCTTTGAAGCGGGCGCCGGCCATATTGGCGGGGAGATGTCGGTTATCGACATTTTGACTGCCCTCTATTTTCGTGTGCTGAATGTTTGGCCCGATCAGCCGAAGCACCCCGACCGCGACAGGTTCGTTCTTTCGAAGGGACATACTGCATGCGCTCTGTATGTGACGCTCGCAAAACGTGGCTTCATCCCGGAGGAAGAGATTTCCACCTTTTTGCAGCCGCATTCGAGGCTGAACGGGCATCCAAATTGCAACAAGGTCCCTGGCGTCGAAACGAATACCGGGCCGCTCGGCCACGGTCTTCCAGTTGCAATAGGAATGGCAAAAGCCGCCAAGCTCTCGGGCGCAAAATATCACACTTACGTCGTCACCGGCGACGGTGAGATGCAGGAGGGCTCCAACTGGGAAGCGATCATGGCGGCCGCGCAGTTCAAGCTCGATAACTTGACGCTGGTCATCGACCACAACAGGTTCCAGCAGGGCGCGGCCCTGGCGGAAACCAACGATCTCGCCCCGCTTCGTCCGAAGCTTGAAGCTTTCGATTGGGAAGTCACCGAGATCAATGGGAACAATATGAGCGAAGTCGTTTCAGCCCTCGAACAACGGGCATCGAGGCCGCATTGCATCGTCGCCCACACCAACAAGGGGCATGGAATCTCGTTCATGCAAGACCGAGTCGACTGGCACCACAAGGTACCGAGCAAGGAACAATACGAAATCGCATTGGCAGAATTGTCGGAGGCACTGTAATGAACGCGCCAATAAACGCACCCAAGCTCTACGATTGCCGCGACGCATTCGCCACTACGCTTGAGCGGCTGGCAGCCGAAAACGAAACAATCGTTGCCGTCTGCAACGACTCCGTGGGTTCCTCCAAACTCGGCGGCTTCAAGGCGAAGTTTGCAGAGCGCCTCGTCAATGTCGGTATCGCCGAGCAGAACATGGTGGGGGTTGGAGCAGGCCTCGCCAATGGCGGACGCCTTCCGTTCGTGTGCGCCGCCGCTCCGTTTCTAACGGGACGGTCGCTGGAGCAGATCAAGGCCGATATTTCGTATTCGAATGCCAACGTCAAGCTGGTCGGCATTTCTTCTGGAATGGCGTATGGCGAACTCGGCCCGACCCATCACTCGATCGAGGACTTCGCCTGGACGCGGGTTCTGCCTAATCTCCCGGTCATTGCGCCTTGTGACCGCATCGAAACAGCTGCTGCGGTTGAGTGGGCCGCGGCCTACAAAGGCCCCTGTTTCCTGCGCCTGTCTCGCGTGGGTGTGCCTGATCTCCTTCCGGAGGGTCACAAGTTCGAACTTGGCAAGGCAAACCTCCTTCGCCAGGGTTTTGACGTCACCCTTATCGCAAACGGCACTTTGACTCATCGAATCCTAAAGGCTGCCGAGATCCTCGCAGAACGCGGTATCAACGCCAGAGTGCTCAACCTTGCAACGGTTCGTCCGATCGACGAGGACGCCATCATCGCGGCGGCGAAGGAAACCGGAGCGATCGTCACAGCCGAAGAGCATTCGATCTTTGGCGGGCTCGGTTCCGCGGTCGCCGAAGTGGTGGTCGACAATGCTCCAGTCCCGATGAAACGTCTCGGAGTTCCCGGCGTCTACGCTCCGACCGGTTCGGCAGAGTTCCTGCTCGACGAATTCGGGATGGCGCCGTTCGCAATCGCCGACGCGGCGCAGTCGCTGATCAGGCGCAAGTAACTGGGATCACATGATCAGCCCGGATGCCTTTTGTCGTCCCGGCTGCCGTCTGATCTGGGGAGGATAGAATGCGGGCAATTCTGGCAATTGACCAGGGCACCACCAATTCAAAGGCAGTTCTCGTTTCCGAAAAGGGAGAAATTGTTGGCAGAGGTTCGGCTCCAGTCGGCATCGCCTATCCGAAACCAGGCTGGGTCGAACAAGACCCACGGCGGCTCTACGCATCCGTCTGCGAGGCGATCGACGCCTGCCTGAAGGCCGCCCCCGACGTCATTGTCGAGGCCGTGGCGATTTCCAATCAGCGCGAATCAGTCACGGCCTGGGACGCCGAAACGGGAGAAGCACTTGGACCGGTGGTAAGCTGGCAGTGCCGTCGAACGGCACAGGATTGCGAACGTCTCATTGTCGAAGGCCACCTTGACCGTGTGCAGGCGCTCACAGGCCTGCCACTGGATCCGATGTTCCCGGGTTCGAAATTCCGATGGCTGCTCGACCGTATGCCGGCCGGGCGATCGGTGCGGCTGGGAACGGTCGACAGTTGGCTCGTCCACTGCCTGACGGGTGGGCGCCGGCATGTCTGCGATGCTTCCAATGCCGCCAGGAGCCAGTTGTTCGATCTCCAGGAGCAGAGATGGAGCAAGGAACTTGGCGAGATTTTCGGCGTGGATATCGCGCTCCTCCCTGAAGTACTCGACAGCTCTGCCGACTTCGGCAGGACGCAAGGGTTGCCAGGCGTGCCGGATGGAACTCCGATAATGGCCGCGATCGGAGACAGCCATGCTGCGCTGTTCGGCCATGGCGCATTCAAGCCGGGTGATGGCAAGGTAACCTTTGGAACCGGCTCTTCTATCATGACGACGCTTCCGCGATTTATTCCCCCACGCAACGGCGTCACAACGACCGTCGCATGGCGTCTCGGGGGAAAGCCGACTTTCGCTTTCGAAGGCAATATTCTCGTTTGCGCCGCCAGTCTCCCCTGGATGGCAGGCATTCTCGGCCTTTCAGACGTGGCGGCCCTTGTCGAACTTGCGGCGAGCGCCGAACCGGGCGGACCGGGCTTCGTGCCAGCATTCGTGGGACTGGGCGCACCCTATTGGAACTCGGACGCCCGTGCCCTGTTCTCCCAGATCAACTTCAATACGACACGTGCGCAAATGGCGCGGTCGGTAACCGACTCGATCGCCTTCCAGGTGCACGACGTGATCGCCGCCATGCGTGCACAAAGCGGCGGCGAGCTCGGGGCGCTCTATGTAGACGGCGGACCGAGCCAGAACCGGTTCCTGATGCAGTGTGTCTCGAACCTCATCGAACATCCCGTGATCCAATGCGAAGCACCCGAGGCGTCGGCTTTGGGAGCCGCATATCTCGCGGGTCTCTCACTTGGCTTGTGGAGCGATCTTCATGTTATCGCAGAGCTGCCCCGGAGCTCGCATATCATTGACCCGGAACCCGTGGATCGAGCGGTGCTTCTGAATACATGGAGTGATGCACTTGCCCGCTCGACGTCCCGCGAAACAACGGCTAATGATGAATAAAAATTCACCCTAGGATTAGCGATGACTCGCCTCAATGAACTCCGCCTCATCTCAAGGGTCGCCCAGATGTACCATTTGGAGGGACGGCGACAGGCGGAGATCGCAGAGCACCTTCGCCTGTCGCAGGCGACGGTGTCGCGCATGCTCAAGCGTGCAGAGGCTGAAGATATTGTCCGAACCAGCGTGACGCCCCCCGTTGGCACCTACAGCGAGCTCGAGGGCGCGCTTCGCGAGAAATATGATCTGCCGGAGGCGATCGTCGTGGAGTGCACGGAAGATCGGGATGGAGCCATCATGGCCCGTATCGGAGAGGCAGCGGCTCATCTCTTGGAGGTGACGCTTGCGCCAGGGGAGATCATCGGCGTTTCGAGTTGGAGCCAGACCATCTCCAAGATGGTCGAGAACATTCATCCGCTGAAGAGCGCTCAGGCGAAATACGTCGTCCAAACCCTTGGAGGCATGGGCGATCCTTCAGTCCAGACGCATGCGACGCAGCTTACCACGCGGCTTGCTCGCCTGACCGGCGCTGAGCCAAAACTGCTCGCTGTGCAGGGCGTTACGACGTCCAGAGAGGCAAAATTTCTTATGCAGGCCGATCCATACGTTCGGGAGACGATGGACTTGTTCGGCAGCATAACGCTTGCGATTGTCGGAATCGGAGCAGTCGAACCGTCCGAACTTCTCGCACGGTCCGGCAACATCTTTTCGTCTCGCGAACTCTCTGATCTCGCGGAAGCGGGAGCCGTCGGCGATATCTCACTTCGTTTCTTCGATAAAAACGGCAAGCCGGTCAAGACACCCCTGGACGACCGGGTCATAGGGCTTCCACTCGAGGATCTCGAACGGGTGGACCGGGTCATTGCTCTTGCCGGCGGGTCCAAAAAGACTGACGCTATCGCAGGGGCGCTCCGCGTGGGGGTCATCGACATGCTTGTTACGGACAAGTTTACCGCGCAGCGATTGATCAACTGATGAGGCAGACTTATTTTGGCAGCCTCAATGCGCTGTCCCATCCACGATCACATGATCGTGGTCCATCGAGCATTTCTCCACCCGGGCCTCGACCCTGTAGATCTCCCGCAGCATTTCGGCGGTGACGACGTCGCGGGGGGTGCCGCAGGCGTGCATGCGGCCGTTGGCGATGACCAGGACCTTGTCGGCGAAGCGAAGGGCCTGGTTGAGGTCGTGAATGGCGATCAGGACGATCATGCCCTTGGCGCGGGCCTGGCGGCGCATGAAGTCGAGGACTTCGACCTGGCGGTGAAGGTCGAGCGCGCTTGTTGGTTCGTCCATCAGCATGATCTCAGGCTCGCGGACCAGGGCCTGGGCGATCGAGACCAGCTGGCGCTGGCCGCCGGAAAGCGCGCCGAGATCGCGGAAGGCGATGGCGGTGATATCAAGCGCCTTCATGATCTCGTCGATGAAGCGCAGGTCGCTGTCGCTGACAGCCCAGGACTGGCCCTGCTTGCGGGCAAGCAGGATGGATTCGTAGACCGTCAGCACCGCGTTTGCCGAGGTATCCTGCGGCATGTAGCTGATGGCGTTTTTTGTCTTAGAGCCTTCGACGACGACACGGCCAGGCCCTTTGAGCAGGCCGGTGATGCGCTTGAAAAGCGTCGACTTGCCGGCGGCGTTCGGGCCGATCACCGCCACGACCTCACCCGACTTCATCATCGGCGTGGTCACGTCTTCGACGAAAAGCTTACGGCCGTGATAGGCGCCGACTGACTGCAACTGTAGTGCTACCACGACCGGCTCCTGTTCGAGAGGATGAGCGAGAAGAAGAAGGGTACGCCAACCAGCGCGGTGATGATGCCGATCGGGAAGACGACGCCTGGTATGATCGACTTCGAGACGATCGAGGTCAGCGAGAGCAGCAGCGCGCCCGACAAGATCGATCCCGGCAGGAAGAAGCGCTGATCCTCGCCGAGGATCATGCGCGCGATATGCGGCCCGACGAGGCCGACGAAGCCGATCGTCCCGACGAAGCTCACAGGCACAGCGGCAAGCAGCGAGACCACAAGCATGGTTTCGAGCCGGATGCGGCGGACATTGACGCCGAAGCTTGCAGCCTTGTCCTCGCCGAGGCGGATGGCGGTCAGCGCCCAGGCGTTGCGGGCAAAGAGCGGAAGTGCTGCCAACAGGACGGCAAGCGTCACCCAGATCTTCGGCCAGGTGGCCTTGGTGAGGCTGCCCATCGTCCAGAAGACGACGGCCGACAGCGCCTGTTCGGAGGCCAGATATTGCAGGAAGGCGAGAGCCGCATTGAAGGTGAAGACCAGCGCGATGCCGAGCAGCACCACCGTCTGCACCGAGACGCCACGGGCTTGCGAGATGAAATGGATGAAGAGTGTGGCGATCAGCGCCATGATGAAGGCATTGACCGGCACCAGCAGCCCGGCCGCTACAGGCAGAAGCGGAACGCTGGTGACGATGGCAAGTGCGGCACCGAAACTTGCTGCTGCCGAAATGCCGAGCGTGAAGGGGCTGGCGAGCGGATTGGCGAGGATCGTCTGCATCTGCGCACCGGCGACGGAGAGCGATGCACCGACGACGATCGCCATCACGGCAACCGGCATGCGGATGCCCCAGACGACGGCGCGCACCTGATCCGAAACCGAGGAGGGGTCGAGAAGGGCAGCGACGACTTCATTGAGACTATAGCGGGCCGGGCCCCAGGCGAGATCGACCGCAAAGGACAGGCAGAGCGCTGCCGTCATGGCGGCAAGGATTAGAAGCTTGCGCCGGGCGAGGGCGCGGTAGCGCTCCCTCCCGGCTTCGGCATCAATCGATATGGCGGCGATCTCGGCCATCTCGGATTACTGACCCGCCTTGGTGTCGACCCAGTAACCCGGCTGGTAAGCGACCGGCAGGAATTTTTCGTGGAATTCCTTGAAGGTGGCGTCGGGATCGAGATCGGCAAAGAGGTTCGGATGGAACCACTTGGCCAGCTGCTGGACGGCGACGAACTGGTAGGGGCTGGTATAGAACTGATGCCAGATCGCATGGACATTGCCGCCGGCAACCGCCCTGGAGCCGGTGAAGGAAGGGTTTTCCATCAGCATGTTCAGCGCTTTGCGGCTGTCGTCGAAGGTGGCGGCAGCATTGGGACCGACATTCACATAATCCTTGGCATTCTTGGTCTGGCTCCAGTTGGAGCCGGTGACGACGATGACGTCAGGATTGGAGGCGACGACCTGCTCGGCATTGATCGAGCCGGTATAGCCCGGCGGGAAATCGGAGCCGAGATTGTGGCCGCCGGCCCAATCGACCATCAGGCCGAAATTGTCGGGACCGAAGGTGCCGCAGCATTCGACCAGGCCTGCGGCGCGATACATGAAGACATTTGGCTTCGGTGGATTGGCGGCCTTCAGCTTGTCGGTGACGCGGGCCATCTGCTCTTTCCAGAAGCTGGCGACGGCTTCGGCGCGATCCTCATGGCCGAAGATCTGGCCGAGGATCTTCAGGCTCGGCTCGGTGTTGGCGAGGATATGCTCGCGGAAATCGATGTAGACGATCTTCACGCCGATGCCGTTCAGCATGTCTTCGAGCTTCACCTCGTCAGCGGCCGCCTTGTTGCCGATCGGCAGCAGCAGCACATCGGGATGAAGCTTGACGACCGTCTCGGTCTGCAGCGTGCCATCGGTCAGGTTACCGAGGAAGGGCAGGTCCTTGCCCTTCGGAAATTTCTCGACATAGGCGTTGAAGCCGTCCTTGTCGGTGGTCCAGAGATCGTTGCGCCAGCCGACGATCTTGGCGAAGGGATCTTCCTTCTCGATCGGTGCGACGGCGTAGAGCATGCGGCCTTCCCCAAGGATCACACGTTCGACCGGCTTGTCGAAGGTCACTTCGCGGCCCGCGACATCCTTGACGGTGAAGGATTGCGCCCAGGCCGAAAGCGGCATCAGGCTCGCAATCGCCGCTGCGGAGACTGCGAGTATTTTCACGAAATTCATCTGGAAATTCCCCCGAGGTCTGAATAATGTCCGCAGGCATAAGAAATATGACTTTATGAATCAAGTTATATGTTTTAGAGCGTTTCCAAACTGATCCGATGCCGGGGTGCCTCAGATGAATTCCATGAACACGAACTACTCCATCCGCGATGAAATCCGCGACTTCTGGTCGGAACGGGCGGCAACCTTCGATCAGAGCGTCGGCCATGAAATCTTTTCGGAAGCGGAGCGGAAAGGCTGGCAGCGGCTGATCAGAAAGCATCTGGGTGAGGGCCAAGGTCGCGCGGCACTCGATCTTGCCTGCGGCACCGCCGTCATCTCGCATCTGATGCATGGTGCCGGCTTTGCAGTCACCGGCCTCGACTGGTCGGATGCAATGCTGGCGCAGGCGCGCGCCAAGGCGAAGAAACGCGGCACCGATATCCGCTTCGTGTCCGGCGACGCCGAAAACACGATGGAACCACGGGGAAGCTACGACGTCATCACCAACCGGCATCTCGTCTGGACGCTGGTGGACCCGGCTTCTGCCTTCAAGGAATGGTTCGCGGTACTGAAGCCGGGCGGCAAGGTGCTGATCCTCGACGGCAATATGGCTAGGGAAACCTGGGTCAAGGGCCTGCAGAAGCTCTGGACGAAGGTGACCGGCAAGCCGGCGGCGAGCCACATGACGCCGGAGATGATGGCGCGGCACCAGAAGATCCGCTCACGCGTCCATTTCTCCAGCCAGATGCCGGCCGAAGCGGTCGTCGATCTTCTGCGCCAAGCCGGATTTACAGACATCGTCGTCGACCGCAAGCTTGGGGATATCCATTGGGCTCAGGCCCGCAAGATGCCGTTCCTGCGCGGGCTCGAGCGCATGGTGCAGGAGCGGTTTGCGATTTGTGCGCGTAAGCCTGGGTGATGGGTTGTTCATCGGCGCCGCACGTCTCTTCTCCCCGCTCGGGAGAAGGGGGATGTGGCACCGACGCGCGTCCTCTTTTGGGTCTTGGTGCGGCGGCTATGGTTAGGGGAGCTTGCCGTACCGTATCCCGGCCCTTCGCGGGGCTCAGGGCGTTCGGCGCTGCGATCGATTCACTGGATCGATCGCTCCCGCTTTGCGGGACCGCGCCTCACCCACCGGTGACACTCATATGCCGCGCCACCGCAGGGCGGTTATGGGTGCGGTCGATGATGAAGTCGTGGCCTTTGGGTTTGCGGGTGATGGCCTCGTCGATGGCGGCGTGGAGGAGGGCATCGTCTTCAGTGGCGCGGAGTGCCGCGCGGAGATCGGCGGCGTCGTTCTGGCCGAGGCACATGTAGAGCGTGCCGGTGCAGGTGAGGCGCACGCGGTTGCAGCTCTCGCAGAAATTATGGGTCATCGGCGTGATGAAGCCGAGGCGGCCGCCGGTTTCCTCGACCCTGACGTAACGCGCCGGGCCGCCGGTCTGGTAATCGATGTCGACAAGGGTGAACTGGTCTTCGAGATCGGCGCGCAGTTTCGAAAGCGGCAGATACTGGTCGGTGCGGTCTTCTTCGATCTCGCCCATCGGCATGGTCTCGATGACGGTCAAATCCATGCCGCGACCGTGGGCGAAGCGCAGAAGCTCCGGCATCTCGGCATCGTTGAAATCCTTCAGCGCCACGGCGTTGAGCTTGACCTTCAGCCCGGCTTTCTGAGCCGCATCGATGCCTTCCATGACCTTTGCGAAATCGCCCCAGCGGGTGATCTTGCGGAACTTGTCGGGGTCGAGCGTGTCGAGTGAAACATTGATGCGGCGCACGCCGCAATCATAAAGCTCCTCGGCATGGCGGGAAAGCTGCGAGCCATTGGTCGTCAGCGTCAGCTCATCGAGGCCGGAACCGATTTTCTGGCCGAGTTGGCGCACCAGATACATGATGTTCTTGCGCACCAAAGGTTCGCCGCCAGTCAGCCTGATCTTGCTGACACCCTTGGCAATGAAGGCGGAACAGAGCCGGTCGAGCTCTTCCAGCGTCAAGAGATCCTTCTTCGGCAGGAAGGTCATGTTTTCCGCCATGCAATAGGTGCAGCGGAAATCGCAGCGGTCGGTGACGGAGACACGGAGATA
Organism: Rhizobium indigoferae; assembly: GCF_034554815.1. NCBI lineage: Bacteria > Pseudomonadati > Pseudomonadota > Alphaproteobacteria > Hyphomicrobiales > Rhizobiaceae > Rhizobium > Rhizobium indigoferae. Next base: position 2,223,643 of record NZ_CP140635.1, on the reverse strand, counting down.
GGTGACCGCCCGCCCGAAGGGGTCGATCATCGGGTCCGCACCTGCCACCAGCGGCGATGCATTACCTATCGTTCCAACTCTGCTGTTCACCTGTATCTCCGTACTCTCGTCAATGTGGGCATATGCTATTGTCGCGTCAAGGGAAACAGCCCGCGCGAGCATGCCAATTTCAGCTTGCGCTGAAAAAGATCAGCGCCTACTCCTCGCATGAGAAGAGGACAAAATGATGAGCGATATCTGGCCGAGCGAACTTCGCGTCTCGAAAGACAGGCAGCGGCTGGTGGTGACCTTCAACGACGGCCAGAGCTTCGACCTGTCGGCAGAGCTCTTGCGTGTGCTGTCGCCCTCGGCCGAGGTGCAGGGCCACGGGCCAGGGCAGAAGGTGACGGTGCCCGGCAAACGCAATGTCGCGATCATCTCGATGATGCCGACCGGCAATTACGCCGTTCGGATCGGCTTCGACGACATGCACGATACCGGCATCTACACCTGGACCTATCTGCGCGAGCTCGGCGAACGCGGCGCTGAGCTGTTTTCCGCCTACGAGGACGAGCTCAGCGAAAAGGGCATGAACCGCGACACGGCGGAGAAGCCGCGCTGAGGGTCACGAGAGCGCCGCTATCGCTTTCAATCCACACATAATTCCAGCCATCGGGGGGCCATATGGCGAAAACGAACGGAAAGAACTGGCTGCGCGCCAAGGGCAGCGCCAGCGGCAGCAAGGTGACCTTCCTCGAACTGTTCTTCGACCTGGTCTTCGTCTTTTCGATCTCGCAGCTCTCGCATGCGCTCGCCGCCCACTATACGCCGCTCGGTGCTGCCGAAGCGGCGCTGATGACCTTCGCCGTTTGGTGGGTGTGGATCTTCACCGCCTGGGTGACGAACTGGCTCGATCCCGAGAAAATGCCGGTGCGCGGCATGCTGGTGGCGCTGATGATGCTCGGGTTGCTGCTGTCTGCCTCCATCCCCGAGGCCTTTGGCGACAAGGGGCTGCTGTTTGCCGGCGCCTATGTGGCGATGCAGGTCGGGCGCTCGCTGTTTACGACCTATGCGATGACGCGCGTCGACCGCCCCAACACGCTGAATTTCGTCCGCATCACCACCTGGCTCGTGGCAGCATCGGTTTTCTGGATTGCCGGCGGGCTGCTCGAGCATGAAGCCCGGCTGATCGCCTGGGTGATTGCGCTGGCGATCGAATATGCCGGGCCGGCCGCGGGCTTTGCCGTGCCGGGGCTCGGCCGCTCGACGGCGCGGGACTGGGACGTTTCCGGCGCGCATATGGCCGAACGCTGTGCGCTCTTCGTCATCATCTGCCTCGGCGAAGCGATCCTCGTTTCCGGCCGCACCTTTTCGGAGCTGCCGTTCTCCGGGCTGACCAGCGTCGTGTTCGTCACCGGCTTCATCGGCACGGTCGCCATGTGGTGGCTCTATTTCCGCTTCGGCCACGGGCGCGCCGCCCACCGCATCGAGCATGAAGAGACGCCGGGCAGCTTGGCGCGGCAGGCCTTCACCTATGGGCATATCCCGATTCTTGCCGGCATCATCGTCCATGCGGTGGCGGTCGAGTTCATGTTCTCGCATCCGCATGAGACCGGCAATCTCGGCATCGCCGCGGCCGTCCTCGGCGGCTCTGGCCTGTTCCTGATCGGCAATCTCTGGTTCAAGGGCGCGACCAGTGGCCAGCTGCCGCTATCACATCTGGCCGGCCTCGTGTTTCTGATCCTGCTCGCCTTCGCAGCACCCTTCATCGAGGTCTATTTGATGGGCATTCTGGCGACGCTCGTGCTGATCATCGTCGCCGCCTGGGAATATCGCTCGCTGACCGGCACGACGGCGGCGCCGACGCTGCATTGAACATCAGTCCTCGTCGCGCAGATCTTTCATCAGCACCGTGACGATCCGCTCCATCGAATCGGCGGTCGCCATGCATTGCTCGATCGGCTCGTCCGATAGCACGCGGTCGATGAGGCCGGTCTGGATGGCCATGGCTTCCTCACTGAGCTTCCGACCCTCTGGTGTCAAATAGAGGCGCAGCACGCGCTTGTCTCGCTCGTCATCGCGGCGAAGGAGCAGACCGCGCTTCTCCATCTGCGGCAAGAGCATGCTCATATTGGAGCGGCCGACCAGCAGCTTGCGCGCCAGCTCCTGCTGCGAAATGCCTTCGAAACGGTAGAGATTGACCAGGATATCGAGGTGCGGCGGCTTGATGTCGAGATCGGCAAGCGAGCGGGCCAATGACTGCTGCATCAGCTGGCAGGCGCGAGCCACCGCGATCCAACTGCGAAAACGCGGATGATCCCAGGGAAGGGATTGATTTTTGTTCATCGTTGTACTTTATTGTTCGGTGTTGAACAGTCTTTTGGAATCCCACTATGACAAACTTTGCGCTTGACGTCACCCGCCTCGGGTTTTCGGCTCTACAGGCGGTTTCGCCTGATCTGGCAGGCAGAGCGGCGTTCCAGCTGTTCTGCCGGACGCCGTCGACAAAGCCGAAGGGAGCAAAGGCGAAGGCGGCGCATGCAGCGGGTGCGGCCCGGCTTGCCGGCGCCGAACGCTTCACCCTCAGGCTTGCCGGCGGGCGCCAAGCGCATGCCTATCGGCTGAACGGCGGGGCGAGGGGCAAACGCAAGCGCTACCTGGTGACGCATGGCTGGGGCTCTAGCGCCGCATATATGGCCGAACTCGTCTCGATGCTTTCGGCAACGGGAGCGGAGGTCGTGGCGCTCGATTTTCCCGGCCACGGCCGTTCCGGGGGGCGCTTCCTGCATATGGGGCTTGCGGTCGAGACGATTGCGGCGGCCGAAGCGCGGTTTGGCGCATTCGATGCGGCGATCGGTCATTCCTTCGGCGGTGCGGCGCTGATGGTCTCGGCAGCGGGGCTGCTGCCTGGCGTGGCGCCTGTCACCGGCGAGAGACTGGTGCTGATCGGCGCGCCGAGCGAGATGGGCTGGCTGTTTACCGATTTCGGCGGGATGATCGGCCTTCTGCCTGCAGCGCAAAGGGCGTTGGAGAATGAGGTTCATCGCGTCACCGGACGGAGACTGGAGGATTTCGACGCCAGCGAGGCGGCGGGCGAGATCGGCCGCCCCGTGCTCGTCATCCATGCCGAGGACGACAAGGAGGTGTCGTCTCTCCATGCCAGGCGCTACGGCGCGGCGGGAAAGGGCGTTCGGCTTCTCTGGGCGAACGGCTTCGGCCACCGTCGCATCATCGGCGCCGCACCGGTTCTTGCCGCGATCGCGGCATTTCTCGAAGGCGATCTGCGCGTGGGTGAAGCTCTTGATCAAAGCATCAAAAAAGATGCGGAGATCATTCCGTTTTTTGAGCTTCCGGCAAGGCGCGCGGCATTGTAGCGTCCGTCGCGAAGATCAAGCCGCGGCGGGACGCCTCATGAAAATCATCAGCAGCATCGAAGAGCTCAACACGATCTATGGCGCCGGACTTTCGCCGGCCTCGGTTACCAAGGTGACGAAGCAATTGACCCCGCTCTATCGTGAGATGATCGAGATCTCACCGTTTGCGGCGCTTGCGACCGTCGGTCCCGAGGGTCTCGACTGTTCGCCGCGCGGCGATCTCGGTGGCGTGGTGCGTGTCATCGACGACGAGACGCTGCATCTGCCGGACTGGCGCGGCAACAACCGGGTCGAGTCGCTCTCCAACATCGTGCGCGATCCGCGGCTGGCGCTTATGTTCCTGATCCCCGGCTCGAACACGACGATGCGCATCAACGGCCGGGGCGTCGTTTCCGACGATGAGGCGCTGCTTTCAAGCTTCGAGATGGACGGCAAACATCCGCGCACCGTCGTCGTCATTTCGATCGACGAGGTCTATTTCCAATGCGCGCGGGCCGTGATGCGGGCCGAGCTCTGGAATGGAGAACACTTCGCCGATCCGGCGACGTTGCCGACGCCAGGACAGATGCTGAAGGCCGCGACCGGCGATTTCGACCAGGAAACCTACGACCGGGAATGGCCGGGGCGGGCGGCAAAGACGATGTGGTAAAGCATCGTCACCGGCGGCTCAGACTACTGACAAAGTCGGCCAACTTCTCTTTCATCCTCGGCCCTGCGCCGAGGATGATGCCGAGTAACAACGAGGTTTGTCGACAACACTAAACCGTCACCTGCCAGTGACAGCGTGCGTGCGGCGCGGGACTGCCGTCAGGTCTTGTAGATCAGCCAGCTCTTGGTGAAATCCTTCTGCATGCCGTCTTGATAGAGGATGGTGCAGTTGCGGCCGGCATTTTTGGCGCCGTAAAGGGCGATGTCGGTTTTGCTATAGAGTTCGCCGGCATCCCCGGCGCTGGATGCCATGCAGATGCCGATCGAGACGGTGACCGGACCGTAATTCACCCGCGTACGGGAGTTCTTGAAGGGCGTCGTCTCCAGCGTGCGACGAATGCGCTCGGCGATCGCGGTCACTTCCTCGGGCGTGTTGCCATCGATGATAAGGGCGAATTCCTCGCCGCCGGTGCGGGCAACGAAGATGTCACGGCGGACATTGCTGCGGATGACGGAGGCGACGGTGGCGAGCACCTTGTCGCCGACCGGATGGCCGTAGGTGTCGTTGATCTTCTTGAAATTGTCGATGTCGCAGAGCAGCAGTGCCGTCACCGGCCGCATGCTCGAATTGTCGAAAATGGCGGCGAGGCGGTCGTCGAAGGCGCGGCGGTTGGAAAGGCGCGTCAGCGAGTCGGTGTTGGCGATGCGCTTGTATTCGTCGAGTTCCTTGCGGACCTGATCCATCTCCTGCGAGCGCTGGACAACGTCCTCGACCGTGCGTTCGCCATGCGCCATGGTGTCGCCGGTCGCCTGGCTCAGGAGATCGATGGCGTTTTCGATCAGTTCGACGCTGGCGTTGCTCTTGGAGGTGATGCGCTTGTGGGTCTCGCCGAGCAGTCTGGTGTAGCTTTCCAACGAGCTCTGCTCCTGCCTGAGAATGCGCAGCAGGCCATCGAGTTCGCCGGCAATGCGCGTATGGGCATCGTCGAAGACACGGGCCGGGCTGTGGGTGAAGTGCTGTGCGCCGAGCGCATCGAGTTCCGCCTGGGTCACCTGGCCGCCGAGGGCCGCCAGCTCGCGGGTGAGGGCTGGATTGGAGCCGATATAGGCCTCGTAGAAGAGTTGGTAATTGCGCGGTATCGGCGCGACGCCCATGGAGCGCATGGCATAGGTGATCTGACCCGCAACGTCGGGAACCGGCACCTTGGGCGCGACAGCCGTATTCATCCGGCGAACTCCTCATATATTCAAAGGCAATATTCTATTTGTTAGCTTAAATTTCTTGGGAAAAGATTAAAGCGATATATACCAAAGATTACATACGACAAATGGCCCATGAGCTAATACTTCGATCAGGCCTATGATTCTCCATGGAAAAACGTATCTTTACTGAGGCAGTGCATACTCGCTGAGCGGGTACAGTGTCTGAAAAACTTACAGTTCTTCTCTGCCGGAGACCGTATTCATCTTGTCGACAGTTGGTTTTGGCCGTTTCGTATTGCAGTCTCGACATCTTTGGGATCGTATTTTCTGCAACGGACCCGATCGTAGCCCGCAAATCAGGGCGTGAGATCGTGGAAACCTCCCGTCATATTTCTTTCGCCATCCTGACCTTCACCGTCGTCGCCGCCGGCGTCTTGCTGCTGGAGCACACCGGCTTCTTCGCCGGCGCTTTCCGCACGGAGATCTTGGCAAGGGTCGATGCCGGGGATGTGGTGAGCGTGGGCGAGGCGGTCACAGCGCAGAACACAAGCGCCTCGGATAAGGCGTCGCCGCGGTAGAGCTGGCGGCAACGCAGCCCGCCCACTCACCCCAAATTTAGTTCCTGGAAAAAATCATTCCCCTTGTCGTCGATGACGATGAAGGCGGGGAAGTCTTCGACTTCGATCTTCCAAACCGCTTCCATGCCGAGTTCGGGATATTCGAATACTTCAACCTTGCGGATACAGTCCTGGGCAAGACGGGCGGCGGGGCCGCCGATCGAGCCGAGATAGAAGCCGCCGTGCTTCTTGCAGGCCTCGCGCACGGCGCGTGAGCGGTTGCCCTTGGCAAGCATCACCATCGAGCCGCCGAAGGACTGGAATTGGTCGACGTAACTGTCCATGCGCCCGGCCGTCGTCGGGCCGAAGGAGCCGGAGGCGTAGCCGACAGGCGTCTTGGCGGGGCCGGCGTAATAGACCGGGTGGTTTTTCAGGTAATCGGGCATGCCTTCGCCCTTTTCCAGCCGTTCGCGGATCTTGGCATGGGCGAGGTCGCGGGCAACGATGATGGTGCCGGTCAAGGACAGGCGGGTCTTGACGGGATGCCGGGAGAGTTCGGCGAGCACCTCGGCCATTGGCCGGTTGAGATCAATGCGCACCGTCGATTCCGACAGTTTCGCCTCGTCGATCTCGGGCATGTATTTCGACGGATCGCTTTCGAGCTGTTCGACGAAGATGCCGTCGCGGGTGATGCGGCCCTTGGCCTGACGATCGGCGGAACAGGAGACGCCGAGGCCGATCGGCAGCGAGGCGCCGTGGCGGGGCAGGCGGATGACACGCACGTCATGACAGAAATACTTGCCGCCGAACTGAGCGCCGACGCCCATCTGCTGCGTCAGTTCGTGGATTTCCTTCTCCATCTCGATGTCGCGAAAAGCGTGGCCGCTCTCGGACCCTTCGGTCGGCAGCTCGTCGAGATAGCGGGTGGAGGCGAGCTTGACGGTTTTCAGGTTCATCTCGGCCGAGGTGCCGCCGATGACTATCGCCAGATGGTAGGGAGGACAGGCTGCCGTCCCTAAAGTCAGGATCTTCTCCTTGAGGAAGTCGATCATCCGGTCATGGGTCAAGAGCGAGGGCGTGCCCTGGTAGAGAAAGGTCTTGTTGGCGGAGCCGCCGCCCTTGGCGACGAAGAGGAATTCGTAAGCGTCGGTGCCTTCCTCGTAGATGTCGATCTGGGCCGGCAGGTTGTTCCTGGTATTCTTCTCCTCGAACATTTTGACCGGCGCGAGCTGCGAGTAACGCAGGTTCTTCTTCTCGTAGGCATCCATGACGCCGCGGGCGAGCGCCGCCGTATCCTCGCCCTCGGTCCAGACCCTGCGGCCCTTCTTGCCCATGATAATCGCCGTGCCGGTATCCTGGCACATGGGCAGCACGCCGCCGGCGGCGATATTGGCGTTCTTCAGAAGATCGTAGGCAACGAAACGGTCATTGTCCGTGGCCTCGGGGTCGTCGAGGATCGAGGCGAGCTGCCTGAGATGGCCAGGGCGCAGCAGGTGGTTGATGTCGGCGAAGGCGGTTTCGGCCAGCAAGCGGATGCCTTCCGGCTCGACGGTCAGGATCTCCTGGCCCTTGAACGTATCGACCGAGACATGGTCGCCACTGATCTTGCGGTAGGGGGTGGCATCCTTGCCGAGGGGGAAGAGATCGTCAGCCATCGAAGTGACCTTTCTGGTAGGGCGTCGCTAGATTGGAACCGGTCTAAATCCGCCGCGGGGCAAAAGCAATCAGGATGCGTCGGAGTCCGGCCGGTTAAGCCAGGGTCGCGCGGGCTGCACCGCGCGCAGTGGGTGAGGCTAGCGTAATCGCCTCGACAAAGACGACTCCAGGTTGCCTTCTGTTCGAGGCCAGTTCATATTCCCGGCAGCGTTAACCTGCCGGGGCTTCGAATGACAAATGCAAAGCCAACTGCTGTCGACGACCTTCTCGTTTTTTTCGAAGACAATTGGATCCGCGGGAATCTGCTGCGCCTCTCCAGCGATCCCGAGGGAGCGGACATGTATGTTCGCTTCGTCAATGGCGTGCGCATCGACGCCAAACATGGGCCTGACCACGAAACGATCATAAGGGGCGAATACGGAACCTTCAGACTGAAACCTGACGGTCACTTCGAGTACGAGTTGGACTACACACTCGACGTCGTGAAAAATTTAACGAAATACGATCAGCTCATCGAGAAGTTGAGCTTCAAGATGTCCGATGGCTCAGGGGGCACGGACCTCGGCGTGCTGACGCTCGCGATCGACGGCGTCAACGAAGGCGATAAATACCACGAGGTCCTGGATTTCGACGATATGGGCGTCTTGTCGAGGGCCGATAATTTCTCTCTGCCTGACTATCGCAACTTTGCACTTTCAGTGAATGGCAGCCACGACCTGACGCTTCTGAACGGGTATGTCTATGATACCATCCCGGGTGTCGACGCCATCACCGAGGACGGTTTCAGCGATACCGTTCTATCGCCGGGTTCTGCGCCCGTAAGCCTGAAAATGCTCGATGGCGGGGAGTTCACCTTTCAGAGCGTTTCGATTGCCGAATTGTCGGCAGCGCCCTTTCACCTGACGCTCACTGCGCTGAACGACGGCCAGATCGTCTATCAGCAGGAGCTCGAGGTCACCGGCCCCACTCTCGAGGTCAATCTCGAAGACATCGAAGAAATCCGTTTCGACTTCATGGGCAATTCTGTCGTGATGGACAATTTTTCGCTGTTTGCCTTGCTATAGGCTGGAGGGAGTCGAGGCGTTGCGGCATATCCCCTTCTCCCCGCGAGCGGGGAGAAGGTGTCGGCAGGCGGGTGAGGGGCTGCCTACTTCGGCCCGATCATCGTTTCCGGGCGCACGATCTCGTCGTACTCTTCCGATGTCACCAAGCCGCTGGCGAGGGCCTCTTCCTTTAGCGTCGTGCCGTTCTTATGCGCTGTTTTGGCGATCTTGGCGGCTGCGTCGTAGCCGATCTTCGGGGCAAGTGCCGTTACCAGCATCAGCGAGCGTTCGAGGCCGGCCTTGATATTGTCCTCGCGCGCCTCGATGCCGACGACGCAATTGTCGGTGAAGGAGACGGCGGCGTCGGCGAGCAACTGCACCGACTGCAGGAAATTATAGGCCATCATCGGATTGTAGACGTTGAGTTCGAAATGGCCCTGGCTGTCGGCGAAGGTCAGAGCCGCGTTGTTGCCGAAGATATGGATGCAGACCTGCGTCAGCGCCTCGCACTGGGTCGGATTGACCTTGCCGGGCATGATCGAAGAGCCGGGCTCGTTTTCCGGCAACGCCAGCTCGCCCAAGCCGGCGCGCGGGCCGGAGCCGAGCAGGCGGATGTCGTTGGCGATCTTGAAGAGGGCGGCGGCGGCCGCATTGATGGCGCCATGGGAAAAGACCATGCTGTCATGCGAGGCGAGCGCCTCGAACTTGTTCGGCGCGGTGACGAAGGGCATGCCTGTTATGGCAGCGATCTCTTCGGCGACCTTTTCGGCAAAGCCCACCGGCGCATTGAGGCCGGTGCCGACGGCAGTACCGCCCTGGGCGAGCTCGCAAAGGCCGGGCAGGGTCATTTCGATGCGCTTGATGGCGGAGCCGACCTGGGCGGCATAACCCGAAAATTCCTGGCCGAGCGTCAGCGGCGTCGCATCCTGGGTGTGGGTGCGGCCGATCTTGATGATGTGGCTGAATTCGGTGACCTTCATGTCAAGGGCGGCATGCAGGTGCTTGAGGGCCGGGAGCAGGTGATGGGCGATTTGCTCTGCGCAGGCGATGTGCATGGCCGTCGGATAGGTGTCGTTCGACGACTGGCTCATATTGACGTGATCGTTCGGATGCACCGGCTTCTTGGAACCCATGACGCCGCCGAGCATTTCTATTGCACGATTGGAGATCACCTCGTTGGCATTCATATTGGACTGCGTGCCCGAACCGGTCTGCCAGACCACCAGCGGAAAGTGGTCGTTCAGCTTGCCCTCGATCACCTCCTGGGCGGCGTCGACGATGGCTTTGCCGAGGCCAGGATCGAGCTGGTCGAGCGACATGTTGGCGCGGGCGGCCGCCTGCTTGACGATGCCGAGCGCGCGCACGATCGATAGCGGTTGCTTTTCCCAGCCGATCTTGAAATTGCCGAGCGAACGCTCGGCCTGGGCGCCCCAATATCGGTCGGCGGCGACGTCGATCGGGCCAAAAGTATCGGTTTCGGTGCGGGTTGCGGTCATCAGCCTTGCCTTCCCTTTACATGCTGTTTTCGGGCATTTTCGAAAGATGAGGTCTTATAGGTTGGAAAGCCCGACAAGAAAACTGGACGCCGTGCGAAATATTGAAATCGGAAGTCATGTTTGCGCAGGCTTTTCGGCGTGCCTTTTAGGCCACTTTGGAAATTTTATGCATCCGGGCGTTTTCACCCCACTGGTCTGCCGGAGAAAATTCGGTAAAAAATTAACTAATAATTTCATAATTTTGTGTGAACTGCTGGGCGGCGCCATGCAGGATCTCCGTCACATAAAATTGAGTCCGCCGGCGCTGGCGGCGCAGGCCGGTTTCTGATCAATGAGGCCCTACGCTGCTTGAGTTTCGCGGGATTTGAGCTTGGGCCTTGCGCTCGTGACAAGAACAGCATGACACCGGGACTGGAAGATATATGACGTTCGTTTTGAAAAGCGCGGCATCCGCATTGGCAATTTCCTGCGGCGTGGCAGTGATGAGTGCCACACCCGCGCATGCCTATACACTGATGGATATGCTGCGCGGCGACAGGCAGCGGTCCCAGAGCACCATCTTCATGGACCAGATGCCGCCCGGCCGTGTGGGCCAGCGCGGCGGCATTGGCGGATCGCTCGGCGGGCTCGACCCGGAAGCGCCGCTGCCGAAGGTGAGCGGTCCGCGTTATTACACCTACAAAACCGAGACGCTGCAATTCGTCGATACCGGCAAGTTTGCCGATCCCGTCGTCACCGGCGCAGTCGCCGATGTTTCGGGCAGCGGCGATGCCAGCGCCGAACCCGCCGTGCAGCGCCGCTTCCTGGCGCAGGCCAAGGTGCGCGCCAATGTTGACGTTGCAAAGGCGCTCGAAGCCTATTACGGCGACAGCCGCAATCCGCTCGTGTGGGTCGATGGCAACCAGATCAACGACCGTGCCAAGTCGGCGATGTTGGTGCTTGCCGATGCGGGCTTCGTCGGTCTCGACCCGGCGGATTACGTCGTCCAGACGCCTGATATCGACCCGGCCAATCCCGATCCCGCCTTCCGCGACCGTGCGCTGACGCAGTTCGAACTCGAACTCTCCGCCAAAGTGCTGGCTTTCGTGCAGGACACGGTGCGGGGCCGCATCGATCCGAACAAGATCTCCGGCTATCACGATTTCCAGCGCAAGGTGGTCAATCTGGCCCCGGTGCTGAAGCTTGCTCGCATGAGCCCCGACGTCGGCGCCTATATCGCCAGCCGCTCGCCCGATAGCCCGCAATTCCTGGCGCTGAAGGCAGAGCTTGCAAAGCTTCGTGCCGCCGACGGTGGCAACGAAGAGCGAATAGTCGTTTCGCTCGACAAGCTGCTGAGACCTGGCGAGAGCTCACCCGAGATCGCCAATATCGTCAGGGCAATCGGAAAGCACGGTTCCGAAACGCTGAGGACCGATCATGCGGCAACGATTGCCACCTATGCCGGCAGCAGCGACTATTCGCCTGACATCGTTTCGCTGGTCGAGGACTTCCAGAAGGAGCGCGGGCTGAAGGCCGATGGCGTCATCGGCCAGGCGACGGTGCGCGCCATGACCGGCGGCGACACCAATGCTTCGAAGATCGACAAGCTCGTCGTCGCCATGGAGCAGGCGCGCTGGCTGCCGGAGGATCTCGGTTCACGCTATGTTATGATCAACCAGCCCGCTTACATGGTCTACTACCACAATGACGGCAAGGAACAGCTGTCGATGCGCGTGGTGGTCGGCGGCAAGAACAACCAGACCTATTTCTTCGATGACGAGATCGAGACGGTAGAGTTCAACCCTTTCTGGGGCGTGCCGCAGTCGATCATCATCAACGAGATGCTGCCGAAGCTGCGCTCGGATCCGAACTATCTCGACCAGCTCGGCTATGAAGTCGAGGTGAACGGCCATGCCGTCGCCTCATCGAGCGTCGATTGGTATGGCTCGACGGACAATGTCTCGGTGCGCCAGCCGCCGAGCAGCGACAATGCGCTCGGCGAACTGAAGATCCTGTTCCCGAACAGCCACGCGATCTACATGCATGACACGCCGTCGAAGAGCTTCTTCAAGCGCGACATGCGGGCGCTGAGCCACGGTTGCGTGCGCCTTGCCGATCCGCGTGCGATGGCGGCTGCCGTGCTTGGCACGACGGTTGACGATGTCGCCAAGCAGATCGCCAGCGGGCAGAACCATGCCGTACGCGTGCCGCAGAAGATCCCGGTCTACGTCTCCTACTTCACTGCCTGGCCGAACAAGGACGGCGTGGTGGAATATTTCGACGACGTCTACGGACGCGACGCCTATGTCGACAAGGCCTTCGATGCCACAACGAAGGCGCGTGGGGCGCAGATCTGAAAATCGGATTTGATAGTGATGCTGGCGGGCGGTCTTTGGACCGCCCGGTTTGTTTTGGGGTGTCTGCGTGCAAGAAATAAGAGGAGAGGGCGCGCCGTATGGCCCCCTCATCCGCCTGCCGGCACCTTCTCCCCGCTGGGTAGAAGGGACGTTGCGGAGACGCCTCGCTTCTGATCAAACTGTTTCGTGCGGTTGCAGCCGTGCCGCTAGTTCCCCTCTTCTCCCCAGCGGGGAGCAACCATGTTTCAATTTTGCTGGTATTGTGGCGTCCATTCGGTGTTTCGAATGAGGATGGCATTGGCGAGGATGATGAGTTTGCGGGCGACGGCTATGACGGCGCACAGGTGTTCCTTGCCGTTGCTTCGCAAGCGCGCATAGAACGACGCGAGATCCGGATTGTGCCGGGTTGCCGTGAAGGCGCACATGAACAAGCTCTTGCGCAGGCGTTCGCGGCCACCCTGGATGCGGCGTCTGCCATGATGTTTTCCACTATCGTCGTCATAGGGTGCGACGCCGGCAAGGGCGGCGATCTCGGCACGGCCGGCATGGCCGAGTTCGGGCAACCGAATGATCAGGCACAGCGCGCTGCGCAGCCCGATCCCCTTGATGGAGATCAGCAGATCGAGCCGCCGGGCCAGGTCACAATCGTCGCGAACCGTCTTTTCGAGCCGCAGCAGACGGGCCTTGCGGCAGGTTTCGAGCCGGGCGATCTCGCGCGCGTGACGGCGTTTGACGGCCTCCGACAAGGCGGTCTCGGCAAAGGTCTTCACCAGCGCGATCTGCTGCTCGATCGTTCCACATAGGTCAGTTCGGCCGCCAACCTGTCGAAGCGTGCGTCCGGCAGTGCCGGCAACTGCTCGAGACTTGCAGTGAAGAGCGCAATCAGCGCGGCATCGAGCCGGTCGTTCTTTGCCCGCCGAAGCCGGCTCTTGGCGAAGAACCGCAATTGCGCTGGCTGCAGACGCGCCGCCGGTCGCTTGCCGGCCCGCAGATGCACCACGCCATTCATAGCCACCGGAGGCTTCGAAGCCGATGCGACTGACGTCATGCTCTTGAAGGAAAGCGTCAAGCGCCTTCAGACCAGCGGTGTCGTACGTCACCCTCAGCCTTGCGTCGTCGGGATGGATGGCAATGTCGAGATGGCTTTTGCCGACATCGATTCCGGCACAGATCATGCTATTATCTGTCATCTTCGTCGTCCCTGTCTTGGATACGAACCCCAAGGTTCCTGCAACCACACGGGCCAGATGAAGAGCCGGTTGCGATCCTGCTCCCCACAGCCCCAAACGGCTAAGAAGGTGACGATCCGACAACCAGCTTCCGGGCGGGCGGCCACCCGCCCGGAAGCGTTAGTATCCTACATTCCTGTCATCCAAGAAGGTGGCGGCAGCCGGATGAGGGGGCCGCGATCGCAAAGACATACGGCTGATCGCCAAACTTCAGACGGCAACCTTCTCCGCATATTCCTGTAGCAGCCTTTCTACCAGCTGCGGCGTCAGCTCATCGAAATGGGTAATGATAACATCCGGATCGAGGCTCGAAACCGGTACGTCAGAATAGCCGAACGGCACGGCAATCGAGGGCACGCCGGCATTCTTGGCAACGGCGATGTCGTTGATGCTGTCGCCAATCATTACCGTGCGGGCGATGTCGCCGCCGGCGCGTTCGATAGTGCCGGTGAGGTGGCGGGCGTCGGGCTTGCGCACGGGGAAGGTGTCGCCGCCTGATATCGCGTCGAAATATCTGACGAGGTCGAGCTTGTCGAGCAGGCCGAGTGCCAGGCTTTCCATCTTGTTGGTGCAGACTGCGAGGCGGTAACCTTCGGATCTGAGCCGGTCCATGGCGGCGACCAGGCCGGGATAGGGCTCGGTACGGCCGGGCATGTTGCCGGCATAATGGGCAACGAAACGCTCGACCAGCAGCGGCAGGGCGTCGCCTTCGAGCGGATGGCCGCGCAGCCGGCAGGCGCGCTCGATCATCACGCGCGCGCCCTGGCCGACGAGATGGGTGAGGTCGTCGTAGCTGACCGGTTCGAGGCCGAGGGCCGCGATCGTGTGGTTCAGGCTCTCGACCAGGTCCACATGGGTATCGAGAAGGGTGCCGTCGAGATCGAAGACGACGAGCGCCGGGCGAGCGGGGGCAGGGGTCAAGGGCATGTCTCTTTGAGCGATGGTCGTCTTGCGGAGCGATGGATCGTCCTGAGGTAGGCGATCGCGCGGCGGAAAGCAACGTCCGGCGATGGCCGGGAAGGCCGCAGGCCTCTGTTTCGGCTTTTCATTTTCCGTGATGATTTTGACTTTCGTTTGCCAGGCGAGCCGTGTAAACAGCACATCCAACGCAATAATCGGAGCTGGCGGCGCATGGATGCCCGCGAAATGAAGATCAAGGCCGCCGAGGCCGCGCTCGCCCATGTCGAAAGCGGGATGCGTCTCGGAATCGGCACCGGCAGCACGGCGGAAGAATTCGTTCGCCTGCTGGCAGAGCAGGTCGCGGGCGGCTTCAGGGTCGAAGGCGTCCCGACCTCCGAAAGAACCGCGCGGCTCTGCGTGGAACTCGGCGTGCCGCTGAAGTCGCTCGACGAACTGCCGGCACTCGACCTGACCATCGATGGCGCCGACGAGGTCGATACGGGGCTCAGGCTGATCAAGGGCGGCGGCGGTGCGCTGCTGCGCGAAAAGATCGTCGCAGCCGCCTCCGAGCGAATGATCGTCATTGCCGACGAGAGCAAGCTGGTCGAAACGCTCGGCGCCTTCGCGCTGCCGATCGAGGTCAATCCATTCGGGCTCGTCTCGACGCGCATCGCGATCGAAAAGGTCGCGGCCCGGCTCGGCCTCTCGGGTGAACTCGCTCTGCGCCAGTCGGGTGACGGAGAGTTTACCACAGATGGCGGCCATCACATCATCGATGCATCTTTTGGCCGCATTCCTGATGCAGAGGCGCTTTCGAGCGAGCTGAATTCCATACCCGGCGTCGTCGAACACGGGCTCTTTATCAATATGGCGGCACTTGCGATCATTGCCGGTCCTGCGGGTGTGCGCACACTGCAGGCAAACAGATAACAGGAGCGTATACTCATGATGAACATTGCAGGTCTTGGCCGTCTCGCCGCTGCGACCGTCCTTCTTTCCGGGCTTGCCTTCGGCTCCGCCGTCAACGCGCAGGAAGTCTCGGAGGAGCAGCTGAAGGCGTCTCGCGCGGCGATCGACGCCATCGGCGCCACTGCCCAGTTCGACAACATCCTGCCTGGTCTCGCCGAGCGCCTGAAGGCCGGCCTGATCCAGGATTCGCCGAACTACCAGGACATCATTTCGTCGACGGTCGACGCGCAGGCGCTGGCGTTGGCGCCGCGCCGCGGTGATCTGGAGAAGGAGGCGGCACTCACCTATGCCAAGACCTTCACCGTCGATGAGCTGAAGGCGATCGCCGACTTCTACAATTCCGACGTCGGCAAGAAGCTGCTGCGTGACGGCCCGGTCGCCTCGCGCGAGACGGCGAAGGCCGCCGACATCTGGGCGCAGGGCATTTCCCGCGACCTGGAAAAGCAGAGCAACGCCGAGCTTTCCAAGGTCATCAAGGCGCCGCCGCCGGCAACCGACAGCCCGGCCGCTCCGGCTCCCGCACCGGCTGCACAGCAGTAAAACTTGCCCATAAATTTGCGAAAGCCCGGCATCGTCCGGGCTTTTTTGCTATGATGCGGCCAATGCCGCTGGCGAGGCTTCAGGTGAATGCAGATGTCCGATCATGACAAGGCTGTCCGAGTGCGGATATCCGGCAAGGTCCAGGGTGTCGGTTTTCGCTATTGGGCGCGCGATGAGGCCGTACGGCTCGGTTTGACGGGCTGGGTTCGCAATGAAGAGGACGGGGCCGTCGTCGCTGTGATCGCAGGACCCGACATCGCCATTTCGGCGATGATCGAGCGTTTCAGGCGCGGGCCTTCGGAGGCGTCGGTTTCGCGCGTCGAGACGGAAGCAGCCCAGCTTGAGAAAAACCCGACGGATTTCCGCATTACCCGCTGACAGCAACAATCGCTCGGCAGATGCAATTGGCATCGCATATGCGCCGGAACTCAGTCCCTATGGGTTCGGGTTCTTTGCAAGTTGCCACACACCGTCCTCATCCGGCTCCACGCGCTTGTTGCCGCGGTAGAAGATCGGCAATCTCGTCTTTTTGTCGATCGAGAAGCGGCTCGGGGTGTATTTTTCGTCCTCATGGCCCTGAATGGCGAGGCCGAGCGCTTCCTTGAATTTGCCAGCCCTGCACAGATTGGCGAAGAGAGTTTGATCCATCTTTTGCTCCGGCATTCTTTTCCATCCTATGGATTGCCTGCCAGCCTTCGGCGACCGGGTCAATCGCAGCCGTTTACAATGAAGATTCAGCGATGGGAACGGGATGACGCTGGAGCGGGCTTTTGTTTTCGTGATGATCGCCCCTATATCAGGAATATCCTTCCTGCGATTCCCTTCCGGAGCTCCTCATGTCTTCCTACGACTACGACCTCTTCGTCATCGGTGGCGGTTCCGGAGGCGTGCGCGGCGCACGTGTCGCCGCCTCGCTCGGCAAGAAGGTAGCGATCGCCGAGGAATACCGCTACGGCGGCACCTGCGTGATCCGCGGCTGCGTGCCGAAGAAGCTCTTCGTCTACGCCTCGCAGTTCCATGAGCATTTCGAGGATGCAGCGGGCTTCGGCTGGACGGTCGGCGAAAGCAGCTTCGACTGGAAAAAGCTGGTGGCGGCCAAGGATGCCGAAATCGCCCGGCTGGAAGGTCTCTACAAGAAAGGTCTCGCCGGCGCCAATGCCGAGATCCTGGAAACGCGCGCAGAGCTCGTCGATGCCCATACGGTGCGGCTGCTGAAGACTGGACAGATGGTGACGGCCAAGACGATCGTGATCGCCACCGGCGGACGGCCGAACCCGCATGCAGCCCTTCCCGGTCACGAACTCTGCATCTCCTCCAACGAGGCCTTTCATCTTGAAGAGCTGCCGAAATCGATCGTCATCGCCGGCGGCGGCTATATCGCCGTCGAATTCGCCAATATCTTCCATGGCCTCGGCGTCGAGACGACGCTGATTTATCGCGGCGCCGAGATCCTGTCGCGCTTCGACGAGGATCTGAGACGCGGGCTGCACGAGGCAATGGTCGCCAAGGGCATCCGCATCCTCTGCCACGACACGCTGCAGAAGGTTTCAAAGGGTGAGGACGGCCTCATTCTGGAGACGTTGAACAACGGCACGCTGCAGGCCGGCGTTGTCATGCTAGCGCTCGGGCGCGATCCGAACACCGAAGGCCTCGGCCTCGAGGCGGCCGGCGTCGCGGTCGACGAGCGCGGCGCCGTTATCGTCGATGAATTTTCCCGCACCAATGTCGAAAACATCTATGCGCTCGGCGATGTCACCAACCGGGTACAGCTGACGCCGGTGGCGATTCACGAGGCGATGTGTTTCATCGAGACTGAATACAAGAACAATCCGACCCGGCCGGATTACGAGCTGATCCCGACCGCCGTCTTCTCACAGCCGGAGATCGGCACTGTCGGCCTCTCGGAAGAGGATGCGGGCAAACGTTACGGCGAGCTCGAGGTTTACCGCGCCCAGTTCCGACCGCTGAAGGCCACGCTTTCCGGCCGGGCCGAGCGGATGATCATGAAACTGATCGTCGATGCGGCGAGCCGCAAGGTGGTGGGCGCCCATATCCTCGGCCACGATGCCGGCGAGATGGCGCAGTTGCTCGGCATCACGCTGAAGGCCGGCTGCACCAAGGACGATTTCGACCGGACGATGGCGCTGCATCCGACGGCCGCCGAAGAGCTCGTCACCATGTATGCGCCGAGCTATCGGATCCGCGACGGCAAGCGGCTTTGAGCCGCGACAGGCTTTAGCTTTTTGTTTTATGCATGTCGTTGCCCCGGAACCGCTGCACACTTCCGGGCGATTAGAGCGCCGTGCGTCCTTGCGGACGCACAAAGGACGCTCTAACACTTTGAACCTGCGCATCGTGCTTTCCGAAAGCGATTCCGATTTTCGAGCCGATGCATTAGCTGGTGATGCGCGGCGCCCGGATGACCTTGAGGAAAAGCGCTTTCATCGCATCGGTGATACCTTGGGTCGGCGTGACCTCGAAATAGAGGCCGGGCGAAGCGCATGCCTGCATCTTCGTCGGAATCTCGCTCTGGAAGGGGCTGATCCATTTGTTGTACCAATCGTTGCTGGGCAACGGCAGGTAGGTGGTGTAGAGCACGGCGATCTTGACACCGCGATCCTTCAGCGGCTTGCAGAAGGAGGTGTCGATCGGTTCCTGACAGCGGCCGCCGGTCGTCTTCTTGGTGCATGTCGACGGCTTGTAGCTGTCGCCGACGCCATCGGAAACGAAGAACAGGATCTTTTCGGGGCTGATATTCGACGTGCCGTCACCGGCCGGATCGATGATGGTATTCATCTGGGTCAGGGCGCTATCGAAGCTCGTGAGCTGGTCCTGATTGTAGTTCTGGTAGGGAATGGTCATCAGGTCGACGGCGTCGGTGTAATTCTTCACCTTCGTCAGGTCGGAGGTGGGGCTGGAGATCGTCGTCAGCTTGGCGTCTTCGGCTTTGGTGCCGAAAGTATAGACGCCCATGCGAAACTGATCGCTGCTGACGCGTTCGGTCTTGGCCGTATCGGTCAACGCCTGGGTTGCCTGGCGCACGACGTCGATGCGCATGGCGACGCCGAGACTCTTGGCGATTGTGTAATTGTTGGTGCTCTGGTCCATCTGATGGCAGGCGAAGGCGCAGCCTGTTTTGGCCTGCAGTTTCGAAACATCGGTCGCGGTTGCGCCGACGCCCATTGAAGGCGTGTTGTCGAGCAGGATGTAGAAATCCATGAAAGCGGCAGTTTGATATTCGGCCGTCGCGGAGCCCGAGATCGTGATCGAGTCCCGGCCGAGGATGCGCATGAAGGTGGTGGGCACCGTCGCGCTGAAGGAAACCTGCGAATTCAGCTTGTTGGCGGTCTTGGTGACATCGATGCCGAGGTCGACATGAACGTCGGTCAGCTCCCCGGACATCTGAGACATGAAGATACTGCGGGCGTCGTCCTTGCCAAGCGAGATCGTGCCGTTGCCGCTCATGGTCATCGCGGCTGCGACTGCGCCGGATTTTTCGGCGATCGAACCGACGGCGGCGGCATCGGCAGCGGCGTAAAGCTGTGTCCTCAGGCTGAGCGCATGGGCGAGATCCACGGCCATGCCGGCCGCACCGAAGAGCGGCACCACCAGCAGTGCCGTCATGATGCCGAAATTGCCCGAGCGATCCGATATGAAACCGGACGGAAGGATCGCCATGCCATGTCCCCGATGTTGAACTCTTTGCGGTTCTACATTGAAAGTCTAAAATATGGGGAAATCGACATGGTATATGCGGATTTAATCAGAGAATGCCGGGCGGCGCCGGTGAGGCGACAACTGTCGGCGATTGGTCTTTGCAAGCCTGACCTAAAGGTCTATAAGCCGCCGCATATTGAGGCATCCTAAGGTATGGATGTGAGAACGGGTGAGTGAGATGGCAGACAATTGGACCCCGAGCAGCTGGCGGCAAAAACCGATCCTGCAGGTTCCCGAATATCCCGACGCAGCCGCTTTGGCGGCAACGGAGGCCACGCTCGCCAGCTATCCGCCGCTCGTCTTCGCGGGCGAGGCGCGCCGCCTGAAGAAGCATCTTGCCAACGTCGCCGAAGGCAACGGCTTCCTGCTGCAGGGCGGCGACTGCGCCGAGAGCTTTGCCGAACACGGCGCCGACAATATTCGCGACTTCTTCCGCGCCTTCCTGCAGATGGCGGTCGTGCTGACCTTCGGCGCTCAGCTTCCAGTCGTCAAGGTCGGCCGCATCGCCGGCCAGTTCGCCAAGCCGCGTTCGTCGAATGTCGAGAAGCAGGGCGACGTGACGCTGCCCGCCTATCGCGGCGACATCATCAACGGTATCGAATTCACCGAGGAGTCGCGCATTCCGAACCCGGAGCGCCAAGCCATGGCCTATCGCCAGTCGGCCGCGACGCTGAACCTTCTGCGCGCCTTTGCGATGGGCGGCTACGCCAATCTCGAAAACGTCCATCAGTGGATGCTCGGCTTCGTCAAGGACAGCCCGCAGGGCGAGCGCTACCGCAAGCTCGCTGACCGCATCAGCGAAACCATGGATTTCATGAAGGCGATCGGCATCACCTCGGAAAACCATCCGAGCCTGCGCGAGACCGATTTCTTCACCAGCCACGAAGCACTGCTGCTCGGCTACGAGGAGGCGCTGACCCGCGTCGATTCCACGTCGGGCGACTGGTATGCCACGTCAGGCCACATGATCTGGATCGGCGACCGCACGCGCCAGGCCGACCATGCGCATGTCGAATATTGCCGCGGCATCAAGAACCCGATCGGCCTGAAATGCGGCCCGTCGCTGCAGGCAGACGATCTGCTGCAGCTGATCGACATCCTGAATCCGGCCAATGAAGCCGGACGCCTGACGCTGATCTGCCGCTTTGGCCATGAGAAGGTCGCCGACAACCTGCCGCGCCTCATCCGCGCCGTCGAGCGCGAGGGCCGTAAGGTCGTCTGGTCCTGCGATCCGATGCACGGCAACACGATTACGCTCAACAATTACAAGACCCGTCCCTTCGAGCGGATCCTGTCGGAAGTCGAAAGCTTCTTCCAGATCCACCGCGCCGAGGGCACGCATCCGGGCGGCATTCATGTCGAAATGACCGGCAAGGATGTGACTGAGTGCACGGGCGGCGCTCGTGCGGTTTCTGCAGAAGACCTGCAAGACCGCTACCACACTCATTGCGATCCGCGCCTCAACTCCGACCAGGCGCTCGAGCTAGCCTTCCTGCTTGCCGAGCGCATGAAGGGCGGCCGCGACGAAAAGCGCATGGTCGCGAACGGCTGAGACTACAGCGCCGCGCGTCTGAAAAGACGCGCAAAGGACACTGTAGCACTTTGGATTGCTGCATAATTTTACCCTTAAATCGATTCCGATTTAAGGAATTGTGCGGTAGCCCCAAATGGATGAAGAAAAGCCCGGCGATGCCGGGCTTTTTTATGCTGCGAAGGTGGAACTGGCAGTCAGATGCTGGCCTGGACGCTGTGCAGGTTGGCGTAGACGCCGTCTTGCGCCATGAGCTCATCATGGGTGCCCTGTTCGACGATGCCATCAGCCGTCAGAACCAGGATGCGGTCGGCGTGGCGGACGGTCGACAGGCGGTGGGCGATGACCAGGGTGGTTCGGCCGTTCGCCAGGCTGAGCAGTGCCTGCTGTACCGCCCGTTCGCTCTCGTTGTCGAGCGCGCTGGTCGCTTCGTCGAAGATCAGGATCTCCGGATTCTTTAGGAAGGCCCGGGCGATGGTGATGCGCTGGCGCTGGCCGCCGGAGAGCTTGACGCCGCGTTGGCCGATATCGGTGTCATAGCCATGGGGCAGGGCAATGATGAAGTCGTGCGCATTGGCAGCGCGCGCGGCCGCTTCCAGCTCGGCATCGCTGGCGTCGGGCCGGCCGTAGCGCAGGTTTTCCGCCACTGTGCCGGCAAAGAGGTAGACATCCTGCTGTACCACCCCGACATGGCGCCGGAGCGAGGCCAACGTCACCTCGCGGATATCGGTGCCATCGATGCGGATCGCCCCTGCTTCGATATCGTAGAAACGCGGGATCAGCGCGCAAAGCGTGCTTTTGCCGACGCCCGACGGGCCGACCAGGGCGACGAACTCACCGGGCGCGATGGTGAGCGACAGCTGCTCGAGCACCCGCGGGCCATCGGCATCGTAGCCGAAGGCGACATCGGAAAAACTGATCTCTCCCCTGGGCGCCGGCATCGGACGCGCGGCCGGTCGATCGGTGATATCGGGGGCAATCTCCAGGATCTCCATGGCCCTGATGAAGCCGGTGTAGCCCTCCTGCCAGAGGCGCACGAAATTAGCGAGCCGCTGCACCGGATCGACCAGCACAGCGACGCAAAGCAGAAAGGTCAGCATATCGGGGACGGTCAGTTCTGCCGTCAGAATGCGCAGGCCACCGATGACGATAACAATTATCGTGATGAGCTGGGCGAAGGTTTCGGTACCGACCGAAAACCAGGCTTCGCTGCGGTAGCCCTCGGCGCGGCTTTGCAGGAAGCGTCGGTTCTGCTCGGCGAAACGTTCCTTCTCCAGCGCCTCGTTGGCAAAGGACTGGACGACGCGGATGCCGGCAAGAGCATCTTCGACGCGCTCGTTGACGGCGGCGATCTGCCGTTTGCTGGCTTCGAGCGCGCGGTTCATACGCCGGTTGAAATAGAGCGCATAGGCCACCGCCACCGGGGTGAGCAGCAGGATCAGGGCTGCCAAAGGCGGATCGATGAAGAACAGCACCAGCATGGCGCCGCCATATTTCAGCACGGCGATGGAAAGATCCTCGGGGCCGTGGTGAAAGAGCTCACCCAGCCACAGGCTGTCATTGGTGATGCGGCTCATCAGCTGGCCGGTGCGCTGGCGGTCATAGAAGCTGAACGAGAGCTTCTGGCAGTGCTCGAATAGTTCCTGCCGCACCGTGGCCTCGATGCGGGCGCCCATGACGTGGCCGCGGTAGTCGACGAAGAAGATGGCGATAATCTGGACGGCCAGAACGGCGAGCATGATGCCGCCCATGGCAAGGATTTGCCCGAAGGCCTGCGGCGCATCGGGTAGAGCCAGAAGCCGGCTCGTGACGACATTGGCGCAGAGCGGCAGGGCGACCGCCGTGCCAGCGACGAGGATGGCACAAAGCAGATCCGCCAGCAGCAGAGGCAGATGCGGGCGATAGTAGGAGAGGAATTTGTACATGCGCGACCAGCGCCGCCCACGGTCGGCGGAAATCGGATGATCGCGAAGGAAGTTTACGAAGGGGTTATGGCGTCGCGAGTTTTTCCTCGCACGGGAGAACCGAATGTTCATGAAGCTGAGTGTCCTTGTGGGGGATGTTTCCTTTCTGTTTGGACAGGTTCGCTCTCATGTCAGTCTCCTGAGGTTGATTGAACCCTCAGTATCGCCGACAACCGCCGCCGATTCAATGCAGCGATGGGACGAGGTTGGCGGGTGTTGTCGACAGGCAACAGATTCCCGCTGCAATTTTCGACAAGGTACGGGCGATGGAAGGGGTCTTATTGCACCAGCACCGATTGCCGGCAGCGTACGTCAGTGACGCGCACGTCGGCTTCGCCGACCTTGATGCCGAGCAGCGTCAGGAGGTTGAAGAGCAGCTCGTCGAGCGGCTTGGTCAACCCCGTGAGTGTATCGGCGACGGCGCTTTGCACCACTGTTTTCGATAGGCCGATGCCGAGGCCGAGAATACTGACCTGACGGTCTCCTTCACCAGCGACGCCATGGCAGAGGTCAGCGTGTCCTTGGTCGAAACGTTCTTGATGGTCTTTGCCGCGATGTCGGCCGGCTGGAAGGTCAGCTTGGTCTTGCTGAGATTGGTCAGGTTGACATGGGCGAGTCCGGAGACGCTGAGCAGCGGCGCGTTCATCATCGTGGCGCGGCTGACACGCGGCGCGCTGCCGAAATTGACGAAGGCGTTGGGATCGACGTCGCCGAGGGACAGTTCCGCGACGCCGGGCACGACATCGACGCCGACGCTGGCGTTTCTGGCGCCGCCGCCAAGACAGGAGATGCTCGCAAGCTTGGCCTCGGCATGGGCGACTTCGAGATAAAGGGGCACGCGCACCTTCAGCCCGGCAAGCGAATTGGCGCCGAGCGCCGAAACATCGAGAGCCAGGCGCACCTGTGCGGTGCGGACGGTGGCGCCGGTGGCGCCGATCCCGCTCGAAGCGGCGCCCTTCGGCATCTCGCCGATCGCAAGCGTCAGCTTGACCGTGGCAAGTCCAGGCACGGAGCCGTTGAGATTGGCTGCGACCTGCTTCTCCTGGTTTGCCGCAACGGCTGCCGCCGAAACAATATCCATCACGCTCGCCTCGGCCGAGAGGTGAGAACCGCTGCCGATGAGGCGCTCGCCGGCGGGCCGAGGTTGAAGAGATCCTCGAGCCTGATCTTGACCTGCGATGTGCCGGGCGCCTTTTCGATCGCGTCGAGCGCCTTGGTGACGGTGAGTGTCAGGCCGCCAGTCTTGCCGAGCGTTTTCAGCAGGCGCGGATAGGAGATGTCGGTTGCCAGCAGCTCGTCATAGGTGCCGGCGGTGAGGTTGAGATCGGTCGCCAGCATATCGAGGAAGGGGAGCAGCTTGATATCGGCTGAGGTGAGCGCCTCGTAATCGGCGACCTTCAGCGAGAGACTGGTGCCGAGCAGGCTGCCGAGCAGCGTGTTCAGCACGCCGCCATTGAGGCTTGCCAGCCGCGAGCCGATCGAGAAGGCAGCGAGTTTGGAGGCCGAGGCGGTGCCGACCGCCCTGAGGTTGGGAGCGGCGGCGAAGGCGGTGGCGAAGATCAGCTCCGCCTTCTGGGTGATGCCGACCTTGACGGCGTCATAGGGCTGGATGCCGGCGGCAAAACGGCTGCCGAGCGGCACCGAGGCATCGGCGAGATAGGTGCCGGGAGTGAATTCGGCGACGGCGTCGAATTGCTTGAGATCAGCCGTTGCCGGCAGCGAGCCCGTCTTCGTCGCATAACCCGTGTTGGTGCGGACGGCGATGTTGAGGCCGTTCTGGTCGAAATTGGCGACGAGGTTGTCGGCGGCGTCGTTGATGTCGGCGGCGGCGACGATGGCGCCGATATCGCTCAGCTGCTGCAGGCGGCGCTGCTGCAGCGTCATCATGCCGTAATCGACGCCCAAGCCGAGCGAATAGAGGATGAGCGGGGCTGAGATCGCTGCCATGATGGCGATATTGCCTGATGCATCGGTGGCGAAGCGACTCAGGCGGGCCCTGAACATCGGCATCTCACAGGCCCCCCATCCGGATGGTCGCGAAGCGCCGGATCATGTGGTCGGGCAGGGGAAAGGTGTAGAGGTTCCAGATCGGCAGATTGACGGTGTCATATTCCGCCGTCACGGTGAACTGGTTGGCATTGCCGGGGTCGGTGGTAACGGTGACATGCAGCTTGCTCTTTTCGAGCAGCGGATGGTCGATGGTCGACTGGCTGATGAAATCATTGACCAGCTGCGATCGCTCCTGGCTGGTCATGCCAGCAACGGCGGTGCGCGCGGCATCGGCGGTCAGCTGCTGCACTGCATGGGATGCGCTCAGATAGATGCCGTAGGCGATCATCGTCAGTACCACGAGAAGGAAGAGCGGCGCGACGATGGCGAATTCGATTGCTGCGGCGCCACGTTCGTTCGAAGGGAAACGTTGGAAAATTCTCATTTTTCACCTCGCAGGCTGACCGTGCAGAGTATCGATCAACGGTTGTGACTCTAGAGCCGCGGAGGTTAATTTTTGATTATCTAATAAACGTTTTGGATGTATTAGATTATTATGAAATGCCTTTGTTTTGTTAGAAAAATAGCATTTTATTGAGGAATTTTCCTTATGATACAACCTGCGGTGTGTTTCCGTGTTGGCTGGGGATGTGCGCGCATAAGGAAATGCTACTTCCTGCTCCGCGCCGAAGTGTTGGCGTGATTGGCACAGGGCCGGCGGCCTTCAAGATTCCTGATGGTTCGTTCAGGGAAATGGATTTGACGCCGGAGCAGATCGGCGGCAACGTTCCCTTGGAAACAGCGGGGCGACGATGACCGAACAGCATACAGGCGGCTGCCTTTGCGGCGCCGTGCGATTTTCAAGTACGGCAAAGCCCGGGCCTGTCGTCGGCTGCCATTGCTCGCAATGCCGCCGGCAGACGGGACTTTATTATGCCGCGGTCAACGTAGCCCGCGCGGCTCTTTCGGTGGAAGGCACTGAGGCGGTCCGCTGGTACCGGTCGAGCGAGGAGGCGCAGCGCGGCTTCTGCTCGAATTGCGGCTCCGCGCTGTTCTGGCAGGCGGACGGATCGGCGGAGATTTCGGTCATGGCTGGCGCCTTCGACACACCGAGCGGCCTTGCCTTCGGCCATCATATCTACTGCGCCGACAAGGGCGATTTCTACGAGATATCGGACGGCTTGCCGCAATATGCGGTGAATCCGACTTAGAGGGCGTCGCATCGGATTCATGCGACGCCCTTTAAGTCTTTATTTGATGCACGTCGTTATCCCCCACCGCTGCACACTTTTGGGCGACATGCATTAGCCCTTGGCGGCGAGCGCGGCACTGAGGCGGGCCACGTCCTCGCGTAGCCCCGTCAGCTCGGTCAGTACATGCATGTCGATCTTCTGATGCAGGGAGAGCACTTCGAGCTCGGCCTTGAGATTGACCTCATAATCCTTGGCGGCTTCGAAGCGGTCGCGCTCGGCCTGGCGGTTCTGCGACATCATGATGATCGGCGCCTGGATGGCGGCGAGCATCGACAGGATCAGGTTCAGGAAGACGAAGGGATAGGGGTCGAAGGCGCCGCTCACCAGAATGATGGTGTTGATCACCGTCCAGGCGACGAGGAAAACAAAAAAGGCGATGATGAAGGACCAGGAGCCGCCGATGCGGGCGATGCTGTCGGCGATGCGCTCGCCGAAGGAGGCGTCGGCTGAGAAGGCGGCGTTGACGTCGGTCGAGATGACCTTGCGTTCGTGCGCTTTCGCCAGCACGCGCTTTTCGACTTCGCCGAGCTCGTCGGCCGGCTTGTCGAAATGATGGTGCACGAAGTCCGAAAGATTAGACATTGCCTGTTTCCGATGCCAGTTGTCGATACGGTCGCTTTCGGCGCCAGTATTCCGCTCCGCTAGCAAATTGCAATGCGTATCGGTGCCGCGCTGCGCCATGCGCGATCCGTTCATAAAAATTTCGTCGTCGCGAGGTGCCGCTTTCGGCCCGAACGTGTTGCGGTCGCGAAAGGCGCAGGCTAAATAAATGACATGACACAGGAAAACGCTCTTTCTGATATCTTCCGCATCGCCATCGGCCAGCTCAACCCGACGGTCGGCGATGTCGCAGCCAATCTCGCCAAGGCGCGCGAGGCACGCGCCGATGCGAGCCGGGAGGGCGCGCATCTGCTCGTCCTGACCGAGCTTTTCATCTCCGGCTATCCGCCGGAGGACCTAGTGCTGAAGCCCGCCTTCATCCGTGCCTGCTGGAAGGCGGTCGAGAGCCTGGCTGCCGACACTGCCGATGGCGGAGCCGGCGTCATCATCGGTTTTCCCCGGCAGGACGAGACCGGGCGCTACAATTCCGTCGCCGTGCTCGACGGCGGTAAGGTGATTGCGGTGCGCGACAAGATCGACCTGCCGAATTACGGTGAGTTCGACGAGAAGCGGGTCTTCGACCAGGGTGCCATGCCGGGGCCGGTGAATTTCCGCGGCGTGCGCATCGGCATTCCGATCTGCGAGGATATCTGGGGCGATCTCGGCGTCTGCGAGACGCTGGCCGAAAGCGGGGCTGAAATCCTGCTGTCGCCGAACGGTTCGCCCTATTATCGCGGCAAGGTCGATATCCGCCATCAGGTGGTGCTGAAGCAGGTGATCGAGACCGGGCTGCCGCTGATCTATGCCGCCCAGCTCGGTGGCCAGGATGAACTCGTCTTCGACGGCGCGAGCTTCGCCTTCAATGCCGACAAGTCGCTCGCCTTCCAGATGAGCCAGTTCGAAACCGCGCTGGCGGTGACGACATGGAAGCGCGGCGACAGCGGCTGGCACTGTGCCGAAGGGCCGATGGCGCATATTCCAGAGCGCGAGGAAGCCGATTACCGCGCCTGCCTGCTGGGCTTCCGCGACTACGTCAACAAGAACGGCTTCAAAACCGTCGTGCTCGGCCTTTCCGGCGGCATCGACTCGGCGATCTGCGCCGCGATCGCCGTCGATGCACTTGGCGATGAGCGGGTGCGCACCGTCATGCTGCCTTACCGCTACACCTCCGAGGATTCGCTGAAGGACGCGGCCGATTGCGCCAAGGCGCTCGGCTGCCGTTACGATATCGTGCCGATCGAACAGCCGGTGACGGGTTTCAGCAGCGCGCTCGCCAGCCTTTTCGAAGGCACGGACAGTGGCATTACCGAAGAGAACCTGCAAAGCCGGGCGCGGGGCGTCATCCTGATGGCAATCTCTAACAAGTTCGGCTCGATGGTGGTGACGACGGGCAACAAGTCGGAGATGTCGGTCGGCTACGCCACGCTCTACGGCGACATGAACGGCGGCTTCAACCCGATTAAGGATCTCTATAAGATGCAGGTCTATGCGCTTTCCCGCTGGCGCAACGAAAACGTACCGCCGGGTGCGCTAGGGCCGTCGGGCGAGGTGATCCCGCAGAATATCATCGACAAGGCGCCTTCGGCCGAGCTTCGTCCCGACCAGAAGGACCAGGATTCGCTGCCGCCCTATCCCGTTCTCGACGATATTCTCGAATGCCTGGTGGAGAAGGAAATGGCGGTCGAGGAGATCGTCGCGCGCGGCCATGATGTTGCGACCGTCCACCGGGTCGAGCATCTGCTCTATCTCGCCGAATACAAGCGCCGGCAATCGGCGCCGGGGGTAAAGATCACCAAGAAGAATTTCGGTCGCGACCGGCGCTATCCCATCACCAATCGGTTCCGGGACCGCTGAGACCATAGAAATATCGGGAGGAAACATGCGCAGCTCGGTCGAGATCTACAACGTCAGGACGGGCAGGGCCCACGAGGTCTGGCAGACGGAGAAACTGGTCGAGGCGCCAAATTTCTCGCCCGATGGTTCCTACCTGCTCTTGAACGGCGACGGGTTGCTCTACCGGTTGCCGCTCGATGGCGGCGAGGTGGTCAAGGTCGATACCGGCTTTGCCGTCAACTGCAACAATGATCACGGCATTTCGCCCGACGGGACGAAGATTGTCATCTCCGACAAGACCGAATTCGGCAAGTCGGCGATCTATACCTTGCCGATCGAAGGCGGCACGCCGCGGCTTGTCACTCAGAACCTGCCGTCCTACTGGCATGGCTGGTCGCCGGATGGGCGCCAGCTTGCCTATTGCGGCATCCGCGACGACGTCTTCGATATCTACACCATCTCCGTCGACGGCGGTGCCGAGACGCGGCTGACGCATGGCGAAGGCCGCAATGACGGGCCGGATTATTCCGCCGACGGGCAATGGATCTATTTCAATTCCAGCCGCACCGGGCTGATGCAGATCTGGCGCATCCACCCCGACGGCACCGGGCTCGAGCAGGTGACCTCCGACAATCAGGGCAACTGGTTCGCTCATCCGTCGCCTTCGAATGACAAGGTGTTGATCCTCTCCTACGACCCCTCGGTTTTCGACCATCCGCGCGATCTCGACGTGCGGCTGCGGCTGATGGACATGGACGGCGGCAATCTGAAGACGCTGTTCGAGCTCTTCGGGGGGCAGGGCACAATCAACGTGCCCTGCTGGTCTCCTGATGGCGAAGAATTCGCCTATGTCCGCTATTTTCCGGCTGACTAGGTCCGGCGCCGCTCGCGGGCTGATTTTCCCAGATCTTCCAGCACCGCGACCGACATATCCCAGTCGATGCAGCCATCGGTGATGGACTGGCCATAGACCAGCGGCTTGCCGGGAACGAGGTCCTGGCGGCCGGCGACGAGGTTGCTTTCGATCATCATGCCCTTGATGTCGCTGTTGCCGGCGGCAATCTGCGCGGCCACGGATTTGACGACGAGCGGCTGGTTCATCGGATCCTTGCCGCTGTTGGCATGGCTGGCATCGATGAGGATGCGCGGGGCGACACTGAGCTTGATGGCTTCGCCGGTGACCGCTTCGACATCGGCCGCTTCATAGTTCGGCCGCTTGCCGCCGCGTAAGATTATGTGGCAGTCGTCATTGCCAGTCGTCGAGGCAATTGCTGCCTGGCCGTCCTTGGTGACGGCCGGGAAGTGATGCGGCTGCGAGGCTGCGAGGATGGCATCCAGCGCGACGCGAACGCCGCCATCGGTGCCGTTCTTGAAGCCGATCGGGCAGGAAAGGCCGGAGGCAAGCTGACGATGGACCTGGCTTTCGGTCGTGCGCGCGCCGATCGCACCCCAACTGACGAGATCGGCAATATATTGCGGCGTGATCGTGTCGAGGAATTCGACGCCGGCCGGAAGGCCCATCGCATTGATATCGAGCAGCAGGCGTCTCGCAATCCTCAACCCTTCCTCGATGCGGTAGCTGCCGTCGAGATGCGGGTCGTTCATCAGGCCCTTCCAGCCGACGGTCGTGCGAGGCTTTTCGAAATAGACGCGCATGACAATCTCGAGATCGTCGGCGAAGCGGCGTCGCTGTTCCTCCAGCCGTGCGGCATATTCCCGAGCCGCAACGGGGTCATGGATGGAGCAGGGGCCGATGACGACGATCAGGCGATCGTCTTCGCCCTGGAGGATCTTATGGATCGCATCACGGTTGCTGGTCACGGTGTCCGTGACAGTAGCATTGCGGTGAATTTCCGCGATGATATCGGCAGGTTTGGTGAGTGGGGTGATCTCGACGATACGCAGATCATCAATGGTATCAGACACGGTATGGCTCCTGTTTGGTCATACCGTGCGGAACAAAAAAGCCGCCAGGTAGACTAGCGGCTGTTCGGGTTGTCGTCGCGTCGAATTCAGTTACGCATGGACCCGCATCCGCTGAGAGCAGCGGTACCAATAAAATCCCAAGGCGTTGATTGATGTGATCGACATGGGGCGTATGTAGCGCCACGCCTGCGTGATGTCACGTAGAATTTTCTGTCTGAAAATCCAGCGCTCCGGGGGACGGCAACGGCTTCTGCGGAGGGACACCCCGGCGAGGCAAGAAGCGCGTCGCACTCGATCTCGTGCATGCGACGCGCTCTAAGCTTTGTTTAAACCTGTCGCTCTAAAGATGCTCTCGGGCGACGGTCATTCGCACTGTTCTAGAAAACGCAGTTCCTGAGATCACAGGGCGTCGACGTTCACGCCGACGGTGATGGCGCCGATCGGCGTTCCCGCGTCGTCTGATATCGTGACGCTTGCCTGCGACTGGAGCGTCTGGGTCGATTCATCCTTTTCGATCTCATCGACGAAGACGGCGTCCTTGCCGGCTCCGAAGGACTTCTGGAACTTGCCCTCATCGCCCTGCCAGTAATCGGATGTGGTGTCGCTTTGACCGACATTCAGCCCCTTTGCGTCCATGACGAAGATCTCGGTGATCTTGCCGCCAGAAGCTTCCTTCTTGCCCTGAAGGAATTTCGACAGCGCATTGTTGAGCACGCCGTCGATCATGGCGTGGTCGGAGCCATCGACTTCGGCACGCCACTTCTTGTCGAGGGCGTCGATATCGGCAGCGCTGAGATTGGCGTTGGCAGCATTCTGCGCCTTGACGGCCTCGATGATGGCAGGGTCGTTCAGCCAGGGCTTTACGTCGCTCGTCACGTAGTCGGAGATCGGGGCAAGCTTGGCATCCTGTGCCAGGGATACGCCCATCGGCATGGCAAATGCGGTGCAGGCCAAAAGAAATGCGGGCACGAGTTTCTTCATAACTGTTTCCTTCCTGATTATAGGTTGTTGAGAACTAAGGCTTATCGGGCGAAGACGACGTCAGAACTCCTCCCAGGCCCCGGGAGCAGCGGCAACGGCGGCATTTCCTGCATGCCGCTGCACGAAGGCTCTCGGCTCGGGACGAGATTGGCGGGTGGGTTGAACGGCTTTGGGCTGGCTTGCCGCAGACGCGCCGACGATGAACCTGCCGGCCGAGTCCTGCAGCAGGCGTCCTTGCGACAGCAGTTCGTGGCAGGCTGCGTTGGTTTCCTCGACCATTGCCGCGTTCTGCTGTGTCGTCTGATCCATCTGGTTGATCGCGCTGTTGATTTCCTGCAGGCCCGTCGCCTGTTCGCGATAGGATTGGACGATGGAAGCGATGCTGTCGCTGATGCGGTTGATCTGCTCCTCAATCTTCAGGAGGGCATCGCCGGTCTGGTTCACCAGCCCGACGCCCGCAGCAACTTCGTCGCCCGACACATTGATCAGGTTCTTGATTTCCTTGGCTGCATTTGCAGACCGCTGGGCGAGCTCACGCACTTCCTGCGCGACAACCGCAAAACCCTTGCCGGCTTCGCCGGCGCGCGCCGCCTCGACGCCGGCGTTCAGCGCAAGCAGGTTCGTCTGGAAGGCGATTTCGTCGATGACGCCAATAATGCGGCCGATCTGGCTCGACGAGGTTTGAATCCGGTCCATCGCCCCGATCGCATCACGCACCACCGTCGCCGAGACATGGGCGCTCCGCTTTGTCTCCTCGACCAACTGCCCGGCATTTTCAGCCCGTTGCGACGATGTTCTGACCGTCGTGGTCACCTCATCCAGTGCGGCGGCGGTCTGTTCCAATGCTGCTGCCTGTTGCTCGGTCCGCCTGGCGAGTTGATCTGCGGAGGTCGCCAGCTCGCTCGAGCCGGTTTCAACCGCCACGGAAGCGGTCTTGATCTCTGTCAGAGCGGCCGCGACCGCATCGACCATGTTGTTGAAATCCTGCCGCAATTTATCGAATTCGGGACCGACATCGGCCAGGTGTATCGAGAAGTCGCCGGCGGCAAGGCCTTCCAATGCATTTGCGAGAGCGTTCATGACCAGCCGTTGCGTGTTGCTGGCCTCGTCGGTCAACAATGCGTTGCGCGCCCGTTCGGCGTCGAGCGAAGCACTCTGCTCGGCAGCGGCTTGCTCTCTCTCGACCTTCGCAATCGCCTCGTGACGGAAAACTTCCAATGCTCGCGCCAGAAAGCCGATCTCGTCGCCATTTTCCCTGTAGGTGACGGGAGAGACCAGATCGCCTTTCTGCAACGCGCTAATTCGTTCGCTGATCACCCTGATGGGCCGGCCGACCAGGCTGCGCATGGCGAGAAGGAAGGCAACGACGGCCATGGCGGTGATCGCGGACTGCGTGAGCAACGAAATGAGAACTTTCTGCCTGACTTCGGAAGCGATTTTTTCGACAGACCAGTTCGTGACGATGTAGCCGGTGGCCTTGCCTGCCTTATCCAGCGGAAGCGGCGCGATGATCGTGACCACGCCGGCGGATGTTCCGCTATCATCGACAGTCGTCTTTTCCGGTTTCGCGCTGAGACGCTTCGCCAGATCGGCGGGTGCAGGCAAACCGTTGATGCCGTCGCGTGTCCACGTATCGACTGATGCCGGTTCCGCGTTGAATGCGGCAAACTGTACAAGATCGAGCGAGGGGTCGTCGCGGTAGAGCGAATAAGCCTCGCGAACGGCGTTCGCCTTCCCCCATTTCACGCCGCCGGCGGCCAGAGATGCAAACTGCTCCGCATCCTTGGACCAGTTCGCCTTGGCGCCATCGATCAACGCCCGGGTTTCGTACATCCAGGTATAGGTGGCGAAAGCGGAAATGCCGCAGAGGTTTACGGCAACGATAATCGCCGCCAGCTTGGCTGTCAGAGGCATCGTTTTCAAAAATTGGAACATTCCGCGGCGGCCTAGAATTGCGGCTCAGTCGGACATGTTCCCGACTGGCGTATCAATACGGGCATCGACGCTGACGGTCGCATCACGAGCGCTCATGCCCATGTCCAGATAGCAACCCAAAACGCGCAAACGCAGTGTGTATTTGATGTGTGAATAAATCATAAAGTAGAAAGGCATGCGGGGCACACGCGCGCCATTCGCCTTGCCTCCCCCTGCGCCGAGCCTTGCGAACCGGTGGGCGCAGGAATGCTTCCGTGGCGTCAGGGAGATCAGCTATTTTCAGCCACGGCCTCTTCGGGTTCGGCGTGCCGGCGCTTGCGGCCGCGCGCCGTCAGTTCAGCGCCGGCATCTTGGGGCAGGCGCAGGAAGGTGATGCAGGCCAGCGCCGAAATCGCCGAGACGCTGAAGAAGGCGATGTGGAAATCCGAGACCAGCAGCCTGCCGTCGTGGAAGCTGCTGGAAATTTCGAGGATGCCGCCGGCGATCGCCACACCCATCGCCATGGAGATACGCTGGGCAACGGCATTGATTGCGGTTGCCTGGCTGCTGTCGGCATCATCGACATCGCCGAAGGCCATGGCGTTGACGCCCGAGAAAGCCATGGAGCGGAACAGGCCGCCGATCAGCAGGCAGGCCATGATCAGGAACAGTGGCGTTTCGGCGGTGAAAAGGCCGTTGATGCCGAGGAAGATCGCCGCCAGCAAGGTGGTGAGCGAGATCACCGTGCGGAAGCCGAAGGCGTTGAAGGTGCGCGAGGCGGCGAATTTCGAACCCATGGAGCCGAGCGCGCTGACGAAGGTGACCGAGCCCGATTGCAGCGGCGTCAAGCCGAAGCCGAGCTGGAGCATCAGCGGCATCAGGAAAGGCAGGGCGCCAAGTCCCATGCGGAAATTCGAGGCGCCGAGGATCGCCGCCCGAAACATCGGGTAGCGGAACATCTTCGGATCGAGAAGCGGATAGGGCACGCGGCGGGCATGCAGGAGGTAGAGGAGGCCGGCAAGGATGCCGATCGCAACCGTGACATAACCGTAGATAACGGGCACGGCCGGCAGGCTGATCACCGACAGGCCGAAGACGAAGCCGGAGAAGCCTAGGCCGCAAAGGAAGAAGCCGGGGAAGTCCATCGGCCGCAGAGTGCGCGGCTCGACCGCCGGCAGGAAACGGGTGACGAGGATGATGCCGAGCACGCCGATCGGGACGTTGATCCAGAAGATCCAGTGCCAGGTGAGGTAGGTGGTGAGGAAGCCGCCGATCGGCGGACCCATGATCGGACCGATCAAAGCTGGAATTGTAAGCCAGGCCATGGCATCGACGAGTTCGTGACGCGGCGTTCCCCGGACCAGCAGCAGGCGGCTGACCGGCGTCATCATCGAGCCGCCGGCGCCCTGGATCAGGCGTGAGATGACGAAGGCCGTGATCGAATTGGAAAAGGCGCAGGCGATCGAGCCGATCATGAAAACGAAGATCGCCATGCGGAAGATGTTGCGTGCGCCGAAACGATCGGACATCCAGCCGCTGATCGGGATGAAGATCGCCAGCGCCACGAGATAGCTGGTGACGGCGAGCTTCAGCGCGATCGGCGAGGTGCCGATATCAGCTGCGATCGCCGGTAGGCTGGTGGCGATCACGGTCGAATCCATCTGTTCCATGAACAGGGCGACCGCAAGGATCATGGGCGTGAGGCGGGGCACGGGCAACCAAAGTGCAAAGAGAAAAAGTGCGGCGCCATGGGCGTCGGTCAGGATCGGTTTGTTTCTAAGGCAGCGATGCGCCTCTGTCCATGAAGTCGATGTCGCATGCAACGTGTCTGCGGTATGAGGGCCGGCTTGCCGCCGCCGCGCTTTCCTGAAATAGATGCGCCGTCAGGTGCCCGCCGTCCAGGCGGGAGAATCGGGAATCCGGTGCAAAGCCGGAACGTGCCCAACGCTGTAAGGCCGACGCTTGCCGCTTCATCACGCCACTGGCTTCTCGCCGGGAAGGCTGCGGCAGACGGATGACGCCGAGTCAGAAGACCGGCCTGGCTAGATAGACCGATCCGCGCGGACGGCGGGGCGGTTGCGTTGTTGGGGATTTGACGATGCGACCCTTTGATGAGGATGCCCTTTCAGCGGCGTCCGGTTTTTCCTTGGCCGAACGCGAGGCCGTCTATCATGCGATCATGACGCGGCGCGACGTTCGCAGCCAGTTCCTGCCCGATCCCTTGCCGGATGACCTTGTGCAGCGGCTGCTGACGGCTGCCCATCATGCACCCTCCGTCGGCTTTATGCAGCCGTGGAATTTCATTCTGGTGAAAAGCGCAACCGTGCGGGCGCGCGTCCGGGATGCTTTTGGGAGGGCCAACGAGGAGGCGGCGCTGATGTTCGAAGGTGAACGACGGCAGGCCTACCGCTCGCTCAAGCTCGAAGGCATTGTCGAGGCGCCGCTCGGCATATGCGTGACCTGCGATCCTACCCGCAGCGGCAGCGTCGTGCTGGGGCGCACGCACAATCCCAGGATGGATAGCTATTCCACAGTCTGCGCCATCCAGAATCTCTGGCTTGCGGCGCGGGCGGAAGGGGTCGGGATCGGCTGGGTCAGCATCTTTCATGAAGGCGACCTGAAGAGCATTCTCGGCATACCCCAGCATATCGAGGTGGTCGCCTGGCTCTGTGCCGGTTTCGTCGACCGGCTCTATGACGAGCCGGAACTGTCCGTCAAAGGCTGGCGGCAGCGGCTGCCGCTCGAGGAACTCGTCTTCCATGATGGATGGGGACTGAACACCTAGAGGTCGTCTTCTTCGGCACCGACAAAGGCGAGGTCACGATTCGCGACATCAAGATGCAACAGAACTTCGCTCGCAGCATGTCGCTCGCAGACACGATGAACCCCGACAATCTGCTCTGCTACGAAATGAACGGGGCGACCCTGCCTGCCCCCAACGGTTTCCCGCTGCGGCTGATAACTCCGGGCTGGTACGGGATCGCCAACGTCAAGTGGCTGAAGGGCATCGAGGTTCGCGACACCCGCTTCATGAGCCTGCTGATGGGCCGCGACTATGTCACCATCCGGGAAGAAGAGCACAACGGCGAGACCGTGCGGGCCGAGACCTCGGTCGGCCGGGCCTTGCTGAAATCCGCGCCCGCCAAGGTCACGCGCAACGACTCGGGTCACCGGGTCGTCGGCGCAGCCTGGGGTGCACCGATCGACCGGGTCGAACTGAAAATTGATCAAGGGCCCTGGATGCCGGCAGTCATCGATCACAGCGAGGAGGCCGAATACGCCTGGAAGATTTGGTCACTGGATTGGCCAAATCCCTCGCCTGGAGAACACACGGTGACCTCGCGCGCGATCAGTACCGCAGGGCAAATTCAACCGGCGATGGACGATCCCTTGATCGCCAAAAAGCACACATACTGGGAAAGCAATGGCCAGGTGACGCGCCGCATCCGCATCGTTTGAGAAACGTTGCTGCCTCGCACGTCGGCTGCTGAGTGAACGGAACGTTCCACCGAGAACCCCTCGCTTAGGATTGCGACATTTCAGGAGAAAGGCGCTAGCGGCCCTTCCGCTAGTCTGCCCCGTCTTTTTTTGCCCGCTCGATGAATTTCCCGGCGACTGCTTTGCCAAGTGCGGCACCGGCCCGGTTGTCCATTTCATAGTGGATGCCGGCCCAGATGCGGGAATCGCCCGCTTCCTTGCCGACCGTTCGGATGAACTCCGCCTGGTCGGGGAACAGATAGGCAAGCACCTCGCATCGGGCAGTCGACAACGTGGAGTGATTCGACGGATAACTGGGATGGGCCGGCACTGCGAACAGGGGAGTGATGCTCGGGTCAAGCATGTTGGGCCGCAGGTACCAATAAGCGTATTTCCCGTCGTTGCTTGCGATGTAGGCGTCGTAATAGACCGTTGCGAGCATCGCGTAAGCCCGTGCGGCGCGCGGCGGGTTCGAATCCGTCTTGTCCTCGAACATCCACTTGCTGGCATAGTCATACCAGTCGGTGAACAGGCCGGATGGACTTTGCCAGTAGAACGCCTTGTAGCTGTTGGGGAATTTTCGCTCAAACTGGCGGACTGCATCCGTCTCGGCCTTCACGGCCGCAGACTTGCAGTCGGGCGGAGTCGGTGGCCTGAATTCATCGGCTGTCTCGAGCAGGATCGGCTTCCAGTTTGGCATGGTTGCATTGGCGGGTTTGTCTCCGACCCACATGCACGGCCCGGTCGGCACAGTGCCGGTCCAGACGGCATCGGAGCCGTCGGCCTTTGCCCGCGCAATCACTTGCTCTGCCACGCGTCGCCCCAGTTCCAGGCCGGCGGATGAATCGCTTGGGAACTGGACACCGGCAAGGACACGCGACTGTGCGGCTTCTTCGGCCATCGCCTGGAACGACGACGCCTCGTCGGGAAAGAAATAGGCAAGAACGGTCGCGGCGGCGGCGGCGGCGGCGGCGTGTTCGGATGGATAAGCGGGACTCCGAGGCGTAGGCAGCGCGGTCGGCAGTGTCGTATCCACCTCGCTCGGGCGGGGGCGATTGTAGAAGTATTTCGACTCCCAAGCCGCGATGGTGGCGTCGTAGACCGCCATCGTCAAATAGGTGTAGACGCGATGCGCATTGGGGATCGTCTGGTTTGCGAGAAGACGGTTGTTGACCAGGTCGATCCATCGATAGCCGGGCGAACCGGCGTCCCAGAATGTGATCTTGGCGGCGACCTGCGCATCGTTCTTTGCGACAAGTTCGCGGACCTGCTCCAACTCGGTTGCGGAAGTATCCGGTGGGGGCGGGACTCGGAAGTCTTTGCCCGACGTGATTACCCACGTCTTCCACATTCCAGCGTTTGGCTCTATCTGATCCGATTGGGCGAAAGCGAAGTTCCCTGACAAAAGGATTAGCGCGCAGGCCCTGCTAAAGCCGCTAAGCATTTTCGACCCCCATGGTTGATCCCCGGCCCAAAGACGGAAGGTTTTCTGTTTTGACGGCCGTCCCATTTTCTATTTTAGCCCGCTCTAATTATACCGCGAAGCGCTGCCAAGTGAAAGGATCAATGAGAGCAGGATCAAGGAGGCCGCTCTCGCCAAGATCGATCCGTATAATGGACAATCGCCTGGCCGGTTCAGGGCTGGCGACAATCTATTGGCGTTTTTAGACAAACTCTGATCCCTGCCGGAGCTAGGGACATCGCGGTGAGGGCCGCGACGTCCATGCCGACCCCACCAATTATCGAGGAACTTTCAGTAGGCAGAAAAGCGCCAATTGCAGTCATCGGCCTCAGGTCGATGACTGTCTTAGAGGATAGCTTTTCCGTTTATGCAGGTAACGACATTGCCGCCAACCCAAATATCTTCAGATTCGAGCCGGACATGTACCCGCCCTGACCTGCCCAAGACCGTCCCTTGCGCAGCGATGTATGAAGGCGGCGCGAGATTTGCGGAAATGAGCCATTTTGCCAAACCCGCATTTAGGCTACCAGTGACTGGGTCTTCGTAACCAGCGGCGGTGAAGGCGCGGACCTCGAAATCCACACCATCGACGTCCCCCAAACATGGTGCAATCAGGCCTACCCTTAGTCCGGAAATACTCTGGTAGTTCGGACGGACACGTAGGACATCGTCTCTGCTTTTCAGGAGCAAGGCCATCCAACCGGGACCGTTGTCTACCCAACTCGCATCGACTATCATCTCAGGTGACAGACTTAGACCGCTCATAACTCGTTTCATTAGATCGTTATCGATATGTCCAGTCTTGATCAAATCTGGAGCCAGAAATGAGAGGATATCGCCGTCTCTTCTGATCCCGATCAAACCCGCCTGACATTCCTGGATGACAACTGGCTGCTTTGGCTTTCCGCCCAAGGTCAGCCATGCGTGGCAGCTACCCAAAGTCGGGTGTCCGGCAAAGGGCAGCTCCTGATGCGGCGTGAAAATTCTGACGCGATAATCAGCATCCGGGACCGTCGGCTTTAGGAGGAAGGTCGTCTCGCTTAGATTGGTCCAGTTGGCAAACCTGGCCATCGTTGATGTATCAAGATCGTCCGCATCCACTACCACCGCAAGTGGATTTCCACCCATTCGCTCCGAGGAAAAAACATCAACCTGTTGAAACGATAGCTCTTTAAGATTGCTGTTCATAGCATCTCCTACTGTTCGTTCGCTAATAGCGTGCGCCAATGTCTATACACAAGGGGGCTGCAGAATGCCTTTCGGAGTAACGGATGCAGACAAAGATTTCCGCTTCGGGCATACCCGGTCTTCCAAAGCGTTCAAATTATGCCGAGCTTTTAATCCTTGATTACCGGAAATCTCGGGCTTTAGGGAATGGGCTCGGCATAGTTTCAGACTCGGGATAAATTCCTGACCTTCATATCGATACGCTGAAGGCGAAATCCCGGAATTTCCAATAGATATTCGGCTATCGGTGGCTCACTCGGAGGATAACGGCCCAATGAACATGATCGACTTGAAGGAACGGATCATCGTGATCACAGGCGGTGCGCGCGGCATCGGCTACGCTATCGCAGAGCGCGTCATCCAGTCCGGTGGCAAGGTGGCCATCTGGGACCTGAACGAAAACATGGCGAAGGACAGCGCTTCCGCTCTCGGATCTGGCACGGTCGCTTTCGGCGTCAACGTCGCAGATCCCGTATCAGTGAAAAATGCGGCGGCGGCGACCGAGGAGATTTTTGGCCGTATCGACGGCCTCGTCAATTCCGCCGGGATTACCGGTCCGGTAAAGCCCACGATCGAATACGATTTCGGTGAATGGAAAGACGTCGTCGATGTCTGCCTCACGGGAACCTTCAATTGTTGCCGGCACGTCGTTCCGGTCATGTTAAAGCGCGACTACGGGCGGATTGTGAACATCTCTTCGGTTGCGGGCAAGGAAGGAAATCCGAACATCGCCGCCTACAGCGCAGCGAAAGCTGGTGTGCTGGGCTTCACCAAGTCTCTTGGCAAGGAACTCGCAAAGACAGGAATCGCCGTGAACGCGGTAACGCCAACCACAGCAAAGACACCTATATTGGACGGGCTGACATCCGAGTTTATCGAATATATGCGCGTCCGCATTCCGCGCGACCGTTTTGTTGAACTTGGTGAAATCGCTTCGATGGTCGTCTGGCTGCTCTCCGAAGAGAACTCCTTCACGACCGCATCGACGTTCGACCTGAGCGGCGGTCGTACGACCTACTGACCATGCTCAAGCGACCCGCATTCACATCCCGCCGCACGTTCAGCTGACATCGCCGTCATCTCATGCGCCCTTGCACAACGCCGCTATGGCTCCGCCACCGCACCGTAAGCTGTTCAATCACTGCTGCTGTTGTGGCTGCGGGCCCGGCGTTGCCGGATTGGCGAGGTCGATCGAGCCCTGATCGCCGGCAAGAAACTGCGGGCCGACCTGACGGACGCGGTTCTGCGTGGGATCGTAGGGGCGCTCGGGAACGGATGGTTGCGGCGCGGCGGCTGCGGCATCCTTCGCCGGGGGATTGGTGCGGATGGTGGTGATCGAGCCCTGCTGCGGCGGTTCGCTTACCGCCTGCTTGCCGCGCATCTCCTCATAATAGGCTGTGAGATTGCAGGCGCAGGAGGATTTTTCCCCGGGCGTGCGGTTCTTGTAGGCAAAGGCATTTTTCATGGCGCTGTAGGGCGTGCCCGTCGCGACCGAGATCATGTTCGAGGCTTCGGTGCTCGTCACGTCACGATAGAACAGTTCGGTCTCGATGCCCGGGCACATCTTGGCGCAGGTCTGAGCATCGCGGCCGAAATCGACCGACGTGGCGTTCGAGCTGATCGGGAAGAAGCCGCCGTCGCAGCTGCGCACGCACATGGTGCTGACCGGCGAGAGCATCTCGGCCCGGGGCAGGCCGTAACGCGGATCGACCTCTTCGCCGCCGCCGAGCGGAATGAAGGTATCGGTGCGTAGCGCCTGTTCCTCGACGCTTGGCGCGGGGTCGGCGGCGCTGCGATCGCTCGGGGCATAGAAGTTTTCGCTGTTGCAGCCATTGCGGTCGAGAGCCGCGACCAGTTCGCGGCGCGCGTCGTCATCAGCGCCGTTCTGGTCGGCCAGTTCGTTGCGGCGGTCCTGGAGATAGTGGATATTGTCGATCATGCGCGCTTCGGACTGCGAAAGTTCGGCGCAATAATCGTC
This sequence comes from Rhizobium indigoferae, assembly GCF_034554815.1. Classification (NCBI taxonomy): domain Bacteria; kingdom Pseudomonadati; phylum Pseudomonadota; class Alphaproteobacteria; order Hyphomicrobiales; family Rhizobiaceae; genus Rhizobium; species Rhizobium indigoferae. The sequence continues at coordinate 2,181,861 of NZ_CP140635.1, read as the reverse complement.
ATTCTCGCCGCCGATCACCACCATGCTGCCCGAGGTGCAGCCATTGCTGCGCAGCTCGTTGCGAACCTTGCGCAGCTCGAGGTTCTGCTCGGCCATGGCGCTGGAATATTGGCGGGCTTCCGGGCCGTTGCCATTGCCGATCGATCGCGGCAAGTCGGCAAGGCGACCGTGCAGGTCCTCACAGACGGCGCTGTTTTGCGCGGCGGCAGGCGCCGCAAAGGCAAGGAGAAGGGCAAGAGACAGGTTTCGGCGTTTCACGGCGTCGTCCCGGAATGAGCAAAGAATCGATCGGTCGATTGCGGCCTCGATCACCGCGCGTTGTCTCTTAACGTGTTTCTCTTAATAAGCTTGGAGAAAATCCTAGCGCATTTTCGCGATCTTATCCAGCAAATGCGGGCGACCCATCTGTTGGGGGGAATTTGTTGTGCCGCCAAAAGCGGGACTTTCTTCTTTCAGTTTTCCGGGACTCGATTCTTCTTCTCGCTCGCCAGATCAGCTTTCATAGCTACCTCCGCCACTACCCCCCAACGAGGGATGGGGAGAATTCCGGTCGCTGCAATGCCGCTTGGCGCCGGGTAGGTTTACAGACGGTGCATTCTTTATGATACCGCACTTGCCACGCCTCGATGATGGCCAGTGCTTCGATGTTGACGCCGCCGCGGGAGGTGATCAAGACGTGGGATATGGGGGCAGGTCGCCGCAAGCCGCAGCGGTCTTGCGGTGGGCACGGCGAAGGCGAGAAGGACGGCGAAAATGTCAGGTATTTCCAACGAACTTCGCTCCCCTGCTGCGACAGTCGGGATACCCGAAGCCCAACACGGCCTCCACGTCTTCGTGGACGGTTGTCATGAACCCGGTTCCGGGCACGGGGGCTGGGCATTTGTCGCCTATCGTGATGCCGCAGAAATCGCCTCCGGCTTCGGTGGCGTCGAGGATTCCGCCAATAATTCGATGGAATTGACCGCCGTCCTCAGGGCGGCAATCTGGATCAACAGCGGAGCAAGCGGCGAGCCCGCGACTATCTGGTCCGATTCCGTCTATGCCGTCAAAGGCTGCAACAGCCGGCGACATATCTGGAAGAACAACGGCTGGAAGAAAAGCAATCCGAACGGGAATGCCCGAAGCCGAACGATCGCCAATGCGGAATTGTGGAAAGCGGTCGATCTTCAACTATCCCAGAATGGTCTGGTGACCATTGCCTGGTGCAAGGGCCATTCCGGCATTGCCGGCAACGAGCGCGCGGATGCGCTTGCGGATAAAGGGCGTCTGTCGTTACGAGGTGCCTGATATGGCATCAGGACATGTATCGGAGCGGCTTCAAGGGCCGCTCGCACCAGAGGATTTTATCCCAGGCCCCGGCCTGATATCTGCTGCATATCAACCGGCTGCAGATGCTCGGGACAAGCCCGAGCATGACGAAAGGGTGGCCGACTTTGTCAGCAGTCTGAGCCGGCTCAGGCCGGTTGCGATGCCTCGACGACGGCGAGTGCCGCCATGTTGACGACGCCGCGGGAGGTGACCGAGGGGGCGAGGATATGGGCGGGCAGGGCGGTGCCGAGCAGGATCGGGCCGACATGCAGGCCGTCCGTCATCGACTTCACCACACCGAGCGTGATGTTGGCGGCATCGAGGTTCGGGAATACCAGGAGGTTCGCCTCGTCGTGCAGCGTCGTGTCCGGCATGACGCGCTTGCGCAACGCTTCAGTGATGGCGCTTTCGCCGTGCATCTCACCGTCGACCTCGAGGTCGGGTGCGGCTTCGCGCACGAGCTGCAGCGCATTGCGCATCTTCGTGGCGCTTTCGGATTCACGCGAACCGAAATTGGAATGCGAGACCAGAGCGGCGCGCGGCGTGATGCCGAAACGGCGGATTTCCTCGGCCGCGAGCACCGTCGCCTCGGCGATCTCTTCGGCGTTCGGATTAAAGGTGACGTAGGTGTCGGTGAAGAAAGTGGCGCCGCGCTGCGAGATCATCAGGCTGAGGGCTGAGAAATCGCGGACATCCTTGCGCTTGCCGATGATCAGGCGGACGTCGCGCAGGTGCTTCTCGTAGCGGCCTTCGAGGCCGCAGATCAGCGCATCGGCCTCACCGCGCCGCAGCGCCAGTGCGCCGATGACGGTGGTGTTGGTGCGTACGATCGTGCGGGCAGCTTCCGGGATGACGCCGCGGCGGCCGACGAGGGAGAAATAGAGATCGACATATTCGCGGAAGCGCGGATCGTCTTCCGGGTTGATGACCTCGAAATCCTGCAGCGGCCGGATGCGCAGGCCGTAGCGCTTCAGGCGTGTCTCGATGACTTGCGGGCGGCCGATCAGGATCGGTTCGGCAAGGCCTTCCTCGAGCAGCACCTGGGCGGCGCGCAGTACGCGTTCGTCCTCGCCTTCGGAGAAGATGACGCGCTTGCGCTCTGCCGCCTTGGCGGCGGTGAAGATCGGCTTCATGACGAAGCCGGAGCGGAAAACGAAGCGGTTCAGCTGGTCGAGATAGGCGTCGAAATCCTGGATCGGGCGGCGCGCGACGCCGCTCTGTTCGGCGGCCTTGGCGACCGCAGGCGCGATGCGCAGGATCAGGCGCGGATCGAAGGGCGAGGGGATCAGATAATCGGGGCCGAAAACCGGGGTCTCGCCGGAATAGGCGCGGGCGGCGACATCCGACGGCTCTTCGCGGGCAAGGGCTGCGATGGCGCGCACGGCCGCCATCTTCATTTCTTCATTGATCGTCTCGGCGCCGCAATCGAGCGCGCCGCGGAAGATATAAGGGAAGCAGAGGACGTTGTTGACCTGGTTGGCGAAATCCGAGCGGCCGGTGCAGATCATCGCATCGGGTCGGGCAGCACGGGCGAGATCCGGCATGATCTCCGGCGTCGGATTGGCAAGCGCCATGATCAACGGCTTGTCGGCCATCTGCGCCAATAGTTCCGGCTTCAGCACGCCGGCCGCCGACAGGCCGAGGAAGACGTCGGCGCCGCCGATATTTTCGGCCAGCGTACGCGTCTCGCTCTTCTGGGCATAGATGGATTTCCATTCGTCCATCAGCTCGATGCGGCCCTCATAGACGAGGCCTTCGAGATCGTGAACCCAGATGTTTTCGCGTTTTGCCCCGAGAATGACAAGCAGGTTGAGGCAGGCAAGGGCGGCGGCACCGGCACCGGAGGCGACGATCTTGATGTCGGCGATGTTCTTACCGGCGAGTTCCAGCCCGTTCAGGATCGCGGCGGCGACGATGATCGCCGTACCGTGCTGATCGTCGTGGAAAACGGGGATCTTCATCTTCTCGCGCAGGCGCCGCTCGACCTCGAAACACTCCGGCGCCTTGATGTCCTCGAGGTTGATGCCGCCGAAGGTCGGCTCCAGCGAGGCGATGGTCGAAACCATCTGGTCGACGCCTGCCGCGTCGATCTCGATATCGAAGACGTCGATGCCGGCGAATTTCTTGAAGAGCACCGCCTTGCCCTCCATAACAGGCTTGGAGGCAAGCGGGCCGATATTGCCGAGGCCAAGCACGGCGGTGCCGTTGGAGATGACGGCTACGAGATTGGCGCGCGAGGTATATTCGGCCGCCATTTCGGGATTGTCGCGGATGGCAAGGCAAGGGGCGGCAACGCCGGGCGAATAGGCAAGCGCCAGGTCGCGCTGGTTGCCGAGCGGCTTTGTCGCCTGGATCTCCAGCTTGCCGGGGCGGGGATAGCGGTGGAAGAAAAGCGCCTGTTCGTCGAGATCGCCGCTCGTCAGATTCTTTTCCGTCTTCGATTTTTCCGGGTGATCCATCGCCGCCTCCGTGCACGTCTTTTGGGGAGTTCCCTCCATACATCAATCGGATACGGGCGACAGTATGGAAATGAGGGATGGGAGAAGTTTTCGTGAGATGGGCGGGGGGCCCGCGGGACGACCATTCGTCCCTGATGCCAATGGCTAATCCTTTTGGAAAACTTGTTTGACGACCTCAACAGGCGCAGGATGCCGGCCGCGACGGTGCGGGGCGCCGGTCGCATGGAGGAAATCATGGACAATTTGAACCTCACGACCCTGCAAAGGGGGCAGACGATGGTCAATGACGTGGCCATCGATGCTTTTGCCGCCGGATTTCGCGGCAGTCTCCTGACCAGTAAGGACATGGATTACAACGAAGCGCGGACGATCTGGAATGCGATGATCGACCGCCGGCCCGGGCTTATCGCGCGCTGCGCCGGTGCTGCCGATGTGGTGCGGGCGGTGCGGTTTGCACGCGACAATAATCTGCTCCTTTCGGTGCGTGGCGGCGGCCACGGCATCGCCGGCAATGCTGTCTGCGAGGGCGGTATCGTCATCGATCTGTCGGCGATGAAATCGGTGCGGGTCGATCCACAGACCAAGCGCGCCAGGATCGAGCCGGGCGCGACACTCGCCGACGTCGACAAGGAAACGCTGGCCTTCGGGCTGGTGCTGCCGACCGGCATCAACTCCACGACCGGCATCGCCGGCCTGACACTCGGCGGCGGTTTCGGCTGGCTGACCCGCAAATTCGGGCTGACGCTCGATAATCTGCTTTCGGTTGATGTGGTGACGGCCGATGGCGAGCTGGTCAAGGCGAGCGAAAAAGAAATGCCGGATCTCTTCTGGGCGCTGCGTGGCGGCGGCGGCAATTTCGGCGTCGTGACTTCTTTCGAATTCCAGCTCAACCCACTCAACACAGAGGTTCTCGCTGGGCTCGTCGTGCATCCCTTCGCCGATGCTGAAAAGGTGCTCAAGGAGTACCGGCAGGCGCTGGAGGCGGCCCCTGACGAACTGACCTGTTGGGTGGTGATGCGTCAGGCGCCGCCGCTGCCGTTCCTTCCGGCCGAATGGCACGGCAAGGAGATCGTGGTGCTGGCCATGTGCTATTGCGGAGACATTGCGGCGGGCGAAAAGGCAACGGCCAGATTGCGCGCGATCGGAAATCCGATTGCCGACGTCGTCGGCCCAGTGCCGTTCACCGGCTGGCAACAGGCATTCGACCCGCTGCTCACGCCCGGTGCGCGCAATTATTGGAAGAGCCAGGATTTCGCCTCTCTCTCGGATGCGGCGATCGACGTCCTGCTCAACGCCGTGCGCAAGCTGCCCGGACCGGAGTGCGAGATCTTCATCGGCCATGTCGGTGGTGCCGCTGGCCGCGTACCCACCGAGGCGACCGCATTTCCGCAACGAAGCTCGCATTTCGTCATGAATGTGCATGCGCGCTGGCGGGAAGCCGGGATGGATGGAAGCTGTATCGGTTGGGCGCGGGAGCTCTTCGAGGCAACCAAGCCGCATTCGGTCGGCACCGCCTACATCAACTTCATGCCGGAGGACGAGGTCGATCGGGTCGAAAGCGCTTACGGCGCCAACTACGGTCGCCTTGCCGAAATCAAGCGGCGTTACGATCCGAACAATCTGTTCCGGATGAATCAGAACGTGAAACCGATGGCGGCGGTGCGAGCTGCCTGACGGGACTGGCGTGGAATCAAGGCGTTGGAGCCTCCGCCGCGCGTTTGCTTAACGCGCGGCGGACCTGCCCAAGGCGAGCCGCAACCGCGCGGTGATGTCGCTCCAATGCATTGAGGCGATCCTCATGATAGAGTCGGTTTGTGGCCAACGTCCTCGCCATCAAGGGGCTCTAGTTTCGGGGCAAGGCCACATGACGCATTGATGTTCGCTGCGCGTGACGATTGGGCCGAATACGGCGCTGGCAATTTGGTGAGCGTGACCCGCCACTGGTCCTGTAGCGGCGCTCTGCAAGGCGTCGCTAACCGCCGGGCTTCGGCGTAAGCGTCACGTCGGCGCCATAGGCGTCGCGCAGTTCGCCTTCCTGTCCCGGTTGCCGGTCGGCGGCCTGATGCAGCAGGATCGACTCGTATCCTTGCGAGCGCGTCCCCTCGATCAGCGTGATATCGGCGTTTCCAGGATTGTCGGAGCGCTCGAACCACTCGACGGGGCGGTGCAGGAAATTCATTTCGACCGCCCGGTTGGTGACGCCATGACCGACGATCACAACGTTGTGGTCGCTATTTTCGGCATCGTGCATAACGGTCTGCAGGAACAGGCGCACCCGCTGGGCCACATCCGCCCGGCTTTCGCCATCCGGCGGTCGTGCGTAGAACTTGCCGCTGTTGCTGCGCAGCCTCGCCCATTTTTCGAACTCCTCGGGAAACTTCTGCTTCTGTTCGGCGTGGTCATAGATTTCGGTGAAGAGACCGAAATCCTGCTCGCGTAGCAGATAATCTTCCCTGATGTCGCCGACAAAGCTTTCCGGCAGGGCTTCGAGCAGCGCATCCTTGCTCTGCCGCGTCCTCAGAAAGGGCGAGTACCAGATCTGCAGCTTGCCGAAACCCGCGCTCGGCAATGCGTTGAGATAGGAGGCGATCACGCCGCCTGCCTCGAGTGCCTGCCGATGGCCCCACTGCGTCAGCGGCACGTTGTGATCGCCGAATTGGCGGTAGGCCTGTTCGTTGATGTTGCCGAGGGATTCGCCGTGGCGAACGAGAAAAAGACGCATCAGCCATCCCGCATTGTCGGATATGAATCGCCGCCATCATGAACGCCCTGAATGCGCAGGGCAACATGGCCGGTAGGCCTGGCGGCGACGGGCATCCTGCCCGCGTGGCGACAGGCATCCTGCCCGCGCGGAATGATCGGGTTTGCAGCGCTTTTCCCGGTCTTGTCATCTTCCTGAAACACGAGTCTGTTTTTGGAAGGCTAGATGAAAGATGGGACATGAGCGGCAGCTCGTGAAAGACATGATGGAACCCAGACATTTCCGCACGCTCTTCATTTCCGATGTCCATCTCGGCTCGAAGGCCGCGAAGGCCGACTTCCTGCTGGATTTCCTGCGCCACCACGAGGCCGATACGATCGTGCTCGTCGGCGACATCGTCGACGGCTGGCGTCTCAAGCGCAGCTGGTACTGGCCGCAGGTCTGCAACGACGTCGTCCAGAAGCTGTTGCGCAAGGCGCGCAAGGGCACGCGCGTCGTCTATATTCCCGGCAATCACGACGAATTCCTGCGGGCCTTCCCGGGCATGCATTTTGGCGGCATCGAAGTCGTCGAGCGCATGATGCATGACGGCGCAGACGGCAGAAAGTACCTGATCCTGCACGGCGACGAGTTCGACGTCGTCGTCCGCAATGCACGACTGCTCGCCTATCTCGGCGACTGGGCCTATGACACGGCGATCCGCATCAATATCATCCTGGCGGCGGTGCGCCGTCGCCTTGGCATGCCCTACTGGTCGTTCTCGGCCTGGGCGAAGCTGCAGGTCAAGCATGCCGTCAATTTCATCGGTGAATTCGAGCGCGTCGTGGCAGAGGAAGCCCGCAAAAATGGCGCCGATGGGGTGATCTGCGGACATATCCATCATGCCATCATCCAGGATATGGACGGTATCCGTTACATCAACACAGGTGATTGGGTGGAAAGTTGCACGGCGGTCGCCGAGCACGAGGACGGCACGTTCGAACTGATCACCTGGCGGGCGCTCGCCAGCAGTGTGACAGCACTTGCCGCCATCGAGCGGGAAGACGCAGAACTGGCTCCTCAGGCCGCCTGATTTTGGCGCCGGCGCATCCGCGCCTGCGCTCCCTCGAATTTAGCCGTTACCGTTAGGCGACAGGCCCTATTTATTTTCTAAAACGTTTCAGAACGGCTATTTCTCGTAATAGTCGCCTCCAGGGTGGTGTGTTAGGACAACGTCCAGTTTCCTTCAGGTCCACCCATGATTCCCGCTCAAAATTCCCCGACGGGTGAGGGAGCGCCGCCGCGCTTCCGGCTGCTTAGCGCGCTTTCCTATTGCGCGCCGCTGCTCGTCAACGGCATCGTCCTGCCGTTTTTTCCCGTGTGGCTCGCAACCCACAGCTTCAGCGACCACGAGATCGGCATCATCCTTGCCATACCGATGGTGGTTCGCGTGTTGGTGGCGCCTGTCGTCGCCATGATCGCCGATCGATTGAAGGAGCGCGCCGACGTGCTGCTTTGGTCGGGTTGCCTATCGCTGCTGACGGCGATCGCGCTTTTCTGGACGACGACCTTCTGGCCCGTGACGATCGTCTATGCGCTGCAGGGCGCCACTTTCGCGCCCTATGTGCCCGTCGTTGAATCGATCGTCATCTCGGGCGTGCGCCGCTGGGGGCTCGATTACGGATCGATGCGCGTGTGGGGCTCGATTGCATTCATCGTCTCGACGCTGGTCGGTGGCCAGTTGATAAGCCGGTGGGGCGGCGAAATGGTGCTGCCGGTCATGGTCTTCGGCTTTATCATGACCGTTGTCATGGCGATCTTCTGTCCGCGCATCGGACCGACGCGACGGCGCGGCCAGCCGATCGACATTCCGGCAGCCACCGGCAGCGGTCTGCGCGAGCCGCACCTTCTGCTGCTTCTGATCGGCGTCGCCATCCAGCAGTCGAGCCATGCGGTGCTGAACGCCTTTTCCTCGATCTACTGGCATCATCTCGGCTTCTCCGGCACGCAGGTCGGCCTGCTCTGGAGCGCCGGCGTCGCTTCGGAAGTGACTGTGTTCTTCCTGTCGAAGCGTCTCAACCGTCGCTTCGATGCCTGGACGCTGATCCGCTTCGGCTGCGCCATCAGCGTCTGCCGCTGGATCCTGTTTCCGATGAATACAGGCTTTGCCGGTTTCTTCCTGCTGCAATGTTTCCATGGCTTTACCTACGCCTTCGTGCATACCGGCGTGCAGCGGCGGATCGTGGCGACCGTGCAGGAAACGCAGGAATCCTCGGCGCAGGGCGCCTATTTCTTCTATGTCGGCATGGCGATGGCGCTGATGACCCTGGCGTCGGGTTATCTCTATGCCTGGCTCGGCGTCGTCAGCTATTACGTCATGGCCGTGGTCGCGTTCTCCGGCCTCGGCCTCGTCATCTCAGCCTATTATCTTCAGCCCCAGAGGGTGGTTTCGGGCGGAAAGACCAGGGAAGCGGCGTAACGAAGACCGGGTTCGCGGTCGCGGGCAAGCAGCAGCGGACCGTCGAGATCGACAAAATCGGCATTCTGAGCAAGCAGAACGGCGGGCGCCATGGCAAGCGAGGTGCCGACCATGCAGCCAATCATGATGCTGAATCCAAGCCGTTCGGCCTCGGCCTTCATCGTCAGCGCCTCCGTCAGGCCGCCCGTCTTGTCGAGCTTGATGTTGATCGCGTCGTAGCGGTCGGCAAGGCTTGCGAGATCGCCGGTGTGGTGGACGCTCTCGTCGGCGCAGACGAGGAGCGGGCGGCGGATTTCGGCGAGGAGCCCATCGCGGCCGGCCGGCAGCGGCTGCTCGACGAGGGCCACACCCGCTTGCGCCGCGATATTGAGGTGACGTTCCAACACCGCTTCCGGCCAGCCTTCATTGGCGTCGAGGATGATTTCGGCATCGGGCGCGGCGGCGCGGACGGCACGGATGCGGCTTTCATCGTCGCCGGTGCCGACCTTGACCTTGAGCAGGGCGCGGCCGGCATGCTCGCGCGCCTGGGCGGCCATCACCTCCGGTTCGCCGAGCGAGATGGTGTATGCGGTGGTGAGCGGCTGCGGAGCGGAAAGGCCGAGGCGGGCGGCGACGCTGTCTCCTGTCTGCTTCGCCTCGAGGTCCCAGAGGGCGCAATCGACGGCGTTGCGGGCCGCACCCGGCGGCATGGCCGACAGCAGGTCGCTGCGCGAGATGCCGGCCTCGATCAGCGGTCGAGCCGCCTCGATTTGGGCGAAAACGCTCTCCATCGTCTCGCCGTAGCGGCGATAGGGCACGCATTCGCCGAGCCCGTGCGCTCCCTCTTCGACAAGCGTGCAGGTGATGACCTCGGCTTCGGTCTTTGCCCCGCGCGAGATGGTGAAGGTCCCGTCAATCGGAAAGGAATTCGTCTGGATATCGAGGGTGCGCGGCATTATTGCTCTCCTGCAAGCATGGAAATTGCACGGTGCTTCTGTATATTGACGCGCCGGGCGAACGATCTGCTTCGCGATTCGCGCAATGTCGCTGTAAGCCTTGAAAGACACAAGTATCTTGAACGCCGAGAATCGCAACGCCGCCTCACTGCAAGTGGACGACCAGGCTGATGGCTCGGGACAGCGTGTGCGTCTTCAGGGAAATTGGCGCAGCGCCTACATCCATCTGGTGCTGCGCGATTTCGAAAAGCTCCTGCAGAAGAAGACCGGCGACCTGACGGTAGACCTCTCGGACATTGCGGAGATCGACACAGCCGGCATCTGGCTGCTGTGCCGGCTGAAGAAACAAGAAGAGGCTGGCGGGAGTACGGTTCGCTTCGAAGGCACCAACCCGCATATCGACGAAATGCTGGAGATGTTTTCCGAGGAGCCGGCCAAGCCCGAGCCGGAGCAGACGGAAAAAGTATCGCTTGCCGCGCGCATCTTCGCGCCGATCGGCAAGATGACCTACGACCTCTGGGACAATTTCGCCGCCTCCATGTATATCCTCGGCTCGGCGGTGCGCGGCGCGCAGATGAAGTTCGGCCGCGGCAGCGGCGTTTCGCCAGCCTCCATCGTCAACCAGATCGACCATATGGGCGTTCGCGCCGTTCCGATCATCTTGCTGATGTCTTTCCTGATCGGGGCCATCATCGCCCAGCAGGGCGCCTTCCAGCTGCGCTATTTCGGCGCTGAGGTTTTCGTCGTCGATCTCGTCGGCATCCTGCAATTGCGCGAAATCGGCGTGCTTCTGACGTCGATCATGATCGCCGGCCGTTCGGGCAGCGCCATCACCGCCGAAATCGGCTCGATGAAGATGCGCGAGGAGATCGACGCGCTGAAGGTGATGGGGCTGAACCCGATCGGCGTGCTGATTTTCCCGCGGCTGGTGGCGCTGACCATCGCGCTGCCGCTCTTGACGGTGCTCGCAAATTTCGCCTCGCTCGGGGGTGCTGCCGCCGTCGCCTGGGGCTATTCCGGCATCACCTTCGCCAATTTCCTATCGCGCCTGCATGAGGCGGTGACACTGTCGACGGTGCTTTCAGGCATGATCAAGGCGCCGTTCATGGCGCTGGTCATCGGCATCGTCGCCGCCGTCGAGGGGTTGAAGGTTGGTGGCAGCGCGGAATCGCTCGGCCAGCATGTGACGGCCGCGGTGGTGAAGGCGATTTTCGTCGTCATCCTGATGGACGGGCTTTTTGCGATGTTCTATGCAGCGATCGATTTCTAGGATGGCGGACCGCGTGGACGAGAAACCGATCGATACGGAAGACAAGGACGAAAGGGACATTGTGCTGTCGGCGCGCGACGTCACCGTCGGCTTCGGCTCCAAGGTCGTGCTCGACAATCTGAACCTCAATATCTACCGCGGCGAGATCCTGGGCTTCGTCGGGGCGTCCGGCACAGGCAAATCGGTGCTGATGCGCACCGTGCTCCGGCTGTTACCGCGCCGCTCCGGCACGATCAAGATCCTTGGCCAGGATTTCGACGAACTCGACGAGCCGCAGCGCAACGCGCTCGACATGCGGCTCGGCGTGCTGTTCCAGCAGGGGGCGCTGTTCTCGTCGCTGACGGTCAAGGAAAACATCCAGGTTCCGATGCGCGAATATCTCGACCTGCCGACTTCGCTGATGGACGAGCTGGCGCATCTGAAGATCCGTATGGTCGGGCTTGCAGCCGATGCCGCCGACAAATACCCATCCGAACTGTCCGGCGGCATGATCAAGCGCGCAGCCCTTGCGCGCGCGCTGTCACTCGATCCGGAACTCGTCTTCCTGGACGAGCCGACCTCCGGCCTCGACCCGATCGGCGCGGCCGAATTCGACGAACTGATCGCCAACCTGCGCGATAGTCTGGGATTGACCGTGTATATGGTCACGCACGACCTCGACAGCCTGTTTTCGGTCTGCGACCGTATTGCCGTGCTCGGAAAGAAGCGAGTAATGGTGGAAGGCACGATCGACGACATGCTGGCCTATGACGATCCGTGGGTGCAGGCCTATTTCAAGGGCAAACGCGCGCGGTCAATCGTGCCGCAGAACGCCGCTGCCGCGCGGCACGACAGCAGCGGAAAGTGACCGGATAAGATGGAAACCAAAGCCAATTACACGATTGTCGGTTTTTTCACGGTGCTGGTGATCGCAGCTGCCTTCGGCTTCGTCTACTGGATGGCCGAATATGGCCGCGGCGGCCCGATGACGGAACTGATCGTTCGTATTCCGGGCTCGGCCAACGGCCTCAGCGTCGGCTCGCCGGTGCGCTTCAACGGCATCCAGATCGGCTCGGTGCAGACGCTTTCGATCGATGCCGACGATCCGCAATATTCGCTGGCCTTCACCCAGGTGCGCACCGATGCGCCGATCTATCCCTCGACCAAGGCCGCCTTGGAAATCCAGGGTTTGACGGGCGCTGCCTATATCGAACTGTCAGGCGGCCGCAAGGGCGAGGAAAGCATCCTCCAGCATGCGATCGACAATGGCAAACGCGCTGTCATCGTTGCCGACCAGTCGAGCGTCACCAATCTGTTGGCGACGGCCGACAAGATCCTCGATCGCGCCAACGACGCTGTCGGTGAACTTCAAGGTTTCATTGAGGATTCGCGCGGGCCGCTGACCGAGACGTTCAAGAATGCCGAAACGTTCTCGGATGCACTGGCCAAGAATTCCGGCAATATCGACTCCTTCCTGCAGAGCGTCGGCCAGCTCTCGGAGACGGTGAAGGCGGTCTCCGGTCGTGTTGATTCGACCCTTCAAGCCGTCGAATCGCTGGTCAAGGCGGTCGATGCGCAGAAGATCGACAACATCGTTTCCAATGCCGAGAAGATTACCGCCAATGTCGCCGATGCCTCGGGCGACCTTAAGGGCGCGATCCAGAAGTTCGACCAGACGGCCACCACCTTCAATGATTTCGGCAAGCAGGCGCAGGCGACACTCGACCGCGTCGATACGCTCGTTGCCCAGATCGATCCGGCGAAGGTGAAGGGCTCCGTCGACGATATCTCGCAGGCGACCAAGGATGCGCGCGCCGCCGTCGCCTCGATCCGCGATGTCGCCAACACGGTTTCGGCGCGTCAGAAAGATATCGATCAGACGATCCAGGACGTGTCGCAGCTTTCCAATAAGCTGAATTCGGCCTCGACCCGCATCGACGGCATTCTCATCAAGGTCGATGCGCTGCTCGGCACCGACAATACGCAATCGCTGTTCACTGAAGCGCGCGATACGCTGGAATCCTTCAAGAAGGTCGCCGACAACCTGAATTCGCGCATTGGGCCGATTGCCGACAATCTGCAGAAATTCTCGAGCGGCGGCTTGCGCGACGTGCAGACTCTCGTCAACGACATGCGCGGAACCGTGAGTAATCTGAACGATACGATCACCAACTTCGACCGCAATCCGCAGCGCCTGATCTTCGGCGGGGACACGGTGAAGCAATATGACGGCCGGACGCGGCGTTAACTGGGAAATCAAGGGTAGCCTAATATGGTCGCATCGCATCTGTTGTCGCGCCGTTCTTGGATCAGGGGAACGGTGATCGCGCTGCCGCTGACGGCAATGATTCTTTCGGGGTGCGGCACCGCGGCCAAGAACGACACCTACGACCTGCCCGCCGCCGTCGATGGCAGCGGACCCGCGGCCAAATCCCGCCAGATCCTGATCGCCAGCCCCACAGCGCTAAGGTCGCTCGACAGTGAGCAGATCGTCATCCGTGTTTCGCCTTCGGAAATCCAGTATCTCTCAAAGGCGCAGTGGGGCGACAAGCTGCCGCGCATAGTGCAGTCGAAGCTGGTGGAAGCCTTCGAGAACTCGGGCAAGCTCGGCGGCGTCGGCATGCCGGGGCAGGGGCTGGCGATCGACTACCAGATCGTCACCGATATCCGCTCCTTCGAGATCGATGCTTCGAACGGCAACCAGGCGGTGGTCGAGATCTCCGCCAAGATCCTCAACGATCGCAATGGCTCGGTGCGCACTCAGAAGGTGTTCCGCGCCATGGCGCCGGCCGGCGGCGACAATGACGGCTTCGTCAAAGGCCTCGACCGCGCCTTCTCCACGGTTGCCTCCGAGATCGTCAGTTGGACACTGCGCTCAATCTGAACTGGAATTCCGAGGCCACCCCGTGAATATCGGGGGTTGTCGATTGTGAAAATTATTTGATCCCATGGCATAGGGGTCGTTATCGTATTCAATTTCTTCATGAATTTGTGGAACGCATCATGTTATCGCTGTCAGGAGGCATGCTGCATGGTGGCTGCACGAGTATTCGGGAAATCGTCATTGGAGGCGATCCAACGCGAAAATGATCGCCTGGCTGCGCTGCAGCAGCTCGATCTCCTCGACACTCCGAGGGACGAGGGCTTCGAGCGCATCGTACGCCTAATAAAGGAAATCTTTTCCATCGACATCGGCATCGTGTCGCTGATCGATGCGCATCGGCAATGGTACCAGGCTTGCTCCGGCCTTTCGGCCGACGAAGTGTCGCGCGAAGACACTTTCTGCCGCTACGTCGTGGACTGTGAAAGGCCTGTTGTCGTGCAGGACGCCACCAAGGACTTGCGGTTTTCACAGCATCCTTCGGTGACGGGCGAGGACAATATTCGTTTTTACGCCGGCGTGCCGTTGAGAACAAAAGCCGGGCACATGGTCGGAACGGTATGCGCGATCGACCGCAGGCCACGATCGTTCGGCAACAGAGATCTCGGCATTCTCGAGGAACTGGCGGGGGCTGCGATGGACCGCATCGAGCTCATGCAGTCGGCCGCGATTGACAGCCTTACCGAGGCGATGACGCGGCGGGCCTTCAAGCAGGAGGCCGATCAGCTCATTTCGCTCGCTCTGCGGCACAAGCACGACCTCTCATGCATCGTCTTCGATATCGACCATTTCAAGAAGGTGAACGATACGCATGGACATGCCGCCGGAGACGAGGTCCTCAAGGTGGTGGCATCGACCTGCAAGGCGACCCTTCGAGCCGGTGATCTGTTCGGCCGTCTTGGCGGCGAGGAATTTGCCGTCATCCTGCCGCATGTCGATCGGGAAGGTGCCGTCGCAGTCGCCGAGAAACTCAGAGCCGCTGTCGCCTCTGAGATCATTCGCGGCGATCATGGCGCTCTGACCGTTACAGCCAGCTTCGGAACTTCGGCACTCTCGATCGTCAGCAAAGAGATCGAAACCCTGCTGGCTCAGGCGGATGCGGCGATGTATCAGGCCAAGCATGGCGGACGGAATCGTTGCGTGTCCTGGAGTTCCATCCACGCCGATCACGCCATTGGCGCTCGACGGCGGGTGCTGAAGGCGGGTTCGATCCTGTTCAACGATCGACGCTCGACCATCGACTGCACCGTCAAATCCATTGGATCGGAGAGCGCCGGCATTTCGGTCTCCAATACATCAGGCATTCCTTCGGAATTCATTCTGGCCATCAAAGGCGAAGGATTCGAAACGAATTGCAGGGTGATCGCGCAAGACCGGCAGCATCTGGAAGTGGCTTTCAGATAGCCCGTTAGAGCGCCGTGCGTCCTTTCGGACGCATTAAGGGCGCTCCTCTTTCAATCCTCGCATCGTGCTTTCCGAAAAATCGATTCCGATTTTCGGGCCGATGCGCTAGCAAAAACCTGCCGGCAGGTCTCTGCTCATCGGGCCTATTTGGTCGGCTGCGAATCCGTCATCGTCGCTCCCGGCTGGCTGCCCGGTGTCGTGGAAGCCGTGGCGGTCGATGACGGCGAGAGAGTGCTGTCCAGCAGGCTTGCCATCTTGTCGTCGCGTATGCTCGCGGTCTTTTCGCCCATGACGACGCCGACCACGCGGCGGCCATCCTTCAGCGCCGACGTCACGACATTGTAGCCAGATGCGTCGGTGTAGCCGGTCTTGATGCCGTCGACGCCGTCATAGCGATACATGAGGTTGTTATGGCCGCGCAGCTTCATGCCGCGGAACTGGAATCCGCGCATGGAGAAGAGCTTGAACTCCTCGGGAAAGTCGCGCATCAGCGAAACGCCGAGTGTCGCCATATCTCGCGCCGTGGTGACCTGCTCAGGATCGGGAAGGCCCGACGGATTCTTGAAGACCGTATCCTTCATGCCGAGCTGACGTGCCTTCTCGGTCATCGCCTTGGCGAAAGCCGGTTCGGAGCCGCCAAGCTGCTCGGCGATCGCCACAGCCGCATCGTTGGCGGACAGCACGACAATCCCTTCTACCGCTTCGCGCAGCGTCACCTTGCGGCCGGCGCCGACGGCGAGCTTGAAAGGCTCCTTGCTCTCGGCATTTTCCGACATGGTGAGCTTCTGATCCCAGCTGAGGCGTCCGTCATGCAGGGCCTCGAAGGCGAGATAGAGCGTCATCATTTTGGTCAGCGACGCCGGATAGTTCAGATCGTCCTGGTTGGAGCCCTCGAGGACCTGACCGGACTGCACATCAACGACGAAGCTTGCCTGGCCTGCCTGAGCCAGAGTGAAAGCGCCCATCAGGAAAACGGAAGAGAGCGCGGTGGCAAGGAGCCGGGATGTCGTCTTGGTCATCAATGTTGCTGTCTCAATCGTTTGGATGGTGGAGTGAGCCATTCGCTTTAATGTGAGCGGATCAGAAAAGTTTGTGACGGAATGAAGGACAGGGGGCAATAAAAAAGGGTCATCCACAGCTGATTCCTTTTGTCTCACCCCCTTCGGTTTTGACAATGATGCGCTCGGCGCGTAGAAAACTCGCCGTGAGCATGAAGAGCGCGCCTTTCTCCCGTCGTATCAGCACCTGCCTGCAGGTCGCGATTGCGCGCGCTTTTGGCGAACGAGGTCTTCGCGTCCTGCTGTGACGTCAGGGCGCTCAGGCGTCCGGCGCGCTGCTGGACGTAAAGCCCCTCACCACGTCAATCAAGGCTGCCAGGGAGACAGGCACCGTGCTCAATATTTATCATGTCAATTCGCTCGTCCATTGGGAGGAGCGCGAGATCCATCTGCGCGATCATATGGTCGGCTTCTTCTCGCAAGAGGTCCGCAGTTTTCTCAGATCCGTCAATCCGGCCTGGGATGTCAGGAGGGTCGAGGCGCCGGCCCTGATGCCGCGGTCGCTGGTTTCAAGCGCCTATTCGAACGCCGATATCTGGGTTCAGGAACAGCTCTCCGCCAGCGATACTATGCTGGTGCTGAGACCGGAGACCACGCCGTCGACCTACATCTACATGCAGCATATTCTCGGCAATCACTCGAAGACACGGCTACCACTCTGCGTCTGGCAGGCCGGCAAATCCTATCGTCGCGAGCAGGAGCAGCCGACCAAACACATCCGGCTGAAGGAATTCTGGCAGCTCGAATTCCAATGCGCCTTCACGGCCGATAGCGGCAACGACTATCACGCCGCCTGCCTCGAGCCGGCCCGCCGCATGATCGCATCGCTGATCCATCTGCCGACGCGGATCGTACCCTCCGACCGGCTGCCGGCCTATTCCGAGGTGACGATGGATATCGAGGTCGACAATGGCGACAAGTGGATGGAGGTCTGCTCGATCTCGCGACGCACGGATTTTCCCCAGCGTTACCGGTTGCAGCCGAGGAAGGGAGCAGCCGTCGACCACGACGTGCTGGTGCTTGAGATCGCCATCGGCCTCGATCGGTGCATTTATAACTGGAGCGTAGCCGCCGATCGATGAGATATCGTGAATGGGGACCGCCAAACGGTCCCGGTTCACGTGTGGTCCGAAAATTTATGAAAAGTCGATCTCGGCGGCGAGGCGGATTTCTACCGTCGCCTTGCCCGCATCGAAACCATCGAGTGTTTCATTGTGGTGGGCAATGATCTCGGAGAAAGTGAAGGTCGCCGTGTCGCCTGTCGTGTGGCCATCGGCAATCAACGTCACATCATATCCGAGCGACACGGCTCGCCTGACTGTCGTATCGACACAGAATTGCGACATGCATCCACCGACGACGAGGTGAGTGACCGATCGGTCGCCCAGGCGTTCTGCAAGATCGGTCTCGAAGAAGGAGTCGGCGCTTTTCTTGCGCACAACGACCTCGGCCTGCCTCGGCGCGATCTCGTCGCGCAGCGCCCAACCCGGCGTGCCGGTAGCCAGTCGATGGCCGCTGTCGCCGTCATGCTGAACGAGCACGATCGGCGCGCCCGCCTGCCGAGCTTTTTCCTGCAGCACGGCCAGCCGTGCGACGGTCTCGTCGAGTGCGGCATCAATATCAGGTTGCCGCTCCGGCGAGGCTTTGCCGGAGAGGATGGCATTCTGGACGTCGATGATCAGAAGGGCCTTGGTCATTTCGGGCGAGGTTTCCGCGGCTGGATGGCGAATGGACAACACTCGCGCTTCAAAGAGCGAAAGCCGCCCGACACGTGGTCAAGCGGCTTTCCAATTGAGGGCACCAGTCAGGCTCAGCCGAGCCTGCCTGCGGCGTGGGCGAGCATGGTGTAGACCTTGCCCGTATCCGAGGTGAGGTAGGACTGCGTCACCGTCCGGTTCGGGTCGGTGCGGGCGACGTCGGCGAGCAGCTTTTCGAAATCACCAATGTAGCGGTCGACGGCGGTGCGGAACTCCGGTTCGCGGTCGTATTTGCGCTTGATCTCGTCGAAGGTCTGTTGGCCCTTCAGCGTGTAGAGGCGGCGGGTGAAGACGTCGCGCTCGCCGCGCTGGTAACGGCGCCAGAGATCGACCGAGGCGTCATGGTCGATGGCGCGGGCGATATCGACCGAGAGCGAGTTCAGCGATTCGACGACGTGACGCGGATTGCGGCTGTCGTTGCTGCGCGCGACCGGTGCGGCAGTTTCCGCCGGTCGGGCCGGAGCGCGGGCAGCCGCCTCGTCGGCAGCCTCCTCACGCGATGCGCCACGCAGGAGATCGCTGATCCAGCCGCCGCTTTCCGGACGCGCCGGCTCCTGACGGCCTGTTTCCTGGCGAGTGGGGGCAGGCTGCGGGGCGGCGCGCTGGGGAGCGGCAGCCGGCGCAGATGGTGCGATCGTTCCGCGCAGACCTGCCGCTTCGATCGGCGGGGGTGCTGCCGGCTGCGGCGGCTGGGCGACCGGCTGGGCGGGACGCGGGGCAGGCTGCACCTGAGCGAGCGTGCGGGCGACAGGCTCGGAGATCTCGAGCTGCTGGCTGGAGCGGCCGACGAGCTGGGAGATATCCTGTAGCGCCTTGATCTGCTCGGCGACGGCCCGGCGCATGGCCGAGGCGCTTTCCTTGGCTTCCTCGGGAAGATCGAAGGCGCCACGCTTCAGCTCGGCGCGGGTGGCGTCGAGCTCGTTACGGATGTCGGCCGCGGAGCGGCGGATATCCTCGGTGGCGCCGGAGAAGCGGCCGACGGCATCATCGATCGCCTCGCGCAGCGCTTCCCGCATGTTCTGGGCGGCACCGTCGGAGGCACGGCCGGCTTCCCCGAGCATACGCTCGACTTCCGACAGCGAGGCCGTGAGACCGCCGCGAATGCGATTGGAGAGATCGCCGGAACGGCGTTCGACATTGGCGAAGGTGCCGTCGATCGTCGTATTGGCCTCGTCGCCGGCGCGGGTGATCGCCTCGCGCATCGTCTCTGCCGCTTCCTGGGCACGCTTCTCGGTTTCGGTGAGAATGCGGCCGATATCGGCGAAGGAGGATTGCACACCTTGGCGCAGATTGCCGGTGACCTGGTTGGAGCGTTGCTCTGCCCGCTCGAACACAGTCTCGATCATGCTGCCGAGGCCTTGCATGGTCTTTTCGATCTCGGCGGAGCGCTGGACGAGGCCGACAGAGAGTGTCTGCAGCGCGCTCTCGCGCTCTTCGAGCGTCGAGGCGAGGTTGGACTGGGCGGCGCCGAGAAGCTGCGAGGCCTGAGTCAGGACCTTGGAGTGTTCGTCGAAGCGGCCGATGATGCCGCCGACCTGCGCCAGCGTCTGGCCCGAGATGTCGGAGAGGCGGTCGATCTTGCCTTCGAGGAGCCTGGTCGAGGCGGAGACCATTTCAGCGGCCTTGGTGGCGGAGTCGGCAAAGCGCGTGGTGGTGTCGCCGAGACGGCCGTCGACGCTGGCCAGTTGTTCGGCGGAGCGGTTCATCATCATCGCCATCGCCGCACTGCTTTCTGACATGCGCTGGACGAGGCCATTGACGTTGCCGACCAGGCTGTTTTCGATGGCGCTGACGGCATTGGCGACATTCT
This sequence comes from Rhizobium indigoferae, assembly GCF_034554815.1. Classification (NCBI taxonomy): domain Bacteria; kingdom Pseudomonadati; phylum Pseudomonadota; class Alphaproteobacteria; order Hyphomicrobiales; family Rhizobiaceae; genus Rhizobium; species Rhizobium indigoferae. The sequence continues at coordinate 2,161,841 of NZ_CP140635.1, read as the reverse complement.
CGGTGCGGGCGGCAACGGCGCTGGCGAGTGCTTCGTTTTCGGCGCGCAGACGCTCGGCGCTGAGATTGGCCGCGGCGGTGATGCGGGCGGCAGCCTGCTCGCCGGCATCGGTGTAGCGGTCGATGATCGGGCGGGCCGTTTCGTCGAGGATGCGCGTCAATTCGACCGAACGGCCTGATAGCATCGAGTTGAGGTCGCGGGTGCGCTCTTCGAGCGTCGAGCGGATCGAGTTGCCGCGCGTTTCCAGTGCCCGGTCGATATCGGAGAACGTCGTATCGATCTCGCGGGCACGCTCCTCGAGATTGGTGCGAATGGCGCTGCTGCGCGCTTCGAGCGCCCGGTCGACATCCGCCATGGTGGCGGAAATCTCGCTGCCGGCGCCCGACAGTGTCGAGCGGATGGCATTGCCGCGTGTCTCCAGAGACTGGCCGGCATCCGACAGCACCTTGGAGATGGCATTGACTTGCGTGCCGACGATGGTCTCGGCCTCGGCGACCTTGTTGACGATGGCGTTACCGGCTTCCGAGAAGGTCTGGGCGACGGCAGCGGCCTGGCTTGCCAGCCGGTTCTGAGCTTCAGCGACACGGGTGACGATCTGCGACGAGCGCTCATCCATGGTGCGGGTGAATTCGTCGCTTTTCGCATTGAGATCCTCGGCGAATTGCTGGCCGGTCTTGCCAAGCAGTTCGGTGGTTCTCGTCGCTTCGCCTTCCATTCCCTGGGCCGCGTCGGCAACCGCGCTGCGCAGCGTCGAGGCGAGACCGGCGGCCTTGCCTTCGATGGTGCGGTTGACGGCCTCGAGGCCGACGGTCAACGCACGGTCCATGGTGGAGAGGCGTTCCTCGATGCGTTCATTGCCGCGGTCGAGCGTTTCGCCGAGGCTCGCGGTGCGGCCCTCGATGGCGCCCGTCAGGCTGGTGGTGCGGCTGTCCAGCGTCTCGGCCAGATTGGCGGTGCGGCTGTCGATCGCCTGGGTGAGGTTCGCAGCACTGCCTTCGAGCGTCGCGGAGATGCGCCGAGTGGTATCGTCGCTGAGCGCGCCGAGACGGGAGACGCCGTCGGCAAGCACGCCGGACAGCTGGCCGGTGGCCGCTTCGACCTTTTCGGCAACGCCGCCGACGCCGTCGCGGATGCGGGTCTCGATTGCTGCGAGACCGGTTTCCACACGTGATCCGGTTTCTTCAAAACGGCCCGTCAGGCTTTCGACCGACCGATCGAGATGGGCGGAGAAATTCTGGGTGGAGCTCGAAATCGCATGTGCCGCCTCCTGGAAGCGGCTGGCGATCTGGCCGGCGCCGGCATGCATGCGATCTTCCAATGTCTGGGCGCCGGCATCGATCGCCTGGCGGATCGCAGCTTCACGGTGCTCCAGCGACAATTCGAGCATGCCGACACTCGTCGCCACCGATGTGCCGATGCTGGTCGCCTGTTCGGCCAACGTATCGCTGATCAGAGCATGGGCCTGGTTCAGCGATAGGTCGATGGCGTTGGCGCGGTCTTCGAGCGTCGTGCGGATGCGCTCATGGGCAGAGGCGAGCCCACCCTCGATGCGCGCTGCGGCCTCGTCGGCGAGGCCTCCGAGCCGTGTATGTGCATCGGTCAGACGGCCTTCGATGCGGCCGGTCAAACCGCCGACGAGATCCTCGAAGCGGGCGCCGCCGGTATCGAGAACGCCCGAGAGGGCGGCGCTATGTTCGGAAAGCGCATTTTCGAGCCGCTGCTGATTGTCGGTATAGGCGGTGCGGATCGCATCGGTCTTGTCGGAGAAGGCGCCGGCGACTCGTGCCTCGGCACCGGAGACGGCCTCCATAATGGCGTTGCTGCGGGCTTCGAGCACACTGTCGAAGCGGCTCTGGTTATCGTCGAGCGAAATGGCGAGCGCCATGGTCTTTTCATCGAGCGTATCGGTGAGCCGGTCGTGGGTTGCCGTCACGGCGCCGATGATCGCGGCGGTGCGGTGCCCCAAGGCTTCCTCGAGGCGGGCCTGGCCTTCGTTCAGCGAGGCGGCGAGGGCGGCGGCCTTCTGGTCGAGCACACCGTTCAGGCCTTCGCGCGTGCCGGAGACCGCATTGGTGATCGCTTCGGCGCCTGTTGTCAGCGTCTCCTCGAGACGGCTCTGGCTCTCGTTCAGCGAGATGGCAAGCGCCATCGCCCGGTCGTCGAGTGTCTCGGACAGGCGGTCGTGGGTGGCGGAGACCGCATTGAGGAAGGATTCCGAGCGGCTCTCCAGCGTGTCCTGCAGGCGGCTCTGGCCTTGGTTCAGGGAGGCGGCGAGCGCCGTCGCCTTTTCGTCGAGTGTGTCCTCGATACGCGTCTGAGTTTCGTTGAGCGAAATGGCGAGCGTCATCGCCTTTTCGTCCAGTGTTTCGGAGAGGCGATCATGGGTGTCGGAGACAGCGTTCAGCAGAGCTGCGGAGCGGGTTTCGAGCGTATTCTCGATACGGGCCTGGCCTTCGCTCAGCGAGGTGGCAAAAGCTGCCGCCTTGCCGTCCAGAGTCTCCGAGAGACGGTCATGAGTGCCGGAGACGGCGTTCAGAAGGGCCGTGGAACGGGTTTCGAGCGTGTCCTCGATGCGGGCCTGGCTCTCGTTCAAGGTATTGGCCAGCGCCATGGCCTTCTCGTCGAGCGTCTCGGCAAGGCGATCGCGCGTGCCGGACACGGTGTTCAGCAGCGCCTCGGCGCGCGCTCCAAGCGCATCCTCGATGCGGGCATGGCGCTGGTCGAGCGAGGTCGTAAGGGCGGCCGCCTTGATGTCCAGCGTTTCTGACAGGCGATCATGCGTGCTTGATACGGCGTTGAGGAAGGCCTCGGAGCGGGTCTCGAGCGTATCCTCGATACGAGCCTGGTTTTCATTGAGCGAAATGGCGAGAGCCATCGCCTTTTCGTCGAGCGTCTCGGAGAGGCGGTCATGCGTGCTTGATACCGCATGCAGCAGCGCTTCGGAGCGGGTCTCGAGCGTGTCCTCGATGCGGGCCTGGCTCTCGTTCAGAGAGATGGCCAGCGTCATCGCCTTTTCGTCGAGCGTCTCGGCAAGACGGTCATGGGTACCGGAGACGGCATTGATGATGGCGTCGGAGCGCGTCGCCAAGGCTTCCTCGAAGCGGCCGTGATGGGTGGTCAGCGCCTCGACGAGCGCGCCACCGCGCTCTGCCATGACGCTGTCGATACGGCCGTGCGCCGTGCCGAGCGCTTCGCTGATTTCGGCCGCACGGGCAGTAAGCACGCCGCTTAGCTCCTCGGCGCGACCGCCGAAGGCAGCGGTCACCTGCTCGGTGCCGGCGGCAACGGCTGTCGTCAGATCGGTGGTGGTGGTGCGCAGAGTGTCGCGGAATTCGGCCGAGCGTGTCTGAAGGTTGTTCTGCAGCTCGGAGGTACCGGTCGCAAGCGTCAGCGCGATGTCAGACGTAGCGCTCTGCAGCGCCGAGGTCAGTTCGCCGGTGCGGCTGGTGAGTACTGTGGTGATTTCGTCCGCGCGGCTGCCGAGGGTGCTTTCCAGGACTTCGTGGCCGGTGGCGAGCGTGGTGGCGAGCGCCAGCGACTGGTCGGTCATCGACGAACCAAGGCGGTCAATGCCGGAATTCAGGATGCCGTCGATCGAATCTGAGCCGCCGGTCAGCGTCTCGTTGATACGGGCGAGGCTCTCCATCAGCTTGGTGTCGAGCGAGCCTGTGCGTTTGTCGAAGGCGCTGGTGAATTCGGCGACGCGTTCGTCGAAGGCGGTCGACAACTGGGCGACAGTCGTCTGCAGCCGCTCCTCGAAGAAGCCGGAGCGCACGTCGAGATCCATGACGGCGTCGTCGGCGGTGGTCTGCAGGCTCTGGCGGAAGCTTGCACCCTTTTCGTCGAGCGCGCTGTTCAACTTCGACAGCACGTCGTCAAGCGTGCCGCCGATCGTGCGTTCGCCTGACGTCAGGCTCTCGTTGATCTCGCGGGTGCGGGCGATCAGGATCTCATTGAGCTGGTGCGTACGCTCGTTCAGCGCCGCATTCAGCTTTTCCGTGCTGCTGTCCATGGTCGAGGCGCGCGTCTCGAACTGGCTGAGCAGCCTTTCGCCATGGTCGTTGAGATTGACGGAGAGGGCTTCGAGGCGGTTGTCGAATTCGGTGGCCAGCGCAAAACCCGATGCGTTCAGTGTCTGCAACAGGGTATCGGTCTTGGCTGCGAGCAGGCTGCCCATCGACTGCAGGGCGCTGTCCGACTTTTCCAGGATCGTCGCGGCGCGTGTATCGATGAGCGAGGCGAAGGCTTCGCCCGATGTGGCAAGCCGTACCGCGATCTCTTCGGTCGCAAGCGAGAGCTCTTCCTTCAACTGATCGTGTACGCTGCCGATCGAGGTGCGGATACGGTCGGCATGGTTGACGATCGCTTCGCGCTCGGAGCCGAGTTCGTGGACGAGACCGCGCACGCGCAACTCGTTGTCGGCATAGGAACGTTCAAGGGCATTGACTTCGGAATGGACGAGCGTTTCCAGCTCGGAGGCACGAGCGATGGTGCGTTCGATGCCCTCATTCATGGCCGAGACCTCACGGCGCACGGCCTGGCCGACCGTCATGATGCGCTCGGAGGCGATGGTTTCCGGCTCTGCCAGGCGCAATGCCACTTCTGCCATGGAGCGGGCGGCGTTGCGCATGTCCTGGGCGCGGGAGATCATGATGGCGAAGGCATAGAACATCATCACGGGAATGACGATGCCGACGAGGCCGGCGATGACGCCGGGCAGGGCGACGAGATCGGCGAGCGAACGGATCTGCCAGATCTGCGGAGAATAAAGCAGCGACATCAGACCGAGGCCGGCCATGACCCAAAGTACGGAAAACAGGGTGGCGGTACGCACCGCCGAGCGGCTGGAGGCGCCGTCAAAGGATTTCAGGATCGAGGCGGGCGTATTGCGGCTGGCATCGTTGGCGGGCGCGAAGGTCGGGCCCCTGGAAGCCTGCTCGCCGGCGGCACCGCGGCGGCTACGGCGCTGCGCTTCTTCCTGGGCCTGCTGATTGCGCGCATTCACTGGATCAGACACATTAGCCTCCGGGGCCTGGGGCGCGTCGCCGCGGCGAGACGGTACGTTATCCTTGCTGAAGTCGATCTGGAGCGCCTCGTCCAATGCCTTGAACGCCTTGTCCTCAATCGACTCGTTATATTTGTTGTTCGCCATTCGGGTATGCCTCGTTACTGTCAGCCGGCCCAACCGCGCATCCGGGGCTTCCGCCTCACCCGGGAACAACTTTGCCGTTCCAGCCTCCCATCCCAACGAAGGACGGATAAGCATGTCATTTCAGAGTAGATAGCCGCTTTTTCAAACGGAAGGTATCAAAACACTACCATTATCCACTCGCTCGGCAAAGGCGCGTACCATAAACCCGCTCCACCAGTATCGTAGTGACACATCTGGGCTCTTCACACAATTAATGAAGGCTTGAGATTCACGGCCCGTTAACCCGTTGTTAACATCTTTGAATCCTAGACACCGCTTAAAAACCAATAATTTAGGGATGTTTAACGGACGTTAACCATATGGCGAGATTTCCACCCTGAGTGTGCCGGAATTTAACGTGATAGCCACCCTCCTGACGCAGAACTGTTGCAACTGCGGACGACAGAGACGGGAGAATTGGCAATGGCAGCCCAGATGGCAGCATTGAACATCGTATTCGAGGCGCCGGATAATGCAAAGGGACCGTGTCCCTCGAAGGTCCGGCCGATCGATCTGGTCCATCTCGCAAAGCAGACGATGGGCGACAAGACGCTGGAAATCGAAGTCCTTCAGATGTTTGCGCGCCAGGCCCGTGCATGTCTACAGGATATTGCGAGCGGTGAAACCATCCGTATCGGGGCAGCCGCGCATCGGCTGAAGGGCGCGGCAAGCTCAGTCGGCGCGTTCCGCGTGTCGCAGACGGCGGAAGCGGTCGAGGAAACCGGTGGCGATGCCGGCGCGACGGCAGCGCTGGGTGCCGCCGTCATCGACGCCGAGAATTTCATCTTGAAGCTCTGCCGCGGCTGATCTCTAAGTCTTTATTTAATGCATGTCATTGTCCCAAAACCGCTGCACACTGTTGGACGACGTGCAGGAGATAGTGTTTTAACGAGGCCCGTTGTTCCATTGCGGAACCGCGGGTCTTTTTGCGACGTCCCGTATGACGCTTTGAAGACGGCGGGCGAAGGCCCGATCTGCGAGGCTATGGCGGATTTCGCCAATATTGACTGACGCGTCGAATTGTCGGAAGAAAATCCGCCCACCCACCTGAAGACCGGAAATAGTCCTGATGCCCAAACTTACCATCGTCGCCTTCGACGGCACGCGCTTCGACCTCGACGTCGACCAAGGCTCCACCGTGATGGAGAATGCCGTGCGCAATTCGGTGCCCGGCATCGAGGCCGAATGCGGCGGCGCCTGCGCGTGCGCGACCTGTCATGTCTATGTCGATGAGGAGTGGACGGAAAAGGTCGGCCAGCCGGAAGCGATGGAAGAGGACATGCTCGACTTCGCCTTCGATGTACGCCCGACTTCGCGGCTGTCCTGTCAGATCCGGATGAAGGCTGTCTATGACGGGCTCGTGGTCCACGTGCCGGAACGCCAGGCCTGAAGCACGTTACGCTTCAAACGTCGCCGAAACATTCGATATCAAAAAAGACGCCTCGCGCGCTTGAGCGAGCGAGGCGAGGCGGGCGCATTACCTACGGATGAGGGAGGAACATCCGCGGCTTCGGAACGCGCCAGGAGAACCCAGCGATGAAAGTGCAGATGCCGTAGCTGAACTTTCGAATGTGTTCATATTAACGCGTTCCGGTTGAGTCTGCCAGGATGAAAAATGACCATTCAATCGCTGGGGAGGGTGCAAGTTTCGCACAAGTTTCGTTGTGCAGCTAAGGTTTTCCGCTCGCAACCAGATTGAAAAAGCCTTATTTTTCGCCGGCTCGACCGTTGATTCGATTATTTAGCAACCTCAACATTCGCTTCTGAAAATTGACGGCCTCGACCCGATCGAATCGCGCCTGCTGCCGGTCGTGCTCCTCTATACCGCGAGCTGATTCGTTGGAGACGAGTTCCTGCATGGCTTCGCAGCTGCGCTGCTGGCGCAGCGCGCGAATGGCGCGCTCCATGGCGCGGGCCTGGTCGCGGGCGATCTCGGCATGGCGCTCCTCGTGGCGCTTGATATCGCTCGACAGCGCGTCCCAGATCATCGACAGCTCCTTGCTGGCGCCCTTGCGGCTGCTCCAGCGCGGCAGGATGATCTGGGTATGGACCGTGACCTTGACGTTGCCGACGCGGCAGCGCCCGTTATCCTGGATATAGGTTGCCTCGCCGCCGAAGCGGATCTTCGTGGCGCCGGGATGGCGGGCAGAGGAACCGCTCGCCGTCGGGCCCCGCCGGCTGAGTTCGCGGTCGAGCTCATCCGCTGTTTTGCCGCGAATGTCGAAATAGGAATAGCTTTTCGATGCGATCACTTCGGCTGCCACGGGGCTGCAAAGGGAAAGAGCAATGGAAAAGGCGATAGGAAGGACCATATAACGCACTGCAAGCGGCATTCTGAACGCAACCCGTGTTGAAATCGACAGGAGCTTGGGGCATAGCCACCGCAAGCGCAATATCGGATGGCGCTTTTTTCGTCCTCAATGGGATAAGTCTGGTGACAGGGCTCGAAGGCAGTATATGGCGTGTCGGCCATGGCCGGGAGATCGAACTCGGCCGTCGTTCGACGATCATGGCGATCATCAACGTGACGCCGGACTCCTTTTCAGACGGCGGTCGCTTTGAAACCGTCGATGCGGCGGTCGAACAGGCGCTGCGAGCGGTGAGCGAGGGCGCCGGCATTATCGATATCGGCGGCGAATCGACCCGACCGAACGCAGCAATCGTCAGCCCTTCCGAGGAGCAGGCGCGCGTGCTGCCCGTCATCGAGGCGCTACGCGGGCGCACCCAGGCGCTGATTTCCATCGACACCTATCGCGCCGAGACGGCACGGCTTGCGATCGGAGCTGGCGCCCATATCGTCAATGACGTCTTCGGGCTGCAGAAGGAGCCCGATATCGCCAATATCGCCGCGGTGACCGGAGCCGGGCTCTGCATCATGCACACCGGCCGCGATAGGGTAAAACTCGTCGATGTGATTGCCGATCAGGTACATTTTCTCGAACGGTCGCTTGCGATCGCCGCTGCATCAGGCGTCAACCGCGACCGCATCGTACTCGATCCGGGCTTCGGCTTCGCCAAGGAGACGGCGGAGGAGAACCTGGAGCTGATGGCGCGGTTTTCTGAACTTTCCCGTTTCGGCTTGCCGCTGCTCGCCGGCACGTCGCGCAAACGCTTCCTCGGCGCGGTGACGGGCCGTGAGGCACAGGACAGGGATGCGGCGACGGCTGTGACCAGCGCGTTGCTCAGACTTCAAGGGGCTGCGGTTTTTCGGGTGCACAATGTCGCAATCAACAGGGATGCGCTCGATATCGTCGATGCTATGCTCAATGCGCGCCAGGAATTCGAGAGGAAGCGGCCGACATGACCACCTACACGATCACGCTGCAGAACTGCGCCTTCTTTGCGCGCCACGGCGTGCATGACGAGGAGGAATTCCTCGGTCAGCGCTTCTTCGTCGATGCCGAACTCGATGTCGTCGCCGGCGAGGCGCTGGAAAGCGATTCGATCAACGATACCGTCAATTACGGCATCGCCTTCACCGTGATCGAGCAGATCGTCACCGGCAAGCGGCGCTACCTGATCGAGTCCCTGGCGCTCGATATCGCCAAGGGGCTTTGTGAGACATTCCCGCAGATCCGGCGGGCGAAGATCACGGTGCGCAAGCCGAACGCACCGGTGCCCGGCGTGCTCGATTTCGTGCAGGTGAGCGTTGAGCACTTTGCCTGAGGCCGCATTGCAATCCGCCACACTCGGTCTCGGCGGCAATATCGGCGACCCAGTGAAGGCGATGGCTGCGGCACTGCAGAGGCTGGATGGAAGGGACGACTGCCGGGTTACGGCGGTGTCGCGGCTCTATCGCACGCCCCCTTGGGGAAAGACCGACCAATCCTTCTTCTTCAACGCCTGCGCCGCCGTCAAGACCAGCCTGGAGCCCGAGGCTTTACTCGATGTCTGCCTGTCGATCGAACGTGAGATGAAACGCGAACGCATCGAGCGTTGGGGGCCACGGACGCTGGATATTGATGTGCTGACCTATGGCGACGTGATCCAGGACGCGCCGCGGCTGGAACTGCCGCATCCGCGGATGACCGATCGCGGTTTCGTGCTGATGCCGCTTGCCGATATCGCGGGGGGTCTTCTCGTCAGGGGCAGGGCGGTGAGTGACTGGCTTGATGATGCCGAGGTGACCGGCATCGAGGTTGCCGACAACAATCGAGACTGGTGGCGGAGCGCCTGAAGCAGGGAAGCTGAAACGGAAAACGGCGGGAAACCCGCCGCTTCAGGAAAATCCGCTGTGCGGTTTGTCTACTGGATAGAACCGACGGCCATCTCGTCGACCTGGCGGGTCAGCGTCAGGCCAATAACCGGGATCATCTGGCTTTCGACCTTGACCGAAACGGTGACGTTCATCGTCTTGTCGTCGCGCACGCGGGCGATCATCGCACCATTCAGCTTGGCGCGGTTGATGCCGACAACGACGGTATCCTCGCTGACGGCGCCGGAGACGACGTCAAGGCCCTTGCCGGCGGCGCCGTCGAGGAACTTGCCCTTGTAGCTCGAGCCCGACTGCGAGATGACGGCGGTCATCGGCTGCTTGAAGACGCCGACGCGGCAGGTGCCGTCGAGCTTGATGCCGGCGCTGCTGTCGCCGGTGGGCTCACCGATCAGGTTGCAGGTGAATTTCGTGCCCTTGTACTTGCCGGCGACGATTTCGCCGGGACCCTTCCAGGAGCCGGCGACGGAATCGAAGAAGGCCTTGTCACGGGTTGCAGCGGTGGCTGCCGGAGCGACATCTGCAACGGGAGACAATGCCGCGGCGGCCAGGCCGCATACGATGAGAAACTTGCGCGAATACATGGATTTTCCTTGGCAAACACCACTCACGAACTGGCTGCAAGTTTTGCCGAAGAATGGTTAATCCTTCCTTTCGATTGTGCCGAAATGCAAGGCAATACAGGGTTTTTGCGCGGTGATTATTTTAAAATACCGTCACTAGAGCGTTGAATCTGCTCAAATTTCTCTGGCATTACCTTAGGGGAGGCGAAAGCTGCGGAATCGCTGCTTCGTTCAAGGATTGTTGCCGCGCGGCGACATGGAGGGAGTGAGATCGCCGATGAAATCACCGATTCCCGGCCGCTTCAGGGCGTGGAAGGCAAGCGGGCGGCAGAGATCCATCGCCGCGATTCCGATGCGGGCGGTCATCAGGCCGTTGATGACACCTTCGCCGAGTCGGGCCGAGAGCTTCGAGGCAAGCCCATGGCCGAGCACCTGCTGGACTAGGCTGTCGCCGACGGCGATCGAGCCGGTGACGGCCAGGTGCGCCAGCACGTCACGCAGCAGGCGGAACATGCCGAGCGTGCCGGGACGGCCGCCGTACAGCTCGGCCATGGCGCGGATGAGGCGTACCGCCTCGTAGAGCACATAGAGCAGATCGACGACGGCGCGCGGGCTGACGGCGGTGACGATCGAGACACGCTTGGAGGCGTTGACGATGAGCGCCCTGGCCTTGCGATCGAGGGGAGCGAGCAGTTCGCGTTCGGCTAGCGCAATCAGATGTGGGGGATCGATGACCTCGCCTTCGGTCGCCTTCAGCGTCGCGCGACCCTTCGATGTCTCAGGATTTGCCGACAGCAGCGTGGTCAGCTGGGCGACGACGGCGCGCGCCTTGGCCGGCCGAGTCTCGAGTATCGCCGCCTCGGCTTCGGCCTTGATCTTCTGGACAGCGGCAAGGCGCATCATGCCGACGGTTTCGCGGATGACGAGGGCCAGCACGGCAAGAATGCCGATTGCCAGCACGGTAAGGGCTGCATAACCCAGCCAGTCGGCGCGGGTGAAGAGATCGCGGATCAGGCTATCGGTCCAGAGGCCGATGGCGAGCGACAGCAGGATGCCGAAGGCGCCGGCGGCGATCTTGCCGAAGGAGGTTCGACGTCTCAGCGGCGTTGCAACGGGGACCGCGCTCAGATCCTTCTCGGGATTGAGGAAGGGATCGTCCTCGTCAGGTGTGACAACGATATTTTCGGAGAAGCTTTCCGGCTTGCGCCGCCGCTCTCCTTGCCGGCCGTTGTCGCGCAGCTCGGCAGCCTCGTCCTCATAGGTGAAGGCAGCGGGTGCGCGGCGCGGCGGATCGGACGGGGGCTTGCTCATGCGAGACGGTCTCCGAACAGGAACTGCATGGCGCGGTCGAGGCGGATATGCGGCACCGACAGCTTGATGCCGCCGCCGGTTTCCTCGAGTTGCGGCGGGCGGAATCTGACGACGTTGACATCGGGCAGTTGCAGACCGGTGTCGCCCGCGGCGAGGCGATCGAACAGGCTTTCCGGATCCTCAGGCAGGTCGCCGGGGAAGATCGCGGTCTTTCTCTGGCCGTCAAAGCGCTCGCCGGCGATGGTTTCGCCCTCCATCGGCGTGCCGACGATGACCGGCAGTTCATGGCCATCACGTTTGACGGTCGCTTCGCGGGTGGCGCGCACGGAGGCAAGCGCCATGACGTCGATTCCGGCGCCTGCCATGCCGATGCGGTCGATGGCGCGATCCACCAGGCGGCGGGTCAGGGCATCGAGCCGGTCGTGGCTTTCATGGTGGAGATGGTCAGCCTTGGTGGCGGCGACCAGCACGCGGTCGATGCGGCGCCCGAGCAGGGAGGAAAGCAGCGAATTGGTGCCAGGGCGGAAACAGGCGAGCACATCGGTCAGCGCGCGTTCCAGATCCTGCACGGCTTCGGGGCCGCGGTTCATCGCCTGCAGTGCATCGACCAGGACGATCTGGCGGTCGAGCCGGGCGAAATGTTCGCGGAAGAAAGGTTTGACGACGACCGATTTGTAGGCCTCGTAGCGCCGCTCCATCATCGTCCAGAGCGAGCCGCGGCCGGGACGTCCGTCCGGCGGCAGCGCTAGCGGCGCGAAGGTCAATGCCGGCGACCCGTCGAGATCGCCGGGCAGAAGCAGGCGGCCGGGCGGCAGGGTGGAGAGCGAGCGTTCGTCGGCCTTGCAGGCCTTGAGATAATCGGCAAAGGCGGTGGCGAGATCGCGGGCGACCATCTCGTCGGCGCCGGCATGGATATCGGCCGTGCGCGTCAGCGCCAGCCATTCCCGTGACAGCTCGGAGCGGATGCCGGTTTCGGCGAGCGCGATCGTCTCTTCGCTGAAGGTGCGATAATCCTTGCCGAGCAGCGGCAGGTCGAGCAGCCATTCGCCGGGATAATCGACGATATCGATCGACAGGCGGCCGGGCGAAAACAGCCGGTTCCAGCCGCTGGCGCTCTGATAATCCAGCGTGATGCGCAGTTCGGATATGGCCCGAGTCGAATCCGGCCAGATACGGTCCTTCACCAGTGCGCGGATATGGTCCTCATATTGAAAGCGCGGCACGGCATCGTCCGGCTGCGGCTCCAGCCGCACCGCTGAGACGCGACCGGATTGCACCGGCTCGAACAGCGGTAGGCGGCCGCCATTCAACAGATTGTGGACCAGCGAGGAGATGAAGACCGTCTTGCCGGAGCGGGAGAGGCCGGTGACGCCGAGCCGCACGGTCGGATTGACGAGGCCGCTCGCCCGATCGGCGAGATTGTCGAAGGCGATGCGGGCGTCATCGGCAAAAGATGTCAGGCGTGGCGGCAAGGCGCGATTCCGATTGGTGACTGCCTCGCAATATAGGGAGGGCGCGCCGCCCGCAAAAGAAGCGGCGCGAAAGTCTTCAGACGACCACGAAATCGGTGAGGCGCCAGACGGCGGCGGAAGCATCGTAATCGACGACGGCAAGGCCTGCCGTCGGGAAGCCGCCGTGAAGGGCGCTTACCATCGCCTCGTGACCGATCAGCGCCTCCAGCGCCTGCTCCATGGTCGGATTGTGGCCGACCAGCATGACGGCAGATTCGTCCTGCGCATCGATGATCTCGAGATAGTTGTCGACCGTGGCATTATAGAGCGCGTCAACATAACGAACCTCGAGCGTGAGGCCCATCGCCCGGTACACCGCATCGGCGGTATCGCGGCAGCGCAGCGCGGTCGAACTGATCAGAAGATCGGGACGATAGCCCTTGTCGGCGGCCTTGTCGGCGATGATTTCGGCATCGCCAAAGCCCTTTTCGTTCAGCGGCCGGTCGAAATCGCGCTGCCCGGGTTCGGCCCAGGCGGCCTCGGCATGGCGCAGGAGATAGATGCGGTTGGGCGGAGGCAGGGGTACGGTCATGGGCAAATCCAGGATCCAGCGGGCTTTTTCAGTAGCGGTTGCAATCGGCCGGCGTCAACCGTCAGCGATGCTCCAACTGCCCAAAACGCGGCTGATAACACGGCGTTTTGAAGGCGAAGCAAAAAACGCAAGCCGGAATAATGATGAGAAAATAGTCTGTTAGCCGAAAACTGTGACAGATTTAAAAATCTGTTTACCTGTCGTATTTGGCTTGAATCGCGACTAGCGCTTGGGATATACACCCGGCCAGATGAGATGTTCTTCAGGAGAATCGCGTTGAGTGAGAAGATCGATCTTAGCAATTACGTTCCCTCGGAAGAGGAAGAATTCATGAACGTAAACCAGCGTGCCTACTTCAGGGCGAAGCTGGTTGCATGGAGAAATGATATCCTTAGAGAAGCGCGCGAGACACTCGACCATCTGGCCGAGGAAAGCGCAAACCATCCCGACCTCGCCGACCGGGCGTCGTCGGAAACAGACCGGGCGATCGAACTTCGCGCCCGTGACCGGCAGAGAAAGCTGATTTCGAAGATCGACGCGGCACTGCAGCGCATCGAAGACGGCACCTACGGATATTGCGAGGAAACTGGCGAGCCGATCGGCCTCAAGCGCCTCGACGCCCGCCCGATCGCGACACTATCGATCGAGGCGCAGGAGCGTCACGAACGCCGCGAAAAGGTCTATCGCGACGAATGAGAGTTTTCATGCAGGCATGAGAGCAGAATAAGCGCCGCGATCAGATCGCGGCGCTTTTTTGTTATCCATTGTCCTCGCGTGTTGGGGAACAAGCCACAAAGGCCCGGGATCGAGCCGTTGTCGCCGCAGATTCCGTGATTACAGCCGATCTCCTGATGCCAGAGGTTTCCACGATTGCTCTCGATCGGCCTGCATGGCGAGGTCGATCACGATAAGGGTGCCATTCCTGATGCGTCGCCGCATGACGTCTGATCGGTCAGGATCTGTGCGAACCATGCCTTCATCATGAAGAGCCTGCAGCCGGGAGCGCGAAACTTTCAACTCGGACGCGAGCAGACGGTCAAGCCGTATGCTGGTTGGAAATGGGACTATCAGTTCGATTGCCAAACTCGTCCAATGTGCAGTTTCGCGCTGGATTTCTTTCGCGATTTCAAATTCAGCAAACTCGTCCACACGTTGCGACTTGTGCCGGAGAGCATCCAGGTTGAAGGTTTCCGCCCGGATCCAGTCCGGATCGTTGGATTGTAACGCGTCAAGGATTGCAGGGTCGATGTCGCGAACATTGCGGCGCTCGATGATTGGCCGGTTCCATGTCCTTTCACAGGTCAGGCATTTGTAGATAAGCCAAGCATCAAGCTTGCGACCGTTGGCGTTGAGCCGGATCTTGCCGCTGGATTGGAAGGCTCTCAGGCTTCCGCATCCACTGCATGCAATCCAAGGCTGGGGAGCTGTCTTGGGAATAATGGTCCATCGGACCTGAAGCGTATTGCACATACCGTCTTGGTCTTCCGTTCGGAAGTCCACCAAGATGGTGCATGAGAAAACCCCTTGCGGGCGCGGTGTGGCGATGTTGTGGGCGGCTGAAGAGCTGAGACAGCGGAGCTGCACATGGCACATTGTAACAATGCCAAACCGGTCTCTCGCCACCACCCGATGAACATGTTCGCATGCCGCCAGCGTGTCGCTCTGCGGCAGTACGGGTGAAACTGGAGTGAGACCGGTATTTACTTAGGCAAAGTGCAACCTCGAATGCGCCAACGCTCTTCAACCCTAGAGATAACAAATGATTGGCATGAAAGGCAGCCCCCAAGCCGCTCGTGTGCTGAAAGCCAGGGCAATGCGGCTTTTATGCAACGTGATGATGAAGGAAGGGGGGCTCTGGCAATCCGATGTCAGGCAGGCGCGTTTGCCTTCACTTGTCGCGATTGACACTCATTTCGCCGAAGATGCGGGCGACTTCCTTCTGCAGCTCGGTATCGGCGCCGGTGATCGGGGCAAGCTCGGGATCACGGCGTGGCAGGTTGCCCGGCTGCGGCACCGCTTGGCGAGGCGCCTGGTTTGCCGGCGCCGGCACGATGCGTTCGGCCGTCAGATTGTTCGACATTTCCTCTTCCAGCACCCGCTGGAATTCATGACGGATCGCCGCTGCCGGCTGCGCAGCCGGCTCGTCTTCGGCCGTTGCAGGTGCGGCGCGCGCGGCCGCCGGCATGTCCTGGACAGACGGGGCTGAGACCTCGGGGTCGATTCGCTGTTGCGGCAGCACGCGCTGGCGGGCGGCATCGAGGATCTCGGCGGCACTTGAGGCATCGTGAAATGGTGCTGGCTGCGCGGCTGGGGGAGCGGCGGGACGCTCCGGCGGGCGCGGCTGGGGCGGGACGGCACGCAGAGGATTGTCGCGTTCGGCCGACAGCGGAGCTGTCAAAGGCTCTGCCGGAAGAGGGCTCGTGACCACCGGCGGTGCCACGGCCGGCGGGGCCGGCGGTTGGGCCGACGGCTCTGGGCGCGGGCGCGGCTCCGGCGAAACCGGCGCAGAGAAAGTGGGTTCGGCGGCCGGCTCGACACGGGCTGCGACCGGCGGGCGTGGTGGCGAGACCGGCGGCGTTTCCGGCCGCGCGACGGATATCGGACGCTGCTCGACGGGCTGCGGGCGGCTGGCACTGTCCGGCTGTTCGGCCGCTGCGGGGAGGATACGGCTCTCGATGACGATATCGCTCGGGCCGCCGATCATGATCAGGTGCTCGACATCGTCGCGGCGCACCAGCACCAGCCGGCGACGGGCATCGACGGCTGCGGCATCCAGCACTTGCAGCCGGGGCTGGCGGTTGCGGCCGCCGCGCACGAAGGGCGAGGGCGCCCGGCTGCGGATCACCCAGAGCACGATGATGAGCAGGAGAAGCGCCAGACCGACGCCACCGGCGGCAAGCAGGAAACGGCTGCCATAAGCTCCGACAACATCATCCAACATAGTCACTCACTCCATTTCGCATTCGGCACATATTGACGACTTTTCCGTTCCTTAGGCAAGGGCCGCCGATCCTGTCCAGTCACGGGAGAACGCGATTTCGTGTTCCGCTGCTTGGCACTCGGCGACCTTGCGCACGGTCTGCAGCTGGGCTTCTGGGGCAGATGGCGCTGTTGCCTGTGAATTCAAGCAGTCTTGCCGGCTAGCGGTGTTTTTGCCGACGCAGCAAATTGCTAAGAAGGAAAGAGTGCCTGATTCCTGCTTCGTGTTCGTGCTACGAAGCGGGAGGGCTTATGTGAGGAATATATGACGAAACCGCGTCAGGCCGACGACTATAACGCACCGCTTGTGGATCGTGGGGGGCGTTCTGGCACGGTCTTGCGCATTCTTCTGCTGGCGCTCGTGCTGATCGGTGCCGCCGGCGCCTTCGTCTTCTTCAAAAAGTCGCTCGACAACGAGGTCGTGCTTGGCGGTCTCGGCGTGCTCGCCATGGTCGGCATCTTCTTCCTGGTGTCCTCGGTCATCGGCTTCATCGAGGTGATGCCGCAGCGCCAGTCCGACAGTCTGGCGCGCGCCTTCCTCAACAGCCATCCCGACGGTACGCTGATCACCGACGAAAAAGGCCGGATCATCTATGCCAATTCGGCCTATGGCGCGCTGACCGGCGCGCGCAAGGCGACCGAGGTGCAGACGCTGGAAACGCTGCTATCGCGCCATCGCGAATCCAACGAGGCGCTCTACAGGCTGGTCAATGGTCTGCGCGAGGGCAAGGAGGGCCGCGAGGAGTTCCGCCTGCTGCGTGCCGTCGGGCCTGGCAGCAACAGCTCCGGCGCCCATTGGTACCGGCTGAAGGCGCGGCTGCTGCAGCCGGAGGAAAGCGGCGGCAGGCCGCTGCAGATCTGGCAGATCACCGACATCACCACGGAGCGCGACGATCAGGAGCGCTTCTTCAAGGAATTGCAGAACGCGATCGACTATCTCGACCATGCGCCGGCTGGCTTCTTTTCCGCCGGCAGGAAGGGCGAGATCTTCTACTTGAATGCGACGCTTGCCGAGTGGCTGGGCCTCGACCTCACCAAATTCGTGCCGGGCTCGATGACGATCGGCGACGTGGTGGCGGGCGAGGGGCTCGCGTTGATTCAATCGGTGCAGGCCGAACCCGGCCTGAAGAAGACCGTGACGCTCGATCTCGACCTGCGCAAGAGCAATGGCCAGAGCCTGCCGGTGCAGATCATCCACAGCGTTACCTCGATGCGCGACGGCGCACCCGGCGAAAGCCGGACGATCGTGCTGGCGCGTGAAAAGAGCGATGCCGGCGGCCAGTCCGCTTCGGCCGCTGCCATGCGCTTCACCCGCTTCTTCAACAACACACCGATGGCAATCGCCTCGGTTGACGGCGACGGGCGTATCCTGCGCACCAATGCACCATTCCTGAAGATGTTCTCCGGTGTCGTCTCGCGCGATGACCTCGAAAAGGCGCCGCATCTTGAAACCATCGTGCAGGAGAGCGATCGGCCACAGCTCGCCGCGGCGCTGGCGGCGGCCAAGGACCGGCAGGGCGACATTGCGCCGCTCGACACCCGCACACCGACCGACGAGGCGCGCTATTTCCGCTTCTATGTCAATGCCGTCATCGACCAGAGCGACGAGGCGCCCGAGGAGGCGGCGATCGTCTACGCTGTCGAGGTGACCGAGCAGAAGGCGCTGGAAGCACAGATGGCGCAGACGCAGAAGATGAATGCTGTGGGAACGCTCGCCGGCGGTATCGCGCATGATTTCAACAACGTGCTGACGGCGATCCTGCTTTCCTCCGACCATCTGCTGCTGCAGGCGCGGCCCGCCGATGCCAGCTTCGCCGACCTGATAGAGATCAAGCGCAACGCCAACCGTGCCGCAGTGCTGGTGCGCCAGCTGCTCGCCTTCTCGCGCAAGCAGACGATGCGGCCCTCGGTGCTGAACCTGACCGATGTCGTCGGCGACCTGCGCATGCTGGTCGACCGGCTGCTTTCCGGTACCAATGTCAAACTCGACGTGCAATATGGCCGCGACCTCTGGCCTGTCAAAACAGACCTTTCGCAGTTCGAGCAGGTGCTGATCAATCTCTGCGTCAATGCGCGCGACGCGATGCCCGAGGGTGGCACGCTGACACTGCGCACCCGCAATCTGACCGCCGCCGAGGTCTCCGCCTTCAACTACTCCTACATGCCGGCCGAGGACATGGTGCTGGTCGAAGTCGCGGATAACGGCACCGGTATCGCCCCCGAGATCATGGACAAGATCTTCGAGCCGTTCTTCACCACCAAGGATGTCGGCAAGGGCACCGGGCTTGGCCTCGCCATGGTCTACGGCATCGTCAAACAGTCGGGCGGCTACATCCAGCCGGAATCCGAAGTCGGCAAGGGCACAACCTTCCGCGTCTTCCTGCCGCGCCACATTCCGGAGCCGGCGGTGGCCGCCGAAGCGGGCTCGATCGACGGCGCCATCGCCGGAGCCGAAGTGGTGCCGCTGCCGGTATCGCCGCAGCAGCCGGAGGACCTGACGGGATCGGCCGTCATCCTTCTCGTCGAGGACGAGGAGGCTGTGCGCCGCGGCGGCAAGCGCATGCTGGAAACGCGGGGCTACACCGTGCACGAGGCGGGCTCGGGCGTCGAGGCACTCAGCATCTTGGAAGAACTCGACGGCAAGGTCGACATCGTCGTCTCCGACGTCGTGATGCCCGAAATGGACGGTCCGACGCTGCTGCGCGAGCTGCGCAAGACCTATCCCGACATGAAGTTCATCTTCGTCTCAGGTTACGCCGAAGATGCTTTTGCCCGCAACCTGCCGCCGGAGGCGAAATTCGGCTTCCTACCGAAGCCCTTCTCGCTGAAGCAGCTCGCTGTTGTGGTGAAGGAGACGCTGGATGGGTGAGTGAGGTGCTGTCGGAGGGCACGCTGTGGCGTGCCGCACCCCCCTCTGCCCTGCCGGGCATCTCCCCCACAAGGAGAGAGATCGGCTGGGTGCACTGGCTCCCTAACCAAATATCCATGCAGCTCGGCGAAACGTTGATGCGAAGCGAAGGTTTTGCCGCTTGTAATCTCCCCACCTGTGGGGGAGATGCCCGGCAGGGCAGAGGGGGCTGGAACGGCACCACCTCTCTGCTAAAAATTGATACCTGCCAGCCCGTCAACCTTCATTCACTCAACGCAACCGCAATCTCAGCCGCAAGCCGCGCATTATTCTCAACAAGCGCGATATTGGTCTTGAGGCTCTGGCCGTCCGTCAGGTCGAAGATGGTGGAGAGCAGATAGGGCGTAACCGCCTTGCCGGTGACTTCGTCGCGCTCGGCGCTGTCGAGCGCCCGCTCGATATAGATTTCCATCTCCTCGCGTGCGATCTCGTCGGCCTCAGGCACCGGATTGGCGACGAGCATGCCGCCGTCGACGCCGAGCTGCTCGCGCACCGTCTGGAAATTGGCGATGGCGGCCGGGCTGTTCAGCGACAGCGGGCTACGGATGCCCGAGGAGCGCGACCAGAAGGCGGGGAATTCCTCGCTCTCATAGGTGACGACAGGCACGCCGCGGGTTTCCAGCACTTCCAGCGTCTTTGGAATGTCGAGGATCGCCTTGGCCCCGGCGCAGACGACGATGACGCCGGTGCGCGCCAGTTCCTCGAGATCGGCTGATATGTCGAAGCTTTCCTCGGCGCCACGATGCACGCCGCCGATGCCGCCTGTGGCAAAAACGCGGATGCCGGCGCGCGCCGCCGCGATCATCGTCGCCGCGACGGTGGTAGCGCCGGTGCGGCGCTCAGCGATGGCGAAGGCGAGATCGGCGCGCGACACCTTCATCACTTCGGTCGCCTTGGCGAGTTGCTCCAATTCCGCGGCTTCAAGACCGATATGCAGCGTGCCGTGAATGACGGCGATCGTTGCGGGCACCGCACCCTGTTCGCGGATGATCGCCTCGACGCTACGGGCCATCTCGATATTGCCGGGATAGGGCATGCCGTGGGTGATGATGGTCGATTCCAGCGCCACCACAGGCGCGCCGCGCTGCTTGGCGCTGGCGACTTCCTTCGAATAGGCGATCGGTAAAAGAGGGGAGATGGGCTTAGTCATGGTCTGGTCCTGTGATCGACAGAGCATGATGCTGAAAAATGCGAGCGGTTTTCGGCATCATGTTCAACTATTTAATTGGCTGCTTCAATGCAGAATTCTGACCTTGGGAACAAGGGCAAGCGCCTCATTCAGCAGATCGGGCGTCAGATTTTCGTTGACGGCGTGCCGCGACTGCACGGTCAGTATGGCGGCCGCGGTGCCGTGGCGGACGGCTTCTTCGAGCGGCAGGCCTGATATCAAGGCGGCGAGTGTGCCGGCCGCAAGAGAATCGCCAGCACCCGTGACATCGGCAACGGTGTCGGCGATAGGCGGCTGCAACGTCACGGCGCGGCCATCGCAAAGCGCGACGAGCTCGCGCCGGCCACGGGTGACGACGGCGTTCCTGATGCCGATCTCGTTCAGCAACGGCGGCCAGCCCGCAGCCTCCTCCGGCCGTTCACCGGCAAGGGCGGCGGCTTCAGCCTCATTCAGGAACAGGTAATCGATATCCCCGATGCAGGGTTTCAGCCTGACGACCTTGGCCGGCGATATGGCGATTACCGCAACGGGCTTGGCGAGCGAATGCGCCTTTGCGACGATCGCCGCGATCGTCTCTTCCGGCAGGTTGGCGTCAAAGAGGATGAAATCATGGGCGGCGAAGGCCTCCCGCACCCAGCGGATGGAGAGACGCCGCGGTACGAAGAAGCGGTAAAGATCCATGTCGGCAAGGGCGATCACCAGATTGCCGTCCTTCTCGATGATCGCCGTATAGCTCGGCGTCTTGCGGTCGAGGAAGACGAAAGGCCGGTCGTCGATGCCGGCGAAATCGGCAGCTTCTCCAACCGTCTCGCCCATCGGATCGCCGCCGCGCGGCGAGATCATCGTCACCTGAAAACCGAGCCTTGCGAGGTTGCGCGCCGCATTGAAGCCACCGCCGCCCGGCTCCTCGAACCATGTGCCGGGATTGCTGGCGCCAGGCGCCGTCTCGCCGGAGATGCGGCCCCGCCGGTCGATATGGGCACCGCCGAGAACAAGAATCTTTTTCTTCATCCGATCCGCTCTCCCGATGCCCGAAGGACGAATCGATACGGTGCGCCCTGCCGCGGCCGAGTCGGCACTTTTGGCCTAAGTCGTTGCTTTTCATTGATAAAACAAATGCAGAACACGTGTCGTTTTACCTTTTTCTTTCAACTATTTGATCGCCTATTGCGAGAATGGAACAAATAGGGTACAAACTCGACATTGCTTGAGCGGCTTCAATAACCTAAAGGTGGATCGGATGTCTCAGAATTCATTGCGGCTGGTAGAGGACAAATCGGTGGACAAAAGCAAGGCGCTTGAAGCGGCACTCTCACAGATAGAGCGGTCGTTCGGCAAGGGCTCGATCATGAAACTCGGCTCCAACGAGAATGTTGTCGAGATCGAGACGATCTCGACCGGCTCGCTTGGCCTCGATATTGCACTCGGCGTTGGTGGCCTGCCGAGGGGCCGCATCATCGAGATCTACGGGCCGGAAAGCTCCGGTAAGACGACGCTTGCACTGCAGACGATTGCCGAAGCGCAGAAGAAGGGCGGCATCTGCGCCTTCGTCGATGCCGAACATGCGCTCGATCCCGTCTATGCCCGCAAGCTTGGCGTCGACCTGCAGAACCTTCTGATCTCGCAGCCCGATACCGGCGAGCAGGCGCTCGAAATCACCGATACGCTGGTGCGCTCCGGCGCCGTCGACGTTCTCGTCGTAGACTCGGTCGCCGCACTGACGCCGCGCGCCGAAATCGAAGGCGAAATGGGCGACAGCCTTCCCGGCCTGCAGGCACGACTGATGAGCCAGGCGTTGCGCAAGCTCACCGCTTCGATCTCCAAGTCGAACACCATGGTTATCTTCATCAACCAGATCCGCATGAAGATCGGCGTTATGTTCGGTTCGCCGGAAACGACGACGGGCGGCAATGCGCTGAAGTTCTATGCCTCCGTGCGCCTCGACATCCGCCGCATCGGCGCTGTCAAGGAGCGCGAAGAGGTGATCGGCAACCAGACCCGCGTCAAGGTCGTCAAGAACAAGATGGCGCCGCCCTTCAAGCAGGTCGAGTTCGACATCATGTATGGCGAGGGTGTTTCCAAGACCGGCGAACTGGTCGATCTCGGCGTCAAGGCCGGCATCGTCGAAAAGTCGGGTGCCTGGTTCTCCTATAACAGCCAGCGTCTCGGCCAGGGCCGTGAAAACGCCAAGACTTTCCTGCGCGACAATCCGGATCTCGCCCGCGAGATCGAACTGTCACTGCGCCAGAATGCCGGCCTGATCGCCGACCGCTTCCTGCAGAACGGCGGACCGGACCCGGATGACGGCGATGGCGATGCCACTGCGGAAATGTAATTTTCGCGCTTAAACTCATCGGATAGTTCCAACCGGCCGCATTCCTGATGAGAATGTGGCCGGTTTTGTTTGTCTGCTGGACAGTGGCGGGGGCGAACGTTAAAAGCCGATGAATTTAAATTTACCTGCCTCCGGCAGCATTGAAGGGCATAGCATGAGCGGTGTGAACGATATCCGGTCGACCTTCCTCGACTATTTCAAGAAGAACGGCCATGAGATCGTTCCGTCGAGCCCGCTCGTGCCGCGCAACGACCCGACGCTGATGTTCACCAATGCCGGCATGGTGCAATTCAAGAACGTCTTCACCGGCCTCGAAAAGCGTCCCTATTCGACGGCGACGACTTCGCAGAAATGCGTGCGGGCCGGCGGCAAGCACAACGACCTCGACAATGTCGGCTATACTGCACGCCACCTGACCTTCTTCGAGATGCTCGGCAACTTCTCCTTCGGCGACTATTTCAAGGAGAATGCGATCGAGCTTGCCTGGAAGCTAGTCACCGAAGGCTTCGACCTTCCGAAAAACCGCCTGCTGGTGACCGTCTATTCCGAGGATGAAGAAGCTGCGACGCTGTGGAAGAAGATCGCCGGCTTTTCCGACGACAAGATCATCCGCATCCCGACCTCTGACAATTTCTGGCAGATGGGCGATACCGGCCCCTGCGGCCCGTGCTCGGAAATCTTCATCGACCAGGGTGAGAATGTTTGGGGCGGCCCTCCGGGCTCACCGGAGGAAGATGGCGACCGGTTCCTGGAATTCTGGAACCTCGTCTTCATGCAGTTCGAGCAGACCGAACCCGGCGTTCGCAACCCGCTGCCCCGCCCGTCGATCGATACCGGCATGGGGCTGGAGCGCATGGCCTGCATTCTGCAGGGCGTTCAGAGCGTGTTCGACACCGATCTCTTCCGCACGCTGATCGGCACCATCGAGGACACGATGGGCGTCAAGGCGGAAGGCAGCGCCAGCCACCGCGTTATCGCCGACCACCTGCGCTCCTCGGCCTTCCTGATCGCCGACGGCGTGCTTCCGTCGAATGAGGGCCGCGGTTATGTGCTGCGCCGCATCATGCGCCGCGCCATGCGCCATGCACAGCTGCTCGGCGCCAAGGAACCGCTGGTCTACAAGCTGCTGCCGACGCTGGTGCAGCAGATGGGCCGCGCCTATCCCGAACTGGTGCGCGCCGAGGCGCTTATCTCGGAAACGCTGAAGCTGGAGGAAAACCGCTTCCGCAAGACGCTGGAACGCGGCCTGTCGCTTCTGTCGGACGCGACGACGGATCTTTCCAAGGGCGATATGCTGGATGGTGAGACCGCCTTCAAGCTATACGACACCTACGGCTTCCCGCTCGATCTGACACAGGATGCACTGCGTGCCCGTGAGATCGGCGTGGACATCTCCGGCTTCACCGATGCGATGCAGCGCCAGAAGGCCGAAGCCCGCTCGCACTGGGCCGGTTCCGGCGAGAAGGCGACGGAAACCGTCTGGTTCGAGCTTAGGGAAAAACACGGTGCGACCGAATTCCTGGGCTACGACACCGAAACGGCCGAAGGCGTCGTGCAGGCGATCGTCAAAGAGGGCGCGGTTTCGACCGAGGCCAAGGCCGGCGACAAGGTGCAGATCGTCGTCAGCCAGACGCCGTTCTACGGCGAATCCGGCGGCCAGATGGGCGATACCGGCGTGATCTCGTCCGACCACGCCAAGATCGAGATTTCAGATACGCAGAAGAGAGGCGAAGGCCTGTTCGTGCATCAGGGTATTGTCATCGACGGCGTGGTCAAGGACGGCGATGCGGTCGTGCTGACGGTCGATCATTCCCGCCGTTCGCGGCTGCGCGCCAACCACTCTGCGACCCACCTGTTGCACGAGGCTTTGCGCGAGGTGCTCGGCACCCATGTGGCGCAGAAGGGTTCGCTGGTCGCGCCCGAGCGCCTGCGTTTCGACGTCTCGCATCCGAAGCCGATGTCGGCCGAGGAGCTGAAGATCGTCGAGGATATGGCGAACGAGATCGTGCTGCAGAATTCGCCGGTTACCACGAGGCTGATGAGCGTCGACGATGCGATCGCTGAAGGCGCGATGGCGCTGTTCGGCGAGAAATACGGCGATGAAGTCCGCGTCGTGGCGATGGGCGAGGGCGTGCGTGGCGCCAAGGCTGGCAAGCCTTATTCGATCGAACTCTGCGGCGGCACGCATGTCGGGGCCACTGGCCAGATCGGCCTGATCCGCGTTCTCGGTGAAAGCGCCGTCGGCGCCGGCGTTCGCCGTATCGAGGCCGTCACCGGCGAATCGGCGCGCGAATATCTGGCCGAACAGGACGAGCGCGTGAAGACGCTTGCCGCCTCGCTGAAGGTGCAGCCGGGCGAAGTGCTGTCGCGTGTCGAAGCGCTGATGGACGAGCGCCGCAAGCTCGAAAAGGAATTGGCTGACGCCAAGCGCAAACTCGCTATGGGCGGCGGGCAGGGCGGCTCGGTCGATGCCGTGCGCGAAGTTGCCGGCGTCAAGTTCCTCGGCAAGGCGATTTCGGGCGTCGATCCCAAGGATTTGAAGGGGCTTGCCGATGACGGCAAGACCAGCATCGGCTCCGGCGTCGTTGCTCTCGTCGGTGTGTCCGACGACGGCAAGGCAAGTGCTGTCGTGGCGGTGACACCGGATCTCGTGCAGCGCTACAGCGCCGTCGATCTCGTCCGCATCGCATCTGCCGCCCTCGGCGGCAAGGGCGGCGGCGGCCGCCCCGACATGGCGCAGGCCGGCGGCCCCGACGGATCGAAGGCCGATGAAGCGATCGAGGCGGTTGCCGTGGCACTTGCCGGCTGAACTGCCGCCTGACAACAGTTTGAAATTCAAACCGGCTGCGAGATCATGGATTTCGCAGCCGGTTTTGTTTTCAACGACGGTGGTCAGTCGATGTTCAGTTTCGCGGCTGCAGCGCAAGGCGACAGGCGAGCCCGGTGAAGACCGTTGCCAGGATATATTGCGGCAACTTGGGGAAACGGCTCGCTGATTGAAGTCTCGAACGGATCGTGCTTCCGAGGAAAATCACGGCGCCATTCACGACGAGGCCGATACCGTTCAGGACGCTTGCAAGTATCAGCATCTGCATCGTCAGCGATCCGGCTGACGCATTCACGAATTGCGGAAAGAGCGCCATGACGAAGAGCGCCATCTTCGGATTGAGCAGATTGGTGGCAAGGCCCGCAAAGAAGATACGCCGGCCCGACAGCCGCTTCAGCGTCGATGCCGGCTGAAAGGCGGCGCCTTCCGAGCGGACCGTCTTGTAGGCGAGATAGAGAAGATAGCAACAGCCGGCCCAGCGCACAGTTTCATAGGCGGCAGGCACGGTCATGAAGAGCTGTGACAGCCCAAATGCTGCGGCAAGGGCGTGGCAATAGGTGCCGAGCGCGATGCCGGCATAGGTCAGGAAACCGGCAGCGCGTCCCTGGCCGATACTGCGGGAGGCGATCAGCAGCATGTCGGGGCCGGGCGTGGCTGTCAGCACCAGCGCTGCGGCGGCAAAGAGCATTAATGTTGAAAAATCCGGCATCTATCATTCCTTTTGGGTTCGAGCCGGAATTCCGGTCTACGCAGGATTCGCCGAAGGTTCAAGTCCGCAGGATTTGTCAAATCGGGTTATGGTTCTCTCAAGCCGATCGAATTGCACGAGGTTTTGACATGAATGGCGAAACGGCATGGGCACTTTATGAAAACCGTCTGAGACGGGTTTCGGCCTATATTCACGACCACTTGGACGAGGAGCTGGATATGGAGCGCCTTGCCGAAATCGCCTGCATGTCGAGCTATCACTGGCACAGGATCTACCGGGCGATCTACGGCGAGACGCTGGCGGCAACCGTCAAGCGGCTCAGGCTGCATCACGCGGCGGGCGAGATCGTCCGCACGGAACTTGCCGTCAGTGAAATTGCGAAGCGATCAGGCTATCCCAATCTCCAATCCTTCAATCGTATTTTCAAATCGGTCTACGGCATGCCGCCAGCCCGCTACCGGAAAGAGGGAAGCCACACAGCCTATGAGCCCTCACCTGACGGAAAGACCAAAGTCATGTTAGACGTTACCATACGCCAGATCGCGCCGATCGAGCTGATCGGCGTTGCCCATACCGGTTCCTACATGCAGATCGACAAGGCCTTCGAGATGCTGTTCGGCACGCTTTACGCCCGCGGCCTCGCCAAGCCCGACATGCGGATGATTGGCGTCTATCTCGACGATCCCGATCTTGTGCCGGAGGAAAAGCTGCGCTCGATCGCCTGCGTCACCGGAGCTGCCGACGTGCTGGCCGATGCGCCGTTCGAGCGGCGCGTGATCGACGGTGGCGATTATGCGGTGCTACGCCACAAGGGTCCCTATGCCTATATGCCCAAGTCCTATCAGTGGCTGTTTGCCGAATGGCTGCCAAAATCCGGCCGGCAGTTGAAGGACAGGGTCATGTTCGAGGAATATCTCAACAATCCCCGCGACGTGCCGCCGACCGAGCTTCTGACGGATATTCACATGCCGCTCGTCTGAGGCCGTCGATGGGGCGCGGCGGATCAGCCGCGTCCCCAAGATGCTGAACCAAGCTCAGGCGGCCTGCATCGTCTTGATGGCTTCGTCATCAAGAGCGTTCGCCCGCTTGTAGGCCTCACGCTCTTTGATGCGGCCGAAATAGTCGATGAAAGCCTGGCGCTTCTCGATCGATCCGAAGCCGAGGCCCCAGGCGATATGGGAGCCGACATAGACGTCGGCGGCCGTGAAGCGCTCGCCGGCGACATAGGTCGAACCGGAGACGGCTTTCTCAAGCGTGTTCATAACGTCGCCGAAGTCGCCGCAGCCGGCCATGCGCAGGCGTTCCTTCGGAATTTCGAAGCCGAGAGCCTTCATCGTCACCGCCGATTCGAGAGGACCGGCGGCAAAGAACATCCAGCGATAATAGCGGGCGCGCTCGTCCGGCCTCGGCGCCAGCGCCTTCTCAGGAAAGGTTTCGGCGAGATAGGCGCAGATCGCCGCGCATTCGGTGACGATGGTATCGCCGTGGCGGATCGCCGGCACCTTGCCCATCGGATTGACTGCGAGATATTCGGGCGCCTTCATGGTTTCGCCGAAGGTCAGGTATTCGGTGCGGTAGGGTTGGCCGATCTCCTCCAGCATCCAGCGCGCGATGCGGCCGCGCGACATGGGGTTCGTATAGAATACCAGTTCTTCAGTCATGACATCCTCCTCGTGTTCCCGTTATTCTACGGCCTTGCCGTTCCCCGGAATCAATAGTGCGGCAGGGCCTTTGTGCAACCCCAGACCGTTAGAGCGCCTTGCGGTACTGGATGAAACCCGAGCGCTCGGCGATCCGGTCGTAGAGCCGCCGCGCCGTTGCATTCGTTTCGTGCGTCATCCAATAGAGCCTGCCTGCGCCGTTTGCGCGGGCGAGGTCGGCGACGGCCTCGATCAAAGCGGCACCGGTGCCGAGCCCGCGCTGACTGTTATCGACATAGAGATCCTGCAGATAGCAGGTCCATTGCGGCAGCCAGCAGGAACGGTGAAAGATGGCATGGACGATACCGACGAGACGGCCATCGTCGTCAAAGGCACCGAGCGCGTGCATCGGTTCTTCAGGATCGTGGAAGCGAGTCCAGGTGAGGTCCGTGGTTTCAGGCGGGATGACCACTTCGTAGAAGCGCTGATAGGCCTCCCACAGGGGCTCCCAAGCGGCGCGGTCCGAGGCTTCAAGCGGCCGCAGGATGACCGTCATCGGTTCATTCTCCCAAAATGAAAACGGCGGGGAAATCCCCGCCGCTTCGATGTTATCTTGGAAAGGCCGGCTTACGCCATGGCCTTCTGCAGGTTCTGGTCGATCTTGTCGAGGAAGGCGGTGGTCGACAGCCACGGCTGGTCGGGGCCGATCAGCAGCGCCAGGTCCTTGGTCATGAAACCGGATTCGACAGTGTCGACGCAGACTTTTTCGAGCGTCGAGGCGAAGCGGGCGAGCTCGGCATTGTCGTCGAGCTTGGCGCGGTGCGCCAGGCCGCGGGTCCAGGCGAAGATCGAGGCGATCGAGTTCGTCGAGGTTTCCTGGCCCTTCTGATGCTGGCGGTAGTGACGGGTGACCGTGCCGTGAGCGGCTTCGGCTTCGACCGTCTTGCCGTCGGGCGTCAGCAGAACCGAGGTCATCAGGCCGAGCGAGCCGAAGCCTTGGGCGACCGTGTCGGACTGGACGTCGCCGTCGTAGTTCTTGCAGGCCCAGACGTAGCCGCCGGACCACTTGAGCGCCGAAGCGACCATGTCGTCGATCAGGCGGTGTTCGTAGGTGATGCCGGCTTCCTTGAACTGATCCTTGAATTCGGTCTCGTAGACTTCCTCGAAGATGTCCTTGAAGCGGCCGTCATAGGCCTTGAGGATGGTGTTCTTGGTCGACAGATAGACCGGCCACTTGCGCATCAGGCCGTACATCATCGAGGCGCGGGCGAATTCGCGGATCGATTCGTCGAGGTTGTACATGGCCATGGCGACGCCGGCGCCCGGTGCGTTGAAGACTTCCTTCTCGATGACGGTGCCGTCCTCGCCGACGAACTTGATCGTCAGCTTGCCCTTGCCGGGGAACTTGAAATCGGTGGCGCGGTACTGGTCGCCGAAGGCGTGGCGGCCGACGACGATCGGCTTGGTCCAGCCGGGAACCAGGCGCGGCACGTTCTTGCAGATGATCGGCTCGCGGAAGATGACGCCGCCGAGAATGTTGCGGATCGTGCCGTTCGGGCTCTTCCACATTTCCTTGAGGTTGAATTCCTTGACGCGGGCTTCATCCGGCGTGATCGTCGCGCACTTGATGCCGACGCCGTACTTCTTGATGGCGTTGGCGGCATCGACGGTGACCTTGTCGTTGGTGGCGTCGCGGTTTTCGACGGAGAGGTCGAAATAGTCGATGTCGAGGTCAAGATACGGATGGATCAGCTTATCCTTGATGAGCTGCCAGATGATGCGCGTCATTTCATCGCCGTCGAGATCGGCGACGGGATTGGCGACCTTGATCTTGTTCATGTATCTGCCTCGTTCGAGCTTGAATGGGGACGGGGTCCCGGGTGGGTGATATGATCCGGAGCGCTATAGCATTGTGAACCGGGAACGCAAAGCTGCAAGGGGTTCGACAATGCGTTTTTGCCGGCATTGCCAAGCGCTGAAATTTAGCTAGTGTCCGCCGCGATCTGCCGCTCCGGACATTCGACCATGAAGACAATCGCCATTGTTATCGCAAGCCTTATGGCCTTTTCAGGCATCAGCCACGCCGCCGGCGGCATCGGTGATGCCGCCGACATTACCGCTCCCGTGAAGGAGATCATGGAGGTGACAAGGAGCAACTGGGCCGACAACAACAGCGACTGGACCGACATCTTCGATGCGAGCCGGCTCGAGCATCTCTACAGCCGCGATTTCGTCGCGAAATACCAGGCGGCGGCGCAGTTTCCCGCCATCGATGACGACGGCATATCGCCCTTCGACTACGACGTCATCGTCAACGGCCAGGATGCGTGCCCGCTGGAGGATCTGACGATGGCGGCAGCGCCTGTGGTCGACGGCGTGGCCGAGGTGACGGTGCGCTTCAGGAAATCCGCCTGCTCGGATGCGCCCGATGCCAAGGACTATACGACCGTTCGTTTCGAAGTGGTCGAGGAAGGTGGTAAGCCCGTCATCGACGATATCGTCACCGAGAATATCGAAACGCAGGCGCGCGATTCCCTGAAGACGACCATGGCGCTGATTGCCAAGGGCCAATAGGCGCGCGACATTCGAGAGCATCGAGATTCGATCTCGGGCAGTTTGATTTCCGCTGTTGCGGCGGTATCTGTTGATCCTGGGCGGCATGAGGGGCTCTCGCATTTGTTTTCCGGTTTTCAGTTCCGCGACTGGCTGCTTGCCAACGATCCGGCGCTTTCGCGTCTGCGTATGGCCTCGCGTGTAACGCTGACGATCGTTTTCTCGTTTTTAGTCCTGCTCGCCATCCAGATGTTCATTCTGCCGTTGCCGACGGCCGCCTTCGGTCTTGGCATCGTGCTGTCGATCGAGGGCGGGGTGGCGGTTCGCGACAAGGGCAATACGCGCCAGCTGGTGACGCGGCTCTTCGGTTGCGTCGCAAGCCTTGGTGTCGTCGCCATCGCGGCGGGCCTCGAAGATCAGCGTTTTCTCTCCGATCTCGTCTTCCTGGTGGTGATCGCGCTCGCATCGGCGGGCCGCGTGTTCGGGCCGCGCGGTTTTGCGATCGGCATGTTCGCCTTCACCTCTTATTTCATGGGGTCTTATTTCCGGCCTTCCCTTGCCGAGCTGCCTGATGTGGCGATCGGCCCCGTCGTCTCGGTGCTCGTCGGCCATCTGGTGAGAGCAGTGCTGCTGCCGGACGACTGGCGACGGGACCTGCTGCGCTCGCTCGAAAGCGTGCGCGGCCGGATCAACCAGATCCTCTTCAAGCTCGCCGCCCTTGCCGGCGGCGCTGAGATCGGCGAAGCCGACCGGCAGGAGCTGCGCCAGCTGGAAGACCGGCTGAAGGAAGTGGTGCTGATGGCGGAGACCTTTATTCCGCGCCCGCCCGGCGGGGTTTTCGATGCCACCGCTGATCCCGCCGCCGAGCTGGCGATCCGGCTCTTCGATGCGCATCTTGCTGCCGAGAGCGCGATCGTGCTGAGCTTCCAGAGTCCGCCGCCCTTTGCGCTGGTGCATGCCGTGATCGAGGCGGATGCGGTGGAACTTGGAAGATATGAGGAAATGGCCGAAACCATCAAGGACCAGCCGCAGGGCGAGACCGTGCGTGCGCTTCTCTGGCTCGGTAAGGCCCGGCAGGAACTGACGCAGGCGATCGGCGAGGGGCAGGCCTCCGGTTTCTCCGGCATTGACGCCGTCATGGATACGGGGCAACCTCAGCCTATCGACTTTTCGTTCGCCAATCCGCTGCTGCGCTTGGCGCTACAGATCACGCTCGCCTCGGCGATCGCCATGGGTTTCGGTCTGCTGCTGTCGCGCGAGCGCTGGTTCTGGGCGGTGCTCGCCTCCTTCCTCGTCTTCACCAATACCAATTCGCGCGGCGATACGGCGATGAGGGCCCTATCGCGCTCACTCGGCACGGTATTCGGCATCGCCATCGGCCTCGTGCTGGCAACGATGATTTCGGGCGAGCCTGATATCGCCATTCCGGTCGCCGCCATCTGCATCTTCCTCGCCTTCTATTTCCTGCAAGTTTCCTATGCGACGATGACCTTCTTCATCTCCATCGTGCTCTGCCTGGTCTACGGGATGACCGGCGTGCTGACGCTCGATCTGTTGAAGCTGCGCATCGGGGAGACCATGATCGGGGCGGCGGCCGGAACGGCGGTCGCCTTCGTCGTTTTCCCCACGCGCACGCGCGGCGCGCTCGATACTGCACTCGCGCACTGGTTCCAGGCGCTGCGCGACCTGCTTGCCGGGATCGGCGAGGGCAAAAGCGGTTTCGAGTTGATGGCGCTGTCGCAGACGATCGATGCCTGCTACCGCGACGTAACGGTGGCGGCGCGCCCGCTTGGCTCGTCCTGGTCGGTGGTGACGCGCCCAGGCCAGATCCGCCAGACGCTGGCGATCTTCCTCTCTTGCACCTATTGGGCGCGTATCCTGGCGAAGAGTTATGACGCGCCGGCCGCCGACGACAATCTGAAGACGCTGATCGCGGCGGATCTGGCGCTGATCGACAATGCAGCGCCGCGCGGCTCGACCTGTTTCCTCATTCAGCGCAAGGCATCGCGGACAACAGGCCGGCACCTGCCGCTGTCGCGCGAGGGCGCGAGACTCGGGCTCGAAATGATCGGTTCGGCGCTGGAAAGGCTTTATCCTGACGCAGACGTCTTGCCGTTTGCAGCAGGCGAGGCTATTGCGCGCTCGAAACAGGGATAGGACCATGGCAGGCACGAACAGCGAGCGTCAACTTCTGGCCGAAGGCCCGGCCATCATTCTGGTCGAGCCGCAGATGGGCGAGAATATCGGCATGGTGGCGCGCGCCATGGCGAATTTCGGCCTTGCTGAACTGCGCCTCGTCAATCCGCGCGACGGCTGGCCGAACGAGAAAGCCCTGGCGACCGCCTCCAAGGCCGATCACGTCATCGAGGCGACCAAGGTCTACGACACGCTGGAACAGGCGGTCGCCGATCTTAATTTTGTCTATGCGACGACCGCGCGCGAGCGCGACGGCTATAAGCCGGTGCGCTCTCCCGTCATCGCCGCCGAGACGCTCCGGGCGAGGTTCCGCGCCGGTGAGGGCACCGGCATCCTCTTCGGGCGCGAGCGCTGGGGGCTGACCAACGAGGAGGTGGCGCTTGCCGACGAGATCGTCACCTTTCCGGTCAATCCGGCCTTTGCCTCGCTGAACATCGCCCAGGCAGTGCTCCTGATGTCCTATGAATGGATGAAATCCGGCATGGAGGATCTCGGCGCCGTGCCTTTTCAGGCGATGGGGCAGACGCCTTCGACCAAGGACCAGCTGTTCGGCCTGTTCGATCAGCTGGAAGAGGCGCTCGATGCGCGGGGTTATTTCCATCCTGCCGGGAAAAAGCCGAAAATGGTCGACAATCTGCGCGCTGTTCTATCCCGCCGGGCCTTCACGGAGCAGGAAATCAGCGTGTTGCGCGGCGTCATCTCCTCTCTCGACCGCTTCTCGCGCAAGAGCCCGCGCGGCGGCAGGTTCCCGACCGCGACCAAGGAAACACCGCCAGATGACAGCGCCGACGCATGAGCTGAAACCCGTCCTCGTCTTCGATTCCGGCATCGGCGGGCTGACCGTCTTGCGCGAAGCGCGCGTGCTGATGCCGGAACGTGGCTTCATCTATGTCGCCGACGACGCCGGCTTTCCCTATGGCGGCTGGGAGGAACAGGCGCTGAAGGAACGGATCATCGGGCTTTTCGGCCGGCTGCTCGAACAACACGATCCCGAGGTCTGCATCATCGCCTGCAACACCGCCTTCACGCTGGTTGGCGCCGCTCTCCGCGCCGCCTTTCCTCAGATGACCTTCGTCGGCACCGTGCCGGCGATCAAGCCGGCGGCGGAGCGCACGCGCTCCGGCCTGGTCTCGGTGCTCGCGACGCCGGGTACGGTCAAGCGGGCCTATACACGTGATCTCATCCAATCCTTCGCCCAGCAATGCCATGTCCGCCTCGTCGGCTCGGAGAACCTTGCGCGCATGGCGGAGGCCTATATTCGCGGTGACGCCGTCTCCGACGACGCCGTGCTTGCCGAAATCCACCAATGCTTCGTCGAGAAGGACAGTCAGAGGACCGATATCGTCGTGCTTGCCTGCACGCACTATCCCTTCATGGCCAATCTATTCCGCAGACTGGCGCCTTGGCCGGTGGACTGGCTGGATCCGGCAGAAGCCATTGCCCGGCGGGCGCGCACACTCGTTCCGCAGATCGCCGATGCCGTTCACCCCGATAATTTCGACTTTGCCGCCTTTACATCCGGCAATCCCGACTTTGCGACGCGCCGACTGATGCAGGGTTTTGGTCTCAGCACGCGATAAGGCACTGCACGCTTTATTTCACTGATCTCATCGCGCAAGATCTCCGCGGGGAATCGCGGGCGGGTGTTTACCGCTCAAGACTTAAAAGGGATGCGCCGTGCCGCTGCAAAGACTTGTCATGCTGATCTTTTTTCTGCAGCCGATAGCCTTTGGCGCCTGGTTACCGCGCATTCCTGATATCCAGGCGAAGCTTGAACTCGGCACCGCCGATCTCGCCGTCGCACTTCTGGGATTGCCGATCGGCACACTGATCACCCTGCCGTTTGCCGGCCGCCTCGTCTCGCGCATCGGCGGGCGCATGGCGATCATCTATGGTTTCATCTTCTTTCTTGCCGTGGTTTCGCTTCCAGCCTTCGCGCCCAGCGCCATGCTTCTATTCTTCGCCTTGATTGTCGTTGGAGTCGCGCTTTCGACGGTGGAACTCGGCATGAATGTCGAGGCCGATGTGACGGAGAAGGCGACGGGGCTGATCATCATGAGCCGCTGCCACGGCTTCTGGAGCTTTGGCATCATGGCCGGCAGCCTGGTCGGCGTTGGTGCCATAGCCATCGGGCTTTCGCCGCACTGGTCGATTCTGATCACGGCGCTCGTCATCCTGCCGGCTGCGCTGATTGCCAGCCTGCGCCTGCCGAAATTGCCGGAAAGTCCCCATGCGGAGAATTCGCAGGCAATGACCGGCTTCAAGCTGCCGAGTCTCGCTCTGCTCGGGATCTGCGCCTTCGTCTTCGGCGTGACGATGACCGAAGGTGCGATGGCCGATTGGTCGGCGGTCTACCTCCGCGATGTCATGAATGCAGAAGGCGCGCAAACCGGCCTCGGTTATTCGGTTTTCGCTTTCATGGTTGCGGCGGGGCGCTTCAGCGGTGATTACATGAAAGGCCGTTTCGGCGCGATTGCCATTGCCCGTGGTTGCGGCATCGCCTCGCTTGCCGGCATGCTCGTCGTTCTCCTTGCACCGGCGACGCCGCTTGCGCTACTCGGCTTTGCCGCAGTTGGTGTCGGTGTCTCGGTCGGGTTTCCGCTTGCGGTGACGGCCGTTGCTTCGCTGACTGACCGCCCGCCCGCTTCAAGCGTTGCGACGCTCTCCTTCGCAGCCCTGACCGGTTTTCTCATCGGGCCGCCGATCATCGGCTTTCTCGGCGAACTCCTGGGCTTGCGCGCGGGGCTTGCGGTCTTGCTGGTACCGCTTTTCGTCAGCCTGCTCTGCACACGTTTGCTGATTCCGACGCAGAAGGACATGGCGGGCGACCTCGTCGAGCGCGAGGCGGTGTGAAGCCTTATGTCCCTAGAGCGCAGAGCCGATGCTATAGGGCTGGGTTTCCCTGTGGGTTCTTGAAGGTTTGACGACAACAGTGCCTGCGAATCTGCTACAGACGGGCCGGGAATTTGTAAGGGGAATGGGACGTGCAGGTTGGCATCGATATGGGATTGGCGTCCGGCAGCCCGGCGACGCTCGATATCGAGGAGCTGCTGGCGACCCGTCTGCTCGTGCAGGGCAATTCCGGATCGGGCAAGTCGCATCTGTTGCGCCGCCTGCTCGAGCAATCGGCACAATGGGTACAGCAGGTCATCATCGATCCCGAGGGTGATTTCGTCACGCTCAGCGACAGGTTTGGCCACGTCGTCGTCGACGGTGAGCGCACAGAGGCGGAGTTGGCCGGCATTGCCAACCGCATCCGCCAGCATCGCGTTTCCTGCGTGCTGACGCTCGAAGGCCTCGATCTCGAAGATCAGATGCGTGCTGCCGCCGCTTTCCTCAACGGCATGTTCGATGCCGATCGCGAATACTGGTATCCGGTTCTCGTCGTGGTCGACGAGGCGCAGATGTTTGCGCCGTCGGTTGGCGGCGATGTCTCGGAGGATGCGCGCAAGATGTCGCTCGGCGCGATGACCAACCTGATGTGCCGCGGCCGCAAGCGCGGCCTTGCCGGTGTGATCGCGACACAGCGGCTTGCCAAGCTCGCCAAGAACGTCGCCGCCGAGGCCTCGAACTTCCTGATGGGCCGTACCTTTCTCGATATCGACATGGCGCGCGCTGCCGACCTGCTCGGCATGGACCGGCGCCAGGCCGAGATGTTCCGCGATCTCAAGCGCGGCAATTTCGTCGCTCTCGGACCGGCGCTGTCACGCCGGCCGCTGCCGATCCAGATCGGCGCCGTGGAGACCTCGGCGCGCTCTTCCAGCCCGAAGCTGATGCCGCTGCCGGATGCGCCTCAAGATGTCGAGGACCTGATCTTCACGCCCGATCCGGAGGAATTCCAGCGCCCGCCCGTGCGCCGCGCCCCGCCGGCGCCGCGGCCGACGACCGACATTCTGGCCGAGCTCTCGCGCTCGACGCCGGCGGCATCGGCAGCACCTGCCGAGGCGAGGGCGAGCCAGGTGGAAGTCTCCGCCGAGGAGCGGGAGGAGCGCCTAGCCGGCGTTCTTGCCGAAATACTCGACGATCCCGCCTCCGCCTTCCGCACCGATTCGGTGCTCTACCAGGATTTTCTCGTGCGGCTGCGCATGCGCCGCGTGCCGGGACCGCCGATCGCGCTGCCGGATTTCCGTCGGCGGGTGGCGATCTCGCGTTCCGGCGTCGATGCGACGACAGCTGCGACTGTTGCCTGGGCGACGGCGCTGTCGCTGTCATCGGGTGTCACCGACGACCTGCAGGGCGTCTTCCTGATGCTCGCCAAAGCCGCCGTCTGCGGCGAGCCGTGCCCGTCGGATGCGCGCATCGCCCGCGCCTACGGCACCCATTCCGCCCGCCGCGCCCGCCGCCTGCTTGGTTATTTCGAGGAGCAGGGCATCATCGTCGTGCACGCCGATTTTTCCGGCAAGCGTATCGTCGCTTTCCCGGATATGGACTGCCAGACGGCGCCGGGCGACGCCAACGCCCCCGACACGGGCGACCAGCCGCTGGCGGCGGAATAGTGGCGCTTTCGGGGTTTGCCGCTGTTGACATTTTCATGACGGCCCTCTAAAGACCGCCGCAAGCACCGGGCAGCAATGTCCGGTGTTTCATTTGACATGTCCCGTGGATCGTTCCTGTTCGCTAACCGGAACATCCTGTCAGATCTCGGCAGAGATCAGAGGAGGGCGTGTTTCCTTCGTGCGGTTTGGCAACAAACCGTCATAAACCTTTGAAAGGAAATACGATGAGCAAGCGCGAATCGTCCAAGTACAAAATTGACCGCCGTATGGGCGAAAACATCTGGGGCCGTCCGAAGTCCCCGGTGAACCGCCGCGAATACGGCCCGGGCCAGCATGGCCAGCGCCGCAAGGGCAAGCTTTCGGATTTCGGTGTGCAGCTGCGCGCCAAGCAGAAGCTCAAGGGTTACTACGGTGACCTGCGCGAGAAGCAGTTCCGCGCGATCTTCGCCGAAGCCGACCGCCGCAAGGGCGACACCTCTGAAAACCTGATCGGCCTGCTGGAATCGCGCCTCGACGCAATCGTCTATCGCGCCAAGTTCGTTCCGACGGTCTTTGCTGCCCGTCAGTTCGTCAACCATGGCCACGTCACCGTCAACGGTGTGCGCGTCAACATCGGTTCCTACCGTTGCAAGGCCGGCGACGTCATCGAAGTTCGCGAAAAGTCGAAGCAGTTGGTGACCGTTCTGGAAGCCGTCAGCCTCGCAGAGCGCGACGTTCCCGACTATATCGAAGTCGATCACAACAAGATGGTCGCAACCTTCGGCCGCGTTCCGACGCTCAGCGACGTTCCGTTCCCGGTCGTCATGGAACCGCACCTGGTCGTCGAATTCTATTCGCGCTAATGCATTCGTCTCGCAGTCGAAACCGATTGCGAGACAACAGCATGCGTCGATATACGGAAAGCCGCTCTTTCGAGCGGCTTTTTTTGCGATCTGGAGAGAAGCGATGGCAGATTTGCAGGCGATCCTCGATAGCATCTACGCCGATATCCAGCCGCGGATCGGCGAGGGCAAGGTCGCGGACTATATTCCCGAGCTCGCCAAGGTCGACCCGAAGCAGTTCGGCATGGCGATCGTCACTGTCGACGGCAAAGTCTATCGCGTCGGCGATGCCGACACTGCCTTCTCTATCCAGAGCATATCGAAGGTCTTCATGCTGACGCTGGCGCTCGGCAAGGTCGGCGAGGGGCTGTGGAAGCGGGTCGGACGCGAACCCTCCGGATCGGCTTTCAACTCGATCGTCCAGCTTGAGCACGAGAGCGGCATCCCCCGCAACCCCTTCATCAATGCCGGCGCGATCGCCGTCAGCGACGTCGTCATGGCCGGCCATGCGCCGCGCGAGGCAATCGGCGAGCTGCTGCGCTTCGTGCGTTATCTGGCCGATGACGAGTCGATTACCATCGATGACAAGGTGGCGCGCTCGGAAACGCAGACGGGATACCGCAATTTCGCGCTTGCCAATTTCATGCGCGCCTACCGCAATCTCGACCATCCCGTCGACCACGTGCTCGGCGTATATTTCCATCAATGCGCCTTGTCGATGAGCTGCGAGCAGTTGGCCCGCGCCGGGCTGTTCCTGGCGGCGCGCGGGAGCAATCCGACGACTGGCCATTCGGTGGTTTCGCCGAAGCGGGCGCGGCGTATCAATGCGCTGATGCTGACCTGCGGCCATTACGACGGCTCGGGCGACTTCGCCTATCATGTCGGCCTGCCCGGCAAGAGCGGCGTCGGCGGCGGCATCTTCGCCGTGGCGCCCGGTATTGCCTCGATCGCGGTGTGGTCGCCGGGGCTGAACAAGGTCGGCAATTCGCAGCTCGGCGCCGCGGCGCTGGAAATGCTCGCAGCGCGCACCGGCTGGTCGGTTTTCGGCGATTGATGCTGTGTTGCGAGGCGCGTTTCTGCTAGAGCAAATGTGGAATTTCTGTAGGACGAAGCAATGAATATCGCAGCCAATATCGCCGACGAGTTGGAGAGTGGCGAGGCCGATAGCAGCGGCCATGCGCTGTTTGCTGATGCGCCGCGTTCGGTCTCCTTCAACAAGCTGCGCAAGCGCCTGCTGCGGCAGGTGCGCCAGGCTTTCGACGATTTCGACATGCTGAAGGGCCAGAAGCGCTGGCTGGTCGGCCTTTCCGGCGGCAAGGATTCCTACGGGCTGCTGGCGCTGCTGCTCGATCTCAAATGGCGCGGCCTGTTGCCGGTCGAACTCATCGCCTGCAATCTCGACCAGGGCCAGCCGAACTTCCCCAAGCACGTGCTGCCGGATTATCTCACCAAGATCGGCGTTCAGCACCGGATCGAGTATCGGGATACCTATTCGATCGTGAAGGAGAAGGTGCCTGAAGGCGCCACCTATTGCTCGCTCTGTTCGCGGCTGCGCCGCGGCAATCTCTACCGCGTCGCGCGGGAAGAGGGTTGCGATGCGCTGGTGCTTGGCCACCACCGCGAGGACATTCTCGAAACCTTCTTCATGAATTTCTTCCATGGTGGCCGGCTCGCCTCGATGCCGGCGAAACTTCTGAACGACGAGGGCGATCTGATGGTGCTCCGGCCGCTCGCCTATGCCGCTGAGGACGATCTCGCGAAATTCGCCGCCGCCATGCAGTTTCCGATCATCCCCTGCGATCTCTGCGGATCGCAGGACGGGCTGCAACGCAATGCGATGAAGGACATGCTCGCCGATATCGAGCGGCGGATGCCGGGCCGCAAGGATACGATGCTGCGGGCGCTTTCGCATGTGAACCCGTCGCATCTGCTCGACCCAAAACTCTTCAACTTTTCCACCCTTGGTGTCACCGATCCTTCATAAAGGGCCGGCTATGGAGGCTGGCTATTGAATGAAGGCAGGATTTCGCATGACTATTTCAGACCAGGATATTCTCTTTCTCGGCGATTGCGTCAGGGAGGCCGCGCGAGCCGAGATCATGCCGCGTTTCCGCAATCTCGGCGCTGCCGATGTTTCGGAAAAGACTTCGGCAATTGATCTGGTGACGCAGGCGGACGTGCTTGCCGAACACCGGATCACCGCGGCGCTAAGAGAGCGCTTTCCCGCAGCACTCGTCGTCGGCGAGGAGGCTTATGATGCCGACCGGTCGGTCGTGCCGGCCCTTGCCGATGCGGAGCTCGCCTTCGTCATCGACCCTGTCGACGGGACGTTCAATTTCGCCGCCGGGCTTCCCGTTTTCGGGACGATGCTGGCGGTGACGATCAAGGGCGAGACGGTCGCCGGCATCATTCACGATCCCGTTCTCGGCGATACAGTGACCGCGATCAGGGGCGCAGGCGCCTTTCTGACGCGTCGGGACGGGCAGTCGACAAAGCTGAAGGTCGCTGAGCCTGCTAGCCTGAACCAGATGGTCGGTGGCCTGTCATGGAGCCACATGGACGAACCGGATCGCGCGCGTATCTGCGCCAACATGGCAAAGATCCGGATGACCTTCGCCTTCAACTGCTCGGCCTACGAATACTGGATGGTCGCCTCCGGCAAGATGCATTTCATCGGCCATGCGAAGCTGATGCCCTGGGATCACCTGGCCGGCGTGCTCGCGCATCAGGAGGCCGGTGGCCATACGGCGAAATTCGACGGTACGCCCTATCGCCCCGGCGAGACGACGGGTGGCATCATCTCTGCGCCCGACCGGGAGAGCTGGCAGCTCATCCGGCGCGAGATCGTCGGCATCTGATTCAAGGTTCTCCGAAGAGACCTAAGCGTGAGGATTTGACATGACTTCGACTGTTGACGTGAGCGTTCTGGCCGATCTGCTGCGCCGCGCGGCGAAGGCAGAGATCCTGCCACGCTTCCGCCGGCTCGGTCAGGACGATGTGCGCGCCAAGAGCGAGGCGACCGATCTCGTCACCGAGGCCGATGAGCAGGCCGAGCGGATGATCAAGGCGGAAGCTCAGCGGCTCTGGCCGGGCGCGCTGTTCCTTGGCGAAGAATCGGTCGCGGCCGATCCTGATTTGCTCGGCAGCCTCGAACATGCCGATCTTGCGATCGTCGTCGATCCGGTCGACGGCACGTTCAATTTTGCCGCCGGTATCCCGGCCTTCGGCGTCATGGCGTCCGTCATCTACGGCGGCGAGACGGTTGCCGGTATCATCTACGATCCGATGGGCGACGACTGGGTGATGGCGGAAAAGGGCGGCGGCGCCTGGCTGCGGCGGCCGGAAGGCGGCGCCGAGCGGCTCTCGGTCGCAGCGCCCGTGGGACTGGAGCATATGGTCGGGATGGCCTCGACCGGCTACCTGCCGAAGGAGAAACGCGCCGAAGTGCTCGGCAATCTCGCAAAGGTGCGCTTCCTCACCAATTACCGCTGTGCGGCCCACGAATACCGCACCTTTGCCGGCGGCCATGTGCATTACCTCATGTACAACAAGCTGATGCCCTGGGATCACCTTGCCGGTACGCTGATCTCGCAGGAGGCAGGCGCTTATGTGGCGCGCTTCGACGGCTCGCCCTACCTGCCGCATCATCTCGATGGCGGGCTGCTGATTACCCCCGACAAGGCCTCCTGGGAGGTGCTGCGGCGTGAGGTGTTCACGGTCTGAACAACCGCTCGACCTGCCGCATACTACTGGTAGAGTTTTTCCTTGAGAAAGTTTTCCAGGCCTTGCCCACGCTTCTCGACGATTTGCTTCGTTATGACGCGGAATCCTTTGCGCTCAAAAAACGGTCGGGCCGTTCTGCTGGCTTCGATATAGATTCGGCTAAACCCCAGCTTCAGGGCTTCGTCTTCGACCCTGCTCAATAGCCGGCTTGCTATTCCAAGCCCCTGAAACTCGGGGTGCACAAACATCATGTCCAGGCATCCGTCGCCGGTCAGGTCGGAAAACCCGGCAGGCTGTCCGTCAAATTCTGCGATCCAGGCAGGCCTGCTTGTCCTTCGCTCTGCCCATAGTCCGCGATCTTCCACCTTTGCCCAAGCCTGGATCTGAGCGGGTGAGTAGTCTTTCGACGCGACCTCTCGTATGGCGCTCAGAAAAATTTCAATCGTCGCGTCCACGTCGCCTGGCGCGTAAGGCCTGATCAGAATTCGGTCGTCCATGGAGGGCGCCTTTCGCGCAATGCTGCGCCAATCCGATGGATTGAACCATCGATCAAATCACTGCAGCGCTCACGCTACAGCATCTCAAGAATATGTTCCCATGCGGGTCGTCCCAATTTGGCGTCGGCCTCGTCACTTCCACCATGAGCGCGCAGCGATGATCGGGGGGTGGTTTCGCCCGGCAGCAGAATGCGATGGCCCGCATCTTCTCCCAACACAAGCTGGGTGAGTAAGCCCGAAGCTGCGCGCCGCCGAACAAGTGACGCGGCAAATTTGTCTGATGGCCAGAGCGCGTCAGAGCATCCTGCTACGAGCAGAATTTCGGCATTCGTTCTCTCCAAAGGGATAGCCGCTGCTTCGATCTCAGACTCGTGCACCTGAAGGCATCTTTCGAACAGGCCTCGATAGGAGACCAGCTCGTCTCTGTATTCTCGCACCCATTCTGGGTCCGACGAAACAAAGGGAAGCGGTGTACCTCGCAATGTCCACGACGAGCGTTCCGGCCAGCTAATGCCATCAAGCCCTGGACCAATATTTCCCCACACGACTGACGAAGGGCTCATCGCGACGACCGCGCTGATGCGCGGATCGTATACCGCTGTGAGCAGCGCAGCTTCGGCGCCTTTCGATGTCCCCACCAGGACGATGCGTTTGCAACCGAGTTCGATCAAATAATCAGTAGCAGCGAAGAAGGTTTCCAGCGGCACCTCGCAAATGCCTGGCGCCTGGCCTTCGCCGCCGAACCAGCGAAGCGCTATGACCGTTGCCCCTTGGCTGGCAAACAGCCTGGCACGGGCCACATCCACCCGGCCACTGGAGCCGCCGAGTACGACAACGCCAGTGCCGGTATCTGGCTTGACTTGAAATATCTCGCCCTGCAATGGCGGGGGGAGACGTTGATATCCTGCATCCAAAACCAGGCTCCTTCTTCCAGGACATCCAGATTTAGGAATGTGCCGAGTTGCCATCTAATGCGATGCCGCCGGCGATCAACCGCTCCGACAGATTTCCCAATTCAGAAGTGGGCAGCACCCGGATCGAGCTGCGGGCTGTCGCCCGGATGGGTGAAGAGCTTGCCGTTCTCAGCCCAGAGGGTGGCTGCGATGGTGACAGCACCGAAGAGCGCGAAGCCGCCGAAGAGCGGCTGCACCGTGCCGTTGAACATCTGGCCGACCAGGCCGCCGAGAATGGCGCCGGCCGTCGTCGAGACGAAGCCGGTGATGGCGGTCGCCGTGCCGGCGAGATTGCCCATCGGCTCGAGGCTGATGGCGGTGAAATTGGTGGCGATCACGGCAAACATCATCAGCACGATGGTGAAGATGCCGTAGGCGACGGCGAAATCCGGCTTGCCGGCCAGCGAGAGGAAAAAGCCGGCGGCTGACAGGGCCGTGAAGATCAGCAGGGCGGCGTGCGAGATGCGGCGCATGCCGAATTTGCGCACGAAGAAGCCGTTGGCGAAATTGGCGACGGCGATGCCGCCTGCGGTGGCCGCAAAGGCGATCGGCAGCCAATCGCCAAGGCCATAGACCTCGCCGAAGACCTGCTGCACCGAGATCACATAGGCGCTGATGACGCCGGTGAACATGGTGAGGCCGATCATGTAACCGCAGGTGATGCGGTTGGTGAGCACGGTCTTGAAGCCCTCCAAGACAGAGCTGACCGACAGCGGCAGCCGCTCTTCCGGTGGCAGCGATTCCTTCAGCCGCAGAAGAGCCCAGACGAACAGGATGGTGGCGATGATACCGA
Source organism: Rhizobium indigoferae (assembly GCF_034554815.1). NCBI lineage: Bacteria > Pseudomonadati > Pseudomonadota > Alphaproteobacteria > Hyphomicrobiales > Rhizobiaceae > Rhizobium > Rhizobium indigoferae. The sequence goes on along the minus strand of NZ_CP140635.1, from coordinate 2,117,922 downwards.
GCAGGATGAAGATCCAATGCCAGTTGGCATAGAGGATGATGAGTTGGCCAACGGAAGGGGCAACGATCGGCACGATCATGAAGACGATCATGACATAGGACATCACGCGGGCCATTTCACGGCCGCCGAAGCAGTCGCGGACGATGGCCATGGTGGTGATGCGCACCGCCGCACCGCCCACGCCCTGAACGAAGCGCATGACCAGCAGCATTTCGAAGCTGCCGGTTGCTGATGCGGCAAACATTCCGACAACGTAGCAAGCCAAGCCGCCGAGCAGGATGTTGCGGCGGCCGAACGTATCCGAAAGGCTGCCGAAGAAGATCTGCGAGAAGCCGAAGCCTAAGAAGAACACGCCGATGATGAGCTGGGCGTCGTTGGTATTGGTGACGCCGAGGGAATGGCCGATATTGGGCAATGCCGGCAGCATGCTGTCGATCGCCATGGCGATGCTGGCGGTCATGATGGCGATGGTGACGATGAATTCGCCAAAGCCCATGCCGATGCGGCGAGAGCCCTGGTTTTCCTGGTGCGGTTTATGCGGCGGCGTCATGTGATTGGAAATCCCGGATGCGGAGGAGGGCGGCCGTTCAGACGGCCGGGTTCTGCGATTGGAAGAGGCGACCCTTTTCGGCGATCAGCACGAAGACGAGCCCGATGATCGACACGGTGAAATAACCGGCGACCATCGGCAGCGCCGTGCCGTCGAAGGCCTGGCCAATGCCGGCGCCGATGATGGCGCCGCCGACCGTGCTCATGAAGCCGAGGACGGAGGAGGCGGTGCCGGCGACGTGGCCGAGCGGCTCCATGGCGAGCGAATTGAAGTTCGAGCCGATCCAACCGAACTGGAACATCGCAAGGCCGAAGAAGGAGATGAACAAAGCGAAGGGCATCGGCTCGGTGCTTGCCATCTGGACGATCAGCCAGATGGTGTTGATGGCGATGAAGCCGATGAGCGAGCCATGCGACAGGCGGCGCATGCCGAGCTTCCCGACGAAGCGCGAATTGAAGAAGGACGACAGCGACATGAAGATCGCCACACCGGCGAAGGCGAAGGGGAAATAGACGCCGAGATCGTAGATGCCGACATAGACCTGCTGGGCTGAATTGATGAAGCCGAACAACGCGCCGAAGATGAAGGTGCTGGCAATGGTGTAACAGAGCGCAACGCGATTGGTCAGTACCAGCTTGAAGGCGCCGAAGATCGAGCGGGCGGTGAAGGGCCTGACATTGGCGGGATGCAGGGTTTCCGGCAGACGGAGATAGGCCCAGACGGTGATACCAGTCGCCATGGTGGCGATGAAAAGGAAGATCAGGTGCCAGTTGCCGAAAAACATGACGATCTGGCCAGTGCCGGGCGCAATGACCGGAACGATCATGAAGACCATCATGATCAGCGACATGACCTCGGCCATCTGCCGGCCGCCATAGATATCGCGAACGATGGACACAGTGATGACGCGGGTTGCGGCTGAGCCGACGCCCTGGATGAAACGCAGCATCAGCAAGCCGGCGAAGGTGGGGACGAAGACGATGCCGATGGCGGAAACGATATAGATGACGAGACCGACCAGAAGCGGCGTGCGGCGGCCGAAGCGATCGGAGAGCGGGCCGTAGAACAGCTGGGCGCAGCCAAAGCCGAGCAGATAGGTGGAGACGACGAACTGCCGGTGATTCTCACTCTCGACGCCGAGGCTCGCGCCGATCTGCTGCAAGGCCGGAAGCATGATGTCGATCGCCAGCGAGTTGACGGCCATCAGGAAGGCTGCGAGCGCGATGAATTCACGCTTGCCCATGGGCAGGCGGCCCGCGGACACGGCTTGTGATGAATCTGTCACAATGAAATTCCGATAAACAGGTCAAGGCGCTGCTGGCCGCAGCGCCTCGAACTCAAGAAACAGATTTGGAAACCGGGCGGACGTCCGGTGACCGGTCAGGCGGCGCCGCGAACGGTGATGCCATTTTCCTGAAGATGCTGCTGCAGCTCACCAGCCTGGAACATTTCCCGGACGATGTCACAGCCGCCGACGAACTCGCCTTTTATGTAAAGCTGCGGGATTGTCGGCCAGTTGGAATATTCCTTGATGCCCTGGCGGATTTCCGAATCGGCGAGCACGTTGACGCTCTTGTAGTCGACACCGATGTAATCAAGAATCTGCACGACCTGACCGGAGAAACCGCACTGCGGAAACTGCGGCGTGCCCTTCATGAAGAGGACGACGTCGTTGGTCTTGATTTCGTTGCCGATGAATTCGTGAATGCCGCTCATGGGATCTAATCCTTTCAACAGGCGGGTTAAAGGCCCACCGTTTCAATCGTTGCCTTTAGATAGCATGCGACGGCAGGAATTCCAGCCGCCCGAACCAAAAAAAGACCAGTTCGCGCAGGCCGTTGCCGGGGTTGTTGCCGTCGCGTTACGGTCGAATGGCGAGATAGGTCTGAATCTGTTCGATTTCGACATCGGTGAAATGGCTGAAATCCCATTGGGAAACCTGTGTCATCACGCCGAGATCCCGGCCGCCGACGCCCTTGCCGGTGCGCAGCAGCGTCTTGAAATCGGCAGCTGAATAGGATTGCGCCAGGGGCTTAAGCGCCGGCGCCAGGAAGGCTTCCGACTGCTTTGCCGTATCGAGATTATGACAGTGGCTGCAATCGGTCCTGAAGGCGTATTCGCCGATATCGGTCGGACGCGTCGCGGCAGGGGAGACGACGGCAGGCACCAGATCGGCCTCGAAGGGGATCTTGTCGAGCGCCAGGCCGATTCGCCCGAGCGGTCCCCATTGCGTCGTTCCGGCCACAGCATCGGGAAGCTGCTTCAAACTGCGCATCCACGCAATGATCGCCGCCATATCGTCATCGGTGATATTGGCGAAGTTGCTTGCCGGCATGATGAAGGCGCCGGTACCGTCCTTCTTGACGCCATGGCGGATGAGGCGCACGAGTTCAGCATCGCTGTACATGGGCACGAAGCGGGTCAGGTTCGGCGCGACGATGCGGCCGATGCCCGGCTCGTCGATGAGCACGTTGCCGGCATCGTGATGACAGCCGCCGCACATCAGCGTGCGGGCACGACGTTCGACTTCCTCGGCAGGCAGCGTCGTCTTGACGGTGAAATCGGCAACCGCAACGTCATAGGTCCTGGAAAGGCGCATCTCCGACAGGGCGTAGACGCCGGCGACGGCGATGAGACAGATCGCGACGACGGCCGCGAGAGTGATTTTCAGAATGCGTTTCATCGGTTCAGTCCCCCAGTGTCCCGAACATGCAGCTTTTGCTCGAAAGATATCAGCTGCGTCGCTGACGGCTGCGGCCAGCGGCGGTGCGGCGCTTGCTGACTTGTTTGCGGGCGGGCTTAGGCTTGGCCGAGGTCGTCTTGCGCGCAACCTTCGTCGTCGCGGCGGGGCGTGTCTTACGCCTCCTGCGCTTCGTCGTGGCGCGGCCGGTGGTTTTTTTCAGGATCTCCTTCAGCACGCTGTCGACGACGCCTGATATCAATTCTTTGACTAGGTCGGCCACAAAACCCCTCCGTTCGTGATGGAAACGACATGGATGCTATTGAATTCCGGAAGAGTTCGGTTAGCAAGACGGCTTCGAGACCATAGCTGCTTTTTTGCCCCTATCCGCGGCGCAGCAGCCGGATCGCAGCAACATGCCGGCCATCTGCCCGGCCGGAAGAGTGGAATGAAACTAATCGAGAAGCGGGTCGTCCTGCATTTCACGGGCTTCGAGCCGCTCGACGGCGTTGCCCACAGGGCGCGCTACGAGCGTTCGGCCAGGCAGAGTGCCGCCGTCTGGGGCTATTCGCTTGAAACGGGCGCGCCGGAGGCGGGAAGTGATCCCCTCAGTTTCGTGGTCACGACGGGCGAACGGGCAGCCGAAGCGGCGCCCGCGGCAGCCAAAGCGGCGCCCGCGGCAGCGCCGGTGGCAGCCGACAAGGCGGCGACCGGGGAAGGGACCGGTTCCCACGGCTGGCAGACGAAGAGCCGGATCCACATGGTCGATCACGATACGCTGGTAAGCAGGCTGCGCGGCGGAAACACGCTGAGCCAGATCATGGCAGGCTTCCGGAGCTGCGCCGAGATCATGCTCGAAGGCGGCATGCGCGGATATTTCCGCCACGCCTGGCGCTTCGGCCTGTTCTTCCTCTTCCCGTTCCTGCTGACGGCGCTGGCGATCGCACTGACGGCGCAGATTGCCATCCTGCCCTATGGTCTCGGCTTTTCGCCGTGGCACATGCTCTGGAGCGGACCGCTGGCGCTTTGTTTCTTCATCTTCGCCTTCCTGCCGTTTTCCGAACGCTTCCATACGCTGCATCTGTTCGCCGATTGGGCAATGGCCGTGGCGCTCGGCCGCATGGACCGAACAGATTTCAACGACTGGCTGGAAGGCCGGGCCACTGCCGTGCGCAAGGCGCTTGACGAAGAGGCGGACGAATATGTGATCTCCTCGCACAGCATGGGATCGAGCGTCGCCGCCCATGTCATCGGCATTTTGTTGGAAAGGGAGCCGGAGATCTTCAAGGGCAAGCGTGTGGTGTTTGCCACACTCGGCAGCGCCATCCTGCAATGTGCGCTCATGTCATCGGCATCACTGCTTCGCGCCCGCGTCGGGCTGATCGCCCGCTGTCCCGACATTTCCTGGCTCGATGTGCAGTGCCTGACGGATTCGATCAATTTCTACAAGGTACCGGTCGTTGCTGTCTCCGGCCATAGGGATGCGCCTCAGGCGAAAATGATCCTGATTCGCGTCAAGCAGATGCTGACGCGCGAGCACTACCGCAAGATCCGCAAGGACCAGCTACGCGTCCACCGGCAATATGTGCTTGGGCCTGATCTGCAGGCACCCTTCGACTTCACGCTGCTGACATCTGGGCCGATGCCGGCCTCGGTCTTTGCCAATCCCGACGAAAAGAGAATGCCCGGCTGAGGGCCGGGCATCGTCATCGGGATCGCGTCGGACTCTATTCCGGCGCGGAGGTCTGCAGCGCCAGCGCGTGCAGTATGCCGCCCATATTGCCCTTCAGCGCCTCGTAGACCATCTGGTGCTGCTGCACGCGGCTCTTGCCGCGGAAGGCTTCGGCGACGACTTCGGCGGCGTAGTGATCGCCATCGCCCGCCAGATCGCGGATCGTCACCTTGGCACCGGGAATCCCAGCCTTGATCATGTCTTCGATATCGCCGGGTTTCATGGCCATGATCGTTACTCCTTGCGCATCATTCCGCAGCAAGTTCGCCGCGGCCTTCCATGAAATCAGGGAACCACGATTCATGGGCATCGCGCAATTGCTGAATCGGCAGCGAGATGAGATCGCCGACGATGAGCGCCGTTCCCCCGACCGTGCCGAGACGGCGGAAGGGAACGCCGCCACCTTCTGCATTGACGCAGACGAAATCGGCGACATCGGCAGGCAACGTCAGGACGTAGCGCGCCTGATCCTCGCCGAAGAGCAGCGCATGCGGCGCACCCTTGCCTTCGCTCAGATCAATCGTCAGGCCTTTGCCCGAGGCCATCGCCATTTCGGCGAGCGCCACGGCAAGGCCGCCCGAGGAGATGTCGTGGCAGGCGGTCGCCTGGCCGTTGCGGATCACGGAGCGAACGAAATCGCCGTTGCGGCGTTCGGCAAACAGATCCACCTCCGGCGCCGGACCCTCGCGGCTGGAAAGCACGTCGCGGAGATAGACGGACTGGCCGAGATGGCTGCCGTCGACGCCGATCATGATGACCTTATCGCCATCGTTGGCAGCGCCGATGCGGGCCATCTTGCGCCAGTCCGGCAGCAGGCCGACGCCTGCGATCGTCGGGGTCGGCAGGATGGCGACGCCGTTGGTCTCGTTGTAGAGCGAGACGTTGCCGGAGACGATCGGGAAGTCGAGCGCGCGGCAGGCCTCGCCGATGCCCTTCACCGCCTGAACGAATTGGCCCATGATCTCGGGCTTTTCGGGATTGCCGAAATTGAGATTGTCGGTGGCGGCGAGCGGTTCGGCGCCTGTCGCTGTGATGTTGCGCCAGCATTCGGCGACCGCCTGCTTGCCGCCTTCGAACGGGTCTGCCTCGACATAACGCGGGGTGACGTCGGAAGAGAAGGCGAGCGCCTTGGAGGGATGGCCGTCGACGCGCACGACGCCGGCATCACCCCCCGGAAGCTGCAGCGAATTGCCTTGGATCAGCGTATCGTATTGCTCATAGACCCAGCGGCGGCTCGACTGGTTGGCGGAACCGACGAGCTGAAGCAGCGCCTGGCCATAATCCTCGGGTGCGGCGACGAGATTTGCCGGCAGGGGGCCATGCTTGCCGGATTCGCGCCAGGGGCGGTCATATTCCGGCGCCTGGTCGCCGAGATCCTTGATCGGCAGGTTGGCGACTTCCTCGCCCTGATGCATGACGCGGAAGCGCAGATCGTCGGTCGTCTTGCCGACGATGGCGAAATCGAGGCCCCACTTGACGAAGATCGCCTTGGCTTCCTCTTCCTTTTCCGGCTGCAGTACCATGAGCATGCGCTCCTGGCTTTCCGACAGCATCATTTCGTAGGCCGTCATTCTCTCTTCGCGCACCGGCACCTTGTCGAGCTCGAGCAGGATGCCGAGATCGCCCTTGGCGCCCATTTCGACGGCCGAGCAGGTCAGGCCGGCTGCACCCATATCCTGGATGGCAATGACGGCGCCGGTCTTCATCAGCTCGAGGCAGGCTTCCAGCAGGCACTTTTCGGTGAAGGGGTCGCCGACCTGAACGGTCGGGCGCTTCTCCTCGATCGATTCGTCGAATTCGGCCGATGCCATCGTCGCGCCACCGACGCCGTCGCGGCCGGTCTTGGCGCCGAGATAGACGACCGGAAGTCCGACGCCCTTGGCTTCGGACAGGAAGATGGCGTTGGACTTCGCAATACCGGCAGCAAAGGCGTTGACGAGGATGTTGCCGTTGTAGCGAGCGTCGAATTCGACTTCGCCGCCGACCGTCGGCACGCCGAAGGAATTGCCGTAGCCGCCGACGCCGGAGACGACGCCGGAGACGAGATGGCGGGTCTTCGGATGATCCGGCTCGCCGAAGCGCAGGGCGTTCATCGCGGCAATCGGGCGCGCACCCATGGTGAAGACGTCGCGCAGGATGCCGCCGACGCCGGTCGCAGCACCTTGATAAGGCTCGATATAGGAGGGGTGGTTGTGGCTCTCCATCTTGAAGACGACGCAATCGCCGTCATCGATGTCGACCACGCCGGCATTTTCACCCGGGCCCTGGATGACGCGCGGCCCCTTGGTCGGCAGCGTGCGCAACCATTTCTTCGAGGATTTGTAGGAGCAGTGCTCGTTCCACATGGCCGAGAAGATGCCGAGCTCGGTGAAGGTCGGTTCGCGGCCGATCAGATCCAGAATACGCTGGTATTCGTCGGGCTTCAGGCCATGACCCGCGATGAGTTCCGGCGTGATCGGGATGGTGTTTGGAATGGTCATGAGCTCTCGAAAGTCCCTGCCGTTGCGCGTTTTCCGCTCTTTAGCCTATGTAGGGACGGCGCGCGACAGGAAAATGCCCGCCGTCAACAGCGGGCGGTCAACTTCTTCCTGACGATGAAATGCGGTCGCAGCCTAGAATTTGTAGCCGATCTGCAGACCGGCGCGCGTCATGCCGTCGTTCGGCCCATCGCAGAGATTGGCATGCGAGGAGTGGGCGATCTGGGCCATGACGTTCCAGTGGGCGTTGAAACGATAGCCGGCACCCAGATATTCGTGGAAGAGGACGCGACAGCCGAGTTCCGGGCCGTCACCATCGCCCTCGAGATCGCCGGTATGAATCACGCCGCCGAAGCCGGCTTCGGCAAAAAGCTTCTCGTTGAAATCGACGGTCCAGGTGAAGCCGGTGAAGAACTGGCTGGCCTCGCCTGACGTGCCGATCGAGGTGCCGAGATGCACACGAGGTGCCATACCCAAAAAACGCAACGGGATCTTTCCGAAGTCGACCTCATTTGCTGTCCTTTGATTCGCGTCAGACGGGAACAACAAGGAGGTAATATGGAAGTTGAGTCGGTGAAGCGCTCCGAATAGGCTCCGGATTTTTCCGAATTATGACGTGTATTTGCAACACGTCATATTTCGCCGTCATAGGCGGAGCCGCCATTTTCCAGCAGCCGGCGCAGGATCATCAAGCCCGAGATCAGTTCCTGCCCCGTCTTCGGCGAGGAAAAACCGATGCGAACGCGATGATAGGGTCGCTCTCCGCGCGCCGACTTGAACTCGTCCTCGTCGTCGACGAGCACACCGTCGCGGAAGGCGGCATTTTTGAATGTGCCGGACATCCAGGGCTCCGGCAGTTTCAGCCAGAGGAAGGGCGCGTGTACGTGCGATTCGAAATCGAAGCCCTGCAGCTGCTCGCGGGCGAGACGGACGCGCCGTGAAAGTTCCTCAACACTTGCCTTGCGGATCTCGTGCGCCATGCCGCTTTCGACGAGGCGCGCGCAAGTCTCGGCCAGGATGAAGGGCAGGCCGCCAGTAATCATCCTATGCGTCACCTTGATGCGCTGGGCAAAATGCGGCGGGCAGGCGACCCAGCCGCCGCGCACGCCGGCGGCGACCGATTTCGACAGGCCGTTGACGAGGAAGGTGCGATCGGGCGCAATCGAGGCGAGCAGCGGCGTATCGTCGTCGGCCATGCCGCCGTAGAGGTCGTCCTCGATCAGCCAGACACTGTGTTTCCTGGCGATTGCGGCGATATCAGCGCGCCGCTCATAGGGCATGATCGCCAGCGTCGGATTGTGGACGGTCGGCATCAGGAAGGCGATCTTCGGATGCTGCTGCTGGCAGAGCCGCTCGAAATCCTCGGGGATCACGCCGAGCTCATCGGAATCGACCGTCAGTGTGCGGCGGCCGAGCAGGCGGGCGCTGCGGCTGACCTGCGTGTAGGTGAGATCTTCGAAGACGATCTTGTCGCCCGGCGCAGAAACGGCGGCGATGACTGATATCGCCGCCGCATGGGCGCCGAGCGTCGGCACGATGTTTTCGACCTCCGGTGTCCAGCCGCTGCGGGCAAGCCAGAGGCGACCGGCCTCGAACCAGTTGCGCGGGAAACTGCGGGAATAAGAGGAGATTTCAGAAAGATGCTGTTCGCCGATCTCGGCGAGAATGCCTGCTATGATCTTGCCCTGGCCGAGATCGGGCGCGGCTGTCGTGTCGAAGCGGATCTTGTTCGCCGGCGCATCCTGGACGCGGGTACCGCCGAGCGAGACGGTCAGCGGATCGATCTGTTCGCCGGGCGCCGTCTCCGAGCGGTTCAGCACATAGGTGCCGCGCCCCACTTCGCCGGCGACCAGACCCCGCTCATGCACCAGCGCATAGGCGCGGCCGATCGTGCCGATCGTCACGCCGATATCATAGGCGAGGTTGCGCTGCGGCGGCAGTTTGCTGCCAGCGGGCAGGGCGCCGCTTGATATGGCGGATTCGATGCTGTCGGCAAGCCGGAGATAGACCGGCCCGGAACCGCGGGAAATATCGGGAAGCCAATTTGTCATGGTGACAATTGTATATATTGGCACATTGTATCGGTCAAGCGTATGAGTCAATTCCAACGGCACGCCGAGAGGATTCCTGGAATGTCTGCCTTGCCTGAGATAAAAATGCCGATTGTACCGATTGTCTCTTATGAAGACAGGAGACAGATTGTCCTTCCCGTCGCGCCCGCCGAGGCGACGACGCGTTTGGGCCGAATCTGGGCTGCCATTCTTCTCTGGCATCAGAAGCGGGAAGGCCGGCGCGCTCTGAGGGGCCTGACGGCGACCGAGCTCAAGGATATCGGAGTGTCACAGTCCGAAGCCGCGCGCGAAGTCGGCAAGTCGTTTTTCTGGGACTGATCTTGCTTTCGAGCAGATCATTCTTTCAGGGCCGATTGGGCGATCAGCTGCAGGCCTTGTTGCCTGCCGACCAGCGATTGACGTCGGTGGTGATGCGGCCAGCGACCGGCTCCTGCATCATCGGCCCGAAGGCCTGCAGGCGCGACGGGCTTCCCTCGGCCTGAACGACCAGTAGCGGCCGGCTCTCCGGGCTGCCCTTGTGGACAAGCAGGATGCGTGGACGGCCGGAGAAGGAGTTGAGCTCCGGCGCCAGCTTATAAGCAGCAAAAGCCGGATCGCCCGATTTGAACCAGCAGGCATTGGCGCCGAGCGCCACGCGTTCCATTGTCGGCAGTGCGGCGCGGTTCGGGCCAGTCGTCGGCGCCGGCGTCTGGCAGGCTGTCACCATGGCTGCGAGAGCGGTCAACAGGGCGGCGTTTGCGAGGCGAGGGCGCATTAATCTTGCTCCAGATCCGGACGGAAGGATTTTCGGGTGCATGCCGTTGCCCAAGAGCGCTGCGCGGTTTTTGGGCGACGTGCAGGGCTCAGGCGGCGATGACGTCGAGCGCCGAGGCAAAGAGGCCGCGGCCGTCCGAACCGCCATGGGCGGCCTCGATCAGGTTCTCGGGATGTGGCATCATGCCGAGCACGTTGCCCTTTTCATTCATCACGGCGGCGATATCGTTGATCGAGCCGTTCGGGTTGGTGCCCTCGGCATAACGGAACACCACCTGGCCATTGCCTTCGATCGCAGCCAGCGTCGCTTCGTCGGCGAAATAATTGCCGTCATGATGGGCGACCGGGCAGCGGATGACCTGACCCTGCGCATAGGCGCGGGTGAAATCCGTCTCGGCATTGACGACTTCCAGCTTGATCTCGCGGCAGACGAATTTCAGCGAGGAATTGCGCATCAGCGCGCCGGGCAGCAGGCCGGCCTCGACGAGGATCTGGAAGCCATTGCAGACGCCGAGCACCTTCACACCCTTCGCCGCCTTGTCGATGATTGCCTGCATGACCGGCATGCGGGCGGCGATCGCACCGCAGCGCAGATAATCGCCATAGGAAAAGCCGCCGGGAATGACGATCAGATCGACATCGGGGATCTCGGTTTCCGTCTGCCAGATCGTCACCGGTGGCTGGCCGGAGATCTTGGTCAAGGCGGCGATCATGTCGCGGTCGCGGTTGAGGCCCGGAAGTTGAACGACGGCTGATTTCATGGGGTCCCTGCGTTTCGCGAAAGATATTGAACTGGAACGCTTTCGGCGAGCCATACTCCATTGTCGGAGACAAAGAAAGAATGACCCTCTGAAAACATGCGGACCGCGTCTACGCATAGGATGAGATGTTCACCCTTGCGGCGCATTGCGACGATTTTCGCCGTTTCGACATCTGCTGACAGATGAACGTGGTGCCGTTGCATCTTCTTCAAGCCTTCGCGCTCGATCGACTGCCAGTTCGTCAGAGACGTGCCGTGAAAAAGAGCGGCAGGCGGCTCGACCTGGTTCAATGCGAGATCGACGTCGACACTATGACCTTGGTTCGCGCGAATTCTATGATCGGTGAGCGAGAAGCGCTTCTTTGGATTGTTTTCGACAATCTCGATGATCTCGGCGCGGGAAACGTCGTATTTCGACGACAACGCTTTTTCGAGTTCGTCGAACGACACCCAACCCTCGCTATCAAGCGTCAAGCCCGCAGATTCCGGCGCATGACGCAAAACATAGCTCATATATTTCGAGACTTCCGTCTCCAGCTTTGCTTTCATCATGACGCCAAATCCTCAAAGTCCGCCAGACGACGGGTCTGTGATCATCAGTCGATCGCGATTGCGTAGTTCTCGATCACCGTGTTGGCGAGCAGTTTTTCGCACATGGCCTTGAGGTCGGCCTCGGCCTTGCCCTTGTCGGCGCCTTCCAGCTCAAGGTCGAAGACTTTGCCCTGTCTTATATGGCCGACGCCCGAGAAGCCGAGGGCGCCAAGCGCACCCTCGATAGCCTTGCCCTGCGGATCGAGAACGCCGTTTTTCAGCGTGACGGTGACACGAGCCTTGATCACTTTGTCTTTCCTGCCTTACTTGACGAGAACCGGGCCGGTGCCGCGCACGGGCTCGTTTTCATTGATGATGCCGAGACGGCGCGCAACTTCGGAATAGGCTTCGAGCAACCCGCCGAGGTCACGGCGGAAGCGGTCCTTGTCCATCTTCTCGTGGGTTTCGATATCCCAGAGCCGGCAGCTGTCCGGCGAGATTTCGTCGGCAAGGATGATGCGCATCATATCGCCTTCGAAGAGGCGGCCGCATTCGATCTTGAAATCGACGAGCTGGATGCCGACGCCGAGGAAGAGGCCGGTCATGAAGTCGTTGACGCGGATGGCAAGCGCCATGATGTCATCGAGTTCGGCGGGATTTGCCCAGCCGAAGGCAGTGATGTGCTCTTCGGAGACCATCGGATCGTCGAGCGCGTCGGACTTGTAATAGAATTCGATGATCGAGCGCGGCAGCACGACGCCCTCGTCGATGCCGAGGCGCTTGGCGAGAGAACCGGCCGCGACATTGCGCACGACGATCTCAAGCGGGATCATCTCTACTTCCTTGATCAACTGCTCGCGCATGTTGAGCCGGCGGATGAAATGAGTGGGGATGCCGATCTTGTTCAGATGGCTGAAGATATACTCGGAAATGCGGTTGTTGAGGACGCCCTTGCCATCGATGACTTCGTGTTTCTTCTTGTTGAAGGCAGTGGCATCGTCCTTGAAGAACTGGATCAAAGTGCCCGGTTCCGGGCCTTCATACAGAATCTTTGCCTTGCCCTCGTAAATACGGCGGCGACGGTTCATCGTGGTCATTCTCTGTTGTTGGCGCTCTTGGGATAGCGCGAGTGGATCGATCTCGTGGCGTCCCCTTAAAGGAAAAGAGAGGGTTTCACAATCCGCCTGTCGCTCCTTCCCTGGTTTCCGGATTTCGCGGCCTGGTTTCCAATTTTACGGAATACCGCCAAGAGAATCGAATGAATTCGCAAGACAAGTGTAGCGCCTTTTCCTCTACCGTGGAATGAAGGCAAAATGGCGGGCCGCTTATGCAGGTTTTTATTTGGCGGCTCTGCTTCGCAGCGCGCGACGAAGTTGCGTCTGCAAGGCGCGAGCGGCGATTTGCCCGTGGCGCCAGCTTCCGGCGCGGATGAAGGAGGGGATCTGCATGGCCGGCATCGGCCGGGCAAGCGCGTAGCCCTGCAGTGTGTCACAGTCGAGTTCTTCGAGAATGCGGATATGATCCACCGTCTCGACGCCCTCGGCGATGACCAGGATGTTCAGCGAGCGGCCGATATCGATGATCGAGCCGACCAGTTTGCGCTGCTCGGACGATTGCGGCAGCATGCGGATCAGTTCGCGGTCGATCTTCAGCGTTTTCGGGCTCAGGCGCAGCAGGCTGACGATCGAGGCATGGCCGGTGCCGAAATCGTCGATCTGGATGTCGATGCCGAGCTTGCGCAGCTTTTTCAGGTTGGCGGCCACCGCTTCGTCGCAATCGTCGAGCGAGATCGATTCCAGCAGCTCGAAGGAGATAGTGCCGGGCTCGATCTTCAGGGCGCGAAGCTTCTTGCCGAGATCGGGGTCGGCGAGCCGCCTGGCGGAGACGTTGACCGATATCTTCGGGATCGGCAGCCCGTCCTTGATCCAGACGCTGCGGTCGGCCAGCGCTCGCTCCAGGATCAGGGCGTCGATGGTCGAGACGACGTCGAGATCCTCGGCGATATCGAGGAAGCGGTCGGGCGTCAGCAGCCCGTGCACCGGGTGCTGCCAGCGGGCAAGCGTTTCAATGCCTGCGACATCGAGCGTGCGGGCATCGAACTGCAGCTGATAGAAGGGCACGAATTCATTGCGCTCGAGGCCGATCAGGATCTCGTCGGCGAGGTGCTTGGCGGAGATGATGTCGCGGCGGGCAGAGGCCGAGAAGAATTCGAAGCGGTTGCGGCCCAGGCCCTTGGCCCGATAAAGCGCGATATCGGCGTCGAGCAGCATCTGCTTGGCGTCGAGCGTCGATCCGCTATCGATGGCGATGCCGATGCTGGCGCCGAAACGGCAATCGTGACCCTCATATCTGACGGGTTTGCGCAATTCGCGGATAACACGTTCGGCAAGGCCGGCGATCTTCTTCGACGCGGGATCGACGGCGCAGAGGATGACGAATTCATCGCCGCCAATGCGGGCGACGAAATCGGCGGCGCGGACGGAATTTCTCAGCACGCTTGCGGCGTGCTGGAGCATGGCGTCGCCGGCCCGGTGGCCAAGCGTGTCGTTGATCTGCTTGAAGCGGTCGAGATCGATATGTAGGATCGCCAGCGCCAGGCCCTTTGCCCGGCATTCGGCCGAACGCTCGCCCAGCATCTTGTCGAGATAGCGGCGGTTCGGCAGGCCGGTGAGATAATCGTGCAGCGCCAGGTGCTCGATGCTCTCCTTGGCGGCTTCGAGCTCGCGGTTGCGCGCCTCGGCCAGATCCTTGGCGCGCTGCAGCTCGTTGCGGAGCGCGACTTCCTCGGTGACGTCCCAGTTGGCGCCGATCAGCTTGCGGTGGCCGTTGCCGTCGATGAAGAAGGCCGAGCGGGCACGGATGACGCGTTCGACGCCGTCGCCGCGAATGATGCGGTATTCCTGCTGGAAATCACTGCCGCTTTCGACGCTACGGTCGGACAAGCCAAGCACGCGCTCGCGGTCGTCGGGATGCAGGCTTTTCGCCCAGGCGTCGCTGCCGATCTGCCGCGAGGCGCCCTGCAGGCCGTAAATGGCAATGAGGCGCTCGTCCCATTCGACGACATCATGCTCGATATCCGCCTCGAAGACGCCGATGCGGGAAATCTCCAGCGCCAGATCGAGCCGGCGCGACAAACGCGACAGCGTCTCCTCGGCCTGCTTGCGGGCGGTGATATCCGTATCCGTGCCGACGATGCGCGTCGGCACGCCACTCTCGTCCCATTCCACGCAGGCGCCGCGACACTCGATCCAGACCCAGTGGCCATCCTTATGGCGCTCGCGATACTCGAAGATCTGATAATTGGGATCGCCGGCATTCTGCCGGTCGATGGCATGGACGACGAAATCGCGATCATCGGGATGGACCAGTTGCAGCCAGGCATCGTAATCGCCGGCGGCTTCCTCATCGGGCGCCATGCCGCGGATAGTTTTCCACGTCTGCGAGTAATATTTTCGGTCGAGACGGTAGTTGTGATCCCATACGCCAAGGCCCGAGCCGACGAGCGCATGGTTCCAGCGGCTTTCCCGCTCTGCCAGGTCGCAATCGTCGGTCGCCCCATTGCCGATACCTGCCTCAGCCGCTGCGGCATCGCCATGCGGATCACCGGCCTCTGAATGGGCTTTCTTCACGGGCATTCTCGCTTATCTCACCTCGGCGCAGTCTGCGGTCATTCCATTAAGAAAGACTTAGAAAGCACTTGCTCAACAAGCGGGATAGCGCCTTTTCCTCGATCAGGGGGAGAGCCGGCCGAGGAACTGGGCAAAGACCATGGTGCCTTCCGGCCAGGGACCGTGACCGGAATCGGCATTGATATGACCGGACTCGCCGGCATCGACGAGGAAGGAGCCCCAACTGCTGGCAATATCGTCGGCATGCTCGTAGCTGCCGAACGGATCGTTGCGGCTGGCGACCGTGATCGACGGGAAGGGCAGCGGATCGCGCGGATAGGGACCGAAAGTCATCAGGTGCTTTGGGCGGATGTCGGGATTGGCCACATCAGGCGGGGCGACCAAGAAAGCGCCCGCCACGCGGTTGCGGAAATGCGGGATGGCGTGGATCACCGAGGGCACGCCCAGCGAATGGGCGACCAGGACGACCGGACGGGTCGAGGCGTTCACCTCCTCGGCGATGCGGGCGATCCAATCCTCGCGAACCGGCTTCGTCCATTCGGCCTGTTCGACGCGCCGCGCCGTGCTGAGCTTTGCCTCCCAGCGGCTTTGCCAGTGGCTCGGGCCGGAATTGGTGTAACCGGGGATGATGAGGATATCTGCGTCTGAGGCTTTCATAGTGCCGCCGATGTGAGAAAGCTGGTCCAAGATGTCAAGAGGGGGTGCCAAGGGAGAGAGCGACACGGGCGTTGAAAGTTGCTATATTGCTCCAGTGCCGGTTGCGGATTTCGTGTCGGCTTGCCCGCCGATGCTGTCCGCCGCCGATCAGGTCTCGGCTGAGGAGGAGAAAACCATGGCGGCATTTCATGTCATGACGGGTGCTAGCGAAAGCTTGGCGCGGCCCGTCGTCAATCGCATCGGTATAGCTGACGTCTTCGACGCGCTGAAGCGCGGATACGAGGATTTCATGGAGAAACCGTCCCACTATGTGTTCCTGTGCCTGATGTATCCGATCGCCGGCGTCTTCCTGACGCTGTGGACCTCGGGCGCAAACCTTTTGCCGATGGTCTTCCCGCTTATGGCGGGTTTCGTGCTGATCGGCCCGATCGCAGCGATTGGCCTCTATGAAATCAGCCGCCGGCGCGAGGCCGGCCTCGATGCGTCCTGGACGCATGCGCTCGATGTGCGCCATTCGCCGGCGCTGCCGTCGATTGTGGCGGTCGGACTGATGCTCTGCGGCCTCTTCGTTGTCTGGCTGGTGACGGCACAGACGCTCTACAGCAATTTGCTCGGCGAGGTCTTTCCGCGCAGCATGGCGGATTTCTTCCGCCAGGTCTTCGGCACGTCACAGGGCATGCAGCTGATCATCTGGGGCAATCTTATCGGCTTCGTCTTTGCGCTCGTGGTGCTGGCGATGACCGTCATCACCTTTCCGCTGCTGCTCGACCGCGATGTCGGGGCGGTAGCCGCCGTCACGGCGTCAATCCGCGCGACGATTCTCAATCCGGTGCCGGTGCTGCTCTGGGGCCTGATCGTCGCAGCACTCCTCGTCATCGGCACGATCCCGGTCTTTGCCGGGCTTGCGCTGGTTATCCCGATCCTCGGCCATGCGACCTGGCATCTCTATCGCAAGCTGATTGCGCGGGAAACCACAGGGTAACCACAGCCCTTTCAGCAGGGAATCTCGGATCCCTGGGGAACCTCGAACCTGCCTCGGAGTTTGTTTAGCCAGAGCATGATGTCCGTCGACCTCATGCTCTGGAGACTTCGAGGGAGGATCTTTGAGGTGACGATGAAGCATCTGTTTGCCCACTTCGCAACCAAGGTATCGGAATGGGCGGGCAAACCCATCATCTTCATCCTGGCACTGATCGCCGTCGCTATCTGGGCGGCCCTCGGCCCCTTCTTCGATTATTCGGAAACCTGGCAGCTGGTCATCAATACCGGCACGACGATCATCACCTTCCTGATGGTGTTCGTGCTGCAGAACGCCCAGACACGCGACACGCGGGCGATCCAGGCCAAGCTCAATGAAATCATCCTGACCAGCCATGCCGAGAACCGTTTCATCGGTATCGAGAATCTCGACGAGGAAGAGCTGAAACGTCTCGACGAGCTGGTCGCCAAGGCCGCCAAAGGCAGGGGCGAGACGGAGGCTTGCCGGACAGCGGAGACAGTGAAAGCGGCGCCGTTGAAAAAGGCGGAGGCACGCAAGCGTCCTGTGGCTGCCAAAGCACCGAAGCAAAAACAATGGCCGCTTGAGAAAAGCTAGACATAAAAACGGCGCCTGCAAGGGCGCCGCCATATCGTTGATCTCGAACCGCTCACGCGTTGCCAAACACCCGTCGGAAAATCGTGTCGACATGTTTGGTGTGATAGCCGAGGTCGAATTTTTCGCGGATGTCCTCTTCCGACAGAGCAGCGCGGACTTCGGCGTCGGCAAGCAGTTCTTCCAGGAAGTCCTTGCCCTGTTCCCACACTTTCATGGCGTTGCGCTGGACGAGGCGGTAGGCATCCTCGCGGGAGGTGCCGGCCTGGGTCAGCGCCAGTAGGACGCGCTGCGAATGGACGAGGCCGCGGAATTTGTTGAGGTTCTTCTCCATATTCTCGGGATAGACCAGCAGCTTTTCGATGACGCCGGCAAGCCGCGACAGGGCGAAATCGAGCGTCACGGTGGCATCTGGGCCAATCATGCGCTCGACCGAGGAATGCGAGATATCGCGCTCGTGCCAGAGGGCGACGTTTTCCATCGCTGGCATTGCGTAAGAGCGGACCATGCGGGCAAGGCCGGTCAGGTTTTCGGTCAGAACCGGGTTGCGCTTGTGCGGCATGGCCGAGGAGCCCTTCTGGCCAGGCGAGAAATATTCCTCGGCTTCCAGCACCTCGGTGCGCTGCAGGTGGCGGATCTCGGTCGCCAGCCGCTCGATCGATGAGGCAACGACGCCGAGCGTGGCGAAATACATCGCGTGGCGGTCACGCGGGATGACCTGTGTCGAGACCGGCTCGGCCTTCAGGCCAAGCGCTTCGGCGACATGTTCCTCAACGCGCGGATCGATATTGGCGAAGGTGCCGACGGCGCCTGATATGGCGCAGGTCGCGACTTCCTCGCGGGCGGCGACGAGGCGCTGGCGGCAGCGTTCGAATTCGGCATAGGCGAGCGCCAGCTTGACGCCGAAGGTGGTGGGCTCGGCATGGATGCCATGCGATCGGCCGATAGTGACGGTGTCCTTGTGTTCGAAGGCGCGGCTTTTCAGCGCTTCGAGCAGCCGGTCGATATCGGCAATCAGGATGTCGGTGGCGCGTACCAGCTGGACGTTGAAGCAGGTGTCGAGCACGTCGGACGAGGTCATGCCCTGGTGGACGAAGCGCGCATCCGGGCCGACGATCTCGGCGAGATGGGTGAGGAAGGCGATGACGTCATGTTTGGTGACGGCCTCGATCTCATCGATGCGGTCGACGTCGAAGGTGGCGGCGCCGCCTTTCTCCCAGATCGTCTTTGCCGCCGATTTTGGGATGACGCCGAGTTCGGCCAACGCGTCGCAAGCATGCGCCTCGATCTCGAACCAGATGCGGAACTTGGTTTCGGGAGACCAGATGGCGACCATTTCGGGCCGGGAATAACGCGGGATCATGAGCGGCTGCCTTCACTTCAAGAGGTTTGCTTTATCGAGGTTAGCGCCCCTGTAGCAAAGACGGGCGGCAATCTCAACGCATGCGTTTGGCAAGATGATAGCTGCTTGCGACAAGGCAGACGAGGCCAAGCGGCAGGAAAAGGCGCAGGCCGATCACCAGGAACTGGTAGACGGCGCTGGCACCGGTGAAGACGAACTGGAAAGCCCAGACGACGCTTCCGAAGGGCGCATGCCAGCGCGAATAGAACATCCGGTATTCCATGGCGAAGAGGAAGGCGGTCATCAGGATCGTTGCTGCTGTCAGCGTCACGAAAAAAGCGGCAAAACGCGCTTCCGGCGGCCTGCCATAAGCAAAGAAACGGGCAACCGGCAGGGCAAATGGCCAAGCGAACAGACCGCCGGCGAAATAGAGTGCTGCGACCTCGGCAAGGCGGCTCGTCTGCAGGCCGTTGCGCAAGTAAAGGCCGAGCATGGCGGCGGCAAGCATCTGCATGCCCCAAAGCAAAGCGCCGGCGATCAGATCGGGGTAGGGTGGCCGTGCAGCTCTTAGACGATCCATCCTGGGGCGATCCGTCCTCGGGTGATCCGTGCTCAGGGATGAACCGGAACGGCGATCCAGCGGCCGTTCCGTTCGGCATCGAAGGCCAGGACAAGGGCGATATGGACCTGGTTTCCGGTTTCGGGCTGGTAGACCACAGCGCCGCCGATCCGGTATTCGACGGAACATGCGCGCTCGGCCGGAACCGCCATCGCCTGGCGCGCCGCCTGCCGGTTCGGAGCGCCTTCCTTTTCGATCATTTGCAGGCTGAAGCCGATGACCCGCTTGTTGGCCGCAGCGCAGTCCTTCGGCGTCGGCACCGGCATCTCGCCGAGTGAGAGCGTATAGGGCGATTTCGGCGGACCGTCGGTCGCAAGCGTCGTGTAGCGGATCGTCTTCGAAGGGGAGCCGAGTTCGGTCGGCGGATTGAAGGCGGCGATCAGGCCCGGATTGGTCAGAAGATCGTATTTGTCCATCTGGCTGCGCGCCGCCGTCAGGTTCTGCCGCCGCGCCTTGGAAAGATTGGCGTCCTTATCGGTCAGCTCCGTGTGGAAGGGCGTGCCCTCCAGATATTGGCCGCTGTCGGTATCGACAAAATAAGTGTTGGAGTAGGGGACGTCGCCGCTCTGCTCGATGCCGAATTCCTGGAATCCGAAAACCTTGCCGTCGGCGGAAAAGCCGATCGGCTGGATATTGGCGATGTCGCCGGCAAGTGACAGGCCGGGCAGGCCGGCAAATGCAACGGCAAGCATGCCGCCGATGATCAGACGTTTTTTCATGCTCGTGCCCCTTCGGCTGCCTGACGCAGATCGGCGACAGTCCGGCGATAATCCTCGACCGTATCGCCCTTGAAAATTGCCGAGCCGGCGACGAGAACGTTGCCGCCCGCCCGGGCGATATCAGGCGCCGTTTCCACTGTGACGCCGCCGTCGACCTGGAGTTCGATCGGCCGGTCACCAATCAGTGACTTCGCCGCGGCAATCTTTGCCGCCATCGCAGGAATGAACTTCTGTCCACCGAAACCGGGATTGACCGACATGATCAGGATGAGGTCGACATCGTCGAGCACGTTCTCGATGGCGCTGAGCGATGTCGCCGGATTGATCGTCACGCCGACCTTCTTGCCGAGATTGCGGACGGTCTGCAGCGAGCGGTGCAGATGCGGTCCGGCTTCGGCATGGACGGTAATGCGGTCGCAGCCGGCCTTGGCGAAGGCTTCGAGATAGTCGTCGACCGGCGAGATCATCAGGTGGCAGTCGAAGGTGGCTGATGTATAGGAGCGCAGCGACTTGATGACATCGGGGCCGAAGGAGATGTTCGGCACGAAATGCCCGTCCATGACGTCGAGATGGATCCAGTCGGCGCCAGCGGCCGTCACGTCGCGAACCTCCTCGCCAAGCCTGGCGAAATCCGCCGCGAGGATCGAGGGGGCAATGCGAATGGGCAGCGTCATCGAATCTTACTCCGTATGGGCCGCCATTTGACCGCGGCGCCCGAATTCAAGGCTGGCGCGCCGCTCATTGTGTCGGCGCGCCAGGTGGAAAAAAGCCGTTGCCCCGCCATTCGAGCAGGCGGTAGGGGTTTTGCGAAAGCTCATGCGCATCGGTGAAGGCGATGGCGCCGACCGGCGTTTGGAATGTCGTGCCGAGAAGCGTCTCCTGCAGGGGCTTGCCCGCCGCAGCGGCGGCTTGCCCCGCCTGGCCGGCAATGAGTGCCGCGGCCAGCGACGGCAGGACATAGCCTTCCGGCTCGATGCCTTTGGCGCGCAGCGCGTCGGCCGCAGCCGTGCCTTCCGGTAGAACGGCGTATTCGGGCAGGGCGACAGCGCGCACGCCTTCATTCAGCGGCAGCGGCTGGTCGGCAGCGCGCATGGCATCGCCGCCGAGGATGGACAGCGGGATATTCTCCGCCTTGGCGTCGCGGGCGATGACGGCGACGTCGTTGCGGTCGCCGCCGATGAAGACCCTGGTGGCACCGGCCCGTTTCAGGCGGCGGACAAGGGCAATCTGCTGCTCCTGTCCTGGCCGGTAGGTATCGGTAAAGACCGGCTTCAGGCCGTTCTGCTCCAGCGCATTGCGCACCGCTTCCGTCAGCTCGCGGCCATGAATGGTGCCGTCCTCGATCAGGGCGATCGGATCGGCGGCCCAGTCATTCAGGATCGCCTCGATGATCTTTGCCGCTTCGGCACCGTCGGCGGGTGCTGCCCGGAAGAGCGGCCAGCCGTTCTTCAACGCATCCTCCATGAGGATGCGGGAGCGCACCGAGACGGTGATCGCGGGAATACTGGCG
Organism: Rhizobium indigoferae; assembly: GCF_034554815.1. Classification (NCBI taxonomy): domain Bacteria; kingdom Pseudomonadati; phylum Pseudomonadota; class Alphaproteobacteria; order Hyphomicrobiales; family Rhizobiaceae; genus Rhizobium; species Rhizobium indigoferae. The sequence continues at coordinate 2,096,300 of NZ_CP140635.1, read as the reverse complement.
TCCTTCAGCTTCGGCAGCGCGCCTTCCAGCGTTTCGCTGCAGAGAAAGCCGATCGCGACCTGCACCTTGGCATTGACAAGAGCATCGGCGACCGCAGCACCGCTGTTGTCCTCGCAGGTCTCGTTGATGGCGACGAGGGTATTTTCTGACTGCTGAATCTCGAAGCCGGCACCGGCGGTAATCTGGGCGCCGAGGAGGGCGAGCGGGCCGTTCTGAGGGGCGACAACGCCGATTGTCACGCCGGCCGCATGGCCTTGCGCCGCCGCTCCCAGCAGCGCCAGAAAAGCTGCTATGCCACGCAGGTTGATCATGAAAGGCGGAGATCCCTAGCCATCGTCATGCCCTTTTATCCGCAAGGCCGCGATCGTCAAAGAAAAACAAGCGCAACACAGCGCTTTTCACCGGTCCTATTGTAGAAAAGGTAACCGATGCTCGCCATATTGGCGCGATAGCAAGTCGAACTACAGCGCCGCGCGTCTTTTCAGGCGCGCAAACGACGCTGTAGCACTTTGAATGGCTGCATAATTTTGTCCTTAAATCGATTCCGATTTAGGGATTTATGCAGTAGGCAGAATAAGCGCGTACGGGAGAAGCAGGTGTTGAACAGGCAGCATATCGACCCTGGCCTTTATCGCGATGCCATGAGCCGTTATGCCGGCCATGTACAGCTCGTGACGACGGCGATGGGCGAGCTGCGCCGCGGCGTCACCATCACGGCCGCCTGCTCGGTTTCGGACAATCCGGCCTCGGTGCTGGTCTGCCTCAACAACACCAATCCGAAGAACGAGATCTTCTTTCGCAGCGGCATTTTCGCGCTGAACACGCTCGGCGCCCATCATCAGGGCGTTGCTGATGCCTTTTCCGGGCGCACGTCGCTTGCCAATGACGACCGTTTCGCCAGCGCCCGTTTCGAGATGCTTGCCACCGGCGCGCCCGTGCTCGCCGACGCGCTTGCCGCCTTCGATTGCCGGGTGATCGATATCAAGGAACTGCCGACGCACAACGTCATCTTCGGCGAGGTCGCGGCCGTCCGTTTCAGCGAAAAACACCCGGCGCTTATCTATCTGAACCGGGATTATCACGCGCTGTGATTGCAGTGGCCGGGATTTCGAAGGAATAAAGAATGGACAATGCCGGGATCGAGGAAATGTTTCAGGGGCTTGGCCCCGTGACGGTCAAGCGCATGTTCGGCGGCAAAGGCATCTATCATCTCGGGCGCATCATCGCGCTTGAAGTGCGTGACGAGATGCTGCTGAAGGCCGACGAGACGAGCGCCCCGGAATTTGCCGCTGCCGGTGCCACCCAATGGACGTATGAGGGCAAGAACGGCAAGCCGGTGAAGATGCCCTATTGGTCAATCCCCGACGAGGCCTACGACGATCCCGATCTGATGGCGAAATGGGTGCGGCTTGCCTATGAGGCGTCGCTTCGCGCCGAATGACTAGCCGCATTCGGCAGTCGGCAAGGCTGCTATGGCAGCCTTGGTGAAGGCCGACAGCGGCTCGGGCAGATCCGTCAGGGGAAACCAGCCGAAATCCGAAAGCTTGTCCGGTTCGGTCAGTTGCGGCTCGCCGTCGACGTCACGGGCGAGATAGAGGATCGAGATCCAGTGTTGGCGATCGGCCTCGATGATCTGCTCGCTCATGCCGAGTCGCTCGATGCGGCCGATCGTCAGGCCGGTTTCCTCTTCGGCCTCGCGGCGCGCAGCTTCCTCAGCCGGCTCCATGTGATCCACCTTGCCGCCGACGATATTCCAATAGCCGGCTTCAGGTGGACGCATGCGTTTGTAGAGAAGGATCCTGGCGTCGCGCAGAATCACCAAGCCGACGCCGAGACCCGGAAAATCAATACCGGGCCTCCCCATTGGAAGTTCAGACCTTGGCGCTGCCGGCGATCAGCATGAAGGCGGGGATATCATCGCCGAAGCCGATCGGGGTCGGGCCGTCGTCGTGATCGCGATGACGGCGGCGGTCGCGGCTGTCATCATTTGCCGGGTAAGGCCGATTGTTACGCGCATTGTTCTGCGGCTTCTGCTCTGCTTTGCGCTCGTTCTTCACGATGTCGGCCTTTACTGGTGCTGCTTCGATCACGTCTACGCCATTATCCTGGATGTCGTTGTCAGATTTATGACTCGCAGCGCTGCGACTGCCGCGTCCGCGGCCACGATCCCTGTCGCCATTCTCTCTCGGCGCGCGATCTCGGGCTGCGCCATCTCTGGCACCACGCTCGCGGCTGTTGCGCCGCGGGCGTTCAGTTTCCCGGCTTTCTTCTGCCGGTGGCAGGGAATTCAGGTCGCCGCTCAGCCATTCGACCTTTTCGCCGATCAGCTTCTCGATGGCGTCGACAAATTTGGTATCGCGCTTGGTGACCAAGGTGAAGGCGGCACCCGAGCGGCCGGCACGGCCGGTGCGGCCGATGCGGTGGACGTAATCCTCGGAATGGATCGGCACGTCGAAATTGAAGACGTGGCTGACATCGGGAATGTCGAGGCCGCGGGCGGCGACGTCGGAGGCAACCAGAAGCTGGAGGTTGCCGTCGCGGAAGCTTTGCAGCGTCATCGTGCGGGAACGCTGGTCCATATCGCCATGCAAGGCGCCGACGGAGAAGCCGTGGCGTTCAAGCGACCGGAAGAGATCGGCGACATCCTTCTTGCGGTTGCAGAAGACGATAGCGTTCTTGAGCTCGGTCTGGGCGCGGACGAGTTCGCGCAGAACCGCTCGCTTCTCGTAATCCTTGCCGTGCGAAGCGACGAAGCGCTGCGTCACGGTCGCGGCAGCGGAAGCCGGCTTTGCGACCTCGATGCGCTCTGGATTCTGCAGGAAGCGGTCCGCGAGCTTCTGAATCTCCGACGGCATGGTTGCCGAGAAGAACAGCGTCTGGCGGGTGAACGGGATCATCTTGGCGATGCGTTCGATATCGGGGATGAAACCCATGTCGAGCATGCGGTCGGCCTCGTCGATGACGAGGATCTCGACGCCGCTCATCAGCAGCTTGCCGCGCTCGAAATGGTCGAGCAGGCGGCCGGGCGTGCAGATCAGCACATCGGCGCCGCGCTCGAGCTTGCGGTCCTGGTCCTCGAAGGAAACGCCGCCGATCAGAAGGGCGACGTTAAGGCGGTGGTTCTTGCCGTATTTCTCGAAATTCTCGGCGACCTGAGCGGCGAGTTCGCGCGTCGGTTCGAGAATCAGCGTGCGGGGCATGCGCGCACGCGCACGGCCCTTCTCCAGAAGCGACAGCATCGGCAGAACAAAGGATGCCGTCTTGCCAGTGCCGGTCTGCGCGATGCCGCAAATATCGCGGCGCTCGAGCGCAAACGGGATGGCGCCCGCCTGAATAGGCGTTGGGATCGTGTAGCCCGCGTCCGTAACAGCGGATAGCACTTTTTGGCTTAAGCCAAGGTCAGCAAATGTCGTCAAAGGGAAAACTGTTTCCATTCCGTTCGGCCGAGCTCTGAACGAGTCGGCGGGATTGCATGCCGCAATGCAGCGCGACATAGCCCCGAATGGCCGGCAAGTCAAGAAATAGAGACGCCGCACCCATTGCAGAGTGAAGCGTTGGTTACCGGGCAGGAGTTACTTGATATAGGTGGCGAGTTTAAGGCCGGCATTCATGAAATATACTGGATCGACCGCGTGGCCGTCCTGGCGCACTTCATAATGCAGGTGCGTGCCCGTCGAGCGGCCGGTGCTACCGGCAAGGCCAATGACGTCATCGCGATCGACCGTGTCGCCGACCTTGACCAGGACCTGGGACATATGCCCGTAGCGCGTCGAGATGCCGTTGCCGTGATCGATCTCGACCATGTTGCCGTAGCCGCCGGTCCAACCGGCCGAAATCACCCTGCCGGGGGCCGTCGGGCGGATCCTTTCGCCCGGCGAAAAGCGGAAGTCGATGCCGGAATGGAGCGCGAGGCGGCCGAGGAAAGGGTCGCGTCGATTGCCGAACGGGCTCGTCACGTCCTTGCCGATAGCGGGATTGCGGAAAGGCAGGGATTCGGCGGTGCTGCGCACCTCTTCGAGACGGGTCAACGCGCCGTCGAGCGCGACCAGAGAATTGTTGAAGTCGTCGTTGCTTTCGGGCTCGACATAGGGGCCGCCGACGGCATCGTCATCGTCTTTCTTGGCGGCGGTCTCGGGCATCGGAATCTTGAAGCGGGTCAGCACGGTCTCGATGGCGTTGGCGGCATTGCCGGCATCGCTCGTCAGCTGTTCGACACGGCTGCACTGGTCCTGTTCGACATCTTTCAGCGATAGCGTCACCTTGGAGAAGATGCGGTCGGCACGGTCGCCGACCGTGTCGGTCGCCGGCACATAGGCAAGCGTCGAATTGTCGGGCGTCGCATCGGCGGGCGCGCCGCTTGCCAGCTGTTTCTCGATCGCCTCGATGCCGCCGCCGGTGAGTGAAGCACGCTTGTCCTTGATATCGGGGGCATAGGACTGAACGGGCGAAGACGGCGCAGGCAGGGCGCCATCTTTTTCCGTCAGGCCGGAGCTTTCGGCCCGGTCGAGCAGATTGTCGAGTTTGCCATGGCGGGAGGTGAGCGCCATCTGCTGCTCCATCAGCTTGTCGACCTTGTCTTCGACCACCTGCTGGTCGAGAAGCTGGCGGGAGGTGATGCGGTCGACCTGCGCGCGGAGGGCAGCGATGCGGTCTTCATAATCGTGCTGCATGCGGGCCTGGCGGGCCATGGTGGCGCCGATCAGGTCGTCGCGCAGCACGAGATAGGACGTGGCCAAGAGGTAGCCGATCGAGAACACGCCGACGAAGCAGAAGGCCACCGCAGCCATCCAGGGCCGGACCGTCATATGGCGAACCTTGTCACCGCTTGCCAGGATGAGGATATGTTCCTGTGCCCGCCTGCCGAATACCCGGTGCTGATGTCCGCTGTTCACGCAGGCTCTCCCGATTGATGCTCTACGCCTCTTTCGGAAAATTAGACACTGTTATGGTTAATGAATGCTTTCATTGCCGCCGTCGCATCATAAATTTCAGTGACTTCAAGCGTGGCTGATCGATGCCAACGATCTGTAGAAGGACGGCGTCAGCCCGGCTTCGGCGCGGGCAAGGTCGTTGAAGGGCGGCTTCAGCGGTCCGCGGAAATTGGCCCGTACCAGCTCCTGGAAGGCTTTTGCCGGGTCGCGTTTCTCGCGGGCGCAGAGGAAGCGGAACCATTTGGCGCCGACGGCGACATGGCCTTTCTCGTCGTTATAGATGACGTCGAGGACATCGGCACTTTCGAGATCGCCGGTCTGGCGCATCTTTGTCTGCAACGACGGCGTAACGTCGAGGCCACGGGCTTCCAGAATCAGCGGCACGACGGCCAGCCTTGCCGTCAGGTCGTTGCGCGTCGAATGGGCGGCCTTCCAGAGCCCGTCATGCGCGGGTAGGTCACCGTAATCAGCACCGAGATCGTTGAGCCTGGCGCGCACCATGCGGAAATGCTTCGCCTCCTCGAAGGCGACCTGCATCCAGCCGTCGAAAAAGGAATTCGGCACCTGCTCGGTCGCGAATCGCGCAACTATATCGAGCGCCAGATCGACGGCGTTAAGCTCGATATGAGCGATGGCGTGGAGCAGAGCGATCCGTCCTTTGAGCGTATGCAGCGAGCGCTTCTCCACCTGGGTCGGCGGTGTCAGCACCGGTTTGTCGGGCCGGCCGGGCCTGTCGGGCAGGTCTGCATCGAGTGGCGAGCGCAGCGACACCCGGCGGGCGAACCAGCGGGTGGCGCTTTCCTGCGCAAGTGCCGTCTTGCGGTCGAGATCGGCCGAGTTGATCGCATCGATGGCGCCGCCGCGCAGCGAGCTTATCGCCAGATGCCCGGTCACGCCGCCAGATTCCTCACGGCCTCGAGTACGGTTTCGGCATGGCCCTGCACCTTCACCTTCTGCCAGATGGTGGCGATCGTGCCGTCCTGGCGGATCAGGAAGGTGGTACGCTCGACGCCCATGAAATTGCGGCCGTACATGCTCTTTTCCTTCCAGACGCCATAGGCCTGCAGCGTCGTCTTTTCCTCGTCCGAGGCAAGCGCCACCGAAAGACGGTGCTTCTTGATGAACCTGTCATGGCAGGCGGCCGAATCGGGCGACATGCCGATGACGGCAGCACCGGCCGCTTCGAACTCGCTTGCTAACGCGGTGAAAGCCAATGATTCTGCGGTGCAGCCCGTCGTGTCGTCCTTGGGATAAAAGAACAATACGAGCGGCTTGCCGTGGAATTCGGCCAGCGTGACGCGGCCGCCGCCGTCGCGGGGAAGGTTGAAATCAGGGGCCGAGACGCCGATGCCGGGAACCGCCATTGGGAAAACCTTTCTTTTGCCGGGTTTGTGGATGACACTTTCTCTCCCCGAATTATATAGTGGACGGATACCCGTCCAGCATGGCCGGGTTCAATTCTTCACTTAAAGGGAGAGCCCGAGGGCGCATGTCAGCCATCCGCGGCGAAAAGGTCACGTTTCGCAAGAAGGATATCGTTGCGCTGGACCGCTTGCCGTCCGCCCAGGCCGAGGATCCGATCATCGTTCATTGCCCGCCGCCGCGTTCGCCGATGCGCCGCACGGCGAAGCTGACCTCAGGATTTCTGGGACTGATTCTCCTTATTCTCGCTGGCATCGTTTTCACCGTCGAGAGCGGCATGTTCGACAAGCCGCTGTCGCAGCAGGCTCAGGCGGCGCTGAATGGTGTGGCCGGACCGCGCTACCGCGCTGAGGTCGGCTCCACCGTCATCCGCTTCACTTCGGATTTTCGGCTGGCGCTTGAAGCGCGCAACGTCAACATGATCGACGAGGAGAGCGGCCAGCACCTGTCGACGACGGGTTCGGTGCGGCTGGGGCTCGATCCGCTGCAGCTTTTCCGCGGCCGCATCGCCGTCGCGGATATCGAAGCGGAGGATATCGCGCTCGATACCGCGCTTCTGCCCTCCGGCAATCCCGTCAAGCTCGACGATCTGCGCATCGACGCCGTACCGGGGGCGATGGAGAGGATCTTCTCGCAGTTCGACATGTTCGACAGCATCGTGACGCGCGGCTCGACGAATTCGGTGCGCATCTCCGGCATCGACATCAAGCTTGCCGATACCGCCAACGGTCCGCTGTCGCTTGTCATCGACAATCTCGTCTTTGCCCATGCCGGCCCGTCCTCGTTGCAATTGACCGGCGAAGTCGCGCTCAACGGCGAGGTGGCGGAGCTCGACATGCTGGCCGAGAAGGAAGACGGCCACGTGTCGAAGGTCGTGGCGACGCTGAAGCATGCCGACCTCACGCCCTTTGCGCTGAAACGCAACGATCAGGGCGTGATCCGGCAGGGGCTCAGCGCTTTTGTCGACCTGACGGTGTCGGCCACCAGAGCGCGCGATGGGGCGCCGCCGGCGCTTGCGGCGACGATCGACATCGATCCTGGCCAGATCTATGCGGATGGCGATCCGCAGGAGCTGTCGGGCGGCCAAATCAATCTCGTCTATGATTTCTCCAAGCAGACGCTCGAGATCGCCAGGTCGAACGCCCGATTCGGCGCGACCACGCTTCCCATCAACGGCGCCCTGATCGATCTCGACAAGCTCGACCCGCAGGCCGGCAAAGGCTTCGGCATCGACCTGCTCGTCAGCGGCGGCACGGCAGCCCCCGGCGGCTCCGGCGAGCAGCCGCTCTCCTTCGACATCCAGGCGACGGGGCGCTACATGGTCGCCGCCCGCGAATTCCAGTTTCCCAACATGACCGTTTCCAGCCCGCTTGGGGCGCTCTACGGATCACTTGATGTCAAGCTCGGCGACAAATCACCGGAGATCAGCTTCGCCGGCCAGTCGTCGCAGTTGCAGACGATAGCGATCAAGCAGCTCTGGCCGTTCTGGATGGCGCCCAAGGTGCGCAACTGGGTGCACGGCAATCTCTTCGGCGGCACCGTCACCGATGCCGCCATTTCCGTCTTCATTCCCTTCGGCAGGCTGGACGAGGCAGCCGGCGGCAAGGGATTGAAGCTCGACGCCAACCAGATCCGCATCGGCTTCGACATCACGGGTGCGCGGATGAACGTTGCCGGAGACATTCCGCCGATCCGCGACACGTCAGCACATTTCGACCTGACCGGCCCGGTTGCGACGATCGCGATCAAGAGCGGCACGTCTTATTTCCCCTCCGGCCGGTCCGTCGGTCTCGGGCAGGGGACGTTCATCTTGCCTGCCACCTACGATAAACCTCTGATGGCCGATATCGATCTTGCGGTCTCCGGAGCGGCGGACGCCGTTGGCGAGCTTCTGACCTACAGGCCGATCCGGGTGCTGCAGCGCGCCGGCTTTACGCCCGACGATCTCAAGGGCCGGATCGAGGCAAATGTGAAGGCGCATTTCGGTCTGCTCTCCTCGCAAAACCCGCCGCCGGCCGAATGGACGGCGGCAATGAAGCTCACCGATATCGATCTTGCCAAGCCGTTTTCCGGCCGCACGATCAGCAATCTCGACGGCACGCTGAACGGCAATCCGAAACGGATCACGCTCGACGCCAAGGCCCAGATCGACGGTGTCCCGGCCGATATCGACCTTACCGAACCGGTCGAGGCATCCGACACGGCGGTGCGGCAGCGGGTGATCACCGCGACGCTTTCCGAGGACCAGCGCAACAAGCTGATACCCGGCCTTTCCGGCATCGTCGGCGGCAGCGTGAAGATGGTGCTGACGCGGATCGACGACGACCGGCAGGACGTCCAGCTCGACCTCACCAAGTCGCTGCTCGAACTGCCTTGGATCGGTTGGTCGAAGGGCAGCGGCATTGCCGCCACGGCCGAATTCGAAACGTCCGGCCCGGCCGACAATACCCAGATCAAGAATTTTCGACTGAAGGGCGATGGTTTCGGCGCCAACGGATCGCTGAACATTGGCAAAGGCGGGCTGATCTCGGCTGATTTCGACAGCGTCAAGCTGTCCTCGCTCGACGATTTCGCCCTGTCGGTGAAACGTAGCAAGGGCAATTTCGACGTCTCGGTCTCCGGCGACAGCGCCGATGCGCGGCCGGTCATCGCGCGGTTGAAATCGGGCTCGGACGGCGATGATGATGGGGATGCCGGCGACACCGGCGTATCGGTGCGTGCCAGGCTGAAAAATGTCATCGGCTTCAATGACGAGAAGGTCGGCAATTTCCAGGCGCAAATATCACTGCGCGGCGACAAGCTGCAGGCGCTCAATTTCTCCGCCGTTACCGACAGCGGCGAGGCCGTGGTCAGCCAGATGAAGGACGGCGGCGTCATCAACATCACCAGTGGCGATGCCGGCGCGGTGTCACGTTTCGCCGATCTCTATCAGCACATGCAGGGCGGCCTGCTTAATCTGGCGATCCGGTTGGGGGCAGAGGGCGGCTGGGATGGCTCGCTCGACGTGCGCCGCTTCGCGATCGTCAACGAACAACGCCTGCGGTCGATCGTTTCGACACCTGTGGGAAATGAGCAGCGCAGCCTCAACGAAGCCGTCAAACGCGATATCGATACCTCGTCGCAGCGCTTCCAGCGCGGCTTTGCCCGTGTCGTCTCGCGCAATGGCATGGTCGGCATCGAGAACGGCGTGCTGCGCGGCGACCAGATCGGCGCAACCTTCCAAGGCATCGTGCGCGATCGCAAGGGCAACATGGACATGACCGGCACCTTCATGCCGGCCTACGGCCTCAACCGGCTCTTTGCCGAATTGCCGCTGATCGGCGTCATTCTCGGCAATGGCAGCGACCGCGGCCTGATCGGCATCACCTTCAAGCTGACAGGCAAGTTCGACCAGCCGAACCTGCAGATCAACCCGCTGTCGATCATCGCGCCTGGCGTTTTCCGGCAGATCTTTGAGTTCCAGTGAGGCGGGTGAAGCCGGGAGGTCGCAAATCCCGGCAGGTGCAAAAGGTTCCGACAAAGCGTCCGGTGTGTGACTTGTTGCCGGATCGCAGCAGAGGAATGCGCGAGTTCGTTCTCGGCAAGGCCAATTCCGACCTATCCTGACAAGTCCGACATTGATGCTTTGCCTATTTTAGGAAAATCTGATGTACTATATTGTCCCGGCCAGGAAGCAACGGTCGGTGCAATGTCGGAGGATGCGATGCAGTGCGCCCGGACAGTTTCTTTCGCATCGGCCGCCATGATGGCTGTGACAATTGCCGACACTTCGCTTGCCGCGGAAAAGGTCGTGCGGCTGAAGTCGCAAGAGGCGGTCATCCGTTCCGACCACGTCCTCATGGTTCCCCTCGACGCGATGATGACGCCGCCGATCTTCTCGATCAGTTGGTGGTCGCGAGTGAAGCCCGATTCAAGCGTCGATCCGCCGGCTATCTTCTCCGGGAGACCAAACGAGATGACGCGGAATGCCGACGGGGAGCTGAATGATCTTGCTCGCCGACCCGAATAGTGAGGCACAGAAAAAGCCAGCGCGGGCGCCGGCTTAGGTATCTGTTCGGTAAAGCCGCTTACGCCGCGCGGCGGATCAGGATGTGTTTCTTCTTACCGAGCGAGAGCTTGATGATGCCGTCGGCGGTGATTTCGCCGCTGCCGATCATCTTGCGTTCGTCGCTGACCGCCTCGTCGTTGATGCGGACCGCACCGCCCTGGACGTGACGGCGCGCTTCGCCGTTCGAACCGGCAAGGCCGGCACGTACGATCAGCGACAGAAGGCCGATGCCAGCGTCGAGCTCGGAGGCGGGCACGTCGACCGACGGAAGATTTTCCGAGAGGCCACCTTCCTCGAAGGTCTTGCGTGCCGTTTCGGCGGCCTGTTCAGCGGCCTGGCGGCCGTGCAGGATTGCCGTCACCTCGGTCGCAAGGATCTTCTTGACCTCGTTGATCTCCGAGCCGCCGAGTGCGGAGAGACGGGCGATTTCATCCATCGGCAGCGTGGTGTAGAGCTTCAGGAAGCGCGAGACGTCGGCATCCTCGGTGTTGCGCCAGTACTGCCAGAAATCATAGGCCGAGAGCATGTCGGAATTCAGCCAGACAGCGCCTGTTGCCGACTTGCCCATCTTGGCGCCGGATGACGTCGTCAGCAGCGGCGATGTCAGTGCATAGAGCTGCTGTGTCCCCATGCGGTGACCGAGATCGATACCGTTGACGATATTGCCCCACTGGTCCGAACCACCCATCTGCAGGCGGCAATCGTAGCGCTTGGCAAGCTCGACGAAGTCATAGGCCTGGAGGATCATGTAGTTGAATTCCAGGAAGGACAGGGACTGTTCGCGGTCGAGACGCGTCTTGACGCTGTCGAAGGACAGCATGCGGTTGACCGAGAAGTGCTTGCCGACATCGCGCAGGAATTCGAGGTAGTTCAGCGAGCGCAGCCATTCGGCATTGTTGATCATCAGCGCGTCCTTCGGACCGTCGCCGTAGTTCAGGTAATTTGAGAAGACGCGCTTGATCGAGGCGATATTGCCTTCGATCGTATCTACGGTCATGAGCTGGCGCGCTTCTTCCTTGAAGGAGGGATCGCCGACCATACCGGTGCCGCCGCCCATCAGCGAGATGGCGCGATGACCGGTCTTCTGCATCCAGTGCAGCATCATGATCTGGATCAGCGAGCCGGCGTGCAGGCTGGGCGCCGTCGGATCGAAGCCGATATAGGCCGTCACGGTTTCCTTGGCGAACAGGTCATCGAGGCCGCTTTCATCGGAGACCTGATGAATGAAGCCGCGCTCTTTCAGCGTGCGGAGGAAATCGGACTTGAACTCGGACATGGGTTTCGTCTCTTGGTGTCTGCGCTTACCCGAGTGGGCCTCACGCAAGTTCGTTGTTGTTGATCTGTCGCGGCGCGTTTAGCACTGTTTTTATAAAAGTGCATCCGGGAATCGCATGGGAGGCAAGCCTCATGGATATCATCAGGACCGCGATCGGTCTGATGAGCGGCACGTCGATGGACGGAATCGACGTCGCGCTGATCAGGACCGACGGCCGCGGCTTCATCGAGCGCGGACCATTCATGGGCGTGCCCTATGATGCCGATTTTCGCGGGCAGCTCAAACGGGCGCTGGAAATCGCACGTCCACTGAGCGACAGGAACGAACGGCCCGCTGAGCTTCGTGCCATCGAGTTGGAACTGACCTTACGGCATGCAATTGCCGTTACGGCATTCATGGAGCGTTTCGAGCTCTTAGCCGATGGCGTCGATGTTCTCGGCTTCCATGGCCAGACGGTGCTTCATCGCCCTGATGAGGGATTGACGATCCAGATCGGCGACGGCCCGGAACTGACGCGCCGAACCGGGATAGCGGTGGTCTACGACATGCGCGCCAACGACATGGTCCATGGCGGGCAGGGTGCGCCGCTGGTGCCGGCCTATCACGCAGCACTCGCGGGAAAATTCCAACAGCAGGGACAGGCGGTGTGCTTCGTCAATATCGGCGGCATCTCCAATCTCACTTCTATCGGCACGGACGGCCGGATATCGGCCTTCGACAGCGGGCCGGGCAATACGCTGATCGACCAGTGGGTGGAGATGCAGACCGGCAGAACCTATGATCCGGGCGGCGAGATCGGCGGGCGCGGCAAGGTCGTTGCCAGCCTGGCGGAGCGCTATCTGCAAAGCCCATTCTTTCGCGGCAATGTTCGCCGCTCGCTCGACCGCGGCGATTTTGCGCCGCTTCGGCCGGAGGAGGCGAGCCTTGAAGACGGCGCCCGGACGCTGGCGCATGTCGCCGCCGCCTCGATCATCAAATCCGCCAGCTTCCTGCCCGAGACCCCAGCGGTCTATATCGTCTGCGGCGGCGGGCGCCTGAACGCCACTCTGATGGCGGAATTTTCGGTCATGGCCGAAGGGCTCGGCTCGAAGGTACTGAGCGCCGAGGAGGCAGGCTTCGATGGCGACGCGATGGAAGCCGAGGCCTGGGCCTATCTCGCCGTCCGGTCGCTGGACGGGCTGCCGTTGACATTTCCCGGCACAACGGGAGTGGGCATCCCAGTCAGCGGCGGGGTGCTGGCAACGCCATGAGAGAGCAGAGGGTCATACTAAAGACGCCACGGCTCAGCCTGGTCATGTGGGACGAAGGCGATGCGGCCTGGTACAGCAGCTGCATTCGACGATGGCGACGACCCGCTATCTGTCCGGCAATGCGCCGTGGAGCCTCGAGAAGGCTGAGCAGCGGCTGAAGGGCTGGTTCGAAGAGCAGGCGCGCGACGGCACGACCAAATACAAGCTCCTCGCCGAGGACGGCAACTTCGTCGGCCGCGCGGGCCTTTCGAAGTTCAGGAGCGAGCAATTCGAACTCGGTTATTCCCTGCGCGAGGAGGCGTGGGGCAAGGGCCTGGCAACGGAGGCGGCAGGCGCCTTGGCCGACTTGTTCTTCGAAAGGCAGTTCGCATCCGGCTTCATCGCCTTCACGCATCCCGAAAACATCGCCTCGCAACGCGTCCTCAGAAAGATCGGCATGCGCGAACGCGCGCCGATCCCGATCGACGGAGTGCTTGGCACGGCTTCCGAACTCACCGCCGACATGCGGCCGCCAATGCCCTAACTTTTTACCGCGACCGGCCGGACATTTGATTCGCGACCAGCCTGGTTGCCATCCTCGACGCCCCTGACCTGAGCAATGAACGAGAACTTCTTGCGAAGGCCAAGGATCGGCTTCTCGATGAAATGCCAGGACAGCACCGCGACGGCGAGAGCCGATGGCAGGCCGACGAGATAGAGCGCCAGCGCACCATATTTCGGATAGAGAAACACCGACGGGAACGAGCTGATCCAGATCTGCAAAAACGGGTCGTGATAGAGATAGACGCCGTAGGAATAGTCGCCCTTCCTGAAAAAGGCCGGAATGGGCACCTCAGACAGGCCGACGAAGACGGTGATGTAAACGAGAGAGGTGATGACCAGGGGTCGGTTCATCACCGACTCCGTCGCCCGGCTGTCCAGGGTCAGAATGGCGACGATGCAAATCAGGCAGGCGGCGGCGAACAGCCAGCGGGAATGCGGAATGACCGCTTTGAACTGAAAGGCGACGATGCCCATCATGAAGGCGGTTATCAGCTGGGAGCCTCGGCTCATGAACAGGAAGCGAGCGATCGGCTTGATTGTATCAGGTAACAGATAGGGCATCTTCTGCACGATAAGGCCGATGACGATGTAGGCGATCGTCACCGCGAGCAGCTTGTAGCGCGTCTTGACGATGGCGGTGATCATCAGGAACGACATGATGATGTAGCAGAAGATCTCCCAGGGAACCGTCCAGAGAGCGCCGTTGACCCGTTGACTCGGATTATTCTCGAACACGCCCGGAAGCTCGTAATGGATCCAGCCGACGATATTCAGGAAGTATTTGAAAAATCGCTGATCGGTAAAATATTCGGAATGATAAACGACCGTTATGATCGGCCCGATAATCAACGAACAGACGACGATATCGACCGCCAGGGCCGGGACGATGCGCAAGCCTCGGTTGATCAGGAAATTCCGGAGGCTCAGTCGCTGGGCGCTGCCGGCGATCAGAAATCCGCTCAAAGCGAAGAACATCGGAACAAGAGCGTATTCAGTAAACCAGAATACCGACCCCCTGATGAAGTCATTGTTCTCGGTTAACAAAAAGGAATGGGTCAATACGATGGAAAAGGCGAGCCCTATTCGAAGAAAATCGAACCCCGGACCAATTCCCCTATACTTATCCAGGACTTCCCCGAACGACTTGGTCATTGCGGACCTCGCTTTTGTTAGGATCGCGAGGACCCTACCGCACTGCAACATACATTGCAACACGGTAGGTGATCTGTTCTGACACATCCGGCCCGGTGGTGTTCCGGACCGTCACGGCATCGATGAGGCCGAGATTTTGTGGTGTCAGCGAATCCGCTTGGCGGCCGGTTCCGGCACCAGTTCACCGTTGAGGCGACGGTCGAGATAATCCTCGCATTCGCCCATCAGTGTTTCCACCTGGCCATTGAAGAAGTGGTTGGCGTTGGCAACGGTGCGGTGGGTGATGAGGATGCCCTTCTGGGTCTTCAGCTTCTCGACCAGGCCGTTGACATCCTTTTCCGGCGCCACCTTGTCGGCTTCGCCGTTGATGATCAGGCCAGAAGAGGGGCAGGGCGCCAGGAAGGAAAAGTCGTAGGTGTTCGGCTGCGGCGCGATCGACATGAAGCCTTCGATCTCCGGCCGGCGCATCAGGAGCTGCATGCCGATCCAGGAGCCGAAGGAATAACCGGCGACCCAACAGGTCTTGGAATCGGGATGCAGGCTCTGCACCCAGTCGAGCGCCGAGGCGGCATCCGAGAGTTCGCCGGCGCCATGGTCGAATTCACCCTGGCTGCGGCCAATGCCCCGGAAGTTGAAGCGCAGCGTCGTGAACCCGCGCTTCTGGAACATGTAGAAGAGCTGATAGACGATCTGATTGTTCATCGTGCCGCCGAACTGCGGATGCGGATGCAGAATCAGGGCGATGGGCGCGCTTTTTTCCTTGGAGGGCTGGTAGCGGCCTTCAAGACGGCCGGCTGGGCCGTTGAAAATAACTTCGGGCATTGGTACTCCGGGTTTTATTTCGCGTTCGCGCTGCGCTGGATGACAACATGACTTGACTAGTGTTGTCAGCTTTTCTAAAACGCAGTTTAGAACAATTCGAAACTTGCATGGCGATCCACGCATCGTGGAACGTGTCATAAGGCAAGCCCGGCGGAAATTTCAAGAAAAATGAACCGCGGCCGCTGAAGCAAGCTCGTCAAGCGCAGGACTGAAGATCATGGCGCCGCCACGCCTTTATCTCGACTGGAATGCCACAGCGCCGCTGCACCCCGCAGCACGCGCGGCGATCATGCGCGCCATCGATGTGTTTGGCAATCCGAACAGCGTGCACGGAGAGGGCCGCGCCGCGCGCGCCGCCATCGAAGGCGCACGGCGCAAGGTGGCGGCACTTGCCGGCACCGGTCCTGGCAATGTGGTCTTTACCAGCGGTGCGACCGAAGCCGCTAACCTGGTGCTGACACCGGATTTCCGCATGGGCCGCACGCCGCTTCGGCTCGGCCATCTTTATTTTTCGGCGATCGAGCATCCGGCTGTGCGCGAAGGCGGCCGCTTCGCCAGGGAGAGTATGACGGAGATCCCGGTGACGGAAGCCGGAATCGTCGATCTCGATGCGCTCGGCCTCCGGCTTGATGCGCATGACAAGGCCGCCGGCCTGCCGATGGTCGCTATCATGCTCGTCAACAACGAGACGGGCATCGTGCAGCCGGTTGAGGCGGCGGCAAAGATCGTCCACGCCCATGGCGGGCTCTTCGTCGTCGACGCCGTGCAGGCGGCAGGCCGCATCGCGCTCGATATCGAGAAGATCGGCGCCGATTTCATGATCGTCTCCTCGCACAAGATCGGCGGGCCGAAGGGGGCCGGCGCGCTCATCGCACGCGGCGAGGCGCTGATGCCCAGGCCGCTGATCCAGGGCGGCGGGCAGGAGCGGGGTCACCGCTCAGGGACACAGAATTCTCTGGCGCTGATCGGCTTCGGCGCGGCGGCAGAAGCTGCGTCCGACGAACTCGAGGCGCGCAATGCGACGATCGGCACGCTGCGCGAGCGGCTGGAAGCCGGCATGCGTGAGGCGGCATCCGATGTGATGATCCACGGCGAGGGCGGCGAGCGCGTCGCCAATACGGTCTTCTTCACCCTGCCGGGGCTGAAGGCTGAGACCGGGCAGATCGCCTTCGATCTCGAAGGCGTTGCCCTTTCTGCAGGTTCGGCCTGCTCATCCGGTCGGCTCGGGGAAAGCCACGTGCTGACGGCAATGGGACGTGACGCCAAGCTCGGAGCGCTACGCATCTCGCTCGGCTTTTCGACGACGGAAGACGATGTCGACAGGGCGATTGCGGCTTTCGCGAAGATTGCCTGTCGGCGGAGGTCGGCGGGCGAGGCGGCTTGACCCGTCAAAACTTGCGGAAACGCAAATTTCTGCTTGCCAATCGGGCTGAAAAGTCCCTTTTGGCCTCTTACATAAAGGGCAAGACAATTGCCCAAACGCTACAAGCTGCCGGACCTTGTATCCGGCGAGATTGGAGAATGAGATGGCTGCCGTGCAGGAAACAATCGACCAGGTCCGCCTGATCGATGTGGACCAGTACAAATACGGTTTCGAGACCGTCATCGAGATGGATAAGGCGCCAAAAGGCCTGTCCGAGGACATCATTCGTTTCATTTCGGCGAAGAAGCAGGAGCCGGAGTGGATGCTGGAATGGCGTCTCGAGGCCTATCGTCGCTGGCTGACGCTGGAAGAGCCGACCTGGGCGCGCGTCAACTATCCGAAGATCGATTTCAACGACATCTATTATTACGCCGCGCCGAAAAGCACGCCGGGTCCGAAGTCGCTCGACGAGGTCGATCCGGAGCTGTTGAAGGTCTATGAGAAGCTCGGCATTCCGCTGCGTGAACAGGAGATTCTTGCCGGCGTCGAGAAGCCGAAGATCGCCGTCGACGCCGTTTTCGACAGCGTCTCGGTCGTCACCACCTTCAAGGCAGAGCTGAAGAAGGCCGGCGTGATCTTCATGTCGATCTCGGAAGCCATCCGCGAATATCCCGATCTCGTCCGGAAATATCTCGGCTCGGTCGTGCCGACCTCGGACAATTATTACGCGACGTTGAATTCGGCGGTCTTTACCGACGGCTCCTTCGTCTTCGTGCCGAAGGGCGTTCGTTGCCCGATGGAGCTGTCCACCTATTTCCGCATCAATGAGAAGGGCACCGGCCAGTTCGAGCGCACGCTGATCATTGCGGAAGAGGGCGCCTACGTCTCCTATCTCGAAGGCTGCACGGCGCCGCAGCGCGATGAAAACCAATTGCATGCCGCCGTGGTCGAGCTGGTTGCGCTCGATGACGCCGAGATCAAATATTCAACGGTGCAGAACTGGTATCCGGGCGACAAGAACGGCAAGGGCGGCATCTACAATTTCGTCACCAAGCGCGGCGATTGCCGCGGCGACCGTTCGAAGATCTCCTGGACGCAGGTCGAAACCGGCTCGGCGATCACCTGGAAGTATCCGTCCTGCATCCTGCGCGGCGACGACAGCCGCGGCGAATTCTACTCGATCGCCGTGTCCAATGGCCATCAGCAGATCGACAGCGGCACCAAGATGATCCATCTCGGCAAGAACACGTCGAGCCGCATCGTCTCCAAGGGCATCGCGGCCGGTGTTTCCAACAACACCTATCGCGGCCAGGTCTCGGCTCACCGCAAGGCGTCGAATGCGCGCAACTTCACGCAGTGCGATTCGCTTTTGATCGGTGACAAGTGCGGTGCCCATACCGTGCCCTACATCGAGGCGAAGAATTCGACGGCGCAGTTCGAGCATGAGGCGACAACCTCAAAGATCTCCGAGGACCAGCTGTTCTACTGCCTGCAGCGCGGCATCCCGACCGAAGCGGCGATCGCACTGATCGTCAACGGCTTCGTCAAGGAAGTCCTGCAGGAACTGCCGATGGAATTCGCTGTTGAGGCGCAGAAGCTGATCAGCATCTCGCTCGAGGGCTCGGTGGGGTAAACACGGTTTCCGTCATCCTCGGGCTTGTCCCGAGGATCTGCAGCGGCCAGAGAACAAAGGATGAGTGGTTTCGTCTACATGATGTCCGACAAACCGCGAGGCGTGATCTACACCGGCGTCACGAGTGATTTGCACGGACGCATATGGGAACACCGCAACGAGATCCAGAAGGGCTTTACGCAGAAATACAGAGCAAAGAGTCTTGTCTGGTTTGAGAACCACTCGAACATCGTGTTGGCGATCCGATTGAGAGAAGTCTTTGAAACGCTACCTGCGTGAATGGAAAATCAAGCTTATAGAGGGCATCAATCCGACCTGGATCGACCTTTACGAGCGGATCGATGAAATCGAGAATATCTATCGACCGCATCCGAATACGCGGGAGTGGAGCGATTACAATTGAAGGCTTAGATCCTCGGGACAAGCCCGAGGATGACGATCGAGACCGATGAGCACGGTCAATCAGGCGGCACTTGGACCCGCCTTATGGACAGGAAGAACGAAATGCTTGAAATCAGAAACCTCCATGCCCGCATCGCCGAGGACGGCACCGAGATCATCCGTGGCCTGAACCTGACGGTGAAGGCCGGCGAAGTTGCCGCCATCATGGGGCCGAACGGCTCCGGCAAGTCGACGCTCTCCTATGTGCTCTCCGGCCGCAGCGATTACGAAGTCACCGAGGGCGACATTCTCTATAATGGCGAGAGCATCCTCGAGCTCGATCCGGCCGAGCGTGCGGCCAAGGGCATCTTCCTCGCCTTCCAATATCCGGTCGAAATCCCCGGTGTTGCCACCATGCAGTTCCTGAAAGTGGCGATGAACGAGCAGCGCAAGGCGCGCGGCGAAGACGAATTGACGACGCCGGATTTCATGCGCCGGGTCAAGGATGCTGCCGGCAAGTTGCAGATCAATACCGAGATGCTGAAGCGGCCGCTGAATGTCGGCTTTTCCGGCGGCGAGAAGAAGCGCGCCGAAATCCTGCAGATGGCGCTGCTCGAACCGAAGCTCTGCGTGCTCGACGAAACCGACTCCGGCCTCGACATCGACGCGCTGAAGATCGTCGCCGACGGCGTCAATGCGCTGCGTTCGCCGGACCGCGCGGTTGTGGTCATCACCCATTACCAGCGCCTGCTCGACTATATCGTGCCGGATACCGTCCACGTGCTCTACAAGGGCCAGGTGATCAAGTCGGGCGACAAGACGCTGGCGCATGAGCTGGAAGCCAACGGCTATGCCGACATTATCGGCACGGCGGCCTGAGTTTCGGGTGGAAAGGACGACGTCCATGAACATGCAGACGACGAGCCGCCTGACTGCGGCCGAGACGGCGTTGATCGAGGCCTTCAACCAGCAGATCGGCGAGCTGCCGGGCAATGGTGCGGTGACGGCCCTGCGCGACCGGCTTCTCGACGACCTGAAGAAGGCCGGCCTGCCGACGCGCCGCATCGAAGCCTGGCATTATACCGACCTCAAGAATCTGCTGCGCACCGTTCCGCCGCAGGCAGGCGATGCCGGCTCGGAGGCGTTGGAGCCGCTCGTTGCTGATGCCACGGTGCTGGCGGTGATCCAGGGCCATTCCAACCAGAAGGCTACGGCCGACGGTCTTGGCGTTTCGGCCTATTTTGAACGTCTGCTTGACGGCTCTGCCGCAGGCGGGCTCGATGCGCTCGGCAGCGACGACGCCGTCGGCCGGATCAATGGCAGCTTCGTGCGCGACGGCTATGTCATCGACGTGCCTGCCGATGCCGAGCTTGAAAACCCCCTTGAAATCCAGTTCATCCATGCGGGTGGGCAGGCACATACGCGTCTTCCCGTGGCCTTCGGCGCCGGTGTCAAGGCGACCGTCATCGAGCGTCACCTCACGGTGACCGGTGATGCGGCCCTCGTGTCCCACGTCAGCGACATCACGGTCGGCGAAGGCACGGAACTGACCTGGATCATCCTGCAGCAGCAGGGGCCCGACGATACGCATCTCGGGCAGATCCGTATCGATCTCGGCGCTGACGCCAAGCTCCGGCTTTTCGTCATCAATGCCGGCGGCAGGCTGGTGCGCCAGGAGCTTAACATCAAGGTGACGGGCGAGGGCGCCGATCTGACGTTGCGCGGCATCAACCTGCTCGGCGGCGACAGCCATACCGACGTGACGATGGTGCTCGGCCACGACGTGCCGAACACCGGCTCGACCGAAGTGATCCGCAACGTCGTCTTCGACCGCGCCAAAGGTGTCTTCCAGGGCATGATCCGGGTCGCGCCCGATGCGCAGAAGACCGATGCCAAGATGGCCTGCAACACGTTGCTGATGTCCGACGATGCCGAATTCTCGGTCAAGCCCGAGCTCGAAATCTTCGCCGACGACGTGCAGTGCGGCCACGGCGCGACGGTGACCGATATCGACGCCAATCATCTCTATTACATGATGGCGCGCGGCATTCCGGAGAACAAGGCGCGGGCGATGCTCGTCAACGCCTTCGTCGCCGAGATCGTCGAGGAACTGGAAGACGAAGCCCTTGTCGAGGCGCTGGAAGGCGTGATTTCGGCCTGGCTCGAAAAGCACGCCTGATCGGATATATCAATGGACAAGATAGCGCCGGCCACCCAATACGACGTCGAAGCCATTCGCCGGGATTTTCCGATCCTGGCGGAGAAGGTGCACGGCAAGCCGCTGGTCTATCTCGACAACGGTGCCTCGGCGCAGAAGCCGCAGGTGGTGATCGACGCCATCTCGCATGCCTATAGCCATGAATATGCCAATGTGCATCGCGGCCTGCACTATCTCTCGAATGCGGCCACGGACGCCTATGAGGCAGCGCGCGAGAAGGTGCGCCGCTTCCTTAATGCGCCTTCGGTCAACGACATCGTTTTCACCAAGAATTCGACGGAAGCGATCAACACCGTCGCCTATGGCTGGGGCATGCCTAGGATTGGCGAAGGCGACGAGATCGTCCTGACGATCATGGAGCACCATTCCAATATCGTGCCCTGGCACTTCATCCGCGAGCGGCAGGGCGCCAAGCTTGTCTGGGTGCCAGTCGACGACGAGGGCGCTTTCCATATCGAAGATTTCGAGAAAAGCCTGACGGAGCGCACCAAGCTCGTCGCCATCACCCATATGTCGAATGCGCTCGGCACCATCGTTCCCGTCAAGGAAGTCTGCCGGATCGCGCATGAGCGCGGCATCCCGGTGCTGATCGACGGCAGCCAGGGCGCCGTGCATCTGCCGGTCGATGTGCAGGATATCGATTGCGACTGGTACGTCATGACCGGTCACAAGCTCTACGGCCCGTCCGGCATCGGCGTGCTCTACGGCAAGAAGGAGCGGCTTTTCGAGATGCGGCCGTTCCAGGGCGGCGGCGAGATGATCTTCGAAGTTGCCGAGGATATGGTGACCTATAACGACCCGCCGCATCGTTTTGAGGCCGGCACGCCGCCGATCGTGCAGGCGATCGGGCTCGGTTATGCACTCGACTATATGGAGAAGGTTGGACGCGAGGCGATTTCGCGCCACGAGGCCGATCTTTCTGCCTATGCGGTCGAGCGGCTGAAATCGGTCAATTCGCTGCGGGTCTTCGGGACGGCGCCCGACAAGGGGAGTATCTTCTCCTTCGAGCTTGCCGGCATTCATGCCCATGACGTCTCGATGGTGATCGACCGGCAGGGTGTTGCGGTCAGGGCCGGCACGCATTGCGCCATGCCGCTCTTGAAACGCTTCGGCGTCACATCCACATGCCGTGCATCCTTCGGCATGTACAATACCCGCGCCGAGGTCGATGCCCTGGCCGATGCGCTTGAATATGCGCGCAAGTTCTTTGCTTGAGGAGTGTCCGTAATGAGCCTGGACGAAAGCGAACAGAAGATCGACGTGCGCGAAGGCATCGTGCATTCCAGCATTCCTGCCGATGAGTTGGCGCGGCTGAGCGACGACGTCATCAGCGCACTGAAGACCGTCTACGATCCGGAAATTCCAGCCGACATCTTCGAACTTGGTCTGATCTACAAGATCGACATCGAAGACGACCGGATGGTGAAGATCATGATGACGCTGACCGCCCCGGGCTGCCCGGTTGCCGGCGAGATGCCCGGCTGGGTCGAAAACGCCGTCGGCGCCGTAGAAGGCGTATCAGGCGTCGAGGTGGCCATGACCTTCGATCCGCCGTGGACGCCGGATCGCATGTCCGAAGAGGCGCAAGTCGCCGTCGGCTGGTACTGAGATCCCGCGGTATTGATCCGTTTACCTCAGGGTACTACATTTGAGTCACGATGCGCCGGATCTTGACCCCGGTTGCGGAAGGAGAATGAGCCGATGGGCTTTGCAATCATGAGCATGACGGACGGGGCTGCGGCCCGCGTCAAAGCGATCGTCGAGAATTCTGGGCCTGATGCCAAGGGCGTGCGCGTCGGCATCAAGAAGGGCGGCTGCGCCGGGATGGAATATACCATCGACCTGGTGACCGAGCCCAATGCCAAGGACGACCTGATCGAGCGCGATGGTGCCAAAGTCTGGGTCGAGCCGTCGGCAGCCCTCTATCTGCTCGGCACCGAAATGGGCTTTGAGACGACGACGCTGCGCTCCGGCTTCACCTTCACCAATCCCAACCAGACGTCGGCCTGCGGCTGCGGCGAATCCGTCGAGCTGAAGCCTGCCGATCTCGCTGCCCTTGCTGCCCAGCGCCAGGGCGAGCCGGTGCATTCCTGATAGCCGCGACTTTCAGGCTGGCGGGAAATTCTCAGCCAGCCAATTCTCGATGAAATTAGGGCGTGCTCAATCGCGCTTGATGCTCATCAGCATTTCCCACATATCGGCGCCGGTCTCGAAGACCACGGCGTTCGCCTTGTAGCTCTGCTCGGCTTCGATCAGATCGGTCAGTTCGGTGGCCGGATCGACATCGGATGCCGTCGGGCCGACGAGGGCCTGGACGCCGCCTGATACAACGGAGGTGAGGCTGGTATTCAGCCTGGCATAGCCCGGCGTGCTGCTGTTTGCGATGTTGTTGGCAATGGCGCCGACACGTGTGGTCTGCGCCCGCATTCCCGAAAGAGCAATGCTCGTAATACCCGATATGCTCATCGGCCGTTCCCCCAGAACTGGATGGTAACCTTCTAGCTGTGAGGGTTTAGGAAATGCTGAAGGCTTTGCGTTAGCAAAAGCCTTAGGTCAGGGCCTTGTGCCGTCGCCTCTGTTCAAGATCGGCACGGGACTATATCCAGGATAGGCGGCAGTGGAGCGCCTTTGCGACGATTTTCAAGTTCGATATGGTCCATGGC
Source organism: Rhizobium indigoferae (assembly GCF_034554815.1). Taxonomy (NCBI): domain Bacteria; kingdom Pseudomonadati; phylum Pseudomonadota; class Alphaproteobacteria; order Hyphomicrobiales; family Rhizobiaceae; genus Rhizobium; species Rhizobium indigoferae. Next base: position 2,072,598 of record NZ_CP140635.1, on the reverse strand, counting down.
TATACTCCTTGGCTGGAATGAACGGATTTCGGAATGGGGCGATCTGGTTGCGCGGCTGGCAATTTTGCGTTCCTGTTCGCTGGCCTTGAAAGAACAGTCGAGCAGATTTGAAATGCAGGACATTCAATGCTGGTGTAGCTGGGCCTATACTTCTGTCCAGGTTTCAGCGGGGCCGACGAGATTGGGATGGGATGACCGGATCAACAAGATCATCCCCAATACCTATGTATAGTTTCGTTACCTGCTATCGGGACGGTAAGGTCTGGGTGTCTCTCGGAAAGACTTCCATGTGGAGACCGGCACCGCGAATGTGCCAATAGACCTCGGCATGTCCCCTCCCGCGCCGAAGTCTCGTGGATCCGATGATCCGCCAGGACCGCTCCGCCCCCTCGGAGCGGTCCGATCTTTTTTAAGAGGATGTCCGCGCCATCTATCGCATGGCATCCCTTTGCGTTGATAATAGGCGCTGACCCTCGGCGGATTTGTGGAGCAGGTGATGACCAAGAAGCGGCCGAAAGGCATCGAGAAATACACGGCCCCCGCCGGCGGCTGGGGTGCACTCAAAGCCGTTGCCGAAACCCTTGCGCGCCAGCAGGTCATTGCGCAGGGGGCTGCGACGCTGCTGAAAGCCAATCAGCCCGAGGGCTTCGATTGTCCGGGCTGCGCTTGGCCCGATCCCAAACATACGAGTTCGTTCGAGTTCTGTGAAAATGGCGCTAAAGCGATCACCTGGGAATCCACGGCGAAACGTGCCGGGCCTGACTTTTTCGCGGCGCATACGGTCGCCGAACTGTGGCAATGGAACGACCATCAGTTGGAAGACCAGGGCCGCCTGACGCACCCGCTGGTCTATGATCACGCCAGCGACCGTTACCTGCCGATCGGTTGGGAGGAAGCCTTCGCGCTGATCGGCGCGGAACTGCGCAAACTGCCCGATCCTGACATGGCTGAATTCTACACATCGGGACGCGCCTCGAACGAGGCTGCATTCCTGTTCCAGCTTTTCGTCAGGGCCTACGGCACCAACAATTTTCCCGACTGCTCGAACATGTGCCATGAGGCAACCAGCGTCGGCCTGCCACACTCGATCGGGGTCGGGAAGGGCACGGTGACCCTCGAAGATTTCGATCATGCCGATGCGATCTTCAGCTTCGGCCACAATCCTGGCACCAACCACCCGCGGATGATGACCACTCTGCATGATGCCGCGAGGCGCGGCGTCCCGATCGTGGTCTTCAATCCCCTGAAAGAACGCGCGCTCGAGAAATTTGCGGCACCGCAGAACCCGGTGGAAATGGCGACGATGTCTTCGACGCCGATCGCATCGGCTTATCATCAGCTGCGCACCGGCGGGGATCTCGCTGCCCTCAAGGGCCTGATGAAGCGGATATTCGAGCGCGACGATGCCGATATCGCGGCAGGCGGCAAAGGCTTTCTCGACCGGGAATTCATCGAAGCCCACACGATCGGACTGGAGGCTCTCAAGGCCGATATTGCAAAGACGGAGTGGACGTCGATCCTGAAGAGATCAGGACTGACGCTCGAAGCGCTCGACAGCGCCGTTGATGTCTATCTCAACGCCCGCAATGTCATCCTCTGCTATGGCATGGGCATCACCCAGCACAGCCACGGCACCGCCAATGTCCAGCAGCTTGCCAACTTCCTGATGTTGCGGGGAAATATCGGCCGCCGGGGTGCTGGTATCTGCCCGCTGCGGGGGCATTCGAACGTTCAAGGTGACCGGACCGTCGGGATCACCGAGATCCCCAACAAGGCGCTTCTCGATGGTATGGAGAAGGCCTTCAGTTTCCGCCCGCCCGAGGAGAAAGGCCATAATGCCATCGAGGCCATCGAGGCGATCATCGAAGGCCGGTCGAAGGCGCTTGTCTGTCTCGGCGGCAATCTCGCCGTCGCCATATCCGACCCGGAAGCGACGTTCGAAGGTATGCGCAAGCTCGACCTTGCGGTCCATCTCGCGACAAAACCCAATCGCTCGCATCTGCTGATCGCCCGAAACTCCATCATCCTTCCTGTCCTCGGTCGTACCGATCAAGACATTCAGAAGACGGGACCACAATCGGTGACCGTCGAGGATTCCATGTCGATGGTGCACGCCTCACGCGGCTTTCTGAAGCCGCCCGGCGACGAACTAAGGTCCGAACCGGCCATTATCGCCGGCATCGCCAAGGCAACGCTCGGCGCCAAATACGATATCGATTGGGACGGGATGGTCGCTGACTACAACCGCATTCGGGAAAAGATCGAGGTGGTCTTTCCCGATTTCCATGATTTCAACACAAGGGTCAGGAAACCCGGCGGTTTCCGGCTCACGGTGGCCGCCTCCGATCGGCAATGGCGCACGCCCTCAGGAAAAGCGCAGTTCCTCATCGCGCCTGGACTGGAGGAAGATCCGCGCCTTGCAGACGCAGACACACTGGTTCTGACAACGCTGCGCAGTCACGACCAGTACAACACGACAATCTACAGCCTTGACGACCGCTATCGAGGTGTCTTCGGCCGCCGTGATGTGATCTTCATGAACAGCGGGGATCTCTCCGCACGCGGCCTCGCCGACGGCGACAAGGTCGATATCGAGTCGGTCGCTGAAACCGGCAGCAGGGCGGTCAAAGGCTTCACCGCAGTGGCCTACGACATCCCTGTTGGCTCCATCGCCGGATATTATCCCGAGATGAACAGGGTCATCGCGCTTGGTGATTACGACCGGAGATCGGGAACGCCTGCCTACAAGGGCGTGCCGGTCAAGGTGCAGAAGTCCGCGTGAGGTCAGGCAAGCGGACTGGCCTGGCGGGCTCGGCTACCGCGACGCCACCCAGTCGTGCCAGTCGCTTTCGTTGCCGTTGAACACGTTGAGATCGATCTTGCCGTCGACGCCATCGGAAAGGCCGGAGCCGGAATACTGCCAGAAGAGCCACTTGCGGCCCGGATAAACCTTGGAGGGATGAGCGGCGACCGAGCGCAGCCAGAAGGGATAGTCGAGCAGTTGCCCCTTCAAATTGTCGCGGTAGAAGTCCGGCGCCGTGTAGATGATCGGGCGTTGGCCGTAATAGCGCTCCAGCTTGTCCATGAAGACCTGCATCTTTTCCCGGACACGTGCAGGCGAGATGCGCCTCTTGCAGCTCGATTCGCCGTTCCATTCAACGTCGATGACGGGTGGAAGAGCGTTGGCTTCCCTCGGCACGTTGCGGATGAACCAGTCGGCCTGTTCGCCGGCTGTCCGGCACCAGTAGAAGAAGTGATAGGCGCCGTGTTTCAGGCCGGCTTCCTTGGCCCGGCGCCAGTTTTTCTTGAACATCGGATCGAGGTGATCGCCGCCGTCGGTGGCCTTGATGTAGACGAAGTTCGCGCCTTGCCGCCGCAAGGTCTCCCAGTCGATCTCGCCCTGCCAGCGCGACACGTCGACTCCGTGGACGGCTAGCTTTCTCGGCGAGGTGGAGCCGAAGTTGATCGGCTTGGCATCGCGGAACCGGTGGCCGTAAATTTGTCCGCGGGTCGGCGACCTCGTGCCGACATCGGGCATTGTATTGCCGGTGGGATTGGTCGGCATCAGCAGGGCGACCGGCTTTTCCGTCGGCATCGGCATGCCGACCGGCCTGTCTGCGGGCACGAGCGCCTGCGGCTCTGGAACCTCTCCTGTCCAGCTCAACGCTTGCTGCGGCGGGCTTGTCTGGGGCGCAGGATCGCCCACGGCGGCAGCCGGTATCGGGCCGCTCGGCTGGGTGATGGCGTTGGTCGTTTCCCGCGACGGTACAGGGGTGAGCACATCTTCGGCGCCAGAACTTGCGGCGCATCCCGACAGGATCAAGGCGGCGAGGAGGATTGCTGGCACAGCCGATGGACGCATAAGAACCTGCACGCAAAACAAGGGACCGACGATGATCCATGTTGATGGAAGCCGCCTTTATGAATTGCTAACAGAGACTTGCTAAGAAAGGTTAAATTTGATCCTTGAGCGCCAAAAGCATAAAGCCCCTCCCAACCCGTGGGAGGAGCTTTGGCTAACGCTGCTATTCGGCCGCCTCGACGTAGATTTCCACCAGCGGGCAGCTGCAGATCAGGTTGCGGTCGTCGTAGACGTTGTCGACGCGGAAGCCGCCGGGCGAGAAGCAGGCCTGTTCGCGGCTATGGGGGCGATCCCAATCGCCGACGAGGTTCTTCCAGCTTCGCGGAGATCCTCCATGTCGATGTTGCCATTCTTGCGCAACTCCATCTGAGACGGCCGTGCCGGATGGTACGACAGCCTCAGCGACTGGCTTTCATGCCCGCTATCAGAATATCGATGAGTTGCCTTGCCGCATCCCGCCAGGCGGGGCCACAGCTGATGCTCGCGCCGCCCGCCAGGGCGCGCAGGATATCGAGTGGGTCCATCGCCAGACGGATTTCACCGGTGGCGACTGCGCGATCCACCAGCAGATTGACGGCACCTATGATCAAATCGGCGGAATCGGCATAGAGCTCGGAGGTGCCGCCGACCAAAGAATCCAGCACCTCGGACATGCCGTGTTTCGTCACGACATAATCCACGAACTGCACCAGCCACAGGCGAAGCGCTTCGACAGGCGGATGTGTATCGGCAAGACTTTTGGCGGCAGCGGCAAGCTGCGTCGTCTCGTTGCGGTAGATGGCGGAAACCAGTGCATCGCGCGTCGGGAAATGGCGATAGAGTGTGCCGATGCCGACGCCCGCGATGCGGGCGATTTCCTCCAGGCTGGCGCTGGAACCCTTGTCGGCAAAGACGGTCTTTGCCGTTTCCATCAGCAGAAGACGATTGCGTTCGGCATCCGCACGCGGCTTTCGGACGGTGGGTCCGTCACTTTTTTCAGCCATTTCCGAGAAGTCCCCTTGATAACCGGAGGCACCCTCCATATTTATCTGGAGGCATCCTCCTTTTATTTCATTTGAGGCCGGCGGGCAATGGTCCACCAGCCCGGAGCGGTGCGTCCATAATCAAGGAGATAATCATGAGTGGACTTTTTGGCGCGACATCAACCACCGATGAGGTGCTCGCCGGCGTCGATCTCAAGGGCAAGCGGGTTCTGGTGACGGGTGTTTCGGCCGGCCTCGGCGTGGAAACCGCGCGCGTGCTGGCAGCCCATGGAGCGCAGGTGGTGGGTACGGCACGTGATCTTGCAAAGGCGAGGGCGGCAACGGAAGTCGTGCGCGCCGGTGCGGCCAATGGCGGCAGCCTGGATATCGTCGAGCTTGATCTTGCCTCTCTGGCAAGCGTGCGCGCCTGCGCCGATGCGCTCATTGGGGATGGCCGGCCCTTCGATGTCGTCATTGCCAATGCCGGCGTGATGGCGGCTCCTTTCGGCCGCACCGCCGATGGCTTCGAAACGCAGTTCGGCACCAACCATCTCGGTCATTTCGTGCTGGTCAACCGCATCGCGCCGCTGATCAAATCGGGCGGCCGAGTGGTGATCGTCGCATCCTCGGCCCATCGCATGGCGCCCTTTAGCCTCGACGACCTCAATTTCGAGAGCAAGACCTATGAGCCCTGGGCGGCCTATGCCCAGTCGAAAACCGCAAATATCCTGTTCGCAGTGGAACTCGACCGGCGCCTCAAGGAGCGCGGCATCCGTGCAACGGCACTGCACCCCGGCGGCATCCAGACCGAACTCGACCGTCATCTCGACCCTAATATGATTGAAGGCATGATAACGCAGATCAACGCAGCACTCGCCGCCGAGGGCAAGCCGTCCTTCCAGTGGAAGACGATTCCTCAGGGTGCGGCTACCTCCGTCTGGGCAGGTTTCGTCGCCCCGGTAGACGCGGTCGGCGGCAAATATTGCGAGAATTGCCACATCTCCGAAGTGACGGATGCGGAGATCAGCCCGATTTCCGAAGGCGTGCGCACCTACGCGCTCGATCCCGAGACGGCCAGGGCATTGTGGGCCAAAAGCGAGGATATGGTCGGCGAGCGCTTCTAGGCCGTAAACCGGCACGCTTCGAGCTGATAGAGAGCAGGGGAACTGGGAAACTGGTGCCCTTGCCGAGGAGTTGAACCTGGATCAGCGGCTAACCAGACAGCTGCTCTGACGTTGAGCTACGCAGGGCGTAGCATGTTATGCCAGAGATGACGTTCGCAGGCGAACGGAGCTTCGAGAGACGGTTAGAGGCTAAGGTTAACCGCGCATCTCTATCAGAATTAGAAAAGCCCCTCCCATGATGGAAGGGGCTCGGATTGTTCGGCCCTTCGCTACAGCATCGGCCTCGACCGCTATTCCGCTGCCTCTGCGTAACTTTCCACCGGCGGGCAGGTGCAGATCAAGTTGCGGTCGCCATAGACGTTGTCGACGCGGTTGACCGGTGACCAGTATTTGTCGACGCGGAAGGCGCCGGGCGGGAAGCAGGCCTGTTCTCGGCTGTAAGGACGATCCCATTCGCCGACGAGGTCTTCCACCGTGTGCGGGGCGTTCTTCAGCGGGTTGTTCACCTTGTCCATGCGGCCATCCTCGATGGCGCGGGCTTCCTCGCGGATCGCCAGCATCGCCTCGCAGAAGCGGTCGAGTTCGGCCTTGGTCTCGCTTTCCGTCGGCTCGATCATCAGCGTGCCGGCGACCGGCCAGCTCATGGTCGGCGCGTGGAAGCCGCAGTCGATCAGGCGCTTGGCGACGTCGTCGACCGTAACGCCCGAGCTGTCGACCAGCGGACGGGTGTCGATGATGCATTCATGCGCGACGCGGCCGGCAGCCGACTTGTAGAGCACGTCATAGGCGCCCTTCAGCCGGGTGGCGATATAGTTGGCGTTGAGGATCGCCACCTTGGTCGCCTGCGTCAGGCCTTCGCCGCCCATCATCAGGCAATAGCTCCAGGAGATCGGCAGGATCGAGGCGGAGCCGAAGGCGGCGGCCGAGACCGCACCCGAACGGCCGTCGGTTTCGGGATGGCCAGGCAGGTAGGGAGCCAGATGCGCCTTGACACCGATCGGGCCCATGCCGGGTCCGCCGCCGCCATGCGGGATGCAGAAGGTCTTGTGCAGATTGAGATGCGAAACGTCGGACCCGATGTCACCGGGGCGAGACAGACCGACCATGGCATTCATGTTGGCGCCGTCGAGATAGACCTGGCCGCCATGCTCGTGCACCAGATCGCAGATCTCCTTGACGGTCTCCTCGAAGACGCCGTGCGTCGAGGGATAGGTGATCATGCAGCACGAAAGGTTTGCCGCATGCTCCTCCGCCTTGGCGCGGAAATCGTCGAGATCGATATCGCCATTTTCGCGCACCTTGACGACCACGACCTTCATGCCGACCATCTGGGCCGAGGCCGGGTTGGTGCCATGCGCAGAGGTCGGGATCAGGCAGACGTCCCGATGGCCGTCGCCATTGGCGATATGATAGTTGCGGATCGTCAGCAGGCCGGCATATTCGCCCTGCGCGCCGGAATTCGGCTGCATGGAGAAGGCGTCGTAGCCGGTGACGGCGCAGAGCTTTTCGATCAGGTCGTCGATCATCTCGCGGTAGCCGAGCGCCTGGTCGGCCGGCACGAAGGGATGGATGTCGGAAAACTCCGGCCAGGTGATCGGCAGCATTTCCGCCGTCGCATTGAGCTTCATCGTGCAGGAGCCGAGCGGGATCATCGAGCGGTCGAGCGCCAGATCCCGATCGGAGAGCCGGCGGATGTAACGCGTCATCTCGCTTTCGGCACGGTTCATGTGGAAGATCGGATGGGTGAGGTAATCGCTGGTCCTGAGCAGGCCCTTCGGCAGGCGGTAGGAGGGCTCGAAATCGGCGATCGTGAAATTGCCGCCGAAGGCCCGCCAAACGGCTTCGAGCGTCGCCGGCCGGGTGCGTTCGTCAAGGCTCATGCCGATCCCGGTTTCGCCGACCTTGCGCAGATTGACGCCTTCGGCGACGGAGGCACGCAGGATGAGACCCTGCATGTGGCCGACATCGACGGTAATTGTGTCGAAGAAGGTGTCGGGTTCGACCTTATAACCGAGCTTTTCCAGGCCCTTGGCCATCAGCACGGCCTTCTGGTGCACCTGCTGGGCGATCGCCTTGATGCCCTTCGGGCCGTGGAACACGGCGTACATGGAAGCCATGACGGCAAGCAGCACCTGAGCTGTGCAGATGTTCGACGTCGCCTTCTCACGGCGGATATGCTGTTCGCGGGTCTGCAGCGACAGGCGATAGGCGCGGTTGCCGCGGGCATCGACGGAAACGCCGACGAGGCGGCCGGGCATGGAACGCTTGATGGCATCCTTGACCGACATGTAGGCTGCATGCGGGCCGCCGTAGCCGATCGGGACACCGAAGCGCTGCGAGGAGCCGACGGCGATATCGGCACCCATTTCACCAGGCGACTTCAGCAGCGTCAGCGCCAGGATATCGGCGGCGACGATTGATATGGCGCCCGCCTGGTGCAGGCGCGCGATCAGGCCGGTAAAATCATGCACGTGACCGTGCGTGCCGGGATACTGGAAGATCGCGCCGAAGACATCGACAGGATCGAGATCGGTGAAGGGATTGCCGACGATGACGCTCCAGCCGAGCGGCTCGGCGCGGGTGCGGATGAGGGCGATGGTCTGCGGATGGCAGTCGGCATCGACGAAGAAGGCTTTTGCCTTCGACTTGGCCACACGCTCGGCGATCGCCATGCCTTCGGCGGCGGCGGTTGCCTCGTCGAGCAGCGAGGCGTTGGCGACGTCGAGGCCGGTGAGGTCGCAGATCATCGTCTGGTAGTTCAGGAGCGCTTCCAGGCGGCCCTGGCTGATCTCCGGCTGGTAAGGCGTATAGGCGGTGTACCAGGCCGGGTTTTCCAGGATGTTGCGCTGGATGACCGGCGGTGTGATCGTGCCGTAATAACCCTGGCCGATCAGCGAGACCAGCACCTTGTTCTTGTTGGCGGTCTCGCGCAGCTTGTCGAGCGCCTCGCGCTCGGTCATCGGCGCGCCCCAGACGAGCGGCGCCTTCTGGCGGATCGAGGGCGGCAGCGTCGCGTCGATCAGGCCGTCGAGGCTGTTGTAGCCGATCACCTTCAGCATGTCGGTCATCTCGGCCGGCGAGGGGCCGATATGACGGCGATTGGCGAAATCGTAGGGCTGATAGTCGGTGAACTGGAATTCTGTCGGCGTCGTCATTACGCAGTGAGCTCCTTGTAGGCCGCTTCGTCGAGCAGACCATCGGCGTCGGCAGCATTTGCAAGCTTCAGCTTGAAGAACCAGCCAGCGCCCTGAGGATCGGAATTGACCAGCGACGGATCTGCAACGATGGCCGGATTGACCTCGGTAATCTCGCCGTCAAGCGGACAATAGACGTCGGAAGCAGCCTTGACCGATTCAACGGTCGCGGCATTGCCGTTCTTGGAGAAGGTTGCGCCGACTTCCGGGAGTTCGACGAAAACCAGGTCGCCGAGCTGATCGACGGCATAAGTGGTGATGCCGACCGTCGCAACGCCGCCTTCGATCTTCAGCCATTCGTGTTCTTCGGTAAATTTCAGCATTGTTCGTCCTCTCTGGAAAAGGTTTAGCGTTTGTAGGTCGGTGTGACGAAGGGCAGGGCGCTGACGGTGGTCGGCAGATATTTGCCGCGCACCTCGGCATAGACCAGTGTGCCGGCCGCAGCATGGGAGACCGGCACGTAGCCCATGGCGACGGGGCCTTCGACGCTGGGGCCGAAGCCGCCGGAGGTGACCTCGCCGATTTCGACCTTGCCTTCGGCATCGGCATAGAGCTTGGCATGGCCGCGCACCGGCGCCTTGCCTTCCGGCTTCAGGCCGACGCGGCGGCGCGCGGCGCCGTTTTCGAGTTCGGACAGGATGCGGCCAGAGCCCGGGAAGCCGCCGGCGCGCGCGCCGTTGCCGCGCCTTGCCTTCTGCATGGCCCACTCCAGCGCCGCCTCGACCGGTGAGGTGGTCGTGTCGATATCGTTGCCGTAGAGGCAGAGGCCGGCTTCGAGGCGCAGCGAATCGCGGGCGCCAAGGCCGATCGCCTGAACGTCCGGATGTTCGAGCAACCGCATGGTGACATCCTCGGCCTTGTCGACGGGGATCGAAATCTCGAAGCCGTCCTCGCCGCTATAGCCGGAGCGTGAGACCAGACAGGAAACATCGTGCAGGCGGCAATGGCGCACGTCCATGAATTTCATCGCCGCGACGTCGGCCCAGAGCTCGGCGAGAACTTCGACCGCGCGCGGTCCCTGTAGCGCGATCAAAGCGCGATTGAGGAGCGTGATGTCGCACTGGTCGCCGATATGGGCCTGCAGATGAGCGAGATCGGCCTCCTTGCAGGAAGCGTTGACGACGATGAAAAGGTGATCGTCGAGATGAGTGATCATCAGATCATCGAGGATGCAGCCGGTATCGTCGGTGAAGAAGCCATAACGCTGGCGGCCTTCGGCAAGGCCGAGGATATCGACCGGCACCAGGCTTTCGAGCGCCAGCGCCGCATCCTCGTAGCTGCCAGATTTCGCCTTCACGATGACCTGGCCCATGTGGGAGACATCGAAGAGGCCGGCTTCGGCGCGGGTATGAAGATGCTCCTTCATGACGCCTGCGGGGTATTGCACCGGCATGTCGTAACCCGCGAACGGCACCATGCGGGCGCCGAGCGAAAGATGCAGGGCATGCAGCGGGGTTTTCTTCAGGGCAGCAGTATCGTCCAAAAGACGCCTCCGGGGTTTGCGCCTTCTCGCGAAGGCGCGGGCTCAAATCTGAAGGCGCGGCTGCGCACTTCTCTCCTGAGCCCCCTCTGTCCCTTTGCCTGAGATTGTTATCCCTTCGGCGAGCGTTTCGAGAACGCTTCTCTCCAGAGTTCCGTCTGCCCCTTGCTGGTCCTTTTGCCTGAGAGTTTCCGGGGCGGTTGCTCCTTCGGCACCGGTGGCGAAAGCACCGGCTTCTCCCAACAAGGTTGGCGCAATTATCCGGCGGGTGTAGCGCTTGGCAAGGCCAAATGTCGTGACCGGACAATTTTTTGTCGCCATATCCATGCCAAGCCCTGATCTGCGGCAAATCTGCTTTTGCATTCCGTGGGGAAACCGGCTATCGCGACATGCTGTTGAAGGGGATCTCATGCGGCAGACCGGACTGAAAGCGACGCTCTTCCTGCGCATGCTTTGCGCATTGAGCCTGCTTTTGCTTGGCCTCGCCCATCAGGCACCTCAGGCTGTCGCCTCCGAAGGCTACGATGCAGCGGCCTATGTGCTGCCTGACGGTACCTTCGCCTCGCTCTGCGTCACCGTGAAGGACACCGACGGCAAGACCGTCGCCTTCAAGCCGAATTGCGAAGCCTGTCGGCTGTCGGCCTCCGTCATTCTGCCGGCGCCGGATGCGGGCTCCTGGCTCGAGCGCAAGCTCGCCGCGCTGATCAACGCGCCGATCGAAACCTCAGCCGTTGCCAGCGTAAGCGCCGTCAGCCGGCCGAATTCCCGCGCACCTCCCGTCCTCGCCTGATCTGCTTCCGCAACCCATGATGCAGCATGCCGGTCCGCCCGAGAGAGGTCCGTGGCCGGCGAGGAGATATCCGATGAAAACTATCAAGACATTTGGCAGGACATTCGGGCTTGCCGCCGTTCTTTCCGCGACCGCCTTTGCCAGCGCCGAGGCGCATGTGACCTTCCTCGACAGAGAGGCGAAGCAAGACAGCACCATTCTTGCCACGCTGCAGGTGCCGCATGGCTGCGACGGCAAGGCGACCACGGAAGTGCGGGTCAAGCTGCCGGAAGGCTTCGTCTTCGCCAAGCCGCAGCCGAAGGCAGGCTGGGAGCTCGAGGTGATCAAAGGCGACTACCAGAAGACCTACGACAATCACGGCGACAAGGTGAAGACCGGCGCGATCGAAGTGCGCTGGAAGAACGGCAATCTCTCCGACGATTTCTACGATACCTTCGTCATCCAGGGTAAAGTGTCAGGCGTCGAGGCCGGCACCGCGCTCGCCTTTCCGGTGACGCAGATGTGCGGCGATACGGTCACGGCCTGGGATCAGGTGGCTGGGGAAGGTGGCGACGCGCATGGACTGAAAAGCCCGGCGCCGCTGTTGAAGGTCGTCGCCGGCGAAGACCATGGTCACGACCATGACGATATGGCAGGCATGGACATGTCCGGCATGGCTGGCATGGCCGCTGCCACACCGGCTGGCGAAACGGTCAAGGCCGGCGATCTCGAGATTTCCGGCGGCTTCGCCAAGGCAATGCTGCCCGGCCAGCCGGTCGGCGGCGGCTTTTTCATGGTGAAAAACAACGGCAAGACGGACGATCGCTTGCTGTCCGTGACGTCGCCTGTATCAGGCGAAGTTCAGATCCACGAGATGGAGACCAAGGACAACGTCATGCGGATGCGCCAGCTGAAGGACGGCATCGCCATCGCCGCTGGCGAGACGGTCAAGCTTGAGCCCGGCAACCTGCATCTGATGTTCCAGAAGGTGAAGACGCCGTTCAAGCAGGGAGACACCGTGCCGGTGACGCTGACCTTCGAAAGGGCCGGCAAGGTCGATCTGGTCCTGCAGGTGCTCTCCGCTCAAGGTAAGTGAGAGCAGCGATTCAAAGTGCTACAGCGTCCTTTGCGCGTCTGGAAAGACGCGCGGCGCTGTAGTTAAAAAAAGCCCGCGATAGCAATCGCAGTCGCGGGCTTTCGTTTGGAAGGCGATCGCCTCAGAAGTCTTCGTAGGATCGCAGCGCCTGTTTCAGGCCGGACTGCGGCTGGCGGTTGCCCTTCGCCATCAAGTCGAGCGCAACTTCGGTTGACTGGATGATGCTGGAGGGCTCGTCTATTTCCTCAGTGCCTTCGGCCTTCAACTGCCGGTCGGCAACGCGCCGTGCGTCGCGCGCCGCAGTGCTCGTCGCGACACGCTGCGGGATTCGGAGCGACTCGAAAGCAACAGCGGCGGTGTTGGCCGATATGGACAGGAGCTGGGTCATGCCAGTCACCGTATCGGCATGATCTTGGCGCCATCATAAGAAAATCATTGGCATTTTACAAAATGGTAAGAATTCATATGAGCTCGATTGGAATCACTTTCGCAACGCGGTAAATCCGGCTCATGATCCAGGCTCTCCTTGTCGCCTTCGGCGGCGCTATCGGTTCCGTTCTCAGATATTACGTCGGTCAGTGGACGCTACGTCTCATGGGGCCGGCCTTTCCCTGGGGAACGCTTGCCGTCAATGTTGTCGGCTGCTTCGTCATTGGCGTCTTCGCCGAGCTGATCGCGCGGAAGTTTAACGCCTCGACGGAACTGCGCCTTTTGCTGATCACCGGCTTCCTCGGTGGCTTCACCACTTTTTCGGCCTTCTCGCTGGATGCCATCTCGCTATTCGAACGCGGCGAGGCTGTTGCCGGCGGCATTTATATCGCTGCGAGCGTCGGACTATCGATGGCGGCCGTCATCGCAGGCCTTGCTGTCATGCGCGCTTTGGCCTGATCTCTTTTCCGGTTTCCGTTTTGCGTGAAAATGCTCTAAAGGCTGCGGCAAGAACGCCGGCTTGGCCTGCGCTGCAATTTCCGAAAGATTTTTTATGGCTGGCATTGAACATATCAAGGTTGAACCCGACGAAGCCGGCATGCGGCTCGATCGCTGGTTCAAGGTACACTTTCCGGGGCTCGGTTTCGGCCCGCTGCAGAAGCTGCTGCGCTCCGGCCAGGTGCGCGTCGACGGCGGGCGTGTCAAATCGGATGCGCGCGTGCAGCCCGGCCAGACGGTGCGCGTGCCGCCGCTGGATGTCGATGCCAAGCTGAAGTCAGGACCGATCGCCGGCAAGGATCTCAAGCATTCGACGGATTTCGAACTGCTGTCGCGCATGGTGCTGCATGAGGACGAAAAGGTGATCGTGCTCAACAAGCCACCCGGTCTTGCCGTGCAGGGTGGCTCCGGCGTCGCCAGGCATATCGACCAGATGCTCGAAGCCTGGACCAGCCCGAAGGGCGAGAAGCCGCGGCTCGTCCACCGTCTCGACCGCGATACGTCTGGTGTTCTCGTCATCGCCCGCACCCGCGGTGCCGCGCAGAAGCTGACGGCGGCCTTCCGCGAGCGCGATACCAAGAAGACCTACTGGGCGCTGGTCAAGGGCGTGCCACGCAAACACGAGGACAAGATCTCGACCTGGCTCGTCAAGGAGCCGACGGCTGACGGCGACCGCATGCGTATCGCCAAGCACGGCGAGGATGGAGCAGATCACGCCGTTTCCTTCTATCGTGTGCTCGAAACCGCCGCCCAGAACCTCGCCTGGCTGGAGATGGAACCCTATACTGGACGGACCCATCAGCTGCGTGTGCACGCGCTGCATATCGGCCATCCGATCATCGGCGATCCGAAATATTTCGACGACGATCCGAATTGGGATTTTCCAGGCGGCGTCCAGAAGAAGCTGCATCTGCACGCGCGTCACATCGACATCCCGCACCCCTCCGGCGGGCGCCTGCGCATCAGTGCGCCGCTGCCGTCGCATATGGTGCAGACCTGGAATCTTCTCGGCCTCGATCTCGCCAGTGCCGAAAGGGACGCCGAATGAAACTGGCGCTTTTCGATTGCGACGGCACACTGGTCGATAGCGCCGGCCTGATCCACGAAACCATGCGCAGGACCTTCGATAAGTTCGGCAGGCCGGAACCGCGCTTTGAAGACACCAAGGCCATTATCGGCCTGTCCCTCGATATTGCGATTGCCCGCATGCAGGGCAGGCAGCATGTGGAGCAGGAAGACATCGACATGACGGCGCACTACAAATCGCTGTTCTCGATCGTGCGTCAGGATCTCGATTACAAGGAGCCGCTGTTTCCCGGCATCCGCGAGATGATCGACGCGATCAGCGGGCGCGATGACCTGCTGATCGGCGCGGTGACGGGTAAATCCCGCCGCGGGCTCAAGCTCGTGATGGAGACACATGGTTTCGACGCGCATTTCATCGTCGCACGCACCGCCGACGATTGCCCCTCCAAGCCGCATCCAGCCATGGTGAGCGAATGCTGCGATGAAACCGGCATGAATGCTGCCGACACCATTGTCATCGGCGATGCGGTTTACGATATGCAGATGGCAAAGGCTGCCGGCGCCAAGGCGATCGGCGTTGCCTGGGGCTATGCCAGCGTGGATGAGCTGATCGCCAACGGCGCTGATGCGATCGCCTACCATCCGAACGAGATATTGCGTCATTTTTCTTGAGGTGAGCCCATGCGCGATCTGCTGAACGACCTTTCCGAAGGCCTGAGCCATCCCGATCCCATCCGCCGCGCGCAGATTCAGATGAAGAAGCCGCTGCCGAAGCGCTTCTATACCGGCGTCTCCGTTGCCGAACACGAGGGCGGTTTTGCGATCACGCTCGACGGCAAGATGGTGCGCACGCCGGCACGGCAGGTTCTCGCCGTGCCGACAGAGGCGCTCGCGCAGCTTGTCGCTGCCGAATGGCAGGCGCAGGGCGAGGAGATCAATCCCGTGAGCATGCCGGTAACGCGGCTCGTCAACACCGCACTCGACGGCGTTGCCGCCAACGCGCAGGCGATCTTCGAGGATATCCTGCGCTTTTCCTCCAGCGACCTCATCTGCTACCGCGCCGGGGAGCCGGAACTTCTGGTCGAACGCCAGGCCGAGCACTGGGATCCCGTGATCGACTGGGCGGCGAATGATCTCGGCGCCCGGTTCATCCTCGTCGAAGGGGTGATGCCTCAGGAGCAGCCGCGCGAGGCGACTGCCGCCTTCGCTGTCACGCTCGCGCGATATGATAGCCCGATGGCACTTGCAGCGCTCCACACGGTCACCACGCTGACCGGCTCGGCGATCCTGGCGCTCGCCTTCGCCGAGGGCCGGGTAACGACTGAGGAGGCCTGGTCGCTTGCCCATCTCGACGAGGATTGGACGATAGAGCATTGGGGCAGAGACGAGGAAGCCGAGGAGCGGCGGGCCAAGCGCTTTGCCGAGTTCAAAGCCGCAGCGGATGTTTTTTTCGCCCTAAGCGCCTGAAACATATTGCCTTCCAATGCATTATGACGAAGTCTGCGACTCCAACGGGGTGGTGCGGGATTTTGCAATGAATTGGCTGAGGTCGTGTTTTTGCCGGGCCGCACTTGTCTGTATCGCGCTTACGGCCTGCGTCGGCCTCTCGGCCACCAAGCCGGAGGCACCGGTCTATGATGTGCGCAGCGCCGTCGTTCTCTCCGGTCCGAACATGCCGGCCGAGCTGCTTTCCGGCGTCAACGACCGCGTCAACGCAGCGATCAACGCCACCGTGCGCGACACTGTGCTGCCGCGGGTGGTGCTGACAATCCGCGTGGTTTCCATCCAAAAAGGCCTCGGCTTCCAGAAGGACCGCAACGTCGCCAAGATCAGCATCGACGCGGCCTCGGTCGAGGACGGCTCGGTCATCGCCGTCAGCGCCTTCGACGTGACCAGCATTGCTGCCGATCCCAAGCTTGCCGACGAGATCCTGGCCGAGGACGTCGCGGCAAGGATACGCTCGGTTTTCTCACTCAGCGGGCGCGGGCGCTAAATAGTTAGAACATGATGTTGTCCGAAAACCGCGCTCACTTTTCGGCATCATGCTCTAGCGCATAATCCAACCGCCGGATTGCCGCCCGCAGCGGCGAGGGAGATCGCATGAAGGAAATTCTCGAGGAACTGGAACGGCGCCGCGGCATTGCCCGCCTTGGCGGCGGCGAAGCACGCATCGACGCCCAACACAAACGCGGCAAGCTGACGGCGCGCGAGCGTATCGACCTCTTCCTCGATGAGGGCTCCTTCGAGGAATTCGACATGTTTGTCGAACATCGCTCCACCGATTTCGGCATGGATAAGAGCCGGATTGCCGGCGACGGCGTCGTCACCGGCTGGGGCACGGTCAATGGCCGCACGGTGTTCGTCTTCGCCAAGGACTTCACCGTCTTCGGCGGCTCGCTATCGGAAGCGCATGCCGAGAAGATCATGAAGGTGCAGGACATGGCGCTGAAGAACCGCGCGCCGATTGTCGGTATCTATGATGCGGGCGGCGCCCGTATCCAGGAGGGCGTGGCGGCTCTCGGCGGTTATGCCGAGGTATTCCAGCGCAATGTGCTCGCCTCCGGCGTCATTCCGCAGATCTCGGTGATCATGGGTCCCTGCGCCGGCGGCGACGTTTATTCGCCTGCGATGACAGATTTCATTTTCATGGTGCGTGATACCTCCTACATGTTCGTCACCGGTCCCGATGTGGTGAAAACCGTGACCAACGAGACGGTGACGGCCGAGGAACTCGGCGGCGCCGTGGTGCATACGGTGCGCTCGTCGATTGCCGATGGCGCCTATGACAATGATGTCGAAACGCTCTTGCAGGTACGGCGGCTGATCGATTTCCTGCCGCTTTCAAATACCGCGCCACTGCCCGAGATCGAATGTTACCAGTCGGTGACAGAGATCGACACCTCGCTTGACACGCTGGTGCCGGCGAGTTCCAACAAGCCTTACGACATCAAGGAACTGATCCGGAAGGTGGCGGACGAGGGGGATTTCTTCGAGATCCAGGCGAGTTTTGCCGGAAATATCGTCTGCGGCTTCGGCCGCGTCGAAGGCTCCACCGTCGGTTTCGTCGCCAACCAGCCGATGGTGCTGGCCGGCGTGCTCGACAGTGACGCATCGCGCAAGGCGGCCCGTTTCGTGCGCTTCTGCGACTGCTTCAACATTCCGATCGTCACCTTCGTCGACGTGCCGGGTTTCCTGCCGGGTACGGCGCAGGAATATGGCGGCCTCATCAAACACGGCGCCAAGCTGCTCTTTGCCTATGCCGAGGCGACGGTGCCGAAGCTCACCGTCATCACCCGCAAGGCTTTCGGCGGCGCCTATGACGTGATGGCGTCGAAGCATCTGCGCGGTGATCTCAACTATGCCTGGCCGACGGCGCAGATCGCCGTGATGGGCGCCAAGGGCGCCGTCGAGATCATCTTCCGCAAGGATATCGCCGATCCCGAAAAGATCGCCGCTCATACGAAAATGTATGAGGACCGGTTCCTCTCGCCCTTCGTTGCCGCCGAGCGTGGTTATGTCGACGAGGTGATCATGCCGCATTCCACCCGGCGGCGGCTGGCGCGCGGGCTGAAGATGCTGCGCAACAAGGATCTCGCCAATCCCTGGAAGAAACACGACAACATCCCGCTTTAACGTTTTCCGCCGAATAAAGCTGCGCGATCGGGTGTTTACCCGCTGTCGAAAAAGTGAACGGCCGTCAGCGATCCGTGTGTTCAATCCTTGCGAGGGACAGGTTAACGCTCGGCTCTTATTGTTTTAATGGAGAGGTTTAATGTCAACTTTCGAGCGTCTTTCTGCCTATCGCCCCTATGGGCTGGCCGCTCTCAGAATCATCACTGCGCTGCTGTTCATCGAACACGGCACGATGAAGCTTTTCGCTTTCCCGGCTGCGCAGATGGCCGGCCCGCTGCCGCCGCTGATGCTTTTCGCCGCCCTTCTTGAGCTTATCGGCGGTATCCTTATTCTCGTCGGCCTGCTGACGCGCCCTGTCGCCTTCCTCCTCGCCGGTGAAATGGCCGTCGCCTATTTCATGGCGCATGCTCCGAACAGCTTCTTCCCGGCCGTCAACCAGGGCGACGCCGCGATCCTGTTCTGCTTCGTCTTCCTCTACCTGTTCTTCTCTGGTCCCGGCGCTTTTGCCGTCGATAACCGCAAGACAGCCTGAACGATAGACTGAGGGGCGTCGCGACGCCCCTCAACCTTCACATCAGGCAGTAAGCTTGAGACCGGCGATGCCGGCGACGATCAAAGTGATGCAGGCAAGACGGGAGACACTTGCCTCATCGCCAAGCAGCCAGATGCCGAGAAATACGGTGCCGACCGTGCCGATGCCGGTCCAGACCGCATAGGCGGTGCCGATCGGCAGGTGCTTCACCGCCAGGCCGAGCAGCACGATGCTCACCACCATGGATATGACGGTCAGCGCCGTCGGCAGCGGCCGCGTGAAACCATCGGTATATTTAAGGCCGATTGCCCAGCCACATTCAAAAAGACCGGCGAGAAAAAGCAGAAACCAGGCCATGCGACTCTCCTTGTTCAAGAGCGAGGCCGTCCCCGCGACAGTTGCATCCTGGAGGATGCCGCAGTCGTCTGCGATAACGTCTATATGCGTGAGGCGGCGGCGGTGTTCAAGGTCGGAATCGGCACGGCTGCCATGCCACCGTTTTCTTGCGGGCTTGGGAGCCGGATCAGGATTGCCCGCCAGCCTCGGCGGAAAGGCTCTTGGCGCGGCGGCAGAGGCGATCGAAGGTTTCGAGGAAGCGTGAACGGTCTTTCGGGCTGAAGGCGGCGTTGTAGCCCTTGCTCTCGCCGGTTTCACGCAAGTGCGCGCCAAGATCGCGCATGGCGCTCGCCATGCCGATATTGGTCTCGTTGAAGACGCGCCCTGTGGGTCCGCTGACGAAGGCGCTAGCGGCGACACAGCGTACGGCAAGCGGCACATCGGCGGTGACAACAACATCGCCCGCACCGGCGCGTTCGGCGATCCAGTTGTCGGCGGCGTCGAAGGCGTTGGAGACGATGACGTTGTGGATCATCGGATCGCGCGAGGGGCGCAGGCCGGAATTGGCAACGAAGGTGACTTCGAGGCCGTGACGTTCGGCCACCTTCAGGATTTCCGGCTTCACCGGGCAGGCATCGGCGTCGACATAGATCAAAGGCTGTTTACCTCATTCAATGCCGACGCCTGATACGCGCGGATTACTCGCGAGTCCAGATTTCGCTCGCAACCTTTTCCGAGCCGCCATAGGTCCAGACACCCTGCCAGCTGCCGTCCGGCTGCTCGAAATACATGGCGATGCCGAAATTCTCCTTGGAGACGTAGCCGACGGAGATCGCCGTATCCTCGTCGCTTGCCGGCCCCATTTCGAAACGATCGCCGCTGAATTTTGCGCCGAGACCGGTGCCGATCGACTCGTTCTTGCCGATCATCCAGTCGACGATATAGGTCTCGCCGTTGCGAAGCACCTTGACGGTGCCCTGATATTTGCTGCCGTCCTCGCTGGTGCCAGCGACCTTGTAGGAACCTGTGGGGTCCGCAAATGCAATGGCGGGCAGTAACACAAATGCACAGGCCGAAATAATAGTCCGAAAAATCATAAGGCCCCCCTTTTGGCGAAGCATGATTGCCAAGCACCGAAGCGGTAACATGAAAGGGCTTCACACTTGGTGAAGCCCTCTGCAGATCAGGCCCGTTATTTTTGGGGTATCGAGCGGTTTTACTTCAAGCCCGCAGTCTTTGTGTCATGCATTAGTAGACCACCACGCCGCGGATGCTCTTGCCCGAATGCATCAGTTCGAAGCCCTTGTTGATGTCCTCGAGCGGCATGGTGTGGGTGATCATCGGATCGATCTGGATTTTGCCCTGCATGTACCATTCGACGATCTTCGGCACGTCGGTGCGGCCGCGCGCGCCGCCGAAAGCGGTGCCCATCCAGTTGCGGCCGGTGACCAGCTGGAACGGACGGGTGGAGATTTCCTGGCCGGCACCGGCAACGCCGATGATAACCGACTTGCCCCAGCCGCGGTGGCTGGCTTCCAGGGCCTGGCGCATCACCTTGGTGTTGCCGGTGCAGTCGAAGGTGTAGTCGGCGCCGCCGATCAAGTCGCCGTTGCGTTTGGTCAGGTTGACGAGGTAGGGCACGATGTCGGCGCCGACCTCCTTCGGATTGACGAAATGCGTCATGCCGAATTTCTCGCCCCATGCCTTGCGGTCAGGGTTGATATCGACGCCGATGATCATGTCGGCACCGGCAAGTTTCAGGCCCTGGAGCACGTTGAGACCGATGCCGCCGAGACCGAAGACGATCGCCGTGGCGCCGATCTCCACCTTGGCGGTATTGATGACCGCGCCGATGCCGGTGGTGACGCCGCAGCCGATGTAGCAGATCTTGTCGAACGGCGCGTCGGGATTGACCTTGGCAAGAGCGATCTCCGGCAGCACGGTGAAGTTCGAAAAAGTCGAGCACCCCATATAATGGTGGATCTTGTCCTTGCCGATCGAAAAGCGGCTCGTTCCGTCCGGCATCAGCCCCTGGCCCTGGGTAGCGCGGATCGAGGTGCAGAGATTGGTCTTGCGGGAAAGGCAGGAATAGCACTCGCGGCATTCCGGGGTGTAGAGCGGAATGACATGGTCGCCCTTCTTGACCGAGGTGACGCCGGGACCGATATCGACGACGATGCCGGCACCCTCATGGCCGAGAATGGCCGGAAACAGGCCTTCAGGATCGGCGCCCGACAAAGTGAAATCATCGGTGTGGCAAATGCCCGTCGCCTTGACCTCGACCAGCACTTCGCCGGTCTTCGGTCCCTCCAGCTGCACGGTCATCACTTCCAGCGGTTTTCCGGCCTGAACGGCAACGGCGGCGCGAACGTCCATCTTGATATCCTTCCTGTCGATTTTTGTTGGTTCCCAGCTGATTTATCGGGCTGAGCTTGGCATGGTCGGCGAACTCGGCTCAAGCGACGGTCTTTTCCTCTCAGGCGAATTCCATGATGACGGCATCGACGGCCAGGCTTTCGCCGGCCGCGGCATTGATCTTCGAGATGACGAGATCGCGGTCGGCGCGCAGCACGTTTTCCATCTTCATCGCTTCGACGATCGCAAGCGTCTCACCGGCCTTGACCTCCTGGCCCTCGGCAACCGCGATGGCGACGACGAGGCCAGGCATCGGGCAGAGCAGGAGCTTGGAGGTATCGGGCGGCAGTTTCACCGGCATCAGCCTGTCGAGCTCGGCATGACGCGGCGAAAAGACCTTGGTAATCACTGAAAGCCCCTGCCAGTCGATACGCAACCCGTTCAGAACGGGGCGAATCTGCGCGGAGATGTCGCGACCGCCGACCTTGCCGCTCCAGACAGGACCCCCCGGTCTCCAATCGGTGACAACACTCTTGCTCTGGCCCTCTATCGCCCCCTCGATCGCGATGTCCATATCGAAGGGGATAGTGACGAGGCCGTCGAGCAATCTTGCAGCGACGTGGTTGTCGCCGATCTTGACCACCCATTCCTCGCGCAGTGCGCCCGATGCGGCGCGCAGACGATCGGCGAAACGTTCGCGGCGGTTTGTCTCGATCAGCGAGGCGGAGAGGGCGATGCCGGCAAGCACGGCTTCTTCCGCCGGGTCCGGTTTCATCGGCGCAAAACCATCGGGATATTCCTCGGCGATGAAGCCTGTGGACAGCCGGCCCTCGCGCCAGCGCGGATGTTTCATCAGCGCCGACAGGAAAGGCACATTGTGCTCGATGCCATCGACGACGAAGCCGTCGAGCGCCCGGGCCATGGCGTCGATCGCCTCGAGCCGCGTCGGCGCCCAGGTGCAGAGCTTAGCGATCATCGGATCGTAGTACATCGAGATCTCGGCACCCTCGAAGACGCCGGTATCGTTGCGGATAACGACATTGCCGGTCCTGCCTTCCGCCGGCGGGCGGTAACGCGTCAGGCGGCCGATCGAGGGCAGGAAGTTGCGGTAGGGATCTTCGGCATAGAGCCGGCTCTCGATCGCCCAGCCGTCGAGCCTGATGTCCTCCTGAGCAAAGGGAAGGGGCTCTCCGGCTGCCACCCGGATCATCTGCTCGACGAGATCGATACCGGTGACGAGTTCGGTCACCGGATGCTCGACCTGCAGGCGGGTGTTCATTTCAAGGAAATAGAAATTGCGGTCGCGGTCGACGATGAACTCGACGGTGCCGGCGCTCTGGTAATCGACGGCCTTCGCCAACGCCACCGACTGTTCACCCATGGCCTTGCGGGTGGCTTCATCGAGGAAGGGCGAGGGCGCCTCTTCCGCGACCTTCTGGTTCCGCCGCTGGATCGAGCATTCGCGCTCGCCGAGATAGACGACGTTACCATGCGCGTCGGCCAGCACCTGGATCTCGATATGGCGCGGCTCGACGACGAACTTCTCGATGAAGACGCGGTCGTCGCCGAAGGAGCTTTTTGCCTCCGAGCGGGCGCGCTCGAAGCCGTCACGCACATCAGCCTTGTTCCAGGCGATGCGCATGCCCTTGCCGCCGCCACCGGCCGACGCCTTGATCATGACAGGATAGCCGATCTCGCCAGCGATCACTTCCGCATGGGCGGCATCTTCGATGATGCCGAGATGGCCCGGCACGGTGGAGACACCGGCGGCATTGGCGAATTTCTTCGATTCGATCTTGTCGCCCATCGCCATGATGGCCTTCGGCTTCGGGCCGATGAAGACGATGCCCTGTTTTTCCAGGTCAGCGCAGAAGGAGGCGCGTTCGGAGAGGAAGCCGTAACCGGGGTGGACCGCCTCGGCACCGGTAGCCTTGCAGGCGGCGATGATCTTTTCGGCGACGAGATAACTCTCCGACGCCGCGGCCGGGCCGATATGCACAGCCTCGTCGGCCATTTCGACATGCAGCGCGTCCCGATCCGCATCCGAATAGACCGCGACGGTCAGAATCCCCATGCGGCGCGCAGTCTTGATCACGCGGCAGGCAATTTCGCCGCGATTCGCGATCAGGATTTTCTTGAACATGGAGACTCCACCCAGAAATGCATCCCGGAGTTTTACGCACAAAACACCGGAACGCACAATCAGGCTTGCGGAGCGTCAGGCGACGGCAGCTTCGGAGACAGGTTCCTCGTCGACGATGCGCAGCCAGCGGCTGCGACGCGGCTCGGCATAATCGCGCAGCTCGACGGCAGCCATGATCCCCGCCCAGTGCGGATGATTGGCGCCGGACAGCGTTGCCTGCTCGATCTGCTGGAGAACGCCGTATTCGACCGACGAGACGGGGATGATGCCGCCTTCGGCGACGCTTCTGAAGATGCGCATTGCGTAGTCGACGTCCTGGCGGGTGATGCCCCGGCGATCAATGGCGCGCGACAGCTTGTAGCCACCGATATTGTCGGTGATCGCCAGACGAAGCTGATCGAGGGCAAGCGCTCTCAACTCAACTGGGACATCGGTCGAAATCTCCATAACGTGGAGAATGAGCTCGAGCTCGAGCGCCGAGTTGACGACACCATTGGTCGTGAACATGCGCATGATCCAGGCGACGTTGATTTCATCCAGCGAGCCCTGCGGATAGGTGTAATGGACGATGAAACCGGCGAGCTGCTCCACGAAGAAAGCGTTCCAGTCGGCACATTTTTCAGGGCAGGAGTTGTTGAGCGCCAACATCGCCACGACGTCGTCGGATGTCCGGATACCCTCCGGAAAACTATGTTTGCGCAGCAGTACTATATCTTCGGCCGTCAGCCGATGCTTGCCGGCCACGACACAGGCCGGAAAAGCGAGACGAAATTCGCTCATGTTTTAACTCCAGGCTTCATCATGAAACCGGAGACAGTTTTAGCGCCTGCGAATTGACGATCCCTCAAGAAGAGGAGTTAATCTGATATTCCCGAGGTCAGGAAGATTTTAACATTTGCGCCTGCAGCCGCTCGCGCCAGATGATGAAAAGGCCTGATGCAAAGATGATGAAGATGCCGATCCATTTGGAAAAGCTCGGGAAATCGTTGAACAACGCATAGCCGAGAACGGTCGCCGAGATAATCTCGAAGTACTGGAACGGCGCAAGCAGCGACAGCGGAGCGAGGCGGAAAGCCCGGACCACGAGCATATGCGCATATCCCGAGATCGAGCCGAGGGCGAGAAGCAGGATAAGGCCGAGACCGGAGGAGGGCAGAGAGACGGCAAAATCGGCATTGCCGAAACTGTTTCCGACGAAAAGCGCAGCCGCCATGAAGATCGTTCCGCCGATGCCGGCCATCGTCTGCATGGTCAGCGGCGAATCGGCCTCGCCAATGGCGCGGTTGAGGAAGAGATAGAGCGAGAACAGAAAGGCGCAGGCGACCGGGAGCAGCGCCTTCAGCCCAAAAATCTCGTAGCTTGGCTGAATGACGATCATTGCGCCGCCGAAGCCGACGATGATCGCCATCCAGCGCCGCCAGCCGACCTTGTCGCCGAGAAACAGTGCCGACATCGCGGTCAGCATGAAGGGCTCGACGAAATAGATGGCGAAGACATCGGCGAGCGGCATGTATTTGACGGCGACGAAGAAAAGCAGGCTCGCAGCGCCATGCAGCACGCCGCGCAGCAGATTCATCCATGGCCGTTTGGCCGAAAGCGCCTTAAGCCCGAAGAGGGCGAAAAGAATCGGCAGGGTACAGGCGATCTGAAAGAAGAATCGGTAGAAGGTCACCTGGCCCGGCGACATCGCCTCGAAGGTCGCCATGTATTTGGCGATCGCATCCATGGTCGGCAGGATGAGCATGGCGCCGGACATGATGGCCATGCCCTGCAGGGAATTTTGATGGGGCTCTGACATGGCTGCTGATTCTTGCGAGGATGACGCCATCAATCACGGGAAAGCCAGGCAATCAAGCCAAGCAACCGCAAATAGCTTCGAGGTGAAATCGAAATCATCGCTTAGAGAGCGTTTCCCTGAAGGGAAATGGTGCGGTCGAGAAGACTCGAACTTCCACGGGTTGCCCCACAGCGACCTCAACGCTGCGCGTCTACCAATTCCGCCACGACCGCATCGTGGTAGGTGCCGATTTGCGTCGGCGGGGCAGCATGTAGCAAAAGCATCTGGGGTGCACAAGGGCGATATGACAGTTTTTTTGAAAACCGCTCACAGCATTTGAATTGGCCCCGAAACAGGTCCATATAGCTGTCCTGCCGCCCCTTTTTCGCAGGCATTTCGGGGAGAGCGGCAAGGAATGACCATGCTTCGCACCGATCTCGAATTCTCTATGCTTCCCCGACTCGGAACCCGGCCGGTACGCTGGCGCATCGCCGATGGCCTCGTTCCCTATGAGGAGGCGGTGGAGACGATGGAGCGCGAGGTGGCGGTGATATCAGATGGCGGCGATGAACTCGTCTGGCTCGTCGAACATCCGCCGCTCTATACTGCCGGCACCAGCGCCAATGCGAGGGACCTCGTCCAGCCGAACCGGTTTCCGGTCTTTGCGACAGGGCGTGGCGGTGAATATACCTATCATGGACCCGGCCAGCGCGTCGCCTATGTCATGCTTGATCTGAAAAGGCGGCGCCAGGACGTGCGCGCCTTCGTTGCCGCCCTTGAAGATGTCGTCATCCGCACGCTCGACATGATGAATGTCCGCGGTGAGCGACGTGAAGATCGCGTCGGCGTCTGGGTGCGCCGGCCGGAAAAGCCGTTGCTGGCCGATGGGACGATGGCCGAGGACAAGATCGCCGCTCTCGGCATAAGGCTGCGGAAATGGGTGACCTTCCACGGACTGTCGCTCAACGTCGATCCGGATCTCGATCATTTCGAAGGCATCGTGCCCTGCGGGATATCCGCCTATGGCGTGACCAGCCTCGTCGATCTTGGCTTGCCTGTGATGATGGCTGATGTCGATATCCGGCTGCGCGCCGCCTTTGAGGCGGTTTTCGGCGAAACGACCGGCGAAACCTGACTGACCACGGCGACCGGGGCAATTTGTATCAGAAAGAAAGGCTGGTTTCGGTCTTTTCTTAAGTGAAACAATGCTTCGTGGCAGATTTGGCGGTCGCGCAGCGTTGAGGTCGCTGTGGAAGAATCCGCGGAAGTTCGAGTCTTCTCGACCCACCATTTTCCTTCGGCGAAACGCTCGCCGGGCGCATTCTGCCGTCAGACTCGGCAACCGCTTCACTGTCAGAGCCAACGTTTTAACCCATAATTAGCGATTGAAAATATATACGACACTACAGCTGTGTGAATATGGAAGTCCGAGGACAATGAGAAAAAAAGCAGCGGCAAGCTGGTCATTCCTCGATGTGTATTTCGCTCTCGATATTATCGAGAAGGTTCTCATCGGCTATTTCTTCGTTGGGATAGTCATGCGTGTCCTGCCGCAGATGCAGGACAATCGGGCAATCATCGATTGCCTGCTGATCGTTTCGGAGGGAGCTGCCGCCTTCCTCATCCTGACCCGCCGGACGACGAGAAATGCGTCGCTGCGCCTCTTTGATTGGACGGTCACCGCCATCGGGACGATCTTCCCGCTGCTTGCCACGCCCTCCGCGACACAGCCGCTAGCGCCGCTCGCCTTCTGCGGGACGGCGATGGCACTCGGTTTTGTCCTGCAGATATCGGCAAAGCTGACATTGCTGCGAAGCTTCGGCCTGGTGCCGGCCAATCGCGGCGTCAAGATCGGCGGGCCTTACAAATTTGTGCGCCATCCGATGTATGCGGGTTATCTGATGACACACATCGGCTTCTTCCTGGTCCATCCGAGCCTTTGGAATTTTGCCATCTATGCGACGGCCCTGACCGCCCAATGTTTCCGCTTGTTGGCGGAGGAGCGTCTGCTCAAGCAGGATCCTGCCTACGAGGCCTTCATGGCCACGACCCGTTACCGGCTCGTTCCATTCGTATTCTAAGACGACATAAAGATGGATTGAAAAGAGAAGGGCCGGTTTCCGGCCCTTTCTTTTATCGGATCAATGCGTTGCGCGGCATGCTTCAGTGCGGGAAGCGCCGCTGTCGGCACCCTTGGTATGGGAGCCCTTCGGGCCGATCATGCTATGGCATGGGGGCAGCGGCGTGATGCTGGCCGTTGCGGTCTTGTCGACGGCAGGGGCTGCCATGGCGCTCGGTGCGAAGCCGTCGCTGTCATTGGTGTAGTCGCTGGAATAGGACGGAGCCTTGCGGCTGCTGTAGTGCACTGGGGCCGGCTTCGAGGTGGGGCTCGGCGCGAAGCCGTCGCTGTCGTTGGTGTAGTCGTCGGAATAGGTCGGCTGGGCGAAGGCAGCGCCTGCAAGGCTGACGGCGAACAGGGACGCGGCAAGGGCAAATTTGATGCGCATGGGTCTATCTCCTCAATCTGCTGTTGAATTCCACAACATAAACTAACCCTCGGCACACACGAGTTCGCGCCCCAATTCAGGCAATTTTGTGATAATATGGCGACGCAGCCGCGACCTTTTGTCCAAATGAAATCACAGTGTTGTCAACGAAATTGACCTTCGCGTGACAGAAGCCGCCTAACAAAAATAGGCGATTGGTGTCACGAATAAGACAGCTGGTGCTACAATCTTAAATTGTTAACTTTTGGTAATATTGGGAAAGATCACCGACGGCGGGCGGCAGCCCGCCTTCGGTTGGTGATCTGCGCCTTGGGCGTGAAGTCAGTCCTCGTTCGGGATATGCGCATCGACACCGGTCAGCTGCAGTTTGTTGCGGACATGACGGACGCCATCGACCGAAAGCGCGCCGAGTTCGACCTTGCGAGCGATGCCGATCGTCTCCACCGACCCTTCCAGGGTGACGACGTGACCATCTGCATGAACCTCGATGCTGTCGATGTCGACCTCAGGAATGTTTTCGAGATTGTCGTTCACCCGCGCTTCGAGATCGTCGCTTTCATCGCGGTCGATCGTATCGGCGCGCAGGGAATCCTTCAGGCGATTCTCGTTGCCGTCCTCATCCGTGCCATCGACCCGGAAGCCCTTGTTGGGATCGCTGTCGAAATTGGCTGCGGTCTCGCCATAAGGGCGGTTGGCGGGGTCGGCGCCGCTGCCGTCGGCATAGGGCCAGCCGTCGTCGAGATTGCGCTCTTCGAGGTCGCGATAATCTTCCTCCCGGGAAAGCTCAGGCTTTTCCCGGGAGGGCTTGTCACCGATTCTTGCCATTGCAGTCGCTCCTTGTTTCTTTGCTGGAAACGCCGGCAACGGCGAATGGTTCGGCATGGACGGCGATTTGTCGGCCGTGATTGTCAGCCCTGGGCCTTCTCCCATTTTTTCACGAGACGGTCGCGTTTCAGCCGTGAGAGGCGCTGTAGCCAGAAAATGCCGTCGAGCTGGTCGACCTCGTGCTGAATGCAGATGGCAAGGAAATCTTCGGCACCGTCCTCGTGCATGGCGCCCTCGGCATCCTGATAGCGGAAGCGGATCGCCCGCGGGCGCGTGACCTCGTCGGTCGCACCGGGCATGGAGACGCTGCCTTCGGTATGGCTCATCGTCTCCTTCGAAAACCAGGTGATATGAGGATTGACGTAGAGGCGCACGCCGTCGGCCTTGTCGAGTTCCAGCACGGTGACACGGTTGAAGACACCGATATGGGCGGCGGTGATACCGACGCCGGGGGCAGCGCGCATCGTCACCAGCAGGTCGTCGGCAAGCGCGGCGAGCGAGGAATCAAAGGCCGTCAACGGTGCGCAGACAGTCTTCAGGCCCGGATGTGGATAGCGCAAAATTGGACGGATGGGCATGGGGCAGGCTTCCTCTGCTTGGACGGGTGAGGAAACTATCGCCGGCCACGAGCATTGTCATCACGAAGCGCAGTTTGCCGCTTTACGACACGGGTGCTTTGGGCTAGCAGGGGCCAAGAATTCCGGCTGCGGGAGCCTCGCGCAGGATTCGCTTATCCGCTTGTTGATAATGTGTTTTCAGCCGACATTTGCGAATGCGGCGCGGCAGTCGTTGAAATTCGAACCAGATGCGAGGGCGGCAGATGACGACGACCGATGAGGAAGACCGCATCCGCAGGCGTCCCGATGACGAGGACGCTGATATCTACGACGAGGACGGCAATGTCCGCAGCGATTTCCTGGCGCTCGTCGGTGCTGCGATCGCCGATCGCGACACGCTGTTCCTGCGTCAGAACGTTGCTCGCCTGCATGAATCGGAAATAGGCGACCTGTTGGAATCGATCCAGCCGGATCAGCGCCTGGCGCTGGTGCGCCTGCTCGGCGACGATTTCGACATGACGGCGCTGACCGAGGTCGACGAGGCGATCCGCCGCGAGATCGTCGACCAGATGCCGAACGCGCAGATCGCCGCCGCGATCGGCGAGCTCGATTCGGACGACGCCGTCTACATTCTCGAGGACCTCGACAAGGAGGACCGGGAGGAAATCCTTGCCCAGCTGCCGTTTACCGAACGGGTGCGGCTGCGCCGGGCTCTCGACTATCCCGAAAGCTCGGCCGGGCGCCGCATGCAGACGGAATTCGTCGCCGTGCCGCCGTTCTGGACAGTCGGCCAGACGATCGACTACATGCGCGACGAGGAGGATCTGCCCTATTCCTTCTCGCAGATCTTCGTCATCGATCCGACCTTCAAGCTGCTCGGCGCCGTCGATCTCGACCAGATCCTGCGCACCAAGCGGCAGACGAAGATCGAGCAGATCATGCGTGAGACCAACCATCCGGTCCCAGCCGAGATGGACCAGGAGGAGGCCGCCCAGCTCTTCGAACAGTACGACCTTCTCTCGGCTGCCGTCGTCGACGAAAACGGCCGGCTGGTCGGTGTGCTGACCATCGACGATGTCGTCGACGTCATCCACGAGGAGGCAGACGAAGACATCAAGCGCCTCGGCGGCGTCGGCGACGAAGAGCTGTCGGACAATGTGCTGTCGACGGTGCGTTCGCGCTTCCTGTGGCTTTTGATCAATCTCGGCACGGCGATGCTGTCGGCAAGCGTCATCGGCCTGTTCGACGCCTCGATCGAGAAGATGATCGCGCTTGCGGTGCTGATGCCGATCGTCGCCTCGATGGGCGGCAATGCCGGCACGCAGACGATGACGGTGACGGTACGCGCGCTCGCCACCCGCGATCTCGACATCTACAATGCCGGCCGCATCATCCGCAGGGAGGCGGGCGTCGGCATCTTGAACGGCATCGTCTTTGCGACGATCATGGGCGCGATCGCCGGTACCTGGTTCCACGACTACCAGCTCGGCGGGGTGATTGCGGCGGCGATGATTATCAATCTGATAGCGGCAGCCCTTGCCGGCATCCTGCTGCCGCTGCTACTCGACAAGATGGGGGCCGACCCGGCGATCGCCTCTTCCGTCTTCGTCACAACGGTGACGGACTGTACCGGCTTCTTCGCCTTTCTCGGCATCGCCACATGGTGGTTCGGCATCTGAACCGCCAAAAATTGACTATTACGTAAAAGTCAATATTATCGTCTGTCCGACGACGGGGAACACATGCCGGTGAACAAGTTTTATAGCATAACGGAGCTGACGCGCGAATTCGGGGTCTCGACGCGCACGCTCCGCTTCTACGAGGACGAGGGACTGATCCATCCGGAGCGGCGCGGGCGCACCCGTCTGTTCCGGCAAGCCGACCGGCGGCTCATCGCCGAAATCCTCCGCGGCCGGCGCATCGGTTTCACCATCGCCGAAATCCGTGAGATCATCCAGGTCTACAAGGAGCCGCCGGGCGAACTCGGCCAGCTGAAGCTCCTGATGAAGCGCGTCGACGAGAAGCGCGACGACCTGCGCCAGAAGCGCAAGGATATCGACGACACGCTGGCGGAACTCGATGCTATCGAAGAGACCTGCCTCGGCCGCCTCGCCGAAATCGGCGTCACCACCTGATCACGCGCCGCATTGTCGGCGAATTCATTCAGCCTCGGCGCTGCATTCGGCGGCAATGGTCTGGACCCGCTCGTCGTTCTGTATATCGATCGCACCCGCCTGAAGCGGCGTGAACAGGGCTTGCGCCTGCAATTTCTCCAGCGTGCACTGGCAGAAGCTGCGGCAGAGCGCTTCGCCTTGCTGCATGACGCAAGAGGCGTTGCATTGCCTTAGGTAAGTCGCAACCGGATCCGGCGCCTGCGGTGGGACGACGAGGGACAGCCCGTAGGCGATAGCGATCAACACCGGCTGGTGGATGAGGTAAAAGGCAAGGCTGTGGCGGCCAAGCCTCGCCGGCCACCCGGAGCCGGTGCCGATGGCCGCAAGCCGGTGCAGCAGCCGGGTTCTGATGGCGATCGAGGCGATGCTCAATCCAGCGAAGAAGGGCGTTGCCCAGGGAAATAGCGGCACGTAGTCGTTGGACCGTTCCGGCATCACCGCAAGGCCGATCCAGGCGAGATATCGAGGATCGAAGAAGGATGAGCGCAGCAGGCCGGGCGGGCCGAAATTGTCGGTGATCCAGGCGGCAAAGAGCGCGAGCGTGGCGATGAGGGTGAAGGCGAGAGGCAGTCTCAAAAAAACGATGCCGATGAGCGAGAGCACCGCGATACAATGCAGGATGCCGAAATAGATCCACTCGTCCGGCATCGCGATGCGCGTGGCGATCGAGATCACCGCGGCTGCCGCGGCAATCATGCCGAAGCGCTTCCAGAAGGAGGGCCAGCGGATCTCGGGCTTACTCGACAGCACCAGGCTGATGCCGACGATGAAGAGAAAGGTCGTGGCGATCGCCCGGGCATAGATCTTCAGCCAGCCGGTCTCGGCCGTGCCCGGCGCGAGATAGCCCATGAACTCCATATCCCAGCTGAAATGGTAGCTCGCCATGGCGATCAGCGCGACGCCGCGCGCCGTATCCAATAGACCGATGCGCGGTGGCCTTGTCGCCGCATCGGTTTCCGTTGCCGGCAATGTCATCAGAGTCCCTCGGGCAAATCACGTCCGTCGCTCGACGGCATATCGCGGCGAATAGCAGAAAGGTGGAGATTTGATGGCGCGCCGGCATCCATGATCGCCAGCCGCGCCTCCGAGAAGAATTGCCGCCGCGCCAGCACGAAGATGACGATCGCCGTCGTCATCATGAAGACATAAGGGTTGATGAACCAGCCGAGATAACCAATCGACAGGAAGATCGCCCTGAGGCCCTCGTTGAAATTGCTGCCGGCAATGACATTCATGCGGATGACGCGTTCGGCGGCCCGCTCGGCGGCGATGATGTCGCGCTCGCTGTCGCGCATCATCGGGATCGAGCCGAAGAGAATAGTGCAATAGTTGAACAGCCGGTAGGACCAGCCGAACTTGAAGAAGGCATAGCCGAAAAGCGCTGCCAGCCCGCCGACCTTCATCTCGAAAACGGCATGGCCGCCATGGAAGACGAAGGGCAGGTCGGCGAAGACGGCGTCGACTTTCTCCGTCGCGCCGAGCAAAGCAAAGCAGCTGCCGATCGCGAAGATCGAGGTCGAAGCGAAGAAGGCGGTGCCGTTCTGCAGGCCGGCCATGATCTGCGTGTCGATCATCTTCAGGTCGCGGCGCAGCGAATTATAGATCCACTCCCGCCGCCGCTCGGTCATCGCATGGGTGAGGCTGGTGCGCCCGAAGAAGGTACGGCCACGCAGCAGCCAGGAATAGCCCATCCAGACCCAGGCAAAGAAGGCCAGAGCGATATAGTCCGCCGTCGTCATCAGTGATCCAGTCTCCGCATGAATGCGGCTAGTATGCCGCAAGTTGAATTTTGCCGCATGGCCGAGTTGGGCGGCTTGACGCGGGCTTTTGGCCATGCGGCAGTTCGGCATAATCGAGTCGTCGGGAAACGACGAGGCTTGGTGGATAGCCGACCGGCATCTTCTGGACCTAAATGTAGCAATGCGGTGATCCGTCAGCTTGGAGATTCGGGGCGGGACCCAAAGAAGAAGAAGAAGAAGAAAAGGACGGCGCTACCCCTCCAGCGCCTCAATCATCTCCACCCGCGTTGCATGCCGGCCGCCTTCGAACTGGGCGGTCAGGAACGCATCCACGATATCGAGCGCCAGCCCTTCGCCCACCACGCGGACGCCAATCGATAGCATGTTGGCATCGTTGTGTTGGCGGATCATGCGGGCCGAGAATGTGTCGACGCAGACGCCGCAATGGATGCCCTTTACCTTGTTCGCCGCCATCATGATGCCCTGGCCGGTGCCGCATAGAATGATGCCAAACCGGCAATCGCCGGAGGCGACGAGCCGCGCCGCCGCTTCACCGTGCTTAGGATAGTGTGTGCTCTCCGGCGTCGTCGGTCCGATATCGACCGCTATCCAGCCTTGCGCCGCGATATGACCGGCAATGGCCTGCCGGAGCTGAATGGCGGCGTGGTCGCTGGAGAGGGCGATGCGGTTGGTGGCTGTCATGGAGAAGCGGTTCCGTTTTCCAAAGCAATTTGCCGTCTTGGAGATGCACCCTAGCGCATCGGCCCGAAAATCGGAATCGATTATCGGAAAGCACGATGCGAGAGTTAGAGCGTCGCGATCTTTCAGATCCGCTTCTCGTGCTTGAGGCCTTTGTTTTACGCATGTAGCTGTCGGAAAACCGCTGCACAGTTTTGCGCGATATGCTTTAGCGTAACGCCAGTCTAGAGGTGCACGGGCAGGGCACCGCGTTAACCGCTTGTAAAGTCGTAATAGCCAATGTTCAGGACTGAAAACCTGATTCAAAAGTGACCCATGAGCCGGCCGGATTACATTCCCAGTCTCGATGGCCTGCGCGGTGTCGCTGCGCTCCTGGTCGTTGAAGCCCATATTGGCTTTATCTTTCCAATCACAGCGCCGCATCTCGTGACGCTGGGCGACGAAGCTGTCGGTTTGTTTTTTGCTCTCAGTGGCTTCCTGATGGCTCATCTCTATGGTTCACGGCCGGTGACGAGAGAAAACGTCTTGGATTTTCTTGTGAGCCGCTTTGCTCGCATCTATCCGGTTTACCTGGCGGCCGTCGTTTTCGTGGCGATGCTGTCGATCATGCAAAATCTGGATTTTGTTCAGCCTATCGTTGGCGTCACAGATTTTGTGCGTCATGTCTTTCTTCTCGGCTCGAGCGGTGTTTTCTGGTCGATACCACCCGAGATCCAATTCTATCTGCTCTTTCCTGTCCTGTGGCTTTGCCTGGCCCGACCGCACCGCTATAGCGGCGTGATTGTGGGCCTCACGGTGGTCGTCATCGTGGATGGCCTGGTTGAATTGCCAGGCCCGGGAATAATGCTCGTCTCCAAGCTTCCTTACTTTCTTTTCGGCGCAATTGCCGGGATGATGCATTCCCATTGGAATAAATGGAATCCATCTGCCCTCACAGGAATTTTAACGCTTTTCCTTCTGGCGGTGTTCTTCACTTACAGGCATGTCTCGTCGGGCTTTTCCCCTGAATTTTGGAGCCTGCAAAGTGCGGTGGCCGCGGCCGTCATTGTCGGGCTCGTCGCTCGACAGCCGCCCATCGCTGCACATGTCCTGGCAGCTGCACCAGTACGGTTTCTAGGGAAGATCAGCTTTTCACTTTACCTTTTTCATGTGCCCATAATGTTCCTGACGCGTCTGACTTTTGATGCCTTGATGCCAGAACCGGCGCTCATCGTGGTGACGCTTTTCGTTGCGGCAATCGGGGCATGGTTCATCCACGAGACGATCGAGGTTCCCGGTCGGCGGCGGCTGGTCCAGCTATGGCAGGATAATCGCCTGCGGATGGTTCCGCGCGAAACTCCGGCTGATCAAATGGACCGCGCGATCCTCAACCTGCAAGAGATCGAAAAGCGCCTGCTGCGCGGCGAAACTTCAACCATGGCCGATCAACGGCAAATCTCGACGACGCCCGAACCCGATGGTGCCGACGGCACGGTCATTCAGGATAATCGCAACGGGAAGCTTCGCGCATAGCGCTCAGCTGAGTTCTTGGGCGAGCCCGATGAGAAGCCTTTCGGGCCCGCGGATGTAGCAGAGCCGATATGTGTCTTGATAATCCACTACGTCGCCTACGAGCTGCGCGCCGCGCTTGCGGAGCCTTTCAAGCGTCTCATTGATGTCGTCTACGGTGAACATGACGCGGAGGTAGCCTAGAGCGTTCACCGGGGCATTGCGGTGATCCTCGACGACAGGCGGCGTGAGAAAGCGGGAGAGCTCGAGCCGGCTGTGGCCATCCGGCGTGCGCATCATGGCAATCTCGACATGCTGATCGCCCAGTCCGGTGACACGTCCGGCCCATTCTCCTTCGATCGTGGCCCGCCCTTCGAGCTCGAGGCCGAGTTCGCGAAAGAAATCAATCGTCACTCCGAGGTCTTCGACGACGATTCCGATGTTGTCCATCCGTTTGAGCGCCATATGTCCAATCTCCCAATCTGCAAGGTGTCGTCTCGTCTAAGAACGGACAGGTTGCTCAACCTTGCCCGGCCCCCCATCCGGGGAGCCCCCATCAACGAAGGAGTTCAACTTGCCGGGCGCTGTCCAGGCCGGCCTCCGTCAGTCCTGTTGCATCGACGTCTGTAGGACATTGGGAGCCGGTGCAGACTGTCAAGATAAGGCAACCAGTTCTTCCGCCGCATAGTCTTCATCACCCCAGCGCTTACGGCCAGATCGCGATTCCGAAAATCGGATTCGATTTTCGGAAAGGATTATGCGCAAGCTCAAAGTGCTAGCGCGTCCTATTGGAGTCGCGGCGCTCTAGTCTGCAGTCCGAATGTCGCACCGGCTCCATGCGATGTCGGTGCGCCGCACGGATTCGAAACCGGCCTCGCTTAAGCTTGCATCCTCATATTCGGAAGGCGCACCCATGTTTCTCTCGGTATTCGATGTCTTCAAGATCGGTGTCGGGCCGTCGAGCTCGCACACGATGGGTCCGATGTCGGCGGCCAACCGGTTTCTCGAGCTGATCCTGTCGAACGAATGGCCGCGCCCGTCATCGGGTGCACAGGTCACAGCGATGAAGGTCAGCCTGCACGGCTCGCTCGCCCATACCGGTATCGGCCACGGCACGGGCAGGGCTGTCATTCTCGGGCTGATGGGCGAGGCGCCCGACAGCGTCGATCCCGACAAAATGGACGGCATCGTCGACACGGTGGAGCGCACCGGCCGCATCACGCCGGAGGGCCATCCCGGCTATCAGTTCCAGCCGAAAACCGACCTGATCTTCGACAAGAAACAGCCGCTGCCGGGGCATGCCAATGGCATGGTCTTTTCCGCCTATGACAGGGACGGCCGGCTGCTCGTCAAGCGCATCTATTATTCGGTCGGCGGCGGCTTCGTCGTTACTGACACCGAGCTCGAGCAGATGCGGGCAAAGAAGAACGCGGCGGGCGGCACGCGCGTACCCTATCCCTTCTCCACCGCCAAACAGATGCTCGAGATGGCGGCGCGCTCCGGGCTGTCGATCGCGCAGATGAAGCGGGCGAATGAGGAGAGCCAGCGCAGCCAAGAGGAGCTCGATCAGGGGCTCGACCGCATCTGGGAGGCGATGCGTTCCTGCATCGAGCGCGGCCTCAAGGTCGAGGGCATCATGCCCGGCGGTCTCAACGTCAAGCGCCGCGCCCGCAGGATTCACGACAAGCTGGAAGAGGAGTGGCGCAGCAACCGCATCAACCCGCTGCTCGCCAACGACTGGCTGAGCGTCTATGCGATGGCCGTCAACGAAGAGAATGCGGCCGGCGGGCGCGTCGTCACGGCGCCGACCAACGGGGCGGCCGGCGTCATTCCGGCAACGATCCGCTATTACGAGCATTTCCACGAGGACTGGGACCAGAATGGCATCCGCGACTATCTGCTGACGGCTGCCGCCATCGGCGGCATCATCAAGCACAATGCCTCGATCTCGGGCGCCGAGGTCGGCTGTCAGGGCGAGGTGGGCTCGGCGGCGGCAATGGCTGCCGCGGGCCTTGCCGCGGTCATGGGCGGAACGCCGGAGCAGATCGAGAACGCCGCCGAAATCGCGCTCGAACATCATCTCGGCATGACCTGCGATCCGATCGCGGGCCTGGTGCAGGTACCCTGCATCGAGCGCAACGCGCTCGGCGCCGTCAAGGCCGTCACGGCAGCCTCGCTCGCGATCAAGGGCGACGGCCAGCATTTCGTGCCGCTCGACGCCTGCATCGAAACAATGCGCCAGACCGGCCATGACATGAGCGAGAAATACAAGGAAACCTCGACCGGGGGGCTCGCCGTCAACGTCGTCGAATGCTGAGTTTGTGGATGCTTGATGCTTGATGCTTGACGCTCGCTGCCAAAAGGATTTCAACGGCAGCATGGCATTGCATCTCATCAAACTCTGTGTCGGCGCCGACTCGATCGACGATCTGCGTGAATGGGTGGCGGAACGCTCACTGCGCGCCATCGCCGCCGGGCTCGAGCCGCATTCGGTGCATACGACGCGCATGGCGCCGAAACGGATGGAGGAGCTGCTGGACGGCGGCTCGCTCTACTGGGTGATCAAGGGGCAGGTGCAGGCGAGGCAGAAGCTGCTCGACATCGAGACCTTCACCGACGGCGAGGGGATTTCGCGCTGCCGCCTGATGCTCGGCCCGGAGGTCATCGAGACGGCCGTGCAGCCGAAGCGTCCGTTCCAGGGCTGGCGTTATTACACTGAGGATGACGTGCCGCGCGACCTGACAAGCCTTGGCGTCGGCATTGCCGAAATGCCCGCTGATCTTCGCCGTGAGCTTACGGACCTTGGTCTGCTCTAATTCCCGAAAATCGGAGCCGATTTCCGGAAAGGTTTATGCCCGGATTGAACATCCTCCGCGCGTCCTTTCGGACGCGCGGCGTTCTGCAGTTCAGCGCAGGCGCAACTGCACCGGCGCGCTGCCGTCCGGCGAGGTCACATGCAGATGGATGCGGGCTTCGGGCTGGGAGTAACGCCAGGCGCGGGCGCCATGGCAGAGCAACAGATTGATGAGATCCCGGGTCTTCGGAGACTTCGCCTTCGGCCGCTGCAGGCCGATCTCGGCAAGGCGCAAGGCCGCCTCGTGCAGCGGATGGAGGGATGAGCGCCCTTTAGCCGCCATGCGGCGGTCGGCTGGCACTCCTGGAAAATTCTCATTGATCGCCATTGTTTTCCCCGTACGCAATACTGATCGAGTTCAAGAAAGGTGGCCGGAAACGCAAACACCGATTCCGGCCGTCACCGATGCCGCCGGCCATCTTGCAGGCAGCATCGAATAGCTCATTGGGCGGCCGCCCAGCACTTGATGCCGGCCTTCTTCAAGGCCTTGCAGGCATTGACGGCGTCGCGCTGGTCATCGAAGCCGCCGAAGCGGGCGCGATAAAGCTGGTCACCGCCAGCAGCATAGGCGACCGCGAAGGGCTTTGCCGAGGCCAGCGCCTTGCCGCCTTTGCTCTTGGCGCTTTCCAGAAGATCCATGGCCATCTGCCGGCTCGGCGAGACGCCGACCTGCACCACCCAGCCGGCCGGACCGTTGCTGGTTGAAGCAGCACGAGTCGGGGAGGGAGTGGTCGAGGCGGTGGTGACCTCATCGACCGAAGTATCGCCCTGTTCCGGCGGCATATAGGCGGGTGCCGGCGTCGGCACGGCGACCGATGCCTGTTGCTTGAAGGTCATGGTCTTGACTTTGGTCGGCGCCGGCATCGGCGCCACCAGTGGATTGTCGGATTTCGGCTGAGCGCTCTCGGCATAGGCGACTTCGGTCTCGGCAACCTGGTAGCGCGCATCCGGCAGCGGGCCTTTGTGCGGCAGGCTGAGATCGGCAGCCGCTGCTGAAATCGGCGGCTGCGCTGCGGTGATCGTCTTTGCGACCTGCTGTTGGGCCATTTGCGGCTGAGCTTTCTGCTGGGCCTTCTGCGGCTGGACCGGGGCGGGCGTCTCGATCATCGCCGGGGCAGGGGCTGCCTGGGCGATCAGCGCCGACGATCCGCCGCGGCTCGATGCCTTCGGCAGGTAACTGGCGATCAGATTGCGCATCTGGGCATCGCGGGCAGGCGTCGAGGCGCCGCCGAGAACGACGCCGACGATCGACTTGCCGTCGACCTGCACCGAGCTCACCAGATTGAAACCGGCAGCGCGCGTGTAACCGGTCTTGATGCCGTCGACGCCGCGCACCGAACCGACCAGGCGGTTGTGACTGCGGATCGTGCGGCTGCCGAACTTGAAGGCGCGGGTGGAGAAATAGCCGTAATATTGCGGGAAATGCTGGCGAAGGGCGATGCCGAGGCGGGCCTGGTCGCGCGCCGTCGTCATCTGCGCCGTATTGGGCAGGCCGTTGGCGTTGCGATAGGTGGTGCGCGTCATGCCGAGCGCATGCGCCTTGGCGGTCATCAGCTGGGCGAAGCGATCCTCGCTGCCACCGCCCAGCATTTCGCCGAGCGCAGTTGCGGCATCATTGGCCGACAGGGTGACGAGACCGAGAATGCCCTGCTCGACGGTGATCGTGCCACCGGCGCGCACGCCGAGTTTGGTCGGCGCCTGGGCTGCCGCATGGGCGGAGAAGGGGACCGGCGTATCGAGGCGGATGCGACCCTGCTCCAACGCCTCGAAGGTCATGTATAGGGTCATCATCTTGGTCAGGGAGGCGGGGTATTGCAGCCGGTCGGCATTCTCACTGTAGAGAACGTTACCGGTCTTGGCGTCGACGACGATGCCTGCATATTTCGGATTTGCCGCTTCCGCGTCGGCATTCACCGAATCGACCAGGACGATCGTGACAGCCACCGAAAGGATCGCCAGCAGCTTTGCGAAAAAACTGCCGGATCGGGACGATGATACGGAGGAGACTGACCTTGACACTATTCCACTCTTCGCTTGCATTTCAGATATTTGGCACTTCAGATTTTGGCAGGAACCGCACACCTCCCGCCGTACAGCTCGTCTTCTAAAATTACCGGTTGGGCGTTACCAATCCGTTTATGATGAATCGTTTATTTCGCTGTCCGGAGAGCATTTTAGGGACTTGTCGCAGAACGGTTCACAAGACGCGCGTCCACAAAGGTGCGGATAGCGGCATCAATATGTTCCCAGTCGTCGAGATGGCTGCTTGAGAAACGGTAGAGAACGCTGAGATCCCTGCCGACCTTGATATCGCGCTGACAATCTCCGCCCGCAGCCTTATCTGGGGCTGAAGGCAATATGCAGCGCACGACGTAATCCTGCCCACCCTTGATGGGCGCCGTCAGCAGCACTTCATCGCCGTAACCTGCATCGGCGCGAAGACGGTGCAGCGTCAGCCCGTCCCGGAAGGACTCGGCCGGGCCTTCAAGCAGATGCGAATAGATCGGTTCCAGCCGCCCGGACATGTCGCGCGACATGGTGCTCTGGGTGATCTGCAGGAAGATCAGCCCGGAGGATTGGGCGATATCGTCGAATCGAAGGTGGTTTTCCTTGCCGTAACCCTGCATCTCAGGCCAGACGAGGTAGAGATCGACGCGCTCGGCGGCGCCTTCGTGTCTTTGACTCGGGAAGCGGATGGCATTCTCGGGGAATTTCACGGTGTCGCGGCCGATGGCCAGCTTGATTTCAACCGTGCTGTCGGTGTTGCCGGCAAGCGAGATATGCCGGCCGAACCAACGGCCGCCAATGCTGATGGCAACAGTCAGGACCGCCAGAACGGCGATCACCGCCATCGTGCGGAGGAGAAACCCCATGGAAAGAAGCGGCTGCTCGTCGGGTGCGCTGTGCGCGGCATGGCTCATGGCGGTTCTTCGGGTTTCGGTCCGCCGCAGGAAGAACATGAGCCGCCGGTGCCGATGATGAATCTCATCGTCATGATCGGACCAGCAGGGTTAATAATTCGCTAATGCGCTGATGACGTAAGGCTCAAAAGGGGGCGAGCCGTTCCCGGGACAGCGGGAACGGCTCTTGGGCACCGGTCGGGGACGGGATGCGGGGACTGACCGGGCCGCAGGCAGCAGCCGGCATTGGCCGGCAGGCTGTTCTTACTTGACGCTACCGACCGCGACAGCGCGGCCGTCCTGAAGCTTCGACCAGCGGGCCGGATCGTCGGCGGACTGGCGCTTCAGATAGGTGTATTCGGTATCCGACCACAGCAGCACCTTGTTGCGCATGTTGTCGAGGATGAAGTCGCCGTGATCGGTGCGGACCGTCAGCACGGCATGGCCTTCGCCATTCGGCTGCAGCACGACGGTGATCAGCGTGTCGGACGGCGAGAAACCGTCGTCGATCAGCATCTTGCGCTTCAGCAGGGCGTAATCCTCGCAGTCGCCGACGGTGCGCGGATAGGCCCAGCGCTCTTCGACCCCGTAGATCTGCTCATCCGTCATCGGCTGGATCGTCGAATTGACGGTGTAGTTGACCTTGAGAATTTCCTTCCAGCGATCCTCGTTGAGGATGGCCGGTCCGGCATCGCCGCCAACTTCGACACATTCCGTCGGATTCGCCTTGCAGAATTCGTAGTGTCCGATCGGCGGGCTGGCATTGCCTGCCAGTACCATGCTGGCGGGCATTGCCTGTCCCGAACCCGCCATTGCCATCATGATGGCACCGGCCAGAAGGCCGCCTTTCAGGATATTCGCAGTTGTCATTGCCGTCTCCCCGTAAGTTGAGGTGACAATGGCACAGACGTTTTTATCTCACGCAAAATTACGCAATAGAATTAAAGGCTTAGTTGATTCAAATGCCGATAAAACTTGGCTAAAAACAGATTCGAATGCGCATAAAATTTGACGCGGATTTGTCGCGAAATCGATTAAAATTGTAATCAACGCAACAAGGCTTTCGCCCGCGAAAAGGTTGCGTTGCCGCCCGCATGTTAAGGATTTTCGTTGAGCCGGGTAAATCTCAGCTGCCGGCTGGCGATCTGCGGCAACGCGCATCCGGCAGGCTATGCCGCTGGAATGGGCCGATTCGGCCGGTTCAAAAGCAGAATGTCGCTCAGATCCTCGATTCCGGCAGGAAATTATTTTTGCTAGATATCGCGAAATCGATCGGTGGCACCGACGATCGCCGCGCTGATATCGGGATTTGCGGTGGAATGGGCCGCATGCGCAAGGATGCTGAGCTCGCTTTTCGGCCAGGCGCGGGCCAGTTCCCAGGCCGTGACGAGCGGCGCCTCGATGTCGAACCGTCCCTGCAGCAGGATACCGGGGATGCCGGTGAGCCGCGCGGCGTTCTTCAAAAGCTGGGCGTCCGCCAGCCAGGCGCCATTGCTGAAGTAGTGGGTGATGATGCGGGCCCGTGTTAGCAAATAGGCCGGATCGGCCCAGCGGCGCGGCAGGCCTTGGGGATCGGCGAGCAGAATCGAGGCCGCCTCCCAATCATGCCAGTCGCGCGCCGCCTTGAGGCGCGTCTCCGGGTCCGGATCGTTGAGGAGACGATGATAGGCGGCAACCATGTCCTCATCTCGTCCCTGGCTGCCTGGGGAAACCGCCTGGCGGAAACGGTGCCATTCTTCCGGAAAGAGCGGCGCCATGCCGCGATAAAGCCAGTCGATTTCCGAGCGCCGGGTGGTCGTCACGCCTGACAGGACGACCGCGGAGACACGCTCCGGATGGGTTTCGGCATAGGCCAGCGCCAGCGTCGAACCCCAGGAATTGCCGAAAAGCAGCCAGGCCTCGATGCCGAGACAGGCCCGCAGCCGCTCGATATCGGCAACGAGATGCCAGGTGGTGTTGAGGGAGAGATCGGTTTCGGGATCGGCAGCGCTCGGCAGGCTGCGGCCACAATTGCGCTGATCGAACAGAATGATTCGGTAGGCATCGGGATCGAAATAGCGGCGCGCCGTGGTCGAACAGCCGGAGCCAGGGCCGCCATGCAACACCAGTGCCGGGCGGCCCGCCGGATTGCCGCAGGCCTCCCAGTAGATCAGGTTGCCATCGCCGGTATCGAGCAGGCCATGATCATAGGGTTCGATTTCCGGATAGAGAGCTGACATCGGTGCGCCTGGGTCGAAGCGGACCTTATCCATCATCTCGCTGACAAAGGGAAGGCGGGTGAGGACGGAGCGCTCCGGGACGCAAAATCACCGCACAATTTTGGGCGACCTCGTTGGGTGCCGATCGGTGTCGCAGCTTGTTCCACACATAATGTAGTCTACCGACTGGGTGGAACGACTTGCGACAGGAATTCACGCTGCGTTCCAAAGCCAGATTTGTAGCCGCTTGCAAAGTTGTCGCCGTGAAGTGCAGGCTTTTCAACACGACCTGACCGGGTGCGCACCGGACCTGGCAATCGCGTTCGATGGAAGTCTGTCGAGAATTGGCACCCGCCACGGAATCCGCGGCATCGCCCATTTTCAGCAGCTCTTAAAGGAATTCCCGCAGCG
Source organism: Rhizobium indigoferae (assembly GCF_034554815.1). Taxonomy (NCBI): domain Bacteria; kingdom Pseudomonadati; phylum Pseudomonadota; class Alphaproteobacteria; order Hyphomicrobiales; family Rhizobiaceae; genus Rhizobium; species Rhizobium indigoferae. The sequence continues at coordinate 2,029,030 of NZ_CP140635.1, read as the reverse complement.
TCTCGCGGGACTGGATCGAGAGGAATTCGATCGCCACGCCTTCGACGAAGTGGCGCACGACGCGACCGCGCATGTTGCCGAGGCGCACGGCCGTTCCGATCGAAGGGCGCATCTCGACGTCGACGGCAGCGCCCGACAGCGAAAGGTCCATGATACGGCAGGAATAACGCGTGCCGTCCTCGAGCGTCAGTTCGGTCTTCGTGTCGCGTGGCGTCAGACGGTCGTGGCGGCGATCCTCGGGCAGGCCGAGTTCGTGCTTGTTGGCAAGCCAGGTGAGCTGGGCCGCGAGTTTCTCGCGTTTCCGGTCGGTGGCGTTGATCGACATGGTGAAGCCACGGCCATCGATCGTCTGGACATAACCTTCGACGCGGCCGAGATGGTCGATATAGGCGACGACGCGTTCGTTGGCGCGCGGCCGGCCGGGGCAGGTGACGTACATGTCGCCAGGCGACATGTCGATCACCATGCATTCGAATTCCTCGTAATTCGCAAGCATCAGCCGGCCCTGCATATTGATGGGCACGCGCTGGAAAACGCCCTGTTCAGGGCGCGGCGCAGGTCGTTGCGTCTGAGCTGGCTGGAACGAGTGCATCAAAGGGCTTCTTCATCAAAATCGCAGAGACCGATCTTTACCCACAATCCATTAACAGAAGGTTGTTTCGCCCAGTCCCGACGTAGCGGAAAACGAGTATATCCGATGTCCTAAAATGGGACCGTCAGCGAGCCTCCACGCTCAGCAGCTGCGACACCATGCGGCGCATGACCTGCCCGAAATGGATGCTTTTGCCAGCGACGATCCTGTTGATGGGGCGCAGGTCGGCCGGTGCTGGCTTGTCGAATTTTCCGGGCAGCAGGCGGCTGCGGTCGAGCGCCAGGAATTCGAGCGGTACGATCTCCAGCCAGCTCGCGGCCGCGGCCGGCGCGATCGCACCGAGCAGCCGGTCGCAGGCGCCGTCCGGCGAACGCAGCGGCATCATGATAATCTCGAAGGAGGCCTGATGACCGACGGTGCTGTAGCCGGTGGCGTTGAACAGGGCCGGCATCGCATGGTCCATGACACCCATCGCCGTGCGTTCGATGTCCGCGAGCTGACTATTTGCCCAGAGAGACGAAAAACGTTCGCCGCGCAGGTCACGCCCAAAGAGATCACAGATGCGGGTGCCGGCGAGCCGGAAACCGATATCTCCACCCTCGCGCCTCTCAAGAATAAACAAACTCTGGAGCAGGTGGGGGACGGCGGAGGGTTCGACCTGTGATTTCAGCGGCGCATCGGCAGCGCCGCGGATACGGTTCCAGTAGTCAAAAATTTCGATGGTCGTTTGCACACGCATTTCACACCAACCTGTCCCATTCCGGATCATTTTCGGGCAGTCATTGCCCGTACAGGCTCTACTATGCGGATTTCATGCCAGATCGCGGCGGTTAAGGTTAAGAAAGGGTTTCGGTTGAGATGCGGTGCCCGTCGTGACACTGTTCCGCATCGCTTCGACTTTCGAAGTTCAGCACAACCTACGGGCCGAGGTCTTTCCTGGAGCTCCCGGTACGCCGTCCGGCACTTCGGACGGCTTTTTTTTTGACAGTCGCTCCTGTATGGCTGTGGCCTCAACGAGGCGAAACACAGATGAATGAGCAGACGGCCGAGCCGCATAGGGCGCCCGAACCTCCCGAGGTCCAGCCGCCGGCACGGCCACCGCGCGAACCGGTCTTCAACCTTCCTCCGGCGCTGTTCTTCAGCCTTTGCCTGCTTGGGGTCATCTATGCGGTGCAGGAACTCCTGCTCTCCGACGATGCGCTGAACTGGCTGTTCTTCACCTTCGGCTTCGTTCCCGCCCGTTATGTGATTCCGCTGTCGCAGCAAGGGCCGGAGCTGTTCTGGACGCCCGTCACCTATTCGCTGCTGCACGGCAGCGCCCAGCATATCCTCTTTAACGCCTTCTGGCTGATGGCCTTCGGCGCGCCGGTCGTGCGCCGCATCGGGACGCTGCGTTTCGTTCTCTTCTGGGTTTTTTCCGCCGTCGCCTCCGCCGCCCTGCACGCGGTGCTGAACTGGGGGGATGTGTCACTGCTGATCGGCGCGTCGGGCGTCATCTCCGGGCTGATGGGCGCCGCCTGCCGATTCGCCTTTCCGGCCGAACGGCGGCCGATGGCGCCGGCGCATCTCAATCCCCGGCTTTCCATCGTCGGGGCGCTGAAGAGCCGCACCGTCATCATCTTCATGCTGCTCTGGCTGGTCGGCAACGCGCTGATCGCCGTCGGCATCCCGCTCGTCGGCGACAGCGACCAGGCGATTGCCTGGGATGCGCATATCGGCGGATTCGTCTTCGGCTTCTTGCTGTTTTCGCTGTTTGATCGGGCGCCGCGCCCGCCGGTGATGGAACCTGACGGAACCGAGAAGGATATGTTGCAATCCTGAGCCGGGCAGTGCACCATCAACCTATCTGCGATGGGGGGAGAAACCGCCGCGGATGCCTGTGACAAGTGTTTCACGGACATAGGAGGTTCGAATGACCAGTTCAGTCAAAGCAATCCTCGACCTGAAGGGCAGAGACGTCATCACTGCCGGGCCGAGCACTACCGTCGCCGAGGCGGCCGCCATCCTCAGCAAGAAAAAGATCGGCGCCATCGTCGTCGTCGGCATGGAGAACAGGATTTCGGGAATGTTCACCGAGCGCGATCTCGTGCATGCGATCGCCAAACACGGCAAGGAAGGCCTCGACCAGTCGCTGGCCCAGGTCATGACCGCGAAGGTCTACCGCTGCCATGAGGAGACGACCGTCAACGAGCTTATGGAGCTGATGACCAGCCGCCGTTTCCGTCACGTGCCGGTGGAAAGCAATGGCAAGCTTGCAGGCATCATTTCGATCGGCGACGTGGTGAAATCGCGCATCGCCGAAGTCGAGCGTGAGGCCGAGGAAATCAAGGCCTATATCGCCGGCTGAGGTTTTAGCCGGCCGTGCTTGACCGATGTCGTTATCGCAAAACCGCTGCAGGCTTTTAGACGGCCTGCATCAGGGGTGGCTGGCGTAGACTTCCTGCATGCGCTTGATCTCGGGGAGCCGGGCCCTGGCTTCCTCGTAGCCGCGTTCGATCGCTTCGCCAGCCCGGTGGAATTCGGAAAGGCCGATATAGCTGAGACGCGGCTGCAGCGAAATATCCGGCGGGTCGCCGGCAAGGCGGGCGCGGGCGATCCTATCCTGGATAATGTTGAAGGCCTGCACCATGACGCCGGTCATACCGAGGCGCGCATAGGGCGCCTCTTCCTGCTTCTGCACTTCCTGCGGAGAGAGGCTGGCATTGTGCCGGACGACGGCCGAGCGGCCGTAGAGATCGTAATTGAGATTGACGGCGACGACGAGCGGCTGCTCGTAGGCGCGGCAGACGGAGACGGGGACGGGATTGACCAGCGCCCCGTCGACCAGCGTGCGATGATTGCTGCGCACCGGCTCGAAAATGCCGGGCAGGGCATAGGAGGCGCGCAGCGCCGTAATCAGCGAACCATTGGCAATCCAGACCTCATGGCCGGTATTGACCTCGGCCGCGACCGCGACGAACGGCCGGTCGAGATCCTCGACGTTCAGGCCCTCGAGATGTTCCTGCATGCGCTTGGTCAGCCGCATGCCGCCGAACAGACCGCTGCCGCCGATGGTGAGGTCGAGGAGACTTGCGATACGGCGCATCGTCAGCGAGCGCGCGAAGCTTTCGAGTTCATCGAGTTTGCCGGCGAGATAGCAGCCGCCGACCAGCGCGCCGATAGAGGTGCCGGCAATCATGCCGATCTCGACTTTAGCCTCGTCGAGTGCGCGCAGCACACCGATATGGGCCCAGCCGCGGGCAGCTCCGCCGCCGAGCGCGAGCGCAATCTTGATTTTCTTTTGAGGCGCCGGAGGCGGGAGCATATCGAGCGTGGTCGACATGCCGGAACCAGAACCCTCGCCTTCAGAGCTTTGACGATGCAGACTCCAGCTCAACATGGCGCTCTCCCCTCCCAGCAGAACACGTGATTTCCGATAGTGTGCCCGATCAGTTTCCAAATGGTATATAGAAGCGGTTTCTGGCGCAATAAGGAGCAAGTACCGGGAAATTCGGGCTATTTTCCGTAGACATCCTGCGGATCGAATTGAAGCTCGTCGTCAACGATATCAAGCATCGGCTTTCCGTCCCGAAGCGTGATCGTCCGGTAGAAACAGGAGCGGCGGCCGGTGTGACAGGTGGCGTCGTGGCCGGCGACCTCGACCTTCAGCCAGATGGCGTCCTGATCGCAGTCGGTGCGGATTTCCTTCACCGTCTGGAGATTGCCGGAGGTCTCGCCCTTCTTCCAGAGCTTGCCGCGCGAACGGCTGAAATAATGCGCCGTGCCGGTCTGGATGGTCAGCGCCAATGCCTGGGCATTCATATGCGCCACCATCAGCAACTCGCCATCGCCAGCATCGGTGACGATCGCGGTGATCAGGCCGCGGTCGTCGAAACGGGGCGTGAAATCGCCGGCGTCTTCCAACGCCGACTTGTCCTCGGATGGTTGATTGAAGATCAGTTGACTCATCGCGGCCCTCCTGAGGGAGCCGGTATCAGCGGCTCCGCACCATAGTCATGAAACGGGCCTGATCGGCCGGCTCGGTCTTGAACGTTCCCGTAAACGTCGTCGTCAACGTGGTCGAGCCCTGCTTCTGAACGCCGCGCATCGCCATGCACATATGTTCGGCCTCGATCAATACGGCGACACCGCGCGGATTAAGCGTATCGTCGATTGCCCGGGCGATCTGCGCGGTCATCGTTTCTTGCGTCTGCAGGCGGCGGCCATAGATCTCAACGACACGGGCAATCTTCGACAGGCCGAGCACACGCCCGTCCGGCATGTAGGCGACGTGAGCCTTGCCGATGATCGGCACCATGTGGTGTTCGCAATGCGAGTAAAACGGAATGTCCTTGACGAGGACCATATCGTCGTAACCGGCGACCTCCTCGAAGGTGCGGCCGAGCACGTCTTCCGCCGCCATGTCGTAACCGGAAAAGAGTTCGCGGTACGATTTGACGACGCGGGCCGGCGTTTCGAGCAGGCCTTCACGCGTCGGGTCATCACCGGCCCAGCGCAGCAGAACGCGAACGGCTTCCTCCGCCTCTTGCTGGGAGGGGCGATCCGAGTCGCGGTTCGTCTGCGGAAAATTCTTTACGATGGCGTCCATGAACAATGGTCTCCTGGTCCGCACCGCGGACCCATCTGTCGGAATCGCCACTGGTCAATCCCATGCGGGAATTCATGCACCTTTGGCAGGCTCCGGGGCTTTCAGGGCAAGTTCAGCCCGTCCGGCACGGTTTCCCAATCAAACTTACACGAGGCCATTGCATTTTCATGGCCTTCGAACGACATACATATAGGAAGACGGCCATCGTATGTAAGTATCCTCAGACGACACGGTGTGTTTTTTGTTTTGATGACAATAACGCCCCCATAAAGGCCGATCCGCAGTGATTTTGGAGCGGAAATCCAGCATGGACGATATCTACAACAGCAAAATCCTCGAATTCGCCGGCAATATTCCGTTGACCGGCACGCTTGATGATGCGGATGCGACCGCCCAGGCCTATTCCAAGCTCTGCGGCTCGAAGGTGCGGATCTGGCTGAAGATGGACGGCGATACCGTGACCGGTTTTGCCCATGAGGTGAAGGCCTGCGCGCTCGGCCAGGCCTCGTCCTCGATCATGGCCCGCCATGTGGTCGGCGCCACATCGGGGGAATTGCTCCAGGCACGCCAGGACATGCTCGCCATGTTGAAGGCGGATGGAGCGGGGCCCCATGGACGCTTCGAGGACATGCGTTATCTCCAGCCGGTGCGGGACTACAAGGCGCGCCATGCTTCGACGATGCTGACCTTCGATGCGGTCGTTGACGCGATCGGGCAGATCGAGGCGAAACGGGCGGAAGTTGTCGAGGCGTAACTAACATGTGCGAGTTCTGCGCCCAGCAGGCTGACGATGAGGACGACGGTGGCGCCGCCGGATCGGACAAGCCGCGTGAAAAGGCCGCACGCACTTCCCGCAATTACACCGGTCCTTTCCGCAAAACTCCCGACCGCCTGCTCGGCATGGGTCTCATCCGCCTCTACCAGCTGACGCTGTCCGGCTTTGTCGGCAATTCCTGCCGCCATATCCCGACCTGCTCCGAATATGGCTACGAGTCGATCGCCCGCCACGGCCTCTGGGCCGGCGGCTGGATGACGCTGTTTCGCGTCGGCCGCTGCGGCCCGGGCGGCACCAGTGGCCTCGACCAGGTGCCGGAGATACTCGGCGACGGCTTCCGCTGGTGGACCCCGTGGCGCTATTTCACCCTCGGACGCAAGAGAGGGCGCGTGCCATGAGCACCTTCATCGCCCTTCTGCACAGCATTGTCCTGACGCCCGATCGCCGCGTCATCATGCAGGATTTGCGCGCCCTTGCCGAGGAGCTCGGCTATCGCGAGCCGCGCACGCTGGTTTCCACAGGCAATCTCGTCTTCGAGGCCGACGATATGCGGCCGCACGAACTCGAAGTAACCCTGGAAGAGGGCTTTGAAGAAAAGTTCGGCAAACATGTCGATATCATCGTGCGCAGCGACTGCACCTGGATGGCGCTTTGCAGCACCAATCCCTTCAAGGACGGCAACGGCGACCAGGTGATCGTCCGGGTGATGCGCCTGCCGGTCGACCCGAAGAAGGTGGAGGCGCTGAAGCCGCTGATGAGGGAGGGACAGCGCATCGCCGTCGTCGGCGGCGATCTCTGGATCGATTTCGCCGGCAAGCCGAGCCAATCCAAGCTGCTTTCGGCGCTGACGACCAAGCAGCTTGGCGTCGGTACGATGCGCAACTGGAACACCGTGCGCGGCCTCACCGAAATGATCATGTAGGCCGGCTTCGTCTTTACTCACGCAGCAAATCTGGCTATCAGGCGGCGGCGCATTCAGCTCCGCGGAGGCGCTTTCGTTTCAACCACCCGCATTCGTTGGCGGGACTGGACAAGGAGAATTTCGATGTCCCAAGCTATTTCCCTGACATTTCCCGATGGTTCCGTGCGCAGCTACGATGCTGGCGCAACCGGCCGGGATGTCGCCGAATCCATTTCCAAGTCGCTCGCCAAGAAGGCAGTCGCCGTTGCAATCGACGGCACCGTGCGCGACCTTTCCGATCCCGTGGCGACGGGCAGGATCGAGATCATCACCCGCAATGACGAGCGCGCGCTGGAACTCATCCGCCACGACGCGGCGCATGTCATGGCCGAAGCGGTGCAGGAACTCTGGCCTGGCACCCAGGTGACGATCGGTCCGGTCATTGAAAACGGCTTCTATTACGACTTCGCAAAGAACGAGCCCTTCACACTCGACGATCTGCCGAAGATCGAAAAGAAGATGAAGGAAATCATCGCCCGCAACGCCGCCTTCACCAAGCAGGTCTGGTCGCGCGAGAAGGCTAAACAGGTCTTCGCCGACAAGGGCGAGCAGTACAAGGTCGAACTCGTCGACGCGATCCCGGAAGGGCAGGATCTCAAGATCTATTATCAGGGCGACTGGTTCGACCTTTGCCGCGGCCCGCACATGGCCTCGACCGGCCAGATCGGCTCAGCCTTCAAGCTCTTGAAGGTGGCCGGTGCCTATTGGCGCGGCGACAGCAACAATCCGATGCTGAGCCGCATCTACGGCACGGCCTTCGCCGAGCAGTCGGAACTCGACAACTACCTGCATATGCTTGCCGAAGCTGAAAAGCGCGATCACCGCCGCCTCGGCCGCGAGATGGATCTCTTCCATTTCCAGGAAGAGGGTCCTGGCGTCGTCTTCTGGCACGGCAAGGGCTGGCGCGTCTTCCAGACGCTGGTCGCTTATATGCGCCGCCGGCTTGCTGGCGACTATCAGGAAGTCAATGCGCCGCAGGTGCTCGACAAATCGCTGTGGGAAACCTCCGGTCACTGGGGCTGGTACCGCGATAACATGTTCAAGGTGACGGTTGCCGGCGACGACACCGACGACGACCGCGTCTTTGCGCTGAAGCCGATGAACTGCCCCGGCCATATCCAGATCTTCAAGCACGGGCTGAAATCCTACCGCGAGCTGCCGATCCGGCTTGCCGAATTCGGCAATGTCCATCGCTACGAACCGTCGGGCGCGCTGCACGGGCTGATGCGCGTGCGCGGTTTCACGCAGGACGATGCGCATATCTTCTGCACCGACGAGCAGATGGCCGCCGAATGCCTGAAGATCAACGACCTGATCCTTTCGGTCTATAAGGATTTCGGCTTCGACGAAGTCACCATCAAACTTTCGACCCGGCCGGACAAGCGCGTCGGTTCGGACGAACTCTGGGACCGCGCCGAAAACGTGATGATGGGCGTGCTGGAGACGATCCAGCAGCAGTCGAACAACATCAAGACCGGCATTCTGCCGGGCGAGGGCGCCTTCTACGGGCCGAAGTTCGAATATACGCTGAAGGATGCGATCGGCCGCGAATGGCAGTGCGGCACGACGCAGGTCGACTTCAACCTGCCGGAACGCTTCGGCGCCTTCTATATCGACAGCAACTCCGAAAAGACGCAGCCGGTGATGATCCACCGCGCCATCTGCGGCTCGATGGAGCGCTTCCTCGGCATCCTGATCGAGAACTTCGCCGGCCACATGCCGCTTTGGGTATCGCCGCTTCAGGTGGTGGTCGCAACGATCACCTCGGAAGCCGACGCCTACGGGCTTGAAGTGGCCGAGGCGCTGCGCGAGGCCGGTCTCAACGTCGAAACCGACTTCCGCAACGAGAAGATCAACTACAAGGTCCGCGAACATTCGGTCACCAAGGTTCCTGTCATCATCGTCTGCGGCAGGAAGGAGGCCGAGGAGCGCACGGTCAATATCCGCCGCCTCGGCAGCCAGGAACAGGTTTCGATGGGGCTAGACGCCGCCGTCGAGAGCCTTGCCCTCGAAGCGACACCGCCCGACATTCGTCGCAAGGCCGAAGCAAAAAAAGCCAAGGCGGCCTGAATAGCAGGGATCCGACAGCGCCAGGCTCGGCGCTGTCGGAAATCCGGTCTGCGCTTCGCCCGAGGCCGAGCGGCGCTTCAACGAATCTCCCCATACCAATGATGAAACCTGCTGATTGTACGGCCGGGGGATTCTAAGTCGCGATAACGAGGCCGTCCTCACGATGGCGCCGCCGAAGCGCGCCTTCCAAACGTCTCGGCTGAGCCGAAACCGCGCGCGGTAAAATCAATCGAGGCTGGTGTCGTCGCCGCCCTGCGGCACGAGCTGTTCGTAGGACGGCAGCGGCGCCACCGGAGCCGGCTGGACACCCGGCGGTGTCGGTGTGCCCACAGGCACCTGCTGCACCGTGCGGGCAGCATCCGCCGGAGGCTGCGGCTGCTGGTCCTTCATCAGGACCTCGACATCGGTGTTCCTGCCGGCGACGACGGTGAAATCGCGCTGATAGATCTTGTCCTTGTTGCGGGCGACGGCGGAATATCCGCCTTCGGCGAGAACCATGGTGGGGAAGGCGCTGACGCTTTCGCCGACGCTGTCGCCGGCCGCCGTCAGGATCGACCATGCGGTATCGGCGATCGCCTCGCCACCGGCGTCGGAGACCAGCTTGAAGGTGATCTGCGCGGCGCGATGCTGGATCGTCGCTTCGGTCAGCTTGCCGGCCTCGACCTGGATGTCGGCGCGGATCACGGCGTTGACGCTGCCATATTCGGAAACGATGTGGTAGGTGCCGGCATTGAGGCGGACAACGGTATTCGGCGAGACATCGGCCATGACGAGGCCGCGCTCGCCATCGTCGCGCACTTCCGAGGAATAGATCGAGAAGCTCAACTGGTCGGGGCGGATGCGGGCATCGGTGCCGGAGACGGCATTGAGCAGCAGGCCGCCGGCATCGAGCACCATCACCTGCTTGTCGACCTCGCCTTCAGCGGGCACGGTCAGTTTTTTGGTGACGCCGGCGCGGCCGAAGGAGACGTTGACGAAATAATCGCCCGGAGCGAGCTGGAAGGCGGCGGGCCCGCCCTTGGCGCTGGCGATCAGCGGCAGCTTGCCGTCGGATCCGGCGATCGGGCTGAAGACGTACCAGGAGAGGCCTTCCTCAACCGGCGTGCCGTCCGCCGTCAGCTTGGCCTCCATCGGGACGTCGCGCAGCTTGACCCCTTCGGGCGCCGCACCGGGCGCGATGAAGGCATCGAGCTTCGGCATCTTCGGCGTCGATTCAAGCTGTTTGAATCCCTTGAAGGCATCCTGAGCGCTGGCGCCGAAGGGCGTCAGTATGATCAGGGCAATGGCAAGGCCGATGCGTGCAAAAGGCAAAATGCCAAACATCTGTTTCGTGAACCGATTGACTTCTGAAATCGCAAAGGCCACTTCAAGACCAACGCGATGGCAAATTCAAGACCCACCCTTTGCAGCAGCATAAATAATGAGAGCCTCTCCCGCATGAAATCCGATATCAAGCTGATCGACTACCTCGCCGTGCGCCGCTCCATCCCCGCTTTCCAGATGTGCGAACCGGGCCCCGAGAAGGCCGAGATCGAGGAGATCCTGCGTCTCGCCTCGCGTGTTCCCGATCACGGCAAGATCGCCCCCTGGCGGTTCATCGTCTATCGCGGAGAGCAGCGCGTGCGTCTCGGCGAGGAGCTTCTGACGCTGGCACTTCAGACAAAGCCCGAACTTTCCGAAGAGATGATCCAGGTCGAGCGCAGCCGTTTCACCCGCGCGCCCGTGGTCGTCGCCGTCGTCAGCAAGGCAGGACCGCATATCAAGATCCCGGAATGGGAGCAGCTGATGTCGGCCGGCGCGCTTTGCTTCAACGTCATTCTCGCCGCCAACGCCAATGGTTATGTCGCCAACTGGCTGACGGAGTGGTTCGCCTATGACGAGCGCGCCTATCCGCTGCTCGGCGTCGGTCCGGATGAAAAGGTGGCGGGCTTCATCCATATCGGCTCGACCACATTTCCGGCAATTGAGCGGCCGCGGCCGGAACTTGCCGATACTGTGACCTGGGTCGGCGGAGACGACTGATGTTCTACACCACCGAGAGCAATCGGCACGGGCTCGCGCATGATCCGTTCAAGGCGATCGTGTCGCCGCGCCCGATCGGCTGGATCGGCAGCAAGGGCAGGGATGGCTCGATCAATCTCGCGCCCTATTCGTTCTTCAATGCCGTTGCCGACCGGCCGAAGCTGGTGATGTTTTCTTCGGCCGGACGCAAGCACAGCCAGCGCAACGCGGCCGAGACCGGCGTCTTCACCTGCAATTTCGTCAGCCGCGATCTCGCCGAGAAGATGAATCTCTCCTCGGCGGCGCTGCCCTACGGCGACAGCGAATTCGATTTCGCCGGCTTGACGGCGAAGCCGGCCGAACTGATCGACGCGCCCTATGTCGGCGAGGCTTTCGCGGTGCTCGAATGCAAGGTCACGGAGATCATCGAGCCGAAGACGCTGTCGGGGGAACCGTCCGAAAACGTCCTGGTCTTCGGCGAAGTGGTCGGCATCCGTATCGATGAAGCGATCGTCAGGGATGGCCGCCTCGACATGTCGATCGCCCGACCTTTGGCCCGCATGGGCTACATGGATTACAGCGAAGGCAGCGAAGTTTTCGAGATGGTCCGGCCGAAGACGCAGCAAGGCTGAGCCGAACCGGCAAGGTGTCCAAAGCCTTAAGAAGCATGGTGAACCAATCTTAAACCTTTTGCCGCTACGGTCGCAGCATTGAATGGAGCGCGAGGGAATCGCGTTCAAGTGCTGGGGCGTCGCGTGATCGTAGAAGCTTTCCTTCGTTGGATCGAAACGGCCAAGACCGGTGACCGGGCCCGGGCCGCAAACGCACTCGGGCGCGCCTATCTGCAGTCCGAAATGTCTGCGGACGAGCGGGCGGCGGCCGAAATGGCGATGACCTTTCTTCTCGACGATCCGTCGCCACGTGTGCGGCTTGCGCTTGCCGAGGCGATCGCCTGGTCGCCCGATGCGCCGCGCAGCCTGATCCTTTCGCTTGCCGAAGACCAGCCCGAGGTTGCCTGCCATGCGGTGACCTGTTCGCCACTTTTGAGCGACGCTGATCTGGTCGACCTTGCCGCGCGCGGCAATGGCGCGACCCGCATGCTGATCGCGGCGAGGGCGCATGTGACGCGCCCGGTCTCCGCCGCGCTTGCGGAGGTCGGCGACGAGGAAGAACTCCTCTGCCTGCTCGAGAATGACGGCGCGGTGATCTCCAGCCTGTCGTTGAAGCGCATCGCCGAACGGCTCGGGGACTGCTGCGATATCCGCAACCTGCTTCTCGACCGAAGCGACCTTCCGGCCGATGCCCGCCAGTTGCTCACCCAGCATGTCAGCAATGCGCTGATCGGGCTGCCGCTGGTGCAGGCGGCGATCGGCCTGCAGCGGCTCCAGCGCATCAGCCGCGAGGCGACCGAGGCTGCCATTGTCTCGATCGCCGGCGATATTGCCCCGCGCGAAATCCCCGACCTCGTCCAGCATCTGCGCCTCAACGGCCGGCTGACGCCATCCTTCCTGATGCATGCGCTCTGCGCCGGCAAGGTGGACTTCTTCGCCGGCGCGATCGTCGATCTGACCGCGTGCAGCGAGCGCCGGGTGCGTTCGATCCTGGCAACCGGGCGTATGCATGCCGTGCGTGCGCTCTACGAGTCCGCCGGCCTGCCGAGGAATATCAGCGTGATCTTTGTCGAGGCGACGATGCTGTGGCGCGACGCCGCCAGAAAAGCGCCGGGCAGCGTGCTCGGCAATGTCTGCGGCCGTCTTCTCGAAAAATTCCGCCATCATGATGCGCATGGCGCGATCGGCGAACTGCTCGACCTGGTGGAAAAGCTGCATGTTAACGAGCAGCGACAATCGGCCCGCGTCTACGCGGCGCTTGCGGCCGCCTAATCAGCGAGCCGCGTCACCACCCAGGAATAGCTGGCGGATACGAAGTGCACGGGTTTGGTGAGTGTGTCCCTGACGCTTTTGCCTGAGGGCAGATGGGCGCGGACCTGCCCGGCGATGCCTTCAGCAAAACCGGCGATCCTTCCTGCCGGTTCCTCGGGCGCTGCGACAGCGACCTCGGGCGCAGCGGCAGGCACGGGCGCCGGCTTCGGCGGCTCGGCGGCGGCGATGGCTTTCGGCGCCTCGCACACCGCGATCACCGAGGGATAGTTGACATTGACATAGGTCTTCAGGCGTCGTTCGGCTTCCGCATCGCAGGCGGCAACTGTTTCCCAGCGTTTATCGACCGTCGCGACATAATTGCACTGGCTGATCGAATCGTCGCAGCCGAGAATGGTCATCGCGATCAGCACCGCTTGCATATTCTGCTTCCTTGATTATTGAGCACCTCATCGTCTTAGAGGGTGCAATTCCAACCGAATGAAGGCAACGGCATTAACTCTTCGTCATGTCGGGAAAAATTGTGCCCCGCGCCAGCAGAGGAAGTCAGCATGTCCGTGACCATCGCCCTGGAGCAACCGCGCCAGGAGGGCGTCATTCGCCTTCTCGATCTTTCCGATGCCTATGCGCAATCGCTCTATCCCGCGGAAAGCAACCACCTGGTCGACCTGTCCGTGCTGGAGAAACCTTCGGTGAGCTTCCTCGTCGCGCGCCGCGACGATGCGATCGTCGGCTGCTGCGCGCTGGTCGAGGCCGGCGACGGCACGGCGGAGATCAAGCGCATGTTCGTCGATCCCGAGGCAAGGGGGCTGAGGATCGCCAGCAGCCTGATGAATGCGCTCGAAGCAATCGCAGAAAAAAAGGGGCTGACGGCGATCCGGCTCGAAACCGGCATCTACCAACCCGAGGCGATCGCGCTCTATCGCAAATACGGATATCGGGAAATAGAGCCTTTCGGCGCCTACCTGCCGGACCCGCTCAGCCTGTTCATGGAAAAGCGGCTGGGGTAGCCCCGTCTGCGAAGGTATGTTCAGCCTTCGGCGACTCGCGGTACCGGCGGTGGGGCCGGTTCGTCGATGATGATCTGCGGCCCCGTTTCGCTCTTGTCGGCGCTGCGGGCCTCGTGGATCCATTCACGCCAGATGGCGACGATCAGCGCCATCAGCACCGGGCCGATGAAGAGCCCGAGGAAACCCATCGTTTTGACACCGCCGACGAGGCCGAAGAAGGTCGGCAGGAAGGGCAGCTTGATCGGACCGCCGACGAGTTTCGGCCGCAGCGTCTTGTCGACGATGAAGAGCTCGACCGTCCCCCAGACGAAGAGACCGATGCCGGCGACATGCGAGCCGCTCGCCAGCAGATAGATGGAGACCAGCGTGAAGGAGAGCGGCGCACCGCCCGGTATCAGCGCCATCACGCCCGTCAAAACGCCGAGCGTCACCGGCGAGGGCACGCCGGCAATCCAGTAGGCAAGGCCGAGCACAATGCCTTCGCCGATCGCGATCAACGTCATGCCCATGACGGTGGAGCTGATCGTCGCCGGCACGACGCGGGAAATGCGCTCCCAGCGGTTCGGCAGGATACGCTCGCCCAGCATGTCGATTTGCTTGGAGAAGGAGAAACCGTCGCGATAGACGAAGAATAGCGCGATCAGCATGAAGAGCAGCGTCAGCAGCAGGTGGAAGGCGCCGCCGCCGGCCGCAAGCACGGCACGATAGATGTTGCCGATATTGGCGCCGCTGACTGCCTGGATGACTTCGCCCAAGGCGCCGGGACTGCCGATATATTTTGTCCAGACTTCATCGAGGTAGGCGCCTGCCCAAGGCAGCGCGACGATCCAGTCGGGTGTCGGGGCGCCGGCGCGGTTGGCGTGGATTGCCCAGGTGACCCAGGTGCGTACTTCGCCGGTCGTATAGGTCACAGCAAGCCCGATCGGGATGACCAGGAAAGTGATGATCATGATGATGGCGATGGTCGCGGCGATCGTCGTATTGCCGCCGACGCGGGCAAGAAGCTTGCGGTAGAGCGGCCAGCTGGCAAAGCCGATGACGAGGGCTGCGAGCACCGGCACGAGGAAGCCGTAGAAGAAATAGACGCCGGCAGCGACGACCAGGACCAGCAGCCAGCGCGCCGCCGAAATGGAGGGAATCAGCGGCGTGCGCGTCTGCGCCGATGATCCGAGCCATCGCGGCTCATGATTGCTTTTCTGACGGTCGAACACACCCACGCGCGCCTCTTCTTTTTCTTGTACTCTGGTTATGGGCCATCAACCCGGCGGTTTCAAGGTCCGCACCATGAAAGCGTATACAAAGCGTCGCTATTCGACGCTCAGACCCGGGCGTCTTACTGCTGCGGGCGGCGCAGAATCTTGAAGGCGTAGAATTGCGTCTTCTGGCTGGTCGAGAAATTGTTGTCGGAGCCGAGAATGAGGACGTCGGTGCCGTCCTTGGCCTTCCCCAGCGACATGGCCTCGATATTGTCGGGAACAAGGCCGATCGCCCTCAAATCAAGGACCTGGCTCTTCCGGGCGGGAACGACACGCTGGTCGTTTTTGGCGAGGGACGCGATGGCGGATACATCGGTGGCATCAGTCAGATCCATCATCATGATCTTGATGCTGTTGCCGAAGCCCTGGGCATAACTCCGCTCGACGGCGAGCAGGCGGTGATCGTCGAGGGCAAGCATCTCCGACATGCCGTTGTCGTTGCCGCCGTCGGCCTTGGTGGCGGCCTGCGGGATCGGCGAGACCGGATAGACGTACTCGGCCTTCGGCTCGCCGGTGGCGCCGTCGTAGCGGACGATGCGCGACAGGCTGCCTGACGTCAGCGAAGGGTTCGGGCCGTCCTGATAGAGGGCGGCTTCGACACCGACGAAAACATCGCCGGAGGGCGCGACGGCGAGATCTTCGAAGGCGAGGTTGTCGCGGATACCGGTCGACTTGTCCGCGGTCGGCGCAAAGCCCTCCGGCAGCTTAAATTCGCGGACGAAGGAGCCGTCCGGCGAAGCGACACGGACGAAGGGCGCAAGCAGCGCCTTGCCGTCGCCTTCACTGCCCCAATAGATGCCGTCCTTGCCGAGGCGGATCGATTCCGGATCGACGGTCCTGGCGGCGAAGGGTGCGCCGTTCTTGTCCTTCAGCGTCACCTGCTTGACGACCGAAACGCCCTTGAGACCGGACGCGTCGACATCGACGTTGAGTTCGTAGAAGCGGGCCGGGCCTCTTTCCGAGCGGTCGTCGCTGATGGCGAGATAGTGGCCGGTGGCGGAATCGAAATCGAGGCCGGAAATGCCGCCGAATTCGACGCCGTTTTCCATGTGACCGGTGGGGATGACGAATTCACCGAGATAGGAGAGCGAAATGCCGGCGGCGCAATCACCGAAGGGGCAGGCGGTCTCGAAGGTGGCGCCGATATCGGTGGCGCTGACGGTGCTGGACAGGAGAACAAAAGCGGCAGCCGCGAGAAAACGCTTGGTCATGACAAATATCCGGCAAGGGGTTTGAAAACGGTTCGAATCGGCGCCGCCGTTCCCTCAAGGGAAAGGCGCGCCGACCGCTTCATGCGCCGGTTGTTTGACGGAGTTGTTACGGTTCTTCGTCAGTTCCGTGAAATCGTCGATGCTAAAATGCGTGGCGACGCATTAAATATCGAGGTTCTCGGCGAAGGCCGCGCGATCCTGGATGAAGCGGAAGCGGGCTTCCGGTTTGGTGCCCATCAGATCGTCGACAGCGCTGCGGGTGCCTTCGAAATCCACCTCGTCGATCAGCACCTTGAGCAGGGTGCGCTTGGACGGATCCATGGTGGTTTCCTTGAGCTGGGCGGGCATCATCTCGCCGAGACCTTTGAAACGGCTGATCTCGACCTTGGCCTTGCCCTTGAACTCCGTCTGCATCAGCTCGGCGCGATGATTGTCGTCGCGGGCATAGGCAGATTTCGACCCTTGGGTGATCTTGTAAAGCGGCGGCACGGCGAGGAAGAGATGGCCGCCACGCACCAGCTCCGGCATCTCCTGATAGAAGAAGGTGATGAGCAGCGAGGCGATATGGGCGCCGTCGACGTCGGCATCGGTCATGACGATGATGCGTTCGTAGCGCAGGTCTTCGTCGCGGTATTTCGAGCGCGTGCCGCAGCCGAGCGCCTGGATGAGATCGGCGAGCTGCTGGTTGGCGCCGAGTTTTTCGCGGCCGGCGCTGGCAACGTTGAGGATCTTTCCGCGCAGCGGCAGAATGGCCTGGTTGGCGCGGTTGCGCGCCTGCTTGGCCGAACCACCTGCCGAATCGCCCTCGACGATGAAGAGTTCGGCGCCTTCGGCGGTGTTCTGCGAGCAATCGGCGAGCTTGCCGGGCAGGCGCAGCTTGCGCACCGCCGTCTTACGGTTGACTTCCTTTTCCTTGCGGCGGCGCAGGCGCTCTTCGGCGCGCTCGATCACCCAGTCGAGCAGCTTGGCCGACTCGTTCGGATTGTCCGCAAGGTAATGGTCGAAGGGATCGCGCAGCGCGTTCTCGACGATGCGCTGGGCCTCGACAGTTGCGAGCTTGTCCTTGGTCTGGCCGACGAATTCCGGCTCACGGATGAAGACCGACAGCATGCCGACGGCCGAGATCATCACATCGTCGGTGGTGATCTGAGCGGCACGCTTGTTCTGCGTCAGTTCGGCATAGGCTTTCAGGCCCTTGGTCAGCGCGATGCGCAGCCCCGCCTCATGTGTGCCACCTTCGGGGGTCGGGATGGTGTTGCAATAGGAATGTACCTGCGGATCGCCGCCATACCAGGTGATCGCCCATTCCATCGAGCCATGGCCGCTGGTCTTCTCAGTCTTGCCGGCAAAGATCTCGCGGGTGACGGTGAACTCCTTGCCCATCGTCGCCTGGAGATAGTCCTTCAGGCCGCCGGGGAAGTGGAAGACGGCCTTGTCAGGGACCTCGGAGCCTTCGGGCAGCACGCCCGCCTCGCAGCTCCAGCGGATTTCGACGCCGCCGAAGAGATAGGCTTTCGAGCGCGCCATGCGGAAGACGCGGGCGGCATCGAACTTCATGTGATCCCCAAAGATCTGGGGGTCTGGATGGAAGCGCACCCGGGTGCCGCGGCGATTGTGGACGTCGCCCAACTCTTCGAGCCCGCCCTGCGGCAGGCCGCGGGAGAAGCGCTGGCGGTAGAGCTTGCGGTTTCGCGCTACCTCGACCTCGAGGTCGTCGGAGAGCGCGTTGACGACCGAAACGCCGACGCCGTGCAGGCCGCCCGAGGTCTCGTAGGCCTTGCCGTCGAATTTGCCGCCGGCATGCAGCTTGGTCATGATGACTTCGAGCGTCGACTTGCCCGGCACCTGCGGATGGTTCTCGACCGGGATGCCGCGGCCGTTGTCGGAGACGGTGAGATAACCCTCGAGGTCGAGATAAACCTCGATGAAATTGGCGTGTCCGGCGACCGCCTCATCCATCGCATTGTCGATGACTTCGGCAAACAGATGGTGCAGCGCCTTTTCATCGGTGCCGCCGATATACATGCCCGGGCGCATGCGCACCGGCTCGAGGCCTTCGAGGACGCGGATCGACGAGGCGCCGTAGTCATCGGAGTTCGACGCGGCGGGCGCCGGGCGCGCGGAGGCTCCGGCAGGAGGTGCTGCGGCGGCGGCGGGCGCAGCCGTCACCGGCGGCCGCTCGGTCGGAGCGGCAGGCTTCTGCGCCTCCTCGCGTTTTTCAGAGAGGGGCATTCCGGAAAAGAGGTCGTTGCTATCGTCCATGGAGCCGTTCAGATCTTCATCCTGTCTTGGGTCTGGCTGGGGCGGGCATCCGCCGCCGACCCAAAATCACCGCATTTCATGCCACGTTTGCGAATCAGGCAGATTTTGCCAGAAAGCACCTCTATACGCGACACCGCCAGTTTTGGCGGGCTTTTCCCAAATGATTTGCGTTGCCGGGCGCGGAATGGCAAGCGGCGGCAGGCTTCAGGAACCATCCGAATGCGAATGTCCACAAGTCATTGCACCATCATCACCGCAATTGCGGCGTTTTTCTTGTCTGCGGCCATGCTCTCCGCTGTTGGCCCGGCACAGGCAGCCGATGTGTTAGCGCCCTTCAAGGACGATCTGTTTTCGAAGCAGACCGTGCTGCAGACAGGCGATGACGGCGCCTTCGAGGTCATCGACTATGACGAGATGCGCGATATCAACGGCCGCGACCAGATCCCGCAAAAGCGGGTGCAGCAGAAATATGTGGCGCTCGGCATCCGCAAGGCCCAGGCGGACGAGACGCTGTCTCTCGACGGCATCAAGCTTGATGTCACCAGGGTGGGACCGGCTCAGAGTGCCGCTTTCACGGTGATTTTCATCCATGGGCGCGACGGTGACCGGCGGCTCGGCGCCAACGATTACAGCTTCGGCGGCAATTTCAACCGGCTGAAGAACCTCGTCGCCGGCAATGGCGGCGTTTATTATTCGCCGACCGTCAAAAGCTTCGACAGCAGCGGCGTTGCGGCGATCGCCGGCCTGATCCGCTATGCCAACGCGCGATCGCCCGGCCGGCCGATCGTCCTTTCCTGTGCCTCGATGGGCAGCCAGGTCTGCTGGGGCATTGCGCGCGATGGTGACAGCGTCAAACGGCTGAAGGGCATGCTGATCATGAGCGGGGTCACCGATCCGGATTTCATCAAGAGCGCCTTCTATAGGGCGAAGCTGCCGCTCTGGTTCGCCCATGGTAGCCGCGACCCGGTCTATGCCGCCTCCGACCAGCAGGCACTGTTCGAAAGCCTGCACAAAGCAAAATATCCGACGCGTTTCACGCTGTTTGAGACCGGCAATCACGGGACGCCGATCCGGATGATCGACTGGCGCAGAGTGGTGAACTGGATGCTTGCCGGCTAGCGCTTCTGACGGAAAATCGGAGACCATTTTTCGGAATAGCACGATGCATGAATGCAGAAATACTACCTTTGCGTGTCTTGAAAGACGCGCGGCGCTTGAGCGGACGATATTCGGCAGAAATATGCGCGGGATCGCAGAGATTCCCTTTACGTCAAGGGCGTGATGCTTTTCTTTGCTGCAAGCTTTTGATATTGCCCAAGGCATAAGCAGATTGTGGAAGGCCAGCATGACACCTGATGTGCGCCCGCTTGTGGCGGGAAACTGGAAAATGAATGGCATGCGTGCCTCCCTGGATCAGATCAAGGCGATCGCCGAGGGTGTTCGCCCGCCGCTGGCCGACAAGGTCCAAGCGCTGATCTGCCCGCCGGCGACGCTGCTCTACGTGGCGACGGCGCTGTGCACCGACAGCCCGTTGGCGATCGGCGCTCAGGACTGCCATCAGAATCCGTCCGGTGCACATACCGGCGACATCTCGGCCGAGATGATTGCCGATTGTTTCGGCACCTATGTCATCGTCGGTCACTCCGAGCGGCGCACCGACCATGCCGAAACCGATCATCTGGTGCGCGCCAAGGCGGAAGCGGCCTTCGCCGCAGAGCTGACGGCGATCATCTGCATCGGCGAGACGGCGGATGAACGTCGGACAGGCCAGGCGCTCGACGTCATCAAACGCCAGCTTTCCGCCTCCGTTCCCGATGGCGCGACGGCCGAAAATACCGTCATCGCCTACGAGCCGATCTGGGCGATCGGCACCGGTGTGACGCCGACATCAGGTGATGTCGAAAAGGCGCATGCCTTTATGCGGGCAGAGCTTGTGGCCCGCTTCGGCGATGAAGGCCGCAAGATGCGTCTTCTATACGGCGGCTCGGTCAAGCCGGCCAATGCCCATGAGCTGATGGGCATCGCCAATGTCGACGGCGCGCTGATCGGCGGGGCGAGCTTGAAAGCGGCCGACTTCCTCGCCATCTACCGGGCCTATGAGGCGCTGCTCGCCTGAGGCATTGTTTATTCCTGGGTTTATTCGTTTATCCCAGGGCATATTCCGGGCCGAAGGGCTTGGAATAGATGAAAGCCTCATGTAAAGAGCCGCCAGAATTCTTATTTATGTCCGTCTTCAGGCGGGCAGGACTGGACCCATGCAGACAGTATTGATTGTCATCCATCTTATGATCGTGCTCGCCCTTGTTGGCGTCGTGCTCATCCAGCGCTCTGAAGGCGGCGGCCTCGGTATCGGCGGCGGTTCGGGCTTCATGTCGGCCCGCGGCACGGCCAATGCGCTGACGCGCACCACCGCGATCCTTGCGACCCTGTTCTTCCTGACCTCGCTCGGCCTCGGCATACTGACGCGTTACGAGGGCCGTCCGAGCGATATTCTCGACCGCATTCCGGCAACAGGCGGCCAGGGCAACGGCATTCTCGATTCGCTCGGCGGCGCGCAGGCTCCGGCAAATCAGCCGGCCGGCAACGGCGTTCCGAGCAGCGGGGCAGCGACGCCCGCACCGCAGGCTCCCGCCGCTCAAGCTCCGGCAACTGCGGCTCCGGCAACTCAGGCCCCCGCGGCCACCGCACCTGCTACGACTGCCCCGGCGACGACGGCTCCGGCAACGCCCGCAACTCCGGCCGCGCCGGCACCGGCTCAGCCTTCCGGCGTCCCGACGGGACAGTAAGCCGGTCTTCGACATAAACCGCCGGCAGGCCCTAGGGTCTGCCGGTTTTCTTTTGTTCAGATTCCCACGCCACGCTCCGAAAGTTCCGGAAAAGAATTTTTGGGCTGGTGGAATCGTTTTTGAAAAGGTATCCGGTGAATCCCATGGCGCGATACGTATTCATCACTGGCGGCGTGGTTTCCTCTCTCGGAAAAGGAATTGCGGCCGCGGCTCTCGGAGCGTTGCTGCAGGCCCGTGGATATCGGGTTCGGCTTCGCAAGCTCGACCCCTATCTGAACGTGGACCCGGGCACGATGAGCCCGACCCAGCACGGCGAGGTCTTCGTCACCGACGACGGCGCGGAAACCGATCTCGATCTCGGTCACTATGAACGCTTCACGGGGCGTTCGGCGACCAAGACCGACAACATCACCACTGGCCGCATCTACAAGAACATCATCGACAAGGAACGGCGCGGCGACTATCTCGGCGCGACGGTGCAGGTCATTCCGCACGTCACCAACGAGATCAAGGATTTTGTTGTCGAGGGCAATGACGACTACGATTTCGTCATCTGCGAGATCGGCGGCACGGTCGGCGACATCGAGGCGATGCCGTTCATGGAGGCGATCCGCCAGCTCGGCAACGACCTGCCGCGCGGCACCGCCGTCTACGTCCACCTGACGCTGATGCCCTATATTCCGGCGGCCGGTGAGCTCAAGACCAAGCCGACGCAGCATTCGGTCAAGGAACTGCAGGCACTCGGCATTCATCCCGATATCCTGCTAGTGCGCGCCGACCGCGAAATTCCGGAAGCCGAACGCCGGAAGCTCTCGCTGTTCTGCAACGTTCGCCCGTCCGCCGTTATCCAGGCGCTCGACGTCGCCAACATCTATGATGTGCCGATAGCCTACCACAAGGAAGGTCTGGACGACGAAGTCCTTGCCGCCTTCGGCATCGAGCCGGCGCCGAAGCCACGGCTCGACCAGTGGGAAGAGGTCTGCAATCGCATCCGCACGCCGGAGGGCGAGGTGACGATCGCGATCGTCGGCAAATATACCGGCCTCAAGGACGCCTATAAGTCGCTGATCGAGGCTCTGCATCACGGCGGCATCGCCAATCGCGTCAAGGTCAACCTCGAATGGATCGAATCCGAGGTCTTCGAAAAGGAAGACCCGGCGCCCTATCTCGAAAAAGTGCATGGAATCCTTGTGCCCGGCGGCTTCGGTGAACGCGGTTCCGAAGGCAAGATCCACGCTGCCCGCTTTGCTCGCGAGCGCAAGGTGCCGTATTTCGGCATCTGCTTCGGCATGCAGATGGCGGTCATCGAGGCGGCGCGCAATCTCGCCGACGTGGCTGGTGCCTCCTCGACAGAATTCGGCGCGACGAAAGAACCCGTGGTCGGCCTGATGACCGAATGGGTCAAGGGCAACGAATTGCAGAAGCGCACGGCAGCCGGGGATCTCGGCGGCACGATGCGCCTCGGAGCCTACAAGGCGTCGCTGAAGAAGGGCACGAAGATCTCGGATATCTACGGTTCCACCGATATTTCCGAGCGTCACCGCCACCGCTACGAGGTCAATGTCGACTACAAGGATCGGCTCGAAAACTGCGGTCTCGTCTTCTCCGGCATGTCGCCGGACGGCGTGCTGCCGGAGACGATCGAATATCCCGACCATCCCTGGTTCATCGGCGTGCAGTACCACCCGGAACTGAAGAGCCGGCCTCTCGATCCGCATCCGCTGTTTGCGAGCTTCATCGAAGCGGCGACGGAACAAAGCCGTCTCGTCTGACGAATACCAACACCAGATCGCGCGGTTAGAGCATTTCCGTTTTCTTCGAGTAACGGAAATGCTCTATCTCTTTGTTTTCACGCAATTCCGGACGCAAAACCGCTGCGCACTTTTGCTGGAATTGCTCTGGCACGATCTGGATAACATCCGTGCTTGCGCTATCTCGCCGGCATGAACACCGGACGCAGCACCACCGTCTCACGCTTCATCGCAGCACCACGCCAGCGCATCTACCGCGCCTTCCTCGATGCAGATGCCGTCGCCACCTGGCTTCCGCCCGGTTCGATGAAGGGCATCGTCCATGCCTTCGAGGGCAGGGAAGGCGGCGCCTTCAGCATGTCGCTCGTCTATCCCGATGGCGAGACATCGCAGCCGGGCAAGAGCTCCGACAAGACCGACAGGTTCGAAGGCCACTTTGCCAAGCTCGTGCCGGACGAACGAATCGTTTGGGCCACGGCCTTCGATTCCGAGGACGAGGGCTTTTCCGGCGAGATGACCGTGACCACGATATTGTCGCCTGCAGATGGAGGCACCGATGTGACGATGGTCTGCGACAACATCCCCTCTGGAATTCGCCTCGAAGACAATGAGGAAGGTTGCCGCTCGACGCTCGACAACCTCGCGGCCTTCGTGGGCGGTTGACGGTCGCCGGCAAGGACATGGCCCTGCCGGCGAATTCATCCTCTAAGCTGCGGCCGGTAGTGGCCCGATATAGACCGAACGTGGGCGGATCAGCCGGCCGTTGAGCGCCTGTTCACGCGCGTGCGCCAGCCATCCGACAGTGCGGCCGATCGCGAAGACGCCGGTGAAGGCCTCACGGGGAAAGCCGAGCGTTTCGAGCAGCAGCGCCGTATAAAATTCGACATTGACGTCAAGCGGCCGGTTCGGTTTGCGCGCCCTCAGGATCGCCAATGCAGCGGCCTCCACGGCTTCCGCCAGCGCGCCGCGGGCGCTGTTTACCTGTCCGGTTGATATCAGCGGCTTCAGCGCGCCCTTCAGCGCATCGGCGCGCGGATCGCGGACGCGATAGATGCGGTGGCCGAAGCCCATCAGCCTTTCGCCGCGATCAAGCGCTTCGCCGAGCCACGGGTAAGCATTCTCCGCCGTTCCGATCGCATCCAGCATGTCGAGCACGGGACCGGGCGCACCGCCATGCAGCGGCCCCTTCAGGGCGCTCAGCGCCGCCAGCACGGAAGAGGTGAGGCCAGCCTGAGTCGAGGCGATGACGCGCGACGCGAAGGTCGAGGCATTGAGGCCATGGTCAGATATCGTCACGAGATAGGCATCGAGTGCCGCCGTCTGCTCCCTGGTCGGCAATTTTCCGGTCAGCATGCGCAGGATATCGGCGGCCTGCGGCAGCGAGGCGTCTGGTGCGATCGGCTGTTCACCGCGTTGCAGGCGCAAAACCGCCGGCAGAAAGACGGCAGGCGCCGCCAGAAGGTTGAGCGCGGTATCGAAATCTTCGCCGTCAGGCAGCCGGGCGATCAGCGCCCGCATCGCATCGACCGGAGGCAGGGCGAGCAAAGAGGCATCGGCGGCCTTGATGTGGTCGAACACCCCAGTTCGCGCCTGCGCCAGCCAGTCGCGCAATTCCACTTCATTGAAGCTTCGCTCCATCAACCCGTCCAGCAACAGGGCTGCGACGCCTTCATAGGTGCCGTCTGCGACCAGATGATCCAGCGCTACGCCGCGGATGATCAGTCGTCCCGCTTCGCCATCGACATCCGAGAGCTGCGTTTCGGCGGCAATGACGTCTTCCAAGCCATTTTTCATGTTGTTTTCTCCTTTACGATCGGGATGATCCAACCTAGTCTCATTGACGTCAATCTTGACGTAATTGATCAATGTGAGGCTCCAATGTCGTGGCTGACTGCCGAGGAGGCGTTGCGGGCGCTGAAGACCAAGCCGCAGACGCTCTACGCCAATGTCAGTCGCGGGCGCATCCGTGCCAAGCCCGATCCCACCGACCCGCGCCGCAGCCTCTACCAGGCTTCCGACGTACAGCGGCTTGCCGAACGCCATGCCGGCCGCCGCAAGACCGAAACGGTCGCCGCCGAGGCGATCCGCTGGGGCGATCCGGTTCTCTCCTCGGCAATTTCCACCATCATCGGCGGACGGCTTTTCTATCGCGGAAAGGATGCGGCCGATTTCGCCGAAGTCGCGACGCTGGAGCAGACGGCGGCACTGCTCTGGAACGGCGCGGAAACACTTTCCTCCGGCAGCGGGACCGGACATGCCTCTCCGTCGCTTCAGGTTGCCTTCCTGGCGCTGGCAGGGCGGGTGACCTCGGATCTGCCATCGCTCGGCCGCTCGCAGGCAGCACTCCGCCGCGAAGCAAGTGGCGTTCTCCGCACCGTCGCCGATGCGCTGGCGCCAGGTCCTTCCGACCAGCCGCTGCATTTGCGGCTTGCGGCAAGCTGGCAGCGGCCGGACGCTGCCCATTGCCTGCGTCGCGCGCTGGTGCTGCTTGCCGATCACGAACTCAACGCCTCGACCTTTGCGGCGCGGGTCACGGCATCGGCGGGTGCAGCCCTTTCGGCCGTCGTGCTGTCCGGTCTGGCGACGCTGACAGGGCCGTTGCATGGCGCGGCCTGGCAGGGCGTCGACGCCTTGATCGAGACCGCTTCCGCCCTTGGGGCGGAAAAGGCGATCCGCCGCACGCTCGCCCAGGGTAATCGCCTGTTGGCCTTCGGTCATCCGCTTTATCCCGACGGCGATGTCAGGGCTCTGGCGCTGCTTTCGCACTTTGCCTTGCCGCCGCAGTTTGCCGAGGTCCGGGAAACCGGCGAGGAGATGGTCGGCGAGAAGGTCAACGTCGATTTCGCGCTTGCCGCAATGGCCGCCGCCTTCGACCTCCCGAGGGAGGCGCCGATCATCATCTTCTCGCTTGCCCGTTCCGCCGGTTGGCTTGCACATGCGATGGAGCAGATCGACAGCGGCGAATTGATCCGGCCGCGGGCGCGTTATGCCGGACCCGTGCTTGAAACGGATAGTAGAACGTAAGAATTCCGCCGGCGATTGCGCCGGTTTACTTTTTTTGCCTAGGGAAATATTTGAATTCGTCTATCATCCCTCACATGGAAGAAGACGGTTGGCGGGCGCTTTCGAAAAGAGCTGTTCCGCATGGTCAAGGGGACTTTCCATGAATATGACGCTTCGCAGCCTGCTTGCCGCCGCACTCGCTCTCGGCCTCATTCCGCATGGGGCGGCCTTTGCGCAGTCTGCCGGGTGCACGGTATCGCGTGATGCCGGTGCCCGCCAGGTGCTCAGTTGTCCAGGCGGCGTCACGGTGACGGCGGAGGCCGGCGCCGCCTACAGCCTCGTCGACCGCAACCGCGACGGCAGCCCTGATTCGGCGTCGCTGCGGCGCAAGGCCATTCTCGTCGATGTCGACAGCAGCCAGCACGCCGGTGGTTTTCAGGTCGTGACGCCGCAGGCGATCGCTGCAGTGCGCGGTACGCAATGGGCTGTCGATGTCGCAGGCGGCAAGACCTCGGTGCTGGTCGTCAGAGGCAGTGTCGCGGTCCGCCGGCCGGCCGGCGAGGCAGTGGTGTTGTCGCCGGGCGAGGGCGTCGACGTTACCGGCGGAACAGAACCCCTCGTCGTGCGCCGCTGGCCGGCGCCACGCGCCGCCGCCCTTCTTGCCCGCCTCGGCCAATAAATCCCATGAACCATCGTCTGCTGACCGTGATCGCGCTGCTGCTCGCCGGTCTTTGGGCGGCTGCGCTCGGCTATACCCATCTCAATGCCGGAAACGGCCTTCTCGACCGGATAGAGGCCTCGCTTGCCGATATCCGCAGCGCCATCGTCGGCGCGAAAACACCGCCGCCCGTCGTCTCGATCGTTGCGATCGATGACCGCACCGCTAGGGCGCACGGTTATCCGCTCGATCGGGCGACACTTGCACGCCTTGCCGAGGCGATCATCGTGTTGAAGCCGAAGGCTTTGGCGATCGACATTCTGCTCGTCGATCCGGGGCCGGAGGCGGGTGATGCTGCGCTGACTGCTGCCCTTCGCCAGGGGCCGAGCGTAATTGCGGCCGCTGCCACTTTCGCGCAAAGCAGCCAGCGGGTCACGGATGCGGCCGGCGATCCGCTTGCCGCCATCCCTGAGGCAAACCAGCTGCTCTTGCCGCTTCCGCGCTTTGCCGAGGCAGCCGCGGTCGGTATCGTCAATGTCGCAACCGACCAGACCGGCACGCCGCGCTTCATTCCGCTGATCTCGCGTTCCGCAGACCGGCTGGATCCGGCTTTTCCGCTGCGTGTCGCGTCGGTGGCGCTCGGCGTCGACCCCACCATCGAACCCGATGCCATCATGCTCGGAAAGCTGCGTATTCCCACCGATATCGGCCAGCGCCTGCCGGTGACTTTTTATGGCGGGCATGGCAGCATCGCCACCTTCAGCGCCGCAGATGCGCTGGATGGCAAGCTTTCGGCGGATGCGATCACTGGTCGCATCGTCGTCATCGGTTCGACGGTGACTGGCGGTGGCGACGTTTTTCCGACGCCGTTCGATCCCGTCATGCCGGGCGTCGAGGTGATGTCGACCGCGATCACCCATCTCGTCACCGGCGACGGCATGGTGCGCGACCGTAGGATAAGGCTGATCGATGCCGGCATTGCCGTCGGTCTGACGCTCGTGCTCGTTTCGTTGATTGCCTGGCGCCGCAGTGCGGCAGGCTACATCATCATCGTGCTGACGCTGATCGTCTGGGCGATGATCAATCTGTCGGCTTTTGCGCATGGCTACTGGTTGAGTGCGGCACTGCCGATCGCCGCAGCGCTGCCGCCGGCGCTGATCTACGGGGCGGCCGAGCTCTGGCTCGACCGCGGCCGCGCCCGCCATTTCGCCGAGCAGAGCGCGCTCCTGCAGCGCATCGAGGCGCCCGGCCTCGGCGAGTGGCTGGCGCGCGATCCGAATTTCCTTGCTGCGCCGGTGCGCCAGAGCGCCGCCGTCATCTTCATCGATCTCTCGGGTTTCACCGGCCTCAGCGAAAATGTCGGGCCAGTGGCGGTCAGCGAGATGCTGAGCGGCTTCTTCGAACTGGTCGACGAGGAGGCGCGCGCCCATGGCGGCGCCATCACCAGCTTCATGGGCGACGGGGCGATGATCCTGTTCGGCCTACCGGAGCCGGCCGATGATGATGCCGCCCGCGCCGCTGCCTGCGCGGTCAGCCTCTGCGAGCGCACACGGGCCTGGCTTCAAGCGCATGCGGGCTTTGCCCCGAAGAAGATCGGCTTCAAGGTCGGCGCCCATTGCGGCCCGATCGTCGCCTCGCGATTAGGCACCGGCGACCGGCAACAGATCACGGCGGCGGGAGACACCATCAATGTCGGCAGCCGGCTGATGGAGGTGGCCGCCCGCCATGGTGTCGAACTGGCGCTGAGCGCCGAAATCGTCCGCGCTGCCGGCTCCGATAGTGTGCTCACGCAGTCCGGCCGCATGGAGGGACCGTTGGAAACGGCGCTGCGCGGCCGGGCAAGCCGCATCGACGTCTGGCTGTGGCGTAGCCGTACGCTTTGACAATCGCCGCGGGAGCGGCTAGGAACGGCGCAAATACCCCGCCGGCTGGCTCCGGCCATGGCGCAGCAACGCGCCTGACAGCTCCGAAAGATCGAATCCATGACAGAATTTAACGGCGTCGTCCCGGCGATCGCCAAGGCGTTGCAGAAGCGCGGTTACGCCGAACTCACCCCGGTGCAGAAGGCGATGCTCGATCCGGCGCTTGCCGCTTCCGACGCGCTGGTCTCGGCCCAGACAGGTTCCGGCAAGACCGTCGCCTTCGGCTTGGCGCTGGCGCCAACGCTGCTCGAAGGCAGGGAGCGCTTCGGCAATGCCGGCGCGCCGCTCGCCATCGTCATCGCCCCGACGCGCGAACTTGCCCTGCAGGTGAAGCGTGAGCTCGAATGGCTCTTTGAGATGACTGGCGCGGTGATCGTGAGCTGCGTCGGCGGCATGGACATCCGCAGCGAGCGCCGCTCGCTCGAACGCGGCGCCCACATCGTCGTCGGCACGCCCGGCCGGCTCTGCGACCATATCCGCCGCAGGGCGCTCGACATGTCGGAACTGAAGGCTGCCGTGCTCGACGAGGCCGACGAGATGCTCGATCTCGGCTTCCGCGAGGATCTCGAATTCATCCTGGATGCGGCACCGGACGAACGCCGGACCCTGATGTTTTCAGCAACGGTGCCGGCGGCGATCGCCAAGCTTGCCAAGAGCTACCAGCGCGATGCCGTGCGCATCAGCACCGCGGCCGAGGAAAAGCAGCATATCGACATTGAATATCGCGCGCTCATGGTGGCCCCGAGCGATCGCGAGAATGCGATCATCAACGTGCTGCGTTATTACGAGGCGACCAACGCCATCGTCTTTTGCTCGACGCGCGCTGCCGTCAATCATCTGACCGCGCGGTTCAACAACCGCAATTTCGCCGTGGTGGCGCTGTCCGGCGAGCTGACGCAGAACGAACGCAGCCATGCGCTGCAGGCGATGCGCGACGGGCGCGCCCGGGTCTGCATCGCGACCGACGTCGCCGCCCGCGGCATCGACCTGCCGGGCCTCGATCTCGTCATCCACGCCGACCTGCCGACCAATCCGGAAACGCTGCTGCACCGCAGCGGCCGTACCGGCCGGGCCGGACGCAAGGGCATCAGCGCCATGATCGTGCCGCTGAACGCACGGCGCAAGGCAGAGCGCCTGCTGGAGAATGCCGGTATTTCGGCTGCCTGGGCGCGACCGCCCTCGGCCGAGGAGGTGAGCGAACGCGACGACGAGCGGCTGCTCGCCGACCCGATCTTCAACGAAACGCCGCAGGAGGAAGAGCAGGGGCTGGTACAGCAGCTTCTTGCCAGCCACGGCGGCGAAAAGCTTGCCGCCGCCTTCCTGCGTCTTTACCGCACCAATCATTCGGCGCCGGAAGATCTCATCGAAGTTACCGTGCAGGACGAACGCAGCCGCAAGCGCCGCGACAATGCCGAGCCCTACGAGCCGGCGCAGAAGGGACCGCGCGAGGATTTCGGCGCTAGCGTCTGGTTCTCCGTCTCGGTCGGGCGCAAGCAGAATGCCGAGCCGCGCTGGCTGATCCCGATGCTCTGCCGCAACGGCAATGTAACGAAGCGCGAGATCGGCGCGATCAAGATGCAGCCTGAGGAGACCTTCGTGGAGATCGCTGCGGCGAGCGCCGAAAGCTTCCAGGCGGCGATCGGACCGAACAAGGCGCTCGAACGCGGCATCCGCGTGACCAGGCTTCCCGGCACGCCGGATTTTAGCCGGGCGCCGTCGCCGAAGCCTTATGCCGGCAAGTCATCCCGTGACGAGCGGCCGGACGATACGTTCCGCGGCGAGCGGCCGAAGAACAAGTTCGGCAAGGGTCCAGGCGGCGGATACGCCGCAGCCGACAATGCCGGCCAGGAGAGACAGGATAGCAAGCCCTGGAGCAAGAAACCGGGCAAGCCTGGCTTCGATGCCCCGAGATCCGACAAACCGAAATACGACAAGCCGAAATTCGAAGGCGCCAAATATGACGGAAAAGGCGGCGCCGGGCCGAAGGCCAAGTTTTCGAAGAAGAAGCCCGGCTGATTTTGTCGCTACAGCACCGCGCTGTAATGCTTTGAATTAATGCATAATTTTGTCCTTAAAATCGTTTCCTATTTAAGGAATTATGCAGCAACCCTTCGCCGATCCTGGCGGAGGGCTTTGGGTCGTATCCCTCAGCGAGGCAAGGATGATGGTGGAAACGGCAATCCTCAGCGTTCCGGTTTTCAGTACGCTCTGCAATGAGGCCTTCCGGCTGCGACGCGCAGTTTTCGTATATGAGCAGAAGGTTCCCGAAGCCGAGGAATTCGATGCCGACGATCTCAGCGCCCATCATCTCGTCGCTGTCACGGCGGGTGAGGTTTCCGGCACGCTGAGAGCCATTTACGCCGAGGAACATGTGAAGATCGGCCGGGTTGCGGTTGCTGGCCGATGGCGCGGCCAGGGCATTGCGGCTGATATGATCGGGCGTGCAATGGAACTGCATCGCGGCGCACGCGACAACCGCTTCTATCTCACAGCGCAGGCGGACAAGCTGCCGCTCTACGAGCGTTTTGGCTTCGTTGCCTATGGCACTGAATTCCTCGACGGTGGCATGCCGCATCTTGCCATGAAGAACTATTGAGCTTCGGTGGCGGCAGGAGCAGACGACGATGAAACGCCCGGGCATGCAGCAACCCGATCCGGTCGCCTTTATCAAAGCTAATCTGCCGATCTCACCCGTTCCGTCCATTCCCGAGATCCGGCTTCATACGGCAGGCCCCGCAAGCGGGCTCTGGCGGCTTGCAGGCCGCAGAGAAGCCGATCCGGCACCTTATTGGGCCTATCCCTGGGCCGGCGGCGCCGTGCTTGCCCGCTATCTGCTCGACCGGCCGGAAATAGTCGTGGGTCGCCGTGTCCTCGATCTCGGCGCCGGCTCGGGGCTCGTCGCTATCGCGGCGGCGAAGGCCGGCGCAGCGGCGGTGACGGCGGTCGACATCGATGCCAATGCCATTGCCGCGATCGGCCTCAACGCGGCGATCAACGGCGTGGATATCGTAGCCCGGGCCGCCGATATCATCGAGGATCCGCTACCGGAGATAGACCTCCTCGTGGTCGGCGACCTGTTCTACGATCCCACGCTCGCCTTGCGGGTGATGGCCTTCCTGCGGCGTTGCCAGGCGAGCGGCATCGAGGTGCTGATCGGCGATCCCGAACGGGCCCACCTGCCGCAGGGCGAACTCAGCCGAATCGCCACCCATATAGTTGCGGATTTCGGTGGGGGCACCGGCGGTGCCGCGCCAGCGGGCGTTTTTGCGCTCTTCGGCAACGGCTGAAAGGCTGAGATTATGCCAAGAGATCCGGCCGCAACAGCATGACCGGGCAGGGGGCTCCGGCCGGCAGTTCCGGCGCATGCGGCGGGCGGATGACAAGGCAATCGGCTGCGGCGAAGACCTTCATCATCGAGGAATCCTGCTTGCCGAAGGGCTCGGCAAGCCAGTCGCCGGCAGAGGATTTCGAAAGCTTCGCCCTGATATAGTCCTGCCGCTGGTCATTGGCGCGCAGTGTGACGGCCGCCTCCACCGTTGCCTCGCGCCGCACTGGCGGCAGGGAGGCGAGCTTGCGGATCAGCGGCTCAAGGAAAAGCAGCGAACAGACGAGGCTAGAGACCGGATTGCCGGGCAGGCCGAGCACATGCGTCTCACCGAAGCTGCCGACCATCAGCGGTTTGCCGGGGCGCATGGCGATGCGCCAGAAATCGAGCTGCATGCCGGCCTCGATCAGCGTGGCCTGCACCAGATCATGGTCGCCGACCGAAGCGCCGCCGAGCGTGACGATCACATCGACCTTGGCGTCCCGCGCCGTGCCGATCGCTGTGGTGATCTTGGCCTTGTCGTCAGGCACGATACCGAGATCGAGCACATCGGCGCCGGCTTTGCGGGCAAGGGCTGCAATACCAAACGTATTGGATGCGATGATCTGCGAAGGGCCGGGCGTGCTTCCGGGCGGCAGCAGTTCGTCGCCGGTTGCGAGGATGGCGATCAGCGGGCGCCGCAGCACCTCGACATCAGGTCGGTTCATGCCTGCAGCGACCGTCAGCCGCGAGAAATCGAGCACGGTGCCGGCCGACAACACGGCTTCGCCTTCGGCGAAATCCTGGCCGCGGGGACGCACGTGCTGGCCCTGCCGCACAGGGAAATTGGTTCTGATGCCGCCCTCGATCTTCTCCGCATCCTCCTGCAGCAGGACGCTATCAGCGCCTGGCGGAACAGGCGCGCCGGTGAAGATACGGACGGCCTCTCCCTGGCCGACACTTCCCTCGAAGCCGTGGCCGGCGGAAGATATCCCGATGACCTTCAGCACGGCGCCCGGCTCCGGCGTGTCTTCGCGGCGTAGCGCATAGCCATCCATGGCAGAGGCGTTGAAGGGCGGTTGGGTCAGGCCGGCCGTCAGCTCGACGGCCAGGACGCGGCCCTCAGCCTCGGCAAGCGGCAGCGTCTCGGACGCCGCAACGGGCTTTGCGCGAGAGAGCAAGCGGTTCAGAGCCTCGGCGACCGGAAGAAGGTTCATCTTCCCTCCGGATGACGGAAATCGCCGGATTTTCCACCGGACTTTTCTAGAAGTCTGATGCCGCCGATCTCCATTGCCTTATCGGCCGCCTTGGCCATGTCGTAGATCGTCAGACAAGCGACAGAGACGGCGGTCAGCGCCTCCATCTCGACACCGGTCTTGCCGGTCAGCTTGGCGGTGGCCGTAACGCGCAGACCGGGCAGGGCGGCATCTTCCTCGATCTCGACCGTGACCTTCGTCAGCATCAGCGGATGGCAGAGCGGGATGAGATCGGCGGTGCGTTTTGCCGCCATGATGCCGGCAAGGCGCGCCGTGCCGACCACATCGCCCTTCTTGGCATTGCCTTGCCGGATGAGAGCGAGTGTTTCCGGCGCCATCGTCACATGGCCCTCGGCAGTGGCGATGCGCACCGTCTCGGCCTTATCGGAGACATCGACCATATGCGCCTCGCCGGAGGCATCGATATGAGTGAGCCCTGGCTTTTGGCCGCTCATATCATTCGGCCGCGATGGCGGCTTCGCCAAAAAGCAACGCGCGGGTGGCGGCGGCTACGTCGTCCTTGCGCATCAGGCTCTCGCCGACGAGGAAGGTATTGATGTCGACGGCCTGCAGGCGCTTGCAATCCGCATGGGTAAAGATGCCGCTTTCGCCGACCAGCAGCCGGTCGTCCGGCACCATGGGGGCAAGCGTCTCGCTGACGCTCAGGCTGACTTCGAAGGTCCGCAGATTGCGGTTGTTGATGCCAATGAGCAGCGAGGAAAGCTTCAGGGCCCGCTCCATCTCCTCGGCGTCGTGGACCTCGACCAGCACGTCCATACCGAGGCCAAAGGCTTCGTCCTGCAGGCGTTCGGCCTCGTCGTCAGAAAGCGAAGCCATGATCAGCAGGATGCAATCGGCACCCCAGGCGCGGGCTTCATGCACCTGATAGGTCTCGAACATGAAATCCTTGCGCAGCGCCGGCAGCGTGCAGGCAGCGCGAGCGGCCGTCAGAAATTCCGGCGCGCCCTGGAAACTCGGCCTGTCGGTCAGCACCGAAAGGCAGGCGGCACCGCCGGCCTCATAGGCGCTCGCCAGCGACGGCGGATCGAAATCCGGGCGAATGAGACCCTTCGACGGGCTCGCCTTCTTGATTTCGGCGATCAGGCCGAAGCGGCCGGCATCACGCTTGGCAACGAGCGCCTTGTGGAAGCCGCGCGGGGCGGACTGATCAGCCTGCATCGCCTTCAAGTCGGCAAGCGACACCGTCGCCTTGGCGGCGGCGATCTCCTCGCGCTTGTAGAGTTCGATCTTCTTCAGGATATCGGTCATCGGCCAATCCTAGTCGATATCGTTGGAAACGGCGATGAGTTTGTCGAGAGCGAGCGCGGTAGAGCCGCTATCCAGCGATTGCGTGGCCAGCGTCATGCCGTCGCGGATCGTTGCGACCTTGCCCGCGATCACGAGCGAGGCGGCCGCATTGGCGAGCGAGATATCGCGATAGGCATTCTTGGCGCCGCCGAGCACCTCGCGAAGGGCTGCGGCATTGGCGACACCGTCGCCACCCTTGATGTCGGCGAGCACGCAAGGGCTGACGCCGAAATCGGCGGGCGAGAGCTCGAAGGTGCGGATCTTGCCGTCTTCGAGTGCCGCGACTTGTGTGATGCCGGTGGTGGTGATCTCGTCGAGGCCGTCGCCATGGACCACCCAGACGCATTCGGAGCCGAGATCGCGCATGACTTCGGCAAGCGGCACCAGCCATTGCGGCGAGAAGACGCCGAGCAGCTGGCGACGGACGCCGGCCGGGCTGGAAAGCGGCCCGAGCAGGTTGAAGATCGTGCGCGTGCCAAGCTCGACCCGGGAGGGGCCGACATGACGCATGGCAGAATGATGCAGCTGGGCGAACATGAAGCCGACGCCGGCTTCCGCGATGCAGCGGGAAATGATCTCGGGACCGACGTCGAGCTTGACGCCGAGTGCCGCCAGATTGTCGGCCGCGCCCGATTTCGAACTCAGCGCCCGGTTGCCGTGTTTGGCGACAGGAACACCGGCGCCGGCGACGATCAGCGCCGCCAGCGTCGAGATATTGTAGGTGCCGCTGGCATCACCGCCGGTGCCGACGATGTCGATCGCATCGGCCGGGGCCTCGACGGTCAGCATTTTCGAGCGCATCGCGGTGACGGCGCCGACGATCTCATCGACGGTCTCGCCGCGCACGCGCAGCGCCATCAGGAAGCCGCCGATCTGCGAGGGCGTCGCTTGGCCCGACATCAGGATGTCGAAGGCGGCTCGGGCCTCCTCACGCGTCAGCGGCTCGCGGCTTGCGGCCTTAGCCAGGAACGGCTTCAGATCGGTCATAAAGCCTCCTAGCGGACCGTCGCCTGTTCGGCGAGGGTCTGGTTGATCTGCGCGCCGTATTGCGTCTGCAACAGGTTGACCATCTGATCGAGAATATCATCGCCGGCGGCATTGGCCATGGCGGTGATCTGGGCATCGCGGTTGTTCAGCACATCGCCGGTCGGCTGCGTGTTGACCTCGGTGACCTTCAGCAGGATCTGCGTCGAGGGATCGGCGCCGACAGCACTTGCGACCGTGTCGACGGGGCCGGAGAAGGCGGCGGTGATGCCTGCCCGGCCGAGGACCGCATCATCGGTGGAGCGGGTGACGCCGCTCTTGCTCTCGACGGCGATGCCGAGCGGCGTCGCGATATCGGCAAGTGCCGTGCCCTTGGCCGCTTCGGCCTTCAATTCACCGGCCTTCTTGGCGAGCTCGGCCTTCTGCTGCTCCGCCGTCCAGTCTTCGACGGCCTTTTCGCGCACCTCGGTCACCGGGCGCTCGCGGTCCGGCGTGATTTCGCGGACGTTGAACCAGACATAGCCGTCATTACCGATCGGCAGCGGCGGCGCATCGACGCCGACCTCGGTCTTGAAGGCTTCGCCGAGCAGCTGCTGCTTGGCGGGGAGATCCTTGACCTCCTTGCCGTCCTTGTCGGCGCCGGTCATATCGACGGCGTCGACGGCCACGGCGGTGAGCTTCAGCTGGCCGGCAATATCCTCGAGCGTGGAACCGCCCGCGCGCAGGTCCTCGATGCGATCGTGAACGTTGATCACTTCCTGAGAGGCATTGGAGAGTGCCAGCTGCTTGCGGATATCCTCCTTCACCTCGTCGAAATTCTTCGTCGTTTCAGGCTTGATGTTGGTGACGCGCAGGATGACGGGGCCGA
The DNA here is from genome assembly GCF_034554815.1 of Rhizobium indigoferae. Classification (NCBI taxonomy): domain Bacteria; kingdom Pseudomonadati; phylum Pseudomonadota; class Alphaproteobacteria; order Hyphomicrobiales; family Rhizobiaceae; genus Rhizobium; species Rhizobium indigoferae. The sequence continues at coordinate 1,992,584 of NZ_CP140635.1, read as the reverse complement.
AGGAGCCATCGACGACAGGCGTCGTGCCGCCATCGCGCGAAACCGCAAAGGCCGCATCGGCAACGGCCTGGTCGGGAACCTTGTCCTTGGTGAACTCGCCGAGCAGCACGTCGCTTGCCGTCTTGCCCTGGTCGGAAACCAGTTGGTCGAAGCCGGTGCCGCTCTTCAGCGCCGTTTCGGCGGCGGCGGCGAGATCCTTGCTGGTGAAGGTCAGTTGTTCGATGGTGCGGCTTTCAGGCGTGCGATAGGTATCCTTGCTCTTGTCAAACGCTTCGTGGATCTGGTCGTCGGTGACGGTCGCCGCATCGGCGATATCGGCGGGCTGCAGCTTGAGATAAATGAGCTTGCGGTATTCCGGCGCCCGGTAGCGCTGCTTGACGCCATCGAACCATGTCGCCAGCACGTCGTCGGCAGGCGCCTTGATCGGCTCGATATTGGCGTTGGTCAGCAGCAGGTAGTCGATACTGCGGCTTTCATCGCCATAGAGTTTCAGGGCATCGACCAGCGTCTTCGGGGCCGTGAACCCGTTGGAGATGGCATCGACCACCTGGCTACGGACAGCGACCTTGCTGCGCTCCTTGATGTAATCGTCCTGGCGGATGCCGGCATTGCGAAGACGCGAGACGAAGAGCTCGCGGTCGAACTGGCCGTTGACCGCCTTGAACGCCGGATCGTCGGCAATCAGCTGGGCGAGGCGATCCTGCGACAGGCCGAGGTTCATGTCTTCGGCGAGCTGGTCAAGCGAGGCGCCTGCGACGAGCTGGGCGAGCACCTGCTGCTCGATGCCGAAGGCGCGGGCCTGCTCGGGGGTGAGGCGCGTGCCGAACTGCTGGCTGACGCTTGCCACCTGGCGCTGATAGGCGAGGTGGAATTCGTTGACGTCCACATGCTGATCGCCGACGGTCACGACCGTGGTGCTGTTGCTGCCCGTTATCAGCGACCGGGAGACGCCCCAGATGCCGAAGGACGCGACCAGCAGAAGCATCAGCAGCTTGGCGACCCAGGTCTGAGCGGCCCTTCTCAGGATATGGAACATAGAAACGCAAACCTCGCAGTATCATTGACCCGCGCGCGGGCAGACATTCGACGTTCCTTAAAACAAACCCGACAGGAAATGAAGGGTTTGTCACGCGAAAAGCTGCGCGGACCGACGGCAGCGCGGCAGCAGCTTTGCAGCGAACAAAAGATCGGCTCCGGCGGAACCTTTTTGGCCGCCATTTCGTTGAAGCGGCATCCCATGAAACAGGAGCAGACCATGGCAGAATTGAAAACCGCTTCCGCCGAATCCACCGCTGCGCGCGTCAAGGCTGACATAGCAGCAGACGATCTGTCGGCGCAGGTCGCAGCCCTTCGGAACGATCTTTCCCGGCTCACGGAAAGCGTGGTGGCGCTGGGGCAGGGGGCGAAGTCGGCGGTTACCGACGAGGCTTCGCTGATGACGGAGCAACTGCGCGACAAGGTGCGCGAAGAACCGCTCATGGCACTCGCTGTGACGGCAGGCATTGCCTATGTGTTCGGCCTGCTCAGCCGCCGTTGAACGGGAATATAGGTGAAGAAAAGCCGGACGTCATGAACGCCCGGCTTTCAATACTTCCGATGCAAAAGCTACCGTCAGCGGCGGATGACGCGCCCGACCGCGATCAAGATGCAGGCACCGACGAAACCGGTGATCAGATAACCCAGCCAACCGGCGAGCGGCTGGATGTGCAACAAACCGAGGATCCAGTTGGCGACAATCGCGCCGATGATGCCGAGCAATATGTTCATGAGCAGGCTCATGCTGCTGCGCATGGCCTTTTCCGCCAGCCATCCGGCGACACCGCCGATAATGATGGCTGCAATCCAACCCACGCCTGCGTCTTCCATGGTTATCTCCCTCCTGGCAAAACGAGTCACAGAATGCACGAAACGAAAGGAAGTTCCACTCCCAGTTACTGAGATTGCTTGCAGGTTCAGCAACTTATGTGACTCACGGCTGTAGCAAGGTGACCGGAGAGTTCAGCGCGTGGGCGGCAATCTGGAAGAGCAGGCCGGCAATGGCGAGCATTGCGAATCCGAAAGGCATGATCAGGCTTTTGCTAAACATCTTTCCTCTCCCCTTTTGCGTAAAGCATAAGCGGAAGCGGAAGGAGCGCAACTATATTGTTAACAGATAGTTAAGCCTCACAATTGATTAAACTTTAACACATTTTTGATTGTCGTAATACTTTCGGATGTCGAAACACTTCTTCTTCACGCTTCCCGTGTTTGCTGACGGATCTTCGGCGATCTATGCTCGCCAGACCTTCCGGTCTACGCCGCCTGATCAACGCCGACTGCAGACGCAATAGCACTTGGTGCTGCCATCTCTCCGGATCGCAAACTGGGTCGGCGATGGTCAAGTGATCGAGCGCCTCAAGCCCAATCCGCCGCCGGCTGGCAATCAGGTCCGGTGGACGATCAACATGAAGAAGAGGAAGGATGCTGTTGCGACCGTCGCAGCGAAGGCAATCTGGTAATCCATGTCGTTAACCCCGGTTGGATAGCTCCCGTTAACGCCGATCCGCGTCATGGAGTTCCATACCGCCAGTTCGCGCTTATCTCCTGCGGATTGATTTTGGCGAGGAGTGCATCATTTTCTCTAGAATAGGATGATTTTAGGCCTAGTCGGCCTAAAATCTGAATCCTGTTCTAAATTAAGAGTTAGAGCATGATGTCGTCCGAAAACCGCTCTCACTTTTCGGCATCATGCTCTGAATCGCCATTCAATCCGGGGGAAAACACTTGATGCCAAAAGCTGCAATCGCCATCGCCTGCATCTGCCTGCTGACACTTTCCGGTTGCGGCAATACCGCATACGGGCTGAAGAAGGATGGACAGGAAGCGAGCCACGCCATGGACAACGCGACCCATCGGGTGCTTTCCGCCGGCGCAAAGAAGTGACGCAGGCGACTGAATAAAAAAGCCCGCCTGGGGTGAGGCGGGCTTAGAATAACAGGGAGAATGGACGGATAGACTCCGCCTCAGCTAATAAAGCACTTTCTTAAACGTGTGGCTTTACGTCATTCGACGTAACCGCGACCGGCAACGATCCGATGCGCACCATGATTCAAAATTGAATCAGAGATATCCGGATCGAATCAATGATATTGGGATCAGGTCAGAAGTTGCCCCAGTTTTGAGCGCGGGCACGGGCGCGAATAATACGGTATTCGCGACCGCCATAGAGCGAGCCGATTGTCAGCAGAAGCGTCAGAACGTCCCAGATGATATGCATGTTATCCTCTTAGGTTGGACGGCCCTGCCGTCGATCGGTTGAAGATACAATAGCAATCTTTCGAATGTGCTTATATGACAAGAAATCGGGATGAGCGGGAAAGCGGGCTGGGCGCTTCCGCAGAGGAGGGGCGGCATCGCCGTCTTGGAGCAGCAAAGTGAACAGATTACCGGACGGCGGCTCATGACGATTTTCTCCGTCCGCCACATCACGTCCTATCGCTACGTCAGGGAGGTCGAATTCGGCGAGCACCGCTTGATGTTCCGACCGCGCGACAGTTTCGACCAGCGGCTGATCGAAGCGTCGTTGACGATCTATCCTGAGGAAAGTCATGTGCGCTGGATCCACGATGTTTTCGGCAATTGCGTGGCGCTCATCAATATTTCGAGGCCGGCGTCCGAGCTTCGTTTCGAAACCTGGATCACGCTCGATCATACGCCGCAGGTCGCCCTGGATCTCAAGGTCGACGACGAGGCCCTGACCTATCCATTCTCCTACGACAAGGATGAGATTGCCGATCTGACGCCGGCGATGCAGCGCCATTATCCCGATCCGAACGACGAGGTCGGACGCTGGGCGCGCCAGTTCGTGCGCGTTGGACGTCCGACGGAGACCGGGCACCTGCTGATGACGCTCTGTTATGCCATTCGGGAAAGCTTCGTCTATGCGCGGCGCCAGGAACATGGGACTCAGACGCCGGTGCAGACCTTGCAGCTTCGTTCCGGCACCTGCCGGGATTTTGCGCTGCTGATGATGGAGGCGGCACGCGTCCTCGGCCTCGCGGCGCGGTTCGTCACGGGTTATGTCTATGTTCCCGACCGGGACGGCTCCACCGTGCTCGGCGGCGGTTCGACGCATGCATGGTGCCAGATCTATCTTCCCGGCGCCGGCTGGACGGAGTTCGATCCGACCAACGGCATCGTCGGCAACCGCGATCTCATTCGTGTCGCCGTTGCCCGCGATCCGCGCCAGGCAGTCCCGTTGAGCGGCAGTTATGACGGGGATGGGAAGGATTTCGACAGCATGACGGTGCAGGTGAACGTCACCACAAGGCAATCTGGCTAGCCAGGCGGTGACAGTCCCGGTCTTGCGGGAACCGGGTAGCGCGATCAGCGTTCCCTACTCACCTCTGCCAATGCGGAGACGCGACAAGGAAGCCACCATGAAGATACGCGCCGGGTTTCATCTGGGCTACGAATGCATGCAGCCAACGCCAATGCTGCTCGTCCTCAATATCCACCCATCCCGTCGTGCCGATCTTCTCAGCGATCAGATCCTGACATTCGACCAGCCGATCGAGGCCTGGAGCTATACTGATGTGTTCGGCAATGCCTGCAGCCGGATCGTCGCCCCGCCGGGCCTGACGACAATCTCGACGGAATTCGAGATCTACGACAGCGGTCAGCCCGACATCGTTCCCGACGATGCCGTCCAGCACGCGATCAATGACCTGCCAGATGATGTGCTGGTCTTCCTGCTTGGCAGCCGCTATTGCGACACCGACAGGCTTGCCGATTTTGCCTGGGCCACATTCTCATCGACGCCGCTCGGCTGGGCGCGTGTCCAGGCGATCTGCGATTTCGTCCATGACCACATCACCTTCGATTACCTGAAGGCGGACGTTCTCCGGACCGCGCATGGCGGCTTCACCGACAAGGCGGGCGTCTGCCGCGACTTTGCCCATCTCGCCATCGCGCTTTGCCGATGCATGAATATCCCGGCCAGATATTGCACGGGCTATCTCGGCGATATCGGCGTTCCGATCGATCCCAATCCAATGGATTTCAGCGCCTGGTTTGAGGTGTTTCTCGGGGGGCACTGGCATACGGTCGATGCCCGCCACAACACGCCGCGCATCGGCCGTATCCTGATGGCGACCGGGCGTGACGCTACCGACGTCGCCATGTCGACGGCCTTCGGCCCGGCAACGCTTTCCCGCTTCGAGGTGATCACCGAGGAACTGCCGCAGGAGGCACTCAAGGACGATTGATGATGGGCGAGGGAGATCCTATGCCTTCTTCAAAAACTCGGTTTTCAGTACGAGGCCTTTGACCTGCTTGGTGTTACACTCGATCTCACCAGGATTGTCGGTCAGGCGAATGCCCTTGACCAGGGTTCCGCGCTTCAGCGTCTCCGAAGTTCCCTTAACCTTGAGGTCCTTGATCAGCGTCACGGAATCGCCGTCTTGAAGCTGAGTCCCGTTGCTGTCCTTTACAATGATGTCGGCCATGATGTCCCCGCAGTAATTCAAAGTGCTGCAGCGTCCTTTGCGCGTCTGAAAAGACGCACAGCGCTGTCGTGATCCGGACGGGAAATCATGTTGGCATGGGATAGTCAATGCGAAGGGGCCGGCCAGGCTAATCTTCAGTCCTACGCGACCCTTCTTCAATCAACTGATGCGCAGGCCTCCCGAACGCAGCCAGCGCCCTTACCGGCGGCGCTCAGCGCCCGGGGACAAATGAGCCCGGCGCTCATCCGCCGCAGCAAGCTCAGACCAAGGTCCGACCTGTCTCGGACTTCATGCCCATACTAACGCTTCGGCCGCTGCCATAGTTTTTGCGCCGGGGCGGAGTTTGCGGAGTTTTTGCTGTGACTAAGATTATTGTCGCCGGGATGATACTGGCACCGCTTATCTTCTGGGGTTCTATTGGCGTCCTCATATACTCGTATTTTTCGTGAATATTTATCAGGCGCCCCGAATTCCGAAAACCGGAAAGCTTCTATTCAGTTGTCATGGTTCTCGTTCGCGAGCAACGATCGGCCGGGATCAAGGGGACCGACGACGGCGAAAATTCGACAGTGGGATCAGTTCGATTGGCCGCGGAAGATTGCAACGGCCGCCGCGACCAATGCAGCATTGTCACTCGCAATCGTTCCATCCGGGAGGTGCTTACCATCTTCCAGGCCGATGCGGGTGGAATAGCGGCGTTCGCGCGCCGATCGGACGAAGGGCCAGACAGTCCCGTCGAAGCCGTGCAGGAGGATCGGCCGATTGACGCGGCTGCGCTCAAGCACCTCGATGATGCCATCCCTGATATCGCATGCGCGCTGCAGATCCTGTTCGTCGTCAAGCTCGATCAACAGTCGAAAGACCCGCTCATGATCTTCGAGGCTGGTGTAGCGCTCCGCATCGGCGACCGATGCCAGCCCGACTTCAATCCCGACGCCCTTCTGCCGGAGCAGCTGGATGACACCAGGCGCATCGTCTTCCGACAGGTTCACCGACGCATAATCCGGCAGAACGCGCCAGCAGCGGATGCCTTCCCGCGTTTTCTCCCGATCGCCTTCGATCCAGGCGCCTGTGGACACACCGATCAGCGTTCCCGGACAGGCGCGGCGGATCGCGCCAAGCGTGTCGTCTACGGCGGCAAGGCTCTCCTTGCCGTCGGCTCCGCGCGGATGAATGTGGAGCTCCGCGGCACCCGCCGCGACCGAAGCGGCGGCATCGCGCACCATGGCATCGATCGTCAGCGGAATGAGCGGATGGAAATCCCTCGGCCGTGCGCCGTTGATGCAAGCTTGAACGATCATAAGGGAGCCTCGCGCTTGTTGGGCCGCTTAAGACACTGGGTATACCAAAATCTGGAAAATTCGAAGAACCTTGGCGCCGCCGCTACCACGGCTGTTTCCCCTGGTATTGTTGCAGCCCCAGTGATATCAAATCAGCCGAGATAGGCGGCTGCTGGTTCTGGCCCAGGATCAAGCTGCGCGAACGCCGAGAACCTAAAGCGGCGCAAGGTTGCCGTGTCATGTCAGGACGTCTTTGCGACGCCGGCTCAGAGGACGGCCACGTGATCTCGTGGCAGCGACGTGACGTCAATCTGCCGCCCGACCCCATTCTTGAGTTAATGGCGGTCGCGTCCTGCCGCAGCCTGTACATCATCTCATCATCGACGCAAAGGTCGCCGGTCGGCCTTGGTCTTCTCTCGTTGCTGCAGCCGCAATGCGGACGTTAGTTCCCAGCCTCGCCGTTCGCGGAGAACTCGATCTCACGACTCACCAATGACAATGGTGTGGCGTTTGTGGCGGTGCTGGCGATAGCCGGCGTCTGGTTGGCGGCTCGACCTGCATGGAGACAGGTCGAGCTCCTGAAGATCCAAACGTCGAGCTAACGAGGGAGCGCCTGGCGGAGCGCTACAGGATGATTAGAGACGCAATCAAAGCATTGGAATGGGACCAGTGGGTACAGGAGCATCGATTGCATCCCGGCACGCCGGTAGACAAAGATGCTTTCGTGGAGGAGATGCTGGATACTTTTCGTAATCGAAAGAAAAGGCTTCACTTTGGTTTGTGAAAGAGGTGGCTAGACGCGGCGTTACAAGCCGCCGCGATGGCTAGATCAAGGCAGCGCCCATCCGTTCATCCTAGGTTAATGCTTATTAACCCAGGCTAGACGCCTGAAAGGATGCGCCGATGATGAAGAAACTTTTTCCCGCACTTGCAGCCGTAGTCCTGGCTGCATCTTTCGCCCTGCCGCTAAACGCCACACCGATCGTCGTGCCGAAAGCAGTGCCAATGCACGCCGCCGACATCGAGCAGGTCAAACACCGCAGCCATGGCAAAAAGCATGCGAATGGCCACTGGAAGCACCAGCGATACGCTTACCGAGACTGTCGGTATTACGGCTCATGCTACCGTCCGCGGAACTATGGCTATCCCCGAAATTATGAATACCCCCACTACGGCTATCGCGACTATTACCCCTACCAACGTAGATCAGGTGTGAGCCTATACTTTAATTTCTAGCCGTCCGCGCAGGACGACGAGAAGTACGACACGGGCATCAGGGGTCGTTATTTCGGTGCCGATCCGTCCAGTCGATCATCGGGGCGACAGCAAAACGGAAGCCCTCCCTTAGCGCTGTCAGCCTCACCCTCGGGCGGGGCTTTTTTTGCTGTCGGCGCCAGCAAAGAAAAAGGTCGGGGCGAATGCTCGCGCCGACCCTTCTTTGATTGCATCAGCACGGTGCCAGTACATCCGTGGTCACCAGCAAAAGCTATCTGATGGACTGAATCTATTCGCCTTGTAAATTTTTGCAAGGATTAGGGGGTGCCGATTTAGGGCTAGGTGAGGGAGGCTCAATACCCACGGTACGACGAGAAGTACGACTTAACACGAAGTCACCTTGTTTCTGGGCCGATCCGTCCAGTCGATCATCGGGGCGACAGCAAACGGAAGCCCGACCACTGCGCGCCGGTTCCGCTTAGATGGCATCCTATCGTTATGATAAGCGTACAATTTTTGGGCAGAGCGGAAATTATGCAGCAAATTCAATGTTGCATGGCGGAAGAGGTGGGATTCGAACCCACGGTACGGTTTCCCGCACGCCGGTTTTCAAGACCGGTTCCTTAAACCACTCGGACACTCTTCCATCTGATTGAAAAGGTGGTGAAATCAACATTTTGTTGATTTCTGCGAACCGGCTATTGCCGCCGATTTGCTACCCAATCACTCGATGGCTGGCTTTTTAGCAGCTTTGATAGCAGCGTCAACTTGCTCTGCAGCATTTGCCAGCATCTTCGCCGATCGCAGTTCCGGCGCATAAGTCTCTGCCTCTTTGCGAAACGAAACAGGCAGAGCGGCTGTTCCGTACATTGGAAATGACTCGCGTTCGCTCCGGCTTGAGCGTTTACTGTGTTGTTCTGGCGGAGGAAACAAACCATGGCCATGTATCTCACGCGCTTTAGCTACACGCCCGAGACGTGGGCGCGAATGATCGAAAACCCCGAGGATCGCCGAGAGGCGGCACGCAGTTACATCGAGTCTGTGGGCGGAAAGCTCCATGGATTCTGGTACGCCTTCGGCGAGCGTGATGGTTGGAATCTGTGGGAGGCGCCTGACAACGTATCGATGGCGGCAGTCGCGCTTGCTATCGGTGCAGGAGGCGCGCTCAGCTCCATGGAGACCACTGTCCTCCTCAGCGTCGAGGATACGATCGAAGCCTTGGAAAAGGCGAAGTCTATTCGGTATCGTCCACCGGCAGCGTAGGTGGCGGTCCACCGATGTGGAAGAAGTGTTTCGCGCGTATCACGCGTTCCCCGGCGCAAGCTCTCCGTGAATTGCGCCGGAGACATGAGAGAGCTAGCCCCCGTCGGATCCGAGGCCCTTCGGACCGTTGAGCTGGTTCATATCCTCGCAGAGAGAGCGAACCGCATCCATCGTCACGGCGAGTGCCGACATCAGGATTGCGATGTCGTTGTCTTTATCTGGTTGGGAAAGCGCGAGAGATCGGGCATGCAATTGTTGGCTGACCGTGTCGAGCTGCGTCAGGGTTTCATCGTTCATGGGATCCTCCAAAGGTCTAAACCTTCAAAGCCTGCGGCGGCCATTTCGTTCCCATACAGCCACGAAGAGTCAAATACGCGATCCGCGTTGCATCATAACCAGTCGGCGGGGTGACCTACCCATTCGGCTTGCGCAGGGGTGGAAGCCGCAGGTAGGGATTTTGGGGATCGTAGGGTCCCTTCGGTTCACCCTTGCCGGCCGTTACCAGATTGGGCACCAGCTTTCCCTTCGGCCCGAAAATATAGTCGATGCCGGCGCAGAGATGGGCGAGGGAGCGGTAGTTGAAATATTTGAACCAGTCGTCGGCAAGGAAGGCGGCTTCGTCCCACGTCTTTCCGCGGATGCGGTCATAGCCGGCCCGCTGCAGATAGGCTTCGCCTGTTCTCCTATCGACGGCGGCACCGAGGCATAGGTTGCCGGCGATCAGCGACAGCCTGAGCACCTTGAGGGTTTCGGCATCCTTGCTCGGCAAGGGTTTCAAGGTCTCCGCAAGATAAAAATTCGTCGAGGGATCATTGGTCATCGTCTTGCGCCAATAGGCGGGGAAACTCTCCGTGGCGGCGCCGACCGCCGATGGGGCTGACATCACCACCAGCAAGATCAAGCTTTTGAAAGTTCGGCCCATTCTTATGCCCCCAACCCGCGATGAGCGTGCATAGCGTCATATCGCCGGGATAGGCAAGGAGTGCCGCGCTGCCGCTCGCGAAATACGCGCAGACCGTGTTTCAATATGGAGCTTTTGGGGCATCCGGAAGCGCCCAGATGTTCACCATATGCCCCGCATCGGCACGATGATTTCGGGCCTCATTGCGGCGGCGGAAGGGTAGGCGGAAAGGGCTCGCGTTAGTGATTTATAAACCATAATCATTAGAATTGTCGCTATCGCTGCGAAATCGTTCGTAAATTTGCCATGAACTTAACAAGATTAAAGCCTCGTTAGGCGGGTGGGGATAAGGCGTTATTGGCCCAGGATGGGGCAAGGTTCCTTAACCATAACGATCTTTGAGCGGCGTGGGACATATGAAACTGGAATACGGGGCGGCGTCTTTCGCAACGACAGCACGGTGGCTGGCGATCTCGGCGATGTGTGCAACGGTTGCGGCGTGTGGCACGACGCAGGCAGTGCCGAAGAAAAAATCCCACGGCAAAGAATATTTCTCCGAATCCGAATATGGCGTGAAGGCGAGCCCGCGGGTCGCCACCGGCAACAATATCCCCAAGGGCGGCGGCCGCTACATCGTCGGCAACCCCTACGAGGTGAAGGGCAGGTGGTACTACCCGAAGGAAGACTTCGCCTATAACAAGGTCGGCGTCGCCTCCTGGTATGGTTCGGCCTTTCACGGGCGTCTAACGGCGAACGGCGAAGTCTACGACCAGATGCATCTTTCCGCCGCGCATCCGACCTTCCCGCTGCCGAGCTATGCGCGCGTCACCAATCTCGAAAGTGGCTCCTCCGTCATCGTGCGCGTCAACGATCGCGGCCCCTATCACGAAGGCCGTATCATCGACCTTTCCAACAAGACGGCCGATATGCTCGATCTGCAGCACAGCGGCACCGGCAAGGTGCGCGTGCAATATGTTGGCCGCGCCCGTATGGACGGCCACGACATGCCCTATCTGATGGCTTCCTACGTGCCGAAGGGCAGCCGTATTCCCGGCGTCAATCCGGAAGGCCAGATCGCAACCGGCGTGATGGTCGCCTCCAACAGCCGCAAGATCACCCGCGACCAGCTGCAGAGTTCGGAAGATTACGAGACGCCGGCCAACGTGCCGGTGCCGATGTCGGCAACCTCCTATGCCGGCTCGACGCCGAGCGCACGCTACAACGCAGCACCCGCTCTGGCACCGGCTGCCCATGTTCTGGTCGCGCCATCGCCGCCGTCCTTCAACAATGGCGCGCAGGCCATCGAGCAGATGGTCGTACTGCCCGAGATCGGTCCGATGCCTTATGAGCGGCCTCAGAATTCGCTGGCGCTCGGCTACCAGAACGAAGAGGTGAAGACGGTGACCGTCGATCTCGCCTTCGATGCGGTGATGGTGCGCAATGACGGGCTGACGCAGGATTCGATCCTTGCCGCAGCCAAGCGTCATCAGGCCAAATCCGCCGCGCGCTGAGCATGGCATTGCATCGGATTCTCCCTGGCTCTAACCTCTCGACATACGCCGCTCCATAAATGGAAATTGCGATGCTGAAGCCTGCGCTTCGCCTGCTTGCATGCCTGATGCCGTTTGCCACCGGCGCGTTTGCAGCCGATGGCGGTGCCGCCGGTTTCGCTACCAAGGCGGCGCAGGCCTATATGATCGAGGCTGCCACCGGCACGGTGCTTCTCGCCAAGAACGAGGACCAGGGCTTTTCGCCGGCTTCGCTCGCCAAGCTGATGACGATGGATCTCGTCTTCGAGGCGGTGACGAAGGGCCAGATCACGCTCGATACCGAATATCCCGTTTCCGAATATGCCTGGCGGACGGGCGGCGCGCCGTCGCGGACGGCAACGATGTTTGCCAGCCTCAAATCGCACGTGCGCGTCGAGGACCTGATCAAGGGCGTCGCCATCCAGGGCGCCAATGACAGCTGCATCATCCTCGCCGAAGGCATGGCCGGTAGCGAGCAGCAATTTGCCGTGTCGATGACGCGCCGGGCCCACGAGCTCGGCATGGAGAAAGCTGAGTTCGGCAATTCCACCGGCCTTCCCGACGGCAAGAGCAAGGTGACGGCGCGCGAAATGGTCACGCTTGCCGCGACCCTGCAGCAGACCTATCCGAACCTCTATCCCTATTTCGCCCAGCCGGATTTCGAGTGGAACAAGATTTTCCAGCGCAACCGCAACCCGCTGCTCGGGCTCGATCTCGGCGCCGATGGGCTGGCGACCGGCTTTACCGAAGGCGAGGGGTATTCGATCGTCGCGTCGGTTGAGCGCGACGGCCGGCGGCTGTTTCTGGCGCTTGCCGGCATCGATTCCGACAAGGAGCGGACGGAGGAGGCCAAGCGGGTGCTCGAATGGGGGCTGACGGCCTTCGAAAACCGGCAGATCTTCGCCGAGAAGGAAGTGATCGGTGCCGCCAGCGTCTATGGCGGCACGGCACGCACCGTCGATCTCGTCGCCAAGGCGCCGGTCAGCGTCTATATTCCGATCAGCAATCCCGACCGGCTGTCGGCGCGCATCATCTATCGCTGGCCGCTGACGGCGCCGGTCAAGCCGGATACCCAGGCAGGCACGCTGAGGATTTTTGCCGGCAGCCGGCTGCTCAGGGAAGTGCCGCTCTATACCGTGCAGGCGGTCGGCGAAGGCTCGCTCAGCAGCCGGGCGGTCGACGCCGTGTTGGAACTCGGCGAATCGCTGTTCTTCTCCTGGCTCTGGGATAAGTCCGCGCCCGGCTAAAAGCCCGGTCCTTTCATGCAATTTGCCGGGAAAGGTGAATATGTCGCCGCGGCAAAAGGTTTTCCTACCTGATATCTTCGGATAGATAGAAGGAGCAGGGCGCGTGCGGCGCCTGGAATGCGGGAAGTTGTCATTGTCATCCGGTACGGGATTGTTCGTTACGTTTGAAGGCGGGGAAGGCGCTGGGAAATCCACGCAGATCCGCCGCCTCGCCGAGGCGCTGAAGGGCGAAGGTCACGACGTGCTGGTGACGCGCGAACCAGGCGGATCGCCGGGCGCCGAAGCGGTGCGCCATGTGCTGTTGTCGGGGGCTGCCGAAGCCTTCGGCACGCGAATGGAGGCGATCCTCTTTGCCGCGGCCCGCAACGACCATGTCGAAGAGGTGATCCGGCCGGCCCTTGCATCAGGCAAGGTCGTGCTCTGCGACCGCTTCATGGATTCCTCCCGGGTCTACCAGGGCGTCACCGGCAATCTCGAGCCCGATTTCATCGAGACCCTGCAGCGGATCGCCATCAACGGTGTCATGCCGGATTGCACCGTGATTCTCGACATCCCCGCCAAGGTCGGGCTGGAGCGGGCGCAAAAGCGTGCTGCGGCCGATGCTCCCGATCGCTTCGAGAAGGAGCGGCTGGAAACGCACGAGAAACGGCGCGAGGCCTTTCTCGATATCGCCGCCCGCGAGCCGGAGCGCTGCCACGTGGTCAACGCCATGCAGGCGGAAGAGACGATCGGCGCCGAGATCCTGGCGATCGTCAAACAGCTACTATCGCCCGCAGGCCGTGCCCGAATGCCGGAAGCCGCACATCATGAGTGAGGCCCAGTATGAGTGAGGAAAGGCCCGGACTGCTCGACGGCGCCATCTGGCCGGGAGAAAATACCAGGCTGTTCGGCCATAAGGATGCGGAAGCCTTCCTTGCGCAGTCCTACCGGTCCGGCAAGGGCCATCACGCCATCCTGATCGAGGGGCCGGAAGGCATCGGCAAGGCGACGCTCGCCTTCCGCTTTGCCAATCACGTGCTCTCGCATCCCGATCCCGAGACAGCGCCGGAGACGATCGGCGATCCGGATCCTGCCTCTCCCGTCAGCCGGCAGATCGGCTCCGGCGCCTCGCACAATCTCCTGCACCTTGCCCGGCCGGTGGACGAAAAGACTGGCAAGGTGAAATCGGCGATAACAGTCGACGAGGTGCGCCGCGCCGGCAAATTCTTCTCGCAGACCTCCGGTACCGGCAACTGGCGGATCGTCATTATCGATCCGGCCGACGACATGAACCGCAATGCGGCCAACGCCATCCTGAAGATCCTGGAAGAACCGCCGAAGCGGGCGCTTTTCCTGGTGCTCTCGCATGCGCCGGGACGGCTGCTACCGACGATCCGCTCGCGCTGCCTGCCGCTGAAGCTGGCGCCGCTTACCGACGATGAACTCGTCGCGGCCCTTGCCCATCTCGGCATATCAGGCGAAGGCGGGGCGGTGCTTTCGGCCGCCAAGGGCAGCGTCGGTGAGGCGCTGAAACTCCTGAACTATGGCGGCGGCGAGATCATCGCCGCCTATGACGAGATGCTTTCCGCCGAGGGACCGACAGCACGCAAGGCAATGCATCGGCTGGCCGACGCGCTTTCGGGCAGGGAAAGCGACACGATTTTCGATTTCTTCGTCAGCCACGTCGGCGACGAGATCATGAACCGGGCTCGCGTGGCAGCGGGCGAAGGGCAGATCACTGCTGCGGAGCGGCTGGCGCGGCTCTATTCCGAGATCACCGAACGGCTCACCGTTTCCGATGCCTACAACCTCGACCGCAAGCAGACGATCATCAGCATTCTCGCCGATATCAAGCAGCCAGGCCTCTAAAGCGCGTCACCGCTGATACTTTTCGGCACCATGCTCTGATCAGCCGGTCAACAGCTTCAATGCGACGACAGCAAGCGTGGCGGCAAGGACGATGCGGATGGTGCGTTCGTGCAGCTTCGGCGCCAGAAGGCTTCCAATGATGATGCCGGGGATAGAGCCGATCAGCAGGGCAAGCAGCATCGGCCAGTCGATCTCGCCGATCAGCCAATAGCCCGTGCCGCCGATCAAGGTCAGCGGTACCGCATGGACGATATCGGAACCGACGATCTCGCGCACATCGAGCCGGGGATAGAGGACCAGCAGGATCGTCACACCCAGCGCGCCGGCCCCGACCGAGGTCAAGGTGACGAGTACGCCGAGAACGAACCCGAGAATGACAGTGAGGGCGAGGATGGTCGTCGGCTTTGGCGGCGTTCGATCACCGATGGCGCGGCGCGCCAATTCGAGGATCGGGCCACGGAAGACCAGCATGATCGCGGTCATGACGAGAAGCCAGCCGAGCGCGGTGGTGATGGTATTGGTCACGCCGATGCTTTTGCGATCGACGCCTGCCAGCAGCCACAGCATCAGCAGGGCGGCCGGCAGGCTGCCGGCTGCGAGGCTGCCGACGATCTTCCAGTTGACCCGCCCATGCATGCCGTGAACGGCTGTGCCCGCCGTCTTGGTGATCGCCGCATAGAGAAGATCGGTGCCGACGGCAGTGGCCGGATGAACGCCGAAGAGCAACACCAGCAGGGGCGTCATCAGCGAACCGCCGCCAACGCCTGTGATACCGACGAGGGCGCCGACACACAGACCGGAAAGCGAATAGAGCGGCTCGAATGTCAAACAAGCGCCCCTGGCTGCGCGGGGCCGCGACAAATCCGGTAGATGAAAACTGGCACTTCGTTCTTGTCCCGCCCTCTTTCCCAAGACGGGTAGATTGGGCGAGAAGCCGAGTCAAGTTCACCACGCCAGCGTCTGGGAAATCATCGACAGCTGGAAAGTTGAGGTTTCGCTCGGCGGTGACATGCGCTAAGAGCGGCTGACCATTTTTATAGAGTTAGCCGGACATTGGCCGCCATGACAGACAAGACACCCTTCTACATCACCACCGCGATTTCCTACCCTAACGGTAAGCCGCATATCGGCCATGCTTATGAGCTGATCGCGACCGATGCGATGGCGCGTTATCAGCGCCTGGATGGCAAGGATGTCTTCTTCCTGACCGGCACCGACGAACACGGCCAGAAGATGCAACAGACGGCGCGCGCCGAAGGGATCACCGCGCAGGCGCTCGCCGACCGCAACTCCGGCGAATTCCAGGCGATGGCGACGCTGCTCAACGCCTCGAATGATGATTTCATCCGCACCACGCAGGAGCGTCATCACGAAACGTCGCGGAACATCTGGAAGCTGATTGCCGACAATGGCGACATCTACAAGGACAGCTATGCCGGCTGGTATTCGGTGCGCGACGAGGCCTATTACCAGGAAAACGAGACGGAGCTGCGCGCTCACGGCGTGCGCTACGGGCCGCAGGGCACGCCTGTCGAGTGGGTGGAAGAGGCAAGCTATTTCTTCAAGCTCTCCGAATACCAGGAAAAGCTGCTTGCGCATTATGAGGCGAACCCCGACTTCATCGGTCCGGCCGAGCGCCGCAACGAGGTGATCTCCTTCGTCAAGTCGGGCCTCAAGGATCTCTCGGTCTCGCGCACGACCTTCGACTGGGGCATCAAGGTGCCGAACGATCCGGCCCACGTCATGTATGTCTGGGTCGACGCACTGACCAACTACATCACCGCAACAGGCTATATCGAGGACAGGAACGGCCCGCGGGCGAAATACTGGCCGGCCGACGTGCACATCATCGGCAAGGACATCATTCGCTTCCATGCCGTCTACTGGCCAGCCTTCCTGATGTCGGCGAAGCTGCCGCTGCCGAAGCGGGTCTTTGCCCACGGCTTTCTGCTCAACAAGGGCGAGAAGATGTCGAAGTCGCTCGGCAACGTCGTCGATCCGGTCAATCTGGTGAACCATTTCGGCCTCGACCAGGTGCGCTACTTCTTCCTGCGCGAAGTGTCATTCGGCCAGGACGGCAGCTATAGCGAAGAGGCAATCGGAACCCGCATCAACTCCGACCTCGCCAACGGCATCGGCAATCTCGCCAGCCGCTCGCTGTCGATGATCGTCAAGAATTGCGACGGCAAGATCCCGGAATGCGGGGTCCTCAGCGACGAAGACAAGGCGATGCTGGCACAGGTCGATGCGCTGCATGCCTCGACCCGCGAAGATATGGGCAAGCAGCAGATCCATCGGGCGCTCGCCTCGATCATTTCGGTCGTCTCCGAGACCGACCGCTATTTCGCCGGCCAGGCGCCGTGGGCACTGAAGAAGACCGATCCGGAGCGGATGGGCACGGTGCTCTACGTGACCGCCGAAGTCGTGCGCCAGATTGCCATCCTGCTGCAGCCCTTCATGCCGGAATCATCCGGCAAGCTGCTCGATCTTGTTGCAGCACCTGCAGACAAGCGCGATTTTGCTGCCCTCGGCGAAGCCGGCCGTCTGGTTGCCGGAACGGCGCTCGAAGCGCCGACGCCGGTCTTCCCGCGCTACGTGGCTCCGGAGGCTTGAGGCCGTGTTGATCGACACGCATTGCCATCTTGATTTCGCCGACTTCGAGGCGGAGCGGGACGAGATCGTCGCGCGCGCCCATTCGGCCGGTGTTGCGCAGATGGTGACGATCTCGACGCGGGTGCGCAAGCTCGAGACGCTGCTTGCCATCACCGAGAAATATCCCTCGGTGTTCTGCTCGGTCGGCACGCATCCGAACAATGCCGACGAAGAGCTGGATATCCAGACGGAAGAGCTGGTGCGTCTCGCCAATGCCCATGAGAAGGTGGTGGCGATCGGCGAGGCCGGTCTCGATTATTTCTACGACACGCAGAAGCCTGAGGATCAGCAGACCGGCTTTCGTCGGCATATTGCGGCGGCGCGCGAGACCCGGCTGCCGCTCGTCATCCACAGCCGCAGCGCCGACGAGGACATGGCTGACATACTGACAGAGGAAAGCGGGAAGGGGGCCTTCCCCTTTATTCTCCACTGCTTCTCCGCCGGCCCGGAGCTTGCCAAGACCGGTGTCGCACTCGGCGGCTATATTTCCTTCTCGGGCATCCTGACCTTCCCGAAGTCGGAAGAGCTGCGCGAGATCGCCAGGACGATCCCGCATGAGCGGCTGCTTGTGGAAACAGACGCGCCCTATCTCGCGCCGAAGCGCTGGCGCGGCAAGCGCAACGAGCCGTCCTACGTCGTCAACACGGCAGAGGTGCTCGCCGATACGATCGGCCTGTCCACCGAAGAGGTCGCGCGGATCACGACGGAGAACGCTTTCCGGCTGTTCTCGAAGATGCCGAGGATCTAGCGGCGTGCTCTACCGGCGGCGTTTCACCATTCTCGGCTGTTCGTCGTCACCGGGCGTGCCGCGCATCACTGGCGACTGGGGCGCCTGCAATCCCGACAATCCGAAGAACCGGCGCACGCGCGCAGCCTTCATGGTGCAGCAATTCGCACCCGATGGTGGGGTGACCACCGTCGTCATCGACACCGGGCCGGATTTCCGCGAGCAGATGATCAGGGCAGGGGCCGACCATGTCGACGCCGTACTCTACAGCCATCCGCATGCCGATCATATTCACGGCATCGACGATCTGCGCGGCTATTTTCACAATACCCGCCGCCGGGTCCCGATCTTTGCCGACCAATTTACGATGGACAGGTTGCGGGAAGCCTTCGGCTATTGCCTGGAAACGCCGCCGGGCAGCAATTATCCGCCGATCGTGCTGCCGATTGTCATCGAAAACCTCGACGAACCTCTGGAAATCCGCGGCCCCGGAGGCACGATCGCCTTCCATCCGCATATCCAGCAGCACGGCGACATCCACTCGCTCGGCTTCCGCATCGGCGATGTCGCTTATTGCAGCGATATCAGCGACTTCCCGCCGCAGACAGTCGAGAAGCTTCAAAATCTCGACATGCTGATCATCGACGCGCTGCAATATACCTACCATCCGAGCCATCTGTCGCTGGAACAATCGCTCGACTGGATAGGTCGGCTGAAGCCGAAACAGGCGATCCTCACGCATATGCACACGCCGCTCGACTACGACGTGGTGATGGCTGAGACGCCGGACCATGTGGTGCCGGCGTATGACCAGATGAGCTTCGAGACCGAGGTCAGGATCGAGACCTGAGCCGCGTTACTGCATGCCCGGTCCCAGCATGCAGGGTCACTACATGTAGGGCAGAACCTCGACGGCGCCGCGGTGGATCATGTCGAGCGAGACATAGAGGATGATCAGCAGACCGACATAGGCGATCCAGCGATGGTTGGTGAGCAACCGGGCGATCAGGTTTGCGGCAATACCCATCAGCGCGATCGACAGGCCGAGACCGATGACCAGCACGCTCGGATGTTCGCGCGCCGCACCGGCAACAGCCAGAACGTTGTCGAGCGACATCGAAACGTCGGCGATGACGATCTGGGTCGCCGCCTGGAAGAAGGTCTTTTTCGGCGCGCCTACGGCACCTGCGGCTTCGTGGTTCTCGCCATGGCCGGCGCGAAGCTCACGCCACATCTTCCAGCAGACCCAGAGCAGCAGCAAGCCGCCGGCCAGCAGCAGGCCGACGATTGCCAGCAGATAGACTGCGACGCTGGCAAAGAGAATACGCAGAACGGTCGCGGCCAGAATGCCGACGATGATCGCCTTGCGGCGTTGCGTGGCCTCGAGGCCGGCTGCGGCAAGACCGATAACTACGGCGTTGTCGCCGGCGAGAACGAGGTCGATAGCGATGACCTGCAGCAAAGCCGTCAGACCGGCTGCCGTAAACATGTCCATATGAATTATCCCCAATGCGTCAAAGCCGTGCTAGCGTCTCGACGGTTTGACGTCAACCGCTGAGGGATTTCGCGAGCGGCGCAATTTGCGACTTTGCGTATCTGATGGCAGGCGGCAACGTTATGGAACGCGCGCGACATGCGGAGTCATTCCCATGCCATTCCCTTGGAACATTCAACTCAGCCGCCGGTTCTTCAAGTCAGGACACCAGACTTCGCCAAACTTCGGATTGGCGGCTGGGCCAGACATCGAGAGGAGCGTCCCATGGGCAGCATTTACAACGATACCAACCCGGCTTTTTCAGGACCGACAGGCGGCAGCAGCCTTACGGCATTCTTCGACAGCCGGTCGGCGGCCGAATCCGCCGTCTCCCGTCTTGAAGATGCGGGCGTGCCGGTTGCGAGAATAAGGCTGATGCCTGGATATGAGGCGGACGGAAAAAATGCCGGCGCGATGAGCGACGACCGCAGCGGCTTCTTCGACGCGCTGGCAGACTTCTTTTTCCCCGACGAGGATCGTGCGGTCTACGCAGAAGGGCTGCGGCGCGGCGGCTTCCTCGTCCAGGTCAATGATATCGATGACGCGCATTATGAGACCGTCCACGATATTCTGGACGACGAGGGCAGCATCGACATGGATGAGCGGGCAGATCTCTGGTCGTTGGAGGACAGACAGCAAGGCGCATCCAATACCGGCTTTGCCGGCCAACCCTCTGGCGGCAAATCGTCGGAAGATCTCGCTGTGTCCGAGAGCGCGTTCGACGATGCGCGCCCGGTTGCAATGCGCGACACCACGCATGGAAGCGCCAAGGTGCGTGCCTATACCTTGCCCGACCCCGACACCGCGTCATCGGACGAAACCAATCGCCAATCGCAGACCCAATCGCAAGGCGGATCTCACCAGAGCCAGGGTTTCCGGCGCGACCACTGATATTATGAGGCCCGGCCGCAATGCCGGGCCTTATTGCCTCTCGCTCACCTATTCGAGGATACGTCCATGCAATCATCCATCAACCGCCACGGCCTTCCGCCAGATCCCGACGAACTGATCGCGGAAGGTGATCCGCCCTTTGCCGATGCCGCTGAGCAAACCGCGCGTGAAAAGGCCGACGAGAGCCTGAACGCTCTGCAGCATGAGATCAGGCTGTTGAATGCCCGCATAGGCATGCTGCGCGAGGATGCGGAAGCGGCGCTGAAAGCCAAGGCCACATCGGTCGATGCAAGCGCCCATGTCCAGCTCGGCGACTATCCTTGGCTGAAACTTGCCGCGGCGATCGGCGCAACCTTCATTGCGGCCAGACTGGTTCGACGTCTTCCGCTTGGCGTGCTGCTTGCGGGATTTGCCGGTCATCTCTCTGAGGCGAGACCGCGGTGACGATCGTTGATGGTGTCCCCAGGCACCGATTGGTTGGACGAACGTCATTGGAGCCGGTGATCGACATGCGAACAGGCGCTCATGTCAAAACCAAGCCGGCAATTCCGGCCAAGGTCGCGACACCACCTGCGATCGCAAAACGAACCGCATAGGCGATGGTCCCCATACTTGCTGCAAGAACGGCTTTCGCCAGAAGATTGGCGAAAGCGGCGACCGCGATGGCTCGAGCGGCCGCATCTGCAGGCACCTGGATGGATGACAGCTTCGCAACGGCAAGCGTTATCGCATCGAGATCGCCCAGTCCTGTGATGAATGAAAGGGCGATCAGCGACTGAGTTCCAAAGACGATCAAGGTCATTCGCGTCAGGACTGTCACGACGGCGAGAACGAGTGCGAAGCGCAGCACGACCATCACCTCGAGCGGGTTTCGGGGTGAAAAATCGGTGCTGTCATCCGGGCGTTGCAGCAATGCGGCGAAGCCGCCTGCTATGGCGAGGGTGGCAGCAGCCGGAGCGAGTAATGGAGCAAGCTCCCTGAAAACAGCTGGTGCAATGACGCCGCAAATCAAAAGCACGCGGGCGAGAGAAACGGCTCCCGCCAGCATTGCTCCCGCAGAGAGGAGTGGCGAGAGGGCAGGCATCTCTTTCGACTGACGGGCGAAGGAAAGCGTCAAGGCCGTCGAGGAAACGATGCCACCGCTGGTCCCGGTCAGCAGTATTCCGGCGCGGGCGCCGCTCAGCCTGATGAGGATATAACCGGCAAAGGAAACGGCTCCCACCAGGATTGTCATCATCCAAAGCTCGAAAGGATTGATTGTCTGCCAAGGATCAATCGGTTCGTTGGGAAGGATAGGGAGGATGACGATGGTCATCGTCAGCAGGATCAGAGCGGCCCTGAGTTCAAGCCAGGTCAATCGGCGAAGAAATCCATGCAACGGCTCCCGCGCTGCAAGAAGGGCCGTTATTGCCACAGCGCTTGCGGCCGTTACCGTCATATCCGCCACGACCGCACCAAAGCCGAGCGCAAAGACCGCCAGGGCGGCGATGGTGCCGGTGGCGCTGTAATCCTCTTCTTGTGCCGCCTGCATGCGGCTGAAGAGGAGTACCGTGATGCAAAAGAATATAAAGATAGATGTCGGCAGAATCGGGCCTGTCACCGGCTGCAGGAAACCGCAGAAGCCGCCAAGGAAACTTGACAGGCCATAGGTGCGGATACCGGCAACTCTTTTGCCTGGCGCAGCCTCACGATCCTGCCAGCCGCGCTCAATGCCGACAAGAATGCCGATTGCAAGCGCCAGACTGAGGCGCTGGAATGCTTCTGTCGTCACCAATGATGTCATCATCCGATGGGTCCAGGTGCGCCGGCCGATTCATCGAAGGCAGCTGCGCCGTATATGCCATTGCTGTTCATCCACAAGCTGCTCTGCGAAGTGCTGATATTCAATCGCGCATCGCACTTCATCGCTTAGCATAGATCTTTGCCGCTTCGCCCAACGAATTCCGCTTCCTTCCGGTTGAGGACGTTCATTATCACGCTCGCGCTTTCGTGGTTTCGCGACCTTGATCTTCGTCAAAGCGCGAGAGAGCCCCATATGTAATGATACCTGCAAGCATTCGGAGGACTTCAGCCATGAAAGCGCAATTCCATTTACCGCTGGCCACCTATCCAGACGCAAGCTCCTTCTCGCTCCTTCAGAATGCTGTCGATTTTTCCCTTCACCAAAAGGCCGGTTTGACGGCAAGTATACCGCTGGTCAGGATCGAACCCGTTCAGCCGCGATTTCCATCACTCCTTGACGTCGCCAACATGCGTGCGGAGGCGGAGCGCTTGAGTAAAGACAATGGAACCGTTCTCGGGCAGACGCTCCGTGATTATGCGAAAAAAGCCGAGGTCGAGGTCGAGATCCAGCCATTCGATGTGAGGCAGCCGTTTGTCGCACAAACGCTTGCCGAGCTGTCGCGCGCATATGATCTTTCCATTTTGGAAGCATCTGAGCTGATGAAGCCGCTGATCGAGAGCGTGCTGTTTGAAAGCGGTAGACCGCTCCTGCTTTTTCCCCCGGATAATTTCTCCGGCCGGATCGATGCTGTTGCCGTCGCCTGGGATGGAGGAGCCACTGTCGCGCGGACACTGGCCGGTGCCAGGTTCTTGTTGGAACGGGTTTCGCGTATCGTCCTGATTTCCATCACCGATGATAAGCAGATTGACGAGGGCAGCCGAGATCACCTTGCGACGGCGCTCCGCAAGGCTGGTCTTGCCGTCGATGTCGCCGCCGTGCAAGCGAAGGGAGACTCGCCAGCTAACGTCATTCAAGGCGCAGCCCTGGAACGCAAGGCAGATTTGCTCGTCGCCGGCGCATACGGCCATTCGAGGCTACGCGAATTCATCTTGGGAGGGGTTACACGGTCCCTGTTGACCCGCCTCGAAATGCCCACTGTCCTTTGCCACTGACTGCGGTGCGCGCGGCGCGTTGCTGATGACCGAAACATCGATCACTGCCCGGAGAAGAGCGTCCTCTGCGGGTGTCAAGTATCAAAGGCTCGCACAGACCATCGCAATCGCCAAGAATCGATGCGACAACTAGCACTTGGGAAGGAATCAATGAACCTGCGCGACGTCTGAAGGCATCGGCTTGGCAAGCTCTTTGAGAATCGCTTCAAGCGCATCGGCCGTCGCCTGCAGGCCGGATGACCGCGCGATTTTCAGTGCCGCACTGCAGTGAGCAGACAATTCGTCCTGCTGGACGTGATCATTCGTCGGAAATACGATGCCCGCATATTGCGACGGGTTTCCGTCTTCATCCCTGAAGCAGCGACCTAAGGCAGCCACGGCTACTATTTGCCCGCTTCGATCAAACACCCGATAGTCACAGCGATACGGATTTCCTGTGATCACCGATTCGGAAATCGCCTTGGCCACAGATGGCTTGTCGTCAGGGTGAATTCGGTCGAGGTATCGTATGACCGGCAGCCCTGTGAGGGTCTGTTCCGGATCAAGCCCAAAGAGGTTTGCCAGCGCCGAATCCGCATAAACCTTGTCGGTCGCCAACTCCCAGGTGAAAATCCCAGGCTCTTCGGCATCCGAAAATTCGGACGCTCCGAAAGCTCTGTCGACAAGGTTCATTCCGCATCCCCAGTCTGCGCGCCAATGCTGCCGGTCGATCACGTCACCCCGGCTCTTCAGAGAATACGACGTGCTCGACCATTTCGCCGCCGATCTTACTGCATAATTCCTCAAATCGGAATCGATTTAAGGAGTCCTCGCTTGGCAGGAACCTACGCTTGATGGGTTCGATCTGTGCCGAATGAGTGGTAAGCTTGCCACCGAAGCTCCGCGCGAAAGTCGGCCCGTGACCGCCACACAAGCTCGCCACGCGCAGCCAGCAGCGTCGTTTTCTTGACGCGTACGGCGAAGTTGTGCTCCACCTCGGCTTCGACGTTCCAGAATGCGACGAAGCTGACAAGACCGGCGCGAAGGGTTGAGGGAAATCATGACGAAAATCGATCTCAATTCTGATCTCGGGGAGGCCTTTGGACCTTGGCGCATGGGCGACGACAAGGCGATCCTTGACGTCGTCACCAGTGCGAACATCGCATGTGGCGGCCATGCCGGAGATCCGGCGACCATGGTGGAGACGCTGGCGCTCGCAAGCCAACGGGGCGTCGTCGCCGGGGCCCACCCGGGCTTTGCAGATCGCGAGGGCTTCGGACGACGCCTGATCCCCTTGAGCGTCCGGGAAGTGGAGCAGCTTGTGGCGACGCAGACAGGGGCGCTGATGGGCGCTGCGGCTCTGGCGGGCGCCCGCATCCGTTACATCAAACCGCACGGCGCACTCGCCAATTGGGCGGCCGACGAACGGCCGGTCGCTGACGCGATCATCCGTGCAACCCGAGCGGTTTCGCCGGAACTTGCCGCACTGGCGATCTCCGGGACGGAGCTGGAACATGCGGCCCGCGATGCTGGCATGACCGTCTTCAGCGAGATTTTTGCCGACCGCGGCTACCTCTCCACGGGTCGGCTCGTTCCGCGCAACTTGCCAGGAGCGATGATCGATGATCCAGCACAGGCGGCATCGAGATTGATCGGGTACCTCTCCAGCGGCCTCATGCCGACGGTCGACGGCGTTCCGATCCCTCTCGATGCGCACTCGATCTGCGTTCACGGGGACAGCCCAGGAGCGCTCGCCATGGCCGTCCACGTGCGAAGGGAATTGCAAAAGGCAGGCATCGAGGTGGCTCCATTCCTCCAACCGACACAGGAAAACAGGTGATGGCCAAAGGCTATCTTATTGCCCGGGTTACCGAGCCGGATGCCTACGGGACCTGCGCGCGAGCCGCGGATGCGGATTTCATTCTGATCGAAGGCGCCGACTGACGTGTCACAGACCCCGTTTGCAGCGTCCGGCACCGGTCCGAACTACCGTCCGGTGGGCGGCCACGCGGTGCTCGTCGAATTCGGCGCGACCATCGATAAACGGATCCACGATCGGGTCGTCAAGTTGGATGCCGCCTTGAAGGCGGCACCCTTTCAAGGATTCGTCGAAGCTGTACCGGCCTATGCCAGCATTCTCGTATGCTTCGATCCGCTCGTGGCCGATCACCGCACGACGGAGGCGGCCATTGCCGAGCGTCTGGGAGCTGAGGTTCCAGCGACGATTGGAGCGATGCGCGAAGTCGAAGTCTGCTACGATCCTGATCTTGCGCCCGACCTTGCCGCCGTCGCCGAGGCAAGCGGATTATCGCCGGAAGACGTTATATCCGCCCACCTCTCGGGCGACTACAGCGTCTTCTTGTACGGCTTCGCTCCGGGATACGCTTATCTTGCAGGCGTGCCCGAAGCCATTCAACAGCCGAGGAAGCCGGCGCCCATTCGCGGCATAGCTGCCGGAAGCGTGCTGATCGCGGGGCCGCAGTGCCTGGTGAGCACGCTCACCATGCCGACCGGCTGGTGGATCATCGGCCGCTCGCCGACGAAGATCTTCGACGCCGCGTCCGACGACCGTCCGTTCCTTTTCGACGTCGGCGACGCGGTGCGTTTCCGCCGCATATCGAGAGCCGAATTCGACGCGAGGTGCCCCGCATGAGCGAAGCCGTCCTTGCAATCGACTTCGCGGGTCCTCACGTCGCGGTCCAGGACGGAGGACGTCACGGATTGATGCGGTATGGCGTTCCGGCCTCCGGTCCGATGGACAGGACCTCGTTTGCAGCCGCCAACGCCGCCATCGGCAATCCGGCTGGTCAGCCGGCAATCGAAGTCTCCTTGGGCGGCCTGGTTCTCGACTGCCTGTCGGGGGAAGTTACATTCGCCGTCGCGGGAGGAGGCTTCATCGTAGAGCATGCCGGCGACAAGCGCGGCGCGTGGATGGTCGCCACCTTGAAGGCCGGGGAACGGCTGGCAATCCGTCCGGGACACTGGGGAAGCTGGACCTATCTGGCCTTCGCCGGTCATATCGAGGCGAAGACCTGGCTGGGCAGCATGTCGACTCACAGTCTCTCCGGCCTCGGCGGCGGGCGCCTTGCGGCCGGTCAAACGCTCACTCTCGCCGATCCGGAAGTGCGAGATGATCGAAATGGTCCGATCACATGTCCGGTCATCGCAAGACCGCGATCCGAGCTGCGTGTGGTGGTTGGTCCACAGGATCGGTTCTTCTCGAAAGAAACCTTATCGAATTTCCTATCGTCGCCCTTCCGCCTGAGCGACGCCTATGATCGCATGGGCGTACGCCTCCAAGGTCCGTCGCTTGCGCCAAGCGTCGCGTTGGACATGCCATCGGAAGCGATTGTGCGGGGCTCGGTGCAGGTGGCCGGAGACGGCGTCGCCACCATTCTGCTGGCCGACCACCAGACGACCGGAGGCTATCCCAAGATCGCAACGGTTGTGGATTCGGATCTGGACGCTTTCGTCCAACTGCGCCCACGCGACCATGTCGGTTTCCTGGCCGTGACACCCCAACAGGCGGTCGAGCACATTCGGCTTCGGGCTGCGACGATGTCCCGTTACCTCGCGGCAGTCCGCGACGGACCATGCAACGCCATTATATAGGCATGTCGATCTGAAGGGCAGGGCGGCGATAGACGCTTGGAGCTGCCGTTAGCTCGAAGTAGTGTTCAGAAAATCCAGATTCAGTTCGGGGGCACCATGGATTTTCTGAACGTCGCGGCGATCGTTTTCTTCATTCTCGTCTGGGTGGCGGTCGAGCCTTTGATGGCAGCAGGGTGGCCGAGGAGGAACGATAGCCTTTCCGTTGATATGGTGCGCGTTCGCGCGGCCTGGATGCGGGAGGTCCTGACGCGAGACAACAACTTCATCGGCGACGCCGCGATCCTGGGACACACGATCAATTCAGCATCCTTCTTCGGATCCGCCAATCTCATCGTCATCGTCGGGCTGAGCGGCGCGCTGTTCATGGAGCCGAACTATGGATCGGGTGGCCTGATTGCGATGTTTGCGGCTCAGGACCCGGCATGGTTTTTCCAGTGCAAGGTCTTGTTGGTCATGGCCACACTGCTGCGGGGACTATCCGATTTCATCTGGGCGGTCCGGCAGATCAACTACTGCCTGGCGGCGATCGGGGCGAGCCCATCCCGCGATGAAGACCGGGACATCGCCAGCTGGACGAACGCCCTGACCCTGGTTTTGAACCCTGCTCTTCGATCCTTCAGCGTTGGTGTCCGGTCCTACTACTTCACCGTCGCAGCCGCCTTCTGGTTTATCGGGCCAATCCCTTTCGTTGTGGCGACCATCCTCAGCGTCGGCGTGTTGATTTGGCGTCAATCCTGGTCGGATGCTGCAAAAGGGATCATGGCCATACGGAAGCTGCTTGACTAGAGCATGATGCCGAAAAGTGTGAGCGGTTTTCGGACGACATCATGCTCTAACTATATAATGTAGAACAGGATTCAGATTTTAGGCCGACCCGGCCTAAAATCATCTTGTTCTAAAGCCAACCCTTAAGCTGGGCTGAACAGAAGCGATATCTTACTGGCGGTGTCCGATGGATCGTCTAGAAGCGATGCGCATATTGCTGGCCGTCGTCGATGCCGGAAGCATCTCTGCCGGCAGCAGGAAGCTGAACGCGCCCTTACCCAGCGTCAGTCGCAAGGTGGCGGACCTTGAACGACATCTTGGGGCGAACCTGATCGTCCGCACCAGCCGCAATCTTCAGCTCACCGATGCCGGGCGTGACTATGTCGACGCCGCCCGAAAGATCATGGCGGATCTGGAGGAGGCCGAACGAAGGGCGTCCGGGGAATACCAGACGCCCAGAGGCGTGCTGACGATCACGATGCCGATCGAATACGGGAGCCGCTACGTGCTGCCCGTTGCTCTGAGCTTCATGGACAAATATCCCGAGGTATCGCTGAACCTGCTGTCGCTCGACCGCACGGTCGATCTCGTGTCCGAGCAGGTGGATATCGCGATCCGTCTCGGCAACCTCGCCGACAGTTCGCTCCATGCCGCCAAGGTCGGGGAATTCCGCTTGATGACCTGTGCGAGTCCTGCCTATCTCGAGCGGCATGGCATGCCGGAGCGTCCCGGCGATCTCATCGATCGCGACGGGATCATCTTCAACAAGCGGACATTCTTCTGGACCTTCGACGTCGACGGCACGCCGCTTGAGGCGGTGCCCCGCAACCGGCTGGAGGTGAATACGGCGGCGAACTGTGTTGCGGCGGCCGTCGGCGGGGCGGGGATCGCGCGGCTGTTCGATTATCAGGTTCCCGACGAGCTGGCGTCTGGCGCGCTCGTTCCCATCCTCCGCAATTTCGACGGCGCGCCGCAGCCTATTCATATCGTCTACGCCCGCCAGGGGCTTCTCGCCTTGAAGGTACGGGCTTTCGTCGACTGGGCATTGCCTCACTTGCGCGCTATCTAAAAACGAAAATAATCAAACATTATCTGAATGATGTGTTGATCTCTTCAACCGTTTGTTTCGAGTTCTGAAGATGCGGAAAGTGGCCGATACCTGAGAGGATATCGACTTTTGCACCGATTTTGCCGGCGAACTCGATGCCCATCTCCCTTGCGATGTAGATGTCCTTCTCGCCCCAGATCACCTTCACGGGCGTCTTCAGCCGGGTGAGGTTGGCCTCGAGATAATGCTGATCGCCGGTGAAATTCGCGTAGTAGTGGGCGAAGGCATCCGCTGAAGTCATCCCGTCAAGGCTCCACGAACGGGTCATGTCCCGCTGGACGTCAGCCGGCAGATCGAATTGTTCAGCGGGAGATAGGCCGCGCCTGTGCACGTTCTGGAGGATCTCGTCGCTCGTCTTGTTCATGTAGGCACGGGTCGGCGAGGCGGTCGGCTCGGCTTTAAGGTTCTGCAGGTTCTCCCACATGTAGTGCGGCCGGTCGAACGGCGCGAAGTCTCCGACGATGATCTGCCTGGCGATCGTCGGCTCGTCGAGAGCAAGCAGCAGGACGGGGAGGGCACCGATGTCAGTGGCGTAGATCACGAGCTTCGACCGATCGATGCCTGCCCGTTCGATATAGGCCTTCAACACCTGGGCGTACGCCATCGGCGCATAGGAAAACCGTTCCGAAGCCGGGCGCGACGACTGCCCGTAGCCCGGCCAATCGAAGGCATGGACGTCGTAGTCGTGAGCAAGGGTTGTCGCGATGTCGTTCCACACCGTCAGCGTTTCCGGAAACCCATGCAGCAAAAGCACCGTGCCTTTTGGCGCGGGGGCGCGGACAATCATCCTCCTCAGCGTGAGGACCTCATCGATCTCGATGAAGTCGACGGCGTCTTGCGCGGCCTCTCTGGACGCGGAAGTGAAGGCTCCAGCCGCCTGGGAAGAGAGAGTTGCTGCGGCCGATGCAGCATTTACGGTTTTGTCCTTAGACATAGGATGTCCTTTCTGAACGGCGGTCAGCCAAAGCCCAAAAGCCGGCTGTCGCCACAAATAATTGAGCACGGCGTCAGCCCGCGGTAGCCGGAGAAAGTGAGAGGAACCCTCTCGACGGCGGCACGCTGAAACCCGGCAGCCCAAGGCTGACATCTGAACGAGAGGGTGCCTCTCACTTTGGCGAGGTGCCGGCCGGCCATCGACCCGCCCAAATATCCACCAGCCGCCGATTTGAGACAGCTCGTTGGCGTTTGCGTGCGGAAGGCAGAGCGTCGGCCGCGACAATATAAGGAAGAACTGATATGAACGACATTTCCCAAAGCAGACAAGTTGCGGCCGCCCCCGACAAGGTCCGCAGCCTCCCGGGCCACGCCACTGTCGGCACGAATGATCTGGATGCCGCGTCGGTATTCTACGACAAGCTTCTGGCCGTGTTCGGGATCGGACGAGTCCTCGTCCAGCCCAACCGAGCCATCTACTACGGTCATCGCACGCTCGAATTCGGCATCATCAAGCCGTTCGATGGCCGCCCTGCCACCGTCGGCAACGGTGGAATGATTGCTTTCGAAGCTCCGTCCCGTTCAAAGGTCGACGAAGCCCATGCAACGGCATTGGCGGCGGGTGGCTCGGACGAAGGAGCGCCTGGCCCACGTGGCGAGAATGGCACGGGTCCTTACTGCGCATATTTTCGCGATCCGGAAGGCAACAAGTTTCTGATCTTTCGTTCCGGAGCTGACGAGACCTGACGTTTTCGGCATTGAAGCGGGGCAGGGCCATCGTTTCCCCTCCCGCCCCAGGAAGACCCTCGATGTCATGAAAGGACACGTGCCATGGCACTGCCGAACTCTTTGAAACACAGGGATATATCGCGACGCTCGCTGTTGTTGGGGGTTGCCGCGGCCGGCATATCCGCCGCTCTCCTCCCACGCACGTCCGCCGCTGCAGATGTCGTCGTCGCCGCATCCGGAGAGATCCGACCGTTCAAGGTTGAGGTCTCCGAGGCGGCGCTTACAGACCTCAGGCGGCGTCTCACCGAGACCCGCTGGCCCGACGGCGAAACCGTGATGGATCGTTCGCAGGGCGTCCAGCCGGACAGGCTGAAGGAACTGGTGCGTTACTGGCAGTCGTCCTATGACTGGCGGAAGGCAGAGAGCAGGCTGAACAGTTTTCCACAGTTTCTCACCAATATCGATGGACTGGACATTCATTTCATCCATGTCCGCTCCCGCCATGAAAACGCGCTGCCGCTGATCATGACCCACGGCTGGCCGGGTTCGGTCTTCGAACTGCTTGACGTCATCGGGCCGCTGACGGATCCGACGGCGCATGGCGGCAGGGCTGATGATGCCTTCCACCTGGTGATCCCGTCGATTCCAGGATTCGGTTTCTCCGGGAAACCACCAGCAACAGGTTGGAACCCCCAGCGGATAGCGGCTGCCTGGGACGTGCTGATGAAGCGGCTTGGCTATGACCGCTATGTCTCGCAAGGCGGCGACTGGGGCGCGATCATCAGCGACGCCCTGGGTCGCCAGGCGCCCGATGGGCTACTCGCGATCCACGTCAACAGGGTCGAGCGTGCGACGACTTTCCCAGCGGACGCAGCGCAGGCTCTTAAAAATGGAGGGCCGGCTCCCGATAGCCTGTCTCAGGATGAGAAGGTCGTCTTCGACGAGGCCCGGGACTTCCTCAACAACGGCTTCGGCTACGCAGCGATCATGAGCACACGGCCGGAGACGGTCGGCTACGGGATTGCGGATTCTCCAGTCGGCCTCGCCGCCTGGCTTTACGACAAGATCGCCGACTGGGTGTATACACGCGGCGATCCCGAACAGGTTCTTGGCAAGGATGCAATCCTTGACAACATCACACTGTATTGGCTGACGAACACCGGCCCTTCAAGTGGTCGGATCTATTGGGAAAACGTCATGTCGGGCGCCAAGCTCACGGCCGTCAAAGTACCGGTCGCCGTCACGGTGTTCCCCGGCGAGGTCTACAAGCCGCCAAGGCATTGGCTGTCGAAGGCTTATCCGAAGCTCATCTACTACAATCGCGCCTCCAAGGGCGGTCACTTTGCTGCCTGGGAGGAGCCGGAACTCTTCAGTCAGGAGATCAGGGAGGCCTTCAGAAGCTTGCGGTCTTAACGCCGCCTGGCCTTTGGTTCGCAGTCAGCGTCCCCGAGACCGGTTCGTCGATTGACGTTGGTCGTGCAACGCTTCACAAAGTCCGAAGTTTCGACCAATCCGGCAAAAGCGACGACACCATCGCGGGGACCACGGCCACATGCGCATCATCAACGACCGTCATCCCCTCCGCAGAGTGCGTGCATTCGTGGCGGTGGTATTTTCAACGCTTCTGCTGGCGAGCGCAAACCCCGCCTCGGCGGCTGAGCCGACCAATTCCTCGGCGCCGATCCGGGTTATTATCGAATTGCCGAATGATGATTCCGGACGAGCGCTGGTCGGCCGGATCGTTCCGGGCAATCAGGAACCGGCGCAGCCGGTGGCAGTCTCGCAAGAGGCGGCACCGACTTCGATTGCCACGTCACTACAGGATTTGCGCCAGAGGTTGCTGACACTCGTCGATGCCGTTCCGACCCTTCCCGGGCAGATCCAGTCGGCGATCCGGGTCTTCCAAACGGATGATCGTATCGAACCTGTCGGCCTGATCTTGGCGGTCATACTCTTCGTCGCAGGCGGGTTCGTTGCGCAGCGCCTTGCCTGGTGGTCAGGGCGAGGGCTGCTCCATTTTGTGCTGAACGCGCCTGCCGACACCGTTCGGCAACGGATCAAGCTCCACGCCGCCCGGCTTTCAATGGGTCTTCTCGCGTTGGTCGGTTACCTGATCGGAAGTCTCGGCGCGTTTATCCTCTTTCCATGGCCTGCCGTGTTTCGCGATATTGCGCTCATCCTGCTATCAGCCGCGCTCATGGTGCGCCTTGGCGTGCTTGTGGGCCGTATTGTCATCGCGCCAGGCGCCCGTCTGCCGCATATGCGGCTTCTGACGCTTGTCACCTCGCTTGCCTGGTTCTGGTACTACTGGCTCCTCGGAATCGTCGCAGTGCTGGCGGCTGGCTGGGCCACCATTGAAGTGATGGGGACGATCGGGGCTTCACCTATCTTGGCCGACCTCTTTACCGCAGCATGGCTTGGTGTCGTTTCAATCGCTTTTATCGTTATGATCTGGCTGCGGCACTTTCGTTCTGATGGGCCGCCTGTGAGCCGGCTGGTCTGTGTCGCCTTCAGCGCGAGCATCCTGCTATCGTGGCTGTTATGGGTATCCGGGCTCCGCGCTGCATTCTGGACGGTGATCATCATTACGCTTCTGCCGCTTACCGTTTCGGTGGCTCATGATATGATTCGTCGCATTATTCAATCCGGGGAGGGGCAGGCGGTCGAGGATCCGGCCATCGTCGGATGGTCCGTTGTCATCATGCAAACGCTGCGGAACGGTCTCATTGTGGTCGCCGCTCTCCTCATTGCCCGCGCGTGGAATGTCAATCTCAGTGACCTTGCCGCAGCCGAAACCGTGACCACGCGTTTGATCCGCGCCGGAATCCGCATCGTTATCGTGTTGCTGGTGACCGACGTTATCTGGAAGCTCGCAAGCACGTTGATCGACAGTCAGATGGCGGTGGCGTCGCGAAGCGTGCAGGAAGGGCATCAGGAAGGACCCGATGCACGCCGGCGTCAACGGTTGAATACCCTCCTGCCCATTCTTCGCAATGTACTGTTCCTGGCGATCGGAGCCGTCGGCTTCCTGATGATCCTGGATGCCGTCGGCATTCAGATCGGACCGCTGCTGGCAGGTGCTGGCGTCGTCGGCATAGCCGTCGGCTTCGGCGCCCAAACACTCGTCAAGGACATCATCTCCGGCGTCTTTTATCTGTTCGACGATGCCTTTCGCATCGGCGAATACATTCAGGCGGCGAAATATAAAGGGACGGTCGAAGGTTTCTCGCTGCGATCGATCCGCTTGCGCCACCATCGCGGTCCGGTCACCATCGTTCCCTTCGGCGAACTGGGCGCGGTGCAAAACCTCAGTCGCGACTGGGTCATCGACATCATTACGCTCACCCTGAACTATGACAGCGATCTTGAGGAGGTCCGCAAGACCATCAAGCGCATCGGCGTTGAGCTTCTGGAGGACGCTGAACTCGGGCCCAACATCATCGAGCCTTTGAAAATGCAGGGGATCGAGCAGATGGCGGACTACGGCGTGCAGATTCGGCTGAAGTTCATGACAAAACCCGGCGAACAGTTCGGCGTTCGCCGAAAGGCTCTCGCCATGCTCAAGAAGACATTCGCGGAAAAAGGCATCCAGTTTGCAACGCCGACTGTTCATGTTTCCGGCGGTCCCGCCGATGCCGCGGCTTCTGCTGCCGCAACGGAGCTGCAAAGACCATCGAAAGTCATCTCGACACTTGAGGAATAGCAACGGCGGGCGGACAGGCGCGCTTTTCGTCGAATCCCGTCAAAGCAACTCTCTGACCCGGACGTTGCGGCCAAGCGCGTCGTCCGAGACACGGGTTTCGAAAGAGTTTGTTGGCTGGGATCAGTTGTTCCATGAGGGTACTTTCGCCGGTGAACTCGTCGATGTGCTGGATCGTCAAGACGCAAATTCGAGCAGGCCGATTTTAAAAGAGTGGACCTGTGAGATGGATGACGAAGGTATGCCATTGTAATCAAATGGCATCTTTCTGTTCCATAATCTATCTTATGCGATACATGTGTGTAAGGGCTATTTAGTAATGCGACAGTTGGGCCAGTTAGAGATGCGACAGTCTCGCCTCTCGACGTTCTGGTCAATGCCAACGTTGGGAGCAAGGATGACGACCTTCAGCCTGGTCGAGACCATGAGCGGTCGGAGTCGTCATGTCCTTTATGATCACCATGTCGCAGAAAGAATTGCATCGCCTCGAAGTTATTCAGAAGATCCGTGATCAGCGCCTGAGCGTCGTCCAGGCCGCCGAGCTGCTTGGGCTCAGCCGAAGTCAGATGCACAGGCTGCTGCAGGCCTATGACCATTCCGGTGCGGCCGGCCTGGTTTCGAAGAAGCGATCGAGACCAAGCAATCGGCGCCACAGCGAGGAGTTTCGCAATGCGGCGCTGGATCTGATCCGCGAACGGTATCTGGATTTCGGTCCGACGCTGGCGCGCGAGAAGCTGATCGAACTGCATCATATTTCGGTCGCCAAGGAGACGCTGCGTCAATGGATGACCGAGGCCGGCATCTGGGTCTCGCGACGCGAGCGTAAGAAGCGGGTTTTCCAGCCGCGCGGCCGGCGCGACTGTTTCGGGGAACTCGTGCAGATCGATGGTTCGCATCACTGGTGGTTCGAGAGTCGCGGCCCCAAATGCGCTCTGCTTGTCTATATCGATGACGCCACCGGCAAGTTGCTGCATCTGCGGTTCGCTGGGTCAGAGAACACGTTCGACTATCTGCATGCGACAAAGGCTTATCTGCAGCAATGGGGCAAACCTCTGGCCTTCTACAGCGACAAGCATGGTGTCTTTCGTTCGACCCATGCGTCGGAGAAAGACCGCACGAGCGGCCTGACGCAGTTTGGCCGTGCGCTTTATGAGCTGAACATCGACATCATCTGCGCCAATACCCCGCAAGCAAAAGGCCGCGTAGAACGCGCCAACCAGACGCTGCAGGACCGGCTGGTCAAGGAATTGCGGCTTCGTGGCATCGATACGATCGAGGCGGCCAACGCTTATGCATCAGAATTCATTGCGGATTTCAATTCCCGTTTTGGCAAATCGCCACGCAATCCGAAGGATATGCATCGGCCACTGGCCGATCATGAGAACCTTGACGGCGCCATGTGCCGGAAGGAAGTCCGCACGCTGTCACAGGCCCTGACGCTGCGCTACGACAAGGTCTTGTTCATTCTCGATCCGACGGAGCGGGCCAAAGGGCTGGCGGGAAAGAAGGTCGTTGTCTGCGACTACCCGGACGGCCGCCTCGAGATCATGCACGAGAGCTTCACCCTCCCCTACAGAACCTTCGATACATTACGGTCGGTGCATCGGGCAGAGGTTGTCGAGAACAAGCGTCTCAACGACATGCTTTCCGTCGTCGCTGAGCTGCAGGCTGGGCGGGAACAGCAGCGCAGCAAGAGCGGTCCTCGCCGCACCGGCCAGACGGATCATATGTTCGGTATTCCCGATGGCAGCCAGGGCAATGGTTATCAGAAGCGCGGTCGCAAACCCGGCCGGCGGACGGATTTCATGAACGACCCGGAAGTCATTGCCAAAAGGCAAAAGGCGCTGGCGCGCATGGAGGCAGCGGAATGAATGGTGCGGACATAGTCTCAAAGCTAAAGCCGAAGGGGTCTCCCTCACCCGCCCCCGCTCCTCCCTCTCAACCCGGCCCAGCCGGTCGGATCGGCGGCTGACCGTCAGAGCCAGGACGACCTAAGTGTCGCATCTCTAACTGGCTGGCGCAGGCGCATCTCTAATCAGCTTTGACAATGTGTGTAGCCGGGTGGGTTCAAGTTTGAAGCGCGACTTGCGAAAGATGCCAATGGGTTATCGCTCGCAAGGAAAGCGCAATGAGACACACCTACTCCCATATCGACCTGGATGAACGCCGCAAGATCGCTCGCTGGCGGATGGCCGGCATCAGCTTCGAGATCATCGCTGAAAAACTTGGACGGCATCGCTCAACGATCTTTCGTGAGCTCAAGCGCAACATGTTCGTCGACAAGTTGATACCGGATCTCAACGGCTATTACTGCGTGACGGCCCATGACATGGCTTGTGAGCGTCGTGCCAAGTTGCGAAAGCTGGCTGAATGCTGCCCTCCTGAAACGGATTAATTCAACGGGGCAAGGTCACGATACTCATTGCCCCATCCACTGACCTAGTCCTGATTGGCAACCACCGGCAAACTGCTTTCGTTCGAAAGACGGCTATCGGTCTGCCGGGCGGCAGAGACAAGGCGGCGCTTTGCGCGGATCGCGTGCCATTGTTGGTCGATCAGAACGCCGATGAGGATCACGCCACCCATGACAGCGAAATTCAACGACGAAGGGATACCAAGTAGATTCACGAGATTCTGCAACTCTTGGAGCAGGACCGTCCCCAGCACGACGCCGACGATCGATCCCTCGCCGCCGCGGAGCGAAAAGCCGCCGAGTACGGCAGCGGCAATCGCGTAGAGTTCGTAGAACTGACCATGGCTCGCGGGCGAGATCGAGCGTGTGTACATGGCGAAATAAATTGCCGAAAGCGCCGTTAGCAGCCCGCAGATGACATAGGCCGACATGACCATGCGGCCGGTACGGATACCAGAATAGCGGGCCGCCTCCTCGTTCTTCCCGATTGCGTAAAGATAACGCCCGAAGACAGAGCGATGCAGCATGACCCACATGACCACGGCAATGATGACGAGTGCGATGAAAGTGTTGGGAACGCCGTAAAACCGCCCAGCGGTGAGGAATTCGAGGTCCGGGAAATTCTGGCCGAAAGCAAAGCCTGCCGTTCCGTCGGCCGTATAGAAGCGCGCTGCCCCACGATAAATCAGGAGGCCGCAGAGGGTGACGACGAAGGGCTGCAGGTTGAGCCGGGTGATCAGCCAGCCGTGGACGGCGCCTATGACCGCGCCAAGCACGAGAATGAGCGGCAGCGCCAGCATCCAGGACATATCCTGGACCGCGATGAAATCGACGAACAGCACGCCGAGAAGCGCGACGAGCGAGCCCACGGAAAGCTCGATACCGCCGGTAATGATGACAAAGGCTTGGCCAATCGACAGGATGCCGAACAGGCCGATCAGGTTGGCGGTGTTGGCCAGGTTGATCGGTAGCAGGAAGCGCGGATTGATGATGGCGACGACGATGCCGACGACGACGATCAAAAGCAGCAGTCCGAGATCTTTTTTGATCATTCGAGATCCATCCCCGATACTTATTTATATTGGCCGCAGCCGCTATTTTACCCGTTTGCCGACAGCAAGCAAAAGGACGCTTTCCTGGCTGATTTCGTCCTCTTCCAATATGCCGGCGATCTGGCCCTCGTGCATGACGGCGATGCGGTCAGAAACGCCGATCACCTCTTCCATGTCGCTGGAGATCATCAGGATCGCCACTCCGGCATCGGCAAGCGCTCGCATCAGGCCGTAGATCTCGTTCTTCGCGCCGATATCGATGCCGCGCGTCGGCTCGTCGAAGATCATCACCCTCGGGCTCATCGACAACCATTTGGCAAGCACTACCTTCTGCTGGTTGCCACCGGATAGAGTGCCGGTTCGCGTCGAAACGGAGGGCGCCTTGATACCCAGGCGAACGCGCTGCTTTTCGGCAGCCGCCCTCTCCTGCTCAGCAGAAAGCATGAAACGGCTGGAGAGCTTGGGGAGATCGGCAAGGGTTATGTTCTGGGCGATCGGGAAATCAAGAAGAATGCCGTTGCGCTTGCGATCCTCGGGCACCAGGAAAATGCCCCGAGCGACGGCGTCCCGGGCAGACCCGATCGCAATTTGCCGCCCGTCCTGAAGAATGGCTCCGCCGTAGCTCCGGTCGATGCCGAAGAGTACTTTTGCAAGCTCGGTGCGGCCCGACCCAACGAGCCCTGCAAGCCCCATGATTTCTCCATACCGGATTTCCAGATCAACGGGACGCCCGGGATAGGCCTCGGTGCGCACGCCGCTTGCCTTCAGCGCAACTGAGCCGGGCGAGCGCTGCGGTTTTGCGGTCCGGGCCGCAAGCACCCGGCCGATCATCAGCTTGACCATCTGGTCGTGGCCGATGTCTTTCTTGGCGAGCGTGCCGACGAGCGTGCCGTCGCGCAGGACTACGACGCGGTCTGCGACGCGCTCAACCTCGTGGA
This sequence comes from Rhizobium indigoferae, assembly GCF_034554815.1. Classification (NCBI taxonomy): domain Bacteria; kingdom Pseudomonadati; phylum Pseudomonadota; class Alphaproteobacteria; order Hyphomicrobiales; family Rhizobiaceae; genus Rhizobium; species Rhizobium indigoferae. The sequence continues at coordinate 1,953,887 of NZ_CP140635.1, read as the reverse complement.
GGCGATGCGAGATGAAAATGACACTGATGCCATCGGCTTTCAGCGATTTGATAATGCTCAGGAGCCGCTCGGTTTCGGCCAGCGGCAGGCTGGACGTGGGTTCATCGAAGATGACGAGCCTGGCGTTGATCGACAGCGCCTTGGCGATTTCCACCATCTGCTGCTCGGCAAGGGAAAGCGCTGCCACGGGTGTGTCGGCGGAAAAATGAGCCCCTACCCGCTTCAAGAGCGGCTTCACCATGTCTCGCAGCCGATCGCGATCGACGAGCTTGAAAGGTCCCGCTCTCAGCGGTTCGCGGCCCAGGAAGATATTGGCGGCAACGTCGAGATTCTCAAAGAGATTGAGTTCCTGGTGCACGAAGGCGATGCCGGATCCGATGCTCGATTCCACAGTGAGGAAACGAAGCTCCGTGCCGTCGAGCAGGATCGTGCCTCGGTCGGGTGCGATCACGCCGCCGAGAATCTTCATCAGCGTCGATTTTCCAGCCCCGTTCTCGCCGACGAGGCCGATGACCTCTCCCGGCATGATGTCGATCGACAGGCCCTCAAGCGCAACGACGCCCGGATAGGTCTTGCCAACGCCGGAAAGCGACAGGAATGGCGTTGCAAGCGCGTCCGGTGACGGGATGTCGGAGCTGTGGTTCATCGCCTGTCCATGGCTGCCAATGGCTGTGTCGGCATGAGACGTCTTTCGCGGCAGCGGCAAGTGCCACCGCCGCGAAGGAGGATTATTTTCCAGACATAGCCTTCAGGCTGGCGGCATACTTGTCGACGTCATCCTTGCCGATGATCACCGTCGGGATGATGATCAAGCCGTTGCTGGGAACGCCTGATTTGTCGCCCTTGAGGTAGGCCGCCATCAGCTTCATGCCCTGATAGGCCCATTCGAACGGCTGCTGCACGACGGTCGCTGCGATCGTGCCTTCCTTGACGCCGCCGAGCGTGATCGGATCGTCATCGAAGCCGACGACGGTGATCTGGCCGAGTTTGCCGGCGTCGCGCAGCGCCTCATAGATGCGCGGCGTATTGTAGGAGTAGAAGCCGACCATGCAGGTGACGTCGGGGCTGGCCACCAGCGCGTCCTCGACGTTCTTCTTTGCGCGCGTCTGGTCGATATCGTCGCCGCGTACATCTGTCAGCTCGATCTTCGTGCCCTTCAAGCCGTCCTTCATGCCCTGGATGCGTTCTTTGGCATTGTCGGCGCCGAGCAGGCCGACGAAGCCGATGCACTTGCCGCCGTCCGGCATCGCCTTCTTGGCGATTTCGGCCGCTTGCAAGCCGGCGTCGATATTGGACGAGCCGATATAGGCAACGCGGTTGGTCTGCGGCGCGTCACTATCGGTCGTGAAGAGAGCAGTCTGCGAGCCGATCTTGTTCAAGCCATCCGTCTGGGTCTTGGGATCGACCGCGGAGACCATGACCCCCTTCACGCCGGCACTGACCAAGTCTTCCATAAGTCGTTGCTGAACGGCGACAGATGCCTGCTCAGGGTACTTCAGCTCCATCTGGTAGTCAGGCATCTCGCCCTGCGCCTTCTTCACGCCCGCTTCTGCGGCTTTCCAGAAGTCGGATGCGCCGTTGACGACGAATGCAAGTGTCGGTTTGTCGGCAGCATGCGATACGGCAATCGGCGCCGCGCTCAGCATCAACCCGGCGAAGAACAAGGCTGCATTGCGTTTCAGCTGTTTCATAATACACCTCCCGAGGGGCCGCGGTTGCACGGGCCCGTTTCCGATTTACGGCCGGCCGGATGCGCGCCCCCTCCTAGGGCCGTCGCAAAGCGACGAGTGGCATAGGTTCCGATCGCCCCCTGACGGTATACAAGAAATTTAATTAGTAAATAGTATTATCAATGCAGATCAAAACATTTCATCGCGCAGGGGCTAGATGGCAATTTTGTACTGGCAATGGCCAATAACTGTTAGTGTTGCTGCAATTCATGCAATTGCCAGCGCTTTCAGATAGATGCTAATATTAATTAGCCGAAACGACGATCAATCCACCCTACCCTATTATCCCGAGAGAGACAGTTTCCACGAATGCGAAAACCCAAGACCCAAAATAAGCCTGCGCGCGTGACGATGATGGACATCGCCGCGGCGGCTGGCTGCTCGCAGGCGGCCGTCTCCTTCGTCCTCAACGACACGCCCGGCACCCGTATCTCCCAGCAGACGCGCGATCGCGTATGGGAGGCGGCGCGCGCACTCGGCTACATGGAGAAGACCTATGCAACGAAGGCCTCTTATTCGGGACTAGACAACGTCATCGGCTTCGCCGTCGATCAGCTCGCCACCAGCCCGGAAGCGATCGTGGCGATCGAAGGCGCGCGACAAGCCTCCTGGAACGCCGGCAATGTCCTTTTGGTAACCCAGACGCTCAGTGATCCCGTCATGGAGCCGAAGGCAATCGAGGCGTTGACGAGCGGAGGCATATCGGCGCTCATTTATATGACGATCTATACCCGCCAGGTGGAGCTTCCTTCCTATGTCTGCAAGCTTAACATCCCGACGGTCCTGCTGAACTGTTATACGGCCGACCATGCCTTTCCCGCCGTGGTGCCGAGCGAGATCGCGGGAGGGCAGAGCTCCACCCGGCATCTGATCATGCACGGACACCATCGTATCGCGACGATCACCGGCGAAATCTGGATGCAGGCGGCACAAGACCGGCTGACGGGATATCGCCGCGCGCTGGCGACCGCCGATATACCCTTCGATCCGGAGTTGGTTATCGAGGGCGACTGGTCGGCCGGTGCTGGCTATGCCGCCACGATGAAACTGCTTGCTCTGAAAGAGCCGCCCACCGCGATCTTCTGCCAGAACGACCGCACTGCCATCGGGTGCTACGAAGCGCTCAAGGATGCAGGGCTTCGCATTCCCCAGGACATGTCGGTGGTGGGTTATGACGACGAAGAAATTTCACGACATCTCGTCCCTCCGCTGACGACCTCGGTCCTTCCACATCTTGCCATGGGGCAATGGGCGATCGAACATCTCAACCCGGAAAGTGTGCCCGGCAAGCGTTATCCCATTGCGAAGCTCGAATGCTCGCTCGTTAAGCGTCATTCGGTCGCCGCGCCGCGGGCCGAGGCACGGCAGATCCTCGATGGCGCCCATACCTCGCCATAGAACTTGGGTTCGCGCCGGCCACTCATCCGGTGGCAGGAGCCCCATAGCCGCCGCCGGTCGGGGTGACGATGGTAATCGCCTCGCCTTCATCAAGCCGCGTCTGCGCACAGCCTGGCAGCACCTCGATTTTCTGGTCGAGCCGGCGCACGAGGTTTCTGCCGGTTTCGCCCGCTTCGCCGCCGGCGAGGCCGAACGGCCTGACGGTGCGGTGCCCGGAGAGGATCGCGCAATCCATCGAGCGCCGGAAACGGATCGTGCGGCTGGTGCCGTCGCCGCCGTTCCAGTGTCCTTTGCCCCCTGAACCTTCGCGTATGTGAAAATCCTCGAGCACGACGGGAAAGCGCAGTTCGAGGATTTCCGGATCCGTCAGGCGCGAATTCGTCATATGGGACTGAACGCCGGCAACGCCTGAAAACCCCTCGCCTGCCGGAGCGCCCGAACATAGCGTTTCGTAATATTGGTGCGTCTCATTTCCGAAGGTCAGATTGTTCATCGTCCCTTGCGACGACGACAGCTTGCCGAGCGCCCCAAAGAGACAATTGGTGACGGCCTGGCTCACCTCGACGTTTCCGGCCACGACCGCTGCCGGACGGCGGGGTGCAAGCATCGACCCTTCCGGGACGATGATTTTGATCGGCCGCAGGCAGCCGGCATTCATCGGGATATGGTCTTCCACCAGGACACGGAAGACATAGAGGACCGCCGCGCGGGTGATCGGTTCCGGGGCATTGAAATTGTCCGGCTGCTGTTGCGATGTGCCGGTAAAGTCGACCGTCGCTTCGCATTTCGTGCGGTCGATGCTGATGCGGACTTTAATCTCGCATCCCTGATCCATCGGATAGGTGAATTCGGCATCGCCAAGGCGAGCGATCAAGCGGCGGACACTTTCTGCCGCATTGTCCTGCACATGGGCCATATAGGCTTCGACGACGTCGAGGCCGAACTGATCGACCATCTTTCCGAGTTCGTCGGCGCCCTTCCGGTTGGCGGCGATCTGCGCCTTGATATCCCCGATGTTCTGGCCGAGATTGCGCACCGGGTGGAGTGCTCCCGTCAGCAGTTCGGCAAGTTCAGCCTCCCGAAAACGGCCCCGGTCCAGGAGCTTGAAATTGTCGATATAGACGCCCTCTTCATCGATGGTGCGGGCGTTCGGCGTCATCGATCCCGGCGCGATGCCGCCAATGTCGGCATGATGGCCGCGGGATGCCACCCAAAACAAGATTTCATTGCCCTCGGCGTCGAAAATCGGGGTGCAGACCGTTATGTCAGGCAAATGTGTGCCACCGTTATAGGGTGCGTTGATGGCGAAGACATCGCCGGCATGGATGACCGGATTGCCGGTGATGATCGCCTCCACCGAGCGATCCATCGATCCCAGATGCACCGGGACATGCGGGGCATTGGCGACGAGCGCGCCATGACGATCGAAGATCGCGCAGGAGAAATCGAGCCGCTCCTTGATGTTGACGGACGATGCCGTGTTTTGCAGCGTGAAGCCCATCTGCTCGGCGATCGACATGAAGAGGTTGTTGAATATTTCGAGCATGACCGGATCAGCCGCCGTGCCGAGCGCCAGTGACCGCGATCTGGCGATTTTCCGTTCGAGGACAATATGATCCTTGGCTGTCAGCGTGCCTGTCCAGCCGTCTTCGATCACGATGGTCTGGTTAGGCTCGATCAGCAGGGCAGGACCTTCGACGACATTTCCGGAGGAAAGTTGCTCGCGGCGATAGACCGGCGCCGCGTGCCACCGCCCCTCAGAAAAGAAGCGCGTGCGGGTGGCGGGATCGAGACGGACATTGCTGGTGACTGCGTTTGCCTCCGGTGCCACGCTCCGGCCTCCCCCGACCGCCTCGATGGCGAGCGTCTCGACGATCATCGGTTTGTCATGATCGACAAAACCGAAGCGGGACTTGTGCGCGACTTCGAAGCTCTGTTTCAGCGCATCGACGTCAAAATGGCTTGGCGCGACGCCGGCTTCTGTCGCGGTGATCCGGGCAGCGGTGGTTTCCAATGCGGTGTCGGCACCGGCATAACGGATATGCAGCCGCAGATGAACAGTGATCTCGGAGGCATCGATGCCCTGTTCGCGGACCTCGCGGAACGCCTCTTCTGACAAGGGCTGCGCTGCCGTGACGATTGCCGGGATGCTCTCGGTATGAAGAGGCAGATCGAGCGAGGCCTGGCGCATGGCGTGGATGTCAGCAAGCCCCATGCCATAAGCGGACAGCAGGCCTGAGAATGGATGGACGAGGACTTTCGTCATCCCGAGTGCATCCGCCACCAGGCACGCATGCTGGCCGCTCGCCCCGCCGAAGGCGTTCAAGGCATAGGTGCTGACATCGTATCCCCGTGCGATCGAGATCTTCTTCACGGCTTCCGCCATATTGGCGACGGCAATCTTCAGGAAGCCGTCGGCCACCTCCTCGCCGCTGCGCCCATCGCCGATCTCCTCGGCGAGTGCGTCGAAGGCGGTCTTGACCGCAGCATAGTCGAGAGGCTGATCCTGGCTTTCACCGAAGATCGCCGGAAACATGTCGGGTATCAGCTTGCCGACCATGATATTAGCATCGGTGACGGCAAGTGGCCCATCCCTGCGGTAACCCTTGGGGCCTGGATGGGCGCCGGCAGATTCCGGGCCGACGCGGAAACGCGCGCCGTCATAGCGCAGGAGCGATCCGCCGCCGGCTGCGACCGTGTGGATCTGCATCATCGGTGCGCGCATGCGAACGCCGGCGACCTGGGTTTCGAATGTCCGTTCATATTCTCCGTCGAAATGGGCAACATCCGTGGAGGTGCCGCCCATGTCGAAGCCGATCACTTTTGCAAAACCGGCTTCCGCGCCGGTCTGCGCAAGGGCGACCACACCGCCCGCAGGTCCGGATAAAATGGCGTCCTTGCCCTGGAACAGGCTGGCGGCAGTCAATCCGCCCGACGAGGTCATGAAGGTCAACCGGGCCCCGGTCCGTTCGATATCGAGTTCTTCCGTTACCTGCGCCACATAGCGGCGCAGGATCGGCGAAAGATAGGCATCGACGACCGTCGTGTCGCCGCGACCGACGAACTTCACCAGCGGCGAAACTTCGTGGCTGACGGAAACCTGCGGAAAGCCCATCTGGCGGGCGATGGCAGCGATCGCCTGCTCATGGCTTGGATAGCGGTAAGCATGCATCAGCACGATGGCAATGGATTTGAAGCCACGTGCGGCGATCTTTTCGACGGCCTTGCGGACCTCCGCTTCGTTCAATTCCTTCTCGACTTCGCCATCGGCCAGAACGCGCTCGTCGATCTCGGCGACGATACCGTAGAGCAGTTCCGGTTTGACGACGTGCTTGGCGAAAATATCGGGCCGGGCCTGGCAGCCGATCTCCAACGCGTCGCGGAAGCCGCGCGTTGTGATGAGGGCAGTTGGCTCGCCCTTGCGCTCCAGGAGGGCATTGGTCGCAACGGTGGTTCCCATGCGCACCTCGCCGATGGCGCCGGCCGGTATCGGTTCACTCGCATCAAGGCCCATCAACGCCCTTATGCCGGCGACGGCCGCATCCCGGTAGGCGCTTGGATTTTCGGACAGCATTTTGCGGGCATGCAGGAGGCCTTCGGTGTCGCGTCCGATGACATCGGTGAACGTGCCGCCGCGATCGATCCAGAAATCCCAGTGTGATTCACTCATGACTTGACCATCCGCGCGGAAAGCACGGTCCTTGTTTCATCGATTTGGGAAAGAGGCGGATTGCAGCGCCTGCCGCAATCCGGCAAGGCGTCAGTCGGCTGCCAGTTCCTTGCCCTTGGTCTCGGGCAGGATGAAAGCGGCGACGATGACCAGCAGGTAGGCGACGACGGCGAATATGGCGATTGCCTTGCCGAGCGGCATGGTAGCCGTCGCGATGCCCACCAGCGTCGGGTTGAGGGCGGCGACGCCGCGGCCGAAATTATAGGTGAAGCCCTGCCCTGCCGCACGCGTGCGGGTCGGGAAATTCTCGGTCAGAAAGGCGCCCATTCCCGCGAAGATGCCGGAAGCGAAGAAGCCCAGGGGGAAGCCGAGAAATAGCATCAGCGTGTTGTTGATCGGCAGGTAGGTATAGATCACGACAGTGACGATCGCACCGATCGCAAACAGCATGAACTTCTTGCGGCGGCCGATGATGTCGGACAAATAGGCGCCGGTGACATAGCCGAAGAACGAGCCGATGATGATGACGGCGAGGTAGCCGCCGCTACCGATGATGCTCAAGTGCCTTTCCGTTTTGAGGAAGCTCGGCAGCCAGGTGGCGATTGCATAATAGCCGCCTTGCGCACCGGTGGTCATTAACGACAGCAGCATGGTCCGGCCGAGCATCGAGGGTGCGAAGATTTCGGTGATGCGCACGACCTCGCCGGAGGCTTTCAGCTTCTTCTGCGAGGCGGTGTAGACCTCGGGCTCCTGAATGAACCGCCGCACGATAATGGCGAGAATGGCCGGTGCCAGCCCAGCCCAGAAGAGCCCGCGCCAGGCCTCTTCCTGCGGCATCAGGCTGAACAGGACGGTGGACAGCAAAACGGCCGCACCCCAGCCGACAGACCAGGCACTCTGCACCATGCCGACCGCTTTCCCACGGTGCTTGGCTGTGATCACCTCGGCCATCAGTACCGCGCCGGCCGACCATTCGCCACCAAAACCAAGCCCCATCAGCGCACGGCATACGAGAAGCTGTTCGAAATTTTGGGCAAAGCCGCTGAGGAAGGTGAATACGGCGAACCAGATCACCGTGATCTGCAAGGTGCGTACCCGTCCGAAGCGGTCGGCGAGAATGCCGGCAAACCAGCCGCCGAGTGCGGAAGCAAGAAGCGTCACCGTGGCGATGATCCCGACATCGGTGTTGGAAATTGCAAGCGTGGCAATGATCGCCGGTATTGCGAGGCTGTAGATCTGGACATCGAACGCATCCAGCGCGTATCCGGAAAAGCACGCCCAGAATGTGCGTTTCCCCGGCTGCGTCAGTTCACCATACCAGCTTCGCGGCTCGGCACGCGTTGAGACGGCGTAATTGTCTGTCATGTCATTCCCCTTTTCGTTGTTGAGTTTGCCATGGCCCCGCGATTTTCCCAGTTCTTATTGGCGGGGCGTGATTGTCCAATCCTGTTCTAAATTAGATAGTTGGAGCATGGTGTTATCCGAAAACCGCTCATGTTTTTCGGCATCGCGCCCTAGAAAGCGATGAGGGCCGCGTTCGGCTTGTCCGTGACCAACATGCAGCCGGGCGCATGCGTGATTGCGAATTTCGGGCGGGCGGCCTCAATGACGGCTTGCGGCGTCACCCCACATGCCCAGAAGACCGGCATTTCGTCGGGCATGATGCGGGTCGGATCGCCGTAGTCCGGTTGGTCGAGGTTCTCGATGCCGATGGACGCGGGCAAGCCGATGTGAATGGGTGCGCCATGCACTGCGGGCATTCTCGAGGTGATCTGAACCGCCCGGATGGCGTCGGCTGGGGCGAGCGGCCGCATGGAGACGACCATCGGGCCGGAAAACGGTCCCGCCGGGACACATTCGATATTCGTCCGGTACATGGCGACATTGTGCCCTTCGGCGACGTGGCGAAGCCCTATGCCATTTGCGATCAGCGCCTCTTCGAACGAGAACGAACAGCCGATAGCGAAAACCACGAGGTCGTCGCTCCAGAGATCGCTGATGTCGGTCGGCTCGGCGGCCAGTTCGCCACCTTCCCAGACGCGGTATCTCGGCACATCCGTCCGGATGTCGAGATCGACGCCCAGGTCCGGAATGCGCGGCGAGCCTTTTTCGGATATGCCGACAAGCGGACATGCCTTCGGGTTGCGCACGCAAAAGCGCAGGAAATCATCCGCCAGCGCGCTCGGCAGTATGGCGAGATTGGCTTGGACGTAGCCGGGGGCGGTGCCGCTTGTTTCCTTCGTCCAGCTGCCATTCCTGGAGGCGGCCCGCATGGCGAGTGGATTGGAGAAAGCCTGCTCCTGACGGGTCGATACTATGTTCATGGAGACACCTCGTTTTCTTCGGATACAAGCATCGGCAAAAACGTGATAATTTCAAATTGTCATTTTTCATGAATATCGATAAATTCCATTTATCGGAGGAGTTGTGCATGGTGGATTTCAAGGCGCTGGAAACGGTGTTGTGGATTGCGCAGCTTGAGAGCTTCCGAGCCGCCGCCGAAAAGCTGAACACGACCCAGCCGGCCATTTCCGTTCGTGTAGCGCAGTTGGAGGAGGAACTCGGGACCCAGCTATTCGATCGGTCTAGCCGGACTTTGTCGGTCACGCCCGCCGGACGACAGGTGCTGACCTATGCCGACCGGCTGCTTCGGCTCCGGGCCGAAATGCTCCACGCAGTCGCCGACCGAACTCATCTCAGCGGTACATTCAAGCTGGGTGTGGCAGAGACGATCGTCCACACGTGGCTTCCGAACTTCCTCGAACAGGTGAGCAACACCTACCCCAAGCTTGCGCTGGAGATCGAGGTCGATATTTCGACCAATCTGCGCGAGCGGTTGATCCAGCAGAAAATCGATCTGGCGTTTCTGGTTGGGCCATTGAGCGCTCCTGCCGTCATTCAACGCCAATTGTGCCGGTTTCCGGTGAGTTTTGTCGCCAGTCCGAAGGTCAAGGCCGATCTCAAGGACGGTTCGCTAGAGGAAATCGCGCGTTGGCCCATCCTCACCTTCGCGCGCAACACCCAGCCCTTTGTGCAGGTAACCGAACTGTTTTCTGATCCCGCCCTGCCGATGCCCAGAATCTACGCGAGTTCGTCGGTCGCCACGCTGATCCGCATGGCATTGGACAGTTTGGGCATTGCTGTTATTCCGCCCGCCATCGTCGCGCTCGAACTCGCGGCCGGAAGACTGGTGGCCCTCGATATCTCCCCCAAACTGCCTGATCTTCAATTCGTCGCCGGCTGGCTCGGAACGCCTGACCGGCGCACGTTGGAGGAAGTGGTCGAAATCGCTTCGCGGGCGATAGAACGAGCAGAGTTTGCCTTTGGTCGATAGATTGCGAGCGGTTCGCCCCCTGCCCTTGCGTCGCCACTGACCGAACCACTGATCTCAAAAATTCTCAACCACAGATAAAATCTGCGCAGAGACGTCGTTGACGACGTGTAGACTTGGAGCTAGCTCTATCGGCCATGAAAATCGCAATGGTTCTCGTAGTGGTGATATCGCGCATGGGCAGGACGGTCTGATCGTCCGGCAATAGCCACCCATGCGCCGAAAACAGGTCCCTGACGGGGCCTTTTTTATGCCCCGTCGCACCTATCACTTCACTCACGACGGAACCCAGATATGACCGGCGAGAAAGCCAACTTTTCCCCCAATACCCCTTCAGATCGTCTCCTGAACGGCGGCGAGATCGTTCTGCAGGCGCTGCGCGACAACGGTGTCGAACACATTTTCGGTTACCCCGGCGCCGCGGTGCTGCCGATCTATGACGAAATCTTCCAACAGGAGGACATCAAACATTTCCTGGTGCGCCATGAGCAAGGCGCCGGACACGCAGCCGAAGGCTATGCCCGCTCGACGGGAAAGGTCGGCGTCATGCTGGTGACATCGGGACCAGGGGTCACAAATTCGGTTACGGCGCTGCAGGATGCGCTTATGGATTCCATTCCGATCGTCTGCCTCTCCGGTCAGGTGCCGACAAGCCTGATCGGCACGGACGCCTTTCAGGAATGCGATACGGTCGGCATCACCCGTCCCTGCACAAAGCACAATTTCCTGGTCCAACACATCGACGATCTGGCCAAAACGATCCATCTGGCGTTCCGGATTGCGGCGGCCGGTCGACCCGGCCCTGTTCTCGTCGACATGCCGAAGGACGTGCTCTTCGCCAGCGGGACCTACGTCTCACCTGACAAGGTATCTCCCCTGCCCAGCTACCAGCCCGCAATGCAAGGCGATCAGAACGCGATCCGGGCGGCTGTCGCATTGATGGCCGAAGCGCGACGACCTATCATCTATGCCGGCGGCGGCGTCATCAACTCGGGGCCGGAGGCGTCACGATTGTTGCGTGAGCTCGTCGACCTCACCGGCTTTCCCATAACGTCCACCATCTTGGGGCTTGGAGCCTATCCCGCCACCGGGCCGAACTGGCTGCGCGTCGCCGGACAGGGCGGCTCGCATGAAGCCAATATGGCAATCGCGATTGCGACCTGATGATCGCCATCGGCGCGCGCTTTGACGACCTTGCGACCTCGCGCATCCATGAGTTTTCGCCTCACTCGAAGAAAATCCACATCGATATCGATGCCTCGTCGATCAACAAACGCGTTCCCGTCGATATCGGCATTCAAGGCGACGCCGCGCACGTGCTGGCGGATATGCTCCATGCCTGGCGGTCACTTTCCTCTGTCCCCGACCAGAAGCGGCTGCGGGCGTGGTGGACACAGATCGACCATTGGCGAGCCCGCCATTCGTTTTCCTACGAGCGGCTGGACCATACAATCATGCAGCAACACGCCCTGGAGCGTCTGCATGCGCTGACAAAGCCACACGACCCCATCATCGCCACGGAGATCGGTCAGCAGATGTGGGTGGCGCAGTTCTTCGGGTTCGACAAACCCAATCGCTGGATTACCTCAGGGGGATTGGGGACCATGGGCTTCGGTCTTCCTGCCGCCCTGGGGGCGCAGCTCGCAAATCCCGGCCGCCTTGTCATCGACATTGCGGGCGACGCGTCGGTGCAAACGACGATGAAAGAGCTGTCGACGGCGATACAGCATCAAGCGCCGATCAAGATCTTCATCTTGAGCGACGAGCATCCGGGCATGGCGCGAGAATGGGGTCAAGTGCCGGATGGCAATGGTCGATCGCGCGCTTATTCGGCCTCGCTGCCCGATTTCACCAAGCTCGCCGAAGCCTATGGCGCCATCGGCCTTCGTTGCGAGAGCCCTCGCGAACTCGATGCCAGGATCGAGGAGATGATCAACGTGGACCGGCCGGTGCTCTTTGACTGCCGGGTTGCAAGGCTCGCCGACGCCCATCCGCAGTGACGGCGGATGATCGACACCCCAAAAGCAAGCCGTGCGATCCAGCAGCCGCCGCACGGTAAGTCCATTCGTTCGTGAACGCTCATGACGCCAAGATCGCCGTTCTCGAGCTGCCGAAGCTGTCCCCAGATCCGCCGCTTGTTTAGTGCTTGCGGGCCTGGGGCAGCAGGTTCATGCTTGTCCCCTGTCTGAGGCCTGCTGGTTGCGGCTGAAATAGCCGTACATCGGGGTTTCGTGAGATGCGTCCGATGGAGTGCAGCGGCTGCGGGTTCGATATTCAGAGCGGTTTTGCTTTCTGTCCGCGATGCGGCGCAAAGCAACCACTCTCCTGTGCTGCCTGCGGCCATCCTTGTCAGCCCGATTTTGCCTTCTGCCCCCGATGTGGTGCGTCGATACCAGGCACAGCGCAGCCCGCATCGAAGCCGAAGATCGAGGCGGTCCTGTCGAAATCGGAGGGTGACGCCGACCGGCGGCCGGTGACCGTGCTCTTTGCCGATCTCTGCGGCTTCACGACGCTGAGCGAGCAGATCGACCCTGAAGTCATGCGGGTGCTGCAGAACGAATTGTTCGAAGAGATGACCCAGGCAGTCGAAGCCTATGGCGGCTTCGTCGACAAATTCGTCGGCGATGCGCTGCTGGCGCTGTTCGGCGCGCCGGTCGCTCATGAGGATGATCCCGTCCGGGCGCTCGGTGCCGCACTTGATATGATCGGTCGGGCGACGCAGGTCGGCGAGCGCTGGCATGCACGCGCCGGTGTGCCGCTGCGTCTGCATATCGGCATCAATAGCGGCCCTGTCGTCACCGGTGGCTTCGGTGCGGTCAGTACAAAATCCTATTCCGTGACCGGCGACACGGTGAACACCGCCCAACGCCTGCAGTCCATGGCCGGCGAAAACGATATCCTCGTCGGGCCGCTGACCTATCGCCTCACCCGCCACGCCTTTGCCTTCGAGAGTCTCGGCGCGCAGGCGTTGCGCGGCAAAAGCGGAAACGTCCTTGTCCATCGGCTGACCGGGCTGTCGGAAGCGCCGCATACGGCGCGCGGGCTCGAGAGTCTCGGCCTTCAGGCACCGATGATCGGACGGGATACGGAAATGTCGCGGTTGCTGACATGCCTCGACCTTGCCTGCGGCGGCGCGGCGCAGCTTGTCCGGCTGATCGGCGAAGCGGGCATCGGCAAGTCGCGGCTGGTCAACGAATTCGTCGCAGTTGCCGGCAGTGCTGCCCGTTTCCAGGGCCTCGCCATCCGCAAAGCGACCTGCTCTCCGCTCGGCGAACAATCCTATGGCACGCTCGGCGCGGTCGTGCGCAGCGCCTACGGCATCGGCGAGCGGGATGATCTCGACAGGGCGCGGCAATTGCTGGCAACGGGGTTCCGCGCGCTCGATCTAACCCAGGATGAGGTCGAGGGACTTTTGCCGCTATTTCTACATGTCCTCGGCCTCGGCGATCCCGATGGCGCGTTGCGGTACATCGAGCCGGAGCAGTTGCGGCGGCAGATCTTCTATGCCGTCCGCACCGTCTTCGAGCGGCGGCTGGCGCAAGGTCCCCTGCTGCTTGTCATCGAGGATCTGCACTGGGCGGACGCCACCTCCCTGGAAGTGCTTCGCTTCATGATGGACCGGCTGGAGCGCAGCCGGTTAATGCTACTTGCGGTCTACCGGCCGACATCGCAGACCGACCCACTGGACTCCAATCGTGTCAGCGTCACCGTGCAGCGTCTTGCCCCACTCTTTGCGGCCGACGGGCAGAAGCTGCTTGCCGCTTTTTTTGGCGTGGATCATGGCAAGTTGCCGGTCACGATGCGCAAGCGCATCCTCGACCGCGCCGGCGGCAATCCGCTTTTCATCGAAGAAATCCTTCGGGCGTTGATCGACATGGGCACGTTGCACAATGACGGCCAGCGCTGGCATGTCGCAGCGGAAGACACGGATGTCGATATCCCGGTGAACCTGCAAGCCCTGTTGCTTGCCCGCGTCGATCGTCTGCCACAGGAGATCAGACGGCTGGCGCAAGAGGCGGCAGTGGTCGGCCCGAAGTTCGATACCGCCCTGCTCCGCACCGTCGCCACAGAGCCAGCCGCCATCGATGCTGCATTGGATCATCTCTGCGATGCCAATATCATCGAAGAATTGCGCGGGCCCGATGCCGGGCAATCGCCCGGCTATCGCTTCAGCCAGACGCTGATGCACGACGTCATCTATCACAATCTCCTGCTGCAACGGCGCATGGAGCTTCATCGACGGATCGGCCAGGTTCTGGAACGTCAATATGGCGCAGCACCCGACCGGCCCGAGCACCTGGCGCAGCTCGGCCATCACTTCAGCCTGACCACAGAAAGGGCCAAGGGGGCCACCTATCTGATGGCGGCGGGCGATCTGGCGCGCAAAACCTACGCCAATGACGATGCGATGCGCCTCTATCGTCAGGCCCTTGCCGCGCTGGCAAACGAGGCGGAGGTTACACCAGAGCAACTCGCGCTGCTGGAGCGTCTTGCCGATCTCTGCGGTCCCGCCGGTCTCCGCGACGCTGCCTTGAACCACTATCAGCGAGCGCTTGCGATCCACCGCAACAACAACCCTATCGCCGCAGCGCGGATATTGCGCAAGGTCGGCCGTTTGCATCTCGATGCAGGACGCCGCGATCAAGCGGAGACACATTTGGCCGAAGCCGAAGCGATAATCGCAACAATCGATGCGCCGGTCGAACGTGCACATGTCCTGCAGGAGCGCGGCCATCTGGCCTTCCGCATGGGGGATCAGGCCGCTGCCGCCGAGTGGGCGACGCTGGCACTGCAATCCCTGCAAACGCTGCCGATCGACGGGACGACCGAGGCCGGACGGGAGACGGCGCGAGCGATGGCGGAGGCGCTGAACACCAAGGGTGCGGCCTTTGCGCGGCTCGGACGTCGCCGCGAGGCCGTGCAGGAAGTGGAGCGCAGCCTCTCGGTCGCCGAAAAGGCCGATCTGCAAAGTGCTGCCTGTCGTGCCTATTCCAATCTCGGCGTTCTCTACACGATTGTTGATCCGGCCAACGCCATCAAGATCTGCCGGCGCGGACTGGAGCTTGCGACCCGTATCGGCGATCTCGGCTTCCAGGCGCGGCTTCTCGCCAACCTCGCAGTTGCCTGTTGCACCTTCACCGATCGCTGCGCTGCCGAGGGTGTACCGGCTGCGGAAAAGGCCGTCGAAATCGACCGGGCACTCGATCAGCGCGACCATCTCTCCGTACCGCTGATCGTGCTGGGCCAAATTCATCAGTGCCACGGGCAGCCGAAGCTAGCTCGTAAGTATTACGAGGAAGCCCTTGAGGTTGCGAAGGAAATTGATGAACCGCAACTGCTCTTTCCGTGCTATGATGGCTTGGCGACACTCAGCCTTGAGCATGACGACATGGACGAGGCGGAACGGTATTTCACCCTGGCACAGGATGTGTGCATCCGCCACAACCTCGATCCTGGCACGCTCGTCGTCCTGCCGTTTCTCGACTGACTTGCCCTCGTTTCAGTGATCGCCGGAGATCGATTAGGCAAATCGATTCAACAATATAAAGGGAGGAACGAAACATGCAGGAGAACCACGCCGGAAGACCGCTAAAGCCGGGAGATCGCGCGCCGAACGTGGTGCTGGACGCAATCACCCGCCAGGGCAAGGTCGCCATCGACGATTTTCGCGGCCAGAAACCGGTGCTCGTCGGCTTGTTCCGCGGACTGCATTGCCCGTTCTGTCGCCGGCAGATTGCCGCCATGGCCGAACTCACCGATGCCTTGCAGGAGAAAGGCATCGACAGCCTGACCGTTGTCAACACGCCGATCGACCGCGCTCGCCTCTATTTCCGCTACCATCCGCTTCCCAATCTGCTGGCGGCCTCGGATCCGGAACGGGTATCGCACAAGGCCTTCGGCCTGCCGAACCTTCAGTTCACCGAAGACGAGAATGACTGGCCGCACAAAATCAGCATGAGTGCGGTGACGTCGATGCGCATCGACATGCCGGACGAGCTTCCAGCGCCCATGGACCTGATGGCGGCGGTGGACTACCTCGACAAGGCGGACGGCTATGAATTCACCGAGGACGACAAGCAGATGATCGCCACCGGCCACGGCCAACTTGTCGGCGAATTCCTGCTCGATCGGGATGGAATCGTGCGCTGGTGTTTCACGGAAGTGGAGGAGGATGGTCGCCATATGTTCGGCGGTCCCGCCCCTCGGGAAGTGATGTCGGCAGCGTCGAATATGGCTGTTTGAAGCGAATGATCTGGGACGGCGCGGCGTGCCCGCGCCCATTCCACTTATCTTGAGGAACAAAACTCGCATGTCGATGTTGTCCTTGCGATGGCATGGCCATGGGAGGTACTCATGCGGAAATCACTTCAGTTCATACTCATCGGCTCGGCGGCCTTAATCGGGTTGACGATCTCGCCGACTATCGCGGCGGCGCAAGATTTGGAGTTGCGTGTCGGCCCCGGTGGCCTCGGCGTTTACGAACGTGATCGCGACCCTGATCGATATGACCGATATGACCGGCGCAGACCACGGGGCTGCGATCCTGACGACGCTCTCGACATCGCACGCAGCGAAGGGTTTCGCAGGGCACAGATCGTACGCATGTCTTCCCGCACTATCGTTGTGCAAGGGATGACGCGCCGTGGACCGGAACGAATGACCTTTGCAAACAGGCGAGGTTGCCCGGAAATCTGAACGCTGCGTGAGCAATGAGGTGGACGGCCGGGCCTTCGAGGCCGCAAACGAATGCGGACGGCGCGGCCTTGTTTCCAAACCGGCGCGGAACCTTTGAGCACTCAGGACATTGCGTCCTTGCGGCGCGCCGCGCTGCAGGAGCACCATAGGAGGATTCATCATGATGAGCGGTCAATTGAAGGCGCTTCTCGCCGTCCTTGCCGTTGCCGGCTACCAAAACAGAGACAAGATCGGGGAGCTCCTGCGGGGCATCCAGAACCCTCAGCAGGCGGGCGCAGGAAACCAGCAGCCCGGCGGACTTGGGGGCCTTCTTGGCGGACTGGGCGGCTCGGGTGGTCTCGGCGGCCTTCTCGGTGGGCTGACATCAGGCGGTATCGTCAGCGGTGGTCTCGGCGACCTGCTGAAGACGTTTCAGCAGAATGGTCAGGGTGACAAGGTGGAGTCGTGGATACAGCCCGGTCCGAATGCCGACATCGATGACGGCCAGCTCGCGGAAGCACTAGGTCCGGACGTTCTCAACGAGATCGCTGCCAATACCGGCCTTTCGCATCAAGAGATTCTTGGGCGACTGAAGCGCGATCTTCCCAAAGCTGTCGACGACCTGACCCCGAACGGAAAACTGCCCACCGCCGAAGAGGACTTTTTGTCTTCCGCGAGCCAATCAACTGCGCGGCCCGGCACCGTCTAGATCGAGCCGTCTTCGAGGCACGCCGGCGTCACCCCGGAAGCCCCGCCTTGCGGTAGCCGTCAACGAAATGCTCAAGCGTCCGAGCGTCGCGGAAGGGTTCCGTCGCCGCCCAGTGGCGGGTTGAAAAATGCGGGTTGGCGACGAGGAACAGTTCGGCCTCGGCGCGAGCCTCGTCGAGCCGGCCCAGTTGGGCAAGACTTGCCGCCAGGAAACGGCGTGAGCTTGTCCGATAGGTCTCGTCCCTGCGCAGCGTCTCGACGGCGGCTTCGTACTGGCCGGCGGCATATTGCGCCTGGCCGAGCGCCAGATAATACCAGCTTGCCGGAAATGGGTTCAGCCGGAAGGCCTTGGCGATATGCTCAAGGCCCTCTCCGACCCGCCCGACCAAGACCGCAATGTCGGATAGTGCCGCAAAGGTGTCGGCCTCGTTCGGGTCGAGTTCGATCGCCTTGGCGAATTCCGCATCCGCCTCGGCAAAGCTGCGCTCATAGGCAAGCAGGTATGCCAGGATCCAGCGGCAGCCGGCATCATTGGGATCGATCATTACCGCTTTGCGCGCCAGCTCCAATGCAAGGCTACGGGTGGGTTGCGTTGGTCCGCCGGAATGCACCTCTCCCATCCAGTGGTTCATGGCAAGCCAGCGATAGGCCTCGGCATAGTTGGGATCGAGGGAAATCGCGCGCGTCAGCATCAGATGCGCTTCTCGCGCCGTCTGCGGCGTATCATCCATCAGCCTGCGCGCCCGCACGCAGAGATCGTAAGCCTCGAGATTTTTGGGCCGATTGCGCGACGGCGGTGCCCGCAGCCTCCCGAGCAGCGCTTCGACGATCTTGCCAGTCACCTCGTCCTGAACGGCAAAGATATCTTCGAGGCTGCGATCGAAGCGTTCCGCCCATAGATGATCGCCACTTGCCGCATCGACCAGCTTAGCATTGACGCGCACGTGCCCTGCTACGCGTCTTGCGCTTCCCTCCAGCAGGTAGCGCACGCCGAGCTCCTCGGCGACCCCGCCTACGTCCCTCGCCTTTCCCTTATAGGCGAAGGCCGAGTTGCGGGCGATGACGAACAGGCCCGGCATCCTGGACAGGTCGGTGATCAGGTCTTCGGTCAGCCCATCCGTGAAGGATTCCTGTTCGGGATCGTTGCTGATATTCACGAAGGGCAGCACCGCGATCGATGGTTTGTCAGGCAGCGGCAAAGGTTTTCGCTTCACGCCGCCAAGTTGATTGATGGCGCCTATGAAGCGGTAGCCGAGCGCGGCACCGTGGAGATCCATTCGCCGCCGTCACCGGTCGGACCGAGCAACTTGCGCAGCTGCGCGATCTGAACGGTGAGGTTGCCTTCCTCGACCGCCCTGCCCGGCCACGCCGCATCCATCAACTCAGCCTTGCCAAGGATTTCGCCGGGCCGCCCGACGAGTGCGGCAAGCAGCATTACCCCGCGGTGGCCAACGGCAACGGGATCATCGTTCCGAAGAAGCGTTCCCGCGGCCGGATCAAGCACGAATGGTCCAAAGGCAAAACGCGATCCCTGCATGGGGCACATCTATAGTCCCTTTGGACGTTTTTGAGAACTTTTTGGGAAAGCTTAAGTACGGCACTCCCGGCCTCCTGCAGAATTCATCCTCTTTGACGTTGAGGCTTTCTCGGCCCTTCAAACCATACGGTCTGACGAGGACATCTGCATGACTGCTGAAAGCATCACATCAGCGCGCACGGATCGGATCCCATGGGCCGCCATGGCGGGCATCATCGCGACCGTCACGGTATTCGCCGTGGCACAGGGGCTGACCTATCCGCTGCTCAGCTTCATCCTGGAGCGGCAGGGAACGACATCGGGCCTGATCGGCCTGTCGGCGGCAATGACGCCGTTGGGCTTTATCCTATCCGCGCCCTTCATTCCGGCGCTGTCGCAGTGCCTGGGCGGGGCGCGGCTGGCGATCCTGTGTTCGATCCTGGCTGCCCTCACCCTGATTACGATTGCCTGGATGCAGGACATCTGGGCCTGGATGCCGCTGCGCTTCCTGCTCGGCTTCTTCGCCAATTCGCTTTACGTGATCAGCGAGACCTGGCTGATCTCGATCACGCCGGCGCCGCGCCGGGGCAGGATCATGGGCCTCTATTCATCGATCGTTTCGGGTGGCTTCGCCATCGGCCCACTGTCGCTCGGCCTCACTGGCACCGAGGGATGGCCGCCCTTCATGATCGGCATTACGGCCTTTCTTCTCTGCGGCCTGATCGTGCTTGCCGTCGCCGCGCGCCTGCCCGAGATGCCTAACGAAGGCGAAGCAACCTCGGTCGGAGGCTTCTTCGCACTGGCGCCGCTGCTGCTGTTTGCGGTTTTCACGGCCGCCGCCTTCGAGCAGATTCTGCTTTCCCTGTTCGCGGTCTATGGCGCAGCACTCGGCAGCGCCGAGGGACGCATCGCGTCGCTCATCACCTGTTTCATCGCAGGCAATGCCGCGCTGCAGATTTTGCTCGGGCGGGTCGCCGAACGGTTCGGCTCGACGCGGATGATGTTATTCTGCGTCCTGGCTTGCCTGGCCGGCTGCCTGCTGCTGCCGTCGGTCTTCACCACGTGGCTTATCTGGCCGCTGGTTTTCGTCTGGGGCGGGGTCTCGTTCGGGATCTACACCCTGTCGCTGATCCAGCTTGGCGAGCGTTTCACCGGTCAAGCCCTGATCGCCGGTAACGCGGCCTTCGCCTTGGTATGGGGCATCGGCGGCATCGTCGGCTCGCCCGCGACAGGACTGGCGATGCAACTGATCGGACATCAGGGTCTGCCATTGTCCCTTGGCTTGCCCAGCTGCGTGCTGGCGGTGTTTCTGATGGCCAGGACATGGCGGGGCTGATAGAGGCACTTGCTCGTGCTACCCTTCCCCTGGTCTCATCTGCCGACCACCTTCGAAGAATTGCAATTTAATTCATAACATGTTATATAACATCCAATGCAAATGGAGAGTCGGCATGGTCGAGGATGTAGTCCGGACGCTGGGGTTTCTCTGCATGGGCAGCCGGCTGCGGCGCATCGGAGAAAGGCTGCAGGCCGATACGCAGCAGGTCATCGACGAGGCCGGTCTCAGCATCCAGGCGGGCCAGTATCCGTTCCTTGCAGCGATCGACCGCGCCGGACCGCTGACGATCGGAGAGCTTGCGCAGGCGGTGGGCATCACCCAGCCCGGCGCAACGCGGACGACCGGCCAGCTTCTCGAACTCGGTTACGTCGACATGCAGCCGGCGCCGGACGATCAGCGTCGCAGGCTGGTCTCGCTGACCGACAAGGGACAGGAGCTCGTCGATCATTCGAAGAAGGTGATCTGGCCGCGCATCGCCGCCGCCGTTGCCGATCTCTGCGGCGATCTCGACGGGCCGATCCTCGAACAGCTCGCCGCCATCGAGGACGGGCTTGCGGCGGCGCCGCTTGCGCGCCGCAGCCCTGTCAAGGAGGAAGGATGATGAAACATATTCTCGACCGGCCGATCTGGAGCGCACTGGAGACCGCGCATGCCGACCTTGCCGAAGGCAATGAGAAGGCACGGCGATACCCGCCGTCAATCGTCCCCTTCGCGGCCTCCGCCGACGATGCGCCGGAAAGCCTCGACGCCCTGGAGGAACTGCCGGCGCCGGAGGAGAGCATGATCCTCGTCGAAGCCGGGCCGATCGCCATTCCACCGAGCCTGGCTATCGTCACAGAGGCATCGGTAGTCCAGATGGTGGCCGAGCGGCCCCATGAGAGGATTTCAGATCCCCGCATCGAGCCCCTGACGGAAACCGATGCCGCCGACATGCTGGCGCTGGCGACACTGACCAAACCCGGGCCGTTCACCCTGAGAGCCCAGAGCCTCGGCAGCTTCTGGGGGATCAGAAGCGAGGGCCGCCTGGTGGCGATGGTCGGCCAGCGGATGCGGCAGACTGGCTTTACCGAGCTTAGCGGGCTTTGCACCCATCCCGATTTCCAGGGGCGCGGCCTCGGCACCCTGCTCTTCCGTTTCATCGCCGGCGAAATCGCATCCACCGGCGACACGGCCTATCTGCATGCCTATGCGGCGAATACATCCGCCATTTCCCTCTACGAAACCCAGGGCTTCGCTCTTCGCTCGGAAATGAACATGCGCGTGGTCAAACGCCGTTCGTGAGCGGTGCTCACTACCTATCGTACCGCCGCCGGCAGCACCTCGAATTTCCAGAATTTTTCAGGGCTGAAATAGGCCGTGGCAAACGCGCGGATATCCCCGGCAGTGACCTTGCCGTAGCCACTGAGACTATCGCGTATCCGGTCTAAACGACGCGAATCCTCTTGGGCGTGGTGCAGGTATGCGATCCAATATTCGTTGCTCTGCTGCTGATGCTTCAATGTCTCGATGATGGGTTCCCGGGCGCGCGCGAGCTCGTCTTCGGAGACGTCATGCGACCGCAGATCATTGGCGGTCTCGTCGACAAGTGCATAGAAGCGCGCAACCTTTGCCGGGTCGGTCTCGACGTAGAAATATGCGTAGCCGTAGCCCGGGATTTCCCTTGACAGGTCAACGTCGCCCTGCACGGCATAGCTTGAGCCTTCTGCAATGCGAAACTGGTCGATCAGCCTGTTTTGGATAATCTGGGTGGCAATATTGGCGGTGAAGGACCGCGGCAGATCGGAGAGCAAATCGCCGATGGAAGCTCCTACCGCGGCGGCGGCGTTATCCGCCCTGCCGTTATGGGTCTGCAAGACGGGCTTCTCGGTCGTCGCCGGAAAGCGCACGTCGTCCCGATCGTTGCTCAAGGCCGCCTCCGGGCGCGGCGGTAAAGCGCCAAAGGTTTCAGCCGTCAGCCGGATTGCGTCGTCCACGGTTACGTCGCCGACGATGGTGATGTCGATCGGGCCATTGGAAACCATAGGCCGGAACAGCGTCGCGAATTCGTCTGGCTTGGCGGCGGACAACTGCGCGCGGTCGGGGAAGGTCCAGCGCGGGTCGCCGGAATGCACGAGACCTGCGAAATCGCGGCTGAAAACGCCGCCGGGCGACGCGTCATACTGATCGAGGCCGCTCAAATAGGCCTGCTGCACACGCTTGAACACCTCGGGGCGATAGGCGGGATCGGAGGTGTATGCGCTCATCAGCTGCAGCTGCGTCGCAAGATCTTCAGTCCGTGTACGACCGTCGAACCTGAAGGAACTGTCGCCGACCGAGAAGTCGACGCCGACAATGTTGGCCGTCAGCGCTTTCTGTATATCCTGGTAATCCATAGCCTTTACGCCAGACAGCACGACGGCCGGAGATGCCCAGATCGCGGCGGAACGGTCGTGCGGCAGGTCCAACCGACCGCGGCCGATATCTTCGCGCACCAGCACTTCATTGGCACGCAGCTTGGTTGGCTTGACGGTAAGCCGTACGCCGTTGGAAAAGCGCAACATGGTCAAGCCGAGATCTTCAACCGCACGACGCTCGACCACAGCGCCCGGTTCGCCGAAATGGGTGTAGGGCCAGGCCACGTCAGTTGCACCGGATGGTGCCGAGACGGCAATGGCCTTTGAAGCCTCATAGACCTGCCGAACCGTGTCGGCTCCGCCCTCAGGTGATTGGTCCGCCTGCAGCACGACCTGCGGACCGTTGCCGGAGAAAGCACGCTCCAGGGCCTGATTGACCTCATCCGCCGTGACGCCGTTCGTCATCGTCTCGAACATCGAGAGGTCTTCGGCGGGTGAGGTGAAGACTTGATCGTCATCGACGCTGCGAGCCAGCATGGAAGCAATGTCGGTGGTCATCCGCGTCGCGGCTCCGGCCGCAGCAGCTTGCAGGGCCGAGCGATATTCGCGGATTTCGCGATCGATCTCCGCCTGCGCAACGCCGAACTCCTGGATCCGGCGCTGTTCCTGGTCAATGGCAGTGAGCGCCGCCTGCCATTTGTCCGGCTCCGAATTCGCCGCGATCAGGACGACATGGGCGGAATCGAGGAGATCCTGGGAGCCGACGTCCGCACTGATGAAAGGGGCATCCGCCTTGCTGGCGATGGCGCTCACCCGACGTTTGAGCACCAGGAAACCGAGATCCTCAATAAGCCCAGCGCGGCGCTTGGCGAAGGTGTCAGGCGCGGCGTCATAGGGACGCGTCCAGGCGATCTGTATACTGGTCATGCCGCCGGGAACGACGATGACCTCGGCGCTTTCGCGTTTCGTCACAAGCGCGCCAAGATCCGCTTTTGTCGGCGCCGGACCCACGGCCTTCCAGTCGCCGAAGCGCTGCCGGATCTCGACTTCCATGGCGGCGGAGTCGATATCGCCCACCACTATCAGCGTTGCCCGATCGGGTCGGTAATTGGCCCGGTAAAAATCACGGACGAGCTCCACGGGCGCATTGCTGATGATGTCGGCTTTACCGATCGGTGCGCGCATGGTCGCGCGCTGGCCGGCGAGCAGCGAATTCATGATTCCGAGTGATGCGCGATACTGCGGCGTGTCGCGCAACCGCTCCTCCGACAGGATGACGCCGCGTTCGCGATCAAAGGCGCTGGCATTAAGGGTCAGCTCGCTCGCCGTGTCGCGCATAAGCATCAGGCCCGTCGAAATTGTGTCTGCGTCGACCTCGGGCAGATCGAGCGCATAGACGGTCTCGTCATAAGAGGTGTGGGCGTTGGTGTCCGGTCCAAAGGCCAAGCCCTTGCGCTGCAAGATACGGACCATCTCCCCTTCGGCGACATGTGTCGAACCCTTGAAGGCCATGTGCTCGAGAACATGCGCCAGGCCTTGCTGGTCGTCGTTTTCGTCGAGTGAACCCGAGCCAATGCGAAAGCGGATAGCTGCCTGTCCGGGCGGCGTGACATTGCGCATGATCGCAAACCGCATACCGTTGGCGAGCGTGCCAAAATGCACGTCGGACTCGGCTTGGATGTCGCTTTGCGTTTGCGGCCAGGGCACGGACGGGGTGTCCGCATAGGCTGGCAACGCGAAGTTTGCGACAAACGAGGCCGTCGCTAAAATCCGCCACGCCGTGGAGCATTCCATTTTTTTGTGAGACATTCTTGTCCAGGTGATGAGAATGAAGTGGGTAGATGGCGTCAACCTGACTATTCCACAGGTTGCATTCCCCAGCAACTTCCATGTGTGTGAATAAATAAGAAGTCGATAATTCTGCCTAGAACAGGATGATTTTAGGCCCGGTCGGCCTAAAATCTGAATCCTGTTCTACATTATATAGTTAGAGCATGATGTCGTCCGAAAACCGCTCACACTTTTCGGCATCATGCTCTGGGTGTCAGATCATTGTCATCGAACCCGCCTAAAGGATTGCGCCTCGATGCTGTCACCAGGAGGCGCTTTCGATGGCGACATTGGAGCAGGTCGCATTCCGGGCAGGCTGCTCGCTGGCGACCGCAAGCCGTGTCCTCAACCGCAACGGACCCGCCAGCGATTTGATGGGCTGATCCCGAGCATCACCAATCCGGTCTTTGCCTCGTCGCTGTCAAGCATCCAGAACCGCATGCTGGTGGCCGGCCACGGCGTCTTGATCGCCCAGTCGAATTACGATCCGGCGCGCGAGGCCGATGCCGTCGCCGCACTCTTGAACGACCGACCGACCGGGCTGATCCTCACTGTCTGCGATCCATCGACCAGCAAGGCACTGCTTGCGAAGCTGCCGCCCACCGTGCTGCTCAACAACCTGCCGACGGCGCAGTTTCCGGCGGCCGTTACCGCCGACAATCGCGGCGCGGGCCGCGAGATTGCGACATTCCTGATCAGCATGGGCCACAGCCGCATTCTGTTTGTCTCCGGCAATTTCGCCGCCTCCGACCGCGCCCATCTTCGCTACCGTGGTTATCTCGACGCGATGGCCGAGAACGGGCTGACACCCCTCGATGCGGTTCAGATCCCCTTTGTCAGCGGCTATGACCAGCTCGACCTTGGCGTCGCGATGAGCGCCCTTGCGCCGACGGCGATCATCGCCTCCAATGATCTCCTGGCGCTCGGCGTCATCGGTGCGCTGAAGCGCGAGGGGCTGTCGGTGCCTGGGGATGTTTCAGTCGCCGGCTTCGACGGCATCGCCATCGGCCGGCTGATCGATCCGCCGCTGACGACCATCGAAATGCCGGATGCCAGCATGGGCGCGACGGCTGCCTCGCTGCTGCTCGACATGGCGGAGAATGCCGCGCCCGCCCGCCATCTCGACGTCGCCTATACGCTTCGCCGCGGCGGCACGGTGCGCGCCATCTGACGCTTGCAAAACAGGAAGGCCGCCACAAGCTCGGCGTGGCGGCCCTGCCCTATTCCCAGTAAGTAAAGGCGATCAGCTGCGCGGCAGCATGTCCTCGACGTCAGCGGCTGCGTCGTCAAGCGCTTCCTTCGGTTCGGCCGACTGGTCGACGATGCGCGAGAGGTTGTCGACGATCGTCTGCGTGACCTTGACGCCGTTCGAGCCGGGGAAGGCATACCACGGGGTCATCACTGGCATCTGGCTGAGGCCTGCCTGGAACAGCGGGTTCTGCTTGTAGAAGTCGCCGAGATAGTCGACAGATTTCGCGGCGAGTTCGTTGTTCGGGACATAGCCGGTGCCGGGGACGACGACGGAGGCGCCGTAGGGGCCGGCAGCGAATTTGGCAAACTTCCAGGCAGCATCCTGCTTGGCGGCGTCATGCGTCAGGATGACGACGGCGTTGCCGCCGGTCGGCAGATGTCCATTCACCGGATCGATCAGCGGGATCTTTGCCGTGCGCAGATCGAACTTGTTGCCGACATTCTTGATCGTGTTGCGCAGCGCGCCGGTTGTCTGGAACTCGAAACCGACCTTGCCGGCTGCAAAAGCCTGTTCGCCGGCGGCCTTGGTGAACACAGGCATGCCGCCTTCGGTAACCAGGCGATGCAGGACCTCGACGGCCTTCTGGCCTTCCGGACCGTTGAAGGCGACCTTGCTTTCATCCTCGCTCAGCATCTTGCCGCCGGCGCCGAAGAGCAGCGCCGAAAACATCCAGTCATCGCCCTGCCAGCGGAAATCGATGCCATCGACACCATTGCCGAGCGCCTTGATCTTGCCGCCGAGCGCGATGACCTCATCCCAGGTTTTCGGCGGGTTTTCAGGGTCGCCACCGGCCGCCTTCACGAGATCGGCGTTGTAATACATGATCGGGTTCGAGGTCGCGAAAGCCAGGCCCACCTGCTTGCCCTTGACCTGGGCGAGCTTGAGGATCGTGTCGGAGAAGCCTTGCTCGGCCATGTTGCCGTCCTTCTGGACGAGCGGGCCAAGGTCGACGGCGACGTCGCGTTCGTCGAGCATGCGCAGGCGGTTGAGGCCGATGAAGGTGATATCGGGCATTTCGCTGGTGCCGACCTGGCGAAGGACCGTCTGGATGCCTTCTTCATAGGTGGCCGACGGGCTGGCGAACTGGATCTTGATATCGGGATTTTCTTCCATGAACTTCTTCGAGATCGTGTCCATCACGTCCTTGAAGAAGCCCGGCATCGGGTAATGAACCGTCAGCGTCGTCTCGGCATGCGCGGGAAGCGCGATTGCCATCGAGACGGCTGCTGCGGCGAGAAGCTGGGTGATATGTTTCATCGCTCGTTCTCCTGGGTTGAAACCGGTCAGCCTTTGAGACCGGTCATGGTGATGCCCTCGACGAAGCGCTTCTGCGCAAGCAGGAAGGCGATGACGAGGGGAAGGGTAATGATGAGGGTCGCCGCCATCAGCGCGCCGTAGTCGTCGCCGGCCTCGGCGGCGCGGAAATACATCAGGCCCAGCGGCGGGGTGGCGTAGTCCTGCTTGCTGATGACGATCAGCGGCCAGTAGAGATCGTTCCAATGGGCGACGACCGAAAAGATGGCGAAGGCGGTGACCGCCGGCCAGGCATTCGGCACGATGACGCGGGCGACAATGCCGAGTTCCGACATGCCATCGAGACGCGCGGCATGGATGAGGTCATCAGGCATGGCGCGGAAGAACTGCAGGAACATGAAGATCGCGAAGACCGAAATGGTGAAGGGCGCGACAAGGGCGGCATAGCTGTTGAGCAGCGCGGCGCGGTCGAAGGCGACATAAAGTGGCAGCGCGGTCGCATGAATCGGCACCAGCAGACCGAGCATGACAAGCACCATCATGGCGCGGGCAGCGCCGAAGCGCAGCTTCGCCATGGCGTAGGCGCAAGGGATCGCCACCAGCACCTGGAAGAAGAAGATCAGCCCGCAGACGACGACACCGTTCCACAAGAGCTGCGCCATCGGCACCCGGCTCAAGGCCTTGGTGAAATTCTCGACATAGGTCAGGTGCGCCGGGATCAGCGACAGCGACGAGGTGAAGATGTCGCTTTGGGCCTTGCCTGCCGTCGAGATCATGAAGACGTAGGGCGACAGGAAGATCATTGCGCCGAGGGAAAGCAGTGTCAGCCGGATGATTCTGCCGAGGGAAACAGCGCTCGTTATCATGTGTAATGCACCCGGCGATCGAGAACGCGGTACTGCAGGAACATCAGCACCACCAGGATCAACAGAAACACCACCGTCATCGCCGAGGCATAACCGACGCGCAGATAGACGAAGCCTTCCTGGTAGATCGTGAAGAGCAGCACTGCCGACGCCTTGTTCGGGCCGCCGTCGGTCAGCGTCTTCACCGTTTCGAAGACCTTGACTGAATTGGTGATACTGATGGTGATGACGAAAAGCGTCGTCGGCCCGAGCATCGGCCAGGTCACCAGCAAGAAGCGGTCGAGGGAGGATCTGGCCCCATCCACTTCGGCGGCCGCGTATAGCTCGCGCGGGATCGCCGTCAGTCCGGCAAGGAACAGCACCATGTTGAAGCCGGCCGATTGCCAGACGCCGATGATCGAGAGGCTGTAAAGCACCGTGCCGGAACTGCCCAGCCAGTTCGGGCCGGGAAGCCCGACAAGGGCCAGCAGTGCGTTGACCGGGCCGATTGTGGGGTGGAACATATATTGCCAGACGGTCGCCATGGCGACGATCAAGGAGGCGACCGGCAGGAAATAAGCGGTGCGGAAGAAGCTGCGCGCCTTGGTCTCGCTCTCGATCAGCATGGCAATGCCGAGACCGAGAAGGATCGAGATAGGTGCGACGATCGCGGTATAGACCGTCGTATTCCAGAGCGACTTGCGAAACGTCCGGTCAGTGATCAGGTGTGCGTAATTCTCGAAGCCGACGAAACGTAACTTGCCGTAGCCGAGTTCGAAATCAGTGAAGCCGAGCACGACGACGGCTGCGACCGGCAAAAGCACGAAGAGGAACAGCAGGGCCATCGCCGGCAGCACCAGCATCCAGGCGATGCGGGCCTCACTGCGCCGATGCGCAACGGCCGCATCGTGTGGCACGGCCATGGAGACGATGCTAGCCATGCGCCCTCTCCCGTGGGGCATCGCTTGAAGCAAGCCCGGCATCGCTGTTGGCGAGCCCGGCATCGGCGGCGCCGAGCCAGGCATCACCAGCAGCAACGCCGCCGGGCAGCCGGCTGCCGTCCTCGGCAAAGATCAGCGTACGGGCGGGCGAAAGCCGCAGCCCGACCGAATCGCCGACAACAAGGCCGGAGGCTTCCGACGGTTGAACCTTGGCGACGATAGTCTCGCCGATCGCTTCGAGCCGGCAATGGAGGATGACTTCGGAGCCCAGGAATTCGACGCGTTCGATCCGGGCGGCGAGGCCGTCATGCCGGTTTTTGGAAAGAAAGACGAATTCGGGGCGAATGGCGATCGTGACCGGCATCTTTCTGTCGGGTGCATTTTCAAGAGTCAGGCGCAGGCCGCCGCAGAGAATGACGCCGCCTTCGGCAAAGGCCGGCAGCAGGTTGATGCGCGGTTGGCCGATGAAGCGGGCGACCTCGATATGGGCGGGATCGTCATAGATGACCTCAGGGCTTGATATCTGCAGCAACTTTCCGCCCATCATCACGGCGACGCGGTCTGCCATCGACAGCGCTTCCGCCTGGTCGTGGGTGACATAGAGCGTCGGCACGCCGGCGCGGCGATGCAGGTCGACGATCTCGCCGCGGGCGTGGACACGCAGATTGGCGTCGAGGTTGGAGAGCGGCTCGTCCATCAGGAAGATGCTCGGCTGGCGCACCATGGCGCGGGCAAGCGCCACGCGCTGGCGCTGGCCGCCTGACATCTGGCCGGGCTTGCGGTCGAGCAGGTGATCGATCTTCAGTGATGTCGCCATATCCCTGACGTCGCGGGCAATCGCCGCACGGGTGGCGCGCTGGCCCGGCATCAACGACCCAATGAAGGGCAGCCGCTGCATTCTCGACAGCCGGCGCATCGCTAAGGGCACTGCAATGTTTTGTAACGCCGTCAGATGCGGATAGAGCGCGTAGGACTGAAAGACCATGGCAATGTTGCGGTCGGCGGCCGGAACGCCGGACATGTCCTGCCCGCCGATGAGGATCTCGCCGCGGTCGGCATGATCGAGGCCGGCAAGGACGCGCAGCAGCGTGCTCTTGCCGCAGCCGGAAGGGCCGACCAGCGCGATGAATTCACCGGCTCCGACATCCAGGCTGACGCCATCGAGGATCTGGTTGCCGCCGAAAGCCTTGGTGATGCCGCGAAGCGAGAGCGCGCTCATTCGACGGGTTCCCGCTGCTTCACCGCCTGGGGATAGACCTCGTGCACGACATCGTCGAGCACATATGCGGTCATGCCGGGAACGGCAACGACCGTGCTTTCAACTCTCGTATCGAATTTGTGGACGACTGCGCCGATCAGGCGTTCGCCCGGCATCTCGCGCTCCATCTTGTCGATGATGAAGGCGGCCGACGGACCCCATGTCAGCTGGGTATTGTCAAAGCGCCCCTGCCAGGCCCAGTGGAGATGGCCGCTCGCAAATAGCGCCACGTCATGAGCCGCGATCAGATCATAGAGCCGCCGGCGCTGAGCCGGGCGAACGCTCCAATATCCGGTATCGCCTTCGTCGGGGGCATCGACGAAGAGCGGCTTATGCGCGAACAGCGCCACGCGCTGGCCTCCCCTGTCTGAAAGCGCCCGGTGGAGCCATTCGAACTGAGCCTCCTCCTCGTCATCCTCATGACCGAGAAGCAATGAGTTCAATCCGATGAAGCGCCAGCCGGCCGCATCCTCCAGCCAGCGGTCGTCGCCGGCAAGGCTGCGCCAGCGGGACAGCCGCTCGGCATTGACAGGCTGGTCCGATCCCTTGAGGTGGCCGACATCGTGATTGCCGGGGACGATCAGCATCGGGATCGACACCTGGCGCATCAGATCCATCGAAAAGGTGATGTCTGCGTCTTTGTCGGCGCCGTCGACGGTGAGATCGCCGGTATGGACGATCAGGTCAGCGCCGGTCTCTTCGATCCAGGTCAGAAGCGGCGCCCAGTTGCCATTGAAATGCGGCTTGTCGGGGCTGAAATGGGTGTCGGTGATCTGAATGATTTTCATGGGCGCGTCTCCGAGACGTCGGCAGCGCGTCACCCGCGCCCCCTTCTCGTGCCCTCTCTAGAAGGCTCCCATGTCAATCACACACCTGATGTTTTCAGCTGTTTCTCAGTTTCGACATCAATCTGTCATGTAAGAAGAAGGCTGCCCGCGGAAACCGGGGCAGCCTTCGCCTGCATTTGGAATTGAGATCGCGGCGAAATCAATGCCGTGGCGCGTTGGTGGGAATGGACGACACCGTTGCCGAGACCGGGTCGCTTGCAGGAAAGCTGTCCTCGAGGCCCTCATCGAGTTCCTCTTCCAGCGTTTGCTTGTCGCCGGCCGAGCGCGCGCTCGGCTGACCGATCAAGCCCTTACTGCCTTCGTCGAAATTGCCGTTGCTCAAGGCATCGTAGCGATTGATGCTGCCGTCTGCTTCCGCGCCGGCAAATGCGGTCATCTGAACCATCATGACCTTGGCGCGGTCGACCGCCGTCGTATTGTCGAGCTCGCCGTGGGAGTTGTCGATTTTGACGGAAATCGATTCTCCTCCCTCGCCCAGGAATTCGACGGTGAAGATGTCGCCGGCCTGTGTCACTCGCGTATCGATCAGCTGCATGGAAACCTCCTGTGTTCATGCACTCAACGGCCATCCAGGTCCGGAGTTCCACGGCAACGCCATTTCCGCGCAAGGCGATGGGTCACCGAGCAAATGGGCCAGCTCGGAACAAAAAACGCTTATGCGAGTTCACAGGCAGTTCAACAGGTCGCATCCATGCCGAAATCGCCGCTATCGCCTTCGGAGAAACGCTCGTTCTCCAATATTCCAGCAGACCAGAAACTCGCTTTGATATCGAGCTATTCGGAGGCACTACGTAAGCTCGCGAGATCGACTGAGGCGGTCGGACGCGCCGATATGCTACCGAAACTGATCCAGGTGGCGGACGGACTGGACGGAATGGCAACCGCGATTGCCGAGACGGAGGCCGGAACCGAGGTGATGGCGCGTACAGCGCGGCTGATCCGGGCGACCGAGGGGATGCTGGCATCGATGTCCTCGTCATCAATCGTCCACTAATGTCAGCCCTTGCGAGGATGACGGGATCGATAAGGCGATACCCTTGCCCTTAAGCTTTATGGTTAATTTATTAATAATTCGGGGTTTATAAACGGAACCAGACGGCCTTTTCGAGTGTTGATGGTGCGCCGTGGAGGAACCCTGATGATCCTGAAAATTCTTGCCCCCAAGCTCGATGCCGATTGCCATGACACCGGCACCTGGCCCGACGGGATCTTCGCCGAAAACCGGATCGATCTGTCCGCTCGCGGCGACGGCCGTCGTCGTTCGCCGCATGAGCGCGACTACGGCAATGACAGGAAAGTCGAAAATCTGCCGCTCGGCTTCGTCTGACCGTTCCGGGCGTTGCGCGTCACAGCCTGCGAAAGACCAGAACGCCTGATGCCGGCAGCACGGCATCGAGCACTCCTGCTGTGGCTCGAATTCTTCCGCCGCCGTTGCCGACGTTCCAGCCGCCATATTTGTGAGCATCGGTATTGAAGATCTCCTCCCAGAGATCATCCCCCAGACGTTCGCTGTGCAGCCGGTAGCCGTGTTCGAAGGGAGCGTCGTTCAGCGACCCCACGACAAGGAAATCCTCGCCATCGTCCCATCGATGAAATGCGATCACGCGATTTTCGTCGTGAACCAGGGGAATGGCGATATTGCGCGAGCGAATGGCGTCCTGGTGGATGCTGAGCGCGATCAGATCGCGATAACAGCTGATCATCCCTGCCCCGTCACCATCCGCTTCGCCGAGAATATTCTCCCGGTTCTCGAGGAAATCATTGTAGCGATAGGGCTTCTGGGCGCCGATTTCCTCGCCCATGAAAAACATCGGCGTCCCAGGTGACAGCAGCGTCATCGCCGCTGCGAACCTCGATCTCGCCTCCGCCCATGCCCGGGTCTCGCCGACAACAGGCGCGAAATTGACCGCAATAACCGCGGTTCGTGCCGATCCTTCACGATTACCGCAATCGTCATGCGACTGGTTGTAGACCACCTTGGATCGCGCGCTCGTCTGCAATGCGCCGGCAAAAGACGACATGGTCAAAGCCCGCTTGTCTCCGAAACCGGCATTCTTCAATAGCTGCGCCTGTGCGCCGCCGTGATATTCGACGAGGTTGTGATGAAAATCGCCGTACCAGGTCGCATCGAAGCCGAGTCCGTCGCCGGTCAGGCTTGGTTCCGTCATCGCCGACCAATCCGAATAGTCTTCAGCCGTCAGGAAAAGCTGTGGCTTGATCAGCCGCATCGTGCGGGTCCACTGCTTGAGAAACTTGGCCCCGAAGGCGGCAGCCCGATCGGCGCGCCGGCCGTCGGCATGGAGGACCGGATATTGATGGATCGAACTCGTCTGATCCAGCCGGAAACCATCGATGTGACAGACGGAGACGAGGAATGCAGCGCTCGAGATGAAAAGCTGGCGGACGGCTTCCTCATCAAAGCGAGGCGCCCACCCCGTGGAGATATTGTCGATGTAGCCGCCTCTGGGATCGGCGTAGTCGCCGGGATTTCCCTCATACCAATAGTAGATATTGCGGGTGTGATCGTTGGAATCATAGGCCCATTGCGCCCGCTCGCCATCCGGATCGAAATGGTTGTAACAGACATCAAGGATGACAACGATGCCGCGCTGGTGGCAAACCTTGACGAACATCTTCAGGCGGTCGGTGCCGCCAGCACCCTGGTCGGCGGCAAAGAAATGCGACGTGCCGTAGCCCCAGTTGGCCCGGGTCTCGAATTCCGCGATCGGCAGCAATTCCACGGCGTTGACGCCGAGCGCTGAGAGATGCTCGACGAAGGCGATGGCATCATCAAGCGTGCCTGGCGCGGCCTTGCCGAAACCGAGGGCGCCGACGTGCAGTTCATAGATCACCAGATCCTCGAGCCGATCGGGAAGCTTTCGACCTCCGGCGAATTCGTCAGCCCAGAACGCCTCGGCGGCAAGCTCCTGCCCGGACGGAAGCACCACCCGCTTCGGGTCGCAGACGACCGAACAGCTTTGCGGTCCGTCCAATGCCGCCGGTGATCCGTGATAGGTTGCTCCATCGGGATCGAAGTCTCCGGCGCCAATCTGCATGAGGGACCAGATATCGGTGCGGTAGGCGAGCGATCCATCATCCTTGGTAACGCGGTACATGTACGGCGTGCCGACCATGCTGTCGAAATCTAAAAGGCCATCATCGTCGCCGGTTTCGGCGATCCAGAATCCGTCGACGGTTCTTCCCATTTTGATGGTTGCGACCGCTCCGGTGCCGTCATCGGCGATATAGCCGATGGCCGGATCGGCCAGGACCAGCAAGACATCCCGGGCGTTCGGCGCCCAGACCGAAAAGCGGATGCCATCGGCAGCGTCGCGCTTTTCAACCCGGTTCGCTCCCAGGCGGCCGATCCATGTCAGATAATAGGTCTGCGGCCCGATCCCCTGCTGGAGATCGAACGAGCGTTCGCGACACGACGAGGCCTCGTCGTCCAATTCGCCGGCGATCGCCCACAGGCTTGAAGCGCCGGGTCGACCCAGTTCGATCCCCCATCGAAAATGCGTGCCGATCTCGTCATCGGGAAAGGGTACCCTGATGACAAAGACATCATAGCCATCCTCGTCACGAGAGCGCTGCATAGGAACAGACGTCCAATCATTCGAGGGGTGACCTTGCTCGTCCCAACTTCCGCGGAGACGGACATTGTCGAACGCCAATAATGGCAAGCCGCTGCGAAACCGGAATTGAACATTGACGGTCATCGGATCCTCCAAAACCATGTCGGATTTCGCCAGACTCTGCCTATGGGCCGTCCCACTCGCGCATGATCAGCCGGCCGAACGAAAAAATGCAAGCGCAGATTACATAATAAATACAATCCGAATTGAGCCACATTCGCAACAATATATCATGGATAACGAGTCATCGCCGCACGACCCTCCTCGTGTATTAAATCGAATTGGCGCCAACAAATGGGGATTCACTCCCATTGCCACTTCCCTCGTAAACCGGGAGAAAAGCTTATGGCTCAAGCCGTTAGAATAAACGATATTGTTCGTTCCTTTGGAATTGATACGCATATCGACTACACCGACGGAAAATATTCCAATGTCGGAGAAGTTGTTAAGGCTCTCGATTATCTTGGCCTTGATACGGTTCGCGATCACGCCCCCAACTCCGCTTCCGATCCCAACGGCCAAACGCATCTCGGCGATGCGGCAGAGGCCGGCGTGCAATTCGTCTTCAGCGCCCAGCGGGAAGTCGACCCCGCCACCGTGGCCCAGCGGCTGCATGATTTCGTGCAGGCCCATCCCGGGTCGGTCGTCGGCATCGAAGGCCCGAACGAAGTCAACAACTGGCCGGTCAGCTATCACGGCCTGAGCGGGCAGGCAGCAGCGGTCGCCTATCAGAAGGACCTCTCAGCCGCCGTCAACGCCGATCCCTTGTTGAAAAATATCCCGGTCCTCGGCTTTACCGGATATACCGTCGCTTCCGCATCGGACTACACGACGATCCATACCTATGCGAAGGATGGCGACCAGCCGTACTCGTGGCTTTCCCGAGAAGCCGGCGTTCAGCGCGCTGCCGATCCGGGCAAGCCCCTGGCAATCACCGAGACCGGTTACCACACCTCGCTGACTGCCGACACCAATGGCGGCTGGGAGGGCGTCAGTGAAGCGACGCAGGCAAAGCTCCTGCTCAACACGCTGATGGACGGCGCGGCACTCGGATCGAAAAATACATTCATCTACGAGCTGCTGGACGCCTATTCCGATCCTCAGGGCACCAATCAGGAAAAGCATTTCGGCCTTTTTCATCTCGACTATTCGGCCAAGCCGGCTGCGACGGCGATCCATAATCTAACGGAAATCCTTGCGGACGACGGCGCTCAGAAGGCAAGTTTTAGCGCGGGGACCCTCAATTATTCGATCGACGGCATGCCGTCCTCGGCCCGCAGCCTGCTTACCGAGAAATCGGACGGAAGCTACCAGATCATCATCTGGAACGAGCCCGATATCTGGAACCAGTCCACCGACACGGCCATCCAGGCCGCGACGACAGGCGTCAAGGTCAATCTCGGCGCATCCTTCGGCTCCGTGAAGGTCTTCGACCCTCTGACCGGAACGACGGCGATCAAAAGCCTCAGCAACGTCTCGTCCCTGACGCTTGACGTCGTCGACCATCCCCTCATCATCGACATCGGAGGCGGCAGTGCCAGCACGCCGCCGGCAACCAACCATATCTATGGCGGCACCGGCAACGACATATTCACCGTGAGCAACCCCGCGCAAATCGTCGACGAAAGCCGGGGTGGCGGGACGGATACCGTCATGTCGTCGATCAGCTTCAGCCTCAAGGATACGACGCACACGATCGGAAACGTCGAGAACCTGACGCTGACCGGCACGGCCAATCTGAACGGCACGGGAAATGGCCTAGCAAACACTCTCGTCGGTAATTCCGGCAACAATATTCTCGACGGAAGTACTGGCGCGGACCATATGTCGGGGCGCGCCGGCAACGATACCTATGTGGTCGACAATGCCGGCGATTTTGCCGATGAAACAGGCGGGGCCGGCAAGGACACCGTCAAGGCTTCGACCTCGTTCAACCTGGCCGACCAGAAACACACCGCCGGAACGATCGAAAATCTCGCCTTGACCGGCACGGCCAATCTCAGCGCGACAGGCAACAACACGGCCAACGTGCTCACCGGCAACGACGGAAGCAACACGATCAATGGCGGCAAAGGCGCCGACCAGCTGACCGGCGGTCTCGGCAATGACAAGCTCTTCGGGAAAGCCGGTGCAGACACGCTCACCGGTGGCGGAGGAGGCGATACCTTCGTCTTCGATGTGAAGCCCGACAATGTCAGCGTCGACAAGATCCGGGATTTTTCCTCCGCGGCGGGCGACAAGCTGATGCTCGATCATTCGATTTTCGCCGCGCTCAGCCTATCCGGATTTTCGGATGAGAATTTCGTGCTGGGAACGAAGGCGCTGGAGGCTGATGACAAGCTGATCTACGATCAGGCGAGCGGCATTCTATCCTTTGACGCAGATGGAAGCGCAGCAGGCACGGCCATCCACGTCGCGGATCTCGATAATTCCGCAGCACTTCACTTCAAAGACATCTTGCTTGTCTGACCCGGTCGGCCCATCGCCTTTCAGGCGGCGGGCCTACAGCGTCACGGGCAGTCGCGCCTCCTCCTCTTGCCGGAGCCGAAATCCCGGCCACATTCTCCGTTGACGCCACCCGTGCAGCTCAGGAGAAGCCTTTGCCCTGGATCGCCTATATCGCCCATCTCATCGCCGCAGCATTTCTGACCAACGGCGTCCCACATTTCGTCAACGGCGTCAGTGGCAGGCCGTTCCGCATCCCATTCGCGCAAGGGGCAAAGCTTGGCTCGCCGACGGCCAATGTAGTCTGGGGCTGGGCGAATTTCCTCGTCGCCTTCCTGCTCTTTGCCAATGTCGGGCCGCTCTATATCGGCACGCCGGGCGATACGATCTTCGTGGCGGTCGGCATGCTCGTCACCGGCATTCTGCTCGCCCGCATTTTCGGGGGCGACGCCAGATAGTAACTTGCATGATGATAGTCACTGCTATAATGACAGCAGCCATGCAGCGAACAAGCTTCAGCGATTTCAAATGCCCGGCGGCGCGCGCGCTCGACAGCGTCGGCGACTGGTGGAGCATGCTGATCCTGCGTGACGCCTTCCAGGGGCTTTCGCGCTTCGACGAATTCCAGAAAAGCCTCGGCGTGGCGCCGAACATCCTGACGCGGCGGCTCAAACATCTGACGGAAAAGGGGCTGTTCGAACGGCGGCCCTACCATCAGCGCCCTGCCCGCTACGAATATCTGCTGACGGACAAGGGCCGTGATTTCTTTCCTGTTCTGATGACGCTGTTTTCCTGGGGAAGCCGGCACATCCCCGCAGTGGACCTGGCCTTTCTCTTGGGCGATGCCGCTTCCGGCAGAGAGCGCGAGACGATGCTGGTCGATGCGCGGACCGGCGAACAAATGACACCCGAAAACACCAGCCTGCTTGCAGGCCCCGCCGCCGATGATGAAGTGCACGAGCGGATCGCCCGCATGCGCGCCTGGTATCTCGGCATCGACGCCTGATGCATCATTTCATCCTCAAAATCGGAAGCGATTTGCGGATGAAATGATGCATTAATTCAAAAAGTTACAGCGTCCTTTGCGCGTCTGAAAGACGCGTGGCG
Organism: Rhizobium indigoferae; assembly: GCF_034554815.1. Lineage (NCBI taxonomy): Bacteria > Pseudomonadati > Pseudomonadota > Alphaproteobacteria > Hyphomicrobiales > Rhizobiaceae > Rhizobium > Rhizobium indigoferae. Next base: position 1,915,772 of record NZ_CP140635.1, on the reverse strand, counting down.
CTGTCGGAGGAAAATACATGGATCGCATCGTTGTCACCGGCATGGGACTTGTCTCGCCACTCGGGACCGGCGTCGAGCCCGCCTGGAAGCGCCTTCTCGACGGCGGTTCCGGGCTGAGGGTGCTGGCGGAGGATATCGTCGGCGACCTCTCGGCCAAGGTAGGTGGTATCGTTCCCGACATCGCTGAGGATGCAGAGGCTGGCTTCGATCCGGACCGTTACATCACGCCGAAGGACCAGAAGAAGATGGACCGCTTCATCCACTTCGCCATGGCGGCGACGGAAGAAGCGGTAAAGCAGGCCGGCTGGATGCCGACCGACGAAGGCGAGCGTGAACGCACGGCAACGATCATCGCGTCGGGCGTCGGCGGCTTTCCGGCGATCGCCGAAGCGGTGCGGATCGGCGAAACGCGCGGCGTGCGGCGGCTGTCGCCCTTTACGGTGCCGTCCTTCCTCGTCAACCTTGCCGCCGGCCAGGTCAGCATCCGCTACGGCTTCAAGGGGCCGCTCGGCGCTCCGGTGACGGCGTGTGCGGCCAGCGTCCAGGCGATCGGCGATGCGGCGCGGCTGATCCGCTCCGGCGAAGCGGATGTGGCGATCTGCGGCGGTGCCGAGGCCTGCATCGACAAGGTGAGCCTCGGTGGCTTTGCCGCTGCGCGTGCGCTTTCCACCGGTTTCAACGAGACGCCGGAGCTGGCATCACGCCCCTTCGATACGGCGCGCGACGGTTTCGTCATGGGCGAAGGCGCCGGCATCCTGGTCATCGAAACACTGGAGCATGCGCTTGCCCGCGGCGCGACGCCGCTCGCTGAACTCGTCGGCTACGGCACGGCGGCGGACGCCTACCACATGACCTCAGGCCCCGAAGACGGCAACGGCGCCCTCCGGGCGATGGAGGCAGCACTCAAGCAGGCGAAGATCCCGGCTTCGGAGGTCAGGCATCTGAACGCACATGCGACCTCGACACCGGTCGGTGACAGGGGCGAGATCGCTGCGATCGGCACGGTGTTCGGCCGCAATGGCGGCATTGCCGTCAGCGCGACGAAATCGGCGACCGGCCACCTGCTTGGCGCCGCCGGCGGGCTGGAAGCGATCTTCACCATCCTTGCGCTGCGCGACCAGATCGCGCCGCCGACCCGCAACCTGGAACATGCGGATCCGGCCGCCGACGGCATCGATATCGTCGGCAAGACAGCGCGGCCGCTGGCGATGGACTACGCGATAACCAACGGTTTCGGCTTCGGCGGGGTGAATGCCAGCGCCCTCTTCCGGCGCTGGTCGTAAAGTCCGCTTTTCTTGCGCCAGAAATCGCCTACACTTCTGCCCGTCGGGGGATCGTTTCCCTGACGGAGCCGGAGATCAATCCATGCGCGCCTTCTTCGCAGTTCTCATCCTGTGTGCCGCATCCGCCCTCTCCCCCGTATCGGCCCGCGCCGAAGATCCGATCGAAACGACGCGGACGATGATCGAGGAACAGATCAAGGCCTTCCTCAAGGACGATGCCGAGACCGCCTATTCCTTCGCCGCCCCCGGCATCAAGGCGATGTATCCCGACAAGAACCTGTTCTTCGCCATGGTGAAGAAGAGCTACGAGCCGGTCTATCATCCCGGCAACTACGCCTTCGGGCGCAGCCGCTCGATCGACGACGGCGCGCTGATCTATCACGAGGTGCTGATCTCAGGCCGCGACGGCAAGGACTGGACGGCGATCTACCAGATCATGCGCCAGCCGGACGGCAGCTACAGGATCAACGGCGTGCAGATCGTGCCGGATGCGGACAGCAAGGGTATCTGACGCGCCGCGGCGCGGACTCGTCGCGCTAATAATTTCGAAATCCTCCCAGAGTAAGAAACTGCTGATGGGGGATTGTTAGGTTGAACACTAGCAGGCAGTTTTTCACAGCTCTTGAGGCCTTGCGAGGAATTGCGGCTGTTATGGTCATCTTCCGGCATACGGAAGGTGCGCTTGGCCCGCTTCCCGCAAGTGTCAGTTACCTAGCCGTCGACCTGTTCTTTCTGCTGAGCGGCGTCGTCCTGGCAAATTCATATGAGAAGCGGCTGGCAACGGGACAGATTTCGCCTGCCGGATTTCTGCTGCAGCGTGTCATTCGGCTTTATCCGCTTTATCTTCTTACGCTTCCGATTGGCCTTTTCAGCTATGCGCTTCAAAACGGCTTGGACTGCTCCACGCTGGCAGAACTTCTGCTGAAGGCGATCCTGTTCATCCCAAGCACAAATCTGGAAAGTCTCTTTCCTTTCAACGGGCCCAGCTGGTCGCTCTTCTTCGAACTCTGGGCCGGGGCGCTGTTCTCCGTACTTCTGGTACGACTGTCACTCAGAAGCTTGCTCACCATCGCCCTGGGGGCTGCGGGCATAACCTTTTACGGGGCATTGGTCGAAGGCAACCTCGATATCGGTTACCAGCCGACCTACTTCATATTTGGCTTTTCAAGAGTGCTGTTCTCGTTCTCGTTCGGGATCTGCCTCTACAGGCAATATGACATCCAGAAACCGAATACGGCCAACAACGGGAATATTATCGGCCTTCTTCTGTGTGGATGCCTGATCTTCATCACGGGCATATCGGCCAGCACGTTCTTCGGTTTCCCCTATTTTGACTTCTTGATATGTTTGGTGGTCTTTCCGGCCATTGTCTGGCTTGCGATGCGCACGAGACAGACCGGAATGGTCGAGCTGGCATTCTGTTGGTTGGGAAGGCTTTCCTATCCGATTTATATCCTACATGCGCCCATCTTCAGTCTGCTGCATTCACTGCGGCAAAAGGGCTTTGACCTTCCGGCCTCTCCGGCAGTTGGTATGGTCGTCGTAATAGCGATTTTCATTGTGGCAGGCATCGTCGCCATTTACGTCGACGAGCCTGTGCGCAAAAAGCTCAAGATGATGGTTGCGCCAAATCCGGCGTCTGCGGTCTCGGCGGTCAGCAACGCGGGAGCGAATTAGCCTACAGCGGTTCGAGGTCGCCCCTCGCCCATTCCTCTGCCGTTTCCGCCAGGAAATCGGCGAAGCGGCCTTTCGGCGATCACTTTGCGGATGACCTGCATCAGTTCCTGACAGTACCGCTTGCGATTGGCAGCCTGCAGTTTTTTCGTGCGATCTGCTTCACGAGAATTCCAGAAAAACGATGTACGGGATGATTGCGGCGCGCGTGGACAGATGGCAGGCGATGAGAGTGTTCGTGAAAGTCGCGGAAACAGAGAGCTTCGCCGCGGCCGGGCGGCAAATGCATATGAGTCCTCCAGCCGTGACGCACATCGTTTCCTCATTGGAAGCGGTTATCGAACGCGCCTCCTGACCCGCACGACCCGATCGGTGAAGCTGACGGAAGCCGGGCTAGATATTTCGGGATTGTCAGCGGCTGCTTGCTGATCTCGCCGAAGCAGACGCGGCTGCTGCGGGGGCTTACGGCAAGCCGACCGGCACGCTCACCGTCACCGCTTCGGTGATGTTTGGCACGATGTTCGTTTTGCCCGTCATGACCGAATATCTCGATCTTTACCCCGAAGTCACCGCGCGGGGTCTCTTTGTTGACCGCGTAGTGAACATCGTCGACGAGGGTATCGATGTCGCTGTCCGTATCGGACATCTAAGCGAGTCCGGTTTCACCGCGACGCATGTCGGCCAAATAAAGCGAGTCATTTGCGGATCGCCTGCTTATTTTGAGAAGTACGGCGTGCCGGCAGCGCCCAATGATCCCGCGCGCCATCAGATCGTCGCGTCCAACAGTGCATGGACATCGCTGGAATGGCGCTTTGCAGGAGAAAGAAAGGCTACCGTGCGCGTTAACCCCCGTCTCTTTTGCAACACCAACGAGGCTGCGGTCGCGGCGGCAGTCCGAAGCTGGGGTTTGACGCGCGTTCTCTCCTACCAGATTGCGCCTCAGCTCGAATCGGGGGAGTTGCAGACTGTCTTGTCCGACTACGGCGAGGAGGCTCTACCCATTCCATCCCGATGGACGGAATGCCTCAACAAAGGTCAAAAGCTTTTTGATTTTGCTGTCGGAAAATTGCGAGCCAATCCGCATTTCAGCTAGCGCAGCTCCAGTCTGCGGCAGCTTCCACAGCTTGAACCTTTCGAGCAGCCTAAACCGGTTGGAGATCACCCCTCGCCCATTCCTCCTGTGTTTCCGCCATGAAATCGGCGAAGCGGCTTTCGGCGATCGCTTTACGGATGCCCTGCATCAGTTCCTGGTAATAAGCGAGATTGTGCCAGGAGAGCAGCATGCCGCCGAGCGCTTCGTTGGAGCGGACGAGATGGTGCAGATAGGCACGCGAATAGTCGCGTGAGGCCGGGCAGTTCGACTGTTCGTCGAGCGGGCGCATATCTTCGGCATGGCGGGCATTGCGGATATTGACCTTGCCGCGGCGGGTGAAGGCCAGGCCATGACGGCCGGAGCGGGTCGGCATGACGCAGTCGAACATGTCGATGCCACGCGCAACCGATTTCAGGATATCGTCAGGCGTACCGACGCCCATGAGGTAACGCGGCTTTTCGCTGGGGAGTACCGGCAGTGTCGTCTCCAGCATCTGCAGCATGACGTCCTGCGGCTCGCCGACGGCAAGGCCACCGATCGCATATCCCTTGAGATCGAGCTGGCTCAACGCCTCGGCCGAACGGATGCGCAGTGCCGGGATATCGCCGCCCTGGACGATGCCGAACATCGCCTTCCCTGGCTGGTCGCCGAAGGCGACCCTGCAGCGCTCGGCCCAGCGCAGCGACATTTCCATGGCGCGCTCGATCTCCTTCGGCTCGGCCGGCAGCGCCACGCATTCGTCGAGCTGCATCTGGATATCGGAGCCGAGTAGCCCCTGAATTTCGATGGAGCGCTCTGGCGACATGTGATGCAGGCTGCCGTCGACATGCGACTTGAAGGTGACGCCCTGTTCGTCGAGCTTGCGCAGGCCCGACAGCGACATGACCTGGAAACCGCCAGAGTCCGTCAGGATCGGATGTTCCCAGCGAATGAGCTTATGCAGGCCGCCAAGGCGGGCGACGCGCTCGGCCGTCGGGCGCAGCATCAGGTGATAGGTATTGCCGAGAATGATGTCGGCGCCGGTCTCGCGCACCTGGTCGAGATACATGGCCTTAACAGTGCCGACAGTGCCGACCGGCATGAAGGCCGGCGTGCGGATCTCGCCGCGCGGCATAGAAATCTGGCCGAGGCGGGCGCCGGCATCGGTTTTCTTCAGGGTGAATTGGAAGGTCTCGGTCATCTAGTCTTTCCGGAAGAGAAGGCTGGCATCGCCATAGGAATAGAAGCGGTAGCCCGTCTGGATGGCGTGGTCATAGGCGGCGCGCATGGTATCGAGGCCTGAAAAGGCCGAGACCAGCATGAAGAGCGTCGAGCGCGGCAGGTGGAAATTGGTCATCAGCATGTCGACGGCCTTGAAGCGGTAGCCCGGCGTGATGAAGATGCCGGTGGCGCCACTCCAGGCGCGGATTTCGCCGCTCTCTTCCGCTGCACTTTCGATCAGACGCAGCGAGGTCGTGCCGACGCAGACGATGCGCCCGCCGTTCGCCTTGACGGCGTTCAGCCGTGCAGCCGTCGCAGCGCTGACGGTACCGCTTTCCAGATGCATCCGGTGATCGGCGGTATCATCAGCCTTGACGGGCAGGAAGGTGCCGGCGCCGACATGCAGCGTGACGAAATGGCGTTCGATGCCGGCCCTATCAAGCGCCTCGAACAGGCCAGGCGTGAAGTGCAGGCCGGCGGTGGGTGCAGCAACGGCGCCCTCCTCGCGGGCATAGATCGTCTGATAGTCCGCGCGGTCACGCTCGTCCTCGGGGCGCTTGGCGGCGATATAAGGCGGCAGCGGGATATGGCCGACGGCGGCGATCGCCTCGTCGAGCGCCGGGCCGGAGAGATCGAACAGCAGCGTCACTTCGCCGGCCTCGCCCTTCTCCTCGACGGTGGCATCGAGCGAGCCGAGGAAGCAGCTTTCGCCGGAATGGCCGAAGGAGATGCGGTCGCCCTGTTTGATGCGCTTGCCCGGCTTGGCGAAGGCCTTCCAGCGGTTGGGGCCGATGCGCATGTGCAGCGTGGCAGACACCTGCTGGCCACCGGCGCCGTCGCGATGGCGGATACCCTCGAGCTGAGCGGGAATGACCTTGGTGTCGTTGAAAACGAGCGCGTCGCCAGCCTGCAGGAAGGACGTGAGATCGCCGACGCGATAATCAGACAGGTGGCTTTCCGCATTCGGATCGACGACGAGCAGGCGCGCGCTGTCGCGTGGCTCGGCGGGCCGTAACGCAATGCGTTCATCGGGCAGATCGAAATCGAAAAGGTCTACGCGCATCAGGGCACTTTCAGGCAAAGCGAAACCCGCCCCCGCGCGGTTGACACGCAAGGGCGGGTTTCAGCAGAAATCACAATCAGACGTCGGCGGCAACCCGCATGGAGACGATCGAATCCGGATCGGAAACCGGCTCGCCGCGCTTGATCTTGTCGACGTTATCCATGCCTTCGATGACCTGACCCCAGACAGAATACTGCTTGTTCAGCCACGGCGCGTCAGTGAAGCAGATGAAGAACTGCGAATTGGCCGAGTTCGGGTTCTGCGAACGGGCCATCGAGCAGGTGCCGCGCGTATGCGTGGTCGCGGAGAATTCGGCCTTCAGATCCGGCTTCGACGAGCCGCCCATGCCGGCGCGGCCGGGATTGAAGGTTTCCGAGCCCTTCTTGCCGAATTCGACGTCGCCCGTCTGGGCCATGAAATCCTGGATGACGCGGTGGAAGACGACGCCGTCATAGGCCTTCTCGCGGGCGAGTTCCTTGATGCGGGCGACATGCTCCGGGGCGACCTGCGGCAAAAGCTGAATGACAACCTTGCCCTTGGTGGTTTCCAGAATGACGGTGTTTTCGGGATCCTTGATCTCGGCCATTATCTTTTCCTCTAGCTTTCTCTCTTAACTTACTTCTTGCCCAGGGTGACCTTGATCATCCGGTCTGGGCTTTTGACTTCGCCGTTCTGGCCTTCGCCGCGCTTGATCTTGTCGACGTTCTCCATGCCGGAGACGACCTTGCCGATGACGGTGTACTGGCCGTTCAGGAAGGAGCCGTCGGCGAACATGATGAAGAACTGCGAATTGGCCGAATTCGGATCCTGCGAGCGAGCCATGCCGACTGTGCCGCGCACGAACGGGGTCTTGGAGAATTCAGCCGGAATATCCGGCAGGTCGGAAGAGCCGGTGCCGGCAAGGCTCGCATCGAAGCCCTTTTCCATGTTGCCGTATTTGACGTCGCCGGTCTGAGCCATGAAGCCGTCAATGACGCGGTGGAAGGCGACGTTGTCATATTCGCCCTTCTTTACCAGCGCCTCGATCTGGGCGACATGCTTCGGCGCCACCTCAGGCATGAGCTGGATGACGACAGGGCCGTTCTTCAGCTGGACGGTGAGATAATGATCGGACGACTGGGCGAAGGCATCCCCCGCGAAGGAAGCGAGGTACAACACGCCGGCAAATGCGAGATAGAAGAGTTTCATATGAGCTCCATTGCGGCGGGGTCCGCCTGGTCTTTGCGCTTGCTAGTCTTTGTTCTTACTAGTTTGGGCGCTTGGATGTGAGGGCTTGCAAGACGGCGGCTGGCACGAAAGCGCTGACATCGCCGCCCATGGCGGCGATCTGGCGGACCAATGTGGCGGTAATGGGCCGCGAGGCCGTACCCGCCGGCAAAAAGATCGTCTGGAGATCGGGCGCCATCGTCCGGTTCATGCCGGCCATCTGCATTTCGTAATCGAGATCGGTACCGTCGCGAAGACCGCGGATCAACAGCGTGGCGCCATGGGTGCGAGCGGCATCGACGACCAGATTGTCGAAGGCGACGACGGTGATATCGCCGGCCTTGCCGGGCAGCGCTTGCGCCAGAGAACGGCGGATCAACTCGGCTCTCTCTTCGAAGGAGAAGAGCGGCGCCTTGCCGGGATGGATGCCGATCGCGACGATCACCTTTTCGGCAACGTTCAGCGCCTGGACCAGAACATCCACATGCCCATTGGTGATCGGGTCGAAGGACCCCGGATAGAAAGCTGTCGTCATGTGGTCCGGCCGTTGGTTTGACGCCTTTTGTCACGGATGACGCCTTCTCGCAAGTGATTTACCCAGCTCCGGCTAGAGCGCCGCGCGTCTTTTCAGACACGTAAAGGACGTTATGCGTCGGGCGGTTAAACGGCGGATGAATGGCCCGTTCAAGACCGTTTCAGACAGGATCTGCTTAACTCGGATCATCAAAGCAGCCGATGCCATTCCGGCATCCGGCGCTCCCCGAAAGACCAGGTCCATGCTGATCGTGCTCATTGCAGTTGCCGTCGTTTTCTCCCTCGCCGCCGAGATGGCCTATGGTTATTTCGCCGATCGTTACGAGATGAGCTGGGTGCGGCCAGAGCTTGCCGAACATACGGCGATCGTACGCGCCCAAGGCCGGCTGCGCGAAAACGGACTTCGAATCTGAACGCCAGATGAACGAGACATTCAAGGAGGCTTCAGATCGCCATTGGTAAACACCCCTCAACATCCGGCGGAACCATTTTCAAACGGATGCGTTCATTCAACCGACCCCATAGATGCGATTAGCGCGGCAGGAAGGACTAAAGATGCCCGGTAAGATTACGATGATTAACGTGCTCTGGATGGTAATGGTCACGGGCATGCTGACCGCAACTGTCGCTCTCTATGATCAGAAGGTCGATACGTCCAAGGTTTATGGTCCCTATGCTTCGGCCCGGACGGCCGTGCTGGGCCAGTACTGAGGGGCGAGAACGCAACTCCCCAGGAAAGGAATGCCTATGTTCACGATCTTGACAGTGCTCACCGCCCTCATCAGCGTCATGTTCATCGTGTCTGTGGCCTCGACGATTTCAGCGCTCCGGCGCGAAGGCGAAGAGGTGAAAGCTCTGAACGAAAAACATAGAGCGTTCTGACGTTCCTTCCTCTCCTCTTCCCACCCTTGAGCGGCACCCTTCCGTCGCCAGGGCTATTCAAAGCCGGATGCACCCAGCGTTCGGCTTTTTCTTTGGGCGTGATCTCAATCCGCCTCGGACTTGAGAAAAAGGGCGTCTGAAAAGAAAAGGGCGGCTCGAAGCCGCCCCGTTCATCTGATCATTCCTCGGCTGGCCCGGCCGGATCGCCATCGGCAATCGGCGCCTCGTCGCCGCCACCTTCGTCGGCAGCACCTTCCTCGATAGCAGCAGCAGTACCTTCGGCGACCTCGACGTTCTCTTCCGTCTCATCCTCCTCCGGCTCGCTGATGCGTTCGACCGAGACGACCTTTTCGTCCTTGGCCGTCGAGAAGATGGTGACGCCCTTGGTGGCGCGGCTGGCGATGCGGATACCGCCGACCGGCACGCGGATCAGCTGGCCGCCATCGGAGACCAGCATGATCTGGTCGCCGTCATCGACCGGGAAAGCCGCCACCAGTTCGCCGATCTCGCCTGTTTTCGACGTATCGGTGGCGCGGATACCCTTGCCGCCGCGGCCGGAGATGCGGAAGTCGTAGGAGGACGAACGCTTGCCGAAGCCCTTTTCGGAGACGGTCAGGACGAACTGCTCCAGCTGCTTCAGCTCTTCGTAACGCTCGTCGCTCAGCTGTCCCTCCTCGGTGACTTCCTCGCCAACCAACGCGATCTCCTCGGCCTCGCCCGTTGTCAGGCGCCTGTCGTTGGCGGCGCGCTTCAGATAGGCAGCACGCTCCCAAGGTTCGGCATTGACATGGCGCACGATAGTCATCGAGATGATCCGGTCACCGCCGGCAAGCGTGATGCCGCGCACGCCGATCGAGTTGCGGCCGGCAAAAACCCGGACATCGTCGACGGAGAAGCGGATGCACTGACCGAGCGCCGTCGTGAGCAGCACGTCATCATCTTCGGTGCAGGTCTCGACGGAAAGGATTTCGTCGCCCTCCTCCTCGAGCTTCATGGCGATCTTGCCGTTGCGGTTGACCTGGACGAAGTCCGACAGCTTGTTACGGCGAACCGTGCCGCGCGTCGTCGAGAACATGACGTCGAGATTGTCCCAGCTCGTCTCGTCCTCGGGCAATGGCAGGATCGTGGTGATGCGCTCGCCGGGTGCGAGTGGCAGCATGTTGATCAGCGCCTTGCCGCGCGAGGTCGGCGTACCGATCGGCAGGCGCCAGACCTTCTCCTTGTAGACGATGCCACGCGAGGAGAAGAACAGAACCGGCGTATGGGTATTGACGACGAATAGCCGGCTAACGAAATCTTCGTCGCGGGTGGTCATGCCGGAGCGACCTTTGCCGCCACGGCGCTGGGCGCGATAAGTGGTGAGCGGCACGCGCTTGATGTAACCGAGATGCGAGACGGTGACGACCATGTCTTCGCGGGCGATCAGATCCTCGTCGTCCATTTCAAGGCCGCCATCGACGATCTCGGTGCGGCGCGGCGTGCCGAACTCGTCCCGGACGGCGAGAAGTTCGTCCTTGACGATGGTCTGGATGCGGACGCGTGAGGAGAGAATATCGAGGTAGTCCTTGATTTCCTCGCCGATCTTGTTGAGTTCATCGCCGATTTCGTCGCGACCAAGGGCCGTCAGGCGGGCCAGGCGCAGTTCGAGGATGGCGCGCGCCTGCTCTTCCGACAGATTGTAGGTCAGGTCGTCATTGATGCGATGGCGCGGATCGTCGATCAGACGGATCAGGCTTTCGACATCTGCCGCCGGCCAGCGGCGGGTCATCAGCTCTTCGCGGGCCGACTGCGGATCGGGCGCCTGGCGGATGACGCGGATGACCTCGTCGATATTGGCGACGGCAATGGCGAGACCGACCAACACGTGGGCGCGATCACGCGCCTTGCGCAGCAGGAATTTGGTTCTCCGGCTAACAACTTCTTCGCGGAACGAGACGAAAGCGCGCAGCATGTCGAGCAGGGTCAGCTGTTCGGGCTTGCCGCCGTTCAGCGCCACCATGTTGCAGCCGAAGGACGTCTGCAGCGGCGTATAACGATAAAGCTGGTTGAGGATGACTTCGGCATTGGCATCGCGCTTCAGCTCGACGACGACGCGATAACCCTGGCGGTCGGATTCATCGCGCAGGTCGGAGATGCCCTCGATGCGCTTGTCGCGCACCAGCTCGGCCATCTTCTCGATCATCGTCGCCTTGTTCACCTGGTAGGGAATCTCGGTGATGATGATCTGCTCACGGTCACCGCGCATCGGCTCGATGGCAGCGACGCCGCGCATGATGACGGAGCCGCGGCCGGTCTCATAAGCCGAGCGGATGCCGGCACGGCCGAGGATCTTCGCACCCGTCGGGAAATCGGGGCCGGGAATGATCTGGATCAGTTCCGGCAGCTCGATTGCCGGATCGTCGATCAGCGCGATGCAGCCGTCGATGACTTCGGAGAGATTGTGCGGCGGGATATTGGTCGCCATGCCGACGGCGATGCCGCCGGCGCCGTTGACGAGCAGGTTCGGGAACTTGGCGGGCACCACGACCGGCTCGGAGAGAGTGCCGTCGTAGTTGTCGCGGAAATCGACGGTTTCCTTGTCGAGATCGTCGAGCAGCGAGTGGGCAGCCTTTTCGAGGCGGCATTCGGTATAACGTTCGGCCGCCGGCGGATCACCATCGACCGAGCCGAAATTGCCCTGACCGTCGATCAACGGCAGCCGCAGCGACCAGGGCTGCGCCATGCGGGCGAGCGCATCATAGATCGCAGAATTGCCGTGCGGATGGAATTTACCCATCACGTCACCGGTGACGCGGGCGCATTTGACGTATTTCTTGTTCCAGTCGATGCCGAGCTCGGACATGCCGTAGAGGATGCGCCGGTGCACGGGCTTGAGGCCGTCGCGCACGTCGGGCAGCGCGCGGCTGACGATGACGCTCATGGCGTAATCGAGATACGACCGCTGCATTTCCTCCATGATGGAGATGGGCTCGATGCCTGGCGGGAGCTTCCCGCCGCCGGGGGGTGTTTGCTCAGTCAAAACAGATCACGATCTCTTCTAGAATCACTTGAAGATTTATAGCGGAAAGCCTGTTCCCGCGCCAATTTCACAGCGCGTTTTGAACAGGCTTTTGCGGCTTAAAGACGGTAAAACATGCAAGTTGCGCGGCCGGACCGGACAAATCCGCCGCGGGCCGCTGCGGGATATTTGCCAAATCGGAATCCCCGCTTCACAATCATAAAAACCACGCACTCATATGGGGTTCCGGAGAGCCGATGGCAAGCGCCGACCAATTGATCAACGCCTTCACGACGCTTCTCGTCACCATCGATCCGCCGGGGCTCGCACCGATCTTTCTGGGGCTGACGACAGGCATGAGCCGCAGTGAGCGCACGCAGGTGGCGCTGCGTGGCTCGACCATCGCCTTCATCATCCTCGCCGTCTTCGCTCTGTTCGGCGCCGGCGTGCTCAGCGTGCTCGGGATTTCGATCGGCGCCTTCCGCATCGCGGGTGGTCTGCTGCTGTTCTGGATCGCCTTCGAGATGGTGTTCGAAAAGCGCCAGGACCGCAAGGAGAAGGCGACCGAGGTGGCGATCACCAAGGATCACATCGAGAATATCGCCGTCTTTCCCCTCGCCTTGCCGCTGATCGCCGGCCCGGGCGCGATCTCGGCGACGATCCTGCTTGCCGGCACGCTGGCGACATCCGTCGGAAAGGCGCAGCTGATCGGCGTCCTTGCCGCCAATCTGTTGCTGACTTTCCTCATGCTGCTCGTCGCCGAACGGCTGGACCGTTTCCTCGGCGTCACCGGCCGGGCGATCCTGACACGGCTTCTCGGCGTCATCCTCGCTGCCCTTGCCGCACAATTCGTCGTCGACGGCGCGAAATCGGCGCTCAACCTCATCAGCGCGACACCGCACTGAAAATCGCGGCATCTGCCGCGAAATCAAAGAAAAAGAGCATGACGCCATCCAAGGCATCATGCTCTCTCACCTCTTTCACAAAGCCAGCAAAGGCTATCGATCAGAACGGGATATCGTCGTCGAGATCCCGCGAGAAGTTGCCACCGCCGCCACCGCCGCGGCTCGGCGATGAGGCGGGAGCCGGGGCGCCGTAATCGTCGCCGTAATCGTTGCCGCCAGCGGCACTGCCACGGCCGCCGCTCGCGCCGCCGCCTTCACCGCGGCCGTCGAGCATCGTCAGCGTCGAACCAAACCCCTGCAGCACCACTTCCGTGCTGTAACGATCCTGGCCCTGCTGGTCCTGCCACTTGCGGGTCTGCAACTGGCCTTCGATATAGAGCTTGGCGCCCTTCTTCACATATTGCTCGACGACCTTGCAGAGGCCCTCGTTGAAGACGACGACAGTGTGCCATTCGGTCTTCTCACGGCGCTCGCCGGAATTGCGATCGCGCCAGGTCTCCGACGTCGCGATACGAAGATTGGCGATCGGCCGGCCATCCTGAGTGCGGCGGATTTCGGGGTCTGCACCGACGTTTCCAACCAGAATTACCTTATTCACGCTACCAGCCATACTTCTCACCCTGCCTGCCGCCCTGACCGGCGGCGTTTAATCGATCGGCGCACCTTAAACCATCACGGACCGCCGATGCGCATGGGCGGCATTTAATCCACATGTTTATCCATCAGACAGCCGCATGCATTCATCAGGAATTTTGTTCTTTATTTGTTCTAGTTTATCCGTATGATCCTGTCAACAGAATCGAAAACCTTGAGCCCTTGCGGATATTCAGCCTCGACTCGCCCGTCGGCATCACTAAATAAGGGCTGTCATCCAGAAAACCAAAGCAGAGACGATGAGCGAACTGAAGACGATCTCCATCCGCGGTGCGCGCGAGCATAATCTCAAGAGCATCGATCTCGATCTGCCGCGTAACAAGCTGATCGTCATGACCGGGCTGTCGGGTTCCGGCAAATCCTCGCTCGCCTTCGACACGATCTATGCCGAGGGCCAGCGGCGCTATGTCGAGAGCCTGTCGGCCTATGCCCGCCAGTTCCTCGAAATGATGCAGAAGCCGGATGTCGACCAGATCGACGGGCTGTCGCCGGCGATCTCGATCGAGCAGAAGACCACCTCGCGCAACCCGCGCTCGACGGTTGGCACCGTCACTGAGATCTACGACTACATGCGCCTGCTCTTTGCCCGCGTCGGTGTTCCCTATTCGCCGGCGACCGGCCTGCCGATCGAGAGCCAGACCGTCAGCCAGATGGTCGACCGCATCCTCGATTTCGGCGAGGGCACCCGTCTTTATATTCTCGCGCCGCTCGTGCGCGGGCGCAAGGGCGAATACAAGAAGGAACTGGCAGAGCTGATGAAGAAGGGCTTCCAGCGCGTCAAGGTCGACGGCCAGTTCTACGAGATCGCCGAGGCGCCGGTGCTCGACAAGAAATACAAGCATGACATCGACGTGGTGGTCGACCGCATCGTCGTGCGCTCGGATGTCTCAGCGCGCCTGGCGGACAGTCTCGAAACGTGCCTGAAGCTCGCCGACGGGCTGGCGGTCGCCGAATTCGCCGACAAGCCGTTGCCGCCGGAAGAGACGTCAGCCGGCGGATCCGCCAACAAGTCGCTGAACGAGACGCATGAACGCGTGCTGTTTTCGGAGAAGTTCGCCTGCCCAGTCTCTGGCTTCACCATTCCCGAGATCGAACCCAGGCTGTTCTCCTTCAACAACCCGTTCGGCGCCTGCCCGACCTGCGACGGCCTCGGCGCCCAGCAGAAGATCGATCCGGATCTGATCGTGCCCGAGCCCGAGCGGACGCTGCGCGACGGGGCGATCGCACCCTGGGCCAAGTCGACCTCGCCCTATTACAATCAGACGCTGGAAGCACTCGGCAAACATTACGGCTTCAAGCTCGGCACTCGCTGGAACGATCTTTCCGATGAGGCCAAGGACGTCATCCTCAACGGCACCAACGACAAGATCGAATTCCACTACGCCGACGGCGCCCGCTCCTATACGACCCAGAAGAATTTCGAGGGCATCATCACCAATCTCGAGCGCCGCTGGAAAGAGACCGATTCCGCCTGGGCGCGCGAAGACATCGAGCGCTTCATGTCGGCGGCCCCCTGCCCGGCCTGCAACGGCTTCCGCCTGAAGCCGGAGGCCCTGGCGGTGAAGATCGACACGCTGCATATCGGCGAAGTGACGGGTATGTCGATCCGCGTCGCCCGCGACTGGTTCGAGACACTGCCGGCAAGCTTCAATGCCAAGCAGAACGAGATCGCCGTGCGCATCCTCAAGGAGATCCGCGACCGGCTGCGCTTCCTCAACGATGTCGGACTGGAATATCTCAGCCTTTCGCGCAATTCCGGCACGCTGTCGGGCGGCGAGAGCCAGCGTATCCGGCTCGCCTCGCAGATCGGCTCCGGGCTGACGGGCGTGCTTTACGTGCTCGACGAACCGTCGATCGGCCTGCATCAGCGCGACAATGCCCGGCTGCTCGACACGCTGAAGCACCTGCGCGACATCGGCAACACCGTCATTGTCGTCGAACATGACGAGGATGCGATCTTGTCGGCCGACGACGTCGTCGATATCGGCCCGGCGGCCGGCATTCACGGCGGTCAGGTCATCGCCCATGGTACGCCGCAGGATATCATGGACAGTCCGAATTCGCTGACCGGCAAATATCTCTCCGGCGAACTCGGCGTTCCCGTTCCCGACGAGCGCCGCAAGCCGAAGAAGGGCCGCGAGATCAAGGTGGTCGGGGCGCGAGGCAACAATCTGAAGAACGTTACGGCGTCGATCCCGCTCGGTGTCTTCACGGCGGTGACCGGCGTTTCCGGCGGCGGCAAATCCACCTTCCTGATCGAGACGCTCTATAAATCGGCGGCACGCCGCGTCATGGGCGCGCGTGAAAATCCGGCCGATCACGACCGCATCGACGGCTTCGAGCATATCGACAAGGTGATCGATATCGACCAGTCGCCGATCGGCCGCACGCCGCGCTCGAACCCGGCGACCTATACTGGCGCCTTCACGCCGATCCGAGACTGGTTCGCCGGTCTGCCGGAGGCCAAGGCACGCGGCTACCAGCCGGGCCGTTTCTCCTTCAACGTCAAGGGCGGACGCTGCGAGGCCTGCCAGGGCGACGGCGTCATCAAGATCGAGATGCACTTCCTGCCCGATGTCTACGTCACCTGCGACGTCTGCCATGGCAAGCGCTATAACAGAGAGACGCTCGATGTTACCTTCAAGCAGAAGTCGATCGCCGAGGTGCTCGACATGACGGTGGAGGAAGGCGTCGATTTCTTCGCGGCAGTGCCTGCGGTGCGCGACAAGCTGCAATCGCTGAAGGATGTCGGCCTCGGTTACATCAAGGTCGGCCAACAGGCGAATACGCTCTCCGGCGGGGAAGCGCAGCGTGTCAAGCTTGCCAAGGAGCTGTCAAAACGCTCGACGGGGCGCACGCTCTACATTCTCGATGAACCGACGACCGGCCTGCATTTCCACGACGTCGCCAAATTGCTCGAAATGCTGCACGAACTGGTCAACCAGGGTAACTCGGTGGTGGTGATCGAGCACAATCTCGAAGTCATCAAGACGGCCGACTGGGTGCTCGATTTCGGCCCCGAAGGCGGCGACGGCGGCGGTGAGATCGTCGCGACCGGAACGCCGGAGGCGATCGTCAAGGAGAAGCGGTCCTATACCGGGCACTTCCTGAAGGAATTGCTGGAGCGACGGCCGGTGAAGAAGGCGGTTGCGGCGGAATGACGATGAGGCCAGCGTCGCCCGATGATCTGGAAACGATCGCGATGCTGACAACCGCCGCCTATCGGCCCTATACCGAGTTGTTCGGCGCTCCGCCGATCCCGGTGAGGGAGGATTACGCGCCGCGGATCCAACGCGGCGAGGTCTGGCTGCGCGAGATCGGCGGGCAAACGGCCGGCCTGGTGGTCGTCGAGCGGCATGCCGATCACCTGATGCTGTTCAGCATCGCGGTCTCGCCGGCCTTTCAGGGTGCCGGGCATGGAGTGGCGATGCTGCGCTGGCTGGAGGGCAAGGCGCGGGAATGGGCCGTGCCGGAGATCCGGCTCTACACCAATGCGCGGATGGAGCGGAACATCGCTCTCTACAGCGCCTTCGGGTTTCAGGAAACGGGTCGCCGGCCGAGCCCATATCGGCCAGGATGGACGCTCGTCGATATGACCAAAGAGATCGATGCGGCCTGAGCGGCTGCGAATGGGGAGGACAACATGACGAAATCCGGCACTATCCGCACCGGCATCGGCGGCTGGACCTTCGAGCCCTGGCGCGGGCATTTCTTTCCCGATGACCTGAAACAGAAGGACGAGCTGAATTACGCCAGCCGCCAGCTGAAGGTCATCGAGGTCAACGGCACCTATTACAGCACGCAAAAGCCTGCGGTCTTTGCCAAATGGGCGGCGGACGTGCCCGACGGGTTCATCTTTTCGCTGAAGGCGACACGTTTCGTCACCAATCGGCGGGTGCTTGCCGAAGCCGGTGAATCGATGGAGCGATTTCTGTCATCGGGCATCAGCGAACTCGGCGATCATCTCGGGCCGCTGCTCTGGCAGTTCGCGCCGACGAAGAGGTTCGATGCAGACGATTTCGAAGCCTTCCTGAAGCTGCTGCCGGCAAAACAGGACGGGCTGACGCTCCGCCACGTGGTCGAGGTACGGCACGATTCCTTCAAGGTGTCGGAGTTCGTGGCGCTGCTTTCGAAATACGGCGTGGCGCCGGTTTGCGCCGAACATTTCGAATATCCGATGATCGCCGACGTGACCGCCGATTTCGTCTATGCGCGGCTGCAGAAGGGCTCGGACGATATTGCGACCTGCTATCCGGAAAAGGACCTGAAGGCCTGGGCAGACCGGCTCAAGACCTGGGCCGAGGGCAAGGTTCCTGATGACCTGCCGCTGATCGATGGCGATCGCAAAGTGAAGACCGAGCCGCGCGACGTCTTCGCCTTCATGATCCATGAGGGCAAGGTCAATGCGCCGCATGGGGCAATCGCCCTGCAGCAGGCGCTAGCGAAATAGGCGAGGCTGGATAGTCACAACAGGGATCGTGACATTGTGGGTATCACATCGTCGGTCACGCATTCCATGAGGCTGGATATGACGCCTTGCTCGTCGACGGACTCTGGCTTTATTTTTTCCCGTCCGCCAGCGCCTCTTTTCGCCGGCGCGGCAGGAGCGATTTGAGGTACCGCCATATCGGCGAGACGGCGTAGCCTGTGACCGGAATTGCGATCAAGCCGACGACGATACCGACGATGCCCGCGCCTGCGGCCTCGACGATCCAGCGCAGCACTGATGCCAGAACGGGAACTGCATGCGCCGTCGCCTCGCCGGCATCATGGATCAGATGCGCAAGTCCGCTGATGCCATAGGCTTCGAGGCCATGAACGATGATGCCGCCGCCGACCCAGATCATGGCCGCCGTTCCGACGATGCCGAGCACTTTCAGAAAATAAGGCATGCCCGTGACAAGCCCCTTCCCGATCGAACGCAAGAAGGCGCCCATTGGAGATGCCGTCTGCAGACGCGCCAGCATCAGACCCAGATCATCGGCCTTCACGATAAGCGCCACGCCGCCATAGACCATGATCGTGATCCCCAGTCCAACGACGGCAAGGATGAGGGCCTGCGTGAACATGCTGCCTGACGGCACCGCAGCGAGCGTAATCGCCATGATTTCGGCCGACAGGATGAAATCCGTCTTGATTGCGCCGGCAACCTTCTCGTCTTCTAGCGATTTGGCATCGAGGCTTGTCGTCTCGAGTGCCGATTCATGGGCATGGGCTGCATGCGGCATCACCAGTTCGTAGACTTTTTCCACACCCTCGTAGCAGAGATAAAGCCCGCCGATCATCAGCAGCGGCGTGATCGCCTGCGGTGCGACAAGGCTCAGGATCAGTGCTGCCGGAAGCAGGATCAGAAGCTTGTTCTTCAGCGAGCCGAGCGTGATCTTGCCGATGATCGGCAATTCGCGTGCTGCCGAAAATCCGGTGACGTAGCGGGGTGTGACTGCCGCATCATCAATGACGACACCAGCCGCTTTCGCGCCTGCCTTGGCAGCCTGGCCGGCAATATCGTCGAGCGACGCCGCAGCCACCTTGGCCAATGCCGCGATATCATCAAGAAGGGCGATCAGGCCAATACTCATTCGAGCCTCCATCGAGAAGACAGACTTACGCAGTAAAAAACGGAAAGCCCGTCAACGAGAGGTGGAATCCTCCGCCGGGAAGATGCCACGCAAGGAGCGCGACGACAATGGCCGTTATTCAGCCGACATAGGGCTCAACCCGCCCTCGTCCAACGAAGGACGGACCTGCCCATTCCCGTTTCTGCGAAATCCGCGACAGAACACCCTGGCCGCATTTGCAATTGTAAAACAACCCAGCCTGCGCCCGGCCACACAGGTCGGGTGACGATGCGGATTGCTTCCGCGTTCGAGGTGCCGGAAGCCCGCAGCGCGCAGATCCGCCAGATGGCCGGATCCGCGGCGTCCGCGCTCCTAATCCTGGCCCATGCGGAGGCGCACGCGCATCGGCCCGAAAATCGGAATCGATTGCCGGAAAGCACGATGCGAGGATTAAAAGAGTTAGAGCGTCCTTTGCGCGTCCGAAAGGACGCACGGTGCTCTAAAGCGGCAATACACGGGCTGCAAGCTCCTCCGCCGTCAGCCCCTTGCCGGCGCGTTGACCTGCCTCGCCATGCAGCCAGACGCCGGCAGCCGCTGCCTCGAAGGCCGGCAGGCCCTGGGCGAGCAATCCGCCGATGATGCCGGCAAGCACGTCGCCGGAACCGGCGGTGGCAAGCCAGACGGGAGCGTTGGTATTGATGAGCGCCCGTCCATCAGGCGCGGCGATGACGGTATCGGCGCCTTTGTAAATTATCGCAGCATTGGCGCGGCGGGCGGCGGCCAAGGCCTTGTCCACCTTGCCGAGCCCCTCGTCGCCGCCGATATCGGGAAAGAGCCGCGCGAATTCGCCTTCGTGCGGCGTCAGCACCAGACGCGGCTCACCCCGGAAAAGATCAAACAGCTGTTGCGGATCGTCCTTGAACGAGGAGATGCCGTCGGCATCGAGCACCAGATGGCGATCGGCAAGGGCCGAGACGAAGCCGCGCGCCCTGGCGCCGATGCCGAAACCGGGGCCGAGGACGAAGGTTTGCAGCCGCTTGTCGGAGAGCCAGTCGCCGAGGTCGGCCTCGTCGTCGATGGCATGCAGCATGACGGCGGTCAGATGTGCGGCATTGGCGGCCATGGCCGCGCGGGGGGCGGCGATCGTCACCAGGCCGGCGCCGGCCTTCAGGCCCGAGATTGCCGACATGCGCGCGGCACCCGTCTTGTCGGCCGCGCCTGAGAAGACGACCAGATGACCGCGCTTGTATTTGTGGGTTTCCAGCTGCTCGGCCGGCAGCGCACGCTTCCAGGCGTCCGGCGTGTTCTCGGCGATGACACCGCCCGCCTCAGCGCGGATGATGCGGGCGGGAATGCCGATATCGAAGACCTCCAATTCACCGCAAAGCTCCCTGCCCGGCATCAGGAGATGGCCGGGCTTGCGGGTCATGAAGGTGATGGTATTGCAGGCCCGGAAGGCAGCCCCCAGCACCTTGCCGGTGCGGCCGTCGAGGCCGGAGGGCAGATCGATGGCCAGCACGGGAATAGCGGTCTCGGTGACGCGGCCGATCAGCGCGCGCACATCGGCCGGCACCTCGCGGCCAAGCCCCGCCCCGAACAGGCCATCGATGACGACGTCGCCGGTTTCGGGCCGATAGAGGTCGAGGTTTTGCCCCTGGAGCACGCAACCGGCTTGGGCACGGGCGGCATCGCCCTTCAGCCTGGAGGGATCGCCGAGGTGGAAGAGCGCCACCCTCGCCCCGCTCTCATGCAGATGACGTGCTGCGACATAGGCGTCGCCGCCATTGTTGCCGGGTCCGCAGAGTACGACGAAGCGCAACGCTCCGGGATGAAGGCGCAGAGCAGCGGCCGCGACCGCGGCGCCTGCCCTCTCCATCAGGTCGAAGGAGTCGATGCCGGATGCGGCAGCGGCCGCATCGACGGCGGCCATTTCGGCAGGCGTGAGAAGAAGGTCGGACAGATGTTTGATCATCACCCTATTCAATCAAAAAACGCCTAAAAAACAACCGCCTGAAACACCAAAGAGAAGGACGCAATTTAAGCATTTGCCTATATTTTCATCTCCTCGAGATGTGTATTCGCAGTTGCGAAAATACCTGACTTTTTCCGTTTCGGATGTGATTTTGATCGGAGACAATGTTTTTCCACCTATTCCGGCACCAAAACGACATGGAATTCCCCGCAAACGCGCCGGTTTTGGCAGAATCGACGACTTTTTTCGATAAGATGGATTTCAAACTGGCACGATATCTGCATCATATCCGGCGAGCGGGAAAATTCCTGCCATAACAAGAGAAGCGGAGAGACATTTTCTCATGAAAAAGATCGAAGCGATCATTAAGCCTTTCAAGCTGGACGAAGTGAAGGAAGCCCTTCAGGAAGTTGGCCTGCAGGGTATCACGGTCACGGAAGCCAAGGGTTTCGGCCGTCAGAAGGGCCACACGGAACTCTACCGCGGAGCTGAATACGTCGTCGATTTCCTGCCGAAGGTCAAAGTCGAGGTCGTACTGGCCGACGAGAACGCGGAGGCCGTCATCGATGCGATCCGCAAGGCGGCGCAGACCGGCCGCATCGGCGACGGAAAGATCTTCGTCTCCAATATCGAAGAGGTTATCCGCATCCGCACCGGCGAGACCGGCATTGATGCCATCTGACCACTTTGCCAATCGCGCAAAGTCCGTTACCGTCATCGCCGACCTAGACCGTCATCGCAAATCGGAGGAAACTCATTAATGGCGACCGCAAGCGAAATTCTGAAGCAGATCAAGGAGAACGACGTAAAGTTCGTCGATCTGCGTTTCACCGACCCGAAGGGCAAGCTGCAGCATGTGACGATGGACGTTGTCTGCGTCGATGAAGACATGTTCGCTGACGGCGTGATGTTCGATGGCTCCTCGATCGGCGGCTGGAAAGCCATCAACGAGTCCGACATGGTGCTGATGCCCGACACCGAAACGGTGCATATGGACCCGTTCTTCGCCCAGTCGACCATGGTCATCGTCTGCGACATCCTCGATCCGGTCTCCGGCGAGGCCTATAACCGCGATCCGCGCGGCACCGCCAAGAAGGCCGAAGCCTATCTCAAGGCATCCGGCATCGGCGATACGGTCTTCGTCGGCCCGGAAGCCGAATTCTTCGTCTTCGACGACGTCAAGTATAAGGCCGATCCTTATAACACCGGCTTCAAGCTCGATTCGACCGAACTGCCGTCGAATGACGACACTGATTACGAGACCGGCAACCTCGGCCATCGCCCGCGCGTCAAGGGCGGCTATTTCCCGGTTCCCCCTGTCGACAGCGCCCAGGACATGCGTTCAGAAATGCTGACGGTGCTCTCCGAGATGGGCGTCGTCGTCGAAAAGCATCACCATGAAGTCGCTGCCGCCCAGCACGAACTCGGCATCAAGTTCGATACGCTGGTGCGCAACGCCGACAAGATGCAGATCTACAAATATGTCGTGCACCAGGTAGCCAACGCCTATGGCAAGACGGCGACCTTCATGCCGAAGCCGATCTTCGGCGACAACGGCTCGGGCATGCACGTGCACCAGTCGATCTGGAAGGGCGGCAAGCCGACCTTTGCCGGCGACGAATATGCTGGCCTCTCCGAGAGCTGCCTGTTCTATATCGGCGGCATCATCAAGCATGCCAAGGCGATCAACGCTTTCACCAATCCGTCGACGAACTCCTACAAGCGTCTCGTCCCGGGTTACGAAGCACCTGTGCTGCTTGCCTATTCGGCCCGCAACCGTTCGGCCTCCTGCCGCATTCCGTTCGGCTCCAACCCGAAGGCCAAGCGCGTCGAAGTCCGCTTCCCGGATCCGACCGCCAACCCCTATCTCGCCTTCGCCGCCATGCTGATGGCCGGCCTCGACGGCATCAAGAACAAGATCCATCCCGGCAAGGCCATGGACAAGGATCTCTACGACCTGCCGCCGAAGGAATTGAAGAAGATCCCGACCGTCTGCGGCTCGTTGCGCGAAGCGCTCGAAAGCCTCGACAAGGACCGCAAGTTCCTGACGGCCGGCGGCGTCTTCGACGACGATCAGATCGATGCCTTCATCGAGCTGAAGATGGCCGAGGTGATGCGTTTCGAAATGACGCCGCATCCGGTCGAATACGACATGTATTATTCGGCCTGATCGGGCTCTGAACACAGAAAGTCCCGGCTCGCCGGGGCTTTCGCCTCCCAGGTCATGGACGCCACTAGGAGGATATGACGTTCATGTGACGAACTCGCGCAAAAATCTTGATTTGCGCGACACCAATCACCAAATTTGGTGATGAAAGGAAGTCGTACCATGAAAGAAAGAATAGCAAAGTTCAGTATTGGCGAAGTGGTTCGGCACAAGGTATTTCCGTTTCGCGGCGTCATCTTTGACGTTGATCCGGAGTTCGCGAATACGGAGGAGTGGTGGAATTCCATTCCGGCCGAGGTGCGCCCGAGCAGGGACCAGCCCTTCTATCACCTGCTCGCTGAAAATGACGAAAGCGAATATGTCGCCTACGTCTCCGAGCAGAACCTGATGAACGACGAAAGCGGCATGCCGCTTCGCAACCCACAGATCTACCAGATTTTCGATCAAGCCCCGTCAGGGCAGTTCAAACCCAAGATGAGCTTCGCCCACTAACTCAGTCGTGCTGATCGTTCAATCAAGGCCTCGCTTCTCCCGGCGAGGCCTTTTCTTTGCGCAACAAAAAACCCGGCGCAAAGCCAGGTTTCTGTTTAGAGATGGCGGCAGGATTACTGCGCCTTGGCTGCCTTCTGGGCGTCTTCCAGCTTCTTGCGGGCTTCCTCGGCCTTCTTCTGCATGCTGTCCTGCAGGCTGCGCTGGCTTTCGGCAAGCTTGGATTCGGAAACTGGTTCGCCGTCATACGCGCCAGTGAAGCCTTCAAGCGAAATCTTGATAGGGTTCGGAGCGCGGCGGAAGTTGATCGAGGTGAAGATCACGTCGCTGCCCTTCTTGAGGCTGGCGATCATCGCGTCGGTCAGCGGAATTTCGGCGGTGCACTTGTCTGGCAGGCAGACAGCGTAGTCGAGCTTCTGGCCCTTGCCGCCGTCGATCTGCATGATGACGCCGGGAGGAACGAGGCGTGCCGTGGGAACCGAGACCTGCAGGAGCTTGCGGTTGATCTTGCCGGAAACCGAGATCAGGCCGACGGCCGTAACGAGCTGGCCGCCATTGGCGAGGATCAGGTTCTGGACAACACAGATGTCGTTGTCTTCCTGCTTGCTGCAGGTCTTGTACCAGCCGAGCTTCGGCGCTCCTGCGGCCTGTGCCGGGGCATCGGCCGGAGCCTGCGCCGCCGCATCCTGTGCGAAGGAGGAGACCGGAGCCGAAGCGCCGAACACCACCGCCAGAACGGACAGTGCTGCCCGCATTTTCTTTTCAGACTTGAACATCATAACGAATTCCGTCTCCTGATATCCGTTCGGGGCAGCGTCTTGCCGCCCCAACCATCGGGTCGTTCGGCACTCCACCTCTTAAAAAAATAAGGCAAATGCATGACCCCGAAACTTCGGGTTCACCTGTTACATCGCAGCGTTCAAGATATCCAGCATTTCTTTGGCAATTTGAGGTGCATTTCGTCGCCATGCCAAAGAAATCGCCGCTCCGTGTTGGAATCGGTCGACCCCATGATAATCTCCGCGGTGAATCATGCCCGTTTTCACGGATCAAGGATTGCCGAATGCTCCGGATCGTCGTCCCCCTCGTCCTCTCGCTGCTGTGCGGCACCGTCGCCGCCGAGCCGCTGCATGGCATCGCGATGCATGGCGAGCCGGCTTTGCCGGCCGATTACAAGCACTTCCCTTACGTCAATCCCGACGTCAAAAAGGGCGGCAAGATCACCTATGGCGTGGTCGGCACCTTCGACAGCCTCAATCCGTTCATCCTGAAGAGCATGCGCACGACGGCGCGCGGCATGTGGGATCCGGACTACGGCAATCTCGTCTACGAATCGTTGATGCAGCGCTCCAGGGACGAGCCCTTCACGCTCTACGGCCTGCTCGCCGAAACGGTCGAATGGGACGACGACCGGAGCTTCATTCAATTCAACCTCAATCCGAAGGCGAAATGGGCCGATGGCCAGCCGCTGACGCCCGAGGATGTGATGTTCACCTTCGAGCTGATGCGCGACAAGGGCCGCGTGCCCTTCGCCAACCGCCTCAACGTCGTCGCCAAGATGGAAAAGGTCGGCGAGCGCAGTGTGCGTTTCACCTTCAACGACAAGGCCGACCGGGAGACGCCATTGATCTTCGGTCTCTTCCCGGTGCTGCCGAAACATGCGATCGACCCCGAAACCTTCGACCGTTCGTCGCTGACGCCGCCGGTCGGCTCCGGTCCCTACAAGGTGAAGACGGTGAAGCCCGGCGAGAGCATCACCTATGAGCGCGATCCGAACTACTGGGGCAAGGACATTCCCGCCAAGGTCGGCACCGACAATTACGACCAGATCACCGTCCAGTATTTCCTGCAGGATACGACGCTGTTCGAGGCCTTCAAGAAGGGCGATGTCGACATCTATCCCGACGGCAATCCGGGTCATTGGGCCAATGCCTATAATTTCCCCGCCGTCACCTCGGGGGCTGTGGTCAAGGACGTGTTCACGCCGAAACTGCCGAGCGGCATGCTCGGCTTCGTGTTCAACACGCGCCGGCCGATCTTTGCCGATCCCAAGGTGCGTGAAGGCCTGTCGCTGGCGTTCGATTTCGAATGGGCCAACAAGAACCTCTATTCCGGCGCCTACAAACGCACCCAGAGCTTCTGGCAGAATTCCGAGCTGTCAAGTTTCGGGGTTCCCGCCAATGCGGCCGAGCTTGCCCTGCTCGGGCCGATCAAGGACAAAATTGCGCCGGAGATTCTCGACGGCACCTACAAGCTGCCGGTCACCGACGGCTCCGGCCGCGACCGCAATGTGCTGAAACAGGCCGTCGAGCAACTGAAACAGGGCGGCTACACGATCCAGGGCGGCAAGATGCTCGATGCCTCCGGCCGCCAGCTCGCCTTCGAGATCATGACGCAGAATGCTGACCAGGAGAAGCTCGCTGTCGCCTATCAGCGTTCGCTGCAGACGATCGGCATCGCCGCTTCGATTCGCACGGTCGACGATTCGCAGTATCAGAGCCGGACGAACAGCTTCGACTTCGATATGATCATGAAGTCCTACACGTCCTCGCTATCGCCTGGAAACGAACAGCTCGGCCGCTGGTCTTCGGCCGCGAAGACCCGCGAGGGCAGCGACAGCTTCGCCGGCGCTGCGGATCCCGATCTCGATGCGTTGATCGATCACCTGCTCCGGGCGCGCTCGGCCGAGGATTTCACCGCGGCGGTGCGCTCCTACGACCGGCTGCTGCTGTCCAGCCATTACGTGCTGCCGCTCTATCATATGGGGCAGCAATGGGTGGCGCGCAGCAAACGCATCGGCCATCCCGATACGGTGCCGCTCTACGGCTACCAGCTGCCGCTCTGGTGGGATACGAGCGCCCAATAAGAAGCAGCCGGACCGCTCCGGCTTGAATGTCTCCCTTGGGGAGACGCACAGAATAAGGAAAATCATCATGGAGCGTATCACCATCGACGTCGTCTCGGATGTCGTCTGCCCCTGGTGCTATCTCGGCAAGGCGCGGCTGGAGCTCGCCATCGCCGAGGTGCAAGACCAAATCGGCGTCGACATCAACTGGCGGCCGTACCGGCTCAATCCCGACTATCCCAAGGAAGGCGTCGACCAGAAGAAGGCGCTGGCTGAGAAGCTCGGCGGCGAGGAGCGCGTGGCGCAGGCGCACAAGATGCTCTCCGATTACGGCCGCGAAGTCGGCATTGCCTTCGATTTCGAGGCGATCAAGATCGGCCCGAACACGCTCGATGCGCATCGGCTGATCCACTGGGCGATGATCGAAGGCCGCGAGAAGCAGGACAAAGTCGTTGCCGCACTGTTCAAGGCGAATTTCGAGGAAGGCCGCAATGTCGGCGACCATGCGGTGCTGCTCGATATCGCCGATAAGGCCGGCCTCAACCGTTCGGTCATCGCCTCGCTGCTTGCTTCCGAGGCCGATCGCGATCTGATCGTCGCCGAGATCAAGGCAGCGCAGGAGATGGGCGTCAACGGCGTGCCATTCTTCATCTTCGACCAGCAATATGCCGTCAGCGGTGCACAGACGCCTGACGTCCTGGCGAACGCGTTGCGCGATATCGCCAAGGCGAAAGCCGAGGCACGATCAGGCCTCAACTGACGTCGACGGCCCCAGCTCTAGCCTAGAACCGGAACACAACGCACCTCGGTCTTCACCGAATTGGCGATGAAGCATTCGTCGTGGGCGCGATGGTGCAGGGCTTCGAGCTCGCTTAACGAGGGCTGCTTTTCGCCGCTGAAGACGACATGCGGACGGAGCGTCACGACGGTCATGGCGAGGCGGCCGTCGGCATTCTTTTCCATGAGGCCCTCGGCGGCATCGGTGTAGCTGTCGACGCAAAAGCGCTGTTTGGCGGCGATCGACAGGAACCAGAGCATGTGGCAGCTGGAGAGCGAGGCGACGAAAGCCTCTTCGGGATCGACGGCATCCTCGGCGGAATAGGGCAGCGGAACGACATGCGCGGATGAGGATGCCTTCACCTCGATGCCGCCGTCGAAGGTCCAGCGGTGGGCACGGCTGTAGCGGTTGTCGGTGAAGGTTTCGCCGTTGCGCTGCCAGGCGATCGTTGCGCCGTATGTTCCCATCTCGATCTCCTTTTTCCATGCAATTCCCCGGCAAAATCGCTTCGCGCTTTGCCCAGCAAAACCGCGGCACAGTTTTGCTGGAATTGCTCTATTTCGCCAGTTCCGCCAGTTGCGTCATGATAACAGCTGCGCCCTGCAGGCGTTTTTCCGGCGTCGGCAGGTCGCGGGTCAGGAACAGGCTGTGATCGGGGCGGATCTTCGCCATCGTGCCCTGCTTGCCGATATAACCGACGAGGTTTGCCGGGTTGGGAAATTCCTTGTTGCGGAACTGCACGACGACGCCCTTCGGGCCGGCATCGAGCTTTTCGACATTGGCGGTGCGGCAGAGCGACTTGATGTAGACGATCTTCAGCAGATGCTGGACTTCGATCGGCATCGGGCCGAATCGGTCGATCATCTCGGCGCCGAAGCCATCGATCTCCTTGAGCTCGGTGATTTCGCCGAGACGGCGATAGAGCGCCATGCGCAGGTGCAGATCGGGCACGTAGCCTTCCGGGATCATCACCGTCGTGCCGACCGAGATCTGCGGCGACCAGCCGGTGTCGTGGATCTCGTCGACACCCTTGACCTCGGCAACCGCCTCTTCCAGCATCTGCTGGTAGAGCTCGAAACCGACCTCCTTGATGTGGCCGGACTGCTCCTCGCCGAGCAGATTGCCGGCGCCGCGGATATCGAGATCGTGGCTCGCCAGCTGGAAACCGGCGCCGAGCGTATCCAGCGACTGCAGCACCTTGAGGCGGCGTTCGGCGGTGGCCGTCAGCACCTTGTTGACCGGCAGGGTGAAGAGCGCGAAGGCGCGCACCTTCGAGCGGCCGACACGGCCGCGCAGCTGATAGAGCTGAGCAAGGCCGAACATGTCGGCGCGGTGGACGATCAGCGTATTGGCCGTGGGCACATCGAGACCGGATTCGACGATGGTGGTGGACAACAGCACGTCGTAGCGGCCTTCATAAAAGGCGTTCATGATGTCTTCGAGTTCGCCGGCCGGCATCTGGCCATGGGCGATGGCGACCTTCAGCTCCGGCACATCCGATTGCAGGAAGGCATGCACGTCCTCGAGGTCGGCAAGCCTAGGGCAGACATAGAAGCTTTGGCCGCCTCGATAATGCTCGCGCATCAACGTCTCGCGGATGACCAGGCTGTCGAAGGGCGAGATGAAGGTGCGCACCGCCATGCGGTCGACCGGCGGCGTCGTGATCAGCGACAGTTCGCGCACGCCGGTCATGGCAAGCTGCAGCGTGCGCGGGATCGGCGTTGCCGACAGCGTCAACACATGCACGTCGCTCTTCAGCTCCTTCAGCCGCTCCTTGTGCTTGACGCCGAAATGCTGCTCCTCATCGATGACGAGCAGACCGAGATTGGCGAATTTGATGCCAGCGCCGAGCAGCGCATGGGTGCCGACGACGATATCGGTCTTCCCCTCAGCCACTTCCTTCTTGGTCAACGCCAGCTCCTTGGCGCCCACAAGGCGCGAGGCCTGCTGGATGCGCACCGGCAGACCGCGGAAACGCTCGGAAAAGGTCTTGAAATGCTGGCGGGAAAGCAGCGTCGTCGGCACGACGACGGCGACCTGGGCACCGTTCATCGCCGCGACGAAGGCGGCGCGCAGCGCCACTTCGGTCTTGCCGAAACCGACGTCACCGCAGACCAGACGGTCCATCGGCCGGCCGGCGCCGAGATCGGAGCGCACCGCCTCGATGGCGTTATCCTGGTCCTCGGTCTCGTCATAGGGGAAGCGGGCGGCGAATTCGTCGTAAAGGCCTTCAGGCGTCGTCAGCATCGGCGCATGGCGCGTCAGGCGCTCGGCGGCGATTCGGATCAGCGCATCGGCCATGTCGAGCAGGCGTTTCTTGAGCTTGGCCTTGCGCATCTGCCAGGCGCCGCCACCGAGCTTGTCGAGTTGGGCTTCGGTGCCCTCGCCGCCATAGCGCGAGAGAAGATCGATGTTTTCGACCGGCAGGAAAAGCTTGGCCTCGTCGGCATATTGCAGTTCGAGGCAGGCATGCGGAGCACCAGCGGCCTCGATGGTCCTCAGCCCTATAAAGCGGCCGATGCCATGTTCGGCGTGGACGACGATCGAGCCCTCGTCGAGGCCCGCGACTTCCGAGATGAAATCGGCTGCGCGCTTGCGGCGCTTGGAGCGGCGCACCATGCGGTCGCCGAGGATGTCCTGCTCGCCGATGACGACGAGGTCGCCGGCCTCGAAGCCGGCTTCGAGACTGAGCACGGCAGCGGCCGCCTCGCCTCTCGCCAGCGAACCGACATCCTTCAGCGCCTCGATCGGCTTGACCTTTTCCAGGCCGTGCTCGTTCAGCACCTGCAGCAACCTCTCCAGCGAGCCTTCGGTCCAGGCGGTGACCAGCACTTTCGCGCCGGCGGCACGGCGATCGGCAATATGCTTGACGACGACGTCGAAGATGTTGATGCGTTCGGCATCGCCGCCGCCTTCGGCGTTCGAACGCGCCCAGCGCTGGCCCTGGCGGGCGTCGACATTGACGACCCGCCGCGCCTCACCCTCATGTTCATTGAAGGGGCTGATACGGATCGCGCCGAGCGCGTCCAGGGTTTTGACGAAAAGCTTGCTGTCGAGATAGAGCTGGCCCGGCGTCACCGGCTTGTAAGGCGTGCCCTGCGTCATCTGGCCCTTGGTCGGCTGGCCGGAATTCAGGCGGGCGTCGTAATAATCGAAAACGAGCTTGGAGCGCTCTTCTGCTGCCTCACGCACCGTATGGTCGATGACGATCCGGAAGCCGCTGAGATAATCGAAGACGGTATCGAGCTTCTCGTAGAAAAGCGGCAGCCAATGCTCCATGCCGGGGTAACGGCGGCCTTCGGAGACGGCGAGATAGAGCGCGTCGTCGCGTGTGGTCGCACCGAAGGCGGAGAGGTAATTCTTGCGGAAGCGGCTGATCGTATCCGGCGTCAGCGTCACTTCGCTCATCGGGTTGAGATCGAGGGATCGCACCTGCCCGGTCGTACGCTGGCTGGCCGGATCGAAGCTGCGGATGCTTTCCAGCGTATCGCCAAAGAAATCGAGGCGGACCGGCTCTTCGGAACCCGGCACGAAGACGTCGAGAATGCCACCGCGCACGGCATATTCACCGACCTCGCGAACGGTCGCGACCCGCTCGAAGCCATTGCGCTCCAGGCGACCGGCGAGATCGTCCATGCGCAGCTGGTTGCCGGGACGAGCCGAAAAAGTCAGGCTTTCGATGACATCCTGCGGCGCCACCTTCTGCAGCATGGCATTGGCGGTGACGAGCACGATTGCCGCGTGCGGCTTCTTGCGATGGGCGATGAGGCCGCCGAGTGCGGCAAGCCGGCGGGCCGAGGTGTCGGCACTCGGCGAGACGCGGTCATAGGGCAGACAGTCCCAGGCCGGCAGGGTGAGAACCGGAATGTCGGGGGCGACAAAGCCCAGCATCTGTTCCAGATCGGCCATGCGGTGGCCGTCGGACATGACATAGGCGACCGGCTCTCCCGTTCGGGCGAGCTCGGCGAGCAGCAGCGTCTCCAGACCTGCCGGCACATTGCCGATCGTCAGCGGCTCGGCAATGGCCGCAAGCTTCTTCGCATCGAAACCAGGGATCATTCCGGCGTCCTGAGGGGCTTGTCGAAATCGGGCTTGTAGGCGGCGATGCGGGCAAACATCGGTGTCTGGAAACGCTCAGGCACCGGCCATGTTCCCATGATCCAGCGGACGAGATCATTGTCCTCTTCCGCCATGATCGTCTCGAACTCGTCGAGTTCGGCTTCCGACAGATTCGCGACCTCGGCTTCGGCGAACTGGCCGAAGACCAGATCCATCTCGCGAATGCCGCGATGCCAGCAGCGGAAAAGGATTCTGCGGCGGCGCGGGTCAAGACCGGCACTCGTGAGCGTGACACCTGTCATGGCATTACCTTCCTGTTGATGCGCCTCTATAGACCCTGGAAAGCGGCTTGTCAGCCTTGCCAAGGCCGCATTGTTCATCGCATTTTGGCCACATGCGCCCCGCCATTCTCGATCCTCTGTTTTCCCCCATTTCGGGCCTTCCGGGCGTCGGCCCGAAGATCGCCGACCTGCTGGTCAAGCTGCTCGGGCGCGAGACGCTGGAAGATTGCCGGGTCATCGACCTGCTCTTCCACGCGCCCTTTTCGCTGATCGACCGGCGCAACCAGCCTGGAATCGCGCGCGCGCCGCAGGGCGCGATCGTGACGATCACGGCGCGCGTCGACCGGCACCAGCTGCCGCCGCGCGGCAAAAGCAACATTCCCTATCGCGTCTTCCTGCATGACGAGACCGGCGAGCTGACGCTGGTCTTCTTCCGCGGACAGGCGGCGTGGCTGGAAAAACAGCTGCCTGTTGACGCGGAGGTGACGGTCAGCGGCAAGATCGACTGGTTCAACGGCCGCGCCTCGATGGTGCATCCCGATTATATCGTCAGGGCGGACGAGACGGAGAGCCTGCCGCTGGTCGAGCCGATCTATTCGCTGACGGCGGGGCTCTCGCCGAAGACGCTGCGCAAGATCATCGACGCCGGCCTGCCGCGTTTTCCCGAGCTGCCGGAATGGATCGACCTGGCCTTGACTGAGAAACAGGGCCTGCCGTCGATCCGCGACAGTTTCCACATGCTGCACGAGCCGCGCGACCCTACCGATATCGACCCGCAGGCCCCTGCCCGGCGGCGGCTTGCCTATGACGAGTTCCTCGCCGGACAGCTGTCACTGAGCCTGGTGCGGCAGAGGCTGCGCAAGGTGGCGGGCCAGCCGGTGCATGCGACCGGCGCCATCAGCAGCAAGATCCTGAAGGCGTTGCCCTTCTCGCTCACGTCAAGCCAGAACGAGGCGATCGCCGAGGTTTTGAAGGATATGGCCGGCAACGAGCGCATGCTGCGGCTGCTGCAGGGCGATGTCGGCTCCGGCAAGACGCTGGTGGCACTGATGGCTATGGCGGCGGTGATCGAGAGCGGCGGCCAGGCCGTGCTGATGGCGCCGACCGAAATCCTGGCGCGGCAGCACCACGCGACGGTCTCGAAATTCGCCGCCGCCGCCGGACTCAGCATCGAGGTGCTGACCGGGCGCACCAAGGGACGCGAGCGGGAGGAAATCCTGGAGCGCATCGCCTCGGGTGCTGCCCAGATCATCATCGGCACGCATGCGCTGTTCCAGGACAGTGTCGCCTATGCCAATCTGATGCTTGCCGTCGTCGACGAGCAGCACCGTTTCGGCGTGCATCAGCGCCTGCGGCTGACCGCCAAGGGCCTCTCGCCGCATATGCTTGTCATGACGGCGACGCCGATCCCGCGCACGCTGGTGCTCGCCGCCTTCGGCGATATGGACGTCTCCAAGCTCACCGAAAAACCGGCCGGCCGCAGGCCGATCCAAACGATCACCGTGCCGATGGAACGGACCGGCGAAATCGTCGGCCGACTGCAAAGCGCGATCGCCGAGGGCAAGAAGGCCTATTGGATCTGCCCGCTGGTCGAGGAGTCCGAGGAGCTCGATCTGATGTCGGCCGAGGAGCGGCACGCGACGCTGGTCTCGGCACTCGGCCCGGATGTCGGCCTCATCCACGGCCGCATGAGCGGGCCGGAGAAGGACGCGGCGATGATGGCGTTCAAGAACGGCGAGACCCGGCTGCTCGTCGCCACCACCGTCGTCGAGGTCGGTGTCGACGTGCCGGATGCGACGATCATGGTGATCGAACATGCCGAACGCTTCGGCCTGGCGCAATTGCATCAGCTGCGCGGCCGCGTCGGGCGCGGCGACGAGGCCTCGACCTGCATTCTTCTCTACAAGGGACCACTCGGCGAGACCGGCCATGCCAGGCTTTCGATCATGCGGGAGACGGAGGATGGTTTCCGCATCGCCGAGGAGGACCTGAAGCTGCGCGGTGAAGGCGAATTGCTCGGCACGAGGCAATCGGGCACGCCGGGTTTCCGCATCGCCAGTCTCGAGGCGCATGCCGACCTGTTAGAGATCGCCCGCAAGGACGCCGCCTACCTCATCGAGCGGGATCCGGAACTGACCACGGAGAGGGGAACGGCGATCCGCACCCTGCTCTATCTTTTCCGCCGCGACGAGGCGATTCGGTTTCTCAGGGCTGGATAAAGCGCGCCGCTGCGCGCTTTAAGTCTTTGTTCTATGCATGTCGTTAACTCAAAACCGCTGAACACTTTTGGGCGACATGCATCAATCCGCTTTGGAAACCGCCACCGGCTTCGGCCGCGGCAAATGCTTCTGCTTGGGATCGGCCGGCTTGTGTTCGGGCGCCACAAGCCCGCCTGAAATCAGGTACTTGGCGGCGTCTTCCGGCGACATATCGAGCATGACGATCTTCTCGCGCGGCACGAAGATGAGGAAGCCGGCTGTCGGCACCGGCGTCGGCGGCAGGAAGACGGCGACCATATCCTGGCCCATGGCATTGAACTTCGAAGCGATTTCGCCCTTGGCGTCGGTGGCGATGAAGATCAGTGCCCAGAGGCCGGGACCCGGATACTCGATGAGGCCGACCTTCTTGAAGGAGTTCGCCTGTTCCTTCAGCACGGTTTCGAAAATCTGCTTCACGCTTCTGTAGATCGTGCGCACCAGCGGCATGCGTTGAACGATCGATTCGCCGAACCGGACGATGCTCTGGCCGATGAGGTTCTTGCCGAGGAAGCCGACGACGGTGATCAGGATAACGGCGGTCAGCAGACCGAAACCGGGAATGGCGAAATTGAGATAGCTTTCCGGATTCCAGCGCGCCGGAATATAGGGCCGGACCCAGCTGTCCGACCAATGGATGAAGGTCCAGGTCAGCCAGATTGTGATCGCGATCGGCGCGCAGATGATCAGCCCTGCGAGAAAATTATTCCTCAGCCGGGTCGCGACCGGCATTCTGGGGGTGTTGTCGGTCATCGTTTCCTGATGATCTCCATCTCAGTCGTGGACAGGCCGGTACGCCGGCCCTTCCCCCTTGTCCGTAGACCAAAACTGCCAGAATTCGGCGCGCCGCACAATATGTTTCGGCGCGACGGTCCCGGCCCTACAGGCTTATTCCACGGTCACGGATTTCGCCAGGTTGCGCGGCTGGTCGACATCCGTGCCCATGAAGACGGCAGTGTGATAGGCGAGCAGCTGGATCGGCAGCGAGAAGATCATCGGCGCGATAATTTCGTCGACCACAGGCAGGGTGATCGTCGCCATGGTCGGCAGTTTCGAGGCGGCCGCGCCGGCCTCGTCGGTGATGAAGATGATGCGGCCGCCGCGGGCTGCGACCTCCTGCATGTTCGAGACGGTCTTTTCGAAGAAACGGTCGTAAGGGGCGATGACGATGACAGGCATGTTCTCGTCGATCAGCGCGATCGGTCCGTGCTTCAATTCGCCGGCAGCATAACCCTCGGCATGGATATAGGAGATTTCCTTGAGCTTCAGGGCGCCTTCCATGGCGAGCGGGAAGCTGGTGCCGCGGCCGAGATAGAGCACGTCCTTGCACTTCGACAGCTCGCGCGACAGGCTTTCCATCTGCGGCTGGATAAGGTTCAGCACCCGGCTCATGATGCGCGGCATTTCGGCGAGATGGCGCACCAGCGCCCTCTCCTCGTCAGCACTCACCGTGCCGCGCGCCTTGCCGGCGCCGATTGCCAGCGCTGCCAGCACGGCAAGCTGGCAGGTGAAGGCCTTGGTCGAGGCAACGCCGATTTCGGGGCCGGCCATGATCGGGAAGACGGCGTCGGATTCGCGCGCGATCGTCGATTCGCGGACATTGACGACCGCGCCGATCTTCAACCCGTTATCGCGGCAATAGCGCAGCGATGCCAGCGTATCGGCGGTCTCGCCGGACTGCGAGATGAAGAGTGCTGCCTGCGACGGCGACAGCGGCATTTCGCGGTAGCGAAACTCGGAGGCGACGTCGATCTCAACAGGCAGGCGGGCATAACGCTCGAACCAGTATTTGCCGACGAGGCCGGCGAGATAGGCCGTGCCGCAGGCCGAGATCGCAAGTCCGGTTGACGCGTTGAAGTCGATCGCGGCGGCATTGGCGCCGATCGTGTTCTCGGCGAAATCGACATAGTGGCTGAGCGCATGGGAGATGACCTCCGGCTGCTCGTAGATTTCCTTTTCCA
This sequence comes from Rhizobium indigoferae, assembly GCF_034554815.1. Lineage (NCBI taxonomy): Bacteria > Pseudomonadati > Pseudomonadota > Alphaproteobacteria > Hyphomicrobiales > Rhizobiaceae > Rhizobium > Rhizobium indigoferae. The sequence continues at coordinate 1,879,915 of NZ_CP140635.1, read as the reverse complement.
TGAAATGGCGGTGGTTGCCCTTGTCGACGACATAGGCGGTCGCTTGCGAGATCTGGCGGGCGCGCTTGACCGGCTTGCCGGCGAAATCGAGCACTGCGACACCGTCCCGGGTGAGAACGGCGAAATCGCCGTCGACGAGATAGGTGATCTCGTTGGTGAAGGGCGAGAGCGCGATCGCGTCCGAGCCGAGGAACATCTCGCCGCGGCCATAGCCGACGGCAAGCGGCGGTCCGGAACGGGCGGCCATGATCGTGCCGGGATGAGCCTTGAGCATAACAGCCAGCGCATAGGCGCCGGTCACCCGGTTCAGCATCTTCAGCATGGCGTCGCGCGGCTCGAGGCCTTCGCGCAAATATTTCGCCAGCAGATGGGCGACCACCTCGGTGTCGGTCTGGGTTTGGAAGACCGAACCCTCCTCGGTCAATTCGTCGCGAAGCTCGGAGAAGTTCTCGATGATGCCGTTATGGACGACGGCGACGCCTTCGACGAAATGCGGATGGGCATTGGTCTCGTTGGGAACACCGTGGGTCGCCCAGCGCGTGTGGGCGATGCCGACGATGCCGGGCAGCGGTTCGCTGTCGAGGCGCTTTTCCAGATTGAACAGCTTGCCCTCGGCGCGGCGGCGATCCATCACGCCGTCATGAATGGTGGCGACACCGGCGGAATCGTAACCACGATATTCGAGACGCTTCAGCGCATCGACCAGGCGCCCAGCAACAGGCGCAGTTCCGACGATCCCCACAATGCCGCACATATAGTATCCCCATGAAGGCTTCGATGACGAGGCCAGTCCTAACGATTCCTGCTTATTTCTCAATCACCTCGGCGGTCACTTTGAATTTCCGCCGGTTACGCAAGGCCGGTCAGGCTTTCGCCTTCTTCGCCGCCTTGATGGCGAGCGCGCGTTCGCGCAGCAGCGTCGCGCGGCCGGGCTTGATCTCCTGTCGGGCTCGGCCGAGGGCCAGCGCGTCGGCCGGCACATTGACGGTGATGACACTGCCGGAGCCGATATAGGCGCCGTCGCCGATCGTCACCGGCGCGACCAGCGAGGAGTTGGAACCGATGAAGGCGTTTTCGCCGATCACCGTCTCGCTCTTGTTGACGCCGTCATAGTTGCAGGTGATCGTGCCGGCGCCAATATTGCTGCCGGCGCCGATGACGGCATCGCCGATGTAAGTCAGGTGGTTGACCTTGGCGCCCTCGCCCAGCCGGCCGTTCTTGACCTCGCAGAAATTGCCGACCTTCGCGCCGTTGGCGAGATCGGCACCTGGCCGCAGCCGGGCGAAGGGGCCGACGGTCGCACCTTGGCTGACATGGGCGCCTTCGATATGCGAGAAAGCATGAATGACGGCGCCGCTGTCGATCACCGCGCCGGGACCGAAGACGACGTTCGGCTCGATCAGCGCATCCTGGCCGATGACGGTATCGTAGGACAGAAAAACCGTTTCCGGCGCGATCATGGTGACGCCGGCCAGCATCATCTCGTGGCGGCGGCGCTCCTGCCAGAAACGCTCGATGACGGCGAGTTCGGCACGGGTGTTGCAGCCGGTCATCTCGATCTCGGGAGCATCGACCGCGGTGACGCGTCCGCCGAGCGAACGAGCGATCTCGACGAGATCGGTCAGATAAAATTCACCCTTGGCATTGGCATTGCCGATACGCGCGAGAAGATCGAGCGCCTTTCTGCCGTTGATCGCCATCAGCCCGCTGTTGCACCAGGTGACGGTGCGCTCGGCATCGGTCGCGTCCTTCTCCTCGCGGATGGCGATGAGTTCGCCGTCCTTGACGAGCAGGCGGCCGTAGCCGGTCGGGCGGTCGGTGTGGAAGCCGATGACGACGACATCGCTGCCATCGGCAAGGCCCTGGCGGGCGGCTTTGAGCGGCCCGTCGGTCTGGAGCGGCACGTCGCCATAGGTGACGAGGATATCGTCGTAACCCTTGGCGATCGCTTCGCGCGCCGCCAGCACCGCGTGGCCGGTGCCGAGGCGTTCCTTCTGCAGATAGGATTCGATGCCGACGCCGTCGATGCTTGCCGCCTTCGCCACGTCCTCGGCGTCGCGGCCGACGACAAGGGCGACGGACGAGATGCCGGCGGAGGCGACCGCCTCGACCACATGGGCGATCATTGGCCGTCCGGCGACCGGATGCAGCACCTTCGATTTCGAGGATTTCATCCGCGTGCTGTCACCGGCGGCAAGGATGACGGCAAGACAAGTGCGTTCCATGATTTGCTCCGCGAATCCGCGCCATGAGGCGGCTTTATCGCCTCATACTGCAAAATTCCCTAAATCGGAATCGATTTAAGGATAAATTATGCAGCCATTCAAAGTGCTGCAGCGTCCTTTGCGGCTCTCGAAAAGACGCGCGGCGCTATCGATAAGCAAAGCCTTCACAAAGGTGAAATTGCGGCCGAAATCGGCCCTGTGACGGCGTCGGAACCGCGGGCCACGAAGGCCTCGTGCACATGAACGCGGCCATCCAGGATGACGTCCTCCATCGCGCGGCGCGCGGCGGCGTTATCGCCGGAAACGATCGCATCGACGATGCGCATATGGGTGTCGGCGATATTGGCGAAGCCGTTTTCGGTTGGCGGCGTGCTTATGCGGAACATGCCGACGAGAGCCGCTTCGATGAGGCTGCCGAGCGTCCGCATGAAGGGATTGTGCGAGGCTTCGGCGATCGCCAGGTGAAAACGAAGGTCGGCGAGTGCGAGGCTGTCGGCTGTATGACCGGCCGCGGCCATCTCGAGCGCCAGCCCGCGCAGCATCTCGATATCCTCGGCATTCGCCCGCTCGGCGACGAGACCGGCGGCGAAGGGTTCGAAGGCGAGGCGAATATCGTAGAGCTGCAGCAGAAACTCCTCCGTCACGCCGTTGTCGAAGTGCCAGGCGATGATCTCGCTGTCGAACATGTTCCAGAGGTTCTTCTCGGTCACACGCGTGCCGACCCGCGCCTTGGCGACGACCATGCCCTTGGCGGCAAGCGTCTTCATCGTCTCACGCAAGACGGTGCGGGACACTTTGAAACGCTGCGCCAGTTCCGTATCGCCAGGCAGGATCGAGCCAACGGGATAGGTGCCGGCGACGATCGCCTTGCCAAGTTCGTCGACGACCTGGGCGTGGCTCGTCCGGGTTCTGCGCCCCGTCTTGCGTGTCTCGTCCAATTTGTAGCGCAAGCGATCCGTCTCCCCCTCAGGCGTACCTCTTGTTCAGACTGGAAACGAACAGGATGGCTTTCTGCATCAGGATGAATGCAAATAGCAGAAGGCCAATCAGGATCTTGGTCCACCAGCTCGACAGCGTACCGTCGAAGGTGATGTAGGTCTGAATGAGCCCCTGGATCAGGATACCGATCAAGGTTCCCGCCACGAATCCCGCTCCTCCGGTCAGCAGCGTCCCTCCAATGACCACCGCCGCGATGGCATCGAGTTCGACGCCGACTGCTGCAAGAGAATATCCGGCAGAGGTGTACAGCGAAAAAACGATCCCGGATAGGCCTGCAAGAAAGCCCGACAGCGCATAGATCTGGATTGTCGTGCGTCCGACCGGCACGCCCATCAGCCGCGCCGTCTGCGTGCCGCCGCCGAGTGCATAGACGTTGGTGCCGAAGCGGGTGCGCTGGGCGATGAAGATGCCGACCGCAAAGACCAGAAGCATGATGCCGCCGATCAGCGTCAGCCGCCCGCCGCCGGGGAGACGGTAATAGAGGCTCGTCAGCGTCGAATAATATTCGTGATCGATCGGAATGCTGTCGATCGAGAGCACGAAGGCCATGCCGCGTGCCAGGAACATGCCGGCAAGCGTGACGATGAAGGCCGGCATTTCCAGATAGTGGATGATCGCGCCCATGATACCGCCAAAGGCAGTCGTGATGACGAGCACGATCGCAAAGGCGAGCAGCGGATGGATCGCGGTTTTCTGCAGGATCACCGCGAGCAACACGCCGGTAAAGGCAATGACCGAGCCGATCGACAGATCGATGCCGCCCGAAATGATGACGAAGGTCATGCCGACGGCGGCGATGCCGAGAAAGGCGTTGTCGGTCAAAAGATTGCCGATGACGCGCGTCGACAGAATGTTCGGATATTGCAGCGCGCATCCAGCATAGGCGAGCACGAAGATGACGATGGTCGCAAGCAGCGGCAGGTATTTGGAGTTCATTTCGGCTGCTCCCTTCCGCCCTGCCGGCGGCTGGCGAAGATGGCGAGCGATTGCACCGCAGGCGACTGGATGACGAGGATGACGATAATGATGACGGCCTTGATGATCAGGTTGAATTCAGGCGGGAAGCCGGCGGACAGGATGCCGGTATTCACCGCCTGGATGATCATCGCGCCGATCAGCGATCCGAGAATGCTGAAGCGACCGCCGAGCAGCGAATTGCCGCCGACGACGACGGCCAGGATCGCGTCGAGTTCCAGCCATAGGCCGGCATTGTTGGCATCCGCGCCCTTGATGTCGGCTGCGACGATGATGCCCGCAATCGAGGCACAGATCCCGCTCAGCATATAGACCGCCATCAGCAGCACCGGCGTTTGAATGCCGGAGAGCGTGCTGGCGCGGCGATTGATGCCAACGGCCTCGATCAGCATGCCGAGCGCCGTGCGGCGGACAAGCAGGATGACGAGCAGGCCGACGAGAAGCCAGATGACGACAGGCATCGGTAGAAGCAGCAGCGAACCGCTGCCGAAGAAGGTCAGCCCGTCATCGTTGAAGGTCAGGATGGCGCCTTCGGTGATCAGCTGGGCGATGCCGCGGCCGGCCACCATTAGCACCAGCGTGGCGATGATCGGCTGGATATTGAGGACTGCCACCAGGAACCCGTTCCAGACGCCGCAGGCAAGCCCAATCGCAAGTGTCAGGATAATGGTGTAGGCAACTGAATTTCCTGAAACAATCGACGATGCGGCGACGGCGCCGCAGATCGCGATGACCGCACCGACGGACAGGTCGATGCCCTTGGTGGCAATGACCAGCGTCATGCCGATCGCCAGCAGCGCCACCGGCGCGCCGCGGTTCAGCACATCGATCAGGCTGCCATAGAGCCGGCCATTCTGAACAACGACATTAAAAAACTGCGGTGACGTGATGAAATTCAACAAAAGAATGACAACGAGCGCAATCAATTGCGGCGCCAGGCGATATGCCAGCGCTTTCACGGAGGACCTCATGCATCCTCCATCTTGTGTTCGGCGGCGGCAATGGCTTCGACGATGCCGGCAGCGGTGATACGCTCGCCTGTCAGTTCAGCGATATGCTGTCTGTCGCGAAGTACGATGACACGTGCACTATAGGCGACAAGCTCTTCAAGTTCCGAGGAAATCACGATCAGCGACATGCCGCCGGCACAGAGCTCTTCGATGAGCCGGATGATCTCGGCATGGGCGCCGACATCGATGCCGCGGGTCGGCTCGTCGAGGATCAGAAACTTGGGATTGGTCGCCAGCCAGCGGGCGAGGATCGCCTTCTGCTGATTGCCGCCGGAGAGCAGCCGGATAGGCTTCTCGCGATCGGTGGTGCGGATATCGAGCGCCTTGATGTAGCGGTCGGCAAGCGTATTCTGTTCGGCGCGCGAGAGCGGCCGCGTCCAGCCGCGGCGAGCCTGCAGCGCAAGTGCGATGTTCTCCCTGATCGACAGGTCGCCGATGATGCCATCGGTTTTGCGGTCCTCGGGGCAGAAGCCGAAACCCTTTGCGATCGCGGCGCGCGGACTCGAAAGCGTGACCGGCTGGCCGTCGATCGTGGCGCTGCCGCTGTCGGCATGCTCGATGCCGAAAAGCAGTTCGGCGGTTTCGGTGCGGCCGGAGCCGAGCAAGCCGGCAACACCGACCACCTCTCCGGCGCGCACCTCAAGGTCGAATGGTTTGACCTTGCCGCGTTTGCCGTAGCCTGCGAAACGATATCGGACCTCGCCTGCCGCGAGGCTGTGTTGCTTGACCGTCTCCTCGACATGCGCCAGTTCGCGACCGAGCATCATGGCGATCAGGCCCTGGCGCGGCAGATCGGCGACCTCGCGGGTGCCGACGAGCTTGCCGTTGCGCAGCACGGTAATGCGGTCGCTGATCGCATAGACCTGCTCGAGAAAATGGGTGATGAAGACGATGCCCAGGCCGCGCTTCTTGAGGTCTTCGATGATGCGGAAGAGCAGCGCCACCTCCTGATTGTCGAGACTTGCAGTGGGCTCATCGAGGATCAGCACCTTGCCTGAAAGATCAACGGCACGGGCGATGGCAACCACCTGCTGGACGGCGACGGAGAAACGGCCAAGTTCGGCGGTGACGTCGATATCGACGCCATAGCCGGCGAGCAGATCGCGTGCCTTGCGGTTCATCGAACGCACGTCGGTCATGCCGAACCGCCTTGGCTGGCGTCCGAGAAAGAGGTTTTCAGCGACGCTCAGATTGGAAAGGAGATTGACCTCCTGATAGACCGTGCCGATACCGAGCTTCTGGGCGGCGAGCGTATTGGCCGGATTGATTTCCTGGCCGTCCAGCGTCAGGCTGCCCTCGTCGCGATGATAGGCGCCGGTGATGCACTTGATCAGCGTCGACTTGCCGGCACCGTTTTCGCCCAGCAATGCGTGCACCTCGCCTCTGCGGAGCGTGAAATCGACCTTATCCAGCGCCACTGCGCCGGGAAAGAATTTCGATATTCCGGAGGCCGCGAGAACGTTCTCGAAATCGTGAATCATAAGGGTCTGTTTTCCTGATATTGACGGCAAAAGCCGCGCCGCGGCCGGACATGACGTCCCAAGGCGGCAAAGGCAGTTCCGCACCGGTCCATGACGGGCCGGTGCGGTTCTACAGCGCCGCCTGTGTCTTTCGAGACGCATAAGGACGCCGTAGCGCTTTGAATTGCTGCATGATTTTATCCCGAAATCGAGTTCCGATTTAAGGAATTATGCAGCGGTGTCACATCAGATCAGTAGCCCTGACCCTTCTTCTCTTCGTAGACCTTCATCGGTTCGTCGGCAGGCGTGTAGAGCTTCGACTCAGTCTGGATCCACTTGGCCGGAGCCTTCTTGTCCTTCAGATAGGCTTCGAGCGCATCGAAGGCCGGACCTGCCATATTCGGTGTCAGCTCGACCGTGGCATTGGCCTCGCCTACGGACATCGCCTTGAAGATATCGGGCACGGCGTCGATGGAGACGACGAGGATATCCTTGCCGGGCTTCAGGCCGGCTTCCTTGATCGCCTGGATGGCGCCGACGGCCATGTCGTCGTTATGGGCGTAGAGAGCGCAGATATCCTTGCCGCCATTCTCGGCCTTCAGGAAGCTTTCCATGACTTCCTTGCCCTTGGTGCGGGTGAAGTCACCGGTCTGGCTGCGAACGATCTTGAGGTTGTCGTGGCCGGCAAGCGCCTCTTCGAAGCCCTTCTTGCGGGCGATGGCCGGCGACGAGCCGGTGGTGCCCTGAAGTTCGACGACATTGCACTTCTTGTCGCCGACGGTCTTGACCAAGAAGTCGCCTGCGACTTTGCCTTCATGGACCAGGTCTGACGTCACCGCCGTCAGGTAGAGATCGTCGGGAGCCTTGATGGTACGGTCGAGAAGGATGACCGGAATCTTGGCTTCCTTGGCTTCCTTGAGAACGTCGTCCCAGCCGGTTTCGACGACCGGAGCAATGAGAATGGCATCGACGCCCTGAGCAATGAAGGAGCGCAAAGCCTTGATCTGGTTTTCCTGCTTCTGCTGCGCATCGGCAAACTTCAGATCGATGCCGCGCTTCTTGGCCTGCTCCTTGGTCACAGTCGTTTCAGCCGCACGCCAGCCCGATTCCGAGCCGATCTGCGAGAAGCCGACAGTGAGGCCGGCGGCCGAAGCAGAACCGAACATGCAGGCAGCCAGAATCGTGGCACTCAAAAGTGCAGTCTTCAATTTCATGATTTCCTCCCAATGCCGCATCTCGCGGCGCAGGGTCAAAAAATCATATAGTATTACTTTTGTAAATCGGAATCTTGGGATGCATTGCAGCAAAAAAAAGAGCGCCCACAGGGGCGCTCTTCGCATCTGCGAGACAGCTTGCGGGATTATTTGCCCGGCAGCTTGTCGTCGACGCCTTCGATGTAGAAGTTCATGCCGAGCAAAGTGCCGTCATCGGCCTTCTCGCCGGCCTTCAGCCAGGGCGTGCCGTCCTGCTTGTTGATCGGGCCGGTAAAGGGATGCAGCTCGCCTGATTTGATCTTGGCTTCGGTTTCCGAGGCGAGTTTCTTCACATCGTCGGGCATGTTGGTATAAGGCGCCATCGTCAAGATGCCGTCCTTCAGGCCGTCCCAGCTCTGCTCGGACTTCCAGGTGCCGTCGAGAAGCGCCTTGACGCGCTTGGAGTAGTAATTGCCCCAGGTGTCGATGATCGCAGTCAACTGGACGTTCGGGCCGGCCTTGATCATGTCCGAAGCTTGGCCGAATGCCTTGACGCCGCGTTGTTCGGCGACCTGCATCGGAGCCGTGGTGTCGGTGTGCTGGGCGAGGATATCGACGCCCTGGTCGATCAGCGCCTTGGCGGCGTCAGCTTCCTTGCCCGGATCGAACCAGGTATTGACCCAGATGACCTTCATCTTGAAGTTCGGGTTGACCGACTTGGCACCGGCTTCGAAGGCATTGATGCCCATCACCACCTCAGGGATCGGGAAGGTGGCGATATAGCCTGCCGTACCGGTTTTCGAGAGCTTGCCGGCGATGATGCCGCTGATATAGCGACCTTCATAGAAGCGCGAATTGTAAGTCGCGACGTTGTCGGCGGCCTTGAAGCCGGTCGCATGCTCGAACTTCACCTTCGGGAACTTCTTGGCGACGGCAACGGTGGCGTCCATGTAGCCGAAAGACGTGGTGAAGATCAGCGAGCAGCCGGAGCGGGCCATGCGCTCAATGGCGCGTTCAGCATCCGGGCCTTCCGGGACGCTTTCGAGGTAGGGCGTCTCGATCTTGTCACCGAATTCCTTCTCGACCTGGAGGCGGCCGTTCTCATGGGCCTGCGTCCAGCCGCCGTCGGTGCGGGTGCCGACATAGACGAAGCAGACCTTGGTCTTGTCGGCGGCCTCGGCGGCCGAGCCGATGCTCAGGACGAGGGCAGCGGTTGCTGCGAGAGCAAGTGCTAGTTTTTTCATTTTGATCCCTGTTGGTTGGAAGTTTCGAAACCCGTCTTTTTGTTGTTGCTCACCGGTCGGGCACAAAGGCCTTGCCGAGCGATGCCGGCGTATTGATCAACGTCGTGCGTCGATTATGCGAGATGATGATGAGGACCACAACCGTCGCCGCGTAGGGCAGCATCGATAGGAACTGCGAGGGAATGCCGATACCGAAGGCTTGCGCATGCAACTGAAGGATCGTCACCGCGCCGAAGAGATAACCACCAGCCAGCAGACGCCACGGCCGCCAGGAGGCGAAGACCACAAGCGCGAGTGCGATCCAGCCGCGCCCGCCCGACATGTTCTCGGTCCATTGCGGCGTATAGATCAGCGATAGCTGCGCGCCGGCAAGGCCCGAGCAGGCGCCGCCGAACATCACGGCGAGGTAGCGCATGCGGATGACATTGATGCCGAGCGCATGTGCGGAGGCGTGATTATCGCCGATGGCGCGGATCTTCAGGCCGGTGCGGCTCCTGAACAGGAACCAGTTGACGGCGATGACGAGCAGGATCGACAGGTAGAAGATCAGATCCTGCTTGAAGAGGACCGTCCCGATATAGGGAATGGCTGAAAGTACCGGGATTTCGATCGGCAGCAGCCGGATGCCGGGGGCGCCGACGAAGGCTTCGCCGAGCATGCCGGAAGCGCCGAGACCGAGGATCGTCAGCGCAAGGCCTGTTGCCACCTGATTGGCGACGAGCGTCAACGTCAGGAAGGCGAAGAGCCAGGAAAACAGCGCACCGCTGACGATGCCCCCGACAATGCCGATATAGGCCGAACCGGTGAGCTGTGCCGCAGCAAAGGCGCCGACCGCACCCATGATCATCATGCCTTCGACACCGAGATTGAGAACGCCGGAGCGCTCGGTCACCAGTTCACCGAGTGCTGCGATGACGAGCGGTGTGGAGGCGGTGATGACTGTCAGCAGAATGGCTTCGAAGATGCTCATGCCGCCCTGCCCCTTAGCCGCGACCAGACAATACGGATTTTGTAATAGATCAGCGTATCACAGGAGAGCACGAAGAAGAGCAGCAGCCCCTGGAAGACGCGGGTGACCTTGTCGGAAACGCCGAGCGAAAGCTGTGCTGCCTCGCCGCCGAGATAGGTCAACGCCAGCACCAGGCCTGATGCGATGATGCCGAGCGGATTGAGGCGGCCGAGGAAGGCAACGATGATGGCGGTGAAGCCGTAGCCCGGCGAGATCGCCGGCTGCAAATGGCCGATCGAGCCCGAGACCTCGGCTATCCCGGCAAGCCCGGCAAGAGCGCCCGAAAAGAGAAAGCTGAACCAGATCATCTTCTTGGAGGAGAAACCGGCAAAGCGCCCTGCCCGCTCCGATTGGCCGAGCACGACGATTTCGAAGCCTTTCAGCGTATAGCGCAGCATGAACCAAACGCCGATTGCGGCGACAATGGCGAAGATGAAGGCCCAATGGGCCCGGCCCGACTCTTCCCAGATCGCCGGCAGCACCGCTTCCGGTGCGAAATCGCGCGAGACTGGAAAGTTGAAGCCCTTCGGATCGCGCCAAGCGCCGCGGATCAGCCAGTCAAGGAAGAGCTGGGCGATATAGACCAGCATCAGTGACGTCAGGATCTCGTTGGTATTGAAATGCGCCTTCAGCAGCGCCGGAATGGCGGCGAAAAGCGCACCGCCGAGCGCACCAAGGATCAGCATCAGCGGCAGCACGAGCGGCGAATGCCAGTCGTAAAAGACGATCGGCAGATAGGAGCCGGTGATGGCGCCGATGGTGAATTGGCCTTCGGCGCCGATATTCCAGTTGTTCGAGCGATAACAGACGGCCAGGCCGACGGCGATCAGGATCAGGGGCGCGGCTTTGATCGCCAGCTCGTGCAGCGACCAGACCTCGAGCAGCGGCTCGATGAAGAAGGCGTCGAGTGCCTCGACCGGGTCCTTGCCGAGCATGGCGAACATGATGGCGCCGAACACCAGCGTCAGGACAAGGGCAAGCAGCGGCGAGGCGAAGGCAAAGAGCTTCGAGACGTCGGCCCGTTTTTCAAGTTCAATGCGCATGGGGCGCCTCCGGGGCGGAGCTGCTCTCGTGCAGTCCGCCCATCAGCAGTCCGATCCTTTCCCGCGTCAGTTCGCCTGCCGGAAACGGGCGGGAAAGACGGCCTTCGCAGATGACGGCAATATCGGTCGCCACTTCGAAGATCTCATCGAGATCCTGGCTGATGACGACGACGGCCGAACCGCTTCTTGCGAGATCCACGAGCGCCTGGCGGATGCGGCTTGCAGCCCCGGCATCAACGCCCCAGGTCGGCTGGTTGACCACGAGTACTGCCGGCTGGCGGTCAAGCTCGCGGCCGACGATGAACTTCTGCAGGTTGCCGCCCGATAAGGAGCCGGCGGCCGGATCATCGCCGCTCTTGCGGACATCCATCGCCTCGGAAATGCGCCTTGCGGCAGATTTCACTGCCGCATGGCGGATGATGCCGAGCAGGCCCAGGAACGCCTTGCGGTCCGACTGGCTGCGGGCAAGGACGAGATTGTCGGACAATTTCATGGCGGAGACGGCGGCGTGGCCGTGGCGCTCCTCCGGCACGAAGCCCGCGCCGAGAAGACGGCGAGCGGTAATGCCCTGATTGCCCACGTGCTTTTTGCGGATGACGATCGCCTCGGCCGAAGCAACCGGATATTCGCCGGACAGAGTGTCGAAGAGTTCACTCTGCCCATTGCCCGCGACACCGGCGATGGCGAGGATCTCGCCCGAGCGCACCGCCATCGACACATCGCGCAGCGGCATAGCGAAGGGCGTGCGGGCTGCGACGGAAAGGTTGGCAACGGCAAGCTGCACCTCGCCCTTGTCGCTGCGCTCCGGATGCGTCACGGTCGCCACCTCGCTGCCGACCATCATGCGGGCGAGCGAGGCCGGCGTTTCATGCTTGGGATCGCAGGCGCCGGTCACACGGCCATGGCGCAGCACGGTGGCGCGATCGCAGATGCGCTGCACCTCCTCCAGGCGGTGGCTGATATAAAGAACCGAACGCCCCTCGGCGCGCAGCTTGAACAGCGTCTCGAACAGCTTGTCGGCCTCCTGCGGCGTCAGCACCGAGGTCGGCTCGTCGAGGATAATGAGTTTCGGGTTCTGCAGCAGTGCGCGGACGATCTCGATGCGCTGGCGTTCGCCGACCGAGAGATCGGCGACATGGGCATGCGGATCGAGCGGCAGGCCGTAGGCGACCGACAGCGCCCTCGCCTCCTCGGCGATTTTGTCGATCGGGATAGCGTCATCGAGCGACAGGGCGATGTTTTCGGCAACCGTCAGCGCCTCGAACAGCGAGAAATGCTGGAAGACCATGCCGATGCCGAGCTTGCGGGCCTCCCCCGGCGAGGCGATCGCAACCGGCTGGCCCTGCCAGAAGATATGCCCGCCCGTCGGCTCGAGAACGCCGAACAGCATCTTCACCAGGGTGGATTTGCCTGCACCGTTTTCGCCGAGAAGCGCATGAATTTCGCCCGGCGCTATATCGAGATCGATTTCATTGCAGGCTGCAAAGCTTCCGAAGAACTTCGTCAGCTTCTGAACCGATAATAACGCACCGGAATCCGGCACATTCAATGGCGACACGTTCCCCTCATTTCTTCTGCCAACCGGTCCGTTCGGATCTCATGGAATTAGCAGCGTCGTTCCTGTTGTTTTTCTTGTTTCCAGATCCGCGTGAGCCTGCCCAACCTCACGTAACGGATAGGTTTGATTGATATTGATACGCACTTTGTTGCTTTGCACAATATCAAATAGCGCTTTCGCACTGTCGATCAGTTCCTGGCGCGCGGCGATGTAGGTGAAGAGCGTCGGCCGCGTCGCAAAGAGCGAGCCCCTCTGCGCCAGTGCCGCAAGGGTGAAATTCTCGATCGGCCCGGAGGATTGACCGAAGGAGGCAAAAAGGCCGCGCGGCTTCAGGCAATCGAGCGACTGTGGAAAAGTATCGCGGCCGATCGAATCATAGACGACATCGACGCCCTTGCCGCCGGTGATTTCGCGGACACGGCCGACGAAATCTTCGCTCTTGTAGTTGATCACATGGTCGTAGCCATGGGCGAGCGCCAGCCCGATCTTGTCTTCGGATCCCGCCGTGCCGATGACGGTGGCGCCGAGCGCCTTTGCCCATTGGCCGGCGATCAGGCCGACGCCGCCGGCAGCGGCGTGGAACAACAGGACCGTCTGCGGGCCGACCTTGAAGGTGCGGTTCAAGAGATATTCGGCGGTCATGCCCTTCAGCATCATCGCCGCTGCCGTTTCGAGTTCTATGCCGTCAGGCACAAGCACCAGATGCCGCGTCTCGATATTGCGTTCGGCGCTATAGGCGCCGTCGGCGCCGGCATAGGCGACGCGGTCGCCGACCTTGAAATCCTCGACGCCGGGGCCAACCGATGTCACGGTGCCGGCGCCCTCCTTGCCGGTGACGAAGGGCAAATGCGGGGTCTTGTAGGTGCCGTTGCGGAAATAGACGTCGATGAAATTGAGCCCGACCGCCGCCTGCCTGATCTGCACTTCGCCCGCCGAGGGTGGCGGAAGATCGATCTCGACATAGTCGAAAACCTCCGGCCCGCCCGTCCTCGAAAATGAAACCGCCTGCGTTTTGGTCATCTGCCTATCCTAAGCTTCGCGTCCAAGAGCGGGGAAGAATTGCAACACCGCGCCGATGACGTAAAGATAGATTCCGGTCACGATAAAGAGAATGAGCGCCCATTCGGGCGTGTCGAAATGCATCAGCAGCGAAAAAATCCCCAGCGCCGACCACAGGAAAAAGACGCCGAGGTTGAGCGGGCGCAGCCTTTTGACCCGGACCGGGTGGAGGAAATTGATCGGCAGGAAGGTCAGCACCACCGAGACGATGACAACAGTGAGCGCCGTCGTGGCGCTCGCATCGATGACGAACAGCGTGAAGACGATCATGTTCCAGACGACAGGGAAGCCGGAGAAGAAATACTCGTCCGTCTTCATGCCCATATCGGCATAGTAGATGGCGCTGGAGACGACGATCATGCCGGCGGCGACGAAGGACCAGGGCTCGCCGATCATGCCACTCTGATAGAGCGCGAAGGCCGGCAGAAGCACATAGGTGACGTAATCGATGATATTGTCGAGCGTATCGCCCGACCAGTTCGGCAGCACTTCCTTGACGCGCACCTTGCGGGCGATCGGCCCGTCTATGCCGTCAACCAGAAGGGCGAGGCCCAGCCACCAGAACATGTCGATGAAGCGGTGTTCGGCGGCGGCAACGACGCCGAGAAAGGCAAGGAAGGAGCCGGATGCCGTCAGGATATGGACGGAAAAGGCGCGCATCTCCGCGTAAGGAACACGCTTGTAGTTGAAAATCTTCATATTCCCCCGACCGCCCTATCGCGCTCGCCCCGGCAAGCATCTTTTTTTCGCCACCATCGCCGAACCCTGTTGCTGAATCGGGTTCGACGCCGTAGGTCTTTGTTGTCGCACCATTTTTGCCGAAAACCGGCATCCGTTTCCGGCGTGCTGCTCTAATATGCATCCTTTGCCGGGCTTCGCCAGCGGGAAATACGACATTCCCCGCCAGCCATTGAATCCTGACGATGACATGCATATTTCCCTTTAGAAGCGTCGCGTGGAATGGAATGCCTTTAATTCCGGCCCGATTTGTAATATCTCGCTCGCATCCGACTGTTCATCCGACGAAACGGGATCCGCTACCGAAATGAACGCGCCTGCAAAGACCGAAGACTTCGCCTTGTCCATCCCCGCCGGCGTCTATGCCGAGACGGTGCTCGATGTCACGCACTATACGGACCGGCTCTTCCGCTTCACGATGACCCGGCCGCAGGGCTTCCGTTTCCGTTCCGGCGAATTCGCGATGATCGGCCTGATGGTCGAGGGCAAACCGGTCTTCCGCGCCTATTCGATCGCCAGCCCCGCCTGGGCCGAAGAGCTTGAATTCTTCTCGATCAAGGTGCCGGACGGTCCGCTCACCTCACATCTGCAGGCGATCAAGCCGGGCGACCAGGTGCTGATGCGCAAGAAGCCGACGGGCACGCTGGTGCTCGACGCGCTGACGCCCGGCCGTCGTCTCTACATGTTCTCGACGGGAACGGGCATTGCGCCTTTCGCCAGCCTGATCCGCGACCCCGAGACCTATGAGAAGTTCGAGGAAGTCATCCTCACCCATACGACACGTGATGTCGCCGAGCTGAAATATGGCTTCGACCTCGTGCACGAGATTCAGAATGACGAGCTGCTGAAGGAAGTCGTCGGCGACAAGCTGCGCCACTATCCCACAGTCACGCGCGAGGATTTCGAATATCGCGGCCGCATCACCGACCTGATCTCCTCCGGCAAGCTGTTCACCGATCTCGGCGTGCCGCCGCTCGATCCGGAAATCGACCGCGGCATGATCTGCGGTTCCTCGGCGATGCTGAAGGATACCAAGGAACTGCTCGAAAAGGCCGGCCTCGATGAAGGCGCCAACAGCAAGCCCGCCGAATTCGTCATCGAGCGCGCTTTCGTCGGCTAAAGCATTTGTGACAATCAGACCTGTGGCGGCTCCGGAAACGGAGCCGTTTCTATGTCTGGCTGAGGTAATCGATCAGCACCGCCATGGCGGCGCGCGCCTCATCCGGCCTGCCTTGATGGATGGCGCGGATGACGGCGACGTGCAGCGCGATGGCGCGATCCGTGCGCTCCGGGCTTGCCTTGGAGTACCAGAGGCGACGTGAATGCGTCTGCACCGGGCCGAGTGCTGCCGTGATGAAGCCGTTCGGGCAGGCATCCTCAAGGATTTCGTCGAAAGCCTTGTCGGCGGCGAAGAAGCCGGCGAGATCGCCGGTGACGGCGCATTCCTCCATCGCGCGGGCGCAGTCGTTGAGTCGCGCGCGCTGATCGTCGCTGGCATGTTCGGCGACCAGGCTTGCCGCGATCGGCTCCAACTCACGGCGCACTTGCATGACGTTGCCGTGATCGTCCGGTGCGATTTCGGCCACCTGCAGCCCGACGCGCGGCTTGACCAGGATCAACCCCTGCCAGGCGAGCTTCTGGATCGCCTCGCGCACCGGCGTACGCCCGTGGCCGGCCATATCGATCAACTGCTTTTCGGTGACGAGCGCGCCGGGCTTCAACGCCAGCGTCACGATCAGATGCTCCAGAGCGAGATAGGCAAGATGGCTTTGTGACGTCTGCATGCGGAGATCCGTCGCCTGAAACTGATATATCACATTGTCGCACGGTCAAAAACCGAAGACAAGGCGGCACTGAATATCAGAATAGAGACAGATAGATAAAAAAGGCGAGGCTGCTGAAAACCAGCGAGGCATTGACGTCTGCGCCGCGAAGGCTCACCCGCCCCGATCTACAGGGGCATTTCGCGTCGGCTGCTTCATCAGGCCGGCAGATCACCGCTTGCGGAACGCCCGGCTGGAATCCGAGATCGAATTTTGACACGGGTCTTTTGCATTGGCGAACAAATAACCGTCAGCTTTATGGATAGGACCGAACTCCAGCCCATTCTCCGCGCATCGCCTGCAAAAGGCCTCGACATCCTCTACGTCGAAGACCAGCTTGACGATGGATTGACCGCTCCGCTGCCCCTTGGCGGCCCGGTGCAACATAATGTTCGCACCGCCGTCCTGGGCGATGAGTTCAATGATCCTGTCGCCAGGCAGGCTGGTCGCCTTGAAACCAAAGTGCTTCTCATAAAAGCGCGCCGTTTCCTCGACATTCCCAGCGTAGATCACCAGTCTGTTGAGCGGCATGATGCCAGCCTCCGATAGCGCTTGCGTTCGATTAACAGGAGTAGAGGGACATCAAGCGTTTTGCCACGGCGCATTTATTCGTGTCGCAGCGCCTCGATGGGGTTCAACTGCGCTGCCCTTCTCGCCGGGAAATAGCCGAAGATCATGCCGATCGCCGCGGAGAACAGGAAGGCGACGGCGACCATCAGGGGGCTGAAGACGAAGGGCACTTTCAGGAGCGTTACAGCGCCGAAGCCGAGGCTCAAGCCTAGCACGATTCCGGTGATGCCGCCGAACAGCGACAGTGCCACCGCTTCGACCAGGAACTGGGTGAGCACCTGGCTTTCCAGCGCGCCGATCGCCAGGCGGATGCCGATCTCGCGGGTGCGCTCGGTGACGGAGACCAGCATTATGTTCATGATGCCGATGCCGCCGACGAGCAGGCTGATCGCAGCGACGGCGCCGAGCAGGCCGGTCAGCAGCGTCGTCGTGCCGGTCATCGCTTCGGCGATCTGGGTCATGTCGTTGACGTTGAAATCGTCCTGGCGGCCGGGCACGATCTTGCGGCGCTCGCGCAGGAGATTTTCGACATCGGACTGCACCTTGGCTGTGGAGACGCCGTCGCGCGCCGAGATGATGATCTGCGGCACGTTGCTGTTGCCGCTGATGCGCCGCTGAAACACCTTGACCGGCATGATGACGACATCGTCCTGGTCGTTGCCCATGCCGGACTGACCACGCTTGGCAAGCACGCCGATGACGGGGCATGAGACCTTGCCGACGCGGATCTGCTGGCCTGTGGGGTCGGCGCTGCCGAAGAGCTGCGAGCGCACCGTCTCGCCGATGATGCAGCGCGCCTGGCCGCGTTCCTCGGCCGGCAGGAAATTGCGGCCGAGCGCCAGATTCCAGTCCTGTGCGATGAAATAGTCATTCGTGGTGCCGGAGACACTGGTCGAATGGTTCTGGCCGCCGAAAATCACGGTCGCTGTGGACTGGTTGAGCGGTGCCACGGCCCTGAGGCCGCCGATCTGGTCGCGGATAGCCGCGACGTCCTTGACGCTGAAGCGCTTGGCCTCGGAGCTCGCCCGGCCGGGGCCGAACTGGCCGGGGCGGACGAACAGCATGTTGGTGCCGAGCCGCGACAGCTCGGTCGAGACCTGTGCAGTCGTGCCGTTGCCGATCGTCACCAGCGCGATCACAGCGGCAACGCCGATGACGACACCAAGCACGGTCAGGAACGAGCGCAGCATGTTGCGGCTGATGGCCCGCAGCGCCAGCTTCAGCGTCTCAAAGAACATGATCCGCCCTCCTCCGGTGCTCGACTTCAGTCTCCAGCTTGCCGTCGACGAAACGCAGCAGCCGCTGGGCATAGGCGGCGATATCGGGCTCATGGGTGACCATGACGATGGTGATGCCCTGCTCGCGGTTCAGCCGCGTCATCAGATCCATGATCTCGACGCTGGTCTTGGTGTCGAGATTGCCGGTGGGCTCATCGGCGAGGAGCAGCGCCGGCTCGGTAACGATGGCGCGGGCGATAGCGACGCGCTGCTGCTGGCCGCCTGACAGTTCCTGTGTTTTGTGATGTTCGCGCCCGGTGAGGCCGACCAGCGCCAGGGCTTCGCGGGCCCGCTCGCGCCGCTCGCGCACCGCCATGCCGCGATAGATCAGCGGCAGCTCGACATTTTCGACGGCCGAGGTGCGCGACAGGAGGTTGAAGCCCTGGAAGACGAAGCCGAGCATGTGGCGGCGCAGCAGCGTCAGCTGGCTGCGGTCGAAGCCGCTGGTCGGAATGCCTTCGAAAATGTAGTCGCCGGCGCTCGGCACGTCGAGGCAGCCGAGAATATTCATCGCCGTCGACTTGCCGGAGCCAGACGGCCCCATGATCGCGACGAATTCATGGGCGTTGATCGCAAGGTCGACGTGGTCGAGCGCGCGGATCGCCGCCTCGCCCTCGCCGTAGATTTTCGAGACCTGTCTGAATTCGATGAGCGGCGGGCTTGCCATCCGTCTCTCCGCCTAGTTCGCACGCGTCGTGGCGTCGGTCACCAGTGCGTCGTTTTCCTTGATGTCGCCGGAGACGACCTGGGTGAACTGGCCGTCGGATGAGCCGACCTGGATGACAACAGGCGCCGGGCGACCGTTGCGCAGCACCCAGACACGGCGCTCAGCGCCCTTCAGCGCCGGGCCGGCATTGTTGTTGCGCTGGCGTGGCGGGCCGAAGATGCCGAAAATGCCGCGGCCGCGCCTTTCGGCCTGCGCCGGGGCGTAACGCAGCGCGGCGTTCGGCACCATCAGCGTATCCTTGACGGCCTCGACGGTGACGTCGGCCGTCGCCGTCATGCCGGGGCGCAGCAGCAGATCGGCATTGTCGACGGATAGAACCGCCTTATAGGTCACGACATTGTTGACCACCTCGGAAGCGAAGCGGATCTGCTCGATCTCGGCGGGAAAGGACCGGTCGGGATAGGCATCGACTGTGAATTTCGCCTTCTGGCCGACGGCGATCTGGCCGACATCGGCCTCGTCGACATCGACCTGCAGCTCCATCTTCTTCAGGTCGCCGGCGATGGTGAAAAGGATCGGCGCCGAAAGCGAGGCTGCGACCGTGGCGCCCGGATTGACGGAACGGGTGAGGATGACGCCGTCGATCGGCGATATGATCTTCGCCTTGGCGAGATTGACTTCGGCGAGCTGCAGGTCGGCCTCCGAGGCGAGGACCTCGGCCTCATTGATCTGTTTGGCGGCGACGGCGGAATCATATTTGTAGCTGGCGTCGTCGAGGCTCTGCTGGGTCGAGACGTTACTCCTGACCAGGCTCTTCAACCGCTCGAGCGATGTGCCTGCCGATTGCATATCGGCATTGGCCTTGACGACGTTCGCCTTGGCCGAATTGAGCTTGGCGCGCGAACTCTTCACATCCGCCTCGAGCTTGTTGGTATCGAGGAGAGCGAGCACTTCGCCTGATTTGACCGTGCTGTTGTAATCGACATTGACGTCGCGAACCGTGCCGGAAAGCTCGCTCGATATATCCACCTGCTCGGTCGGCTGCACGGAGCCGGTGGCAGTGACCAGCACCGTCAGGTCGCCGCGTTTTGCTGGCTGGGTGTCATAGCTCAATTCGCTTTGCCCACGACCCATGTAGAAATAAGCGGCGACTGCGGCAGCAGCGATGAGGATCAGCAGGATGATCAGGCGTCCGCGCCAGCGGCTGCGCTTGCCCTGCCGTCCCGAAGCCGCAAGGACTGCGGCGAGATTGGACGCTGCGCCTGTCTTTGCTCCGGTTTCGCTGCCGCTTACGATTTTGTTCATGTCGTCCTCAATCAGTCAGTGGCCGCTTGCGGCCTCTGCGGCGAAATAATCACAACGCAGATGAACCGGCGATTAGCACTGCCGCCGAACTGGCACGGAATTGCAGATGGGTGAAATGAAATATTGGTAAGGAAAGTCAAGTTTCGGTGCGACTGAGCATGTCGCGCAAAACTGTGCAGCGGTTTTGCGATCACGACATGCGGAAAATCAAAGATCTAAAGCGCGGCAAGCTCGATCGCGACGCGCTTTAGCGCCGGTCAGTTCGCATCCTCGGCAAATTGGGCCGCGCCGTGCAAGGGATGCAGCCATGGTTCACGCCGCTTGATCCAGACCTCATAGCTAGGCGCAAGGTCGGTCGGTGGAGTGTCTAGGGACCCCAGGCGGAGTTCCGCCTCATCTTCCCGGAGGCAGAAAAGCCTGCCGCCGCAGACGGGGCAAAAGCTGCGGCCGGCGAATGTGGCGATCTCGCCGCTGTGGGAGAAAGCCTGACGCGGCCAGACCGCGAAGAAGACGAAGGCGGAGCCGCTCGATTTGCGGCAATCGGCGCAGTGGCAGAGGCCGGTGCGAAGCGGCTCGCCTTCCACCCTGTAGGCGACCGCCCCGCAAAGGCAGCTTCCGGTTCGGATCCCCATGGCGCCCGTCAGGCGTCGAGATTGGTCGGCAGGCCCGGTGGGCGCCGCTTTGCCGCCATCAACAGGTCGAGTTCGGTGGCGGACGGGCCGAACTTCTCGTAGAGGCGCTTTGCCTCCTTGTCGTCGAGCCGATATTTCCTGGCAAATTCGCCGATGCTATAGGGGCGGCCACGCAACACTCTCCGCGCCGGGGTCGCCGTATTCGGTGCGTCGGTCATGGTTTTCTCCTTTTCGTCAGGTACCCTTTAAGCTAGAGCGACCCGTCGATTTGGAAAGAGCCCGTAAGCCGCATAGCGGCTTCCGGCATGGATGGATGCGGTTGTTTTCCTGGAACCTTTTCGTCGACATGCGTATTTTTTGATCGAGGTTGCGGGCCGCGCCAAGCGGACGCGGCGATGCTGGAGAACATCGGGGGTTTTCCGCTTTCTCCCGGTGGCCAACGCAGTGGCAGGCGAGCTCCCTACCCGCCCGGTTCGCTTCCTCATCCTGTTGTTTTCGAGCGGAGATCACGAAATATTAAAATGCGGAACGCATGCGCCGGAGCGAGGTTTTCCCATTGAGGCGACGTGGCTTCGTTCAACAACCAAGGAGAACCGCATGGCAAACCAAGGTGGATCCCATGAACAGCACGTCAAGGCTGGGCAGCAGAGTCACAAGAACGACTCCGATGCCCGCGACGCCTCAGCCGGCCGCGACGCGCAGTCCAGCGGAACCCGCGGCGGCAGCCAAGAACAGCATGTAAAGGCTGGTCAACAAAGCCACAAGAACAGCCACTAAAGCTGCTCTGATATGAATTAGGCTCGCGCGTCGGCGCGGGCTTTTCTTTGTCGAGTCACTACGACTAGGGATCGACCGCTGCCGGGAAGCCGATCTGTCCTCAATCAGTATTCGGGCGTGTTGCACGTAGACGCGTCCCGCGAGTGGCCGCCGTCATTCCATCCTGAACCGGCTGTGGCAGGTCGCGCAGGTCTGCAGCATGAGGTGGAACGTGTGTTCCGCCGGCATCGCCGATAGCTCGTGCTCGTTGCGGACGTGAGTGCCGAAAGGACCACCACCCATAGCCTCTCCGGGCTTCATGCGCATGCTGGCAGTCATCGGCCCGGGGTTCTTTTGCGCGGCGGCATCCAGCGCGACGGCGTAGTCGCGCAGGTCGTTGGCGATGCGGTCGAACCGGTCGCGCTCATTAAGAATGTTCGGTCCGGCCTTCGACTGCCGACTATCGGTCGCGGACGCGAAATGTGCAGAGAGAACGCCTCCAGACTTGTCGCGGATGGTGTCGGCCGCCCATTGGAACTCGCTGGCCTTGTAGGTCGTCGAATCCTTGAACATGCCGGAGATCGTCTTTGCCGCTGCGGCCATGGCTTTCATGTCCGCCTGCCGAATCGCGACGATGTCCTCCTCGGCGGAAACCATGGCCGCCGTCATCAGGACCGCCGCCATGAAGGCAAACAGTCCGAATTTGCTGGTGTCAGCTGTTAATCTCATCGACGAAGCCGTCTGGATTTGGTGACCATGATGCTGCACGGATATCCGATGCCGTGACCGGATATCCGTCTTTATCTGGGCAGCAAGAGGGCGGATGCGCGCCCGTCAGGCGGCGGGCGCATTCCCAGCTTCCAATCGGCGGTTGATCTGCAGCACGTAGATCTTCTTGCAACCGAGCGATGAGAAAGCATTAACTGTCGCCGGTTAGTCTGCGCCTCTCGCTCGGAGAGGATCGATGAAGAGTGGCTACTCGCTCGCCCAGATAGGACTCCACTGGCTCGTCGCCTTCATGGTGCCGGTTCAGTATCTGACCGGCGGCAGCATCGAGAGAACCCACCACGCCGTCCACATGGGTCTCACACCGTCCTATTGGGACGTCGTCCAGCACCAGCTTCACAACTATGCAGGAATGGTGATCGGCCTGCTGATGGGCGTGCGGCTAGTTCTTCGTCTCCTTCAACCGCCCGAAACCAGCGGGCCGAATTTATGGGCCGGGCGAGCCGCGAAGGCGCTTCACTACGGCTTCTACGCCGCAATCATCGGACAGGCCTGCATGGGGTTCGTCGCGAGCTATCTCTCGTTCGCCATCGCGCCGTATCACGTGATCGGGTCGAAGATTATCTTGGCGATGGTCGCGCTGCACCTCGCCGCAGCGGCCTGGCACACGCTGGTCGCCCGTGACGAGACAGTCGACCGCATGGTGTTCTCGCGCCGGAAGCAGTCATCCGAGAATTTCTAGAGTGGCCAGCGTCAGCACGACATAGCGGCCGGTCTTGGCGGCGAACACAGGAATCGTGAACGGGATGATGTTCGTGCCACATAAAGGACTCGAACATTGACGACAGGTGAGTTGCAATTGAAATCGAGCTGCTTTGCATGTAGTTCGAGGGGCATGGGCAAGATGTACCGAATCGCAATGAGCAGGCTGCTCGTGATGATGCGGCTGGTGATTATCGTATCACTGGCGGGGTACTCGCTGTCGAACGCCAGCGCCGCCATGCATGGCTCCTCGTTCCCCGAAATGGCAGCGGCCGTGTCAGAAACCGATGCCATGCAGCATCACGATGGCCATGACATGACGAAGATGGCTGTACATGACCACTCCCAAGGCGAGGCCAGCGGTGACGCCGATGGCGTATCGAAGCCCGTCAAGCAAGAGTGCTGCAAGGATTTCTGTGGCGGGCTCGGCATTATTTGTGAAGGCCAGGACGTCGGCGGACCTGTCGTAACCTCGATCCGGCAGTTCATCGACGACCGGACGACCCTTGGCGAACTGCCGACCCTCAACCGTCCCCCGAATATCTGAATAGAGACGCACCCGCTTGATCGGGTCTAGTCGGACGCTTGCCTGTTTCTGGGCGAGCGCGCCGTAGGCTATCTCCTATTCGGATATTTCAAAATGAAACCCTCGCTTTTCGTGGTGGGGCTGCCGCTTGTTGCCGGTGGCTGCGCATCCACGCTTCCTCCCGACGTGCTGGCATTTCCCACCGCGGTCATTCAGCCGTCCGCGCTTCCGCCGGCATACAGGTCGCCGATCACAGGCTACGTCGCCCGCCAGCCGGTCGATCCCAAACCCTGGCGCAGACAGAACGATCTGCAGTCTCCTATGAATGGAGATGGCTCATGATCGGCACCACAAGACTGATCGCGGCGCTGGCATTCCCGCTCGCGTTGAGCGGCTGCGTTACAGGCGCCGACTATTCCCGCAATGAGGCGGGCTTCACCTCCGTTGCCAACAAAACCGCTACGGTCACGGCGAAAGAGACCGTCTGGATCCAAAACCAGAACCAGGCCCGATCGGCGGCCGCGCAGGTTAAAGGCCTGCTTGCTCGAACGAAGCCTCTCGACGTCGAGACGGCCGTCCAGATCGCGCTGCTCAACAACAAGGGCCTCCAGGCCGCCTATGCCGATCTGGGCGACAGCGCCGCCGACGCCTGGCAGTCGACAATGTTCATCAATCCGACCGTCTCCATCGGCACGACAGGCATGGGGACGCCGGAGCTGGGGGCGTTCAAAACGATCGAAGGGATGATCACGACGAACATCCTGGCGCTCGCGACGAGGAACCGGGAGGTGGCGATCGCCGACACCCGCTTCCGCCAGGCGCAATTGATCGCGGCGGTGAAGACGCTTCAGGTCGCCGCTGATACCAGGCGCGCCTGGATTAGCGCGGTCGCGTCATGGGAGAATGTCGGGCAGCTCCAGCACGCCCAGGCGGCTGCCGACGCAGCCTCGGAACTCGCCGAGAAACTCGGCGAGACAGGCGCGATGGCCAAGGGCGCCCAGGCCCGTGAACATGTCTTTGTCGCCGAACTCGCCGGAGAAACGGCGAAGGCCCGGCTGGCGGCCCGTCTTGCCAAGGAGGAGTTGACGCGGCTGATGGGTCTCTGGGGCTCCGATCTGGACTACCGGGTCCCGAACAACCTGCCGCCGCTCCCCAAATCCGTCGTCAGACGCGACACCATCGAGGCCGAAGCCCTTAGGAACCGCATCGACCTGCAGATCGCTAAGCTCGACCTTGAGGCCACGGCCAGATCCTACGGCCTCACCGAGGCGACGCGCTATGTCAGCGACCTCGAGATCCTGACCGGTTTCGAAACGGAACGCGAAATCGAGGACGACGAGACGAAAACGAGGACCACTGCGCAAGTCGAGCTTGAGTTCGCCATCCCGATCTTCGACACCGGCAAGGCCCGGATGCGCAAGTCCGAGCTGGCCTACATGCGGGCGGCGAACCTTTTGGCTGAAAAAGCCGTCAACGTCCGCTCGGAAGCACGCTCCGCCTACGAGGCTTACCGCTCGCACTACGATATCGCGCGGCACTACCGCAACAACGTCGTGCCGCTGCGCACCAGGGTCGAGGAGGAATCCCTGCTGACCTACAACGGCATGATCTCGAACACCTTCGAGCTGCTGACGGACACCCGCGACAAGATCAACTCCACCCTGCTTTCCGTCAACGCGAAGCGAGATTTCTGGCTGGCCGAAGCCGATCTGGCGCCTGCGATCTACGGCGGCGGCGCCACGAAGGCGGCGGCAGAGACCGAGGTCGCCGCTGCTTCCGAAAGCAGCGCTGGCGGCGGTCATTGAGAAAGGACACACCATGTTCAACAGACGACAACTTTTTGGCGCCAGCGCTGCTCTCCTCACCACAGCCGCCTGGACGAAGACATCGGCAATGGGTCTGCCCGAGGCCCCGACGATGGAATCGGCTGACATGCAGCCGCCGCTCCTCCCTACCTCCGGCCCTGAATACCAGCCGGTCGTCACCCTGAACGGCTGGACCCTGCCGCACAGGATGAACAATGGCGTCAAGGAATTCCACCTCGTCGCCGAACCGGTCGAACGCGAGATGGCAGACGGCATGACCGCCTATCTGTGGGGCTACAACGGACAGTCACCGGGACCGACGATCGAGGCTGTCGAGGGAGATCGCGTCCGCATCTTCGTCACCAACAAGCTGCCCGAGCACACGACGATCCACTGGCACGGCATGATCCTGCCGTCGGGCATGGACGGCGTCGGCGGCCTGACGCAGCCGCATATTCCAGTCGGCAAGACCTACGTCTACGAGTTCGACCTCGTGAAATCCGGCACCTTCATGTACCACCCGCATTCCGATGAGATGGTGCAGATGGCCATGGGCATGATGGGTTTCTTCGTGATCCATCCGAAAGATCCCAAGTTCATGCGCGTCGACCGGGACTTCGTCTTCCTGCTCAACGCCTACGACATCGACCCCGGCTCCTACGTGCCGCGGATCATGGAGATGACCGACTTCAACATGTGGTGCTGGAACAGCCGCGTGTTCCCGGACATCAGCCCTCTTGTCGTGTCCAGGAATGACCGGGTACGCGTCCGCGTCGGCAACCTGACGATGACCAACCATCCGGTCCACATGCATGGCTACGATTTCGAAGTGACCTGCACCGACGGCGGCTGGGTGCGGCCGGAAGCGCGGTGGCCGGAGGTGAGCATCGACATCCCCGTCGGCGCGATGCGTGCCTACGAGTTCGACGCAAAGTATCTCGGCGACTGGGCGATCCACTGCCACAAATCGCACCACACGATGAACGCCATGGGTCACGACATTCCAACCTTCATCGGCGCGGACAAATCGAAGGTCGCCGAGAAGATCAGGAAGCTGCAGCCGGAATACATGCCCATGGGCACCAAGGGCATGGCCGACATGGGCGAAATGGAAATGCCCATCCCCGAGAACACCGTTCCGATGATGACCGGCTGGGGACCGCATGGTCCGATCGAAATGGGGGGCATGTTCTCGGTCGTCAAGGTCCGCGAGGGGATCTCGGCAGACGATTACTCAGATCCCGGCTGGTACGAAAACCCGCCCGGAACGCAGGCCTGGGAGTGGACCGGAGAACTTCCGGACGCGACCAAGGCCAAAGACGCGGAAACGCAAATCACGCCGAAGCCGACAAACGGCTGAGGTCCAATCTCAACATCGAAAGGGAATTACGGATGAAGAATTATCTCATGGCACTGGCCCTCGCAGCACTCGCGTCGCCAGCACTTGCCTCAGGCAACCACGCCGGCGGCCATGGCGAGAAGATGGCCATCGGAGAACCCGGCGACAAGGCCAAGGCGACGCAGACGATCCGCGTCACGATGAAGGAAACCGACGACGGGAAAATGTTGTTCACCCCCGCCGTCTTCAACGTCCGAAAAGGGCAGACGGTCAAGATCGCGATCAAGAATGCCGGAACCGTCGACCACGAATTCGTGCTCGATCAGGAAGACAAGATCCTGGAGCACAAGAAGGTCATGGAGAAGTTCCCGGAAATGGAACATGCCGACGCCAACTCCATCCGTCTTCCGGCCGGCCAATCCGGCGAGATCATATGGAAGTTCACCACCGACGGCGAGTTCAAGTTCGCCTGCCTGATCCCCGGCCACTACGAGGCCGGTATGCACGGCGACGTCACCGTCGCTGGCAAGTAACCCGCAAAAAGGAGCCACAAGCATGAAAACCGCAATGATCAAAATCGGCGTAGCCGCCCTGCTTTCCGCCAGTGCGGCCTTCGGTGCGTTCGCTGAGGAATTCACCAAGGGTATCGTCAACAAGGTCGACACAAAGGCAAAGAAGGTCACCATCAAGCATGAGGACCTGAAGAACCTCGACATGCCGGCGATGACGATGGTCTTCCGGGTCGAAGACCCGGCTCTGCTCGAAAGACTGAAGGAAGGTTCGAACATCGAGTTCGTTGCCGAACGCGTGAATGGCAAGTTGACCGTCACCGAAGTAAAATAGCGGCCCCCTGCCGCCCGGGTCGATCCGGGCGGCAGGACATCGAGGAGCGCAGACGATGCACGGAAGAAGAAGTTTCATTGCAATGGCGAGCTCTGCCCTGGTGTTCCTGAGCGGAAATGCCCGTGCCACGGCTCCGGCAAAAATGACCGTCTATAAGGACCCGAATTGCGGTTGTTGCCACGAATGGGCGAAAGCAATGGCAGAGGCAGGTTATTCCGTCGATCTCCACAACACCGACGACCTTGCCGCAGTCAAGGCACGGCTTCGCGTGCCTGCCGAAATGGAAGGATGCCACAGCGCTGTCGTCGAGGAATACTACCTTGAGGGACATGTTCCGCTCGAGGCTGTGCACCGCCTGCTCCGAGAGCGGCCGCCGGTCCGAGGGCTGGCCGTGCCGGGGATGCCGCCCGGCTCGTTGGGAATGGGTGTCGATCCGGCCGCGGTCTATGACGTCTATGCGATCCCCTCGGGAACCGGCGCGCCATACGTGTTCATGGAGGTCCGCCCCCGGAAAAGCTGACGCTCGATCGATCAAGCCACGCTGAGCTGCCGCTCAGGAAACCGGAGCGGTGCAGAGCGCCGCCCAGAGATCGTGCTTCCAGTCCGTTCCCGGCCGCGTCGACAGGTCGATCACATAGTCGGCGGAATTGATCCGCACCATGGCGGGCGCAACGCAGCGCACGCTCGCCTGGTGTCTTCCCCCGTCCCGATAGAGCACCGTCCCGTCACCGTCGAATTCCGACAACGTGATGACTACATCGAAATCAAAGGCGCGATCGCGGGCGGGACCGCCCTCTGCCAGACTGAGGCTGACCGACCGGCTGCCGCCGAACGAAGCGGTGTGGAAAATGGCGAGCTCGGACGCCGCCGCCGTCGATGCGGATTGCGCGCAAAGGATCAGACACAGAAGGACTCGGCGCATTTACCCCTCCCGTGGTCAATGCATTGCGATCCTATCATATCCTCGGCGGCTCCGCGACTATTCGCAGAGCCGAGGCTGGATCCCAGGCCCCGCTACGGCCGCATGAACGCCTGCAATTCGTCGGTCGTGACCTTGCCGTCGTTGTTCGCGTCCACGCTGTTGAATATCCGCTTGTGGATCGCCGTCACCTCCTCGAAGGACAGCGCGCCGTCTCCGTCGGCGTCGGCGACCGCGAACATGATTTTCATCATGTGTCCGCGCATCGACATCATCGGCATGCCGCCCATCATGCCGGACGGCATCGTCAAGTTCGCCCCATCACTCTGTCGGGTATCATGCCGGATCCGCCGGGCATGGCTTCCTGGCCCTGCCCCATGGTTCCGTCGTCAGCGTCGGACGGCTGGCTTGCCTGCGCCGATGTCGCAGGATGATGGGGGGTCGGCGTCGTTTGTCTGCGCGAGCGCGAGACCAGCTCTCGCAGCCTATCAGGACAGGCGCCGCCCGTCCTCGCCGAAGAGGTGCTGTTCACACAGTCACTTTCAAGGAACAATAATAGCCATGGCTAGAAAGCCGCTTTCTCGAAGGTATTCGACCAGTTCGGAAAATGGGATCATGGCGATGGTGAAGAGAGAATCTCTTGATGTCACCAGCAGCGCCCGGTTGGAAATCACCGGAGCCTGCCCCCACTCAAAGTTGGAGAAATTGGGCCAGAACAACGGTGTGCGCCGGGCGTATTCCGCATATGGCTCAGCGAAGAGGTGAGACAAATATACAGCCTCCCGCTTCGCCGTATATCTGAACACAAGATAGGCGAGCAGCGTGAAAATTGCGGTGATAAGCAGACTTCCAAACACCAGGCAGACGCCGCTGATCGTGCAGAGCGAAAAGAGATAAAGAGGGTTGCGCGTGATCGAATAGGGTCCCTGGGTCACAAGCGCGGAATTCTTTCGACCTCCAATATAGATGGTCGCCCAGATTCGTCCGATTATGCCAAAAGCGATCAACAATGTTCCAAACTGAGCGAGCAGTGTGAGAAAAAGGCTTTCAGGTCCGAAGCCCGGATGCGCGATGAGCTGGAAGGTGACAAAGGCAACGGTCAGCACCCAAAAGGCCCAAATTCGCCGCTTCTGCTTGAAGGGGCGGTCGGAGGAAGTCGTATAAGCCATCATTATTTCCGATCTCTATAAAGTCTTCGAAACGCTCTGCAGGCATGCCTGCAGAGCGAGGTTAAATTCGGGGGCCGAGGCAACAATCAGCTATCCGCAATCCCTCTGTTTGCAGGGATGCTTTTCCTGAGCGCGCCACTCCTTGACGAGTTGGCGGCGGTTTCCCGGATAGTGATCGTCCAGGAAACTGACGGTCATGACGTGGTCAGCTTGGAAAATGCGAAAGTCGCCCAGCAATTCGCACCAACCCGCGATAAATCGCTGTGAATCAATGAATCCCAGCATGATTGGCCATATGTTCCTTTCGGACACAGCCCCGCTTTGATCTGCGTGCGTGATGCGGATCTTTCGCTGCTCGCGCATCGCTCGCCTGACCTGCGCCAGATCAAGCACCGATGAACCTTTTTCAGAACGACCAACAAAGAACGTGTTGTCGTCCAAGCCCCGTCGCAGGTCAGGGGGAAGCACACCGCCGATTTTTGCGAGCGCGTTTTGAACAGCGTGCGCCAAAGCATCGTCTGTGTGCCGACTAACCCACTGCGCGCCAGCGACAAGCGCCTGGATCTCTTCTTCCGTGAAAGACAGAGGCGGCAAAAGGAAACCCGGCTGCAGTATGTAGCCGACCCCGGGCTCTCCATCGATATCCGCGCCCATGGCCTGCAGCGTCACGATGTCACGACGGATGGTCCGCAGCGAAACGCCGAGCTCGCGCGCAAGCGTCAAGCCGGCCACCGTTCCGCGGTGACGACGAAGAACTTGCATCAGGTCAAATAATCGATGGCTTCGTGACACGCTCACTCCATCGTGACGAGGGCTTTTCCGGCGAGCTTCCGTCCGGACTCAAGAGCCGTGATGAGTGGAATGGCTTCGCTGAGAGGCACGATCTCGGCGATCGGAAGGCGAAGATTTTCGTCCTTGGCGGCACGAGCGATTCTATCGAGAATCTCGGACCTCGGTGTGCACACCACAACCTTCAGTCTTCGGTTGAACATCGACCGAATGAATTTCCCTGGCGTGGGATTGAGGTCGACGAACCGGCCATTCTGACGCAAGAGCCCAAGCCCCACGGCGTCCGTCATCGTCGCAGCCGTGTCGTAGACCACATCGAAACGCTCGCGAACCGTCGACAAATCAGTTGTCCGATAGTCGAACACGGTTTGAACGCCGAGGGCCCGCGCCCGTTCCGTCGCCACAGCGCTGCAACTGCCCGAGACCTTTGCGCCCAGAATCTGCGCGATCTGCACAGCCGCTTCGCCCACCGCACCGGTACAGCCATTGATGAAGACGTGCTCGCCGGCAGTCAGCTTCGCTTTGTCGACCAGCCCGTTCCAAGCAGTGGCTCCAGGCGTCCCGAGACAAGCCGCCTCCTCAAACGAAACGGTGTCGGGCTTCTTGGCCAAGAAGCTGTCCTTGGTGACGACAGCCTCTCCCAAGGCCCCGCTCTCCTTGAACCGGGCAAGACCGAACACGGCATCGCCGATCTTGAAGCGCGTCACCCCTTCACCGACCGAAATGACCGTCCCGGAAATATCCATCCCCATTGCACGAGGAAAAGCCCTTCCCGTAACGATCTTCATCCGTCCCGCCCGCAGCTTCCAATCGATGGGATTGATCGCTGCGAACTTGATCTTGACCGCAACTTGTCCTTTACCCGGCGAAGCCAGTTCGAACTCCTCTAGCCGCATCAGATCGGGGCCGCCGTACTGGTGATATTGAATGCGTTTCATGGTGGGCCATTCTTCCTGTTTTGCTGAAGGCACGATTGTGACAGTGGCAGCCGCCGCGAGCCTGGGCAGCGCCAGCGGCCCGATGACCAGGCGACCTCCCTGCCCGCGTTTGACGGGGATGCTTGGGGATCGCATGGACATCCGCGGAGGCAATTTCCGGCGTCGCCGCGAAGTCTGATGACCATGGCTTTCCTGAATTCCGTCACGTCGATGCAGGTTAGACCACCACGGTGCCAGATTCTGGCACCATCGTTGGTGTGACGTCGTCCGCTTGGAGATCTAGCGGCCGAGCAGCGATCTTCGGGAGGGATGGCCGCGACCGGTCACTGCAATCCACAGCCATCAGGAGCGGCTGTTCATGCGCTCGAACAGGGCTTCACCCATCCGGCGTGTGTCGGCGGAGATGCCGACGAGGATCTCATCCTTATCCGCTTCAAGCTGCGCCAGCGCATCGGCAGCGAACTCTTCCGAGGAGACCATCATGCGGCTTGCGGTGCCTTCGCTGCGCGTACCACCGCCGAGAGCGGTATCGACGATCGGTGGCGCGACCTCGATCACCCGAATTGCGGTCGATTTCAACTGATGGCGCAGGCTGAGCGTAAAGGAGTGGATCGCGGCCTTCGTGGCGCAATAGACCGGCACATCGGCCATCGGCGAAAAAGCGAGGCCCGAGCTGACGTTGATGATGAACGCATGTTCTTGCTGCCGCAAGGTAGCGAGCAGCTCAGCGATCAGATGGATCGGCGCCGTAAGATTGATCGCCACTTCCTGATCAAGAGTGTCGATCGCCGGATCGGTATTGAAATCGCGCCGATGCTGAACGCCGGCGTTGTTGACGACGACGTTGAGTGCCGGATTCTCCGCCTTCAGCCATTCGACCATAGAATGGCGGCTCTCGCCGTTGGCAACGTCGCAAATGCGGGTGATCAGCGCAGGCACGTCCTCCTGTGCCTTCCGGAGCGCGGCTTCACTTCTACCGCAAATGATGACGTGATTGCCCTTTTCGGAAAGGCGCCGCGCGAGCGCAAAACCGATGCCGGTTGCGCCGCCAGTAATGAGAATTGTGTTTCCTGTGAGCTTCAAGGTCGTCCATCCTTCCAACAGTTGAGAAGGTGCGCCGACGATGACGTGGTTATCAGCGGACACACCTTTGCGACCGGCAAGCCGGTCTCGGGTGTCGCGGATACCCTTGGAGGGAGAATTGCCGTCCCTTGAGACGGCGACCGGGCTACCATCCGGTCAGCACTCTTTCGACAGGCCGTTCGTAGCAGAATGCCGATCATACCGCAATCAGTCGCCATGTTCCCTCCCACCGGGTTACGCCGCTCGTTGACGTGAGCTGATGACGGATGTGCGTTTCGCCCACCTTTTCAGCAGAGCGCCGTAAGAGCAAAAGGCTGCGTCGCAGGCCGAACCTCCACCCGTGACCTGCATTGATGATTCACGCTCATAAGTTCATGCGATTTGCGGCGCCTAATCATGGTTGGGTACGCGCTCTATATTCAGAACATGAGATCGGGAAACGGTACCACGACTGTAGCCAAACTGAGCGGAGAGCGACGATGAACTGGTCGGATGACGAGCTTAGCAAAATCGATCAGGCCAACGATTTGAAAATCGCACCGTTTCGCGAAGATGGCGCCACCTATGGAACCCCGACCTGGATCTGGGAGGTCGTTGTCGATGGCGGGCTCTATGTACGCGGCTACCATGGCCAGAAGTCCCGATGGTATCAGGCGGCGGTCCACCAGAAGGCCGGACGGATCATTGCCGCCGGGATGACGCGCACGGTCGCCTTCGAGCCTGTGGACGGCCCGATCAACGATCGCATCGACGACGCCTACCGCGCCAAATACCGCAAGAGCCAGTATCTACCGCCAATGGTCAGCGCCCGAGCACGCGCGGCAACCGTCCGGATCACGCCACGCGACGAAAATACCTGACGGCGGTCGGATCGCATGAGATCGGCATGCGATCGCCTCAGGGCGCGCGTCGTCGATAGGTCTTCAAATCAACCTGAAAAGAGGAGAAGCAAATGATCAAGCGCACACTCGGCCAGGGCCTGGAGGTCTCCGCTTTGTCACTGGGCGCCATGGGCTATGGCAAGGCCCGCGAGCTTCCCGACCGGGCCGAGATGATCAACCTGCTTCGCACCGCTGTCGAACACGGCATGGATTTCTTCGACACCGCTGAAGTCTACGGCCCCTGGACGAACGAGGAGATGGTGGGCGAGGCGCTTGCTCCGGTTCGCGACAAGGTCAAGATCGCCACGAAATTCGGCTGGGCCATCGACCAGGAGACGGGCAAGCACCGCGGTGGCGTCAACAGCAAGCCGGCGCAGATCCGCCGTGCCATCGAGGGCAGCCTGAAACGTCTGCGTGCCGAACACATCGACCTCTACTACCAGCACCGGGTCGATCCAGACGTGCCGATGGAAGATGTGGCCGGGACGGTCGAGGAGCTGATCGCCGAGGGCAAGGTGCGGTGGTTCGGCCTGTCGGAAGCCGGTGCCCAATCGATACGCCGGGCGCATTCGGTACAGCCGGTTGCCGCGCTGCAGAGCGAATATTCCTTGTGGACCCGCGAGCCGGAAGCCGAAATCATCCCGACGATCGAGGAACTCGGCATCGGGCTCGTGCCTTTCAGCCCTCTCGGCAAGGGATTTCTGACCGGCAAGATCGACCTCAACACCACATTCGACAGTTCCGATATCCGCGCGGGAATCCCCCGCTTCTCCGAGACAGCGCGTCTTGCCAATCTGAAGCTGGTGGAGCTGATCGGCAAGATCGGCGAGAAGCATGGTGCGACGCCGGCGCAGGTCGCGCTAGCCTGGCTGCTGGCGCAGAAGCCCTGGATTGTTCCGCTGTTCGGCACACGCAAGCTCGAACGGTTCGAGGAGAATATCGGGGCGCTGAACGTCACCTTGGACAAGGCCGATCTTGACGAGATCGAGCATGCCAACATCGTCATTCAGGGAGCTCGTTACCCCGAAGAAATGCTGCGCCGATCCGGTCTCTAGCGTCACATTCTGCAGCAGCCGATACCACAAGCCCCCTGCTTCGACGCTGACGACGGCGCTTTGCAGCTTTCGTCGTTGCGCCGTTACAGGCCCAGTCCAAGCGATGCCAGAACAAGCAAGTTGGAAGGATATCATCATGAAACGAATTTTGGCCGCCACGGCAATCTCGCTCACGATGGGCGAGCCTCTCATGGCCCAGGAAGGAAGTGGAGGCGGAGCCATGCCGGCAAGTGCTTCATCGTTGTCGGTCAGCGATATCCAGACCGTATCCCCGGCTCTTGGCCGATACGCTGAAGAGGACGTGCTCGGAAATCTGTGGCAGCGGCCGCAACTGTCACGCCGCGATCGCAGCATCGTCACGCTCGCCGTTTTGATAGCCCGAAACCAGGCAGTCGATCTGAAGCACTACCTCGACGTCGCTCTCGATAACGGGGTGACCCCGACGGAGGTCTCCGAGATCATCACGCATCTGGCTTTCTACGCGGGCTGGTCGAACGCGATGTCGGCAGTCGCCGCGACCAAGGACGTTTTCAAAGACCGGGGCATCACGGCCGACCAGCTGCCTGCGTCCTCTCCGCAACTGCTGCCGCTCAACGAAGAGATCGAGCGCCAACGCGCCACCGGCGTCGAGAAGAATGTCGGCCCGATCTCTCCGGGGCTGGTGCAGTTTACGACCGACCCGCTGTTCCTCGATCTCTGGCGGCGGCCGGGGCTTGCACCGCGAGACCGCAGCCTTGTGACGGTCAGTTCGCTGATCGCATCGGGCCAGAGCGCCCAGATCACCTATCACCTTAACCGCGCCATGGATAACGGCTTGACCGCCGACGAAGCCGGCGAGGTCGTTGCCCATACGGCGTTCTACGCCGGCTGGCCGAACGCCTTCTCTGCGTCGCCGGTTGTCGGGGAGGTGCTGCGCAGCCGGGCGAAGTGAAGCTCCGGCCTGCAGCAAAAGCACGCCGGTGCGGCGCAAAGGGGTCCGGCGTTCTTGCTGCTTCAGGGTTGATTGCTACCATTTCATAGGCAGGCGTTTATGATGGGCGTCGGTCTATGAGGAGGAATCATCAGTGGAGCGCCAGAATATCAATGACCTGATGGTGTTCCTGGTGGTTGCGAGGGAGCGCAGTTTCACCAAAGCCGCCGCCAAGTTCGGCGTCTCGCAGTCGGCGCTGAGCCATACGCTCCGTCAACTTGAGCAGCGGCTGGGTGTGCGCCTGCTGACGAGGACGACGCGTAGCGTCTCGCCGACCGAGGCCGGCGAACGGATGCTGCAGAGCATCGGTCCGCTTTTCGACGAGATCGGATCTGCGCTCGATGGGCTCAACATTCTTCGGGACCAGCCGGCCGGAACCGTCCGCTTGACCGCCGGCGACTATCAGATCCAGTGCTACATATGGCCGAAGCTTCGAACCTTTCTCCAACAATATCCCGACATCAGGCTCGAACTGGACGTGAACTACGGTCTGCAGGACATCGTCAGTGAAGGCTATGATGCCGGCGTGCGCTTCGGCGAACAGATCGCCAAGGACATGATCTCGGTGAGGATCGGGCCGGATGTCCGTTTCGCCGTCGTCGCCGCAGAATCCCATTTTGCCTCACGCGATATTCCAAGACATCCGAAGGACCTGATGCAGCACAGGTGCATCAATCTGCGCCTGCCCACCTATGGCGGTCTTTATGCCTGGGAGTTCGAAGAGAACGGCCGCGAGATCAAGGTTCGGGTGGACGGGCAGCTGGTCTTCAACACGATCTACAACGTTCTTGAGGCGGCTCTCGACGGCTTCGGCTTCGCCTATGTCCCGGAAGATATCGCCAAGCTCCATCTCGGAACCGGTCGCCTCCAGCGGTTTCTGGAGGATTTTTCTCCCTATTGGGAGGGCTTCCATCTCTACTACCCAAGCCGACGCCAGTCTTCGCCCGCCTTTTCTCTTCTCGTGAACGCGTTGCGTTATTCAACGTGAGCGGCTGCGACGACACCGTGGAGAGCCACTTCAGGCACCGTTGCGCGGCTCCTGCGGGAAATGAAGCGCAAAGGGATCCGCTTCAGACAACGAAACGCTTCGGCAATTCGGTGGCGAGCGCATCGATCGCCAGTCGCGACCGCAACGGCAGATACTGCGTGGTTGGCCAGACGGCGTAGCATTCCATCGCCGCCCTCGGTCGATCGGTCCAGAGTTCGATCAGTTCGCCTGCCAGCACGCGGTCATGGATCAGCCAGTAGGGAAGCCAAGCCAGGCCCATGCCATCGACGGCGGCATCGGCGATCACTTCGAGATCGTCAAAGCGCAGTCTTGAAGTGACCGACAGGTCGATGAGAGCACCGGTCGCATCGGGAAGCTGCCAGGTCAGGCCATAATCGTTGCGCCAATATACGAGGGTGTCATGTTCTGACAGATCCCCCAGAGAACTCGGCTCCCCTCGTGCGGCAAGATAGGCTGGAGAGGCGCAGAGCGCCTTGCGTGGGCTGACCAGTCGCCGGGCGTGGAGCGCGGTTCCGTTGCCAAGGGCGCCGTTGCGCACCGCCAAATCGAAGCCGTCGGCGATCAGATCGATCTGGCGGTCACTGAAGCTGAGTTCGAGTTCAAGCCTCTCGTGCTGGCGCGCATAGGCACGCAGGATGGGTGCGGCGCAGTAGCGGCCAAACAAGACGGGCAGCGACACGCGCAACCTGCCGACGACCTCGCGCCGGCCCGATTCCAGCAGACACTCGCCCGCGCGCAATTCCTCGATCGCACGCACACAGCGCTCGTAATATTGCTGACCATCCTCGGTCAGGCTCTGCGTCCGCGTGGTCCTGTGAAACAACCGGACGCCCAGGCGCTCCTCGAGACGCGCGATGGCCTTACCGACCGCGGAGCGCGTCAACGACAATCGCTCGGCAGCTTTGGCGAAGCCGCCCGTCTCGACTGCCTCGACAAAGACTTGCACCCCATCAAACCTGTCTCGCACCGTGCGGATCCTCGCAAATAACGGTCCTGAGATTGGAGAACCTAAGGAACCAAAGAAGAGAAAAACGATTTCTAATCGTCAACTATATTCTACGATATAAGGCTGGCCGAGCAATCGATATTTTATGGCAACCGCAACCTGAGCAGGCCGGACACATCGCAAACATCGCCCACCGTTCGCGCGCCATCTCATCAACGGAAGGACGGCAATTGCTGGTATCCATCGTCTATGACAGCGGCTGCGGCCATACCGCGCGTGTCGCCGAGGCGGTTGCCGAGGGCGTACGGGAAGTGGAAGGAACCGAGGCGAAACTGGTCGCCGTCGCGGATGGCGCGATGGACTGGAATGCGCTGGAACGGAGCGACGCCATTATCTTCGGGTCGCCGACCTATAACGGCCTCATTAGCGCCAAGCTCAAGCAGTTCTTCGAGGACTCCACCAAAGCGGCCTGGTCGGAGCTGAAGTGGCGTAACAAGATCGCTGCCGGTTTCACCAACTCCGGAGCCCAGCACGGCGACAAGCTGAACTCGCTCGTATCGATGGCGCTGTTTGCCGCGCAACACGGCATGATCTGGGTTGGTCTCGATCTGATGCCGGGCAACAGCAGCAGCACCGGCAGCACAGACGACCTCAACCGGCTCGGGAGCTGGCTTGGCGTCATGACCCAATCGAATGTTGATCAAGCGCCAGATATCACGCCGGCCGGAAGCGACCTCAACACCGCGGGCTACCTCGGTCGTCGCGTGGCCGAGACCGTGCGCCGGTTTCAACCCGCCTGATCCATCTTTCTCAACCAAGGAATTTTGCCATGAAACTGCTTTGCCTCGATATTCCCCAGCCTGGCGCTAGTCTGGAAAAGTACCAGCCGCATATGACGGATGAAGCCCGACACGCCTGGCAGATGTACAAGGGCGGCATCATCCGCGACATCTATTTTCGCCAGGACCGTCCGGGTGTCGCCATCATCGCCGAATGCGAGTCGGTCGAAGCCGCCAAGCAGGCCCTGAGCGAATTCCCGCTGGCCAAGGCCGGGCTCATCGACTGGGAGGTCATCCCGCTTGGCCCCTTCCTCAACTGGGAATCGCTGTTTGCGCCCGGCAACGCCTGAGATTCCCCGTCTGCGATACAACGGAACAGTTTGCGCCCGATCGCGAATTCGGCGGGCGCAGCAGAGCCTACGAGCGCATGTTGAAGAGCGACCTTCGTGATCGACATTGCCTCGCTCAACTCGTGCGGAGCCAAGACAATGGCAATTAACATCAAGCCCATCCTTTGCGTGGTCACCAGCCATCCGATCAGAGGCGATACCGGCGAGCCGACCGGCTTTGCGATGGTCGAACTCACGCATCCACTCGAGGTTTTCCGCGCGGCCGGAATCCCGACCGAGAT
Source organism: Rhizobium indigoferae (assembly GCF_034554815.1). Taxonomy (NCBI): domain Bacteria; kingdom Pseudomonadati; phylum Pseudomonadota; class Alphaproteobacteria; order Hyphomicrobiales; family Rhizobiaceae; genus Rhizobium; species Rhizobium indigoferae. The sequence continues at coordinate 1,841,202 of NZ_CP140635.1, read as the reverse complement.
AGCCTCGATCCGGGGCGGCCATCCGCCGATCGACTTCTTCGACCTCACCGATCCGGTCAACGCCCGCTTCTGGAAGGACCGCGAGTTCCGCGATGCGCTCGCCCACTCGCTCATCCTCGACGAACTCGATCCCGCTCGCTACTCAGCGGTGTTCTTCGCCGGCGGTCATGGAACGATGTGGGATTTCGCCGACAGCCCGGCTGTGCAAGGCGTCATCCGCGATATCTACGAAACCGGCGGCATCGTCTCGGCGGTCTGCCACGGCCCCGCTGCATTGGTGAACGCAACGCTCTCGGACGGCAGCCATTTGGTCGCGGGCAAGAAGCTCGCCGCGTTCACGGACGAGGAAGAGGCGGAGGTCAAGTACACCAAGGTCGTGCCTTATCTGTTGGCAACGACCCTCAAGGAGCGAGGCGCGCTGCATCAGCCGGCGCCGAACTGGACGGAGAAGGTGGTGGTCGATGGCCGTCTGATCACAGGTCAGAACCCCGCGTCTGCACACGGCGTCGGCCAGGCGATCGTCGATCAACTCACCCAGAAGTCCTGACCGAAGGAATTCACCAATGAAGATCATCGCAATCGAAGAGCATGTCCTGCCCGATGAGGTGAAGCATGGGTGGAACACGATCCCCGGCGCCGACGACGGAACGCTTGGGCTCAATCCGGGTCTGCTCGGCGAACGGCTGGCGGATCTTGGAGAGCGGCGGCAGGCTCTGATGGACGAGACCGGCGTCGATGTGCAGGTTCTGTCGTTGACGACCCCGGGTCTCAATAATCTCGGCCATCTTGGCATTGATCTTGCTCGTCGCGCCAATGATTATCTGGCCGAGGCTGTTTCGGCTCACCCATCCCGCTTCCAGGCGATGGCGGCTCTCTCCTTTGCGCAACCGGACGAGGCGGCGCGGGAGCTACAGCGAGCCGTCGAGGAACTCGGCTGCAAAGGTGCCGTTCTGTTCGGCCGGGTCGGCGACAAGAATCTCGATCATGTCATCTTCGAACCGACATTCGCCAGCGCAGCGGAACTCAATGTCCCGCTCCTGATTCATCCTCAGATCCCGCAGACAAGCATTCGCGAAAGCTATTATGCGGGCTTCGGCGCATCCATCGATCTCGCCCTGTCCACATTTGCCCTCGGATGGCATTTCGAGGCCGGCATCCAGTTCGTGCGCCTGATCCTGCGCGGCGTCTTTGACCGTCACCCGAACCTCCAGGTCATCCTCGGGCACTGGGGTGAGCTGGTGCTGTTTTATCTCGAGCGGCTCGTCATGCTGGATCGGGTGTCCAAACTCCAGCGGCCATTCCTCGACTATGTCCGAAACAATCTCTATGTGACGGCAAGCGGCATGTTCAGCCCGGCCTATTTGCAACAGGCGATCGATGCCGTCGGAGGGGACCGCATCCTGTTCTCGACAGACTACCCATACCAATATCGCCCCGGAGGCGAGGCGCGGCGATTTGTCGAAGATCTGGAGCTCGATGCGGCCAAAAAGGCAAAGTTCGCGCATGCGAATTGGGAGCGCCTGACTGGAAGCTGACCAGCTCTCGCAGCCTATCAGGACAGGCGCCGCCCGTCCTCGCCGAAGAGGTGCAGCACATGGGGATCGAGATGCAGCGGCAGGCTGTCGCCCGACTTCATCCGCTGCTGGCCGGCAAAGACCGCAATCAGCTTCTTCCCGCCTGCGTCGGCGTGGACGACGGTCTCCGACCCCAGTTCCTCGACAAGGGTAACGCGGGTGTCCAGTCTGCTCGCTGAGGCCGCATCGGCCAGGGTGATGTGTTGCGGGCGGATGCCGATGCTGACCCTTTCGCCCGTTGGGCGTGCCTCCTTGGCAATCACCGAGAGACGATGGCCACCAACGGTTTCGACCTCAGCGAAACCGCCCTGGTGACCGACAATCGCACCTTCGAGGAAATTCATGTGCGGCGCGCCGATGAAGCCGGCGACGAAACGATTGGCCGGGTTGTTATAGAGTTCCAGCGGCGTTCCCACCTGCTCGACCCTGCCGCTTCTCAAGACGACGATGCGATCGGCCAACGTCATTGCCTCGACCTGGTCATGGGTGACATAGATCATCGTCGCCTTCAGGCGGGCGTGAAGGGCCGCCAGTTCGGCCCGCATGCTGACCCTGAGTTCGGCGTCGAGATTGGATAGCGGCTCGTCGAGCAGGAAGGCATCCGGCCGCCGCACGATGGCGCGGCCGATGGCCACGCGCTGGCGCTGGCCGCCGGAGAGCTGGCCCGGACGGCGCTGCAGGAAGGGCTCGATCTCCAGCATGCGCGCGGCGTCCGTGATGCGCGCTTCGATCTCGGCTTTCGCCACCTTGGTGTTCTCGAGACCGAAGGCGAGGTTTTCCCTGACACTCATATGCGGATAGAGCGCATAGGACTGGAAGACCATGGCCAGGCCGCGATCGGCGGCGCTGATAGCGGTGACATCCTTGCCATCGATGGCGATGCTGCCGCCGGTGGGCTTATCGAGGCCGGCGATGAGGCGCAGCAGCGTCGATTTCCCGCAGCCGGAAGGGCCGACGAAAGCGACGAACTCGCCGTCATTGACATGAAGCGAGACATCGCGAATGACCTCGACGGCGCCGAAATTCTTGACGATGTTCCTGAGCTCGAGCCCGCTCATGCACTCTCCTGTTCAAATTATAGCTGGCCTATTTGAGCCCCGAGCCGGCAATGCCCGTCGTAATGAAGCGCTGCAGGAAGACGAAGATCAGCACGACCGGGATCATCGAGACGACGGTCATGGCGAGGATGTAGTGCCATTGCACATTGAGTTCGCCGGCATAGACGTTGAGGCCGACCTGCAGCGTATAGAGTTCCTTGCGCGAGAGCACGATCAACGGCCAGAGGAAGTCGTTCCAGCGCCAGACGACCGAGAAGATCGCCAGCACCGCCAGTGCCGGCGCCGACAGCGGCAGGATGATGCGCCAGTAGATCTGCCATTCGCTGGCCTTATCCATGCGCGCAGCGTCGAGCAATTCGTCGGGGATCGTCAGCATGTATTGCCTGAGCAGGAAGACGCCCGTCGGGGTGGCGACCGTCGGCAGAATGACGCCCCAGAGGCTGTCGAAGAGGTTCAGCGTGCCGATGACCGAATAGAGCGGCACGACGATGACCGAAAGCGGCACCATCAGTGTTGCCAGGATCATCAGCATGACGGCGGTGCGGCCGGGGAACTGGTATTTCGACAGCGCGAAAGCGGCCATGGAATTGACGAGCAGCGTAATGGCCGTCGCCACGACGGTGACGAAGACGGAGTTGCGCAGGAATAGAAAGAAATCGAAGCGCTGGAAGGGTTCGGTGTAGTTGCCGCCGGCGAATTCGACCTGGCGCACCGGCGTGCGGTCCTTGATATTCGCCTTGACGATTTCGCCCGGCTGTTTCGGATCGACCATCTGGCCGATGATGCCGATGCGGCGCACTTCGGCGAGCACACGGGTGCTGCCATCCGGCATTGCGACATTATAGAGCGGCAACGGCTTGTCGTAGCCCGGCACCACTGCCTGTTCGGTGACATAGGGCAGGAAGGACGGCGGAAACTCGGCAAGGGCGGCCGGCGTCTTGAACGATGAGAAGACCAGCCAGACGGCCGGGCCGAACATCAGGATCACGCCTGAGATCAGCCAGATCCAGGTGACGACATCCGTCCAGTGCCAGCCTCGGCCGCGGCGGCGGAGCAGGAAGGCAGAGACAGCGCTCATTGGCGTGCTCCCTTCTTCTCGTTGCGGCTACTGACGCCGAGCTGGACCAGCGTCAGGATGACGAGCACGAAACCCATCAGGATCGAGGCAGCGGAAGCCAGCCCCGGATTGCGCAGCGAACTCGCAAAGCCGGTCTCATAGATATACTGGGTGATGTACATGGTGCTGGTGCCCGGCCCGCCGCCGGTCAAAACGAAGACCTCGTCGAAGATCTGCACGGCGCGGATCAGCGCCAAGACCAGCACGACGATGAGGTTCGGCATCAGAAGCGGCAGGGTGATGCGCCGGAAGATGCGGGTCGGACGGGCGCTGTCCATCGCCGCCGCCTCGTAGAGATCCCGCGGGATCGCCTGCAGGCCGGCGAGCAGGATCAGCGCATAAAAGCCCATATGCGCCCAGACCGAGACGAAGACGGCGAAGAAGAAGGCCCAGAAACGATCGCTGAGCCAGGAAAACGGCTCGAAGCCGAAGGGGCTCAGCGCATAGTTCAAAAGGCCCTCGCGCTGCAGGATCCATTTCCAGATCAGGCCGACGACGACGGGCGACAGCAGCACCGGGAAAAAGAAGACGGCGCGCCAGAAGCCGCGATTGGAAAGCTCGCGGTTGAGAATCAAAGCCGTTGCGAGCGCCGCGATCAGCATCACGGTCACCTGAAAGACGACGAAGACGGCGGTGTTGCGCACGGCCGCCCAGAAGGTGTCGGCAGCGCAGGTCGAAGGGTCGAGATAGCTGCCGCAATCGAAGAGGATGCGGTACTGGTCGGCGCCGACATAGGTTCGGTTCTGCAGGAAGATGGCGCTGCCGCTCGTCGTCGAATAGATGAAGTTGATGACCAGCGGCAGCAGCACGAAGACGGTGAAGATCAGCATATTGGGCGCCAGGAAGACACCCGCCATGCCGTTCAGCCCGGTCAGTTTCTGCCAGCCGCGCATGGGAATATCGACGAGCCCCATGGCAAGCCGGACAGGCGCAAGGAGCGCCTGCCGCAGACCGGTTTTGACAGGTGGTTCAGAAGAAACCGTCTTCGCCGTCATCTGTTCTTCCGTCAGTTGCCGGCGACCTTGGCCTTGATGTCCTCGTCGATGCGGGCATAGGCGTCGTCGAGCTTCATTTCGCCGGCGATAACCTGGCTGATGCGGGCGACGATGGCGCTGTAATAGGCGTCCGACCACTTCCAGCCCGGCAGCTTCATGGCGGGTGCCGCCGTCTGGCCGGCCGCTTCGACGAAGGCCTTCAGCGCCGCCTGCACATGCGGATTGTCGGTCTTGAAGTCCATCTGGCCGGCGGCAACACCCTTATGCGCCGGAATGAACAGGCTGCGTTCGGCAAATTCCTTCTGCACGTCGGCACCTGCCAGGTAGTCCATCACCTTGGCGACGTCCTTCGGGTTCTTGGTGTATTTGACGGCAACCAGACCGGCGCCACCCTGCATGCCGGAGCAGGCGACCGAACCGCAGGGGCTGCCCGCCATCACCCAGTCGAAATTGTCGCCAATCTTCTGGGCAAAACCCGAAACCTGCCAGCTGCCCGAATAAAGATAGGCGAGGCCGCCATTGATGAAGTCCTCGGCGGCGGAGCGGTAGGTGGTGCCGGCAGCACTGACCCAGACATCCTTGTTGATGGTGCCGTCCTCGTTCCACTTGACGAAGCGGCTGAGGAAGTCCTTGGCGCCCTGATCGATCGGCGCCGGCTTGCCGTCGGCAGCGATATAGTTGGCGCCGTAGGAGATGTTCGGGCCGGAGACCCGGTGGCCGGAGCGGTCGATCGCCATGGCGAAGACCTTCTGGCTGTCGGCGACCTTCTTGGCGGCCGCCGCCCAGTCGTCCCAGGTGGCTTTCGGGCCGGGGATCTCGACGCCGGCCTGCTCGAACAGCGTCTTGTTGACGAAGCCGCCGGTCAGCGTCAGCTGCGTCATGAAGCCGGTGATGGCATTCGAGCCGTCCGGATGCATCCAGTCGGCCTGGGCGCCGAAATTGTCGTCCCAGTATTTCGCGTCGGTGAGATAGGGCCGAAGATCGAGCCAATGCTGCGCCGGCGCCTTCAGATTGGTGACGCGGGCGATATCCGGGCCCTGCCCGGCTTCGAGCTGCACCGGCAGCTGTTCCTTGACGACGTCGTAGGAGACCTCATCGAGGATGACGTTGACGTCGGGATTGGCCTTGGAGAAGCGCGAGAGCAGGTCCTTGATTACCTCGCCTTCGCCGCCGTCGGAATACCACATGATGCGCACGTCACCGGCATGGGCGGCAACGGAACTCAAGAGAATTGCAGCAAAAGCCGCGCCGATCGATTTCATTCTGGTCATTTTCTCCTCCTCTTGACCGATCAATTCCTGCGTCCGGCCGGTCCTCCACCTGCCGGACACGTCGTCTACGAGGCCGCGCGCCGAGGCTGCCTGCCCGGTATCTTCAGATGTACCGCGTCTCCCCGCACCGACCAGTCCGCCGGGCGAAGAATGCGGCCTTCGGCGCGCACGGTACCGTCCTCTTCGAAAACGACCCGGCCATAATCCGGATCGATAACGATCAATGCACCCTCGTCGTCTCGCCGCGCCGAGAGCGCGGTGAAACGCGCCTGCATGCCGTCAAGGCTACCCTCGCGCCCGACATCGGAGAGACGGACAATCCAGCGGCCCTTGCGGCCAGCCAGCCGCAGCTCGATATCCGTCGTCGGCCCTTGCTTTACCGGCTCCAGCGCGCCGTTGCCGATCAGCATCGCAATCCCGTTGCCTGAGCGGGCGAGCGCCAGATTGCCGTCGACCACCGTGTCGTCGAAGGCCTCGAGCGGGAACCAGGCATGGGTGAAATCCGGCTGGCCCTCATGGATCTCGAAATCGAGGATTGCCAGATCGCGATACTGATGCACGCGCGGCAGCGTTCCGCAGCCACCCCAGAAGCTCGGCCGGCCATAACCGAACTGGATGGTTTCGCCGGGATGGTTGATCCAGATCTGCGCTTCCGGCCGATCGCCCAAGCGCAGATGCAGCACCGTCTCCTGGTAGCCCCAGGCGCCGGGGCGATAATGGGCGATGGTGCCAAGCGCGGTATCGCGCGTCTTATAGTGATAGAGCGCGGCAAAACGGTTCTCGCCCTGGGAAAAAGTCCATTCCTGTGCGTCGTCGGACTGGTGCGCCGCAATCGTCGCAAGCGCTTCTGGAAAACGCAGGCCATGATCGCGAATGCAGACGGCAAGCTGCGGCAAAGAGTGGACACGCCGGCCGTACCAGCCGCGGCCCCAGAGCAGCCGGGCAATGGCGGAGAGTTCGACCGAGCGGCCGGGGCGCAGCGTATGTTCGTAAGAGCGGCCCTGGCTGCCGGTCAGCATGCCGTGATGGGCCGAGCGGGCAACGATCTCCATCAGGCGGATGATGCTGGCACTCGCCCGCGCGCGGATCGTCTCATCCGGCGCACAGGCAGCCAGCGCCGTCAGGCCCTTGAGGTCGATCGGGAAATAGGGAACGGAGTTCCACTCGGCCATTTCCCAGCGCTCGAAATGATCGAGCCAGGCGCGAACACGCTGTTCGCCGACCTTCATCTGCTCGGCGCCGGTGCGGCCCGAACGGACGAAGACGGCATCGGGGAAAAGCCTGCCGCCGAGATAGGCGGCGGTATGGAAGAGAAGCGCGTGGTTTTCCGAAAAATACCACTGAACGTCGTTGCCCGGTTCGTCCATCCAATAGCGGTAGTGGAGAACGGCCTGCTCGATCCTGTCGCGCAGCTCCGGTGACAGCAGATCGCTCCAGCGCGTATAGGCAAAGAGCAGCGGCACCAGCACGAAATCGGCGCAGTCGTGGCAATCCTCGATGACCGGCAGCATGGCCGAGATCATCGCCTCGGTTTCCTCGCCGCCCTGCCCCAGCGCCAGACGCGCGAAAGCACAGACCGTATCGGGTTCGGAATGGGCGGCGACCTCGGCCAGCGCCTCGGCGACGCGGTCCTCCAGAGCGGCGGGCGCTTCCCCCTGGCGTTGGGGATGACAGATCTCGACGCCGAGCGTTCGGCCGAGCGAGAGCTCGCCTGTTTCGAAGGTGATGCGGAAATGGCGGAAATCGGCGGGCATATCAGCCGAGGTTCCGAGTTCCAGCTTGGTTGCTCCCGCTTCCAGCCCGAAATCATAGTCGAAGCGCTCGATCGACATGAAGTCGCCTTCGATCTCGACATGGCAGCTCAGCGCCACCGGCAGCGGCACGGGGAAGAGGATCGTGACATCTTCGCCGAGATAGGCGGTGCGGTCGAAGCGCATGCCCTCGAGGATGACCTCCAGCGCATCCGCGTCGCCGGCGGCGATGGGAACGGGCACGGCGGCTTCAACTTCCGGTCCTTCGACATAATCCAGCTGGAAATAGAAACGCGCGTCGCGCTCGGCGAGATCGTCGAAATAGACGCGGATCTCGTTGGGGCCGGCCGCCAGTTCGACCTCGAAGAGTTGCTCGGCTTCGAGATTGCGCTGGTACGGCGCCATGAAGCCCTGCTCGCGGCCATTGACGAAGAGGATAGCGCCGCCGCAGGTCGACAGGCGAAGCGTCGCGGGTCCCACTGAGCGGGCATCGAGGAAGGTGCGCGCCCAGCAGCCGATGCGCGTCGGGCGAAACCAGAAGCCGGAGAGATCGACACGCGGGGAGGCAAAGGGAAGCCACCACCGGACAGCGTCGAACTCGGCAGCCGGCTGCGGCCGCCGGCCGGAGAAGGATTTCTTGAATTGGGTGCGGCAGGGATATTCATGCGGGATGAAATTCTTCGTCTTGGTGACGAAGAAAAACGGATCCATGTTGCCGTCCATCGGACGGTCGGCGACGTCATAGCGCTCCTGCCACAGGTTGGCGAGCTGCCAGTAGACGATCGGGCTATCCTTCGCCGTTGCGCGGCGGAGATGGGATTGCTGCTCAGTGGTCATATTTCAGCCCGCTCAAGCCTTGTGACGCCGGGTAAAACCCTGGCGCATGGACTGGCCGCCTAGCCACATTTCAAAGCCTCCCTGCTCTGCCGCTTGTCGCGGACTCCTCAGGCAACAATTGTGCATAGGCATTCCATTTGCGCAATCTGAAAGATTTTTGCATAGTAGTCGAGAGCGAGGAGAGGACATGGCGGCGGAAGAGAAAAAAGGCAGGCGCACGCGCCTCGACGACATTGCCGCCAGATGCGGTGTCTCGATCAGCACGGTGTCGCGTGCGCTGGCCGGCGAAAAGGGCGTCAGGCCGGAGATTCGCAAGCTGGTGCTGGAAACGGCGAGTGCGGTCAGCTACGCCCTGCCGGCGAGCGTTGCCGGCAAGAAGGTCATGCTCGTCGCCTCCGGCGCGGCGATGATCGACTATGTCCGCAACCAGTTCACGCTCTATGTGCTCGAAGGATTGAATGCGCGCGCAGCCGCTCTCGGCATCGAACTGGCGATGCGCCCTATCGCCGACAAGGGGGATGAAGCCCGGGTCGTCGCCGAGATGCGTGACGATCCGAGTTTTGGCGGCATGCTGATCCTGACCGTCGACGAGGAGGAGATGCTGGCGGCGGCCGCCGATCTCGGAAAGCCCGTCGTGCTCGTCAACAGCGACGATCCCTATATGCGGCTTTCGAGTGTTACGCCCTGCAACCGATCGGCCGCCTTCATCGCCGCCGAGCGGCTGATCAAGGCGGGACATCAACGTATCCTGTTCATGCTGAGGCCGGGGCGGCGGACGATCGAGCGGCGCCTGGAGGGCTGGCGCGACGCCCTGCAGCATCATGGGCTGACGGCCGATGCCGATCTGGTGCTCGAGGTCGACGACTGGCTGCCGGAACTCGGCGCCGAGGCGGTCACCCGTCTCGTCCGCGAGAAAGGCCTCACCTTCACCGCGATCCTGACGGCGGGCGACAGTCTGGCCAATGGTGCCGTGCGCGGATTGCAGGCCATGGGTTATGCCGTCCCGCAGGACATCTCGGTGATGGGCATAGACGACCTGCCGCAGTCGGCCTTTCTCAATCCGCCGCTGTCGACGGTGCATATTCCGATGCGCGAACTCGGCGCCACCGCGCTCGATCTGCTGCGCGACATGATGCTCGGCCTTGCGGCCCCACGGCGGCGGGTCGAGCTTGCCTGCCATCTCGTCGAAAGGGGTAGCGTCGCAGCGGTCAACCGCGTCCATGTCGCAAAAGAGGATCGCTGAACCCCATCACGCTCGAGGATATCAAGCTTCGATAAAGCTCGCTTCGAACAGCTCTCGCGCATAGGCATCATGCGTGGTGCCGGCCTGCAGATCCGCTTTGGTGAGTTCGTCGACGAAGCAACCGTTCTTCATGATCAGCACCCGGTCGCACATATGGCCGATGACCGCGAGGTCGTGACTGACAAGCAGATAGGTCAGGCCCTTTTCCTCTCGCTGATCGGCAAGCAGGTTGAGGATCTCCGCCTGGACCGAGACATCGAGCGCCGATGTCGGCTCGTCGAGCAACAGGATGGGCGGCGACAGGATCAGGGCCCGGGCGATTGCCACCCGCTGTCGCTGGCCGCCGGAAAGCTCATGCGGAAAGCGGTTTGCGAAGCTCGCCGGCAGACCAACCTGGATCAACGCCCTCTCGACCTTCGACCAGATATCGGAATGGCGCATGGCGCGCAGCGGCTCGGCCAAGGCGGTGCCGATACGATGGCGCGGATGCAGGGAGCCGTATGGGTCCTGAAACACCATCTGAGCGAATTTCAGCTCCTCGCGGGAGCGCTTCTTGCCGATCGGTTTGCCGCCAAGCTCGATGTGACCGGTCCAACCGGCCTCCATGCCGGCGAGACACCGCAGCACCGTCGATTTGCCGCATCCGGATTCACCGACAATACCAAGGGTCTCCCCCTGGTTGACCTGAAAACTGATGCCCCTGACGACATGGTTGCTTGATTTGCCGGAGGCAAAGACGACATCGAGGTCACGCACATTGATCATTGCGCCGTCTCCAGATCGAGTTTCGTCCTGTCGAGAACCGCAAGCCGGCGAACCGGGTTTCTGGGGTCGGGCAGTGCGGCTATCAGCCCGCGGGTATAGGGATGGCGGGCGTCTTCGAGACGAGTCAGGGTCTCGACGATCCGGCCGGCATACATGACGATGATGCGCTCGCAAAAAGCTGCCACCATGCGAATGTCGTGGCTGATCAACAGCAGTCCGGAATTGTTCTCGCGCACCAGCTCATCGAGCAACAGCAGCACGTCCTTGCGGACGCTGACATCAAGCGCCGAGGTCGGCTCGTCGGCGATGACAAGCTTCGGGCGCGCCAGCAGCATCATGGCGATCATCACGCGCTGGCCCATGCCGCCCGATATCTGGTGGGGATAAAGCGCCATGACCCGCTCCGCATCGCTGATGCGCACGCGCTCCAGCATGGCGCGGGCAGCCTCATGCGCCTGTTTCTTGTGAAGACCGAGGTGAAGGCGGGCGGCTTCGGCGATCTGTTTACCGATCGAAAGCACCGGGTTCAGCGAATAGCGCGGATCCTGCATGATCAAGGCGATGTCCTTGCCGCGCAGCGCGCCCATCTGACGTTCGGACTTCGACAGCAACGAACTGCCGGCGAGATCCAGACGTTCGGCCGAGACCACCGCGGCCGGCGGCAGAAGACGCATGATGGCGCGACCGGTCGTCGATTTTCCGGAACCGGATTCTCCGACGATCCCGACGCGTTCGCGCCCGACGTCGAAACTGACGTTGGAGACGGCAGGCACGGCGCCTCGCCCGAAACGGACGCTCAATCCTTCGACGGATAGAACGGGCTGCAGATCACGATCTTGCATGGCGGGGATCCAGAATGTCGCGCAGAGCATCTCCGGCGATGTTGAAGGCAAGGCTGGTGAGGAGGATGGCGATACCCGGCATCACGGCAACCCACCAATAATCCAGCATGAACTTGCGGCCGCTGGAGATCATCGCGCCCCATTCCGGCGCCGGCGGCTGGGCGCCAAGGCCGAGGAAGCCAAGTGACGCTGCCGTCAGAATGATACCCGCCATGTTGAGCGTCAGGCGAACAATGACCGACGGGACGCACATCGGCGCGATATAGAGGAGCAGAATGCGGATCGGCGAGGCGCCATAAAGGCGGGCGGCGACCACGTAATCGGCGTTTCTGACGACAAGCGCCTCGGCGCGCGCGAGCCTGGCAATCGGCGGCCATGCGGTCAGCGAGATCGCGATGATTGCCGTGGTCAAGCCGGCGCCGAGTGCCGCAGCAAAAGCCAGAGCCAGGATCAGCGACGGGAAAGACAGAACGATATCGGTGGCGCGCATCAGAAGCGCATCGATGCGTCCGCCGAAGAAGCCGGCGACAACGCCGATCAACAGGCCGATCGGGCCGACGATCAAGGAGATCGAAAGCACGGTCTGGATGGTGATGCGCGTGCCGAAGATGAGGCGGCTCAGGATATCCCGGCCGAATTCGTCCGTGCCTGCCAGATGCGCGAGGCTCGGCGGCTGCAAGGCATCGCCAAGCGCCTGTATCGCCGGATCGTAGGGCGCCAGGAGCGGCGCGAAGATCGCGATCAGGCAAAGCAGGCCAAGGATGACGAACCCTCCAAGACCAAGCGGCTCGGCCGCCAATTTGCGGCCGGCGCGCGCAAACGACGCCGCGACACGGGTCGACACGCTTGGAGGGCGGATCTGAATCTCGCTGCGGATGACGTCGCTCATCGGGCCGCCTCCCGCATGCGCGGATCAAAGACGGCGTAAGCGACGTCGGCCAGGAAGTTCAACAACATGAAAATGAATCCCACAATGATGGTGCCGGCGACGATGGCGTTCATGTCGCCGATCATCAGCGCGTTCGTCATGTACTGGCCAATGCCCGGCCAGGAGAAAACGATCTCGGTCACGACAGCGCCCTCGAGCAGACCGCCATAGGAAATGGCCAGGATGGTGATCAGCTGCACCGCAATGTTCGGCAGGACGTGGTGCCAGATCGTGCCGAGCGGGCTCACACCCTTGGCTCGGGCCGCAATGACATAATCCTGGCTCAACTGCTCCAGGGTGAAGCTGCGGGTCATGCGCGTGATGTAGGCCATCGCCGCATAGGCGAGGATGACGGCCGGCAGAATGATATGGCCGAGCGCATTCCAGAAGATTTCGGTCTCGCCCTGCAGCAGGCTGTCGACCAACAACAGGCCGGTGCGCGGTGTGACGAGGCCTTCGTAAAACACATCGATCCTGCCCGGCCCGCCGACCCAGTTGAGGCCGGCATAGAAGATGACGAGGCCGACGATGCCGAACCAGAAAACCGGGATCGAATGACCGACGAGCGCGACCACCCGGGCCGTCTTGTCGATGAAGCTATCGCGAAACAGCGCCGCGACCAGCCCGAGCGGGACACCGACGAAGGTCGAAATGATCACCGCCAGCGTCGCAAGTTCGAACGTCGCCGGAAAGGCCTGGGCGAGGTCCGAAGAGACGGGATTGCCGGTGAGGACGGCCGTGCCGAAATCACCATGCGCCAGCCCGTTCAGATAGAGGAAAAACTGCTGGTAGATCGGCAGATCGAGCCCCAGGCGCGCCCGCATCGCCGCATAGGCTGCGGGATCGGCGAGCTCGCCGACAATCGCGCCGACCGGATCGGTGGGCAAGACGCGGCCGATCACGAAGGTCACGCATAAGAGGATGAACAGGCTGACCAGCAAATGCGCCAGGCGTCGGCCAAATTCGGCTACGGAGAGTTCCTTCATGATCGGCTGTCCTGGGAAGTATTACTGGGTTTCGACCTTCGTCACGTTCTCGAGACGCGTTAACTGAGACGGATGCCCCACATATCCCTCGACCTTGCTGGACAGGACGATCGGCTCAAAGCGCTCGAAGAGCGGAAGCACCGCCGGCTTCTGTTCGACAAACATCTTCTGCATCTGAACGTAGAGTTCGCCGCGCTTCTTGGCGTCCGGTTCCATCGATGCTTTCGCCGTCAGCGCCGTGAGTTCCGGGATGTCCCAGGCCGAGCGCCAGACGAAATTGCCCGCATTGTTGGCTTCCTTCGAGTTGTCGGGATTGGAGGAGAACTGCTCCATCGAGCCGAGCACGTTCGGCATATAGGCACTGGTCTGCGGGATCAGCAGATCAAAATCCCTGGCGCGATGGGCGGCGATGATTTCCGAGCCGTTGCCCTGCTGGATGTCGATCTTGATGCCGACCTGGGCAAGCGATGCCTGGATGGCGGTGGCAAGATCGATGCGCGGCGTTTGCGCGATGGTCTTCAGCGAAAGCGAGAATCCGTCCTTGAAGCCTGCCTCGCTCAGCAGCTGCTTGGACTTTTCGACGTCGAGATGCCAATCGGGATTGGGGATGGCATATTCGAAATTCTCCGGAACGGGAACGTTTCTGGCCCGGCCGTAAGGACCCATGATGGTCTTTTCGATGCCCTTATAGTCGATGCCGTAGGCAATGGCTTCGCGAACCTTCGGGTTGGCGAGGTATTTGTTGCCGGCATTCATCGACAGCACATAGAAACCGCCCGTCGGAATGCGCTGGATGGCAAAGCCCTTCTTGCTCTGGAAAGTCGCGAGATCCGAGGCGGTCAGGGCGCTGGCAATATCGATATCGCCGCGTTCGAGCATCAGCCGCTCGACCTGGCTTTCAGGCACATGCCGGACGATGACACGACGCATCTTCGGCGCGCCGGCCATATAGTCCTTGTTGGCATCGAGAATCACCAGTTCGTTCGGAGACCAGCGATTGAGGGTGAACGGACCGGAGCCGGCCGAATGGGTTCGCATCCAGGCGTTTCCGTAGTCATTATCAACGGCGTGGCTCTCGACCTCGACGCTGTCGACCACGCTGGTGGTGGTCGTCGTCAGCCGGTAGAGCAGAAGCTCTGCCGTCACCTGGTCGGAGAGATCGATCCGCACGGTCTGGTCGTCGACGGCCTTGACGAGCTTTTCGACATTGTCCTTGTCGTAACCGACGCGCTTGAGGTTGGCGGCGGCGGCCTGATCCATCTTCAGGAGCCGCGCCAGCGAGTAGACGACATCCTTGGAGGTTACCGGGTTACCGGAGGCGAAATTGGCCTTGCGCAGCGTAAACGTGATGCCCTTGTCGTCAACCTTCCAGCTTTCCGCCAGCTGCGGAAGAATCTTACCATCAGCCGTGCTGGCGACGAGCCGATCGTAAAGATTCGACATGATCTCTACCGCTTTGCCTTCGGTCGCCTGCTGCGGATCCAGCGACAAAACCTGCGCCAGTGAGGTGCCGACCACCAGCTGGTCCTGTGGGGTGGCAGCCTGCGAGAGCGGTGCAGCGATCGTCAGGGCGCCGATGACGGCGCCGACGAACAAGCCCTTAGAAAAATGCTTCATTGTAAGTCCTCCCTAGACTACTATAAAAGACATATTATGTCGCCCGTATGTCGTATTATGATCTATCGAAGTCTGATATGATTTGCAAGACCCGAGCGGGAGACTTGATGCAAAGGGATTGGGGGAACGGACAATGACAACATTCGGCGGCGGCCGGCAAAGACTGGCGCAACAGGTCATCGATCAGCTGCGGGCGCAAATCGAGACGGGGACGCTGCGTGTCGGCGATCAACTGCCGACCGAGCCGCAGCTTGAAGCGGCATTCGGCGTCAGCCGCACCGTGGTGCGCGAGGCGATAGCCGATCTAAGGTCGGCAGGCTTCGTCAAGCCGATCCAGGGCAAAGGCGTTTTTGTCGCGGATCCGAAGGCGCATTCGGTCCTGCCGCTGACGCCGGTGGAAATCAAAAGCATTCCGGAAACCTTGGAGTTGCTGGAGTTTCGTATGGCGGCCGAGGGTGAAGCGGCGGCAATTGCCGCCTATCGCCGCACCGCCGAGCAGGAGGCGGCAATCCGTGAGGCCAACCGCAGAATGGCGCACCTGATCGAAACCGGACAGCAAACCGTGGAAGCGGATTACGCCTTCCACATGGCAATTGCCGCCGCCACGAACAACCGATTCTATGTCGATGTCCTGCGCCATTTCGGCCCCAGAGCCATCCCCCGCGGCCAGTTTCCGACACTCCCCGAGGCCAATGACCGCAGCTATCTTCAGAAGGTTTATGCCGAACATGTCGAAATCCTGTCGGCAATCGCCGATCAGGATCCCGAACGCGCCCGCCAGGCAATGCGCGCACATATGTTGGCCAGCCAACGCCGCTACCGCATGCTCGCCGAGCAGCAATAGGGCTCGACACTCTTCAAAATTCATATTATGTCATATGACATTGTGTAATTTCGAAAGAGACTCAAATGTATCTGGGAACACAGGTCGCGGCGCGGGATGACGACGATTATCGTATCTTCGCGCAACTGGGTGTGAAGCATATCAATGCCGACCCGCCGGGAAAGCCGAGCAGCTGGACGCTGTCCGACCTCGAGCGCCATCGCGACAAGGTCGAAAGCTTCGGCCTGATCCTCGACATGATTCAATTGCCGCTGCCCTCGCAGCCGATCGAGAAGGCTTCCTATCCCGATATCCTGCTTGCCGGCCCCGAGCGCGACAGACAGATCGACGCCGTCTGCAAGCTGATCGAGAATGTTGCGGCGGCCGGCATTCCTTCGGTGAAGTACAATCTCAACCTGATCGGCATTCCCCGCACGCCGGATGAGCCGGGACGCGGCGGGTCGCTGAATGCCAGCTTCCGCTGGGACAAGACGGATCAGCAGGCCGAGCCCGGTCTTGCCGGCGTGCTTTCCGAGGACGAAAACTGGGAACGGATCGACTATTTCCTGGAACGCGTCGTTCCTGTCGCTGCAAGCAACCGCGTCCGGCTCGCCTGCCATCCGCACGATCCCTATACGCCGCCGGGCTATCGCGGCGTCACGCGGGTGCTGGGCACGGTAGAAGGCCTGAAGAAGTTCGTGCTGATGCGCGAAAACCCCTATCACGGCCTCAATTTCTGCCAGGGCTCGATCGGCGAAATGCTGGAAAATCCCGGCAAGGAGATCGACGATGTCATCCGCTGGTTCGGCCAGCGCGGCAAGATCTTCAATGTTCACTTCCGCAACATTCGCGGCGGCAAGCTGTCCTTCATGGAGACCTTCCCTGAAGAAGGCGACATGGACATGGTCCGTTCGGCCAGGATCTACAAGGAGGTGGGCTTCAAATACATGCTGATGCCCGACCATGTACCGACCGTCAGCGGCAAGGACCCAACCGCCACCGCATTTGCCTTCTGCTACGGCTATATCGCTGCACTTCTGCAAGTGCTCGACAGCGAGTGACCCGGTTTTCAACACCTAAGAAATAGGACTTCATGATGAACCCGATTGAATTGAAGAAGGCCGTCGGTAGTGGTCTCCTGTCGTTTCCGGTGACCCATTTCGACGATCAACTCAAATTTGACGAAGCCAAGTACCGCCGTCATGTCGAGTGGCTTTCCGGTTACGACGCTGCTGCGCTGTTTGCCGCCGGCGGCACCGGGGAGTTCTTCTCTCTCAATCCGGCCGAGATTCCGCAGGTTGTCCGGGCGGCCAAGGCGTCGGCCGGCAAGACGCCGATCATTTCGGGAACCGGCTATGGTACGTCACTCGCCATCGAGATCGCCGTCGCGGCCGAGAAGGCCGGCGCCGACGGACTGCTGCTGTTGCCGCCCTATCTGATGTTTGCCGAACAGGCGGGTCTCATCGCCCATGTCAAGGCGGTCTGCCAATCGGTCGGCATCGGCGTCATCGTCTATAACCGCGACAACGCCATTCTTTCGGCCGACAGCATCGCGCGCCTGGCGGAGGAATGCCCGAACCTGATCGGCTTCAAGGACGGCGTCGGCGATGTCGACAAGGTGATCGAGATTACCACCCTGCTTGGTGACCGTCTCGTCTATGTCGGCGGCATGCCGACCCATGAGGTTTACGCCCAGGCCTATTTTGCCGCAGGCGTGACGACCTATTCATCGGCCGTTTTCAACTTCGTGCCCGCCCTCGCCCAGCGCTTTTACGGCGCCTTGCGCACCGGCGATCAGGCGACTGTCGACGAGATCCTGAAGGGCTTCTTCTTCCCCTTCGTCGCCTTGCGCAACCGCAAGAAGGGATACGCCGTCTCGATCATCAAGGCCGGCCTTCGCGTCCTCGGGCAGAACCCAGGCCCCGTGCGCCCGCCTTTGACGGATCTTACCCAGGACGAGCTCGCGCTGCTGGAAAAGATCGTCCAGGCCAACGGCGTCACACGGATCGCGGCGGAATAATATATCGCTGTAGTAGGCCGCCGGGGTGGCCCGGCGGCTGTCCGGTTCGCACCAACAACGGACAGCGCCGCACCGGCAAACGCCGGAATAGGACTCAGCCATCACGCCGCCTCACCGCCCATGAGGTGGTATCGTGATCGGGGTGCTGGTTGCTGCTCTCCTTGATCGCCGCGGCCCAGTCGGCGCCGTTGTCTTCGGTCGCACCGGTATTTTCTATGCCCGTGATCGTATCGAACCATGCCACCATGTTCTCGGTGCAGGTATTGGCCAGCGGCGAAAAGGCGTGCGGATCGTCAAGCGAACCGATCATCAGGTTGGTGCGACCGTTTTCGAGATGGTGGAAGAACAATGGCGTGCCGCAATTGGCGCAGAAGCCGCGCTCGACAAGCTCCGAGCTCTTCCAGACGCTCGGCTTGCCGCGTGTCCAGCTGAGCGCATCATCGGGCGCAGCGACGAGTGCTGCAAAGATGTTGCCCGAGGCTTTCTGGCACATGCGGCAATGGCAGAGATGCGAATTTTCAAGCATAGCGGTTGCGTGGTAGCGCACGGCACCGCACTGGCAGCCGCCGCTCACCTCCATCTCGATGCGTTTCATTTTTCTCCTCCTTCAAGAGGCGGGTTTGGGCTTAATCTCTTTTAGGTTTTCGTCACTTTCCCGCTGCCCGAAGCTGTCATGCTGCCTTAGTGGTACGTCACGACGGGATTGAACACCCTTTGCAGGAAGGGCCTGAGAGCTCCCTGCATGTCATTTCTCGGAATTTGATGTCCGCACTCAAAGACGTGAAGCGACTCCAGGACTCCGGCATTGGACAGAGCTTTTGAGAAGAGTTCGGCTTGGGCAACAGGAGCACGGTCGTCATGCTTTCCATGCAGCAACAGCGTCTCAGACCGAACTTCGGGCGCATAATGCAATGCAGAGCGAGCCAGAAACGCCTCTCTCGATAGGCCCGCCTCTTTCTCGATAGCCCAGCGCAAACCGTCTGAACTCTCGTGATAAGCGACTTCAAGATCGTAGACGCCGCTGGACAGAATGACTGCTCGCAGATCAGAAACCTGGGTGGCGACCATTGCCGATGCAACGGCGCCACGACTGTTTCCATAGAGAACAATTCGGTCAGGATCGACGAAAGGCTGGCCCTGCAGGAAGGCGAGAGCAGCTATGATCGCTTGCTGGGTTTTGGGACCGCAGAAATCCGGAGGGCCATCCGACGCCCCAAAACCAGGCTGCGAGACTGCCGCCGCAGTGATATTCAAACCAGAACAGAACCGAAGCAACGCGCCGCTGTTGACCGCCTCTACCCCTCCAAGCAGACGGCCACCCTGATTGCCGTGGACAAATAGGATTGCTCCTGCGGGCGTTTCACTTTCGGCTTGAGCTTGAAAAAGCTCGACCGTGGCTCCGTCACCCCGGTCAATGAGATGTCGCGTTACTACCGGCATAACCACCATCAGGTTTTCGCGTGCCGGACAAACAATAGTGCAACTTGTGGCATTGGCAACGTCCGGTGGCGGGGGAAATCGTTGAGAAACCAAATGGCTTAGCCGCTCATCCGTTCTCCCCTCGGCCAGAACGCGCCCATAGGGCGGATAAGGGGGCGAAGCTGGTCTTTTCAACAACGCGTCATACGCCTGCGGCGGAATGGCGGGATAGGTTATGAGGAGAGAGCGTGCCGTGCAGCCCCCTCATCCGCCTGCCGGCACGTCTCCCCGAGGGGAGAAGAGGATATGCCGCACCCTCGCGTTCCCCGCTCGTCGCCGCAAATCGGACAGCCGTGGGACAAACCGCCCCGGCTACAGCGCCACACCGGTGCCGCGGTCGAAGACGTGCACCTGATCGCTGGTAATACTTGCCTCGAACACGGCGCCGTAACGGGCGGGATATTCGCCGTCGACGATGGCGGTCACCTGCTGTCCGGCGAGGTCGAAGACGACATGGGTCTGGGCGCCGGTGGGTTCCACCAGCATCGTCCGGCCGGCGAGCGGCGTGCCGCCTGATATGCCGGGAACGAGATGTTCGGGGCGCAGGCCGATGGTGACCGCCTGGCCGGCCTTGACCTTGCGGTCGGGCGCGATGCGGATCGCGGTGCCATCACCGAGGCGGGCGGCCGGCTCACCGTTTTCGCCGTCGACGGTGCCGTCCAGCATGTTCATCGCCGGCGATCCGATGAAGGCGGCGACGAAGAGATTGGCCGGTTTCCTGTAGAGTTCGAGCGGCGTGCCCTGCTGCTCCACCCTGCCCTGATTGAGCACGACGATACGGTCGGCAAGCGTCATCGCCTCGATCTGGTCATGGGTGACATAGATCGAGGTCGTCCTGACCTTCTGGTGCAGCGTCTTGATTTCCGAGCGCATCTGCACGCGCAGCTTGGCATCGAGATTGGACAGCGGTTCGTCGAACAGGAAGACGGCCGGATTGCGCACGACGGCGCGGCCCATGGCAACACGCTGACGCTGGCCGCCGGAAAGCTGGGCCGGCTTGCGGTCGAGGAGCTCGGCGAGATCCAGCATACGGGCAGCCTCCGCCACCCGGAGCTCGATCTGGGGTTTGGCAACGCCGGCGAGCTTCAGATTGAAGCCCATGTTTTCAGCCACGGTCATGTGCGGATAGAGCGCGTAGGATTGGAAGACCATGGCAATGTTGCGTTCGCGCGGCGTCATGGCGTTGACGACCTTGCCGCCGATGGCGATTTCGCCGTCGGTGATCTCCTCGAGGCCGGCGATCATCCGCAGCAGCGTCGATTTTCCGCAACCGGACGGGCCGACGAGCGCGACGAATTCCCCATCCTCAATATGAAGCGAAATGCCGTGGATGACGTCGACGGCGCCATAGGTCTTGCTGATTTCGGTGAGTTCAACGGATGCCATGATTGCACTCCAACGGTTCGGGCTCAGGACTTCACGGCGCCGGCGGTCAGACCGGCGATGATGTGTCTCTGGGCGACGAAAAAGACGATGATGGTGGGAAGGATGGTCAGCGTGATGAAGGCCAGCACCAGCTGCCACTCTGTGCCGTACTCGCCGCGATAGACCATGATGCCGAGCGGCCAGGGATATTTCGATTCCGAATTCAGCATGATCAGCGGCAGGATGTAGCTGTTCCAACTGCCGACGAAGGAAATGATGCTGACAGTGGCGACGATCGGGCGCGAAAGCGGCAGCGAGATGTGCCAGAAGAATCTGAGATAGCCGCAACCGTCGACGAAGGCCGCCTGAAACAATTCTTCCGGAAGGTTGCGGAAATAGTTTCGAAACAGCAGGATGCTCATGCCAAGGCCAAAAGCCACCTGCGGCAGCACCACACCCCAATAGGTATCGAGCAGGCCGAGATCGCGGATGCGGATGAAGAGCGGCAGGATCGCGGTCGCCGCCGGAAACATCAGGCCGAGCAGGAAATAATTGAGCAGGAACGACGATCCGAAAAACCGGACATGGGCAAAGGCGAAAGCCGCCATCGACGAGACGATCAGCGTCAGGAGGACGGTGAGCGACGCGATCACAAGGGAATTGCCGATCTGCAGCCAGTAGCGCTCACCGAAAAGAATATCGGTATAGTTCGCCCATTGCCACTCCGTCGGCAGGCCGAAGGGATTGGTGCGCAGGTCGCCCAGCGTCTTGAAGCCGCCGAGTGCGGTCGTCAGCAGCGGCACAAGCACGATTGCGGCAATCAGGCTCAGCGACACGTAGAGATAGACGCGTGTGGACGTGCTCATGCGGATGGAAGAGCTCATATCAGTCATGGCGCATGAATATCCTTTTGTAACCGAAGGCGAGCGTCACGCAGATGATGAAGAGCACGACGCCGACGGCGCTGCCGAGGCCGACCTGCATGCGCATGACGCCATAGGTGTAGAGGAAGGTGACCATCGTCTGTGTGGAGTTGGACGGGCCGCCGCCTGTCAGCGGCATGATCATGTCGAAGAGCTGCAGCGAGCCGACGACTGCAAAGAAGATGGAAAGACGCAAGGTCGAGCCGAGCAGCGGCAGCGTGACGTAACGGAACTTCTGCCAGCCGGTGGCGCCGTCGATTTCGGCTGCCTCCAGCACGCTCTTGTCGACGGATTGCAGGCCGGCGATGAACAGCATCATGTGGAAGCCGAAATATTTCCAGACGATGACCCCAAGGACGGCATAGATCGCCACGTCCTTGTCGGCGAGCACGTAAGGGTTGGCGAAGCCGAAGAAGTTGGAAACGGCGGCAAACAGGCCATAGTCGCCATCATAGACGAAGCGCCAGATGAGGCCCGCGGCAACGTCCGCCAGCACATAGGGCAGGAAGAAGATCAGGCGGTAGCCGACGACACCCGGAATGCGGTGCGCCAGCATGGTGGCCAGCCAGATGGCGAGCGGCACCTGGATGCAGATCGAGATGACGATGATCAGGCCGTTATTGACCAGCGCCTGCGTGAAGGCCGCATTTCGGAACAGAACCTGGAAATTGCGCAGCGCGATGAACTCGGTCGGCGTACCGTAGCCATTCCACTTGTAGAGGCTGTACCAGGCCGCCTCGCCCATCGGCATGATGACGAAGAGCGTGAAAAGCAGCAGCGCCGGCGGCAGGAAGATCAACAGCACCGCCAGCCGGTCGTGTGCGACCGAGCTCTTGCTGTTTGCGGCTCTTTTTGCCGGCCTTGCGGCAGTGGTTATCGACGGGACTGAAATATTGGCCATGGATCCTGCTTTCGGCATGTCGGCAGCAATGCCGGCGCTCCGTTCTTGGCTGGGAGCGCCGGGAATGGTCTGCAGGCGCTGGCTATTGTTCCAGCTCGAAAGCGTCCTGGATCATCTGGGCGCCGTCCTTGGAATTCATCTGACCGGAGACGATTTCCACCGACACGTCGTTGACGACACGGCCGACCGCAGCACCCAGATCCTGGTCGAAATAGTTCTGATGCCAGGTCGAGGCGGCCAGCTGTTTTGCCGATTCGGCAAGCAGAGGGTTGGTGACGCCGTCACCGGCGCCGACGGCTACAGGCAGAAGCATGCCTGATTTGGCCATCGCCCGCTCGTTCTCGGCACTCGTCAGGAAAGCGAGGAAATCGATCGCTTCCTTGGATGCCTTCTTGGTAACGGCCCAGCCGTTCAGACCGCCAAGCGTATCCGTCGGCTTGCCGGCGCCGCCATCGACTGCCGGGAAGGCGAAACGGCCGATATTGTCGGGTGCGAGACCCTTGCCGTCGCCGGCATTCTTGCGCTGGTTGGCCTCGGTATTTTCAAAGCCGAGGATGATCGCAGCCTTGCCGTCACCGAAGACGCCGAGCGCCTGCGGCCAGGTCGAGCCGAGATAGCCGGGCTGGAAAGGTTCGAGCTTTCCGAGTTCGGCGAGGTCGTCGCCGGCCTTGATGATTGCGGGATCGAGGAAACCTTCGCCCTGGCCGGTCTTTGCCGCTTCGAAGACCTTCTGTCCGCCTTCGCGCATGACGAGATAGCTCCAGTAAAAGTGGATCGGCCACTTCTCGCCGCCGCCGCCGGCGATCGGCACGATGCCGGCTGCCTTGATCTTCTTCACCGTGGCGAGAAAATCAGCCCAGTTCTTGATGTCCTCGGCCTTGACGCCGGCCTTGGCAAACAGCTCCTTGTTGTAGAAAAAGCTGACCAGACCGACCTTATAGGGAATAGCCCAGGTCTTGCCTTCGAATGTCAGGCCGCTGACCGAAGCCGGGCTATAGGCGCTGCGCAGTTTGCCGCCATCGGCGTCGAGGGCCGGCGTCACATCCTGGAGCGCACCGGTCTCGGACTGCTGCTTCAAGACGCCGCCGCCCCAGCTGAAAAAGAAATCCGGCACGTCGTCGGATTGCAGCAATGTCGGAAGCTTGGCCTTGAAGGCCTCGTTTTCGAGAAACTGCATCTGGATATCGACGTCAGGGTGCTGGGCTTCGTATTTCTTGACGATGTCTTCCCAGGCCGCGACATATTTCGGGTCGAGCTCGAGATGCAGCCACTTGACCACCGTCGTCGCCGAGGCTGCACCTGCCCCGGCCAGCAACATGCCGGCAGCCGCGGCCATGGATGCGATGCGCCTGCCGCCGAGACCGGCGTTCTTCAACATAAAATTCATGATTTTCCTCCCAGGGGGCTGTCCTCATAATTTTTCCCCTATGCGGATTAATTCAACGGAGCTTTGACCCAATGTCAACCCAATGCCTCTAATTTTATCAAATGCGCTTGACAGGGCCGCAGAATTGCCCGCTATTTATTTCGTAACCCGTTAAAAATATTTGGGTTCCGCCCCAATGAAACGCTCGCCTGGCTAATTCCGATGAAGACCGCAGATCCAGAATTAATGCGCGCGATCAATCGCTTGAACGTGCTCGATACCGTCCGGCGCCATGGTCCGATCTCGCGGATCGAGATCAGCGAGCGTACCGAACTTTCCACCACGACCGTTTCGGCCATCACCGCCTCGCTGCTCGACGACGGGTTGATCCTGCCGCGTCACGAAGGCGATATCCGCAATGAGGCTGTGCGCGGACGGCCGCGGGTGATGCTGGAGCTCAATCCCGATGCGGCCCGCGTGGTGGGCGCCAAGATCGCCGCCAACAGGATGGTTTTCGTCGTCACCAATTTCCGCGGCGACGTGCTGTCGAAGCTCGCCTTGCCGATCCGCATCGACCGGCAGCCGATCGGCGTCATCGCCGATCTGGTCGAGGACGGGGTCAGGCGCTGCGTCGTCGATGCCGGGCTGTCGCTGGAGGATGTCGACAGCGTCTGCCTCGGCTTTCCCGGCGTCATCGAGCACCGCACCGGCTATATAAGAAGCAGCCCGATCTTTCGCGACACCAATGTCGATTTCGCCGCCGAGATGTCGACGCGGCTGGCGACGCCGACCATTGTCGAAAGCGACGCCCACGCCATCACGCTTGGCCATCACTGGTTCGGAAAGGCCCGCGATCTCGAGGATATGGTGCTGATTTCGCTGGAGCAGACGCTGGGGCTCGGCGTCCTGCACGGCAACAGCCTGTTTCGCGGCGCCGGCGGCCTCAGCCACAATCTCGGCGACCTCGTGCTCGGCATGGGACCGAATGGCGTCGTCCGGCTTTTCAGCCAGGCCGGCGAAAGCGCGATCCTCGGCGAACAGCAGGCCGACGGGCGTTTTGCCGAAGCGATCCGGCTCGGCCGCGGCATGAACCATGCCCAGGCGCTGATCAAGGCCGATGACGACCGGCTGATCAGCGCCGCCATCCGCGCCGGCGAAGCGGTCGGATTGACCATTGCCAATATCGTCACGCTGTTTGCGCCGCCGCGGGTCATTCTTGTGGGGTCGAGCCTGGCGCTCGGCGAACCCTTTCTCAACAGCCTGCGCGATGCCTATGCGCTCGCCATTCCGCCGTCGCTGCGCGGCGTGAGCGAACTCGTCTTCGACGATTCGACCGATGATTTCTGGGCGCAGGGTGCGGCTGCGGTGGCGCTCTACGAACTCTACGAATCGCCCTGGAGCACGACGGGGCCGGCGCTCTGACGGGCGCCCCAATCACCATCAATAGCACGATCAATGGAGGAATTCATGGACAAGGTCGGTATCGGCATCATCGGATGCGGCAATATTTCGGGCGCCTATCTCACGGCGATGGCATCCTTTCCCATTCTCGACATCCGCGGCGTCGCCGATCTCAATCGTGAGCTGGCCGAAGCAAAGGCTGCGGAATTCAACGTTCCGGTCAAATCGGTCGAGGAGCTTTTCGCCGATCCCAAGGTCGAGATCATCGTCAATCTGACAATCCCGAAGGCCCATGTTGCCGTGGCGTTGCAAGCGCTTGAGGCCGGCAAGCATACCTATTCGGAAAAGCCGCTCGGGATTAATTTCGCGGAAGGGAAAAAATTGGCGGAAGCCGCCAAAGCGAGAAATCTTCGCATCGGCGCTGCCCCCGACACGTTCCTCGGCGGCGGCCACCAGACGGCCCGCAGCCTGATCGACCAGGGCGTCATCGGCCAGCCGGTCGGCGGCTCGGCAACCTTCATGTGCCCGGGCCATGAGCGCTGGCATCCGAACCCGGCCTTCTTTTACGAAGTCGGCGGCGGGCCGATGCTCGATATGGGTCCCTATTACATCACCGATCTCGTCAATCTTCTCGGACCGGTTTCCCAGGTGGCGGGTTTTGCGACGACGCCGCGATCGGAACGGCTGATCACCAGCGAACCGCGCAACGGCCAGCGTATTCCCGTGCAGGTGCCGACCCATGTCACCGGCATGATGGCCTTTGCCAATGGCGCCGTCGTCCAGATCGCCATGAGCTTCGATGTCGCCGGCCACAAGCATGTGCCGCTGGAAATCTACGGAACCGAGGGCACGCTTGTTGTGCCCGATCCGAACAAGTTCGCCGGCCCTGTGGAATATCTGAAGAAGGGCGGTGCGTTCGAGGACCAGCCGATCACAGCACCCTATGCCGACGGCAACTACCGCTCGCTCGGCGTCGCCGACATGGCGCATGCGATCCGCTCCAACCGGCCGCATCGCGCCAATGGCGATCTGGCGCTGCATGTGCTCGAAGTCATGGAAGCGTTCCACACCGCTGCCGCGACCGGCCGAACGGTCACGATCACCACGGCAACGGAGCGCCCTGCCCCCTTGTCCGATTCCATCGTCGACGGACGGCTGGCGAAATAAGTTTCAGGAGGAAAGACTATGCGTGAAGCACTGATCGTCTGGGGCGGCTGGAGCGGGCATGAGCCGCAGGAGTGCGCCGAAATCATCAAGACCATGCTCGAGGAAGACGGCTTCAAGGTCTATCTCGAGCACGGCACCGAGGCGCTTGCCGACCCTTCCGTCCATGATCTTAGCCTCGTTGTGCCGATCATGACGATGTCGAAGATCGAAAAGGAGGAAGTCAAGAACCTCGCCACGGCGATCGAAAGCGGCGTCGGCATTGCCGGCTATCACGGCGGCGCGGGCGATGCCTTCCGCGACTCCGTCGATTACCAGTTCATCATCGGTGGCCAGTGGGTGGCTCACCCCGGCAACATCATCGACTATACCGTCAACATTACCCGGCCTGACGATCCCCTCATGGAGGGCATTGCCGATTTCCCCTATACGTCAGAGCAATATTACATGCATGTCGACCCCTCGAACGAGGTTCTGGCGACGACGAAGTTCACCGGCGAGCACGCCTACTGGATCGACGGCGTCGTCATGCCTGTCGTCTGGAAGCGGAAATACGGCAAGGGCCGCGTCTTCTATTCCTCGCTCGGCCATCAGGCCAAGGAGTTCGACGTTCCCCAAATGAAGACCATCTTCCGCCGCGGCGCCAACTGGGCGGCGCGGTGAGGTTGTCCGATTTGGACCCGGGACGCGGCCCCTCACCCTAACTCAATCCAGTTCGTGCGGATGGCTGCCCCTCACCCTAACCCTCTCCCCGTAAACGGGGCGAGGGGACGTGCCCTGCGAGAGGCCAGTGGGGAACGGAGAGGTCGCAACATGTCCCCTTCTCCCCGCCTGCGGGGAGAAGGTGGCGGCAGCCGGATGAGGGGCAGGCGGCGATCTCATGAGCGAAGCCGACCGCCCCCAGGATCAGCCAATAATCAACGCCGTGCCATAAAGCCCCAGGGCAAAAACAGTGTGGGCGAGAAGGTTGAAGCACCGGACCTTGTTCGGGGTCGGGTGTTTGGAGGCGGCCCAGCCGATGCCGAGGCCTGGCTGCAGCAGGAACCACCCTGCCCCGACGGTGACGATGCCGAAGATCCAGGCGGGAAGAAATGTCGGGTCCGCCAGCCAGGCTGAGCCCATGATGATGGCAAAGATCACCCCATAAAGAAGGCCGACGGCGTAGTGGCTGATCCAGCCGAGCGCCAACTCATGGGCATAGGGCTCAGCGTCGGCGATGCTGTCGTGAAAGACCTTGCCGCGGCCGAGATGCCAGAACCAGCGTCCCACAGGTGCCCAGTTGGGCGCCGCCTGACCGAACTGGGTGAGCAGGATCGCCCAGAGGTCCATGAGGATGGTTGCGCCGGCGCCGATCACCAGGCCGCGCCACAGAATATCGAACATTGGGAATCACCGGAAAGCGTTGCGATTGCAGGACGCTACAAAATCATCGCAGACGCGCCGGCGCAATGGCTGCGGTGAATTCACCCGCCACATTCCCGAGTGATTCAGAGGTTAGAGCCTTTCCTGGTCAGATTGCAGCATTCTGCCGGAGCAGGTTTTCGTCAGGGCAGAGGCGATTGGCGAAGGGCATACCCCAAGGTACGTCCGAGCCGATCGCCTCTGATCCTGGCGCAAAGATGCCCGGCCCACCGGCCGCACTGCTTCGCCATGCGAAGCAATAGCTGCGTCCGGCGATTCTAAGTCTTGCAGATTTGCCAGGCAAATCTGCGGGAAGGTTGGCTGAAACGGGCCGGCTGCTCGACCGGCCGGCTTGGCCGTAGAGCCTAGCTACGACGCGCGCCGGCCGGTCGATCATCCGACTCCGTTTGAGCCAACAGAATGCTGCAATCTGACCAGGAAAGGCTCTAATCCGCGTGCGGTCCGCCCTCGCCCTCAGTTTCTCCCGCGCCATTGCCGATATCGCCGCTGATATCCTCCGCAAACTTCCGCATCAGCCGCACGAGTTCATTGAAGTCATGTTCCTCCCAGCTCTCGAAGATGGCGCGGCCCATCCGCTCGCGGGCGACGTCGATGCGATCGGTCATTGCCTTGCCCTTTGGGCTGATGACCGCCTCGCGCACGCGGCGATCGGCGGCATTTCCGCGGCGCTCCACCAGATCGAGGCTTTCGAGCTTGGCGACCTGACGGCTGACGGTGGTGTAGTCGCGGCCGGCGCGGTCGGCGAGTTCGACCACTCCGATGGGACCGAGCCGCTCTATCGTGACGAGCAGCGGAAACAGGGCGCGATCGAGCGAAATGCCCGCCTCGCGGACCATCTGCTCGTCGCGCTGCGGGCGGTTCATGACGCTGACGATCTCGATCAAAGCTCCATGCAGTTCGCGCAGTTTTTCGCTGATATGTGTATTTTGCACATTCTTTGTTGACGTCATGCCGATTCCCCTATTATGTGCATAATACACATATGGAGAGATCAATGACAGAAAATTCCACAGTCGACGTGCTGATATCAGGCGCCGGTGCGGCCGGCCTGACGCTGGCGATCGAGCTGGCGCGGCGGGGCGTGTCCTTCCGCCTGATCGAAAAATTGAACGACCCATTCCGCGGCTCCCGCGGCAAGGGTATTCAGCCGCGAAGCCAGGAGGTGTTCGAAGATCTCGGCATTCTCGACCGGATCGTCGCCCGAGGCGGCATCTATCCCCGGCAGCGGGAATATCGCGACGACGGCAGCCTCAGCGAATCCGACGCCGTGGTGGGTGGGGAGCCGACACCGGCCGAGCCCTATCATCTTCCCCTGATGGTGCCGGAGTTCCTGACCGAAGGGGTGATGCGCGAGCGCCTGCTCGAACTAGGGCACCGGCCGGAATTCGCTAGTGAACTCATCGGCTTCGAACAGGACGAGACGGGCGTGACTGCGCGGCTTAAGGGCATATCCGGTGAAGAAGCCATCCGCGTGCGCTGGCTCGTCGGCGCCGATGGCGGCCGCAGCTTCGTGCGCCATGCGCTGGATATCGGTTTTCCCGGCAAGACGCTCGGGGTGCGCGCCATCGTCGCCGATGTCATTCTGACGGGATTGGATCGCGACGTCTGGCATCGCTTCGGCGATGGCGACATGCAGCGACAGATCGCGATTTGCCCGCTGGCGGGGACGGACCTGTTCCAGATCCAGGGACCCATCCCGCTCGAAGGCGAGGTCGACCTCTCCGCGGCAGGCTTGACCGCCCTGGTCAAGGAGCGCACCGGCCGCGACGACATCGAGGTCCAATCGGTCTCCTGGGCGTCGGCCTTCCACATGAACGCCCGGCTTGCCGATCGCTACCGGCTCGGCCGCGTGTTCCTGGTCGGCGATGCCGCCCATACGCATCCGCCGACCGGCGGACAGGGTCTGAATACCAGCGTTCAGGACGCCTATAATCTCGGATGGAAACTGGCGGCGGCTGCGGCAGGCGCCCCAGACGCGCTGCTCGACAGCTATGAGGAGGAGCGCCGCCCGGTCGCCGCCGCCATGCTGGGTCTGGCGACCAATCTTCTCGACGCCCTGAAGCGAGGCGAGATGCGGCGCGGCCGCGAGGTCCATCAACTCGATATCGGCTACCCCTCCTCCTCTTTTGCGGTGGAAAAGCCGGAACGACGCGGCGGCCTGCTTGCCGGCGACCGTGCCCCCGATGCACCGCTCAGAGCTGTGGGCGGCCAGACGACGCGGCTGTTCGAACTGTTCAAGGGCGCGCACTGGACGCTGCTGGGCTATGAAGTCGAGCAAGCCGCCATGCCGCCGCGCCCAGGCCTGCACATCCACAGGATCGGCCGGCGCGGAGACGTCATCGACGAAGGCGGGCACTTCCATGATGCCTACGGTCTGGCATCGGGCGACTGGGTGCTCGTGCGTCCGGATGGCTATGTCGGCGCCATCATTGCCTCCGCTCACGCCGGGGCGCTGGAAGCCTATCTCGCAAATGTCGGCCTTACTGCATAAGCGGCAACTCAAAGCGCCACGGCGCTGTTGGCGAGTCTGAAAGACGGGCGCCGTAGCCAATCGCCACCACGAGTAGCGCGCTTTCGTTGTCCTTTCAGAGGGCGTCCCGCTCGTATCGCGGCGCCCAGCCGCGGGCCATCCCGCGGCTCATCACGCTTTCCGCCAGCGCCAGTTGCTGGCGGAGATGTTTGCAGTCATCGAGCAGCGAGCGTATCGCCGCCTTGGCATTGTCGTCATGCCAGGCAAGCACCGCTTCGA
Source organism: Rhizobium indigoferae (assembly GCF_034554815.1). NCBI lineage: Bacteria > Pseudomonadati > Pseudomonadota > Alphaproteobacteria > Hyphomicrobiales > Rhizobiaceae > Rhizobium > Rhizobium indigoferae. The sequence goes on along the minus strand of NZ_CP140635.1, from coordinate 1,810,605 downwards.
CTTCCCAGGCCTGATCGGGCCAGGTTTGATCGGGCCAGGCTTGATCGGCCCCAGCTTGTTCTGGGCGTGCCTGACCGGGTTCCAAGATCCTTGCCGGCCGCATCAGTTCAGCGCCAACGGCAATTGAACCGGACGCGGCAATGGCGGCAGCGGCCGGCTGAGTTCGACCTTTCTCTGCCAGGCGGCACGTCGCTGTTGATCTCGCTCGCGGGCTGCGCGGGACGCCTCGACAAGCGCAAGGGCGTTGGCGATCACCTGTTCCGTATGCGTCATGATCATCTCCAATGTTCCTGTTTTGTTCTAAATTAGAACTTTGGCAGGAAAAGTCAAGCGCCGGAACGATCTGGCTGAGGTAGGTGTTGCAAGCCGGGACTGGCGTCGATGCGCGGCCGATAGTCAGTCCGCCGCTTCTATGACGGCGATGCCGGCCTCCTGCGCAGCCCTGATGAAGGCCGCCCGCACATGTTCCGGTGGGAGATCGCCGATAATCGCATCCAGGCACGACTTGACGGCCTCGAAATACTCTTCGCCGTCATCTACCGGCCAGTCGCGCAAGAGCGTGCGCGCGGCGTCCCACACAGAGTTAATAACGGCATAATGGCCGAGCCCCATTGAGGCCAAGCCAACCGGTCGAAAATGTGCCGTCTGTCTCACTTTGCTACAGCTTTTCCCAATTTCGGTGGCGCTCATGGGTACGATGCAATTTGCGTGCCGTCGGCGGGCCGCGTCACCAGCCGAAGCACGGCCTTACGAGACTTGATTTTCGGCGAGGCTCGCAGTGTAGACGTACCTCTTCGTCGCCTCCAGATCCCCTGCAGCCGGTGCTTTCGAGAACATGGCGCTTGAAGTGGAGTCCTGCGATCAGTCATTAAGCGACTGATTATGGTAAATATCGGGCTTCCCATCCCACGCCTGCTGATTAAAACTCAGTCTTTCCTTTTATACTCTATAAGGATTACAGCAACTCATATGCATTGCTGGACGCAAGAACTTTCAATCATTCATGGATTGTGCCAGAGGTGGACGGAGTTTCATCCGGATCGTACAATGCGATCTATCCTGCACGCGGCGGATCTCGGAGGAGCGCGCGATGCCTATCTTCATGGACCGGCACTTTCTTGAAGGAACGTCAGCGGCTGACGTTGCTCAGGCACATCGCATGGATCTCGACATTCAGGACAAGTACGGCGTCAAGTTCCTGACCTATTGGTTCGATCAGCGGCGCGGGACCGTCTTCTGCCTCGTGGATGCGCCGGATGCGGAAACTGCGCAATGTGTGCATCGTGAAGCACACGGCTTCGTCGCCGGCGAGATCGTCGAGGTCGCCCTGTCAGCAGTCGAGGCTTTTCTAGGCCGAATCCATGACCCTGAGTCGGCGCCCGGCCAATCCTCCGCCCAGGTGGATCCCGGCCACCGGGCAATCCTCTTTACCGATATCGTCGGATCGACAGCGATGACATCGCGCCTCGGCGACCGGATTGCGACCGAAATGGTCCGCGCCCATGACTCTATCGTGCGCCGATGCCTCAGCCAGAATTCAGGCCGGGAGGTGAAACACACCGGCGACGGCATCATGGCGGCCTTCGCCGCGACAACGGCAGCCGTCGAATGCGCCATGGCGATCCAGCGGGAATTCGAGCGTTACAACGGCGGAAACACCGAGCCGATCCATATCCGCATCGGACTGGACTGCGGCGAGCCGGTCGAGGACAGCAACGACCTGTTCGGCACGACCGTACAACTTGCCGCACGTCTCTGTGCGGCAGCCTCCAGCGACCAGATCCTCGTCTCGGAGAATATTTTTCGGGAATACGGCGCCGCCGATCTCTTCGCTCACGCAACGCGCCGACGGTTCAAGGGGTTTTCGAAGCCCATGCTGGTGTTCCGATGCGAGTGGGCGGATGCCGGCGTAAATTAAGATCGGCTGAGATCCGCCACCCGCATGGCGAGTTGGCTCCAGGCAGGGCTTGCTGCGGCGTTTTTGTGGCCAAGAAATAGGCGATCATCAAAGCATGGCGCGCAAACTGTGCCGCGGTTTTGCGCCAACGACCTGCGGTCTTGCGGAATTGGCCACCGCGCTCACGACCTTTGATCGGAAGCGGCATTGGCGATTTGCACCCGGCAATCAAAATAGTTCAAGGCCGATGTCGGCTTCCGGCAGGCTCATGCGTCGTCACGATAGGAAGCCAAAGAAATTCGCCCAAGCAAGGAAACGATGCGATGACAATCACGATCACAGCATTTGAACGATCGCCCGATGGCGGCAAGGGACTGGCGCGCGATACGCGCGTTCGCTGGGCGCTCGAAGAAGTGGGGCAGCCTTATGAGGTTCGCCTTCTTTCCTTCGGGGAGATGAAGACGCCTGACCATCTGGCCATCCATCCCTTCGGCCAGATCCCCACCTATGAGGAAGGTTCTCTCTCGCTGTTCGAGACCGGCTCGATCGTCTTTCATCTTGCTGAGCAGCATGCGGGCCTGCTGCCCAGGGATCGCGATGCCCGAGCGCGGGCGATCACCTGGATGTTTGCCGCACTTAACACCGTCGAGCCGCCGATCCTCGAATTGACGACGGCAAGAATATTCGAAGCAGACAAGCCTTGGAGCGAGGAGCGCTTGCCGTTGGTCAAGGACCGTGTCCGCGCTCGGCTGGACAGGCTCTCGGCTTACTTGGGCGGCGCCGAGTGGCTCGACGATGCGTTCAGCGCGGGTGATCTGTTGATGGTTTCAGTGCTGCTGCGACTAAGAATGTCAGGCATTTTGGACGAATATCAAAACCTGGCTGCCTATGTCGGGCGCGGGGAATCTCGGCCCGCTTATGCCAGGGCTTTCGCCGCGCAATTTGCGATCAACGCCCCATCGTCCAGCTCAATCATAGGCTCATAAGCCGAGCCGAAAGCGGGTTCAAAAACAGGATGCCGCCGAGCAGTTGACCAATGCTCGGCGGCATCCCGCTCACCCCCGCTTTGGGCGTCAACTTCGCCGTGATCAAACGGCCGCGAGACCACCCCCACGCAATGCTCCAACTCACCTCAATCCACTATGGCTGCGCGCTTATGCGTCGACGACCTAAAGCACGTCGCGATCTTTCAGATTCGCTCCTCGCGCTTTAGCTCTTTGTTTTTACGCATGTCGTTATCGCAAAACCGCTGCACACTCTTGCGCGACATGCTCTAAGCATTGCCCATATGTTCGTTCATCAGCCGCTCGAATTTGGGGCCGCCCTCGACCTTCGCCAACACGCCCGACATTTTCAGGAAACGCCGGAAATTCTCGCGTGCAGCGCTCAGCGGGAAACGCCCGTTGGCCGTATCTCTGCACGCCTTCAACAGCGTATCATATGCCAAACCCCGTTTGTCCTCCGGCCACCCGTCCAGAACATCGAAGATTTCATCGAGGCACGTGACCTCATCGATGAAATGTTGGCGATGAAGCAGAATCGGATCAAACCGAGTTGACGACATAGTATCCTCCCATTTATATTACTTTTTTATGCTGTAATTTTACTGAAAAACCGTGACTTATTCAAGTCAAAATCGTGTCAATTTGGCTATTAACGCCGTGCAACTACTTCCATAACGACAGAATAACCCTATCAGATTAGACTTAAGCGTATTTGATCATCGGCCGAGGGTCGACGCATCACGAATATAGATTGATTGATCAATCGCGCGAATGTTGCGGGTCAAGCGAGCGTGATCAAATGCACCGGAAGTTTCGTATAGTCTCGTGTTGGCATGGTATATTGCGACCATGACAACCTTGCGAGGAGACGTTCAGATGAGCCGATTTTTTACATTGGTAGCGGGCGTGCTGATCGGTGTGTCCGCGATCACGTCTTCCTGCACATCGCCGGCAAGGCAGGATCACCAGGATTTTCAATATCAGCGGGATAGCTCAACAAACCCGGCATGCGCGGATGGGTTCAGACCCAGCAATGCCCGCTCGTGCAGTTATTGAAGGCATAGAGCCGGAATTGGTTTTGCGCCGGAGGTGGCAGGCGACAGCAATGGGACCGGTCGGGAACTCCTAACCCTGCTTCACCGTTATGTGATCGGGCCACAGTTGGCCCGATGCTAAACAGGAGAACGGTTCCCCATGAACAATTTGATCTGGCTTGTCGGCGCTGTCGTTATCGTGCTCGCGATTTTGAGTTTCTTCGGCTTCCGCTGATTGCAGACGCATGCTGATGGAAATGTCGTGACCCAACCACGTCTTCCCTTCCCGGCGATCGGATGGACGATGAATCCTCCGCGCCGGTGGATCTATAAGGATTAAGAGCGCTTTGTCCTTCTTGGCCGCTTGGCCGGGTTGCGGCCGATATCTGTACGTCGAGCGACGTCCCGCCGACTGAAAGCGTCAGGGTCTAATAGAGACTGCCGCCGTTTCTTCGAAAATCCGCCGATTGACGTGTGATCAGCGCGAAAAGTGGATGATCACCCCCTCGGTCTTCCTTTACAATCAGTCGTTTCGGCCTCTCAAGGCAGATCGTAAGGGAAGATCGATGGCTTGCCTTGTTAGCGCAGATGAAGCGACGCAATCGGAGAAGCCGGCTGTAAAAGCGGATCGGCCGGATGGCCTGACGCGGGATGTTGCGGCCATCAAGGTCGGCGACTGCCTGCTGGGTTACAAGGCCGTCCAGCGCCGCATGCGGGCCAGCCGTTGGAACCACTTCCGCGGCCGGATGCGCGAGATCGAGAAATTGATCCGGCATCGCCATGGAAACATCGTGCCCGAAGCCGATGACGCATTGATCTATGTCGAGGTGATCGCCAGCCTCGCCCTTGTCGAATTCAAGGAAGAGTTCGTCGATGTGGTTCTCGGCTGGGCGACGCGATGGCTGCCATGGGCTGGGAAAGCCGACATAGAGGAAGTCATCTACGAGCGGACAAAGCTGCGCTTTTCTCCCTTGTCCGCCGATGCGATCGGCCACGCTCTGCACTTAAGCTACGCGGAACGGAGCGCCCTCGATATTCGCACCATCGGTGCCTTCGACGTGCCGAAGCGGAAAAGAGCAAAACTGCAGAAGGAAAAGCGGCGGCAGCGCGACCGAGCGCGAAAAGAGGAGCAACGCCGTGCCGCCGGCGCGCTTTCCAGAGCCGACTATCTCGCCAATTCTTTCAGCCAAGTGCGCCCCTGGGAGGCTTTCGGCATCAGCCGCCGGACGTGGGAACGCCGCGGCAAACCGATGCCGGATCCGGAGATGATATCGGACTGCGGTTCGATCTCGCTCGCCGCTTAGGTTAGAGTTTTTTCGGCTTTTAGCCGGATGGTCCGAACCAGGTGTTCACAGCCTCCTGTAGTCCATCCTGCGTCCCGTCGCCCACCCACGCCACATATCCATCGGGCCGGATCAACAATGCGGCTGGCGCGGAGACCGCACCCAGCGCAGGCAGCTCCCATGCACCGTCATATCCGGCGTCGACCAACCTCATGCGGTCCGACCACCCCGGGAGGCCGATGCTGCCGGGCGTGCCGAGGTTCAAGAGCACCGGCCGCGCATCTTGCAGCAGCGTAAAGACGCGCACAGGACCATCTGATGTGAGCAGGTCGAGGTCAGGCATGCGGCGGCCGAGCAGCGGATGCCCGTCGCCGAGATCGTAATGGATACCAAGTCCGGACATCTCGGCCGCGATGCGTTTGCGCGGCTCCTCCATGCCAAGCAGCTCCGTTACGATGTCACGCAAGGCTTCGTTGCGATCGTCGGTGCGCTGCAATGCGACCTGCGCCATCGTCGTGCGCAATACGCGGGCCGCAACCGGATGCCGCTCGGCGTGATAAGTGTCGAGCAAGGTTTCAGGCGACGTGCCTTTCACCACCTGGGCCAATTTCCAACCGAGATTGACGGCATCCTGCACGCCCGTGTTGAGGCCCTGCCCGCCGACCGGTGAATGCACATGGGCGGCATCGCCAGCGAGGAGTACCCGGCCCTTGCGGTAGGCCGTTGCCTGCCTGGACATGTCGGTGAACCTGGAAATCCAGTTGACGCGATGGAGTCCGTAATCCGTTCCGAATGCGGCGATGAGCGCTTCTTTGAGATCGCCGAGCGTCGGCTCGGTTGTCGCGCCGGCATTCTTCTCCGGCACCATCACGCCGATCGGACCTTCCTTGGCAAAGACGATCTTGCCGTCGTGGATTTGGTACTCCTCTCTGCCGAAGGCATAGATACCAAGGGCGGTGCGATGGATGCCCAATGGCGGCTCCTCTTCCATCTCCACCTCGGCGAGAACGTTGCTGGTCGTCGGATCCCATCCTTCAAACGCAATGCCGGCAGCCTTGCGAACCAGACTGCGGCCTCCATCGCAACCGACGAGATAGCCTGCCCTGAGCTGGGAACCATCCGAGAGTTCAATGGTGACGCCGGTATCGTCCTGCGCGAAACCCGTTACCTCAAGGCTGCGATAGATCGGCACCGCCAGTTCCCCGACCCAGCCGGCCAGAATGCGCTCGATATGCTTCTGCCGCAGCGCCAGCCCATAATTGTGCCTGGTCGGAAAATCGCTGATATCCAGACGCGTGACCGCGAAACCCGTGACCTGGGCTATCTGCCCTTCCGCGAGGAACCGGTCGACGATGCCCCGCTGATCGAGAACCTCGAGCGTGCGTGCACTCAGACCGCCGGCACGCGTACCGGCAAGCTTCTGGTCAGGGCGGCGTTCGACGATGGCGACGTCGACGCCTGCCAGGGCCAGTTCGCCTGCCAGCATCAGTCCCGTCGGCCCTGCCCCGGCAACCACGACTGCATGTTCCCTCATCCGCAAACTCCCATGTTCCGGCTGTTCCAATGCGATCTCTCAGGGTCCAGACAGACCTGGCTCTTTGCATCTCTCCGATCCAATCAGCCCTGCGCAGATGCCGATTTTCTCTGTCGCAGGTTGTTCTCCCTCTAAATATAAGCTCCATACTGGTTGGAAGGACTTGCGACAGGATTTCAGGCTTGCTCTCCAAAGCCCTGTTCGCTGCCACTTGCGGATCTCTTGCTGTGGAGCTCAGGCTTTTCAATACGACCTGACCGGGTGGGCGCTGGATGTGGCAGGCGCCGTCCGGGGTCGATTCTCTCGAAGGGATCAATCAATTGCTTGGCGACCTATCTCACTGCGGAGCTGGAGCTTTTTGCGGAATCGTCTCAGCCGCTGGTCGCTCAGACGGATCGGCGGGATGGCCATAGATTGTGTAGGCGGCCCCCGCTAGCACCCCCAAGACGAGAAGAGCGAGGACGTACAGCATCATTCCGCGGATAGCCGTCTTCGGTGTCTTGTCCATCAGGATCTCCAAGATTGCTCAGCGGTCAATTCAATGCGAGCGCTTTTGGTTCCGACTCGGAGGTTGTTCAAGGGAGCAGCCATTCACGGAACGATCCGGTCCCGATCTGGTTTACCCCACACCCCGCTTGCTATGGAGGTCACCATGTGGGCAATCCTGACCGGAGCCGCTCTCATCATCGGCGGACTTCTTTTTCTCTTTACCTCGGCGCTTGGTCGAAGACCGAGTGATCCGCATCAAATGCCGCAAGGCGGCACCACGCTGGAGCCACGGCGCCAAGGCCTCAGGTTCCTCGGGATATCCCAAAACTGGCCGGCGCTGGCCCTTATCGCGATCGGCGCACTTCTATTGGCTTTTGGTGGATACTCCTGACATCCGACAGGTCTTGGCGCCTTAGCCCCTTCGGCAAAAACCCGGCTTTCACCGGGTTTTTGTTCAGGCACTACCAAGTCTGGCGACCGGTCCAGTCATCGATGTCGCGTCTGATACGGTCCTTTTCGATGCCATAACGCTCCTGGATCTTGCCTTCCAGCTGGTCGCGCTTGCCGGCGATCTGGTCAAGATCATCGTCAGTGAGTTTGCCCCACTGCTCCTTGATCTTGCCCTTCGCCTGCTTCCAGTTTCCTTCGATCCGATTCCAATCCATGGTCGATTTCTCCTCTGTGTTGATGAGAAGAAAACGGACCGCAGTGGAAGTTGGTTCCTGTGCCTCAGCGGATTTCCGCGAAGCTCAATTCCTGCGGCAAAGACGCGAAGCGCTGCCCATGTCAAATATCCACACCCGAATGAAGAAAAGCATAAATAATTCGTGAAGAACGAATAGATGTATAAAATATTTATTTATGTATGAAGCAAATATTCCCCTGCTCTTGTGTTATACTGTCCCACGGGGAGAAGAACAATGGCACTCGATGTATTCGTTAACCTCTACAATTTAGGGGGCCTGGACGCACTTAACGTTTCTCTGCGAAGCCTGTCCGATGACGAAAGGCTTGGCACTTTACTCTCGCTTGAAAAGATAGGGTACGAAGTGATCTGGAATGCCCAGAGAAAGCCCGCTTCTGCCTATGTGTGGAGCGGGCCGAACGAGAATTAGTTGCCAGGCGGGACAAAGACCTATCCCGACCATGGGGGTGAGACCTCACGACCTTGTGTCTCCCTTCATGCGCTTAAAAAGCAGATGTTCCATCCTCCTATCGATCCGAGGAAGCGAGGGCGATCATGATCCGATCCCAGATAGCCGACGCACAAACCGTGTTGGGCGACGAAGAAGTCGCCCTCTGCCAGAGAGTTTTTGACCACGTCATCTCGGTGCGACAAATCACGACAGACACCGAGCGCGAAGATCTGGCTCAGCGGGTTATCCATTCGTACCAGCATGGGGTGAAGGATGAGGGTGCGTTACTGCGACTGCTGATCTGAGATCGCGGCAGCTACATTTAAAACTAGAAATGGTGAGAGCGTCGGGGTTCGAACCCGAGACCTACTGATTAAAAGTCAGACCATAAACCGTTAGTTTGCAGTGCCTGTAGCGCACCATGTGCCGTCCATGTGCCAATCAGGCCAAGGCCTCCGCGATCTTGTCAAATGCCTCTTGGTGCTCGTCCGATGGGAAGAGGTGACCGTACCGATTCATAGTGATGGCATAAGACGCGTGACCGGCAAGTGTCTGAACCGCCTTCGGCTGCAATCCTGCTACTATCCAAGTGCTCACCGCGAAATGCCGTAGGGCGTGCCACCCAATGGGTTCTATCGATACCGCGGTGACAAGCGGATTCCAGAAGCGCTTCGTCATGTTAGTGTGGCGAGTAAAATTCCCGCGACCATCGGGAAATACGAAGTCCTCGGCGCCGGCGTGGTGAGACTTTGATTTCCCTGCGATGAGCGCCGACAGTAACGTTTTTCCGATCCGCACTGATCGCTTTCCGGCCGCACTTTTTGTGGTTTCAATGCGACGCGTCGACCCGTGAGTCCACAGTCACCCTACTCAGTTGCAGATCAACATTCTTCCATCGAAGTGCCCACTGTTCTGAGGCCCGACTCAGGCGGCGCGCTGAACGCAACGAACGTGCAACTGTCGGTCACGAAGGCAATGCCGAATAACTGACGCGGCGGGGCGGGCTTGGGCCCGCCTTCTCGGCGACAGGACAACTTGTACTATACGCAGTATCCGGCGAGTGTGCTCTTATTGCTACAGCTTTTTGTTGAGCTGATGGTGTATCCTTTGGTTGCAATGTAATGCCATGGGGTACGAAAATGAAGTTAACTATTGCCACCACTTTCCTCGCACTTTTCACTACCACCGCGCTCGCGGCTGATGCCGTTCAGGACATCCCGGCTGCTCCAGTTGCAGCGGCGCCTGTTTTCACGTGGTCGGGGCCGTATTTCGGTATCGATGGCGGAGCGGGATGGCTGAACGGTGATTTCAGCGTCGGCGGTGCCAGCGCTTCTGAGGATTTTAACGGCGGCGTCTTCGGCGGATTTGCAGGTTACAACTTCCAGTTTGACAACGTTGTTGTCGGCATTGAAGGCAATCTGGAACACAACTGGAATGAAAAGGACGCGCTCGGAGCGGACATTGGAACGGATTGGTCCGGTGCTGTTCGCGGCCGTGTTGGTTACGCCTTTGACAAAGCTCTGATTTATGGAGCAGCTGGCTGGACCGCCACGCGCGGTTACGTCGACGTGCCAGGGTTCGATAAGGAAACGGAGACGTTCAACGGCTACACCGTCGGGGGTGGCGTCGATTTTGCTATCACCAACAACATCTTTGCCCGTGGTGAGTACCGGTTCAATGACTTCGGCGAGAAAGACATCCTTGGTGTCGATGTTGACCTCGATCAGCACGAACTCAAGTTCGGGGTCGGCGTGAAGTTCTAAGAACGGCCCGTCAGATCAGCAGAATGAGAGCCTCGCCATGTTGGCGGGGCTTTTGTATTCACCCCTATTCATACTCTATGACGTTGCGCTGTCGATCGGCGCGGCATATCTCCTCCACCCGCCCGATTTGGTGAAGGTAGGCGATGATGTCCTTTTTCAGATGGCCGACATCGCCGAACGCCTAGTGCCGTAAAACCGCGTCATGTGCCGGAAAATGTCGTAATCGGCGGCATTCGTTGCCGTCGATTACAGTCTCTACCATGTTGAATTCGTTGAATTTTTATGGTGAGAGCGTCGGGGTTCGAACCCGAGACCTACTGATTAAAAGTCAGTTGCTCTACCAGCTGAGCTACGCTCTCCCTCTCCGCGGGTGTGACCACCCCGGCTGGAAGTGGGCGGAACATAGGCAGGCGACCCATTGCGGTCAACCGAAAAATTTGCCTTTTTCCGGCGGTCGGCACATTTCTTGCGGGCAAAGGCATCTTGCCTTGCGGGCAAAGGCAGCTTGCCTTGCGGGCGCAAAGACAAATGTCTTGCGTGCAAAGGCGTCTTGTCTTGCGCGCGCAAAAAGGTGATTGGCAATCGCTGGCCTGCAAAGCTAGGAACATCACGCAGATTGCAGCCGGAGAGAATGCGTGTCGATTGCCGATATTTCCCTGTGGAGCGCGTTGATTGCCGGGGCGCTTTCCTTTCTGTCGCCTTGCGTGCTTCCCCTCGTCCCGCCTTATCTCTGCTATATGGCCGGCATTTCAGTCGAGCAGTTCCGCGGCGGCGGTGCGGTTGTGGTGACGCCCGACGTCAGACGCGGCGTGTTCTTCTCGGCACTCTTCTTCACGCTCGGCTTTGCCACCGTCTTCGTGGCGCTCGGCGCCGGCGCCTCCAGCATCGGCATGGCGCTTCGCCAGCATCTCGACCTCCTGTCGAAGATCGGCGGGCTGATCATCATCGTCATGGGGCTGAACTTTCTCGGCCTCTTTCGAATCGGGGTGCTTGCCCGCGAGGCGCGCTTCCAGGGCAGCGGCAAGCCGGCGACGCTGACGGGCGCCTATATCATGGGCCTTGCCTTCGCCTTCGGCTGGACGCCCTGCATCGGCCCGGTGCTTGGCGCCATTCTCGGCGTTGCCGCCTCGCGTGAAACGGTCGGCTCCGGCGCCGGGCTGCTCGCCATCTATTCGCTCGGCCTTGCCATTCCTTTCTGGATCGCCGCCGGCTTTTCCGGCGCCTTCATGCGCTTCCTCTCGCGCTTCCGCCGCCATCTCGGCACGGTGGAAAAGGTGATGGGTCTCTTCCTCGTGCTTACCGGCCTCGCCTTCCTGTTCGGTTGGGTCAGCAACGTGGCGATCTGGTTCCAGCAGACCTTTCCGATCCTGATGCAGATCGGCTAGGCCACGGGTTGCCGATTTTCCAGGCTAAGCAGCAGGTTTGCCACGTTCGCTGATCTGATCCACTCCGCGCTCATCAGCACGCCGCCGGCAGTAAAAAGCCAGGCCTGCACCTATGCCCTGGTATGGCTTGCCCTGTCCCTCGGCCCCACCCGCCCTTATCCCTCGACCCAATCGATCGCAAATACGCCTCGATGTAGCGTCGTCGATGCCGTGTTTAAGGCGGCGGTCAGAAGGAGACGGACATGAACCTTGAGACAAAGACGAGCCGGGAAAACACCGCACACACCGGCAGACCTCGGCTCGACGAACTGGTTCCGTCGCGCTACGCGGTGCGGGTCGGCGAGATTGAGGTGCTGGTGGTCAGCGATGGAGTGCTACCGCTCCCTACCGCGATGCTGGGCCACAACATCGATCCGTCCGTCCGAGCGACCTGGCTGAAAGACATGTTCCTGCCAGCGGAAGCTTTCGACTGGGCGCTGAACGTGGTCGTGGTGCGCAGCGGCGACCAGACCATACTCCTCGATGCCGGGCTGGGGATCGACCCTGACTTGCACCTGCCGCGGGCCGGGCAGTTGATCAAGCGATTGGAAGCCGCCGGCATCGATCTTGCGTCGGTGACCGACGTGGTGCTGACCCACATGCACATGGACCATATTGGCGGGCTGCTCGTCGACGGGGTGAAGGACCAGCTGCGGCCGGACCTGCGGGTCCACGTGGCGGCCGCCGAGGTCAAGTTCTGGGAGGCGCCGGATTTCTCCCGGGTCTCCATGCCGCCGGGGTTCCCGGACGCGCTTCGGGCGACCGCCAAGCGGTTCGCGAAGGAGTATCGCAGCCATTTCAGGCTGTTCGATGACGAGTACGAGGTGGCGCCGGGCGTGGTCGTCCATCGCACCGGCGGCCACACCCCCGGGCACAGCGTGATCCGCGTGGCGTCCGGCGGCGACAGGCTGATGTTTGCCGGCGACGCCGTGTTCGCGGTCGGGTTCGAACACCCCGACTGGTACAACGGCTTCGAACACGACCCCGAGGAGGCGGCGCGCGTTCGGGTCCGTCTTCTGCGGGAACTGGCGGAGACCGGCGAGCAGCTGGTGGCCACTCACCTGCCGTTCCCCTCCGTCGGCCGGGTGGCGGTCGACGGCGACGCCTTTCGCTGGGTAGCGGCCTTCTGGGATTACTGATCGCGTGTTCGATTGGCGGTAGAGCGTGTACTCAACGAGTCCACGCTCTATCGATTTGTTTTTACGCAATTCCGGACGCAAGACCGCTACACAGTTTCGCTGGAATTGCTCTTGTTTCTGCGCAATTCCGAACGCAAAACCGCTACACACTTTCGCTGGAATTGCTTAAGTCAGATCCTGACCCGCCGACCATCCCCGCGTACTGGAAGACCTCTTGGCCGATATTGTCAGCCTGCTTTTGCCGTTCTTCGGCCTGATCCTGATCGGTTACATCGCCGCCAAGGCGACCAAGCAGCCGGCCGAAGCGCTCGGCTGGCTGAACACCTTCATCATCTATGCCGCCCTGCCCGCTCTGTTCTTCAAGCTCGTCTCGCGCACACCGATCGAAGAACTGACGCGCGTCGATTTCATTGTCACCGATATCGCGGCGACCTATGCCGTCTTCATCCTGCTTTTCGTCATCGGCCGTCTCGTGCGCGGCAATTCGCTTGCCGATTGCACCATCCAGTCCTTTGCCGGCGCCTATGGCAATATCGGCTATATGGGGCCTGGCCTGGCACTCTTGGCGCTCGGCGAAGGCGCAGCCGTGCCGGTGGCGCTGATCATCTGCTTCGAGAACGCACTGCATTTCATCGTCGCGCCGGCGCTGATGGCGGCAGCCGGCGACGACAAGCGTTCAACAGGCCAGCTTGTCGCTGATATCGTCCGGAAGGTCGCGCTGCATCCCTTCATACTGTCGACGGCGCTGGGCTTTGTGGTGGCCGCTTTGCACATCGACCAGCCGCCGGCGTTTCAGCGCTTGGTCGATTATCTCGCCCAGGCGGCGGCGCCCTGCGCGCTCTTTGCCATGGGCGTGACGCTGGCGCTCCGGCCGCTGAAACGAATCCCGGCCGAGATCTCCTATATCGTGCCGGCGAAGCTGGTCCTGCATCCGATCGCGGTTTTCATTGCGCTCACGGCGGTTGGTGGTTTCGAGCCGGTCTGGATCCAGGCCGCTGTGCTGCTTGCCTGCCTGCCGACGGCGACCAACGTCTTCGTCATCGGCCAGCAATATGGCGCCTGGCAGGAGCGCGCCTCGGCGACGATCCTGATCACGACGGTGCTATCGGTGGTGACTGTTTCGCTCTGGCTGATCGTGATCCGATCAGGCCTTCTTCCGCTTCAGCTTTTCCCTTAGCGCATCCGGAATATCGCGGAAGCCGCGGCCCGGCTCGATGCCCTCACGCATGACGATGTTGCGCAGCGGCGGTATGGCCGAGAGGATATGCAGGCCGGCGGCGCGGAGCATCTGGACGGGCAGGAAATCCGAAAGCAGCGAGCGGTTGAGAAGATCGACGCTTGCCGTGCGCGTCATGATGTCGGCGCGGCGCCTGCGGTCGAAGCTTTCACCGGCATCGGCCGGCACCGGCAATTCCGCTCTCTCGCAGAGGATATCGGCAAGCGCCATGATATCGCGCAGGCTGAGGTTTAGCCCCTGTGCCCCGATCGGCGGGAAGACATGGGCGGCCTCGCCGATCAGCGCGATGCGTCCCTTGCCGAAACGATGCGCCATCATGCCGGAGAGCGGCCAGACCTGGACGCCCCCCTCGACATCAACCTTGCCGAGCATGGACTGCATGCGCGCCTCGACGAGGGCGCCGAGTTCGGCAAGCGGCAATTCCATGCGGCTCGCGGCTTGCGCGGGATCCTGCACCCAGACGAGGCTGGAGCGGCTTCCCGGCAGCGGCACCTGGGTGAAGGGGCCGTGTTTGGTGTGGAATTCGGTCGAGATATTCTGGTGCGGCAGCGAATGGGCGAAATTCAGCACCATGGCCGATTGCGGATAGGACCAGTTGCGCACCGTAATGCCTGAGGTCTCGCGCAGCTTCGAGCTGCGGCCATCGGCGCCGACGGCAAAATCGGCCGACAGCGTCTCGCCGCCGGTCAGCGTGATCGAGACTGAAACGGCTGATATTTCGATCGATTCGGCCATATCGGTGAAACGGGTGATATTGCCCTCGCCGGCGGCGGCCTCTTCGAGAATGCCGGTCAGCGCCTTGTTCGGGAAATTGTAGCCGAAGGCATCGAGACCGACCTCGGCCGCGCGGAAGGTGGTCGTCGGCGCGCGCAACAGCCGATCGGTACCGTCGACGATACGCATGCTGGTGAGAGGAGCGGCTGCGGGGCGGAGCTTTTCCCAGAGCGCCAGGCGATCGAGGAAACGGATCGACTGATCCATCAGCGCCGTGGTGCGCCGGTCCTCTTTGGGGGCAACGGGTGCCACCAGCGCCACGCTGCGACCGCCGCGCGCCAGCGCGATTGCGGCGATCATGCCGGCGAGACCGCCACCGATCACCGCCACTTCGAATGTCTTCATGCTATCATTCCGCCATTCTAAAGCATGTCGTTATCGCAAAACCGCTGCACACTTTTGCGCGACATGCACTGCAACGGCGGACCGGTCGCTTATGCGGCCGGCTTCGCCTGACGGCGCCAACTATAGCCCTTGCCGGCTTCGGCGTCACGCACCGCCGGCTGATAATGATGGGGAATGGCGGGAAGACGGTTTTCGCCCAGCCGCTTCAGCGCCGTGGCGTTGGTGACGGAAAAGCTGTCGATGCCGACGCGCAGCATCAGCGGCACCTGATCGATCAGCACGTCGCCGACGGCGCGTAGCTCATTGGTGTAGCCGAGGCGCTGGCGCAGCAGCGAGGCATGGCTGAAGGCGCGGCCGTCGTTGAACGCCGGAAAGGCGACGGCAACGATTTCGAGGCGATCGAGATAGGGCTCCAGCCGGCGGACATCGTCGGCCGGCTTGATCAGCACGCCGAGGCCGACATCGTTGCTTTCATCGGCCTTGGCGATCAGTTCGTCGAGACCGAGCAGCGGCTTCTGCTCCTCGGTCGCCTTCACCTCGTCGGTCTCGATCACCCAGGGATCGTTTTCGACAAAACCGGTTTCTCTCCAGATCTTCGTCATCATCCCCTCCTTATGCCGCTTCGGCGGCCGAGCCGTAGAGCGCAGTCTTGAACGGCTGCGGTCCGACACGGCGATAGGCGGCGAGGAAGTTCTCGGACTGATCGAGGCGCAGGCCGAGATAGGTGTCGACGATCGTCTCGATCGCGTCGGTCACCCGGTCCGGCTCGAAGCCGCGGCCGATGATCTCGCCGATCGAGGTATGTTCGTCGCCGGAGCCGCCGAGCGTGATCTGGTAGAGTTCGGCGCCCTTCTTCTCCACACCGAGCAGGCCGATATGGCCGACATGGTGATGGCCGCAGGCATTGATGCAGCCGGAGATCTTGATCTTCAGCTCACCGATCTCCGCCTGGCGTTCGGCATTGCCGAAGCGGCGGGAGATTTCCTGCGCCAGCGGAATGGAGCGCGCATTGGCGAGCGCGCAGTAGTCCAGCCCCGGACAGGCAATGATATCGGTGATCAGGCCGGCATTGGCTTCCGCCAGATTGATGGCGACGAGGCCGCGATAGACGGCTTCGAGATCGGCAAGCGCCACATGCGGCAGGATCAGGTTCTGCTCATGGCTGACGCGGATTTCGTCGAAGGCATATTCCTCGGCCAGATCGGCGATCGCATCCATCTGCGCGTCGGAGGCATCGCCCGGAATGCCGCCGATCGGCTTCAGCGAGATCGTCACCATGCCGTAATCGGGGTTCTTGTGCGGCTGCACGTTCTGCTGGACCCAGCGGGAGAAACCGGAATCGGCCTTCTTCCAGCGGGCAAGATTTTCCCAGCCTTCGGCGCGCTCGGGCAGATCAGGTGGCGCGAAATAGGCTGATATCGACTGGACGTCCTTTTCCGGCAGCTTGAGCTCGCTATCCTTCAGCGCGGCGAATTCGGCTTCCACTTGGCGCGTCAGCTCCTCGGTGCCGGTTTCGTGCACGAGGATCTTGATGCGGGCCTTGTATTTGTTGTCGCGGCGGCCGTGCAGATTGTACACGCGCACGATGGCAGTGGTGTAAGAGAGCAGGTCTTCCTCGGGCAGGAAGTCGCGGATCAGCTTGGCGATCATCGGCGTACGGCCCTGGCCGCCGCCGACATAGACGGCAAAGCCGATCTCGCCCTTGTCGTTCTTCTTCACGTGCAGGCCGATATCATGAACCTGGATTGCGGCGCGGTCGCGCTCGGCACCGGTGACGGCGATCTTGAACTTGCGCGGCAGGAAGGAGAATTCCGGGTGAACCGACGACCACTGGCGCAGGATTTCGGCGTAAGGACGCGGATCGGCGATCTCATCGGCGGCAGCACCAGCGAAGTGATCGGCCGTGACGTTTCTGATGCAGTTGCCCGAGGTTTGCAGCGCATGCATCTCGACGCTGGCAAGGTCGGCGAGCGCATCGGGAATATCGGACAGTTTCGGCCAGTTGAACTGCAGGTTCTGGCGCGTGGTGAAGTGGCCGTAGCCGCGGTCATAGGTGCGGGCGATATGGGCGAGCATGCGCAGCTGGCGCGAGCTCAGCGTGCCATACGGAATGGCAATGCGCAGCATGTAGGCGTGGAGTTGCAGGTAGACGCCGTTCATCAGGCGCAGCGGCTTGAACGCGTCCTCGGCGAGCTCGCCGGAAAGGCGGCGCTCGACCTGATCGCGAAACTGCTCGACGCGCTCGGTAACAAAGGCATGGTCAAATTCGTCGTAACGGTACATCGTCTTCCTCAGACTGCAATGAATTCGGGATCGGCAGGAGCGTAGCCCGGGGCATATTCCATGGTCGGGCCTTGTGCGCGGATGCGTTCGCGCAAGCGAAGCGGCCAGAGAATGCCGTTGGTTTCCTGAACGTCGACGACGGCGACGTCAACGACCTCGTTGTCGGCATAGGATTTTTTGCCGATCGCCTCCAGCGCGGCAACGGCCTCGGCATGACGGGCAACGAGCGCCTCCTGCAGCGAGGTGGACCACTTGCCGTTCGCATCCAGCCAGACGGCAATGCCGTCCGTCAGCCGGTTGGCGGTCAGAACCTTGTCACCCATATTCAGCTCCTTGCAAGTTCCTCGAGCCGGGCGTTTGCGCGCACCAGGGGCTCGGACAGTTCGAAATTGGCGCCGGCGACCGCATCGCCGATGATGACCATGACAGGCCCGGTTAATTCGTCGCGGTGCTGCAGATCGGGCAGATCGGCGAGCGTGCCATGCAGCAGGCGGCGATCGGCGCGGCTGGCATTTTCGATGACGGCAACGGTCGTTTCGGCGGGAATGCCCGCTTGCATCAGCCGCTCGGCGACGGAGGCAGCAACCGTGCGGCCCATATAGACGGCGATGGTCGCGCCGGAAACGGCAAGGCTTGCCCAATCGGGCAGCACGTCGCCTGTAAGATCATGGCCGGTGGTGAAGACCAGCGAGGAGGCAACGCCGCGCAGCGTCAGCGGCAGCTCGAAATCGGCAGCGGCTGCGAAAGCCGAGGTGATGCCAGGCACGACCTCATAGGTGATGCCGGCAGCGCGCAATGCCGCCATCTCTTCCCCTGCCCGGCCGTAGACCAGGGGATCACCGGATTTCAGGCGGACGACGCGCTTGCCCTGACGGCCGAGATCGACCAGCAGGTCGTTGATTTCTTCCTGGGACTTCGAGTGGCAGCCCTTGCGCTTGCCGACGGAAAGCCGCTCGGCATCACGGCGGCCCATATCGACGATCGCCTGCGGCACGAGGGCGTCATAGACGATGACGTCAGCTTCCATCATCACGCGCTGGGCGCGCAACGTCAGCAGATCCTCGGCACCCGGACCGGCGCCGACCAGCCAGACGTGGCCGGCGACCTTGTCCATCGCGTGCAGCAGCCGGTCGGCGGCATGGCGGGCCTGCGGCAGGTTGCCATTGGCGACCGCATCGGCGACGGCACCGGAAAAGAAACGGCGCCAGAAGACCCGGCGGGAGACGCCTCTCGGAATCAGTTGGTCGACGGCCTTGCGGTAGCTCGTCGCCAGCCCGGCAAGGCGGCCGAGCGAGGGCGAAAGAAGCTGGTCGATCTGCGCGCGGATCATCTGCGCCAGAACCGGCCCTGCCCCTTCGGTGCCGATCGCAACGGCGACGGGCGCACGGTTGACCAGCGCCGGCGTGAAGAAATCGCAGTAATCGGGCTGATCGACGGCATTGGCCGGAATTCTGGCGGCGCGCGCAGCGTCGACGATGCTGCGGTCGTCGGCTTCATTGCCGGTTGCGGCGAAGACGAGCGCCGAACCCTCGACCTGTTCGGCGGAGAAGGCAGCGCGCACGGTCTCGATGCGGTTGGCGATCAGGAACGCGTGGTAATCGGCTTCCGGCCGGTCGGCATAGGCGACAATCCGTGCCTTTGTGTTGAGCAGCAGCCGCACCTTGGCGAAAGCTTCATCGCCATTGCCGAAGACAGCCGTCTTCTGGCCTTCCACGCGAAAGAAGGCGGGAAATACCGAAAGCTGTTCAGTCTTGGGAGGCATCATCAATCCACTTCGAAGTTGCCGGAATATGCCCTTGATCGACAAGGGATTGAAGGAACAGAAATTCGAAAGCCCAAGCAAGCAGGTATTCTTTTGCTCGTGCCGTCAGTGATTTGAGAAAAGTCACCCGTGCTGCCAAAAAGCCGCATATTCCCAGCCCGCTTGCTGCAGTGCAGTATAAAGCCTGTGACAAAAGACGTCCACCGGTGCTTCACGCATTTCACTCGCGCCGCCAAGGCGATAGACTGAGGAAAACTGGAGGGCCCTCATGCCTGATAAGACCATTGCCTCCCGCCTGCTTTCGGTCATGGAAGACGATATCCTGCCGCTGACGGAGCGTGGCGTTTCGCTTGGCAATAAGGTGTTCGGTGCGGCGATCCTGCGGAAATCCGATCTTTCGCTTGTCGTCGCCGAGACCAATAACGAGCTGGAGAACCCGCTCTGGCACGGCGAGGTGCATACGCTGAAGCGTTTCTACGAGCTTGGCGACAAGCCGCCGACCAAGGATCTGATCTTCCTGTCGACGCACGAACCCTGCACGATGTGCATGTCGGCGATCACCTGGGCCGGCTTCGACAATTTCTACTATTTTTTCAGCCATGAGGATTCGCGCGACGCCTTCGCCATTCCGCACGACCTGAAGATCCTCAAGGAGGTCTTCGGACTTGAACCCGGCGGCTATCGCAGGCAAAACGCCTTCTGGAACAGCTTTGCCATCGCCGATCTCGTCGAGACCGAAGACGCGCTCCAGAAAAACGCGCTCAAAGCGCAGACCGCCCGCATCAAGGCGCGCTACGACGCGCTGTCGACCAGCTACCAGTCGTCGAAGAGCGCCAACGACATTCCATTGAACTAAGCCCGCTGAACCGAGGCAACATGCAACCTTCCAAAGACATTTCGCGGCTGATCGAGATCATGGCGGCGCTGCGCCATCCCGAAACCGGCTGCCCCTGGGACATCGTGCAGAACTTCGAAACGATCAAGCCCTATACGATCGAGGAGGCCTATGAGGTCTCCGATGCGATCGAGCGTGGCGATATGGACGATCTCTGCGACGAACTGGGCGACTTGCTGCTGCAGGTGGTCTTTCATGCCCGCATGGCCGAGGAGGCCGGCGAATTTTCCTTTGGCGACGTGGTCAACGCCATCACCGCCAAGATGATCCGCCGCCATCCGCACGTCTTTGCCCGTTCGGCGGCGGATACGCCGGACGCGGTGAAGATCCAATGGGACGAGATCAAGCAGGCGGAAAAACGCGAGCGCGCCGAGCGGCGCTCGCGGCGCGGCATCACCGAGGACGTCAACAGCGGATTCCTCGGCTCGGTGCAGCGCAGCTTCCCGGCTTTGACAGAAGCCCTGAAACTGCAGGAACGCGCCGCCAAGGTCGGCTTCGATTGGTCAGCACCGGAGCCGATCCTCGACAAGATCGAGGAGGAGATCGGCGAATTGCGGGCAGCCCTTCGCGAAGGCGATCAGGCAAAGGTCAGCGACGAGCTCGGCGACCTGATCTTCGCGGTCGTCAATATCGGCCGTCACGTCAAGGCCGATCCGGAACAGGCAGTGCGCGGAACGAATACGAAATTCCGTCGTCGGTTCAGCCATATAGAACAGGTTCTTGAAGCAGAAGGCGAGACGCTGGAAGACGCGACGCTGGAGCGGATGGAGGAAATCTGGCAGGCAGCGAAGGCGATCGAGCGGGCTGTGACGTCGGGGGCGGAGTGAGCGGAACGTTGCCACATCCCCTTGAACGCCTTACCGCTCCCAATCTTCCTTTGAAGACTTCGGTCCATTGCCGATGCGGCGCTCGAGTTCGGTCGCCTCGGTTTCGGACAGGCGCAGATCAAGCGTGATCGTGCCGTCCTCATTATCCTCACGGCCGTCGACGATCGCATGGTCGTAAAGCCAGGGCAGCAGCGCCAGCTTGTCGACCGGAAGGCGGATCGTCGCCACGGTCATCACGCCTGACAGTCTGCGGC
This sequence comes from Rhizobium indigoferae, assembly GCF_034554815.1. NCBI lineage: Bacteria > Pseudomonadati > Pseudomonadota > Alphaproteobacteria > Hyphomicrobiales > Rhizobiaceae > Rhizobium > Rhizobium indigoferae. The sequence goes on along the minus strand of NZ_CP140635.1, from coordinate 1,789,525 downwards.
TGATCTCTTCCATCAGCGTGTCGACGCCCTCGCCGCTGACGGCTGAAACCGCCACCACGTTGCTGGCGCCGGCCGATTTCTGCACCATGGCATCGTGCACCTCGGGCTCCAGCCGGTCGATCTTGTTCCAGACTTCGATCAGCCGCTTTTCGGCTTCGGCCTCGTCGATGCCGAGGTCGTTCAGGATGCGCATCACGTCGGAGCTCTGCGCCTGGTTGTCGGCATCGGACATGTCACGGACATGCAGGATGAGATCGGCTTCCAGCACCTCTTCCAGCGTCGCCCGGAAGGCGGCGACCAGATGGGTCGGCAGGTCGGAGATGAAGCCGACGGTGTCGGACAGGATGACGGTGCGGCCGTGGGGCAGTTTCATGCGCCGAAGCGTCGGGTCGAGCGTGGCAAAGAGCATGTCTTCGGCCAGCACGCCGGCGCCGGTGATGCGGTTGAACAGCGTCGACTTGCCGGCATTGGTATAACCGACGAGCGCCACGATCGGGTGCGGCACCTTGCGGCGTTTGGCGCGGTGGAGCTGGCGGGTGCGCACGACCTGCTCCAGCTCGCGTTCGAGCTTGATGATGCGGTCCTGCAGCATCCGTCGGTCGGCTTCGATCTGGGTTTCGCCGGGGCCGCCCATGAAGCCGCCGCCGCCGCGCTGGCGTTCAAGGTGGGTCCAGCTTCGCACCAGACGGCCCTTCTGATAATTCAGATGGGCGAGATCGACCTGCAGCGTGCCTTCCTTGGTGGAGGCGCGGCGGCCGAAGATTTCGAGGATGAGGCCCGTCCGGTCGATGACCTTGGCGTTCCATTCCTTTTCCAGGTTGCGCTGCTGCACCGGCGTCAACGGATGATCGACGATGACGAGACCGGAATCGCGCTCGTCGAGCAGCGCCTTGATCTCCTCGATCTTGCCGGTGCCGAGCAATGTGGCCGGCCTTGGATCATTGACCGGGACGATCTGGCCATTGACGACATCGAGGTCGATCGCCTGGGCAAGGCCCGTCGCCTCTTCGAGCCGGCTTTCCGGCGTGCGGGTCGAGGCCGATTCGCTCTGGCCGCCGCGACTGCGCGATTTCAGAACCGGCACAACGACAGTCGCGCGCATATCGTCCCTGTGCTTGGCGGCCTCAGGGATGATCGAATCGTTCTTGGTATCGCGTGTCGAAATGACGGCTGATCCTGTTAGGACGCTGCTTCTTCGCTCTCGAACATCTGCATGGGCTGGCCCGGCATGATCGTAGAGATCGCATGCTTATACACGAGCTGCGAATGGCCGTCACGGCGAAGAAGAACACAGAAATTGTCAAAAGACGTAACAACGCCCGTGAGTTTCACGCCGTTGATCAGAAAGATTGTCAGGGAAATCTTTTGCTTGCGAACAGTATTGAGAAATAAGTCCTGAAGATTCTGAGAACGTTCCGCCATCGCGCCGCTTCTTTCTTTATTGCCGACCTGATCTGGCCGGTAGAATATCAATCAACCTCACCATGCGAAGACCGGTGGCATCCTCATTCCACCTGTCCAGCAAATCTTGGTATCAAATCGCAATCTTTTCCGCAACGTCGAAAAAGGCTTCGCGAACTTTCTGCGAAACGCTGCCCGGATGGCCGTTGGCAATGGTCTGGCCATCGACGGAAACGACTGGAAAACAAATGCTTGTGGCTGCAGTGAGGAAGACTTCGCGGGCTGCGAGCATCTCCGAAACGGAGAAGCTCCGCTCGGCGATCTGCAACCCCAACTTGGCTGCGACATCCATCAGAGTGGTGCGGGTAATGCCGCGCAGAATGCCGTGTTCGGCCGGGCGCGTCACCAGCGTTCCGTCCGGATCGACGATCCAGACATTGGTCGCCGCCCCTTCCTTCACCATGCCGTCGCCGTCGACATAGATCGCTTCCTGGGCGCCGGCCTCCTTGGCTTGCTGGCGGGCCATGGCATTCGGCAGCAAGCCGACGGACTTGATGTCGACGCGGTCCCAGCGATTGTCGACAAGGGTGATCGCCTTGATGCCGTTGGCGTTCTTGGCGGCGATGATCCTGGCATCGGTGCTTTTGGCGGTGATCACGAGCGAGGGCGGCGTTCCCTCGGCCGGGAAGACATGATCGCGGCGGGCGACGCCGCGCGTCACCTGCATGTAGAAAAGCCCGTTGCGGACATGGTTGCGGCGCAGCGTCTCGCGAATGACCTGCGTCAGCGCCGCCCGGCTCATCGGCCAGGCGATGCGCAATTCACCGAGCGAACGGTCGAGACGGTTCAGATGGCGCGTGAGATCGACGATATAGCCGTGGCGCACTTCGCAGACCTCGTAGACGCCATCGGCAAACTGGTAGCCGCGATCCTCGATATGCACGCTGGCATCGGAATGCTTGACGTAACGGCCATTCACATAGGCAATTCTCGGCATGGGAAACCTGGTCTTCCGGGAAGCAATATATAGGAGGCGGCGCGGCCTCGGCCGCGCCGGATACAATCAGACGCCGAGCGACTTCAGCTTGCGGTGCAGCGCCGAACGCTCCATGCCGACGAATTCCGCGGTGCGAGAGATATTGCCGCCAAAGCGGTTGATCTGGGCGATCAGATAATCCTTCTCGAACATCTCGCGGGCTTCGCGCAGCGGCAGCGTCATGATGTGATAGTCGTTCTTGGCGGACACCTTCGGCAGCATGTCGCCGAGATCGGTCGGCAGCATGTCGGCGGTGATCGGCGCATCCGGGCCGTCGGTGCGGGCAAGGATCATCAGTCGCTCGATATTGTTGCGCAGCTGGCGGATGTTGCCGGGCCAGTCGTGCGCCTGCAGCACGGCCATGGCGTCGTCGCCGATGCGGCGCGGACGGATGCCGGCCTGCTCTGATATCTGGCGCATCAGCTGATCGACGAGGAAAGGAATGTCCTCGCGCCGTTCGGCCAACGCCGGCACACGCACCGGTACGACGGCAAGGCGGTGGTAGAGATCCTCGCGGAACCAGCCCTCGGCGATGCGGCTCTCGAGATTGTAGGCGGTCGAGGAGATGATGCGGACATCGACCTTGACACGCTTGGAACCGCCGACCCGCTCGAACTGCTGATCGACCAGGACGCGGAGGATCTTGTTCTGCGTTTCGCGCGGCATTTCGCCGACTTCGTCGAGATAGAGGATGCCGCGATGGGCTTCCTCGAGCGCGCCGATCTTGCGCGCCTGGCCGGGCGTGCCCTCGGTGCCGAACAGCGCCACCTCCATGCGTTCGGGCGTGATGTTGGCGGCGTTGATCGCAACGAAGGGGCCGTTGGCACGGGCCGACTTCTTGTGGATCATTCGCGCCACCAGCTCCTTGCCGGAGCCAGAGGCGCCGAGGATCATGATGCGGCTGTTGGTCGGCGACACCTTCTCGATCGTCTGGCGCAGCTGCGAAACGGCGACCGATGTGCCGATCAGCTCCAGTGCGTCGCCGGTGCGGCGCTTCAGCTCGGAAACCTCGCGCTTCAGCTTGGAATTCTCCAGCGCGCGTTCGGCGATCAGGATCAGCCGGTCGGCCTTGAAAGGCTTCTCGATGAAATCGAAGGCGCCGCGCTTGATCGCCGAGACGGCGGTCTCGATGTTGCCATGGCCTGATATCATCACGACGGGCAATTCCGGATGGCGGGTCTTGATCTCGTCGAGTAGCGACAGGCCATCGAGCTTGCTGCCCTGCATCCAGATATCGAGAAAGATCAGCCGCGGCACGCGATCGGAAATTGCCGCCAGCGCGCTGTCGCTGTCATGGGCGGTGCGCGTCTCGTGCCCTTCGTCGGAGAGAATGCCGGAAACGATCTCGCGAATATCATGCTCATCGTCGACGACGAGAATATCAGAAGCCATAAACGCTTTCCTTGTCATTGGCTGCGGGGGCAGCAGGCGTCGGATCCAGGCGTGGCAGATGCACGCGGATCATGGCCCCTCTTCCCCGGTCAAAATCGGCGGGCGCATCATGCAGCTCGAGCTGCCCGCCATGTTCCTCGATGATCTTCTTGACGATGGCGAGGCCGAGGCCGGTGCCCTTCTCGCGCATCGTCATATAGGGTTCCAGAATGCTGTGGCGGTTCTCCACCGGCAGGCCGCGGCCATTGTCGATCACGTCGACGGTGAAGCGGTCGCGGCCGGCATCGAGTGCGGCGCGCACGAGAATCTTGCGTTCGTCCCGCTCGTCGCTCGGCACCGCCTCGATCGATTCCACAGCATTCTTGATTAGATTTCCGAAGGCCTGGCCGAGCATGCGACTGTCGAACAGGCCCTCCAGCGGCTGCTCCCCGAAATCCTGCTCGAAGGTGACGTGATGGTTGCCCATCTCACGCAAGAAGATCGCGTCGCGCAGGATATTGCGCAGGTCGCTCGGCTCCTTGGTCGGCTTCGGCATGCGGGCAAAGGCGGAGAATTCATCGACCATGCGGCCGATATCGCCGACCTGGCGGATGATCGTATCCGTGCACTGGTCGAAGACGGTCCGGTCGCCCGGATCGATCTGCTTGCCGTAGCGGCGCTGGATGCGCTCGGCGGAAAGCTGGATCGGCGTCAGCGGGTTCTTGATCTCATGGGCGATGCGCCTGGCCACGTCGCCCCAGGCAGTCGAGCGCTGGGCGATGACGAGATCGGTGATGTCGTCGAGCGTGATCACGTAGGATTCGCTCATGTCGCGCACTTCCTCGCGGGTGACCTGCACGCTCAGCGTCCTCACAGTGCCGCCGCGCACCAGCGCAATCTGCTTGCGGAAATCGCCGCGATAACGCACCGCCGCCTCGGTCAGCACCTGATCGACCTCCGGCGCGATGTCGACCAGCTGCTTCCCGAGCATTTCGTCGGCCGACAGCGACATCAGCGTCTCGGCCGAGCTGTTGACGATGGCGATGCGGCGGTCCTGCTCGACGCCGATGACGGCGGCGGTGACGCCCGATAGCACCGCTTCGATGAAACGGCGTCGGTCGTCGACCTCGTCCTTGGCCTCGAGGATCTCGTCGCGCTGGGTGCGGATTTCCGAGATCATCTTGTTGAAGGTGCGCGAGAGATTGGCGACGTCGCCGTCGACGGCATGCACCGGCACGACGATATCCATATTGCCCGATGCAACGCTGTCGGCCGCCGTGATCAGCAGGCGGATCGGCCGGACGATGCGGTCGGCGACGGCGATCGCAGTCCAGATCGCCGCCAGGAGCACGATCAGCGCGAAGCCGATGTAGAGCACGGCAAAAGCGATCTGCAGCGAGAAGCGGTTGGCCTCCATCGAGCGGTATTCGGTGGCGTTCTCCTCCATCATGCGCATGGCGCCCATGACCTTGGGATCGACGGCGCGCACCGTATAGAGAAAGGTGCTCTGGATGGCATCGAGCTTGATGATAGCGCCGACGAGATTGGTAACGCCGGGCGGGATCAGCGTCGGCTGGCCGGCGGCGGCCTTTTCCAATGCGTCCTGCGGAATGGCCGGCAGCGGCTTTTCGGTGGCGATATCGGCCTGGACGATCACCGAGCCGTCGCGCTCGACGAGGAAGGCGCCAAGCAGGCCGCGACCCCTCGCCTGGCGGGTCATCAAGTCGGCAAAGCCCGTCCTGTCGAGGTTGTAGAGCGCGCGGTTGCGCTCCAAGTCGTTGGCCATGGAGACCGTCTGCCCCTGCAGGTAGCTGGCATTCTCCATCATGTAGGCCTGGCCGATATTGCGCGACGAGCTGACAATCGACTGGGTGCGCAGGGCAAACCAGCGGTCAAGACCGGCATTCAGCGTGATACTGGCGAAGATGGCGACGAGGATCGCCGGCGTGATCGCGACGATCGAAAAGAGCACGACGATGCGGATATGCAGGCGGGCTGCGGCACGGCCGCGGGTGCGCGCCTTCAGCAGCCTTGCTACCTCGCGAGCGATCAAGGCGAGCAGCGTCAGGACAAAGAAGGAATTGACGATCACCGAGGTGATGACGACATGCGACGTCGGCGCGATCGGCGTCAGGCCGAGCAGCACGAAAAGCGTGGCCGTGGCGCAGAGAAGCGCGCCGCCGGCGAGCACGAGGCCAGGCACGGCAAAAAGGGCGCGGCGATCGGTCACCGTCGTCACCGTCTCGCCCGCCGCCGCCGGCGATACCCCATCCTGCGTCATTCGGCCTCTCTTCGGACGGCACCTGCCGCCCTCGCCATCAATCGAAACCAAGCAACGCCGGCTCAGAAAGCCAGCGTCGCAACGACTCGATCGGGAGCGAAATACCTAAACCCTTGCGTGACCTTTAAGCAACGCATTGTGGCGAAAATGCAACGCGTCTCGTCACGTTGTCAAGCCGTGCTTCCCTCGACGAGCCTTAATCTGACCCGTCGAGGGAAGTTGTTTCACCTGAAGCGCGTCGCAATCTTTCAGATCGCTCCTCGCGCTTTAGGTCTTTGTTTGACGCATGTTCGTTAGCGCAAAACCGCTGCACACTTTTGCGCGACATGCTTTAGAAGCGACGTGGTCCCTCGGGCTTGTTTCCGACGATCGTGTCGATCCGGTCCAGCACGTCAGACGTCACCTTCTCTCGGTGTGAGAGGGCCGCGAGATTGTCCTGCAACTGGCTGGCGCGCGAGGCTCCAAGAATGACGGTCGAGACGTTCCGGTTGGCAAGGCACCACAAAAGGGCGAGATGCGTGATCGATATCCCGATCTCGTCCGCGAGCTTTGCGAGTTCGCCAACTTGTTTGAGCTGGGCAAGGCCGGCATCGCTCGACCACTTTTCCTTCAGCCATTCATAGCCCGGCAGGTTCATACGACTGTCGGCCGGCACACCGTTATTGTACTTGCCGGTCAGGACGCCCGAGGCGAGCGGTGACCAGATCGTGGTGCCAAGGCCGATCAGGTCATAGAGCGGCAGATAGTCGGACTCGACCTTCTGGCGTTCGAAGATGTTGTACTGCGGCTGCTCCATGGTCGGCGGGGTGATGCGCAAGTCCCGGGCAACGGCGTAGGCTTCCGTCAGTTGCTGCGCCGACCATTCCGACGTGCCCCAATAGAGCACCTTGCCCTGGGCGACGAGATCATGCATCGCCCGAACGGTTTCCTCGATCGGCGTGTCGATATCCGGGCGGTGGCAGAAGTAGAGGTCGAGGTAGTCGACCTGAAGCCGCTTGAGCGCTGCGTGGCAAGCGTCGGTCACATGCTTGCGCGACAGGCCGCGCTGCGTCGGCTTCTGGCCTCCCCAGAAGACCTTGCTGGAAACGACAAAGCTGTCGCGGCTCCAGCCAAGCCTGCTGAGCGCCTCGCCCATCACGATTTCGGACTTGCCGCTCTCGTATCCTTCGGCATTGTCGAAGAAGTTCACCCCGTTGTCATAGGCAAGCTTCATGAGGTCGACGGCGTCGCCTCCATTGACCTGCTTGCCGAACGTGACCCATGAGCCGAAGGAGAACTCGCTCACTTTCAGGCCCGACTTTCCCAAACGTCGATATTCCATCATGCAACTCCCGTAAATTATGAATATGTGCCGGCCTGTCACCGGGGTCGGTGTCGCCCGATTGATCGACGACCGATTCGCGTAATCTATGGCATGCTCAACGATATGCGAGGCTCAGCCCGCCAAGTTGACCAAAACACAATGTCGCAGTTCCCGTCAGCCCGACCGTAAAGAAAAAGGGCGCTCCACGACATCAGTCGGAGCGCCCGTGGCATGCGATCGACGACGTTTGCGGCGGAGGTCGATAGCAGCGACCGCAGAATGAAGAGATTCGGAACGGATAGGCAACATGCGATTGGAATCTGCGACGTTATCGCCCGCTGGTTGATCGTGTCGTCCACCGGATATCCACAGCTTATCCACAGGCATGGCGACGACGACCGCAGCAACTTCAATGACATTCGCCTGGCGCCAAATCACTCCTCACAAATGCTTATGTGACTGTTGAATGACACCGCACCTTTGTTTGTCTGCTTGGATATAAACCGCGACCTGGCTCAGGTAGGCTCACCTTTCCTCCCGACCGTGGCGGCGGACGCCGGGAGGGGTGGGCGGTGGGCAAACATGAGGGCCCGCCGCCTTCTTTTTATCGCGCCCCCGAGCGAGCTCAGGCGGTGCGAGAACTCCTGTAGACCGAGACGCCAAGTTCCCTGATTTTCTTGCGCAAGGTGTTGCGGTTGAGACCGAGAAGATCAGTGCGGCGAGGATCAGCGGATATTCCATTTCCGTCAGCACACGATCATAGAGGCCGGGCGGCGGCAGATTGTCCCCGAAGCCTGCGAAGTAGCACAGGCAGTTTGATCCAACGCAACGCTTGAATCCGGCATTCGTCGTATCTCTAAAAGCAGCTCCATAGTCATGGAGGATAATGGCTCAAAGAGGAGATGCAGAATGTCCATGTTCAGACTGCCAACTATCACTGTGCTGGCCTTGCTCGGTGGCGTCGGTGCCGTGGGCATCGCGTCCGCCCAGACGAAAAGTCCAGACTCGGCTCAGTCGGAGGTTAAGCCCGCGGCCGAAGGATCGGAAATGATGCCAGGCATGATGAGCCGCAACATGATATCATCGGACATGAATGAAGGAATGCGCATGATGGGGCCAATGCGCGGTCATATGATGAAGATCATGTTCGTCGTCGCCGACACCAACGGGGACGGCGCAATTTCTTTCGAAGAGTTGGCCGCAATCCACAAACGCGTCTTCGACGCGGTCGACGCAAACAATGACGGCAAAGTCACACCTGAAGAAATGCAGGCGTTTATGCAGGACATGTGACCGGCGCCTCGGCATTTGCCACCCCATGTGAGCAGCGACCACCAACTCCAGGTGCAATGCTCCTTCGGGGCCAGCCTTCCGCGGCGCCGTGCCAAGACCAGAGAAGCCGGAGCGCCGGCAATTGCGTTACATCAATGCCAATTGCGACGAATGGAGATAGATAATTGCGATCGCGGCAGTCCGCGATAGATGGAGCAGGACATGACGGCACAATATTTTCTCCCGCTGGCAACATATCCCGATTCAAGTTCCGGATTGATCATTTCGAACGCTGTAGCGTTGGCTGGGTACTACGGTGCAAATCTTCACGCCTGCGCGCTAAGGGTCGAGATCCCGCACATTCCCAACGCCTGGTCGTCGTTGCTGCTCGATACTCCACAGATGATCGAGCATGCCGAGACTTTGAGCCGCGATCGCGCCGCAACCCTGGTTGCCGCGGCGACCAACCTCGCAGCGAACGCCATGGTTGAATTATCTTGTCGAACGGTCAAAACCACCTTGCCTCTATTGCACGAGACGGTGGCCACGGAAGCACGGTTCTTCGATCTGGCCATTCTCGAATGTATCGCGGACGTTCCGGATACCCGTATTGTCGCCGAAGCGGTCATATTCGGATCCGGCCGGCCAGCCATCATCTTTCCCAACAAGACCCTTGCGGGCCCAATCGACCATCTGGTCATCGCCTGGGACGGAAGTCGAGCCGCCGCTCGGGCCGTCAGCGATGCAAACCCATTCATTCACAAGGCCAAGCGGGTTTCGGTCCTATCTCTGACGGGCGAAAAGCCGCTGCCGGAGACAACCGGGGCGCATCTCGCTGAGATCTTGGTTTCGAGCGGCGTCAATGCAAGCGCAACGGTCACTCGCTTTACGTCGTCATCGACCGGTCAGAGCATTCAACAAACAGCACTGGAACTGAGCGCCGATATGCTGGTCATGGGAGGATTTGGACACTCGAGGTTGCGAGATTTCGTCCTGGGCGGAGCAACCGATGGCGTCTTGGAAAAGCCTCTGCTGCCGGTGCTCATGTCACATTGAAGGAAACTGCCCGCATGGGTCTGTGACCTTCTTCTGCCCGTTTCCGAGTCACGGCCCTGGGCGAAGCCAATGTAAAGCAGTATCCTGCAAGTTGGCTCTTCGGACAAGGAAGCCTGGACACTCGCGGACCGAAAGCTACTTCCCGTCTGGGACGAAATTCCCCGCAAAACAAGGTGTCGGTCACGAATATAGGCCGGCTGGAGAGCGATCATGCAGAAGCAGTCCTCCTCGCAAACGAGGCAGTATATCGAAAAGCACAAGGCGATCCTTGAGCAACGCCGGCGCGAGCTAGAAACCCGCCTGCAAGCGATCGAGAATGATTTCGAAGAACCTCGGAATCCTGACGATGATGATCGTGCCACAGAGCGAAATAACGATGAAGTCCTGGAAGAACTCGGCGAAGCTGGACAAAAGGAGCTCCTCGCCGTCCAAGCGGCGTTGGACCGGATTGAAGCCGGAACTTTTGGCACATGTGTGAAATGCAGCAAGCCGATCGGCGAGAAGAGGCTTGACGCCGTCCCCCACACACCTTTCTGTCAGTCTTGCGCTCAGTCGTTTGAAGCCTGAGTTGCAAGGTCACCATGCTCATGAAGCACTATCTGATATCGGGCCAGCTCAGCCGGCGCGTGCGCTGATGAGTCATTCATGAGCGTCATCGCGACCGGGAGGATGCGCGTCCGACATCCCTCCGCAGCACCGTGCAAGCCCAACACGCTCAGGCGGTGCGGGAGCTTCTGTAGACCGAGACGCCAAGTTCCCTGATCTTCTTGCGCAAGGTGTTGCGGTTGAGACCGAGAAGATCGGCCGCCTTGATCTGGTTGCCGCGCGTCGCCGTCAGTGCGGCGAGAATCAGCGGATATTCCATTTCCGTCAGCACACGGTCATAGAGGCCGGGGGGCGGCAGATTGTCCCCGAAGCCTGCGAAGTAGCTGCGCATGTTCTCTTCGACGGCTTGCGCGATCGTCATCGAGCCGCTGCGGATCGGCCCCTTGTCGATCGGGCTGTCGGGCACGTCGGAGCGGAGTTCCGCATCGATGATCTCGCGGGTGATCACATCCTGCGGATAGAGCGCCATCAGACGGCGGATGAGATTTTCCAGTTCGCGGACGTTGCCCGGCCAGGCATAGGCCTTCATCAGCTCCAGGGCTTCCTGATCGAAGCGCTTGGAGCCAAGACCTTCCTTTTCGGCCTGCTGGATGAAATGGCGCACCAGGTCGGGAATATCCTCGGCGCGGTCGCGCAGCGGCGGCAGCCGTAGCGGCACGACATTGAGGCGGTAATAGAGATCCTCGCGGAACAGACCCTGGTTGATCGCCTGCTTCAGGTCCTTGTTGGTGGCGGCAACGATGCGCACGTCGGTGCGGATCGGCGTGCGGCCACCGACGGTGGTGTATTCGCCCTGCTGCAGGACGCGCAGAAGCCGTGTCTGGGCGTCCATCGGCATGTCGCCGATCTCGTCGAGGAAGAGCGTGCCGCCCTCGGCCTGCTCGAAGCGGCCGGTCGAGCGGGTCTGCGCGCCGGTGAAGGCACCCTTCTCGTGGCCGAAGAGTTCGGATTCGATCAGATCACGCGGGATCGCCGCCATGTTGATTGCGACGAACGGGCCGTTGCGGCGCTTGCCGTAATCGTGCAGCGCGCGGGCGACGAGCTCCTTGCCGGTGCCGGATTCGCCGGTGATCATCAGCGTCAGGTCCGTCTGCATCAGGCGGGCGAGCACGCGGTAGATTTCCTGCATCGCCGCCGACCGGCCGACGAGCGGCATGCCGTCCTGCATATCGTCTTCAAGCTTGGCAGGCTTGCGCTTCGGCTCGGCAAGTGCCCGGCCGATGATGCCAATCAGTTCGGTGAGGTCGAAGGGCTTCGGCAGATAATCGTAGGCGCCCTTTTCCGAGGCCTTGATGGCGGTCATGAAGGTGTTCTGGGCGCTCATGACGAGGACCGGCAGGTCGGGCCGCGCCTTCTTGATGCGCGGCAGCAGATCGAAGGCGTTCTCGTCGGGCATCACCACATCGGTGACGACCAGATCGCCCTCGCCTGCCGAAATCCAGCGCCAGAGGGTAGCGGCGTTGGAGGTGATGCGAACGTCATAGCCGGCGCGGCTCAAAGCCTGGTTGAGCACGGTCCGGATGGCCGCATCATCATCTGCAACGAGGATCGTGGCTGTCATCGAGAAGGTCCTGTCGAGCTTGCTATAGAGGCGTCCTCGAGCGAGGCGTCCTTCGACGCCGGCATGAGAACGCGGAATGTCGTGCGGCTGTTCTGGCTGTCGCATTCAATGATGCCGCCGTGATCGCCGATGATCTTGGCGACCAGCGCCAGGCCGAGGCCGCTGCCGTTCGGCTTGGTGGTGATGAAGGGATCGAAGAGGTGCGGCACCAGATCGGCGGGAACGCCGGGACCGTTGTCATGGACGCAGAATTCCAGCGGTAGCGAGATCTTCTCGCGCGTGCCGGCGACCGAAAGACGGATGCCCGGGCGATAGGCCGTCGTCAGCATGATCTCGCCGTCCGGCCGATCGCCGACCGCTTCGGCGGCGTTCTTCACCAGATTGAGGAAGACCTGGACGAGCTGATCGCGATTGGCATAAACGGCCGGCAGCGACGGGTCGTAACTTTCGGTCACTCGGATGTTGCGGGCAAAACCTGCCTTGGCGACGGCCTTCACGTGATCGAGCACGGAATGGATATTGACCGGCATGCGGTCGACGGGGCGTTCGTCGGAAAAGACTTCCATACGGTCGACCAGCGAGACAATGCGATCGGTCTCGTCGCAGATCAGCCGGGTCAGCGCCCGATCGTCATCGATCGCAGACTGCTCAAGCAGCTGGGCGGCGCCGCGTATGCCGGAGAGCGGGTTCTTGATCTCATGCGCCAGCATCGAGGCAAGGCCGGTCACCGAGCGGGCGGCGGCGCGATGTGTCAGCTGCCGGTCGATCTTGTCTGCCATCGAGCGTTCCTGAAAAACGATGACGACGGCGCCGGGCTCGCTGAGCACCGGGGCGACATAGAGATCGACGAGCTTGTCCTGGCCGAGACGGGGCGAACTCAGGTCGACGCGATATTCGTTGACCGGCGCCTTGCGCTCGCGCACCTGATCGATCAAGGCGAGCAGCGGGCTGCCAAAGGGAATGAAGGTCGAGATGCGGTAACGGGCCAGATGCGAGGCGCTGGCGCCGAAGAAGGCCTCCGCCTCCCAATTGGCGAAAACGACAAAGCCGGATTCGTCGACCATGATGACGGGGTTCTGGATGGCGTTCAGCACGGCCATGGCGACGGTCCCGCCGGCGTGATCGGACGGAGATGTCATATCCTTCGTCATGCCGCCTCCCGGCTGTCGACAATACTTGCCGCAAGCGCGTCGTAGAGGCGCGCGGCCACTTCGCGCGGGTCGCGCGAGGTCATGATCTCCGCCTTTTCAGCGCCTGACAGATCAGGCGCGAAACGCTGGAGATACCAGCCAAGGTGCTTGCGGGCGTGGCGGATCGCCACCGCTTCGCCGTAGAAATCCAGCATCATGCGGTAATGCTCGACGGCGAGCTCGGCGATCTTCAGGGATTGCGGTGGAGGCGCACCTGATATGACGCCGGCATGCCACGGCCTGCCCTGGCAGCCCCTGCCGATCATCACGGCATCGGCGCCGGAGCGGCGCAATATTTCCTGCGCGTCGCCTGCGGTTTCGACATCGCCATTGGCGATCAGCGGGATTGAGATTACGTCGCGGACGGCGCGTATCGCGTCCCAATCGGCCCGGCCTTCATAGAATTGCATGCGGGTGCGCCCGTGAATGGTCACAAGCTGGATGCCGGCGGCCTCGGCGCGGCGCGCAATGTCAGGCGCGTTGATCGAATTCTCGTCCCAGCCAAGGCGCATCTTCAGCGTTACCGGAATGTCCACGGCCTTGACCGTCGCCTCGATGAGGCCGAGCGCATGATCGGGATCGCGCATCAGCGCCGAGCCGGAATAACCGCCGATCACCTTCTTTGCCGGACAGCCCATATTGATGTCGATGATATCGGCGCCATGATCGGCGGCGATCTTGGCAGCCTCGGCCATCCAGTGCGCCTCGCGCCCGGCAAGCTGCACCATATGCGGCCGGAAGCCCGCAGCCCGCAGCCGCGACCAGGACTCGGCCGTGTCGTTGACCAGTTCGCGGCTCGCCACCATTTCGGTGACGACGAGGCCGGCACCGAAGCGCCACGCAAGCTCGCGGAAGGGCATATCTGTGACGCCGGACATCGGCGCCAGCACAACGCGGTTCCGCACGGACACGGGTCCGATTCGGAAAGGCGCTGCGAGGTCCTTGGAAATCAATTGATTATCTTTCGGGCACACAATAGAACTGCATTATTTTTAGCCATTATTCCCTAGCTTGCCAAGGGGGCTGGGATGGGAATTGATATTTTTCGGGCAGATGCTGGAAAAGGCCAAAGCAAGACGTTAGAGCACTCGGGTCAATTCCGCATATTTTAGGGGATTTATGCTGCAAATGCCTTCTAAGCAACCGATATCGGCTGGAATTGTCATCGTGGCCGCCGGCCGCGGCGAGCGCGCGGGATCCTCCACGGAGGGCCCCAAGCAGTATCGCATGATCGGCGGCAAGCCGGTTATCGTGCATACGCTTGAAAACTTCATGACATGGGAAGCAGCAAAGCAGATCGTCGTCGTCATTCATCCCGATGACGAGGCGCTGTTTGCAAGAGCCTTCCGCCACATCATCTCGGCAACGCCGATCGAAACGGTGCATGGTGGCGCCACCCGGCAGCAATCCGTGCTTGCCGGCCTCAGATACCTCAAGGACAAGCAAATCAGCCATGTGCTGATCCATGATGCCGTTCGGCCGTTCTTCGACCATGTGCTTCTGGACCGCATTGCCGAGAGCCTTGACGCCGGCGCGCAGGCGGTCCTGCCGGCAATCCCGGTCACCGATACGCTGAAACGCGCCGACAGCGCCGGCACCGTGCTGACGACGGTTTCACGCGAGCATCTCTACGCGGCGCAGACGCCGCAATCCTTCGCCTTCGAAACGATCCTCGAGGCGCATGAGAAGGCGGCGGCGAGCGGACGAAGCGATTTCACCGACGATGCCTCGATCGCCGAATGGTTGGGCATTCCGGTGACGATCGTCGAGGGCACGGCCGAAAACGTCAAGCTGACGGTCAGGAACGATATCGCCATGGCCGACGACAAGCTGTCGTCTTCGCTGCTTCCAGACGTGCGCACCGGCAACGGCTACGACGTGCACCAGCTGGTAGCCGGCGATGGCGTGACACTCTGTGGCGTGTTCATTCCGCATGATCAGAAGCTGAAAGGTCACTCGGATGCCGACGTCGCGCTGCATGCGCTGACGGACGCGCTGCTCGCCACCTGCGGCGCCGGCGATATCGGCGATCATTTCCCGCCGTCCGACCCGCAATGGAAAGGGGCGGCCTCGCGGATCTTCATCGAGCATGCCGCCCGGATCGTGCGCGAGCGCGGCGGCACGATCATGAATGCCGACGTCTCGCTGATCGCCGAGGCGCCGAAGGTCGGCCCGCATCGCGAGGCCATGCGAGCGAAACTGTCGGATTATCTTGGCATCGCTATCGAGCGTTGCTCGGTCAAGGCGACGACCAACGAGACGATCGGCTTCGTCGGCCGGCGCGAAGGCATCGCGGCGATCGCGACTGCCACCGTCGTCTATCGCGGAAGGAAATAATGAGCCTTTTTCCTCAGGATATAATTTCGATGGCGGAGGCGATCATCCGCGACTTCACGGCTGCAGGGCTGATGCTCTCGGCCGCCGAATCCTGCACCGGCGGACTGATTGCCGGGGCGCTGACGGAGATATCGGGTTCATCAGCCGTCGTCGACCGCGGCTTCGTCACCTATACGAATACCGCAAAGATGGAGATGCTCGGCGTACAGGCGGAAACGCTGCTGCGTTTCGGAGCCGTCTCCCACGAAACGGCGCAACAGATGGTGCATGGCGCCCTCTTCCGTTCGCGCGCCGAGATCGCCGTTGCCGTCACCGGTATTGCCGGCCCTGGCGGCGGATCGGCGGAAAAACCGGTCGGCCTGGTGCATCTCGCCGCCAAATCGCGCGCCGGCGCGCTCATCCATCGGAAAATGCTCTATGGCGATATCGGCCGCAGCGAGGTTCGGCTGGCGACGATCAGGACGGCGCTGGAGATGGTACGCTCGCTCCTTGCTGCCTGACGCGGGTTCGCTCGTCAAGCCGGCGTGTAGATCCTGTTTGCCCTGGTCTCGAAGGCCTCGGTGAACATGCGAAAGGCGCGGTCAAACATCGAGCCCATCAGCGCGCCGAGAATGCGGCTCTTGAACTCATAGTCGATGAAGAAATCGACGGTGCAGCCGCCAGAAGGCGTCTCGGCGAAATGCCAGCGATTGTCGAGATATTTGAACGGGCCATCGATATACTTGACCTCGATGACGTGCTCGGCCCGGTTCAACAGCACCTGCGTCGTGAAGGTCTCGCGGATCGCCTTGTAGCCGACCGTCATGTCGGCGACGAGCAGGATCTTGCCGTCGCGCTCCTTGCGGCTCCGGATGGCCAGCGCTTCGCAGAGCGGCAGGAATTCCGGATAGCGCTCGACATCGGCGACGAGGTCGAACATCTGCTCGGGCGTATGCGGGACGGAACGGTGCGTTTCGAATTGCGGCATAGGCGGCAATTAATCGGGCCGGCCGAGAAGATCAAGAAGCTCGCGCATCTGGCGGCGGGATTTTAGCTGAAGAACCGGCACGTCAGGGCCATGTGCGGCGATGCCGGCGACGAGGCGCGGCGCAAATTTCTCCTCGAAGGTCCAGATGAAGCGAAGGAATTCCAAATCGACCTTCTCGATACAGCCCGGCGCCATTTCGGGCCGAGTGCGGCCGATCCATTTCGCCCACCGGCTGATTGCGCCCCAGATGCAGAGAAGCCGCGGCATGCGGACCCAGATGACGAAATCGGAGCGCGGCAGCCGAATGTCCAGGGAGGATGGGTTCGTGCCGTCCATGATCCAACGTTCTTCGAGGATCCGGCTGGCGATGATATTTCTCTGCTCGACCCTGTCGCGCACCACCCAGCCGGGAAGCCAAAATACGTCGCGATCGAGCGAAATGTAGGAAAGCCCGAAGCGCTTGGCAATCTTCAGCGATAGCGTGGATTTGCCGCCGCCCGAGCAACCCATGCCGAGGATGCGGCGGGCTGTGCGGATATGCTCCGCAGCCTGTTTAAGATCGGTGATCTGCTGACGCGGCGGCAGGTCTACTCTCTGATCCATCATGCAACTCCCTCGAGCCAGACATGCGTTTCGCCGGCACGATCTTAAGCGCCAAGAGCGGCGAACCGGTTAGCTGCCTTGCGCGATCTTATGATGACGGTGGAATTGAAAAGCCCGTGATCGCGAAGTGCTGCCTCGATCAGAGGTGCGGCATGCCGTTCGAAATTCCAGATATAGGCAAGCGCGTCCAGCGAGAGGCGTTCAGGGCAGCCGGCAGGCAGTTCGGGGCGGTTGCGCCCAAAGAAGCGGAATGCTCTCGATAGGGCGCCGTAGAGGCATGCATATCTGGGCAGCCGAAGCCAGATGACGACGTCCGCGCGCGGCAGGCGAAGATGGAAGGAGCTGAGGCCAGTTCCATCCATGATCCAGCGTTGTCCCGCCACCGCCTCGGCTATCCGGCGGTCGATCTCGTCGCGCGGCCTCTTTCGCCAGCCCGGTAGCCAGCAGAAATCGCGGTCCATGGAGATGTAGTTGAGGTCGAGCGCTCGCGAAAGCCGCGTTGCGAGCGTGCTCTTGCCGCCGCCGGGGCAGCCGATCACCAGGATACGGTCGGCTTCGACCAGCGTCGATTTCAATCCGGAGGTGATGTTCATCGTCGGCCTCCCAAAGAAAAACCGCGGCGAAAATCGCCGCGGTTCAATCAAAAAGCAAGTACCAGATGTTACTCGGCTGCCATCAGCAGCTTCTTCTCGCGCGCCGCTCTCAGCCGGGCAAAGTCGTCGCCGGCATGGTGGGAGGAGCGGGTTAGCGGGCTGGAGGCGACCATCAGGAAGCCCTTGCTGTAGGCGACGGTCTCATAAGACTTGAACTCGTCGGGGGTGACGAAGCTTTCGACCTTGTGGTGCTTGCGCGTCGGCTGCAGGTACTGGCCGATCGTCAGGAAGTCGACATCGGCTGTGCGCAAATCATCCATCAGCTGGAGGACTTCGTTTCGCTCTTCGCCAAGACCGACCATGATGCCCGATTTGGTGAACATGGTGGGATCGAGTTCCTTCACCCGCTGCAGCAGGCGGACAGAATGGAAGTAACGGGCGCCGGGGCGAACCGTCAGATAGTTGCCGGGCACTGTTTCCATATTGTGGTTGAAGACGTCGGGCTTGGCGGCGACGACGCGTTCCAGCGCACCCGGCTTCTTCAGGAAGTCGGGCGTCAGGATCTCGATCGTCGTCATCGGCGAGGCGGCACGGATTGCCCAGATCACCTTTTCGAAGTGTTCGGCGCCGCCGTCCTCCAGGTCGTCACGGTCGACCGAGGTGATGACGACGTGGCTGAGGCCCATCTCCTTGACCGCCTTGGCGACATTCTCCGGCTCGGCCATGTCGAGCGCATTCGGCTTGCCGGTGGCGACGTTGCAGAAGGCACAGGCGCGGGTACAGATCTCGCCCATGATCATGAAGGTCGCGTGCTTCTTGTCCCAGCACTCGCCGATATTCGGGCAGCCGGCCTCCTCGCAGACGGTGACGAGCTTGTGCTCCTTCACGATCGCCCGCGTCTCGGCATAACCCTTGGAGGTCGGCGCCTTGACGCGAATCCAGTCCGGCTTGCGCATGACTTCCGTATCAGGCCGATGCGCCTTCTCGGGATGCCGCACGCGCTTGGCGTCGGGATTGATCGTATCGAGGATCGTCACCATTGCAGTTTCAGCTTTCTACCGCCCCTATGCGGCAAATCGATCGGATCTAGCGCCGCACCAGCCGCGCAAGGAATATCAACAGGCAGGCTCCGAGGAAACCCGTCACGAAATAACCGAGCCGTCCGCCGACCACCTCGACATGGAATTGCGCGAGGACGGCACTTGCGACGACCGAACCGACGATGCCGAGCACGATGTTCAGAAAAATCCCGTATCGCGCTTCCATCAGCTTGCCGGCGAGCCAGCCCGCAAGCCCACCGATGATGATTGCCGAAATCCAACCGACGCTTTCCATGCCCTGCCCTCAGTTACGCCTCAAGCGACCGCCCTTGCGATCAGAACCACGATGATGGCGCCGACGGTGGCGTGGATGATCTGCACCACCAGCGCGTTTTCAATGCCCAGCGAAATACCGAGCGCGCTGAACAGATAACCGCCGACGAAGGCGCCGATAATGCCGCTCAGCAGGCATCTTATCAGCCCGCCGCCACCGACGACCAGGCTTGCGAGGAAGCCTGCAACCAGGCCAATCAGCAAAAATACCAGCAACGCCTGCGTCTCCATAGACATGATGATTTCCTTTCGTTTTTTCCACCCTAGCGGCGTGGCTTTCCACTCCGGACATAAAGGGCAGCTTCGGAAATTCTCAAGCGTTCAGCACACGGCCGTAAGCATCGAGCACCGCTTCCTTCATCGTTTCGGACACGGTCGGATGCGGGAAGATCGTGTGCATCAGCTCTTCCTCGGTCGTTTCGAGGTTCATCGCCACGACGAAGCCCTGAATGAGCTCGGTGACTTCGGCGCCGACCATGTGGGCGCCGAGCAGTTCACCGGTCTTCTTGTCGAAGATCACCTTCACCATGCCCTGGTCTTCGCCGAGCGCGATCGCCTTGCCGTTCGCCGCGAAGGAGAAGCGGCCGACGCGGATGTCGCGGCCCAGCTCTTTGGCTTTCGCTTCGGTGATGCCGACAGAGGCGACCTGCGGATTGCAATAGGTGCAGCCCGGGACCTTGCCCTTGTCTGTGGGATGGACGTTCGGCAGGCCGGCGATCTTTTCGACGCAGACGACGCCCTCATGCTCGGCCTTGTGCGCCAGCATCGGTGGGCCGGCGACATCGCCGATCGCATAGATGCCGGCGACATTGGTCTTGCCGTAGCCGTCGATGACGACGCAGCCGCGGTCGGTCTTGACGCCGAGCGCCTCGAGACCGAGGTTTTCGATATTGCCCTGAACGCCGACGGCCGAAATCAGCCGGTCGGCAGTGATTTGCTGCACCTTGCCATCAGCCGTCTCGACATGGGCGGTAACGCTGCCGGCGCCCTTCTCGACCTTCGTGACCTTGGCGCTGGTGAAGATCTTGAGGCCGCGCTTTTCAAGCTGCTTGCGGGCGATCGCCGTTACCTCGGCATCCTCGACCGGCATGATGGTCGGCATGACTTCGACGACGGTCACATCGACGCCCATCGAGCGATAGAAGCTGGCGAATTCGATGCCGATCGCGCCTGAGCCCATGACGATCAGCGACTTCGGCAGCACATCCGGCTTCAGCGCCTCGAAATAGGTCCAGATCAGCTTACCATCCGGCTCGATGCCAGGCAGCGCGCGCGGACGGGCGCCGGTCGCGATGATGATGTGCTTGGCGGTATAGGTGCCCTCGCCGCTCTTGACGTTCTTCGGCAGCGGATGCTGCGGCTCGACAACGGGCTTCGTCGACTTGCCGACAACGATCTCGCCGGGCTTGGTGATCTTCGCTTCGCCCCAGATGATGTCGATCTTGTTTTTCTTCATCAGGAAGCCGACGCCGGCATTCAGTCGGGCGGAGACGGCGCGCGAGCGGCCGACGACGGCCTTGGCATCCGGCTTGACCGTGCCTTCGAGAACGAGGCCGAAATCCTTGAAGTGATTGGCGTGGTCGAGCACCTCGGCCGAGCGCAGCAGCGCCTTGGTCGGGATGCAGCCCCAGTTCAGGCAGATGCCGCCCATATGCTCGCGCTCGACGATCGCGGTCTTGAGGCCGAGCTGGCTGGCACGGATGGCAGCGACATAGCCGCCGGGACCCGAGCCGATGATGATGACGTCGTAGGATTCAGCCATGTGTTTCCTGCCTTTGTTATGCTGCGCTGCGGGTCATGAGCACCCACGCGTGTCTCTTGCTGTTTTCGAAGAGCGGCACGGCATCGGCGCGCGCAGCCTCCAGGAATCCGTTTCTTCCATAAAGCGACAAAGCCGCTTCGTTGTCGCTTGCGGTGATCAGGCTGACGGGCCGCCGATCGGCCCTTTCGATCTGATCGTCCAGCAGCCTGCGTCCGATGCCGATGCCGCGCAGATGGCGATAGACGCCGAGACTGCCGATGAACCAGCTTCCCACAACCGTTTTCTGCAAGGCGAGCATCGGTGCGGTTGCCGGAATCGTCGCCTCGATATCGCCTATCCCCTCACCCAGCGCATGGCCGATCGCCACACCTGCGACCTCGCCATAGGCCTCGGCAATGACGGCATCCCGCCAGCCGCCGACGGCTTCCTCCTCGCTCATCTTCAGCCGGCCCCGCTCCAGCGGCGTATCGCTCACGCCGTTTTCCACACCGGCAAACCAGAGCCAGGAGGCAAACCCGCGCGATGCGATATCCGCCAGAATCGCCAGCTCCGAGGCATCCCGCCGTGAGGCCTGCCGGACGGCGATGAAGGAGGCCATGGTCAGATCCCCAGCATCATCCGCACGATCGATTCCAGCCCGCGTCCGAGCGCACGCGTATTGTCCGCATCGAGGTGAATGCCATCGATCGGCGTGGTCTTGGCGACGGAATTGCCATCGAAGAAGCCACAACCGAGTTCGTCGGCAAGATCACGATAAAGCGTTGCAAGCTTCGCCGATTCCTCGATACCGCCGGGAAATGATGCGGCGAAGGGCACGTTGCCCGTCGCGCGGATCGCCGGCGGCGCCACGATCAGAATCTCCGGCCCATCGAATTCAAAGGGCCAGGCATGATTGCGGATCAGCCGCACGAGGCGGCTGATACCCTGGCAGGCGGCAAAGGCCGAGCCTGCCACGACCGGCTTCATATCATTGGTGCCGAGCAGAAGGATGACGAGGTCGAGCGGTGCATGCGTCTGCAGGATCGTCGGCAGGATGCGCGCACCATTGCGGTCGCAATCGGCGAGATGGTCGTCGAAAGCGGTGGTGCGACCGTTCAAGCCTTCGGCGATGACGCGCGCCTCATGGCCGAGCGCTGCCTGAAGCACGCTCGGCCAGCGATTTTTGTAATCATGACGGCCGATCGTCTCGGCGTCATAACCCCAGGTCAGCGAGTCACCATAGCAAAGAACGGTCTTGGTCATTTCCGCCTCCGCGCCGCTATCAGACAAGCATGCCCATCGGGTTCTCGATGTAGCCCTTGAAGGCCTGGAGCAACTCGGCGCCGAGCGCGCCGTCGACGCAGCGATGGTCGGTCGAGAGCGTGACGGACATCACGGTGGCAATCGTCATTTCGCCCTTCTTGACGACGACCCGCTGTTCGCCGGCGCCGACCGCGAGGATCGTCGCATGCGGCGGGTTGACGACGGCTGCGAAGTTCTTCACGCCCATCATGCCCATGTTCGAGACCGAACTGGTGCCGCCCTGATATTCCTCAGGCTTCAGCTTGCGATCCTTGGCCCGCTTGCCGAGATCGCGCATCTCGTTGGAGATTGTCGACAGGGTCTTTTCCTCGGCCTTGCGGATGATCGGGGTGATCAGGCCGCCGGGGATCGAGACGGCGACGCCGACATCGGCGTGCTTGTGCTTGACCATGTTGCTGTCGGTCCAGGAGACGTTGGCATCCGGAACGTCGCGCAGCGCCAGCGCCATGGCCTTGATGACCATGTCGTTGACCGAGAGCTTGTAGGCCGGAGCGTTGTCCTTGCGCGGAGCCGCATCGTTCAGCTGGGCGCGCAGCGCCAGCAACGCATCGAGCTCGCAATCGACGCTGACGTAGAAATGCGGGATCGTCTGCTTGGATTCGACCAGTCGCCTGGCGATCGTCTTGCGCATGCCGTCATGCGGCACGAGCTCGTAAGAGCCCGGTTCGAAGAGCTTGAGCACGGCTTCTTCGGACGCGCCCTTCGGTGCAGCGGCGGCCGGAGCCGGCGCGGCAGCCTGCGGGGCGGCAGCGGATACGGGCGCAGCAGCAGCCTTGGCGCCACCGCCGGCAACGGCGGCTTCGATGTCGCTCTTGACGACGCGGCCGTGCGGGCCGGAGCCTGCGACTGCCGAAAGGTCGATACCGGCTTCCTTGGCCAACCTGCGGGCAAGCGGCGAAGAGAAGGTGCGGCTGCCATCCGATGAAACCGAGGCCGGCGCGGCGGCGGTTACAGGTGCCGCAGCCGGAGTGGACTGGGCCGGAGCCGGTGCAGCTTCGGCCTTCGGCGCGGCTGCACCGTCTGCCTTCGGCGCTGGGGCGGCGGAACCCGCACCGCTTGCGGCAGCGGAGACATCTTCGCCATCGGCGGCGAGAACCGCGATCAACGCATTGACTTTGACGCCTTCGGTGCCGGCGGCAACGACGAGCTTGGCGACCGTGCCTTCATCGACGGCTTCGACTTCCATCGTCGCCTTGTCGGTCTCGATCTCGGCGATCACATCGCCAGACTTGACCTTGTCGCCTTCCTTGACCAACCATTTGGAAAGATTGCCTTCCTCCATGGTCGGAGAGAGGGCGGGCATCGTGATATTGATCGGCATCGAAACACCCTCCCCTTATTTGTAGCAAACAGCCTTCACCGCATCGACCACTTCGCCGACGTTCGGAAGGGCAAGCTTTTCGAGATTGGCGGCGTAAGGCATCGGAACGTCCTTGCCTGCGATCGTCAGGATCGGCGCATCGAGATAGTCGAAGGCCTGCTGCATGACGCGGGTGGCGATTTCG
Source organism: Rhizobium indigoferae (assembly GCF_034554815.1). Lineage (NCBI taxonomy): Bacteria > Pseudomonadati > Pseudomonadota > Alphaproteobacteria > Hyphomicrobiales > Rhizobiaceae > Rhizobium > Rhizobium indigoferae. The sequence continues at coordinate 1,766,006 of NZ_CP140635.1, read as the reverse complement.
GTGCCGACGGAGGACTGCGGATAACCTTCCTCGACGGTGACCAGACGGCCAGTCTTCTTCACCGATTCGATGACAGTCGGCAGGTCCATCGGGCGGATGGTGCGAAGGTCGATCAGTTCGACGTCGATGCCGATCTTCTCGAGTTCGGCGACAGCCTTGGTCGCATAACTCATGCCGATGCCGAAGGAGACCACAGTGACGTCCTTGCCCGGACGATGGATGCGGGCCTTACCGATCGGCAGGACGAAATTGTCGAGCTTCGGCACGTCGAAGTGCTGGCCGTAGAGAATTTCGTTTTCGAGGAAGATGACCGGGTTCGGATCGCGGATCGCAGCCTTCAGCAGGCCTTTGGCGTCGGATGCCGTATAGGGCATGACGACCTTCAGGCCGGGAATAGCGCTGTACCAGGCTGCATAATCCTGGCTGTGCTGGGCGCCGACGCGAGCCGCAGCACCGTTCGGACCGCGGAAGACGATCGGAGCACCCATCTGGCCGCCGGACATATAGAGCGTCTTGGCGGCGGAGTTGATGATGTGGTCGATCGCCTGCATGGCGAAGTTGAAGGTCATGAATTCGACGATCGGGCGAAGGCCGGCCATTGCGGCACCGACGCCGACGCCGGCAAAGCCATGCTCGGTGATCGGCGTATCGACGACGCGGCGGGGGCCGAATTCCTGCAGCAGCCCCTGCGTGACCTTGTAAGCGCCCTGGTATTCGGCGACTTCCTCGCCCATGACGAAGACGTTTTCGTCGGCGCGCATTTCTTCGGCCATGGCGTCGCGGAGCGCTTCGCGCACGGTCGTCGACACCATTTCAGTGCCGGCCGGGATTTCGGGGTCGTTCGGAACGACAGCCTTCGGCTCGGCCGGAAGCGGCGCGGAGGCGGAACCGGTGTTGGTCGGCTTCTCTTCCTGAGCAACGGCGGGCGCTGCCGGGGCGGCGGGCTTGGCGGCGGAAATGTCCGAAGCGGATTCGCCGTCCTGCAGCAAAACGGCGATCTTGGTATTGACCTTGACGCCTTCAGTGCCGGCATCGACGAGCAGCTTGCCGATGATCCCTTCATCGACGGCTTCGACTTCCATCGTCGCCTTGTCGGTTTCGATTTCGGCAATCACGTCGCCGGAGGTGACCTTGTCACCTTCCTGCTTCAGCCATTTGGACAGTGTGCCTTCTTCCATGGTCGGAGAGAGGGCGGGCATGAGGATATCGATAGGCATGGGTTCCCTCCCCGATTAGAGCAGAATGTCGGTATAGAGCTCGGATGCATCCGGCTCCGGATCGGCCTGGGCGAAATCGGCACTGTCAGCGACGATATCGCGGACATCCTTGTCGATCGCCTTCAGATCGTCTTCGGAAGCCCAGCCCTTTTCGACGAGGCGAGCCTTGACCTGTTCGATCGGGTCATGCTCGGAGCGCATCTTCTGCACTTCGTCCTTGGAGCGATATTTCGCCGGGTCGGACATGGAGTGACCGCGATAACGATAGGTCAGCATTTCGAGAATGATCGGGCCCTTGCCGGAACGACAATGTTCGAGCGCCTCGTCGGCCGCAGCCTTGACGGCGCGGACGTCCATGCCGTCGACCTGAATGCCGGGGATGCCGAAGCCGGATCCACGAAGCGAGTAGTTCGACTGCGCAGTGGCGCGCGCGGTCGACGTCCCCATGGCGTAACGGTTGTTCTCAACGATATAGACGATCGGCAGCTTCCAGAGAGCAGCCATGTTGAAGCTCTCGTAGACCTGGCCCTGGTTGGCGGCGCCGTCGCCGAAATAGGCGATGGAGACATTGTCGTTGCCGCGGTAGCGGTTTGCGAAGGCAAGACCCGTTCCGAGCGAGACCTGGGCACCGACGATGCCATGACCGCCGTAGAAATGCTTCTCTTTCGAGAACATGTGCATCGAGCCGCCCTTGCCGTGGGAATAGCCGCTGCGACGCCCGGTCAGTTCCGCCATGACGCCGCGTGCTTCCATGCCGGTTGCCAGCATATGGCCGTGATCGCGATAGGCGGTGATGACCTGGTCGCCGTCCTTCTGCGCCATCTGCATGCCGACAACGACAGCTTCCTGACCGATGTAGAGGTGACAAAAGCCGCCGATGAAGCCCATGCCGTAAAGCTGGCCGGCCTTCTCCTCGAAGCGACGGATCAAAAGCATCTCGCGATAGGCCTTGAGCTCTTCATTGCGATCGAAGTCGGCTACAGGGCCTCCATTCGATGCTTTGGCTGCCGGTTTTGCTGCAGTTTTGCGGCTGGAAACGGTCGCGGTCTTTCGCGGCGCCATTCAACCCTCCCTATGGGTTTGTCGTTTCTTGGTGGGCGTACCATAGGGAAGAAATATGACCACAGCAATGCCATAATTGCATGGCTCGTATTCGCTGCTAAATTATTGGAAGAACTATGAAAATTCCAATTAACCTGTTTTCGGTTAATTGGAATAATGGTTGAATATGACGATCTCGTCCGCACGCGACATGTTGAGCTGATAACGCGCTTTTTCGTCCAACATATCCTTGTCGAGCGAGCCGTCACTGAGGAGCGCGACCTGATTTTCCAGATGTTCGCGCTTCGCCTTCAAGACTGCAAGCTCTTTTTCACGCGCGACACGCTGATGCTCGAACGTCTCCGTTGCGCGCAGGCCGTAATCGCCATGGATGCAATGATAACCGAAATAGGAGAGGAAGGCGACCGTCATGGCCGGAATGACGAAGCGACCGATCTTTCTCTTCTTATGATGCTTTGTCCACATACACGCATGCTCTTGAACGCATTACCAATTCGTTCAATCTAACGCGCAGAGATTAACCGTTCGTTGACTCTAAAAACCGGGCAATAAAAAACCCGCGCCGGGAAGTGAACTGACCCCCGAAAGTTGGACATCCACCTTCGGGGGTTTTGCATGTCCAATCACAGCCTGGCTTTTAAGCTTTCTGTTGTGGAGTTTTATGAGAAGGGCGAGCGTAGTGCTCGGGAGGTCGGCGCGCACTTCGCGGTAGACCATGGGACGGTTCGCAAATGGGTAGCAAGCTATGAGGCGCATGGGGTTCCAGGTCTTGCGAAGAAGTTCAGCCACTACGATGCAGCATTCAAGCTATCGGTTCTCCAGCGGATGTGGAAGGATGGGCTCTCCTACCGCCAGACGGCGGCGCTGTTCGACATCCGCAATAAGGGTTGCCTTTCGGATTGGGAGCGACGCTACGAGACTGGTGGGATTGATGCACTGACCTCACGCCGCAAAGGAGGCCCCCGATCGATGTCCGAGCCGCCGATCCCCCGGGAGCCGCAAGCTTTGCAGAGCGACGAGGCGAAGAGCCGCGAAGAACTGCTGTCGGAACTGAACTATCTGCGCATGGAGAACGACTACCTAAAAAAACTCGAGGCCTTAACGCGCAAGCAACCAGCGCTCAAAAAGCGCAAGTCGTCCAGGCGTTAAGGCCACTCTATCCGCTTGACGACGTGCTGAAGCTTTCGGGCCTTTCCCGCAGCACGTTCTACTACCGGCAAAGGATGTCGCAGCTGGCCGACAGGCATGCTGCGCTCAAGGACAGGATCAAAGCCATCTTCGAGGCTCACAAGGGCTGCTACGGCTATCGCCGGGTGACGGCGGCGATCCGCCAGCTCGGGCAGACGGTCAATCATAAGACGGTCCAGCGCCTGATGGTCGAGATGGGATTGAAATCGCTGGTACGGCCGAAGAAATACCGCTCCTACAAAGGTGACGTCGGGCGCACAGCCCCCGACCTCGTCAAACGGCAGTTCACTGCGCAGGCAGCCAATCAGAAATGGGTCACCGACGTCACCGAGTTCAAGGTCGCCGGCGAGAAGCTCTATCTCTCGCCGGTCATGGACCTCTACAATGGCGAGATCATCGCCTACGAGACGACCACAAGGCCGGTCTTCAAACTGGTGGAAAGCATGTTGAACAAAGCCTTGAGCCGGCTGGGGAGCAATGACAAGCCGATCCTGCACTCCGATCAGGGATGGCACTACCAGATGCCAGCCTATCAGCGACAGCTTCAAAAATGCGGCATCGCCCAGAGCATGTCACGCAAAGGCAATTGCCTCGACAACGCCGCCATGGAAAGCTTCTTTGCCACCCTTAAATCCGAGCTCTTTCATCCCAATCGCTTCGTCAGCATCAAAAGCCTGAAAGACGGCATCGACGACTACATCCACTACTACAATCATCAGCGCATCAAGTTGAAACTCAAAGGGCTGAGCCCTGTGCAATACAGAACTCAGCCCTTAAATCTAACCAGCCTTTAAACCGTCCAACTTATTGGGGTCAGTTCAAAGGCGCGGGTTAAACCATTGAACATCAGATCCGATCAGCCGCGAATGATCGAGCGGCCGGCATACTGAGCCTGCGGGCCGAGGCCCTCTTCGATGCGGATCAGCTGGTTGTACTTGGCAAGACGGTCGGAACGCGACAGCGAGCCGGTCTTGATCTGACCGCAGTTGGTGGCGACCGCGAGATCGGCGATGGTCGAATCTTCGGTCTCGCCGGAGCGGTGGGACATGACGGCGGTATAGGCCGCCTTGTGCGCCGTGTTGACGGCATCGAGCGTTTCCGTCAGCGAGCCGATCTGGTTGACCTTGACGAGGATCGAGTTGGCGACGCCCATGCGGATGCCGTCGCGAAGACGGGCGGAGTTGGTAACGAAGAGATCGTCGCCGACGAGCTGGGTCTTCTTGCCGGTCAGGTCGGTCAGCGTCTTCCAGCCGTCCCAATCGTCTTCGGCCATGCCGTCCTCGATCGAGATGATCGGATACTTGGCGGCGAGCTCAGCCAGATATTCGGCCATGGCGCCCGATTCCAGCGTGCGGCCTTCCCCTTCGAGAACGTATCTGCCGTCCTTGAAGAATTCGGTCGAGGCGCAGTCGAGGCCGAGGTAGATGTCCTCGCCCGGCTTGTAGCCGGCTTTCTCGACCGACTTCATGATGAAGTCGAGAGCTTCCGAAGCACTATTCAGACCCGGTGCGAAACCGCCTTCGTCGCCGACATTGGTGTTATGGCCCTGCGCGGCAAGTTCCTTGCGCAGCGTATGGAAGACTTCCGAACCCATGCGCACGGCTTCGGCGATCGAATCGGCGCCGACTGGCAGGATCATGAATTCCTGGAAATCGATCGGATTGTCGGCGTGGGCGCCGCCGTTGATGATGTTCATCATCGGCACCGGCAGCAGGCTGGCGGAAGCGCCGCCGACATAACGGTAGAGCGGCAGGCCGGACGCCTGGGCAGCAGCCTTGGCGACGGCGAGCGACACGCCGAGGATGGCGTTGGCGCCGAGGCGCGACTTGTTCGGCGTGCCGTCCAGCTCGATCATGATGTTGTCGATCTGGATCTGGTTTTCGGCGTCGATGCCGCCGATCGCGTCGAAGATCTCGGTGTTGGCGGCTTCCACCGCCTTTTCGACACCCTTGCCCAGGTAGCGCTTGCCGCCGTCGCGCAGTTCGACCGCCTCATGCGCGCCCGTCGAGGCGCCCGAGGGAACGGCCGCGCGGCCCATGCTGCCATCTTCGAGATAGACATCGACTTCGACGGTGGGGTTGCCACGGCTATCGAGAATCTCGCGGGCGATGATATCGGTGATTGCAGTCATGGGTTCTTCCTGCTCGGTGGGTGGTGATAAGTCGGTTCGAAACCTGTCTTAGTCGAAGGCGTGCAAATTACAATGCTGCAATTTCCAGCCTTCGAAAGCGTTCGGATCTCGCCTAAAGCGCGTCGCGATCTTTCAGATTCGCTTGCCACGCTTTAGGTCTTTGGCTTTCCGCATGTCATTGTCGCAAAACCGCTGCACACTTTTTCGCGACATGCCTATAGCACGATCATGTCAGGCTGTTGAACGTCAAACCTTGGCGACCGCATCGAAGGCAAGCAGCTTTTCAAGCAGCCGCGGCATGTCCTTGAGATAGACCATATTGGGGCCGTCCGAAGGTGCATTATCGGGGTCCTGGTGGGTTTCGACGAAGACGCCGGCAATACCGGCAGCCACTGCTGCGCGCGCCAGTGTTTCCACGAATTCCCGCTGACCGCCGGAGGAATCGCCCTGCCCGCCCGGCTGCGCAACGGAATGGGTCGCATCGAAGATAACGGGCGCGCCCATCGCCGCCATGATCGGCAGCGAACGCATGTCGGAAACCAGCGTATTATAACCGAAGGAGGCGCCACGCTCGCACAGCAGCACGTTCGGATTGCCGCTGGCGTTGAGCTTCTTCAGGACGTTCTTCATATCCCAGGGAGCGAGGAACTGGCCCTTCTTGACATTGACGACGCGGCCGGTCTTGGCGGCGGCGATGAGAAGGTCGGTCTGGCGGCAAAGGAAGGCCGGGATCTGCAGGACGTCGACGACCTTTGCCACCTCCGCACATTGCTCGGCGGTATGAACGTCGGTCAGGACAGGAAAGCCGAATTCCTTCTTGAGGTCAGCAAAGACCTCCATGCCCTTTTCGATCCCGATGCCGCGTTCAGCCGAAAGAGAGGTGCGGTTCGCCTTGTCGAAAGAGCTCTTGTAAACGAGGCCGATGCCGAGCTTTGCGCAAAGCTCTTTCAGCGTACCGGCAACCATGAAGGCGTGGTCGCGGCTCTCCATCTGGCAGGGACCGGCAATCAGCGACAGGCGGCCGGTATTGGAAAAGGTGACCTGGCCTTGGCCTTCGCCGATCTTGACTTCGGAATTCGTCTCAGTGCTCATCGTGTCTCCTCGAAGGCGAAGAGCGTGCCCTGCCCGGGCGCGGGCTTCACCAGAATGCGATTGTTCTTGCGCGTGTATGTCACCCCGTTAGCAGCCAAATGCGCTTCTGTCACGGCAAGATCGGCGACAATGAAGAGGATTGCCCGGCCACGCAGGCCGCGATCGGCGGATGAGCCGGCGATCTCGAAATAGGCTTCCAGCCCTTCCGGCGTCATCAGGCTGATTTTCGCGTTCGACGCAGCAATATTAACGCCAAAACCGGTTTTCTCGACTGCCGCCTGCGCCACGGCAAGGCCGACGAAGGCTCCGAATGCGGCAGCATCAGGCGCGCAGAGCGCGATCTCGGCAATGCCGGTGACGCCATTGGCATGCGTCTCCAGCGCGCCGCGGTCGGCCGGCAGCGGATTGACGCGCTCGACGCTGAAAAGGAACAGATCGGGCGCTCGCAGGTCGCCGGCAAAAGCCAGCTTGAAGCCGGCGATGCTCTCAGAACCGTCCGGCATCCTCATCGGCCGGGTGAACTGCAGCATCTCGCCGGCGCTCGATCCGTTGCCGACGAAGTTCTGATGATCGACGCCGGCATCCTTACTGCCGAAAGCAAGCCCCGAAAGCCCCTCCTCGCCGCAGCGGAAGCGGAAGGCCCGGTTGCGGGCCGTGAAAACATTGCCTTGCCGCGCTGAGGCCTCGCTCTCCTCGACACTCGCAATCCCGAGCGGCTCCAGATAGGTCTTGTCGGCAAAAAAGACGCAGGCGTTTTCCGTTCCGAAGGGATGGCGTGCATCGGCGGCAACGGTGAAGCCGAGCTTGCCAAGCCTCTCGCGCGCCAGATCGATATTGACGACGGGCAGCACCACATGATCCAGCGGGTGCGGCTTGGCGGAACGCTCGTTCATGATATCCTCTCCTGGAAACGGCAAGAGATGTGCGATGGCGCGCCCCTCAATGCAAGACATGTGTCCCAATCCGGCGAATGAAAATAAAAATCTCAACGAGTTGGCGCCAAGTTTTACGGAAATTTAGCTACTTGCGGAACACATATGGAACATATAGTGTCTGTTCTGGATTTGTTTCAATCACGAGGTCACAACGTCGATGCTCACGCGCAAACAACAGGAGCTTCTCCTTTTCATTCATGAGCGCATGAAGGAATCCGGCGTTCCGCCATCTTTCGACGAAATGAAGGATGCCCTGGACCTCGCTTCCAAGTCCGGGATTCACCGGCTGATTACGGCGCTCGAGGAACGTGGCTTCATTCGCCGCCTACCGAACCGCGCCCGCGCGCTAGAGGTTATCAAGCTTCCGGAGGCCTACAGCCCCAGCATTCAGCCCCGGCGCGGCTTTTCGCCCAGCGTCATCGAGGGCAGCCTTGGCAAGCCGCAGCCGGTCGCCACTCCTGCTCCCGCAAAACCCGTCGCCGACAACGGCAACTCGGTCTCCGTGCCGGTCATGGGCCGTATCGCCGCCGGTGTTCCGATCTCGGCGATCCAGAACAACACCCACGACATCGTCGTTCCGGCCGACATGCTCGGTTCCGGTGAACATTATGCGCTCGAGGTCAAGGGCGATTCGATGATCGACGCCGGCATCTTCGACGGCGACACCGTGATTATTCGCAACGGCAGCACCGCAAGTCCTGGTGACATCGTCGTTGCTCTCGTCGACGACGAAGAAGCGACACTCAAACGCTTCCGCCGCAAAGGCGCCTCGATCGCGCTGGAGGCGGCCAACCCGGCTTACGAGACCCGGATTTTCGGGCCGGACCGCGTCAAGGTTCAGGGCAAGCTCGTCGGCCTCATTCGCCGCTATCACTGACATCAGGCATTCTGGATTCGGCAAAACTGTTGCTGCGCCAGTCATAGGCGCGATGCAGCATCCATGGCCGCGACAATGCATCGAATGCGGTTGCGACCTCCAGGCCGGCGTCGGCGAACCGCAACTCGACGGAACCGGTCCTGCGCAGCGTTTCGCCGGTGAAGAGCGTCGCCCCTGAGCGGCAGCTGTTGAAGCGCAGGCGGACCGACGTCACGACGATATCGGCCGCGTCGCATGCCGGACCGAGATAGGCGGCATTGTCGATGACAGCAACCACGTGACCATTGCCAAGCCTTGATATGCACCAGGCCTTCTTGACGCAGGAAAAGCGGTTTGCTTCACCACCAGCTGCAGCCGCCCGCATCGCCGACCTTGCTTCGTTCTGCTGATCGCGGGAAAGCCTGACGCGGCGGTCTTCTCCCTCCGGCGGGATAGCAGGACCATCCAGATCTTCGGCGGGTGATGCGTCGGCAGGACCAGCGCTCTCTGCCTGGTCGAAGATGAAATCCGGCGGTCTTTCACGGTTGGAAGCCATGGCCCCCGCCTCGACGATTGCGACGAGACCACCATCCTCCGAAATCGCCAGATCCGGCGGCCGGGGAACCGGCAGAAGCAAGAGGACGAGCGTCGAGATCGCGATGATCGACGTGCCGATATGGCGCAGCCGGGTGCGGAGCAGCGTCAGCAGCAGAAAGCCTGCGACGGCTATCGCGAAATACCAAGCGGGCAAGCGGCCGATGCCGATGTCGCCACCCCAGCCGGACACCGTCTTTGCGATCGCGATCACCAGATCGAGGCCGAATCCGACGACCTTCCAAGGCAAAACATCCAGACCGAAAGGCATGAGCAGCATCGCCAGCAACCCGGCCGGCATGATGATGAAGGAGATGATCGGCATCGTCGCGAGGTTTGCCGGCAGGCCATAGGCAGTCAGGCGATGAAAATGCTCGATCGAAAACAGCGCGGTGGAAAAGCCGCCGATCAGCGAGGTCAGGAAGACGCCGCCGAAGAAACCCGCAACCGTAACGACGGGCCGAAACACCGGCAGCTTCAGGAAAGCGTTTTCGCGGACGCGCCGGTCCTTCCACAGCTGGTAGCCAGATACCAACGCCAATGTCGCAGCAAAGGACATCTGGAAGCTCGGACCCAAGACCTCGGACGGTGAAATGGCGAGAATGACGAGCGCCGAGAGAGCGACATTGCGCAGGCTGATCGACGGCCGGTCGAAGAAGACGGCAATCAACATGATCGCCATCATGATGAAGGCGCGTTCGGCCGAGACGGCAAAGCCGGAGATCAGGAAATAGGCCGTGACGGCGATGAGCGCGCCGGCAGCGGCGATCTTCTTGGTCGGATAGGCTTGGGCGACACCGGGAAAGAGGCTGAGCAGCATGCGGAAACCGACGAAGAAGATGCCGGCTGACAGCGCCATGTTGAGGCCGGAGATAGCGATGATATGAGCCAGACCGGACTGGCGCAGCGCCTCCGTCGTCTCATTCGAGATGGCGCGCCGCTCGTCCGTCACCAGAGCAGCGGCAAAAGCGCCGGTGTCGCCGGGCAGAATCGACCTTATGCGGTCGCCGATACCGCTGCGCAGCCGGTAGAGACCTTCGAGCAGCGCTTCCGTCGTCGATCTGGCCGCTTGCGGACCTGCCTGCAAATCGACCTTTGTCGGCGCACCGTAGCAGAAGCCGTTGGCGCCGATGCCATCGAAATAGGCACCGAAGGAGAAGTCGTTGAGCTCAGGAAGCGCTGGACCTGCTGGCGGCGTCAGCCGTGCCCTGCCGGTTATGATATCACCGATCTCGAAAGGCGCGTCCGCGCCGCGGGCGATCGCGGTTATGCGCCCCGGCGGCCGCTTCACCTCCGGCGCCTCAGTACCGGTGACGGCAAGAATATAGCGCCACCGCCCGCGACCATCGCCTTCGCGCCGCTCGACACGGCCGGTCACCGTCGTCGTCACTGATGAATCGAGGATCACGGTCGAAGCCCGTCGGCTCTCGAGTTGCGCCGAGACCACGCCGCAGGCGACAAGTGCAAGCGCCAGCAGCGTTGCCCGCAATGCCGCCCGGGCTGCGGCTGGCGATGAGAACCGCGACGGTCAGCACCAACAGGCAGAGCAGCGATGCAACGAGCGGGAAGTCCGATGCCGCTAGAAACCAGAAGGCTGAGCCGGCGCCGAGGAAGACCGGTGAGAACAGCAGCAGGCGGCCATGGTCCGCCTCTTCGCCCAGCATGCGCATGCCACCACGCAGCGATTGCGAGGCTGCTGCCGGCAGCCGGTGGCGCCACGGTGTCGCCGACTGCGTCCTTGGCGGCCGCGTCACCACGACAGGCGGAGAAAAACCGGCGGAGTCGGCAAGGCCGGCGCCTGCTTCCGGCCGCAATTCGACTGTCGTCAACTCCTGCATGTGCTGCCCAAGGTCACTCGCCCAGACAGCCAGAATGCAACCGCCAATCAAATCCGGCAAGAATAATCGATTGAAAAGTGAGGGAAAATTGAAAGAGCCAAAAGAGCAGTCGAATCATCGGCTTCCGATATGCATGCGGCTCATCGCTGCAGTGCCTAAAAGGTGATACTGCAATGCACAAAATGCCATCACGGTAACTTGGCATTAGCCTCGCGATCATATAGCTATCGGTGAGGACGCTTAACCCCTATGGCGCTTTTATGGCGCCACCGCCATTTCGGAGGATCAGCATGACGGATCAAAGCGCTACAATAAAAATCGGTGACAAATCAGTCGACCTTGCCGTTAAAAGCGGCACGATCGGACCGAGCGTCATCGATATCGGTGCCCTCTACAAGAACACGGCTTCCTTCACCTACGATCCGGGTTTCACGTCGACTGCATCCTGTGAATCGAAAATCACCTACATCGACGGCGACGAAGGTGTCCTGCTGCATCGCGGCTATCCGATCGAGCAGCTCGCCGAACATGGCGACTTTCTCGAGGTCTGCTACCTCTTGCTTTACGGCGAACTGCCGACCACCGTGCAGAAGAAGGATTTCGATTATCGCGTCACGCACCACACCATGGTGCACGAGCAGATGAGCCGCTTCTTCACCGGCTTCCGCCGCGATGCGCATCCGATGGCCGTCATGTGCGGCTGCGTCGGCGCGCTGTCGGCCTTCTACCATGACTCCACAGACATCACCGATCCGCACCAGCGCATGGTCGCCAGCCTGCGCATGATCGCCAAGATGCCGACGCTTGCCGCCATGGCCTACAAGTACCATATCGGCCAGCCCTTCGTTTACCCGAAGAACGACCTCGACTACGCCTCGAACTTCCTGCGCATGTGTTTTGCCGTGCCTTGCGAGGAATATGTGGTCAATCCGGTGCTTGCCCGCGCCATGGACCGCATCTTCATCCTGCATGCCGATCATGAGCAGAACGCCTCGACCTCGACCGTCCGTCTCGCCGGTTCGTCGGGCGCCAACCCGTTCGCCTGCATCGCCGCCGGCATCGCCTGCCTCTGGGGCCCCGCGCATGGCGGTGCCAACGAAGCAGCGCTCAACATGCTGAACGAGATCGGCTCGGTCGACCACATTCCGGAATATATCGCCCGCGCCAAGGACAAGAACGATCCGTTCCGCCTGATGGGCTTCGGTCACCGCGTCTACAAGAACTACGATCCGCGCGCCAAGATCATGCAGAAGACGACGCATGAAGTGCTCGGCGAACTCGGCATCAAGGATGATCCGTTGCTCGAAGTGGCGATGGAGCTGGAGCGCATCGCGCTCACCGACGAATATTTCATCGAAAAGAAGCTCTATCCGAACATCGACTTCTATTCCGGCATCACGCTGAAGGCGCTGGGCTTCCCCACGACCATGTTCACCGTGCTCTTCGCGCTTGCCCGCACCGTCGGCTGGATCGCGCAGTGGAACGAGATGATCGAGGATCCGGAACAGCGCATCGGCCGTCCGCGCCAGCTCTATGTCGGCGAACCGAAGCGCGATTACATCCCGGTTTCGAAGCGCTGATCGCTTTAAAAGAACCGAAAAGAAAACCCGGTCAGAAACGACCGGGTTTTTTCTTTTTCAGCACGTCGAGAAGGATCTCGGCGGCGTGCTCGCCGGGCGGCTTTTCGGTCTGCATGCGTTGCCAGACGAGATCGTAACCCTCGTTCATTGCCTTCAATTGGAGCGTATCGGCCGACAGCCGCTCCATCCAGCGCGCCAGGCTGGCGCCGCGGACCACCTCGTTCAGATATTCCGGCACGACGGCATAATCGGCGATGATATTGGGCAATGCGCCCGTCCATACCTTGATGCGCTTGGTCAGCAGGCTGATGATCCAATCCGTCTTATAGACGGACACCGTCGGCACGCCGGCAAGGCCGAGTTCGAGGATTACCGTACCGGAAGCCGCCATCGCGGCATCCGCTTCGGCAAAGGCCTTCCACTTCTGCATGGATCCGACCACGACCTCCGGCGGCGTGGCCCAGCCGGCGACGAGACCCTTCACCAGCGCTTCATTGTGCGGCACGGTGGGCAGCAAGAAACGCATCGGGCCGTTGCGGGCGACGAGTTCCCTGGCCGCGTCCTCGAAGAACGGCAGCAGCCTGCTGATTTCGGAGGATCTTGACCCTGGAAGCATCAGGATCGTCTTACCCGCTTCGTCGACGGGTGCGCGCCCGGCGCGCAGCCGCCGCGCTTCGAGCAGCGCCGGATCGGCGGTCAGGCGATGGCCGACATAGGTGGTCTCAGGCCCGCCGAGCGTGCGCATCACTGCCGGCTCGAAGGGCAGGACGGCGAGCACATGATCGACGTAGCCGAGCATGCGCGTGGCGCGATATTCCTTCCAGGCCCAAACGCTCGGACAGACGTAATTGACAACAGGCAGATCGGGCAGCGCGGTGCGGACACGCTTGGCGACGCGATGGGTGAAATCCGGGCTGTCGATAATGAGAAGAATATCGGGCTTTGCGGCAATGATGGCAGCCGTCGTCTGGCGGATCAAAGTATAGAGCTTCGGCAGCCGGCTCAGCACCTGGGTGATGCCCATGATCGACAGCTCGGAGAAATCGAACAGGGACCGCAAGCCTTCCGCCTGCAGCCCCTCGCCGCCGACGCCGACGAGTTCCACCGGTCCGCTATGAATCCGCTTCAGGGCGGCAATGAGATCTGCTCCAAGCAGATCCCCCGACACCTCGCCGGCAATGACGGCGATCTTCAGCGGCGCCCCGTTCATTCGAGCCCCCATGTCGGCAGGCCGCGATCGATGCCGCAGACGAAAACCCCGGCCTCATCGGCGGCTTTGATGACGGCGGCGCGATCGAGCACCAGCGACCGGCCGGCCTCGACGGCGACGCCGGCAAGGCCGGCTTTCCTCGCGTTCAAGACCGTGGAAACGCCGATCGCCGGCAGGTCGGCACGGATATCCTGTTGCGGCTTGCAGAGCTTGACAAGCGCGCCGCGGCGGCGCGGCGAGATGCGCCCGGCGGCTCTGAGACCCGCGACACGCTCCAGCATCTCGTCCGTGCCCTCAAGACCCTCCAGCGCGACGATACGCCCGCCGATGGCGACGGCGCCCTGGCCGACATCGAGCCGGCCGAGCATTTCGGCGGCTTCCGCCGCGCGGTTGATATCGCGCCGGTCTTCTTCGCCCGGTATCGCCGTGCCGAGCGGGCCGACGGCGGCAAGAAGGTCCGGGGCGATCTCATGGGCACCGACGACACGCCGGCCGTTTCCCTCGATCAGCCGGATCACCATCTGCAGCACCGTATCGTCGCCGCCGGACAGCAAGGTGCGGATCGCGGCCGGCATCTTCATCAGAGTGCGCAGCGTCGGGCGCACCTCGCGCCATTCCGGACGGCGCCGCACGCTGCCGGACATGACGACACGGCCGATGCCGTAGCGGTTCAAGAGGCCCTCGAGAGCTGCAAAATCGCCGATGCCGATGACGGCATGGTCATACCCTTCCCAGCGCCGGTCGCTTTCGTCCTTCAGCGCGACGATGACGGGATTTTCGCCCGCCGCTCGCGCGGCTTCGGCGACATAGGAAGGCAGAAGGCCGCCGCCGGCGATGATCGCCAGCCGGCCCGCAGCGGTGTCGCCGGATAAAGTCACGGACTAGCCCTTCTGTCCCCGGGTCGGCGAGGACAAGGCGCGGTCGCTGTCAGCGGCGATGAAATCGAGGATGTGGACCACCTGCTCGCAATCGGCATATTCTTCGCGGATGGCGGCGGCGTTTTCGCGGACCGAGCCCGTTCCTTCGAAGATCGACTTGTAGGCGCGACGCACTCTATGAATGACGGCGCGGTCGACGCCGGCGCGCGTCATGCCGACGACGTTGAGGCCGCTCAGCAGCCCGGGATTGCCGTTCAGCATGCCGTAGGGAATGACGTCGTAGCTCACTGCCGAGAGCCCGCCGACGAAGGCCTGACGGCCGACGCGGGTGAACTGGTGAACGGCCGAGCCACCACCCAGGATGACGCGATCCTCGATGACGACATGACCGGCGAGCATGACGTTGTTCGACATGATCACGTGGTTGCCGACCCGGCAGTCATGCGCGACATGGGAATTGGCAAGGAAGAGGTTGTTGTCGCCGACGATCGTCTGGCCGCCGAAATCGGCCGTGCCGGTGTTCATCGTCACGCCTTCGCGGATCGTGCAGTTGGCGCCAACCGTCAGGGTCGTCTCCTCGCCGCCGTGATGCACGCTCTGCGGATCGCCGCCGACGACCGCCATCGGGAAGATGCGCGTGCCCTTGCCGATCACGGTGCGGCCGGTAACGACCGCATGCGACAAAAGCTCGACATTCGCATGCAGGACGACGTGCGACCCAACATGGCAGAAGGGACCGATCTTGACGCCCTCACCGATAACAGCACCGTCTTCGACGGCGGCCATCGGATGAATGCGGGCGCTTTCGGCGATAGTGCTCATGCCTGATCCTTACGAACGATCATCGCGCCGATATCGGCTTCGGCGACAAGCGCGCCGTCGACCTTGGCATCGCAATGGAATTTCCAGATATTGCCGCGCTGCTTGTGCTTCTTTACATGGAATTCAACACGATCGCCGGGTACGACGGGCTTGCGGAAGCGCGCATTCTCGATGGTCATGAAATAGACGAGGTTGCCGGGCTGTCCATCCTTCTTGGCACAGATCGCACCCGCGGTCTGGGCCATGCCCTCGATCAACAGAACGCCGGGCATGATCGGAGATTCAGGAAAGTGGCCAGTGAAATGCGGTTCGTTCACGGTGACGTTCTTGATGCCAATCGCTGTGTTGTCGCCGTCGATCTCGATGATCTTGTCGACCATGAGAAACGGGTAGCGATGCGGCAGCAGTTTCATGATCTCGATGATGTCAGCCGAAGAAAGCGTTGTCGTGGCTTCCTCAGTCATTTTGCTCGCCTCCAGGTTTCTTCCCGCGCACTCTCGTCTTGGACATCATTTGCGCGACATCTCTCAGATAGTCATTTAGCGGACGCGCAGGTGTGCCACCATATTGTCCGCCGGCGGCAAGATCGGTCATGATACCGCTTTGGGCGGCGATCTGCACGCCGTCGCCGATCGTCACATGCCCCTTGATGCCGACCTGGCCGCCGATCTGCACGCCATTGCCGATTTTCGCGCTACCGGCGATGCCGACCTGCGCAACGATGGCACAATGGCGGCCGATCTGAACGTTGTGGCCAATCTGGACCTGATTGTCGATCTTGGTGCCCTCGCCGATCACCGTATCGTCCATGGCGCCGCGGTCGATCGTGGTGTTGGCGCCGATCTCGACATTGTCCTGAATGATTACCCGGCCGATCTGGACGATCTTGATCATGCCGCGCGGACCCGGTGCGTAGCCGAAACCATCCTGGCCGATGCGGACGCCGTTGTGGATGATGACGCCATTGCCGAGCAGTGCACAGAGAATGCTCGCACCGGCCGCAATCGAACAATCCCGGCCGATCTTGACGCCCGGACCGACGATGCTCTGCGCGCCAATGCGCGTCCCCTCGCCGATCTCGGCATGCGCACCGATGACGGCCATCGGCTCGACGATCACACCTTTTTCGAGTTTGGCGCTCGGATCGATCGCCGCGCTTGGCGCGATCTCGCCTTCACCTGGCGAAAAGGTGACCGGGCGCAAGGCTGCGGGATAAAGCAGGCCGCCCGCCATCGCGAAGGCCGCATGCGGATTGGACGACAGAATGACCGGGATATGCTGAGGTACGAGATCAGCAAGCGCCTTGTCGCAGATCACCACCGAGGCTTCGCATGTCGCCAGCTCATCGCGGCTGCGGCGCGACAGGATATAACAGACATCGCCTGCCCGTGCCCGGCTGATGGGGGCAACGGACCTGACGATAACACCGGCATGGTCGGAATTAACAAGTTCCGCCCCAAGAAACTCTGCCAGCTCAGCGAGCTTCAGACCTTCATGGGGCAGAAAGAAAACGTTTTGCTCCATCGGCAATGCTCCAGAACGGAATTGAGTCTTACAGTTCCGGACTGCCGATATCAGAATTGGTTGTTGATGCCAAACTTGAAGTTCTGCGTCTTGTCGAAGTCTTCCTTGAGGACCGGGATCGCGTAATCCAGACGCAACGCACCGAAGGGAGACTGCCAGACGACACCGACACCGACGGAAGCGCGCAGGGAGGCGTCTTCGCCGTCGATGCCGTCGCCCCTCAGGTCAACGTCGTTGCCGAACAACGTGCCGGCGTCGGCGAAGACCGCGCCGCGCAGGTTGAAGTCACGCGGGAAGCCGGGCATCGGGAAGGTCGCTTCGGCCGATGCTGTGAAATAAGTCGTACCGCCCAGCGGATCGTCGTTGGTACCGGAAACGCGCGGGCCGATACCCTTGTTTTCGAAGCCACGAATGTCACCGTTGGTCAGCGTGAACTGGTCGAAGACGTTCAGATGGTCGCCAAAGCCGATGACATAACCCGCCGAAGCCGAGACCGAACCGATGATATCGGCATCGTCGGCGAGCAGACGGTAGTAACGAGCCTTGCCGTAGATCTTGTAGAACTGCGAGTCACCGCCGAGACCGGCAATTTCCTGCGTCGCCGTCGCATAGATGCCTTCGCGTGGCAGGACCGTGTCGTCAAGCGTGTTGTAGGTCAGCGTCTGCGAGACGGAAGAACGTGTCCACGGGCTGTCCTCAACCAGGTGCTGATACGGAGCAGACAGATCGGAAAGATCGCCGTTATCAGCATCATACTTCATCTGCTTGTAGTTATAACGGAAGGTCGTCGCCAGATCCTCGGTAATCGGCGCGGTGACGCGCAGGACGACACTGGTTTCCTCGTAATCGTAGTTGTCATTGCTCGACGTTTCGCTGCGGTTGACGTCGAAGCCTGCCGCCAGACGGTAGCCAAGGAAATAAGGCTCGGTGAAGCTGACGCCGTAGGCGCGCGAGCCTTCCTGACCGCCGCCGGCCGAGATGCGGATATACTGGCCGCGGCCGAGGAAGTTCTTTTCCTCGATCGATGCTTCGAGCAGCAGGCCGTCGCCGCCGGCGGCATAACCCGCGCCGACACCGAACGAACCGGTCGACTGATCCTGCACATCGACAACCACCACGACACGGTCAGGGGAGCTGCCCGGCTGGGTGGAGATGTTGACCGAGGAGAAATAACCGAGCGCCTCGAGGCGACGCTTGGCCTTGGTGATCATCTGCTGATTGAAGGCGTCGCCTTCGCTCATGTCGAATTCGCGGCGGATGACGTAGTCGCGCGTGCGGCTGTTGCCGCGAATCTCGATGCGCTCGACATAGGCGCGCTCGCCCTGGTCGACCAGATATTCGACACCGATCGTGTTGTTGTTGAGGTCGCGGTTACCGCGCGGCGTGACGCGCGCAAAGGGATAACCGGCAGACGCCACCTGATCGGAGATCGCCTCGATCGACTTCTGCACTTCCTTGGCGTTGTAGACCTGGCCTTCGCGGGTGCGCACGAGCGGCTGCAGCTGGTCGGAACCGACGCCTTCGACGGTCGACTGGACGGTCACTGGTCCGAAGTCGTAACGCTGGCCTTCCTCGATGTTGAAGGTGAGCGTGTACTTGTTGGTCGCGTCGTCGAAGGCGGCATCGGAAGAAACGATGCGCATGTCGGCGTAGCCGCGATTGTAATAGAACTGGCGCAGCGCTTCTTCGTCGGCGTGCAGCTTGTCTTCGTTATAGACGTCCTTGCGGGTCAGGAACGACAGGAAGTTCGAACGCTTAGTGTTGATGACGGCAGCCAGGCGGCCGGCGCTGTAGGCATTGTTGCCGACGAAGTTGATCGAATCGATCTTGGTGCGATCACCTTCGTTGATGACGAAGGCGAGGTTGACGCGGCCTTCGCCGAGCGGCACCACCTGCGTCGTGACCTCGACCTCGCTGCGGCCGGTGGCAGCGTAAGCTTCCTTGATCGACTGAATGTCGGATTGGATCTGGGTGTCGCTGTAGGGACCAGCAGCGTGGGTCTGGACGATCGTCGCGAGCTTGTCGTCCTTGATCTTGCGGTTGCCGTTGAAGACGACCTGATTGACGAGCTGGGCTTCCTGAACGTTGACGACGAGCGTGCTTCCGGAGACCGAGATCTTGACGTCGGAGAAGTAACCCGTCCCGTAGAGCTGCTTGACCGATGCATCGATATCGCTGTTCGAAAAACTCTTTCCGGGAGCGATGGTGAGGTTCGACCGAACGGCTTCCGCGCCGACACGGCTTGCGCCGCGCACATCGATGCGCTGGATAACCGCGGCCTCAGCGGCCGTAGCGGAAACGAACGTCAAAGCACCTGCGCCCGAAGCAACAACACTAGCAGACAGCGCAACCGCCGATACTGCGTTCAAAAACTTTGAACCAGCCTTCATTTCACCCATTACCTTTTGTTTCCCTCGTCCCCGGCTCCAGGAGAACCCGATTCCGGTCACGTGTGTCGTTTTACCCGCTTTTGACATACAAGCAAGGCAGGTCGTTAATTTCTGTTTACTTCATTTGCAAGCGTGACCCATTCGCCACTACAGCCTTGAAACATCGTAAATAAATAGTAATTTCCCTCGCCTTGCTCGTTTACCCTCTCAACGAGCCAATATCGTTCCAGGTCGTGAAAACCATCAATGTCAGTATCATCGCCAGGCCGATGCGAAAGGCAATTTCCTGGGCCGAAGAGCCCAGCGGTTTTCCCCTCACCGCTTCCACCGCATAGAACATCAGGTGGCCGCCATCAAGTACCGGAACCGGCATCAGGTTAAGCAATCCTATCGAAACAGAAAGCACCGCCGCAAGCTGCAACACCGCGCCTATCCCAAGCGACGCCATCTGGCCCGAAGCTTGCGCCACGCGGATCGGCCCACCCAATTGATCGGCGCGCATCGTTCCGCTGAAGATGTTGGCGATATATTTGAAGGTGCCGGTAACGATATCCCGGGTCTGGAGCACAGCCTCACGCAACGCCTGCAGCGGCGTATAGGTCTGCAGGCGGAAATTGCCGGCCTGCTGGTTGGTGACGATGCCGATCTGGCCGACCTCAGCCTTGTTGCCGAACTGGTCAGTCATGTCGACGCGTTGCGGCACCATCGGCAGATCGAGCTTCTGCCCACCACGCTCGATGGTCACGACGATCTTCTGGCTCGGACGGATGCTGACATAGCGGCGCACGTCGTCGAAGGTCTCGACCTTGCCGCCATCGATGGCGACCAATAGATCGCCTGGAAGCACGCCAGCGGCAGCCGCGGCGCCATCAGGCTTGACCTCGGCAACGACAGGATCGGCGATCGTGCGGCCATAGACCGAGAAAAGAATGGTGAAGATGGCGATCGCCAGCAGAAAATTGGCGATCGGGCCAGCCGCGACGGTTGCAGCGCGTTTCCACAGCTTGGCGCCAGCAAAGGAGCGCGCCCTGTCTTCCTCGGACATGGCGGCGATCTTGTCGGTGTCGGGCTTGCTCGAGGCATCCTCGTCGCCGAAGAACCGGACGTAGCCGCCAAGCGGGATCGCCGCGATCTTCCAACGCGTTCCGTGGCGATCGGTGAAGCCGAATATCTCCGGACCGAAGCCAACGGAAAAGGCAAGGATGCGAATGCCGCTCCAACGCCCGACGAGGTAATGGCCCATCTCATGCACGAAGACGAGCAGAGACAGCACGAGGATGAAGGTAACGATATTCCCCATCAAAAATGCGTATATGCCGCTCAGCGTTTCCATGAGTGCCTTCCGTCAGACTGCCGCGTTGTCAGAGTCCGAACAATGCCGCGCCAAGCGACGTCATTCCGGTCCCCTTTATCAGGGAAAAAAGCCCTGCAAGCAAGAACGCCGAAAAACAGGCAAAAATCAGTCCATCGACACGGTCCATGACGCCGCCATGGCCCGGAATGAGACGGCTGGAATCCTTGACGCCGAATCTCCGCTTGATGAACGATTCGAAAAGATCGCCGGACTGGCTGCAAATGGAGAGAACAAGCGCTGCGAAGGCGGCGATGATTTCAGCGCCCGGAAGGAGAAAATGGACGAGAACGACGCCGGCTGCGACCGCCGAAACGGCGCCGCCGATTGCGCCGGACCAGGTCTTTCCCGGCGAGATCGAAGGAGCAAGCTTCGGTCCTCCGAGCGCCCGGCCGACGAAATAGGCAAGGATATCGGTTGCCCAGACGACGGCAAAAACGAAGAGCATGGCGTAAAGGCCAAGCCGGTCATCGCTTCTGATCGCGGCAAGCGCCAGGCCGGTGACGCCGGCATAAAACAGGCCCACTGGCAACCAGCGGCTCGTACCATGCAGGATGACCAGGGCTATGCCGACGGCGGTGACGCCGGCCAACATGCCGGCCGCGAATTCGAAATTGCCGACAAGCACGAGGAAGGCGACCGCCGCCTCACCGATCCAGCCGACGGCATTGACGATCCAATCCCGCGCGATGCCGGTGATCTTCGACCATTCATAGTAGATCAGCAGGCCAATGGCGACCGCCAGGATACGGAAGGCAAGGCCGCCATACCAGGTGGCGGCAAGAACGATGGCCGCAAGAATCAATCCTGAAACGATGCGGAGCTTCAGTTCCCTCTGCATCAGGTGCCGACCGCAGCCGCCTGCGACGACAGGCCGCCGAAGCGCCGGTCGCGAGAGGCGAATGTCTCGAGCGCCGAGCGGAAGATCTCAGGGCTGAAATCCGGCCAGTATTCCGGAAGGAAGATGAATTCCGAATAGGCGGCCTGCCATAGGAGGAAGTTGGAAAGCCGCTCTTCGCCGCTGGTGCGAATAATAAGATCCGGGTCGGGGATACCCGCGGTATCGAGGCGGGCGTTAATTAGCGCGGGTGTAATATCCTGCGCCCTCAGGCGGCCGTCCTCGACATCCCTGGCGAGGCTCACCACGGCGCGGGCGATCTCGTCGCGCGAACCGTAGTTAAAGGCGATGACGAGCGTCAGTGACGTGTTGTCCTTGGTCGTCTCCTCCGCCTCCAGCAGCAGGCCGAGAATGTCGCTGCGCAGGCTGTGGCGGTCGCCGATCACCTTGATCCGCACGTTCTGGCGATGGAGCTCGGCGAGGTCGCGCCGGATGAAAGCCTTGAGCAGGCCGAGCAGATCGGAGACCTCGGCCTCGGGCCGGCGCCAGTTCTCCGAGGAGAAGGCAAAGAGGGTCAGATATTTTATGCCGGCCGCACCGGCGGCGCGTACTGTCCCGCGCACCGCCTCGACGCCCTTGCGATGGCCCATCGTGCGCGGCAGACCACGCTGCTTGGCCCAACGGCCATTGCCGTCCATGATGATGGCAACATGCTCTGGCACAGTCACAAATATAGATTCCGACATTTCCCGTCCGGTCTTTCCAGGCAAAGGCACAGATCCACTAGACCTGCATGATTTCCTTTTCCTTCTCGCCAAGCAAGCGGTCGATTTCGGAAATCGTCTCGTCCGTCATCTTCTGTACACGTTCCGACTGCGCGCGGCTCTCGTCCTGGCCGATGACGCCGTCCTTTTCGGCTTTCTTCAAGCCGTCCATGCCGTCGCGGCGGACATGGCGAATCGCCACCTTGCTCTTTTCGGCATAGTCGTGCGCCACCTTGACGAGCGATTTGCGGCGCTCCTCGTTCAGTTCCGGCAGCGGAATGCGCAGGTTCTGGCCGTCGACGATCGGGTTGAGGCCGAGATTGGATTCGCGGATGCCGCGCTCGACAGCACTGACCATCGATTTGTCCCAGACGGAAACCGACAGCATACGCGGCTCGGGCACGGTGATGTTGGCGACCTGGTTCAGCGGCATGCGGGAACCATAGGCCTCGATCGTCACCGGGTCGAGGATGTTGGCCGAAGCACGGCCGGTGCGCAGCGATGCGATGTCGCTCTTAAATGCGGAAATGGCGCCGTCCATGCGGCGCTTCAGTTCCTTGATATCGATACCTTCACTCATGTCGATGCTCCCGTCTGGCGAGGGCTGCGCCGAAACCGCGGCGCAGCTTTATCAGTTGTCGGAGACGATGGTCTTGAGGCCACCGCCCGTCAAGATTTCAGCAAAACCACCCTTCTCGTGGATCGAGAAGACGATGATCGGAATGGAATTTTCCCTGGCGAGCGCCACGGCGGCAACGTCCATCACCGCAAGCCCCCTGTCCAGCACTTCCTGGTGCGTCAAGCGGTCGAGGCGAGTCGCATCGGGGTATTTCTTCGGGTCGGCGGTGTAGATGCCGTCCACCTGCGTGCCCTTGAAGATCGCTTCCGCGCCCATTTCGGCGGCGCGAAGTGCTGCGGCGGAATCGGTGGTGAAGAAGGGGTTGCCGGTGCCACCGGCAAAGATCACCACGCGTCCCATCGACAGATGATAAAGGGTTGCGCGCTGCGAAAAGCTCTCGCAGATCTCGGGCATGGAGATGGCCGAAAGCACCACCGTATCGATGTTCAGCTTGCGCAGCGAGGTCGCCAGCGCCAGCGCGTTGATGATGGTGCCGAGCATGCCCATGTGGTCGCCGGTGACCCGGTCGCCGCCCTTGGACGCAACCGCGACACCGCGGAAGATATTGCCGCCACCGACGACGACGCCGACTTCCACGCCCATATGCCGTGCCTCGGCTATGTCGGATGCAATGCGGTCCGCCACCGTCACATCGATCCCGAAACCCTGGCCACCCATGAGCGCTTCGCCGGAAGCCTTGAGTAGAACGCGTTTATAGACAGGCTCTAAAGACATCTTGGCTCCTCGTAAATTGCCGTGAACGCCCGATACACGAAGGGCACCGCGTTGTCACGCGATGCCCTTCGTGTTTTCCCAATTATGACTGGAAGATCAACCCTTGACGGCAGCCGCAACTTCGGCCGCGAAGTCGGTTTCTTCCTTCTCGACGCCTTCGCCGAGCAGCAGACGGGCCATGCCGGCAACTTCGATCGGCGCGCCGACGGCCTTTTCAGCTTCCTTGATGGCGGCAGCAACCGTCAGGTCCGGATTGATGACGAAAGCCTGCGAGAGAAGAGCGACTTCCTCGAAGAACTTGCGCATGCGGCCTTCGACCATCTTTTCGATGATGTTGTCAGGCTTGCCGGAAGCGCGCGACTGCTCGATGAAGACGTTGCGCTCGCGCTCGGCGACGGCGGCATCGACTTCTTCCGGGCGGATCGCCAGCGGCGCCGTCGCCGCGATGTGCATGGCGACCTGACGGCCGATGGCGTTCAGGGCTTCCTTGTCGCCGGTCGACTTCAGCGCCACGAGAACGCCGAGCTTGCCGAGGCCGTCGGAAACAGCATTGTGGATATAAGTGGCGACGACGCCGTCCTCGACCGAGAGAGCGGTCGAACGGCGCAGGTTCATGTTCTCGCCGATCGTGGCGATCGCATCCTTGATCGTGTCGGAAACGGACTTGCCGGATGCCGGGTAGGTCGCAGCGGCAACGGCGTCGACCGTGCCGTCGGTCGAGACGGCGACCTTGGCGATGCCGCGGACGAGTTCCTGGAAGGCATCGTTACGGGCGACGAAGTCGGTTTCGGAATTGACTTCGACGACGACGGCCTTGGTGCCCTGGCTCGAAACGCCGATGAGGCCTTCGGCAGCGGTGCGGCCGGACTTCTTGTCGGCCTTGGCGATGCCCTTGGCGCGCAGCCAGTCGATCGCCGCTTCCATGTCGCCACCGGTTTCAGCAAGAGCCTTCTTGCAGTCCATCATGCCTGCGCCGGTCTTTTCGCGCAGTTCCTTCACCATTGCAGCCGTAATCTCGCTCATTAGCTTCCTCTTGTCGGTTCATACGGTGGGCCGTAAAGCGCGGCTCAGCACCGGATTGAGGCACGAAATGTACCTGTATGTATGACAGCGTGATGAAGACGCGCCATAACGAAACTTCTCTGGCGAAGAGCCTGATGCCTTCGCCCTGAAACAGGCAAGGCCGCCGAACTTCGATGAGTCGCGAGCGGCCTTTCCCAGTCTCTGCAAGCCCTGTCTCTGTAAGCTTTGGCGGATCTTTCGATCCGCCCGCTTTCATCAGCCTTCGGCTGCTTCCTCGAGAGCCGGTTCGACCGGAAGTTCGGAGGATGCGCCGAGATCGCGGCCGGAAGAGCCCTGCTGACGGGCGATGCCGTCGATGGCAGCGCGGGAGATCAGCTCGCAGTAAAGAGCGATCGCGCGCGATGCGTCGTCGTTACCCGGGATCGGATAGTCGATCAGGTCCGGATCGCAGTTCGAATCGATGATAGCGACAACCGGGATGCCGAGGCGCTTGGCTTCGTCGATCGCGATCTTTTCCTTGTTGGTGTCGATGATGAACATCAGGTCAGGCGTGCCGCCCATATCGCGGATACCGCCGAGGGCCTTGTCGAGCTTTTCACGCTCGCGCTCGAGGTTCAGGCGTTCCTTCTTGGTGAAGCCCTGGGCTTCGCCGTTCAGGATCTCGTCGAGCTTGCGCAGGCGCTGGATCGAGTTGGAGATCGTCTTCCAGTTCGTCATCATGCCGCCGAGCCAGCGCGAGTTGACGTAGTACTGGGCCGAGCGCTTGGCGCTGTCGGCAATGATCTCAGACGCCTGGCGCTTGGTGCCGACGAAGAGAACGCGGCCGCCGCGGGCAACGGTGTCGCTGACGACCTGAAGGGCGCGCGACAGCATCGGAACGGTCTGGGCCAGATCGATGATGTGAATGTTGTTGCGATCGCCGAAGATGTACGGCTTCATCTTCGGGTTCCAGCGATGCGTCTGGTGGCCGAAGTGGACGCCTGCTTCAAGAAGCTGGCGCATAGAAAAATCAGGCAATGCCATGCCTTGTTACTCCTTTTCCGGTTGAACCTCCGCAAGGCGAACAGCACCCTCTTCGAGGATGCCACCGGGCGGAACAGCCCGGATTTCTCCCGGACGATCCCATGCCTTACGTGTGGAATGCCGGTGCCCATACATTCGATTTGGCACAAAAGCAAGACTTATGCCGAAAAAACCTGGCGGCTCAGCTTGCCAGCGTCGGCAGCAGCGACAGCATGACGCCTGCATCCGGCATCGGCAGGATGGCATCGACCTCGGCCGGCAGCAGGATCGCACCGACCCGAAAAGCAGGACGACAGACGGCGACTCAGTCATCGCTGATCGCCGAACCATAGTGAATTTTATGATACAGTTTTATGACAGGCGAGAGCTCGTCGCCTACTTGCAAACCTCGGCCTTGCGGTCGAGCAGCTCCAGCTTGGCGAGCTTGCCGGTCAGGACGAAATCGCCGTAATCCATCGTCAGGTCGCGGGTGATGCCGTTCTCATAGAGCTTGAAGGACATGCGGTAGACCGGCAAAGCATCGGATTTCGCATTCTCGTTGAAATAGGCGATCGTCACCGGCCAGAAGGCCGTCTTCGAGAAGGCGCCGGCATTGCCGGCATCGGCTTCCTCGGCGATCGGCGTCTCCTGCTTGCCGACGATCGTCGTCGTCGCCAGCGACTTGTCGCCGTCGTCGGAACCATCGAAGACGCGCGCCTCGAAGAAGCGCTTGCCGTCCTTGGCATGCTGGATCACATCGAGCATATGTTCAGTGGGAAAACGGCTTTCAGCAAGCTGCAGTTCACGGTTCGCCGGCTGCTTGAGATCGACCTTGACACCATCCGGCTGGTCCTGCGCCGCCCCGTTGACCTCCTTGTCGAGCTGCTCGTCGGTGAAGGATTTGGTGTCGAAGGTGAACTTGCCGTCCTTCAGGTTCTCGAAGGTCTTCGTCTGCTGGTCGCTGACACGCACGCTGTCGCCGGTGTCGATCTGTGTCACGAAGCGGAAATTGGTGGTGAAGCCCTGGCAATAGCTGCCGTCGAACTCATAGACCATGCGACCATACATGCCGGCGATGCCAGAGCGGTCCGAGGCGTCCTTCAGTTCCAGATCGTAGACGGCGCGATGTGCGACGAGGCCGGTCGCGATCGCAGCGCTAACCGCGGGCGCAGCCGCCCATGCATTGGCGGAAACGCTGGCGAGAAGCAGAGCGACAAGACTCGATCGGAACATTCATTAACTCCTGTTGGACTCGGTCGCGATGTTATAAGAACGCTTTCGGCCAAATCGAGGCTCGAAACTGTCATATTAAAGATTCTAGTCTTGATGCATAATTTTTGAAGAATTGACAACAAAAGCGGAGACGAAAATGTCCGATGAAATTGCAGCGCGCCTGATTGAGATGGGGATAACCCTGCCCCAAGCCGCAGCACCTGCTGCAAATTACGTTCCCTATGTGATCAGCGGCAATCTTCTCTACATCTCCGGCCAGCTGCCGCTCGAAGGCGGCAAGGTCACTGTCTCGGGCCATCTCGGCAAGACCGTCGACGTTGCAACGGGCCAGCGCGGCGCAGAACTCTGCGCCATCAACATCCTTGCCCAGGCAAAGGCGGCACTTGGCGGCGATCTCGGCCGTATCCGGCGCGTCATCAAGCTGAACGGCTTCGTCGCCTCGGCGCCCGAGTTCGTCGAGCAGCATCTCGTCATCAACGGCGCTTCGAACCTGATTGCCGGCGTGCTTGGCGAAGCCGGCAAACATGCGCGTGCCGCTGTCGGCATGGCGGCCTTGCCGCTGAATGCCGCCGTCGAGATAGACGCTATCATGGAAATCGCAGAATGACCAATGTTGCCTGGATCAGGGACCTGCCGGTCGCCCATCGCGGCTATCACGATCTCAACACGCATGTCTGGGAAAACACGCTTTCCGCCTTCTCGCGCGCCGTCGAAGCGGGGTTTGCTATCGAATGCGACCTGCACTACGCCTCCGACGGCGTACCGGTCATCTTTCATGACGAGGACCTGCAGCGCCTATGCAACCTCCACGGCGACATCCGCGAGCGCACCTCCCGGGAACTCGGACTGATCGCCATCGGCGGCACCAGCGACAAGGTGCCGACGCTGCGCCAGCTCCTCGATCTCGTCAAGGGCAAGGTGCCGCTGGTGCTAGAGCTCAAGGGGCGGGAGGCCGATGACGAAGGTTTCGCCGAAGCCGTGCTCGAGGTGCTCGAAGGCTATGAGGGCAAGGTGGCGCTGATGAGTTTTGACCACTGGCTGCTGCGCGATCTGAAGGCGCTTGGCGCACCTTACCCGCTCGGGCTGACGGCCGACGGCAACACGCCGGAGGCGTTCAAGACGCATGCGAAGGCGATGGAGATCGGTCTCGATTTCATCTCCTATCATTATGGCGATCTGCCGAACGCCTTTATCACCAGCGAACGCGAAAAGGGCATTCCTGTCATCACCTGGACGGTGCGTGACGAAGCGGCGCGCCGGCTTACATTCGCAAACGCAGACCAGATGACATTCGAAGGCTTCGATCCGCGTGTGGCTGCTTGACGCTCGCTTTTTGGCCAAGATCATGCGCAGACTGAGACAGAGCCGAAACCATCCTCCCACAGGCTTCGCATTTGTCCGATGACTGATGAACTATCCATTCGCGTCGAACGCTCCTTCACCGCGATTTCCCCGGAGAGCTGGGCCAAGCTTTCCGGAGCGTCGAAGACCTGCGCTACGATTGCCTACAACCCTTTCGTTTCACACGCTTTTCTATCATCGCTGGAGGAATCCGGCTCGGCCGACGCAGAGACGGGATGGCTCGGCCACCATCTGCTGCTCGAGACCGATCGCGGCGAGTTGATCGGTGCCCTGCCCGGCTATCTCAAGAACCACAGCCAGGGCGAATATGTCTTCGACCATGGCTGGGCCGACGCCTTCGAACGGGCCGGCGGGCGTTATTATCCCAAACTTCAGTGCTCGATCCCGTTCACGCCGGCGACAGGCCCGCGTCTTCTTGTCGCCGAGGGGCTGCAGCGATTGCCGATCCAGAGTGCGATCGCCGAAAGCCTGAAGGAGGTGGTGCGGCGGCTCGGCATCTCCTCGGCCCACATCACCTTCGTGCCGGACGAAGAGATCGGCGTCTTCGAGATGGACGGCTATCTGCACCGCACCGACCAGCAGTTCCATTTCATCAATGACGGCTATGCCAATCACGAGGAATTTCTCGAAACGCTTGCCTCGCGCAAACGCAAGGCGTTGCGCAAGGAGCGCCGCGCCGCCCTCGAAAACGGTATCAGCATCGACTGGCTGACCGGCCGCGACCTGACGGAACGCATCTGGGACCAGTTCTTCAAATTCTATATGGATACTGGCGGGCGCAAGTGGGGCCGGCCCTACCTCACCCGTAAGTTCTACTCGCTGATTGGCGAGCGCATGGCCGACGACATCCTGCTCGTCATGGCCAAGCGCGACGGGCGCTATATCGCCGGCGCGATCAACTTCATCGGCGGCGATACACTCTACGGCCGTCACTGGGGCTGCATCGAGGACCATCCCTTCCTGCATTTCGAGGTCTGCTATCACCAGGCGATCGACTTCGCCCTTTCGAAAGGGTTGAAAAGGGTCGAGGCCGGAGCGCAAGGCGAACACAAGCTCGCCCGCGGCTATCTGCCGGTGACGACGCATTCCGCCCATTATGTCGCTCATGCCGGCCTTCGCCGGGCGATCGGCGACTATCTCGCGCGCGAGCGCGCCGATGTCGAACAGATGAGCGAATTGCTGACCGAGCACAGTCCTTTCCGCAAGGGCGAACGTCTGCAGGAGGATTGACGCCGCCGCACCGGCCGCGCTACCCGCTCAACGACGCATATTCCTTAAATCGGAATCGATTTAAGGATAAAACTATGCAGCAATTCAAAGTGCTACAGCGTCCGTGGCGCGTTTGAAAAGACGCACGGCGCTGTGAAAAACGAGGAGATTTCGTGATGACCAGCCCGGCCGCTTATGACGACAACAACATCTTCGCCAAGATCCTCCGCGGAGAAATCCCCTCGCACCGGGTTTACGAGGACGAGCATACTATCGCCTTCATGGATGTGATGCCGCAGGCGCCGGGCCATGTGCTCGTCCTTCCCAAGGCGCCGTCCCGCAATCTCCTAGATGCCGATCCAGCCACCCTCACCCATGCGATTACCGTCGTCCAGAAGGTCGCCAATGCGGTCAAGGACGTCTTCGACGCCGATGGCGTGTTCATCGCCCAGTTCAACGAACCGGCGGCCGGTCAAACGGTGTTCCATCTGCATTTCCACGTCATCCCAAGGCATGAGGGCGTGGCTCTCAAGCCGCATTCCGGCAAGATGGAGGACGGTGCCGTGCTTGCCGCCAATGCCGAAAAGATTAGGGCAGCGCTGGGGTAACCGGTCCCTGCGATGCCTGAAAAACGAAAAAGGCCGCTGAGAACGCGGCCTTTTCCAATTCGGTGACGGTATCTTACTTCTTGCGTGGAACCTTCGGAACCGCGCTTCCCTTCTTCGGGGCGTCGCGGACCTCAGGCTCAACCTGCGGCACTGCTTTGGCGCGGGTCTTGCGGGCCGCCTTCGTCTTCAGCTCGCCGTCATCCCCATCATCGCCTTCGGGATGCACGACCTCGGCTTCGGGCTTCGGCTTGATCGGCGCCGTTTCCGAAATGGCTTCCAGCACGATGCCGGGCTTGCCATCTTCCTTCGGGCCGACGGTGACGTTGACGACGCCGCCCTTCTTCAGCTTGCCGAAGAGGATTTCGTTGGCGAGCGGCTTCTTGATCGTATCCTGAATGACGCGAGCAAGCGGGCGGGCGCCCATCTTCTCGTCGTAACCCTTTTCCGCCAGCCAGGCGATCGCATCCTCATGCAGGTCGAAGGTGACGTTCCTTTCGGAAAGCTGGGCCTCCAGCTGCATGATGAACTTCTGCACGACCTTATGGATGACGGCCGTCGGCAACGCCGCGAAAGGAATGATCGCGTCGAGACGGTTGCGGAATTCCGGCGTGAACAGGCGGGTGAGCGCCTCCTCGTCCTCGCCGGTGCGCTTGGACGAACCGAAGCCGATCGCCGCCTTGGCCATTTCGGACGCACCCGCATTGGTCGTCATGATCAGGATGACGTTGCGGAAGTCGATCTTCTTGCCGTTATGGTCGGTCAGCGTGCCGTGGTCCATGACTTGCAGCAGGATATTGTAGATGTCGGGATGCGCCTTCTCGATTTCGTCGAGCAGGACCACGCAATGCGGGTGCTGATCGACGCCATCTGTGAGAAGGCCGCCCTGGTCGAAGCCGACATAGCCGGGAGGCGCCCCGAGCAGACGCGAAACCGTGTGCCGCTCCATATATTCCGACATGTCGAAGCGCAGGAGTTCGACGCCGAGCGACGATGCCAGCTGCTTTGCCACCTCGGTCTTGCCGACGCCGGTCGGACCGGAGAAGACATAGGCGCCGATCGGCTTGTTCGGCTCGCGAAGACCGGCACGCGCCAGCTTTATCGAGGTCGAAAGGGCTTCGATGGCGATATCCTGGCCGTAGACCACCGAACGCAGTTCCTGCTCGAGATTGGCGAGCACGGCCTCGTCGTCCTTGGAGACGGTCTTTGGCGGAATGCGCGCCATCGTGGCGACCGTCGCCTCGATCTCCTTTTCGGTGATCAGCTTGCGGCGCTTGGACGGCGGCAGCAGCATCTGGGCCGCACCGGTTTCGTCGATCACGTCGATCGCCTTGTCGGGCAGCTTGCGGTCGGAGATGTAGCGGGCCGACAGTTCGACGGCCGACTTGATGGCGTCGTTCGAATAACGCAGATGGTGATATTCTTCGAAATAGGGCTTCAAGCCCTTCATGATCTCGATCGCATCATCGATCGACGGCTCGCTGACGTCGATCTTCTGGAAACGACGGACCAGTGCCCGGTCCTTCTCGAAGAACTGGCGGTATTCCTTGTAGGTGGTCGAACCGATGCAGCGAATCGCGCCCGATGACAGGGCCGGCTTCAGGAGGTTCGACGCATCCATTGCGCCGCCCGAGGTGGCGCCGGCGCCGATCACCGTGTGGATCTCGTCGATGAAGAGCACAGCGCCCGGATATTCTTCCAGTTCCTTGACGACCTGCTTCAAGCGCTCCTCGAAATCGCCGCGGTAGCGCGTGCCGGCCAGAAGCGTGCCCATGTCGAGCGAGAAGATCGTCGCATCGGCGAGCGCTTCCGGGACCTTGCCTTCGACGATGCGCTTGGCAAGGCCTTCGGCGATCGCCGTCTTGCCGACGCCGGGATCACCGACATAGAGCGGATTGTTCTTCGAACGGCGGCACAGGATCTGGATCGTGCGGCTCACCTCGGCGTGACGGCCGATCAGCGGATCGATCTTACCGCCCTTGGCCTTCTCGTTGAGATTGACGCAATAGGCCTTGAGCGCATCCTGCTGCTTCTTGGGGCCGCCCTCTTCCTCGCCGCCGCGCGCCGTCGGCTTGCTGCTTTCGGCTTCGTCCTCGGCGCCGCGCGGGGGACGCGCTTCGGAAACGCCCGGGCGCTTGCCGATGCCGTGGGAGATGTAGTTGACGGCATCGTAGCGGGTCATCTCCTGCTCCTGCAGGAAATAAGCGGCGTGGCTCTCGCGCTCGGCGAAGATCGCGACGAGCACGTTGGCGCCGGTCACCTCTTCGCGACCGGACGATTGCACGTGGATAACGGCACGCTGGATGACGCGCTGGAAGCCGGAGGTCGGCTTCGAATCCTCGTCATAACCGGTGATCAGGTTGGAAAGTTCGTTATCGACATATTCGACGAGCGTCTTGCGCAGCGCGTCGAGATCGACATTGCAGGCACCCATGACCGCGGCCGCATCGGCATCGTCGATCAGGGCAAGCAGCAGATGCTCGAGCGTCGCATATTCGTGGTGCCGCTCGTTGGCAAAGGTCAGTGCCTGATGGAGCGCCTTCTCTAAACTAGGCGAAAATGTTGGCACGTTCAGATCCTCACTTCTTTTCCATGACGCATTGCAGCGGATGCTGGTGCTGCCGGGCGAAGTCCATCACCTGGCTGACCTTCGTTTCCGCTACCTCGTATGTGAATATTCCGCATTCGCCGACGCCGTGGTTATGGACATGGAGCATGATGCGGGTGGCACTTTCACGATCCTTCTGAAAAAAACGCTCCAGAATATGGATGACGAATTCCATGGGAGTGTAGTCGTCATTCAAAAGCAGCACACGATAAAGATTGGGCTTCTTGGTCTTCGGCTTGGTGCGCGTGATGACCGAGGTTCGATTTGCGTTGTCCCCGTTCCTTTCGCTGTCGTTCTGCATCCGGATCGGCTTTGCGATCATTGTCATTTATTCCTCAAGCAATCCAGCGGAGCATGGGAGGGTGCTTTTCCCGCCGAATATCTGAAACACTAACTTAGTTCATAATAGGCTGATTTTAAGCCCCCTGTCAGACACTGCAATCAAGAAATGGCCGGCATGCACGGGAAAGACCAAAAAAGTCCCCGGCCGATCCCATGCGGGCGCTGCAGCGAAAGTGGAAACAAAAAGACCGGCTACAGATGCGTAGCCGGTCTTCTTTTTTCAATATGTAGCGCAGGTTGCGCCTTTTGAAATCAGTTCATGCAGCAGCAGGCGTCGCCGCCGACACCGACTTGGCGGTCTTGACGACGGCAGCGGCGATCGGCGCTTCATAGGGCTTGTAGGCTGATTTGGCGAGATCGGCATACATCTCACCGAGCTTCGTCGTCTCGGAGACGAAGCCTTCAAAATACGCCTTGACGTAGCTCGTCTGCAACTCGAAGGCAGCCTCAAAGCTCTTGACGCCGGCCAGCGTTTCGAAATGCGTCACCGCGTCCTGAAAGGATTTCTTCGAATATTCAGTGGCTTCTGCGGCGATTGCCTGAAAGCCCTTGGTCGTGTCGGAATAGCTTTTCAGGGCCGTGTCGACGGCTTCCTTGCTCTTCTTGTTGGCGTCTTCAAAGTTGAACATGAGCCATCCTCCGTTGGGCTGTTGATGGCGGCAGGGTAGCTGCAATGCACAAATAGTCAAGTAGTCTTGTGCGCCGCAAAACATCCATGAGTTGCATTACAATTATATAACAAAGCCCGCGCGCCGGGGCACGTACGTCTTTAACTGATTTTGCTAAAATATATCAGAATGCCACAACCGGAAGTTTTTAAAAAATTCTCGCTCCGAATCGAAAAAACGAAAAAAGGACCGAACGGATCGCGCCGTTCGGTCCTTTTGAAGCTTTCGAGCGCGATCAGAGATCGACGTCGAGGATCGCCATCGAGAAGTTGTAGGAGCGGTCGCCGTCCTCGTCATCGATATAGACGACACCCAGAAATTCTTCGCCGAGATAGACTTCCGCAGAATCATCCTTGCGTGGACGCGCCTTGACGATCATCTGCGGATTGAACATGCGCTTGAAATAGGCGTCGAGCTTCTTGATTTCTTCTGGCTTCACTCTGTCATCTCCGTAAGCGGTCTTGATTGGCCGCTTCTTGCACAGGAAATGCAGCGGTGTAAAGGCAAGGTTGCCGTTTGCTCATGGCTCTCCCCGCTCGGATCCCGCCGACTTTTCCTATCCTTGTTTCCAACGGGCGCTCAGATATCGGCGCCGATCACCTGGTCCATATTGCGCGACGGCTCAGAACAACCGGCCTCACCAACGACCTTGGCCGGCACACCCGCGACTGTCTTTTTGGGCGGCACCGCCTTCAAGACGACGGAGCCGGCGGCGACGCGCGAGCAATAGCCGATCTCGATATTGCCGAGGATCTTGGCACCGGCGCCGATCATCACGCCGGAGCCGATCTTCGGATGGCGGTCGGCGCCCTCCTTGCCGGTACCGCCGAGTGTGACGCCGTGCAGGATCGAGACGTTGTCGCCGATGACCGCCGTCTCGCCAACGACGAGGCCGGTGGCGTGGTCGAGGAAGATGCCCTTGCCGATACGGGCGGCCGGATTGATGTCGGTCTGGAAGACGCTGGAGGAACGGCTTTGCAGATAGAGCGCAAAATCACGCCGGCCGCGGTTCAGAAGCCAATGGGCCAGACGATGTGTTTGCAGCGCATGGAAGCCCTTGAAATAAAGCACCGCCTCCATGAAGCGCAGGCATGCGGGATCGCGGTCATAGATCGCCTGGATATCGACGCGCAGGATGGAGCTCCAGTCAGGCCAGTCGAGGAGCATTTCCTCGAAGGTCTGGCGCAGCAGGTTCGCCTGCATGTCGGGGTGATCGAGACGTTCGCAGATGCGGTGGATGACGCATTCCTCGAGCGAATGGTAGTTGATCACCGTAGAATAGAGGAAGGCAGCGAGAACCGGGTCCCGTTCGGCGGCGAGACGGGCTTCCTCACGCAGGCTGTCCCAGATGGGATCCATCACCTTCAGCGGATGGCCTGTGTCAAAAGCACGAATGTCAGTCTTTGCGACCATCGCCGCTCTCCTCGCTGCCAGCCGGAATGCCGTTTTCGGAATGCCAATATATAGAGGAAAACGCCAATAACATAAATGGGTGCCGTCGCCATGGTTTTTTAGCATGGTTTTTCGGCATCACGATGTTGTTAGCGATGGGCGACCCTTGCATAGAAGGCCAGCACCGCCTGCTTGAAAACCCTGTCACCGACGGCGAGCATATGATCGCGGCCCGGAATATCGAGCGCTTCGGCATTCTGCATCAGCGCCGCCAATTCCTGCGGCGAGCCGGCGATATCATCCTTGGTGCCGACGCCGATCAGCGTCGGCATGTCGAGCTTGGCCATATCAGAACGGGCGACGAGATCGCGCGAACCGCGGATGCAATCGGCAAGAGCGACCCGGTCGCTCTTCGTCTGCTCGGCGAAGGCGCGGAACATGCGGCCGCGGGCATGGGTCACCGCGTCCAGCGAGGGCGCCAGCAGCGCATCGGCGATCGGGTCCCAGTCACCGACACCATCGGTCATGCCGATGCCGAGGCCACCAAGAACCAGCGAACGGACGCGATGCGGATTGGCAAGTGCGGCAAATACGGAAATGCGCGCGCCCATCGAATAGCCCATGACATTGGCTTCTGGGATGCCCAGATGATCCAGCAAGGCGATCGCATCGCTGGCCATGACCCATGGACGATAGGCTTCGGCATGGTGCGGCTTGTCGCTTGCCCCGTGGCCGCGATTGTCCATGGCGATCACCCGGTAGCCGGCATCGCCGAGCGTCTTCAGCCAGCCCGGATGGACCCAGTTGACGTTTGCAGTCGAGGCAAAGCCGTGGATCAACAACACCGGCACACCGGCCGGATCGCCCTCATCAAAGAAAGCGAGCTGCAATCCATCATGGGTGAAGCTTGAAAATGCGGGTGTATTCAGGTTCATCGGGCCTTCCTTTTTGGCGCGAACATAGTCGAGCGGCCTTTCATCGTGAAGCCAAAAACTGCGGCTAAAAACTGTGCCCGGCGCGGCGGTTTGGCTCTACACATTTGCGGCGAAGGCTTATAAGGTTCGCGCACATTTCAAAGCATTCGGAGAGCGACATGGCCGGCCACAACATTCCCCACTTCCAGAACGACGGCGGTCACCGCGTTATCGAAGTCGGTGTCAAGGAATTCATGTGCACCGGCGCATCGGCTCCCTTCGATCATCCGCATATCTTCATCGACATGGGCGACGACAATGAGAAGGTCTGTTCCTACTGCTCGACGCTCTATCGCTTCAATTCCACGCTCAAGCCTAGCCAGACCAATCCGGCCGGCTGCGTTTTCCACGTGAAGGCGGCGTAGTCGGTCCAGATCCGGATCGGACGGACAATGCCGGTCGAACATGCCGCCATCATCGGCGCCGGGATATCAGGGCTGACAGTTGCCCTTGCGCTTTCGCGCCGGGGCATAAGTTCGGAGATCTTCGAGCAGGCGGGCGAACTCACCGACGTCGGCGCCGGATTACAGGTTTCGCCAAACGCTTCGCGCATCCTTGCCGAACTCGGTATCCTTGAAAGACTGTCAAAGGTCTGGCTAGAGCCCGACGCAATCCGGCTGATATCGGGCGGATCGCTGCGCCAGCTCGCGGCGGTGCCGGCCGGCAAATTCGCGCGGGAACGCTGGGGCGCTCCCTATGGCGTCTTGCATCGCACCACATTGCAGAAAGTCCTTTTGGCTGCGGTTAGCGCCGATCCGCTCTGCCGGCTTCACCTCGGCGTGCGGATAAATTCGACCCTACCGTCTTTCGAGCGCGCGGCCGATGTTGTGATCGGCGCGGACGGCGTCTGGTCAAAGCTTCGGCAATCCATTCCGGGCAGCCCCTCGCCGCGCTTTTCCGGCAATATCGCCTACCGTTTTACGATTGCCGAAACTGAGGCGCCCGGCTTCCTCGACCGGGCAAGCGTTTCGGCTTTTCTCGGCGGTTCGGCGCATCTCGTCTGCTATCCGCTAAGGGAGACCGGCAGCTTCAACATGGTGGCGATCACCGCCGGCAATATTGCGCCGCAGGCCTGGCAAAGCGAGCCGACGGAAGAACAGCGGACGCAGCTGCGGGCGCGCCTTTCCGGCTGGAATGCCGCGATCGTCTCGCTGCTCGAAAAAAACCGGAAGCTGACGTTCTGGCCGCTGTTCGAAACCACGACAGGCTCCTGGCAGGATGGCCGCAAGACGGTTCTGATCGGCGACGCCGCGCATGCGATGATGCCTTTTGCCGCCCAGGGAGCGGCGATGGCGATCGAAGACGCCTATGAACTCGCTGCGTTTCTTTCGAACCGCTCCGCGGCGGAAGCGCTGGCGCAGTTCGAAAGACATCGCGCGCCCCGCATCGCCAAGCTTCGCCAGCGCGGCGCCTTCAACCGGTTTGCCTATCATGCGAAAGGGCCGATCCGGATCGGCCGCGATCTCGTGCTCGGCCTCAAGCCACCGCTAAGCCTGGCGGCAGATCTCGACTGGATCTACGGCTATAGGGCTGTCGATCTGCCGTGAGGCGCTGCCAGCCACGACAAAGCGTGTCCGGTCAAACCGCGCTTGCCGCGGCAAAACCCCGTTCGATATCGGCCTTGAGGTCGACCACGTCCTCGATGCCGATTTGCAGCCGAATGACCGGACCGTCCGTCGGCGCCTTGGCGACCTTGCGATCGTTGAGATAGGCGTGCAAAGCGAGGCTTTCATAGCCGCCCCAGGAATAGCCAAGACCGAAAATCCTGAGAGCGTCGAGGAAGGCGTGCGCCTTTGCTCTGGACTTTTCGGGGCCGTCGGCGGCTAGCACGAACGAAAAGATGCCGCTGGCGCCTTTGAAATCCCGCTTCCAGAGATGGTGCGAGGGGAAACTCGGCAGGGCCGGATGCAGCACGCGGGCGACGTCCTCCCTGCCCTCCAGCCATTCTGCGATATCAAGCGCGCTTTCATAGTGCCGCTCGAGGCGGAGGCCCATGGTGCGCAATCCACGCAGGATCTGATAGGCATCATCGGGTGCGCCGCAGATGCCGAGCACACCGTTCGATTCCTTCAGCCGCTCCCAGTGCTGGGCATTGGCCGAAACCGTTCCGAGCAGAATATCGGAATGGCCGGACGGATATTTCGTCGATGCATGGATCGAGATGTCGACGCCGTGATCGAGCGGCCTGAAATAGAGCGGCGTCGCCCAGGTATTGTCCATCATGACGACGGCGCCGTGACGGTGCGCAACCGCCGAGATCGCCGGAATATCCTGCATCTCGAAGGTGTTGGAGCCGGGCGCCTCGGTGTGAACGAGTTTCGTATTCGGCCGGAACAACGCCTCGATGCCGGCGCCGACCGCCGGGTCGTAATATTCCACCTCGACACCGAGGCGCTTCAGCATCGTATCGCAGAAATGGCGCGTCGGGCCATAGACCGAATCGACCACCAGCGCATGATCGCCGGCAGCGACGAAACCCAGAAACGGAATGGTGACGGCCGCAAGGCCCGAGGGCACGAGGATCGTACCGGCCGAGCCTTCGAGTGCGTCGATCGCCTCGCAGAGCGCATCCGTCGTCGGTGTGCCGCGCGTTCCGTAGGTGTATTTCTGCGTGCGCGTCTCCATCGCCCGCGCATTCGGAAACAACACCGTCGAGGCATGCACGACCGGCGGATTGATGAAGCCGTGATAGTCGAAAGGGTCGTTGCCGATATGGGTCAGGCGGGTGTTGATGCCGGCATTCTGCAGCAAGCTGTCTTTGTCTTTCATGTCGGGAATAGCCTTTGGCGACGGAGACGCAAACCCGGACTTTTGGACGCCCCGCCATATCAGGTCAACCCCTGGGAGTTGATCGCCGGCGACGTAGCGAAGCGGTGGAAGCCACGATTTTCGCGTTATTTTTCCGCAATCAGGCGCCTATTTCATAGCCAAGTGCCCACGAACGCAGCGCAATCTACCAAAATGCTGAAATTTGCCGCAATTATTGACCGCGACACTTGACCATGGTGACATTTGCGACTGTGATAGAACAACTCGCGCCGGGAGGGTGTCGAGAAAATGGGGAGGCGGCAGAGTTTTTCCGCTGGAACTTCCCACAAGAAAATACAAGACAACGGAAAAGGTTGGGAAAAATGAAGAACAAGCTTCTGTCCGCAACGATCGGCGCAGCAGTTTTCGCTCTTGGCGCTTCGGCTGCTTCGGCCACGACACTCACAGATGTCAAGGCAAAGGGTTTCGTTCAGTGCGGCGTCAATACCGGCCTTACCGGCTTTGCCGCACCTGACGCTTCCGGCAATTGGGCCGGCTTCGACGTCGACTTCTGCAAGGCCGTCGCTTCGGCCGTGTTCGGCGACCCCACCAAGGTCAAGTACACGCCGACAAACGCGAAGGAACGCTTCACCGCTCTGCAGTCCGGTGAAATCGACGTTCTCTCGCGTAACACCACCTGGACGATCAACCGCGACACCGCACTCGGCTTCAACTTCCGTCCTGTCACCTATTATGACGGTCAGGGCTTCATGGTACGCAAGAGCCTGAACGTGAAGTCGGCTCTCGAACTCTCCGGCGCCGCAGTCTGCGTACAGTCGGGCACGACCACCGAATTGAACCTCGCTGATTACTTCAAGACGAACAATCTGCAGTACAATCCGGTCGTCTTCGAAAATCTTCCTGAGGTCAACGCGGCTTACGACGCTGGTCGTTGCGACGTTTACACGACCGACCAATCCGGTCTCTATTCGTTGCGTCTGACGCTGAAGAATCCCGACGAACACGTTATCCTTCCTGAGATCATCTCCAAGGAGCCGCTTGGCCCGGCCGTCCGTCAGGGTGATGATCAGTGGTTCGATATCGTTTCCTGGACGGCTTATGCGCTGATCAATGCCGAAGAGTTCGGCATCAC
Source organism: Rhizobium indigoferae (assembly GCF_034554815.1). Taxonomy (NCBI): domain Bacteria; kingdom Pseudomonadati; phylum Pseudomonadota; class Alphaproteobacteria; order Hyphomicrobiales; family Rhizobiaceae; genus Rhizobium; species Rhizobium indigoferae. The sequence goes on along the minus strand of NZ_CP140635.1, from coordinate 1,726,063 downwards.
CCAGGCAAATGTCGACGAGATGAAGAATTCGCCGAATCCGGACATCAAGCGCTTCCTCGGCAGCGAGACCGACACCAAGATTGGCACCGATCTCGGCCTGACCAATGATTGGGCCGCCAACGTCATCAAGGGCGTCGGCAATTATGGCGAAATCTTCGAGCGCAACATCGGCCAGGGCAGCCCGCTCAAGATCGCACGCGGCTTGAATGCTCTCTGGAGCAAGGGCGGCATCCAGTACGCACCGCCGGTTCGTTAATCGAGCTTTGGCATGAAATCCCGGGAAGGCGGCCGAGCCGCCCTCCCATCTTCCAAAAAGCAAAAAGAAAGCCCGAAAACGGGCACAAGGGGATTGGCGCGGCATGACGCATGGGGCTGTGGATACGACACCTTTGCATGGCACCGGCTGGAGTTTCCGGTCGGCAATGTACGACCCGAAATACCGGAGCATATTTTTCCAGGTTCTAACAATCGTTATTCTCGTGGGCATTGTGTGGTGGGTGGCCCACAACACGGCCGTGAACCTTGCCCGCAGCAATACGGCATCGGGTTTCGGCTTTCTTCGCGGTCGCGCCGGTTTCGAAATCGGCCAGTCGCTCATCAGCTTTTCGAGTGACTCGACTTATGCGCGCGCACTTGTCGTCGGCATTCTGAATACCTTGCTGGTGGCGGTGACCGGTATCTTCACGGCGACCATCATCGGCTTCCTGATCGGGATCGGCCGGCTGTCGCACAATTGGCTGATTGCCAAGCTCTGCACGGTCTATGTCGAGGTTTTCCGCAACATTCCGCCGCTGCTCGTCATCTTTTTCTGGTATCTCGGCGTTCTCTCCGTTTTGCCGCAGCCGCGCGAGTCGGTGGGTCTGCCGTTCAGCATGTTCCTCAACAACAGAGGACTGGCCTTCCCGAAGCCGATCTTCGAGACAGGTATGATAGCGGTCGGCATCGCCCTGGTGATTGCGATTGTCGCCACCATCATCATCGCGCGCTGGGCCCACAAACGCCAAGCCGCAACCGGCCAGCCGTTCCACACGGTATGGACGTCGATCGCACTGATCGTCGGCCTGCCATTGCTGGTCTTCGTCGTCTCCGGCTTTCCGCTCACCTTCGACGTTCCGGTTGCCGGAAAATTCAACCTCACGGGCGGCTCCGTCGTCGGTCCCGAATTCATGTCGCTGTTTCTCGCTCTGTCCTTCTATACCGCCTCGTTCATCGCCGAGATCGTTCGCGGCGGCATTCGCGGCGTTCCAAAGGGACAATCCGAGGCAGCCGGCGCGCTGGGGCTGCATCCGTCGAGCGTGACGAGACTTGTCGTGGTGCCGCAGGCGCTGCGCATCATCATCCCGCCGCTGACGAGCCAGTACCTGAACCTGACCAAGAACTCCTCACTCGCCATCGCGATCGGTTTCTCGGATCTCGTTGCCGTCGGTGGCACGATCCTCAATCAGAGCGGTCAAGCGATCGAGATCGTCTGCATCTGGGGTATCGTCTATCTCAGCTTGAGCATTCTCACGTCGCTGTTCATGAATTGGTTCAATGCCAAGATGGCACTGGTGGAGAGATAAGATGTCGGTCGCCGATAAACCCTTCGTCAGAACGTCCATCCTTGCCGCCGAACCACCGCCCCCCGGCGAGAGGGGAGCCGTCGCCTGGATACGCCGCAATCTCCTGGCAACCCCGAAGGACGTGATCCTGACAATCCTGGCTCTTGCGCTCATCGCGTGGGCCGTGCCGCATCTCGTCAACTGGCTGTTCATCCAGGCCGTATGGTCCGGGCCGGACCGCACATTCTGCGCGACGACGATCCAGGGCGGCGTCCAGCCTGACGGCTGGAGTGGTGCATGCTGGGCCTTCGTCAGCGCCAAGTACGATCAGTTTATATTCGGCCGCTATCCGCTGGATGAGCGTTGGAGACCGGCGATCGTCGGGATCCTGTTCATTGTTCTGCTGGTTCCGATGCTGATCCCTTCGGCGCCGCGCAAGGGCCTGAACGCCATTCTTCTGTTCGCCGTCCTGCCGGTCCTCGCCTTCTGGCTTCTTCATGGCGGCTTCGGCCTCGAAGTGGTGGACACTCCGCTCTGGGGCGGGTTGATGGTGACGCTCGTCCTGTCCTTTGTCGGTATTGCCGTCTCCTTACCCTGCGGCATTCTGCTTGCGCTGGGGCGCCGCTCGAAGATGCCCGTCATCCGGATGCTCTGCGTTACCTTCATCGAGGTCATTCGAGGCGTCCCGCTGATCACCGTCCTGTTCATGGCAAGTGTCATGCTGCCGCTCTTCCTTCCCACAGGCTGGAACGTGGACAAACTGCTTCGGGCGCTGATCGGTGTGTCGATCTTCACCTCGGCCTATATGGCGGAAGTGATCCGCGGCGGCCTTCAGGCGATCCCGAAGGGACAATTCGAAGGCGCCGATTCGCTTGGCCTCGGCTATTGGCAAAAGACCCGGCTGATCATCATGCCGCAGGCCATCAAGTTGGTCATCCCGAGCATCGTGAACACCTTCATCGGAACCTTCAAGGACACGTCGCTGGTCACCATCATCGGCATGTTCGATCTGCTTGGCATCGTCAAGCTGAACTTCTCCGATGCCAACTGGGCAAGCGCCGTCACACCGATCACGGGTCTGATCTTCGCGGGCTTTATCTTCTGGCTGTTCTGCTTCGGCATGTCGCGCTATTCAGGCTTCATGGAACGCCATCTCGATACCGGCCACAAACGATAAGAACGCTAAAACGATAAGAATGAGGGAAAATATCATGGCTGAAGCTCCAGCGAAAAAGCTCACCGTTTCCGCGACGGAAGTGGCGGTCGAGATCGTCAACATGAACAAGTGGTACGGCGATTTCCACGTGCTGCGCGACATCAACCTGAAGGTCATGCGCGGCGAGCGGATCGTCATTGCCGGCCCGTCGGGCTCGGGCAAGTCGACGATGATCCGCTGCATCAACCGCCTGGAAGAGCATCAGAAGGGTCGCATCATCGTCGACGGCACCGAGCTCACCAACGACCTGAAAAAGATCGACGAGGTGCGGCGCGAAGTCGGCATGGTGTTCCAGCACTTCAACCTCTTCCCGCATCTGACGATCCTCGAAAACTGCACACTGGCGCCGATCTGGGTGCGCAAGATGCCGAAGAAGCAGGCCGAAGAAGTGGCCATGCATTTTCTGAAGCGGGTCAAGATTCCGGAGCAGGCCAACAAGTATCCGGGACAGCTTTCCGGCGGCCAGCAACAGCGCGTGGCGATCGCCCGGTCGCTGTGCATGAACCCGAAGATCATGCTGTTCGATGAGCCGACCTCCGCACTCGATCCCGAAATGATCAAGGAAGTGCTCGACACCATGGTGGGGCTTGCCGAAGAAGGCATGACCATGCTCTGCGTAACGCATGAAATGGGCTTTGCCCGCCAGGTCGCCAACCGGGTTATCTTCATGGACCAGGGTCAAATCGTCGAACAGAACGAACCGGCCGCCTTCTTCGATAACCCGCAGCACGAACGCACCAAGCTGTTCCTCAGCCAGATCCTGCACTAAAGCGCATCGCGATCTTTCAGATTCGCTCTTCGCGCTTTAGGTCTTTGTTTTTACGCATGTCGTTGTCGCAAAAACTGCTGCATAGTTTTGCGCGACATGCTTTAGATCGAATCATCCTTTGAAAAGGACCCGCCGAGCCGCTGGCTCGGCGGGTTTTGTATGTTCACCGGGAGGCGGTCGCCTGCAGCAGACTGCAGAGACCGGCAAGGCCGGAATCACCGCCGGAGGCGGAGATGTCGGCGCAACGGACGAGCATCTTGCGTTGGTCATTGACAGGCATGCTGCGGAAGGCCTCCAGGGTACGTGCCCGCGACGCGCTGAGCGTGCTGCCGGGCGCAGCCGTGGTATTGCTGCCGCCAGCTTCATCCACCCGGCCGATGGCGAGATTGGCATCGACCCCATTACCCGTGCCAACCGAGGCCGTGGCCTTGGCATCGATCCCGCTAGAACCGCCGACGCGTGCATTGACATCGGCATTGATGCCCCGGCCGCCGCCAGCATTGGCGGTCGCATCGGCATTGACGCCGGTCGAGTCGCCAACGGAAGCATTGGCATCAGCGCTGATGCCACTCCCGCCGCCGAGTGACGCGCCGACATCGGCGCTGACAGCATTGCCGGCATTCACCGACACACCAACATCGAGCGCACGCGCATCGCTTGCCGGCATGACAAGGAGGGCGCAGCTGGATGCGAGCACTGCAAAGGATAGTCTATTGTGATTACGGGTCATGTTTTCCTCCGTTTCCATTCTGCCGGACGATCTGCCCGGCAGTCGAAAATCGAGGAACGCGCGTGCCTTCGATCGATCGGACGCCTGCAACTCCAGGACGTCCATGGCAAGGCAACGTGAAGGGATGACGAATGTTTCACGAGACGGCGCGGCAAGTCGGTTCGGTAGCGTGCGATGATGTTTCACGGTTATTGAAATACGAATTATCTGACAGACTGTGCCAAAAGAAAACATATATCGCAGCGGCTGGAGAGCCGACAGAGTATTTCCTCCTCATTGCGCCAGGAAACTTAGAAGCCAGCAAGCAAATCTCAGTTCGCAATACCATGGGCCGTGATTGATCCATTTGCGGCGTTTCGTGCAGATCGAATACACCCTTCCCCCGAATTGACTTTTCCACCTCAGATTTAGATTGCTAAAAATAACTCCCCTTCCGTCTGGATATATCAGGCGGGAAGTCCATGTTTCAGCTTGTTCTCATCTGATGGAACTGGAGGTTTAGAATGGGCATTTTCGACAAGATCAAACATGCAATTTTCGGAGAGGCGAAAGCAGCCGAACCCGTTGCTGCCGGCGCGCCGAAGACAGAGCCGGCGCAAGCGCCTGCCTCACCGTCGGCAGCGCCCAGTCCGACGCCTGCGGCCCCTGCCCCGCAGAGCAAGCCGGCCACCACGGCCACTGCTCCAGGCACAGGCACAGTCGATATCGTCCCGATCCTTGACGCGGCAGTGAAGAAGAGCGGCCAGAAGCTCGATTGGCGCCGCTCGATCGTGGACCTGATGAAAGCCGTCGGGATGGATGCAAGCCTGACCGAGCGCAAGGAACTTGCCGCTGAACTCGGCTATACGGGCGACAACAACGATTCCGCAAAAATGAATATGTGGCTGCACAAGGCGCTGATGAAGCGGCTTTCGGAAAATGGCGGCAAGGTACCTGCCGATCTCCTGGATTGATCGATGACGGATAGCTGCCGCCATGTCTGTGGCGGCAACTATCCGATTGCTGTTCCGCCGAGGTCACGGCCGATCAGACCGGAGGCCGGGAAGTCCCCTTGCCCGCAGGAACTGGAACGAATAATGTTCCGCTCGATACTTCGATAATCGATCAGGGGGAATTAAAGCCGATGAGATTGATGGTAGTCGTTGGTCTTGCACTTAGCCTCGGCTGTATATCGGCCGCAGAATCTCCTTCAAACTATCATTCCTACAGCGGCATTCGGGTCGATACCGACCCGGCGCTCCTGGCTCGATACGATAAAGCGCTTCAACGCTGCGTGCCGGAGGCAAGCTCATGGCGACGAGGCTCTCCGGACCCGCGAAGCCTGCATTACAATGCGGCTCTCAGAAGTTGCCTCTATAGGTACAGCTTCGTCGACAGAGGCGTCTACGCGTACCCTATCCCCCAGGTCTACTTCGATCATTTCCTGGATCGCTGATAAGAGACTGGCCCTTCAGGACCCATCAAACAAAAACCCCGCCACTTTGGCGGGGATGTCTTCAATCGAGATGCTGCGACCTCTGCATAACTCCTTAAATCGGAAAGACGCGCGGCGCTGTCGTCAGCGTTTGCCGCCAGTTGGTGGACGACCCTTGCCTGCCGGGCGATTGCCGCTTCCGGACGAGGTCTTGGCGTCGTTGCCCTGACCGAAGTTGGTGCCGCCGAGATGGCCACCGCCGCTGGTATTGGCAACCTGGCGCTGCGCTTTGCGCAACAGTGCCTCTGCATTGGTCTTGCTCATGAAAATCTCCTCAATGGCTGGAAAACCCAGCCGGAATGTCGCCACTGACATCCGCGGTCAAAGACCGAAGGCATATGAGGCAGCGACGATGGGTGTTTGGCCGAGGCTTGCGTCGATCAAAGAATTGCCTGCGTTCATGACGATTCCCCCTCAACCGGCATGACAATCACCCTCCGGCGGCTGCCGGACGGCGCAGAAATCGATTTTGAAAGGAAAGATCAGCTGGGACGCCGGGGCGCAAACCAAGCTCGACAAGCAATTTCGATAGAAGAATCAATAGGACGGCAATGTGTTTAAAACAAGTTCCCGGCTTCTGCCGGGAGAGGCATTGCCGACTGTTTTTGTGGAACCATCCGTGGGATGATCATGCCGCAGCTCCAGTTGGAACGCTTCTTGCAGAGTTACTAATATGTTTATGATGCAAGGACCAAATGTCATGAATCGGTACACATCGCATCAGTTTCCCGCACTGAGGATCCTCATGAGCGGCCAAGATAAATACAGCGTCGTCAGGACCCTCGGCGACGCAGCCACCATGCTCATTTCCGAATGGCCTGGGGATGATGGCGAGGAGTATGTCGTGGCAGTGAGGACATGCCTCGACGCCATCCGCGGCACCACGCCTCCAAACGCTGCGCGGGAAGCGCTGATGAGAGCGGCTGATGAAGCCGGCATCCGCTACCTCTCGGTCGTTCACTGAGATCACTGCCTGGATCCGGCAACACGCAATGGGCGCGCAGCCGACGCTGATCGCCGAAGCCGAATACACCGCTTGGACGGATGACGGAAAGCTGCAGCTTGCCGCGTATAAGGGCTGGGGGAAGTGCGGGCTAGCACCGGGTTCTATGAGCCCTCCCAGATTGAGCCGCGGCAGTGAGCGGAGAGATCCCCAACCTCACCCGACAGTCGAGATTGCATGGACTTTCATGTCATCTCGAACTTCATAGAATTTATCGCCGTCTATATAGATAAAGTGGCAATTTGGCTTTTCGCCTTTACCGTTGGAACAAGCTTTATCGCCCCTGAACGTGAGTTTCGTTTTCACGTCGATCATTTTGCCGCCGACATCCGCCTTACCGGTAATGGTGCCCTTCCAACTCCATACGAGATCAGCGGTCACGGGCTTTTCCAGATCGAGAATTTCCACCTTTACATGCTTGCCATCAGCAAACGCTTTGAACTCTTCCATCGTGACCTTCTTGGCCCCTGCCGGGAGATCGGCGGCATAGGTGTTCACTGCCGACAGCAAGAGTGCCGCCGCACCAACGCTCGAAAGGATGTTTCTCATGTTTAGGCCCCTAAAGATTGACGGCCAAATTACAACCCATCAGGCGAAACGACATCCCACCTATTGTGATTAGCTGCCCATACCGCAGGCTGAACTCGCCCCAGCGCGAAAGGGCAAGCGCTGGAGATGTCACGTCCGACGGGTATCGTTCTGAAATCAAGGTGCGGTCTTAGCTTCTCCGGTCGCGGGTTTTCTCTTGATGCAACGGAACCCGACATGGCTGGTGGAGGTGTCCTCCGGCTCAGCATGACGAGCCGCCGGGCGATAACGACGGCAGTAGTTCGGAGCGCAGAGATGCGATCCGCCCTTCAGCACGCGCCGATGGATGCGTATCTCGGGCTGGCGAGGGTCGAAGCTCGCCTCGGCATGGCCGCCGCGCGGGTTGCTTGGAATGCAGCACGAATGGCTGGCAGGCTCCGGATGGCGTGTCGACCAGTAGTCGGACGTCCACTCCCAGACGTTTCCGATCATGTCCTGGAGGCCGTAGCCGTTTGCCGGAAACAAGCCGACGGGAGAGGTGCGCTCATGGCCTTTCGGCTTTGTCGTCGTCGTGGGAAAGACGCCTTGCCAGGTGTTGGCCATGGCGACGCCGTCCGGCATGAATTCGTCGCCCCATGCATATTCCGTGTCGTCCGAACCGCCGCGCGCCGCGAGCTCCCATTCCGCTTCGGTCGGCAGGTCGAGGCCAGCCCAGTCGGCATATGCCTTGGCGTCGGACCACGCGACGTGGACGACGGGATGATCGAGCTTGCCGCGAAGATCGCTCAGGCCGCCGAGAGGCCGCCGCCAGGTCGCGCCGAACTTGAACGTCCACCACTGCGAGATATCGGGACCATTCACCGACTTCGGCCGGTGAACACCAGCGATCCCGCCCTCAGCATCTCCGGCGCGCGCCGGGATAGTCCTTCGGATCGGGCACCTTCTCGGCAACGGTCACGTGTCCGGTCGCCTTTACGAATTCCATGAACTTGCGGTTCGTGACCGGTGTCCGCTCTATCCAGAAGCCGTCGACCTTCACCGGGTGGGCCGGCGCCTCCTCCGGATAGTGGTCGTTCGATCCCATGGTGAACGTACGGCCCTCGATCCACACCAGATCGTCGGGCACGTGTTCTGCTCCGAATGCCAAGGCCATTGCCGCCTCCATGGTATGACCGCCGAGCATCGCGCGGCGGGTACCCGCTCAGCTCAACCATATCTGCATCCCTATTTGGCCATCAAGGAAGCCGCTCCCGTAACGGTCGCCCTTCAATGACCGACCTCATCGACGCTTTAGGACGGATGACAAGCTATTGCCGTTCGTTGACAAACTCCGACTGGCTTTGAACTGATGGTGCCGCGGGAACCGCGGCATCACAAATCACCTGATGGTCTGTTCGAACAATGCGAGAACCGCTTGTCGACCCATCGCGACCATCCAAGTCCGCCCGCTAGAAATGGATAGCGAGCCCAACGATCGGCCCTTGCTGCACGGCGTCGAAGACGAACCCGTCGTTGCTGTAGTTGACCCCCAATGCCCGGTACCCCGCGACCGCGGACACCGTCTCGTTGAATTTGTAGCCGAGGGCCAAGGCGACGTCCCAGTCGATATCCGCGCCGCCTGCCCCGACCAGGCCCCATCCGGTCATGTAGATTTCCGGCGTAAAGAAGTAATTGCCCCGGAAACCCGCGATGCCATCGACCCAGGTATCACCATCGTCGCCCTCCACGCCGTCGAGCAGCCCACCGTTGAATCCGATGGTCGTGTCGACCGACCAGACCCTGATGCCCCCGACGATATCAAGGTGGCCGGATGGGCTCTCCAGCACCGAGTAGCCGACACCGAGCAGGCCGGCAAACGTCTTCGAGGTGACGTCGACACTGTCGGCCAGGATGCCGGCAGGCGTGCTCGCATCCGCCCCGAGTTTGGTATAGATGACGTCGCCGAAAATGCTGAAGCGGTCGTACCGCGCCTCACCTGCCGCCATGAAGGCAAAGTCGAGATTTGACAGCAGGTCGCCGAAGTCGGCGTCCATGTGGACCTCGGGCAATCCGAACTGTGCGGTATCTCCGGAGATGCCGGCCGCCCAGAAATAGGGTGCGACCGTGAAGGTCCACCCGCTTGAGCTTTCCACCTGCTTTGCATCGGGCGTCAGCGGCGTGATGTCCGCCGTCCTGGCAGGTGATGCAATTGCAAGCGCGGCGCTGACGGTGGCGATATAGATGGCTTTCATGTCCTATCCCTCAATCAGCAAGCGAGTGCGAATCCCGCCTGACAGTTCCCCCAGAGTTCAACATGCCTGATGGCTAATAAAATTATAAGTAAATTTCCATTGCGCGGGCAACGCATAAATTGCGAGTTGTCGGCGGCAATCATTGCTTTTGGCATTCCTGTGTCGAATGTCCCACGGCACAGGCGTTGCCGCCGTGCGGGCGTGCTTGTCGCCACCTACCAGCGCGTGGCGAGGAATGGCCGGCCCTTTCCGTGCGCCAGCCACTTTCATGCTCGCTGTCAGACCTTCTTGGCCGGCGGGATTTTCCATGACCCGTCGAGGATCGATGGTGGCTTGTCGTCGGGCCAGTAGAGCCGCATCATCAGGATGAACTTGCCCTTGGGGGCGGGGAGCCAGTTGGCCTCCTTGTCGGCGCCCGGCGACTTGTTCTGGATGTAGATATCGATCGATCCGTCAGCGTTTGATTTCAGGTTCTGGCGTGCGCTGATCGAGTAGCGATTGAGCGGATTTTCGACGAAGAAGTACTTTTCATTATACATCGTTATTGACCAAAAGCCCTTCACCGGCGGCGTCTCGCCCTTTGGAAAGGTCAGCACGTAGTCGTCCGACCCGGCATAGGCACGGGAGAGAAGCCCGTCCTTCGACTTGGTCGAAGTCGGATAGATGGCATCCTCCGGTCGGTTTGCCCCGAGGCCGATCGCAGTGATCAAAGCCCGCTGCAGATAATTGATTCCATAGATACCCGTCTTGGTGGTGTAGCCCCACCCATTGATGTCCTTGATGTCGCCGTCGCTGAACTTGAAGTGCAGCATGATGCGAGCAAAGGCGATTTCCGGGATGCGCTTGACGAAATGAGCGTCCAATTTGCTCTTGTCGAAATCCTTTCCGGGGATGATGCCGATCTCAGCGATCTTCTCGACCATCGGGGCGTCCGCTGCGGTCGGAGGGTTCGTCTTCATGAGCTCGCTGAGCAGGGTGAAGTACTCGACGGCGTCCATACGGTTGACCTGCTCGCGCACAGCCGTCTTCATGTCCATCTTGGGGTCGACCTTGCCGATGGGCGGCTTCCATTCCTTGCCGTAGCTGCTCAGGGGAACAAGCTTGCACTGGTCCTGCAGCTCGTGCACCGCCTTGTAATCCTCGGGCGTTCCTGTGCAGTAGATGCGGCCGAGAATCCAGACGAGGCTGGTCGGGGATTTGTACTCCGTGACGCCGTCCGGAAGCTTTCCTTCCCAGCCGGGGCCGGTGATCGCATATGTCTGCGGTTCGCCGCCCGTCGTCCGTTTCCCAGGCACTTGGAACACCGTGGTCCATCCGTCGAGCATCGGGAACAGATAGTATCGATCCTTCATATCTGGGATGGAGAATACCCATGGCTCCTTGCCGACGTCGATGAACGAAGTCGTGTAAAGTGTGTCCGCATTTGGCGCGGTGACGTCCGTGAACGAGGCGTTCGGATATTCCCGAACCTTTATGATCTGGCCCATCGGTCCTTTCGCCCCCGCAACCTTGGGGACGTTGGTGATGACGCGACGCGTCATTTCCATGGTGACCAACGGATAGCCGTAGATATAGGCCTCGACCGCCAGCCAGAAATCGTTTCGACCCTCGAATGGGTCGGCGAGTGGATCGTCGACGGCATAGGCGGTCGACAGTGAACTGGTGGCCAATAGACCAAGGCCAGCCAGCGATAAGGCGCGGCGCGTGATTTCCATGATATCCTCCCAAGCGAAATGAAGTGAACCCGCCGACCTCATGTCGGCGACTGCAGTCCCGTGCATGTCATGAATTCCCGATCCGTCCGGGGAGCGGGCAAGCCAGCCTGTGCCGCGGAGCGTGAAGGCGACGCTAGCGCTGCTGCGGCATGAATGGTTCTCATTTTTGCCTCTCCCTGCGGCAATCGGTGTCTCCGGCATCGGCGCCTTGGCGGCCCGCGCCACAGGCGGTAGCGGCCGTACGAGCTTGCACGCTCGCACCGACAAGAGCGTTTGCCCTATCCCCGTAATTGTCTCTCGTATTCTGATCGACGACCGCGACCGGGGCGGTGAGGATCAGACCCACGGCGTGACCTGCTGCCGCGGCCGTTCCGATCGTCGCATCGAGTATGTGGTCACCCAGCCCCACCTTGTCTTCGCTCAGTGTCTGCCCGTCGGAAATCCTGGAACCGATCAGCCGAACGATCTCGGGAGATTCTGCAAACTTCGTGTGGTGGAGGCGGTCGCCCTGCTTGACCTTGGTGAGATCGATCACGCTGATCTTGTTGATTTCCAGTTCTTCCTTGTAGGGCAATTGCTCCGGATCGATCGCGCCGAGGCGCGACACATCTCCCCAAACGCGGCGCGAGACGGCAAGCGCCCGGTCGTCTCGTGATACGAACAGCGTGAACTGCGGGTGCTGCTTGCCCATATCCACGATCTGCTGGCTGAACACGTCGACATCGACGTCGGGTGCGGCGAGAATGACGTTCCTAAACTTCGCCGGCAGCCTGCCGTTGCGAATGGCCATCTGACGCAGTGACTCCAGTGTCAGCCAGTTCCCCATCGAATGGGCGAGGATGGAGACCTCCTTCACCTCTTTGTCGCGGGCCAGGTACTGAAACAGCGTTTCGAGCGCATTGCGGGTGTAGTTCGTACTTTCCCGGTCATAGCCATAGGCAAGCAGGCTGCCGCGCGATGGCCACGTGACGAGAATGGGCGCGCTGTGGACGCGGGAATCATGGACGATCTGGGCAAAGCGGTAGACGGAATCTTCGAATCGCGTGTTGAAACCGTGGATGAACACCAGGACGCTTCCATCCGGTGTCTTGCGCACGCTGGCGCTAAGCCAGGATTTTGCGGCGTCGATATCGATCTCCTTGGCCTTCAGCGTCGCGAAATCCCTGGAAGGATTCGGAGGCAACCTTCTTGGCCATGCGACACTTCCCACCTTGCGGGCACTGTCAGGTGGGATGGAGATAGTCATTTCCGCAAAGGTGGGCTTCAGCGCGCGTTCGCCCGAGAACATCTCGCCGGGAACGGTCGAGCGGCTCCTGGTCGTTGCGACAAGGAGGTTCACCCGGCTCAAACCAGGTGAAGAGGTATCGGCGATCGGCGTAAGGACGCCCTTGGGATGGCCACCGCAACCAGAAAGAAAAATGAGCGAAATGCAGAGAATCACCAGGAGGTTGGGAGGCAATTCGTTGATCCCCATAGGTGCCCTTTGCTTTCAGCAGTAATAGACACCGACCGCGCATCGCCTGACGGTGCGTCGTGCAACACCTGCCACGCTGACGGGCGTGAGGGGTCGCCCGACACGCGCCTCGGCCGGCGTAAAGATTCCCGTCATTCCGGGGACCGCCAGCCGTTCGCCGAGTTCAAGACCGGACATGGCCATAACGATGGTCAGCAGCAGGATTTTGATTTTTTGCAACGAGGTCATTTGCTGTCTCCCTTGGCGAAGCGATCCGGAAGCTCATCAATGTCCACGAGCTTTTCCAGCTCGACTTTCTTTGCATCCGTGGTGTTCTTGAAACTGTAGTCTTCGGCAACGACATCGGTGCCTGTTTTCCAGTCGCTGATCTGGATGCTGTATTGCGGTCCCAGATCGACCTGCGTGGCGGTAATCACGTATCGGCAAGGATATGGTTTTTCGCCTTGCGCGATCCATAACTGCCAGTCGAGTTCCTTGGTTCGGAATGCAAGATGATCGCATTCAACGCCGCCAATCACGCCGCTTCCGAGATCCTTGATGTCAACAACGTCGCGCATCAGTTCGTCATAGACATTGGGCAGCAGGAGATCGGCGCCGGGAACCGGGCGGTGAAGTTTATCCCGCATTTCATCGACGAGATGATCGATCGTGCCGGGCAGATCAGCCTGAGTGTAAAGATTGAGATGTTTTCCAAGGACCGTCGCCGTCTTGCCATCAAAGGTCATCTCGACATCGGCAAAGCCACCGGTGCGAGTAACGCGGAGCTTGTCGGGTCGGCCCATCTCCACCTTTCCGGAACTTGCGAGCAGTAATTTCTGGTGCTCGGTGGTGACAATCTCAAAATTGGTGTCGTAGGCGAATGAAATCGCCTTCTGGGCCGAGAGATAGTCGGACATCGCCTTGACGAGCTTCCTGGCATCGGGCTCTTCGGCACGGGCGGCCAAAGGTGAGATCAACGTGACGGCAAGCGCAAGCGCTACGGACGATCGCCAGTTTGCTGTCAGGCAATGCTTGCAGGAGAGTTTTACCATCGACCTGTGCTCCTTGCGTCTTGGTGGCGAGCGAAGTCAAACGTGTCGGGAGAGGATGGAGATCGCGATCCAGGGATGACCGCCTCTTTCGCTCCGCCCCTTTGTCCTGTTGCATCAGCTATTGTGCGGCAAAGACGAGCTCGGCGCTCGTAACATCGGGTATGCTCTGTAGTACACGCACCGTAAAGCAGATACGGACAACGCCTCAGGGTTGTGGGATCAAAGACTGGCCCGACGGTCGAAACGGTGGTTGCGGTTCGACTGCTTATGGCCAGTCCCGCCTTTCGGATTGCGGCGCTAAACCGCTCCTGATCCACGGGGCGGACGTTTCGGGACTGAAGTTCCGCCGCTAAGTTGGGCAGGAAGTCCGGGCGCATTTCAACGAACTTTGCGCCTTCGCGCCGTGCCTCCGCCTCAAATCCATTCTCGGCATAGATAACCGCGGCAACGAGGTGGAATAGCGGGAATTTCTGCAAATCGGCCTGTCTGATTTCCGCGACCGCCGTCTTGCCGTCGTTCAGCATGAACGCAGCAAGCGCTCGTGTCCCGTGATAGTAACCGCCGCCACCCGGATTGAGAACGATGGCCCGCTCAAGAAGTGCTGCCCCGCGAGCCCAATCCCCGCCCATCGCCACACGTGTCCCGAACTCTCCAAGCAGTTCCGTGTCGTTCGGGTTGGTTGCGAGCGCCAGTTCGCCAACGCGTAAAGCCTCATCCCGCTGCTGATTGAAGAACAGTGCCATCATCAATGCCTGATGCGCGCGCGTGCTGCCGGGATCAAGCTGGATTGCGCGCCGCGCCGCGACGAGGCTACGCTCGATTGGAATGGACGATCCCCGCCGCGCATTGAAGTCGAACCGATCTTCGTCGAGGTAGACGATCGACAGCATCGCCCATGCGGTCGCGAACGACGGATAGCGAGCGACCGCACTTTCAAGGCAATCCCTGACCTGCCGATGCCGTTCCGGACTCAACTCGGTTCGATAGGTGTAGAAGCTTAAAGTGCAGGCATAGGCGCCGAGATCGTCGGGAGGTTGATTGGCGACATCTTCCTGCGCGATAACTCCATAGGGTTGAGCAATGGCCGTCGCCACCCTGTTTGCGACGTCTGCCTGGATCGCGAACAGATCACCCGAACCCATGTTCTCGTCATAGATCTGCGACCACAGGATTTCGCCGTTGTCCGTATCAAGCAGCCGCGCGGTAACCCGCATCTTGTCCCCCGAAATACGCACCCCTCCCATCAACAGATAGCCGGCACCGAGTGCGTTCCGGACGCGAGAAGCATCGACTTCGGGCGACAACGATCTGGACGTCTCACGGCCGAAGACCTTGATCTCCTTGAAGCGTGGCAAGGCTGTGAGAAGCTCCTCGGTCAGGCCGGCCGAAAAAATCTCCGCCTTAGGATCCTCACCAAGATTCGCAAACGGGGCAACGACCAGACTTGCCGTATGCATTTCCGGCATCGCCGTCGGATTGCGGGCAAAAGACGGTGATCCGCTTTGCATCTGATACAGGAAGGTCGATATCAGAGCTGGAATCAACAGACTGGCGACAAGCCACCTTCCATACCCTTGAAACCTGCCTATACCGACTGGTCGATCTGCGGGCGCAGATGCGCCAACGGAAGACTTGGTGTCTCCAGGGCTGCTCCAGACGAACGTTGGAACATACCCCCCTTTCGGAATGTCCATTCGAACAGGATCGTCCTGTCCGGCTACAAGATAGTAGCGCTCCAAGCTTTGCCGCAGCCGTCCCGCCCCGATCCGCACGACCGGGTCGTCCTGCGAGAAGCCTTGGGAGCGCTTGAACACCTCCACCGCAACGGAATAGCCCTTGATGCGCTTGGCGTTGCCTGCCAGCGTCTCCTCTGTGATGTACCGCAGGAAATCGGCGCTACGGCCAGTGTGGGGAAACTCCGGATTCGCGATGATGCGCTCAAGCTGCCTGCGAATATCATCAGGTCCGGGAGGCGGTCGCGTGGAAGGTCGTGCAGCATCGGCTGCCATCGCATTCTGCATGCCATGCTCCTCACCGCTCTTGAGGGCGCCACTACCAGAAATTTTATTAGTGTAATCTACTTCACAAAGTCATCCGCGTCCACGGAGATGTCGTAGACGTGCCTTGGCGTTGCCTGCACGGCAGATGCGGGCTTACCGTGTGTTACCGTTAGATATGTTGCTTTTTGCAGTGCCCTGGCCAGGATGCAATCGGCGGTCGACATCCCACCCGCCGCTCATCAAGGGGGAGGTATGACGGTGACACGGCAAAATCGGGATGGCGTCGTCAATAGCCGCAGACTTGCCGCATGAGCGCATCGACGATCGCCGCAATTGTCTTCAGTTGCCTCGCACTTGCTTCGGCGGTCGGAATGATCGTGCGGCATCGGCTGCCGCATCAGGGTGAAGGCGCTGCCGCGTAGTTACTGCCGTTGTTACGGTAACATACGTTGATTGTGGATCGCGGTGAGCGATCATCGCGGACGTCCGCCCCCGTCGCGATGGGCGCGAAGCCGTCGTGCCCACCATTGGCAGCCACCATACCGGTCCGCGCCGCGACGTTATCCAGGAGGAGAAATTCCATGTGCCGTCGGAATGCGTTGCACTTTTCTCGCGGCGCGCTTGCCGCGCTGGGTTTCACAGCTTTGACCGGGTTGGGCTGTCCTGCGGCATTCGCGCAGGCGGTCACAGGAGCGCCCGGCGCGACGATCACCCTCGACGGCAAGCAGCTTCCGCCTCCCCCACCGAATTTCGGCGGCGTCATCAAGGAGAAAGCCTCGGAGTCTCAACCTTGGTGGGCGCCGCGCGTCGTGCCGCCAAAGGGTGCGCCGAACGTATTGCTGATCATGACGGACGACCAGGGATTCGGTGCACCCAGCACCTTTGGCGGCGTCATTCCCACCCCTGCAATGGACCGCGTTGCAAACCAGGGGTTGCGCCTCACCAATTTCCATTCGACGTCACTTTGTTCGCCGACACGGGCTGCATTGATTACGGGGCGAAACCACCATTCGGTCGGCGCCGGGGTCGTCGGCGAAATTGCGACGGGCTATCCGGGTTATGATTCCATCATCCCGATCGAGAAAGGCACCATTGGCACGATCCTCAGGGAGAATGGCTTCGCGACATCGTGGTTCGGCAAGAACCACAACACGCCTTCCTATCAATCGAGCCAGGCAGGGCCGTTCAATCAATGGCCAACGGGTATGGGCTTTGAATATTTCTACGGTTTTGTCGGCGGTGACGCCAGCCAATGGCAGCCCAACCTCTACCGCAATACGACTGCGATCTATCCCTTCGAAGGAACTCCGACCTGGAACCTGGAAACGGCGATGGCCGACGAGGCCATCCACTACATGAAGCAATTGAAGGAGATTGCCCCCGAGAAACCTTGGCTTGTCTATTACGTCCCGGGCGCCACCCATGCACCGCATCACCCCACACCGGAATGGGTCAAGAAGATCAGCGACATGCACCTCTTCGACGAAGGATGGAACAAGCTGCGCGAGACGATCTTCGCCAACCAGAAGCGGCTCGGCATCATGCCCGAGAACGCGCAACTGACGCCGTGGCCGAAGGAACTGCCGGAATGGGATAGCTTGGGCCTGGAAGAGAAGAAACTCTTTATCAAGCAGGCAGATATCTATGGCGCTTATCTCGCCTATGCCGACAATGAAATCGGCCGGGTCATTCAGGCCGTCGACGATCTCGGCGAACTCGACAATACGCTGATCATCTATATCGGGGGCGACAATGGCGCGAGCGCTGAAGGCATGCTGAACGGCACGCCGAACGAGTTCACCACCTTCAACGGAATCCCCGTGCCGGTGAAGGACCAGTTGCTCTGGTATCCGTTCTGGGGATCGGAACGAACCTTCCCGCATTTCGCCGCGGCCTGGGCATGGGCGATGGACACGCCTTTCAAGTGGGTGAAGCAGGTGCCGTCGCATTTTGGCGGAACCTCTCAAGGCGTGGCGATGTCCTGGCCGGGCCATATCGATGACGTCGGCGGCATCCGTCGCCAGTTCCACCACGTCATCGACATCGTGCCCACGATCCTCGAAGCGACTGGCATCCCGACGCCTCAGACAATCAACGGCATCGAGCAACGCCCCATTGAAGGGGTGAGCATGATGTACACATGGGATAAGGCAAATGTCGACGCTGCCACCCGGCACACGACGCAATATTTCGAGATGCTCGGCAACCGCGCCATCTACGACAATGGCTGGGTGGCTGCGACGACGCCGGCGACCCGTCCATGGGAGTTGAGCACCGCGACGCCTCCCGACGTCATCAGCGGCTACAACTGGGAACTCTACAACGTCAACGATGATCCGACCCAGTTCAACGACCTTGCCGCCAAGATGCCGGACAAGCTCAAGCAGATGCAGGATCTCTTCTATTCCGAGGCGAAGAAGTACAACGTCCTGCCATTGGACAATTCGACGCTTTCCCGCTGGAACACGCCGCGCCCGAACCTGACTGCCGGACGAACCGAGTTTGCCTACTCGGGAGAACTCAGCGGCGTGCCGCCCAGTGCAGCGCCGAGTGTCTTGAACAAGTCCTATACGATCACGGCCGAGGTCGAGATACCCGAAGGCGGCGCGGAGGGCATGATCGTCACCGAGGGCGGCCGGTTCGGCGGCTACGGCTTGTTCCTCAGCAAGGGCGACTTCGGCGTCGGGCGAGGCAGGGTCGTGTTTCTCTACAACCTTCTCGACCTGAAGCGCACCATGTGGGAAGGGCCTGAACTGGAACCCGGCAAACACGAGATCGTCTTCGCGTTCAAGTCCGATGGTCCAGGCCTGGGAAAAGGCGGCACAGGCGTGCTGTCGGTGGACGGCAAGGACGTGGCGACGAACTCGGTCGAACACACGATCCCGGTCACCTTTCCGGAGGATGAAAGCTTCGATGTCGGGCAGGATACGCGCACCGGGGTCGCCTTGGTCGAGTATCGGTACGACGCTCCGTTCAAGTTCACCGGCAAGATCAACGAGCTGACTTTCAAACTCGACCAGTAGAAGCGAACGAGGGTCTCCGACGCAAGCGCCGAGATGTTCAAGGAGCCGACATGCCTGAAACCATGCGAGCGAATTCCAAGCTCCTGCTTTCGGTGACGGGCGTGGTTGAAGCAGCCACGGGCCTGGCGTTGCTGCTGGTACCGGCTCTTCTGATTGAAGTGCTGCTCGGGGCAGCGCCAGATACCCCTGTCGACATGACCGTCGCCCGTGTCGCTGGTGCGGCAGTGCTCGCCTTGGCCGTCGCCTGCTGGCTTGGGCGGCACGACGCGGGAGGCAAGGCCGCCAGAGGACTGGTATCGGCAATGCTTCTCTATAATGTTGCCGTCACCGCAATCCTGGCATTTTCCTGGCTCCGTCACGGCATTTCCGGCATCGCGTTTTGGCCAGTTGTCGTGGGGCACGTCGGGCTGGCCGTCTGGTGCGTGGCGTGCGGATTGGCGTCACCGCGCATCGCAGGCCGTTAGCTGGCTGTCATCGATATCCTCATGTTCACCTGCCGCAATCTGCTGGCAACCTTTACCGTGTCGTTGCAAAGCAGCCTTTTTCCCGCAACGCAATTGGCCAGATTGCACCCGCTGCGGTCATTGCGCGATATCCGAGAAGTCGCTCGTCTGCATCGTCATTTGTCATACTCAGAGATGATGTTAGGCGGTAGCGAGACGATGACTGCTTTCGTGTTTCTCATGCCGTGGAGAGAGACTTCGGTCATGGAGGAACGTCTTCGATTTGTCGCCCGGCTGCTCGAGGGCAAGGGTATGAGCGATGGGTACCGAGGCATATTCGCGGCGGTGGCGCTTGAAATGCTGCGCAATGGGTTTGGTCGAATCAGCTACGGTCATGCCCCCATTACCATCTCGATCAGTACGAATTGGTAAGGCGACGCTGCCCAAAATTGCGAAAATCACAAAAAATGTCGATTCCGCCTTAGGCGAGAGGAATCCAGTCACGCCCCCCTGGATTTTTCTAATGTTTTCAATGGATGCGTTTCGCTATAGTTGCAGAAAGAATAATTCTCGGCATGCGGGACCTTTATACTGCCGTAATTTGAGCGACTCGAATTTCCGCAAATATTTCAAAATGTAACTTCGGAGTGATCGGGATAATGTGGCAGCAATATTGCTATGTTTCTCAAGCACTTACTGTCGCGTTGCTGTTGCGCCTTCCAGAATGTCGCCCTATAACCCGCCGCCGTAACGCCTGATTAACTAAAAATAGTAACCGGCAAAGACAACGCTAAGGTTGAGGAACAAGACCATGACGACATACTATGTAGCGACGACTGGCAGCGACAGCGGTAACGGCAGTACCACTTCTCCCTTCCGCACGATCAGCGAGGCGATGTCGGCGAACCTTAGGCCCGGCGACGAGGTCGTGGTGAAAGCAGGGACCTACAACGAGAGCATCAACATCGACAAGGACGGCTCGGCGGCAGGCGACATCACGCTGCGCTCGGAAGTGCCTGGCGCAGCACTGATCCGGCCGCCCGCAGGCTCGTATACCGGGATCAGTGTCAACGCCAACTACGTGACAATCGACGGCTTCGACATCAAGGGCGGCAACGGTGACGGCATCGAAGCGAACAACGTCCATCACGTCTCAATTCTCAACAACAAGGTCCACGACAGCGGGGAGTCGGGCATTCAGTTCAACTATTCTGACTTCGTCAAGATCGTAGGGAACGAGACCTACAATAACGCGTCGTCAGGCTGGTTCTCGGGCATCTCGATCTACGAGAACCGGAACATCACCGGCGATACCTCGACGACCGGCTACCGGAATATCGTACAAAACAACATCTCGCACGACAACGTCACGAAGACGGGTGCGCACACCGATGGCAACGGCATCATCATTGACGATTTTCAGAGCACACAGACGGATGGTCATCCAAACTATACGTTCAAGACCCTTGTAGACAACAACCTGGTCTACGAGAACGGCGGCAAAGGCATCCAAGTTGCCTGGAGCGACTCCGTCACGGTGCAGAACAACACAGCATACCACAACAATCAGGACCCGCTGAACGACGGCACCTGGCGCGGCGAACTCAGCAACGCGCAGTCGAGCAACAACACCTGGATCAACAACATCGCCGTAGCCGACCCGTCGGTGAACAAGAACAACACTGCGGTCGATAACACGTCGTACGGCGGCTATACCAACGCCAACGTCGTCTGGGCCAACAACGACACCTACAACGGCACGGCCGGCCAGGCCTCGGTCAGGACCGACGGCGGCAACGCTATGCCGAGCACGGCGAACGGCAACAAGCTCGGCGTCGACCCGCATTTCGCGGGAGCAGCGAGCGACAACTTCCACCTCGGCTCCGGCTCGGCAGCGATCGACGGCGGAACCGCCAAGTACGGCGTCGGCTCGGTCGATCTGGACGGCCACGCTCGCGTCGTTGGAACTGTCGATATGGGTGCCTACGAATCGGGCTCCAGTGCGACACCGGGAACGCCAACCACGCCGACGCAACCGACAACGCCAACCACCCCGACGGAACCGACAACGCCGACCACGCCGACGCAACCGACAACGCCAACGGCGCCGACAAAGGAATTCATCGGCACCAACGGTGACGACATCCTGCCACACACCGGCCAGTCCAACGGCGGCAACGAAACCTTCAAGGGTCTCGGCGGTAGTGACGTGTTGAAGGGCGGCGCCGGCGCGGACGTGCTCGACGGCGGTACTGGCAATGACACGGCCAGCTATGCGGGCTCCGACGCGGTCAACGTCGACCTGGCGACTAAGGCCGCATCGGGCGGCCAGGCGACCGGTGACAAGATCGCCGGCATCGAAAACTTGACCGGCTCAAGCTACAACGACGTGCTGACCGGCGGCAACGGCGGCGGCAACGTTCTCACTGGCGGGGCTGGCGCGGACAAGCTGGACGGCGGCGCCGGCAATGATGTCCTCATTGGTGGTGCCGGAAAGGACATTATGACCGGTGGCATCGGTGAGGATACGTTTATCTTGAAGGCACCGACGGAAACCGGGTCCGGCTTGAACCGCGACGGCATCACCGACTTCCAGCACGGCGTGGATAAGATCGACATCTCGGCGATCGATGCGAATGGCTCTGCGGCGGGCAATGGTACCTTCCATTTCCAGGCACAGGAGAATGCCTTGTTCGATCACAAGGCTGGCGCGCTCGCTTGGCACTACGACGACAACGCCGGATCCGCGAGCGATGTTACCGTTATCCAGGCCGACATGAACGGCGACGGCATTCATGACTTCGAGGTTCAGCTGAAGGGCCTCGTCCACCTGGGGGCAGGCGATTTTCTCCTGTAACGATAGCGTTGTGGCGGTCGTCCGATCGCCACAACACGCTGGCCGCAAAAGTCGGCTACTTCGGCGTGCGGATGAGGGAGCCCCATCCGCGCGCTGCAATTTTTCGACAGGCGTCAGCCGGCCTTTCGGGCCGGCTTTGCGTAAACCGATAGCTCGTCAGAACGCCTCACCTCCCGCCATCAGGCGTATCGACGATCGTAGCGCGATAGAATCAACTCCGACGAATTTCAGGCTGACAGGTCGCCAAGGACCTTTGGAATATGTTCTCGGATCGCGATGGCCGTTTTTCCCGGTGATGCGGAAGTGACGTCGAGCACCAATGTGTTTGGGTGGAGTGGATCGAAACCCCCGCCCTCCGACTGCGATCCCTCGAGGCTGCCACATCCGTGGATTTCAACCTTTGGCGTCGCTCGGGGTTCGAAACCCGGCGAGCCAGCTCCTCTTCATCACAGCAATCGCACCGGCACCAAAACGGCGTCGCAGCCTTCGGCAGCACCGGCGATCTGTTGAAAGGTACGAAGGCTCCGCTCATCACCCTCCAAGCCGGCATGCGTGAAAATGAAATTGGCGGACGGCGCGTAAGCGGTGATTGCATCAAGGACCGCTTGTCGAACTCGACCTGTAAACTCCCATGTTCCCTTTGGAAGCGGGGCCGTTCCATCCTCACCCAGCAGACGCAGAATCGAGTTGTTGACCCAGTGGTTGTCGACAATTTTTGCCGAAACCATGGCGCTCAACTCTTTCGCGATGGTCAACTTCCCAACGGCCGGGAAGCCTATGAGCACGATGCGGACACCCATCTTTCGCGACACCTACATAGTTTTCGTTGATAATCATGTCGCCCGA
Source organism: Rhizobium indigoferae (assembly GCF_034554815.1). Lineage (NCBI taxonomy): Bacteria > Pseudomonadati > Pseudomonadota > Alphaproteobacteria > Hyphomicrobiales > Rhizobiaceae > Rhizobium > Rhizobium indigoferae. The sequence goes on along the minus strand of NZ_CP140635.1, from coordinate 1,703,182 downwards.
AGACATGGCCGTAAATGCGTGTTCCAATCGGATAGACGGTCCACGGCCCAGCAGCTTCGTTTTACGGAAGCCGCTCTACCTGTTTGGCGAACGGCATGCTGCATGGATGGACCCTTGAAAAATGGCGACCCCTGCAGGAATCGAACCTGCGACAACCTGCTTAGAAGGCAGGTGCTCTATCCAGCTGAGCTAAGGGGCCGTCCGGCGGCCGCGTCTCGTGAGCGCGACCGGATGCGGCATATCTGGACGAGAAATCTCAATGCGTCCAGGGCTGCGTGCGGGTATAGCGGAAATTGTCGGGATAGGCGACAACCTGGCGTGTCGGGTCCTTCGGCGCGATGACGCGGTATTCGATGCCGTTGCGCTGGGCATAGGCTTCGGCGAGTTCCTGCGATTCGAAGGTGAGCTTCACCTGCTGGCGCATATCGCCGGAGGAGGTATAGCCCATGATCGGATCGATCTTGCGCGGCGACTCCTGATCGAACTCAAGCACCCAGAGATGGGTCTTGGCTTTGCCGGACTGCATGGCGGTCTTGGCTGGACGATAGATCTTGGCAGACATGACTGCAGCGTCTCCGACTATGCGGGCAGCGCCCGCCTTACATGGCTCGATCCCCGTTCCCGGGGCTTTTGCTTCATCGCTAGAGATAACGCAAAGAGATGAATTTTGCTTAGCGGCGAATCCCCGCCTTTTCAAGAAAAAAGGCGGTGTTTGACGCTGCTGACGACTCCATAACGAGCCGATGCATTTGGGAAACAAGGATATCGACGGAGATGGCGGCAGCCATCTCTTGAAACCCTCGGATTTCCACCCGGATTGCGCAATATTACCGATTGTCTCATGTTTTGATCACAACCCGATTGCCGCTGCCAGCCCTCGGCACTAGTTTACGGCTCAATCGCTTTCAGTGGATTTGCATTCATGATCAAACGTTCGGCGGAGTTCAATGCCATTGTGATTGGCGCGAGCATCACGGCGTTCTTCTACGTTGCCATCAGCTACGCTCAATATATCGGCCTGATCGCCCACGGCTGAGGCAGCCTTGTCCTGACGTCCAATTGCGCCAGTCAGATGGGCTCGTGCGCCCGGCAAGCAGACTGGCGACCTATCAAGATTTTTCTGTCTGGCATCCACAGGTCCGGCGAGGAATCTTCGGGCAGAGCTGGATTTATGGGTTGCGACGGCGAAGTGAACCGTGTATCTCCCCTGCCATTCACGGCACGGAGTGTAGCGCAGTCTGGTAGCGCATCTGGTTTGGGACCAGAGGGTCGGGAGTTCGAATCTCTCCACTCCGACCACCGCCTTTCCCATTGAAAATGTTATAGAATTTTTCCGTGGCTCGCGTCACGCCTTGAAGGGCTTTGTGAGAGCACTGTGAGAGCAACCGCCGCCGTGGGCGCAATTTTGTAAGCACTGGGCGAGGCACCATGACCACCACGGACACTGCCGCCCTCCTCGAAGACGCCAACCATCGCCTCGCTTATTGAAACTTGCAAACTCAATGCTGTTGATCCACTGGCCTATCTGACCAGCACGCTCACCGCTATCGTCAACGGCCATAAACAGAGCCGGATCGATGAACTCCTACCGTGGAATTACTCTGCACATGCAGAATTGCTACGCTGATTGCCGATGGAGAAATCCAGCGGCCGCGCATTCTGATATGGTCTATGAAGCCTCACCCCTCTCACCGAGCGCCTGCGAGGTTGAAAAAATGGGTGGTTTCCGAACAGTCTGAGTGAAGCCGGTAGCGGTGAAGCTAAGGTCTCCCACATCCAACTCGATTTGGTAGTCCCAAAGCATGATCTTTCCGTTGGGCGAGAGTCGACTGTTCTTGCGGGTGATGTGGTGGATCGAGGTGTCGCCCTGCGTTGGCCAACTCAACGAAACGCTCAGATCGGACACGTTGTTGAATTCCAGCGTGCAAGGGGCAACATCCCATCCACGTACCGCTTCGCGTTCCCAATGCCATTTGAAAATATAGTCGATATCGAAGCGTATCGCGTAGTTTGCTTGGGGGAAGCTCATGGAGTAAATCAAGGCGTCGTGCCAACCCATGTCGACAAAATCGGCGTCCGTCCATATCTCGCGGTAGTTCATTGCGCCCCCAAAAAGACAAGAGATGCTCTCGCGGGGCTTCATAGCAGCGTTAAGCGTATGGCCGCAATCAGAACAGGTTAGCCACACGCTCCACGCTACCGGCATTTAAAAGATTACGAAATCTCCCGAACTTGCGAGGGGAACACCGCTTTCGGTTTATCGCCAGGGAGTGGATGGAAGAACACCTATCTGCCCGTGCACGAGCTCGACGAAGATGGCGATGTTGATGGGAGTGCCTGAGCCGCGCTATTCTTGGTAAGCACCGACGAGCGAACATCAAATGGAGCATCAGCATGCCAAGCCTCGCGCAGATGACTGGTTCACTGAATATCCACAATTTCTATATCGGGAAGTTAAAAGCTAAGCAGGAGCAGCTTTTCGACAGAGACCCTGAATTGGCGATGCTTCTCGACAACGTGGCGGCCGTTCTTTCAGAGCACGCAGTGGCGTTGGCCGAAGACATCGCTGACATGGATGACGACACGTGAGGCTCGAGCCGATGCTCGACTGGACGGAGGATGCTTCGGGAAGACCAATGAATGGGCTGGGGCGCTCGCCTGACAATCAGGTGGCTCCAAAACCTAATGTGTCAATTTTCTTGTTTTCGATGATTATCTGCTCGGCGATCTTACCGGGGAGCTTCTGAAGCAGATCTTCGGTCCGCATGATTCTTTCCCATTCCTGTCGATATTCTTGCTTGAGTTCCTCGCTGTCGACTTTATCAACGTCAGGCGCCTTGATCGCATATGGATTGCGGTCGAACTGCGGAGTTGCCTCTAAGTCGCAAGCTTCTTCGAATAGATCCCGAACGTTCGCTGCGATGCCGCTGCGAATTTCCTTCAAGACGTGCCTGTTCGACCAGTGATGCTCACGCCAATTCTGGGTTATTTCTCCGGTCTTCGACCTAGTTAACCGCGCCTGCAACTCGCTTGAGGCCAGATCGAAGATAGCCTTGGTTTGGTCCAGGTTTTCGACCCATTGCTCCAGCCTTTTACTCTTCGCAAGTGCTCTGGCGGACTGCCTGCCTCTGGTTGCATCCCCTTGAAGTTTTTCAAATTCTACGTGGTGAACCGTCACGTATCCGACCGGTGGAAGGTCGGCCAGGGCCTCAGACCACAGGCGATATGGGACGATAAATAAACAACGCGCTGTGAAAATTATAAGTGCACCCAACAGAATGAAGCTTGCTTCCCATGCCTTATCTTTCATCAATCCTGTCTGGTGAAACATGCGGGCAACAACGATAAGAAAAACAACCTGAAGGGTCGTCCACATCACATTTTTAAACGATCCGAAAGAAGTCGTCCAACTGCGGCGGAGTATCCGACGCCAAAAGCGAAGATAGTTCATGAAACATCCGCCAACAATTATGCTATCTGTTACTATGCCGTGTGGGTGAAGATTTCTGCAAGTGTTATGCAGTGTTTAACTAACCCAATTCACAGACCTGCGCCCCATCCATACGATCACGGAGCCCTTTGAAAGAGGCGTGGCGCAGCTTCCCGTCATGCGTCCAGGCTCGGTATTCGATCTCGGCGACGAGTTTCGGTTTGATCCAGATCAGGTTCTTGCGTCCGCCGGAATCTCTCACTGCAGGCGCCGACACCTTAATCTTGTCCATCGCCCGCGAAGCTCCAACGCCTGGTTTGCCTTGAAGCCAGTTCCAACCGATCCGACATAGACCAGCTGGCCCTCTCTCCGCGCAGCCAGCAGCAGCGCGCGAATGTTCCTGAACGCCGAGCTTGACCTCTGATAGCCAACGATGGCGAAGCTGTCGCTCTGAATGCATTTGATCTTCAGCCAGTCGCCGTACCTACCGCTGCGATAGGTGCTGTTCCGATCTTCGGCATGGATGGCAGCCATGGCCGTTTCCAGGTCTTCCAGCGCCACACGGGGAAGATGCTGAGGAAGGGAGCCGCGATTGCTCGCTCGTGGTTTTGAGACCTTAGTCCCGGCAGGAGCGTCTGCCTCATCCTCGTTGAAGAGGTGATCGAGCCGGGAAGCCTGATCTGCGCCTGCGGCGGTTGCCTGCATCGCATCGGCGAGGATGTTTCCGAGCGTCTGGACGTGGTCCCGGCGCAGTTCCGTGTCATCGTCACGCGTCGTCCCAAATATGCATGCCGTGCCTGCACCGACGGTGTTGTTCAGGCTCCGGCTCCGGCACGGTTGATCCAGGCAGGCCTGCCGACGGAAGCGACCGTCGCCCATGTGCTGGTCTCCAAATATGCCGATCATCTTCCGCTTTACCGCCAGGCCCAGATCATGAGCCGCCAGGGCATCGATCTCGACCGCTCCACGCTTGCCGACTGGGTCGGCCGGGCAGCGTTCGAATTGCGTCCCGTCTTCGATGCACTGATTGCCGACCTGAAGCGCTCAACCAAGCTGTTCATGGACGAGACCCGTGCGCCGGTTCTCGATCCTGGCTCGCGCAAGACCAAGACCGGATACTTCTGGGCGCTGGCGCGGGATGATCGACCATGGGGCGGCGGTACTCCACCGGGCGTGGCCTTCACCTACGCTCCCGGTCGAGGAAGCGTTCATGCCGAACGGATATTGCAGGGCTTCTCCGGCATCCTGCAGGTCGATGGCTATGCCGGATACAACAGACTGATCGCACCAGAGCGCGTTGGGCCGGACATTCGGCTTGCCTATTGCTGGGCACACGCCCGTCGCAAGCTGTTGGAGATCACCCGCAACGGAATAGCACCCATTGCCGAGGACGGCGTCAAATGGATCGGAGAGCTTTATCGGATCGAAAGTGAACTGCGCGGCCTTGATCCGGAGGCTCGTCTCGCCGGGCGACAGGAACGATCAGCCCCACTAATTGCCGACATGCAGACCTGGCTTGTCCATCACCGCGCACGCGTCGCGACGAAGTCCCCGCTCGGCGAGGCCTTGGCCTACATCGCCAAATACTGGGATGGTTTGAAGCTGTTTCTGACCGACGGCCGCATCGAGATCGACAACAACTGCGTCGAGCGGACCATCCGGCCGATAGCCCTCAATCGCAAGAACGCACTCTTCGCAGGGCATGACGCTGGAGCAGAGAACTGGGGGACTATCGCCTCCCTCATTGAGACCTGCATGTGTGGATGGCTCCCGTGATGCAAGAGGCTTATTTGACTGATGCGCGAAAGTCGGCGGCTTGCATGTGTCCGGCCTACATAAAGGCGGCACATCTCGCCGCCGGCCCAGATGAGATTCGCGGATCGGGTCCATAACAAACTGACGCGCTCGAAGCGCCTACAGGTCTACTGGGTGTCCCGATCTCGTCTATCAACTGTCGCGTCATCTTCCCATTCAGCGCCGTTGCACCACAACCGCCAGCACCCGGCTGATCCTGGCGATCGATACTTATGCCGGTCGGTAGGTCTCCTCGCGCGTCATCACCGCCCAAATGATCCTTGCCATTTTGTTTGCCAAGGCAACGGCCGCGAGTTTGATCGGCTTGCGAGCGATAATGCGCCCCAGCCAACTTTGAGCGAAGTTCTGCTTACTCCTCGACCAGCGTATCGTAGACATCGCGCCGATGACCAGGAGACGTCGGATGGTGCGATCACCCATCTTGGTAATACGGCCCAACCGCTCTTTGCCACCGCTTGAGTTCTGACGTGGCACAAGCCCAAGCCATGCGGCGAAGTCGCGTCCCGATCGAAAACCGCTGATGTTCGGCACTCCAGCCAATATGGCACTGACGGTGATTGGGCCGACGCCTGGGATGCTGAGCAATCTGGCGGATTCAGGCTCTTCGCGGCAATTCTTCCGCATCTGAGCCTCGAGAGCATTGATGCGCGCATCCAGGGCTACGAACTGGTCGACTAGGATACTTAGAGGCTCTCGGACCGCATCCGGGATCGGCGTCTTCGGATCGGATATCCGCTGGATCAGCGAACCGACATGTTGAGGACCAGCGGGCGCGATCACACCGAACTCAGCCATATGACTGCGGATCGCATTGATCAACGAAACGCGCTGCCGCGAAAGAAGTTCGTGTGTGCGATGAAGGACGCGCGACGCCTGTTGCGCCAGCGACTTGATTGGAGCTGTGCGAACCGCCGGTCGCGTCACTGCTTCGCAGATGGCCGCAGCGTCCGCTGCGTCGTTCTTTTGCCGCGCGACGTAGGGCTTCACGTACGAAGCGGGGATCATTCGGGCGTCATGGCCAAGAGCACGAATCTCGCGTGCCCAGTGATGCGACGAGGCGCATGCCTCCATGCCGACAACACAAGGCGGCAACTTGGCGAAGAAGCTGAGCACCTCCTCGCGGCGAAGCTTCTTCTGAAGAACAGGGCGGCCTTTTGCATCCGCCCCGTGAACCTGAAAAACCCGCTTTGCCAGATCAAGCCCGACCGTCGTTACTTCGCACATGGATGACATCTCCCCTTAGAGCGATCATCGCGACCGCTCTTTCACTATGGCGCCGGACGAGGGAGCCATCCACCTCATCAAACTCAACGCTGTCGATCCGCAGTCCTATCTGACAGCCACGCTCACCGCCATCGTCAACGGGCACAAACAGAGCCAGATCGACAAGCTTCTGCCGTGGCAGTTATCCTGCCTTACCTAACAGTTCCGCAACGCATTAGGCTCAAAAGTCATTCTGGACGCGGTTTACTCATTTCAATAATTCATTTTTTCTGGCGTAATTGTCGCGTGCGAGGATGAACTCCCGGCTCCAGACATCAATGGCATGATAGCCGCGATCCAGCATTTCCTGGATAGAAGTGTCTGAGTCTATCTTATCGACTCGAACCCACTGATTGCGAGGGTATTCCGGCCCAAAAGCGTTGATAAGTTGCGTCATGATGGTCGCGTAGTGGAGCACTTCCATTGCCTGCAACGCATCCCGAACAATAGGAGCCAAAGCGCCGGATGAGTTTTCGAAGAACTGAGGAAGGCCGCCATTGGCGACTTCCCCGTCGAAAATAACCGTAGCGTAAAGATAGACATAAGGCAGTCCTAACCGCTCGACCGTCCCCGGAATAAGCTCGTCTTCAATTGAAATCCCGCGCTCTGCCTGCTCAATCCCTTGTTTAAGGAGCCAGTCATCGAGCGAGCCAAGATCATTGTATGGCGCTGTCATGATGACTCCCAACTATCCAACCCACTTACGTGAGGGTGTTGATACGATCAAATCGCGAAGCCTGCAAACGGCTATAGTTACTGTGCCCATTAAAGCCGCGATTATTGTAAAGGTGAGAGCAGCACACCGCTTACAACGGACCGGCCACTCGGCAACATCTACCGAACGAATGGGGAAGAAATCGGCAAGAAGTACTTAATGAAGGCTTCGCCAGGACGTGGAGCCCGAAGCGGCTGAACGACTGGTGCGACTGATTAAAAATTCTGTCGACGCGGAACAATAACCTTAGTTGATCGTAAATCTATGGGCCGCGCGGAGATTTGTCTTACCACAGCCACTCGACACTTCGATGTGCGACCCACCTCAACCTTAGCCCCGCTACGAAGCGGGGTCCTTTTTTCCCCATTGACAGACGACAATACTATTACTGTACAGAATTGTACCGGAACTAGTGTCACACAAAAGTGTTTACTTGGCTCGGAGCGGATCGCGAAGGGAGCCTCCTGTCTCCAGCAGCACACCCCATGCAATCTTCGCGATCCGTTCCTCTCCTGCCGGCCTTGGAGCCGTTAATTTGGCCGGAACCGTAAGGAACTTTTCCGGCTATCTACTGTTAGGCCGGAAGGATCGCACAGGCGCCCCATGGTGGGGCGGTCCGCTTCCCTCTTTCTTCCTGTGCGGTCCGCCTTTCCAGAAATCGCCCCGCTTCGGCGGGGCCTCAAGAAGGTCTGCACCGACCAAAGTGCGAAAACGCTGGCAAGATTATCGTGAGGATTCCAGGTAGCTATCGCCGCGCAGAAGGTCCAGCCAGGCCTGCGACAGTTTTTCCGCGCCTGTGCCCCCGATATGGCAATCGTCGTAGCGGTCGTCACTATCGAGTAACGCGTCGGAATCTACGCCTTCTCGGATACCGTGGCCGCTTTTTGACAACGCCAGTTGCGCCCGCACTATAGCGTTGTCCGGAATATGCTCCTTGAAGCCGCCGTTGCTCGGTTCGAGGCATTTCGATGCGATCGAAATGTGAACCGGTGCTTCGACGCCGTGCTGACGCAATGTGTCAACCATCGACATGAAACGGTTCTGGTAGGCCTCCGCAGTGGTGCCCAGAACGAGGTCCGCCTCTCCTTGCACCCAGAGAACATTCGTTATCCGATAACCGGAATCCTGAAGCTGTTTCACGGTATCGACCAGCACAGGATTGAGGTCACCGCCTTTCGCCCATCGCGCGACCTCAGATCCGGAATATGCGAGAGGTGCGAGGATAACGCTGTCATTTTGTCCCGATGCGATCAAATTGTTCCCAAGCAGCGTCCAGTACTCTCCCTTGGTATCGGTCGATCCAAGAAGTGGCGAGGCGGCGATGAAGCAGCGTTTGTCAAAGGCGTTTACAACGCGAGCGCCATAATTTGACCTGTGCCGTTGTCCACCGTCGTTGGCCGCGTTCGATTGGCCAAGAACGAGTAAGACAGCAGTTCGATCAGTTTGAGTCGGGCAGGTCACAAGCGTTTTTGATTCATCCCCGATGAGTCGTTCCTTGTCGTCGAAGGTATAGCGGCTCGGAGCTGCCGCCTTCTCTCCGGCTCCCATTTTCTTCAACGCGGAAAGTTGTGGCCAAGGAAAAATCTCGCGTCTCGCGCTCATGCCGCCGAGAAAGTACATGGCAATCAAGGCAGCCAGGCCGGCCGCTATTATTTTACGCATGTTGTCACCCTTTACTCATGATACGCTGACTAATCGAAGCTGGTCCAGACACTGTTCTTTTGCCGTAGCCACATCTGCTTGCACTGGCATGATTAAGCGGCTGCCGAATGATACAAACTACTAGTCACGCGACTGTAGTCAATTTGTATTTTCGAGTAAAACAGGACAATGAGCCCTTGAGAACAAACTGTGGCCGCGCGCAACGCAGCCTGCTAGAAGCACCCCTTCCTCATCCCCGCGGCGGACGTATGGAACGAAACCAGGAAGCGGAGTTCCTCGCGATAAAAAACTTTCGGAACGGGAACAATTGGCTCCGCCGATCGTAAGACATCGGGCCGTGCGGAGATTGTCATGGCAGCCTACCATACACTTCAATATGCGGCCCGCCGAACCCAAACTAGCCCCGTCTTCCAAAGGCGGGGCTTTTTTGGCATTTGGTTTCGGCCAACCCGGGATCGACACCAAAAATTCTTCCGCCCCGTGGAACAAATGGCGGGTGTTGATCGTAAGAGCGTTAGGCCGTGCGGAGATTTGTTATAACTCCAGCCTGACACTTCGCCGTGCGGCCGGTCGTAAACCTCAGCCTAGCCCCGCTCTAAAGCGGGGCTTTTTTGAACGGTGGAATTGCATGGTCGGCCAAAACATGGTCGATAGACGGATGCGATGGCGGCCGACAAGGATCGATGACACCACGCCGCAGATGGACAAATGCTGCGGTGTTAAGCCGAGGTTACACCATGGCCTCCCACTAACGCAGATCTCCTGTCCGAGATGCGGAGAGACGATCTCCACCGAGCCAGCACCGTTCTTTCGCGACGACGCCACTCAGCGCGAGCACGAGACCTGGCGTGCGGTAGCAGTATGGAACAAAGTGGATTCGAGATGATTGCCGGCCTGATCCTATGCGCGTCGCTCACGGCCGTCGACGGCGACACGGTGAAATGCGATGGGCAGAACATGCGACTACTGGGGGAAGGTGTTCCGTTCGTCTCTGGCATTGATACGCCGGAGATCGGAAGCCATGCAAAGTTCATGAAGGAACGGAAGCTGGCGCTGATCGCCAAGGGGAGATTGAAAGAGCTTTTAGCTGAAAAAGGATTGCGGATCGTCCTAAGCGGCGCTGTGGACAAGACGCCTACGCACCGCCCGCTCGTCAACATCTATCGAACGAACGGGGAAGAGATCGGGAAGAAGCTGCTCAAGGAAGGGTTCGCCAAGACGTGGAGCACGAAGCAGCGCAACGACTGGTGTGATTAACCGGTGGAGAGAGACGTAATCATCGATGGTGACGATACCATACCGCATCCGGACCTATGCTGCGGCATCGAGCCAGACGCCGTCTATGGTCCTGCCTCGGTCATATCCTGCCAGAAATGCAGGGAGACTGCAGCCGTCGACACGCCGCCATTTTTCCGCGACGCCGCCAGGCAGCGTGAACACGAGGCCTGGCGGGCAGTCTTGGCGTGGAACGCTAGGCCGATCCTTAGCGGGGAGCCTTGATAGGTGCAGAAAACTCTTCACTGTCCTGCGCGAAAATCGACCAGAGATCGCATCGATGGGTCCGCCATTAATCGCCGCGTCACATAATCAGAGCCCGAGAATGTTAGGTGGCCATAGTCCCATGCCGTCAAATCGTCGTGACGGTCTCCCAATTTCGTGAGACATCCTTCATCACTGCACAGGGATTCGAACGCGGAAAAGTACTCGACATTCATCTCTTGGGCGAGCTCCCGCATTTGCCTGTCAGTCTTTGCCACGCTGTCATTCAGCTCTGTCCGAAGTCGATCTGGAACGGTATGTGACGGGCTTTCATTGAAGGAATCTAGCAGGATTTTCGGCAGTGACGGTCGCCAGTGCGGCACCGGCCCGATAAGCACGATATGGCCAACGCCTTCGGCTTTCAGCTTTTCTAACGTCGGGCGCAGATTGGCGAAGTCGGGATTGTCGACGTATTTCGTCCAGTCGGCCGAGACAACCAGAGTGCGCGGTTTCAGCGAAGAAATCTGATCAAAGCCAAATTGATTTATCTCCGGGCAGTTTGCTCTTCCCGCTGACTTGAAGCCAATGATTGGCGGGCAAGACGCTGCGTTGAATTGTCCAAGGGGAAAATGCCTCTCGGAGCTTGCCTTCAGCAGGCCGGGGTAGAAATGGGCAGCGTGAGAATCTCCCCACAATACGACCCCGCCGGCTGCCCCGCACTCCGATCGAAAATCGTTAGGCCCTTGGTCTGGCCGCAAGAAGCAGGAACCAACACGATATCCGGCCGTATATTGCGGGTATTTGTAATCCGCCAGAAATTGAACAACCGCGGGGAAGCGGCCAACGAAACCGCCTTGCTGTACCGTCGCAAGACCAGCGGCCAGAATTACGACGGCACCAGTTGCAAGCGGCTTGACCGCCGAGCGCCGGAAGCTGCCAAACCGAACTTTCTTCTCCAGAAACTCGTATGTCGCCCACGCCAACAGGAAGGATGAAGCCACGAGCAATAGCCGAACGACCAAGCTTGGCTCGCCGTTTGCTGCGGTCCTGGCGAACGCCAGAAGGGGCCAATGCCAGAGATAGAGGGGATAGCTGATCAGGCCAATGCCAACCGCGACACGATTGGAAAGGAAATAGCGGTTCACCCACGCCGAGGCGCCGGCCGAGATGAGGAGAGCCGCCCCTATGGTGGGTGGAATCGCCCGCCAACCGGGGAACGAAGCCGAATTGTCGACAAGAATCAGCGTTGCAGCAATGAGCGCGACGCCGACCGATGCCTTGACCTGGTTCAATGGCATTGATCCAGGCTGTCCTGCGGTCGCCAACAGCGCGCCGAGCAATAGTTCCCAGAGCCGAGCATACGGGAGAAAGAACGTCTGCACGGGATCATGGGGAGTGATCAAAATATTGAGGACAAGCGAGATGATGCCAAGCAAGACTATGAGCTTGACTGTATTCATCCGACGTCGAGATGCGAAGGCAAGAAGCATCGGCCACATGACGTAGAATTGCTCTTCGACGCCAAGCGACCAGAGGTGTAGCTCGGGTAGAAGATCAGAAGAAGACGCGAAATAATCGGATGTGAGCCAGAAATAGATATTTGCCGCGAAACCAGCTCCGGCGGCGATCTGCGCGCCCAACGATTTGAACTCGTCGGCCGTCAGCATGAACCATCCCGCCAGCCAACTGGCAGCGAGCACGGTAACAAGGGCCGGGAAAATGCGGCGAATGCGCTTGGCATAGAACGTCGCGATGCTGAACGAACCCGAGCTGAGGTCGTTTAGGATGATCGAACTGATCAGGAAGCCGGAGATCACGAAAAAAATGTCGACGCCGACAAATCCACCTGGCAACCAACCGTGATCGGCATGGAAAATGACGACCGAAAGCACGGCGACGGCGCGCAGTCCGTCAATATCCGGCCTATATCCGATCTCGGCATGCCTGCTCGCGACCGAAGCGATCGCCACTCTCGCCAAATTCATACCTTGCCCTCGCTTCGCGGCGGCTAGCATGGAAGCGAGAGCAAATCAATGGACGGCGGGCATAATGGATGGATGACCCCGTGGCCCTATTTGTCACTAGGGCGCGCGAAACACTGGAAGTGGCGATCCGACCAATTCGGCTTGCGAGCGCTGCCACGACGACGGAGCTATTTTTCCGTGACCCGGCAACAAACTTTCCCACCAGATCACGATAGGAAGCTCGTGATGCTGATCCCGGAAATCAATCCGGCGATGAAAAGCGCGATCCCGAAACGCAGCAGGCTCGCATTCGCCACTTTCCCGTTGTCGACGTCCGGGGCCATGGCCACCAGAGCCGACGCGATCATCAGCATCCACGAGATGAACGGCGAGACTGGCGAATAGACCAGGCTGTCCGGCCGGTCGTACATGTCGAGGACGATCGCCCAGATCCTCTGCCAGAAGAGAATGACGAAGGTCAGGTAGACGCCGACGACCAGGAAGTTATACCCCTCCCTGCCCTCGCGCAGGGAATAGAAAGCGTCCTTGGTGTATCGGATGAGGACGGCGAAGATGGCGCCCAGCGCCAGACCGTAGGAAACCTTCGTCAATTGGTCCTGCCGCAGGAGCGCGAACAGCACCCAGAAGGAAAATATGGCGGCGAGGACGCCCCAAGCTGCCAGGCTCTTCTTGAACCTCCTCATCGTCACTGCTGCCCTTCTCTCATGCTCTTTAAAGCCTGCTCTGCAATCTGTTGCACACGGTGCCGCCGGCGCTCGAAGGTGACGGAGGCTTGCGCCAGTTCCGCCTGAAGCTCTCGCTTCTCCTCCTCGATCTGCTTGATCTGGTGATCAATCTTCGGCTTTCGGCTCAGCCACGAGGACAAGCTCATCCCTGCCTCCTGTCGAGGTTGCGCATCAACAGAGGGAGGACCGTGTCCATCGTGGTCGTCAGCTTCTGCACCAGCGGAAGAATGATTTTCAGGGTCTCGATGTTGGCCAACTGAGCTTCTTTAAGCTCGTTGTCGAAATCCTCACGGTCCTTGCTTCGGCCCTTACGCTCGTAGACGTAGAGGCCGGTCATGATCAGGGCCAGGACGCCGATCGGGCCTTGTGAGATGAGGTATGTGCCGATCTCGCTGCCGACTTGTTCCATTATTCCTACCTGCTACGGCGAAAAGCCTGCGCCTGTTTCGCGGCGTCGACGGCCGCCACACAGGCGGCGCGGCAGGATTCGCCGATGTTGCGGGCCGTCCGGTCGGCCGACCATCCGTTGAAGATCTCTTCCTGCGTCATGTCTCGATCCGGCTTCAGTGAGAGAGCGGGCGTCATCTTCCGGCATTCGGGCGGCAGAACGACCGCAACGGTCCGCCTGCCCGGCGTCCGGATCTTCCGCGACTCCAAGACCTCCTTCCGCTGATCGGAGCCTTCCATGAACGACGTAGCAATCTCCAACGATCCGAACGTCCAGACGCTTCGGGATCAGATCGAGAAGAGGCTCGGCAGCTTTGCCGACGCTCTCCCATCCCACATCACGCCCGAGCAGTTCAAGGCGATCCTGATCCGCGCGGCAATGGGCGATCCGAATCTACTCATTGCTGACCGAGTTTCGTTCTTCGAAGCCGCCCTCGCCGCCGCCATCGACGGGCTCATTCCCGACAAGAAGGAAGGGGCGATGGTGGTCTATAACACCAAGATCAAGGGACAGAACGGCCAGAAGGACACCTGGATCAAGAAGGTTCAGTGGCTCCCGATGATCCGCGGCATCTTCACGAAGGTCTACAACACGGGCCAGGTGAAGAGCGCAACGGTCGGCATTGTCTACGGCAATGATCAATTTCGCGCCTGGACCGACGACGATGGCGAGCACCTCTTCCACGAGGAAGCCGAGGATCAGGACCGCAAGCTGATCCGTCGCTTCTACGCCCAGGTCATCATGAAAAACGGCGGCGTTTTCGTTGAAACGATGCGATTGATCGACATCGACAAGGTGAAAGCCACCTCGAAGTCGCCGGACAGCGGCCCGTGGGTCGACTGGTTTGAAGAAATGTCGAAGAAGACTGTCTTCAAGCGCCTTGCCAAACGCTTGCCCATCGCCCGCGAGATCGCGCAGGTCCTTGAGCGCGACAACTTCCTCTACGACCTGGCTGCGCAGGCCCGCGATATCACGCCGGCGGGAAACCGGCCGCGCGGTATCGCGAACCGTCTCGACGCCCTTGTCGGCATTACCGATCAGTCCGGCTCATCAATGCCGATGGAGAAGCTTGGGGAGAAGGAGAAGCTGCCTGCCGAGCGTAAGGACGCCAGCCGTAAGACCGAGCAGCGCCAGCAGAGGCGGGAAACCCGGCAGGATGCCGACCGGCGCCAGCCGAACGAGGGCGAAGGTGACCAGACCGGTGGCGCGCCAACGCAGGAGGAGTGGGACAGGCGTGCAGCGGAGGCAAATGAAGACGCCGCTCGAACCGCAGTTCCCAACGCCGAGCAGGAAGCCTCCGCATACCGAGCTGGGCGTGATGCCCGCTCGAAGGAGATGAGCCGCAAGGCAATTCCGGCCGAATTCAAAAAAGTGGAAGCGCTGACGGCCGCCTGGCTCGAAGGCTTCGATGCGGAGGGGAACTGATATGGATATCGCCCCTCTCTCCGTTCTCCGCCTTTGCGATACCGAAACGACTGGCTTTCCGCCCCGAGCCGAGATGTGCGAAATCGGTTGGGTCGACTTCGTTCTCTATCCGGATGGCTGGAGGATCGTAGGCGAACACCAAAGCCGGTTCGTCAATCCCGGTCACCCGATCCCGGCAAAGTGCACGGAAATCCACGGCATCACCGATGACATGGTTGTCGACGGCATGGATCCGAATGAGGCCCGCGCATTTCTATCGCGCGGCCCTGTGGTTCTCGGCGCCCACAATGCAGCGTTCGACAAGCAGTTTGTGCGTTCGGCCCTGCCGTGGATCTGCACGCTTGAGTGTGCTCGCCATGTCTGGCCGCAAGCGCCGAACCACAAGAATGAGACACTGAAGGAATTCCTGGGCATTACGGTCGATGGCGATGCACACCGCGCTGGCTACGATGCCGCCGTCTCTGCCGGCATCTTCTTGCAGCTGATCAAACACCTGACGATCGAGGAGATGCTTGCCCACTCCGACCCGGGCGCTGTCCCGCTCAAGATGCCGTTCGGCGTTCATAAGGGCAGCCGATTCACTGAAATTCCCGACTCCTACCTGAAATTCATTGTCGGCAGCGACATGCGCAAGGGCGTAAAGACCGCCGCTCAGAACGAGATCAATCGTCGGACCGCCGCGAAGCCGTTGGCACCCGCCGCTCGCCTCCGCTCAAGCTCCTGGGATCGGGGGTTCTAATGGAAAACTGGATCAAAATCCCTGGTTGGCCATACGAAGTCAGCAATCTTGGCAACGTCAAAAACCTTCGCACCGGCCGGATCGTTCGGCGCGATACGGCGGGCGGCAGCTGCCGCGTGACCCTGTCTCGCTCTGGTGACACGCGCAGAGTTTCGGTCGCGAGGATACCCCCATCAATCGCCGCACCAACGGAAAGAGCAACTGGAGCCACAAAGGAAAGCCCTGGACCTTCGATGCCGCCCGATCGGCGCTCGCTGACGAGCTCGACACCATGGGGGCGACGAATGTCGTGCTGTCGACGAACTACGAGCTGCGGCTGGACGGTGCGCCTCGTGCGGGCGCGCCCAGACCCGACGACACGGGGATCGCCGTATACTTCACCTACAAGAACCGACCGATGGTCATGGCGCGCGACGCTTTCGATCGCGCCGAGGAAAATATTCGCTCTCTCACGCTCGCCCTTCAGGCGCTGCGATCACTTGAGCGCCACGGCGGCTCGACCATGATGGAGCGCGCATTCGAGGGGTTCGCCGCATTGCCCGCGCCAGCCGCGATGAAGCCTTGGCGCGTTGTCTTCGGTTGGGACGACGGAGAACCGGCGACGGTCGGGGCAATCGAAAAGCGATTCCGCGAGCTTTCCAAGACCCGTCACCCCGATATGCAAACCGGCTCCCATGAAAAAATGGCCGAGCTCAGTCGCGCCCGTGCCGAGGCTCTGCAGGAGATCGGCGCTTGAGCAAACCTCCAAAGACCCCGGCCGAGTGGCTGACCTTCCTCGCCGGCCTCGCCGAGCAGCACACGCTGCAGACGATCACAACGGAAGGCGCGTTCCTTCAGCTCAGCCTTATCGAATTTCTCCGGTCAGCCGGATCTACCAGCACGTCGCCGCTCGACCTGCAGGCTGACCTGCTCACCCTGCTCCCCAGGTTCTGCAATGCCCTGCTTCAGGCCGAGCACGCCGGCGCGGCCTGCCGGACATGCTCCACCAACCTCGCCCACATGCTTTTTTCAGAGATCACGAGAGACATGAACGATATCGCCACGCGCCAAGACACCGGAGGCCTGCACTGATGGCGGGCTCCCTCAACAAAGTCTGCCTGATAGGCAACCTCGGCCAAGACCCAGAGATCCGCCGCACCCAGGGCGGCAATGCTGTCGCCAACTTCAGCGTCGCGACGTCGGAGAGCTGGCGCGATCGCAATACCGGCGAGAAGAAGGAAAAGACCGACTGGCACAACGTCGTCGTCTGGAACGAAGGCCTGGCCAAAGTCTGCGAGCAATATCTCCGGAAGGGCTCGAAGGTCTATATCGAGGGCAAGCTTCAGACCCGCAAGTGGCAGGACCAGGGCGGCGCCGATCGCTACACGACCGAAGTCATCCTGCAGTTCGACGCCAAGCTGATCATGCTGTCCGGCCGTGAGGACAGCGCCGGCGACAGTCGCCGTGATGATCGTGGTTCCGGCCGCGACGAAGGCCAGCGGCGCGGCGGCAACACCCGCGGTAACGACAATAGCGGCGGCTATGGCGGCGGCGGCTCCGGCGGCAACTTTTCCCGCGATCTGGACGACGACATCCCATTCGAAATGCCTTGGAGGTGACGATGAAGGACCTGACGGTTTCCGAACGCGTGGTCGTTCGAATGCTCGAGGCGGCATGGAGCGCCTACCTCACCCTGCCCCACGAACGAGACGACGAGGCCTTGGAGTTCCGGCGCAAGCTGGATGAGGCCGCCGCCGTCGTGAAGATGCGGCCCGCTCGCCGATGGGCTGCCGAAGCTGAGTTTGGGGGGAACCATGGCTGAGATCGCACTCACCATCGATGCCTCGCCGACCGATGTTTTCCCGGAACCGGCCTGCTCGTTCTGCGGCGCGTCCGCCGGCAACTGCCGGGTTCTGATCGCCAATCGTCTCCGGACGGCCTTCGTCTGCGAGATCTGCGCGCCGATCGTCGCCGCGCAGGCGCGCGACACCAACGCAAAACAAGACGAGAGACTGTCGTGACGAAGTCAGAAACTGACGTCTTTGCGGCCTTGGCTGCTCCATCCGCTGCCGACCGACGGCTGTTCGCCATCGGTCGCTCCATCGACCCTCACGATCCTGCCGTGCCGCGTCACGTAGAGCAGGACTGCCAGGGATATCGAAACCGTGAACCAGATGCCGAACGCCACGACGGGGATCATCAACGCCCTGCCATCGAGCGGCTGGGCATATCTCATTGCCCCGAAGGTGATGATCACAAGCGCGACCGAAAACAGGAAGTAGAGGATCCGGATCACCAGCCCCAGAAATCCGGGCTTCTGGACTCTCAGAACATTGCCGCAATGAACGCAGCTCATCGCGGTGCTGGAAACCTTTCCTTGACAGTCTCGGCAGGCCAGCAGCGCCATTTCACACTCCCTACTAACGTGGCACTCGCAGAAGATGGCCGACTTTATGTGGCGGAGCAATAGGATGAACGCTGTCGCTCAGAAATTGAAAGACCTCTCCCGCATCAATCGCCTCGGCGGCAAAGGCGCGCTGGCCGACGCGTTGGATGAAGCGGTCGAGCTGCTCACCGAAGCCGACGTGCTTATTCGGGATTTCCCCTTCCTGATCTTCCGCGCACCCGGATCGCGCTCGGTCGTTGGCGCCACGGAGACCGGCGAATACGCCTATCGCCTCGGCGAGTGGACGCGCCGGCGAGACCTTTTCCTGCAGAAGGGAACCAAGAAATGACCGCCATCCATGTCGATCGATATATGTTCAGTGTCGACGAAGTAGTCGCCGCCATCCTGCCGAATGTCGGCCGGGCGCGCGAGCTTGAGCTGCGCGTCGACGCCGACGGCTATGTCGTCATCGATGTCGTCGCCCCGGTCGCGCCGGCCGAGCGGCCAGATCAAAAGCAGGAGATGCCGGCTGACGATGACACGTTCCCCGCCGATCGGCCTTCGCAGGCCGCCCCGCCGCCCGCGAGCAGCGAACCTGGGCCGAAAGAGGAAGAGGCCCGCAGCCTTTGCCGGATCTCTCTGTTCCGTGCTTTCCTGGAAGTGAAGACTGAGGAGGCAGCGGTGAAGGTGCTGATCGAGCGTTGCCACGTGAAGGCCCTCGCTGATCTTGACCGCACCAGGTCGAATGGCATGAATTTACGCCACGTTGTTGAGGAGTTCGAAGCGTGGAAAATCACCTGAAGGCCGACGACGCCACCCCTCACCTCGCGAACTGCCGCTGCGGCTTCGAGCCGGTACCGGAATACGGACCGACCTCGATCGTCACCTGCCCCAATTGCTCGGAATTCGTTGCCATCACGACGCCTGCATTCTTTGCGCATCCGGTCAGACAGCGCGAAATGAGACATGGCGGGCCGTACTGGCATGGAGCGCGCAGCGTGCACCCGCCTGTGGAGATCGGGGATAATCATGGCTGATCGCTTTACACCCATCTCCATTGACGACCTCATCACACACGATCAGGTGCTTGAGCAGTATCCGTTCCTCAGCGCACAAATTTTGAACCGGTGGCTTCGCGAGGAGACAATTCGGTGCTTTAAAGGCAAGGATGGCAGGACGGTCTATCCGAAATCGGATCTGTCGGCTGCCTTGGACAAGGAAATGACATGCGGAAGGACCGAGGACAGCGAGGCCTCTTCGAATATCGCGACCAGTGGATTGGGCAAGAGCCCGGTCGACCAGGCTTCTATCGCTACTGGTACGAGGACGGAAGCCGACGTGTTAAGAGAAAAGCTCTCGATGCAGTCGATCTTCGGGAAGCAAAAGACGAACTCATCGAGCTCCTTGGGCGCGCGCCGGAATCAAGCAAAGCGCCAAGCCACGTCAGTCTCGCCGACGTCCTAGCCCATTATAAGGATCACTACGCGGAGCCGAAGGGCTATAGTCAAATGGCCGCCGCCCGCCGCGCGGCCCAACTCGTTCTGCAGGCACTACTGACTTTTATACCCTCACCGACGGTTGCCGATTTGACAAGGACGAACCAGCGCCGTGTGTGGACGCACATGGCGCGAGAGGAAGAACTCAGCGCAAAATCGATCATGACCTATATGATCTCCGTGCGAGCCGCCATCAATTATGCCGCTGTTCCGCAGATCATCATGATAGCTGGCGAAGAGCAGGAGGTGCAACTGCTCGACGCTCCAGTGTCCATATTCTGCAATCAGGAAGAAATCGCTGAGCACATCGGCGGGTCGGTCTCGACTGGCCGCGAATATATCCCGACGTTCCAGGATCTGGGGCGGTGGATAGACGCGATCGAGGAGGAGGATGATTTCCGCTACGTCATCATCGCACTCAACACGTGCGCTCGAAACGAGGCGATCTTCGACCTCCGCATCTCGAAGCAGTGGAACAGGGAGTTCGGGACAATCGACTTGAACCCTGTTGGAAGGCGCCAGACCAAAAAGCGCCGTCCGGTCATTCGAGCAACCACAAACATCGCCGCATGGTTGGAACACTGGGGGGACGATCGTCCGGTTCGGCAGTATCAGGACACTGTGGAGAAGCGCCTAAACAAGCTCGGCAAGCCGACCGTCGCGGAAGACGGCACCATCATCGACATCGGCCTCGATATGCCGGAAATGACCTGCTACACCCTGCGGCACTTCATGGCGACGAATATGCGTCGCGCCTCCTTCCCTGTGTCCAGAGAGCAGCGCTCGAAGTGGCTCGGCCACAAGGTCAGCGAGGGCTCGTCGACGACAGACTGGTACGAGAAGTTCGACCCGGATTACCTCGAGCAGCCCATGCGAGCCACTGAGGAAATCATCGCGAAGCTGCAGAAGCACACGAAGCGGCGGCTGTTTGCACCGAGCACCAAAGCCAATGGCAAGGTGCGGGTGATCGAGGGTGGAAATCTGTGAGAGCACCGTGAGAGAAAAACACGGATGTTCTCCTGACGTTCTTGGTGGTTCTCAGCCTTTCCCCCCTGAATTGCCGGAAGTGGGTTCCATAAAAGGTGGTTTGGGACCAGAGGGTCGGGAGTTCGAATCTCTCCACTCCGACCATTTAATATCCCGATATTGTTGAATTCCTGGACAGTCGCAGCGCAGCTTGCGTGCTCGCGGTTGTACGCGCCGTTACTTCGCATTCTTCGTCGTCGTGGCGCTGACGATCCTGTCGCCCGGCTTGATTCCCAGTTTGGCGACGATGCCGGCATTGAGTTCGACGACGTATTTCACCGCGATCATCGAATCGATGATGTCGCGCGAATAGGGCACTGCCTTTTCCTTGATGTGGCGGATCGTGCCGGTGTCATCGGCAAAGAGCATATCGAGCGGCAGGATGGTGTTTTCCATCCACATGGTGACGCGCCGCGGCTCATCGAAATCGAAGATCATGCCGGCATCGTCGGCCATGACCTTGCGAAACATCAGTCCGCGGGCGCGCTGATCAGGGGTCGAGGCAATCTCGACGGTGAAATGCAGCACCTTGCCCGCAGCGGTCTGGATGAGCAGCGGCTCCTTGTCGAACCGCATTTGCTCCTCGGCCAAAGCCGGCAGCGCGACCATGAAAAAAAGCGCCAATATGGCGCTTCTGATGGCATGAAACAGGGTAAGGCTGCTCATATTAGTGAGACCGGCTGGCCGGGCTCGGAACGTCGGGATGGATCTCTGCGGCCATCAGGCCCTTTTCGCCGTCGCCGAAGCGGACAAGAACCACCTGGCCGGGGCGCAGTTCCGTCAGGCCGAAGCGGCGGAGCGTTTCCATGTGCACGAAGATATCTTCTGTGCCCTCGCCGCGCGTCAGGAAGCCGAAGCCCTTGGTGCGGTTGAACCACTTGACCAGCGCACGCTCGAGTCCGCTCGTCGCGGTGACCTGCACATGGGTGCGCACCGGCGGCAGCTGCGAGGGATGAATCGCGGTCGACTGGTCCATCGAGAGGATCTTGAAAGCCTGGTAGCCGCGCTCGCGACGCTGGATGAGTGCGACGATGCGCGTTCCCTCGAGGATCGTCTGGTAACCGTCGCGACGCAGGCAGGTGACGTGCAGGAGAACATCCTGCAAGCCGTTGTCGGGCACGATGAAGCCGAAACCCTTGGCGACGTCGAACCACTTGACGACGCCGGTGATTTCAACAAGATCGACTGGCTCTCCCGATAGCTCGTCGACGTCGGAGTATTCGTTCGATGAAATCCTATCAGCCATTGTCGCCAGCCCCTCGAATACGCGTCACACTGTTACGGTTAACTGATTCTTCAAATCAAGATTAACATCTTGGTAACGGATAAGCGCAAGTCCTAGTTTTCGGTTATTCCCAGCTGCACATTTTATAAAGATGACTTGCCCGAAGCTGACCTCGGCTTGCTGAAAAAAGCCAGCCCCAATAAAGGAGTAGATAGAATGCGTTATCTCCACACAATGGTACGCGTCAAAGATCTAGACGCCTCGCTCGCTTTTTACACCACGCTGTTCGGGCTGGAGGAGATTCGCCGCCACGAAAACGAGAAAGGCCGCTTTACCCTGGTTTTTCTGGCCGCTCGCGACGATCTCGACCGTGCGCGCAGCGAAAAAGCTCCCTGCCTCGAACTAACCTACAACTGGGACACGGAAGATTATAGCGGAGGACGCAATTTCGGCCACCTCGCTTATGAGGTCGACGATATTTACGCGACCTGCCAGAATCTGATGGACAACGGCGTTACTATCAACCGGCCGCCGCGCGACGGCAACATGGCCTTTGTGCGCTCGCCCGACGGCATCTCGATCGAAATCCTGCAAAAGGGCAGCCCGCTTCCGGCCGCCGAGCCCTGGGCCTCGATGGGCAATACCGGCGCCTGGTAAGGGTTTTCGCCGCAAGGCTTTTGCGAGGCTTGCGGCTTTTTCGATTTCGGGTCCGGCCGGCGCCTTGGCGCTTGCCGCGATCCAGCCCCGCAGGCAATCTCCTGGCGACTCGAGGCAGAAGAGAAGCGTTTTTCGCCGATTTTCCGCATCAACTGGAGACTTTCGCTTGCCTAACATGCAGATGCGGATGCCCGTAACGGGCGCTTTGCTGATCGCCACCTCGGTGCTGGCGCTGTCCGGCTGCGCGTCGGACAAGAAGGCGCTAGATTCCGTCGCAGCGGCTCCGGTAGCGCCGACCGCAGCACCACAGCTTGCCACGGCAACGGCTGCAAGCCCTGCCCCACGTTCGGTCTATACAGATCCCCGGCTCGTCAACGTCTCCGGCGCCCAGGGCGCGCCTCAGGTCGTGGCACAAGATCAGAATGCCGCCGTCCCGCCCGCCGGTTCGGCAACGGCAGCGCCCGCCAATATTGGCGGGCTGGTCCTGCAGTCGACCCGGATCAACGCGCAGGCGATGAGCATCTTTTCCGATCACCAGCCGGCGCCGCAGAACAACAGCACGTCCACCGTCATTCAGCCGCAGGCCTATGCGCCGGTGGAAGGTGCAGCGCCGGCGCGAAGCAGCGTCTACAGCCAGCCGCCCGCGCCCACACAGCCGGCAGAACCGGTGCTGCCGCAGCAATCCTCGCAGAATAGCGGCACGCAGCTTGCGCCCGTGCAAACGGCGTCACTGACGACGGGCAGCATTCCAGCCTCGACAATGAATGCGCTCTACAGCGCGCCGAAGCAGAACCTGCTCGGCAGTCTCTCCGGCCTGCTGCACAAGGCCGCCCTGCCCGGCATGACGCGTATCGCGCCGAATGGGCTGCATCTGCAAAACGACAAGGTCGAGGTCGGCTGCTTCAAGCCCGACCTCTTGAAAGTGATCAAGACGGTCGAAAGCCATTTCGGCCGACCGGTTATCGTCACCTCCGGCTATCGCGACGAGGAGCACAACCGCCTCGTCGGCGGTGCCGACGAATCGATGCACAAGAGCTGCGAGGCCGCCGACATCCAGATCGACGGTGTGACGAAATGGGATATCGCCGCCTATATCCGCTCGTTGCCGGACCGCGGCGGCGTCGGCACCTATTGCCATACGGATTCGGTCCACCTCGATACCGGCAAAACCCGTGACTGGAACTGGGGCTGCGGCGGCAAACGCGCGCCGCTGACGACCGCAAGAGCGATCTGACGGCCGCGCGCTTTTCGCATCACGTAAGGGCAGCGCCGCCTCGTCCTGTTCAAGAAATAACCGGCAGCCTATTGATTCAGCTTCAATAATCGGCGTCTGCAACGCAGCAGGATTTCTTGTCATTTTTTTGAAAGAAAACCGCATTTCCCGCTTGCGGGATTCAAAATGCCTGACTATAAGGGCGCCACCACGAAGGAAGCGCCCTTCGTCTATCGGTTAGGACACCAGATTTTCATTCTGGGAAGAGGGGTTCGACTCCCCTAGGGCGTGCCACTTTCTCTCCATATAGAAGCCATCGCATCCGCTTGCAGAAGCCGGCGCCCGCGCCTATTTTAGCGAACGGTTTGCGCCCTTCGTCTATCGGTTAGGACGACAGATTCTCATTCTGTAAAGAGGGGTTCGACTCCCCTAGGGCGTACCACTATTCCTCTCGTCTCAATCTAGCCGGACGCAATTTTGCGAAATTTTGACACGAGGTTGCGGAATCTTAGAAAAAGCCCAATCAGGTTTTAAGAGCGGCTCAAGAAGCGTTTAAACCGTTCTCAACGGCCGATAAAATATCCTGGCGCAGATGCTTCTTGCAGCCGCTCGGTCGTCGGGGTGGTGAGCACGGGGGCACACGAAAGGCTCTTTATAGATCCTCGCGGATAGAAAAGACGTAGTTATAAGGCGTTCCGGCAGAGCCCTTCTGGATGTCGTCGATCGACAGGGAGCGAAATTTTCGATCTTTCAGGCAATATACAGAATATCCAAACGGCTTAAGATAGTCGATCACACTGACGACAGCGTTGGGTCGATGTCGGTCTTCCGCTTCGATGAGCAGGTTTGGGCGATACCGGTTCAATATAGCCTCTGCGCCTTCGAGTACTTTTAGTTCGTGCCCTTCAACGTCGATCTTAATGAAGCCTACAGTGCCGAACTGATAGCTGTCCAAACGCCGGGTTGGAACGGAAATTTCTTCGACATTTTGCGTCGAAAGCGTATTCTGCTCCTCAATCGTGGCGCAGCCATCCATGAGCTGATCACTGGGGATCCGCATCGTTGCAACGCCATCGCTGTCGGAAAGTGCGACCTGCTCGACCCGAACCGACGAACCAAGCGCAGCCTTCAGAAAAGCTACCATGTTAGGCTGAGGTTCGAAGGCGACGACATCGCGCGCATACTTGGTCAGGAACCAAGAATAGACACCGTAGTTCGCACCTATATCGATTGCAGTCTGGTTCCGACGGCATAGTCTGTCGAGGATCCGAAGCTCGGGCTCACCACGGCGCCATTCTCGTGAAGCGCGCGTCCATAGCCTGAACCGAGGTGGCGCAATATTAGCGATATGAAGCATGTAGGCTCCCGGTAACTCGAACGCATGCGCTATCCGCTCATCGAGCGGCATGCTCCTTCTTTTCCATCCTCCGTGAATTGGCAACTAGTGGCTAGATCATCGATAGTTGGTGCCTTGCGCGGCCATTTCACCAAGCCTAGTTCTTTAGGTGAAGCCGACATAGCCGTGGATCCCTTCAACCTCGCCAGTTGATGATGGGGCGGTGGGATTGGCTATTTGGCGTCTTGGAGCGGCAGTCCCGGTAATGACCGCCGATCGACGAGGTCTGGCCGAGGCGTCCGGACGACGCGCAGGCTAAAGTGATCGTGGCTCAATCGGATTTGCGTTAGAGCGGAACCCGCGCTGCGGGAACCATTGCCCCGGCATTACGGTGCCGGCCTCCGGCACCAAGGCGCCGGACACTCGACGCGAGGGCCTGTAGCTCAATGGTTAGAGCCGGCGGCTCATAACCGCTTGGTTGGGGGTTCGAGTCCCCTAGGGCGTACCAATCGCTTGCATGTCCATACCGGAGACATAGGTAACAAAACGTACCTAATACATGGGTGACAACCTCGTGCCGAACGGGTTGTCGATGGTTTGCAAAGTTCTCTGCTGCAGGTCGATATATCCCAGATCATAATGCATGAAGCTGACGAGCCAAATGCCGTCGTCGACTTCCTTGAGCCCCAGTTTCTGGCCGGCCAGCACGGTCGAGATGTTGATCTTCTTGCGATAGATGCAGATGCGGCCGCAATTGGTCACCAGCGCATCCCGATCATGGAAGGGGTAGTCGATCTCCGGCAGGCCCTGATAGAGGCGTGACGAAGCGACGTAGAGATCTGCCAGCACCTTCATGTTGAGCGCCTCGTGCGGCCGCTCCTGATTGAATTCGCTGACGAAAGCATCGAAGCGGGCCTGCTGCTGAAGGATGTTTTTGCCGGGTGGTCTGGTCGCCTCTTTTTTCAGCGTCAGGTGCATGCGCTCATGCCGGCCGTTTTGTTGGGGACGGCCCGGCCTGATGCGCTCCAGCGTGATCCCGAGCCTCAGCCACCACACCGACAGCTTCGACAGATTGTAGAGCCCGTTTGGACTGGCGAAAGGCAAGCCGTTGTCGCTGCGGATCGCCGTCGGCAGGCCACATTCGATAAACAGCCGGCGGAACGCGTCGAAGACAGCCCGTTCTCGCGTCGACTCAAAGGCTTCGCAGGCGAGAAGATAACGTGACGCCTGGTCGGTGACCGTCAATGGGTAACAGTATTGACCATTGCCAAGTTTGAACTCGCCCTTGAAGTCGGCGCACCACAGATCGTTCGGCAGTAATGCCGGTGACAAGGCTGTCCCTTCGGCTCGATGTCGCTGCCGCTTGCGGGCATGGGCGACCAGACCATGTCGATCGAGAACGGCATGCACCGTACTCTTCGACGGCACGCGCACATCGCCGGCCAGGCGCTTCACCAAAAGCTCCCTGATCTTCCTGGCACCCCAATGCGGCTTGCTCTTCTTGCACGAGACGATCATCGCCTCGACCGGCTCAGGCAGCTGGTTGGCATACCGCACCGGCCGTCGAGACCGATCCGTCAGCGCCTCCAGGCCGTCGTCCTTATAGCGATTGAAGATTTTGTAGCCGGTCTTGCGCGAGATGCCGAATGCACGGCACACATCGCTCATGCCTTCGCCCTCTAGCAGCCGGGCGACAAATCGTAGACGTTCCTCCATCACCGAAGTCTCTTTCCACGGCATCAACACCTCCCGCCAAAAAACGAAAAGTGTTACCCATGTCTCCGGTACGAAACGTCACCTATCTCTCAGGTCGGGCAGCACGATGCTGCCCAACCCAACCCGCAGGCTCGATCTTTCTCCGCTTCGGCGTATCCGGCGCGGTGGTTATCCACAACAGCAAAAGAATGCCGAAAACGATGATTTTTTCGCGCCTTGGCGCTTGCGGCCTTCTGAGGTGCTGACTATAAGGGCGCCACAGCACGCGCCCTTCGTCTATCGGTTAGGACGACAGATTTTCATTCTGTAAAGAGGGGTTCGACTCCCCTAGGGCGTGCCACTTTCTCCCAGAAATTCATCCATCGATTTGGGCCAGATCAGCGGGCTTATTTGCCGCTTCTGCCCTCCTTCTGCGCAAGCCTCGCGTAACCGCACTCGCCGGCGGGGCTGGAGAGATGCTTCGCATCCGACCTCCGCAACTGGCGCTTTAATCTAGCGTCTATGAGATGAAGAAAGCGGCGTGATCGATGGTCACGCCGCTTTCGTATGAGCAGCCACTTGCAATGCGCCGGCTCGCGATTTCTTATCTGGCAGGCAGAACTCGCGCTTCAAGTCTTTGATGACAAGTGAGGCGGCTAGAACAGGATGATTTTAGGCCCGGTCGGCCTAGCGGTGCGAGATGACTTTCGGAATACCGTGTTTTTAAGCCGACTCGATCAGCGCGCAGACCTTGTCGACGATCTCCATCTCCATGTCCGGATAGATGGGAAGGCAGAGCACCTGTTGTGCGGCCTCGGTTGCGACCGGCAGGTTCGAGGGCTGCGAGGAAGGCAGGCTGCGGTACATCGAGAAGCTTGAAATCAGCGGATAGAAATAGCGGCGCGGATGAATGCTGTTTTCCTTCAGCCGTTCATAGAGCCCATCGCGTGAAATGGGATAGTCAGGGCGTACGAGGATCGGGAAATAAGAGAAGTTGGAGACGGTCTCGCCGGAACGGTCCAGGCATTCTATGCCGGCCACGCCGCGGAGCCGCTCACGGTATGCACCGTCGATCAAACCACGCCTTTCGAGCGCGAGCTTGATGTATTTCAGCTGCAACAGGCCGAGCGCAGCGTTGAACTCGCTCATCTTGCCGTTCGTGCCTGGCGCCACCACGGTCACTTCGTCGACGTAACCGAAGTTCTTCAGCTGGTCGATGCGGGTCTTCGTCTTGACATCCGGGCAGATGATGGCCCCGCCTTCGAATGTGTTGAAAACCTTCGTCGCATGGAAGCTCAGGATGGAAAGGTCGCCGTGATTGAGAATGCTTCCCCGCTCGTCTTCCACGCCGAAGGAATGGGCGGCGTCATAGATGACCTTCAGATTGTAGAGATCGGCGATCTTCTGGATAGCATCGACGTCGCAGGGGTGGCCGTAGCAATGCACCGGCATGATCGCCGTCGTCTGCTGCGTGATCGCCGCCTCGATCTTCGCTGGATCGACATTGAGCGTCACCGGATCGATGTCGACGAAGACGGGCTTTAAGCCGTTCCAGAGAAGTGAATGCGAAGTGGCGACGAAGGAATAAGGCGTGGTGATGACTTCGCCCGTGACGCGGAGCGCCTGAAGCGCCGTCAGCAGCGCGACCGTGGCGTTGGAAAAGAGGCTGATGTGCTTCACGCCGAGATGGTTGCAGAGCTCCTGCTCCAGCTGCTGGTGGAATGGCCCGCCATTGGTCAGGACGCGATTGTTCCAGATCGCTTCCAGCGACGGAATGAATTCTTCGAGCGGCGGCAGGCTGGGCTTCGTTACATAGATCTTTTCGTTTTTCATGACGCCGTCCAGGAGGTTGGGCATTATCGCGCAATGGGCCTGGTACGAACATCACGGCCTAACCTGTTCCCAGGCTGACCAGAACATGATGCCGAAAAGTGTGAGCGGTTTTCGGACGACATCCTGTTCTAGCTAAATTCCTGCCAACAGTGTGGCGCAAGCTTCACGTCCAATAGTCGGCACCCAAACCAGCCCGAATGCCGTTTCGTGAATCATGGAGACGGCGGCCATGCACGAAGGACGATTCCTTGACGATCAATCAGCCCATTGCCGCTCTGCCGTCCGGTCTTCCTGATCTGGCACTTCTCACGGAGAAAGCTGCCAGCACGGGGTCCGTCATTGTCTATCAGCCTTATCTCGATCCTTCCCAGCGCAGCCAGCTGGATGCGGCTGCCGTGCCGCTCGACATTTCGTTCAATACGCAGGCTACGACCCGCGAATATGAGCTCTTCCTCATCCTGCATCAGCATCACGAGGCGATCGGCCTCGGCGACGACGTGTTCTGGGGGCTGCTCTCCAGCAAATTCGAGATGAAGTCGGTGACGAGCTTCCCGTCCTTTGTCACGGAGGCGGAAAAGGCCAGGGCGGAAGGTGCGGACGCCTATCTTTACAATCCGCTGATCGGCCACGCGGCGATCTACAGCAACGTTTGGGAACATTCGCTGCTTGGGGGTCATCCCGGCATGGACCCGATCTTCCTGCATATCCAGGCGCTCGGTCATCCGATCGCGCCGCCGCAGGACAAGACGGCCTTCATGTTCTGCAACTATTTCTGCGGCAACCGGAAATTCTGGTCCGGGTATTTCGCTTTTTGCGAACGCATTCTCGAATCGCTGGAAAGCGAAGCGCTCGCCGGCTCGCCGGCGGGGACCGCCTATGCCGGTGTGGCTCACTATTCACGCGATGCCAACGCGAAGATGCGCCCCTTCGTGATCGAGCGTCTGCTCGGGCTCTATGTCCAGCAGGCTGCCGCCTCCGGAATGAAGATCGCCGCCTTCGTACCGACCGTTGCCGATTTCGAATGGAAGTTCGGTGTCCGCCTCGGCCGTATGCTGCATGGTCTCTTCGCAGCCAAGGAAGCCTTTCTGCAGAGCCGTGACCAGGCTCTCCTGACCTCGTGGCAGGAAGGCCGCCAGCCGCTCATCAAGCAGCCGCATCTGATCTGGGGCGCTGATGATCCGCCCGCCTGGATGCCGCGCGGCCAATTCATCGGCCGCCGCGAATTGATGCGCGCCTATGCTCCGCAGGCTTCAGGCGCCTCTCCCGTGCCGCAGCAGCCGGTACGGACGGAAAGGCCCGCTATACCAGCCGCGCCGAAGATCGAGCAGCCGCGCCGCAACCCGTTGCAGCCCTTTACCGGCGGATGGCAGGCACACAAGGACCGTCATTGCATCTGGATCGTGACGCCCGCCAACTACAATCATAGCCACGCCTTCGACGAAGTCGCGCTCGGCCTCCAGGGCGCCTTCGAGGAACTCGGCGGCTCGGCACCGATCGTCCGCGACATGAACGCGTTCGCCGGTCGTGCGCCGATCATCTACGGCGGCAACCTTCTCCCCGCCGAAATCGTCAGCCATCTGCCGAAGGACAGCGTCGTCATCAATCTTGAGCAGGTGTCCGAAGAAAGCATATGGATCAATTCGCGCTACACCTCGATCCTGAAGTCGCTTCCGGTTCTCGACTACAGCCCGCGCAACCGGGAAAATCTCGCCGCCAAGGGCATTGATCATGCTGGCGTGCTCGAAATCGGCTATAGCCGCTGCCTCAGCCAGATAAAACACGCCCCCGTCAAGGATATCGACGTGCTCTTCTACGGCTCGATGAACGAACGCCGCCACCATATCCTGAAGACGCTGGAGCAAGGCGGGCTTAAGGTCGCGCATCTCTTCAACATCTATGGCGCGGAACGCGACGCGGCGATTGCCCGTTCCAAGATCGTCATCAACATTCATCATTATGCGAGCGGCGTCTTCGAGATCGTGCGCATTTCCTATCTGCTCGCCAATCGCGTCTGCGTGCTGACCGAAGGCGATATCCGCGACCCGGATCTCCAGCCCTTCAGCGGCGGCCTGGCGGTCGAGCCCTATGACAAGATGATCGAGCGCTGCCACAAGTTGATCGCAGATACCGCCGAGCGTGATTCCATCGCCGCGAAGGGCTTTGCGGCCATGGAGAGCCGATCGCAAGCGGCCATGCTGATGAGCGTCATGACCGCCGGTTGTACCTGACGAGACTCTCTTCCGACTGGCAGATTACCGCGCCGGAGCTGCGTCGCAGACGCGCAGTTGGATGCGGCGCGCACCCTGATAATGCTCGGCACTGAGCGAACCCGCGACATGAAGGCTGGCGCCGCGTGAATTGATGAGAAGATTGCCGAGCGCCGTATCGGCGGCGCGGAAGGCGATGCCATCGAGCCGCGATCCGTCCATTGCCTCCAGCGTCACCTTCACGTGTTTCTCGCCGACCAGGCGCGCGTCGCGCACCCGATGCGCCGGCACGGCAAAGAGCGGCTGGGCGTGGCCGGAGCCATAGGGGCCAGCGGCCTCCAAGCGGTCGATGAGTTCGAGCGTGGCGCCGCTTGCACCGATCGCGCCGTCGATCTTCAGTGTCTCGTTGGCGACAAGGCTGGCCACGGTCTTTGTGGCCTTCTCCGTGAAGAAGGTCCTCAGCCTGCCGAGATTGGCGCGCTCGACCGTCAGCCCGGCGGCCATGGCGTGGCCGCCGCCCTTGACGAGGATCCCCTCGTCGACCGCAGCTCGCACCATCCTGCCCATATCGAAGCCGTTGATGGAGCGGCCCGAGCCGGTGCCGCGGCCGGAGGGATCGAAGGCGATTGCGAAGGCGGGCCGTTTGAACTTCTCCTTCAGCCGTGCCGCGATCAGGCCGACGATGCCGGGATGCCATTTCTCATGGGCGGTGACGATGACGGAAGCGCCCTCGCCGTCGCCATATTCGGCGAGCGCCTCGGCCTCCGCCTCCTGCAGCATGACGGCCTCCATCGCCTGGCGTTCGCGGTTGAGCTCGTCGAGGCGCTGCGCGATCACCTCTGCCTCGCCGGCGTCGTCGAGCGTCAGCAGGCGGCTTCCGAGTGCTGCATCGCCGATCCGCCCGCCGGCATTGATGCGCGGGCCGATCAGGAAGCCGAAATGATAGGGTGTCACCGGGCCTGCAAGCCCCGCCTTACGGAAGAGTGCGGCAAGCCCGGCATTGCTCTGGTGCCGGGCGGCGACCAGCCCCTTCACCACATAAGCGCGGTTGAGGCCCTTCAGCGGCACGACATCGCAGACCGTCGCAAGTGCGACGATATCCAGCCATTGCAGCAGGTCGATCGCCAGGATCCGCTTGTTGCCGGCCGCGCGCAGCAGCCTAAGCGTTGCGACCAGGACCATGAAGACAACGCCGGCCGCGCAGAGATGCCCCTGCCCCGAGAGATCGTCCTCACGGTTCGGGTTGACGAGGGCATGACAGGGCGGCAGCTCATGTGTCACCTGGTGGTGATCGATGACGACGACATCGATATTGCGCGCAGCAGCGGCGGCCAGCGCCTCGTGACTGGTGGAGCCGCAATCGACGGTGATGATCATCTGGGCGCCATTGTCGATCAACTGATTGATCGCCGCCGGATTGGGGCCGTATCCTTCGAAGACGCGATCGGGAATATAGATGGTCGCCCTGACGCCGAAATGGCTGAGAAAACGGTACATCAGCGCCGAGGAGGCCGCGCCGTCGACATCGTAGTCGCCGAAGATCGCGACGCTCTCGCCGCGCTCGATGGCACTCACCAGGCGGATCGCCGCCTTTTCGCAATCGGTCAGCTTATGAGGATCGGGCATCAGGCTGCGGATCGTCGGATCGAGGAATTCGATCGCCTCGTCTACCGTCACGCCGCGCCCGGCCAGCACCCGGGCGATCAGATCCGGCAATCCATGGATCTGCGACATGGCCAGTGCGCGGTTCTGCCCTGCCTGGTCGAGCCGCGCCACCCAGCGATTGTCGAGCGCGGATTTCTCCACACCGAGAAACGCGCGCTGTACCGGATCGACGCGATCTGCCATGCCACACTCCGCTGACTTCATCTGCTCTTTCTACAGGAGCAGCGGAGATAACATAGCGATGGATTTGCAGACACGGGTTTTTACCAAAGCATGTCGCGCAAAAGCGTGCAGCGGTTTTGCGATAACGACATGCGTAGAAATTAAGCCCGTAAAGCGCGAGCGAATCTGAAGTTCGCGACACGGTTCAGAATACCGCCCAGACGATCAGGGCGATGCCGGCCAGTTGCACCAGCATGACGGAAAATAGCGTCAGCAGAATGGCCCAGTTGCGGCCTTCCGTGTTTTCTTCGCCATCAGCCTCCTCAGAGACCTCCTGAGGAATTTCACTGTAGGCCGGCTTGGGGATTTCCTCAGGCTTATCAGGATGGTTCGGCGGCACGTCGCTCGGGTAGCCATACCCTTTCCCGGCGTGGCTGTCCTTGCTCATGAAATTCTCCACCCAGACGACTCACCATCTTAGGTTTAGTTATATCAATATTTCGGTATCTGTTAATATAGACTTCCGCTAGGGAAGGTTGAACAAATGACAGAAAAATCGCCCTGCAGAGACAGGGCGGCTTAACGGTCCTCCGGGACGGGAAAAAGGCTCAGCCTTCCTCTTTCGGCCGTTCGATGCGAATGACCTGCGGCTCGCCGAAGAGATAACCTTCCGACTTGATCGAGGCGACCGCCCTGCGCACCGATTCTTCCATCGTTGCGTGGGTGACGAGAATGATCGTCTGGTGGTGCGATGGCGCCAGATGTTGTTTGGAGCGCTGAACGATCGATTCCAGCGAGATGTTGTTTTCCGCCATGCGGGTTGCGACGCTGGCAAAGACGCCGGTGCGGTCGAGCACGGTCAGCCGGATGAAGTAGCCGCCCTCGTGGCTCTGCATCTGCGCCTTGCGGTAGGGCTCAAGCGTCGTTGCCGGATGGCCGAGCACCGGCACGCGCTGGGCACCCGGCTGGCTCTTGGCGATATCGGCGATATCGCCGAGCACCGACGAGGCCGTGGCATTGCCGCCGGCGCCGGGGCCGACCATCAGCAGTTCGCCGAGCACGTCGGATTCGATCGCCACCGCATTGGTGACGCCGTCGACCTGGGCGATGACCGAATCGACCGGCACCATGGTGGGATGGACGCGCTGCTCGATGCCGGTATCGGTGCGCTGGGCAACGCCCAGCAGCTTGATGCGATAACCGAGCTCGGCAGCGGCGTGGATATCCTCGATCGAAATGTTGGTGATGCCTTCGAGATAGATGTCGTCGGCTGCGATCTGATTGCCGAAGGCGAGCGTCGTCAGGATGGAAAGCTTATGGGCCGTATCATTGCCCTCGATATCGAAGGCCGGATCAGCCTCGGCATAACCCAGCCGCTGCGCTTCCTTGAGGCATTCGGCAAAGGAAAGCCCCTCTTTCTCCATCTTGGTCAGGATGTAATTGCAGGTGCCGTTCATGATGCCATAGATGCGCGAGACGGCATTGCCCGTCAGCGACTCGCGCAGCGCCTTGATGACCGGGATGCCGCCGGCCACCGCCGCCTCGAAGTTCAGCAGCGACCCCTTCTCCTCGGCGATCGTCGCAAGCTCGACGCCGTGATAGGCAAGCAGCGCCTTGTTGGCTGTCACCACATGGAGACCACGTTGGAGTGCGGCGCGTACAGAGATGTTGGCAGCTCCTTCGGCGCCGCCCATCAGCTCGACGAAGACGTCGATATCGCCCTTTTCGGCAAGCTCTTCCGGCCGGTCGAACCAGGCAACAGTGGAAAGATCGATGCCGCGGTCCCTTGTCCTGTCACGCGCGGAGACCGCCGTGATGGTGATCGGACGTCCGCAGGTGACGGCAAGCTCGTTGCTTTTCTGCTGAATGATGCGGACAAGCGAGGCGCCAACGGTGCCCAAGCCCGCAATGCCGATTTTGAGGGCATCTGCCATGGATCGATCCTGAAATGTCTGTGTGGCGGCAGCCGCTTGACGCGGCTGCCCAACGGTTGGATTAGCGGTGTGCGTTCAGCGAAATGACGTTGTGCATTGTCTCGTCAGCCGTCGACATGAACTTCTTGATGTTGCGTGCAGCCTGGCGGATGCGGTGTTCGTTCTCGACAAGTGCCAGACGGACGTAGTCGTCGCCCATTTCGCCGAAGCCGATGCCCGGGGCAACGGCGACGTCGGCCTTCTCGACCAGCAGCTTGGAGAATTCCAGCGAACCGAGGTGACGGAACTTTTCCGGGATCTTCGCCCAGGCGAACATGGTGGCGGCCGGCGGCGGCACGTCGAACCCGGCCTTGCCGAAGCTTTCGACCATGACGTCGCGACGGCGCTTATAGACGTTGCGGACTTCCGCAATGTCGGAGCCGTCGCCGTTCAGCGCGTGCGTCGCCGCCACCTGGATCGGCGTGAAGGCGCCGTAGTCGAGATAGGACTTGACGCGGGTAAGCGCCGCGATCAGCCGCTCGTTGCCGACGGCAAAGCCCATGCGCCAGCCGGGCATGGAGAAGGTCTTCGACATTGAGGTGAACTCGACAGTCACGTCCATTGCGCCCGGCACTTCGAGAACCGACGGCGGCGGAGCGCCGTCGA
Organism: Rhizobium indigoferae; assembly: GCF_034554815.1. Classification (NCBI taxonomy): domain Bacteria; kingdom Pseudomonadati; phylum Pseudomonadota; class Alphaproteobacteria; order Hyphomicrobiales; family Rhizobiaceae; genus Rhizobium; species Rhizobium indigoferae. Next base: position 1,668,037 of record NZ_CP140635.1, on the reverse strand, counting down.
AGTAGATTTCCGAATAGGCAAGGTCGGAGAGCACGATGATGTCATGCTTTTTCGCAAAGGCGATGACGTCCTTGTAGAAATCGAGCGTCGCGACAAAGGCTGTCGGGTTCGAGGGGTAGTTGAGGATCAACGCTAAGGGCTTCGGAATCGAATGCCGGACCGCGCGTTCGAGCGGCTCGAAGAAGCTCGCATCCGGCTCCACCGACATGGAACGGATCACGCCGCCCGCCATCAGGAAGCCGAAGGCGTGGATCGGATAGGTGGGGTTCGGGCAGAGGATCACGTCGCCAGGCGCGGTGATTGCCTGCGCCATGTTGGCGAAGCCTTCCTTGGAGCCCAAGGTGGCGACCACCTGCGTATCCGGGTTGAGCTTCACGCCGAAACGTCGGGCATAATAAGCGGCCTGAGCGCGGCGCAGGCCCGGAATGCCCTTGGAAGAGGAATAACGGTGCGTGCGCGGATCCTGCACGACCTCGCACAGCTTGTCGACGATCGACTGGGGAGTGGGAAGGTCGGGGTTTCCCATGCCGAGATCGATGATATCGGCGCCGCCCGCTCGCGCGCTTGCTTTCAAACGGTTGACCTGTTCGAAAACATAAGGCGGCAAACGCCGGACTTTGTGAAACTCTTCCATCTCATTCCCCATGGAAAGGCGGCATTTCGGGCCGCTGTCGAAGTTCGTTCCGTCTCCCGGCGGCTGCGACACGAACTTCAGAATCGCAACGCCGTATTCATCAGACCCAAGCGACGCGGCAAATCTTTGACGGAAAGGCCGCGTAACGCGCTTTATCGGGAAAATTATATCTTCCGATCCATCCGGAAGGCTTTGCGTCCAAATTGCCTGAAAGGCAAGGTCTATTTGGAGATTTCGGAGAGCGTATCAGTGCCGTGCTCGGCGGCGAGACGCCGCATTTCGGCGACCTTGGCCTGATATTCGGCTTCCGAGATTGTGCCGGCCTTACGCCGAGCGGCAAGTGCAGTCAGCTGATGCTGCAGTTCGGCAGCCTGCTCATCGCTCATCTGGACGTTGGCGGCCGTCAGCGGCGCACCGAAATTCGGATAGCCGTCCGGCGACTTCGCAAGGCCGCCTTCGACCGCCTCGCCCTTGGTGGTCGGCATGACGACGGCGGTCGGCGCCGCTCGCTTGGCAGCGGCAGCGGCCTTTTGTTCCGCCGTCAGATTGCATCCGGCAAGGGCCATCGCCGCCGCGGCGCAGATCAGTGCGGTGCGGTTGAAGGTTGCGATGCGCCGAATGCCGTTCTTCGTCATGCCTCAAAATCCAGTTCTGACTGCTTCGACTGTTAAATTTGTCGCAGCCACAAAGCAATAGCATGAGCCGATGCGGGTGGAACTTGTTTTCTCGTTCAATCACGATGTACAACGAACGGATAAAAAGAGTGGTGCTGCCGCCGGAGGAAATGGTGACCGACAGCAAGCAGGAGAATGGCGGCAAGGCCGGCTTCGACGCGACCGATCTCGATCCCTATCTGTTGAAGGATCCTGAGGCCATGGCGATGAATTTGGCCCGGGCGCTCGAAAATCTCGGACAAGCAGCGTCTGCCTGGCTTGCGCCGCGCGAACGCGGCGAAATCACCGAAAGCACCGTCGATCCGATGACCGACATGGTCAAGACGCTTTCCAAGGTCACCGAATACTGGATTTCCGATCCGCGCCGCACCTTCGAGGCACAGACGCAGCTGATGTCCTCGTTCTTCGGCATCTGGATGCGCTCGATGCAACGAATGCAGGGCGATCCCACGCCTCCCGAGCCGGACACCCGCAAGGACAAGCGCTTCTCGGACGAGGACTGGCAGAAGAATCCATTCTTCGATTTTCTCCGCCAGGTCTATTTCGTCACCACCGACTGGGTGGAAAAGATGGTCTCGGAGACCGATGGCCTCGACGAGCACACCAAGCACAAGGCCGGCTTCTACGTGAAGCAGATCACCGCAGCGCTTTCGCCGACCAACTTCATCGCCACCAATCCGCAGCTCTACCGCGAGACGATCGCGACCAGCGGCGCCAATCTGGTGCGCGGGATGAAGATGCTGGCCGAGGATATCGCTGCCGGACATGGCGACCTTCGTCTTCGCCAGACCGACATGACGAAATTCGCCGTCGGCCGCGACATGGCGCTGACGCCAGGCAAGGTAATCGCCCAGAACGACATCTGCCAAATCATCCAGTACGAGGCTTCGACCGAAACCGTGCTGAAGCGACCGCTGCTGATCTGCCCGCCCTGGATCAACAAGTTCTATATTCTCGACCTCAACCCGCAAAAATCCTTCATCAAATGGTGCGTTGACCAGGGTCAGACGGTTTTCGTCATTTCCTGGGTCAACCCGGATGCGCGCCACGCCGAGAAGGACTGGACGGCCTATGCCCGCGAAGGCATCGATTTCGCGCTCGCAACGATCGAGAAGGCGACCGGCGAGAAGGACGTCAACGCCGTCGGCTACTGCGTCGGCGGCACGCTGCTGGCCGCGACACTGGCGCTGCATGCCAAGGAGAAGAACAAGCGCATCAAGACCGCGACACTCTTCACCACCCAGGTCGATTTCACCCATGCCGGCGACCTTAAGGTCTTTGTCGACGAGGAGCAGCTTGAATCGCTCGAAGAGCATATGCAGGCGGCCGGCTATCTCGACGGCACGAAGATGTCGATGGCCTTCAACATGCTGCGCGCTTCGGAACTGATCTGGCCTTACTTCGTCAACAACTACCTCAAGGGCCAGGATCCCCTGCCCTTCGACCTCTTGTTCTGGAACGCCGATTCGACCCGCATGGCGGCGGCAAACCATGCCTTCTATCTGCGCAATTGCTATCTCAACAATGCGCTGACGCAGAACGAGATGATCCTCGATGGCAAGCCCGTGTCGCTGAAGGACGTGAAGATCCCGATCTATAATCTCGCCACCCGCGAGGATCACATCGCACCTGCCAAGTCCGTCTTCCTCGGCAGCCGGTTCTTCGGCGGCAAGGTGGAATTTGTCGTGACCGGCTCGGGACATATCGCCGGCGTCGTCAACCCGCCCGACAGGAAGAAGTATCAATTCTGGACGGGCGGCCCTGCCAAGGGCGACTACGAGACCTGGCTCGACCAGGCGATGGAGACTCCAGGATCATGGTGGCCGCATTGGCAGGCCTGGATCGAGACGCATGACGGCAGACGCGTGCCTTCCCGCAAACCCGGCGGCGATGCGTTGAACGCGATCGAGGAAGCGCCGGGAAGTTATGTGATGGAGCGCGCCTGAGACGCCCAACGCATCTCTTTTTGAGACGCCGTGAAAAACTGCAACGCCGCGTAAACAAATTAGAAACCATAATTCGTCATCCTTGCGAGACAGTCGGACGTCGTGGGTGGTCTAAATTCGGCCCATTTGCGCCTGTACCGGCCCCGGCGAAGTTTAGTCAGTCAGTGCCGCCGGCCTGCGTAGCGAGTTTGAAAGACGAGTGTAGTATGGCGTGTGCGGTCGGGACGTTCGATGACGTCACCCTTCTTGGCGGATCTGCTTTCCGTTGGCGCAGATCTCGCGGTTTCCTTTACGGTGTTGTCGGCGCCGGATTTCTCACCTCCACATGGCTGATCGCGACCTTCGCGACGATGCACTCGATAGCCGCTCCCTATTCTCCGTCCGATCGCCTGGTACAGGTCGGCACTGCGCCGAAGGTGGCTCCGTCACCGCACCATGAGCGGCTGATCCATGTCGGCAAGGCCGATCGGCTGGCTGCCTTCGATGCGAAGCCGAAGGTACCGCTGACGGCGAGCCTCATTCAATCCCATGCCGAAAAGACCGCCGCCGCTGCAACGGCGCTCGCGGTTCTCGCCAAAAACAATCGGCTCGCCATGGCTGCCGAGCAGCCGGTCGTGGCCGCGATTTCCGACAGCGTCAAATTCCGAAAGGACGATGTGATCGCACCGCCGCCGGTCGAACTCGCCTCGGCAGAGACGGAGGAAGACGACGGCGACCGGATCATCGTTCCCTCGAAGGAGGCCGTCGCCGCAGCCGAACTCCCGGCCCTGCTTGCACTTGCCGATGCCGGATCCCGGCAAATCGCGCCGGCTCCGGTCGAGCCAACCACACCTCCTGTCAGAACGGCCTCCATTCCCGCATCGGAACCTGCACCGGTGGTCGTTGCCGCCGCAGACGACGCGCCACCTTTCGATCTCGTGCTGGCGCCGGACGAAGGTTCCGTGCCGCTGCCGATGGCACGTCCTGATGGCCTCATCGGCAAACCGGCACTGGCTTCCAAGGGTTCGCAGCGCTCTGGCGAGCCTGCGCTTGCCTATGCCCAGCCGAACTCGCCGATCGAAGATGACGAGGACGACGCAGTGCCGCGCTACGACAAGCCGGTCTTCTCGCCGAAGCTGCGCGCAGGCGTGGCGATCTACGATATCGAAAACAGCACCGTCTATCTGCCGAACGGCGAGCGGCTCGAGGCTCATTCCGGGCTCGGCAAGATGCGTGACAACCCGCGTTTCGTGAACAAGAAGATGCGCGGACCGACGCCGCCGCACACCTATGTCCTGACCATGCGCGAGAGCCTTTTCCATGGCGTCGAGGCGCTGCGGCTGACGCCAATCGAGGGTTCGGACGCCATCTATGATCGTGTCGGCCTGCTGGCTCACACCTACATGCTCGGCAGGAACGGTGATTCCAACGGCTGTGTCTCCTTCAAGGATTACCGCCGTTTCCTCGCCGCCTACAAGCGCGGCGACATCAAGCAGCTCGTGGTGGTGCCGCGGCTGAACAACAAACCGTCTTCGACCTTTGCTTCGCTGTTTTCGCGACGCAGCTGAGGACTGAAGAGCGCACTGCCGCTTGCGGGAGCGAGCGCTACTTCAACCAGGCTGCGATTCGCTCCACCGCCTCGGCGATCTCAGCTTGCGAGCCCGCATAGGACAGGCGCAGGGTTCGATTTCCCTCCAGCGGATCGAAATCCAGACCGGGCGTTGCGGCGACGTCGATTTCCGCGAGCATGCGTCTGGCAAAGCCCATGCTGTCATTGGTGAAGCGGGTGACGTCGAGATAGGCGTAGAAGGCACCGTCCATCGGCGACGCGATCGAAAACCCGATCTGCGGCAGTCGCCGCATCAGCAAGTCGCGGTTAGTGGCATAGCTCGCCTTATAACCATCGAGCTCCGCGCCAGCGCCAAGAGCGGCCGTGGCGGCGATCTGGGAGAGCTCGGGCGGGGAGATGTAGAGGCTCTGCGCCACCCGCTCGATCGGCCGCACCAGGCGTTCCGGCAGCACCATCCAGCCGATTCGCCAGCCGGTCATGCAATAATATTTGGAGAAGGAGTTGATGGCGATCGCCTCGTCGGTCAATTCCAGCGCGCTCGCCGCCTCGCCGGCGAAGGTCAGCCCGTGATAGATTTCATCGGAGATGAAGGCGATGGAATGGGCCGCGCAATAATCTGCAAGCGCCTGCAGCCCATCGCGGCCGGTCACGGTGCCGGTCGGGTTGGCGGGGCTTGCGAGCAGCACGCCCTTCAGCGTCATGCCGCTTTCCTTCTGTGCGGCCTCGAGGCTTTGCGGCGTCAGGGTGAACTGGGTCTCGGCCGTTACCGGCACTTCGAGAACCTTCAGGCCCAGCGCGCCGAGAATATTGCGATAGGCGGGATAACCAGGTCTTGCGATCGCCACCGCATCGCCGGCATCGAAGAGTGACAGGAAGGCGAGATTGAAACCTGCCGAGGAGCCGGTGGTGATGGCGATGCGCGTGGGATCGATCTCCAGGCCGTGGCGATCCTTGTAGTGCCAGGCGAGCGCCGATTTCAGCCGCGCCGTTCCCAGTGCATCGGTATAACCGATCCGGCCTTCGGCAAGGGCTGCGCGCGCCGCTTCGAGTGCCGCTTGAGGTGCCGGATGCGAGGGCTGACCGACCGCCATCGAGATCACGGGATGGCCGGCCGCACGCCGCTTCGTCGCCTCGGCCAAGACGTCCATGGCGTGAAAAGGCTCGACTTCGCTGCGTTTGGATATGGAAAACAAGATCGTTTCTCGCTCAGCTTCTTCAATGACGGCCAGACAATTGCCGCATTAATCGGCTCATCACAATCCCGCGAGGGTCGCGCAGGGGTGAAAATTCCTGTTTGAGCAGAACCGAACGCACCGTACCTTGACGCGACGCATTCAAGTCCATAACCCGGCGACGGTCTTCTTGACCAAGACGACCACATTGCCGATGACGAGGATATCATGGCCTTCTTCTCGAAAACCTTCACCGCACTGGCGCTGGCCGCATCGATCGCCCTTCCGCTTCCGGCGGCAGCGCTCGACGACCAGCAGAAGAAGGAGTTCGGCGAATTCATCAAGCAATACCTGATCGAGAATCCCGAGATCATGCTGGAAGTCCAGGATGCGCTGCAGAAGAAGCAGGAAGCCCAGCGCCTGGTGAAGGCCAATATGGCGATCGAAGAGAACACCACCGACATCTTCGAGTCGAAGAACGACGTCACGCTCGGCAATCCCAAGGGCGATGTCACTGTCGTCGAATTCTTCGATTACAATTGCAGCTACTGCCGTCATGCGCTTCCCGACATGCAGGCCATGTTGAAAAAGGACAAGAACGTCCGTTTCGTCCTCAAGGAATTCCCGATCCTCGGGCCTGATTCGGTCGCCGCCCACAAGGTGGCCGACGCCTTCCGCAAGCTGGCACCGGAGAAATATGCCGATTTCCACGTCGCCCTTCTCGGCACCGAAGGCCGCGCCTCCGACGAAACAGCGATCGCTGTCGCTACTTCGCTCGGCGTCAGCGAGGACAAGATCCGCGCGGAGATGGCAAAGAGCCCGAATGACGGAATCGTCCAGGCGACCTACCAGCTCGCCTCCAGTCTCGGCATCAGCGGCACACCGTCCTATGTGATCGGCAATGAACTGGTGCCGGGCGCCGTCGGGCTCGACGATCTCGAAGCCAAGGTCAAGAACATGCGCAGCTGCGGCAAGACCGCCTGCTGAGCAAACCAAAGCGCGTCGCAATCTTTCAGTTTGCGCCCCTCGCGCTTTAGATATTTATGTTTGCGCATGTCGTTGTCGCAAAACCGCTGCCCACTTTTGCGCGACATGCTTGAGTTCCCGGCCGCCCATCAAATCGCCAAAATCGAAGCGTTTCAACCATGTGGACAAATGTGGCGCGATTCCTGCTGGCCAATCCGTAAGGGCTTTCATTCAGCCTTCGCGGAGTCTATAGGTTGCCGTCGTACATTTTACGGAACATTCGATGACGCAAACGATTTTTGTCCTGAACGGCCCCAACCTGAACATGCTGGGTAAACGAGAGCCCGGCATTTATGGCGGCAAGACGCTCAAGGACATCGAGGCAGACTGCAAGGCCGCAGGCCGCGAACTCGGCCTCGATATCGATTTCCGCCAGAGTAACCACGAAGGCACGCTCGTCGACTGGTTCCATGAGGCCGACGAAAAAGCCGTCGGCGTTGCCATCAATGCAGGCGCCTATACGCATACATCGGTCGCGCTGCATGATGCGATCCGCGCTATATCAGTTCCCGTCGTCGAGCTCCACATATCCAACGTGCATGCACGGGAAGAATTCCGCCACAAGTCGATGATCGCGCCGGCATGCAAAGGCGTGATCTGCGGCTTCGGGCCTCACAGCTACATCCTGGCGCTCCACGCGCTGAAGAACATCACGGCATAAGAAGAAGACAGGGCAACACCATGGCTGAAAAGAAATCGGGTATCGACCAGGCGCTGATCCGCGATCTCGCCAATATCCTCAACGAAACGGATCTGACGGAGATCGAGGTCGAGCAGGACGACCTGCGTATCCGGGTTTCGCGCGCCGGCACGCCGCAATATGTTCAGGCGCCGATCGCAGCACCTGGTTATGCCGCGCCTGCAGCCGCTGCTGCGGCAGTCGCTGCCGCCCCGGCGGCAGCTCCCGGCCGCAACCCGGCCAATGTCGTCAATGCACCAATGGTGGGCACCGTCTACATGGCGCCGGCTCCGGGCGCGCGTGCCTTCATCGAAGTCGGCGCGACCGTCAAGGAAGGCCAGACGCTCCTGATCATCGAAGCGATGAAGACGATGAACCAGATCCCCTCGCCGAAGTCAGGCAAGGTGACCGAGATCCTCGTCGATGACGGGCATCCCGTCGAATACGGCCAAGCCCTCGTCGTCATCGAATAGGCCCATGCCCATGATTTCGAAAATCCTCATCGCCAATCGCGGGGAAATCGCCCTTCGCGTGCTCCGGGCCTGCAAGGAGCTCGGCATCGCCTGCGTCGTGGTTCATTCCACCGCCGACGCCGATGCCATGCATGTGCGCCTTGCCGACGAAAGTGTGTGCATCGGCCCGCCCTCCTCGCGCGAGAGCTATCTCAACATCCACCAGATCGTCGCCGCCTGCGAGATCACCGGCGCTGACGCCGTGCATCCGGGCTACGGCTTTCTGTCGGAGAATGCCAAGTTCGCCGATATCCTCGAAGCCCACGGCATCACCTTTATCGGGCCGACGGCGGACCATATCCGCATCATGGGCGATAAGATCACCGCCAAGACGACGGCGCTGGAACTCGGCATTCCCGTCGTTCCGGGCTCGGACGGCGAAGTGAAGACCGAAGAGGATGCGCTGAAGACGGCTGCCGAAATCGGCTACCCCGTGCTGATCAAGGCAACGGCCGGCGGCGGCGGACGCGGCATGAAAGTCGCCAAGAGCGAGGCCGACGTGATCGAGGCCTGGTCGACGGCGCGCACGGAAGCGGCAGCCGCCTTCGGCAATGATGCCGTCTATATGGAAAAATATCTCGGCAAACCGCGCCATATCGAAATCCAGGTGTTCGGCGACGGCGAAGGCAATGCCATCCATCTCGGCGAGCGCGACTGCTCGCTGCAGCGCCGCCATCAAAAGGTCTGGGAAGAGGCGAATTCGCCGGCGCTCAACGTCGAGCAGCGCATGAAGATCGGCCAGATCTGCGCCGACGCCATGAAGAAGCTGAAATATCGCGGTGCCGGCACGATCGAATTCCTCTATGAGAATGGCGAGTTCTACTTCATCGAAATGAACACCCGCCTGCAGGTGGAGCATCCGATAACGGAAGCGATTACCGGCATCGACCTGGTGCATGAGCAGATCCGCGTCGCTTCCGGCGGCGGTCTCTCGGTGACTCAGGACGAAGTGCATTTTTCCGGGCACGCCATCGAGTGCCGCATCAATGCCGAGCACCCGCGTACCTTCGTGCCCTCACCCGGCACGATCACGCATTTCCACGCGCCGGGCGGCCTTGGCGTGCGCATCGATTCCGGTGCCTATCAAGGCTACAAGATCCCCCCTTATTACGACAGCCTCATCGGCAAGCTGATCGTGCACGGCCGTACCCGCGTCGAATGCATGATGCGCCTGCGCCGGGCGCTTGACGAATTTGTCGTCGACGGCATCAATACGACGCTGCCGCTGTTCCAGGATCTCGTCTCCAACCAGGATATCGCCAACGGCGACTACGACATCCACTGGCTGGAACACTACCTCGCCAACAACCCGGCGGCATAGGACAGGAATGGCAGGATCGCGCAGGAAGTCACCAGGCATCACCCCTGACATTCTCCTGCGCGCCTATTCCATCGGCCTCTTCCCGATGGCCGAATCCGCCGGCGACCCGGAGATCTTCTGGGTCGAGCCGGAATTACGCGGCGTGCTGCCGCTCGACCATTTCCACGTGTCGAAAAGCCTTGCCAAGGCGGTGCGCAAGAAACCCTTCGAGATCCGTTTCGATCACGCGTTCGATGAGGTGATCGCTGCCTGTGCGGAGGAGACATCCGGGCGCCCCAGCACCTGGATCAACAAGACGATCAGATCACTTTACTCGACGCTCTTCGACATGGGCCATGCCCATACGGTCGAAGCTTGGGAGGGCGATGAACTGGTCGGCGGCCTCTACGGCGTCTCGCTCGGCTCGGCCTTCTTCGGCGAAAGCATGTTTTCGCGCCGGACGGATGCCTCGAAGATCTGCCTCGTGCATCTCGTCGACCGGCTGCGGGAAAGGGGCTTCACGCTGCTCGACACGCAGTTCACCACCGAGCACCTGAAGACGTTCGGAGCGATCGACGTTCCGAAGGCCGACTATGCCCTGATGCTTTCTGCGGCGATGGAGTCGCCGCACCTTAAGTTTTAAGCGCGATCAATTCGTCCATGCGTTGATTTTTCAGCCGATTTGGCCAGATTCGAAAAATCCAACGGGGGATAGAATTTTGAAACGATATTTTGCAGCCGCGATCCTTTTGACCTTGTTTACGGGTCAAGCCGGCGCACGCCCATACCAGGACATGTTCCCCAGCAGGACCGATTTTTCCGACGCGGAAAAGCCGTTGCTGGAGAAGCTTGATTTCCAGCAGGGCGTGATCAAGCTGCCTGAAGCGAAGGCAACGCTAAACGTGCCCGCCGACTTCTACTATCTCAGCCCTGCCGACACGAAGACGGTGCTCGTCGACATCTGGGGAAATCCTCCGGCGGCCGCGGAGGGAACGATGGGAATGATCTTCCCGGCGAAATACGCACCGACCGATGTCGAGGGTGTATTCCAATTCGACTTTGTCGCCGGCCTCGCTCAATTAAGGGAGATCGGGGGCGTCATTCCGTCCGTCACCAAGCTCGTCCAGTTCGACAAGGGGATGGCCTATACTGACTATGTCGAAGGCGACAAGATCGCAGCCTATGGGATGGCGGGAATGATTGCTGCCGGCGCGGGCGCCAAGATTGCCGCCAAGGTGGGATTGCTGGCATTCGCCCTCGCCTTCTTCAAGAAGGCCGGCGTCCTCGTCTTCATCGTGTTCGCCGCTGCGCTTCGCTTTGCCAAGGGTCTTTTCAGCAGGAACAAGACACCCACTGCATAGGCTCACCAGGCTACTGCGTAATTCAACGCGTTACAGCGTCTGCCCGTCTGAAAAGACGCGCGGCGCTGTAAGGCGTGATGAGAGGTGTTAGCGGGCTGTCGCCTTGGTGCCGTCGGGAGCCGGGACGTCCGAGGTTGTCTTGCAGTCTTTCAGCCAGACGTCGTAGATCGGGTGTTCGACAGCGTTGAGGCCGGGGCTGGCGGCGAACATCCAACCAGTGAAGATGCGGCGGATCTTGCGGTCGAGGGTGATCTCGTCAACCTCGACGAAACCGTCGATCTTCTGCGCTTCCGACTGGTCGCGCGAATAACAGGCCTTCGGCGTCACCTGCAGTGCGCCGAACTGTACCGTCTCATCGACATAGACGTCGAACGTCGTAATGCGGCCGGTGATCTTGTCGAGGCCGGAGAAGACGGCAACCGGATTTTCGATGCGTGCGGCATTTGCCGCAACTGGCGGAAGCAGGGCCGAGAGCGCCAGCAGCGATCCGGCGGCACGCAGGACCTTGTTCCGCGTGAAGAGCTTCATGTGTACCCGTCTCCAGACATTTTCAGTTCACGGCCGCGGTCAAGCGCAGCCAACCTGCGGGTAAAGGTCAATTGTGGCCAAAAGCCGGGTCTTGGGATCGCCCCGGTCGGGCCGTCTCAGTTGCCCGGCGTCCAGGCGTCGTAATCGCCGGTGACGCGTGGACGCTCGCCCGGAACGGCGATGGAGCCCGGTGGACGATAGGCCTGCGGTGAACCGGTATGGTTGGGACGGTGCGGCTTTTGCCATTCCTTGGCGACGTAGCTCTCCTTGGACGGAGGAACATCGGTGCGATGATGCATCCAGCCATGCCAACCCGGCGGAATGGCGGAGGCTTCGGCATAACCCTTGTAGATCACCCAGCGCTTCGGCAGACCGTAGGAAGACATGCCGCCTTCGTAATAGACGTTGCCGAATTCATCCTCGCCGACGCGCTTGCCAAAACGCCAGGTCGCAAAACGCGTGCCCATCGTCTGACCGTTCCACCAGGTAAAGGTCTGAACCAGAAGATTCCACATGTCTTTTCCTTGTGCCCGCCAGATGCGAGCCAAACCAGAATTCGTTTCCTCGCTTATGCCGTCGCCAAGCCGAATTGTCCAGCGATTCCACGACAGCCACGGGTCATTTCAAAGCCATCTTAAAGCCCAGATGCGAGGGCTTGAAGCCCAGCCTTTCATAGAAACGATGGGCATCCCTACGCACCGCATTCGAGGTTAGGGCTACCCGCCTGATACCGCGGCCTTTTGCCTCGGCAATGGCGAACTCGATCATCGCGGCACCGACCCCCTGCCCGCGCATATCGGCACGCGTCTGCACCGCCTCGATGATCATCGCCGAGGAGCCACGGCCAGTGAGCGACGTGGTCACCATCGTCTGGAACGTGCCGACCACCTCGCCGCCGCGCTCTGCGACGTAAAGTGTCTGGTCGGGCGAAGCCTCGATGACGGCAAAGGCCCCGAGATAATCTGGGAAGGCTTCAGCTTCCGTGGTATCGCCATGACCGCCAAGCGCATCGGCGGCAAACATTGCCACAAGCGCCGGCAGATCTTCCCTGCTTGCCTTGCGAATGAGAATGTTGGGCAACTCGACCACCACGGCCTCAATGCCCTTCGAGCGGCTTTTCAAAGATCAGCGCCGGAATGCCGGATTGCCCGGCTCCGCTATTCTCGTTGCGGCCGACTTCGGTGAAGCCGTGCGAGAGATAGAAGGCGATCGCCGCCGCATTCTGCGGTTCGACTTCGAGACGCATGATCTCCGCATCCGGGAAGCAGGTTTCGAGCTCGGCAAAGATATCGCGGCCGATGCCTTGGCGCTGCAGCGCCGGCCTGACGTAGAGGAGACGCAGCATGACCGTCTTCGTCAGTGCCTGCGACATTGCCGCATAACCCATGCCGCCGATATTGCGGCCATCATCGGCAACGAGGAATTCAGCATCCTTTCGCACGAGGCGCGCCTTCAGCGCCGCCGACGAAAAGAGATGGGCGATCAGATCCTCCACCCTGGCTACGCCATGCAGGCCGTCATAGGTGGCGTGAAAGCTCTCCGCCAGGAGGGCGCGCAGCTTCTCCAGGTCGCGCTCACCGGCAGTGCGGACGAAATACACCGCTTATTCCTCGATGCCGAGCTTCGCCTTGACGAGGGCCTGGACAGCCTGCGGATTGGCCTTACCGCCGGTCGCCTTCATCACCTGGCCGACGAACCATGCTGCCATGGTCGGCTTCGCCTTGACCTTTTCGACCTGATCGGGATTGGCGGCGATGATCTCGTCCACGGCCTTTTCGATCGCGCCGGTATCCGTCACCTGCTTCATGCCGCGCGCCTCGACGATCTCGGCGGGATCGCCGCCTTCGGTCAGCACGATCTCGAAGAGATCCTTGGCGATCTTGCCGGATATGGTTCCCGCCTTGATGAGATCGATGATGGCGCCGAGCTGGGCCGGCGAAACTGGCGTCTGCTCGATATCCTTGCCGGTCCGGTTCAGGGCGCCGAGCAGATCGTTGATCACCCAGTTCGCGGCCGTCTTGCCGTCACGGCCTGCGGCGACGGCTTCGAAATAATCGGCAATCGCTTTTTCGGAAACGAGCACCGAGGCGTCGTAGATCGACAGGCCGAGCTCGCGCACGAAGCGCTCCTTCTTGTCATCGGGCAGCTCCGGCAGATCGACTTCGAGCGCCTTGATGAAGGCATCGTCGAATTCGAGCGGCAGCAGATCCGGATCGGGGAAATAACGATAGTCGTGCGCATCTTCCTTTGAGCGCATCGATCGCGTCTCGCCCTTGTTCGGATCGAAGAGGCGGGTCTCCTGATCGATCTTGCCGCCTTCCTCCAGAATGCCGATCTGGCGACGGGCTTCATATTCGATCGCCTGGCCGATGAAGCGGATGGAGTTGACGTTCTTGATCTCGCAGCGCGTGCCGAAACCCTCGCCCGGGCGGCGGACGGAGACGTTGACGTCGGCGCGCATCGAACCTTCGTCCATGTTGCCGTCGCAGGTGCCGAGATAGCGCACGATCGAGCGCAGCTTGGTCATATAGGCCTTGGCCTCGTCGGACGAGCGCATGTCGGGCTTGGAGACGATCTCCATCAGTGCGACGCCGGAACGGTTCAGATCGACATAGGACATGGTCGCGTGCTGGTCATGCATCGACTTGCCGGCGTCCTGCTCCAGATGCAGCCGCTCGATGCCGATCTCGATATCCTCGAACTGGCCCTGACGGTCCGGCCCGAGCGAAATGACGATCTTGCCCTCGCCGACGATCGGATCCTTGAACTGGGAGATCTGATAGCCCTGCGGTAGGTCGGGATAGAAATAGTTCTTGCGATCAAAGAGGGAGCGCTTGTTGATCTGGGCTTTCAGGCCGAGGCCGGTGCGAACAGCCTGCTTGACGCATTCCTCGTTGATGACGGGCAGCATGCCGGGCATGGCGGCGTCGACCAGCGAGACGTTCGAATTCTGCGGCTTGCCGAATTCCGTCGAAGCGCCGGAGAAGAGCTTCGAATTCGACAGCACCTGGGCATGGACTTCCATGCCGACGATGACTTCCCAGTCGCCGGTGGCGCCGGGGATGAAGCGTTTCGGATCAGGCGTGCGGACGTCGACAAGGGTCATCTGATGCTCTTTGCAGGCTGTTCTTTTCCACTGGTGAGGTAAAGGAAATGGTGTGCCGGTGCAAGGCTTTCGCCGTGGTCCGCATCACGGTTTTGCCGTTCGTTAACGGAGCCACGCTAGGGTTTCCCGATGACGATGATCGATATCCTCAAATCGGCCTTGCTGTTTCTGACGCTGAACCTCTTGGTGTTCTCGATCTATTTCATGGACAAGCACGCGGCGCGCCACGGCAGGTGGCGCATCAGCGAGCGCACGCTTCTCATCCTTGCGCTGATCGGCGGCAGCCTTGGCGCGCTGGCTGCACAGCAGTTGCTGCGGCACAAGACGAGAAAGGAGCCCTTCCGGTCAATCCTGGCGGCTATTCTGATCCTGCACGGCGCGCTGATCGCTGTGCTGGCCTTCCTGCCGCAATGGAGCGCTTTGCTTCTTTAGGATTTTTGAAGCATCAGAATTCCAGCCCATAGCCACCTTGACCATCCGAAACGAGCTGTTTCGTCAGTCCAACGGAGGGCACGTCGCGGTCGAGCTTCGGATTGTAGGCAACCGAGAGCCAGTGAATGCTGTAGCCGTGCTTCTGGAAGAAGCCGATCGCCTCGCTATTGCCGGAATGGGTCTGCATCGCCGCCTTCTCGAGGCCCTGATCGGAGATCTCCTTTTCGATGCGGACGAGAAGGGCCGAGCCGAGGCCCTGGCGGGTGAAGGCGGGATCGATCCAGAAATCCGAGATGGTTTCGTCCAATCCCTCGCGCGCCGCCCAGCCTGCGACCTGGCCGTTCTGCTCGACGACGGTGATGGTCAGCCAGTCGTTTTCCACGAAGTTCCGAAAAGCGTTGCGCGCTGCATCGATCATCGCGTCCGATTCGCCGATCGACGCCATCGCATTTTGCCAGGCCCTGAGCCCGATCTCGCTCAATAGCTCCGCTTCACCGTCGCGAGCATTGCGAATGTGGATCAACGACACCTCCGCGTTACCCCTCAACTAGACCATTGAGTCGCGGAATTTACCAGTACCTCCAAAGGGATGATCGGCCGAAAGTAAGGTTTTCGACTGGTTTTGACCTGAGACCATGCTCTTGACCGAATTTTCCGGGCTGAATAGTAAACCCTATCGAGGTGTTTTATGTTGAGCCTGCCTGAGACCCGGTAAAGGCCCTGCCCGCAAGTTCGCTTGCGCGCATGGGCCCGAAAAAACGAAGCCCTGACGTTCGAATGAGCGCCAGATCGTTTTTGTGCGCCGCCCTGCCGGGCGCAATACCGGATCTCAACACATGGACATTTCTCGCACGGAGCAGCGCATCCTGCATCTCATGGCCCAAGGCGGCCGCATTGAAATTACCCGCGACGACGACAGGAAAATCGAAGCGGTCAGTTGCTTCACCCGCGACGGCTGGGTCTATCCCGGCGTCGACCTCGATCTCTTCCGCAGGCTGAAGCGGCTGAGGGCAATCAAGTCCTCAGGCGGCCAGCCCTACCGGATCACCGAAAGAGGGCTTAGGCTGGTCAGGTCGCAGCTGAACAACAGGTAATAGTTGCACTCCTGATCGCGTCTCGA
Source organism: Rhizobium indigoferae (assembly GCF_034554815.1). Taxonomy (NCBI): domain Bacteria; kingdom Pseudomonadati; phylum Pseudomonadota; class Alphaproteobacteria; order Hyphomicrobiales; family Rhizobiaceae; genus Rhizobium; species Rhizobium indigoferae. The sequence goes on along the minus strand of NZ_CP140635.1, from coordinate 1,651,998 downwards.
ACGGGCGCGGTCAGGGTATCGCCTCAAGCCTTTGCAGAGAGTTCCGTCCGCATCGCCGCCCACTCGTCGGCCATCGAGCCCGTGCCGCGCCTCTTGCCGGCGCGGCGATACCAGTAATCGGCGTTCCAGTCATCGCCCTCGATGCGATGGCAAAGGGCGTGCCCCCAGTCGAACGGCTGTTCGCCTTCGTGGCGCTGGCAGATGTCGTGGAGCGCGTGCCAATCCGGGCCCATGGTGAAACCGCCGGCAGCGAGGCGATCAGCTGCCTCGATCAATCGCACAAGATCCTGTTTCGGCATGAGGCCTCCTCCCGGTTCCGGCTGTCAATTAGCCAACCATGCGGCAAAGCCGATGGCGCCGACCGCTTCGTGGTCGGCAGCCGCTATCGGGATCGTTAGGTCCGTTACCACCACTTGGCCGGCATAAACCGGCCGGCTGCCTGCTCGATGACGTGGGCGGTCTTGAAGAGGGTTTCCTCATCGAAGGGCTTGCCGATCAGCTGCAGGCCGAGCGGCAGGCCCTTGTGATCGAGGCCGGCCGGCACGGCGATGCCGGGAAGGCCCGCCATGTTGACCGTCACCGTGAAGATGTCGTTCAGATACATCTTTACCGGATCGGCGGCGAGGTTCTCATCGGCAACGCCGAAGGCCGACGACGGCGTTGCCGGCGTCAGGATGGCGTCGACGCCGGCGTCGAAGGCGAGTTCGAAATCGCGCTTGATCAGCGTGCGGACCTTCTGGGCGCGGATGTAATAGGCATCGTAATAACCGGCCGACAGCACATAGGTGCCGATCATGATGCGGCGCTTGACTTCTTTGCCGAAGCCCGCGGCACGGGTCTTCTCATACATGTCGACAATATCCTTGCCGTCGACGCGCAGGCCGTAGCGCACGCCGTCGTAACGCGCGAGGTTCGAGGATGCCTCGGCCGGAGCGACGATGTAATAGGCCGGAAGGGCGTATTTGGTGTGCGGCAGCGAGATGTCGACGATCTCGGCGCCGGCATCCTTCAGCCAGGCGATGCCCTGGCGCCAGAGGGTTTCAATCTCGTCGGGCATGCCCTCGACACGGTATTCGTTCGGGATGCCGATCTTCATGCCCTTCAGCGATTGGCCGAGAGCTGCTTCGTAATCCGGCACCGGCTGATCGACCGACGTCGTGTCCTTTGCGTCGACGCTTGCCATCGACTTCAAAAGGATTGCGGCATCGCGCACGTCGCGGGCGATCGGGCCTGCCTGGTCGAGCGAGGAGGCAAAGGCGACGGTGCCCCAGCGCGAGCAGCGGCCATAGGTCGGCTTGATGCCGACGGTGCCGGTGAAGGCTGCCGGCTGGCGGATCGAGCCGCCGGTATCGGTCGCGGTGGCGCCAGCGCAAAGATGCGCAGCGACGGCTGCGGCCGAACCGCCGGAGGAGCCGCCGGGCACGAGTTGCTGGTTGGAGCCTGCGGCGCGCCAGGGATTGATCACCGGGCCGTAATAGGATGTTTCATTCGACGAGCCCATGGCGAATTCGTCCATGTTGAGCTTGCCGAGCATGACGGCGCCGTCATCCCAGAGGTTCTGCGTGACGGTCGATTCATAACGCGGCTCGAAACCATCGAGAATGTGGCTGCAGGCCTGGGTGTGAACGCCGACGGTGGCAAAGAGATCCTTGATGCCGAGCGGAATGCCTTCGAGTTCGCCTGCCTTGCCGGTGGCGATGCGCTCGTCGGAGTTCTTCGCCATGACGCGGGCGAGATCCGGCGTGACCTTTATATAGGCGTTCAGCCGGTCATTAGCCGCATCGATCGCCGAGATATAGGCTTCGGTCAGCTCGATCGCGGTGATTTCCTTGGCGCGCAGCTTCTGGCGGGCTTCGGCAATGGTCAGGCTGGTGAGTTCGCTCATCGTGTTTTCGCTTCAGATCTGGAAATGGCAACAGGGTCGGAAAGAGGCTTCGAAGCCTTATTCGACGACTTTCGGCACCAGGAAAAAATTGTGGTCGGTGACGGGCGCATTGGCGACGATATCGGCTGCCTTGCTGCCGTCGGTCACCTCATCGGTCCGCTTCTTCATCGCCATAGGGGTCACCGAGGTCATCGCCTCAACGCCGTCGACATTAACTTCGGAGAGTTGCTCGACGAAGCCAAGGATGCCGTTCAGCTCACCGACCATGCGATTTGCCTCATCCTCGGAGACGGCAATACGGGCAAGGCGGGCGACGCGCTTCACGGTGGCAAGATCGACGGACATGGCATTCTCCGGATAGGATTTTTCCTACCCGCTATAAAGGCCATGTCCGCCGTGTGCAACGGTGTTTCGTCAGATCGACAGGCTCTCGGAAGGCTTGATCGCCCTCACATCCGTCTGCGATCCCTCCATGCCGGCAATGAATTTTTCGGCCGTCTGATCGATGATCGGGAAGGTGCCGTAATGGCAGGGGATCGCGGTCTTGAAGGTGAAATAGCGCCGGCAGGCGAGTGCAGCCACCGCGCCGCCCATGGTGAAGCGGTCGCCGACCGGCACGAAGCCGATATCGGGCTGGTGCAATTCGTTGATCAGCGCCATGTCGGAGAAGATATCGGTATCGCCCATGGCAAGGATCGAGGCTTCGTCGTCGAAATGCAGCATCAGGCCATTGGCGTTGCCGAGCGCATGCGAGACGCCGTCCTCAGTGATCTGGGCGGAGGAGTGCAGTGCATTGGTGAAGGTCGCCGAGAAACTGCCGAGCGCGATCGTGCCGCCGGTATTGCCCATCTCGATCTTGTCGACGCCCTTGGAGCCGAGCCAAGCGGCGAGATCGGCATTGGCGAGAACGACGGCGCCGGTTTCCTTGGCGAGTGCCACGGTATCGCCGACATGATCGCCATGGCCATGCGTCAACAGGATGTGCGTGATGCCTGCGGAAACATCCTTGATATCCTGGCCGGAAAAGGAGGCGTTGTAGCTGAGGAATGGGTCGAGCAGGATCTTCGCCTTGGATGTCTCGATGCGGAAGGCGGAATGGCCGAGCCAGGTGATCTTCATGAAATGTCTCCTTTATTACGTGATGCAAAGCCGGTTTCGATGCCACATCAAAGAATGAGGACATGATGTCGTCCGAAAACCGCTCACACTTTTCGGCGTCATGCCCTAAGGACATATCTTATGCGGCCGCAAAGAAAAGCGGCGGCGACTTCAATTTGTTTTGACGGGATGAAACGGCGATGACGGTTCTGACAATCGAGGAAATGGCCGAGACGCTTGCCCCGCGACAGGCAATTGCCGGCCTCGATCTCGGCACCAAGACGATCGGGCTTTCGATGTCCGATCTCGGGCGGCGCTTCGCCACGCCGCGCACGGTGATCCGCCGCGTCAAGTTCACCATCGATGCCCAGGCGCTGCTCGACTTCGCGATAGCGGAAAAGGTCGCAGGCTTTATCATCGGCCTGCCGATGAACATGGATGGATCAGCAGGTCCGCGCGTGCAGGCAACGCGCGCCTTCGTGCGCAATATGGAGCAGAAGACGGCGCTGCCTTTTGTCTATTGGGATGAGCGGCTATCGACGGTCGCCGCCGAACGGACGCTGCTCGAAATGGACGTCTCGCGCGCCAAGCGGGCCGACCGGATCGATTCGGCCGCCGCAAGCTTCATCCTTCAGGGCGCGCTCGACAGGCTTTCCTTGCTGGCAAGGTCTGATGGAGATGAATTCAGCGCCTGACGCGCCTTCCACCAGGCGATGATCGACTTTCGCTTCCGCAGGCCAAGGATGGCGAAAACGACGAGGCTGTCCACCGCGATCGCGCGGGCAACGAGCGGCGGGATGGTCTCCGGCGGAATGCCGAGCGCCTTGCCGTAAAGCTCGAAGGTCAGGTCATGAACCTGCCGCGTGAACATGAAGATGCCGAAACTCATGTCGTAATAGGAGAGCCAATACCATCCGCCCAGAAAGACGATGGGGCCGGCCCAGAAGATCAGAAACCACTTCATGCGGCCTCTCCTCCATGCTTGCGCGCCACGGGCAGATCGAGAGAGACCAACCAGGTCGACAATGCCATAATGCAAAGCACCAGCGTCGGAATTGCGATATCCAGCGCCAGGACTGCGAAAAACATCATCGCCGTCACCAGAAACGCGGCTTTAGCGATCTTGGTTGCCATGGGCGTCAACTCGGGGCTCTACTCATACATCTCTGCTCACCGCCACACTGTCGGCTTAACCAGCCCTGCGCAATGTAAACCATTTGTTAGGGTTAACGCAGGCCCGCCCCCCTGTGGATGAGTAGATCTCAGCCGTAGACGCCGCGCACGATGCGCTTCAGCGCCGTCGCCGCCTTCTCCCAGTCCTTTGATGTCTTCAGCGACAGGCCGGCGCACTGCCCGCCGGCTGTGGCGGCCAGCACGAGGTGCTGGATCGCAGCGATGATGACGGCGTTGACCGCTGCTGCATCCACGCCCTTCGGCGGCGCCAGCGAGCCGCGCATGCGCTCGAGCCAGAGGGCGAGCGCCTTCGAACGCGCTTCCGACAGCCGCCTCACCTGTTCGGTGTTTTCAGAAATCTCCCAGGCGAGGATGCGGCGCATCAGCGGATCGTTTCTCAAGGCGTCGAGGAGGAGAAGCGACAGCCGCTCCATCAGGTCGCCATAGGTGAGCAGGAACATGCCGCCGGCGTCTTCCGGGATTCGATCCTTCACCCATGTGCCGAGATCGGCGCCGATCGCCTCGACCAAGCCGTCGAGGCCGCCATAGTAGCGATAGATCAGCTGCTTGTCGCAACCAGCGCGGCGGGCAACCGCATTGATGCCGAAATTCTGGAAGCCTTCCTCGGCCAGCAGGCCCTTGGCTGCGGCAAGGATTGCGCGCTCGGTGGCGCCGCGATCACGCACGCGCCGTTCCGGCTCTCCGTCGACCCCGGGTGAATTTTCAAGATTTACCGCTTCATTCAGCATGACCGACCCTTCCCCGCTGTCACCAATCGGTGAGTAGCGGGGAGGCTTCATGCAATCAATCCTATCCCTTTGGGAAGATTGTGGATATTCCAGCCGGACCGTTGATTGTCCGTCGAACGGATGTGGAAAGCTGCACGCTGGACTGATCGGATCTGTCTAGAAATCTCGTCCTGGCGGTTGATCGTGATGGACGAACCCGGCATAGCTGCATTATGAACAAATCTAACAATCTCCGCTAAGGCCCTGCAATGGTGAACTATATCGAAGCCTCTACCGCGCCCCCGAAGAATACGGGCGCCATCCGGCTTTATGACGCTGAAGCATTCGAGGGTATGCGCAGGGCATGCCAGCTGACCGCGCGCTGCCTCGATGCGCTTGCCGACATCGTCAAGCCCGGCCTGCTGACTGATGAAATCGACCGGTTCGTCTTCGATTTCGGCATGGATCATGGCGCCTATCCGGCGACGCTGAATTATCGCGGTTACACAAAATCGACCTGCACTTCGATCAATCACGTCGTCTGCCACGGTATTCCGAACGACAAACCGCTGCGTGACGGCGATATCGTCAATATCGACGTCACCTTCGTGCTCGACGGCTGGCATGGGGATTCCAGTCGGATGTATCCCGTCGGCGTCGTCAAGCGTGCTGCCGAGCGGCTGCTCGAGGTCACCTATGAATCACTGATGCGCGGCATTGGCGCCGTCAGGCCCGGCGCCCGCACCGGCGCGATCGGCGAGGCGATCCAGACCTATGCGGAAGCCGAACGCTGTTCGGTGGTGCGCGATTTCTGCGGCCATGGCGTTGGCCGGCTGTTCCACGATTCGCCGAATATCCTGCACTACGGCCGCGCCAACGAGGGGCCGGAGCTGCGCGAAGGCATGATCTTCACCATCGAGCCGATGATCAACCTCGGTCGGCCGCATGTGAAGGTGCTCGCCGACGGCTGGACGGCGGTCACCCGCGACCGCTCGCTGTCGGCCCAGTACGAACATACCGTCGGTGTCACCTCCGATGGCTGCGAGATCTTCACGCTGTCGCCGGGTGGGCTCGACCGCCCCGGTCTGCCATCGCACAACGGGTGACGATTCGATGGCGAAAGGCCCCGTTTCGACATCTTCCGACGACGAGCTGCCTTTCGAGACGCAAGAGCCCATTGCCGCCGACGAACGCTCATTCTTTGGCGGACGACCGCAGAAACCGTCCGCACCAAATGCCAGGACCGCCCTGCCCGCTTCGCTTGCCGGCCATGAACATTATCATGGCCATCGCGAGCGGTTGCGTGACCGCTTCCGTGAGCTGGGCGACACCGCGCTTGCCGACTACGAAATCCTCGAGCTGCTGCTTTTTCGCCTGATCCCGCGGCGCGACACCAAGCCGATCGCCAAGGCGCTGATCGAGCGGTTCGGCTCGCTCTCCGGCGTCTTCGGTGCGCCTGCGGCGCTGCTGACCGAGGTAAAGGGCGTCGGCGAGGCCGTGGCGCTCGACCTGAAGCTGATCTCGACTGTCGCCCACCGGACCTTGAAGAGCGAGCTCAGGAGCAAGCAGGTCCTGTCTTCGTGGTCTTCGGTCATCCAATATTGCCATGCCGCCATGGCGCACGAGACACGCGAACAGTTCCGCATCCTCTTCCTCGACAAGCGCAATGTGCTGATCGCCGATGAGGTGCAAGGTCGCGGCACGGTCGACCACACGCCGGTCTATCCGCGCGAGGTGGTGAAACGCGCGCTCGAGCTTTCGGCAACGGCGATGATCCTGGTGCACAACCATCCGTCCGGCGACCCGACACCGTCGCGCGCCGACATCGACATGACGAAGGTGATCATCGATGCGGCCAAGGCTCTCGATATCACCGTCCACGACCACGTCATCATCGGCAGGGATGGCCATGTCAGCCTGAAGGGGCTGAAGCTGATCTGAAAGGCACAGGTCCGGCGGAATCGGCGGCTGTAAAACAATCTGTAACATTGACCGGCTAACGATGGACGGGCGACATTTTGCGTCGCAAAATGATTCCTTTCCAATCCGGGGCTTGATGATGCTTCAGTACGATCTCGTTGTGGTGGGCAGCGGTCCCGCAGGGCGCCGCGGCGCGATCCAAGCGGCAAAACTCGGCAAGAAAGTGCTTGTCATCGAGCAGGGCAAGCGCGTCGGCGGCGTGTCCGTGCACACCGGCACCATCCCCTCGAAGACGCTGCGCGAGACCGCACTTAATCTTTCCGGCTGGCGCGAACGCGGCTTCTACGGCCGGTCTTACCGCGTCAAGGAAGAGATCAGTGCAGATGACCTGCGCCGCCGCCTGCTGATTACGCTCAACCACGAGGTCGAGGTGCTTGAACACCAGTTCGCCCGCAACCGCGTGCAGCATATTCGCGGCAAGGCGAGCTTCATCGATGCGTCGACGCTGCAGGTGATCAAGGATGACGGTGAGACCACGCAGGTCACCGGCGCCAGCGTGCTGCTTGCCGTCGGCACAAAGCCTTTCCGCCCCGATTACATACCCTTCGACGGCAAGACCGTGCTTGACAGCGACGAACTGCTCGACATCCAGGACCTGCCGCGATCGATGGTTGTCATCGGCGCCGGCGTCATCGGCATCGAATATGCGACGATCTTCAGCGCGCTCGACACGGCTGTCACCGTGATCGACCCGAAGGCGACAATGCTCGACTTCATCGACAAGGAAATCATCGAGGATTTTACCTACCAGCTGCGCGACCGCAACATGAAGCTGCTGCTCGGCCAGAAGGCCGACAAGGTGGAGACGCTTGAGAATGGCAAGGTCGAGCTGACGCTCGACAGCGGCCGGCGCCTGACGACCGACATGGTGCTTTTCGCCGCCGGCCGCATGGGGGCGACCGATGCGCTGAACCTTCAGGCCATCGGCCTCGAAGCCGACAGCCGCGGCCGTCTCAAGGTCAATCCGGAAACCTTCCAGACATCGGTTGCCAATGTCTATGCCGCCGGCGACGTCGTCGGCTTTCCGAGCCTTGCCTCGACCTCGATGGAACAGGGCCGCATCGCCGCCCGCGTCGCGATCGGCGCGGTCGCCAAGGAACCGCCGAAATATTTCCCCTACGGCATCTATGCCGTGCCGGAGATTTCGACCTGCGGCCTGACCGAAGAAGAGATGAAGGAGCGCGGCATTCCCTATGAATGCGGCATCGCCCGCTTCCGCGAGACGTCACGCGGTCATATCATGGGCCTCGACACCGGGCTTTTGAAGCTGATCTTCTCGCTGAAGACGCGCCGCCTGCTCGGCGTGCATATCGTCGGCGAAGGCGCCACCGAGCTGGTGCATATCGGCCAGGCGGTGCTCAATCTCAAAGGGACCGTCGAATATTTCGTCGAAAACACCTTCAACTACCCGACGCTCGCCGAAGCCTACAAGATCGCCGGGCTCGATGCCTGGAACCGGATGGGCGACATCAAGTCGGAACTCTAAGTCCGTCGCGTAGACAGCAAATCCGGGAACGACATTGCGCATCATTTCGCTGAACGCATGGGGCGGCAGGCTGCATGAGGCCCTGATTACCTACGTCACCGAGGCCGATCCGGATGTGCTGTGCCTGCAGGAGGTGCTGCGGGCGCCGGGTACGGGCTGCGGCTGGTCGGTCTATCGGGACGGCGATGTCGAGTTGCCGCAGCGCTTCAATCTCTTTACCGAGATCAGCGCCGCCCTGCCCGGCCACGACGGCTTCTTCTGCCCGACCTCGAAAGGCGAGCTTTTCGATGGCGATACCGTCATTGTCGCCGAATTCGGGCTGGCGACCTTCGTGCGCAAAACCCACTCCGTCATCGCCCAGGGGCTGGACTTCGTGCATGGCCGTTTTTCCGCTGATGGCTGGGGCGAACATCCGCGGCCCCGAAACGCCCATTGCATCCGCCTCTTCAGCCATGAGCATGCTTCAACCATAACTATCGCCCACATGCATGGCCTGCGCGATCCCGCAGGCAAGGGCGATACCGCCGCGCGCGACGAGCAGGCCGTAGCGCTGATCAGGCTCATCGAGCGCGTCTGGCCCGGCGACGAAAGGCTCGTCGTCTGCGGCGATTTCAACGTGCTGCCCGACAGCTCGACCTTTACGATTCTTGCCAGACTCGGGCTTTCCGATCTCGTCACCGGATACGGCCTTGTAGACACGCGAACCTCCTACTATCTGAAGCAGGGCCGCTTTGCCGACTACATGCTGGTGACACCGGAGGTGAAGGTTGCCAAATTCGAAGTGGTCGTGGCACCCGAAGTCTCCGACCATCGCGCATTGCTGCTCGATATCGGGTAGTATATTGAGGAATGATACACTTCGCGGAGCGTTTGCGCGCTGTGCCGTTTTTTACGCCTTAGTTTGACCTCCTAAATCGCATTGATGTGTCGTGCCTGCTATATGCCTTCAACGCCATTTTGCCTTCGGGCAAAAGCTTCTAAAGAAAGATAGATACTCTTGTCCCATGTCTTAGAAGCTGCGCGCCGACGTTTTCAGCTGATCCTGATCAAGCCGTCGCATTATGACGATGATGGCTACGTCATCCGCTGGTGGCGGGCGATGATCCCCTCCAATTCGCTTGCGGCTCTTTACGGCATCGCCGCCGAATGTGCCGAGCGCAAGGTGCTCGGCGACGATACGGCGATCGACATCACCGTGATCGACGAAACCAACACCCGGATCGATGTCGCCGGACTGCTGGCGCAGTTCAAGCGCCACGACAATTTCGGCATGATCGCACTCGTCGGCGTCCAGACCAACCAGTATCCGCGCGCCCTCGATATCGCCCGGCCGTTCCGAGATGCCGGCCTGCCGGTTTCGATCGGCGGCTTTCATGTTTCCGGCTGCCTGTCGATGCTGGATGGCAAAGCGGTCGGGCTCGACGCCTGCCGCGACATGGGCATCTCGATGTTTGCCGGCGAGGCCGAGGGCCGGCTCGACATGGTGCTGCGCGACGCGGCCGCCGGCGAACTGAAGCCGCTCTACAATTTCATGAACGACCTTCCCGGCATCGGCGGCACGCCGGTTCCCTTCCTGCCGAAGGACAATATCCAGCGCACGCTCGGGCTCAGTACCAGCTTCGATGCCGGGCGTGGCTGTCCCTATCAGTGCTCGTTCTGCACCATCATCAATGTGCAGGGACGCAAGTCACGCTTCCGTTCGGCCGACGACGTCGAGAAACTGGTGCGGATGAACTGGGCGCAGGGCATCCACAAATTCTTCATCACCGACGACAATTTCGCCCGCAACAAGGATTGGGAAGCGATCTTCGACCGGCTGATCGAGCTCAAGGAGCGGGACGGCATTCCGCTCGGCCTGATGATCCAAGTCGACACGCTCTGCCACAAGATCCCCAACTTCATCGAGAAATCCAGGCGCGCCGGCGTCACCCGCGTCTTCATCGGCCTCGAAAACGTCAATCCGGACAATCTGACCGCCGCCAAGAAGAACCAGAACAAGATCACTGAATACCGCAAGATGCTGCTCGCCTGGAAGGCACAGGGCATCATGACGCTTGCCGGTTATATCTTGGGCTTCCCGGCCGATACGCCGGAATCGATCCGCCGCGACATCACGATCATCCAGGAAGAGCTGCCGCTCGACGTCATCGAATTCTTCATCCTGACGCCGCTGCCCGGTTCCGAGGACCATCAGGTCCTGTGGAAGAAGGGCATCGAGATGGATGCCGATCTCAATATCTATGATGTCGAGCACGTCTGCACCGCGCATCCCAAAATGAGCAAGCAGGAATGGGAAGACATCTACCACGAGGCCTGGTCGCTCTATTATTCGCCTGATCATATGAAGACGCTGCTGCGCCGTGCCGTGGCGACGGGGGTACCGCTGGCAAGGCTCGTCAAGGTTCTCGTCTCCTTCGCGACCACCGTGCCGCTGGAAAACGTGCATCCGCTGCAAAGCGGCCTGCTGCGCCTGAAGACGCCGTCGGAGCGGCGCCCGGACCTGCCGCGCGAGAATCCGCTGGTCTTCTGGCCGCGTTTTGCCTGGGAAACCTTCAGAAAACATGCTTCGCTCGCCGGCACGATCATTGGCTTGACGATTTCGGCATTCCTGATTTCAAGGGATGCGAAGTCGAAGACCTATATGGATCAGGCCCTGACGCCTGTTGCCGACGACGAAGAAGAAACGCTCCACCTCTTCACACAGACCGCCGGCGGCGCCGCAGCCGTCAGCCATGTCAGGAAAGTCGCGCAACTGACAGCGCATTGAGCGGTAATTCTTGAACGCGGATGACGCCCGAAAACATGGCGGCATCAAACTCTAAGCCAATGCATGCCGCTAAAGCGCGTCGCTTGAATCAAGTTTGACAACGTGCTTTGAAGGCTCCGAATTTGGCGGCCGTTTAAGCGACTTGGATCATCTGGGTCGTCTCGGCCACTTGCAGCGTGTCGACGAATTCGACGATCTTGACGGGTTTCCCATCTCGGAAATGGATCTTGTCGACGAATTCCGTATGGAAGCTCACGCCCGATGGGATGTGCCTGACCTCGCCTTCGCGGTGGGCAAAGACCATATGCTCATCCTCGTCCACATAGATGCCGGCTGTCCTGATATTCGATAGATCCCACACTGTGATAAGCTGGGTTATCGCTTGGCGAAAAGCATGCCCGCTTGATTCAGTTGAAAAAGGCGCCAGCCGTGTATTGCCGACCATGCGAAAGGTGCAATCCTCGCCGATCAGCGCCAGTGTAGCTTCGACATCGCCGCGGTCACGCACAGCATAGATTTCTTCCACGAGCTTCTTCATGTCATATTTTGCAGTCATTTTCCGGTCCCTCCACCATCAGCGAAATCTGCATCTAATCATACTTTAATGCAACTCTTTGTTGCTTCGGATGAATAAACACAATGGAGTAGGCGGCGCGAATGAAACTGCCCTGGATAATAGAAAAAGGCCCCGCACGATGGCGAGGCCTTCCAAACTTTACTGCATGATTCCTTAAATCGGAATCCGATTTCAGGATGCAGCAATTCAAAGTGTTACAGCGTCCTTAGCGCGTCTAAAAAGACGCGCGGCGCTGTAGGACTGAAAAGCGATTATTCGGCGCTTTCGTCAGCCGCCTTCTTCTTCGGAGCAGCCTTCTTCTTCGGTGCGGCTTCTTCGCCTTCACCGGCGTCAGCTGCTTCTGCCTTGGCGGCAGCCTTTTTCTTCGGCGCGGCCTTCTTGGTCTCGGCCTTCGCCTCGCCTTCTTCCTCGGCGAGCAGCTCTTCCTTCGTCACCTTCTTGTCGGTGACGTCGATTTCGGTCAGGAGGTGATCGATGACCTTCTCTTCGAAGATCGGTGCGCGGATCGAAGCGGCGGCACCCGGCTGGCTGCGGAAGAATTCGAGGATCTGCTTTTCTTGGCCCGGATACTGGCGCAGCTGATCGTAAATGGCGCGCTGCATCTCGTCTTCGCTGACCTCGACGCCGGCCTTTTCGCCGATTTCGGAGAGAACGAGGCCGAGGCGAACGCGGCGCTCGGCGAGCGTCTTGTATTCCTCGCGAGCCTTCTCCTCAGTCGTGTCTTCGTCCTCGAAGGTCTTGCCGGACTGGGCGAGGTCGTTGTTCACCTGGCTCCAGATGCCGTTATATTCGGCGTCGACGAGCGAGTTCGGAGTCTCAAACTTGTACATCTCGTCGAGCTGGTCGAGGATCTGACGCTTCAGCTTCTGGCGGGTCAGCGAGCCGTACTGCGATTCGATCTGGCCACGGACGATTTCCTTCAGGCGATCGGCCGATTCGATGCCGAGCTTGGAGGCGAGTTCGTCGTTGATCTCGACATCGGCAGGTGCTGCGACTTCCTTGACTGACACGTCGAAGGTCGCTTCCTTGCCGGCGAGGTTTTTGGCCGGGTAGTCGGCCGGGAAGGTCACGGTGATGGTCTTCTCAACGCCGGCCTTGACGCCGACGAGCTGGTCTTCGAAGCCCGGAATGAAGCGGCCGGAGCCGAGCACCAGTTCGGCGCCCTGGTCGGTGCCGCCTTCGAAGGCTTCGCCGTCGACCTTGCCGACATAATCCATGGTGATGCGGTCGCCGTTCGCGGCCTTGCCGGTCTTGGTCTCGTAGGCGCGGGCGCTTTCGGCGACCTTCAGGACCTGCTCGTTGACTTCGTCGTCCGAGATGTCGATGACTTCGCGCGTGACCTTGATGCCCTTGACCGACTTCAGTTCGATCGGCGGCAGAACTTCATAGGAGAGCGTGAATTCGAAATCCTGCTCGGCAGCGAGGATCTTGTCGGCTTCGTCCTTGTCTTCCGTCATGGCGATTTCCGGCTGCGTGGCCGACTTCTCACCGCGGCTGGACAGGATGGCGGCCGGCTGCTCGCGGACGATCTCGTTGACGAGGTCGGCCATGATCGACTTGCCGTAGACCTTCTTCAGGTGAGCAGCGGGTACCTTGCCCGGACGGAAGCCGTTGATGCGAACCTTGTCCTTCACATCGGCAAGACGCTCATTCATCTTGTCTTGCATGTCCTTGGCCGGGATAACGACCTTGATTTCGCGCTTCAGCCCTTCAGCGAGCGTTTCGATAACCTGCATGTCTTCCTACCTTCATTTCGTGGCGGCCGTGCCCAGACGCCGTTCGTTTCGATGAGCACGACGCCGGCGATCCTGCCGCGCGTGGCTTTTCCCAATTCCTGTATCATTCCGCCCAAAGGGGAACGGCACTCGCGGGGTGTTCGGGACAACTCTCGGCTGCCCTAAGCCAACCGATTTCAGTCTCCCGCCTGCAAACAGCTTGGTGCGGGTAGAGAGACTTGAACTCCCACGCCTTGCGGCACCAGAACCTAAATCTGGCGTGTCTACCAATTTCACCATACCCGCGTTCACAAAACCGCATGCCTCTGCCTGCGCATGAGGCCTTCCGGAGCGCGGCGTCTCTATATCACCCGATTTGGTCGAGGCAAAGGAAAAATGAACGGCAAATGACAGGGGACCTGCGGCCCTGCAGCCGCCCTCCTCCGAAGCGCCGTCGGATCAGTAAAGCGGCTCGTCGTAAACCGGCTTGCCGTCAACGAGAAGGCTGCGGATTTGCGCGCTTCCATCAGGCGAGACACGCACCGATATTGCGACATTGCCGTCGTTGCGGGCCTCCTCGATCGGCTTGCCCTTGCCTTCAGGAACGTAGTAGCGCTCGATGCCGTATTCGACACGCATGTTGTCGCCGGCGGCAAGTGCGCCACTATAAAATGGCAGGCTGCGCAGGATCACCGTCTCCGGCTGCGGAGGCAGCTCGTGGAAGGACGATTCGGTGACTGTCCAGAAACCGTCCTCCTGCTTCTTCAACCGAACCCATAACACCCGTTCGCCAACCTCGGCCGGAATCCCGCCGGAAACCGTCTGAACCGGCACTGAGGAAATGTCGTAGTTCAAGACGACATAATCGCCGCGCAAGAAATCGCGCGGATCGACGGGCGCCGTCTTCAACAGCACCTCGGCGCCGTTGCTGAGGATCGACGCCCGGCTCTGGATGATCGTGCCGAGGATAAGGGTCTGCAGACCGGCGACGATGATGGCCGAAAGCAGATAGCCCTTGCCGGATTGCAGCTTTGCCATGAACGAGCTCATGCGCGCTCCCCCTGGGCATTCGCCGAAAAACGCCGTTCGAGACGGATGACCATCCAGGCGACCAGCGCGACCACGAGACCGGAGAAAAGGAAGAGGCTCGACGTGCCGAGGATGGAGCCGACGGTGACGGAGGCGAGATAAAGCATCTCGGCGGCAAAGGTCGCATAGGCGAGATATCGCACCGCGCCGTTATCCCTGCCGTGCAGGGCGATCGCCAGCACGGAAGCGGCAAGCGTCGCCACTCCTAGCACCACCAGCCGCCAGCCATCCTCGATCTCGATATGCAGCAGCAGGAAGCCGATTACAGCGACAAGGAAGCTGTAGAAGGCCGGAGCCGCACCGGCGCTCCTGATCAAGGAGGCGATACGCGGGAGCGGCACCGCCGTCAGGACAAAGGCCGCCATTCCGCCGATCGCGAAGGCTAGCGCCACGGCGATCTCCTCATAAAGAGTATAGAGCCAGGCGAGCCAGCCGATCAGCAGCAGATAGGACAGATGGCGAGCCCGCTCGGCGCCGGTATACCGCACCAGCCCGATGACGATCACCGCCATGAGAGGCGCCATCCAGGGATCGAAGCCTATCCAATGTGTGTCGTTGTTCCCAAGATAGACGGCGAAGGACGCCCAGGAGAGGAAGCCCGCGACGACTGCCACGGCACCCGAACGGAACAGGATCGCCGAGATCGTCGCGATCGCGAACCAGAGATACATCACCGTCTGCTCGTCGCCGGAGAGATGATACATCTGCCCGACCAGCGAGATGGCGCCGCCGAAACTCATCGCGCCGATGACCAGCAAGCCACCTGCGGCCGCTGTCGCGCCGCGGGCAAGCATCCGGGCAGAGGCGATATGCACCAACCAGATCAGGGCAAGGATGCCGCCGACGCGGACAAGGCGCGGGATAGCTTCCCAGTTGGAGGCGACGACCAACAGGATGGCAGCGGCAAGCAGCACCGCCGCCAGCGCCATCAGCACCCTGCCGAGGCTGAAGCTTGCAGGGCGGCTATCATATTCGGCGAGAAGCGCACCTGCCGTTTCCTGCCCGAGCAGGCCCTTGCCCACCCAGAGCGAGAGATCCCGCTCCAATCTGCCGCGATACATGCTCAACCCCTTGATTTCCGGAACGTCGACTGCGGCGCTGCGGCTCACGCCGTTATAGACGCAGCACGGGTGTTCGCAAACGCTGTTGCGACAAATATACAAGTTCCTCATTGGTCTAAATAGTATCGAGTGTTAACCGGCCGCTAACGGCAGAAGCGCTAATATAAGCTTATGGACGGAGAGGCATGCGATCCTTGCATATCCCCCATGAATTTATTGCACTGCACAATACTCATTAGTCATACTATTGATCAGAACATCGAAGCGCGGGGATGGCGCCCCGGCCCGGCTCCAGCCGGATGCCCGCGGATGCTTTGTCCGTGATTCGCAGCTGCGCACTCCTCCTCCCAGCGCGTTGCGATAGACTGGCAACACTCCTCCTCCCAGTTGTCAGTCACCATCACACGCCCGCCGGATCCTCCCCCGGCGGGCGTTTTTGTTGAGCCAAAGCTTTGTTAAAGCATTGATGGTTGAAGGATTTTCGTCGTGTGACGCCGTCAATGCCACATTGTCGTCACACCGCTCCACCAACCCCGTGAACAGATGCGCGACTTCCGATCCGAAGCGGAACGCCTCTTTGTTACAGAAGGACGGGCGGAACTGGCGGAGGGAGCGGCGTTTTCCGCTGCGGCACCCCATTCGCCCCTCCAAATCGACCTGCTCTCCTAAAAGTCATTCTGCCTATTCGTTGACCAAAATACGGTGAGTCTGCGTCAAATACCCTTTGAGCATTGCATCATTTGCATGGGTGATCTGAAAACTTGGCTGTTTTAGTCTTTCGCGCCGCAACATATATTCCGGTCATCAAATAGAGGTCAGCGCCGATCGGTGGCTGCTGGCAGATGAAACCCTCGGAAAGGGGCTTAACATGAACTTCTCTCGCTCTTTCAATAACTGGCGCAAGTATCGTCAGACCGTCACGGAACTCGGCCGCATGACCAACCGCGAATTGCACGATCTCGGCATCGACCGTTCGGACATCCATCGCGTTGCCCGTGAGGCTTCTTCCCGCTGATTCAAGGCGATCGCCGTTCCTCCCAAGCACGATTGCTCTCGATCGAAACGCCCGCTGTACCCACAGCGGGCGTTTTCTTTTGTCTGGACGTGGTGGGCGCGGCGGTTGCATGTTTTTCCGCTTGATTAGCCCGCCCAAAAAATATTCACCGCCTAATTGTCGAGCATCACATTGCACAATTGCATGGCAGACGCCTTTTATTTGCACTGCACAATCGGACTGATATCGCCTATATAAACATCAACCGCAGAGAGACAGGCGATCCCGCCGTCCCGCGGACATAGGAAGAAGAAAATGAACCCGATCCGCATTGCAAAAAGCTGGCTCAGCTACCGTCGTACGCTCAACGAACTCGGCGGCCTTTCCAACCAGACCCTGTCCGATATCGGCGTCAGCCGCTACGACATCCGCAATATTGCATCCCGCTCGTTCCGCTAGTAGCGAGTACGATGCTTCCAAGACGGCGCCACGAAGGCGCCGTTTTTGATTCCGGGGTACTGGGCCACGAAGGCGCCGTTTTTGATTCCGGGATGCTGGGCCACGAAGGCGCCGTTTTTGATTCCCGGGTGTTGGATCGCTCCTGCCGACATGATATCAGCCCAGGATGAACACGATCTCCTCCTATTCCCCCATCCACGTCGTCGGCGGCGGGCTTGCCGGTTCGGAAGCCGCCTGGCAGATCGCCAGTTCCGGCGTTCCGGTCATCCTGCATGAAATGCGCGGGGTGCGCGGCACGGATGCGCACAAGACCGACGGCCTGGCCGAACTTGTCTGTTCCAATTCCTTCCGTTCCGACGATGCGACCAGCAATGCCGTTGGCGTCATCCATGCAGAGATGCGCATGGCGGGCTCGCTGATCATGGCCGCTGCCGATCGGTGCCAGGTACCGGCCGGCGGTGCGCTCGCCGTCGATCGTGACGGCTTCTCCGAGGCGGTGACCAAGGCGGTCCATGACCACCCGCTCATCACCGTCGTGCGTGAAGAGATCACCGGCCTGCCGCCCAGTGACTGGGATCTTGCCATCGTTGCCACCGGACCGCTGACGGCGCCGTCGCTCGCGAGCGCCATCCAGGCAGAAACCGGCGAGGATTCGCTCGCCTTCTTCGACGCCATCGCGCCGATCGTCTACCGCGAGAGCATCGACATGGATATCTGCTGGTATCAGTCGCGCTACGACAAGGTCGGGCCTGGCGGCACCGGCAAGGATTATATCAACTGCCCGATGGACGAGGCGCAGTACAATGCCTTCGTCGACGCGCTGATATCAGGCGACACGGTCGGTTTCAAGGAATGGGAGGGCACGCCTTATTTCGACGGCTGCCTGCCGATCGAGGTGATGGCTGAACGCGGCCGCGAGACACTGCGCCACGGACCAATGAAGCCGATGGGGCTGACGAACGCGCATAACCCGACAGTCAAGGCCTATGCCGTCGTGCAGCTGCGGCAGGACAATGCACTCGGCACGCTCTACAACATGGTCGGCTTCCAGACGAAGCTGAAATATGGCGCGCAGGCGGACATTTTCCGGATGATCCCGGGTCTGGAAAATGCGGAATTTGCCCGTCTCGGCGGCCTGCACCGCAATACCTATATCAACTCCCCCACCCTGCTCGACCGGTCACTGACGCTAAAATCGCGGCCCGGCCTGCGTTTTGCCGGCCAGATCACCGGCTGTGAGGGTTATGTGGAAAGCGCCAGCGTCGGGCTGATGGCCGGGCGTTTCGCCGCCGCCGAACGCAAGGGCGAGGCGATCTCGCTACCGCCGGCGACGACGGCGCTCGGCGCGCTGCTCGGTCATATCACCGGTGGGCACATCGTCACCGACGAGGAGCCGGGCAAACGATCGTTCCAGCCGATGAACATCAATTTCGGGCTATTTCCGGAGCTCCAGCCGGGTTCGATCGTCAAACCTGAAGGCGTCAAGCGCTTCCGCGGCAAGGACAAGACGATCATGAAGCGGCAGCTGATCGCGCGGCGTGCGCTTGCCGACTGCGCGACCTGGCTCGGTCAAGAATCGACGCTTGCCGAAAGCGCCTGACCGGCGTTTTCAAGCGCATCGGACCCGGTTCATGCGACCCGCGTGAAGTCTTTGCTTTTATGCATGTCGCCCAAAACCGCTGCACACTTTTGGGCGACATGCATTACTGCTTGTTCGCCGCCGAAATATTGCCGGGCGGTAGGTCCTTATCCGGCTCGGCGATATAGTTGCCGAGCAGCCAGAGCGAAACCTCCGAGGCTTCCTTGGCGGAAGCGAATTCGAAATCGCCGTTGTGATAGGGTGCATCGAGGAAGTCGATCACCAGTCCCCGGCCCGTTTCCGAGCCCACGACGCGCACCCGACCCGGCTCGATCAGATGGCAGGCGAAATGGCGCGACATGTTGCGCATGAAGCCCGCCTTGTTGTCGTGCAGGCGCACAAAAACGGCCTGGCCGTTTTCCGTCGCCTGCAGCTGACGGATCGCCTCGTTCGGAAAGGCGCGGCCGAACTCGATGATGGCGAGGCCCGTGTCATGCAGGCCGTCTTCCTTGTTCTGCGCGGCCATGCGCGTTGCCACGAAAGCAATGAAAATGACGATGGCGAAAAGGACGCACCAGACGATAATGCCCACGCCGAGTCTCCGTTCAAAGGGTAGCGGTGGAAGCCTTGTAGCGCGCGAGACTTGCGCGAATTTGACCGATATCAGATTTTTCGGCGTGCGGCAGCCAGCCCCATCCGCAGCTGGCGGCGCCACTGCGGCGGCTGCAGCGGCCGGTCAAACAGCAAGGCGCCCCGTTTCTGCGCCCTGATGAGCACCGGTTCGGCAATCGTCGCCGGCAGGAAGGCCGGAAAGACAGCTAGCGCAATCGGTCCCGCCGCCCTCGCCTTTGCCAGATGTTCGCGACCGAGGCCGGCGAAGGCCTCGATGGCGGCAGAGATGCGCGGCCGGTCTTCGCCGGCGAGGAAGGCATCGCGGTCGAGACCAGTGGCGGACAGGATCTGCAGCGGAATATAGATCTGGCCACGGCGGCGATGCAGCGGCATCAGCAGCAACAGCCCGGCGATCGCTTGGGCGACGCCGGCATGGCCGGCGGCGTCGGCCGAGCGTGCGGCCTCCTCCGGCGAAAGCACCAGGCTTGCGAGCTGGATCAGCGCGGATGCCGTTTCGCCGGCATAGCCTTCAAGCGAAAGACGTGTCTCCATCGGATCGTCATAGAGATCGAAGGTGCGGGCCCCGATCATGTCGATCAGCGTCTTGCGCGGCAGGCGGTGCGTTTCAATCGCCATCATAAGCGCCGCGGCGACGGGATTGGCCGCCGTCGAGCCGTGTGCGCTGCCCTCCAGAAGATCGTGCCAATATTGTAGCCGCACCTCCCCGGGCAACGGCTCGTGCACGAGATCGCGGATGCGGGCAAGCTCGGCATTGAAGGCATAGAGAGCCGCAAGCGCGCCGCGCTTTTCCTCTGGCGACAGCAGACAGGCGAGGTAGCGGTCGCGATCGCTCTCACGCAGCATCGCCAGGCAGATCTCCTGGTTCGTCGCAATATGCGCTTCGGTCATCGTCAGACCGCAATCAACGCCGCGGCGACGGCACGTTGCTCGGCGAGCATGATATTGAAGGTGCGCACTGCGGCCCCGGTGCTCATCGGATCGGAGGAGATGCCGCGCGATTTCAGCGCCAGCTTCAATTCCTCGGGCAGGCGGCGAAGCTCGGTTCCAGTACCGACGAGCAGAACCTCGATATCACTAGCCTCATCAAGCACGCGGCGGAAATTTTCAGGCGACAGCGGTTTCGACATATCCATGTCCCAGCCATGAATGCCGGAGGGCAGGCAAAGGATGGAGCCACGATGCGACATGTCGGCAAAGCGAAAGCCGCCATTGCCGTAAGCATCGATCGGAGCGCGGCCGGGGAAATGCGCGGCGCGGATTTCTATGCCTTTTGCCATGTTTCAAACCACCGTGCCGGATTTTACACCGGCATCCGTCTTGTTGCTCTCTTCCCCGTCGGGAGCCTCCGGCCGCAGCCGGAAGACGATCAAGACAGGAGCGGCGATATAGATCGAAGAGAAGGTGCCGAGAGCGACGCCAAAGAGCATCGCAAAGGTGAAGGAGCGGATGACTTCGCCCCCAAAGAGAAACAGCGCCAGCAAGGCGGTCAGCGTCGTCGCCGCGGTCAGAACGGTGCGCGACAGCGTCTGGTTGATCGAGGCATCGATCAGGATCGGCAGCGGCATCTTCTTGTATCGCTTGAGATTTTCGCGCATTCGGTCATAGACCACGACCGTGTCGTTCAGGGAATAACCGACGACGGTGAGCACGGCGGCGATGCTCGTCAGGTTGAACTCGATACCGGTGAGGACGAAGAGACCAAGCATGATGATGACGTCGTGCAGCGTTGCGACGATGGCGCCGACCGCGAACTGCCATTCGAAGCGGATCCAGATGTAGATCAGGATCGCGGCTAGTGCTGCAAGCACGCCGAGCGTCGCCATCATCGTCAATTCGCCCGAGATCGCGGGTCCGACGACGTCAACGCGGCGAAAATCATAGTCCTCCTGGAGCTCGCCGCGCACCAGCGTCGCCGCCGACTGCTCGGCATTTTCGCCGCCGCCCTGGGAAGCGATGCGGATCCGCGCGTTCGACGGTCCACCCGTTCGCTCGACGCGCACGTCGCCGAGATTGAGATCATTGAGGCGCGAGTGGAGATCGGCGATGTCGGCATTGCCCTGCTTCGCCGTCACCTCGATGAGCGAGCCGCCAGTGAAATCGATGCCGAGATGCAGGCCGACGGTGGCAAAGGCGGCCATGGCAATCAGCGAAATGACCGCCGACGCCGTAAAGACATAACGGCGGATTCCCATGAAGCGGATATTGGCGTGTTCAAAAAGATGCGCCAGAACGCTCTTCGGCAGATGTCGAGGATGGCGCGCTCTCAGCCAGACGGCAACGATCGAGCGCGTCAGGGTGAAAGCCGTGAAAACAGTCGTCAGGATGCCGACCGCCAGCGTCACCGCGAAGCCGCGGATGGATTCGCTCCCGAGGAAAAAGAGGATGATGGCGGCGATGAAGATCGTCACATTCGCATCGATGATCGTTGCAAATGCGCGTGAGAAACCGCGGCCGACGGCCTCCGCAAAGGAATGGGTGGTCTTCTCCTCTTCGCGGATACGCTCGTAGATCAGAACGTTCGAGTCGACCGCCATGCCGACAATCAGCACGATGCCGGCAATCCCGGGCAAGGTGAGCGTCGCGCCGGCAAGGCTCAGCACCGCGACGATGAGCATCAGGTTGAAGAAGAGCGACACGACGGCGATGACGCCGAGGATGCGATAGAGCGCGATCATCAGTGCCGCGACCAGCACGACGGCGACGAGACCGGCAACGAGGCCGCTGAAGATGGAATCGGCGCCGAATCTCGGGCTGACGCTGCGTTCCTCAACGCTGGTCAGCGTCGCCGGCAAGGCGCCGGCGCGCAGCATGATCGCAAGGTCGCGGACGCCATCTTCCGAGAAGTTCGCCGAAATCCGGCCCTCACCGCCGGTGATTGCCGCATCGATAACCGGTGACGACATCACCTGGTCGTCGAAGACGATGGCAAGGTGCTTGCCGATATTCTGCCCCGTCGCCTGCGCCAGCCGCTGCGTACCTTCCGCATCGAGACGGTAGGCAATCGCGGTATCCTGCGTCTGCTGATCGACGACAGGCTCGATATCGACCATGTTGCTGCCGGTGACGAAAGCCGTGCGGTCGACCAGATAAGGTACCGGCGGGTCGTCAAGCGAATAGAGCACCTGCGATGTCGCCGGCCAACGGCCGTTCAGCGCCTCCTGCCCCGACATGCTTTCGTCGATCAGATGAAAGGAAAGTTTGGCCGGCTGGTTCAGGATGTTCTTCAGCCGCTCAGCATCGACCGATCCCAGCACCTGCACGACGATCCGGTCGGCGCCATCCGGGCGAACAAGGAAATTATCATAGCCGAATCCGGCGATACGGCGGCCAACGATATCGAGCGACCGGGTCCGCGCGGAAGCAACGTCAGCGGTAATGCCGGCGTCGGAAATCTGCAGCGAGAGCTGCCCCTCCGCGCCCTGCTGCAGCGCGACCCCAGGTCCCGAATGTCCGCCAATCGTCGTCAAAGGCTTCAGGAGATCGACCGCCGCCTGTGTCTGCGCCGAATCGGTGATGCGGACGGTGACGGTCTGGTCATTGCCGGTCAGCCCGGTATAGCGGATGCCAGCGCCGCGCAGCGCGTTGCGCACATTGGCGACCGCCTCTTCCAGGCGGTCCTTGACGATATCGGAACGCTCGACCTTCAGAACGATATGCGAGCCGCCCTGCAGGTCGAGACCAAGCACTACGCGGTCGTGCCGCAACCAATCCGGCAGGGAGGATCGCTGCTCCTCAGTCAGCAGATTGGGCGCAGCGATGGCGATGGCCGCAAACGC
Organism: Rhizobium indigoferae; assembly: GCF_034554815.1. NCBI lineage: Bacteria > Pseudomonadati > Pseudomonadota > Alphaproteobacteria > Hyphomicrobiales > Rhizobiaceae > Rhizobium > Rhizobium indigoferae. The sequence goes on along the minus strand of NZ_CP140635.1, from coordinate 1,628,998 downwards.
GACCAGCCAAATCAGAAGTGTTTTCAAGCGGGAAAAATGCAACATTCTCTCGACGATCTTCCGATCCGGCGGTCCTGCCGTTATCGCTTGTTACGCCGCGTCGGCCTTGACCGGTTCACCCTTGACGCGAATTTCGGAGATGCCGCTGCGGACGATGCGCACGCGCACGCCATCAGCGATCTCGACTTCGACTTCCTTTTCGTCGACGACCTTGGTGACCTTGCCGACGAGACCGCCGCCGGTGACGACCTGGTCGCCGCGACGAATTGCCTTCAGGGTCTCCTCACGCTTTTTTGCCTGTGCGCGCTGCGGACGGATCAGCAGGAAGTACCAGACGACCATCAGCGGCACGAACAGGATGATCATTTCGAAACCGGAACCGCCGAAACCCGTTGCGGTATCGGTCGCGCTCTGGGCGAATGCCGGGGTGATGAACATGCTAAACTCCTCAGGCTGGGGCGGCGGAACTCCGCCTCTCTTTTCAGGTTGCCGGACTATAGTTACCGCTTCGATGAATGCAACAGAAACAGCCGGAAACAGTACCGATTCCGCTGCCTCATAACCTTTCCGCCGTCAAAACGCCATGCTACCCGGCATCGAAAGATTAAAGCGGATTGCCGCAGTGAGAAATCAGGAGGCCACCGATGACCGAGGAAATCAACACAGCCCTGCTCGCCGAACTTAGACGGCTCGCAGACGCCGTCGAGCGTCTTGCCGGACCGGCACCCGCCCTCAACGACTGGGATGCTGCCGACTGCTTCGTCTGGGCGCCTTTGCGCCAGCATCTGCAGCCGGTCAAGAGACCGAACCGGGTGGCGTTGACGCTCATCCGCGGCGTCGATCACGTGCGCGACATCCTGCATGAGAATACGGTGCGTTTCGCCGAGGGTTATGCCGCCAACAATGTGCTGCTCTGGGGCGCGCGCGGCATGGGCAAATCCTCGCTGGTCAAGGCCGTGCACGAGGATGTCAGGCGCGAAAGCAGCGTCTTGCTGAAGCTGGTCGAAGTCCATCGCGAGGATATCGCCACCCTCCCCCATCTGCTCGATCTCCTGAAGGACACGCAGTACCGTGTGATCGTCTTCTGCGACGATCTCTCCTTCGATCACGATGACACAGCCTACAAGTCGCTGAAGGCAGCACTCGACGGCGGCGTCGAAGGGCGGCCAGACAATGTGCTCTTTTACGCCACCTCCAACCGGCGTCATCTCCTGCCGCGCCACATGATGGAAAACGAGCAGTCGACGGCGATCAATCCGTCGGAGGCGGTCGAGGAAAAGGTTTCGCTTTCCGACCGCTTCGGCCTCTGGCTCGGCTTCCACAAATGCAGCCAGGACGATTATCTCGGCATGATCGACGGCTATGCCGATCACTTCAAGCTCGAGCTCGAACGCGACAAGATGCATGCCGAGGCGCTGGAATGGGCAACGACGCGCGGCGCACGCTCCGGCCGCGTCGCCTGGCAGTATATCCAGGACCTGGCCGGGCGCATGCGCGTTCACATCGATCGGGGCTAGAGCGCGTCGCGCGTCAATCCGAATTCACGCGACGCGTTTTGGGTCTTTGTCGTTTATCCCAAAACCGCTGCGCACTTTTGCGCGACATGCATTAAATGACAAAAGCCCGGCTGGTGGCCGGGCTTTTGCGTTTCCTGGTACGCAGTACCTATTCCAGGAAAGTCATCGGGTTGACCGGGGACGCGTCCTTGCGCACCTCGAAATGGACCTGCGGCTGCTTGACGTCGCCGCTCATGCCGGAGACGGCAACCGTCTGGCCGCGCTGGATCTTCTGGCCGCGGGTGACGCTCAGCGTGTCGGCGTTGCCGTAGACGGTGACGGTGCCGTCGTCGTGACGGACGAGAACCGTGTTGCCGAGTTCCTTCAGGCCGTTGCCGGCATAAATGACGACGCCGTTTTCAGCGGCCTTAATTGGTGTGCCCTGCGGTACCGAGATGTCGATGCCGTCATTGCGGTTGCCGTTGACGTTGGCGCCGTATGAAGCAATAACCTGGCCGCGCACCGGCCAACGGTATTTGCCGATACCGGTCGATTCCGGTGCGGCGGAGCTGACGTCCGACTTCTTCTCGGCATCGTCGACGGTCTGGGTGGCGGCCGGCGCCTTATAGGGCGCAGGCTGCACGGAAGCCGTCTGCAGGGTAGCCGCCGGCTGGGTCGGCTTCGGATCGACCTTCTCGGCCGGGATCGAGGCGGTCTTGATATTGTCGGCGGTGCCGTTCGGGATCTTCAGAGCCTGACCGATGCGGAGCGAGTTGGCCGAAAGATTGTTGGCGGCCTTGAGATCGTCGACATTGCTGCCGGTCGCCTTGGCGATCTTTGCCAGGGAATCGCCTTGCTTGACGACATAGGTGCCGGCAGGTGCCTTCGGATCCTTGCCGGCGCCGGCGGGAAGCTTGCCGGTGGCATCAGCACTCGCCAGCGTCTTGTCACGGGCGGAATTGGCGCCCGGAATGACGGCAACGTTCTGCTCAGGCGCCTTCGGCGCCTCCGGCATCTTGCCGGGCTTGGAAAGGTCAGCCGCCTGCGATGCCGCCTTGGCGGCATTGCCGCCATTGAATGTCGGGATGAGGATCGCCCGGCCCGGCTGGGCGGCAGATGCCGTCTTCAGGTCATTGACGCGCAGGATTTCCTTTTCCGGAACGCCGAAACGCCTGGAGAGCGTAGCGATGCTTTCACCCGGACGCAGCGTTACCGAAGGAGCGTTGGTCGCGGACCAGCCGGAAACCTTCGGCGTCGTGCCGGTCGTCAGCGTATCAGGCGTCACCTTGGGTGCCGCCGGCGGTACCAAACGGGGCTTTTCGGCCTGCGGCGCAGCCGGGAATGGTTGGGCGAGCGCGACTTCCCTTTCCCGCTGCCGGGACGGAGCAACGACCGTCGGCGCGGCCAGATCTGAACGCTGCACCGAGACCGGCGCGGAAGCGAGACGTGCGCTCGAGTTCGACGTGCGGGTCGGATCGTAACCCTGGCGCGCGGGATAAGGCTGGTTCAGCGCATCATTGCCGCCGCCGTAACCCGACTGGCTGGCAACGGCCGAACCGCCGAGATCGGCGCGCGGCACCGGATCGCCCTGAGAACCGTTCATATTCCTGCGCGGAATGGAACTTGTGGTGATCTGGTCCTGCCCGGAGGAGGAAAACAAACCGCCAAACCGTGTCACATCGGAACTGCAGCCCGTTGCGGCACTTGCCAGCAGGCCAACAACCAGAAGATTACCGGCCGACTTCCCGAACTTTGGCGAAAGACTGAAACGCATGACTCGACCCACTGAGAACGCAACCATTTGTGAGTCTATTAAAACGCGTTAGTATTACCACGCGGTTAAGATGCTGGAATCAGTGCGATATTTTTGAGAAGTTGATAACCATAGGCTTATGGGTGAAAAATCATAGTGCGCAGAGCATAATGCCGAAAACTGCGAGCAGCTTTTCCGATTGTGATGCATATTCAGATTTCACGCCGATCCGTCCGGAAAACATCCACGCCTAGGGCAGCGAGGCCCTACAACAGCGAGGCAAGGCGCGGAACGATCGGCAGATAGGGAGCTTCGAACAGTTCCTCGCGTTCGAAACGGCTGCCGGTTTTCGTCAGCCGCACCATGCGACACTCGTTCTCGGAAATCATGAGCGGCGCGATCATCGAGCCACCGGAAACGAGCTGGTCGGTATAAAAGCGCGGCATCGCGTTGAAGGCGGCCGTCACCAGGATGCGGTCGAACGTGCCCTCACCCTGCATGCCGGCACTGCCGTCGGCATGGCGAATGATGACGCTGCGCAGACCAAGCGATTCCATGCGCCGCTGCGCTGCCGTCGTCAGCGTCTTGTAGCGGTCGATGGACAGGACACGCTCGGCCATGCGGCCCATGACGGCGGCGGTAAAGCCGCTTCCGGTGCCGATCTCCAGGACGCGCTGGCCGGGCTTGAGCTTCAGGTGATGCAGGATGCGGACGGCAAAATCGATGCCTTCGAGAAAGGAGCCGCACTCGATCGGGATCGTCCGGCTTGAATAGGCGTCGTCGGCATATTGCGGCGGCACAAACAGTGAGCGCTGCGTCTGCTCGACCGCCGTCAGCAGATCGAGGTCGGAGATACCTTCGGCACGCAATCTGAGGACGAGTGCAGCAAAGCCCTCCTTCTCCGCCAGTCTTGCCGTCAAACTTGTGCTCCGTATCCCAAGGCCCGCGCCACGCGGTCCGTCACGGAATAATCGGTCAGATCCAGTTTCAAAGGCGTTACCGAAATCTTATTATGCTTCAGGGCGTGAATATCGGTGCCTTCAACGAAGGCGCCGGCGCGTTCGCCAAACTTCAGCCAGTAGTAAGGAAAGCCCCGGCCGTCGGAGCGGGCGTCGACCTGCAGATTGAAGGCGAGCTTGCCCTGCATGGTCACCTCGGCGCCATTGACTTGGTCGGGACGGCAGTTCGGGAAGTTGAGATTGAGGAACGTACCCTCCGGCAGGTCCAGGACCATCAGCTTTTCCAGAAGAGCCGGCGCATGCGTCTCGCAGACCTCCCAGGGCACGATGCGTGCGCCGTCCTCATAGAGATAGGCCTGGCTCAGCGCGAAGGAGCGCACGCCCTGCATGGTGCCTTCGATGGCGCCGGCGATCGTGCCGGAATAGGTCACATCGTCGGCAACGTTCGAGCCTGAATTGACGCCAGACAGGACCAGATCCGGCTTGATGTCCATCACCTGCCTGATGCCCATGATGACGCAATCGGTCGGCGTGCCACGCAGGGCGAAATGCTTGTCGGAAATCTTGCGCAGCCGCAACGGTTCGGAGAGGCTCAGCGAATGGGCCAGGCCGCTCTGGTCGGTCTCTGGCGCGACGATCCAGACATCGTCGGACAGCGTCCGCGCGATCCGCTCCAGCGCTGCAAGGCCTTCGGCGTGAATGCCGTCGTCATTCGTAAGCAGGATGCGCATCGCCTCAGGCCGCCCGTTCGATCTTGGTCAATCCGCCCATATAGGGCAGCAAAACGTCCGGAATCGTGACGGAACCGTCCTCGTTCAGATAATTTTCAAGGACAGCGATCAGGCAGCGGCCGACGGCCGTGCCGGAACCGTTCAGCGTGTGGACGAACCTGTTGCTCTTGTCTTCCTTGCCGCGGTAGCGCGCATTCATTCGGCGGCCCTGAAAATCGCCGCAGACCGAGCAGGAGGAGATTTCACGGAAGGTATTCTGCCCCGGCAGCCAGACTTCGAGATCGTAGGTCTTGCGCGAGCCGAAGCCCATGTCGCCGGTGCAAAGCGTCATGGTGCGGAAATGCAGGCCGAGGCGTTTCAGCACTTCTTCGGCGCAGGCGGTCATGCGTTCATGCTCGGCAATGGCGCTCTCGGCATCGGTGATCGAAACGAGCTCGCATTTCCAGAACTGATGCTGGCGCAGCATGCCGCGCGTATCGCGGCCGGCGGAGCCCGCCTCCGAACGGAAGGACGGTGTAAGCGCGGTAAAGCGGAGCGGCAGCTTTTCCTGATCGAGGATTTCCTCGCGCACCAGATTGGTCAGCGTCACTTCGGCCGTCGGGATCAACCAGCGGCCGTCCGTCGTCTTGAAGAGATCGTCGGCGAATTTCGGCAGCTGGGCGGTGCCATAAACGGCCTCGTCGCGCACCATCAGCGGCGAGCTGACTTCGGTATAGCCGTGCTCGCTGGTGTGGAGATCAATCATGAACTGGCCGAGCGCACGCTCGAGCTTGGCGAGCGGCCCGGTCAGAACCGTGAAGCGTGAGCCGGAGAGCTTGGCGGCGCGCTCGAAGTCCATATAACCGAGTGCTTCGCCGATTTCGAAGTGCTCCTTCGGTGCGTGGTTCCAGCGCGGCTTTTCGCCGACGGTGCGGGTGACGGCATTGTCATGCTCGTCCTTGCCGACCGGGACGTCGTCGAAAGGTATGTTCGGGATGCGCGAGAGCGCGTCATTGAGCTCGGCCGTCAGTTGCCGGTCCTCTTCCTCGATCGCCGGCAGCAGAGTTTTGAATTCGGCGACCTCGGCCTTCAGCTTCTCGGCAAGCTCGCTATTCTTCTGGGCCATCGCCGCACCAATCTCCTTGGAGGCGAGGTTGCGGCGGGAGAGCAAGTCCTGCGCCTTCTGCACGGCGGAGCGCCGCTTTTCATCGAGGGCAACGAGACTTTGGGCCAGAGGCTCCGCGCCGCGCTTGGCAAGGGCGGCATCGAGCGCTTCGGGATTCTCACGGATCCATTTGATATCGAGCATCGTCGTTCCAGGTCGTTGCAACAGAGGTGGCCCGGCCAAAGCCTGATCGGACCTCGACCGGAAATTACAGCGCCGCCGTGTCTTTTCAGACGCGCAAGGGACGCTGTAACACTTTGAATTGCTGCATAATTCTTTAAACCGATTCCGATTTAAGGATTATGCAGTCGACGGCGTTCATGAAGGGATTTCCACATCTCAGCTCAGACACTGTCCGTCTTGGCAACGTCTGCGGATCCGGTTTCCTTTTCGACCGCCTGCCGGGCACGCTGGCGCTCCACGAGTCGCGCCGCATGGATGGAAATCTCGTAGAGAAGGATCGTCGGTATCGCAAGGCCGATCTGGGACATTGGATCCGGCGGCGTCAGCACGGCGGCGACGACAAAGGCGAGGACGATGGCAAACTTGCGCTTTTCGGCGAGCCATTGCGACGTCAGAAGACCGACACGGGCAAGCAGCGTGGTGACGACGGGAAGCTGGAAGACGAGGCCGAAGGAGAAGACCAGCGTCATGATCAGGCTCAGATATTCCGAGACTTTCGGCATCAGCGAGATTGCTATCTCGTCATGACCTGGCGCCTGCTGCATCGACAGGAAGAACCACATGACCATCGGCGTGAAGAAGAAATAGACGAGCGCGCCGCCCATCAGGAACAGGACCGGCGAGGCAATCAGGAACGGCAGGAAAGCCTGGCGCTCATTCTTGTAGAGACCCGGCGCCACGAACTTGTAGACCTGGGCGGCAATGATCGGGAACGCGACCACAAGGCCGCCGAACATCGCCACCTTGACCTGGGTGAAGAAGAATTCCTGCGGCGCGGTGTAGATGAGCTGGGCTTTCTCGACGTCGAGATGCGCCCACACGACGGCTGTCTTGTAGGGTATGACCAGATAGTTGAAGAGATGCTTGGCAAAAAAGAAGCATGCGATGAAGGCGACGAAAAACGCGCCGATCGACCACATCAGCCGCGTGCGCAGCTCCATCAGGTGCTCGATCAACGGCTGCGGCTTGTCTTCGATGTCACCGCTCATGCCTCGTCCTTCTTCGTCTGCGCCGGCTTCTTCGGCGTTGCAGGCTTCCTGGCTGCCGTCGTGCGTTTCGGTTTTTCCACAGGCACGGCAACGGCGGCCGCAGCATCGACCTTGTCGGCAGTCTTGACGCGCGGCTTGCGCACGACCTTCGGCTTAGCGGCAACAGCATCGGCCTGGACAATCGCTGCTGCGACCGGTTCCGACGGCGCAGGTGTCGCTACCAATGGCGGCGTTTCCGGCAAGCTCATCGACGGCGTCGGGGCTGCAACAGCATCGGGCGGCACCTCGGTCTTGTTCTCCGTGACCGTGGTCGACTTCTGCAGGTCGGCCTTGATCTCGTTGCCCATCTGGCGAAGCGGATTCATCGCCTCGCGCAGGCTGTTGACCGGGTTGAGTTTCTGGGCGTCGCTGATCGTCTGGCGGACATCGTCAAGTTCCGCTTCGCGCAACGCTTCATCGAACTGCGCACGGAATTCGCCCGCGACCTTGCGGGCGCGCTGCGTCATCTTGCCGAAAGCGCGCAGCATCGGCGGCAAATCCTTGGGACCGACAACCACGATCAGTACGACCGCGATGACCAAAAGCTCGGTCCAGCCAATATCGAACATGCAAGGCTCCTGGACGGGAAGCGCGGGGGCTGCGCTTTTTCCCGGACTTGGTTACTTCGTTTCGTCGGCCTTGTGATCGACGGTTTTTGCCGTATCCGGCGCGTCTTCGTCCGTCATGCCCTTCTTGAAGCTCTTGATGCCCTTGGCAACGTCGCCCATTAGTTCCGGAATCTTGCCGCGACCGAACAACAACAGCACGATGACCAGAACGATCAGCCAGTGCCACATGCTAAAAGAACCCATTACGCTAACTCCCTGTTTCTATGTTCCCACGATGTAAGGATTTCCAACATCGTTTCCAACATCAAGCCCTTTGGATTGAGCTTAATGTCACGGTATCGCCCTTTGTGACAAGCCATCGACCCATCGAAAAGTGGTGGCCACCATTGTTTTCGCCATGCATGGCAAAAGCAAGACGCAAGCCCCTCAATCTTCAGGGGTGCCACGCGGTGCCAGCAACCCCAGTTCCTCGAGGTCCATCTGGGTGATCGGGTCTTCGTCCTCGGTCAGTTCGTCGTTCATCAACGGCGAGGGAATATTGAAGTTCGCCGGAATGCGGCCCGACAGCAAGCCCGCTCCCTTCAACTCTTCGAGACCGGGCAGGTCACGCAGCTCTTCGAGTCCGAAATGGTCGAGGAAATCGCGTGTCGTGCCCAATGTCACCGGCCGGCCCGGTGTGCGCCGGCGGCCGCGGAAGCGCACCCAGCCCGCCTCCATCAGCACGTCGAGCGTGCCGCGCGAGGTCTGGACGCCGCGGATATCTTCGATTTCCGCACGGGTCACCGGCTGATGATAGGCGATGATCGCCAGCACTTCCAGTGCGGCGCGCGAAAGCTTCTTCACCTCATTGTCATCACGGCGGATGACGAAGGACAAGTCGGCGGCGGTGCGGAAGGCCCAGGCGCCTTCGACCTGCACAAGATTGACGCCCCGCGGCGCATATTGCTCCTTCAGGCGCAGCATGATCGCATGCACGTCGGTCTTCTCGGGCAGGCGCTCCGCGAGGAAGCCTTCGGAGACCGGCTGCGAGGAGGCGAAGACCAGCGCCTCGGCGATGCGCTCGGCCTCGATCTCGGCCTGCAGGTCGCGGCCCCTGCCTTCGAAATTGCCTTCGAAATCTTCTTCGCCCCTCAGGTCGATCAAACCGGCCGCTCCTGTTCCACCACCTGCAGCGTGGCATGTTTCGGACCGCGGCGCATGTATATCGGCTGAAAGGCGCCGTCCTGGCGGATTTCGAGCTTGCCCTCGCGCACCAGCTCCAGCGAGGCGGCAAAGGCGCTGGCGATTGCCGTGACGCGTTCTTCAGGCGCTGCGAGATAACGCAGCAGATAATGCTCCATCGCCGTCCAGTCGGCGACCTCGCCGATCATCTGGGTCAGCAGCTCGCGTGCATCGGTCAGCGACCAGACGGTGCGCCGCTCGATCGTCACCTGAGTGACGGCATGGCGCTGGCGCAGCGCCGCATAGGCGGTCAGGAGATCGTAGAGGCTCGCTGCGTAAGCGGATTGCTGCCGGTCGGGAATATGCTCGGGCGCGCCGCGCACGAAGATATCGCGGCCGAGGCGGTTGCGGTTGACGAGGCCGTCTGCCGCCTGGCGCATGGCTTCGAGACGTTTCAGGCGGAAGGCGAGTGTTGCCGCCAGCTCCTCGCCGGAAGGGCCGTCATCCTTGACCTGCTGGGGAATGAGCAGCTTCGACTTGAGATAGGCAAGCCAGGCTGCCATGACGAGATAGTCGGCGGCAAGCTCAATGCGGATACGCCGGGCGCTTTCGATGAACAGCAGGTATTGCTCGGCGAGCGCAAGCACCGAAATGCGCGACAAGTCGACCTTCTGGTTTCGGGCGAGATAGAGCAACAGGTCGAGCGGGCCTTCGAAGCCGGCGACGTCGATCACCAGCGCCGGCTCGTGGCTGGCGCGCTCCGCACCGTTATCCTGCCACAACTTGTCCATCGGCGTCGCCGCCTGCGGACGTTCCGTGCCCTTGACCGTGCTCACCTAGCTACTCCCTTACGATCAGACCGTCGCAAACATCGCCTCGAATTCCGCCCTCAATTCCGCTTCATCTGATGTATCCGGCGCCGCGAAGCCTGCTTCCACCGCTTTTGCGCGGGCAAGCGATATGCCGGCGAGCGGCGGAACATTTGCCACGACATCTAGCATCTCGTCCATATTGCCGTTGCAATGCAGCACGATATCGCATCCGCCTGCAATGATATTCGCCGCGCGTTCACCGATCGTGCCGGAAAGAGCGTTCATCGAGCTGTCGTCGGAGAGCAGCAGACCGTTAAAGCCGATGTGTTCGCGGATGATGCCGTCGATCACCTTGCGCGAGGTCGTCGCCGGATTGTCCGGGTCGATGGCGGCGAAAACGACATGACAGGTCATGGCCATCAACTCGTCCTTCATCGCGACAAAGGGCGGGAAATCATGGAGTTCCAGCTCATCGCGCGAGACGGTGACGACAGGCAGCTCCAGATGTGAATCCGCAAAGCCGCGACCGTGGCCGGGCATATGCTTCATCACGGGCAATAGGCCGCCGGCCTTCAGCCCTGCGGCAACCGCCCTTCCCATCGCGATGACGGTTTCAGGATCGCCGCCATAGGCGCGGTCACCGATAACGTTGCTGCTGCCCTCGACAGGCACATCGAGCACCGGCAGGCAATCGACATCGATGCCGAGGCTCGAAAGGTCGAAGGCGTGCAGCCGCGACATCAACCAGGCGGCGCGCAGGCCGAGCATACGATCGCGGCGATAGAGATCGCCGAGCGTCTGGCCGGAAGGATAACGCGCTAGAACGGGTGGGCGGATGCGCTGGACGCGGCCGCCCTCCTGGTCGATTAGCACCGGTGCATGCCAGCCGACACTGTCGCGCAGTTCGGCGACGAGATCGGTGATCTGCCGTGCTTCGGAGATGTTGCGCCCGAAGAGGATGAAGCCCCAGGGCCGTTCGCCCCGATAAAAGGCTTTCTCTTCGGATGTGAGGGAAAGGCCGCTGCAGCCAAGGATCATCGCTTTTGATTCGGTCATATCCGAATCATAGACGGCGCCCGGCCAAATGCGAGCAAGGTCGGGCCTGATGCACAAAAAAGAGCGGCGGGCCGATCCGGCCCGCCGCTCCTATATTCTGTTCAAAAAACCGATCTACTTGGAGATCAGGCAGCTTCCGCCCGCCGCGCGATACTGTTCGCAGAGCGCTGCGGCCTCGTCCTTGGAACCGGCCGGAATGCGGACACGGTAGAAAGTACCCTTGCCGGCGATATCGGCCCTGCGGATCTCATGACTGCGGCCGCCAAGCACGCTGGCGAACTTCTTCGACAGGTTGGCATAGGATTTGGTCGCCTCGTCTTCCGAAGGCAGCGAGGCGATCTGGATGCCGTAGCCGCCGGCGGATGCGGCCTGCTGTGGCTTTGCGGCGACTGGAGCTGCGGCCGCGACCTCAGTCGTCTTCGGCTGCTGTGCGGGCGGCCGGACATTGCCCTTCTCGGTGACGGTGCCGACGACGTTGACGGGCTGGTCGGCCGGACGCGCGGTCGGAATCGGCGCGGTATCGGCAATCGCCGAGGTCTTGACCGGGCGCACCGGCGGAGCGGCCGGAGCGGGATTTGCGGCCTGCGCATCAGCACTGCCGGCGAGCGGCGGCTGTGCCGGCGCAGTTTCGACAGGGGCTGCAGAACGCGCATCGGCGGAAGCAACCTCGGCGCTTGCCGGGAAGCTTGCGGCCGTTCCGCCGACTGGAGGCACGGGCGAGGTCGATTGCGCGGACGGGGTCGACTGGGCCGTCAACGGCGGCTGAGCCGGCGGTGTCGGCTGGGCAGACGGCGTCGCCTGGGCAGACTGTGTCGCCTGAGCAGACTGCGTCGGCTGGGCAGACGGCATCGGCTGATCGACGGGCGCCGGCTCCTCGCGGGCAACCAACGTACCGTCAGGCTTGACGATCATCGTGCGGACCTTGCGTGGCGAAACGGACGGCGTCTTGTCGGCGTCGCTTGCCGAAGCGTTGTCGGCATTGTCCTGGTTCGGCAACAGACGCGGATCCTCCGTCTCACCGACCGCAGTCGGCGTGACCTGATCGTCAGCGTTGGCGTTCTCGTCGTCTTCAGGCAGCGCTTCCGGTGTCAGCGTGCGCTGGACAACATCGACGGGCGCCTCGTCGGAAGAAACGAGCGCCTTCTGCTTCGGCTCTTCGGCAGAACCCGCAACACGGTCGTAAACGGCCTTATCCTGGTTCGGCACGGTCTTGCCGCCAGGATTTTCCGGAACGACCTTGACCGGCTCCTTGTCGGCGGTGATCACGCGCGGCTCGCCGGACGCGACAATGCCGAGCCCCTCGCCGTTCCAGACGGAGGAATAGACACCATAAGCGACACCGGCGAAGACCACGAGCACGACGGCCCCGGCAAGCAGCCGGCGCATCGACCGGGCGCGGCTGAAATCAGCGGCCTGGCTTGCCGACTCGATACGAACCTCGGAGGTCTCGCGGCGCTCGACCGGCTCGCGCACGCTGCGGCGGAAATCCTCCTCCAGCGCCCGTTCGAAATCATCGAGGCCATCGGCGATGGTGGGCTTGACCGGCGTTGCCGCGGCCGCAGCCGTATCCCGGACTGGCGTCGGCGTTTGCCGCGGCTTGGCCGGTTCAAAGAAGCTGGCGATCTCCGCGTCGAGATCGAAATCGAAATCAGCAGTTTTCGCGACCGGCGCGGGCTGCTCGACCGGCGGCAGCGTCGGCACGTGCATGTCGTCGACGGTCTCGGGACGATCCTCCGGATCGGAGATCATCGCCGGATCGAATGGCAGGTCTTCGGTCGAGTCGGAGGCAGCCGCCCAGTTGAAAGCCGGAGCCGGAGCTGGAGCCTGCGGCTCGGGAACGAAGGCTGGAGCGGACCGTACAGGGGCGGCAGCGGCCGGCTGGAAAGCAGGAGCTGGCGGCTCTGGCGCAAAAACAGGCGCGGGCCGAGGCGTAGCGACGGCAGCGGTTGGCTGGGGAGCAGGTGCAGGCGGCTCTGGCTGCGGCGATGGCTCGGACGTCTCGGAGAAATCGAGGTCGGCGAGCTCCAGCTCGATGCCGGCAAGATCCAGCTCGAAATCATGGCCGGCGAAGGGGTCGTCGGCTTCCGGCACCGGCTGCGGCGCCCGCGAATATGCCGTTGCGGCAGGCTGGGGCACAACGACCTCGGCAAGCTGCGGCGCGATCGGCCTTGCGGCTTCGGAAGCATAGACCGGAGCCGGTTCGATCGGAGCAGGCTGGACGGGTGCTGCGGCGAGCGGTGCGGGCGCGATCACCTTGGGCTCGACAGGTGCGGCGGCCATGGGAGCAGCAGAAACGGGCGCTGCCTCGATCGATGCGGGCTGCGGCGAGACCGGCGTCGGATTGGCACGTTGCGGCACCGGATAACGCGAGACGTCGGCAAGCAGATCGTCAAGATCGAACGTGCCGGCGGTGTGCGGAACATCAGGCACGACCTCGGTCAGCGCGGCATCGGCCTGGATCTCGCCTTCGACGGCGGCGGCGATGAGATCGAAACCGGCATCGGACCCGAAATCCTGCAGCTCTTCCTCGATCTCGACGAATTCTTCGGCCTCGGCGGTCTCTTCCGATGCGATCACCTCATCATGGCGATCGAGCTCGGCGGGGAAGCCAAGCGACGGTGAAGCGGATTCGAATTCCTCGGAAGGCTCGATAGCAGCGACGGTCGCCGGCGGCTCGATGACAGGTTGCGGTTCGACCACAGGAAGATCGGCGGACGGTGCCTCAGCAACCGGTGCTGCGACCGTTTCGGCCACAGGCTCCGGCAAAACAACCGGTTCATCGCGCTTCGGTGCATGGAAATTGGCAAGCGGCAGCCTGATGCTGGCAGCCGACCATTGCGGCGCCTTGGCGGGCTGCGCCAGCGAAGAAACGGGTGCTGCGCCAATCGACAGCTCAAGCTCCTCGATCAGGTCGCGCGCACCGCCGAAGGCCGATTGCACCGATGCCTCGGGCTCGGGCTCGGGGGAAAGCTGCTCCGCCCAGTCGGCGGCAGATGCGTCCCCATTCCCTGCGGCGGGCAAAGCTACTTCTTCTTCAGCCTCGACTTCTTCAGCCTCGACCGGGGCGACGGAAACCGGCTCAGGAACCTCCGCACGTTCGGCGGCGGGAGAAGCGTCGAGAACGGGCTCGACGTAATCTTCAGGAGTGACATCATCAGAGAACGGCTCGGCGGGCCGGTCGAGCTCTGCGAGCGGACGTGGCGAATCGTAGCGGTCGAACTCGCGCCCAAGCTCGTCTTCGAGATCGAGGGCGGGCTCGCGGCGTGCGGTCTCAGTCACCGTATTCGCCGCAACACGCGGCTCGAAGCCGACGATCCGGGCAAGTTCAGCCAACGGATCATCGTCGGCAAACAGATCGTTTTTTCCGCGCGTATCATACGCAAGTTGTTTATCAGCCATGCCTATTCCCACTCGCAAACGCCAACGCTCAAATGCCAGCGCATTGTGGGGAAATGGTGACGTTATCGCATTTCGTCCGGTGCGGCAGTGCCTGTAATGGCGAGTCCCGACTTCAAAACCGACGCGACGGCGTACACCAGCCCAAGTCTGGCAATACTTGATTCTCGGTTTTTATCATTAACAAATCGTAATTCTGGCTGATCTTTACCTTTGTTCCAGTGCGCGTGGAAGGAACTGGCGAGGTCGTAGAGGTAAAAAGCGACGCGATGTGGCTCCTGCGACTGGGCCGCCGCATCGACGATACGCGGGAATTCAGCAAGCTTGGCGACGAGCTGCAATTCGGCCGGATCGCCAATGCCTGCAACGGTTTGCGCGAGATTCTCTGGCGAAACATCGAGGTCGGCAAAAGCCTCCCTCGCCTGCCGGAAGACCGACATGCAGCGAGCATGCGCGTATTGCACGTAGAAGACTGGATTATCTTTCGATTGTTCCGTCACTTTGGCGAAATCGAAGTCGAGCGGTTCGGAATTCTTGCGATAAAGCATCATGAACCGGACCGAATCACGACCGACTTCTTCGACGACGTCCCGAAGCGTGACGAAATCGCCCGAGCGTTTCGACATCTTCACCGGCTCGCCGTTGCGATAGAGCTTGACGAGCTGGCAGAGCAGCACCGTCAGCTTCGCCTTACCGTCCGAAACGCCGCGTGCAACCGCTTCCAGGCGCTTGACGTAACCGCCATGGTCGGCGCCAAGCACGTAGATCATCTCGTCGAAACCACGGTCGAACTTGTTCTTGAAGTAGGCGACGTCGGCGGCGAAATAGGTGTAGGAGCCATCCGACTTGATCAGCGGCCGGTCGATATCGTCGCCCACCTCGGTCGAGCGGAACAGTGTCTGTTCGCGATCTTCCCAATCCTCGGGAAGCTGACCCTTCGGCGGCGGTAGTGTTCCCTTGTAGACGTAACCCTTGAAGGTCAGGTCGTTGATCGCCGTGCGGATCGCGGCCGCACCATTGGCATGCAGGGTTCGCTCGGAGAAGAAGACGTCGTGATGGACGTTCAGCGACGCCAGATCGTCGCGGATCATCACCATCATCGCATCGATGGTGCGATCCTTGACGATCGGCATCCATTGGTCTTCCGGCATGTTGTGCAGACGCACGCCGTAATCGGCGGCAAGCGACTGACCGACAGGCACGAGATAGTCGCCGGGATAGAGACCCGAGGGGATTTCGCCGATCTTTTCGCCGAGCGCTTCACGATAGCGCAGGAAGACGGAACGGGCGAGCACGTCGATCTGCGAGCCGGCATCGTTGATGTAATATTCCTTCTCGACGCCGTAACCGGCAAAAGCGAGCAGGTTGGCGAGCGCGTCGCCGACGACGGCGCCACGGCAATGGCCGACATGCATGGGGCCGGTCGGATTGGCCGAGACATATTCGACGTTGACCTTCTTGCCCTTGCCGAGCGTCGAGCGGCCGTAGTCGGTGCCGGCGCCGATCATCGAGGCGAGCAGCCGCTGCCAGTAGCCGACGGCGAGACGGATGTTAATGAAGCCAGGCCCCGCGACCGAGACATCGGCGACGTCGGCATCCTCTTTCAGCTTGGCGATGATGACGTCAGCCAGCGCGCGCGGGTTGGTTCCAAGCGGTTTTGCCAGCACCATTGCGGCATTGGTCGCCACATCGCCATGGCTCGCGTCACGCGGCGGCTCGACGGTGATGCGGCCGAAATCGAGCTCGGATCGCTTATCCCTGACCAGATCGATCTGTTCAAGGGCGGTTTTGATCCTGGCTTCGAAGTCGGTAAAAAGGTTCATCGCACTCTTCCATGCATAGGCTGTGCCAAAGGCTCAAATCAGGCCTCGGCGTGGGCGACCGCTGCCTATCGCAAATCCGGAGTGTGGTCAAACAACCGCCTGTGGGCGCTGATGGCATAGGTGTCGGTCATGCCGGCGAGATAATCGCCGACATGGCGAGCCTTCGGCGCATCGGACAGACCGGCGATATGATCGACCCAGTAATGGCTTTGCATCTCCTTCGGATTGGCCATGTAGGCGGCGAAGAGATCGGTGACGATCTGGGCGGCGCCGGCACGGATGCGCATGATATCCGGATTGCGGTAGATGCGTTTGAAGAGCATCGCCTTGATCTGCCTGTCGGTCTCGGCCATCCCCTCGGAAAAGCTGGCGATAACCTGGCCGGCAGCGCGGATGTCGGCTGCGCTCTCAGGGTGCAAGAGCGACAGGCGCTGCTGCGCGACGCCGATCACGTCCTCCACCATGCGGGTAATCTGACGGCGCATGATCTCATGAGTGAAGCGGCTGGCCTCCAGATGCGGATATCGCTCCCGCACCTCGGCCATCAGCCCTGCAAGAAATGGGATTTCCTCCAGCATGTCGAAAGTCAGATAGCCGGAGCGCAGGCCATCGTCGATATCGTGGGTATTATAGGCAATGTCATCGGCGATCGCCGCCACCTGGGCCTCGAGGCTGGCACAGGTTGCAAGCTCGAGATCGTGCAGCTCGCAATAATCGAGGATCGGTTGCGGAACGGGACCGCGCGTGCCGACTCCCTCAGGCGTCAGAAGCGGACCATTGTGCTTGACGAGACCTTCGAGGCTTTCCCATGTCAGGTTGATGCCGTCGAATTCAGCATAACGCCTCTCCAGCTTGGTCACGATGCGCAGCGATTGGGCATTGTGGTCAAAGCCGCCATAGGGCAGCAGCACCTCGTGCAACGCGTCCTCGCCGGTATGACCGAACGGCGTGTGGCCGAAATCGTGCACGAGCGCAACGCCCTCGGCCAGATCCTCGTCGAGCTTCAGGGCGCGGGCAAGAGCGCGGGCGATCTGCGCCACCTCGATTGTATGCGTCAGCCGGGTGCGGTAGTGATCGCCGTCCTGGGCGATGAAGACCTGGGTTTTGTGCTTCAGCCTGCGGAAGGCGGTGGTGTGAACGATGCGGTCGCGGTCGCGCTGGAAATCGGAGCGTGTCGGGCTGCCGTCCTCCTGATAGAGCCGTCCGCGCGTCGTCCAGGGATCGGCCGCATAGACCGCCCTTTCACTGCTGCCGAAACCCAAAGCACGCGTATCGATCGTCATTCTTCACCGTCATCCTGCATGTTGCCGCATCTGCCCATTGACGCCGCTTATCGCTCTTCATACCTATAGGTCGATGAAACGGCAAAGAGGCGCTTTCTTAACCGCTTCGGCGCATCATCGCCTTTTCGCGAAGATTATGGTAAGTTTCTTTGATATCAGGCATTTGAACATTCAAGTGCCAAAACCCATTCTCTCCGGATCTTGACCCCGGCAGGAGGAAACATGACGGATACAAGTGTAACCCTTTCAGATGCCGCGGCAAAGCGTATCGCTGCGATCGTCGGCGCCGAAGCTGGCAAGAGCGCGTTGCGCGTTTCCGTCGAAGGCGGCGGCTGTTCGGGCTTTTCCTACAAGTTCGATCTTGCTGACAGGATTGACGACGACGACATTATCGTCGAAAAGAACGATGCCAAGGTGCTGATCGACAGCCTATCGCTCGTCTACATGGCGGGCTCGGAGATCGACTTCGTCGACAATCTGCTTGGCCAATCCTTCCAGATCAAGAACCCGAATGCGGTGGCAAGCTGCGGCTGTGGCACCAGTTTCTCGATCTGAAACGTTTAAACGCACGGACTCCCCATCAAACCGGCCGAAGAATTCCTTCCGGCCGGTTTATCGTCTTGTCCGCCGGTGAAAGACCACGATAAAAGAAGCGCACTAAAGCGCGCTGCATCGACGCTGATTCATGCGGTGCGCTTTAGCTCTTTGTTTTTTATGCCTGTCGTTATCCCAGAACCGCTGCACACTTCTGGGCGACATGCATGATGCGGAACGGGACAGAGCCATGAAGATCGCGACCTGGAACATCAACGGCGTCAAGGCGCGCATCGACAATCTCACGCAATGGCTCAAGGATTCCGATCCGGATATCGTCTGCCTGCAGGAGATCAAGACGGTCGATGAAGGTTTCCCGCGGCTGGAGATCGAGGCGCTCGGCTATCATGTCGAAACGCACGGCCAGAAGGGCTTCAACGGCGTCGCGATCCTCTCCAAGAGTTCACCTTTCGAAGTGAACCGCGGCCTGCCCGGCGATCCGCTGGACGAACAGGCGCGTTTCCTCGAAGCGGCGTTCACGCTGTCCGACACGCGCATCCTGCGCGTCTGCTGCATCTACCTGCCGAACGGCAATCCTGTCGAAACGGAGAAATATCCCTACAAGCTCGCCTGGATGGAGCGTCTGCGGACGTTTGCAGCCGAACGGCTGGCCTATGAAGACATGCTGGTTCTTGCCGGCGATTACAATGTCATCCCGGAACCGCACGACTGCTTCGATCCCAAGGTCTGGGAAAACGATGCACTGTTTCTGCCGCAGACGCGGGAGGCGTTCCGCAAGCTCGAAAATCTCGGGCTGACGGATGCCGTGCGCGCGACGACGGATGCGACGCAGTTCTATTCCTTCTGGGATTATCAGGCCGGCGCCTGGCCGAAGAACAACGGCATCCGCATCGACCATCTGCTGTTGTCACCGGAAGCCGCCGACCGGATGACATCGGCTGCGATCGAAAAACATGTGCGGGCCTGGGAAAAGCCGTCCGACCACGTGCCTGTCATCGCTTATTTCGATTTCGCGGGCTGAGCGCCCAATCGGCGCTTAGTCGTCGGAACCGCTCGCGATGGTGTGCGAGAGGGATACCGCCGTGCGGCGGTCGGCCTCGTTCGCTACCGAGAAGGCCTGCTCCTGCAGCGCTTCCATCCAGCTGCAGTCCTTGGGCTTGCAGCGGTCGAGCGCTGCCGTCATCAGCGCCAGACCGCGGGCCGTCTGGCCTTCATCGAACAGAATATTGCCGAAGACCGCCATGGCGCCGGGATGGCCGCTCTTGCGGGCCTGGTTCAGCCACTTCTTCGCCTGCTGCGGGCTGGCATTGCCGCCCTCGCCGGCCAGCATCATCTGCGCCAGCTGGAACTGCGCCTCGGGGACGCCAAAGGTTGAGGCCACCTGAAAATAAAGCTGGCGCGCCTGGCTGAGGTCGATCCTGACCGGACTGCCGGCAATGCCATGCTTGTAATAGCTGGCGAGCGAGAGCAGCGCGTTGACGAAGAAGCCCGTATCTTCCGAGCCGGGTTCGACGCCCTGTTGGGCAATCTCGCTGTAGATCTTGAAGGCTTCGAAATCGTCCTGCGTGACACCGTCACCATCGGCATACATGTTGGCGAGCGCCCAGCGCGAACCGGTGTGGCCCTTTTCGGCGGCGTATTTATAGGCTTCGACCGCTTCTTCCTTCTGGCCGTTCTTATAGGCTTTGAAGCCGAACTTGAAGAGATCGAAGGGTCCGGATTCCTTGCTGACGCCACCTTTGATGTCGAATGCGCGGCACGGACCGGACAGCGCCAGCGCTACGGCTATCGACATGCCCATCAGCATGAATTTGAACAGTTTGAACTCGGACGTCACCATTTCAACCGATTTCTTTCGCTCATCTCAGGCAGGCGGCAACGGCGCTCGCACCGTGCATCCCGCGGATGTATTTCTTCGAGGCGAGCGATCCCGCGGCGAGCTCCATGGCTCCTTTACCCGCGTCGCATCCAGCCCACTGGCCTTTTCTCAAAGGCGATATTCTCAGTCCATCCTTCAGAACCACCCGGCTCCCGGCATGGCTCGACTGCAATCTCCGTGGCACTCTTTCGGTAGGTGCGGTATTCGCCTTCCCGCCTTTATCGCATTCGTAAACAGTAAATGTGACGAAACCGGTATCGACATTTTCGGCAAAGCCGGGCTGCTCATCCGAGCGGGTCGAAAACAGCGACAATGAACGGATCGACGACTTCATCGCGAGGCCGGATTGGCGGCCGGAACTGCCTTGTTCGGAAAGCGAAACGACCGCAATCGAACGAATGTCGCCAATCGCGCCGTACGATCTGATGTACCCGGAAAAAAATCGACCCATGCTACTATTTAAACGCACCGTACGCCTGCCATCGCCTCGCCTGCGAATAGCGCTGCGCCCTCTTTGTGGCGGGAAATGGACAAATTCGCCCTGCCGCCACCATACGCCAAACGTCGTAAAAATGTGTTGCTGAATCGTCACAAATTGGAACGTCGATTTGTCTTGCCAACACCCAAAGAAAAGCCCGGCGAACTGCCGGGCTCTAAGACTTCTACTTGGGCAGCAAGATCAGAACTTGACCTTTACGCTGGTGGAAAGGGCCGCCAGCAGATCGTCGCCGAAGGAATAGGAGACGTCGTTGCCGTAGGTCCGGCCATTATACACGTAGGTGCCGGATTCTCCGCCGGTCATGATGCCGAGCGCGCCGGCCAGACGCCACTCGACATTCTCCACCGGCGTATAGGAGACACCTGCGCCGAGCGTCCATGTGTCGGTCTGGGCGCCGTAGCCCTGGCTCGTGCCGCGATCCCAGGTCAGGCTGAGGGCGCCGGCCCATTGCTCGTTGAACTTGTGGCCGACGCCACCGCTGATCGTCCAGCCGTCGCGATAGAAGAGATCGAGCGAGGTGAGCTGGCTGCTGGCGGAGCAAGCGACGACGCCTTTGGTGGCCTTCGGGCAGAAGGCGATCGACTGCAGCACGCTCCAATTCGTCCACTTGACCGAACCGAAGGCGAGCCAGTCGGGCGCAATGCCGCTCTGCAGCTTGAGTTCGACGGAATCCGGCGCCTCAGCCGAACCATAGACCGGCGTCACGACGCCAAGGTAGGGATTGGCAGGATTGGCGGCCTTCGGCACCTCGGTCAGGTCGACCGTGCCGGTGAGATCGTCATACTTGACCTTGCTGTTGTAGACCAGGCTGGCGCGGAAGGCATATTCCTCGATTTCGTAGGCGATGCCCGCCCGCCATCCCATGGCCTGGTCGGCAAGATCCAGACGGCCGGTGCCGTCATAGACCAGCGCGGCCGCCCCTGTGATCGGCGCGACGAGGCGTGTCTTGAAACCATCGACCGTCTGATAGAAGCCGCCGCCGATCAGGCGAAGCTGGCCGGGGCCCATATCGAAACGATAGGAGCAGGTGGCGCCGTAGTTGCGGGTGCTGATCTTTGTTTCGATGTTGTCGTTGACACCCAGCCAGTCGGCGCCGGGATTGGTGTGTGCGCCGAAGGGTGTCGAAAAATCGCCCATACAGTCGATGGAGTCGCCGAAACCGACCTTCACCCCGAGATAGGGGATCCAGTAATCCTCAGTATCATCAGCCGTGGTCGAACCTCCGCCAATGCCGTTCGTGCCGAGGCCATCGGTGGGATCGGTGTCCTTGA
Organism: Rhizobium indigoferae; assembly: GCF_034554815.1. Taxonomy (NCBI): domain Bacteria; kingdom Pseudomonadati; phylum Pseudomonadota; class Alphaproteobacteria; order Hyphomicrobiales; family Rhizobiaceae; genus Rhizobium; species Rhizobium indigoferae. Next base: position 1,607,400 of record NZ_CP140635.1, on the reverse strand, counting down.
CGTTTTTCAGCTTGCGCTGCGGCATGACATAGGTCGCGCCGGACTGGACGGCGAACCTCGAATTGTCGAAGAGAAGGTCGATATTGTATCCGCCGCGCTCCAGACCGCCGGCGAAGGACGGCGATGCAAGCGACCAAAGAAGAACGAGCGATGTTATGCCCTTGGAAAACCTACGAGATGCCATTGTGTCTCCCCCACTCCAGCAATTGATGTGACCCCACTCTAGTAAGTGTTCGCGTTATATGGCAACGCGCCCCACGGCAGCGCTCCCAGGCATTGCAGTGGCTAACTTACGTAAAGAAATTGACGGACACGTCAAAAAACCTGGTTAATAAAATTTTATTCCAGACCTATCGAATTTCAGGTGGGCTTTTGGGTTTTCATTCCAAACATTGCAGAATCTGTATCAATCCGACAACAGTGGCAGTTTTCGCCCGCTGGAGCTTCGCATGAGAGCAATCCACAGGATGAAGTGCTGAAAATGCGCCGTTTCACGCGCGAACCGCACGAATCACAACAAAAAAGACGCGCCGGCGGAAGGGCGCGTCTTTGGAATAACTTACCAAAATGGGTCCGTGAAACTTACCCGGCTTCGCTCACCCTGGAAAGAGCGGTCCTCAGGCTTGCGATCTGCCCCTTCAGTTCCTCGAGACGATCGCGCTCGGCCTCGACCACTTCGGGATTGGCGTTGGCGACGAACTTCTGGTTGGAGAGCTTGCCGTCGATGCGGGAGATCTCGCCTTCCATCTTGGCAATCGCCTTTTCGAGACGGGCCTTTTCGGCGGAAAGGTCGATCAGCTTGCCGAGCGGCAGGCAGATGGTCGCTTCAGCGACGACGATCTGAGCGGCGCCCTTGGGCGCATCGTCAGCCAGCGATATCGCCTCGACGCGTGCAAGCCGCTTGATGGCGGCGTCGTGGCGGAACAGCCGTTCACGCGTCAGGTTGTTGGCCTTGACGACGACGAGCGGGGCTGTTGCCGACGGCGGGACGTTCATTTCAGCGCGCACCGAGCGGATGCCGGAGACGAGGTCGATCAGCCAGTTGATTTCGTCGGCCGCCCCGTCGTCGGCATAGGACGGCGCCGGCCATTCGGCATGGCAGACCAATGTGTCGCGCTCTTTGCCTTCGCCTGCCGTATGGGCCCAAAGTTCTTCGGTCATGAAGGGCATGAAGGGATGCAGCAGCTTGTAGATCTCTTCGAGAATGTAGGCGCTGCAGGCCTGGGCTTCGGCCTTGGCGCCCTCGTCCTCGCCGTTGAAGACCGGCTTCAACAGTTCGAGATACCAGTCGCAGACCTCGTTCCAGACAAAGCGATAGAGCGCGCCGGCGGCATCGTTGAAGCGGAAGGCTTCCAGCGCTTCCGTAACGTCACGTTCCGTACGGGCAAGTTCCGTCAGGATCCAGCGGTTGATGGTAAGCTCGGCCGCCTCGGGTACGAAATGCGGGTCGCTCTTTGCACCGTTCATCTCGGCGAAGCGCGTGGCGTTCCAGAGCTTGGTGCCGAAATTGCGGTAGCCGGCGATGCGGGCCGGATCGAGCTTTACGTCGCGGCCCTGCGCCGCCATGATTGCCAGGGTGAAGCGCAGCGCGTCGGCGCCGTATTCGTCGATCAGTTCCAAGGGATCGATGACGTTGCCCTTCGATTTCGACATCTTCTGCCCATTCTTGTCGCGCACCAGCGCGTGGACATAGACGGTCTGGAAGGGCTCGACCGGTTCGCCATCCTCGTCCTTCATGAAGTGCAGGCCCATCATCATCATGCGGGCAACCCAGAAGAAGATGATGTCGAAGCCGGTGACGAGAACGTTGGTCGGGTAATAACGTGCAAGCTCCGGCGTCTCGTCCGGCCAGCCGAGCGTCGAGAAAGGCCAGAGCGCGGAGGAGAACCAGGTGTCGAGCACGTCTTCGTCACGCGTCAGGATCTCGCCCGGCTTGAAGTTTTCGAGCAGGTCCTCGACATAGGCCTTCATCGGCCCCTCATGCGAGAGGTAATGCTGGATCGCCGCCTGCAGCGCCTCCTCCTCGGTCTTTTCGACGAAGACCTGGCCGTCCGGGCCGTACCAGGCGGGAATCTGGTGACCCCACCAGAGCTGACGGGAGACACACCAGGGCTGGATGTTTTCCATCCACTCGTAATAGGTCTTGTCCCAGCTCTTCGGCACCATCCTGGTGCGACCTTCGCGGACCGAGGCGATCGCCGGCTCGGCGAGCGTCTTGGCGTCGACATACCATTGTTCGGTCAACCGCGGCTCGATCGGCACGCCGCCACGGTCGCCGTGCGGGACCATGTGCTTGTGCGGCTCGATCTTGTCGAGGAGGCCAGCCTCTTCGAAAATATCGGCGATGACCTTGCGCGCATAGAAACGGTCCTGACCTTCCAGACGGTCCCAGGCGCCATGCAGCGCCGCCGGATTGTCGAGGCCTTCGAGGAAATCCTCATTGTCCTTGATGGTGATCGTGCCGTCGATATTCAGGATGTTGATCGAGCGCAGGCCAGCCCGCTTGCCGACGTCAAAGTCGTTGAAGTCATGCGCCGGCGTGATCTTGACGGCACCGGTACCGGCCGTCGGATCGGCGTAGCTGTCAGCAACGACCGGAATGCGGCGGCCGACGATCGGCAGGATGACATGCTTGCCGATGATCGACTTGTAACGCTCGTCCTCCGGATTGACGGCAACACCGGTATCGCCCAGCATCGTTTCAGGACGCGTGGTGGCAACGACCAGATAGTCGCGCGTTTCCCATTCGGTCGGCTTGCCTTCCTCGTCGAAAGCGATCGGGTACTGGTAGGTGACACCCGGCTCGAGCGGATAGCGAAGATGCCAGAGATTGCCCTTGATCTCATGCTGTTCGACTTCAAGATCGGAGATAGCCGTCAGCAGCTTCGGATCCCAGTTGACGAGGCGCTTGTCCTTGTAGATCAGCCCTTCCTTGTAGAGCGTGACGAAAACCTCGAGAACGGCCCTCGACAGGCCCTCGTCCATGGTGAAACGTTCGCGCGACCAGTCGCATGACGCACCCAGACGCTTCAGCTGGTTGAAGATCAGGCCACCCGATTCCCCCTTCCATTCCCAGACCTTGTCGATGAAGGCTTCGCGGCCCATGTCGCGGCGGCTGGCCAGCTGCTGTTCCATCAGCTTGCGCTCGACGACCATCTGGGTGGCAATGCCGGCATGGTCCATGCCCGGCTGCCAGAGCACGTCCTTGCCGCGCATGCGCTCGAAGCGAACCAGGATGTCCTGTAGCGTGTTGTTCAGTGCGTGCCCCATGTGCAGCGAACCGGTGACATTCGGCGGCGGGATCACGATAGTGAAGGTCTCCGCTCCGGGCCGGGCGTTCGCACCGGCACGGAAGGCATCCGCCTCGTCCCATTTCGCGGCGATTTTCGGTTCGACGGCGGCGGAATCATAGGTCTTGTCGAGCATTTTATGACCAATTTCGAGGTTCGAGGGTGGCGTTTGTAAATAGGATGGTCACGGCCAAGTCAATAAAAAAGCCGCCCCGGAGACCGGAGCGGCTTTTCAGGAAAAAGCAATCCGATCAGCGACGCGGGCCGCGTGCCACGCGCTCGATTTCTTCGCGCACCAACCGCTCGACCAGTGTCGGCAGATTATCATCAAGCCATTCGCGCAGCATCGGGCGCAGCATGTCCTCTGCGATCTCGTCCAGCGACCGGCGCTCTGCGCCGTCGATTGCCGCGGCGAGCTCCTCGAAAGAGCGGCTGATCTGCAGGCCGGCATCCTCCGAAAGCAGCGTCGGCTGGACCTCGTCCAGAACGCTCGGCAGGAAACGCTCGGTCGACGACTGAGCGGGCTCCATAGCCGGCGGCGCTGTTTCGACGGCAGGCGCCGGCTCGGCGACGGCCACCCCAGGCGTTTCCGTCAACACCGGCTCGGCCGGCTGCTGGATCGCAACATGCTGAACGGGCGCTGCGGTAGCGGGGAAAATAGGCTGTGGTTGCGGTTGCGGTGCCGCGGCGCGCGGCGGTTCCGGCATCACGGCCGGCTGCGGTTCGGGCTGGCGGAAACCGCTCGGAATTTCGCGCAGGGCTTGACCGGCCTGCACGGCGCTGCGCTCGGAGGCGGCGCGCACGCGGGCGGCGACATCGGCAAGCGACAGCGCGCGGGCCGGTACTTCTGCTTCGGGGGCGGTGCCGGCCGAATTGGCGGCGACGAAACGCGGATCGGAGGAGCGCATGACCGGTTCGGGGAATTCCACGCCGGCATAGGTGTCGTCGACCGTCAGATGAATTTCGGAGCCGTTCGCATCCTCATCGGCGCCGTAGACCGGCGGCAGGGATGCGGAAATCGCCTTGCCGGCGCCGGGCTCATTGCTTTCGATGATCTGGCGGATGGAGGCCAGAATTTCTTCCATGGACGGTTCACGCGCTACACTTGGCTGAGCCATTTCTATCCCCGTTATCCCAAAACAACGACCGGATGGTGTGGAGCATTCATCCGAATCACCACGACCTTAGAATACCCTAGGCGTGAAAAAAATCATCGCGAATCAAATGAATGCGGCCATGCACAGTTTTGTTACCCAATGTTTGCCACCCGCAAAGCCTGTCGCGATTTTGCTGCGGCGACATCCATGAAACAGAACTTGAAGCGCACGGCCTCTATCCAGTCCGCCGTGGTCGCGTCAGCGTAAATGATGTTTGTGAAGGCTTTCCAGCGGCATTGAAAAAAAACGGGCGCCGATGGCGCCCGTCGCTGAATTTCGTCGATAAGAACGATGTCAGAAAACGAATTCACGCGCCTTGGCGAAACCCGGCAGCGGCTTGACCGAGGCATTGAAGAAGACATTTTCCGAAACAGCGCCGCGCTCGGCGACGAAGACCTTGGCGCGCGCAGCATTGCCGTAACCTTCGACCGTGATCAGACGGCCACCATCGCGCAATTGACCGAGAAGAGTCGCCGGAACCTCTTCGACGGCGCCGTTGACGAAGATCAGGTCATAGGGAGCGCCGGCAGCGTAGCCATTTTCGAGCGGGCCGGTCACAACTTCGACCTTGGCGTATCCGGCAAGCTGCGTCTTCGCCTCGGCGGCGAGCGCCTCGTCGCATTCGAGCGCGATGACGGAGCCGGCAATGATCGACAGCAGCGCCGATGTGTAACCCGTGCCGCAACCGACTTCGAGTACGAAATCATCCTTGGTGATCGCGGCCAGCTGCAGCAGCTTGGCGAGTGGCGACGCCTCCATCAGGAAGCGGGCCGGCTTTCCCGGTGCGGCGGCTGAGATCTCGACATCGTTGTCGATATAAGCCAGCAGCTTCGCCTTCTCCGGCACGAAAGTCTCACGCGGCACCGTGAGAAACGCCGTCAGCACGGAATGCGAGGTAACGTCCGTCGTGCGAACCTGGGTATCGACCATCTTTGCGCGCGCTGCTTCGAAATCCATCATGTCCTCTCGCTCTTAAAAAGCGGTTCCTGTCCCTCGTCTCTTAATCTCCACCACGGATGCTTTCAAGGCTTGGCAGCCGCAGGCGGAAAGAATCCGGCCGGCGCCTCTTCCGTGCCACAGGAGACAGGATGGACGCTGCAACTCCAGCGTGGAACCTTCCGCCCCTTCATGTTATGATTTGCAACGGAGGAAATAGGAGGAGCAGGCCATGTCTGCGATTTTCGAATATTTCACGCTGTTCGATTTTTTCATCGTCGCAGCGCTGATTGGCATATTCTGCTGCGGGCTGCTGGACGGCGAAACGACCTGGAGGCGATAGGGCGCAGAAGCGCATTCGGAGATATCCCCCGCATCGCGGCTGCGGCAATTCCTGTCGGCGGGCGCAGGTCTGACATGCGTTCTTTCCCTTTGAAATCCAGCCTTCGACAGCCGCATGCGCATTAATGTTACATCAACCATTTTATCGCTGCGCCCTCGCCTTCCGCTATGGGTGTGCGCATGCAAACCTTTCTGATCCAATCGCGCGGCATAGAAGCGCTTCACTACAACGCCGATGCCCGCCTGCTGCTGATCAAATACAGCAGCGGCGACATTCGCAGCTTCACCCGCATTTCGCCGCAGGGCATGCGACGGCTGCTCGGCGCCGGCCCCGAAATCGATGACGGGCCTGAACTGAGCGATCTGGAATATCAGGCGGAAATCCGCAACGGCGGCCCGAGGGCGCTCTACCGACTCACGGGAATCAATCCGTCACAGTTGGATTTTTCGCCCGGCCAGCGGATCTGGTAGCATCGCAAACGCCGATGCCGACCGCTGCGCCAGCGGCGTTTCACATTGATTCTATCATGTGGAAGAATGTTGGAGGCCTCGCCCGGAATTGAACCGGGGTACAAGGATTTGCAGTCCTCTGCGTCACCACTCCGCCACGAGGCCTCACGCGCTCGTTATCTGAGCCGTGGCGAGCGTTTAGAATGATCGTAAGGAAATCGCAAGAGGGCATTTCGGAAAAACGCCATTCCGCAGCTGCTGAAACGAGCATTTTTCCATCCCCAAACGGAGTGGGCGCAGGCTGGAATTTTCACCGCCGTGACGATGCCCCATTTCCTGCCAATGATTGTATTTGAAGCAAATTCTTGACTTGACTTCGATCATCGTCCGGGCCTCAATTATCCTCGGGAGGGTATAGGAGCTTGCGATGGATTGGGCTGCCCTCAAATCGAAGCACGTGCATGCGGCATTCGATGCCGAAACCCGGGATCTGCATGTAAAATTCCCAGGTTCTCCGCCGGTGAAACATGCAAATATTCCGCTGCACGTCTACCAGAACCTGCTGGAAACGGATGATCCGCACTTCTATTACAAATACTATATAGCGCCGTCTCGCGTATCACCGGGCCGTCGACAACCGGTCTCCGTGGCATCCTACGCAGTGAAGCTCGTCCTCCTCCTTGCCGCTTGCAGCTTGTTGCTGGCGACCAGCCTCGATCCGGACCATGGCGGGGTTTTCGAGGAAAGCGAACTCAGATCCAACTAGACGCGACTTTGCATAGGCAGAACGCCCCGGTTAACTTCAGGGCCTGCGACTAGTTGGCTGCTTCCGGCGTCGAAATTGTCGCTCCTGTTCTGAGAACGGTAGCGCCGGTTGTCCCGCTCGCGGTCGTTCCTCCCATCACGCTCATTCCGGCCGTTGAAATTGCGATAGTTGCGAGGCCCGTTGTAGCTGCCGCCTTGGCCGTGATCGACCACGCAGCCTTCGGGCCGACGACAGATGCCACGGGCGTCGAAACCGCCGCTGTCGACACCCTGGGCCTCGGCGGGAGCGCCGGAGAGAATGCTCGCCGCTGACAGGACAACCACAAAAAATAGCTTCATTTCCTCACCTGGGCCACTGTGGGGCACTTACACTTCATAAACCACGAATGCGAAAAGCGCTCCACTGTTCCACGGCCCCCTTCACCGGGGCAACCATCAGCCGGCCGGGTTTCGCCGCCTGTGCCACCAGACAGCCAGCCGCCGCCGAAGCCGGCGCGCGAACGGCAGATCATGCGAGAGCACCAGGAAGCCGAGCGGCAGCATCCAGAAGCCGAGGATGGGCAAGAAACCCAGCAAGCCGCAGAAAATGAGGGCCACGCCGAGTGCCATCCGCGCGATGCGCGAGCGTGGCATGCCGATGCTGAAGGAGCCGAGCACAAGCCTGCCGCTTGCGTGATCGATGCCGAAGCGCCCTGCCCGCGCCTTGCGCTTTTCGCCACCACTTGTCTCACTGCGATCATTCACATTTGTCATTCCCAAGAGATGGGCGCAGGCACCCCAAATACAAGTTCATTTCATTTTTTTGAAAAAACCGCTTGGCAAATCGGGAAAGCGTTTGTATTAGCCCACTCACACCGCGCCAAGCAGTGATCCCTGGTAGCTCAGCGGTAGAGCATTCGACTGTTAATCGACAGGTCGCCGGTTCGAATCCGGCCCGGGGAGCCATTTCAAGTGGTCCGTTCTGGACACATAGGTTACGGTTTATTCCTGAGACATAGGTAACACTTTTGGACCGAAAGGGTTCGGCAAAGGTTCAAGCCTGCATGTCTCATCATCGAAGTATCCCAGATCGTAATCCATAAAGCTTGTAAGCCAGATATGGTCTTCGACCTGCTTGATGCCGACGGCCTGACCGGCGAAGACCAGACTGAGATTGATCTTCTTCCGCTTGTAGCAGATGCGTCCGCATGTTGTGACGGTGACTGTCTGGTCGTGGAGCGGGTAGTCGAGATCGGGTAGGCCGCGGTAGGCGCGCGGTGAAGCGTCGTAGCATTCTGCCGGGCAGGCCATGTTGAGCGCCTGGTGGGGCCGCTCGGTGTTGAACTCCTCGACGAAGTCGTCGAAGCGGGCTTGCTGCTGCAGGAAATTGTCTCCGGCCGGCTTGGTTGTCTCAAGTTTCAGTGTCAGATGCATGCGCTCATGGCGGCCGTTCTGCTGCGGGTTGCCCGGCTTGATGCGCTCGATGTCGATACCGAGCCTGAGCCACCAGACGGCGAGCCGCGACAGATTGAACAGTCCGTTGGGGCTGGCGAAAGGCACTCCGTTGTCGGTTCTGATCGCCTTGGGCAGGCCGAACTCCTTGAAGACGCGTTCGAAAACGGTGAAGGCGTAGACCTCCTTGGTCGTGTGCAACGCTTCGCAGGCCAAAAGATAGCGGCTGGCGAAGTCGGTGATCGTCAATGGGTAGCAATAGCGCTTATCGGCAAGCATGAACTCGCCTTTGTAATCGGCGCACCACAGGTCGTTGGGCAGCCCTGGATTGGAGAGGGCTGTTCCTTCAGCCCTGTTGCGTCGCCGCCTACCGTGCTTGACCAGGCCGTTGCGGTCGAGGACGGCATGCACGGTTGAGATCGCCGGCGTGTGAACATCCGGATATAGCCGCGCCAGCCGCTCCCTGATCTTTGGTGCGCCCCAGTTGGGCTTGTCCTGTTTGGTCCGCACAATCAGCTTCTCGATTTGGAAAGGAAGCTGATTGGCGTGCCGGTAAGGCCGTCGCGATCGATCTGTCAGTCCTTCCAGACCGCTGTCGTTATAGCGGCTGATGATCTTGTGACCGGTCTTGCGGGAGATGCCGAATTCGCGGCACAGCGCCGCTATCTTCTCGCCATCCAGAACCCGCGCAACGAATTTGAGACGCTCGTCCATGCGGTTGCACTCCTGCCAAGGCACCTTCGCTCTCCTCGCAAAGGCAAAAAGTGTAACCCATGTCTCCGGTATGAACTGTCACCCCTCTCTCGGGAAGGACACATAATCGCCTGTTTCGTTGATAAATCCGAAAGCAGGCGTTTTCTTCCCCACTTTCCCTCCCGCTTTTGATTGCTCCCATAAGGGCTTTCCGCGTTGGGCATCGCGGACAACGCGCTTTTTTACGACGGTAGGCATTCGCTGGCCAACCAACCGGCGGCGGTGTAAAGCAAACGTCATGGCGCTAGATCCTGAAAAAGCATTTTTAGATTACAGTGCGGCGGACTGCAGCGTGCAGTTCTGGACCGCCAACGCACCGGCCGTGCAATTCACCTCTTTGGAAGCCGCCGTCAGATTCGCAAAAGACCATGGCGGCAGGTGGGAAGAGATTGAGATAACAGTCCATCTGCCGCGCGAGGACATCGTATTCGCCACCGGTAAAGTGCATCAACTCATTGACGCTTTGCCAGGTGATCTCCGGAAAAAACGGTAATGAGGTGGATTGGCCGTCAATAGAACCGGCTGGCGCGCTGTCGGGCCGTCTTGGCCAATTTTCGAAAAGTATCTTGAACTTTCAATAGACGCTTTTTCTGTTCAGCTCAAAGCATCAGCTTGCCTCGCTCGGACCACGCCCGCAGCCCGCGGTGATGCAGCGAAACACATACTCTCGCCACAGCACCTGGATAAGATCACGGTCATGGCTCTCAGTATGGCGATAGGAATCGGAATCGGCGCGGCAGTCGGCCCGATACTGTTCGATGACGCCGCGATCGGCATCACATTCGGTGTCGCGATCGGCGCTGCCGTCGGGGCTGCCATCAAACAGAAATGACGGCTTACTGAACGCCTGCCTGACGCTCCGCCAGCTCCGGTTTGCTTGTACGGGCAAAGAGACGACCGCCTCTAGTAGCTGCACGAACGGCCGTCGCCGGGTCGGAACCCATCGGCGCAGGCCGGGTTCATTGAATCTCCCGGCTGATATCCTGATGCCGTGCCATAGGAATTCGGTGGTGTCGAGCAGGCCGAGATGATGGCGGCAAGGCCGATTGCCCCGGCTGCTACAAATGCCCGAAATTTCTTCATCGATGCCTCTCCAGTTTGGCTGTGATCGAGTGACGAGAGCTTCTGCTCTCTCCCGCCAAGATCACCTTGCCCCTCAAGATATGGCGCTGTCTTCGCCGGACGTCAGCTCCGAACGCGCAAGATTCTTATCGATCTCGATTAGCTCCGCATGAAGATTGTCGATGACCAAGCCGGCCGGGAACAAAGACCGTGGTTCAAAGTTGAGTGGCATCAACCACGTAACGTCAGTTTCTGACAGGAGGTCTTTCATGGGTCGCGGTATTCTGCTTTGGCTGCTTGGTGTTCCACTGCCGATCATCATCCTTCTTGCTCTGTTTATGCGATAGGGACGGATCATGTCGGTTTCAATGACAGGTTCCGGAGAGATTGCTACTCCGGTCGAATCCTCCAAATCCGCCATGACATGGGGGCCCATCTTCGGAGGCGCCGCTGCTGCCATCGGCGTGACCCTCATTCTTTTGCTGCTTGGATCCGGGGTTGGGTTGACGATGGTGTCGCCCTGGTCGGGGCAAAGCAGCTCGCTCGGCACGGTCGGGGTGACGGCGGCGATCTGGCTCGTTGTCGTGCAATGGCTCTCCTCCGGGCTCGGCGGCTATATCACCGGCCGGCTGCGCACGAAGTGGGCGGCTGTCCACACCGACGAGGTATTCTTCCGCGACACGGCGCATGGCTTCATCAGCTGGGCGCTGGCGACGATTTTCGTCGCCGGATTTCTAGCCTCGTCGCTGACCTCTCTTGCTGGTGCGGGCGCACAGGCCGTGGGTTCGGCCGCCACCGCCGCAGGTACAGCGGCGTCATCGACGGCATCGGCCGCGGATCTGCCCACCGCCTATTTTACCGACGCTTTGCTGCGTCCTGAACAGGCCCGTGCAGGAGCAACATCCGATGATGATGCTGCAACGGCTGAGGTCTCCCGCATCCTCCTCAACGGTGCTGCCGCCGGCCAGATTCCGGATGACGACAAGGCCTATCTTGCCACCATCGTCTCTGCTCGCACCGGTCTTTCCGAGGCCGATGCACGCACCCGCGTCGACACTGTGCTGAAGCGCATCGACGACGCCAAGGTCGCCGCCCAGAAAGCCGCCGATGAGGCACGCAAGGCTGCCTCCACCACAGCATTGCTCGGCGCACTGTCACTTCTGATCGGGGCATTCATCGCTGCTGCCGCCGCAGCGTTTGGCGGTTCGCAGCGCGACGAAGAGGAAGATCTCATCGTTACCTCCCGGATCTAAGATCGACGGAAATCGGGGCGCAGGGTCGAAAGGCCACGCGCCCCTTTATGTTGGGCCTCGGGTCTCCCGTGCTCGACTATCGGCCGCCCCCAGGTGGCCTCTTGCCCAGTTGCGGTTTATTTCGCATCGAGCGGAACATGTGGCCGTTGGGGAGCTTCGGTTAGGTAAAACCCTTTCCGGAGAATATAGATGGCCAAGAAGACCTCTCAAACCTCGCCCTCGGACAACGCAACGATCCATGATCAGAAACTGCACCGGGGTGCAGGCGGCGAGCTCCATCAGTTTGCCGAAGACGGCATGCCGGTGCTGACCACAGCGCAAGGTGGCCCCGTTTCCGATGATCAGAATACGCTTCGCGTTGGCGCCCGTGGCCCGGCCCTCATCGACGACTTCCACTTCCGTGAGAAGATCTTTCATTTCGACCACGAGCGCATTCCCGAGCGGGTCGTGCATGCGCGCGGCTACGGCGCCCATGGCTACTTCGAAACATATGAATCCCTGGGCGCCTATACCAGGGCCGATCTTTTCCAGCGGCCCGGCGAAAAGACGCCGGCCTTCGTCCGGTTCTCGACCGTCGCCGGCAGCAAGGGTTCCTTCGATCTGGCGCGCGACGTCCGTGGTTTCGCAGTGAAGATCTACACCCAGCAGGGAAATTGGGACCTGGTCGGCAACAACATCCCCGTTTTCTTCATTCAGGACGCGATCAAATTTCCCGACGTCATTCATTCCGTAAAGCCGGAGCCCGACAGGCAATTTCCGCAGGCGCAGTCGGCGCATGACAATTTCTGGGACTTCATCACCCTCACGCCCGAAAGCATGCACATGATCATGTGGGTGATGTCGGACCGCGCCATTCCGCGCTCGTTCCGGTTCATGGAGGGTTTCGGCGTTCATACCTTCCGCTTCGTCAACGCAGCGGATGAATCGACCTTCGTCAAATTCCACTGGAAACCGAAACTCGGCCTGCAGTCCGTCGCCTGGAACGAGGCAGTCAAAATCAATGGAGCGGATCCGGATTTCCATCGCCGCGACCTCTGGCAGTCGATCCAGTCGGGAGCCTTCCCGGAATGGGAGCTCTGCGTGCAGCTTTTCGATCAGGACTTCGCCGACACGTTCGACTTCGACATTCTCGATCCGACGAAGATCATTCCCGAGGAGATCCTTCCGGTCAAACCGATTGGCCGTCTTGTGCTCGACCGCATGCCCGAGAACTTTTTTGCGGAGACCGAGCAGGTCGCCTTTATGACGCAGAATGTTCCCCCCGGTATCGACTTCAGCAACGATCCGCTGCTGCAGGGACGAAATTTCTCCTATCTCGACACGCAGTTGAAACGTCTGGGCGGTCCGAATTTCACGCATCTGCCGATCAACGCGCCGAAGTGTCCCTTCCACAATTTCCAGCAGGACGGCCATATGGCGATGCGCAATCCTGTCGGACGCGTCAATTACCAGCCGAATTCCTGGAATCAGGGGCCGCGGGAATCGCCGGTTCAGGGCTATCGCCACTTCCCGGCCGAGGAGCAAGGCCCCAAGGTTCGGCTGCGGCCGGAAAGCTTTGCCGATCATTACAGCCAGGCGCGACAGTTCTACATCAGCCAGACTCCGCCCGAGCAACGCCATATCGCTGCGGCGCTGATCTTCGAACTGAGCAAGGTCGAAACGCCGGTCATTCGTGAGCGTATGGTCTCGCATCTGATGAACATCGATGAGACGCTGGCCAGCAAGGTTGGCCACGCACTCGGCTTCAAATCGATGCCGAAGCCTGCCGATGCCGCCATGCCGACGCGGCAGGATCTCGAGCCGTCGCCGGCGCTCAGCATCGTCGAGCGCGGTCCGAAGCGGTTCGAAGGACGCAAGCTCGGCATTCTTGTCAGCGATGGTACCGATGCCGCTATCTTCAAGGCGCTGCTTGCCGCGATCACCGAGCAGAAGGCAACATTCGAAGTGATCGCGCCAAAGATCGGCGGCGTGACGCTCTCGGACGGCAATTGGATCGAAGCACATCAGATGATCGACGGCGGACCGTCGGTGCTTTACGACGCCGTCGCCCTCCTCCCCTCGGCAGAGGGAACCGGCGAACTGCTGAAGGAGGCCACGGCCCGCGATTTCGTGGCGGATGCCTTCGTGCACTGCAAGTTCATCGGTTATGTGGAAACAGCGCTGCTGCTGATGCAGAAGGCCGGAATTGCCGACGCACTGGATGAGGGCGTGATTGCGCTCGGAGCAGCAAAAGACGTCACGGCTTTTATCCAGGCGCTTGGCAAACTGCGGGTCTGGGGCCGAGAGCCGTCGGTCAAATTGAATTGACCGTCTCGTCGTCATGTCCGCGAGAGAACGGCTAGTCGTCAGAATAAAACCCGCGGAAATGAACTGACCCCCGAAAGTTGGACATCCACCTTCGGGGGTTTTGCATGTCCAATCACAGCCTGGCTTTTAAGCTTTCTGTTGTGGAGTTTTATGAGAAGGGCGAGCGTAGTGCTCGGGAGGTCGGCGCGCACTTCGCGGTAGACCATGGGACGGTTCGCAAATGGGTAGCAAGCTATGAGGCGCATGGGGTTCCAGGTCTTGCGAAGAAGTTCAGCCACTACGATGCAGCATTCAAGCTATCGGTTCTCCAGCGGATGTGGAAGGATGGGCTCTCCTACCGCCAGACGGCGGCGCTGTTCGACATCCGCAATAAGGGTTGCCTTTCGGATTGGGAGCGACGCTACGAGACTGGTGGGATTGATGCACTGACCTCACGCCGCAAAGGAGGCCCCCGATCGATGTCCGAGCCGCCGATCCCCCGGGAGCCGCAAGCTTTGCAGAGCGACGAGGCGAAGAGCCGCGAAGAACTGCTGTCGGAACTGAACTATCTGCGCATGGAGAACGACTACCTAAAAAAACTCGAGGCCTTAACGCGCAAGCAACCAGCGCTCAAAAAGCGCAAGTCGTCCAGGCGTTAAGGCCACTCTATCCGCTTGACGACGTGCTGAAGCTTTCGGGCCTTTCCCGCAGCACGTTCTACTACCGGCAAAGGATGTCGCAGCTGGCCGACAGGCATGCTGCGCTCAAGGACAGGATCAAAGCCATCTTCGAGGCTCACAAGGGCTGCTACGGCTATCGCCGGGTGACGGCGGCGATCCGCCAGCTCGGGCAGACGGTCAATCATAAGACGGTCCAGCGCCTGATGGTCGAGATGGGATTGAAATCGCTGGTACGGCCGAAGAAATACCGCTCCTACAAAGGTGACGTCGGGCGCACAGCCCCCGACCTCGTCAAACGGCAGTTCACTGCGCAGGCAGCCAATCAGAAATGGGTCACCGACGTCACCGAGTTCAAGGTCGCCGGCGAGAAGCTCTATCTCTCGCCGGTCATGGACCTCTACAATGGCGAGATCATCGCCTACGAGACGACCACAAGGCCGGTCTTCAAACTGGTGGAAAGCATGTTGAACAAAGCCTTGAGCCGGCTGGGGAGCAATGACAAGCCGATCCTGCACTCCGATCAGGGATGGCACTACCAGATGCCAGCCTATCAGCGACAGCTTCAAAAATGCGGCATCGCCCAGAGCATGTCACGCAAAGGCAATTGCCTCGACAACGCCGCCATGGAAAGCTTCTTTGCCACCCTTAAATCCGAGCTCTTTCATCCCAATCGCTTCGTCAGCATCAAAAGCCTGAAAGACGGCATCGACGACTACATCCACTACTACAATCATCAGCGCATCAAGTTGAAACTCAAAGGGCTGAGCCCTGTGCAATACAGAACTCAGCCCTTAAATCTAACCAGCCTTTAAACCGTCCAACTTATTGGGGTCAGTTCAAAACGCGGGTTTTATGTCGTTTGCGGCGCCCTATTTATTCTGGCGAGGTGATGGAAGCCTCTCCGTCTTCCATTTTACGCTGTGGAGAGCCGTATGCGCTGGCGCTTTCGACAGATCTCTGACTGGGCCGTCTCATGGGCAGGGCATCCTGTGGTCCCTGTCACGCTGGTCGCATTCGCAGTCATATGGACGGCAGTCGGTCTCAGCTTCTCCTTTCCACGCGGGTGGTTTCTGCTGACCAATATGATCGGTACCCTCATTATATTTTTTATCTTGCTGCTGGTGCAGCACTCCCAAAATCGGGACATGATGGCGCTTCATGCCAAGCTCGACGAACTGATCCGATCAAGCAAGGCAGGAAACCACTGGATTGCGGTCGAGAAGAAAAACGCCGAGGCAATCGAGGGAATGCGCCGGCAACACCACGACCAAATCTCAAAGACGGCGAATTAGGCGGACGCTGCCTCTGCGGCAGATTTCTCATCCGCCTTTTCCTCGACGCATTCGGCTTTCTCGGCAAGGGTCTTGCTCATTTCCCTGAGTTCGCCCTCCTCCAGCTTTTCGATGCCAACAAACTTGTTGGCCGCCTGGCTCGTCAGGATGAGTTCGTCAAGTTTGGCCTGCAGAGCCTTTCCGTCACGGTTCTGGCTGTTCTGCAACACGAACACCATCAAGAAGGTAATGATCGTGGTGGTGGTGTTGATCACAAGTTGCCAGGTTTCGGAATAGCCGAAAAAAGGGCCGGAAACCGCCCAGACAAGCACGAGCGCCAAAGCCGCTACGAAGGTGAACGGCTTTCCCGAGAGATCGGCGACGGCGGTAGCAAAGGAAGAGAAGAAGTTGGATTTGTTCGACATCTGAAAAGCCTCGTTGGGTCGCAGCGTCAATGCTGTCAATCGACAACATCAACTCCACATCCGGGCCGAAGTTCCTGGCGCCGCCGATGTCAATCCAGAGGTCGGACGCCCATCTGCTTGCACCATGGAGAAGACTGCCGCTAAGCTGGATGTCTGATGAGAAAAGTGTCCATGCATTGAGAAGCCCGGTGGCTTGAAAAATATTGTGCACCGCAGCAACCATTTCGTAGACTGACGCGTTTAGTTCAGCATCACCGCCATCCCGGCTGCTGATTGGCGGAGACTTTCATGAGATCTATGTCAGACACCCTCGCACGCCTTGCTGCGCTGCGAGGAACCCTTCGCGCCCAACCCACGCAGGGCAGCCCCGATCTCGTCGCCTTGGACGCATTTGGCTCAAACCCAGGCGCCTTGGGGGGCTACACCTATTTGCCGTCGAAGCGCGGGAAAGATATGGCTCTGGTCGTTGTCCTGCACGGCTGTACCCAGACTGCCGCCGGGTATGATATCGGATCCGGCTGGTCTGGATTGGCCGAGGACTATGGCTTCGCGCTGCTGTTTCCCGAGCAGCGAAGGGCAAACAATGCAAATCTCTGCTTCAATTGGTTCAACCCGGAGGACATTCGCCGGGATCACGGCGAGGTCTTTTCCATTCGCCAGATGATCGCAAAGGTCGTTACGGAACACGGTATCGACAGCAGGCGCGTGTTCGTGACCGGGCTTTCGGCCGGCGGCGCCATGACCGCCGCCATGCTTGCCACCTATCCCGAGGTTTTTGCGGGTGGCGCGATCATTGCCGGCCTGCCATATGCAAGTGCTGCAACCATTCCCGAGGCGTTCGACCGAATGCGCGGCCATGGCGGCCCGACTGCCAAAGAGCAGGAACGGCGGTTGAGAAACGCTTCAGGACACAAGGGCCGATGGCCGACATTAGCAATATGGCAGGGAACCGCAGACAGCACCGTCGTGCCATCCAATGCGAATGCGATCGTGGAGCAATGGAGAAATATCCACGGCGTCGATGCATCGCCGGGGCGCGTCGAAGATATCGGACGACATCAGAGAAAGGTCTGGACTGATGCTCATGGTGTCGAAGTGATCGAGCTCTATACGATTGCCGGAATGGGTCACGGCACGCCTCTCGATATCGGCACCGGCTACGGGGCAAGCGGCCCCTTCATGCTTGACGTCGGAATTTCCTCGACCGTCGAAATTGCCAGGTCCTGGGGTCTGGTGCCCTCATTTGAAAAACGGCGCAACACGAAAGCCCCTGCTGCGCAACCGGAAAACGCTGCAGATCCATTCGGCACGGGCAGCGATAGGGGCGGCATTCAGAAAATCATTGAAGACGCCCTCCGGTCCGCCGGGCTGATGCGGTAGTCGCAAGGCACACGACGGCCATCGGCGAGATTGCCGCTATCGGTTTTGAGACTTGGGCAGTGGTCCGTTTTGATGGCTGAAGACCAGTTCGCTCTGGACATCTTGCTGAAACTGCAGCACCCGCTGACCGACATCGCTCTCCGGTATCCCGGCCGCCAGAAGCTGATCGGCAAGCCTGCGGCATTCGGCCTTCCAGAATTCTATCGCATCTGCGCCATGCCGGCGGCCGAGTTCGCGAGCGCAACGCTCAATATTCGCAATTCCGGTTCCAGCAGGAAAGGCAATAATTCTGCCTTCATTGGCGCCGGCAGGCCGGCGGGTCATTTCAGTAGCCATCGAACACAGGTTCCTTTGATCCTGTTCGTTGTCTACGAGACTATGGTTAACGCTTTCTATTTGCTGCAGTAAGAAGATCAATCAGGTGGAATTTTGGCGGGCCACTACGTCACCAGACGATCGGATGGGTTTTGCCGGTGAGCACGTTCACGAACCCCTCCGGCGCCAGCTCCGACGGCGCGACCAGGACCCAGCGCCAGGGCGAGCAGGTCAGCGTCGCAAATGACAGGCGTTCGGGAAATCCCGGCCACCATCGGGGTGAGAAGGTCGGCTCGTACATCCAGTCGATCCCGGCGCCGGCCGCATAAAGCGCCTGCATCTCCGCATCCAGCGCTTCAGCCGAACGCGCCGTCATCAGACCACCGACCTCGTAGCGGACACGAGCGAGAATCTTGCCGCCGGATACCAGCGCCCAGCCGCCCTGCTGTTCGTTCAGGGCATTCACGGCCATCGCCATCGCCTCGTCCGATGAGCCGACCGTCCAGATATTATGCTTGTCGTGCCCGAGTGTGGAGGCGAGCGCAGTCTCCGGCGTGCGCGGTCCGGTGCCCAGCCAGAACATCCTGGAGACCTTGGCCTCCCCGGAAAACCGGTCGACAATCGAGAATTTGGTGACATTGCGCGCGGGATCCCGCTGTACGGCGCCGTCCTCCACCGGCAATTCCATGGTGATGAAATCGTCGTGCCAGTGAAACGGCCGCAAAAGTGCTGCGTTGACCGTGGTCCGGTTCGGCGGCGCCTCGATACGGAAATCGTCAGCCGTGACCGTCCTGTCTATTTTCACGGTGCGCGTCGCCCATTGCGGCCAATCGATTTCAGGACGCACGCCAATGAATGTCGCACCCTCGGACACAGGACGCCCGTCCGCCCATACTTTTTCGATCGACAGGCTGGCGACGTCGCTGAGAAGAACGAAATCGGCGAAACGGCCTGGCGCGATCGATCCGACCCACGGCGTCAGCCGCATGTGGCGTGCCGGATTGAGGGTGACGCACTGGATGGCGATCTCCGGCGCAAGGCCGTTTTCGATGGCGAGGCGGACATTGTGGTCGGTCGCGCCGATTTTCAGTGTGTCGGAGGCGCTGCGATCGTCGGTCACCAGAGCGATCTGCGACCAGTCCGTCAGCTCCTTGTCGATCAGGCCGCGGATCACCTCCGGCAGGGAATGCGGCCTGAGCTCAATGAAAAGACCGTGGAGAAGCTTCTGCCAGATCTCGTCGAGAAACCAGCCTTCGTGATCCGAAGCGAGACCCGCTGCGGCGAAGGCATTGATCGAGGCCATGTCGCGCAGCCCGGCGCCGTGGCCCTCGACCACGCCGCGCTGCTCGAAGGTCGCGCCGATCATGCCCCATAGCCGATCGTAGGAAGGATTGCCGGGATCGGATATGGACGGCCAGTCCATGACCTCGTCGAGCCCGGCGACCATCAGGCTTTCGGAAAGGAAGGCCTTCTGCTCATCGTAACCGAACCAGCCGCCACCCCATTCATAGGCGGTCGGTGGCACGGCGGAGCCAGGCAGGGGAAAGATCTTCATCGGCGATCCGCGCCGGCGCGCTTCCAGCCAGAATTCCAGATTGCGGGCGCCGTTGACGTTGGAAAACTCGTGGCTCGCCTCGCATGTCCAGGTCACGCCATGCGGCATCACCAGAGCCGCCTCCCATTCGGGCGTCAGGTGGGAGCTTTCGATATGTTTATGCGCCTCGCCGAAGCCCGGCACGGCCGCAAGATCCGGCTCGGATAAGCGCTCGCTCACCTCGCCTGCGTAACTGCCGGCGGGGCCGACATAGGCGATGCGGCGGCCCTTGATGACGATCTCCTGATCGTCGAGCCATGTCCTGGTGTGGACATCGAGCAACCTGCCCACGCGCAACAGCCTGTCGGCGGGCCGGCGTCCGAGCGCCGTCAGCACCAGATCCTGGCGCTTCAGCACCTCGTCGGACGCGTTGATCAGCAGATCATCTGGAAGAGCAGTGCGCGAAGTGGCCATGAATGAAATGCCCGTGAGAAGCTGGAACCGCCGGACCGTAAAGACCACACCCGGATGTGTAAAGCGCTGATGAACCACACGTTTTGTGAGCGGCGACAAGGCGTCGGCAACCGGGAGTTACTGACGGGATCGGTCTGGGAAAATTCCCCGCATAAGAGCGTATTTGCTCAATTATTGAGCTTGCGACCTGACCGATCAAAAAATAGTATCCCTCAAATCCAGGGGGTTGATCCCGATTATCAAATCCGTTTTTCACAGAAGGACATTGCTCATGAAGGCCAGACGTTTTGCCCGAATCCTGTCTCTAGCGCTGCTTGCCGCCGTCGGCAGCACCGTTGCGGCACATGCGCAATCGAAGACTCTGACCATCTCCTGGTGGGGCTATAATGGCGAGAAGATGAATGCGAACATCATCACGCCCTTCAAGAAGATCTGCGGCTGCGAGATCGTGTTCGAGACAGGTAACAATGCCGACCGGCTCAACAAGCTGAAACTGCGCGACGGCAAGGGCGTCGATGTCATCTATCTCACAGACAGCTTCTCGCAGCTCGGCATCGAACAGGGATTGTTCCAGGAAATCGATGCGTCGAAGATCCCCAACCTCGCTGATATCTACGAGCTGGGCAAGGCGCCTCAGGGCAAATACGGGCCTGCCTACACGATCGGACGCGTCGGCATTGTCTATGACTCCGCCAAGGTCAACCCACCGATCACCGCCTGGGGCGACCTGTGGCGCGAAGATCTGAAAAGCTCCGTCTCCTTGCCCGGAATCACCACTACGGCCGGCCCGCTGGTCGTGCTGGAAGCCGGCAAGCATGGCGGTGCGGATGCCTATGAAGACGCCGACAAGGCCTTTGCGGAAATCGAGGCACTCAAGCCCAATGTCGTCAAGAACTACAACACCGGCTCGGAGCTGGTGAACCTGATATCAACAGGCGAAGTTCGCGTTGCGCTGGCCCAGGACTTTACCCTGGCATCGATGCAGGCGGCCGTTCCGACGATGACATGGGCCAAGCTCAAGGACGGCGACATCGCGACGCTGAACACCGTGAACATCCCGAAGGGTTCCGAAAATGTCGAACTCGCCCATCAGTTCATCAACTTCATCCTGTCCAAAGAAGTCCAGCAGGCTGAAGCCGAACAAGGCGTCGACGCGCCGATCTCGACAAAGGTCAGCCTGACGCCGGACCAGGCGAAGATCTGGACCTATGGCCCGGATATGGTGGCAGGCCTTACCCGCATCGACTATGCCAAGATGAATGCTGCCAAGGCCGACTGGATCGACCGGTGGAACGAAGTCTTCGGTCAGTAAGCTGCGCGATATTCTCGGCCTGAGGCCGGTTTATTGCCGGACCTGGGCCAGACCTAGGCCAGACATGGAAGCGCCGCACGTCCGAATCCGAAATGCGGCGCTCGTGATATCAGGACATGCCACGAGTTTTAAGATGAAGCATTTTGCCAGGTGGGGATTGACGATGCCGGCGACGATTGCCGTCGTTGTGCTTCTCATCGTTCCCGTCGCCATCACCATCGCGGCAACGTTCGCGGAGCCGAAGGGCATGTTTGCGCCCTATGTGACATTCTTCAGCAGCGGTTTTCGCCGGGCGGTTCTTTATCGGACGCTGGAGGTCGCCCTGGTCACGACGGCGATTTCGCTCACTGTGGGCTTCATCACCGCCTATGTGATCGCGCAAATGCCCGGTCGCGCAAAGAGCATCATGATCATCGCAGCGGTTTTTCCGCTGCTGACGGGTGTCGTCGTCCGATCCTTCGCATGGCTGATCATTCTCGGGAAGAATGGCATCCTGAATGCCATGCTGATCTCGACCGGCATTATCGGGGAGCCGCTTTCGATGCTCTATACCGAAGGCTCGGTCATCGTCGCCATGGTCTATCTCTTCGTTCCCCTGATGATCCTGACGCTGGTCGGGGTGCTTGAAGGCATCCCGCGCGATCTGATCGACGCCTCCGCCTCGCTCGGCGCGAGACCACTGATGACATTCTTTCAGGTGATCCTGCCGCTCGCGACACCCGGCCTCATCGTCGGCGCGGTCCTGGTCTTCACCGGCAGCTTCACCTCCTATGCGACACCGCAACTGCTCGGCGGAGAAAAGCAGATGATGATGGGGACCTTCCTCTACCAGCGCGCCATGGTGACCTTCGATTGGGTGGGCGCATCGACGATCGCCGCCATCATGGTGGTGCTGACGCTCGGCGTCGTCCTCATCATGAGCCGCATCGCACGCCGGCTCAATCCGATGGCGGTATGATGGACAGGCGCGTTCACCCGATCCTCGCCGCCTTTGCGGCCTGCGTTTTCTTCTTCCTGCTCGCACCGCTGGTCATCATCATCGGTGCGGCCTTCAGCGACACGACCTATCTGACCTTCCCGCCGCAGGGCCTGACATTGCGCTGGTTCGTCAATATCTTCGAGATCGAGGCCTTCCGCACGACCGCGCTGACCAGCCTGCAGGTCGCCTTTTTCGGTACGGCGCTGTCCCTGCTGATCGGTGTCCCGGCGGCCTATGCGATCAACCGCTACCGGGTGGAATTGCCGCGCTGGCTTTCCACCATTTTCGTACTGCCGATCCTGGTGCCGGAGATCGTCTTCGGATTTTCGCTGATGAAATCGGTCACAATTGGCCTCGGGCTTCCGATCTTCATCAGCCTGCTGGTCGGCCATGCGCTGCTGATCCTGCCCTATTCGGTGCGCGTCGTCGGCGCCAGCCTGGCGGCCTTCGATTTTTCCGTCGAGGAGGCGGCGATCAGCCTGGGTTGCCCGCCGTTGAAAACCTTCCTGACCGTGGTCCTGCCGAATATCCGGGCCGGGGTCATTGCCGCCTTCATCCTCGCCTTCATCACCTCGATCAACGACGTGTCGGTTTCGGTCTTCCTGACCGGGCCTGGCATCTCGACGCTGCCGATCCAGATCCTTGCGCATATGGAACAGTTCTTCGATCCGACGATCGCATCGGTATCGGTGCTGCTGATGTTCGTGACAGTCGGCGTCATGGCCGTCGTCGAGGCCACGCTCGGTCTTACCTTCCTGACAAAGTAGAACGCTATTGACCGTATCCCTCACCATCGATTCCATCTCCGCCCATTACGGCAGTACCCAGGTGCTCAAGGATCTGTCGATCTCAGTCATGGCCGGGGAGCTGGTCTCCCTGCTCGGCTCCAGCGGCTGCGGAAAGACGACGACATTGCGCCTCGTCGCCGGTTTTCTGCAGCCGAGCAGCGGCAGCATCAAGCTCGGCGAGCGCGACCTCACCGGCCTTCCCGCGCATGCGCGCGACATCGGCCTGGTCTTTCAGAACTACGCGCTTTTTCCTCATCTGAGCGTCCAGGACAATGTTGCCTTCGGCCTGAGGCAGCGTCGTATTCCCCAGCCGGAACGGGCGAAAAGAACGATGGCCATGCTGGACCGCGTCGGCCTTTCGGCCTTCGCCGACCGGCTGCCGTCGGCCCTGTCAGGCGGCCAGAAACAGCGCGTGGCTCTCGCCCGGGCACTGGTCATCGAGCCGCCGCTTCTGATGTTCGACGAGCCGCTTTCCAATCTGGATGCAAAGCTCAGGATCGACATGCGCGTCGAGATCAGGCAGCTCCAGCGCGCCAACGGCACCACGTCACTTTACGTCACCCACGACCAGGAGGAAGCATTCTCGATCTCCGACAGGGTGGCGATCATGAATGCCGGGCGCATCATGCAGCTCGACGCGCCGGAGGTACTGTATCGCCAGCCGGCCAACGCTTTCGTCGCCCGCTTCGTCGGATTCGAGAACCTGATCCGCATGAAGGTGACCGCGCGCAACGGCGCGCTTGTGATGGCCGAGACGACCGGCGGAGCGCGGCTGCAGCTGTCACAGGAAACATTCGGACCGATCAAGGACGACTTCGTGCTGGCCTGCCGCGCAGACGGTCTTGCCGCCAGCCGTGACGGTGATGGCATCGCGGCCGTGCTCGGCACGCGCACCTATCTTGGCCGGGCCTATCAGTACAAATGCGCGACATCAGCGGGAGAGATCACCGCCAATGGGGCGCTATCCGATCCGCTGGAAACAGGGGCGTCCGCCGTGCTGACGCCTGTAGCAGAGCAATGCTGCATTCTCGATCCGGAAGATTGAAACGCTGAGGAGAGACGATGACTAGTGCCATGGATCAAGATATCGATGCCGTTCTTGCCCATGTGGACCAAAGCCTCGATGGTAGCCTGACGCGGCTTTTCGAGCTGATCCGCATTCCGAGCGTCTCGACCGACCCGGCCTATCGCGATCACTGCCGCACTGCTGCCGAATGGCTGAGCCGGGATCTGGCTGCGATCGGCTTCGAAGCATCGGTGCGTAAAACGACCGGGCATCCGATGGTCGTCGCCCATGAAAAGGCGGCGTCCGGACCGCATCTGCTGTTTTACGGCCATTACGATGTCCAGCCGGTCGATCCGCTGGCGCTGTGGACGAGCGATCCGTTCGAGCCCCGCATGGAAGCCTTGCCGAACGGCGATACCGCGATCGTGGCGCGCGGCGCGTCCGACGACAAGGGACAGCTGATGACCTTCGTCGAAGCCTGCCGCGCCTGGAAGAGTGTCACGGGTAAACTGCCGGTGCAGGTGAGCATGCTGTTCGAAGGTGAGGAAGAGGCCGGCAGCCCGAGCCTCGCGCCCTTTCTGGATGCCACGGCAGACGAGTTGAAGGCCGATGCGGTTTTCGTCTGCGACACGGATATGTGGGATCGCGAAACGCCTGCCGTCACGACGATGCTGCGCGGTATCTTTAGTACGGAAATCGAGGTCACCTGCGCCGATCAAGACCTGCATTCCGGCATGTTCGGCAATGCCGCGCGCAATCCGCTGCAGGTGCTGTCAGACGTGGTTTCGAGCCTGCGGCGTGCCGATGGCGGCGTCGCGATCGAGGGTTTTTATGATGACGTGAACGAGCTCCCCGACGCCATCAAGGCGCTGTGGAAAAGACTGCCCTTCGACGAGGAGGCCTTTCTCGGCGATATCGGCCTGAGAGATCCGGCCGGCGAGGCAGACCGTTCTGTCCTCGAACAGATCTGGGCGCGGCCGAGTTGCGAAATCAACGGCATGAGTGGCGGCTATACAGGAGAAGGCTTCAAGACCGTCATTCCGGCGAAGGCAAGCGCCAAGATTTCGTTTCGCCTGGTTGAAGGGCAAGATCCTCAGACGATCCGTGATGCCTTCCAGCGGCACGTGCGCGCACGTATCCCCAGGGATTGTTCGGTCAGCTTCAGGGATTACGGGCTTTCGCCGGCGACCGTCATGCCGATCGACAGTCCGTTTCTCACCAGGACGCTTCAGGCGCTTTCGACGGAATGGCAATGCGAAGCTGCCCTTGCCGGCACGGGAGGTTCGATCCCCATCATCGGCGAATTCAAACGCCGGCTCGGATGCGATGCCCTCCTGGTCGGCTTCGCCCGCTTCGACAACCGCGTCCACAGCCCGAACGAAAAATACGATCTCTCCAGTTTTCATAAAGGCATACGATCCTGGGTCCGTATCCTGGCCGCCCTCGCCGACTGACGCTGTAGCACTTTGAATTGCTGCATAATTTTATCCTTCGATCGATTCCGATTTGAGGAATTATGCCGTAGGCTATGGTGCGGCCAGCGCACCCTGCTGATCCTGCAGGCCGAGAATAACGGACAAATCCCACATCGACACCGAGGCAGCAGAGACCACCGATGACGATATCAGCTCCCCGCGATTTTCTGAAAAGCCTGTTCGACGCGGCGGTTCGCGCCGCCGATCCGCTGACTGGCATTAAGGCGAACCTTCCGGATAGGCCCAAGGGAAGGACCGTGGTGATCGGCGCCGGCAAGGGCGCGGCGCAGATGGCGCGGGCGCTCGAAAGCGTCTGGGACGGAGCGCTCGAGGGTCTGGTGGTCACCCGCTACGGCTATGGCTGCGAGACACGCGGCATCGAGATCTTCGAGGCCGCCCATCCGGTGCCGGATGCGGCTGGCCTTACCGCCGCAAAGCGGCTGATGGAGACGGTGAACGGGCTGACGGAAGACGATCTGGTGATCGCGCTGATCTGCGGCGGTGGCTCGGCGCTGCTGCCCGCCCCGCCGGACGGGCTGACCCTTGAAGATGAGATTGCGCTCAACGAAATGCTGCTTGCCTCGGGCGCACCGATTTCGGCAATGAATGTCGTGCGCAAGCATCTCTCCACCATCAAGGGCGGAAGACTTGCAGCAGCGACCAAAGCGAGGGTCGTCAGTCTGATCGTCTCCGATATTCCCGGCGACAACCCGGCCCATGTCGCCTCCGGGCCGACGGTCCCTGATGGTTCGACACGGCACGATGCGCTCGAGATCATCAGGCAATACGGATTGCAGCTGCCGCAGGCCGCATTCGACCATTTGAACTCGCCGAAGGCCGATGCACCGCGACCGGACGATCCGGTCTTCCTACGGCACGCGCATCACATCATCGCCTCCGCCGGCGTTTCGCTGGAGGCGGCGGCCGCACTGGCGAAGTCGCAGGGGATCGAGCCGGCGATCCTTTCGGATGCGATCGAAGGGGAATCGCGCGACGTGGCGCTGGTGCATGCGGCGATTGCCCGCGAGGTATCGGGCCGCAACAGGCCGTTTTCCAAGCCGGTCGTCATCCTTTCCGGCGGCGAGACGACGGTGACGCTGAGAGCCAAGGGCGGCAAGGGCGGACGTAATGGCGAATTCGCGCTCGCCATGGCGCTTGCGATCGACGGGCAGGAGGGCATTCATATCCTCGCCGCCGACACGGACGGGATCGACGGCTCGGAGGACAATGCCGGCGCTTTTGCCGATGGCGGCACGGCAAGGCGCCTTCGCGCCGCCGGGCTCGATCCGCGCCGGCTGCTCGACGGCAATGACAGCTATTCGGGCTTTGCGGCTACCAGTGATCTCTTCGAAACCGGCCCGACCGGAACCAATGTCAATGATTTCAGGGCGATCCTGATCCGTTAGCAACCGGCGACGACGGCGGATCAGCTCTCGATCCGCCCCTGCCCGACCAGCCAGCCGACCGATTCCTGCACCGCTTGTAGGGAGGTGTATCTCGGGGTAAACCCAAGCAGCCGCCCGGCTTTGGCGATCGAGCAATTCGGGCTGCGGGCGATATGTTCCCAGGTCGCCTGCGCATCCTCAGCCGTCTGACCTTCGGCCCAGGCGTCGAATGGCGCGAAGCTGAGCTTCGGCTCGTGCCCGAACCAGCGAGACATTGATTCGGCATAGCCGCGAAGGGTCAATGCCTGCCCCGAAACCGCGTGGAAACTTTCGCCGGTCGACGCATTCCAGTTGGCGATCGCATCCATGAACATCGCCGCCACGTCATCGGCATGGACGTGATGAACGGTCTCAAGGCCGAAATTGGGCAGCGCCAGGACCTCTCCGCGGGCAAGGGTCGAAAAGACCTGCAGGTTGAAATTGCCGGTCGGATTGAGCGGCGCCCAGCCGGGACCAACAATATGGCCGGGATGGATGATGGTTGCCGGAAATCCGCGCAGCCTTGCCTGCTGCAGCAGATAGGTTTCGATCGCCGCCTTCTGCGTGCCGTACTCGCCGAAGGGAAATTTCGGCGCCTCTTCCAGTGTCGGCACGGCTGTCGGGTGACCGTGCGTCCAGATCGTGCCGGTATGCAGGAAATGACCGACATGCCCCGACAGAGCCGTCACCAGGTGCTCGGCACTTTCCAGCGAGAAGCAGATCATGTCGATGACGATATCGGCTTTCACACCACGCACGGCCGGGCCGAAATCACCCGTCCGCTCCATGGCTGTCCGATCCATCTGACGCTGATCGACGGCAGCCCAGGCGTGGTTTGCCGTATAAGGCTTTGCTGTGCCGCGGCTGATCGTAACGACGTCGTGGCCGGCTTCCACCAGACGGGGAACGAGATAGGTTCCGACATGGCCCGTTGCCCCGATTACCAAAACCCGCATCATCGTTCCTCCCTTTGCATTTCCGTGTCGAATATGCTGCGCTTGGGTCATCCCGCAAGCAGACTTTTCGTGATCAAGTCGGCTCAACCAGGCCCGCTATTCCTGAAAACAAGGCAGGTGCCGCCCTGTTTGCGGATCTGGTTGCAGAGGTCGTTGGCTTCCAAGCGTGTCTGCCGGCCGATGCGGGCAGCATAACGCGGGCGAAAACCAAAGCTGCGATCGCGCTGGCGCAGGATCAGCGGCTGCTCCGCATTAAGGGGCGCGGGCAGATCCTGCACTGCATCGAGAAACATGCGCCTGACTACCGCGACATTCGCATTCGCCGCAAGCTGGACGCCCCAGGGCGCCCATTCACCCTCCTGACGCCAGGGCGTGTCCTTCAACGTCCGTCTCTCAGCAAGCGCCACGCAAGCATCGAGGAAGGACTTGTCCTTGTCGAGCGGGGCAGCCGCATCTTCCGGAGGATTATCCTTCCATTCCTCGATCGTATGCGCGGTGATTGCCAGGACGTAACCGCGTGTCTCGTAAGGTAATCTCCCTGACGCTAGGTAAGAGGAAAGTCCGTTTTCGCCGGCATTATAGGCGGCGGCGGCAAGGCCGAGATTGCCGAAACGATTGCGCAATTCGTCGAGATATTGCGCCGATTTCCGCAGGGCTTCCAATACCTGGTAGCTGTCTTCAAGACCGCGCAGTTTCGCCGTTCCGGGCATGAACTGCGCAATCCCCTGCGCTCCTTTGAAGCTGACTGCATCGGGGCGAAAGGTGCTTTCCCGCCAGATGAGACGGGCGAAATAATCCGGCGGCAATTGATTGGCGCTGGCGAAATGCTCGATCGCGATGCAAAGGTCTCGATTGAAACTGTCCTTACGGATGCAAAGCGTCTCACCCGATTCCGACGCCGAAGGCCCCGAATAGAGACAGGCCGGCGCCCCAGCGCTTCCTTCCGGCTGGGCCTTTACCGTGTCTAGTTGGGAAAACAGAAGGCAGAGCGAAAGCATGGCTTTCGCCGATCTCCTCCCCATGTCGGACTGATGTTTCCGGCCTATCATCGGATCTCGGCGGGTTCGAACTTCCATCGCGACGCTGAATTCTCAATACCATCGATACGGGTAGGAAGCTTCCCCCATTTCCCTCGCTGCACCAGGTTTCTAATTTCGCCAGCAATTTTGGAACAGATATATTCGACCTGCCACGGTCGCAGCGTCATCCTCTTCACCAGGACTATCTAAGCGAGCGAGGATAAGCAGATGATTGATCTCCACTACTGGCCGACGCCGAACGGCAAGAAGGTTTCGATCTTCCTGGAGGAAACCGGCACGCCCTACCAGCTGGTGCCGGTCAATATCGGCCGGGGCGACCAATTCAAACCTGATTATCTCAAACTCAACCCCAATCACCGCATGCCGGCCATCGTCGATCACGAGCCTGCCGATGGCGACGGTCCGTTGAGCGTGTTCGAATCCGGCGCGATCCTCTTCTATCTCGCCGAGAAGACCGGTAAATTCTGGCCGCAGGATCTGCGCGGCAAATACGAGGTCACGCAATGGGTGATCTGGCAGATGGCGAACCAGGGGCCGAAACTCGGCGAAGCCGGTCATTTCCGTCGCCTTGGCGATCGCGAAGGCGACCAGTCCTATGCGGTGCGGCGCTTCACGGACGAAGCCAACCGCCTCTACGGCGTTCTCAACATGCGGCTTCGCGACCGGCGCTATCTGGCCGGTGAGGAATTCACCATCGCCGATATCGTCAGCTATCCCTGGACCGTCAACTGGCAGGCACAGGGTCAGGACGTCGACGAGTTCAAGCATTTCAAGCGATGGTTCGAGGAGGTCGGCGCAAGGCCTGGTGTCCAACGCGGCCTGGCGGTCGGCGCCGATCTTGGCACCGACAACAGTAAGCTCTCCGAAGAGGAGCAGGCGCGCATCCGCAAGATCCTCTACAACCAGCGCGCCCTTCCCGTTCCGGATTGAGCATCGGCTGCGATAGCTCTTGCACCGTCATTGCGGCAAAGGATATCCATAGTGACAACCGGGCCCGCAGCCAGCCAAAGGCCGGTTCCCGCTTCGCGTCGTTGCAGATCACCTGCCCGCGGATCTTGACGGTTTGGGCAGCAGCTGGCGTTGCGACTTGGGGTGTGGCCAGCAATGACGAGACCTGTAATCGGCATCATCGGAAACGCCCGCATCGTCGAAAGCCGCTTTGCGGCCCAGCTTGTCGGAGAAAATAATCTGCGAGCAGTGGCCGATGTTGCCGAAGCCTTGCCGCTGATGTTTGCCGGCAATCCTAAACTAGCCGATATCGCGGATCTGCTGGCTGTCGTCGACGGCATTCTGCTGACGGGCGCCAGAGCCAATGTCCATCCCAGCCGCTTCAACATGGTGCCTGATCCCAAGCACGAACCTTACGATGAAGATCGTGACGGGCTGGCGCTGCCATTGATTGAAGCCTGTGTTGCGCAAGGCGTTCCTGTTTTCGGTATATGCCGCGGTTTTCAGGAAATGAACGTCGCCGCCGGCGGCTCGTTGCATCCTGAAATCCGGGAATTGCCAGGACGCATGAACCACCGAATGCCGCGCCTGGAGACCGGCGAAATCCATCCCGACCCCGCCATCGTTTTCGGCGATCGTCACGATGTTCGACTTATCCAGGACGGGATGTTTGCGCGCATTCTCGGCCGGGAGACGATCCGGGTG
This sequence comes from Rhizobium indigoferae, assembly GCF_034554815.1. Taxonomy (NCBI): domain Bacteria; kingdom Pseudomonadati; phylum Pseudomonadota; class Alphaproteobacteria; order Hyphomicrobiales; family Rhizobiaceae; genus Rhizobium; species Rhizobium indigoferae. The sequence goes on along the minus strand of NZ_CP140635.1, from coordinate 1,576,963 downwards.
AACTCGCTACATGGACAGGGCATCCTCGAACTTGGCGAGAGGGTCGTTGCCGAAGGAATTGCCGAGGACGGGACGATCGAGGCGATACGGTTCAAAGACGCGCCGGGATTTGCGCTCGGCGTGCAATGGCACGCCGAATACGATCCCCAAACCAACCCTGTGAATCGTGCGCTGTTTCAGGCATTCGGCGACGCGGTGAGAGCCCGCAAAGCCATCACCTAAGGTTCGATCGGTTACGGCCGACACTTCACCGCAATCAGCACCACAAAGAAAAGCCGCCGCGAAGATGTTTTCGCGACGGCTCTGTAGAGGTTCGGGAGCCGGATCAGGCGGTCGGCTGCTTGGTCTTCCGGAGATAGGGCAGAACCGTATCGAAGGAGCCGAAACGCGTAATCGCGTCTTCGTTGGAAACCGCCGCAGTGATGATGACGTCTTCGCCCTGGTTCCAGTTCGCCGGTGTGGCCACCTGGTGCTTGGCCGTCAGCTGGATGGAGTCGATGGCGCGCAGGATCTCATTGAAATTGCGGCCCGTCGTCATCGGATAGGTCAGGATCAGCTTGATCTTCTTATCGGGACCGATGATGAAGACCGAACGCACCGTCGCGTTGTCGGCAGGCGTGCGGCCTTCCGAGCTCTCGCCGGCGCCGGCCGGCAGCATGTCGTAGAGCTTGGCGACCTTAAGGTCCTTGTCACCGATCAGGGGATATTCAACGTCGAAGCCAGTGGCGGTCTTGATGTCGTTCTTCCACTTGGCATGGCTTTCCACAGGATCGACGGAGATGCCGATGATCTTGGCGCCACGCTTGGAAAACTCTCCCGCAAGGCCGGCCATGGCGCCGAGCTCGGTCGTGCAAACAGGCGTGAAATTCTTCGGATGCGAGAACAGGACGGCCCAGCCGCTGCCTATCCACTCGTGGAAGCTGATCGGTCCCTGCGTGGTGTCGGCGGTAAAATCGGGGGCAATATCGTTGATGCGTAAGCTCATGGTCGGCCCTCCAAAGCCTTGTGTTCAATGTTTTTCGTCTCAAATCGAGGCCATGGGATCCGTCCGCCGGAAGCGGTCGAGAGATTGCGGTCAACAGGATCGCACCGGCCGAAGGTAAAGACTTCCCATTCCTGGATTTTAAGTAAGTTATATATCACGATCACCGAAGGCATGCTCTTTCGATTTCCGGCCTGCTCCGGCATTATTTTTCCGGCAAGTGCGCGCGATGAAGAGACCGATGGTTTTTCCATCGGTCCCGTCAAAAGCTGCAGGCGAACCGCCCTGCCTCTTGCTCAGGCGGCCTGGACGGATTTGATCCTGTCGATGCCACCGACAACAGGTGCGAAATCGTCCCACACACCCTGGGCGCCTTTCTGCCATTCCTCGAAGGCTTCCGGCTTCAAGAGCTTTCCGCCGTTGGCAAGCGCCGTCTCGACGGATTTGGACTCGTCGTCGACGATCAGCTGGCTGAAATAGGTGGCCCCTTCGCTGGAAGCCTGCTGGAACACCGCCTTCTGCTCGTCGTTGAGGCCGGCCCAGAAGGTCGAGGCATAATAGATGACGCCGGATGCCCAGATGTGGCCGGTCTCGGTCATATCGGGCACGACCTCATAGAGCTTGAAGCCGGCATAGGCCGATTTGGTCAGATCCATCGCGTCGGCGACACCGGTTGCGAGCGCATTATAGGTCTCGGTGATCGGAATGCCGATCGGCGTCGTGCCGAATGCACTCCAGAGCTTGGTGTGCAGTGGGCTCTGGATGACACGGATGCGCTTACCCTTGAGCTGCTCCGGCCGCGTCACCGGTTCCTTGGTCAGGAGATGACGGGCGCCGTAATTGATGAAATCGCAAACGACGAAATTCTGCGCCTGCAGTTTCTGCTTGAGATCGGCGCCGACATCACCACCAACGGTCCGGCGCACATGGTCGGCATCGCGGAAGAGGAAGGGCAAGTCGAGGATCTGCAGTTCCGGCGCCCAGCCGGAGAGCGACGAGACCGTCGAGAGACTGGCCTGGATGGAGCCGAGGCGCACGCCCTCGGCCACCTCCTTCTCGCCGCCGAGCGCACCGTTTCTGACGATGTTGAACTTGAACTGGCCGGGAAGCTTCGCTTCGACCAGTTCGCCGATCTTCACCCAGATCTTCGTTTCCGGCTTGTCGTCGCCGAGCAACGAGGCGATCGTGATCGTTGTCGTGCGGGCGGCGGCGGTGCGGACGAAAGCGGGGCGCTGCAAGCGCCGTTCCAGCGAGAGCAGCGGTCTTCAGGAAATGGCGTCGATTGAGATTATCCATGGGGTTGTCCTGTTTACGAGAAGATGATGGCCCAGGCGCAAAGGATTGCGAGCGAGACCAGGAGAGCGAGCAGATAGGGAACCACCGCCCGGAAGAGTTCCGAGGCGGGAATGCGCGTGACGCCGCTGACGACGAAGATCAGCATGCCGAGCGGCGGCGTCAGTCCGTGGATCATCAGGTTGACGACGATGATCACCCCGAACTGAATGGGATCGATGCCGGCGGCAACCGCTGCCGGCAGCAGGATCGGGCCGAACAGCAGGATCGCAGCGCCGATATCGAGAACAAGGCCGACAACCAGCAGGATGACGTTCGACAGCAGGATGACCGCAAGCGCGCTGCCGCCGAGTGCCGTCGTCAGATGCGAGATCAGCCCGGACACGTCGTCGACAGCCAGCAGGAAGGCAAAGGGGCCGGCCGTGCCGATGAGGAGACCGATTGCCGCTGCTTCAACTGCTGCCTGGCGAAAGGCGGCATAGAGCGAGAGAATGCCGAGCCGCGCGCCGATGCCGAGCAGCAGCGTGTAGAAAGCAGCAAGCGCAGCCGCTTCCGTGGTCGTGACGATACCGATGCGGATGCCGACGACGACGATGACGCCGAGCCCGAAGGCTGGGATAGCCTGAACCGCTGACTGCCAGCGCTGTCTCGCGTTTGCGCGCGGCAAAGGCACCTGTTCGCTGACCGTCAGATGGATGGCGACTGCCAGGCATATGGCCATCAGCCCGCCGGCAAAGAAACCGCCGACGAGCAGCGAGCCGACGGAAAGATTGGTCGCCGTCGCAAGGATGAGAAATGCGATCGACGGCGGGATGACGTTATCGAGAACCGATGTCGAGGCGATGATCGCCGCTGCCTGCGCCGGCCGATAGCCGTGTTTGACCAGTTCGGGCTGGAAGGTTGACGCGCCGAAAGCGGCATTTGCGACCGACGAGCCGGAGGCGCCGGAAAAAAGGACGCTGGTCAAGAGCGTCGTCTGCGCCAGCCCTGCCCGGCGATGGCCGACCATGGCGGCGGCGAAGCGCACAAGCTGGTTGGCGACGCCGGATGCTGTCAGCAGGCCGCCGGCAAGCAGGAAGAAGGGAATGGCGAGCAGCAGGAATTTCGATATGCCGGTGACAGTCGCGGAAACGATCGCCGGCTCCGGCAGGCTACTGCCGAAGGTGATGACGACATAGGCTGCGGCAAGAAAGGCGTGCGGCAGCGGCGCGGCGAGCAGGAGACCGATTGCCGCAATCAGTCCGAGGAAGATGCTCGGCGGCCAGTCGAGATCGAGCGCGACATGCGGGATACCGGCATAGAGCGCGACACCGACGGCAAGCGAGAGAGCAACCGGCAGGAGCTTGCCTTCGGCAATGCGCTGCAGAACCAGCACGACGAGGATCAGCGCGCCGCCGGCGCCGAGGAAGCCGAAGCGAATCCATTCCGGCACGCCGAGCGTCGGCGAGACGCCGCCGAGCATCGTCATGATCTCGCTGCCGCCGAAGCTCAGGATCAGCGCCGAGAGCACGGTGAAGACATCGGCGCCGATCCGCGTCACCTTCTGCAGGCCTTCCGGCAGCATCTTGACGAAGACGTCGAGGCGCATGGCAAGCGCGCTGTTGAGGCTGAGCGGCGCGCCAAGGGCGATCAGGCCGACATGCAACCAGATGCCGAGATCCTCGGCACCAATGAAGCCGGCGCTGAAGAAATAGCGCAGGCAGACTGTGACGAGCACCATCAAGAGCAGCACGGCGAGAACAAGTGCCGCGGCAATGCCGAGAATCGCCTCGATCGCCCGCAGCAGGCGCACTGCCACCCCGCTGTGCGGAGCGGCCTGTTCGACCGGATGAAATTCACTGGTGGCCACAAAACTTACCTTCTGGCGAGAGGATCAGGCATTCTTGACGGTCGAAAGATCGCGATCGAAGAGCGTCGACCAGGTGTAGTTCCGCGCCTTCGAGACCTCCCTGCTGACATCGAGCCGCGGCAGCACCTTTTCGCCGAAACGATAGGCTTCCTCAAGCAGCGGCATGCCAGAAAGAATGAAAGTATCGACACCAGCCTTCTGATAGGCTTCGAGCGTGCGCAGAACCGTATCCGGAGAGCCGACGATCGCCGTGCCGGGGCCGGGCCTGACCAGGCCGATGCCGGCCCAGAGGTTCGGTGCAACTTCGAGATCGCGCAGATTTTCCGGCTTGAGGCCGCCGTGTAAGGCCGTCATGCGCTGCTGACCGACGGAATCGCTTCTTGCAACGAAACGCTGGTTGGCGGTGATCGCCGCATCATCCATGCGGCCATAGAGATCGGCCGCCGCCTCCCAGGCCTTTTCGTCGGTGTCACGAACGATGACGTAGAGACGGATGCCATATTCCAGTTCACGGCCGTAGTGGGCGGCCCGCGCCTTTACCGCTTCGACCTTCTCGCCGATCTGGGCGGGCGTCTCGCCCCAGGAGAGATAGGTGTCCACATGTTTCGCCGCGACTTCAAGCGCCTTATCCGAGGAGCCACCGAACCAGAGCGGCGGCGGTGCGATGCTCTCGCCGACCGGCAAGGCGAGCTTGGCGCCGTCCGTCGAGAAATACTTGCCCTGATGGGTAACGCTCTCGCCGGCAAAGAGCCGGTGCCAAAGCTGAAGATATTCCTCCGCCATGTCGTAGCGCTCGTCATGCGGCAACATCATCCCATAGGCGCCGAGCATCTTGGCGTCGCCGGAGACGACATTGATCAGCAGCCGGCCGCGGGCGAATTCTTGGAAGGTCGCTGCCATCTTGGCAAGCAATGTCGGCGCGACGAGGCCGGGATGGATGGCGACGAGGAAACGCAGCCGCTCGGTGTGAGCAAGCAGCGCACTCGCCAGCACCCAGACGTCGTGGGCGCCGGTCGCAAACAGGGCGCCGGTATAACCCAGATGGTCATAGGCCTGGGCAAGCTGCTTGTAGTAGCCGTAGTCGACCTGACGCGAGCCTTCCGGCTGCCAGGGATAGGCGCCGTCGGGTGCGCACATGTACCAGAAAACGTTCATCTCCCGATTCCTTGTTATTTCGTCATTTCCGGGCGTTTCAGCACGATGGGCTTGGCGAAATGGCCGTGACGCAGCAGCGTGTCGGCCTCTTCCTGTTGTTCGGCGATGATCTCGTCGTCGATCGGAAACACCGTGAAGTCGCGTGAGCGCACCACCTTTTCCCAGGCATCGATATCCGTTCCGCCGCGGTCGCCAGATCCGCCGCGGTCGCCCGATGCAAGAAGTCTGGCGGCGGTGCGTGGATCGGCGGCGATCTCGTTACCGATCCGGCTGAGTTCGGAGACGATCGCCCGGATCTCCGTTGCCGAAAGGCCGTTCCGTTCCAATGTCCAGAACAAAGAACGGTTGGGAATGGCCGCGCCGCAGCGGACGATCAACCTGACGTCGTCGCGCTCCAGCGCCTTTTCGAGACGCGGCGACATGGCGACCCAGGCATCGACGCGCCTTTCGAGCAGGTCGGCGAGCGAATCGCGCGCGCCGCTTTCGACCCGCTCGACATCGGGCAGGCTCATCCCCTCACCTTCGAGGCTGCGGGCCAGGAGATAGGTGTGAAACGAACCGTCGATCAGCGAGATCCGGCGGTCTTTCAGCTCAGCGACGGAGTAGATCGGACTGTCGCTCCTGACGAAGATGGCGCCGTTGGCCGGGCGCGGCGCGGAGGCAGCGATATATTCGACGCCGAGCCCGCGCATATCCGCCTCGATCGGCGGCGTCGAGCCAGTGCCGCCGAGATCGATCTCGCCACGTTCCAGCAGCACCGCGGTATCGCGGCCTTCGGCATAGGAGAGGAATATCGGCTGCAGATCGACAAAGGCGCCGGGCCAGAGCCGCGCGAGGCGAAGATGCAGGTTATTGGGGTGAACACCAATTTTCATTCTGTGCAACCGATGGCGTGGCTCATAGCAGTCAATTTACTTTTTTATAAATTGATTACGAGGAAGCGGTTGTCGTCAGCAGGAGAAAATCGCCTTTGAAATCCCATAAAATCGATAGGCAATGAAATCTTTTGCCAGATCGAGCGAAGTGAGCGAGCCGGAGTTGAAAATTCAGCGCCGTCACTTTACTTTTTTATAGAACCTTCAAGGACGATACCGTTGACGAAGCCCGTTTCCTCAAGAGTCTGCCGCGATGTCGGCGCAGCCAGCGAATTGCTGAAGCTGATCGCCAATTCCAACCGCCTGGCGATCGTCTGCTATCTCATGGAGACGGAAGCCCCGGTCTCGGCGATGGAGGACGAACTCGGTATCCGCCAGCCGACGCTTTCCCAGCAATTGAGCGAGCTTCGCGAGGCCGGTGTGATCGAAGGACGCCGCGACGGCAAGGCAATCGTCTATCGCGTCATCGATCCGCGCGTCGAGACGATCGTGCAAACTCTGCGGGACATGTTCTCTGGCCTCGACGATGTCACCGGGCGCTTCGGAATGACGAAGCTGCCGGTCGACGAAATGATGTTCGATTGAACCTGGGATGATCGACCTCTATACCTGGATCACGCCGAACGGCCTGAAGGTTTCGATCGCGCTCGAGGAGTTCGGCCTTTCCTATCGCCCCCATGCGATCGACATCACCAAGGGGGACCAATTCCTGCAGGATTTTCTCGCCATCAATCCGGGCGGCAAGATTCCTGTTATCGTCGATCACGAGACCGGCATCACGCTTGCCGAATCCGGCGCCATCCTGCTCTATCTCGCCGAAAAGACCGGCCGCTTCCTGCCCCTGCAGGGTGCCGCCCGGCATCACACGATCGAATGGCTGATGTGGCAGATGGGAGGGTTCGGGCCGACGCTCGGTCACGCCCATTATTTCCTGACCTACAACAGCGGCGAAGCGCCATTCGCGGAGGATCTCTTTCGCAGGGACACCCGCCGCCTGTACGAGACGCTGAACGCGCGGCTCGAAGGCCGCGACTATCTCGTCAACGATTATTCCATCGCCGACATGGCGGTCTGGCCTTGGGTATCCCGATTTCAGCGTCACAAGATCGACCTGAATGCTTTCCCTTATGTCAGGCAATGGTATCTCAGGCTTGCCGCACGGCCACAGCTCAAGCGCGGTTACGCCATTCCTCATTTCACATCCGAAATACCGCAGCCGTGAAGAGACCTTGCCCGGCAGCAATTCTTCGCCGAATTTCGCCAGCTAAGCTACGTGGCGCATTAATTTCGCCCGAAAGTGCGGCAGTTTGATTATTTTTTGCGCACACCTATTTGTGCACACTTTTCAGGCGAACGCCTTGCCAAAATTGCTGCAGTGCGTCATGAATAGACAATGACGCATCTCGATCTGACAATTCTGGTGATCGACGAAAATGCCATACGCGCCTCCATCATCGAAGAAGGACTGCGCGAGGCAGGGCATGTGCGCGTCACCGTGGTCCACGAGGTCAACGGCATCGCGCGAATCATCGAAACGCTGATGCCCGACGTGATCATCATCGATATCGAGAATCCCAACCGCGACATGATGGAGCATCTGTTCCAACTGACGCGCACGGTCAGCCGCCCGATCGCCATGTTCGTCGATCGCTCCGACACGGCCTCGATCGAGGCTGCCGTCGATGCGGGCGTCTCAGCCTATATCGTCGACGGATTGAAGAAGGAACGCGTCAAACCGATCCTCGACATGGCCGTCAGCCGCTTCAATGCCTTCAACCGGCTACGGCGAGAGCTTGCCGATGCCCGCTCCGCGCTGGAGGAACGCAAGCTGGTCGAGCGCGCCAAGGGCATATTGATGAAGATGCGCGGCCTGTCGGAGGAAGAGGCTTTCGCCCTGCTGCGCCAGACAGCGATGAACGAAAAGAAGAAGATGTCGGAAATCGCCCAGAGCGTCGTCACTGCCGCGGGGCTGTTGATGTAATGGCCGACCTGATGAATTTCCGGAGGAAACCGGAGTGGATATGATGACAACGACCTCCAACTCCGGCGGCGACATGCCCTCGCCCGTGCGGGTGAACAACGAAGGACCGAAAGTGCTGCGGGCCGGTTTCATTCCGCTCGTCGATGCATCGGTGCTGATTGCCGCCACAGAATTCGGCTTCGCGCGGAAGGAAGGCCTGACGCTCGATCTCGTCAAGGACGTCTCCTGGGCGAATGTGCGTGACCGCCTGGCATTCCGCCAGTTCGACATTGCCCACATGCTGTCGCCGATGCCCGTCGCCTCCATGCTCGGCCTCGGCTCCAATCCCTCACCGACGATCACGCCATTTTCGCTGGGGCGCGGCGGCAACGCGATCACGCTGTCGACGCGGTTCTTCGACAGGATGCGGAATGACGCGGGATTGCCGGAAACGGCAAGCGCGCTCGACAATGCCCGCGCCCTGGCAAAAATATTGGCGGCAATGAAGGCCCGCGGCGAGCCGCTGCCGACTTTCGGGGTCACCTATCCCTTCTCCTCGCACAATTACGAATTCCGCTACTGGCTGGCGGCCGGCGGCATCGATCCCGACAAGGACGTCAGGCTTGTCGTGGTGCCACCGCCCATGACTTCGGATGCGCTGGCAGCCGGTGCGATTGACGGTTTCTGCGTCGGCGCACCGTGGAACATGGTCGCTTCAGAGCGCGGCGTCGGCCGCATCGTCGCCGCCAAACAGGATATCTGGCCGTCGGCACCGGAAAAGGTAATCGGCATGCGGCCGGACTGGGCGGAAAGCCATCCGGAAACCGTTTCCCGGCTGATCGTGGCCCTCGACGCAGCAGCCCGCTGGTGCGACCGGCCGGAAAATCACGACGCGCTGGCGGCAGCTCTAGCCGACCCGCGCTATATCGCTGCCCCCGTCGAGATTATTCGCCGTGTGCTCGCCGGCGAATTCAGCCTCGACGCAAAAGGTAACCGCCGCATCATCACCGATTATTTCATGTTCCATTCCGGCTTCGCCAATTATCCCCGGCCAAGCCATGCGCTGTGGATTTACAGCCAGATGATCCGCTGGGGACAGGCCGAGGTCAGCCTTAACATGGCAAGGGCCGCAGCATCCGCCTACCGCCCGGATCTCTACCGGACGGCTCTCGGCGACGGCAACGCACCCGACGATGCCGATATCCGCATCGAAGGCGGCGACGAGGGCGACCGCTTCATGGACGGCCACGTCTTCGACCCGGCTAGGTTGCCTGATTATGTCGCAGGCTTTGCCGTTAAAAGCGCCCTGCCCTTCATGTCCGACGACGAGGCCTGATTGACGCCGGCCTGCACAAAACGCCAGCAAGGATCTGCCTGCCTCACAACAAGCGCACAAAAGATTTGCACGACTGATGGCGGCCTGAAAAACATGCATCCGTCAGATTTTTGAATAATATGATTTACATTCAATGGCTTGTACAAGTGACAACAAACTGGCACGCGGTTTGCATTGTCATTGTTGCACCGGTCAATGGCGATCAGCGCAGAATGAGCGCGCGATAGGCGCTCATAGGAGACACAGAGGTTACCCCTTCAGATCGAAGATGTAATCTAAGCTTGAGCAAGCCGGCATACGGATTGCTTCCAGGCAACAGGGCTAGAAGGCCCAAGAATTCGGCGTCCAACGGCGGGCGCCACCAGCAAAGCCGCTGATCAGGATGTTTCGCGCACCTCGTGTATGCGCGTCCTGACCAGCGGCTTTTTGTTTTAACCCTCAGCGATGGATCGGCACGACCTTGTCGGGCCCCGGAGAAGTTATGTCTGTCATCGAGAAAGCACATCCCATGTCGGCCGGCGAACCAGCCAAAGCATTGTGGATCTCCACTGTAGCCTTCACCCTCTGTTTTGCCGTGTGGACGATCTTCGCGATCATCGGCATTCGCATCAAGCAGGATCTCGGGCTGAACGAGGCCGAGTTCGGATTGCTGGTCGGCACCCCCGTGCTGACCGGCTCGCTCGTGCGCATCGTCCTTGGCATCTGGACGGGGCGCTACGGTGGCCGTCTCGTTTACACGCTCACCATGCTGGCCGCCGCATTGGCGACTTTCCTGCTCTCCTACGCCCAGACTTATACGCAGATGTTGATCGCCGGCCTTGGCGTCGGCCTCGCCGGCGGCTCCTTCGCGGTCGGTGTCGCCTATGTCTCGCCTTTCTTCCCGGCTGAGAAGCAGGGAACCGCGCTCGGCATCTTCGGTGCCGGCAATGTCGGCGCGGCTGTGACCAAATTCGCTGCGCCTTTCGTGTTGCTCGCATGGGGCTGGCAGGCGGTTGCCGAGATCTGGGCCGTCTGTCTGGCACTGATGGCAATCGTCTTCTGGTTCACCACGACCGATGATCCGGCCTACCGTCTCCGCCGCGAACGCCGCGTCGCCACCAAGAGTTTTGCCGAGGAATTCGCGCCGCTGCAGAACGTCCAGGTCTGGCGCTTCTCGCTTTACTATTTCTTCGCCTTCGGCGGTTTCGTCGCCCTGTCGCTGTGGCTGCCGCGCTATCTGGTCGGCGTCTACGGCTTCCACCTGGAAACCGCCGGCATGATCGCGGCCGCCTACTCCATCCCGGGCAGCATCTTCCGCGCCTTCGGTGGCGTGCTGTCGGACAAGAAGGGCGCGCGCAGCGTGATGTATACGATGCTTGCCGTATCGGCCGTGGCCACCCTCATCCTTTCGCTGCCGGCTGCTTCTGGGGCCGGGACAGGTCCGGCCTTCGGTATCACCCCCGTCATCTTCATCGTCGTCATCTTCGTGCTCGGGTTCTTCATGAGCCTCGGCAAAGCTGCCGTCTACAAGCACATTCCGGCCTACTACCCAGAAAACGTAGGCGCAGTCGGCGGCATCGTCGGGATGATGGGCGGCCTTGGCGGCTTCATCCTTCCGATCGCCTTTGGCCTCCTCAAGGACATGACCGGCCTCTGGTCCAGCTGTTTCCTGCTGCTCTTCGCGATCGTCGTGATCTCTCTCATCTGGATGCACCTGTCCGTCAAGCAACTGTCGCGCCAAGGGCACTCGGCGCCCCTGGCTGCAACCTGATCAAGGACCTGGAAATATGACCGAAAAACTTGTCATCATCGGCAATGGCATGGCGCCCGGGCGCATGCTGGAGCACCTCTTCGAGCAGGCGCCGGGTCGCTATGAAGTTACGATCTTCAATGCCGAGCCGCGCGTTAATTACGACCGCATCATGCTGTCGCCGGTTCTCTCAGGAGAAAAGGACTACGAACAGATCATCATTCACGGCGACGGCTGGTATATCAAGCATGGCATCATGCTCTACAAGGGCCACAAGATCGTCAACATCGATCGCGCCGCCAAGACCGTCACCTCCGACCACGGCGTCACCGAAAGCTACGACAAGCTGGTGATCGCAACCGGTTCCGTGCCTTTCATCATTCCCGTTCCCGGCAAGGATCTGCCCGGCGTCATCACCTATCGCGATCTCGATGACGTGCAGGCGATGCTGCTTGCCGCTCAATCGCGCGAAAAGGCTGTCGTCATCGGCGGCGGTCTGCTTGGCCTTGAAGCGGCAGCCGGCCTTGCCCAGCGCGGCATGGACGTCACCGTATTGCACGTCATGCCGACGCTGATGGAACGCCAGCTCGACCCCGCCGCCGGCTACCTGCTGCAGAAGGCGGTCGAGGAACGCGGCATCAAGGTCATCTGCAAGGCCAATACCAAGGCGATCGTCGGCAACGGCAAGGTCGAGGGCATCGAGCTTGACGACGGCCGCATCATCCCGGCAACGCTGGTCGTCATGGCCGTCGGCATTCGCCCGAGTGTCGGCCTGGCGAAGGACGCCGGCATTGCAGTCAATCGCGGCATCGTCGTCGATGCCGGCATGCAGACCTCGGATGGCGACATTCTCGCGCTCGGCGAATGTGCCGAGGTCGGCGGCATGGTCTATGGCCTTGTTGCGCCACTCTATGAAATGGCCCGCATCGCCGCCGCGCATCTCTCCGGCGATCGCTCGCCCGCCTTTGTTCACGCGGATACGCCGACCAAGCTCAAGGTCACCGGCATCGAGCTTTATTCACTCGGCGACTTCGCCGACGGCGACGACCGCGAGGAGATCGTGCTGCGCGATGCCAGCGCCGGCGTCTACAAGCGCCTGGTGCTGAAGGACAACAAGATCATCGGCACCGTGCTTTACGGTGAGACCGCTGATGGTGCCTGGTTCAATGACCTGAAGAAGAAGGCAACCGATATTTCGGAGATGCGCGAGACGCTGATCTTCGGACAGGCCTATCAGGGAGGGTCGCCGCTGGACCCTATGGCGGCCGTTGCAGCCTTGCCGGATGACGCGGAGATCTGTGGCTGCAACGGCGTATGCAAGGGCAAAATCACCTCGACGATTTCGGGCAAAGGGCTGACGTCGCTCGACGACGTGCGCGCCCATACCAAGGCATCCGCCTCGTGCGGCTCCTGCACCGGCCTCGTCGAACAACTCATGGCACTGACGCTCGGCGACAGCTACAACCCGGCTGCGGTCCAGCCGATGTGCACCTGCACCGAACTCGGCCATGACGATGTCCGCCGCTTGATCAAGGCGAAGGGTCTGAAGAGCATCCCTGCCGTCATGCAGGAGCTCGAATGGAAGACTTCCTGCGGCTGCGCCAAATGTCGGCCGGCGCTCAACTATTACCTGGTCTGCGATTGGCCCGACGAATATGCCGACGACTACCAGTCGCGTTTCATCAATGAGCGCGTGCACGCCAACATCCAGAAGGACGGCACCTACTCCGTCGTTCCGCGGATGTGGGGCGGCGTCACCAATGCGAACGAGCTGCGCGCCATCGCCGATGTCGTCGACAAGTTCGAGATTCCGATGGTGAAGGTCACCGGCGGCCAGCGCATCGATCTGCTCGGCATCGAGAAGGAAGACCTGCCCGCCGTCTGGGCCGATCTCGGCAAGGCCGGCTTCGTCTCCGGCCAAGCCTATGCCAAGGGTCTGCGCACGGTGAAGACCTGCGTCGGCTCTGATTGGTGTCGCTTCGGCACGCAGGATTCCACCGGTCTCGGCATCCGCATCGAGAGGTTGATGTGGGGCTCCTGGACGCCGGCCAAACTGAAGATGGCCGTGTCCGGCTGCCCGCGCAACTGCGCGGAAGCAACCTGCAAGGACATCGGCGTGATCTGCGTGGATTCCGGTTTCGAGATCCATTTCGCTGGTGCAGCCGGGCTCGACATCAAGGGCACGGAGGTCCTTGGGCTTGTCCGGACCGAGGACGAGGCGCTGGAGCATATCGTGGCACTGACGCAGATGTACCGCGAGCAGGCCCGCTATCTCGAGCGGATCTACAAGTGGGCCAAGCGCGTCGGCCTGGAGGAAATCCGCCGCCAGATCATGGGCGATGCCGAAAAGCGCAAAGCCTATTACGAACGCTTCGTCTTCAGCCAAAAATTTGCCCAGGTCGATCCCTGGTCGGAGCGTGTCTCCGGCAAGGACAAGCACGAGTTCAAGCCGATGGCGACGATCGGCTATCCGCAGGCTGCAGAGTAAGGAGATGGACATGAACTGGATCGCAATCGGTGACATCTCCGATATCCCGCTGCGCGGTGCGCGCTGCGTGAAGACGCCGCAGGGCAAGATTGCCGTCTTCCGCACGGCCGAAAACGAGGTCTTCGCCATCGAGGATCACTGCCCGCACAAGGGCGGCCCGCTCTCCCAGGGCATCGTCCACGCCAAGTCAGTCACCTGCCCGCTGCACAACTGGGTGATCTCGCTGGAAACAGGCAGGGCGCTCGGCGCCGACGAAGGCGAGGTCCGGACGATACCGGTGCTGAACGAAGACGGCCGGCTGTTCATCGCCTTGGAAAGCCTGATGATGGCGGCGGAGTAGATGGCGGCTGAGGTCAAAACCACCTGTCCCTATTGCGGCGTCGGCTGCGGCGTTCTCGCCACGATCGACGAGGCAGGCGCAGTCAGCGTCAAAGGAGATCCCGAGCATCCGGCGAATTTCGGCCGGCTCTGCTCGAAGGGTTCTGCCCTTGCCGAAACCATCGACCTCGATGGCCGGCTTCTCTACCCCGAGATCGCAGGCGAACGGAGCGACTGGGACGAGGCGCTTGATCTGGTCGCCCGGCGTTTTTCTGAAACGATCGCCGAACACGGGCCTGACGCGGTTGCCTTCTACGTCTCGGGCCAGTTGCTGACCGAGGATTACTACGTTGCCAACAAGCTGATGAAGGGCTTCATCGGTTCCGGCAATATCGACACCAATTCAAGGCTCTGCATGTCCTCTTCCGTGGCGGGGCATCGCCGCGCCTTCGGCGCCGATACGGTGCCTGGGACCTATGAGGATATCGAGCTTGCGGATCTGGTGATCCTGACCGGCTCCAATCTTGCCTGGTGTCATCCCGTCATCTACCAGCGGCTTGCCGCCGCAAAGACGGCGCGGCCAAACATGCGGATCGTCGTCATCGATCCGCGCCGGACGATGACCTGCGATATTGCCGACCTGCATCTCGCCATCCGTCCGGACGGCGACGTCGCGCTGTTCATGGGACTGCTTGCCCATCTCGCGACCAGTCCGGCAATCGACCAGAATTATATCGCCGCCCATACCGAAGGTTTCGCCGAAGCTTTTGCGGCGGCGGCAGCGCTTGATATCAACGATCTCCTGGAGCGGACCGGCCTGCCGGCCATGCAGATCAGGGAGTTCTTCCGCCTGTTCGAGACGACGCCGAAGGTCGTGACCTGCTACAGCCAGGGTGTCAACCAATCCTCCTCCGGCACCGACAAGGTCAATGCAATCCTCAACTGCCACCTGGCGACCGGTCGCATTGGCCGTCCCGGCATGGGACCGTTCTCGCTGACCGGCCAGCCCAACGCCATGGGCGGGCGCGAGGTCGGCGGTCTCGCCAATATGCTTGCCGCCCATATGGCGATCGAGAATGCCGACGATCGGGATCGCGTGCAGCGCTTCTGGAACTCGCCCGTCATCGCCGCAAAGCCCGGCCTGAAGGCAGTCGACATGTTCCGCGCCGTGGCCGACGGGCGCATCAAGGCGCTCTGGATCATGGCGACCAATCCCGTCGTCTCGATGCCGGATGCCGACAGCGTCGAAAGCGCGATCGCCGCCTGTCCCTTCGTCGTCGTGTCGGACATCCTCAAAGAGACGGACACGACCCGGCACGCAGATGTGCTTCTGCCCTCGCTCGGCTGGGGCGAGAAGGATGGCACCGTCACCAATTCCGAACGGCGCATTTCAAGGCAACGGCCGTTTCTCGACATTCCCGGCGATGCGAGGGCGGACTGGTGGCAGCTTGCAGAGGTCGGACGCCGCATGGGATTTGCTGGCGCCTTCGATTTTGATGCGCCGGACGCAATCTTTGCGGAGCATGCCGCGCTTTCGGCCTTCGAAAATAACGGCAGCCGCGATTTCGACATCGGCGCGCGCGCCGGCATGAGCGGCGGCGCCTATGAGGAGCTGTCGCCCTTTCAGTGGCCGCACGCCGCAGGGACCGCACCCAGCGTCACCCGCTTCTTTGCCGAGGGCGGTTTCTTCCATCCCGATGGCAAGGCGCGCTTCGTCGCGGTCAAACCGCCCGCAACCGATCGCACCAATGCCGAGTACCCCTTCACGCTGAATACCGGGCGCATCCGCGACCAGTGGCACACGATGACGCGAACCGGAAAAAGCGCGCGGCTTTCTGCCCATATCGCCGAACCTTTTGCGGAAATCCATCCGCGCGACGCGATCGAGACCGGTATATCAAGCGCGGGCCTCGTCGAAATCGACAGCCCGCACGGCAAGGCAATCGTCAGGGCGCTGGTCACCGATCGCCAGGCACGCGGCGGCATCTTTGCGCCGATGCACTGGAACGACCAGTTCGCCGCAAGAGCGCGGATCGACGCCGTGGTCGCACCGATCACCGATCCTGTTTCCGGTCAGCCGGCATCGAAGAACGTTGCCGTCGCCGTCCGGCCGTTTCGCGCCACCCATTACGGTTTCGCCGTCTCCGCCACAAAACCCGCCACGCCTGACGCCGCCTATTGGGCACTGGCAAAAGCCGCCGGCGGCTGGCGGCTGGAGCTTGCTTTCGGCGAAAACGTCGAAGACTGGACGGCCTGGTGCCGCGCGGTTTTCGCCATTCCGGCAGAGATCGAACCGCTTGGTTATGCCGACCGGCAATCCGGCGACCTGAGGCTCGCCTTCTTCGATGGCGAGGTCTTGCTTGCCGCGCTGTTTCTCGCCCGCGAGCCCGTCGCCGTCGCACGCAACTGGGCGATCTCGCAGCTTTCAGCCTCGCATGGCGACCTCAGGAAACGCTTTGCGCTCGTTGCAGGCCGTCCCGGCGCCGGCAGGCCGGATCCAGGTGCCACCGTCTGCTCCTGCTTCAGTGTCGGGGTCAACCAGATCGCTGCTGCCGTGCGCGGCGGATGTCACAGCGTCGAGGCGGTCGGCAAGGAAACGAGCGCTGGAACCAATTGCGGCTCCTGCCGCAGCGAAATCGGCAGGATCATCGATCGCTGTCTTGCCGCAGCCGCGGAATGAACCGTACAAAAGCAAGCAGGACGCAGCCGGAGCATTGTCAGGCCCTGTTCGGGACGATCAGCATCCTGTGTTCGGCCGCGATGCGGACCGAGACCTCGTCATAGGATGAGAGGGTCGGGTGCGGCGTCTCCATCTTGTGGTGATGTGTTGCCGTGATGACCATGACATCGGCACCCGCCGCCTCGCCGGCGGTGATGCCGGCTGCGACATCCTCGAACACCAGGCAATCCTGCGTGCTGACGCCGAGGCGTTCGGCTCCGAGAATATAACATTGCGGGTCGGGTTTTCCGACCTTGACGTCCTCAGCCGTCACCATAAATCTCGGCACCGGCAAGCCTGCTGCCTCCAGTCGCCGGTGAGCAAGGCGCAACGGCGAGGAGGTGACGATCGCCCAGCGATCCGGGGGCAATGAACTCAGAAAGGTCGCGGCGCCGGGAATGGCAACGACATCCCTGACATCGGCGATTTCAGCCTCGGTCACCAGTCTTGATTCATGTTCGGGATCGACGCCGGGCAGGTTCAGCCGGGTGATCGTGTCAATGCCGCGCGACCCATGCATCTTCGGCAAAAAGGTGGCGACATCGAGCCCATGGCGCCTTGCCCAGTCACTCCATGCACGCTCGGCCGCATGGATCGAATTGAGGATGGTGCCGTCCATATCGAACAGGAAGGCGGCATAGGGCTTCTCGAAGCCGCGGGGCATCGGCATAGACAAAAGGCTGAATCCTTCAGGGAAAGAGTCGAACGGTGGTCGCTGTCTCGATGAAACGGCAAATCATGGCGTTTTGCAAGCTTTCGGGAGGATGGCGGTGACGCCTTCCAACCGCCTTCGCCTAGAAGGCCGCCGTACCCGAGGTGACGATCAAGTCGCAGGAAAGCCGGAGGCCAATCGGGTCGTGGCAGAGGTCATCGGCACCATCGGCGAGTTCCAGTGCGGCCGAAGCATCGGCGCGCAGGTAGGCTTGCGTAGCCGGATCGACGCGCATCGGTGCGGCGGTCCAGAGCGAGGGACGGCTGACGTCGATTGCGGAAATTTTAGCCTTGTCATTCCTGACGGCGTAGGAGGCGACCGCCATGCCACCCATCGTTAGGGTGAGCACAAGTGCGATCTGGAGACCGAGATCTGCGGCTTCGCGAAAGGAGATGAACATAGCGGCCTCATGCCACGGTTTTTTAGTATCTCCGCATGCAAGTAGGACATGCGCCGGCGCCGATCCAGCGACATCGCCCGTTAAGGTTTACGCATAACCATGCCGGGTACGCAGCGAGGCTTGAATGCATGTTTTCGGCAAATTTCGGAACAATGATTCCGTCATCCAGTTACCCCTGGGTCATCCAAGATGAAAATCCAAGGAGGATATCCCATGTCTAAGCCCCTTATCGCCGCTTCGCTGCTTGCGATCGGCATGGCATCGTCAGCCTTTGCCCAGTCGAACCCCGATCCAATCGGGCCGACGAATGGCGGCTCGACTGATCCGAATTCGGGTACCTATTCATCCGACTACACCAACGATGACAACGGCATTCGTCCGGTACCCGTCTCGCCGGTCGATCCGACGACGACACAGAGCATCAGCCAGCCGAGGACGATGGAATGCCCCGGCATGCCGCAACAGATGTCCGGCGTCGACACGCGCGGTGGCCAGAGCGGCGCATCGATCAGCGAAGCCTGCCGCGAATACGACAACTAACCGACAGACTGCCGCTCTCACAAAAGGCCGGTTCACGCCGGCCTTTTTTAATGTCGCGAAGGCCATGAAAAGCTTTTCCGCCGGATGAAACTTTTGATCCGCGCGCTCCGTACATCCGTAGCAGATTGAAAAGAACACGAACGGAACGGCTTCATTGGCAAAGGACACCGCAAAACCTGTTATCCTCTGGTTTCGCAAGGACTTGCGCCTTGACGACAACCGGGCTCTCGATGCCGCCCATCGCTCCGGGCGTCCTATCATCCCCCTCTATATAAGCGAGCCGGAGGCAGCAGGCACCGGTCCGCTGGGCGCTGCGCAGGCCTGGTGGCTGCATCATTCGCTGGAAGCGCTCGACAGATCGCTGCGCAAGCGGAGAAGTCGGCTGGTGCTGGCAAGCGGCGAGGCGTTCGAAGTGCTCCGCGCCTTCATCAGGGAGAGCGGGGCCGAAGCCGTCTTTTGGAACCGGCGCTACGATCCAGCCGGCATCTCCATCGACGTCCGTATCAAGCACGAATTGGAAAAGCAGGCGATCGAGGCAAGAAGCTTTGGGGGCCAGTTGCTGCACGAACCTTCCCGGCTGATGACCGGCAACGGCACGCCCTATCGCGTCTACACGCCATTCTGGCGCGCGCTGGAGGGCGGCGGCGAACCGGAGCCGCCACTGGAGGCGCCGGCAAAACTGCGGCTTGCGTCGCAACTTCCGAAATCAGAAGCGCTGGAGAGCTGGAAGCTGCTCCCGACGAAACGGGACTGGGCAGGCGATTTTACCGATCTCTGGACACCCGGCGAAGAGGGCGCGCATGAGAAGCTGCGTGCCTTCATCGAAGACGCGCTCGACGGCTACAAGGAAAACCGAGACTATCCTGCGAGACCCGCGACGTCGATGCTGTCGCCACACCTGGCGTTCGGCGAGATCTCCCCTGCCCGCATCTGGGATGCCACACGCGGCCTGTCGAAACGGGTCGCAGCGGCCGATGTCGTGCATTTTCGCAAGGAGATCGCCTGGCGCGAATTCTCCTATCACCTACTTTTCCACTTCCCGCGTCTTGCCTCGAACAACTGGAACGAGCGTTTCGACGGCTTCGAATGGCGCAGCGACGACGACGATTTCAGGGCGTGGCGCCGCGGCATGACCGGCTATCCGATCATTGATGCCGGCATGCGCCAGCTCTGGCGCCATGGCTGGATGCACAATCGCGTGCGCATGATCGTCGCCTCCTTCCTCATCAAGGATCTGATGATCGACTGGCGCCGGGGCGAGGCCTGGTTCCGGGATACGCTTGTCGATGCCGATCCCGCCAACAATGCGGCAAGCTGGCAATGGGTGGCGGGCTCGGGAGCTGACGCCTCGCCGTTTTTCCGCATCTTCAATCCGGTGCTGCAGGGTGAAAAATTCGATCCCGACGGCAAATATGTCAGGAGCTATGTGCCGGAGCTTCGAGAGCTCGGGGCAAAATACATCCACCGGCCGTTCGAGGCGCCGAGGAGCATGCTCGACGAGGCCGGCATCGCGCTTGGCCAGACCTATCCGAAACCGATCGTCGATCACGCACTCGCCCGTAACCGGGCGCTCGCCGCCTACAATGCCACGAGGGATGCCGCATGAACGCGCACTTCCGTCCAGCCCCACGCCGGCTGAAGATCGCCGTCATCGGCTCCGGCATCTCGGGCGCCTCCGCGGCCTGGGCTCTAAGCCCAGTGCACGACGTTACGCTTTATGAAAGCCAAGCGCGGGCCGGGGGCCATACGGCGACCGTCGACGTGGATTACGACGGGGTTGAAATTGCGGTCGATACCGGCTTCATCGTCTATAACGAACAGAATTACCCCAACCTGACGGCGCTGTTTGCCGAGCTCGGCATCGCGACACATGCAAGCGATATGAGCTTTTCGCTCTCACTGGATCGCGGCAGGCTGGAATGGAGCGGCGGCGGGCTGTCCTCGATCTTTGCGCAAAAGCGCAACCTGCTGCGGCCATCGTTTCTATGGATGATCCACGAGATTCTGCGCTTCAACCGCAGTTGCCTCGAAGATCGCGCTGCCGGCCATCTCGCCTCGCGCTCGATCGGCGATTATCTCGACTGGCGCGGCTTCTCGCCCGGATTCACCAACAACTATCTCGTGCCGATGGCGGCGGCGATCTGGTCGACACCATCAACCCGCATGCTGCAGTTTCCCGCCGAGCATTTCGTCAATTTCTTCGACAATCACCGGCTGATCTATCGCCGCCAGCACCAGTGGCGCACAGTGACCGGCGGCAGCCGCACCTATCTCGACCAGCTGCTTCGGCCGCTCGGCGAACGCGTGAAACTTTCCTGCGGCGTGCGCAGCGTCATCCGCTCCGAGCGCGGCGTCACGATCATCGACGAGACGGGGATCGCACACCCGTTCGATAAGGTGATCTTCGCCTGTCACAGCGATCAGACAGCCCGCCTGCTCGCCGATGCCACCGATCGGGAGAGCAGGCTGCTCGCCGCCATCCCCTATCAGCCGAACCGCGTCGTCCTGCACCGCGACCAATCGCTGATGCCGCAGCGGCGCAGGGTTTGGGCCTCATGGAACTATCTCCGTTCAAGCCGTGAAGATGGAAAGGCCGACGTCGCCGTGACTTACTGGATGAACCGGCTGCAGGGCATCGACGATCAATTCCCGCTATTCGTGACCCTCAATCCCGACCGCGAGCCGGCCCCCCATAAAGTGTTTGCCGAGTTCACCTATGAACATCCGCAATTCTCGGCGGACGCCATGGCCGCACAGCAGGCGCTCGCCGTCATTCAGGGAGAGAACCATTGCCATTTCGCCGGTGCCTGGACGGGATACGGTTTCCATGAAGATGGCCTCGTTTCCGGTCTGGCGGCCGCAGAAGCCTTGGGCGGGATCATACCCTGGCGGACTGCCCGAACTTGGGAACCTCAACCGGACGTGGCGGCATGACAGGGCACGGCGAAAAACTTGGCATGAACGCGGTAGCCAACGGCGCTCCACCGGATGCCGCCGCAGCACTCTATGTCGGCGAGATCATGCATCAACGCATGAAACCGTTCGGCCATCGCTTCCGTTACCGTGTCTTCTCGCTGCTTGTCGATCTCGACAGACTGGACGAGGCCGGCGGGTTATCGGTGCTGTTTTCCGTCAATGGGCCCAATCTCATCTCGTTTCACGAGAGGGATCATGCCGATACCAGAGACACATCACTGCGTGCCTATGCCGACCGGCTGCTCGCCAAGGCGGGGCTCGACCGAGCGGACAGGATCCTGCTCGTCTGTTATCCCCGAATTCTCGGCTATGTCTTCAACCCGCTCTCTGTCTATCACGCCTATGATGCCGGTGGCGCAGTCGTCGCGATGATCTATGAGGTGCGCAATACTTTCGGCGAGCGGCACAGCTATATCTGCCCCGTCGGCCGTGGCGAGATGTCGGAGAGCGGGCTTCGCCAGAGCTGCGACAAGCTCTTCCACGTCTCACCCTTCATCGGCATGGCGGCGCGCTATCATTTCCGCATGCTGCCGCCCGGCGCCGAAATCCGCTGGCGCATCCTGGAGAACGACTGCGAAGGCCCGCTTCTCTCGGCGACATTTTCCGGACGACAGGTGCCGTTGACCAGCGCCTTGCTGCTGGGGTTGACGGCGCGCATCCCCTTCCTCACCTTCAAGATCATCGCCGGCATCCATTGGGAAGCGTTGAAGTTGTGGCTGAAGGGCGCGCGCTACGTCCGGCGTCCTTCGCCCCCGCCTGAAGTCAGCGTCCGCCAGCCCCGCCCGCTTGCGGAAGCGGCGGAATGACATTAGCGTTCGATGCAATGGCGGGGGGCGGCCGCGCGTATCATCAAGGGTGCTTCGTCCCTAACCGGCAGGAAAATGCTGGAGGAGGAGAAATGAGCAAGGCGCAGGACTGGAATCTGCTGGCTCGTGATGCAGTGACGCTGACGGCCGAAAACATGTCCCGCATGGTGAAGGGTCTGCCCTTCAAAGCAAAGCTGGCCCTGCGCGGACTTCTGCACATGCAGCACGGTTCGCTTGCCGTTACCCTTCCCGACGGCCGCAGGCTGCTGGTCGAGGGCAAGAAGGCCGGGCCAAAGGCGGCGCTCAGCCTCCACAACTGGAACCTTGCCTATCGGGCGCTGACGAGCGGCACGATCGGGGTCGCCGAAACCTATATGGACGGCGATTGGGACAGCCCTGATATCGCCGCCTTCCTCGAACTCTTCCTCGTCAATGGCGAGGCCGCGTTCAGCTATGCGCATGGCAAGGGCGGTCTTGGCCGCCTCTTCGAGCGCGTCCGCCATTGGATGAACACCAATACCAAAACGGGCTCGAAGCGCAACATTTCCGCCCATTACGATCTCGGCAACGATTTCTACAGGGAATGGCTCGATCCGAGCATGACCTATTCCTCAGCACTCTATTCCACCGGCGCCAACGATCTGCAATCGGCCCAGAACGCCAAATACCGGGCGCTTGCCGAGGCGACCGGCATCGGGCCCGGCGACCATGTGCTGGAGATCGGCTGCGGCTGGGGCGGTTTTGCCGAATTTGCCGCAAGCGAGCTGAAGTGCAAGGTGACAGGGCTGACGATCAGCCGCGAGCAGCTTGCCTTTGCCGAGGAGCGCATCCACAAGGCCGGCCTCGATGACCGCGTGGAATTCCGCTTCCAGGATTACCGCGATGAAGCAGGGCTCTACGACCGGATCGTTTCGATCGAGATGTTCGAAGCGGTCGGCGAAAAATACTGGCCGTCCTATTTCTCCAAGCTCAGGCAATGTCTGAAGCCGGGCGGCAAGGCTGGCCTGCAGATCATCACCATCCGGCCGGAATCCTTCGACCAGTATCGCAGCAACCCTGACTTCATCCAGAAATATGTCTTTCCAGGCGGCATGCTGCCGACGCGCAACCATCTGGCCGAACTCGCCGGCAAGGTCGATCTGTCGCTGGTCAAGGACTTCGGCTTCGGGCTCGACTACGCCCGCACGCTTGCCGAATGGCGCGAGCGCTTCTGGTCGGTCTGGGAGCGCATTCGCCCGATGGGCTTCGACGAGCGCTTCAAACGGCTCTGGGAATTCTATCTGTTCTATTGCGAGGCCGGCTTCCGCGCCCGCAATATCGATGTCCGTCAGGTCGTGTTTTCGCGTCGTTGATCATTCCGCCGCATGCGGTGTCACCGGATGGTGACCAGGCAATGGCGGCCGCTCCCGCCAGCCGGTCACGCGGTTCACCAGCGTGAAATAAGCGCCATAAGGGAGCAGGCGCGCGAGCTTCAGCATGGTGGTGAAGCGCTTCGGGAAAGTGATCTCGAAGGTCTGCGATTTCAATCCGGCAGCAATCTCCCGGGCGGCTTCCTCGACCGATACCAGGGCCGGCATCGGAAAGGCATTTTTCCTCGTCGCCGGCGTATCGACGAAGCCCGGGCTGACGAGCTGGATGCGGATGCCCATCTTGTCGAGATCGAATTTCAGGCTTTCGGCCATATTGATCAGCGCCGCCTTGGTGGCGCCATAGGCAGCTCCTGTCGGCAAGCCGCCATAGCCGGTGACGGAGGAAACGATGGCGATCTGTCCCTGCCCTTTCGCCTTCATATGGCGGATCGCGGGCAACAGACAGTTGACGACGCCGGAGAGATTGACGGCAAAGCTCTTTTCGAAATCGCTGCGGTTCAGGTCCTCGGCGTGGACCGGCAGATAGACGCCGGCATTGAGGATCGCCATGGCGAGCGTCCCGTGCTCATATTCGATGGAGGCCATGACATGTTCCATGTCCTCGGCATCGGTGACGTCGCCGTCGAGAACGACAATGCTGCCGGAAAGGCCGCGGGCTTCGGTCTGCAGCTCCACCAGCTTTTCGTGACTTCTGGCGGTGACGGCGACCTTGTATCCTTCGGCGGCGAGCTTTAACGCAAGCGCCCGGCCAATGCCTGAACTCGCGCCTGAAATCCAGACGATTCCATGTTCGGGATGGGCAATGAAATCACGCATGACATGTTCCTCCGGGCCGCCTGATCAACACGAAAACAGGTCCGGAAGTTTCTCTGCTCCTCCCGGATTTAGGGCTCTATCACACCATTGTGGCTGCTTTCAGCCGATCAGGTCGCCGATCATCTGACGAAAGGATCCGGTGAGCTTGACCGGCCCGTCCGAAACGGCAAAGGCGATGCAAGGCCTGTCCTTTTCGGCGACCGGCCGGTGGTCGACCGTCTCGTCGGCAATGGAGATGTCGCCGGGACCGAAACGGCCGCGTTCATCGTTGAAGGCGCCGTCGAGGATGAGGATCAGTTCCATGCCTTTATGGGTGTGCGCCGGCAAGGCGCGGCCCGGCCGGATCCACATCAGGCTGACCTCGCAGCCGTCCATGTCGAGCGAATATTCCCTGAAACCGGGCAATCGCCGGCGCCAGGGCACATCCTCGGCCTCGAAGCCCAAGAGAGCACGCAACGCTTGAGGAAACAGCGCATTTTCCGGTCGCGTGGCCGTCTGCGCCGCCGGGACGGGAGATGCAGAGGAAAAGATCGCCGCAAGCCGTCCGTCGCGATCGGCAATGGCGACTTCAGGCGCGTTTTCCAGAGCTTCGCCTGCCAGCAGCTCGAGGCTGTTTACCAGGCTGCGATTGTCCGGTTTCATTTCCAGATGAGACTGCACCAGCACACGCGCCGGCTCAGGCAAGGAGCCGGCGACATAATGCGCCATCAATGCATCGATCGTGTCGATCTGCTCGTGAACCATCTCGGTTTCGGTCACGCCCTGTTGCCGCGCTCCGTTTTCGCTTTGTCGTCATCCGTACGGGGAAAGTCAATCTTCGGATCACCCCGCACACGGCGGGATTGCGGGGCCATAGTCATTTTGGGGAGGAAAGCCAAATTTTATCGCGTCCGACAGAGGTGTGGAATAGCTTTTCTTGCCAACTCAGCCTTGTGAAGGGAAAAGACCGTTCTTAAAGTAAGAGTTCGAATAGAGGCAGATTCCATGACCTTCCACCCCTCCGTCCTTGAAGCCATCGGCAACACGCCCCTGATCAAACTCAAGGGCGCCTCAGAGGTGACCGGCTGCACCATTCTCGGCAAGGCGGAGTTCCTGAACCCCGGCCAGTCGGTGAAGGATCGCGCCGCGCTCTACATCATCCGCGACGCAGAGCGGAAGGGATTGCTTCGTCCGGGCGGCGTCATCGTCGAGGGTACGGCCGGCAATACCGGCATCGGACTGACGCTGGTCGCCAAGGCGCTCGGTTATCGCACCGTCATCGTCATCCCGGAAACGCAGAGCCAGGAAAAGAAAGACGCGCTGAAGCTGCTTGGCGCCGAACTCGTCGAAGTGCCCGCCGTTGCCTACAAGAACCCGAACAACTACGTGAAGGTGTCCGGGCGGCTCGCAGAGCAGCTGGCGAAGACCGAGCCGAACGGGGCGATCTGGGCAAACCAGTTCGACAACGTCGCCAATCGTCAGGCGCATATCGAAACGACCGCCAAGGAGATCTGGAAAGACACCGACGGTAAGGTCGACGGCTTCATCTGCTCGGTCGGCTCCGGCGGCACGCTGGCAGGCGTGGCTACCGGCCTCAAGGCTTTCAAATCTGACGTCAAGATCGGCATCGCCGATCCCGACGGCGCCGCTCTCTATGAATTCTACCAGAACGGTGCGCTGAAATCCGAGGGATCCTCAATCACCGAGGGCATTGGCCAGGGCCGCATCACCGCCAATCTCGAGGGTTTCACGCCTGACTATGCTTATCGGATCTCGGATGCCGAAGCGCTTCCCTATCTCTTCGACCTCGTCGAGAACGAGGGCCTCTGCCTTGGCGGCTCGACAGCGATCAACATTGCCGGCGCGGTCAATCTCGCCCGGGATCTTGGACCTGGTCACACGGTGGTGACGATCCTCTGCGATTACGGCAACCGCTATCAGTCTAAGCTCTTCAACCCGGATTTCCTTACCTCGAAGGGGCTGCCCGTTCCGGGCTGGATGGCCAAGTCGCCCGAAATCCACGTTCCCTACGAACCCGTGTGAAAACCCATGCCGGTCAATGCCCTCTATCGTGACGACTTCTATCTCTCGACGTGCGAGGCGGTCGTCACCGCCGTTCACGAAGACGGGGGCATCGAACTGGACCAGACCTGCTTCTATGCGACATCAGGTGGCCAGCCTGGTGACACCGGCCAGCTCGAACGTGCCGACGGCAGCAAGATCGCGCTCAGTCAGACGAAGCATGGTCCAAGCAAAGATATCATCATCCATGTGCCGCTCGAAAACGAGCCGCGGCCTGCGGTCGGCGAGACGCTGGTGTTGCATGTCGACTGGCCGCGCCGCTACAGGCTGATGCGCATGCACACCGCCTGCCACCTGCTTTCCGTCGTCTGCTCCTATCCGATCACCGGGGCTGCCGTCGGCGAGGAGGAGAGCCGCGTCGACTTCGACATGGCCGAAACGATCGACAAGGACGAGGTGACGACCAAACTGATGGAACTGGTCGAGCAGAACCATCCGGTCTATCTGCAATGGATCACCGACGAGGAGCTTACGGCCAATCCCGACATCGTCAAATCGAAGAACGTGCGCCCGCCGCTGGGGCTCGGGCGCGTCAGCCTCGTCTGCATCGGCGAGAACTCCTCGATTGACAGCCAACCCTGCGGCGGCACACATGTCTCCGAGACTCAGGAAGTCGGCCGGATCCATATCGCCAAAATCGAGAAGAAGGGCAAAGAGAACCGGCGCTTCCGCATCCGCTTCGGCACGCCCGGCGACGAAGCCTGACCATCAAGGGAGACCATAATGAGTGAGACCAAGAGCCGTTTCGTCGTTTCGGCCGACTGGCTGCAGTCCGAGCTCGGGAAAGCTGACCTGCGCGTGCTGGACGCCTCCTTCTATCTGCCGGCGCAGAAGCGCGATGCCGATGCCGAATATGCGGCCGGCCATATTCCCGGCGCCATCCGCTTCGATCAGGACAAGATCGCCGATCATTCAACGTCGCTGCCGCACACGATCCCCTCGCCCGATTATTTTGCCGCCGAAGTCGGCCGGCTCGGCATCAGCGAGAATGATCGGATCGTCGTTTATGACGGCATCGGCCTGTTCGCCTCGCCGCGCGTCTGGTGGCTGTTCCGGGTGATGGGCGCGAAAAACGTCTTCGTTCTCGACGGCGGTCTCGACGGCTGGAAGGCCGAGGGCCGTCCGCTGGAAACCGCAGCACCCAAGCATGTGCCGACGACCTTTACGCCGAATTTCGATGAAAGCCGCGTGGTGACGCTCGATACGATGCGCGACATCGTCTCCAGCGCCGCGATGCAGATCGCCGATGCCCGCAGCGCCGGCCGCTTTGCAGCCGCCGAACCCGAACCGCGTGTCGGCATGCGCTCCGGCCATATGCCCGGCGCCCGCAGCCTGCCCTCCGGCGTCTTCGCCAACCAGGGCCGGTTCAAGTCGCTGCCCGAACTCAGGCAGACGATCGAAGATGCCGGCATCGATCTTTCAAAGCCTGTCGTCACGTCCTGCGGCTCGGGAATCACCGCCGCCATTATCACGCTGGCGCTGGAATCGCTCGGTCATCACGACAACAAGCTTTATGACGGCTCGTGGAGCGAATGGGGCAGCCGTGACGATACGCCCATCGTCACCGGTCCGCCGACGCCGGTCAAAGCCTGATCGCCATGGGGAAGACACCCGCTTCGCTGAAAGCTCACATCACCCGGCTCGAAATGACGGCGCCGCCGAAGGCAAGCATGCCGGTGCCCGTCAATATCCAGACGGCGATCATGCGCGCTCCCGAGATCCCATTGCCCTTCTACCGCTATCTCTACCGGCAGGTGGGTGCGCGCTGGCAATGGGTGGATCGGTTGCGCATGAGTGACGAGCAGCTTGCCGAGACGCTGAACGACAAGCGCAACAATATCAGCGTTCTCTACGTGAACGGCGCGCCCGCCGGATTCTACGAATATTTCTGCGAAGACGAGGATATGATCGAGCTCAGCCATTTTGGCCTGATTGAACATGCGCTCGGTCTCGGCATCGGCAAATGGTTCCTGCTGCAGGCGCTCTATGCCATCTGGTCGCTCAATCCGAAGCGGGTCACCACCACCACCAACAATCTCGACCATCCGCGTGCGCTGCAGCTCTACCAGATGTACGGCTTCTCCCCCGTTTCGACCGGTACCGGCATCGTCCGCCCGCTCAGCGACAAGGAGCTTCTGGAGATTGCGCGGAAAAGCTGACGGCTTCTTTCCCGACGTCAGCGGAGGTGGCTAACGCTGCGTCAGGCTGTTCGGGCGGCGCGGGTCGTTTCGGCGTTCGAAATCGAGCGTGCGGCCCGACTGTTCCTTCAGTTCCGCCACTTCCCGGCGCAGAGCCCTGAGCTCTTCCAGTATTTCTGCATTCTGTTGCGCCAGCAGCGCCAGATCGATGTCGGCCAAGGCCTTCTCCTTTCGCCTTACAACGTACGCCCGGAAGATACTCCGCTTTTCACTCTCCGGCGATCTCATATGCAGACGCAGGCAAGAATCGGGTGGCTTGCCCGCTCGTCCAGGTGCATTTCATGGCAATCACAAAAGGATCTGCCATGACCGCCATTCGTTTTGTTGCCATGCCGACGACCGACGCCGAACGCCTCTGGAACGGCGGCCGCGACGCCTATGACAGGCTGCCCGAGACGATCGTCTCCGATGGTCCCGGCCATCCCTGCCGCCATTGCCTTCAGAATATCGATGCGGGCCAGGCGTTGCTGGTCTTTGCCTACCGGCCCTTCCCCGAGCTGCAGCCCTATGCCGAAACCGGTCCAGTCTTCCTGCACAGGCAGCCTTGCGCACGCTATGCCGCCGAAGAGATCATGCCGCCGATGCTGACGACGAGCCGTGACTTCATCGTCCGCGGCTACAGCGAGAACGACCGCATCGTCTACGGTACCGGCGCGGTGACTGAGATCGGCGATATTCCGGCCTATTGCAAAGAGCTGCTGGGACGATCTGATATCGCCTATGTGCATGTGCGTTCCGCGCGCAACAACTGCTTCCAATGCCGGATCGATAAGGTAAAGGCGCCGGCCCTGGCGGAGACCGGCGCCTGATAGGCGGAGGGCAAAGCGCAACAGGAAGTCGTCAACTCGCCCGCACGCTCCTTCTGCAGTGATCGGCGAGGCGGTTTCGGTTTCCCCCTGACCAATGCTGTCGGGATCGCGCCCCCTCGAATCTTATTAAAAGCCGCGCAAGGCAATGATCCGCGAACCTGCGGCTGCCTGCCGTTGGTGTGCGAGCGGCGCATATTCGGGCGATGCAAAGAGACCACGGATGGCATCCATATCGAGAAACTCGATGATCAGCATATTCGTCGCCTGCCAGCCTTCGAGTTCGAGCGGCGCGTCATCGAGAGCAATGAGGCGGCCGCCGGCCTTTGCCACCAGAGGCAGGGCCTTGGAGCGGTAATCGGCAATGGCTTCGGGGTCGTGGATATCGAGATCGACAACGAGATAGGCGGACATGTTCATATCCTTTCAATCAATGTGAAGTTTAGGGATGTGTGTTTGCGTGGAGCGGCGCGCCTTATGGCAAGTGCCGCCACTTGACCATGCGCTTCCGGAGATCGAGTGTGCCGCCATCCACGGTGAAGCTGCCGTCACCGCGATGATGCATGGTCCGTCGTTCCTTGCGGCTCTCGTCGATCCAGATCCTCTTCGCTTCGAGGATGAAGAGATTGTATCGATCGACGAAGCTCGGATCGGCAACACGGCATTCGATATTGGCAAGGCAGTCCACCAGCAACGGCGCCGCGACATCCTTTGCTGGACGAGTCCTCAGGCTGAACCGCTCGAACTTGTCCACCGTGTCACCGGAGCAATTGCCGATGTCCACCACGGTTTCGGCAAGATCGACGGCTGGAATCGCAATCACGCATTCGCCGGTCTTTTTCAGGTTCCGGTGGCTGAAGTCCCAGGGGCCGATGACGCAACCGATCAGCGGCGGTGCATGCTGGATCATCATGTGAAAACCCATCGTCATCACATTGGGCGTTCCCTCAAGGCTCGTCGTCACAAGAACGATCGGACCGGGTTCGAGCAGGCGATAGGTCTGGGAAACGGAAATCTCATTCATCGTCCGGCTCCTTCGCGAGTCTCTTCCCCGCATGTATGCGGGGAAGCTGAAAGACCTCTGGTGTGGTTACCAGCCCTGTTCGACCGGCAGAACGAAGAGTTCCGCGACATTCACATGGGCAGGCGCCTGCGCCGCGAAGACGATGGTGTCGCCGATGTCTGCGCCCTGCAGGAACGTCATCTGCTTGGCAAGGTCGTCCATCTGCTTGATATAGCCAGGCTCCGTGATGTGATCATACAGCTCGGTCGCCACGGCGCCTGGCTGGATGCAAGTCACCCGAATGTTGTGCTTCTGGCCCACTTCCATGCGCAGGCCGTCGGAGAACGCGGCCACCGCATGTTTGGTGGCGCAATAAACCGACAGGCCTTTGAAGACCTTGCGGCCAGCAATCGACGACATGTTGAAGATGTGGCCCGAATGTTGATTGATCATCTGCGGCAGAACTGCAGCAGTGGTGTTCAGCAGGCCTTTCACATTGACGTCGACCATCCGGTGCCATTCGTCAACTTTAACCTGATCGACATCCGAAAGCGGCATCAGGCCAGCATTGTTGACGAGAATGTCGATCGAACCATAGGCACCCACCAGCTTTTTGACGCCGGCTTCGACGGAGGCTGGATCGACCACGTCCATTTCGATCACGAGGGCTTCACCGCCTCCAGAGGCGATCTCCTTTTGGAGGCCTTCAAGTTTGTCGGTGCGACGGGCGGCGATACCGACCTTTGCGCCGGCCTCGGCGAGCTTCAACGCGGTAGCGGCACCGATGCCGCTCGAGGCGCCGGTGACCAGCGCGATTTTTCCATTGATATTCGTCATGGTTTATCTCCTTGACTGGGCGCCCTTCCAACCGAAAGGACGGTCGTGTTCGACAAGGAGGAACATAAAGAGGAGTGATCGATCCCTCTCTCGGGACCTTGCGAGACCTGTCGGGATCTTGCTCAAATCCACAAGGACCAAGCTGAAATACTAAAGCATGTCGCACAAAAGTGTGCAGCGGTTTTGCGACAACGACATGCGTAGAAACCAAGACCTAAAGCGCAATGAGCGAATCTGAAAAAGATCGCGACGCGCTTTAACTGCGACGGTAGTCGCTGGGGGAGACGCCAGCCTCCCGGCGGAAAATTTGAGCAAAATGGCTAGGGCTCGAATACCCCACGGACATGCCGATCTCGATGATGCTGGTGCTGGTTTCCTGCAGAAGTTGCTGGGCTTTAGCTATGCGTTGGCGAATGAAATAATGGGATGGAGAGAGGCCGGTGGCCTTCTTGAAGAGGCGGCTGAAGTGAAAAGCGCTCATGCCGGCCGTTTGCGCCAGACGTGCGAGATCAAACGGCTCTTGAAGGTTGGCTTCCATGAATGCGATCGCCCGCCGTAGCTTGGCGCCCGGGAGGGCATTTGACGGCCGTGCCTCTGCGTCGAATGTTGCATATTGTCGGATAAGGTGAACAGCGAGCGTCTGCGCCAATCCCTGCACGAAGAGCCGACTTCCCTGCCCTTCTGCCGTCAGTTCAGCATGGATCAGTTCCAGCATGCTGGAGAGATGTTGGTCGCGGCCGCCCGATATGTCGCGCAGGCGCATGGCGCTGGCAGCCTTGCCGAGAACCCCTTCCGCCACCCGGTCAAACAACGGAACGGAGAGATAGAGATGCATTACCTGGAAAGGTTCGTCTCCCTCGGCGTGCCAGCGCATTTCGTATGGCGTGGGCGACCGCGTCAGAAAAAAGTCCCCGACTCTGACTATATTGGCCTCCCACTCCCCGCCCAGATCGCGTTCCTCGACACATGCCTGACCTGAGATCACCCAAACAACGAGAGGCTCGGCGACCGCTGGGACAAGAAAGGGATGTTGCACCTTCAGGCGGGAAAATACCTGCACGAATATATCAGTCCAAGCCGGTCCATCCCCGCTGACGAGTGTTCTGCCGGCAATATATGTTTCGAGGCCGATAGGTGATGTTCGAAGCGGAACCGGCGATGTTTGCTCTCGACTATCAACCGTCATTGCTGCTCCGTTTAGATGGCGACTGCCCATCGGCATGATACGATGGCAACTGATCGGGCGGGACACAACTCGTCGCGCTGCGTGACAAGGAAAGCATACCTCCAACGCCGCCAACGGTCGCGGTCCGATTACAGGTCGCCGTCATACAAAGAAGGCGGCATCCCTTCGGATACCGCCCTGCCGGCCGAAAATAGCGCAGTAAGTCGTCACCTGGAGTCAGCTAGCCTACGCTACGTTCAGCACGCTCTCCGGCGCAAAGGCTTCGTAGCCAAGTGCGTCGGCGACCGGCTTGCTGGTGATGCGGCCCTTGTGCACGTTGAGGCCGTTCCTCAGATGCTTGTCTTCGGCGATGGCGCGCAGACCGCGATCGGCAAGCGCCAGGCCATGAACCAATGTTGCATTGTTCAGCGCGTGCGCCGAGGTGACAGGCACTGCGCCCGGCATGTTGGCAACGCAATAATGCACGACGCCGTCGACTTCGTAGGTCGGATCGGAATGGGTGGTTGCATGCGAGGTCTCGAAGCAGCCGCCTTGGTCGATGGCGACGTCGACGATGACGGAGCCCTTCTTCATGCCGGAGAGCATCTCGCGGGTGACGAGCTTCGGAGCAGCAGCGCCGGGGATCAGCACGGCGCCGATAATGAGATCGGCCGAGAAGACTTCCTCCTCCAGCGCCTGGATGCTGGAATAACGCGTGTGGATGCGGCCCGAGAAGATATCGTCAAGCTGGCGCAGGCGCGGTAGCGACTTGTCGAGAATGCTGACATCTGCGCCAAGGCCGGCGGCCATCCGGGCGGCATGCAGGCCGACAACGCCGCCGCCGATGACCGTGACCTTGGCCGGCAACACGCCGGGTACGCCGCCGAGCAGGACGCCAAGGCCGCCATTGGCCTTCTGCAGCGCGGTCGCTCCCGCCTGGATCGACAGGCGTCCGGCGACCTCCGACATCGGCGCCAGCAACGGCAAGCCGCCGCGCTCGTCGGTCACCGTCTCATAGGCGATCGCGGTAACGCCCGAGGCGATGAGACCCTTGGTCTGTTCGGGATCCGGCGCCAGATGCAGATAGGTGTACAGAAGCTGGCCGTCACGGAGCTGCGCCCATTCGGCGGGCTGCGGCTCCTTCACCTTGACGATCATGTCGCACTTTTCGAAGATATCCTTGGCGGAGGCGGCGATCCTCGCGCCGGCCGCGGCATAGGCGGCATCATCAGCGCCGATACCGACGCCAGCTTTGGTCTCCACCCAGACCTCGTGGCCGTGGGCAACATATTCGCGCACCGAAGCCGGCGTCAGACCGACGCGATATTCATGATTCTTGATTTCCTTCGGGCAACCGACACGCATGCGCGTTCCTCTCAATTTTATCTCCGCGGCCGCGGATTTTTCAGATGAGGAATCCAACCATCAAGGCAGTGAAATGTCCTTGCAAAGACGATTTGCGAAGAGGCGATTTTTCGGCGATTATTGCGTTCATTCTATCTTTTTTCGAAAGTTCTTCGAATGGCCGATCTCGACACCATCGATCTTGCGATTCTTAAGGCGCTGCAGGCCACTGCCCGCATGACCAATGCCGAGCTTGCCGAAAGGATCGGACTGTCGCCTTCGGCCTGTTCGCGCCGGCTCGATATCTTAGAAAGAAGCGGCGTCATCGGCGGCTACCATGCGCGGCTTTCACACAAGGCGCTCGACTACAAGATGATCGCTATCGTGCATATCTCGCTCTCCGGCCAGTTCGCCAAGACGCTGGCGGAATTCGAGGCAGCGGTGAAGCTCTGCCCGAACGTGCTCGTCTGTTACCTGATGTCAGGCGAATACGACTATATCCTCAGGGTCGCCGCCCGCGACCTCGAGGACTATGAGCGCATCCACCGCGACTGGCTGTCGGCCCTTCCCCACGTCGTCAAGATCAATTCGAGCTTCGCGCTCAGAGAAATCATCGACAAGCCGAATGTCGGCCTTTGAGGCCTTGCATCTTTGCCGAAAGCCTGTCCAGACTTCGATGCGCGCGGGCGTTTCCCGCTCATTGGCAAGTCATGACATCGAAGACCCAAGGCTATATTTTCGCGCTGTTGGCGCTCACCATTTTTTCGCTGCAGGACGCCATCTCGAAACATCTGGCGACGGCCTATCCGCCAATCTTCGTGACGATGATCCGCTACTGGGCCTTTGCGCTTTTCACGATCATCATCGCGTCAAAGATGCGCGGCGGGATTAAGACGACGGCCCGCACCAAACGCCCCTTCCTGCAGGTGACACGCGGCGTTCTGCTTGCGGTTCAGGTGGTTCTGGCCATCACCTGTTTTGCCGTGATCGGCCTTGCCCGTTCACAGGCGATCTTTTCCGCGACGCCGATCCTGATCGCACTGCTGGCGATGCCGATCCTCGGCGAGCGGGTCGGGTGGCGGCGGTGGGCAGCGATCGGCGCCGGACTTTTCGGGGTACTGCTGATCCTGAAGCCGGAAGGCGAGTTTTTCGACGTGAAGCTGCTTCTCGCCGTCATTTCCTGCTTCAACTTCGCCTTCTACGTTATCGCCACCCGCCTGGTCAGCCGCGACGATTCGTCGATGACCAGCTTCTTCTATACCGGCGTCGTCGGCGGCGTCACGATGACGCTGGTCGGGCCGTTCTACTGGAGTTGGATGGCGCCGGGCGACTGGGGCTGGATGGCGCTCGTCTGCATGACCAGCATCTCCAGCCATTATTTCCTGATCCGCGCCTACGATGTTCTCGATGCCGCCGCCGTCCAGCCGCTGACGTATCTGTCACTTGTCTATGCCTCTATCATCGGCATGGTGATCTATGGCGAAACGCTCAGCTTCAACATGATCGTCGGCTCGGCGATCGTGGTTGCCGCCGGCATCTTCACCGTCTGGCGCGAACATGTGGTGGGACGCAGAGCGGCCGCCGCCAACTGACGGTTTCACTGCAATTTTAGCCAAGCCCCTAAAACCATTTCAATTTTCCGGCGCTATGCTCCCCGGCTGTACCAAGGGAGACAGTATGACCCGCAACTTGAAAATCACGGCCCGAAAGGCCGACCGGAAAAACTGCCGCGTGTTCGGCCATGTCAAATATCTGAACAGCCAGGTGGATGCCCGCATTCTCAACCTATCGCCGACCGGTGCCGCCCTGGAGATGAAGGGGCCGCTCCATGCCGCCTCCGGCAGCAAGGTACGCATCGAGGCCGAAAACCTCGGCCTGCTCGAAGGCGTCATCCGCTGGAAGCACAATGGCCGCGTCGGCATCCAGTTCGACGTGAATTCGAATGCGCGGGCACAGATCTCCTCCTATTTCCGCTTTTTCCACAAGGAGATGCGGCCTGTGCTGGCGGTACGCCCGCTGGTTAGAACCGCCACCAACGTCGAGCGGACGCCTCACTTGGCGACATCGACGCTGAAATCGTAAGGCTGCACCGCCTTTGCGCCGAAGGAGCGGCTGAGATCGTTCCAGTAGCTGCGATCGACACCGACCGCCGAGGGTGACCGTGGCCTTACGTCTGCGGCAGCCGGGCGCCGAGTGACTGCACCATAAATTGCATTTCAGAGCCACGACGCTTTTCCGGCGGATTGTTTCGACGTCCTGTCATTTTCGCAGTGTACTCCTCGCCAAATCGTCCTAATTCTGACGGGCCGGACGATGCATGATCCTGAAGGAGAGTTTCCATGTCTTCCATTTTCGATGTTGGTGTAATGAGCCGCCGTTCGCTGCTCGGCGGCCTGGCCGCCACTTCCGCCCTGGTGCTGCTGCACCCTTTCAGCGCGCGCGCCAGCGCCAACCAGGCGCATCTCAGGCTGATGGAAACGACCGATATTCACGTCAACGTCTTTCCCTATGACTATTATGCCGACAAGCCGAACGACACGATGGGCCTGTCGCGCACCGGGACGATCATCGACGGTATCCGCGCAGAGGCCGTCAACTCGCTGCTGATCGACAATGGCGACGTGCTGCAGGGCAATCCGATGGGCGACTACATGGCCTATCAGCACGGCATGAAGGACGGCGACGTCCATCCGGTGATCAAGGCGATGAACACGCTCGGCTATACTGTGGGCACGCTCGGCAATCACGAGTTCAACTACGGCCTCGACTTCATGCTCAAGGTCCTATCAGGCGCGAACTTTCCCTTCGTGTGCGCCAACCTGACCAAGGGCCAGCTCGCCTCGGACCCGAAGCAGGACGATCTCTTCTTCAAGCCCTACATCATCTTGGAAAAACAGATCAAGGACGGCGCCGGCAACGAAAGCCCCGTCAAGATCGGCTTCATCGGCTTCGTTCCGCCGCAGATCATGCTCTGGGACATCAAGAACCTTGAGGGCAAGGCGCACACGCGCGATATCGTCGAGGCGGCCAAGGCCTGGGTTCCCGCCATGAAGGAAGCCGGCGCCGATATCGTGATTGCGCTCTCGCACTCCGGCATCGATGGCAGCGCACCGTCCGAAAAGATGGAAAACGCCTCGCTGCATCTCGCCGCCGTCGATGGGATCGACGCGATCTTCACCGGCCACCAGCATCTCGTCTTCCCAGGCCCGAAGAGCTGGGACGGCGTCGCCAATGCCGATCCCGTCAAGGGCACGCTGCACGGCAAGCCCGCCGTGATGGCCGGTTTCTGGGGCTCGCATCTCGGCCTTATCGACCTGCTGCTCGAAAAAGACGGCAACAGCTGGAAGATCGTCGATTTCACCTCGGAAGCACGACCGATCTATCATCGCGACGACAAGAAGAAGGTGGTTGCCGACTACGCCGACAAGAAGGAAGTGGTCGAAGCCGCAAAGGCCGAGCACGAGGCGACACTGACCTATGTCCGCACCCCCGTCGGCAAGACATCCGCGCCACTCTATTCCTACTTCGCACTGGTCGCCGACGATCCCTCCGTGCAGGTCGTCAGCCAAGCCCAGACCTGGTACATCAAGCAGATGCTCGCCGACACCAAGTTCAAGGACCTGCCGGTGCTTTCGGCGGCGGCCCCCTTCAAGGCCGGCGGTCGCGGCGGCGCCGACTACTATACCGACGTTCCGGCCGGCGATATCGCCATCAAGAACGTCGCCGACCTCTATCTCTACCCGAACACGGTCCAGGCTGTTGCCATCACCGGCGCCCAGGTGAAGAACTGGCTCGAAATGTCAGCCGGCATGTTTAATCACATCGAGGCCGGCTCGAAGGATGCGGCGCTGCTCAACAACGATTTCCCGTCCTACAATTTCGACGTGATCGACGGCGTCACCTACCAGATCGACCTGTCGCAGCCGCCGAAATATGATTCGTCCGGCAAGCCGATCAATCCGGACGCCAACCGCATCCAGAACCTCGCCTTCAACGGCAAGCCGATCGATCCGGCTCAAAAGTTCGTCGTCGTCTCGAACAACTACCGCGCCGGCGGCGGCGGCAATTTCCCCGAGATTACCGCTGATAAGGTGATCTTCCAGGCGCCGGATACCAACCGCGACGTCATCGTCCGCTATATCCATGATCAGGGCACGATCAATCCGTCGGCAGACGCAAACTGGACCTTCAAGCCGCTCCCGGGCACGACCGCGACCTTCGAAAGCGGCCCGAAGGCGAAGCAGTTCCTCGCCGAGGTCAAGAGCGTGAAGATCGAGGATGCCGGCGAAGGGGCCGACGGCTTCTCGAAATTCAGGCTCGTCCTTTAGGCGAAAAAATATGTCGACGAAGGCGCGGCGCCTGCGCCTGCGCTTTCGTCATTCGGCCGCAAGCGGCATACCGGGCTCGCGCAGTTCGGCGATCTGAGCATTGAAATCGGCGTGGCTTGGGCAGGCGGAAAGCCTCGTGCGGAACGCATCGATCATCCAGGTGGCAGCGGGTCCGGGCGGGTTAGCGAGCTGGCGCACGGAATAGATGGCATATTCCCCCTGTTCGTAGGCATCCAGATCGAGAGGGACAAGCGCGCCGCTCACGAGATCATCACGGATGAGCGAGGCCGGAAGGCCACCCCAGCCAAGACCGGCCTTGATGAGCTGATGCTTCGTCGCAATATCGCTGACGCGCCATGTCTTGTAGGACAAAACATTGAAATCACGCCCCTTTGTCAGACCCGACGCATCGGTGACGACAAGCTGCACTTCCTCGCGCACGTCGCCGAGCATGAGCGGCCGGTCGATCGCAACAAGCGGGTGGTTGCGCGCGGCAACCGGCAGCATGAAGGAATGACCGATCCGCTCTGTGACGACCGAATCGTCCTGCTTTAGAACTGCGCCGCCGATCCCGATCGTCGCCTTGCCGCTGAGGACGAGATCCATGACCATCCCAAGTTCGCCGACGTTGAGGTTCAATGAAACGGACGGAAACATCTCGCGAAATTCGCGCAGGACCTCCACCAGGGCCCGCGAAGGCACCATGACACTGATGGCGACGGAAACCTCCGCTTCGAGCCCTTCCCTCAGGCTCTTGACGCGCGCCCGCATGACCTGCAGGTCGCCGAGAATGCGTCGCGCATCCTCCAGCATTGCCTTGCCTGCCTCCGTAAGCTTCGGCTGGCGCGCACCGGAGCGCTCGAAAAGCGGCACTTCTAGCTGCGCCTCCAGGTTGGCGATCGTATAGCTCACAACCGACTGGGCACGGTTCAGCGCCCGCGAAGCGGCTGAGAAGCTGCCGGTCTCGGCAACGGTCAGAAACACCTGCAATTGGTCCAGAGTCGGGTTGGGCAGCATCTTCTATCCATTCCATCGATAGTTTCGATCGACATTATCACCGTTTTTTCGATAGCAGGCCAGACCTATTTTCGCTTCGAGACTGCGGCTCACCTCCCAGCAACGGGCCGTTAAATTCCATTCGAAAGGAAATGCACCATGTCGTCCATCCTGCTTCTGACGTCCAGCCCGCGTGCCGAATCGCTCTCGACGCCGATCGCCGTCGATCTCGCCGAAAAGCTGAAGAGCCAGAACCCGGGCAGCGTCATCGTTCGCCGCGACCTTGCCGCCAACCCGCTGCCGCATATCGATGACCTCTTCACCGGCGCGATCCGCAAGCCGCCCGAGGCCCGCACCGCTGAGGAAAGCGTGGCCGTCGAGACCTCCGACAAACTGGTCAACGAACTGCTTGCCGCCGACACGATCGTCATCAGCACTGGCCTCATCAACTTCAACATCTATTCGTCGCTGAAGACCTGGATCGACAACGTCGCCCGCGCCGGCCTGACCTTCAAGTACACGGAAAGCGGTCCGGTCGGCCTCGCAACCGGCAAGAAGGTTTATGTCGTGCTCGCTTCGGGTGGCGTCTACTCGCAAGGACCGGCCGCCCCCCTGAACCATGCCGTGCCATACCTGAAGTCGGTTCTCGGCTTCCTCGGCATCACCGACATCGAGACCATCTATGTCGAAGGCCTGGCCTTCGGTCCGGAAGCTGCCGAGAAGGCCATCGACGCCGCCAAGTCGCGCGTCCAGGAAATCGCACTGGCCGCCTGATCGGCTTTTCAACGCTCCATGGAACGGCCGGCTTTTGCCGGCCGTTTTTCATTTGTCGATACCGGCGACAAAATCCCGGACCGTCACCAGGATTTCGGCGGAGAGTTCCTCATCGGACGAAATCCTGGCAAGGCCGACGGCGGCATGAGCCCGCTCGGCCGCATGAGCGAAGCCGACGAAATCGCCAAAAGGCGGCGCTCTATCTGGCATCGGATGATGCGACCAATGTCACCTGCATCGAGATCACCGTCAACGGCGGCATGACGAGCGCGCCCTCCGGCGCCAAGATCTTCCGCGCCGCCTGAGCGAGCCGGGCCGAGCAACTCAAACTTGCCCGGCCCCGCGCCAATTTCGTTTCTATTCTATCCTGGGACGTTCTGCTTAGCTCTGACGCGTCGCGCGGTGGGCAAGACGAAACAGGACGATTGCCAAATTCAGGACGGCAAGCAGAAGCAATACATAGAGCATGGTCTGGATGCCGGAGGAAACGATCAGATTGCCGGCCACCAACGGAAAGCCGAAGACGCCGATCATATAGGCCAGCGAGAATAACAAAAGCGACTGCGGCATAAGGCCAGCTGGAGCCTCATTTGCAGCCAGGCCGTTGATGACGGAATAGGTCAACCCATAGCCCACCCCCAGCATCGCTGCGCCTCCCAGATAGGCAAGCTGATTTGATGTCAGCATCAGGAACAGCACGATCGATGCCAGCGTCAGACTTGTCAGGACCAAAAGCGAATAGAGTGGGTCTTTCTTGACCACATATCCCGCCACGAACAGCCGGCTCAGAATCGCGGCGGACATGAAGCCGATGAAGAACAGGGAGTAGTCGAACCCATGCGCATTGGCGTAGCTGGTCTGAAAGCTGGACAACCCGCCGAAAATCGCGCCGCCGATGCCGACCATAATGATGGAATAGACGGCCCGCGAACCGATCACCTCACGCGCTGAGGCAAATGAGATCTTGTTGACATGAGGCAAAATCTTGCCGGCATTGGTCAGCCGGATATGGAGCAAAAAGTAAAGCGCACCGCC
This sequence comes from Rhizobium indigoferae, assembly GCF_034554815.1. NCBI lineage: Bacteria > Pseudomonadati > Pseudomonadota > Alphaproteobacteria > Hyphomicrobiales > Rhizobiaceae > Rhizobium > Rhizobium indigoferae. Next base: position 1,536,092 of record NZ_CP140635.1, on the reverse strand, counting down.
GGCGAGGCTGGCAAGGAATGCAAATGCGAAGGCCGCCTCGATCGGCATCGACCAGCCTGTGGCAATGCGGCCAATGATCGGTCCGGCGCCGATGCCCGACATCATCGATCCGGAAAGTAGAGCAAAAAACCTGATGCGGTGCTCGGGTTCGACGATAGCGGCGACCAGAATGGGTCCAAGCGCATAGAAGGTGCCCCAGCCTATGCCGAGGATGAAGCCGACCGTCATCAGACTCAGCCCAGCTGAGGGAACCATGGCGAATCCCAGCGCTGACGCGGCAAGAAACAGTCCCGAAACAGCCACCGCCCGCGCCGAGCCGATGGCATCCGCGATGTGCCCGGACAGGATCACGAGAATGACGGTGCTGACAGTCGCGGCCGAAATGATCAGGCCGGCCAGCGCCTCGTCGCCGCCACGCTGGCCAACCAGCACCGGAACCAGAAAGGTCACGCCGTAGGCGATCGAAAGAAGAAACCCTCCAATACACAAAGCGGTAAACTCGCCGCCATCGACTTTCTTCCGTGCAATTGAATCACTCATGTCTCCACGCCCCTCGCAGGAAAACTGATCTGGGATATTTCCGCAACGGAGATCACGTTTGCATTTCACGAACAAGCCGTTTTTATATTGCTCATAACCTATTGAAAAGACATAGACAGACGGGCAAATGTTTCGGTTTAAGCAACATCCTCAACATCCCCGGTCGACGCACTGCATCGATCGATGATTAGGAAGCCGCCTCCCGACGTCCGCGACCTCGCGCGCCATCAGCGATGCGAATTCTCAGGAATACCTATTGGGTTGACCACGTTCAGCCAAATGGAGAAGAGCCTCAATCGGGGCCAGCCGAGCCAACTGGGTTGCTCGGGCTAACTGGGTCTGGCTGAGCTAACTGAGTTTCACCACACCGGAGCGGCCGACGACGCAATTGCGGCCGCTCTTCTTTGCCGCGTAGAGCCTGCCGTCGGCCGCCGTCAGCACGGCGGTGAAATCGACGCCGTCCTCATCGGCGGTCGCAACCCCGATACTGACCGTGACCGGCCTGTCATCCGGCGTCTTGACGCTGGTCGCGATCGTCCAACGCAGGCGCTCGGCAAGCAGCAGCCCTTCTTCGTGGTCGGTGCCTGGACAGACGGCAACGAATTCCTCGCCGCCGAAGCGGAAGACGCGGTCGCTGGAGCGCAGCGTCGTGCCCAATCGGGCGGCGATCGCCTTCAGCACCTCGTCGCCCTGGAGATGGCCGTAGCCGTCATTGACATCCTTGAAGTGATCGGCGTCGATAATGAGGACGGTGGCGAATAGCCCCTGCTTCAGTGCCTCGAGCAGCATCAGCGGCGCTTCCATTTCCATGCGCGTCCGATCATAGACGCCAGTGAGCATGTCGCGGCCAGTGCGCTCCAGAAGATCGTTGTAGCGCTCGCGGAACGTCAGGTCGCCGAACACGTCGCTGATCGAACGTGCGGACCCGGCTGCGCCGATACGGCGAATGCGATATTCATAGAATGCGAACATCGCCGCGTAGAGGCAGACGGCAAGCATTTTCGCCTTCCATCCGCCCCAGAATGCGGCGATCGGTACATCCAGGAAGTAATGCAGCGCGGCGAAGAAGCCGATCTGGTCGAAGGTCAGCAGCACGAATCCCGAAATCAGGAAGCGCAGGACGACGCGGCGGCGAAAGAAATCGCCGAGTTTTTCGTAGAGCAGGATGATGCCGAGCGAATCGACATAGAGCAGCGCCGTGCCCCAGACCATCAGCCAGCCCATCTCCTTGAGAAAATCGACGTCGGGTGTGTGGCCGGTCGACATCTGCAGCGGCTGGTGCATCTGCAGCACCCAGGCAATACCGACGGTGAGCAGGTTGCCGAGGAACAGGCCGTAGATCGGCTGGCGCACCGTCGCGGCATCCTCCTGCAGGTAAAGCATCAGGATCATCATCAGCTTGCCGGAGAAGAAGACGGATGAACCCGGCGACACATCCCCGAACGGCAGCGAGACATAGAAGACCGCCGCCAGATAGGTCTCCATGAAATGCATGACGCCGAGCGCCGTCAGGAAAACCCCGAGACCAAGCCGATGACGGAAATGCAGAAGCGTTACCATCAGCACGAAATAGGCGATGGCTTCGACGACGAAGAGAAGGAGGTTGAGTGTCTCCATCATGAGACCTTGGCGCCGGACGTTCGGCGTCCTGCCGGCGCGGCGATCGCGACAGCGAATCCTTTGGTCAATCGTCCGAAACAGTCAAACACGGGGTGTGTCCTGCAAATCCTGCAGGCGATACCTTTCACTGCAATCCTTTAAGATTGCGTGAGTGAGAACGCGCTCGCTGGAGAGCACCCGGGTCACACACAGGAATAGTTACAGCCGGTATCAAGGACCTATGCCCGGATCCCGATTTCAGACCTGACGAAGCTTCTCGCCGTCACCAAAGAGCGACGAACCATGCTGATCGATAATCTGCTGCGCCTTGCGCACCGTGCATTCGATCGCATCGTCGGAGGACGTAAACAGATCTGCACGGATGAAATTGCGCACCAGCACCTCGTCGCCGACCTTCTTTTCGATGCGGCCGGCCAGGCGATACTGGCTGCCTTCCCTACGCGGTTCGGCATAGATCGTGCAATCGCCGTAAAGCTGCGGCTCGCCGGAAGGGCCTGCCGCTTCCGTGGCCGGTTTGCCGCCGCCGGAGAACATCGAAAAGAGATTTGAAATGAACGAAGCCATGCTCCGCCTTTAGCACGACGGCATCGCTATCGCCAAGTCAAATGATCAGGTTGGCGAGGATCTCGTTTTCGGTAATATCCTCGTAACCCATGCCGGCGGCTTCGAAATTTCCGACCAGCCGGGCGAAATTCTCAGGCGCCTTGGTTTCGATGCCGATCAGGATCGAGCCAAAGTTGCGTGCCGATTTCTTCAGATATTCGAAGCGGGCGATATCGTCGTCGGGGCCGAGCAGATTGAGGAAATCGCGCAGCGCGCCAGGGCGTTGGGCGAGCCGCAGGATAAAGTATTTCTTCAGCCCTGCGTAACGCATGGCTCTTTCCTTTACGTCAGGCAGGCGCTCGAAATCGAAATTGCCGCCGGAGACGACGGCGACGATGGTCTTGCTGCGGATCGCCTGGCGATCCATCGCGGCGATCGCCGTCAGTGACAGGGCGCCGGCCGGCTCCAGCACGACCCCCTCGACATTCAGCATCTCCTGAATGGTGACGCAGATGGCGTTCTCCGGCATCAGTTGGACTTGGCTTGCCGGGAAATCGCGAAGAGCGGCGAAATTCAGCTCGCCGATGCGGGCGACGGCGGCGCCATCGACGAAATTGTCGACCTTGGCCAGCGTCGTCACCTTGCCCGCCTCGATACTGCGCTTAAGGCTTGGCGCGCCGGCGGGCTCAGTGAAGACGAAAGCCGATTTCGGCACGGTGCCGTCGAGATAGCCGGTGATGCCGGCGGCAAGTCCGCCGCCGCCAACCGGCAGGACGACCATGTCGGGCACCGTTCCCTCAGGCAGCTGCTGCATGATTTCGGCGGCGACCGTCGCCTGCCCCTCAATGATGTCCCCATGGTCGAAGGGCGGCACCATAACGCCGCCGACCGCCTCCACATGTTCACGGGCGGCCTGGTAGCACTGGTCGAAGAAGTCGCCGAACAGCCGGATGGTGATGAATTCAGCGCCGAACATGCGGGTCTTGTCGATCTTCTGCTGCGGTGTCGTCACCGGCATGAAGACGACGCCTGGCACGCCGAAATGGCGGCAGACGAAGGCAAAGCCCTGGGCGTGATTACCGGCCGAGGCGCAGACGAAGGTCTTGCCGGCAGCACCCTGCCCGATCGCCTTGCGGAAGAAATTGAAGGCGCCGCGGATCTTGTAGGAGCGCACCGGCGACAGATCCTCGCGCTTCAGCCAGATATCGGCACCGTAGCGGGCCGATAAATGATCGTTGAGCTGCAGCGGCGTTGCCGGAAACAGGCTGCGCATTGCCTCTTCGGCGCTTTCGACATCAAGTCTCGTCACGGGTATGGTCCATTCTCACGTTAGCCACCGCCGCTATGGCACAGGCCGGCCGGCAAAAGAAGCTCGTTTGGGCCATTTCCAGTTCGTTCCCGCATCGTTTCACTCCGCGGAGCCGGGTTCGGCCCTGGGGACAGGTTCTGCTCCCGAGGAAGGCCTTTCTTAAGCCAATAGCGAAATTGGCGGCACATGAACTGATTTTAACTGTCAATAAAAAGGACGGCCACTAATATGAAGCTATGATGACATTCAAATTCGCAAGACCGCTCGCCTGGCTGCTGCTGGCCTTCATCATCTTCGTCACCGTTTCGCCGATCGGAGAGAGGCCGAATACGGTCACGATGGTCGATGTCGACCGCGCGGTCGCCTATCTTCTCCTTGGCTTCGCCTTTGCGCTGGCCTATCCGAAACAGTGGAAGATGGTCGCCATGCTGCTGATCGTCGGCGCATTCGCCATCGAATATCTGCAATACTTCTCGCCGACCCGCCATCCGCGCCTCCATGACGCAGGCATCAAGGCCATGGGCGCCGCCCTCGGGCTGCTAGCCGGATGGGTGATCAACAGATGGCGCGAGACCAAAGCGCCAAACGGTCTACCCTTCGCAGAACGGTGATTATCCCAGGTTAGAAACCGCGCAACTGCACTGCCCAGAAGAGCAGTGGTATCGCAGCCATCCCAGTTCCCAGAACAAGTGCGACACTGGTCTTTAAGATCCGGATGCGCCGAACCTTCGCCCCACTCCAATCGTAAACCATCGTCTTACTCCCACAAGACAACACTTACTCAGCCGCCGCGGCGCAATACTTGCATCGAAAATGCCATTGTCAAGCGGCAACTCGCTTTTGTGCACAATATGCAGGCAGATTCAATACTGGCATATTCCAACGGCATTATGAAAATGGTGCGGGCGACGGGGCTCGAACCCGTACAGCCAAGGCCGAGGGATTTTAAGTCCCTTGCGTCTACCAGTTTCGCCACGCCCGCTTGCGGCGTTTTCAATATCTTGCGTCATGGGCGATGGGAAGAGCCGCAAGGCGTAAAAAATAGTGCCTGTTTGCCGGCAGCACCGTCGAATGATCCGTCACACATTTTCCGCCCGAAAGCCGCGGCCGATCAGGGAGCACTCGGTCTGTCGCGGGAGAAAGCGGAAAAGGCGCGGCGAGCCTCACGCCCGCCGCGCCTCTGTCATTTCAATATCGAAGATCAGGCGAGCTTGGCGGCAAGCTTGGCGACATGGGCGCCCTGGTATTTGGCACCTTCCAGCTCGATCTCGGAAGGCTGGCGCGAGCCGTCGCCGTTGGTGATGGTGGAAGCGCCGTAGGGCGATCCACCTTTGACTTCCTCGGTGCCCATCTGGCCCTGGAAGGCATAAGGCAGGCCGGCAACGACCATGCCCTGGTGCAGGAAGGTGGGGAGGAAGCCGAGGATGGTCGATTCCTGTCCGCCGTGCTGGGTTGCCGAGGAGGTGAAGACCGAACCGAGCTTGCCGACGAGCTTGCCGGCGAACCAGAGGCCGCCCGTCTGATCCCAGAAATTGCGCATCTGCGAGGCGACCGTGCCGAAGCGGGTGCCGGCACCGACGATGATCGCGTCGTAGTCGGCCAGTTCGTCGACGGTGGCGATCGGAGCCGCTTGATCGACCTTGTAATAGGAAGCCTTGGCGACATCTTCCGGAACCAGTTCCGGAACGCGCTTGACGGTGACCTCGGCACCGGCCGACTTCGCGCCTTCGGCAACGGCATAGGCCATGGTTTCAATATGGCCGTAAGCCGAATAATAAAGGACGAGAACCTTCGCCATCTTCAATCTCCCTTGGAGCACTGGTTGAATTTCGTGACCGAGGGAGTTCTATCAGCGGGTATTTCCGAACACAGCCATGCCTTGAAGAACTCAGTGTTCAACATCCGTAGACGAAAATTCACTTGCGTTTTCATTTCAGCAAAAATGAACGTATCGCAGAACAGCATTCAGATTTCAGGCTGGCCCGGCCTAAAATCTGAATGCTGTTCCCACTTGCACTTTTCGGCATCATGCCGTGGCTGTTTGCAAAGCGACCGAACGGCACTACCTATTCACCAGCCTCAGATCACGGAACATCCCATGAGCCAAAACATCGTCGTCACCGCCGCCATGCTCGCCATCGGCGACGAACTTCTTTCCGGCCGCACCAAGGACAAAAATATCGGCCATCTCGCCGATCTGCTCACGCTTTCCGGCATTGATCTCAAGGAGGTGCGCATCGTCGCCGACGACGAAGAGGCGATCGTCGAGGCGCTGAACGCCCTTCGCGGCAAATATGATTACGTCTTCACCTCGGGCGGTATCGGGCCGACGCATGACGACATCACCGCCGATGCCATCTCCAAGGCTTTCGGCGTGCCTTGCGAATATGACGAAGCGGCAATGACACTGCTTGCCGAGATGTATCGGCGCCGCGAGATGGAATTCACCGAAGCGCGCCAGCGCATGGCGCGCATGCCGCGCGGGGCCGTGCATATCGCCAATCCGGTCTCGACCGCGCCAGGCTTCATCATCGGCAATGTCCATGTCATGGCCGGCGTGCCGCAGGTCTTCCAGGCGATGGTCGACAATGTGCTGCCGACGCTTCGAACCGGCACGCCGGTGCTTTCGCTCGCCATCGCCTGCCCTTACGGCGAAGGCGAGATCGGCACGCCCTTGACCGCGATTCAGAAAGCACATCCGGAAACCAGTATCGGCTCCTACCCGCGCTATGTCGGCCAGAAATTCTCGACCGAGATCGTCGTGCGCGGCCGCTCGCAGGCGGTTATCGATGCGGCCGGCGCCGAAGTCCGGGAGATGATCGACGCCATCCGCCGCAGGAAGGACATCGCCGAAAACCATTCCGCCGAGGCTTGAGGGAAACGCCGGAACTCAGGGCCATCCTTGATCCCCATCAAGGAACAGCAGAACGGTCCGGTGCATTCCTTTCCTCGCGCAAGCCATTTCAGCGCAAGGAGAATTGATATGTCTTACAAAACCATTCTCGCCATTCTCGATACATCAGACAATAGTGCTGCGGTTGCCGATTTCGCCTTTGCCTTGGCCGCTGAAAGCGGCGCCCATGTGATCGGCCTGCATGCCGAAATCATCTCCGCCGTGCCGCTGGTGGCGCCGATGGAAATCCCCGATCCCGTCGCCGTGCAGGCGCTGCAGGACATGGCGCACAGCGAAACGATTGCGGTTGAGCGCATCTTCAGGGCGAAGGCGGAGGCATCAGGCGCCTCCTCCGAGTGGCGCAGCTTTGCCACATCAACCGGATACGGCTCCGCACCGCTGATCGAAAGTGCGCGCAGCGCCGACCTCTTGATCGCCTCACAGGCCGACCCGGCCAGACCTTCCGACAGCCACGTCGACGTCGACAGCTTCCTCTTCGAAAGCGGCCGGCCGGTGCTGATGATCCCCTATATCATCCGCCAGCCGAAGCCGATCAAGCGCGTGCTGATCGCCTGGAACGGCTCGAAGGAGGCGGCGCGCGCGACCTTCGACGCGCTGCCGATCCTCAAAGCCGCCGACGAGGTGGAGATCTTTTCGGTCGATCCGGCCGACACGGCGCTGCAATCGCCGCTGACAGCAGGCGCCGACATCGCCGCGACGCTTGCGCGTCATGGCGTGAAGACGACGCTTTCGACCGCGCAAAGTGTGGACAAAAGTGCGTCCCATGTCATCGAAAACAGGCTATCGGACAGCAGCATCGATCTTCTCGTCATGGGCGCTTATACGCATTCCTGGCTCTGGCAGATGATCTTCGGCGGCACGACCAAGACCCTGCTGCAATCGATGACGGCACTGACCCTGTTATCGCGTTGATTGGCTGCTCTTGCCTTTTGCCGGCAAATCCCGCTAATTGCGGCGACCGATGACAGCTTCGAGCCTCGGCCCCATCTCGCGCAGTTCCGGCTGCGCGATTTGCGTTTTGCCAATCGCCGCTTCAAGCCCGTCCGGTCGCCGGCAAACGGCGTGTCGTTTTTTCATGCCGCGGAGCAGCCCGATGTCCCTTCCCGATAAAGCCTTTCCCGTTTCCTGGGATCAGTTCCACCGCGATGCGCGCGCGCTTGCCTGGCGGCTTGCCGGCCTTGATCAGACGTTCAAGGCGATCGTCTGCATCACCCGCGGCGGCCTCGTTCCGGCAGCGATCATCTCGCGCGAACTGAACATCCGGCTGATCGAGACCGTCTGCGTCGCGTCCTATCATGACTATGTGAACCAGGGGGACATGGTGCTGCTCAAGGGAATAGCGCCCGAACTTCAGGAAAATGGCGGGGAAAGCGTGCTCGTCGTCGACGATCTGACGGATACCGGCAAGACCGCCGCACAGGTGCGCACGATGCTGCCGAAGGCACATTTCGCCTGCGTCTATGCCAAGCCGAAGGGCGTACCGACCGTCGACACCTTCATCACCGAGGTGAGCCAGGATACCTGGATCTACTTCCCTTGGGACATGGGCTTCACCTATCAGGAGCCGATCGCCAAGGGCGCGCGCTGATCGCCACCGATCCCAACGCGCATCCTTCGCATTTACCACTTGAAATTGTTCCAGATTTTGTCGGCGAGGTTTTCTGAATCCGCTATCGGGATCTGCACATCTATTTTATCTTATTCGCATAAACTCGGCAGCTGCGAATCGCGTCAAATTGCGCTTAAAGCGTGCAACAAACGGTGCGATATAAGGAAGCAAGATGGCGCGGTGGGGGCATATCGGGGCGGTTGTGACCGTCGGGTTGGCGACCTTTCTATTTCCGCCGGCGCCTGTCCGCGCTGAGCCTGCCTACATTCCCCTCGTGCGCGACTACGTCGAGAAGCAGGTCCGGCCGATGGTGGAAACGCCCTTGGTGCTGAAAGCCATTGCCGAACAGAATGCGAAATTCGGCAATGTCAGCGAAATGGATATGCGGGTGCTCGACGAGACCTACCGGTCGGAGGTCGATCAGCACCAACTGCACATGGTCACGCTGCTGCTCGACAAATCCGTGTCGCATTACCTGAAAGCCAGGCAGGACACCTCACAAGGGGTGATCCTCGAATTTTTCGTCACCGACTCGCATGGGCTGAACGTCGGTCAGAGCACCGTCACCGCCGACTATTGGCAGGGCGACGAGGAGAAATATCTCAGAACCTTCGCCAACAGCTCCCGGGAGATCTTCATCGACCGGGCCGAACGCAACGAATCCACCCAGAATCTCGAAACGCAGGCGAGTTTCGTCGTCATGGACGAAGAGAACAGGCCGATTGGCGTCGCCATTGTCACCATCGCCATCGATGCGCTCTGACAGGCACTTGCACCCGTGCGAATCGGCATGCCCATTTGCACCGGAAATGCCATCACAAGATTTGCCGCGGGACGCCTTTTTGCCGTTCCGACGTTTTCCTTAGCCGGCAACACCTGCAAGCCATTGTAATATCAGCGCTCCCTGGCTTTCCCCAATCTCCACAGGCGCATCCACAACATGTTGTGGTTAGCAATCAATTAAAAGCCAGCCCTTGACGGAATCAGCTGTTTCAAACTTTACTGTTTCTGATGTTGCGGCGGCGACAGGACCGGAGGTAACGAGCCCGGTTCCCTTTTGAAAATTAGGACGCGGAATCAGGGCGATGGACCGGGAACGGTTCAGGCCTGACAGGATTTTTGCGCGGTTTTCAGCCTCCAAAAAAAGTGACATCGGGGCTGGCGATAATAAGCTGTTAATACTATATTTAGTGTTTGCAGCCACCATCACCACAAGATACAGGAAGATCATCTCCGGATGACACCCCTGTCACGATACGGAAACGAGACTGGCTGCGCGACGACAAAGTGCCGCCGGATAGGAATTTTGCGCCGAGGTCGCGGGGACCGGGCGCCAACACGAGGTCAAGACCATGCGCATCGAACGTCGTTTCACGAAGGCCGGCCAAGGCGCCTATGCGGATATCGAATTCCGCAAGGCGACGAGCGAGATCAAGAACCCTGACGGTTCGGTCGTGTTCCGCCTCGAGAATATCGACGTTCCCGCGCAGTTCTCCCAGGTCGCGACCGACGTTCTGGCGCAGAAGTATTTTCGCAAGGCCGGCGTTCCCACCCGGTTGAAGAAGGTCGAGGAAAACGATGTTCCTTCCTTCCTGTGGCGCTCCGTTCCCGACGATGCTGCGCTGAAGGCCCTGTCTAAGGATGAGCAGACCGGCTCCGAAATCGATGCGCGCCAGGTCTTCGACCGTCTTGCCGGCACCTGGACCTATTGGGGTTGGAAGGGCGGCTATTTCTCCTCCGAGGAAGATGCCTCGGCCTTCAAGGACGAGCTTGCCTATATGCTCGCCACCCAGCGCGTCGCCCCGAACTCGCCGCAGTGGTTCAACACCGGCCTGCACTGGGCCTACGGCATCGATGGTCCCGGCCAGGGCCATTTCTACGTCGACCCTTTCACCGGCAAGCTGACCAAGTCCAAGTCGGCCTACGAACACCCGCAGCCGCATGCCTGCTTCATCCAGTCTGTCGAGGACGACCTCGTCAACGAAGGCGGCATCATGGACCTCTGGGTGCGTGAGGCGCGCCTCTTCAAATACGGCTCTGGTACAGGTTCCAACTTCTCGATGCTGCGCGGCGAAGGCGAAAAGCTTTCCGGCGGCGGCCGTTCCTCCGGCCTGATGAGCTTCCTGAAGATTGGCGACCGCGCCGCCGGCGCCATCAAATCGGGCGGCACGACGCGCCGCGCCGCCAAGATGGTGGTCGTCGATATCGACCATCCGGATATCGAGGAATACATCAACTGGAAGGTCAAGGAGGAGCAGAAGGTCGCGGCTCTCGTGACCGGCTCGAAGGTCGTCGCCAAGCATCTGAAGGCGATCATGAAGGCCTGCTTCAACTGCGAAGGCGGTGACAACGGCGATTGCTACGATCCCAACAAGAACCCTGCCCTGAAGCGCGAAATCCGCGCCGCCAAGAAGGACCAGGTTCCTGAGAACTACGTCCAGCGCGTCATCCAGTTCGCCCGTCAGGGCTACAAGGATCTCCAATTCAAGACCTACGACACGGATTGGGACTCGGAAGCCTACCTCACGGTATCCGGCCAGAACTCCAACAACTCCGTCTCGATCAAGGACGACTTCCTGCGCGCCGTCGAGAATGATGGCGAATGGAACCTGACCGCCCGCAAGGACGGCCGCGTGATGAAGACGCTGAAGGCCCGCGATCTCTGGGAAACGATTTCCTACGCTGCCTGGGCTTCGGCCGATCCGGGCATCCACTTCAACACGACGATGAACGACTGGCACACTTCGCCGGCCGGCGGCCCGATCCGCGGCTCGAACCCGTGCTCGGAATACATGTTCCTCGACGACACGGCCTGCAACCTTGCCTCGCTGAACCTGCTACAGTTCAAGGACAAGGCCACCAAGCGCATCAACATCGCCGATTACGAACATGCTGTTCGCCTGTGGACCGTCGTGCTCGAAGTCTCGGTGATGATGGCGCAGTTCCCGTCGAAGCGCATTGCCGAACTCTCTTACGAATACCGCACGCTCGGCCTTGGCTACGCCAATATCGGCGGCCTGCTGATGTCGTCGGGCATTCCCTATGACTCCACTGAGGCCCGCGCCATTGCAGGCTCGCTGACCGCGATCATGACCGGTGTCTGCTATGCGACCTCGGCCGAAATGGCTGCCGAACTCGGCCCGTTCCCGAACTTCGCGCCGAACCGCGAGAGCATGCTCAGGGTCATTCGCAACCATCGCCGCGCCGCTCATGGCGAAACCTCCGGCTATGAGGCCCTGTCGATTAACCCGGTCGCGCTGATCCATTCGGAAAACCCGGACCAGGATCTCGTCGCCCACGCCAAGTCGGCCTGGGACAAAGCGCTCGAGCTCGGTGAACAGCATGGCTACCGCAATGCCCAGGTCTCGGTCATCGCGCCCACAGGCACGATCGGTCTCGTCATGGATTGCGATACCACCGGCATCGAGCCCGACTTTGCCCTCGTCAAGTTCAAGAAGCTCGCCGGTGGCGGCTACTTCAAGATCATCAACCGCGCCGTGCCCGACGCGCTGCGCACGCTCGGCTATTCGGAAAGCCAGATCGCCGAGATCGAGGCCTATGCCGTCGGCCACGGCAACCTGAACCAGGCGCCGGCTGTCAATCCATCGACGCTGAAGACCAAGGGCTTCACCGACGAAAAGGTGGAAGCCGTCAACGCCGCGCTGAAGAGCGCCTTCGACATCAAGTTCGTCTTCAACCAGTGGACGCTCGGCGCCGACTTCCTGAAGGAGACGCTGAAGGTTTCGGACGAACAGCTGGCCGACATGAGCTTTAGCCTGCTCGACCATATCGGCTTCTCGAAGAAGGACATAGAAGCTGCCAACATCCACGTTTGCGGTGCGATGACGCTGGAAGGCGCGCCTTTCCTGAAGGCGGAACACCTGCCGGTCTTCGATTGCGCCAATCCCTGCGGCAAGATCGGCAAGCGCTACCTCTCTGTGGAAAGCCATATCCGCATGATGGCGGCTGCCCAGCCGTTCATCTCGGGCGCAATTTCCAAGACGATCAACATGCCGAACGAGGCGACGGTCGAGGATTGCAAGAACGCCTACATGCTCTCCTGGAAGCTTGGCCTCAAGGCCAACGCGCTCTATCGTGACGGCTCTAAGCTGTCGCAGCCGCTCAATGCCTCGCTGATTGAAGACGAGGACGACGAGGATGCGCTGGAGGAACTGCTGCAGGCGCCCCTCGCCGCCCAGGCCGTCACCGTCACCGAGAAGATCATCGAGCGGGTGGTCGAACGAGTTTCGCGCGAACGCGAGAAGCTGCCGAACCGCCGCCAGGGCTATACCCAGAAGGCCGCCGTCGGCGGACACAAGGTGTATCTTCGCACCGGCGAATTCGGCGACGGCCGTATCGGCGAGATCTTCATCGACATGCACAAGGAAGGCGCTGCCTTCCGTGCGATGATGAACAATTTCGCCATCGCCATCTCGCTTGGCCTGCAATATGGCGTGCCCCTCGAGGAATATGTCGAGGCCTTCACCTTCACCAAGTTCGAGCCGGCCGGCATGGTCATCGGCAATGACGCGATCAAGAACGCCACGTCGATCCTCGACTATGTCTTCCGCGAGCTTGCCGTTTCCTATCTCGGCCGCCACGACCTGGCCCATGTCGATACGTCTGACTTCTCGAACACGGCACTCGGCAAGGGCATCCAGGAAGGCAAAACCAACCTGCTCTCCACCGGCTGGACCCGCGGCTACAAGCCGACACTGGTGTCCGGCACCGGCGGCGAACGCCAGGCAGGCGAACCCAAGGGTGCGGCCACATCAGCCCCTGCCCGCGCCGCCTCCACCGGCACCGTGACTGCCTTTGCAGGCAGCGCTGCCCGCAAGCTGGAGCCGACGATTGCCGTCTCCACCTCCGAAATCGTCGCCTTCAAGCGCGACTATGAGGAGCGCGCCAAGGAGTTGGCGGAAGAGATCGCCGAAGAGGTGACCGAGGAAATCACCAGCGACGCAACGGCCCTCTTCTCCGACAAGGCGGCGGCCGACGCGGCAACGGCGAAATCCGAAGCGAAGAAGCGGGAAGCCGAGCGCCGCCAGCGCTCGATCATGCAGGGCTATACCGGCAACATGTGCTCGGAGTGCCAGAATTTTACGATGGTGCGGAATGGCACCTGCGAGAAGTGCGACACGTGTGGTGCGACGAGCGGGTGCAGCTGAGTAGGCTCTTCCTACTCTTCTTCGGTTCTAAAAATATCGTGGGAGGTCCGGGCAACCGGGCCTCTCATACTTTCATAAACAATATTGAAGTTGGAACTTTGGGGCCCTTCAGCTTCGCCGCCGAAGGGAGCCAGAAACAACCGAACATCGTACCGGTCGATACGTTCGTTCATCCTCAGGCTTAATGTAGGATTTTCGACTGCTGGTGCAATCTCGCCGGATCCCGCTGGCCCCGCATTAACCGGCCCCCGGCTTTCGTTTAAAAGGGAAGAAGGTCGAACAGGCGCTTGCTGGCCCTCGCCGCCCAAGCCGGCTTCACGGTTCCGGCAACCAATGGCGGGCCGGACGATGGAGCCAAGGGCGATTGATAGAACCGGTTGAGCATCGCGTCGCACACGTAGTGCCCCCAGTTCGCCAGATACTCCGTCTCCTTCGCGCCCAGAAAATGGAGATAGGTGCCGACCTCCGAGGGAACGACCGACGACGGCGGCAGCGTGTAGGACGCGTAGGGCTTGAGCTCGACGTCCTTGCTGTCGATCGACCAATAGACGCCGCGCGTTCTCGCGCGCAGAGCCGATTTCGCGAGATCGTCGAGGCCAAGCCCATCAGCCTGTTTTGCGGCCTTGAAGCCACCGATCAGGTCTCGGCGCCTCAACGACCGCACCTGATTGTCGGTGGTATCGAGAACGCGCTTGAGCTGGGAGAGATAGTTCCAGTATCCGTGGGTCGAGGATCGCCAAGGCGCTCCGGCATCGCTGACAAACAAGCAATCGCAGCGTTTCAGCGCCGGCTCGATGCCGTGATTGTCATAGATGCCGCCGTCGCTCAATATTGCCCTGCCCGGAGCAACCGGTTCGCCAACACTGTCGTCGAGCTTTTCCCTTTTCCAGGAAAACTGCGACAGGTCCAGTCGCAGCGGTGACAGCACGGGCGGGAATGCCGCCGAAGCGGCAACCGCGGTCGCGAGCGAAAGTGTCGGATGAAACGACACCCCGATCCTGTAATCCGCGAGATAGCGGTTGGACATCCGGAAGAGTGAACCGGTGCTGAGATTGCTGGAGCAAAATACGAACCAGGGCGATCTCGGAAGATCGCTCAGGCTTGGTGATTTTCCGTCGAAGAGATGCCGCTCGTAGAGTTTAGCGGCTTCCTCCGCCGCGCTCGAGAAGGGCTTGAACACGCCCTTCAGGAAGCACGGCCCATCCGCGAACACCTGACTGAAGGCCAGAATGCGATTGAGGTATTCAGTCTTGAAGTTGACGGCGACCCCGTTCTCGAAGACCAGCCGGGGCCACACATAGGCCAGCAGGCCGGACGCGATAGATCCGCCCGAGACCGACGAGAGCATATCGAGTTTCGCCAGAAGACCGGCCTCGTTGAGCCTCGCAAGCGATCCCGCATGGAAAAGCATGGCCCGATAGCCGCCGCCCGAAAGGCAGAGGCCGAGTTGGTAGCGGTCGGCCGGCTTGTCGGGTTCGTCGGATCCCGGCAGGATGGCATTCGATGGGGCATGCTCTTCTGACATGCTCACCCTCACTCAGGAATATGAGTTTCCCAACATTTCTTCCTCCCGGCAAACCAACGGTCGCTCGTCTTTGGGCCTGCGCGCTACTGACTCGTATATCGGCGGGAGTTGGCATCGCATTTGTGCCACTCCCAGTTTATTCCGGCTTCGTCCTTATGGCCATAACACCAGTCCGCGCGATCGAGCAGCGGACCGAGTTCGTCGCGCCGTTTGCATGCCCGTAGCGTCTCGGGCCCGTCGCGATCGACACTCGTGCGGCAGATATCGTCCAGTCCTGTCCACTGATGGATCAACCGATCCGGTGCCTTGGCCCCCTTGTCCGTGGCGAGCACCTTTCCGGTCTCGGACTCGATCTGCAGAGCGGCCGTGTTCCACACGAAAGAGAATTCCGCCATCCCGGCGGACGTCTTACCCGTGTCCCTGTTTCCGGCAAACCACTCGACAATTCCCGACATTTCGCATTTTCCGGCACAGCTGGCAGTTACGGAGCCCGGCTTGACGCTGTAGATGCGCTCCGGCCAGCGTTGGGCGAAGGCGGCCTTTTCCTTCAGGACAGCGTCTTTGTCGACCGAGTTTCCGAAGAAGGAGACCTCGTCCGCATAGACGCCCTTCATAAAAGCCAACGCCGAGGCACTGTCTTTTGACCATTCGTCATTGTATCGGTTGACGAAATCAACTGCCTCCGTGGTCAGGTCGCCGGGTTCGGAGGCCGCCACCTCCTCGGAAGCGCTGGGGTCTGACGGCATGTCGGCGGGTGTTGCGCTCTCCTGCGGCGCTGCGCCGGGCGGGGGCGGCGCGCTTTCCTGTGCCGAGGGCATATCCTCGGGCGTGTTGATGTTCCAGTCTCGCATTTCCGCAGCGGTGAGATACCGTATATCGGTGCTGTCGATCGACAGGCTGAGCTGCAGCAGATTGGGGCTTACTCCCATGTCGGTGAGATAGCCGATGATCTCGCCGGTCATCAATTGAACGGTCGAGACTGCCAATTTGTTGTCCATGGGGACATCGTCGGATAGGGAAATCCGATGCACGCCGATCGAGCCCGGCTCGGCGAACCTTTCGACGCCACCGACGAAGGCGAAGGCGCAAGCCGATGCACATTCCAAGGCTCTGATCTGGAGCGTTCTCGCATTCAGTGCGCGGATGGCGCGGCCGAACCTGATCGCGGTGACCACGTTTCCGCCGGGCGAGTCAAAGCTGATATAGTCCGTTTGGTACTGCGTGTATTCGTCGACAAGCTGCATCGGATCGTCGGAGAATTCAAACACGCCCTTTATTACCAGACCACGTCCCGGGGCGCCGTCCACACGTTGGTAGGAAATTGCTGCATGCCCCTCTCCGGCCATGGCGACGAACGCCAGCAGCAGCGATATCAACGAGACGAATTTGCGCATTCTTACCCACCCTCGAGCACCTGTATTTCTCCTGTCGTCATTCGCAGCATAGCTTGGCAGCTCTGTATAGCCGGATGATGAAATCACCTGCCCGTGAAGCCCGACCTCATCGGCGACCGCCGACGCCGATTACGGTCAGAAGAACAATAGCTTCGCAGAGAATGTTGATACCGATCAATGCACAAGGGGCGATCTTCTGGCAAGCGGCACAATCAGAAGTGATGACACAAGGTAAACGCCGGTTCCTCGCACAATCGCGAGATCCCTGTCCGCATTCGTCGGGACGCGCCGGCTGAACGCCAGCAGTTCGAAGCCCTGCCATCGATATCCGCCGCGCTTGAAATCGACCATATTACTTCCCGAGCGGCGGGCGTTGTAGACCGATGCAATGAATATCGATTATGTCACTTGCATCCAAGCATTCGACCAACGAGGCACTTCGTGACTTTTGCCTTTGACAATCACGCCCTCGATCTGAGGAGCGATGCCGATTTCTTCTCGCTCCTCACCGGAAGCTATCTGCGCATCACCGGCCGTCGTCTTGTCCAGGACGGGCAAGGGCCGAACTGGCTCTACAATGACGCACCTTTCGTGGTCCTCGCTCACAACACCGCGCCCGACCCGCGCTTCATCTACGCCAACCGCACCGCGCAGAACTGCTTCGAATACAGCTGGGATGAATTTACTGCGCTGCCGTCGCGGCTTTCGGCCGAGCAGCCTGATCGCGCCGAGCGCCAGCGGCTGCTGTCACGCGCGACGGTTTTGTCGACAATGCGCGCGGTGTCAGGATCGCGAAATCGGGGCGCCGTTTCTGGATCGAGGATGTGACCGTCTGGCAGCTCATCGATGAAACCGGCAAGCGGTTGGGCCAGGCTGCGATATTCCCTTCGTGGCGGGACGCGTAATGTCGCCGTCCCGGGGGGAGCGGCAAACGTAGCTTAGCGGTTCTTGCTATACGCTCTCTGCTCCCTCATTCCTGTCCTCGGACTTGATCCGAGTTTTATCGCAATGAAGCTACGGTTTCACGCGGTCAGGATGCGCCGCCTGAAATGCCGGCAGTTTGGCGCATTTAGCGTCGATATCGACGATGCCTTTGAAAGCGGTCATATCTACTCCCCAGCGGCGGGCGTTGTAGACCTGAGGAACCAGACAGAGATCCGCCATCGTCGGCCTGTCGCCAAAGCTGAATGCTCCATCAAATTCGCCGATCATGGCTTCCAGTTTGCGCAGTCCGTCGGCAATGAAATGCTTCATCCATTCCTCGCGGGCATCGGCCTTATCCGTCATGGTCATCAGATGCGACACGACATGCAAGTTGCAGATCGGATGGATGTCCATGGCGGCCGCATAGGCAAGGGCGCGGACTTTCTGGCGATCGGCAATGTCAGGTGGCAACAATCCGCATTCCGGCCGAAGCTCGGCCAGATATTCGATGATTGCCAGCGACTGGGTCAGTGTTTTCCCGTCGATCACCAATGTCGGTACGAAGCCCTGCGGGTTGAGCGTGAGATAGTCCGGCGTCCTGTGCGCGCCCTCCAGCAGGTTGATGGGCACGATCTTATAATCGATGCCCAAGAGATTGAGCGCGATGCGGACGCGATAGCTCGCCGATGATCGCCAGTAGTCGTAAAGAACGACCTCGTTCATCGCGGGTCGGCCCGTTGGTATTTTTCGACAGTCTGCTCGATCGCCCCGAAGATCGAATGACCGGCCTTATCCTTCATCTCTATGCGGACCTGATCCCCGAACTTCAAGAAGGGAGTCCTCGGGGATCCGGTGTCGATGGCCTCGATCATCCTGAGTTCGGCGAGGCAGGAGTAGCCGTCTCCTCCCTCTTCCACCGGCTTGCCGGGGCCGCCGTCGAGCTTGTTGGACACTGTTCCCGAGCCGATAATCGTTCCGGCCAGGAGGTTACGGGTTTTGGCGGCATGGGCGATCAGTTGGCCAAAATCGAAGGTCATGTCGATACCGGCGTTGGCTTTGCCGAATGGCTTGCGGTTCCAGCTCACCAGCAGCGGAAGATGTAGCTTGCCGCCGTCCCAGGCCTCTCCGAGCTCGTCCGGCGTCACCGCGACCGGAGAAAATGCCGATGCCGGCTTCGACTGGAAGAAACCAAATCCCTTTGCCAGTTCGCCCGGGATCAGACCGCGCAGCGACACGTCGTTGACGAGCATCAGCAGGCGGATGGCGCCGCGTGCGGCTTCTGGGCTGGAACCCATGGCGACGTCGCCGGTAATGACCGCGACCTCGCCTTCCATGTCGATCCCGTAAGCCTCGTCAACCGCCACGATCGGATCGCGCGGCGCGAGGAAAGCGTCCGACCCGCCTTGATAGATCAGCGGATCGGTCCAGAAGCTTGCAGGCATCTCGGCGCCGCGCGCCTTACGCACCAGTTCGACATGGTTGACGTAAGCGGAACCATCGGCCCATTGGTAGGCCCGCGGCAAAGGTGACGTAGCGTCATGTTCGTGAAACCGGATCGTCGGCTGGGCTCCGGTCTCGACGCCTTCGGCAATCAGCTGAAGTCTCGGAGCCACATGCTCCCAGTCGTCGAGCGCCGCCTGCAGGGTCCGGGCAATGTGACCGACCTCCGAACAGCGGGTCAGGTCGCGGGAAACGACGACGAGCCGGCCGTCCCTCGTGGAGTCCTTCAAGGTCGCAAGCTTCATATCTTAATTCCAGTGCCGGAGGGTGCCTTTGCTTGATGCATCACTTGAGCCCGGGGGTTCCGTCGAATTTGCGTTCCAGGCCGTCCCAACATTCGAGGTAATTTTCCTGCAGCGTTTCGAGCTCGGCTGCGTATTTGGTCAGTTGCTGCGGGTACCTGGTCTCGAACATGAAGGCCATGGTGTGATCAAGCTTCACGGGCTTGAGTTCGGTGTTGGATGCCTTTTCGAAGGCGAGCGCATCCGGCCCATGGGGAAGCATCATGTTGTGCAGGCTCATACCGCCCGGCACGAAGCCCTCCTCCTTGGCGTCATATTGGCCGTGGATCAGGCCCATGAACTCGCTCATGATGTTGCGGTGGTACCAAGGCGGACGGAAGGTGTGTTCGGCGACCAGCCAGCGCGGCGGAAAAATCACGAAATCGACATTTGCCGTGCCGGCATCTTCGGTGGGCGCGGTCAGTACCGAAAAGATCGACGGATCGGGATGGTCGAAGCTGATGGCGCCCACCGGAGAAAATGTCCGCAAGTCGTATTTGTAAGGCGCGTAATTGCCGTGCCAGGCGACCACATCGAGGGGCGAGTGGCCGATGTCGGTGACATAGAATTTTCCGCACCACTTCACATGCACGCGGCAAGGCGTTTCCTTATCCTCGAAAGCGGCAACGGGTGTCTTGAAGTCGCGCGGGTTTGCCAGGCAGTTGGCGCCGATCGGTCCGCGGTCCGGCAGCGTGAATTTCGCGCCGTAGTTCTCGCATATATATCCCCGCCAGACCGTCTGCTCGCCACCCTTGAGAACCTTGAACATCATGCCACGCGGGATGAGGCATATTTCCAGGGGCTCGACATCCATGATGCCCATTTCGGTGAACACTCTGATGGCGCCGAGCTGCGGCACGATCAGCAGTTCACCGTCGGCGTTGAAGAAGTAATCGTCGACCATGTCCTCATTGAAGACGTAGGCATGGGCTGACATGCCCACCTGGGTGGTGGCATCGCCTGCCGTCGTGACTGTCCGCACCCCTTCGAGAAAGGTCAGTCTCTCCGCGGGCACGGGGATGGGATCCCAGCGAAGCTGGCCCAGAGGAAGCGAGTGCTCGTCGAGGCAAGGCGCCGTTTTCCAGAGCGGATAGGATGCGTTGGAGAAGCGGCGGGTGTGACGCACGCTCGGGCGAATGCGATAAAGCCAGGACCTTTCGTTCGTCCCGCGCGGCGCGGTGAACGGCGAGCCGGAAAGCTGCTCCGCATAAAGACCGTAATTGCATTTCTGCGGGCTGTTCTGGCCTTGCGGCAAGGCACCGGGAAGCGACTCGGTTTCGAAGTCATTGCCGAAGCCCGGCATATATTTCAGCCTGTTTGCCGTCGCGGCTTCACCGTCGGACGTCTGGATCGATGTCTGGTCCATTGCTCACTCCTCCCGTAACCCTCCTGCGCCGCGCACCTTTCCAGACGCGCGGCGCTGCAGAGTTTACTCCGCTGCAGTACCGATGACACCACGCTTGATCTGATCGGCCTCGATCGACTCGAAGAGAGCCCGGAAATTGCCTTCGCCGAAGCCCTCATCACCCTTGCGCTGGATGAATTCGAAGAAGATCGGGCCGATGACGGTCTTGGAGAAGATCTGCAGCAGGATTTTCGTCATGCCGCCATTCACCACACCTTCGCCGTCGATGAGGATGCCGTGTTTCTTCATGCGCTCGATCGGTTCGCTATGGCCGTTCACGCGTTCATAGGACATGTCGTAATAGGTCTCCGGCGGACCCGGCATGAAGCGCAGGCCGTTGTCGGCAAGCCTGTCGGTGGCGTCGTAAATGTCCTCTGTTCCAACGGCGATGTGCTGGATGCCCTCGCCCCGGTACTTCTTCAGATATTCCTCGATCTGGCTGGTGTCGTCCTTCGATTCATTCAGCGGAATGCGGATTTTGCCGCAGGGCGAGGTGATGGCGCGGCTCACCAGACCGGTGATGCGGCCGTCGATGTCGAAGAAGTGGATCTGCTTGAAGTTGAACAGGTTGCGGTAAAAATCCCACCACTTGTCCATGTTGCCGCGGAAGACGTTGTGCGTCAGATGGTCGAGATAATAGAAGCCGATCCCCTGCGGATGCGGGTCGCGCTCGCCAAGCCAATCGAACTCGGCTTCGTAAGCCGATCCCTTTTCCCCATAGGTCTCGACGAAATAGAGCAGCGAGCCGCCAATGCCGACAATCGTCGGGACGTCGAGCGCCTTGTCGTCCCCCTCATAGGGAACCGCACCTTTTGATACCGCGTGGTCGAAGGTGTGCTTGGCGTCGACGACGCGCCATGCCATCGATGGGGCGCAGGGGCCATGGTTTGCGACGAAACGGGCGGCATGACTGCCGGGTTCGGCGTTTAGCAGATAGTTGATGTCACCCTGGCGCCAAACGGTGATGTCTTTCGTCTTGTGCCTGGCGACCACGACGTAGCCCATGCGTGTGAAAAGCTCGCGCAGTTTCTCAGGCTCGGGATGGGCGAATTCGACGAATTCGAAGCCGTCGGTGCCGGCCGGATTGTCGGCGGTGATTTCCGAGGGCGGTGCATCATGTGGGAAGGGACCCATTTTATTTCCTCCAGAGGAGATTGCATTTCTATGCAAAGTGTGGCCCAAAACGCGTGCAAAGTTCTTGCATTCTTTATGCTCCAGGAAGAGATTATGCACGATCCGTGAGTATTTTGGAGATTTCGCGCAATGGATGAACCGCTCGACAGATTGGATTTGCGCCTGCTCCAGGAACTTCAAAAGGACGGCAGGTTGACGAACAACGAGCTGGGGGAGCGGATCGCGCTTTCACCGTCGCAATGCTCTCGCCGGCGAACGAGACTCGAGGCTGAGGGATATATCCGCAGCTACCGCGCCTACCTCGATCGGCAGAAGTTGGGTCTGGATATGCTGGTGGTTATTTCAGTGACGCTTGCGACCCATAACAGAGACAATGCCCGCCGGTTTTCGCAACTGATCAACGCGTTGCCTGAAGTTCTCGAAGCCTATGCGCTGACCGGTGAAATGGATTATCACCTGACGGTCGCGACCCGCGGGCTCGCCGACCTTTCCAAATTCGTCAACGACGTTCTGTTGCCCCATGAGTCCGTACAGCACGTGAAGACGTCGATCGTGCTCGACACGTTGAAAACATTCGAAGGCTTTCCGGTGCTCATGCCGGGACACTGGCATGGCGACAGCACGCGGTGATGTGACGGTATCGCCCTGCGCAGATATCTAAATCAGAGCGGCAGTTCGGTCGAGAATTTCAGCTCGCGCAGCACAAAGCTCGAGACCACTGTGCGCACATGCGGGTTGCGCATCAGATAGCGGGTCATGAAGGCTTCGTAGCTTTCCACGTCGCTTGCCCTTATCTTCAGCATGTAGTCGAAGGCGCCTGATAGGGCATAGCACTCCATGATTTCCGGCCGCTCCAGCACTACCGAAGCGAAAGACGCAACCGCCTCTTCGTGGTGATCCTCCAGCGTCACATGCGCGATGACGCAGAGCTTGAGATCGAGTTTGCCCGGATCGAGCAGTGTCACACGCTTGCGGATGACGCCGTCGGCTTCCAGCTCCTGGATCTTCCGCCAGGCAGAGCTCTGCGACATGCCGGCCTTTTCCGCCAGGTCTGCCAGCGAAAGGCTGCCGTCGGCCTGGACGAGTTGCAGAAGCTTGCGGCGGAAATTCCCAGGTTCTTTCATTTTATGCGTCACTTTCGGGAAGATTTGCCATCACTATGGCAATAGCCAGCATGAAAGAAAAGAAAATCCTCCAAACCCGGATCATAATGGCAGGAATAGAGCCGTTGCCTGGGAGGATCAGCCTATGACCAAGGAAAGCAGCTACACCGCCAAACTGCCCGGCCCGGACGGTTTGTATGACTACACCCCGGATGAAGATGCGATATGGGGCGAACTCTACCGGCGTCAGATGAAGTTGCTGGCCGATACGGCCTCCCGCGAATATCTGGACGGCGTCAAAATGCTGGGGCTGAAGCCAGACAAGGTGCCTCAGCTTCTCGACGTCAACAGACGCCTGAACGAGACCACCGGCTTCGGCGTGGAAGGCGTGCCGGCGCTCATTCCGCCGTCGCGCTTTTATGAGCTTCTGTCGCAAGGCAAATTCCCGCTCGCAACCTTCCTGCGCCGTCGCGAGCATATCGACTATATCGAGGAACCGGACCTGTTCCACGAGGTTTTCGGCCACTGCCCCATGCTCACCAACCAGAGCTACGCCAATTTCGTCCGGCATTTCGGCGAGACGGCCGTCCGCCTCGGCAAGGGCTATTCATGGCATCTGTTCCGCATCTTCTGGTTCACCGTCGAATTCGGCCTGATCAACACCCCGCAGGGCCGGCGCTGCTTCGGCGCGGGCATAGTCTCATCGCCAAGCGAAGCGAAGGCGGCAATGGAAGGCAAGGCGTGCGAGTTCCGGCCGTTCGATCTGCTCAGCGTGCTGAGGACGCCCTACCGGATCGATATCCTCCAGCCGATCTACTATGTCATCGACAGCTTCGCCGATCTTGAAGCGATCGTGGAGCAGGATATCGAGGCCACGATCCTGAAGGCAAAATCACTGGGTGATTTCGCCCCCGCTTTCGAAGCCAAAGCTTCGTGAATCGCCGCAGGCAATACCTCGCGAGCGACAAGCCGGAGAAGAGTGGGATCGCGACGGATTCCCCCTCACTTCGGCGTGTCTGAACTTCGATTGACGAAATCCACCAGCACACCGGGCTTGACCATGCCGGCTAGCTCTTCGGCGTCCCAGTTCGTCAGCCGCACGCAACCGTGCGATCCCACCTTGTCGATGAGCTTCGGCTCCGGCGTCCCATGTATTCCATAGGTCGGCTCGGTCAGATCGATCCAGACCGTGCCGACCGGACCGTTCGGCCCTTTCGGGATCGTCAGGACATTGTCGTTCTTGCCCTGCTTGAAGTTTCGCTTCGGGTCGTATCGGTAGACCGGCATCCTGGCGACGCCCTTGACCTTATGCTTGCCCGACGGCGCCGGATTGTCTTCGCTTCCGATCGTCGCGGGATAGACGGCAAGCAGTGATCCGTCCCCGGCAAAGGCCAGCACCTGTCCCGTTTTCTTGTTGGCTTCGATCCTCTTGACCTTTCCTTCCGTCGGCGGGCCGGGGGTCACGACCCACACCGTATCGCCGGGCGCAAACTGCGAAGCGGGATTGAGCGCGTTTACCAGATCGATCCCCATGTGAAACCGCTCGGATAGCTTCTCGGCAACGCTCGTATATCCCAGGCTCTGCATCTTTGCCTTCTCGCCATAGTCTTCGGGGATCTTGTCAACGAGACCCTTGGCATCGTCGGCCGAGACGACGTAGCTCTCGACGATGGGGGCATTGCCTTCCAGCCGGGAGACGACTTCCGCATCCAGCCTGCCGTCGACGGGAAGATCGTTCATAGCCTCGAAACCGGCCACGGCCTTGTTGACGTTCTCGCCGGAGAGGCCATCGATCACGCCGGGAGACGCGCCCGCTCGGTCGAGCAAAACTTGAAGGCGGACGATCGCCGGGTCTGGATCTGCTGGAGCCGGCTTCTCCGCGCCAATGGAAGCAATCGAAGCGGTATTGATGGCTTCGGGTCGAAGTTCCCGCGCGGCGGCGCCGCCAACGGAAATGGCCAGGGCGAGCAGCGAGATCGGCAGGGCTGTTTTCATGGACGACAAATGGCTGGAGCCGGAACTTGTTCCACTGCGCGAGAGCGGCCGGAGAATTTTGGCGACAGCTACGTCTTCAGCGGAAGACGCCGGCTTCTGTTCACGATGATTTCAACGTCCAGCCTCAGTAAATTCAGCACAACCATCAGTTGATCCGAAGGAGCAAGCAGCGGTCACGGCGTCTTCCCTTGTTTCCTGGCTTCACGCGACCTTGCCGTGCGACGGGTCGGCCTCAGTTCCTCGATCGTCGGCAGCCACCACGCGGCGTTCTGAACCGGAAGCATTTTCGCGGGCCAGGTGCGGATGAGTTCTTCGAGTGTGGGCACCCGCCAATATCCCCAGACGTGATCCTCGGTCACGCCGGGATAAAAGTCCGCAACGACACTCGGGTCGACCAGTTCGCCTGAGATTTCGCTAAAGACGACGATTCCATAGGCGGTGACCACAGGACGTCCTATTGGCGGCAGGTCGTCGCTCTGAAGCGGGTAACGGTGGCGCTTTCGTTCCGCAGAGCGGAGTTTGCTGCGCATCTCCTGTTCGGTCCCCTTCCGCTCCTCGGCTCGACGTCGTCTCTCTTCCGGCTCGTTTCTGCGAGCCGCCGCCTCGATCTCGGGCCATCTGCGCCGGAGTTCCTCATAGGACCGGAAGGGAACGTGCCAAATCCTGAGATCGCCGTCCCACCGTGAGAATGGCACCTCGCGCAATTCGTCGACGACGGTCTTCGAATACGGCGTGCGGATTCGGAAGCCTGCCTTGCCGAGTTCGAGATATGGACTGTCGATGGGATCGAAGACGAAGGCGTCGCGTCCCTTTGCGTCCGCATAGGCGTCGGCTTCGGACTCGATCTCGGCAAGCCATCGTCCGATGCGGCGGGACGCCGTCCGCCCGGGAACGAACCAGGCCTGGCGGGCATCGCTCCAGCGGGCACGGGGGAAGCGTCTTCGGAATTGCTCGACGGTCATCCTGTCGTAAGGGAAAGAAATGTCCGCGCCGGGCTTCGCACCGTCTTCGCCGGACGGAGCCTTGTCGTGATCAGCGGCGGATTTGGATTCGGTCATGGAAGGAGAACGCTAACGCGCAGCGATCGGTTTCCGATAAGGCGCTCGCTTGGCTGCCCTCTCAGTGAATTGTCTTCGACCGTTTCTCGGTATGCGAGATGTCATCGAGCGTCGCGATAAGCTTTTCGAACTCGCTCAAGACACGATTGAACTCGGCGTCCAGCATGTTGACGATTTCCGGTATCGTCGAGGACACGGACGCAATCAGCCTGTCGATCCATACGCAGCGCTCGGCTGGCACATTTGCGAGAACCTCCCGCCGATGCGTCTTCAGCTCGCGGAGGATGCGAACGATAAGGGCTGCTCGATCCGCTCGGCTCAAGAGCGGAAGCCTTGTCTGCGCCTGCTGGATTTCTGTTATCAGCGCCGTTGCCATCCCCTGATCTCCAACACTCCAATACAACCGGGTATCACAACCGTAGCGTTTGCAACACGGACTTTAGTCCGATTCCAGCTTGGTGCAGCGTGATCCGCACCGCGCGACCACCGCCGATAATCAATTGCTCGTCGCAAAGAGATCCGACATGTCGCAACTGCGCCGCGGTCCTTCCCATGGTTGATACGTATTGTCTTCCGGTCGATACGACTTGTAGCGAGCGGCGCACCGCGCTGCCGCCTGTGCATTCACTTTCGTGTCGACGCCTTCATCGGCCTCGGCGACAGTCCGCTGGAACGGCGAAGCGCATTCGCGGGTCTCACCGCTATAAGATCGATAGCTGTTGGTCGTGGGATCGAAAGAGCGATAACGTTCCCCACACCAGGCAAGATGCGCGGCCGAAAGTCTGGGCTGCGGTGTCTGAAGTTCGGCTGGCGGGCGAGCCGAATCGGGCCTTGCCGCTGACGCCATGCTCGCCGACGCCTCGGTCACATAGCTGGAATAGAGAGGCGGAATTCGTTCATAGGGCTGCTGCCGAGGATCGACTTTTACCGGCGTCGTCGTCCATAGATCGCGCGCTGCGAGCTCCTTGAAGGCGTGAGGTTCGGAATCCGCCACGACATAGGATGCGACAGATGCGGCAGCGACGCAGGCCCCGACCGAGCTTAAGATGCCAAAGGCAACGGATGCGATGGCTTTCATTGTCCCGACCCCTGCTGTTGAACCTGTGGAACCCAGACACGGCCGGCGGCACTGCTATGTCGCCCGCCGGTGGCGACAAGCACGGCGAGAATGCCGGCGATTGCCAGCAGGATGGCGATCAGCGGCACGGCCAGACCACCGGATTTCTCTTCGGAATAGATCATGTTCCTCTCCTCGCTGGCGCTCCGGCGGCGGGGGTCGCCGCCGGGGGCATCGGCTGTTTTTGGCCGCACGACGACGCTGCCGTCGGTCGTGCGGCGGTTCCCGGACTTTGAGCGATGATTTCCGGATGGAGGACGCGGCAGAGGCCGCGTGTAGGATCAGATCACTTGATGACCTGGATCACCTTGCGGGACGACGGTTCGACGATGACACGTTCATCATTGACCACCGCATAAGCATAGGTCGGGTCATCCGGAATAGGCGTTACGACAACCGTCTCCGGCAGGGGCTGACCGACGACAACCTTCTCCTTCACGACCACGCGCGCCGATGGTGCCGGAGCCTCGCGGACATAGGTGACGACCTTTTGCGGCGGCGGATCGATCACGGTTCCAACGACTGCGCCGGCAACGCCGCCGACGGCGGCGCCAACGGGGCCGCCGACGATCGCCCCAGTAACCGCGCCACCGGCGGCACCGTTGACGGTCGAGGACTGGGCGAATGCGACGCCCGACATGAGGGTCGCGGCAGTTGCCGCACCGACGATAAGCTTGGAGATCATTTTCTCCTCCTTCTGTTTTCGAGGCGGCCTTCGCGACCGCTGCCAACCAACTAGCTGGACGCAGGGTCGTTCCACGCCTCAGACCTCAGTCTGATCGACCCCGGCCTTTGGTCCCAAACCCATTCCAAGGCCCGTTGCCGACGCTACTTCAAGATCGAGAACCCGCATAATCGCGGGCATAAGCAGGAGATCGAAGGAGATGGCGCGATCCAACCGCCGGGAAGCCGGACGCAGGCGCCTGGCGATGCGTCTGCCGCATATGCGGAAGTTGATCATGGAAGCGCGCGACCCGTGGCAGCTGGAGCTCTTCGAAGCCTATCAGATGGCAGTCGAAGCCCGCGACTCCGTTCGAAGGCGACGGTTCAATCCGAACATGGTGCTAGAGTACGACGAAACCTGTTTGGTGATCGAGCGGCACGTCATCTGCGCGATAGAGGAAGCCTCCTACGCGCAGCAGTTGAAGTCCGACGAGCCGTCATACCCGGGCGGATAGATCTCTTGCGACGGTATCGCCTGATTGAGACGACGGCCTGCGCCAGGGAATCTTATGGTGCGCGGCAGGCGACGATGAGCGCGCTCATGCCGCCGCAAGGACGGGCTCCGTAGCGCGATTCCACGCGCTCGGCCACTTGAGCGACGATTTCCGGCATACGCTCCTCCGGCACCCGCCGTTCGACCTCTCCCCTGAGCGGAGTGCCTTGGCAGAACGCCGCAGCCACGTCGCGCGCGGTGGCCGCGACTGACGTCAATTCGACCCGATCGCAGGATACCGCGTCAACCCCGCCGAAGTCAGCTGCGCCTTGATCGGATCGGGGTCGAAGTAGGAATATTGCAAGCGCCTGAAAAAATCCGGCGGATCCGACGGGAAGAGGCTTTCCAGGCATTCGTCCACACATCTTGCGAAGTCGTTGGCCTCGATTGAATCCCACGTCGAGAACAGGAAACCACCTCCGTTCCGCAACACTCTTTTGGCCTCGCCATAAGCCTTCAGCTTATCCGGAAAGAACATTACGCCGAACTGGCAGACGACGAGATCGAACATCGAAGACGCGAACGGGAGATCTTGCGCATCGGCGTGCATCCAGTGGGTCCGCGACATCGTCAGCGATGGTGCGCCAACGTCGATCATCGCCTGGCTGAGATCGGTGGCAACGATCTCCGTTGCCGGATCAAGCGTCGCCCGCAGAGCACGAGTCAAGGCGCCTGTCCCTGCAGCGACTTCGAGAACGCTGCCCGGCTTCAATCGCTCGGCGACGATCGCCATCTCCGAGGCATAGGGCTCGAAGAGAATCGGCACGAGATGGCTGTCGTAAAATTCGGCGACGCCTTCCTCGTACGGCTGGAGAGAAGCGATAGATGCGGCGCGGGCGCTGCCTTCGAAGTCCATGGAAATCATCACTCACAAGCCTCCAAACCCAAGTCGGTCGGCCAGGAAGTATGCCTGAATCTGCTGATGTCTACGGGGGTCAGACCTTGGTCCCAACCTCCTCCGACCGAAGTCCCGGAGGTGGAACGCGCATCGGACTCGCGCCGTTTCGAACGATACTGAAGGAGATCCGAACATGAACCAGAGTCATAGATCCAGAGTGAATGACGCCTGTAACGCGTCCGTCTTCGCCCTTGTTATCGTTCTGGCCGCCCTTCTCTACGTGTTCGGCGCAGCCATGTCGGGCGATACCGTCGGGTTGACCCAGAGCATAAGAGGCGCCGAGGTCTTCGACACCAGGAATGTGCCCTGACGCTGTTTGGAAAACTCTAAAGACGCGGTAGGTTAATAGGGCAGTCTCTTACCGGTATCAAAATGAATTGGCTTCGTCGCTGGAATGCCCGCTCACTCGCCTCCCAGTTCTTTATCGCGGGTGGGCTCATATCGATCGCCGCCATGTTCGTGGTGGGCTTTTTTGTAAGCCACCTGATAGAGGAGGCCGTCATCCACAATTCAGGCGCGGCGACGGCGCTTTATGTGGACAGCGTGATCGCGCCACTACTTCCCGATATGCAAACAGAGTCATTGCTTGATGAAGCGAGTGCTCAGGCTCTGGACGAGACACTCGGTCAAGGTGCGCTCGGCAAGCGCCTTGTTTCGTTCAAGCTGTGGCGAAGCGACGGCACCATCCTCTATTCGAACGAAAAGGAGCTGGTGGGCAGGAAGTTTGCGGTAAGCGACAAGCTGCAGAGGGCATTCGCAGGATCTCTCGTCGCGCGCTACGAAATCGCCAGCGATCCGGAAAGCGACAAGGAGCGCGCGCTCGGCAAACCGCTCATGGAGATCTATAACCCTGTGCTACAGCCGTGGTCCGGACAAGCGGTCGCCGTCCTTGAGTTCTACGAGACAGCACAAGGACTGGGCGATAGTCTGGCGCATGCCAGGCTCCGGAGCTGGGGCGCCGTCACCGCTCTCACGGCGACCTTTTTCCTTGTTCTCTCCGTTCTGGTGTTCCGGGGTAGCCGCACGATCGAGACGCAACGCAAGGATCTCAAAGAACGGGTCGATGAACTGTCTGCACTGCTGGCGGAAAACCGCGGACTCCAACGACGACTGCAGCGCGCCTCCCAGCGGGCGGCAGCGCTGAACGAAACTTATTTGCGCAGCATCGGTGCAGATCTGCACGACGGTCCAGCCCAGCACATTGCCTATGCCTCACTGCGCCTCGACAGCGACATGTTGATCAATGCGTCCACCCAGCCCGAAGCGCGTGAAAAAGAGCTTGCCTGGATACGCTCGAGCCTTGCCGAGGCGATGACGGAGATCCGCAATATCTGCAGCGGACTGGTGCTTCCGCAGATCGAGAAGTCCTCAATCACCGAGATCGTCACGCGGGTCGTCGAGGCGCATCAACACAAGACCGAGACCCATGTCGAAACGATTATCAACGAAGATGGACCGGACCTTCCTCCTGCCGTGAAGATCTGTATCTATCGCTTCATTCAGGAGGCCCTGAACAATGCCTATCGCCACGGTGGCGGCGTTCAGCAGGCTGTCAGGGCTGTCTCGCGCAAGGGTCATGTTCGTGTCGAAGTCAGCGATCACGGCGACGGCTTCAATCCGAGCGAGGTGAGACCAACGAGCCTCGGCCTCGTGGGGTTGCGGGAGCGCGTCGACAGCCTGGGGGGATCCTTCGACATCAAGACAGGCGAAGAAGGAACGACCGTGACCATGATCTTCGAGCCAATGGAAGTGGGAGAGTAGCGATGACATCAATCACCATCGGCGTCGTGGACGATCATCCGCTTTTTCGAGAGGGTGTAACGCGTAGCCTGTCGGAGATCAGCGGCTTTGTCGTCGTTGGTGAGGGAGCCAGCAGCGACGACGCGGCGATGATCGCCTCAGACAACCACCCCGACATCATGCTTCTCGACGTCTCGATGCCCGGCGGCGGGCTGTCTGCGGTCAGTGACGTCCTGGCGCGGAGTCCGACAACGAAAGTGCTGATGTTGACGGTATCCGAGGAGGTGGACACCTTACTGGGAGCTCTGCAACGGGGTGCGATGGGTTATGTTCTGAAAGGTGTCGGTTCGCGAGGCCTCGCCGAAGCAATCCAAACCGTCCTGCGTGGCTCGCGATATATCTCGCCGACGATGTCGGCAAAGGTCATGGAGAATTCGCTGAATGGCGGAACCTCCGACAAGAGCAGTCTGACGCCACGGGAACGCGAGGTGATGGATCTTGTCGCCCAAGGCATGTCAAACAAGCATATCGGCTTGCGTCTCAGCCTGCAGGAAAAGACTGTAAAGCACCATATGACCCAGATTCTGAGCAAGCTTGGTGCCTCGAACAGGACGGAAGCGGCTCTGCAATGGCGCGAACGGCGCTGAAAGAAGTTATTGCCCCGCTATCACGCTTCAGCGAAGAAAGCGGCTCAGCCGGCGGGCATCGCTGGCCGTCGCCTGTCGATTTATGATCGTCCGGCCCTTCGAGTCCTTCATAATGTAGCGACCGCGCTGCAGGACTTCAGTGATACCGTTCGAATGACGGACGTCGATCGAGCCATCGGACGCTGCCGTCGCTCTCGTTCCTGATCCTACTGACGCCCCTGAAGAAGAGGAAGAGGATCCCGTGCTGCCGGTGGAACTCCCACCATTGCTATTGCCATTCCCTGAGCCATTGCTGTTGCCACCACCACTGCTATTGCCATTCCCTCCCCCGTTGCCGTTACCGCCGCTGTTGCCATTCCCTCCCCCATTACCGTTGCCGTTCCCACCGCCGTTGCCATTCCCATTGTTGCCGTCTTTTGCCTGCGCGCGTTCCACCGCCAGAACAGGAAGGAAACCGCCGAGATTCAATGTGGCTGGTGATGCGGCAGCGACGAGAGCAACGGCCGCGCTGCCGCCCAATCGCAGAAAATCGCGTTTCCGGATACTCATGCCATAGCCTCGTTCGTCCGTTCTTCGCCGTTTTCCCATGCAAAATATGACGCGTAAGATTTCTCGCTGTTCCGCAGTCAAATTGCAACCGACCTAGGTAGTAGGCGCCGGCAAGACTTTGGTCCGGCTCAATTGATTGCCATACTCGGCGTCCAGAAAAGTCCGAGCGATCGCAAGCCCAGAGTCACTCGCTTCTCCATCTCTGTTATTCTGTGAGGTCAGGAAGCATTTCTATGGAACTTCTCCCCTCGTCGTCGCTTTGTTTGTCGAAGTGCAACAGAGGAAACCCCGATGGCAAACCCGAACGAATCCCCCGCAGTCCAGTCCATGCGAAAAGAGCAGGCAGAGCAGCGGAAGCAGACCCGAAAAGGCGAACTCGACAAAGCAATCGAGGACACCTTTCCGGCGTCCGATCCGGTGTCAGCCACCCACACCTCAATTCCCGCCGGCCGCAGCGACGTCGAGGCGGCCGAGCGTGTGAAGCGGGAGCCCGATCCCACCAAGCTGGAGGACGAGTT
Organism: Rhizobium indigoferae; assembly: GCF_034554815.1. Taxonomy (NCBI): domain Bacteria; kingdom Pseudomonadati; phylum Pseudomonadota; class Alphaproteobacteria; order Hyphomicrobiales; family Rhizobiaceae; genus Rhizobium; species Rhizobium indigoferae. Next base: position 1,503,385 of record NZ_CP140635.1, on the reverse strand, counting down.
TCCGCTCGTGGATCAAGCCCTGCACTCGACCGGTGAAGCTGCCCGCTCCTCCGATATCGATCGCGAAAAAATGCGCGCTCTTCAGAAAGAAGCCGGTCGGATGGCCGAATCCGCTTCAAATCTGGCTTCTGGAACAGCCCGACTGGCAAAGGCGGAGGCTCGCACATTCGTCCACGACCTCGAGGATCGCATACGCCGGCAGCCGCTGACAGCGGTCGCAATCGTCGCCGGCATCGCCTTCGTCTTTGGTGCGACGCGTTGAGGAGCCAAGTGGCAGTCGGCTCGCTCGATCACCCCGAGAGGGTTCGGCCGGCGGAACATTACCGTGTGGAGAGCCGCCTCCATTGGGACGATTGCGGGCGGGGATTTCCTGAGGCGAAAACTCAGGAGCGTTTCTAGCGCCTGTCCGTGCTTCGACTTCCGGGGGGCATCGTGAAAATTGCAACCTATAACGTCAACGGCATCAATGGACGGCTGCAGATCCTACTGCGCTGGCTCAAGGAGGACGCCCCTGATGTGGTCTGCCTCCAGGAATTGAAGACAGACGACACCGGGTTTCCACGAAAGGAGATCGAACGGGCCGGCTACGGCGCCGTCTGGCATGGACAGAGATCCTGGAACGGGGTGGCCATCCTGGCGAAGGGCAAGACCCCTATCCTGACGCGGCGCGGTCTTCCCGGCGATCCGGACGATACCCACAGCCGGTATATCGAAGCTGTCGTCGACGGTATCCTGATTGGATGCCTCTATCTTCCGAACGGAAATCCGTTCCCAGGAGCAAAATTCGATTACAAGCTTCGCTGGTTCCGTCGCCTACACGACTATGCCATCGAACTCCTCGATATCGGGCTGCCTTCGATCCTGGCCGGCGACTTCAACGTCATGCCGACGGAGATCGACGTATACAAGCCGGAACGCTGGCTGGACGATGCCCTTTTCAGGCCGGAAGTGCGCAGGGCCTATGCTCATCTCGTCGCCCAGGGCTGGACCGATGCCGTCAGACATTTGCATCCAGAAGAGCGGATCTACACCTTCTGGAAATACTGGCGGAACAGCTTCGAACGTGACGCTGGGCTTCGGATCGACCACTTCCTGCTCAGTCCGGCCGTCGCACCGTGGCTGCGATCGGCGACCGTCCGGCGAAAGCCGCGCGGCTGGGAGCACACGAGCGACCACGCGCCCGTCATGATCGAGCTCGACGTTTCCGAGGCGGAAGCCGATCTGTGAGCCGCGAGCGAGGGAACCTGTCACGTCGCCGCGAGTTAGCTTTTAAAGCGCCGATGCAAAGGACCTGCCCCGCAATTCTCCAACCTGATGTGACCGATATGAACGAAAGCAAGAACTACCTGAACACCGACGAGATCCAGGCCGACGATCAGCTGTCGCCGAAGCCGGTCGAAGGCAAGGATCCGCCAAGGCGGGTGCGCAGAAGCGAGGAAGCCATCGCCGAAGGCTCTGACGATACCGAGCGCGTCCGGGTTCAGCCTCCCGTTGCAAATCCTGATTGATCAACCCATGGGCCCTTCTCGAAGTGATTCAGGTTCCTGGCATCACCTCAGTTGCCAGCGTCCAGATCGTAGATGCGGCCCGTCAACCAGGCTGGCCAGTCTCGCTCGAAAAAGGATCTGGCGCTTTCATCGAAAGTGCGGTTCGCACGCGTTGAAAGCCTAATCTCATCACCATCAAGCCGAACGACGATCTGCTCCTTCCGATGCACTTCGCGTTCCTTCCGGAAACGATAATCCTGCAACGGCCCTGCGCTCGCAAGCGGAAGGGATTCGCCCGTAGCATCGCATATGGCGCGCGCGCCGCGGCTGCCGCCTCCATTGCGAATGAAGAAATCAAGTGCGCTGAGCACGGCTTCCGAGGTGAGCGCCATATGCCGCCATTGCACACCTCGAACCGCCTCCGCTGCGCGACCATAGGCAATGCCGTCGGCGCGAATTTCAGCGTTCAGTTTCCGCGCTTCGACCAAGGCTCTGCCTACGCTCTCCTGATCGCAGATGATGCCAGCCTTCTCGCTCATTCGTGCCTGCACTTGCGAACGGATAGATTTGACGGTGAGCGAGCTCTCGGTCCGAAGGACGGCAAGGAGGTCGGCGATGCCTGCTTCTGCGTTGCCGGTTATATCCCCCGTGGCGGCCAGCTTCGCCCTGCCGCTGGCGCTGGCGTGCTCGGCCGCGCGGGTGCCGAAGACTTGCCCGGCATTGAGCGCCGCTCCGCCCGGCCTCGTCACGCCGTGTGTGCCCGCCGCTTCTCCAACCGCATAACAGCCGCCGACATTGCTGCGGCCCCAGGTGTCGACCATGATGCCGCCGTTCATGTGCTGGTTGTTGACCGCAAATTCCAGCGGCTCTTCGGCAATATCGATCTTGTAGCGGCGGTAGAGCTCGATCGCGAGCGGGTTCATATGCTTCAAGCGATCGATCGGCATGTCCTGATCGGCGCCGGCCTTGCCTAGATATTCGCAGACGTCTTCATCCAGTCTTTCCAGGCTGAACGGCAGATCGCCCGGCACGGATAGGGGATTGCGATTGAAATCCATAAAGACGCGCCGCCCTGCGGCTGTTTCGCTAGCGATGGCAAGGTCGACCAGGCTTGAACCGAAATCGAGCATGCGCGTCGCGTGAAATGGCCACTGATAGCCCTTGCGGAAGATGTTCGACGCCAGCTCCTGCGTGCTGCGATAATACTCTGCCAGAAAGTGGTGCTCGGCGCCTTTGGTATCGAGCGAGTAGATATGCGGGATGGCCTGGACGTAGGTGCCGGACAGATTCCACGGGAACCCTTCCCTGCGTGTTCCGATCCCGAACTGGCTTTCGGTCAGGTTGACGAGCTCGACGCCTGCCTCAAGCGCCAATCCGAGAGAACCGAAGCAGCCGTTGGGATAAACGCTGTCGCGATAAAGTTCGCCAGGCCCGCCGGCCGCAAGCACGATCACCCCACTGACGAACAGCGCGATGCCCAGCGGGTTCTCCTCCGTGCGGTCGCTGGCACGCATGGCGAGTATGCCGACGACGTGGCGGTCAGCTTCACCACCCTCGGTGAGGATCTTGACCGCCGTGGTCTGATTGAAGAACGGCACTCCAAGCCGGATCGCCTCCTCGGCCAGCACCTTGACCATCAGGCGCGACGTGCGCGGGCCGCAACTGGTAGCGCGGCCGACTTCGTCATGGTCGGTCTGATATCTGAGCGTTCCACCCAGCGGATCCTGCGGCAGCGGCAGACCTAAGAACTGAAGCGACGCCATCATCCGGGACGAACCCACAGCCTCGACATAGGCCGTGTCCTCGTCCATTGCGCCACCGCTGCGGATGGCTCGGGCCATCGCCTTGTAATTGTCGCCCTGATCCGCCGTATTTGCAGTGTGAAGGGTCTGCTTGTCGGATCCCGAACAGGCCGAGGTTCCACCCCACGCGCTTTGGCTGACGATGACGACGTCATCGCCGCGCCGCCTCATTTCCACCGCGGCTCGCAGACCTGCCGCGCCGGATCCGACAATGACGCAACCGGTCCGATAGATCGGCACCTCGACGCCGGCGAGCCGGATCACTTCCGAAGGAGCGGGCTCGGTTGGAAGCCGCGGCATGTCGACATCGGTCAGTGCGTCAAGAATTTCCTGCGGAACGTCTATGGTCATCGGCGTTCAGCCAGCGGGATGTCGACCCAGCGCCTCTCGCGAGAAGACTCCATGCATGCGTCGACGATCTGGCAGATGTGATGGCCGGTATCGAATGTCGGCCACATCGGCCGGTTTGCAACGATCGAGCGGATCACCTCGGCCACCTCGATGATCTTGCTTTCATTGTAGCCTAGGCCGAAATTCGGCAGGGGAAGGAAAGCCCTGAAGGTGGGGTTTTCAGGCCCAACGTCGATCTCCCGGAAGCCGCGCCGCCCCGTTCGGTCATCGTTGGAGTAGAAGCGCAGCCGGTTTATCTCGTCATAGGTATAGGCGATGCTGCCCTTCGTTCCATAGATTTCGTAGGTCTGCATGAACTTGCGGCCGGTCGCGACACGGCTGAAATCGACGATCCCGCCAGCGCCGTTCTCGAACCGGCACAGCAGGTTCGTCGCATCGGGATTGGTGATATCGGCCCAGGTCTCATTGCCTGACAGTTTCACCTGCTCGCCATAGGCAAGGCCCTCGACGACAGGCCGACGCGGCGTCACAATGAGATTGTCGGCGATCAGCGAACTGACGCGGCCGACCAGGAAATCCATGAAGCTGAAGATGTGCGAACCGGTATCACCGACGATCCCGGTCGGCGCAAGCTTTCCATCGGCGCGCCACATGAAGGGCGCGTAGGGATCGCCATACATGTCGACGTGCTGGCAGCCGCGAAACAGCTTGATCTCGCCGATTTCGCCAGATTGAATGATGTCTTTCGCCAGATCATGGACAGGATTGCGAGGAAAGGCGTGTCCAACGCGGGTAATGACACCCTTCGCCCGGGCGATGTCGGCCAGTTCCCGCGCTTCAGCGGCGGTGTTTGCCAACGGCTTCTCGCAATAGACATGTTTGTCGGCCAGCAAGGCCGCCTTCGCCACTTGGTAATGAAGGTGGTCGGGCAGGCAGATATCGATCAGATCGACATCAGGATCGGCGACCGCGAGATTCCAATCCTGAAGAATTCTTGCACCCGGCGCCCTGTGGGAAAGATCCCCGGCTGCCTTCGAGGGACCTTCGACGAGAGCCACGATCCGTGCCGTTCCGTCCGACACTCCGAAGAAATGCGGAAAGGTCTGATAGGCCATCGTGTGGACCTTTCCCATCCAGCCCGAGGCGCCCAGCACTGCAACTCTGACTTCAGACATTGTCGTCTCTCCTCTTAAGATGGCTTACCGGATTTCGGCGCGGGCCCGAGGCCTCGCATCGTTGCGTTCGTAGGCGAAGATGGTGGGGGCAAGTGCCGGCAAGCCTCGGATGAGGTCAGATCCCTTTTCGCCAACCATGATCGTCGGAGCATTGGTATTGCATGACGGCACGCGCGGCATGACGGATGAATCGCAGACCCTGAGGCCTTCCAGGCCATGGACCTTGAGATCGAGCCCGACAACCGCGTCAGGCCCTGTCCCCATCTTGCAGGTACCGACCGGATGATGATCGGTCTTTGCGTTGGCGCAGCCGTAGTCGAAAAGCTCTTCGTCGGTCATGACCTTCGGTCCTGGAAGCCTTTCGGCCATGACATAGGGCTTCAGCGCCGCCTGTTGCATGATCTCGCGCGCGATCTTGAGCCCTTCCAACGACATCGTCCTGTCGTGCGGATCGGACCAGTAGTTGGGATCGATCAATGGAGAGGCGGCCGGGTCAGAGGATGACAGACGGACTGTCCCCCGCGAGCGCGGATGCAGATAGGCGGAATTAAGTGTCACGCCCGCATTCTTGAGGCGCTCGACACCCGCTTCGATGCCCGAACCCAGGCCGAGATGGAACTGGATATCAGGAGAACGGGCTTGCGGATCGGCGTACCAGAAGCCGCCGGTCTCGAAGAGCGACGAGGCGACAGGACCGGTGCGGAACAGGGCGTATTGAATCCCGGCCCAAAGTGTCCGGTGGAGTTTTGCAACGCCATCATAGGTGTGATCGCCGGTGCATTCAGCGATGACGAAAAGATCCAGGTGATCCTGCAGGTTTTCGCCGACACCCGGCAGATCGTGGAGCACCTTGACGCCCACCGACCGCAGATGGTCGGCCGGTCCTATGCCGGACTGCAAAAGCAGCTTCGGCGATCCGATCGCGCCCGATGACACCAGCACTTCGCGTTCGGCGCGCACGATCTCCAAGCCGCGCGAGGTCACGATTTCGACGCCTGTCGCACGGGCTCCCTCCACGATAATACGGGCGACGCGCGCGCCCGTCCGGACCGTCAGGTTCTTCCGGTCCTTGATCGGGGAGAGATAGGCGAGCGAAGCCGACGACCGGCGGCGGTTGCGCTGCGTGAGCTGATAAAATCCCACTCCCGCCTGCTGGCGTCCGTTGAAGTCGTGATTATAGGGAATGCCGAGCTCCTGCCCTGCACGGATATAGGCGTCGCAGATCGGCAACGGCGCAGCCGGCATCGAGACGCCCAGCGGACCGCCATAGGAGTGATAGTCGTCAGCGAAGCGCTGATTGTCCTCCGCGCGTTTGAAATAGGGAAGGATCGAGCGGTAGTCCCAGCCCTCGCAACCGTCTTCACGAGCCCAGAGATCATAATCCGCCGCGTTTCCGCGTGTATAGAGCTGGGCGTTGATGGACGAGCCACCGCCGATGACTTTCGCCTGCGTATAGCGAAGCACCCGACCTTTCATGTGCTTCTGGGGAACAGTTTCCCATCCCCAGCTGGCAACGCCTTTGGTCATCTTGGCGAAGCCGGCCGGCATGTGAAAGAGCGGATTCCAGTCGCCTCCGCCCGCTTCGAGCAGGAGCACGCTGACATCGGGATCTTCGCTCAGCCGGTTCGCAAGAACGCATCCTGCCGGACCGGCGCCAGTGATGATGTAATCGAATCCCATTTTACTGTCCTGTTGCATCCGGCCTGGCGACCGCCAGCGCCTGTGTCATGCCTGCAAAGTCCTTCGACGCGATATGATCTGCCACTCTCAGCGCTTGGGCGGCGATGGTGAGCGCAGGATTCACCGCGGCCGAGGTGGGGAGGAAACTGGCGTCGACGACGAAGAGATTTTCGTGATCATACGAACGGCAGTACGCGTTCAGCGGCGCAGTCGCGGGATCGTTTCCAATGCGGATCGTTCCGCACTGATGCGAGGGCGTGCGCTTGTCGAATGGTCTCGACAGCACGATCGGAAATCCGATCGACTTCAGAATCCGCTTCAACTTGGCGACAAGTGCGAGGTGGGCGTCCCAGTTGGTTCGTTGCCATTGGAGAACAATCCGATCTCCATCCACCATGACACGGCTTTCGGGATTGGGAACGTCCTCGCTCATCGCATAGAAGTCGATGGCATGGCCCGTGATGAAGCGCAGAAGCCACTCCGGAGCCTGCGGCAGAGAGCCCTTGAGGACCTTTTCAGAGATGCGACCGAGGAGCTGCACGTTGCCGAGGGGCGGTCCGCCCTCCCCGTCGGAGAGATAGAAGTCGTTGAAGGCAAACGTCTTCTGGTAGATGGAGGTGTTCCTGAACCGCGGCGAGACCCCGATGACGGCGGACGCATTGTGATTCATGAAGTTGCGGCCCACCTGGTCGGAAGAGTTCGCCAGACCCTTTGGGAAGCGGTCGTTTTTCGAACGCAGCAAAAGCACGGATGATTGGACTGCCCCGGCGGAGAGGATCACGATCTTAGGCGAAACAGTCACCGTCTGCCCGTTCTTGATGTAGGTCACCTGGTCGATCCGGCTCCCCGCTCCAACGTCGAGCCTCGTAACACGCGCAGTGGTTTCGAGCCGCACATTCTCGTGTCTCAGCGCCACTGCGAGGGCTGCAGTCTCGGCATCCATCTTGCCGTCCCGTGCGTTTGGATGCGCATCCCATGGCGTGCGTGCTTTGGAGAGCCAGGCGTCAAGATCCAGGCCGAGCGGTAGGGAAAACGGATGCAGGCCTTTCTGCTTGAGGCGCGCCCTGACATCGGCAATCGGCGCCTCGTCGGGGACTGGCGGGTATTCGTAGGCAGCCGTGTGGTGCGGCTCGGTGGGATCTTCGCCCAGACTGCCACGGACCTGATACATGCGCTCCGCCTGGCAGTACCATGGCTCCAGGGCTTCGTAGGGAAACGGCCAGGCTGGAGATACACCCTCGCGGTGTTCGATGACTGCGAAATCCTCTTTGCGATAGCGCGACAGCACGGCGCCGTAGAACTTCGAATTCCCGCCGACATTGTAATAGTTTCCGGGATTGAATCCCTTGCCGTTCGCCTCGTACCAGGTTTCCTTCGGTCGAAAATGTCCCCGCTGGAAGATCGCGCGTTGGTCGCGGTTGACCGGAAGGTCGGCGATATGATCGCCGGCTTCGAGGATCAATATCTGCGCGCCGGTCGCGGCCAGGCCGGCCGCGACCGTGGCGCCGCCGATGCCTGAACCGATGATGACGATGTCAGGTGAACTGCTCATGTTAGCACCTGGCCATCACACGATCCGCGCCTGGCTCTCGGGATCGAAGAAGACGGCCTTGTCGAGATTGAATGCGAGGCGGGTGTTTTGTCCTGGAGCGATGCCGGTATCGGCGCGCAGGCGGGCGACGACGGATTTGCCGCCGAGCTTGGTGACGGCGAAGGTGTCGGAGCCGGCCGGTTCGACCACCTCGATCAGGCAGTCGCCCTCGGTCAGCGAGCGCGCCTTGCGGTCGGCGCCATCGGGATCGGTCAAGGCCTCCGGCCGGATGCCGAAGATCACCTGTCTGCCGGTATAGGCGGTCAGGCCATTGTTGCCTGCGATGACGGGGAGCCTCAGCGGGGCGGCATTCGGCCGCTCCAGCGAGACTTCGAGCCCGCCGGCGCCGTTTTCGACGGTGGCGGTGAGCAGGTTCATCGCCGGCGAGCCCATGAAGTCGGCGACGAAGATGTTGGACGGGCTGTTATAGATCTCGGCCGGCGTGCCGAACTGCTGCAGCACGCCATCCTTCAGCACGGCGATCTTGGTCGCCAGCGTCATCGCCTCGATCTGGTCGTGGGTGACATAGACGAAGGTGGTGCCCATGCGCTGATGCAGCCGCTTGATCTCGGTGCGCATGTCGACGCGCAGCTTGGCATCGAGATTGGAGAGCGGCTCGTCGAACAGGAAGACCTGCGGATTGCGCACCAGCGCTCTCCCCATGGCGACACGCTGGCGCTGGCCGCCGGAGAGCTGGCTCGGCTTGCGGTCGAGCAGATGACCGATCTGCAGCATGTCGGAGACTTGCCCGATCGCCTTGACACGCTCCTCCTTCGGCACGCCGCGGATCTCCATGCCGAAGGCGATATTGCCGGCCACCGTCATGTTCGGATAGAGCGCATAGGACTGGAACACCATGGCGATGTCGCGCTTGGAGGGATGCAGCCCGCTGATGTCGCGCCCGTCGATCTTGATATCGCCGGAGGTGATCGTCTCCAGCCCGGCAATGGTGTTGAGCAGCGTCGACTTGCCGCAGCCGGACGGGCCGACCAGCACGAGAAAGCCGCCCTTTTCGAGTTCGAGGTCGATCCCCTTGAGAATGTCGACGGCGCCGAAGCGCTTTCTGAGACCGGAGATTTCGAGGAAGGCCATGGATTACCCTTTGACAGCGCCCGCCATCAGACCGCGCACGAAGTAGCGGCCGGCGAGGATATAGACGATGAGCGTCGGCACGGCTGCGATCATCGCAGCCGCCATGTTGACATTGTATTCGACCACCCCGGTCGAGGTGTTGACGACGTTGTTCAGCGCCACCGTCATCGGCATGGATTCACCGGTGCCGGCATAGGCAGACGCAAACAGGAAGTCGTTCCAGATATTGGTGAACTGGTAGATCACCGTGACGACGATGATCGGCAGCGAGTTCGGCAGCATGATGCGGCGGAAGATCTGGAAGAAGCTGGCGCCATCGACCTGGGCGGCCCTGACCAGTTCGGTCGGAAAGGCCTCGTAGAAATTGCGGAAGAACAGCGTCGTGAAGCCGAGGCCATAGACGACGTGCACGAAGACCAGATTGACGGTCGGATTGCCGAAGCCGAAGTTCCAGCCCGTGGCGTTCTGCAGCGTCATGCCGAAGCGGCCGAGCGAGCCGAGGATCGTTGCCATCGGCAACAGCACCGACTGGAACGGGATGAAGCAGGCAAACAGCATCAGCCCGAACACCAGCGTGTGGCCGGGGAAGCGCCATTTGGTCAGGACATAGCCGTTCAGCGCCCCCATGATGGTGGAGATCGCGACAGCCGGCACGACCATCTTGATCGAGTTCCAGAAGTAACCCTTGATGCCGGCGCAGGTCAGCCCCACGCAGGTCTCGCCCCAGGCCTTGATCCAGGGATCGAAGGTCGGCGATTGCGGCAGCGCCAGCATGTTGCCGTTCTGGATCTCGTCCATGGTCTTGAACGAGGTGGTCAGCATGACGAAGAGCGGCATCAGATAGAGGACGGCAAAGACCAGCAGCAGGCCATAGATGACGGTGCGGCCGATCCAGCGGGTGTTGTTGCTGTTCTTGCTGTCGTTCCTGTGATCGCTGCCCTGCCGCAGCGTTGCGGTCGAGGTTGCTATTGGAGAGGTCACGCTGCTCATCGCGCCTTCTCCTTCAGTTCGGAATAGAGATAGGGAACGATGATTGCCGAGATCGTCATCAGCATGATGATGGCGCTGGCCGAACCGACGGCCATCTCGTTGCGCTTGAAGGTGTATTCGTACATGAAGTTCGACGGCAGCCAGGCCGAGCCGCCAGGCCCGCCCGAGGTCAGCGCCACCACCAGGTCATAGGACTTGATCGCCATATGGGCGAGCACGATGAAGGCGGAGAGAAAGATCGGCCGCAACAGCGGGATGACGATGCGCCGATAGAGCTGGAAGGGCGAAGCGCCGTCGATCTGGGCGGCCTTCATGATCTCGCCGTCGATGCCGCGCAGGCCCGCCAGGAACATCGCCATGACGAAGCCCGACGCCTGCCAGACGCCGGCGATGACGACGGTGTAGATGACGAAGTCCTTGTTCTTGATCCAGTCGAAGTGGAAGCTCGTCCAGCCAAAATGGTGCAGCGTCTGTTCCAGCCCGAGGCCGGGATCGAGGAACCATTTCCAGGCGACACCGGTGACGATGAAGGACAGCGCCATCGGATAGAGGAAGATCGGCCGGAGCAGCCCCTCGCCGCGGATCTTCTGGTCGAGCAGGATGGCGAGGAACAGACCGAGTGCTAAGCAGATGCCGATATAGAGGAAGCCGAAGATCGCCATGTTGGTGATCGAGGTGTACCAGGAAGATGGCGGATCGCTCTCGAAGGTCCAGCGCCACAGCCGCTGATAGGCGCGCGCCCCGGTCAGCGCATAGGAGGGAAAGGTCTTGGAATTGGTGAACGACAGATAGGCCGTCCAGACGATGAAGCCGTAGACGAAGATGATGGTGATGACGAAGCTCGGCGCCAAGACGATCTTCGGCAGCGCATCCTGCAGCCGGCCCCTCAACGAGATCCCCGTCGATTGCCTCGGTGTCAGAACCGGATCGGTGGTCGCAACGGTGCTCATGGAATGTCATCTCCTCCCCAAAATCGGCCCCGCATGATCATCCCTGCATGATCGGCGCGGAGCCTGAAGCTTCCCCGCGAGCAGGCGGGGAAGCATTTTTAGTCGACAGTGGTCTCAGCGGGCGTCGTCGATCGCCTGGACGAGCTGCTTGACGGCTTCGTCGGAGGTCTTGATCTGGCCGTGGACGAACTTCGAGACGACATCCTTATAGGCATTGGCGATCGCCGGAGGAGCGCCGTAGCCTTGCGCCAGCGAGCCGAACAGCGTGCCGCCTTCGTTGGCTGCCTTCAGGTCGGCGATGCCCTTCTTGCCGCAAGCGTCGAAGTCGGTGTCGGGAACGTCGGTACGGGCCGGCACCGAACCCTTGACGACGTTGAAGGCCGACTGGAAGCTCTTCGACAGCGTTGCCGTTGCCAGCGCCACCTGGGCCGCCTTGCGGTCATCAGGGACGTTGAACATGCCGAACATGTCGGAGTTGTAGACCACGCTGCCGTCGGTGCCGGGGAAGCGGTAGCAGAGGAAGTCGGTGTCCGGCGTCTTCTTGGCGGCGACGAATTCGCCCTTGGCCCAGTCACCCATCACCTGCACCAGCGCGTCACCCTTGATGACCATGGCGGTCGCCAGGTTCCAGTCGCGGCCCGAGAAGTTCGGGTCGACATATTTGATGATCGTCGCCAGATTGTCGAAGGACTTCTTCATCGTGTCGGACTTCAGCGATTCCTCGTCGAGGTCGTTGAAGGCCTTCTTGTAGAATTCCGGCCCACCGGTCGACAGCACGATGGAATCGAACATCGTCGCTTCCTGCCAGTTCTGACCACCAAGAGCGAGCGGGATGACGCCGGCGGCCTTGGCCTTGTCGAGCAGCGCGATCAGCTCGTCGAAGGTCTTCGGCTGGGTGCCGCCGATCTTGTCCATCACAGCCTTGTTGATCCACAGCCAGTTGACCGAGTGCACGTTGACGGGAGCAGCAACCCACTTGCCGTCATAGACCGAGAACTTCTGCAGTGCTGCCGGAACCGACTTGTCCCAGCCTTCCTTCTTCGCCGTCTCGGTCAGATCACCCATGACGCCGGCCTGGGCATAATCGAGCACGGTATAACCCAGCATCTGCGAGGCTGTCGGATAGGTGCCGGCTGCCACCATTGCCTTCAGCGCCGTCATCGCCGCATCGCCGCCACCGCCGGCAACCGGCACGTCCTTCCAGGCAAAACCTTCCTTCGAAAGATCCTGCTTCAATACGTTCAGCGCCGCTGCCTCGCCGCCAGACGTCCACCAATGCAGCATCTGCACTTCCTTCACGTCGGCGGCGCGTACGGACACGCTGGCGCTAGCCAGAGCCAATGCGATCATTGCGGTCGTGGTCAAAAACCTGTTCATCGAAGAACCTCCCAGTTCAAGTTTGGAAGATGCGGGACCCATTCCCGCACCAATCACCCGCCCTCCTCGAGCGTAGTTCGGCCACCGGCTAAGCCAGCTTTTCCGTCTGCGGCATCCACCAGCTGGTGCGTTTGCCGATATGCATGTTGAGTGTCTTGGTCTCGGTGTAATCTTCGACCGCATGGCGGCCGAGCTCGCGGCCAAGGCCGCTTTGCTTGTAACCGCCGAAGGGAAGTTCCGAGGCGCCGTCCATGAAGGTGTTCATCCAGACCGTGCCTGCCCGCACCGACCGGCCGATCGTCAGGCACGTGTCGAAATCGCGGCTCCAGACACCGGCCGACAGGCCGTAGTCGATGGAATTCGCAATCCTGATCGCTTCGGCTGATGTCTCGAATGTCAGGACCGAAAGCACCGGACCAAAGACTTCCTCGCGCGCCACGGCCATATCAGGGGTGACCTCTTCGAGGATCGTCGGCGACATGAACTGCCCCATGCCAAGATCGAGCGTCTCGCCGCCATGGGCAAGCCGGGCACCGCCGCTCCTCGCCCCGGCGACGTATCCGGATATCTTCTCCAGGTGCTGCGGCGTGATGATAGCGCCCACCTGCGTCGAAGGATCAAGAGGGTCGCCGACCTTCACTGCCTTCGACAATTCGGCAATCCGCTTGACGACATCGGAAGCGATTGATTTGTGAAGGATCAGCCGCGAGCCGGCATTGCAGCACTCGCCGGCATTGAAGTATGCGCCGAAGACCGCGGCATCGACAAACGCATCGAGATCGGCATCCGGGAACACGATCTGCGGGTTCTTCCCACCCAGTTCCAGCGAGACCTTCTTCAGCGTCTGTGCAGCATTCGACATCGTCAGCTTTCCGACACCGGTCGAGCCGGTGAACGACACCATGTCGACGTCGGGATGAGAGGTCATGACCGCGCCGACCTCTGGTCCCGTGCCGGTGACAATGTTGACGACACCATCCGGAATGCCGGCCTGCTGCAGGATCTCGCCCAGCATGAGCGTCGATCCTGAGGTCAGCTCCGAGGGCTTGACGACGGTCGTGCAACCTGCGGCCAGAGCGAACGGCAGCTTCTGGCCGACGATCAGGAAGGGAAAGTTCCAGGGCGTGATGATCGACACTACGCCGATCGCTTCGCGCAAGACGACGCCCAATGTGCCATCGCCGAGCGTGTTATAGCTTTCACCATGGAGGTCGCGGGCAAGAGCCGCCGCGTAGCGCCATATGTCAACGGAGCCGGCAATTTCTCCCCGCACCTGCGTGATCGGCTTTCCTGCCTCGATAGCATCGAGAAATGCAAGCTCCTCTGCGCGCGCCGCGATCAGGTCGGCAGCCTTGAGCAGGATGGCGGAACGTTCGGAAGCGGTCATCCGGGGCCACGGCCCGAGGTCGAACGCCTTGCGTGCCGCAGCGATCGCACGTTCGGCGTCGTTCTTGCTACCGGTCGGAAACCGGCTGACCACGACGCCATGGCTCGGCGCGACACGCTCGATCAGATCGGAGGCACCAGCCTGCCATCTGCCATCGATGAGCATCTTGAAATCACGCGCTTTGTGGTCGCTGAGCGCGGTGGGGTTGACGAGAACCGTCATTACCATTCTCCCTTGAACGTTGCCGGGCGCTTCTCGCTGAATGATGCGACGCCCTCCTTCAGATCGCCGGTCTTCGCAGCGAGGATCGAGCCAAGGGCTTCGACCGCGGTTCCATTGTCTTCGCCGTTCGCCGATGCGATCATCAACTTCGCGATCTCGGTCGCAGCCGGCCCCCTTGCGGCGATCCGCTGCGCATATTCCCGGGCAGCGGTCACCGCGTTTCCGGTGGGAACGACCGCGTCCACAATACCGAGCAGGCGTGCTTCTTCGGCGGTGAATATCTCGCCGCCGAGCGCCATGCGTCGGACGGCCTGCGCCCCGAACCGGCGCACAAGACGCTGAGTCCCGGACCAGCCCGGGACCATCCCAAGGCCGGTTTCCGGCAGACCAATCTTGATCTGCTCCTCTGCAAGGCGAATGTCGGCAACCCCTGCAAGTTCAAGCCCTCCTCCGAGGGCGTGGCCGTTGAGAGCCGCAATGAGCGGCACCCGGAGGGTCGCCAGTCTTTCGAAGATACGGTGACCGTGCCGAACCCAGAGATGACCGAACTCCTGAGGCAACATTCCGCCCCAGGCCTTGATATCGCCTCCAGCGGAAAAGCCCTTTCCTTCGCCCGTGAGAATGGCAGCGCGCACATTGGCGTTGGCCTCCACCTCGTCGGCAGCGTCCACCAATGCCTTGAGCATGTCGAGGTCGAGCGCGTTCAGCTTCTCCGGACGAGAAATCGTCAGTGTCGCAACATGTCCATCGACATCAATTCTGACTGTTCCGCTAGCCATGGAAGCTGCCCTCCAGCGTCCGTGCCCCTTTGACCGGAAGCGACAGGCCGATGGTTGCCTCCGCGAAGAGCGCTGCGTCCATGACCTTCAGGTCGGGCGCAACGATCAACGGAAACTCCGACTGATCGAGGATATGGGACTGGAGATCGACACCGGGGGCAATCTCGGTGAGGACGATACCATCAGGCGTCAGCTTCATCACGCACCGCTCGGTGACATAGGTTATATCCTGCCCCTGCTCGATCGCACGCCTACCGCTGAAAGTGACGTGTTCGACCTCGTTCACGAGCTTCTTCAACTTGCCTTCCTTCTCGATCAGAAGAGCCCCATCGGCGATCGAAAGCTTCGCTCCGGCATTGAACATGCCGGAGAAGACGATCTTCTTTGCCCGCGCCGTGATGTCGACGAAGCCTCCGGCACCAGCCGTCACATGCGGCCGGAACGAGAGCTTCGAGACGTTGACCGAACCGTCTTTGCCGATCTCGAGGAAGGACAGCAGCGAGGCATCGAAGCCTGCGCCCTGGAAATAGGTGAACTGATAGGGAGACGGCATGTAGGCGTCGGCATTGGAGGCGCAGCCAAAGGCGAAGTCGAGCAACGGCACCCCACCGACCGCACCTTGCTCGATGACCCAGGTGACGGCGCCGTGGAGCCCTTCCTCCAGCAGGATGCGCGGCACGTTGGCCGAGATGCCGAAGCCGAGATTGACGCAGCTCCCCGCCTGAAGTTCTTGCGCGACGCGACGCGCGATGACCTTCTGAACATTGAACTCCGGAACGCTGAAGCTATCGAGCGGGCGGAAGATCTCCCCGGAAATTGCCGGATCGTATTGCGTCTGCGTCGTCTGCTTCTGTTCCGGATCGACGACCACATAGTCGACCAGCATCCCG
The DNA here is from genome assembly GCF_034554815.1 of Rhizobium indigoferae. NCBI lineage: Bacteria > Pseudomonadati > Pseudomonadota > Alphaproteobacteria > Hyphomicrobiales > Rhizobiaceae > Rhizobium > Rhizobium indigoferae. The sequence continues at coordinate 1,487,612 of NZ_CP140635.1, read as the reverse complement.
GGCACCCGAACGTCATGGGGTTTCAGCGAGCCTTCCTTGGTGATCCGCTTGACCTGGGCGATAACGATGCCGCCGTTGTTGCGTGCGGCCAGCGCCTGATCGAGGCCGCCGAGGTAGGCGCCTTCATGTTCGTATGTCAGGTTGCCGCGCTCGTCGGCGGTGGTGGCGCGGATGATGGCAACCTCAGGGACGATCGAGGGAAAGAACAGCCAGTCGTCGCCCTCGAAGCTGACGCGCTTGACCACCGCATGCTCCGAAGCCAGGCCGTTCATCGCGCAACCCTGCCGCTCGGGATCGACGAATGTATCGATGCCGATCTTGGTCAGGACGCCCGGCCGCTTCGCGGCGGCTTCGCGATGGATGTCGAAGAGGATACCTGAGGGGATGTTGTAGGCCGGGATTTCGTTGTTGGTGATCATTTGCCAGATCAGCGGCGGCTCTGATGACGACGGGCCGGACGGATAGGAACCACCGATGATGCGCTTGAGCAGCCCCTTCTTGGCGATATAGTCGACGCCCTTGATGCCACTCATATCACCGGCAGCGATCGGATGAAGGGTCGTGATATCACGGGGATGGCCGGTCGCATCGAAACGTTCACCAATCGCCTTCAGCATGAGATCCGGGCAACCGAGACCGCTCGAGGAAGACACCGTTACAACAGCGCCATCCGGGATCAGCGCGGCCGCTTCGGTCGGGGTGAGATGCTTGTTCATTGGCGTTACTCAGAGTCCTGTTTCGATTTTTACGCTCTTGCGGGCTCCGCAGCTCTCGCGAACAACCAGCCGAACCGCTGTTGTCACAGTCTCCGCCTCCGCCTTGCCCGCATTGATCTGCTTGAGAAGCAGTTGCGCGCCGCGGCGCCCAATGCCCTGCGGATCGACCGAAACCGTTGTGAGTGCGGGAACCGCCGCCTGAGCCTCGATGACGTCATCGAAACCCACGACCGCGAAGTCGGAGCCGGGCTCCAGACGGCGCGCACGCAATCCGTCGCAAACACCGAAGGCTACGGCATCGTTGAAGCAGACGGCTGCCGTGGGTTTGTCGGCAAGAACGATCGCTTTTCCGATCGCCTCCACCCCTCCGGCTCGCGAAGGCGCCGACGAGATGACAAGTTCTTGGTGATAGTCGAGCCCGGCTGCCTCTATGCCGCTTCGGTAACCGGCAAGGCGGTCGTCGAAGACAGCGGTGTCGGGAAAGCCGCCGAGAAAAGCGATGCGCTTGTGACCAAGCTCCGCCAAGTGCTTGACCGCAGACACCATGCCAGCCCGGTTGTCGGAGACGACGGACGAGACTTTGGCGCCAGGCAGGCTTCGAACGACCACCACCACCGGAATCCCTGCCGCGACGAGTGGCTTGAAGTCTGCGGCATCGGTGGCGCGCGCCGGCGACACGATGAGCCCCGAAATACCATGCTCCCGCATCGATGCGACAACCTCGCGCTGCCTGTCGATGCTCTCGCTGGTGTTCGACAGGAATTGAACGAATCCGGCCGACTGAACGACCATGTCGACGCCGACTGCCAGCTCCGCAAAGAAGCTGTTCGTCAGGTCGTTCACGACGACCCCGATGATCCTCGATTTGGCACTGGCCTGTCGAAGATTGGCTGCGCCGCGATTATAGACGTAGCCCAGCTCGCGCATCACGGCATTGACCTTGGAACGCGTCCCCTCATTGACCAGGGAGGAACCCTGAAGCACCAGCGAAACCGTCGATTTCGAGACGCCTGCGGCTTTCGCAATGTCGATGACGGTTACCCGCGCCTTTGTCACGTCTTCCTCCCGAGCCACCGTCGAATGATTACCTAAATATTTGGAACGTTCCAATTCTGTCAAGCGAAATTTATGCGAACCGTTACCCATTAGAAGCATCTGCGGCAAATTTCTGCCTCCCCGACTGCCGGAATCTCATCCCGAAAATTGGAACGGTCTAAAAAATGATCATGACTGAGAGGCATATGTCGATATTTTTCGACCTGCAGAACCGTGCGTGGCGCACGACCGACCGATGCGTTGGCAGCAATAAAGTAGAGGATTCAGGCTCGCCCGGTATTTCCGTCGAAGCGATCAATGCGGCGTAATCGGCGGACCTTCTGGCAAAAGCAGGAAGGGCCTCTATTCTGTGTTGATAGACGTTGTGACAAGCCCAGTGGAGACCATGGAGACATGAAATTGCGCGCCGAGCTGACCGTTCTGCCGCCACGCGGACAGGCGCGGCGCTTGGCAGCGATCGCCGCGGTTTTGGTCGCACAGATCGAGCGCACCGAACCCGACGCGCCCGAAACCAAGGCCGCCTTGGCGGCAATCCGTACCTGGGGTGATGGCGGACGCCTGACAGGCCGGTACTTCTTCGACCTCCTCTACAGCGACGATGAGCACGGGACGCTCCGCCGGCTCTCCGAGGCAGTGGGAAAGCCCAGCGAAGACGGCTGGAACGCGCTGACGACAGCAGCCATGTACGTCGCCTGGCTTGTTTATCAGGAGACAGGTGAACCCATGCCGAGTGATGTCAACGAAGTGGGAGAGGACAGCCTTGACCTTCTGGACGAGCAACTGGCCAAACTCGGCTGAAGTCCCCTCGCCGCTCGCTATTGCTCGCAGCTATTCCATGGCTCACATAACCGTCCGCATTTGCCTAGCGGACCTTCATCGGCTTCGTCTCGAGCGGGATGAGAGGCTTGTAGGAAGCGCCTCCGAGCTCCCTGAGATGTTCCTGCTTCGCCTGGCCGATCAACTCGCTGTCCTGGAGACATCTGGCGGCGGCGGCGGCCATGACCTTGCCGGCCTGAAGCATTCCTTTATGCGCGTAGGAAGTCTTGCCCTGCGCAACCATCTGCCAGCTATGCGGAGGCGTTCCGTAGGCTGATGTCGCCATATAGACCTGTCCGGTGGGAACGATCCAGCTGACGTCGCCGACATCGGTCGAGCCATGGAGAAATGTCGGCTTTTCCTGAAACTCGTTGACATGTCCGGAGAGGATCGTCCCGCGCTCCTCGATGCGCGCTTGAACATCCCTCGGAAAAGTCCTCTGGATCTCCGCCGCGAACTCCTTCTCGCTGTTCGAGAAGGACGCTCCGCCGATCTTGTCGAGCTCCTGGTGAATCACACCTGCCAGCGTGGCGTTCGGTATGAGGTCAGCAGAGGCTGCATCGAAGGTGATTTCGACCTCCGTTCCGGTCATCAGTGCCGCTCCACGAGCCACGTCCTTGACCCGCTCGGTGATGTCCCGCACCTGATCCATCAGCGGCGCGCGGACCTTGTAGAGTACTTCGGCCTGCGACTGGACGACATTGGGCGCCTTTCCGCCGGTATCCGTTATTGCATAGTGAATTCTGCCGTCCTGGACGATGTGCTCGCGCAGGAAATTTGCCCCGACATTCATCAGCTCGACTGCATCGAGCGCGCTTCGCCCGAGATGGGGCTCGAAGCCCGCATGTGCGCTCACACCACGGAAAGTGAAATAGACCTGGTTCGTCGCCAGCATTCTTGCATGGTAGGCGAGGTTCTCATCCCACGGGTGCCATGTGAAGGCGACGTCGACGCCATCGAACAATCCCTCTCGGGCCATGAAGGCCTTTCCGCCGCCGCCTTCTTCGGCAGGGCAGCCGTAGAAGCGGATCGTACCGGCAAGCCCGAGTTCGTCCTTGCAGGCCTTGAGAGCGATGGCGGCGGCCAGCGAACCGACGCCCAGCAGATTATGTCCGCATCCATGGCCGTTGCCGCCGGGGACAACGGGCTTGTATCCCGCGACGTCGCCCTCCTGGCTGAGATTGGGCAGCGCATCGAACTCGCCCAGGATCGCCACAACGGGCTGTCCCCTACCGTAGCTCGCGACGAAAGCCGTCTCGATTCCCCCGGCCTGGCGCTCGACTGAGAATCCCTCCGCTTCGAGAATGTCGGCCAGAAGTGCAGCCGACTTGTACTCTTCATATCGGATTTCGGCGAAGGACCAGATTTCATTCGCTGCCGATTGCAGCCCCTCCGCTGGCCAGTCCGACCAGGCCGAGGGTGATGAACATGACACGCCAGTTGAAGTAGGCGATCAGCGCGGTGGTGACGAGCGAGCCCACGGCAAAGCCCACGGACGCTCCCGACTGAATGACCGATTTCGGCCTGGCCATGCTCTCCTTTTTGAAGTTCTCGGTTATGGCGACCGAACTGCCCGCCGGGAACACAGCCTCGCCCATTCCGACCAGAGCGCGCGACACGGCCAGCCCCATCGCGGAGCCGACCGCACCGCACGCGATCGTGCCGATCGACCAGATGCCGACTGCCGAGGTCAGGACCGAGCGGGTTCCCAGCCGATCAACAAGGTAGCCCCCGATGAGCTGCGTCAGAGAATAGGCGAGAAAGAATGCGCTAATGATCATCCCGGACTGTTCGGAGGTCAGGTGGAACTCGTCAACGATCGGAATGATGGCGATGTTGATCGCGGTCTTGTCGAGGAACCCGACGACCCAGCAGATGAACAGCATCGCGACGATGATGTGCCTGCGCTTGATTTGACTAAGCATGGAATGCTCCCCTTTTGAGCGTTTATAAAACATGCTTAATATGTGAGCAGCCGTTTTTGGATGTTGAAACACACACCACACTCACTTTATTTATGTGAAAAGACACATGGATGCCACATGACGATCATAGACGAAATCGAGAGTTCGCTTTTGCTTTTGTCGAGCCGACCGCTCGTAAGCTGGCGGCGAGCTTCGGGTCGACCGACGATTCCGGACACCGACGCGTCGGAACCTACGATCACCTTCAGCCACCGCCGCGACGAGGACGATGCCATATTGACCGCCGATATTTCCTATTTTGCAGGGGCCGTCTGCGAGGTGCGGATTCCCGGCGCCCACTATGAAACCGTCTTCGCCCGCCTACAGAAGATAGTGCTTAGCGCGGTCATCCGCTTTCAGAACCGCGCGGTCCAGGCCATGAATGCCATCAATCGCAATGTCCTCGATTCTCTCGATCCGAACGAGATCAACATGAACGCGATCGAGCAGACGCTGAGTGTGATAGCCGCGAGCGATGCTGGCGTACTGAGACTTTACGACGAGGCGTCGGGTCTCCTCATTCCGGTGTCGCAGGTCGGCTTCGACGACGATTATTACAATTACCGCACCACGCCTCAAGAATCGATCTCCGGCAGCGTGTTCTCAACCGGAACGCCCGTCCTGCTGAACTCCCCGGAAGATATCAGGGATGCTCATGCGAACCTGCGTGCGCCCAACGTTCGTTTTCTGTCCGAACAGCGCCTCTCTCACAGCCTTATCTGCGTTCCCATCAGGACGGACACGACGACGCTGGGAACGCTGACAGTCATGTCGTTTCGGGAGGGGTCCGCCTATGGTGAATTCAGCGTAAGCCTGCTTGCAGCCGTCGCGACGCAGCTTGCCATCGCCTACAAGAAGTCGCAGGCCTACGAGTTGGCCGTCCGATCGAATGAAAGCATCAACCGGATGCGGCTGGAGATCGAAAAGCGCAATGCGGAGCTGGCGCGCTCGCTCTCGGCCCATGACGACATCCTCTCCATCTTCACGCACCACCGGCCACTCAGCGAACATCTCGAGGAAATAGCGACTCATTACGGCATCGATTTCCACTACGCCGATATTTTTGGAACGACGTTCGGGTCCAAGGAATGGAAGGAGCCGAAGACCACGGAGGCCGTCCTCGTGCATCCCGTCCGTGTCGCCGACGACGTCGTCGGAGCCTTTCGTTTCGAGCGCGGCGACAATGCAAGCTATGCCGCGGCGATCTTGGGCGTGGTGTCCGCTTTCGTAGCGCTCGAAATTGTTCGCAGCGCGTCGCAGGACGAAATCCTCAACAGCAAGAGACGGAAGCACTTCGAGGCTTTGGGAAGGGATGATCTCGTCACGTCTGGCGGAGCCGTCCGGTTCGGCTTCCAGATCAGGAAGTACTGCCAGATCATCTTTGTCAGGCACGAGCAGGAGAGCGCCCAGAACCAGAGCCTGTTCCTGCAGAGAACGCTGCAGCAGGCATTGAAGGCGGCGACGATCCGCAACCAGCTGTCGTTCTATACGGACGAAGGCGTCTTCCTGCTGTTCTGCGCCGCCACCGAGGAAACCCTGAGGACGAACCTGGAATCCATCGGAGACCAGGCGGCTGCGGAGGGATGGTGTTGCGGGGCGAGCCTGATTCAAAGCGCGCCCCATCGTTATCCCGAAGCCGCCGCCGAGGCTGTCGAGGCCGCGCATCTCATGGGCATGCGGCATCGGCCGGGCATCCTCATGCACAGCGAGACCGGCATCGACAGACTGCTGCGCAAACAATCCGCTGCTGATATCCTCGAATTCGCTGATCAGATACTCGCTCCCTTCGAGAATGAAGCAAACGGCGACGCCCTTCTAAGGACCTTGGAAATCTACATCGAGAGCGGAAAATCAGCGTCCAAGGCAGCGGCCTCCCTCGGCATACACATCAACACCCTCTATCAAAGGCTGCAGCGGGCGCAGCTATTGATGGGCAAGGACATCGACAATAAGGACGATTATCTGCTGCTCAGCCTGGCGTTCCACCTGAAGTCGACATACGGTTCGCCGCAGCCTGCCGGCAGAACCAAAGCAGCTTCCGCTTGAACGCTGGTTCGCCTATCGCAAACGACAGAAGAATTCCGGATCAGGTGTGCTCCAGGTTTCCGTCGAGGAGTTCCCGCCGGTAGACATTAGCGAAACTTTATCGTTTCTGACGAATGCTACGGATACGTGCAAACGCGCCAGATCTGAAGCAGGGCCGGATGATGTCACACTCGTTTGAATCCATTCTGGAGAGCCTGCCTCAGGGCATTGTTCTGCTTGATCCTGCCGGTACGGTGACGGCTTTCAATTCACGCACGCTTGATATTCTCGGCCTTCCGCAAGGAGCCATTCGCAAAGGCATGAATATCGACGGATTGCCGGGCACTGCAGACTGCCGTGCGGTGGCGTCCCGGCGATCGATGGTCGGTGGACCGCCCACGTCTCAGTTTGCCCTTTCGGACGGAGGAATGGTCTCATTGACCTGCGCCCCATCGAGGGATGGAGGCTGGATCCTCAGTTACGAAGACATCTCGACTCTCATTCGGGTCGAAGACAGCCTGACCGAACAACATCGCCGGTTCGACGCAGCCCTCAGCAACATGCCGCATGGGCTATGCATGTTCGATTCGACCAAGAACCTGATATTGTGCAACGCCTCCTACGCGCGGATGTACAATCTGCCGGACCTTCTGACGCAACCGGGAACGCCGCTTGTGGATATCCTGGCCTATCGCAGCCGGGAGGGAAATGGCCCGGCCGATACCACGACCTATTTTGACGTGGTCTTCGAAGCGACAGCCCGCGGTGCGCCGGCCAGCCAGAACATCGTCCTGGCCGATGGGCGCGTTATCAAGATCACCCACAATCCGATGCAAAACGGTGGATACGTGGCCACCCATGAGGACGTCACCAAGACCGTTCGACTTGCCGAAGAGCTGCGCCGACATCATGATCAGCTCGAAGCGACGGTTAAGAGCCGCACGGCGGAAGTCGAGCGACAGGCGCGGGAACTCGAGCGCATGCTGGCGCAGGAGCGGAACATCAACGAATTGCAGCGGCAATTCGTGGCGATGGCATCCCATGAATTCAGGACCCCGCTTGCAATCATCGACGCTGCTGCCCAGCGGCTGCTGCGAAAAAGGGGGGCGGTCGAGCCCGAATTTCTCAGCGACAAGGTCGATCAAATCCGCGCATCGGTGAACCGGATTGTCGATCTCATGGAGAGCATCCTGTCAGCGGGACGCCTTGATACCGGCAAGATCGATATCAATTACGACGCCTGCGCATTGAGATCATTGATAAAAACCTGTTGCGAGCGGCAGTCGACGATCGCAAAGTCGCACAGTTTTGTGTTGGATATCGATGGGCTGCCGGAGTTCATCGATGCCGATCCCCGCACTTTGGCACAGGTCTTTACCAACCTGCTTTCCAATGCCGTCAAATACGCGCCTGGAACATCGGAAATTCGCGTCACGGCATGGGCGGAGACAGGAAACGTTAAAGTTTCCATCAGCGATGACGGGGTGGGGATCGATCCAGAAGACGTGCCACGGCTGTTCCAGCGCTATTTTCGTGCCCGGACGTCGACCGGGATTGCCGGAACGGGTATCGGCCTCAACCTGGTGAAGCAGATCGTTGAACTGCATAGCGGCTCGATAGAGGTTCGAAGCGAAAGAGGATGCGGATCGACATTTACCGTAACCCTTCCCATCAGAAGAATTGGTAACGCTTCCGCGACCAGTGACGCTGCCTGATGTTTCAGGATTGCTGTCCTGCATATCTACCCTATCCTTCTCACAATAGAGGAGGATCATGCCATGGCTTTCATTCACACCCCCAATGCATCCGCCAGCGAGAAGACGACGTCGATGTATGCGTCGGCCGAGGCGAACTACGGATATCTGCCGAACATGTACCGGGCCTTCGGCCACCGGCCGGAGGTGATGGAGAGCTGGGCAGCGCTGCTTTCGAGCATTCGCGGCCATATGAGCCTGCGGCGCTATGAACTGGTGACGCTGGCGGCGGCAAAAGAGCTGAAATCCTCGTATTGCATGCTGGCGCACGGCTCGGTGCTGCTGCGCGAGGGTTTCACCAGCGACGGGCTGACAGCTGTTGTCAACGAGACGGAGAAGGCGCCGATCGATGCCGGCGAACGCGCGATCATGGCCTTTGCCGCCAAGGTGGCACGCGATGCGACGTCGGTGACACAGCAGGATATAGATGGCCTGAAAAAACACGGGCTGAGCGATGCCGATGTGTTCGACGTCACCGCTGCGGCAGCGGCCCGGTGTTTCTTCTCGAAAATGCTGGATGCGCTGGGCGCTGCACCCGACCACGCCTATATCGAGCGGCTGGAGCCGAATGTGCGAAAGACGCTCAGCGTCGGCCGGGAAGTCGAGCGGCCTCTGGCGCCCTCACCGTCCCGCGGCACATCGCAATGATGCGATGACGGAGAGCGTCCGGCGTGTGCTCTTGCGGCTCCAACTCCTCAGGCCGTCACTCCTGCGGCCTCTACTCCTGCGGTTTGTCCGCAAAATGCTGGATCGCGAACTCGGCGATATTCTGGCTCGACCGATCGGCATCGTCGAGCAAAGAGGGAAACAGCTGCCACTGATGCGGCATGCCCGGCCAGACCTCGGTGGTGACATCCACTCCCGCCTGGTGCGCCTTGTCGGCGAGCCGTAGCGTATCATCCAGCAGGACTTCGCCGGAGCCGACCTGCAGCAGCAGCGGCGGAAAGCCGGCCATGTCGGCATAGAGCGGCGATGCCTGGGGATCGGTCGGAGACCGGCTGCGGAGATAGGTCTTGCGCAGCGTCTCGATCTCAGCCTTGCCGAGCAGTGGGTCGTTTCCGGCATTTGATGTCATCGAGCCGCCCGTCGCGGCAAGATCGGTGATGGGGCTGAGGGCAATCACGGCAGCCGGCAGCGGTTTCGCCGCCTGCATCTGCCGCAGCACCGTCTCGATCGCGATATTGCCGCCAGCGCCATCTCCGGCGACGATGATGTTCTCGTTGCGATAGCCGTTGTCGAGAAGCCAACGATAGGCTGTCAGCGCATCGTTGATCTGCGCGGGATAAGCATATTCGGGCATCAGCCGATAATCGATGAGAAGAACGTCGCTGGACGCGGCCTTGGCGAGAGATCCCGCGAGCAGGCTGTGCGTGCGGATCGAGCCGCTGGAAAAGCCGCCGCCATGAACATAGAGGATCACCCTTTGGCCAATTGGATGATGAAGACGAGCGGGCCACATCAACTCGGCATCGACGCCGTCGGCATCGACTTGCCGAACCTGGATGCGCGTCGGCCCCGGCGTCGTCTCCATCAGCGTCCTGAAGGCTGTCCGCCGCTGCTGCAGGCTATCGGCGCCGGCAAAGTGATCTTTCCAGAGGCCGATGAATTTTTCGACCTGCTCGCGCGAGATTTGGCTTTGCGGTCCGATGTCTCGCCCGGCCGCCGCCGAGGCGAGCAGCATCAGCGCAGCCAACGCAGGAAACAGACCGCTGATCCGCTTTAGTCCTCTTCGATTGGCAGTTGGCAAAATCCGACGGTTCATCAACCTCTCCCGATGATGCGGGCCATGACGGCCATGGCAGTATCTTTGGCCAGTTCACGCGGCGAAGTCAAAAGGGTGAGCGATGCGAATCCCGACCTTTTTACTCGGCTCTCATCGCGTCGATGACTGCTCTGAAGCCCGCCGACATGTGGCGGCGGCTCGGATAGTAGAGATAGAGCGGTTCCTCCGGTTGGCACCAGTCGTCCAGCACCTGGATCAGCTCTCCGCTAACGATCGCCTTCTCCACGCGCGGCTCCCAGATATAGGCAAGGCCGACACCGCCAAGTGCCGCCTGCATCATCAGTTCGTGGTCATCGAGCGACAGCGGTCCGGTTGGCTGAAAGCTGACGGTCTGGCCATCCTTCTCGAATTCCCAGGCATAGCGCGCACCTGACGGAAACATGTTCTGAATGCAGAGATGGCGCTTGAGTTCGTGGGGTGTCGTCGGCTTCGGCCGGGTCTCGAAATAGGCGGGCGAACCGACGACGACCAAGCGGATGCGCGGCTTGATGCGCAGCGCGATCATGCCTTCCGTGACGCGCTCGCCGAAGCGGATGCCGGCATCGAAGCCCTCCTCGACGATATCGACCAGCCTGTCGGTCGCGTTGATCTCCAGCTGCAAATGGGGATTGCTTTTGAGCAAGGGGCCGATGATGCGGCCGATGACGAAGGGGCCGATCGAGTTCGGCACATTAATCCTCACCTTGCCGAACGGCGTGTCGCGGTAGCGGTTCAGAGCATCGAGCGCTTCTGCCATCTCGCCGAAGGCCGGATCGAGATGCGAGACTAGGAGTTCGCCGGCCTCGGTCAGCGAGACGCTGCGCGTCGTGCGGTTGAGCAGGCGAACGCCGATCCGGTCTTCGAGATTGAGCACGGCATGACTGATTGCGGAAGCGGTGACGCCCCGCTCCTCACTCGCCTTGCGGAAGCTCTTATGCCGCGCGACAGCCGCGAAGGCCGCAAGTTCGGACAGTTCGGTGGCTCTCATTACTGAAATACACTCATCATAGTTTCAAGAATAACAAATCTTATACAGCAACGGATTTTCGGTCAAATTCAAACGTCAGCACAGAGATGCGACGCCAACCGAACAGTTATCGAGAGGAATTCGTCATGAAAGTCTGGTTCATCACTGGTGCATCCCGCGGCTTCGGCGCGCTGATGACCAAGGAAGCCCTCGCATCAGGCGATGCCGTCATCGCCACCGCCCGCAACCCGAAGACCGTGACCGAGCAGTTCGGTGATCATCCGAACCTGCTTGCTGTCGCCCTCGACGTCACCAACGAGGCACAGGCGAAAGAGGCCGCGGCTGCCGGCATCACCCGCTTCGGCCGCATCGATGTTCTCGCCAATAATGCCGGCTACGGCCTGCTCGGCGCTGTCGAGGAAGCCACTGCCGAAGAGATCGAAAGGCTCTATGCCACGAACGTCTTCGGGCTCCTGAAGGTGACGCGCGCCGTGCTGCCCTATATGCGCCGCCAGCGCTCCGGCCACATCCTGAACTTTTCCTCGATCGGCGGTTACTTCGGCTATCCCGGCTGGGGCGTCTACGGCTCGACGAAGTTCGCCGTCGAAGGTTTGTCCGAGTCGATGGCCGCCGAACTCGAACCTTTCGGCATCAAGGTGACGATCGTCGAGCCCGGCTTCTTCCGCACCGATTTCCTCGCCGACACGTCGCTGGCGGTGAGCCCGGCCTCCATCGCCGACTACGAAGGCACGCCGGCCGGCAACATGCGCAATTTCGCCGCCGACGCCAACCATACCCAGCCCGGCAATCCCGCCAGGCTCGCAACCGGCATCATGACGATGGTCAACTCGGCCAATCCGCCGCTGCGGATGCCGTTCGGCAGCGACACGGTGGCCGTCATCGAGCAGCAGCATGCCAGCGTCGAAAGGGAACTTGCCGCCTGGCGCCAGCTCGCGCTGTCCACGGATTTTCCGAGCGATGTAACGGCCTTGGCCTGAAGGGCACTGCCCGCCGCATCCCAGATCTCGGGAATGCGGCGGCAGCGCCGCTGTGACCGAAGGAAAACCCATGATGCGGCAAATTAGCATTCGCCTCACGTCTGGAATGACCTAGATCTAGGTTCGACCACCACCATGAAGAGGCGAGCATGTCCATCAAGTCCATCTGCATCTATGGCGCTGGCGCACTCGGCGGCGCTATCGCCGTCAAGCTTGCAAGCCAAGCCGGAAACGACGCCACCATCTCAGTCGTCGCGCGCGGAGCCCATCTCGACGCCATCCGCGACAACGGTCTCAGCCTGCGCGAAGCCGATGCGGAAAGGCCGCTCAATGTCCGCCTCACCGCGACCGACGATCCCAAGACATTGCCGCCGCAGGATCTCGTCATCACCGGCCTCAAGGGGCATCAGCTGGCACCCGCTGCCGAAGGCATTGCAAGCCTCCTCAAGGAAGGTACCCGCGTCGTCATGATCCTTAACGGCATTCCGTGGTGGTATTTTCACCGCGATACGCTGAGCAGGCATGCCGAGCTGCAATTCGACGAACTCGATCCCGGCGGCAGGCTTTGGCGGCTGATCGGGCCGGAACGGGTCATCGGCGGTGTCGCTTATCAAGGCGCAGAGGTGATCAACGCCGGTGAGATCCAGCTTGCCAACAACGGCCGCTTCGTGCTCGGCGAGCCCTCGGGCGAGATCTCGCCCGATCTCGAGGCGATCGCCGCGGTGCTGACCGACGCCGGCCTCAACATCACGACGACGCCTTTTATCCGCGACGAGATCTGGAGCAAGCTGATGGGCAATACTGCCTTCAACCCGATCAGCGCGCTGACCAGGGCGCTGATGACCGACATCATGGCAGATCCGGCACTTTCGACCACGGTCGGCAAGGTGATGAACGAGGTCCGCGCCGTCGGCGAGGCCTTGGGCGCGCGTTTCAGCATGACCGTCGAGCAGCGGCTCGAACAATCGCGCCACATCGGCGCCGTGCGCACATCGATGCTGCAGGACCTGATCGGCGGCAAGGCGCTCGAAATCACGCCGCTGGTCGGCATGGTAGTGACGCTCGGACGCCTGAGTGCCGTGCCGACGCCAGTCTCGGAAACGATCCTGGCGCTGGTAACGCAATTGGATAGGGAAAACCAGCGCGGCAGCTGATCGCAGAGGGAAAGGCGACCGGAAAGCCCGGCCGTCTTCACTTACTTTCCGACCTGCTCGGCCCAGTTCGGCGCCTTGCCGCCGCCATCGAGGAAGGTCATTGCCATATTCGCCATAAGGGGCGAGGCGAAAGTCTCGTAATGGGTGAGATCAGGCAGGATCGCCAGCCGGTTCCTCGACATGTTTTCCCGCATCCAGCCTGCATCGCGCAGACCGCCGCCGAGCTTGTGGTAGAAGTCGATCATATGCTCGGGCCGGATCATGTCGGCATCGCCATAGATCAGCATGACCGGCATGGTAAGCTTGGCGACGGCATCGCTATAGTCGATAGGTTCGCGCATCAGTGCGCCCATGGCGTCGAGCAGCTTCGGAAATTCGGAAACGTCAGGCGCCACCGCCTTGTAGGAGAGGAACATCGGCGTGTCCTTCATCATGTCGGCCATACCAGCGCCGACGGCCGCCTGTTGCGGCAGCATCTCCGGGAAGAAGCCGTTCTGCGCATAGGGCGCCGAGAGTATCACCAGCCGGCGCACCCGGTCGGGCGCGGTCGCCGCCATGTTCAGCGCCACCCCGCCGCCGAAGGAATAACCGAAGACATCGAGCTTGTCGTAGCCGAGTTGCTTCACCAGGATCGCGAGATCGGCGCCGATGGCCGGAAGCTCGATCGGCCGCTTGCCGAGGGGCGTGCGGCCATGGCCCTGCAGATCGACGGCAATCACCTGCCGGTGGTCGGTGAAAACAGGCATGACCGGCGCGAACATCTCGATCTGCCCCAGGCCGCCGTGAAGGAGCAGCAGCGGTTCGCCCTCTCCACGGATCTCGTAATAATAATCGATGCCGTTGACCGGCAAACTTCCCTTCCTGACGATCGGCGCTACGGCCTTTCTGTCCTCGCTCGCCGGCGTGCCACCGTCAGCACCTGATATATCGGGCGCGGCGAGGAATGCGGCAGCCGTTGCGATCATCGAAATCAGCGTCATTTTCGACATGTCCTTGCTCCGTGTTTGCGTCGATACCGCAAGGACGGCGGCGATCATGCTTTTCCGACACCGCGCTTCGAAATTTCTGCCATCACCTTTATGCCATTCCTATATTTTCGCCCCGTGCCCCGAATGGATTTCCTATCGCGCGCAGCAGTAGGCTTTCGCCATCACTGCAAAGGTCAAATGCCATGCGATATGTCATGTCCTCCGATTCTAAACCCCTTCACCCCTACAGGATCACGCGCGGCAGCCGGCGGATGCGCGAGAAGCGCACTGCCCGAGCGCTGATCGTCTTCGGCGTAGTGCTCGCCTGCGTCGAGCTCTACGTCGTCGTTTTCGGCTGGCTCTGAGGCCGGCCCGTGGAAACGGCGAGAATGCCGCGCCTTGGCGGCGCGATCACCACTCTCATCACGCCGTTTCGTCATGGCTGTCTCGACAGGCCGGCGCTCCGGGCGCTTGCGGAATGGCAGATCCTTAGCGGCGTCGACGGGCTCACCGTCTGCTCGACAACGGGGGAAGGCCCGACGCTTTCGCAGCAGGAGCGCGCCGAGGCAATCGATCTCGTCATCCGCTCTGCGGCCGGCCGCGTGCCGGTCATCGCCGCCACCGGCACCACTTCCACCGACAGCACGATCGCGCTCACCCGCGAGGCGGAAGTGCTCGGCGCCGCAGCAGCGCTCGTCACAGTGCCCTATTATTCCAAGCCTGGGCAGCAGGGCATCGTCCACCACTTCGAGCAGCTGGCGGCGGCAAGCGGACTGCCCGTCATCATCGACCATGCGCCGGCGCAGACGGCGAGCGATCTTTCGACGGAGACGCTTGGCAGACTGGCAACCATCCCGGGAATCTTTGGCATCCGCGACGCCACGGGCGACATCGCTCGCTTCGTCGGCCTTTCGGCTATCCTGCGGCAGCGCTACCGCTTCTTTTCCGGGCACGACCCTTCCGCGCTCGCCTTCACCATCGCCGGCGGCGACGGCATGATCTCGTCGGGCGCCAATGTGGTGCCGCGGCTCTTCATCTCGATGCAGCAGGCGGCCCGGGCCGGGAACCTTTCGGCCGCGCGTTCGCTGCAGGACCGGCTGATGCCGCTGATATCAGTGCTCGGACCGGAGGGCGATCCGGCGAGGATCAAGCATGCGCTGCGGCTGGTGCGCGGGCTGAAGGCCGAGCTTCGCCTTCCGCTTGTCGCCGCCGAGCCGGAGGTGTGTTTGGCCATCGGCGAGGCGCTTGCGCCTTTCCTTGACGAAAGCAGCACGAGGATGGCGCTATCCCTATGAGATTTTTATATTTTCTTCTCTGGCGCCAAATGGAAACCCTATCCGCAGACGCCCGTCTTCCAAGGCGTGACACCGCCGCACTATCAAGCGGCGGTTGAGTGAGACTTCGAAAGGACAAACCGATGTCACGCCTGACTGAACCGAGTGCCGACAGCGACCCGCTGCAACGCAGCCACCTCAGCACACTCGCCGCCGATCCCTCCCATACGATGCTCTCCGGCCTTGCCGCGATTGCGCCCCGCCTTGGGGCAGCGATGGCCTTTGCCGGGCTGGTGCAGATGACCTTCAACCTCATCTCCCGCTGAACCATCAGGACCGAAGAATCATTACAATGGCAAACACACAGCAACGCCGCAGCCTGCCTTCCGCAGCGCCCTCGCCTTCTGCCCGCTTCACCGTCGGCCGCGACAGAAGCGGCCGCTGGATTGTCCACGATCGCGATGGCCTCGTTGGCGGGCTCTTCATCGATGAGGCGGCCGCCCTCCATTTCGCTGCAGGGGAATGCAACTGCCCCTCGGCTGATATCCATAGGGCGGCCGCAGGCATGGTGCTCGAATTCGCGCCCTTTGCGCGTAGCACCGCGAATATCCACTAAATCTTATCGGTCTCCCGCCGTTTTCAGCCGGCGGGAGACCGAAGACATGGGTTGGGGGCCAATATCCAACTTTTCCTTAACCGGCATGCTGGTAAAATCCTGGCGCAGAGACTTCAGACGCCGCGAGACCGATGCCGAAACCGAATTTCCGCTTCACCCATTATGATCTCAAGGAACAACGCGCCGGAACGATCATCGAGGTGTCGTTGAATGCGGTGAACAATGTCCGCCTGATGACGGCGCCGAATTTCCAGCGGTTCACCGAGGTTCTCGATTTCAAATATATCGGCGGCGTGGCGCGCAAATCGCCGATCAAGATCGCCGTTCCGGAAAGCGGTCACTGGCATGTCGTCGTCGACATGGAAGGTCATCACGGGCTTGCGGAATCGTCCGTCAAGGTAATCGCCGCACCACCAAATCAGAAGACACCGCGCGTTTCCTGAGCTTGGCAGCACCACGCATCTTCTCGGCTCGTCTCTCCTGCCAACCAGCCGGCGCCCCCGATTAGGGCGTTCGTGCAGCCATCAAGCGCTCGGAAAACGCGTAGATCCTCCCCGATCCTTGATCAGGATCATTGAATCAGACTGCCACGTCGATCACAGTTCTCCTGTCGCGAGGCTTGCCCGCGCCGCAGCGCCACCAGATGCAGCTCGGCTCGCCATTTGATGCGCCGAGGGTAAGTGGGGTAGCAGACGAAGATCTTCACAACGTGGGGAGTAGGCCATGACTTCGAGCCCAATGGGTCGTATCACCAATATCATCGATCCTGGCGATGCGCTCGGCGAAGTACTTTTCGGATTGATTATGGCGCTCACGTGGACGATTGGTTCGAGACTTGTTCTTGAAAAAGAGGGGTTAAATGTTCAGGAGCTTTTAGTTGCAACAATCGGATGCAATGTCGCTTGGGGGATCATTGACGCCGTATTGTTCATCCTGGGCACGACATTCTACAGGAGCAGACGGCTGCGCCTTTTTCGGCAAATCAAAGCCGCCAAAAGTGAATCTGCGGCGCTCAAGGTGCTCGCGAACGAATTCCCGATTGAAGAAGCACCATTTTCTGGAAAGGCCGCCGATGCGGAGGCACTCTATCGGTCACTCCTGACGCTCGCATCTCGGGCCGATCCTGTGAAGGTGTCCCTATCGAAAGGCGATCTGTTTGCCGCAATTGCGATCTTCTTTTTGGTTTCTGCCACCTCCATTCCGGCAGTTATCCCTTTCCTTCTCATCGACAATGCGCAGCTTGCTCTGAGAGCCAGCAACCTGTTTCCTATTATGCTGCTATTTGTGACGGGCTATGCGTGGGCGACGTTTTCAGGAGGCAGGCCCTTTTATGCAGGGATGACGATGACTTGTCTCGGATTGCTTCTGGTTGCAATAGCGATCGTTCTTGGCGGCTGAGCCCCTTCACCAACCGAACAGGCACCGCGCCTCAGCGCGGATTGCGCTCCTTGCGAAGCTTTGCCCACCATTCCAGCCGCTTGCGGATATCGCGTTCGAAACCGCGCTCCGGCGGATCGTAGAAGATCTGGCGACCCATCTTCTCCGGGAAATAGTCCTGGCCGGAAAAGGCGTCCGGCTCGTCGTGGTCGTAGCGATAACCTTCGCCGTAACCCTCGCCCTTCATCCGCTTGGTCGGCGCATTGAGGATATGCTTCGGCGGCAGCAGCGAGCCATTCTGCTTCGCGGCCTGGCTTGCCGCCTTGAAGGCAGTGTAGACCGCATTCGATTTCGGCGCGGTGGCGAGATAAACGCAGGCCTGGGCCAGCGCCAGTTCACCTTCCGGCGAGCCGAGATACTCATAGGCATCCTTGGCGGCATTGCAGATCACCAGCGCCTGCGGATCGGCAAGACCGATATCCTCCACCGCCATGCGCACCAGCCGCCGGCCGAGATAGAGCGGATCCTCGCCGGCATCGAACATACGGGCGAGATAGTAGAGCGCGGCATCGGGATCCGAGCCGCGTACGGATTTATGCAGCGCCGAGATCAGATTGTAGTGACCATCCTGCGCCTTGTCGTAGACCGGGGCACGGCGCTGGACGATGCGCGTCAGGCCTTCTGTGTCGAAGCTCTCGCCTTCGCGCGCCGCGCGCCAGACTTCTTCGGCGAGCGTCAGCACCGCGCGGCCATCGCCGTCGGCCATGCGGATCAGGCTGACGCGAGCATCCTCCGTCAGCGGCAGCGGCTTCTGCTCGATCGCCTCGGCACGCTTCAGCAGTTCCTCGAGGCTCTCCTCGTCATGCGACTTAAAGGTGAGCACACGGGCACGCGACAGCAGAGCGGCGTTGAGCTCAAAGGATGGGTTCTCGGTGGTGGCGCCGACGAGGATGACGGTGCCATCCTCCATGACGGGCAGGAAACTGTCCTGCTGGGCGCGGTTGAAACGATGGATCTCATCGACGAAGAGCAGCGTCTGACGGCCGTCCATACGCCGCAAACGGGCTGTCTCGAACACCTTTTTCAGATCGGCGACGCCGGAGAAGATCGCCGATATCTGCTCGAAGGCCAGGCCCGCCTCGCCCGAAAGCAACCGTGCCACCGTCGTCTTGCCGGTGCCGGGCGGACCCCAGAAGATCATCGAGCCGAGCGAGCCGCTTTCGATCATCCTTTTCAGCACGCCATCCTCACCGGTCAGGTGTTCCTGACCGGTGACATCGGCAAGCGTCTTCGGCCGCAGCCGGTCGGCAAGCGGCCGCCTGGCAGCGACCTCCTCCGGAACACGCGGCGCGAAGAGATCGTTGCTCATCGGAAAAATTGCCGGATGCGCTGGCCGTCGCGCTCTATCTCGACCCGCCAGAGGCCGGGGTCGCTATCGGCGATCTGGGATAGTTCGCTGGTCGACTTCACATCCGTGCCGTTGATCGAGACGATGATATCCTTCGGTTCGAAACCGAGACGGGCAGCAGGCGAATCGTCCTTCACCTCGGATACGACGACGCCTGCCGATTCCGGCGGCATGCGCAGCTCGTCGGCGACCCGGGGCGAAAGGTTCTCGACGACGGCGCCGGTAAACGGCGTATGCCCGCCGATCGTGCGCTGGTCGCGCGGCGAGGTTTCCGGGGCACGGGCGAGCGTCAGCGGCAGCTGCTCCTCGCGGCCGTTCTCGACGACGGTGAGGTTGACCGATTTGCCGAGGCCCGCCGTCGTCAGCCGGTAGAGCAGCGCATCCGGATGTTCGACAGAAATCCCGTCGACGGCAGTGACGATTTCTCCGGCCTTCAGCCCGGCCTTGGCCGCCGGCCCGCCTTCCGAGACCTTGACGACGAGCGCGCCGCGGGCCTTGTTCAACCCCAGCGCCTCAGCCACTTCCGAGGTCACCGCATCGAAGCTCGCGCCGACATAGGGCCGTTCGAAGGATTTGACGCCGGCGTCGGCAGAAGAGAGGAAGACCTTGACCAGATTGGCAGGGATGGCGAAGCCGATGCCGTTCGAGCCGCCGCCGCGCGAGAAGATCGCCGTGTTGATGCCGATCAGTTCGCCCTTCATGTTCATCAGGGCGCCGCCCGAATTGCCGGGATTGATCGAGGCATCTGTCTGGATGAAGAAGCCGAATTCGTTCCTGACCACCTGATTGCGGGCAAGTGCTGAGACGATACCGCTCGTCACCGTCTGGCCGACGCCGAAGGGGTTGCCGATCGCCAGCACGAGATCGCCGACCTCGACCGTATCGGAATTGCCGATCGGCAATGTCGGGAAGCTTTCCTTGGTGTCGATCTTCAGCACGGCGAGATCGACACGGTCATCACGCAGCACCACCTTGCAGGGGAATTCGCGGCCATCCGACAGTGCGATCTTGATGTCGTCGGCGCCTTCGACGACATGATTGTTGGTCACGACAGTGCCGTTCGCCTCGACGATGACGCCGGAACCGAGCGATGACTGCTTCTCCGAACGGTTTGGCATCTGCTGGCCGAAAAACTGCTCGAAGAAAGGGTCGCCGGCAAAGGGCGACTGCCGCTTGACGGTCTTTTCCGCATAGACGTTGACGACGGCGCCCGACGTCTGTTTGACGAGCGGGGCGAAGGAGAGCTGCATCTGCATCTGGCTCTCGGGTACGGTCTTTGCCGTCTGCGCATCGGCCGCAGCCGGCAGAACGAGCATGAGAGCGAATAGCGAGACGGAGGCGCGCTTGAACAGGCCTTGCATGGGTATCCCTTTTGAATCCTCTTGAGGAACGTTTTAGAGCATGATGCCGAAAAGTGTGAGCGGTTTTCGGACGACATCATGCTCTAACTATCTAATTGCGAACAGGATTCAGATTTTAGGCCGACCGGCCTAAAATCATCCTGTTCTGCGGCCCGACGCTAGAAAGGAAAGAGGGCGGAAGCATGGAAGAATAAGGCAAGGGGACGTCTTGGAAACCGGTTGAAGTCATTATGAATTTGATTCAGGAAGATTGGCCATGCAACTGATATCAAAAGCCAAAAACTTGGCGAAGTCACTGAAGCGTGACATCGTGACCCTATGGCTTGCCGCCCGCGATCCCCGCGTGCCGTGGCATGCTAAAGCGGTGGCCGGCGCCGTTGCCGCCTACGCGCTGTCGCCCATCGATCTCATCCCCGATTTCATCCCCATCCTCGGCTATCTCGACGATCTCCTCATCGTGCCGCTCGGCATCATGCTGGCGATCCGGCTCGTTCCGGCAGAGGTGATGAACGAGCTTCGCACGGAGGCGGCAAGGCGCATCGAACGTCCCTCCAGCCGGGTCGGACTGATCTTCATCCTTGCCGTCTGGCTCATCTGCATCATCTTCCTGGCTCTGGCACTGCGGAAGCTGGCCTGACCGGCGGCAATAGGAACATATGAATGATCACGACAAGAACGACGACAGCGGCTCTCGGCTTTGCGATGCTGCTCATTGCATCGAACCTGGTGCAGGCAGCAAGCTTCGATTGCGATGCGAAGGAATTGAAGCCGGATGAGAAAGCGATCTGCGACAACCGCGCACTCAACGATGCCGACGTGAAGATGGCAACCACGTTCGAGCTGCTCTCCGGCCTGCTGGCGATGGGCTCGCGTGGAACATTGCAGGACGAACAGACCGCCTGGCTGAAGAAACGGCAGGAATGCGGGGCGGATGCGGCCTGCATCAAGGCTGCCTATGACGAGCGGCTGAAGCAGCTCGGCGAGACCTATAAAAACATCAACCGGCCGCTCTAGAACAGGATGATTTTAGGCCGGATCGGCCTAAAAACTGAATCCTGTTCTCAATTAAAGAGTGAGAGCATGATGTCGTCCGAAAACCGCTCAGCGGGTCGTAGGCTGAAGCTGCTCAGCGGGCGTTCAGATCGCGCACCGCGCCGCGATCGGCGCTCGTTGCAAAGGCCGCGTAGGCCTTCAGGGCGGTCGTGACGTTGCGCTTGCGGACTTCTGTGGGATACCAGCCCTTTCCATCCTGCTCGGAGCGGCGGGCGGCGAGCTCGGTCTCGCTGACACGCAGGCTGATCGTGCGGTTGGGGATGTCGATGTCGATCATGTCACCTTCGCGAACCAGGCCGATCGTGCCGCCATTTGCCGCCTCCGGCGAGACATGGCCGATCGAGAGGCCGGAGGTGCCGCCGGAGAAGCGGCCGTCGGTGATGAGCGCGCAGGCCTTGCCGAGGCCCTTCGACTTCAGATAGCTGGTCGGATAGAGCATTTCCTGCATGCCAGGGCCGCCCTTCGGGCCTTCGTAGCGGATAACGACGACGTCGCCGGCCTTCACCTCGTTGGCAAGGATCGCCTTGACGGAGGCATCCTGGCTTTCGAAGACGCGGGCGGGGCCGGAGAACTTCAGGATCGATTCATCGACGCCGGCGGTCTTGACGATGCAGCCGTCGATCGCAAGGTTGCCCTTGAGCACGGCAAGACCACCATCCTTGGAGAAGGGATGTTCGACCGAACGGATGACGCCGTTCTCGCGGTCGGTGTCGAGTTCGTCCCAGCGGGCCTCCTGGCTGAAGGCGACCTGGGTAGGGATGCCGCCGGGAGCGGCACGATAAAAGTTGCGAACGGTCTCGCTGTTGGTGCGGGTGATATCCCAGCGATCGATCGCATCGCCCAGCGTCTCGGCATGGACGGTCGGGCAATCGCGGTTCAAGAGACCGCCCTTGTCGAGTTCGCCGAGGATCGACATGATGCCGCCGGCGCGGTGGACGTCTTCCATATGGACATCGCTCTTGGCGGGGGCGACCTTCGACAGACACGGCACCCGGCGCGACAGCGCATCGATATCGGTCATGGTGAAATCGATCTCGCCTTCATGGGCGGCAGCAAGGATGTGCAAGACCGTATTGGTCGAACCGCCCATGGCGATGTCCAGCGCCATGGCATTCTCGAAGGCCTGCTTGGAGGCGATGGTGCGCGGCAGCGCCTTGACGTCATCCTGCTCGTAATAACGGCGAGCGAGATCGACAATCAGATGGCCGGCCTCGACGAAGAGCCGCTTGCGGTCAGCGTGGGTGGCAAGTGTCGAGCCGTTGCCGGGCAGCGACAGGCCGAGCGCTTCCGTCAGGCAGTTCATCGAATTGGCGGTGAACATGCCGGAGCAGGAGCCGCAGGTCGGACAGGCAGAGCGTTCGATGGTCTGGACGTCCTCGTCACTGATCTTGTCATCGGCGGCAGCGACCATGGCATCGACGAGGTCGAGCGCGTGCGTCTTGCCGTGCAGCACGACCTTGCCGGCTTCCATCGGACCGCCCGAGACGAAGACGGTCGGGATATTGAGGCGCAGCGACGCCATCAGCATGCCGGGGGTGATCTTGTCGCAGTTGGAGATGCAGACCATGGCGTCGGCGCAATGGGCATTGACCATGTATTCAACGCTGTCGGCGATGAGCTCACGCGAGGGCAGCGAATACAGCATGCCGTCATGGCCCATGGCGATGCCGTCATCGACGGCGATCGTGTTGAATTCCTTGGCAACACCGCCGGCCGCCTCGATCTCGCGGGCGACGAGCTGGCCAAGGTCCTTCAGGTGCACGTGGCCGGGCACGAACTGGGTGAAGGAATTCACCACCGCGATGATCGGCTTGCCGAAATCCGAATCCTTCATGCCCGTGGCGCGCCAAAGGCCGCGGGCGCCCGCCATGTTGCGGCCATGGGTCGTGGTTCTGGAACGGTAAGCTGGCATCGGTGTCTTCCTCAACGTGTCGGAATTATCAGGCGAAGCGGGGCGGCATGGAACCTGCAGGCCGGGCAAACGCTGCTTTTTCGAATTGTCCTAATCCAATCGACGGGGGCTGTCACTACCGTGAAGGCCAAATCCGGTACGCCATGGCCTGAGCGCCATGAGGCCCATCGATCATATACGGTAAGGCGCGACGTTTCGTTACAGCCTATTCCATCACGGCCGAACACAAAAAATTGGCTTCACGTCTGTAATATTCAAGGCTTAGACACTCATCCGAACATGCGGGCGGTTCGTTTAAAGACTATATTGCAGAAATCCGCCCAGGAGAGTTTCGACATGCCAACCTATCGCCCACCGAAGATCGCGTCATCGGAGATCACGCCACGCCAGATCTATGTCCGCCGTCGTGAATTCCTCGGCGCGGCAGCACTTGGCGCCATGGCGCTCTACAGCGCCGGCAAGGCGAGCGCTGCGGCCATCTCCGCCGTTGAGAGCAAGTACAAGGTCGACGAGAAGGCGACGCCGCTCAAGGACGTCACGACCTACAATAATTTCTATGAGTTCGGCCTCGACAAGGGTGATCCCGCAGCACTTTCCAGCGATTTCAAGCCGCTGCCCTGGACGATCAAGGTCGACGGCATGGTCAACAAGCCAGGTACCTTCGACCTCGAGGCGCTGATGAAGGAATTCCCGATCGAGGAGCGCACCTACCGGATGCGCTGCGTCGAGGCCTGGTCCATGGTCATCCCCTGGGACGGCTTTCCGCTGGCATCGCTGCTCGACAAGGTGGAGCCGCTCGGCAGCGCCAAATACGTCTCATTCGAAACCGTCGTGCGGCCGGACGAGATGCCTGGGCAGAAGGGCTTCTTCCAGTCGCTCGACTGGCCCTATGTCGAAGGTCTGCGCCTGGACGAGGCGCGCCATCCGCTGACGCTGCTTGCCGTCGGGCTCTATGGCGAAACGCTGCCAAACCAGAACGGCGCGCCGATCCGGCTCGTCGTGCCGTGGAAATACGGCTTCAAGGGCATCAAGTCGATCGTCAGGATCACACTCACCGACCAGCAGCCCAAGAATACCTGGCAGGTCACCAATCCGCAGGAATACGGCTTCTACGCCAACGTCAATCCAGCGGTCGACCATCCCCGCTGGAGCCAGGCGAGCGAACGGCGCATCGGCGAAAGCGGCTTCTTCGGCGCGAGCCGCCATCCCACCCTGCCCTTCAACGGTTATGCCGACGAGGTGGCGAGCCTTTATGCCGGCATGGACCTGAAGGCGAATTTCTGATGGCGGAACTGTCGCTCGCCATCCCGAAGCGCTGGCATCCCGCCTCCGTCTGGCTGCTTTATGTCGTCGGGCTCGTGCCTGCGGCCTGGACTTTCTATCTCGGCGCGACCGACCAGCTCGGCGCCGATCCGGTCAAGACCTTCGAGCTCTTCCTCGGCATCTGGACGATCCGTTTTCTGATCCTGACCCTTGCCGTTTCCCCTGCCCGTGAGCTCTTCGGCTGGAACTATCTACGCTATCGCCGCGCCCTCGGTCTGCTGACCTTCTACTACGCGCTGATGCATTTCACCGTCTACATGGTGCTGGACCAGGCGATGGATATTTCCGCCGTGATCAACGACGTGCTGAAGCGCCCCTTCATCATGTTCGGCATGGCCGGGCTTGCGATGCTCATTCCGCTGGCGTTGACATCCAACAATCTCTCGATCCGCCGCCTCGGCAAGAACTGGATCTGGCTGCATCGCCTCGTCTATATCATCGCCGCCTGCGGGGCGTTGCACTTCGCGCTCTCGACCAAGATCCTCGACCTCGAGCAATATATCTATGTCGGGCTGATCATCGCACTGATCCTCTACCGCTCCTATCGGCCCATCGCACGCAACAGGCAGAAGGGCAAAGGGCGGACGCGCAATCGCGCAGTAGCGTCTGTTTCGTAGGATTGCAAACTTACCCGCGAGGGTGCGTCGCAGCCCGACGTGCGGGATCGAAGGCGCAGGCCGCGGCTATGCCGATGGCATAGGCCAGCATGTTCCAAAGCGAAAATACCCGGCCAAGCAACAGCGCGCCTGCCATGGTCAGCCGAAACGCGTCGAGCCAGGGCGTGTGATAAAGCCGGAACAATTCCACTGAGATCGCTATGAACAGCGCTGTGACAGAAATTGCTGCCGGCCGTGAACTTGTGACAAATAGCGCCACGAGCAGATAGACCATCGCTCCCCAGAGTGCCGATCCGCCATATTTGACGACGAGAAAAGGCAGATCGACCGCATAGCCAAACCTGCGGAGCACCAGCCCGAGAACGATGACAAGAAACAGGGCGGCCAGACGAAGGAACTGCGGAGAGCGAATCTGAATGATTTTGCGCAATGGAGCCGGTCTCGTCACTATATCAGAAACAAAAACAGCCGGGCTTTCCAGCCCGGCTGTTTTGTTTCCGCCGGAGCGGAAGATTAAGCGGCAACAGCCTGCTCTTCGGCAGCGACGCGGGCCTTGTCGGCTGCGCCCTTGGCATAGGCATCGCGATCCACGAATTCGATCACAGCCATGGCGGCATTGTCGCCCTGGCGGAAGCCGGCCTTCATAATGCGCAGGTAGCCGCCGTTGCGGGTGGCGTAGCGCGTTGCGATCGTGTCGAACAACTTCGAGACGACAGCGGCATCGCGGATCTGCGAGATCGCCTGACGGCGAGCGTGCAGGTCGCCGCGCTTGCCGAGCGTGACGAGCTTCTCGACGATCGGGCGGATTTCCTTGGCCTTCGGCAGGGTCGTGACGATCTGCTCGTGGGTAATCAGCGAAGCCGCCATGTTGGCGAACATCGCCTTGCGGTGGCTTGCAGTTCTATTCAGCTTGCGGCCGGCTTTACCATGGCGCATTGCTATTCTCCTTTAATGCAGGTGCCCTTACGCTAAGTGGGCCTGCCGTTTCCTGGCACATGCAGGCGATCGGCCTGCTGTTTGACGGGGAAAGGCAGCCGAAAGAGCCTGCCTTTTGTTTTCTCAGTATTGGTCTTCGTAACGCTTGGCGAGATCTTCGATGTTCTCGGGCGGCCATGCCGGCACTTCCATGCCGAGGTGCAGGCCCATGGAAGCGAGAACTTCCTTGATTTCGTTCAGCGAC
Source organism: Rhizobium indigoferae (assembly GCF_034554815.1). Classification (NCBI taxonomy): domain Bacteria; kingdom Pseudomonadati; phylum Pseudomonadota; class Alphaproteobacteria; order Hyphomicrobiales; family Rhizobiaceae; genus Rhizobium; species Rhizobium indigoferae. The sequence goes on along the minus strand of NZ_CP140635.1, from coordinate 1,461,311 downwards.
TTGCGACCAAAATTCGGTGTGCGGAGCATTTCTGCTTCGGTCTTCTGAATGAGGTCGCCGATGTAGACGATGTTGTCGTTCTTCAGGCAGTTTGCCGAACGGACCGACAGTTCGAGTTCGTCCACCTTCTTCAGGAGAGCCGGGTTGAAAGCGAGTTCGGTGACTGCTTCCTCTTCGGTTTCCTTCTGCGGCTCGTCGAAGTTGACGAAGACGCCAAGCTGATCCTGGAGGATGCGCGCCGCAAAAGCGACGGCGTCTTCGCCGGTGATCGAGCCATCGGTTTCGATGGTCATGTTCAGCTTGTCGTAGTCGAGAACCTGTCCTTCACGGGTATTTTCAACCTTGTAGGACACCTTCTTGACCGGCGAATAGAGGCTGTCGACCGGGATGAGACCGATCGGAGCATCTTCCGCACGATTGCGTTCGGCCGGAACGTAGCCCTTGCCGTTGTTGACGGTGAACTCCATGCGGATCTCGGCGCCCTCGTCGAGCGTGCAGATGACATGCTCGGGGTTGAGGATTTCGATATCGCCGACCGTCTGAATGTCGCCAGCCGTGACAACGCCCGGGCCCTGCTTGCGCACGACCATGCGCTTTGCATCATCGCCATCCATCTTGATGGCGATTTCCTTGATGTTGAGCACGATGTCCGTCACGTCTTCGCGGACGCCCGGGATCGAGGAGAATTCATGCAGCACGCCATCGATCTGCACCGCCGTGACGGCAGCACCGCGCAGCGAGGAGAGCAGAACGCGGCGAAGCGCGTTGCCGAGCGTGAGGCCGAAGCCGCGCTCCAGCGGTTCGGCAACAAGCGTCGCCCTGGTGCGCGAGCTCGAAGAGAACTCCACCTTGTTCGGCTTGATCAGTTCCTGCCAGTTCTTCTGAATCATGAGTTTGCCTTCCGTTCGTTGCCACCATCCAATCGTGGCAACCGAGCTTGAAAACCACCGGGAGCGCGAAGGCGCTCACCGGTGACGAGAGCGATGATCAGACGCGGCGCTTCTTGCGCGGACGGCAGCCATTGTGCGGGATCGGGGTCACGTCGCGGATGGACGTGATCATGAAACCTGCAGCCTGGAGCGCGCGCAGAGCCGATTCACGACCCGAACCCGGACCGCAAACTTCGACTTCCAGCGACTTCATGCCGTGCTCCTGGGCCTTCTTGGCGCAGTCTTCGGCAGCGATCTGGGCGGCGAACGGGGTCGACTTGCGCGAGCCCTTGAAGCCCTTGGCGCCAGCCGACGACCAGGCGATCGCATTGCCCTGCGCGTCGGTGATGGTGATCATCGTGTTGTTGAAGGTCGAGTTGACGTGAGCGACACCCGACGAGATGTTCTTGCGCTCGCGACGGCGAACGCGGACGGCTTCCTTAGCCATGGTATTCCTTTCGTTGATCTCTTCACCGCCGTAATGCCAGCGGCTACACCGGAACGGCGCCTATATGGTCCCGCTCCAAACTCAAAAGAGGCCGGCGCAGACCGCCAGCCTCCCCACCCCGGTTTCCCGGAAATTACTTCTTCTTGCCAGCGATTGCCTTTGCCGGACCCTTGCGGGTGCGGGCATTGGTGTGCGTGCGCTGACCGCGAACCGGAAGGCCGCGACGATGACGCAGGCCGCGGTAGCAGCCGAGGTCCATCAGACGCTTGATGTTCATCGCGGTATCACGACGAAGATCGCCTTCAACCTGATAGTCGCGGTCGATGGCTTCGCGGATCTGAAGGACTTCTGCGTCCGTCAGCTGATGCACACGACGTTCGGCCGGGATACCGACCTTTTCGACGATTTCCTGTGCGAATTTCGGACCGATCCCGTGAATGTAGGTCAGCGCGATAACAACGCGCTTCGCAGTCGGGATGTTGACGCCAGCGATACGTGCCACGCCTGTTCTCCTTGCATTCCAGTTGCCATCCGGCAAGTGGGCTTCGTTATGCGGCTCTTGAGAACCGCCCGTTCAGATTTACGTCCGTAACATGTCAAAACGACCGCACCCGGACTTCCCTGGGAAATCCGCGCCGATCGCATGGAATGTCGCGAGTTGGCGCGGTGTTTAGCGGAATCACTGCTGAAAAGCAACCGTTCCGCCAAGTTTATTTTCAAAGCCTTAAAGCTTGGAAAGAATGCTTTCGACCTCGGCCGTCACCTGATCGATCTCTGCCATGCCGTCCACCGACTTGAGCTTGCCCTTGGCATGGTAATAGCCGATCAGCGGCGAGGTTTCCTTGTAGTAGACCTGCAGCCGAGCCGTCATGGTCTCCGGGGTGTCATCGGGACGGCGCTTGAAGTGCGTCGAACCGCACTTGTCGCACACGCCCTCAGCAGCCGGAACCTTATCGGTATCGTGATAGACGCTGCCACACTGTGCACAGGAGTAGCGACCGGCAACACGTCGGATCAATTCCTCATCATCGACACGGAATTCAATGACAACGGAGAGGCCGAGACCCTTTGCCTTCAGCATCGCCTCGGTGGCATCAGCCTGGACGAGCGTCCTGGGGAAGCCGTCGAGAATGAAGCCATTGGCGCAATCGGGTTGATCGATGCGCTCGGAAACGATGGCAATGACGATCTCATCCGAGACGAGCTTGCCGGCGTCCATGACCGCCTTCGCGCGCTTGCCGACATCCGTGCCGGCGTTAACCGCTGCACGCAGCATGTCCCCCGTGGAAAGCTGCGGAATGCCGTGCTTTTCCACGATCCGCTGGGCCTGGGTTCCCTTACCCGCGCCCGGCGGCCCCAAAAGGATAAGTCTCATCGCCCCCTCTTTCCTCCACGCAACTTCGATTTCTTGATCAGGCCTTCGTATTGCTGCGCGATCAGGTGACCCTGGATCTGTGCAACCGTATCAAGAGTTACGCTAACCACGATCAAAAGCGAAGTCCCACCAAGGGCTAATGGAATGCCGGTTTGCGACACCAGAATCTCTGGGAGAATGCAGACGAAGACGAGATAGATCGCGCCGATCACCGTGATGCGGGTCAGCACGTAGTCGATATATTCGGCAGTGCGCTCGCCCGGGCGGATGCCGGGAATGAAGCCGCCATGCTTCTTCAAATTGTCGGCCGTGTCCTTCGGATTGAAGACGATAGCCGTATAGAAGAAGGCGAAGAAGGCGATCAGCGCGCCGTACAGCACCATGTAGAGCGGCTGGCCATGACCGAGGGCCGCGACGATCGATGTCGCCCAGGAAGGCATTGCCGTGGTATTGGCGAAACCCGCGACCGTTGCCGGCAGCAGCAGCAGAGACGACGCGAAGATCGCCGGAATGACACCTGAAGTGTTGAGCTTCAGCGGCAGGTGCGAGGTATCGCCCTGGAACATCCGATTGCCAACCTGACGCTTCGGATACTGAATCAGCAGCCGGCGCTGGGCGCGTTCGACGAAGACGATGATGCCGATGACGGCGATCGCGACGATGATGACGAGCAGGATGAGGAAGGTCGACAGCGCACCGGTGCGGCCGAGTTCGAGCGTCCCGGCAAGTGCTGTCGGAAGGCCGGCGGCGATGCCGGCGAAAATGATCAGCGAGATGCCGTTGCCGATGCCGCGCGAGGTAATCTGCTCGCCGAGCCACATCAGGAACATCGTGCCGCCGAGCAGCGTCAGAACGGTGGAAACACGGAAGAACCAACCTGGCTCGACGACGAGGCCCTGGCCGCTTTCAAGGCCGGCGGCAATGCCATAGGCCTGGAGCGCACCGAGGATGACGGTGCCATAGCGGGTATACTGGTTAATGATCTTACGGCCCTGCTCGCCTTCCTTCTTGAGGTTTTCGAGCGCCGGCACGACCGAGGTCATGAGCTGCACGATGATCGAAGCGGAGATATAGGGCATGATGCCGAGCGCGAAGATCGCCATGCGCTGAACAGCGCCGCCCGAGAACATGTTGAAAAGGCCGAGAATGCCGCCTGACTGGCCGCGGAAAGCCTGGGCATAGGCTTCGGGATTGAGACCCGGAAGTGGAATATGCGTGCCGAGTCGGTAGACGAGGAGAGCTGCCAGTGTGAACCACAGACGCTTCTTCAAATCCTCGGCTTTGGCGAAGGTCGAAAAATTGAGGTTGGATGCCAATTGTTCCGCTGCAGAAGCCATGCGTTTCTCCGCGCTACCAATTCCGGCTTCTCTGGGGGACAGACCGGACCCGGAATCAGTATGAAATTATTCAAAACCGGGTTCAGGACGGATTGCGGCGCAACCCCTTGCCTCACCCTTGTTTTCGAGTCTTACCGGCATGACGCGGGCGCGCCAGCCAAGTTTTTGTGAGGCCCACATATGGGAGCAAAATCGCCCGGTGTGAAGCACCCCGGGCGATATATCATCAGATTATTTATTCGGCTGCAGCCGGAGCCGAAAGCAGCGTCACGGTGCCGCCGGCCTTTTCGATCTTCTCGACGGCAGGCTTGGAGGCGCCTGCAACGACGATGGTGATCTTGGCCTTGATCTCGCCGTCGGCGAGAACGCGAACGCCATCCTTGACGCGGCGGATGACACCAGCAGCCTTGAGGGCAGCTGCGTCAACGGTCGTCTTGGCATCGAGCTTGCCGGAGTCGATCGCCGTCTGAATACGGGCCAGCGACACGACAACAAAATCGGAAGCGAAAATGTTGTTGAAGCCGCGCTTCGGCAGGCGACGATAGATCGGCATCTGGCCGCCTTCGAAGCCATTGATGGCGACGCCCGAACGGGACTTCTGACCCTTTACGCCGCGACCACCTGTCTTGCCCGAGCCCGAACCGATACCGCGGCCGAGGCGCTTGCGGCTGTGGGTCGAGCCTTCGTTGTCCTTGATTTCATTGAGTTTCATGAGCGTTTCCTCCGTCTCACTTCTCGTCGACGACGCGAACGAGATGCTGGACAGCACGGATCATGCCACGAACCGAAGGAGTATCCTCCAGCGTGCGGCGACGGTGCATCTTGTTCAGTCCGAGACCGATCAGCGTGCGCTGCTGGACGTCCGGACGGCGGATCGGGCTGCCGATCTGTTCGATCGTGACAGTCTTCGCTTCAGCCTTCTTGGTAGCCTTGGCCATCTGTCAAACTCCTCTTATTCTTCAGAGGCGTTGCCGGAGGCGCCACGACGAGCCTGCAGCGTTGCATACTTGATGCCGCGCTGAGCTGCGATGTCCTTCGGGTGAACCTGGTGCTTCAGAGCGTCGAAGGTGGCGCGAACCATGTTGTAGGGGTTCGACGAACCGGTCGACTTGGCGACGACGTCGTGCATGCCGAGCGTCTCGAATACGGCGCGCATCGGACCGCCGGCGATGATGCCGGTACCGACCTTGGCCGAGCGCAGCAGAACCTTGCCGGCGCCGTGGCGGCCATGAACATCGTGATGCAGCGTACGGCCGTCACGCAGCGGTACGAAGATCAGCTCGCGCTTGGCGGCTTCGGTTGCCTTGCGGATGGCTTCCGGCACTTCACGTGCCTTGCCATGGCCGAAGCCGACGCGGCCCTTCTGGTCGCCAACGACGACGAGTGCTGCGAAACCGAAACGACGGCCGCCCTTGACGACCTTGGCGACGCGGTTGATCGCGACAAGCTTGTCGACGAACTCGCTATCGCGCTCTTCACGGCTCTGGCGGTCGTCCCGCTGCGGCCTTCTTTCCTGTGCCATTGTCCTCTTCCTTTTTCTTTTCCGGGTGCAATCGGCAAACAAATGTGGACCGCATCAGCCTCCCCTTTCGGAGAGTGCCTGCGGTCCGGCGAAAATCCGGCCGGCGCTTGAGCGTCCGGCCGGAAACTGATCAGAAGGTGAGACCGCCTTCGCGGGCCGCTTCGGCGAGAGCCTTGATGCGGCCGTGATAGATGAAGGCGCCACGGTCGAACACGACTTCCGTAACACCGGCCTTGGAGGCGCGCTCTGCGAGGAGCTTGCCCACAACGGCAGCGGCGGCGGTATCGGCACCGGTCTTCAGAGAACCGCGCAGATCCTTCTCGAGAGTGGAGGCAGACGCAAGCGTCTTGCCGGCCACATCATCGATGACCTGGGCGTAGATGTTCTTCGAGGAGCGATGAACCGACAGGCGCGGACGGCCATTGGCCACCGACTTGAGATGACGGCGCACGCGGTTGGCACGACGTGCAAGTGCTTCTTTCCTGCTAGCCATTTCGCGTGATCCTTACTTCTTCTTGCCTTCTTTGCGGACGATCCGCTCGTCAGCGTACTTGACCCCCTTGCCCTTGTAAGGCTCGGGACCGCGGTATTCGCGGATTTCGGCGGCAACCTGACCGACCTGCTGCTTGTTGATGCCGCTGACGACGATTTCCGTCGGCTTCGGAACAACGATCGAGATACCGACCGGCGGCTCGTAGATCACGTCGTGGCTGAAACCGAGAGCCAGCTGCAGGTTCTTGCCCTGCATGGCGGCGCGGTAACCGACACCGTTGATTTCAAGCTTGCGCTCGAAACCGTCCTTGACGCCCTTGAAGATGCCTTCGATCATCGTGCGGGACATGCCCCACTTTGCGCGCGCATCCTTGGTCTGGTTCACCGGCGTCACGACGACGGCGTTATTTTCAAGCTTGAGGCTGATTTCGTCGTTAGCAACGAAAAACAGCTCGCCCTTCGGGCCCTTTGCAGTCACCTTCTGGCCATCGACCGTAGCCGTGATCCCAGCAGGCACCTGAACGGGCTTTTTACCGATACGAGACATGTTTCAATCCTGTCTGTTCGCTATGGAGATCCCTGCCCGATCTTAGAAGACCGAGCAAAGAACCTCGCCACCAACGTTCTGTTCGCGAGCCTGGTGATCAGCCATCACACCCTTCGGAGTCGAAAGGATGGTGATGCCGAGACCGTTCGCGACCTGCGGAATGGACTTGACCGAGACATAAACCCGGCGGCCCGGCTTGGACACACGGCCGATCTCACGGATCACCGATGCGCCTTCGTAATATTTCAGCTCGATGCTGAGTTCCGACTTGCCATTGCCGAAATCGACAACGGAATAGCCACGGATGTAGCCTTCGGACTGCAGAACATCGAGAACACGTGCACGGAGCTTCGAAGCAGGCGTCGAGACCGACGACTTGCGGCGGGAAGCGCCGTTACGGATGCGAGTGAGCATATCGCCCAACGGATCAGTCATTGTCATGTAACCTGCTCCTTACCAGCTCGACTTGACGATACCCGGCACCTTGCCGAGATTGCCGAGTTCACGCAGCGCAATACGCGACATGCGCAGTTTGCGGTAATATGCGCGCGGACGCCCCGAAACTTCGCAACGGTTGCGAATACGGGTCTTCGATCCATCACGCGGCAGGGATGCCAGCTTGATCGAGGCCTTGAACCGCTCTTCGATCGGAAGAGCCTGGTTCATGATGATCGCCTTCAAACCAGCCCGCTTAGCGGCCTGGTTGGCGACCGTAGTACGGCGGCGCTTGTTCTTTTCAACTGCGCTTGTCTTCGCCATGTCAGGTTCCTTTTCTACGCTCGTCGTTACGGTTATTGACGGAACGGGAAGCTGAACTCTTTCAGAAGAGCCCGAGCTTCGTCGTCGGTCGTCGCCGTCGTGCAAACGATGATGTCCATGCCCCACATCTGATCAACCTTGTCGTAGTTGATCTCAGGGAACACAATGTGCTCCTTGATGCCCATGGCGAAGTTGCCACGGCCGTCAAAGCTCTTCGGGTTCAGGCCGCGGAAGTCGCGAACGCGCGGGAGCGCGATGTTCACGAGGCGGTCCAAGAACTCGTACATGCGGGCGCCGCGCAGGGTAACCTTCGCGCCGATCGGCATCTGTTCGCGGACCTTGAAGCCTGCGATAGAGTTACGTGCGCGGGTGATGACCGGCTTCTGGCCGGCGATCGCAGCGAGGTCGGCGGCAGCTACCGTCGGCTTCTTCGAGTCAGCGGTCGCTTCGCCGACACCCATGTTGATCACGATCTTGTCGAGCTTCGGGATCATCATCTCGTTGGCGTAGGAGAACTGCTCCTGCATCGCCTTGCGGATGCGCTCGACATATTCCTTCTTGAGCCGCGGCTCATATTTTGCCTCAGCCATCGATCACTTCTCCAGAACGCTTGGCCACACGGACCTTCTTGCCGTCAACAACCTTGAAACCGACGCGGGTCGGCTTGCCGTCCTTGTCGATGATTGCAACGTTGGACAGGTGAACCGGGGCTTCCTTGTTGATGATGCCGGCTTCCTGGGTCTGCGTCTGGCGCTGGTGGCGCTTGACGACGTTGACGCCACGAACAACGGCACGATCTTCCTTCGGCATGACCTGAACAACTTCGCCGGTACGGCCCTTGTCCTTGCCAGCGAGCATGACGACCTTGTCGCCTTTACGAATCTTCTGCATCGCTTCGCTCCTTACAGTACTTCGGGAGCCAGCGAGATGATCTTCATGTGGTTCTTGGCGCGAAGTTCACGCGGAACCGGTCCGAAGATACGGGTGCCGATCGGCTCTTTCTTGTTGTCGATGAGGACTGCTGCGTTAGTGTCGAAGCGGATGACGGAGCCATCCGGACGACGGATATCCTTGGCGGTGCGAACAACAACCGCCTTCATCACGTCACCCTTCTTCACACGGCCGCGCGGGATCGCTTCCTTGATCGAAACGACGATGACGTCGCCGATCGAGGCATACTTGCGCTTCGAGCCGCCCAGCACCTTGATGCACATGACACGACGTGCGCCGGAATTATCCGCGACGTCGAGGTTTGTTTGCATCTGAATCATATCAGGTCGCCTTCTTGGTTTACCGGAATGGTTGGGCTAGCCCCCTATTCCGGCTTATGAAAATTTTCGCCGACCGAGCTGCCATGAGGCAGCACAGACGCGGCAATAGCTGAATAGCGCGGGATCGATCGTGCCAGGGTGGTTTCCCGAACGGGACCTTCCGTGCGCTCAAAGCAAAAGAACGCCCGGCATTCGAGCGTTCTGACGCTGCTTCATACAGATATTTCGGCGAGACGCAAGGCCTCGCGCAAAATTCTGTTACTTGCCCTGGGCGGAAATCACCGTCCAGCGCTTGTCCTTGGAGATCGGCGCGCATTCCTCGATGGATACGGTATCGCCGATCTTGTACTGGTTGTTCTCGTCGTGGGCCTTGTACTTCTTGGAACGACGAACGGTCTTCTGGAGCAGCGGGTGAGCGAAACGACGCTCGACACGAACCACTACCGTCTTCTCGTTCTTGTCGCCAACGACGACGCCCTGCAGGATGCGCTTCGGCATATTTTTCTTCCTTTAGGCCTTAACTTCTGCCGCCTTCTGGCGGGCAATGGTTTTCACGCGGGCGATATCCTTACGGACTTCGTTGATGCGCGAGGACTTTTCGAGCTGGCCGGTTGCCTTCTGAAAGCGCAGGTTGAACTGCTCCTTCTTCAGCTTGGCAAGCTCGTCCTTGAGTTGGTCAGCGCTGAACGCGCGAACGTCTGAGGCTTTCATGAGCTCAATCCCTTACTCTGCAATGCGCTGAACGAAGCGCGTCTTGACCGAGAGCTTGGCAGAGCCGAGGCGAAGCGCCTCACGGGCGATTTCTTCGCTGACACCGTCGATCTCGAACATCATACGGCCGGGCTTGACCTTGCATGCCCAGTATTCAACGGAGCCCTTACCCTTACCCATACGGACTTCGGTCGGCTTTGCGGTTACCGGAACGTCCGGGAACACGCGGATCCATACACGGCCGGCGCGCTTCATATAACGCGTGATCGCGCGGCGGGCCGCTTCGATCTCGCGCGCGTTGACGCGGTTGGGTTCCTGTGCCTTCAGGCCGAATTCGCCGAATGCCAGGTCAGAACCGCCCTTGGCGACGCCCTTGATGCGGCCCTTGAACTGCTTGCGGTACTTGGTACGCTTTGGCTGCAACATTTTCTTATTCTCCGAACTTCTCTGCCACGCGCGCTATCAAGCGTTGTCGCGGCGACGGTCTCTGTCGCGGTCACGATCACGGCTTGCCGGACCCTGGGCGTCACCTTCCATCGCACGGCGCTCGGAAGCCATCGGATCATGCTCAAGGATTTCGCCCTTGAAGATCCAGACCTTGATGCCGCAGATGCCGAATGCGGTTTCTGCTTCAGCCGTGCCGTAGTCGATGTCAGCGCGCAGCGTGTGCAACGGCACACGACCTTCGCGGTACCATTCCGTACGGGCGATTTCAGCACCGCCGAGACGGCCGGCGCAGGTGATCTTGATGCCTTCGGCGCCAAGACGCATCGCCGACTGAACGGCGCGCTTCATGGCGCGGCGGAAAGCCACGCGACGCTCGAGCTGCTGGGCGATCGACTGAGCGACCAGCGTCGCATCGACTTCGGGCTTGCGCACTTCGACGATGTTGAGGTGCGTTTCCGAATTCGTCATCTCCGACAGCTTCTTGCGGAGCTTGTCGATGTCAGCGCCCTTGCGGCCGATGATCAGGCCCGGACGTGCCGAGTGGATCGTGACGCGGCACTTCTTGTGCGGACGCTCGATGACCACCTTGGAGATCCCGGCCTGCTTCAGTTCGCTCATGACGAACTTGCGCATCTTCAGGTCTTCGTGCAGCAGCTGGCCGTACTCGGCATTGTCCGCAAACCAGCGGCTATCCCAGGTACGGTTGATGCCAAGGCGGAAACCGATTGGATTGATTTTCTGACCCATTATGCGGCCTCCTCTGCTGCCTGCACTTCACGAACGACGATCGTCAGGTGCGCGAAGGGCTTTTCAATGCGCGACGCACGACCGCGGCCACGAGCGTGGAAACGCTTCATGACGATCGACTTGCCCACATAGGCCTCGGCGACAACCAGCGAGTCGACGTCGAGATCGTGGTTGTTCTCGGCGTTGGCGATCGCAGATTCGAGCGTCTTCTTGACGGCGCCTGCGATGCGCTTGCGGGAGAACTCCAGCTCAGCGAGTGCGCGCTCGACCTTCTTGCCGCGGATAGCCGCAGCAACCAGGTTGAGCTTCTGGGGGCTGACGCGGAGCGTGCGGGCGACTGCTTGCGCCTCGTTGTCCTTCAGCCGGCGTTCGGCTTTTGCCTTGCCCATTGTTACTTCCTCTTCGCCTTCTTGTCCGCGCCGTGACCGTAGTAGGTGCGGGTCGGAGAGAATTCACCGAATTTGTGGCCGACCATGTCTTCATTGACGCTGACCGGGATATGCTTGCTGCCGTTGTAGACGCCGAAGGTGAGACCGACGAACTGCGGCAGGATCGTGGAGCGACGGCTCCAGATCTTGATCACTTCACTGCGACCGCCTTCACGAACCTTCTCAGCCTTCTTGAGAAGATAGCCGTCAACGAACGGACCTTTCCATACTGAACGAGCCATTGGAGACTTCCTCTCTTACTTCTTACGCTGATGACGCGAGCGCATGATCATCTTGTCGGTCGACTTGTTCGACCGGGTGCGCTTGCCCTTGGTCGGCTTGCCCCACGGTGTCACCGGGTGGCGACCACCAGAGGTGCGGCCTTCACCACCGCCGTGCGGATGGTCGACCGGGTTCATGACAACACCGCGGTTATGCGGACGCTTGCCGCGCCAAACGGTACGACCGGCCTTGCCGTCGTTGATGTTGGCGTGGTCAGGGTTGGAGACGGCGCCGATCGAAGCAAGGCAGGAGCCATGAACGAGACGCTGTTCACCGGAGTTCAGGCGAAGGATCGCCATGCCCTGGTCGCGGCCGACGAGCTGTGCGTAGCCACCGGCGGAGCGAGCGATCTGACCACCCTTGCCCGGCTTCATTTCCACGTTGTGGATGATGGAGCCGACCGGGATGAACTGCAGCGGCATGGTGTTGCCGGGTTTGACGTCGACAGCCTTCTCGGAAGCGATAACCTTGTCACCGGCAGCCAGGCGCTGAGGAGCGAGGATATAAGCCTTTTCGCCGTCAGCATAGTTCACCAGCGCGATGAAAGCCGTGCGGTTCGGATCGTATTCGATACGCTCAACCGTGCCTTCGATGTCGAACTTGCGACGCTTGAAGTCGATCAGACGATAGGTGCGCTTGTGACCGCCGCCGATGAAGCGGGCGGTGATGCGACCGAGGTTGTTACGACCGCCGCTCTTGGTCAGACCTTCCGTCAACGCCTTGACCGGCTTGCCCTTGTAGAGGGCCGAGCGGTCGACGATGACCAGCTGGCGCTGGCTCGGGGTGATCGGATTGAATGTTTTCAATGCCATTTTCTTATACCTCAGAGACCGGTGGAGACGTCGATCGTCTGGCCTTCAGCCAGCGTCACAACTGCCTTCTTCACGTCCTTCTGCTTGCCGACGAAACCGCGGAACCGCTTGGTCTTGCCCTTGCGCAGCAGAGTGTTGACAGCCGTGACCTTGACGCCGAACAGCGCCTCGACCGCAGCCTTGATTTCCGGCTTCGTCGCCTGCTTGGCGACATTGAAAACAACCTGGTTGTTTTCGGATACCAGCGTGGATTTTTCGGTGATCGCCGGAGAGACGATCACATCGTAGTGGCGAAGATCGGTCACTTGAATCGCTCCTCTAGCGCTTCAACCGCAGCCTTGGAAAGCACGAGCTTGCCGCGGCGCACGATGTCGTAAACGTTGATGCCCTGGATCGGCAGAACATCGATGTTCGGGATGTTCTGAGCTGCGAGCTTGAAGTTGCCGTCAAGCTCTGCGCCGCCGATGAAGAGGGCGTTGGTCAGGCCGAGCGTCTCGAAAACGGACGCGAGAGCCTTGGTCTTGGCTTCGGTGGCAACCAGGTTGTCGATGACGATGACGTCATCGGCCTTGATCTTGGCCGAAAGGGCGTGGCGAAGGCCGAGTGCACGAACCTTCTTCGGAAGATCGTGCTCGTGGCTGCGGACGACCGGGCCGTGGGCCTTGCCGCCGCCGCGGAACTGCGGAGCGCGAGCCGAATGGTGGCGGGCGCGGCCCGTACCCTTCTGCTTGTACATCTTGGCGCCGGTGCGCGAAACTTCAGCGCGGCCCTTAGCCTTGTGCGTGCCCTGCTGCTTCTTGGCAAGCTGCCAGCGAATGACGCGGGCGAGAATGTCTTCACGGGGCTCGAGGCCGAAAATCGCGTCCGAAAGGGAAACCTTCCCGGCGTCTTTTCCCTCGAGGGTCTTGACGTTGAATTCCATTGATCTGGCTCCCTTACTTCGCGGCCGACTTGACGGCGTCGCGCACGATGATCCAAGCACCCTTGGAACCAGGAACAGCACCCTTGATCAGGATCAGACCACGATCTTCGTCGGTCGAAACCACTTCCAGGTTCTGCGTCGTGACGCGCGTCTGGCCCATGTGACCAGCCATCTTCTTGTTCTTGAAAACCTTGCCCGGATCCTGGCGCGAGCCGGTCGAACCGTGCGAACGGTGAGACACCGACACACCGTGCGTGGCACGCAGACCGCCGAAACCGTGGCGCTTCATGGCGCCGGCAAAACCCTTACCGATCGTCGTGCCCGTCACGTCGACGAGCTGACCGGCTGCAAAGTGACCCGCCTTGATCTCAGTGCCGATCTCGAGCAGCTGATCTTCCGACACGCGGAATTCAGTGAGCTTGGCCTTCGGCTCGACGTTGGCAATGGCAAAGTTGCCACGCATCGCCTTCGACGTGTTCTTCACCTTCGCCTGGCCGGCACCGAGCTGAACTGCGGTATAGCCATTCTTTTCGACAGTGCGCGTGGCTACGACCTGGCAGCCTTCCATACGCAGTACCGTTACCGGGACATGCTCGCCGGCGTCGTTATAGACGCGGGTCATTCCCACCTTCTGTGCAATCACACCTGAACGCATCGGTTCAATCCTTCTCACTCAGCCCGAAGACCCGAGGTCTCAGAGCTTGATCTCAACATCGACACCGGCGGCGAGATCGAGCTTCATCAGCGCGTCTACCGTCTGCGGGGTCGGGTCAACGATATCGAGAAGGCGCTTATGCGTGCGCATCTCGAACTGTTCGCGGCTCTTCTTGTCGATGTGCGGGGACCGGTTGACCGTAAACTTCTCGATGCGGGTCGGAAGCGGAACGGGGCCCCGGACGCTTGCACCGGTGCGCTTAGCCGTCGATACGATCTCGCGCGTGGAGGCATCGAGAATCCGGTGATCGAACGCCTTCAGGCGGATGCGGATATTCTGGCCGTTCATTCGACTTTATCCTTGTGTCTGTTATCCGCGTGTCACCACTTAGGGACACGACTTACCTTCAGTTACGTTAGCGGGCCACCGGTTTCAAAGATCGAGAGGGACACCGAGATCGGCGTCCCTATCCTTTCCTTGGGCCTGGTGGCCCAGCCGCTAATTACTCGACGATCGACGCGACGATACCGGCGCCGACGGTGCGGCCGCCTTCGCGGATCGCGAAGCGCAGCTTTTCTTCCATCGCGATCGGAACGATCAGCTCGACGGCAACCGTGACGTTGTCGCCTGGCATCACCATCTCCGTGCCTTCCGGCAGCGTCACAATGCCCGTCACGTCGGTCGTGCGGAAGTAGAACTGCGGACGGTAGTTGGTGAAGAACGGCGTATGACGGCCACCCTCTTCCTTCGTCAGGATGTAGGCTTCTGCCATGAACTTCTTATGCGGCTTGACAGAGCCGGGCTTCGCCAGGATCTGGCCACGCTCGACGCCGTCACGGTTCACACCGCGGATCAGCGCACCGATGTTGTCGCCGGCCTGGCCCTGATCGAGCAGCTTGCGGAACATTTCAACGCCGGTCACCGTCGTCTTCGAGGTCGGACGGATGCCGACGATCTCGACTTCTTCGCCAACCTTGACAATGCCACGCTCGACGCGGCCGGTCACAACCGTGCCGCGGCCCGAGATCGAGAACACGTCTTCGATCGGCATCAGGAACGGCTGGTCGATCGGACGCTCAGGCGTCGGGATGTAGGCGTCAACAGCAGCCATCAGTTCGCGGATCGCGTCTTCGCCGATCTTCTTGTCCGAATCTTCAAGAGCAGCAAGTGCCGAACCCTTGACGACCGGGATATCGTCGCCCGGGAAGTCGTAGGACGACAGCAGTTCGCGAACTTCGAGCTCGACCAGTTCGAGAAGCTCGGCGTCGTCAACCTGGTCGACCTTGTTCAGGAACACCACGATTGCCGGAACGCCGACCTGGCGGGCCAGCAGGATGTGTTCGCGCGTCTGCGGCATCGGGCCGTCAGCGGCCGAGCACACCAGGATCGCGCCGTCCATCTGGGCAGCACCGGTGATCATGTTCTTGACGTAGTCGGCGTGGCCGGGGCAGTCGACGTGCGCGTAGTGGCGGGCCGGCGTCTCATACTCGACGTGCGCCGTCGAGATGGTGATGCCACGGGCCTTTTCTTCCGGAGCCGCGTCGATCTGATCGTACGCCTTGTACTCACCGAAGTACTTCGTGATCGCTGCCGTCAGAGACGTCTTACCGTGGTCAACGTGGCCAATCGTGCCAATGTTGACGTGCGGCTTGTTGCGCTCAAACTTACTCTTTCCCATTTTCGGGTCTCCATTTTGCTAGTCCCCGAAGGGATCTAATTCTTGTTATCGGTCAATTGGTATTCCGGTCACTTCTGACCGGAATACTTTGCCTGGATTTCAGTTGCGACGTTCGACGGGACCGGCGAGTAGTGATCGAAGGTCATCGTGTACTGGGCGCGGCCCTGGGACATGGAGCGCAGGTTGTCGACGTACTTGAACATGTTCGCGAGCGGGACGTTCGCGTTGATGACGACGGCGATACCGCGGCTTTCCTGGCCCTGGATCTGACCGCGACGGGAGTTCAGGTCGCCGATAACGTCGCCGACGTAATCTTCCGGGGTGACGACTTCGACCTTCATCATCGGCTCGAGCAGCTGAGCGCCGGCCTTCTTGGCTGCTTCACGGAAGCAGGCACGCGATGCGATTTCGAAGGCGAGAACCGAGGAGTCGACGTCGTGGAAGGCACCATCGATGAGGGTCGCCTTGACGCCGAGCATCGGGAAGCCTGCCAGCGGGCCCGAAGACAGAACGCTTTCGATGCCCTTCTGGACGCCGGGGATGTATTCCTTCGGAACGGAACCACCGACGATCTTCGATTCGAACTTGAATTCGTCGCCGTCCGGGTTCGGTTCGAAGACGATCTTGACGCGCGCGAACTGGCCGGTACCGCCGGACTGCTTCTTGTGCGTGTAGTCTTCTTCATGCGTCCGGGTGATGGTTTCGCGGTAGGCAACCTGCGGCGCGCCGACAGTTGCTTCGACCTTGAATTCACGACGCATGCGGTCGACGATGATGTCGAGATGCAGCTCGCCCATGCCGGCGATGATGGTCTGGCCGGATTCCTGGTCGGTCTTGACGCGGAAGGACGGATCTTCTGCAGCCAGGCGGTTGAGCGCGAGGCCCATCTTTTCCTGGTCGCCCTTGGTCTTCGGCTCGATGGCGATCTGGATGACCGGCTCCGGGAATTCCATGCGCTCGAGGATAACCGGCTTCAGCGGATCGCAGAGCGTGTCGCCCGTCGTGGTTTCCTTGAGGCCGGCGAGAGCGACGATGTCACCTGCGAAGGCTTCTTCGATGTCTTCACGCGAGTTGGAGTGCATCTGCAGCATACGGCCGACGCGCTCGCGCTTGTCCTTGACCGTGTTGATGACCGACGCGCCCTTTTCAAGCTTGCCGGAGTAGATGCGAGCGAAGGTCAGCGAACCGACGAAGGGGTCGTTCATGATCTTGAAGGCGAGCATGGAGAGCGGCTCGCTGTCATCGGCATGACGCTCGATTTCAGCTTCCGTCTTGAAGTCGATGCCCTTGATCGCCGGGATGTCCATTGGCGACGGGAGGTAGTCGACAACGGCGTCGAGCAGCGGCTGCACGCCCTTGTTCTTGAAGGCGGTGCCGCAGAACATCGGGTGGAACTTGACGTCGATCGTGCCGCGGCGAACCAGTGCACGGATCTGCTCGTTGTCGGGCAGAATGCCTTCGAGGTAAGCTTCGGTGGCGGCTTCGTCGATGTCGACGACCGTCTCGATCAGCTTTTCGCGATATTCTTCAGCCTTGGCCTTCATGTCCTCGGGGATCTCGACGACATCCCACTGGGCGCCGAGCGACTCGTCGCGCCAGATGAGTGCGTTCATCTCGACCAGGTCGATGACGCCCTTGAATTCGGTTTCTGCACCGATCGGCAGCTGCATGACGACAGCCGTAGCACCGAGACGGGTCTTGATCATCTCGACGGAGCGGTAGAAGTCCGCGCCGGTCTTGTCCATCTTGTTGCAGAAGATCATCCGCGGGACATTATACTTTTCGGCCTGGCGCCAGACGGTCTCCGTCTGCGGCTCAACACCGGCGTTGGCGTCCAGCAGCGCGATGGCGCCGTCGAGAACGCGCAGCGAACGCTCGACTTCAATGGTGAAGTCGACGTGGCCGGGAGTGTCGATGATGTTGAAGCGGCGCATTTTGCCGTCACGGCCCTTCCAGAAGGTCGTGGTGGCAGCAGAGGTGATCGTGATGCCACGCTCCTGCTCCTGCTCCATCCAGTCCATGGTGGCTGCGCCGTCGTGGACTTCGCCGATCTTGTGCGACTTGCCGGTATAATAAAGAATACGCTCGGTGGTCGTGGTCTTGCCGGCGTCGATATGCGCCATGATACCGAAATTACGGTAGTCTTCGATCTTATATTCGCGAGCCATTGTGGACTGCCTTTCGATACCGTTCGGAATTACCAGCGATAGTGCGAGAACGCGCGGTTGGCGTCAGCCATCTTGTGCGTGTCTTCGCGCTTCTTAACAGCGGAGCCGCGGTTGTTGGACGCATCGAGCAGTTCGCCGGAAAGGCGGTCAACCATAGTCGTTTCATTGCGCTTGCGGGCAGCAGCGATCAGCCAGCGAATAGCAAGAGCCTGGCGGCGCTCCGGACGAACATCGACGGGGACCTGATAGGTCGCACCACCGACACGACGCGAGCGAACTTCAACGTGCGGGGCAATGTTCTCAAGCGCAGAATGGAAAACCGTGAGCGGCTCCTGCTTGGACTTGCCATGAACAACGTCGAACGCACCGTAGACGATGTTTTCAGCAACGGACTTCTTGCCGTCGAGCATGATGGCATTCATGAATTTGGTGACGACGAGATCACCGAACTTCGGGTCCGGATTGATCTCGCGCTTTTCTGCTTTATGACGTCTGGACATAGTTTTGTCTCTTCAACCGTTAAGGCGCTTCATGACGCGGAGGACCTCGCGCAGCGCCGGATTATTCAAAAGCCGAATTACTTCGGACGCTTCGCGCCGTACTTGGAGCGGCGCTGCTTGCGGTTCTTGACACCCTGGGTATCGAGAACGCCGCGGATGATGTGATAACGGACACCCGGAAGGTCCTTAACGCGGCCGCCACGGATCATGACGACGGAGTGTTCCTGAAGGTTGTGACCTTCGCCGGGGATGTAACCAATGACTTCGAAGCCGTTGGTCAGGCGGATCTTTGCGACCTTACGCAGAGCCGAGTTCGGCTTCTTCGGCGTCGTCGTGTAGACGCGCGTGCAAACGCCGCGCTTCTGCGGGTTCTCCTGGAGTGCGGGAACCTTGTTACGCTTTACGTTCGCCTGGCGAGGCTTGCGGATCAGCTGGTTTACGGTAGGCATTCAACCATCCCTTACGTTTTATCTCAGTACCCTTGCGGGCTTGAACTCGCGCCGTCTCCGGCAGTGACGCACTCTCCGTCAATGCGCAAAATATGGCCCGATCCGCTTCCGCAGATGGACCACAAGGAGCAGAGGACGCATAAAACATGCGTCGTGCGTGCAGCATCATGACTTCAACGTGCGTTTAGAACCTTGTTTGAGGTGAACTTCAGGGCGCGTCGCCCCGAACAGCCAAGCCTCACATGGGATCTGATGGCCGGGGTACTACTGGTTTCCACCCGTCTCGTCAAGGCCGGTTAAGAAATAAACTCGCCGTATCGCCTTGATATGGCGGCCCAACGCCCTGTTTCATCCTTCTAGACGAATTCACGGCTATGCACCAAGATAAAAACTTGGGCATTGCAGCAAAAACAGTTAAGGAATCAGCAATTGCGGCGTTCGGCCCTCACAGCAGGATTCGAGCGACCGAATCGTCAAAGAGCCGAAGGACAGGCGATGATCACGACACCTGATAACGACAATAATTTCGACGGCCCGATGATCTTCATCATTATCGGCAAGGGCTACGAGTCCGACGCCAGCGAAGGCATCGACCTGCACATCATGCTGAAGGCGCCTGACGACGACACCGCCGTACGCGAGGCCTTGAACGCCCTTGCCGAGGAAGGCTTCATCGAGGCCGATCTCGACCAGATCGGCATGCTGACCGAGGTCCCGGCCGAAGAGCCGCACGCCTCTGCCTATCAGGGCGCCGTCGAAGGCGAAGTCGCGATCATCCGGTTCAACTGAAAGGAGCCGCCGCTGACGCTGTCAAGGCAGCCTAAGCGAAGCAGCGCCTCCCTCCCCGCCAGACCAGTCAGAGCAAATAAAACAAAAACCGCCCGGATCGCTCCGGGCGGTTTTTCAATTCGTCGACTTCAGCCGCGGATTATTCCGCAGCCGGAGCCTTTTCGGCCATGTCCTGCAGCATCGGCGTGGCAACGGCAGCACCCGTGCCCTTGCGGCGCTCTTCGAGGATCATCTCGTCGCGCGACGTGGCGATGCGGCGGATCTGGGTCATGGTACCGCCGGTACCGGCCGGGATGAGGCGGCCGACGATGACGTTTTCCTTCAGACCCTGCAGACCGTCGGTCTTGCCGGCGATTGCAGCTTCCGTCAGCACCTTGGTCGTTTCCTGGAAGGATGCGGCCGAGATGAAGGACGGGGTCTGCAGCGACGCCTTGGTGATGCCGAGAAGAACCGGATCGCCGTAGGCTGGCTTCTTGCCCTGCTCGATCAGATGATCGTTGACGTCTTCGAGCTCGATCCGGTCGACATTGTCGCCGACGATATAGGTCGAGTCGCCTGCATCGGTGATTTCCACCTTCTGCAGCATCTGACGGACAATCACCTCGATGTGCTTGTCGTTGATGACGACGCCCTGCAGGCGGTAGACTTCCTGGATCTCGTTGACGAGGTAGGAGGCAAGAGCCTCCACGCCCTTGATCGCCAGGATGTCGTGCGGAGCCGGGTTACCGTCGAGGATGTAGTCACCCTTTTCGATATAGTCGCCTTCCTGAAGGTGGAAGGGCTTGCCCTTCGGGATCAGGTATTCGACAGGCTCGACACCGTCTTCCGCCGGCTCGATGATGACGCGACGCTTGTTCTTGTAGTCGCGGCCGAGACGGATCGTACCATCGATCTCTGCGATGATGGCGTGGTCCTTCGGACGACGGGCTTCGAACAGCTCGGCAACACGCGGCAGACCGCCGGTGATGTCCTTGGTCTTGGCGCTTTCGAGCGGCGAACGGGCGAGAACGTCACCCTGGGAGACCTTCGTGCCCGGCTCGACCGACAAGATCGCATCGACCGAGAGCAGGAAGCGGGCATCACCACCACGGGACAGCTTGGCGATATTGCCGCTGGCATCCTTGATGACGATCGCCGGCTTGAGGTCCGAGCCGCGCGGGGTCGAACGCCAGTCGATGACCTGACGCTTGGTGATGCCGGTCGATTCGTCGGTCGCTTCCAGAACGGAGAGACCGTCGACCAGATCTTCAAACTGAACGGTACCGGCCACTTCCGTCATCATTGGACGGGTGTAGGGGTCCCACTCTGCCAGACGCTGGCCGCGCTTGACCTTGTCGCCTTCGTCGACATGCAGCTTCGAACCGTAGGCCACACGCTGCGACGACCGCTCGACACCACGTTCGTCCAGGATCTGGACGGTCATGTTGCGGCCCATGGCAACGAGATTGCCATCGGAGTTGCGCAGGATGTTGCGGTTCTTGATCTGCACCGTACCTTCGTACGAGGCTTCAAGGAACGACTGGTCGACCACGGTTGCCGTACCGCCAAGGTGGAAGGTACGCATGGTGAGCTGGGTGCCCGGCTCGCCGATCGACTGAGCAGCGATGACGCCGACGGCTTCGCCCATATTGACCGGCGTACCGCGCGCAAGGTCGCGGCCGTAGCAGACCGAGCAGACGCCCGTCTGGATTTCGCAGGTCAGTGCCGAGCGGATGCGGATCGACTGGATGCCGGCCTTCTCGATTTCGACGACGTCGGGCTCGAGGATCATCTTGCCGGCATCGACGATGCGCTCACCCGTGACCGGATGATCGATGTCGTCGAGCGCCGTGCGGCCGAGGATACGGGCGCCGATCGAGGCAACCACCTGGCCGGCATCGACGATGGCGGTCATGGTGAGGCCCGTCTGCGTTCCGCAGTCGACATGCGTGACGATGCAATCCTGCGCGACGTCGACGAGACGGCGGGTCAGGTAGCCGGAGTTGGCGGTCTTCAGGGCGGTGTCTGCCAGACCCTTACGGGCGCCGTGCGTCGAGTTGAAGTACTCGTTGACGGTCAGCCCTTCCTTGAAGTTCGAGATGATCGGGGTCTCGATGATTTCGCCCGACGGCTTGGCCATGAGGCCACGCATGCCGCCCAGCTGGCGCATCTGGTTCGGAGAACCGCGGGCACCGGAGTGGCTCATCATGTAGATCGAGTTCATCGGCTTCTGGCGACCGGTCTTCTCATCGAATTCGACCGCCTTGATGCGCGCCATCATCTCTTCGGCGACCTTTTCGGTCGCCTTGCCCCAGGCGTCGACAACCTTGTTGTACTTCTCGCCCTGGGTGATGAGGCCGTCATTGTACTGCTGCTCGTATTCCTTCACCAGATTTTCGGTGTCGGCAACGATCTTGGCCTTGGCATCCGGAATGACCATGTCGTCCTTGCCGAACGAAATGCCGGCGCGGCAGGCATGGGCGAAACCGAGCTGCATGATGCGGTCGCAGAAAATGACCGTGTCCTTCTGGCCGCAATGGCGATAGACCGTGTCGATCATCTTCGAGATGTTCTTCTTGGTCATTTCCTGGTTGCAGATATCGAAGGGCACCTTGCCGTTCTTCGGCAACAGTTCACCGATGAGCAGACGGCCAGGCGTCGTCTCGTAGATCTTCGAGTAAGGCTTGCCATCCTCGTCGACCGACTTGAAGCGGCCGCGGATCTTGGTGTGCAGCGTCACGACCTTGCTTTCGAGAGCGTGATGCAGCTCGCCGAGATCGGAGAAGGCCATGCCTTCGCCCGGCTCGTTCTGGTTGAGGATCGACAGATAGTAGAGGCCGAGAACCATGTCCTGCGAGGGAACGATGATCGGCGCGCCGTTGGCCGGGTGCAGGATGTTGTTGGTCGACATCATCAGCACGCGGGCTTCGAGCTGGGCTTCGAGCGACAGCGGCACGTGAACGGCCATCTGGTCACCGTCGAAGTCGGCGTTGAAGGCCGTGCAGACGAGCGGATGCAGCTGGATCGCCTTGCCTTCGACCAGGGTAGGTTCGAAGGCCTGGATGCCCAGGCGGTGCAGCGTCGGTGCGCGGTTCAAGAGAACCGGATGCTCGCGGATGACCTCGTCGAGGATATCCCAGACTTCCGGCTTTTCCTTTTCGACCAGCTTCTTGGCCTGCTTGACGGTCGAGGAGTAACCCTTGGCGTCGAGGCGGGCATAGATGAACGGCTTGAAGAGCTCGAGCGCCATCTTCTTCGGCAGGCCGCACTGGTGCAGCTTCAGTTCCGGACCGGTGACGATGACCGAACGGCCGGAATAGTCGACGCGCTTGCCGAGCAGGTTCTGGCGGAAGCGGCCCTGCTTGCCCTTCAGCATGTCGGAGAGCGACTTCAGCGGACGCTTGTTGGCGCCGGTGATGACGCGGCCGCGGCGGCCGTTGTCGAACAACGCGTCAACGGATTCCTGCAGCATGCGCTTTTCGTTGCGGATGATGATGCCAGGCGCACGAAGCTCGATCAGGCGCTTCAGACGGTTGTTACGGTTGATGACGCGGCGGTAGAGATCGTTCAGATCCGACGTCGCGAAACGGCCGCCGTCGAGCGGAACCAGCGGACGCAGGTCCGGCGGGATGACCGGAACGACCTTCATGATCATCCATTCCGGACGATTGCCCGACTCCATGAAGTTCTCGACGATCTTCAGGCGCTTCATCAACTTCTTCTGCTTGAGATCCGACGTGGTGTCGGCAAGCTCAGCGCGCAGGTCGCCAGCGATCTTCTCGAGGTTCATCGAGGCCAGCATCTCGTAGATCGCCTCGGCGCCGATCATCGCGGTGAACTGGTCTTCGCCGTATTCGTCAACGGCGAGCATGTACTCTTCTTCCGAGAGGAGCTGGTGCTCCTTCAGGGCGGTCAGGCCCGGCTCGGTGACGATGTAGTTTTCGAAGTAGAGGACGCGCTCGACATCCTTCAGCGTCATGTCGAGCAGCGTCGAAATGCGGCTCGGCAGCGACTTCAGGAACCAGATATGGGCAACGGGAGCGGCGAGCTCGATATGGCCCATGCGTTCACGGCGAACGCGCGACAGCGTGACTTCGACGCCGCACTTTTCGCAGATGATGCCCTTGTACTTCATGCGCTTGTACTTGCCGCACAGGCATTCGTAGTCCTTGATCGGCCCGAAGATGCGCGCGCAGAACAGACCGTCGCGTTCCGGCTTGAACGTACGGTAGTTGATGGTTTCCGGCTTCTTGATCTCACCGTAAGACCAGGAGAGGATCTTCTCCGGAGACGCGATCGAAATCCGAATAGAATCGAAATTCTGTGCAGGCACCTGCGGATTGAAAAGATTCATGACCTCTTGGTTCATGCCTGTCTCCTTCATGGGCTAAAGCGCCCTTAAAATGCGATGGTCGGCGGCAAATTCCCGGGAGCCGCCTCCCTCGCTTAAACGAGAATAACCGCGAGATGCGGCGAAACTTCCCTTCCGGGCCGACACGGATACGGCGCCCGGCGGGACCGGCGTGCGCTGCATTGGCAGCGCACGCCCTATTAAGTGCTTACTCGGCCGCGTCGGGCAGCTGAGCTGCCTGCGCCTCGTCAAGCTTGGTATTCTCGAGCTCGACGCTGAGGCCCAGCGAGCGCATTTCCTTGACGAGAACGTTGAAGCTTTCCGGAATACCGGCTTCGAACGTGTCGTCTCCGCGGACAATGGCTTCGTAGACCTTGGTGCGGCCGGCGACGTCGTCCGACTTCACCGTCAGCATTTCCTGCAGCGTGTAGGCCGCGCCGTATGCTTCGAGCGCCCAGACTTCCATTTCGCCGAAGCGCTGACCGCCGAACTGCGCCTTGCCGCCCAGCGGCTGCTGGGTCACGAGCGAGTAAGGACCGATCGAACGAGCATGGATCTTATCGTCGACCAAGTGGTTGAGCTTCAGCATGTAGATGTAGCCCACGGTCACCTGGCGGTCGAACTGCTCGCCGGTACGGCCGTCATAGAGCGTCGACTGACCCGTATCCTTGAGACCTGCCAGACGCAGCATGTCGTTGACGTCGGCTTCGTTCGCACCATCGAAAACAGGCGTCGCAATCGAAACGCCACGCTTCCACTGGTCGGCGAGACGCAGAACCGAGTCATCGTCGAACTCATGGACCTGTTCGGCCTTCGGGCCGGTACCGACGACATCGCCGATGGTCTTGCGCAGCGGCTCAATGTTGCCATTGGCCTTGTATGCATCGATCAGTTCGCCGATCTGGCGACCCATGCCGGCGCAAGCCCAACCCAGATGCGTTTCGAGGATCTGGCCTACGTTCATGCGCGAAGGCACGCCGAGCGGGTTCAGAACGACGTCGACATGCGTGCCGTCTTCGAGGAACGGCATGTCTTCCACCGGCACAATGCGCGAGACGACGCCCTTGTTCCCGTGACGGCCGGCCATCTTGTCGCCCGGCTGGATCTTGCGCTTTACGGCGACGAAGACCTTGACCATCTTCATGACGCCAGGGGGCATTTCATCGCCGCGCTGGACCTTTTCGACCTTGTCCATGAAGCGCTGTTCGAGGCGCGACTTGGATTCGTCGTACTGACCACGCAGGGCTTCGAGCTCGCTCTGGACCTTTTCATCTTCGACCGCGAACATCCACCACTGCGAGCGGGGATATTCGGAGACGACGGCGTTCGAAAGCTCGCTGCCCTTCTTGAAGCCCTTCGGACCGGCAATGGAAGCCTGGCCGCGCAGCATCTCGATCAGACGGCCGTAGACGTTGCGGTCGAGGATCGCCTGCTCGTCGTCACGGTCCTTTGCCAGACGCTCGATTTCTTCGCGCTCGATCGCCATCGCGCGCTCGTCTTTTTCAACGCCGTGGCGGTTGAAGACGCGAACTTCGACGATCGTGCCGTAAGTGCCGGGCGGCATGCGCATGGAGGTGTCGCGCACGTCGGAGGCCTTTTCGCCGAAGATGGCGCGCAGAAGCTTTTCTTCCGGCGTCATCGGGCTTTCGCCCTTCGGTGTGATCTTGCCGACGAGGATATCGCCCGGCTGAACTTCAGCGCCGATATAGACGATGCCGGCTTCGTCGAGGTTCTTCAGCGCTTCTTCCGAAACGTTCGGAATATCGCGGGTGATTTCCTCAGGACCAAGCTTGGTGTCGCGCGCCATCACTTCGAATTCCTCGATGTGAATGGAGGTGAACACGTCGTCGGCAACGATACGCTCGGAGAGCAGGATCGAGTCTTCGTAGTTGTAGCCGTTCCAAGGCATGAACGCGACGAGCGCGTTGCGGCCGAGCGCCAGGTCGCCGAGATCGGTCGACGGGCCGTCGGCGAGGATGTCGCCGCGGTTGACCTCGTCACCGACGGTGACCAGCGGGCGCTGGTTGACGCAGGTGTTCTGGTTCGAACGCTGGAACTTCTGCAGGCGGTAGATATCGACGCCGGATTTGCCGGCTTCGAGGTCTTCCGTGGCGCGGATAACGATACGCGTCGCGTCGACCTGGTCGACCACGCCGCCGCGGCGGGCGCCGATGGCGGCACCGGAGTCACGGGCGACGACCGGTTCCATGCCGGTACCGACGAACGGAGCTTCGGCACGCAGCAGCGGCACTGCCTGACGCTGCATGTTCGAGCCCATGAGCGCGCGGTTGGCGTCGTCGTTTTCCAGGAACGGGATGAGCGCGGCTGCGACCGAAACGACCTGCTTCGGCGAGACGTCCATCAGGTTCATGCTGTCGCGCGGGGCGAGCATAACTTCACCGGCATGACGGCAGACGACGAATTCATCGACGAAGGAACCGTCAGCGTTCATCTCGGCGTTGGCCTGTGCGACGTAGTACTTCGCCTCTTCCATGGCGGAGAGGTAGAGCACGTCGTTCGTCACCTTGCCGTCGACGATGCGGCGGTACGGGCTTTCGATGAAGCCGTACTTGTTGACGCGGGCAAAGGTCGCAAGCGAGTTGATGAGACCGATGTTCGGGCCTTCCGGCGTTTCAATCGGGCAGATGCGGCCATAGTGGGTCGGATGCACGTCGCGGACTTCGAAGCCGGCACGCTCACGGGTCAGACCGCCCGGGCCAAGAGCCGAAAGACGGCGCTTGTGGGTGATTTCCGAGAGCGGGTTGACCTGGTCCATGAACTGCGAGAGCTGCGAGGAACCGAAGAATTCGCGAACGGCAGCGGCGGCCGGCTTGGCGTTGATCAGGTCCTGCGGCATGACCGTGTCGATCTCGATCGAGGACATGCGTTCCTTGATCGCGCGCTCCATGCGCAGCAGGCCGAGACGGTACTGGTTTTCCATCAGCTCGCCGACCGAACGGACGCGGCGGTTGCCGAGGTTGTCGATGTCGTCGATCTCGCCCTTGCCATCGCGCAGTTCGACCAGCATCCTGACCACGGCCAGGATGTCATCCTTGCGCAGGATGCGGACGGTGTCTTCGACGGTCAGGTCGAGGCGCATGTTCATCTTGACGCGGCCGACGGCGGAGAGGTCGTAACGCTCCGCATCGAAGAACAGCGAGTTGAACATGGCTTCGGCCGATTCCATGGTCGGCGGCTCACCCGGACGCATGACGCGGTAGATGTCGAACAGAGCGTCCTGACGGTTCTCGTTCTTGTCGGCTGTCAGCGTGTTGCGGATATAGGCGCCGACATTGATGTGATCGATGCCGAGAACCGGGATCTCGTCGAAACCATTCGCCAGGATAACGCCAAGCGTCTTCTCGTCGATTTCGTCGCCGGCCTCGAGGTAGATCTCACCCGTGGAGTAGTTGACGATGTCGCCGGCAAGGTAATTGCCGTAAAGATCGTCGTCGGCGGCCTTGAGGGCCTTCAGGCCCTTGTCGGAAAGCTGGCGCAGCAGGCGCGGGGTCAGCTTCTTGCCGGCTTCCACGACGACTTCGCCGGTATCGGCGTCGACCATCTCGGTGATCGCCTTGGCACCCTTCAGCGTTTCCGGCTTGAAGGGAATGCGCCAGCCTTCGCCGTCGCGCTTGTAGAGCGACTTCGTGTAGAAGGTGTCGAGGATTTCCTCGCCGTCCATGCCGAGCGCCATCAGCAGCGACGTCACAGGGATCTTGCGGCGGCGGTCGATACGGGCGTAGACGATGTCCTTGGCGTCGAATTCGATATCGAGCCAGGAACCGCGATAGGGGATTACGCGCGCAGCAAAGAGCAGCTTGCCGGAAGAATGGCTCTTGCCCTTGTCATGGTCGAAGAAGACGCCCGGCGAACGGTGCATCTGGGAAACGATCACGCGCTCGGTGCCGTTGACGATAAACGTGCCGTTGTTGGTCATGAGCGGCATGTCGCCCATGTAGACGGACTGTTCCTTGATGTCCTTGATCGACTTCGCGCCGGTATCCTCGTCGATATCGAACACGATGAGGCGCAGCGTCACCTTCAGCGGCGCGGCATAGGTCAGGTCGCGCTGACGGCATTCGTCAACGTCGAACTTCGGCGGTTCGAACTCGTAGGACACGAATTCCAGCATCGATGCACCGGAGAAATCGGTGATCGGGAAAACCGACTTGAAAACGGCCTGAAGACCTTCGTCGGGTCGGCCGCCCTTCGGCTCTTCAACCATTAGAAACTGGTCGTAGGACGCCTTCTGAACCTCGATGAGGTTCGGCATTTCTGCGACTTCGGGGATCTTACCAAAAAACTTGCGTACGCGCCTGCGACCATTGAACGAAAGGGTCTGAGCCATCGTCGCTCCTTCAAAATCTTGCACCCGGGCCTGCAACGGACGGGAACCGATGGCCAGTCGATCCCGTCAATCAATGAGTAGTTCAATCTCGTCCGACTCCAGAAAACGCTCAGCTCGGATTGCTGTGCTGCCCTCGGTGCGAGACCATCCTTTTGAAGAACCCATTACCCAAAAGCCGTTTCGACGCGGCTTTTGGGTAATTCGTTCAGAAAAACGGCAAATGGGAGGCAGTAGAAATACTGCCTCCCAAAGCAGTTCAAGATTACTTGACGTCGGCCTTGGCGCCAGCGTCTTCAAGCTTCTTCTTGATGTCAGCGGCTTCAGCCTTGTTGACGCCTTCCTTGACAGCCTTCGGAGCGGCTTCGACGAGGTCCTTGGCTTCCTTGAGGCCGAGACCCGTGATGGCGCGGACTTCCTTGATGACGTTGATCTTGTTGGCACCAGCTTCGACGAGGATGACGTCGAATTCGGTCTTTTCTTCTTCAACGACAGCAGCAGCGCCAGCACCGCCGGCAGCGGCAGCAACAGCTACCGGAGCAGCAGCGGAAACGCCCCACTTTTCTTCAAGAAGCTTCGACAGTTCTGCAGCTTCCAGAACGGTCAGCGAGGAGAGGTCGTCAACGATCTTTGCGAGATCAGCCATTTTACTAGTTCCTTTTGTTCGGTTCGAACCGGTTGATTATAAACAGCGAAAAACCGCCTTACGCGGCTTCGTCCTTCTTGGCGTAGGCCGCAAACACGCGGGCAAGCTGGCTTGCCGGTGCTGCAACAACCCCAGCGATGCGGGTAGCCGGTGTCTGGATCATGCCCAGCAGCTTCGCACGCAACTCATCGAGCGAAGGCAGGGTCGCAAGCGACTTGACTGCATCGGCGTTGAGCGTGGTTGTTCCCATGGCGCCGCCCAGAACAATGATCTTGTCATTGGTCTTGGCGAAATCCATGACGACTTTCGGAGCGGTGATCGGATCGGTGCTGTATGCAATCAGCGTCTGACCCTTGAAGAGATTGGACATCCCTTCCGCTTCCGTACCCTGAAGGGCGATCTTGGCCAGGCGGTTCTTCGCGACTTTGACGGTGCCGCCAGCTGCGCGCATCTTCGAACGAAAATCGTTCATCTGCGCGACTGTAGCACCAGCATAGTGGGCCACGACAACTGAGCCCGAAGCCTTGAAGACTTCGTTCAGTTCCGTGACGAATTCGCGTTTTTCCGCTCTTTCCACTGCCTATCTCCAGTTGGCGGGACCAAAAACGGGCCCGCCGGTTGCCTTTTGCCTCCTGGGATCCTGCGAGATCCCAAGCGACGCTTGAGGATCCTGTCCCCCCGCGCTCTCGCGCCGATCAAGGCTAAAGAGGCACAAGGCATCCAAGGCTCGAACCGAGTTCCTAGAAGCGAACTTCATGCAATTCGGGTCTTACCCGTCTCATGCAGGCTAAGTGATTAAGGGAAAACCACCTGCAATCTCGGACAGGATTCCGGATTTCTCCGGAATATTCCGGCCCCTTGCGAGGCCGGAAATTCAGTCGCCGGATTTAAAGCCCGGCAGTAAACTTATGCAGCCGGCGCACCGGTGACCGAGCCGGGCTCGATCTTGACGCCCGGACCCATGGTCGAGGAAATCGCCACGCGCTTGACGTAGTTGCCCTTGGCGCCTGCCGGCTTCGCCTTGATGACGGCGTCAGCAAAGGCGCGGATGTTTTCTTCCAGAGCCTTGGCGTCGAAAGAGGCCTTGCCGATGCCGGCATGGACGATGCCAGCCTTCTCGACGCGGAACTCGACAGCACCGCCCTTGGAAGCCTTGACGGCTCCGGCGACGTCCATGGTGACGGTGCCTACCTTCGGGTTCGGCATCATGCCGCGGGGGCCGAGAACCTTACCGAGACGGCCGACGAGCGGCATCATATCGGGGGTGGCGATGCAGCGATCGAATTCGATCTTGCCGCCCTGGACGATTTCGACAAGCTCTTCGGCGCCGACGATATCGGCACCGGCGGCCTTGGCTTCGTCAGCCTTGGCGCCACGAGCGAAGACGGCAACGCGAACCGTACGGCCCGTGCCGTTCGGAAGGTTGACGACGCCGCGAACCATCTGGTCCGCATGGCGCGGGTCAACGCCGAGGTTCATCGAGACTTCGATGGTTTCGTCGAACTTGGCGACAGCCCGTTCCTTGACCATGCCGATGGCCAGGGTCAGAGCGTAGAGCTTGGTGGGATCAACACCTTCGTTGATCTTCTGCGTGCGCTTACCAGCCATGATCTTAACCCACCACTTCCAGGCCCATGGCGCGGGCAGAGCCCTCGATCATCGCCATTGCACCTTCGATATCCGCTGCGTTCAGATCCTTCATCTTGGCTTCTGCGATCGACTTGATCTGAGCCTTGGTGAGGGAGCCGGCCTTGGCACCCTTGCCGGGCGTCTTGGAACCGGATGTGATCTTCGCTTCCTTCTTCAGCCAGTAACTGACCGGCGGCTGCTTCATCGCGAAGGTGAAGGACTTGTCCTGGTAATAGGTAATGACGACCGGGATCGGCATACCCTTTTCCATTTCCTGCGTGGCGGCATTGAACGCCTTGCAGAATTCCATGATGTTAATGCCACGCTGACCAAGCGCCGGACCAATCGGCGGGGACGGGTTTGCCGATCCTGCCTTGACCTGAAGCTTGAGCTGGCCTGCAACTTTCTTAGCCATATCTCTCTGCCTTTCATGAACGGCCGGTCGCCCGGCCCGTGATGCCGGATCTCTCCGGCGGCTGCGGTTGCGTGGTGCGGATCATCAGGGTCCGGCTAAGACCCCCTCACCTTCCACGCGGGTGCGGACAAGGTCCGCAGGAAACAGGCCGCAAGGGCCAGCTTCCGGTTTCTGCAATCAGACCTTCTCGACCTGAGCGTATTCCAGCTCGACCGGCGTTGCGCGGCCGAAGATCGACACTTCCACCTTCAGGCGCGAACGCTCTTCGTCCACATCCTGAACCGTGCCATTGAACGACGCGAATGGGCCGTCGGAAACGCGGACCTGCTCGCCGATCTCGAAGGTAATGGAAGCCTTCGGCCGCTCGACACCTTCCTGGACCTGACCGAGAATGCGCTCGGCTTCGTAGTCCGGAATCGGAACGGGCTTATTGTCGGAGCCGAGGAAGCCTGTGACCTTCGGCGTATTCTTGATCAGATGGTAGGCTTCGTCCGTCAGATTGGCACGAACCATGACATAGCCCGGGAAGAACTTGCGCTCGGAATCGACCTTGCGGCCGCGACGCACTTCCACCACCTTTTCGGTCGGCACGAGGATCTTCTCGAACAGGTGCTCAAGCCCCTTCTGGCGAGCCTTGTTCTCGATATCTTCAGCCACCTTCTTTTCAAAATTAGAATATGCGTGGACGATGTACCAACGTGCCGCCATTTTCATCTCCACCCGTATCAGTTGCCGGTATTCAGCACGAAGCTCAGAGCCCAGCCGATCAGCTGGTCAGCGGCAAAGAAAAACAGCGCAGCGAAAACCACCATCACCAGCACCATGACCGTCGAGATCATGGTCTCGCGGCGCGATGGCCATGTAACTTTGGACGTCTCGGAGCGAACCTGCTGCAGAAACGCAAACGGATTGGATTTGGATGCCATCGACTGCCCACGCAATTACGGCGCGTAAAGCTGAAACTATCAGCCCCACGCACCGCGTGTCTGTTGAACCCTAAATAAACACCGATTTCCGAATACACAAGAGGGAAACCGAAGTTTAACGAAATTACTTACCACCAATCAATCCTCGGCCGGAAATGCCGCGAGCATATCCGCGCTGTCCCGCATCAAGGAAAATGGCAGGGGCAGTAGGGCTCGAACCTACGACCTGCGGTTTTGGAGACCGCCGCTCTACCAACTGAGCTATACCCCTTCATACCGATCATTCAGCGCCTGAGCCAAGGCCCGCAAATCGCTGCTGAAAAGCATGGTGCTCCCTTTAAGACGACGACACGGGATTGGCAAGCACGATTTTCGATTTTCAAAGCCATTCTCCTGATATGCGAACGATCGGCTTTTCAATCGCGTGACCAGATCCGTTCAGACCTTCACATATTTCCGCCAATCGTGCTCTTCCCTGAAGCCCAGCACCTCGCGGATCTTGCGGTTGGAGAGCAGGCTCTCATATTCGCCGATCTCGCGAGTGAAAGGCACGTTCGGAAAGAATCGCTTCGCAAGCTCCTTCGATGGCGTATTGGCCGAGACGGTGTCATTGGCGGCATTGAAGACCTGATAGCCGAGGCCGTCCTTCTCGATGCAGAGATGGCAGATCTGTCCGAGGTCGCGGGCGTCGATATAGCTCCAGGCGATGCGCTTGCGCATCTCGGGATTGGCGAAATAGGTCGGGAACTTCTCGTAGTCGTCAGGTTCGATGACGTTGCCGATGCGCAGCGCATAGATGTCGAAGCCCGAACGTTCGGCAAAGGCGCGCGCCGTCTTTTCGTTGACCACCTTCGAAAGGCCGTAGGAATCCATCGGATTGACGTCGTAGTCCTCCTCCAGCGGGAACTGGTGGAAATCGCGATGGCCTTCGGCGAAGCAGACGCCGTAGGTCGTCTCGCTCGATGCGACGATGATCTTCCTGATGCCGAGCTTCACCGCCGCCTCGATGACATTATAGGTGCCCATCGTGTTGATCCTGAAGGTTTCGTTATCGGGCTTGATCAGGATGCGCGGGATGGCGGCGAAATGCACGACGGCGTCGAAGGGCTGCACGCCCCTGCCCGCGTCGAGATCGGGAAAATCGCGATGCATCGAGAGCGCGTTGAACACCTGACCGCTATCGGTGATGTCGGCGATGAGATTGGTGACGCCGGGGCTATCCAGCGGCACAAGATCGAGGTTGTGAACCTCGTAACCGGCATTGACGAGCCATGGCACAGCATGGCGACCTGCCTTGCCCGAACCGCCAGTGAACAGAATACGTCTTTTCATGGAATATCCTCCGCGTCATGAAATCGGAGGCATAGATAGACGCTTCCGCGCGAAGAGCAAGCGAGCGTCCTGCAAGGGTTCACCCCCGCGTCGCCAGGAGCATCCTATCCGGGAGCACCTGGCCGATCATTTCCGGTCATCGCAGAACCCTGCGATGCTCGGCAAAGGTCGTCACTTGACGACACTTACCTCGCCAATCTGCACTACGGCAGACTGAACAACTTCTTGCGGAATTGCAGCGATGAAAAACATCGTGAAAACATACATCGCGAATATCGTCGCAGCGAATGTGGCCTTTGGAATCATCCGGGCTCTCCTCTTTGCAAGAAGGAGTCTGGACTACAATGGTCCAATCACAAACCGGTTTCTGAACGTGAGATGAACAAAATACTGTGACAGGCCAACTTAACGATATTTTTACAACACCTGTTAAGCCTACAGGAAGCCATGAAAATGAAAAACCCCGCTGTTTCCAGCGGGGTCTTCATAATTGCGGATAACTCGAAAGTTATTCGACGATCGACGCGACGATACCGGCGCCGACGGTGCGGCCGCCTTCGCGGATCGCGAAGCGCAGCTTTTCTTCCATCGCGATCGGAACGATCAGCTCGACGGCAACCGTGACGTTGTCGCCTGGCATCACCATCTCCGTGCCTTCCGGCAGCGTCACAATGCCCGTCACGTCGGTCGTGCGGAAGTAGAACTGCGGACGGTAGTTGGTGAAGAACGGCGTATGACGGCCACCCTCTTCCTTCGTCAGGATGTAGGCTTCTGCCATGAACTTCTTATGCGGCTTGACAGAGCCGGGCTTCGCCAGGATCTGGCCACGCTCGACGCCGTCACGGTTCACACCGCGGATCAGCGCACCGATGTTGTCGCCGGCCTGGCCCTGATCGAGCAGCTTGCGGAACATTTCAACGCCGGTCACCGTCGTCTTCGAGGTCGGACGGATGCCGACGATCTCGACTTCTTCGCCAACCTTGACAATGCCACGCTCGACGCGGCCGGTCACAACCGTGCCGCGGCCCGAGATCGAGAACACGTCTTCGATCGGCATCAGGAACGGCTGGTCGATCGGACGCTCAGGCGTCGGGATGTAGGCGTCAACAGCAGCCATCAGTTCGCGGATCGCGTCTTCGCCGATCTTCTTGTCCGAATCTTCAAGAGCAGCAAGTGCCGAACCCTTGACGACCGGGATATCGTCGCCCGGGAAGTCGTAGGACGACAGCAGTTCGCGAACTTCGAGCTCGACCAGTTCGAGAAGCTCGGCGTCGTCAACCTGGTCGACCTTGTTCAGGAACACAACGATTGCCGGAACGCCGACCTGGCGAGCCAGCAGGATGTGTTCGCGCGTCTGCGGCATCGGGCCGTCAGCGGCCGAGCACACCAGGATCGCGCCGTCCATCTGGGCAGCACCGGTGATCATGTTCTTGACGTAGTCGGCGTGGCCGGGGCAGTCGACGTGCGCGTAGTGGCGGGCCGGCGTCTCATACTCGACGTGCGCCGTCGAGATCGTGATGCCACGGGCCTTTTCTTCCGGAGCCGCGTCGATCTGATCGTACGCCTTGTACTCACCGAAGTACTTCGTGATCGCTGCCGTCAGAGACGTCTTGCCGTGGTCAACGTGGCCAATCGTGCCAATGTTGACGTGCGGCTTGTTGCGCTCAAACTTACTCTTTCCCATTTGAATGCTTCCTGTGAACGAAAATGGTGGCCCCGGCGAACCGGTTTAGTGCCGCCGTTTAAGGCTTTCGGCGACATTGCGCAAGACTTAATTGCAGACGCCATTCTTGGCCTGAGAGCGCATATGGGAGACAATTCGCCGCCTGCAAGGCGATTCGCCAAAGCCCCCTCGAAAATCGCTGAAATCTTAAAGAAAATCGCATTGACCGCCGGAGACGCGCCATAGCCGTTCCGCGTCGAGCGCCCTTCCCTGCCAGTCGACAATCGCAATCGTCAGCTTCTCCGCCAGCGCCGGAGACATCTCGGGGACTACGGCAGCAGCGGTCGAATAAAGTAGCGTAACGGAAACTGGAGCGGGTAGCGGGAATCGAACCCGCGTATTCAGCTTGGAAGGCTGCTGCTCTACCATTGAGCTATACCCGCGGGGTGGTCCGATCCGATGACGAATGGTGGAGAGAGTTGGATTTGAACCAACGTAGGCTGAGCCAACGGATTTACAGTCCGTCCCCTTTAACCACTCGGGCATCTCTCCAGTTTTTCGTCCGGATCGCAAGACCAAGTTCGTCAGACTTCGAAGCGTTGCCGCCCGTCGTCTGCGCCGCGTATATGACCGGAGCATTTCAGTCTGTCAACACGATGACAACGGAAAAAACACGAAAAATTTCATTCGCCACCGAAAGCCGGCATATGAAAGAAAGCCTATGCGGCAGCGAGCGCCATGGCTATAAAGCTGCATGAGCAAAGACAACAAATCCGGCGGCAAGACCGCGACAGACCCATCCGCCAAGGATACGCATTACGCCACTCTGCGGCGCGCCCACCGTGACGCCAAGCGCGAACGCGGGGAGATTCCGACGCCTCAGCCGCAGAAGCGAAAGCGCGGCGGCGACGACTGGAAGCCGCCGGCGCTTGCGCCCGACCAGGTGCATCTCTATGGCCTGCATACGGTGCGCGCGGCCCTCGACAATCCCGAGCGCAAGAAGATCAAACTGTTCGTGACGCAGAACGCGCTCGCACGTCTCGAAGTCGACGTCGAAACGCTCGGCATGCCCTTCGAGATCGTTTCGCCGCAGGAGATCGACAAGGTGCTCGGCCCCGAGGCGATCCATCAGGGCGTGATGTTGGAAACACGGCCGCTTCCGGTACGCCGACTCGAAGCGTTGAAGGAAAGTCCTCTCCTGCTCGTCCTCGATCAGGTGACCGATCCGCACAATGTCGGCGCGATCATGCGCTCGGCCGTCGCCTTTAATGCCGGCGCGGTCATTACCACGCAGCGACATAGCCCGACCGAATCGGGCGTGCTCGCCAAGTCCGCCTCCGGCGCTCTGGAACTGATACCTTATATACAGGTTACCAATCTCGCCGATGCGCTCGGTGAATTGCACAAGCTCGGCTTCTCCACCATCGGCCTCGATTCGGAAGGACCGGCGCCGCTCGAAGGCACCTTCTCCGGCGAGAAAGTGGCGCTGGTGCTTGGCTCGGAGGGCAAGGGGCTTCGGCAGAAGACGCGGGAAACCGTCAACGCACTTGCCCGCCTCGACATGCCGGGCGCGATCAAATCACTCAACGTCTCCAATGCGGCGGCGATCGCACTTTACGCGGCGCGGCTCCACCTGAAGGCATAGGCCGGCCCAAGCAAGGGCAGCCGGTCGGGCTCCATCCATCGGCCCGCGCCGTATCGCCTACATGGGCCACTTCGACGGGATAGACGATCATCCGTGACATACGGCGCCGCGCGTCTTTTCTGACGCGATATCGATTCGGATTTAAGGAGTTATGCAGGAGCTCGATCCGGCGCGACAAACGGAAACGGACACGCACAACGCTCGTGCAACGCCCGACCGATGCCAGAAAAATCCACTTTTGCCTTGGAATGACGCCCCGGAGCACTATGATCGGCCAATGATCGGTCGTAGCGACCGGCTCAGAAGCAAGAAGGAACGATCCCTATCATGGCCATTCGACCGCTGATTTTCGGTATCCTTTTCATCGCGGTCTTCGTCGTGATTATCATCAGCATCATCTGGGTGGACACGTCGCACCCCATCCACCAGCCCGATCCTCTGTCGCCGACGGCGCCCGGCCCCGCGACGCCGGGACAGGTGCAATAATACTGGCAGGAACGCCGGCGGCGATCATGCGTTAATCCCGGAATCGAACGAGGATTGAACGCTTATGCGCATAATGATCGCCGTCGTCGCCTTCATGGTCGCCTCCGTGCTTAGCATCGCAATGATGTCGCCCTCCGGCGCCGGACAGACCGGCAATGGCGATCGGATCGAGGCGAGCGTCAACGAACCCGTCACTCATTAAAATAAAGGCCCGGGTGATCCGGGCCGTTATTGTCAACCGCGGTAGAGCCAGAACGGCATACCGCGATCGCGATCACGCCACTCGCGGCGCTCCTGCCAACGCTCGGCACGCCACCGCCGCCAGTGACGGCGATCATCGCGCCAGTCGGACCGGCGCCAATCGCGCTCATCGCGCCA
The DNA here is from genome assembly GCF_034554815.1 of Rhizobium indigoferae. Lineage (NCBI taxonomy): Bacteria > Pseudomonadati > Pseudomonadota > Alphaproteobacteria > Hyphomicrobiales > Rhizobiaceae > Rhizobium > Rhizobium indigoferae. The sequence goes on along the minus strand of NZ_CP140635.1, from coordinate 1,424,248 downwards.
GCCACGGTCGTCACGGTCGCGATCACCTCGCCAGCCACGGTCGTCGCGGTCGCGATCACCTCGCCAGCCATCACGAATTTGAACGATATCGCCCTGCGCCGTCACCGCCGGCCGCTCGGCCGGCATGGCGGCAGCCGGTGCGACGGACGCGAAAGCCGCACCGACGGAAATGGTTGCGGCGAGAAAGAGATGTGCGAGCTTCATGGCTGTTTCCTCATTGCTGATGAGGCGAAGATAAGCGGTCGCGGCTGAATTGGCGGTGAAGCAGCCCTTCAGACGCGGTTCATCAAGCGATACGTGCCATCTGAAAAGCCGGTGCGATTGAGCGAGGCAGCCGTGAACCCAGGCTCTGTTTAGAAAGACGGTATCGTGGGGAAAGATGGTGCAGCTAACCGGAGCATTCTCGAACCAGTCCGCCTTCGCTTAGTTGCTCTCTTCGGCTCGCCGAGCCGAAGCTCACAGAGCGTAGGCTGGTGCCCCCGCCAGGGTTCGAACCCGGGACCCCCTGATTACAAATCAGGTGCTCTACCAACTGAGCTACAAGGGCAATAGTTGCCCAACTAGCAGATTCTGTGATTCTGTAAAGGGAAAATCCGTGCCTGCGCGGACAGTTCGGCTGCAGCTCAAAACGCTTCGCGATAGAAAACGTCCTTGTCGCGCAAGGTCTTTATCCTTTAGCTAGGGCAGCATCATAAAGGGCATTGCATGGGCCGTTCATTTCAGACGCTTTCCTTTCTCGCCTCACCAACGACGGAGGCGCTTGCCGCGCGCGAGGAGTTGATTCGCATCTATGGCGACGTCCCGGCCGACGAAGCCGACGTCATTGTCGCACTCGGCGGCGACGGATTCATGCTGCAGACGCTGCACAACACCATGAACTCCGGCAAGCTGGTTTACGGCATGAATCGCGGCTCGGTCGGCTTCCTGATGAACGACTATCGCACCGACCAGCTTCAGGAGCGCATCTGCGTCGCCGTCGAAAACGTCTTCCGGCCATTGCAGATGACGACGGCCAACGCCGACGGCACCAACTCGACGGCGCTCGCCATCAACGAGGTCTATCTTTTTCGCCAGTCCTATCAGGCTGCGAATCTAAGGGTTATGGTGGATGGGCGCGTCCGTCTGGAAGAACTGATCTGCGACGGGCTGATGGTGGCGACACCTGCCGGATCGACGGCGTATAATCTTTCCGCCCATGGCCCGATCCTGCCGCTCGAGGCGCCGCTGCTCGCTATGACGCCGGTCAGCGCTTTCAGGCCTCGGCGCTGGAGGGGCGCTCTGCTTCCGAACAAGGTGACCGTCGATATCGACATTCTCGAGCCGGAGAAGCGACCGGTGAACGCAGTGGCCGACAATACCGAGGTCAAGTCGGTGCTGCATATTCGCATCGCCCAGTCGGAGCATGTGACGGCGCGCATCCTTTCTGATCCCGACCGCTCCTGGTCCGACCGGATTCTAGCCGAGCAGTTCAAGGATTGAGACGATGGCAATGCGACGGATATTGATGACCAGCCTCCTGCTTGCGGGATGGAGCATTGCAGCGGAGGCCGGCCCGGCGCAGGATGCCCTCCTGCCGGCATCGGTGATTTTCGCGACCAGTACCGGCTACTGGGAGGACGATGGCAACGCACCGGCGGTCGAGCGGGTGCCGACGAGCGCCGAGAGCGTCGCCAATCCCGAGGGAAAGGCCGCGCAGCGCCACGGCTACTACAAGCTCTTTGCCGTCCGCCAGCCGGACAGGACCTCGAAGATCTATCTGCAGCAGATTGCCCAGACCGAGACCGGCCCGGCGATCGCCTCGACCATCGAGCTGCAGGAGTTCAGCGACCTGAAGCCTTACGTTACCGATATACGCCCCGAGAATTCGAACGGCATCATCAAGGAACCGGGGCTCTTCGCCACGGTCTATCTGAAGACCGACCCTGCCGCGGAGCCGGATGGCTGGACCGTGCTGATCGACGAATTCGGCGACATCACCGTGGAGAAGGCGACGAATTGAACGGCTGGGACGTGTTCAAAGGGCATTCAAGAGATGAAACTGGGCTTTCGCGACGGCATCCTCTACGACGAGAAAAGGTCGAACTGGGACGCCGCCGGCCCTAGACCGATCCGTTGGTCCCTCTGGTACCCCGCCGCCGATGACGCACAAAGCGACGTCCCGGAAAGAAGCTGGTTCCAGAGGGCGGCCGTCGCCCGCGATGCCCCCATCCGGCCGGAGGCCGGGCCCTATCCCCTCGTGCTGTTGTCGCATGGCACCGGCGGATCCGCGGCCGGACTGGAGTGGCTGGCGCGACGCCTGGTCGATCGCGGGTTTGCAGCGCTCGGCGTCAGCCACCACGGCAATACCGGCATCGAGCCCTATCGCGCTGAAGGCTTTGCCTGCCTTTGGGAGCGGGCGCCTGACCTAAGCTACATGCTCGACCACCGCGATGCATGGCTCAGCGATCTCTCTGGCGATATCGATACGAACAGTGTCTTCGCAGCCGGATTTTCGGCCGGGGCCTATAGCGTGATGCTGCTTCTTGGGGCTGTCGCACAGTTCTCGCAGTTCGAACCATCGAGGATGAAGCCTGGTGGCGCGCGCGGACCAAGGGAATTTCCCGACCTTGCAGACCATATCCCGGCATTGCTGCGCACCAGCGATGTGTTTCGCGATTCATGGTCCCGGATGTCGAACTCCTACCGAGACGACAGAATCAAGGCCGCACTCATCTGCGCGCCAGGCCGGTCGGTTCTCGGTTTCAGCGAGGAAAGCCTGAAAGCTGTCGATGCGCCTGCCCTTATCCTGGTCGGTGACGCCGACAGGGCGGCACCGGCCGAAGAATGTTCGTCGTGGCTGCATGCGCGGCTCCGGCGCAGCGCCCTTAAAATCTTCAGCGGCGGCCTTGGACATTATGTCTTCGTGCCAGAGGGCACGGCGCTCGGCCTTGCCTTTGCGGCAGAACTCTTTACCGATCCCCCAGGCATCGAGCGCGCAGTCATTCATGAGGAGATTGCCAATCTGTCGGCAGCGCTGTTTCAAGTCAGCGGTATAAGCGCGATGGCTTGAGCAAAACAAAAGCCCCGTCTCCGGGGCTTTTGTTATCTCAATGCATCGATAATCCGATCAGTCGACATCCTCGACGACCGCGTCGGCGGCGCCGCTGATGCGGTGGGCAAGTGCTGCTTCCATAAACTCGTTCAGGTCGCCGTCGAGAACGTCGTCCGGCGCGCTGCTGGCGACACCAGTGCGAAGGTCCTTGACCAGCTGGTAGGGCTGCAGCACGTAGGAGCGGATCTGGTGACCCCAGCCGATCTCCGTCTTCGAAGCGGCTTCGGCGCTGGCAGCGTCCTCGCGCTTCTTCAGTTCCGCTTCGTACATGCGGGCGCGCAACATGTCCCAGGCCTTGGCACGGTTCTTGTGCTGCGAACGCTCCTGCTGGCACTGCACGACGATGCCCGTCGGGATATGCGTGATGCGCACGGCCGAGTCGGTGGTGTTGACGTGCTGGCCGCCGGCGCCCGACGAACGGTAGGTATCGATGCGGCAGTCGCTTTCGTTGATCTCGATCTGGATCGAGTCGTCGACAACCGGATAGACCCAAATCGACGAAAAGGAGGTGTGGCGACGCGCATTGCTGTCGTAGGGCGAGATCCGCACCAGGCGGTGCACGCCCGATTCCGTTTTCAGCCAGCCATAGGCATTGTGGCCCTTGACGAGCAGGGTCGCGGACTTGATGCCAGCCTCTTCGCCGTCATGAACTTCGAGAAGCTCGACCTTGAAACGCTGGCGTTCAGCCCAGCGGGTGTACATGCGCAGAAGCATGTTCGCCCAGTCCTGGCTTTCGGTGCCGCCGGCGCCGGAATGGACTTCGAGATAAGTGTCGTTGCCATCGGCTTCGCCGGAGAGCATGGCTTCCACCTGGCGGCGTGCAGCCTCGGCCTTCAAGGCCTTCAGCGTGTCCTCGGCTTCCTTGACGACGCTCTGGTCTCCCTCTTCCTCGCCAAGCTCGATCAGCTCGATATTGTCGTTCAGCTGCTGTTCGAGCTGCTTGACACCGTTAATGCCGTCATCCAGCTGCTGGCGCTCGCGCATCAGCTTCTGCGCTTCGGAAGCGTCGTTCCAGAGGTTCGGATCCTCTGCCTTGTTGTTCAACCAGTCCAGCCGTCTTATCGCCTGGTCCCAGTCAAAGATGCCTCCTCAGCAGGGTGATAGCCTGCTTGGTTTCATCGACCACGTTTTCGATTTCCGCTCGCATTTTCCTGCTTCTCTGTCGGTCTTATTCAGGTGCTGGTGACATAGAGACGCCCGCCGCGGATGTAAAGGGCCGCGGCGGGCGTGCAAAATTTAGGCCTCGGTCAGAATAGGCCGGGCGTGCCGGTCTGGACGGCCTGGTTCGCCTGCGGCGAGGTCTTCAGGATCTCTTCCGGCGCCATGGTGCTGTCCATGCCGATCACGGAGAAGCTGTCGGCCGGGCCGGTGCCGGGCTTGAAGGCCTCGACGATGGTGTTCGGATCGCCGTCGCCAGCCGCCATGCCGGTTTTGCGGTCGATCGAAATCAGGTTCATGCCTGATGGAATGACGAACTTCGATTCCGGCGTGTCCTTGACGGCAGCCTGCATGAATTCGTTGAAGATCGGGGCGGACAAGACGCCACCGGTGCCGCCGCGGCCGAGCGGGGCCGGCGTATCGAAGCCCATATAGAGGCCTGCAACCAGATCCGGCGTGAAGCCGACGAACCAGGCATCCTTCTCGTCGTTGGTGGTGCCGGTCTTTCCGGCGACGTCGCGACCGCCGAGATCAATCTTGCCGGCAGCGGTGCCGCGCTGGATGACGCCCTGCATCATCGAGGTGATCTGGTAGGCGGTCATCGGGTCGAGAACGGTTTCCCGATTGTCGACCACATTCGGCTCTTCCTGGTTCTGCCAGTCGCCGGCATTGCAGCCCTCGCACACACGCTCCTCATGTTTGAAGATCGTCTTGCCGTAGCGGTCCTGGATGCGGTCGATCAATGTCGGCTTGATCTGCTTGCCGCCATTGGCGATGACCGAATAGGCCGAGACCATGCGCAGCACAGTCGTGTCGCCGGCGCCGAGCGACATGGAAAGAACTGGCAGCATGTGATCGTAGATGCCGAAGCGCTCGGCATATTCGGCGACGATGTTCATGCCGAGATCGTTGGCGAGGCGCACCGTCATCAGATTGCGCGAATGCTCGATGCCCGAACGCAGCGTCGACGGGCCGCCGGATTCGCCGCCGTAGTTTTCCGGCCTCCAGACCTGGCCGCCCGAGACGATTTCGATCGGCGCATCCATGATGACGGAGGCCGGCGTATAACCGTTGTCCATTGCCGCGGCGTAGACGAAGGGCTTGAACGAGGAGCCTGGCTGGCGCATCGCCTGGGTGGCGCGGTTGAATTCGGACTGGGCGTAGGAGAAACCGCCGACCATGGCGAGCACGCGGCCGGTCTTTGGGTCCATCGCGACCAGTCCACCCTGGACCTTCGGCGGCTGCTGCAGGCGGTAGGAAGTCGACGCGTCGTCGCCGAGCTTTGCGACATAAACGACGTCACCAGGCGCTACGGCGCCGACCGGCGACTTCGTGGTCTTGCGGGCGCCGTCGGCCGAACGGAAGGCCCATTGCATATTCTTGGCGTCGATGGTGCCGCGTTGACGGTCGGCCGCAACCTTGCCACTTCCATCCTTGGCCGGCTGCAGGCCGATGTCGACGGTCGAGTCGGACACGGCGAGCACGACGGCAAGCCGCCATTCCGGAACGTCGGACAGGGTGGGAATATCGGCTAGCGCCTTGCCCCAATCACCGCTTGCATCGATCTGCTTGATCGGGCCGTGGAAACCGCGGCGCTCATCATAGGTGACCAGACCGTCCTGCAGCGCCTTGCGGGCAGCCAGCTGCATCTGCGGATCGAGCGACGTGCGCACCGAAAGTCCGCCCTCATAAAGGACCTTTTCGCCGTACTGGTCGATCAGCTGGCGGCGCACGGCTTCGGCGAAATAATCCGAAGCAAAGAGCGATGGGCCAGTGGTGCGGGCGGTGACGCCGAGCGGCTGCTTCTTGGCCTCTTCGCCGTCGCTCTGGCTGACATAACCGTTCTCGACCATGCGATCGATCACCCAGTTGCGGCGCTCGAGTGCCGCCTCGGGATGACGGAACGGATGATAATTGGCAGGCCCCTTCGGCAGCGATGCCAGATAGGCGGCTTCGGCGACGGTCAGTTCGGTGACGGATTTGTTGAAATAGGTGAGTGCTGCGCCGGCAATGCCATAGGAATTCAGACCGAAGAAGATCTCGTTCAGGTAGAGTTCGAGGATCTTGTCCTTGCTGTAGGCCTGCTCGATACGGAAGGAAAGGATCGCTTCCTTGATCTTGCGGTCGATGGTCTGGTCCGAGCTCAGAAGGAAATTCTTGGCCACCTGCTGGGTGATTGTGGAGGCACCGACCGGGCGGCGGCCGGAACCGAAATTCTGCAGGTTGACGAGGATGGCGCGGCCGAGGCCGGTGAGATCGACGCCCGGGTGATTGTAGAAATTCTTGTCTTCGGCCGACAGGAAAGCGGCCTTCACGCGGTCCGGAATGGCCTGGATCGGCAGGAAGAGACGCTTTTCCTTGGCGTATTCGGCCATCAAAGCGCCGTTGCCGGCATGGACGCGGGTCGTCACCGGCGGCGCATAGCTGTTCAGAACGGCATAGTCGGGGAGATCCTTCGCGACATTGGCGAGATAGATGGCAATACCCGCCGCCGCGACCAGAAACAGGACGCAGGCCATTCCGAAGAAATATCCAAAAAGTCTAACCATATTTCAGCTACCGGTCTTTTCGATCTTCAATCGGCGCAGCCGCAACGATTGTACAGATCAAGGCAATTTGCACGTTGCGCGGCTTACTCCATGAGCGTTACCGCCACAAGCCGATTCCGCGCTCAAGGCTTACGAAACATAAGCCGGAGTAACGGCGCGAATGTGAGCAAAATAGGGCTGTCTGCGCCGCATTCACCACTGCCGCCGCGTTTCATTAGAACTGTCACATCCAAGCAACGCCTGCCCCCGCCGCCAATCTGAGGTATCTTCCTCAGAATTTGATTCATGCCGCGCACTTAAATCTTTGTTTTTATGAATCTTTGTTTTTATGCGGGCCGCCGTGCCGCAACCGCTACAGATTTTTAAGCGGTGACCGTCAGCCGCCATTCGCCATGACGGCGGCGCGGTATCGCTTGACCGCGTCGGTCAAGAGACCGGCAATCTTGCCACGCCAGGCCTCGTCGAGCAGCAGTTTCTCGTCCTCGGCATTCGAGAGGAACCCGATCTCGAGAAGGATCGAGGGCACGTCAGGGGCCTGCAGCACACGGAAGCCGGCATGACGATGCGGATTGTTGATGGTGCCGACCTGATCCTTGAAAGAATTCAGAACGCTCTCGGCCAGTGAGATCGAGAAGGCCTGCGTCTCGCGCCGCGTCAGATCGAGCAGGATGTCGGCGACCTCGGGCGGCTCGGCAACCGTCTCCTTGCCGGCGATCTGGTCGGAAAGGTTTTCTCGTTCGGCAAGGTCGGCGGCGAGCTTGTCGGATGCCTTGTCGGAGATCGTGTAGACGGTGGCGCCGCGGATATCCTTCTGCTTCAGCGTGTCGGCATGCAGCGAAATGAAAAGGCCGGCATGATTCTGGCGGGCGATCAGCACACGCTGCGAAAGCGAAAGGAACTCGTCATCCTCACGCGTCAGGAAAGCCTTGATGCCCGGCTCCTTGTTCAGCCGGTCGGTCAAAGCCTTGGCGAAGGCAAGCGTCACCTGCTTTTCCTCGGTCTTGGTGTCGACGCCGATCGCGCCGGTATCGATGCCGCCATGGCCTGCATCGACGGCGATGACGAAATCGCCGGGAGCAGCTTTTTCCGGTGCCGGAATGGCGCTGGTCGTCTGAGCCGCATCACCTCGATCGCTCCAGGATTGCGTCTTCACCAGTTCGGCAAAGGCCCGCTTGTCGATCATCTCGGCATCGAGCACGAGGCGATGACCCTTGCCAGCCTCGTCGGCCTGCACTTTGGCAAGCGCCAGCTTGACCGGCCCTGCCGTCGTCAGCACGATACGGGCGCTCTCCTCGTCCATCTTGCCGTAGCGAATATCCTTGAATAGGCCGCGGGCGGCAAGATCCTTCGCCGGAAAACCGAAGGCAGTCGCCGGAAGGTCGACAACGATGCGTTCCGGATTGGCGATATAGTGGACCGAGAAACGCGGCTCGCGATCGAAATCGATGACGATGCGCGTCCTTGCATCGTCGCCGACGATGCGCGCGCCATAGGCAAGCAGCGGATCCCCGGCCTCGACGGAGCTGGCAGCGACCGGCAGGAGACTAGCGGCCAAAAGCGCCGCCAGAACCCGCCTTGCGAATGTCGATCGCCGCGCTGCGGATTTCGCCGCGATCCGAGCCCTCTTAAACAATAAACCGCCACACCCTATTTGTATTGCGATGGACCCGACGCAGCTGCGGCCAGCGTCCCTGTGACGAAACACCCGCTGCGGCCTGCCGAATCGCGATCACTTTATCCCCAGTTTCTATGCGTTGCGAAATCCATCAATATTATGGCACATTTGGCTTTTCCCTTGCTATTGTGACACAGAAAACATACAACGAATTTCAGGGTAAAGTGTTGACGGGATAGAGTCGCCGCAAAGGCTGCCAGCCAGATCAGGACCTGGCGCCACACCGGTCATCGTCCGCCGTCTCATGCGCTTAATCCCTAGAACTGGATCCTGATTTTCCGGCTCATTGTCGGAATTCATTGGTGGATCAGCCACCACGCTCTCAGGGAGCAAACTCATCGGACCCGAACGGGTCTTCGTATTTGTCGATCACGCTTGGTTGTTGATGGTTTCGCAGCAGGTTTTATCTGAAGTGTACAGGCCCCGGACCGAAATGGTTCCGGTTGCGGTCTGGCTGCTGCCCTCCCCCTCGCATCAGGCGCGACTTTCATTATCCGGCGCGGCCACTGCGGACCGCATTCTTTCTGTCTCAACAGCAGTCGGGAATGCGCTCTCGCGGCCACGCCGAGGAGCACAGCTTACATGGCAGACAAAATGCTTATCGATGCGTCTCACGAGGAAGAGACGCGCGTCGTTGTCGTTCGCGGGAACCGCATAGAAGAATTTGACTTCGAGTCCCAGCACAAGAAGCAGATCCGCGGCAACATCTATCTTGCAAAGGTAACGAGGGTCGAGCCCTCGCTGCAAGCCGCCTTCGTCGACTACGGCGGCAACCGGCACGGCTTCCTGGCCTTCGCCGAAATCCATCCCGACTATTATCAGATACCGCTTGCCGACCGTCAGGCATTGCTTCGGGCCGAAGCCGAGGAGCATCGCCGCGACGAGGACGTCGAGCATGTCGAAACCGCACCGATGGTCGATCTTTCCAAGCAGGATCAGCCGGATGTCGGCATCGTGCCGGCAGAGGCGCCGGAAACGGCTGCCGTAACGGACGAGACGGCAGCGTTAGAAGCCGCACCATCTCCCGCGGCCGCCGAGGAAGCGCCAGCGAAGAAGGCAAGGCCGCGTCGCAGCCGCAAGAAGGCCGTAGAACCGGCCGCCGAAACGACTGCGACCGAAGACGCTGCTCCCACAGACGTTGAAGCCGAAGGCGCGTCGAGCGTCGACAACGAGGATGACGGCTCGACCGGTGGCGCGATGGCCGCCATGGTGGAAACCGACTCGATCTCCGAGGACGTCGATACCAGCAAGCGTCGCCACGATGATGACGACGATGATGACGATCACGGCGAAGAGGAAGTCATCGAATCCGTCGGCGCCGAAGACGCCATGGAAGAAGTGCCGGACCGCGTGCAGCGCAAGCCGCGCAAGCAATACCGCATCCAGGAAGTCATCAAGCGCCGCCAGATCCTGCTCGTGCAGGTCGCCAAGGAAGAGCGCGGCAACAAAGGTGCAGCCCTTACCACCTATCTCTCGCTCGCCGGCCGCTATTCCGTCCTGATGCCGAACACGGCGCGCGGCGGCGGCATTTCCCGGAAGATCACCAATCCTGCCGACCGCAAGCGCCTGAAGGAAATCGCGCGCCTGCTCGAGGTGCCGCAGGGCATGGGCGTCATCCTTCGCACCGCCGGTGCCAACCGCACCAAGGTCGAGGTCAAGCGTGACTTCGAATATCTGATGCGCCTGTGGGAAAATGTGCGCACGCTGACGCTGGCGTCCACCGCTCCCTGCCTCGTCTATGAGGAAGGCTCGCTGATCAAGCGCTCGATCCGCGACCTCTACAATAAGGATATCAGCGAAGTCATCGTTTCCGGTGAAGAAGGCTATCGTGAAGCGAAAGACTTCATGAAGATGCTGATGCCGAGCCATGCCAAGGTGGTTCAGCCTTACCGCGACATCCACCCGATCTTCTCGCGCTCCGGCATCGAAGCTCAGCTCGATCGCATGTTGCAGCCGCAGGTGACGCTGAAGTCCGGCGGCTACCTGATCATGAACCAGACCGAAGCGCTGGTCTCGATCGACGTCAACTCCGGCCGCTCGACCCGCGAACATTCGATCGAAGACACCGCGCTGCAGACGAATCTCGAGGCTGCAGACGAAGTCGCCCGCCAGCTTCGCCTTCGCGACCTTGCCGGCCTGATCGTCATCGACTTCATCGACATGGAAGAGAAGCGCAACAACCGCGCTGTCGAGAAGAAGCTGAAGGAATGCCTGAAGAACGACCGCGCCCGCATCCAGGTCGGCCGGATCTCGCATTTCGGCCTGCTCGAAATGTCGCGACAGCGCATTCGCGCGTCGGTTCTCGAATCGACCACGCAGGTCTGCTCGCATTGCGGCGGCACCGGGCATGTGCGCTCGCAGTCCTCCGTCGCGCTGCATGTCCTGCGCGGTATCGAGGAATATCTGCTCAAGAACACCACGCACAACATCACCGTGCGCACCACGCCTGACATCGCGCTCTACCTGCTCAACCACAAGCGCCAAACGATCATCGATTACGAAAGCCGTTTCGGCGTCGCTATCGTCATCGATGCGGACGGTTCGGTCGGCGCACAGCATTTCGCGATCGATCGCGGCGAGCCGGTGGAAAACCCGGTCAAGATCGAAACGCTCTTCAACTTCGCAGCCATTCCTGAGGATGACGACGACGACATCGTCATCGAAGTGGATGAGGACGAAGACGAGGAACTCGAGGAAAAGCCGGCCGTTTCCGAACGGCCCGTCGCAGCACGCTCGGAAGGCGAAGCTGACGGCAACCGCAAGCGCAAGCGCCGCAGGCGCCGCCGTGGCCGCAACGGCAATGCCGAGCAGCCTGCATCGGCAGCAGGCGAAGCCGGCGACGAGGATGAGGACGGTGACGACGAGGGAAGCGAAGGTGATGAAACCACCGAAGCTACGCCCGAGACACGCGCTGAAAGCGAAGAATCGCAGCGCCGCAAGCGGCGCCGTCGCGGCAAGCGTGGCGGCCGTCGCAATCGCGCCGAAGATGGCTCCGAACTGACGGCTGGCGAAGCCGGTGAAGACAATGGTGGCGACGAGGACGAAGGCGACGACGTTTCGAACGACGGCGCTCCGAGCGAAGCCGTAGCGGTCGAGGCGATTGGCGAGCCGGCCGACGAAGGCCAGGCCGCGATGGCAGCCGTCGAGAGCGCAACCGTCATAACCGAAGATGTGAAGCCCGCCCGCAGCCGCGGCCGCCGCAAACCGGCCGCAGCGCCGGTCGAGGAACCGGTTGCCGAGACTGCACCTGTGGCCGAGGCCGAACCGGAATTGGTTGAAGCCTCCGCCGATCTCGAAACATCCGTTCAGGAAGAGGCAAAGCCGGTTCGCGCCAACCGCGAATCCAACATCTCCTCCTCCGAGCCGACGGTGAAATCCACCCGCGTCGAGAATGGCGAAGGCGATGACGGCAAGCCGAAGAAAGCCGGCTGGTGGCAGCGCCGTGGCTTCTTCTGAACGCTGATTTTCGGACGTAACCACTGAAATCCGGCCGCGGCGACGCGGCCGGATTTTCGTTTATGGCGATGACATCGTCGCCGAGCTTGAACCGCCGTGACGTGGATGTGTATCTCTTATGATGATTGCACTTGGAGCGCGATCATGCAGACGAATATCGATGATGCCTTGCTCGACGCGGCAATGACCGCCACGGGGATTGGCGACAAAAAAGGCCACCGTCGACTGGGCCTTGCGAAGTCTCGTTGAGAGGCACCGCCGGAAAATGCGATCGCAGATCTCGCAGGGAAAGATTGGGAAAGCGACCTCGGCGCGATACGTCGCGACCGGCCGGACGATCTGTGATCGTCGTCGACAGGGCCCGATGGTCGAGCGTCGCGGCCTCGGGACCGCCTCAGCGCACTTGCGATCAGGCCGCCGGCGGATAGAGCAGGTCGACGATGTAGCTGGCGTCGAAGCGGGAATCGAGCATGCCGTAGGTGGAGCGCCAGCCGCCGGCAAGACGCGTCTCGATGAAGGCATCGGCAATGCGCCCAGCGCCCAGCCGATAGAGTTCGGCGGCACCGGCGGCGAGCGCCAGCTGCTCGACGAGCAGGCGGGCGGCGCCCTCATCCTGTTCACAGAGCGCGATTGCGGCGCGCAGTACGTCGATCGTCTTCTTGCCCGCAGGGCCGAGATCGCGGGCTAGGCCGGCGAAGACCGTTTCGAACAGATCCTTGCCGCGGTTAAGCACGCGCAGCACGTCGAGCGCCATGACGTTGCCGGAGCCTTCCCAGATGGCGTTGACGGGAGCCTCGCGGTAATGGCGGGCGATCGGGCGTTCTTCGATGTAGCCGTTGCCGCCAATACACTCCATCGCCTCGTAGATCAGCGCAGGCGCGATCTTGCAGCACCAGTATTTGGCGACCGGCGTCATGACACGGGCATAGGCCGCTTCCTCGGCATTGCCGCGCGCCTTGTCGAAGGCGTCGGCAAGACGGAAGGACAGTGCCGTCGCGGCGGCGACGTCGAGCGCCATGTCGGCGAGCACCCTCGTCATGATCGGCTGGTTGACGAGCATCTTGCCGAAGACGCTGCGGCCGCGGGTGTGGTGGACGGCTTCGGCGAGCGAGGCGCGCATGATGCCTGACGAGGCCAGCGCGCAGTCGAGCCGGGTGAGCGTCACCATATCGAGGATCGTGCGGATGCCGGCATCCGGACCACCGAGCAGGAAACCGAAGGTGTCAGTAAACTCGACCTCGGAAGAGGCATTGGAGCGGTTGCCGACCTTGTCCTTCAGCCGCTGAAACTGCAGCCCGTTGGCGGAACCATCCTCCAGAAGGCGCGGCACGAGAAAGCAGCCCATGCCCTCCTTCGTCTGCGCCAGCATGATGAAGGCATCGCTCATCGGCGCGGACATGAACCACTTGTGCCCGGACAGCCGGTAGATGCCCTCGCTGACCTTTTCGGCAGCGCTCCTGTTGGCGCGCACATCCGTGCCGCCCTGCTTTTCCGTCATGCCCATGCCGATGGTCACGGCGGATTTCTGCATGGCGGGCTTGTTCGACGAATCATATTTGCGCGAGAGAATTTTGGGCGCCCAGTCCTTCTGGACCGCGGGCGAGGCCGAGAGTGCCGCAACGGAGGCGCTCGTCATCGTCAGCGGGCAGAGATGGCCGGATTCCAGCTGCGACGTCAGATAAAAGCGCGCAGCGCGAACCTTATGGGCCTCGTCCTTGGCCTCGGTATCGGCCTGGGGGTCCCAGACGGAGGAATGCAGGCCAACCGACATGGAGCGGCGCATCAGCGCATGCCAGGCGGGGTGAAACTCGACGACGTCGACGCGTTCACCGCGCGGACCGTGGGTGCGCAGCTGCGGCGCGCCCTGGTTCGCCATGCGCGCCATCTCCTGCGCCTCCGGCGAGGTGACGTAGCGGCCCATGTTTTCCAGGTCTTCGCGGATGCCGCGTGGCAGGGCCGCCGTCAGGTCGACGATCAGCGGATCGGACCGATAGGCGTTGATGCCGGACCACAGGCTCGGCTGGTTGAGTTCTGCGAGTTTGTCGTCAGTCCGGTTGGCGGAGGTCATAATTCGCTTCTAGTGTAAGAACCTGGCAAAGGGAAACCGGAAGTTATGATTCGGTTCATTCTGCTCTATCGGAATTCGGGCGAAAATGCATGGGGACATAAGCCTTTGCCCACAGCACATGCTTGCCCCGGCGGGCAGCACTCTTTATAGACCCGCCAGAGACAGCAAGAGGCAGGGTCATGGTCTTTTTCCCCCACCGCCACCTCATCGGCATCAAGGGCCTCACCGAGCAGGATATCACCTATCTTCTCGACAAGGCCGATGAGGCCGTCAAGATCAGCCGCCAGAGAGAAAAGAAAACGTCGACGCTACGCGGGCTGACGCAGATCAACCTCTTCTTCGAGGCATCGACCCGCACGCAGGCCTCCTTCGAGCTTGCCGGCAAACGGCTCGGCGCCGACGTCATGAACATGTCGGTCGGCAATTCCTCGGTGAAGAAAGGCGAAACGCTGATCGACACGGCGATGACGTTGAATGCGATGCGCCCAGATGTGCTGGTGATCCGCCATTCAAGCGCCGGTGCGGCCGCCCTTCTCGCCCAGAAGGTCTCCTGCTCGGTCGTCAATGCCGGTGATGGGCAGCATGAACATCCGACCCAGGCGCTGCTCGACGCGCTGACGATCCGCCGCGCCAAGGGCAAGCTGTCGCGCATCATCGTGGCGATCTGCGGCGACGTGCTGCATTCGCGGGTGGCGCGCTCCAATATCCTGCTGCTCAACGCGATGGGCGCCCGCGTGCGTGTCGTCGCGCCTGCGACCCTCCTGCCCGCCGGCATCGCCGAGATGGGCGTCGAGGTCTTCCATTCGATGAAGGAAGGGCTGAAGGACGCCGACGTCGTGATGATGCTGCGGCTGCAGCGCGAGCGCATGTCCGGCGCCTTCGTGCCTTCGGTGCGCGAATACTATCACTTCTACGGGCTCGACGCCGAAACGCTGAAAGCGGCGAAGGACGACGCGCTGGTCATGCATCCCGGCCCGATGAACCGCGGCGTCGAAATCGCTTCGGAAGTGGCGGACGGGCCGCAAAGCGTGATCGCCGAACAGGTGGAGATGGGGGTCGCGGTGCGCATGGCCGTCATGGAGACGCTGCTCGTCTCGCAGAACCAGGGTCCCCGAAGCGATGGAATGATGGCATGAGCAACCCGATCGTCCTCAAGAACGTCCGCATCATCGATCCGTCGCGCAATCTCGACGAAGTCGGGACGATCATTGCCGAAAACGGCGTGATCATTGCCGCCGGTGGCAAGGCGCAGAACCAGGGTGCACCGGAAGGCGCCGTCATCCGCGACTGCACGGGCCTTGTCGCCACGCCCGGGCTCGTCGACGCGCGCGTCCATGTCGGCGAACCCGGCGGCGAGCACCGCGAAACGATCGCCTCGGCGAGCCGGGCGGCGGCGGCCGGCGGGATCACCTCGATCATCATGATGCCGGACACCGATCCTGTTATCGACGACATTGCGCTTGTCGAATTCGTCAAGAAGACGGCGCGGGATACGGCCGCCGTCAACGTCTATCCGGCGGCCGCCATCACCAAGGGCCTTGCCGGCGAAGAGATGACGGAGATCGGCCTCTTGATGCAGGCAGGCGCCGTCGCCTTTACCGATGCACATTCCAGCGTCCACGACACGCAGGTGCTGCGCCGGATCATGACCTATGCGCGCGAATTCGGCGCCGTCATCTCCTGCGAAACGCGCGACAAATATCTCGGCGCCAACGGCGTCATGCATGAGGGGCTTTTCGCCAGTTGGCTCGGGCTCTCCGGCATTCCAAGGGAAGCCGAGCTCATCCCGCTCGAACGCGATCTCAGGATCGCGCAGCTGACGCGTGGCCGTTATCACGCCGCGATGATCTCGGTGCCAGAATCGGTCGAGGCGATCAACCGCGCCCGCAGTCGTGGCGCCAAGGTGACCTGCGGCATCTCGATCAACAATCTGGCGCTCAACGAAAACGACATCGGCGAATACCGCACCTTCTTCAAGCTCTATCCGCCGCTGCGCCCGGAAGATGACCGGGTGGCGATGGCCGACGCCCTTGCGAGCGGCGCGATCGATATCATCGTCTCCTCGCACGACCCGCAGGATGTCGATACGAAGCGCCTGCCCTTCGGCGAGGCAGAGGACGGCGCAATCGGCCTCGAAACCATGCTGGCGGCAGCCCTCAGACTTCACCATGGTGGCCAGGTGAGCCTGATGCGCCTGATCGATGCCATGTCCACCCGCCCCGCGCAAATCTTCGGCCTCGCCGCCGGCACGTTGAAGCCGGGCGCTGCGGCCGATATCGCGCTGATCGATCTCGATGAGCCTTGGCTTGTCGCCAAAGACATGCTTCTCTCCCGCTCAAAGAATACGCCGTTCGAGGATGCGCGTTTCAGCGGGCGGGCGGTCGCGACTTACGTCTCGGGAAAGCTTGTCCACGCACTCTAGAGCAATTCCTGATTTCTCTGAGTGACGGAAATGCTCTATCTTTTTGTTTTTACGCAATTCGGCACGCAAAACCGCTGCGCAGTTTTGCTGGAATTGTTCTAGAATTGGATGATTTTAGGCCGGGTCGGCCTAAAATCTGAATCCTCTTCTAAATTATATAGTTAGAGCATGAGGTCGTCCGAAAACCGCTCACAGTTTTCGGCATCATGCTCTAGGATCGACACCATCGCCGTCCATCCCGCAGCGGGAGAAGGCTGACTCGAGGATAGGCCACGGAGGGGCTGAGGGGGCATATGTTATCCAATCTCATGTCATGGCAGATCACGCTGCCGATTGCGCTTGCCGCCGCCGTTATCGGTTATCTCTTCGGCTCGATCCCTTTCGGCCTGATCCTTACGCGCGCCGCCGGCCTCGGCGACGTGCGCAGCATCGGCTCCGGCAATATCGGCGCAACCAATGTGCTCAGAACAGGAAACCGGACGCTCGCCGCAGCGACGCTGCTGCTCGATGCGCTGAAGGCATCGGCCGCGGCCTGGATCGTCGGCTATTTCCTCGGTGAGGAGGCCGCGATCATCGCCGGCTTTTTCGCCTTCATCGGCCATCTCTTCCCGGTCTGGATCGGCTTCAAGGGCGGCAAGGGTGTCGCCACCTATATCGGCACCCTGCTCGGCGTCGCGCCGATCATGGTCGTGCTCTTCGCCGCCGTCTGGCTGGCGGTCGCTTTCACCACCCGCTACTCCTCGCTGTCGGCGTTGGTTGCCATGCTTGTGATTCCGGTTGCACTGTGGATACTGGGCAACGAAAAGGTTGCGGCAGTGATGGCGATCATGACCCTCATCTCCTACTGGAAGCACAAGGCGAATATTTCGCGCCTGATGAGCGGGGCGGAAAGCAAGATCGGGGCAAAGGGATAATGGATGCGCTGAGCGCCGGACCAAAAGGCGTTGTTCTGACCGAACGGCAAAGAATTGCCTGGTTGCGCCTCATCCGTTCCGACAATATTGGCCCTGCCACCTTTCGCGACCTCATCAATCATTTCGGTTCGGCCGAGGCAGCACTTGCCGCACTGCCGGAGCTTTCGGCGCGTGGCGGCGCCACGCGGGCAATCCGCATCGCCAGCGAGGCCGAGGCACATCGGGAACTCGAGGCGGCGCGTCGCTTCGGCGCCCGCTTCGTCGGCATCGGCGAGCCGGACTACCCGCAAGCTCTGAAGCAGATCGACGGCGCGCCGCCGCTTCTGGCCGTCAAGGGCGCGCTTGCCGCCGCCAAGCGACCGGCCGTCGGCATCGTCGGCTCGCGCAACGCCTCGATCGCCGGTGCGAAATTCGCGGCGATGGTGGCACGCGACTGCGGCCGGGCTGGATATACCGTGGTCTCCGGCCTGGCGCGCGGCATCGATACATCAGCCCACCGGGCAAGCCTCGACACAGGCACGATCGCGGCGCTCGCCGGTGGCCTCGACCAGCCCTACCCGCCGGAGAATGTCGGCCTACTCGAAGAGATAACCGACGGCAACGGCCTGGCGGTGAGCGAGATGCCCTTCGGCTGGGAGCCCCGCGCCCGCGACTTTCCGCGCCGCAACCGGCTCATCGCCGGCATCGGGCTCGGCCTCGTCGTCATCGAAGCGGCATCGCGTTCGGGCTCGCTGATCACGGCACGGCTTGCCGGCGAGTTCGGCCGTCTGGTGTTTGCCGTGCCCGGCTCACCGCTCGATCCGCGTTGCCATGGCACCAACGGCCTGCTGAAGGACGGTGCTTCGATCGTCACCGCACCCGCCGATGTCATTGAGGCCCTGGCGCCGCTTGCGCAATTCGACCTGTTCCCGTCATCGATGGCGGAAGAGCCTGCGCGTGACAGCAAGTCGATATCGGTGCCACCCGGCGATTCCGATCGGAATCGCATCATCGATGCGCTCGGGCCGACGCCGGTCGAGATCGACGACGTCATCCGCCATACGGGCCTGTCGGCATCCGCGGTCTATCTGATCCTTCTGGAGCTTGATATTGCCGGCAGGCTGCACCGGCAGCAGGGCGGCCTCGTCTCGCTTTCCGATTGAACCTTGCGCGACATCAGGCGGCGGCTACGCGAATTGCCGAACCCTGTATCGAAAAACCTTTGATAACCTATCTAAAATTGTATTTTCCCGATAATCTCCCCTCGGCTGCAACAGATGCAAGAGGTAAAATTGTAGCAAACCCCTTGACCGCGGCGATTTCCCTGTCCATGTCGGAGGGCCGATATCCAAGTTGCGGTATGTGTTGCGCTGGTTTCAACGCTGGCGTCGCTTCCTTTTTAGAGAATCATCATGAATGTTGTAGTGGTGGAATCGCCTGCCAAGGCCAAGACGATCAATAAGTATCTGGGTCCGGGATACAAAGTGCTCGCCTCCTTCGGTCATGTGCGCGATCTGCCTGCCAAGGATGGCTCTGTCCTCCCCGATCAGGATTTCGAAATGCTTTGGGAGGTCGATAGCGCCTCCGCCAAGCGGATGAAGGACATTGCCGACGCGGTGAAATCCGCCGATGGCCTGTTTCTTGCAACCGACCCGGATCGCGAAGGCGAAGCGATTTCCTGGCACGTTCTCGACATGCTGAACAAGAAGCGCGTGCTGAACGGCAAGCCGGTCAAGCGCGTCGTCTTCAATGCGATCACCAAGAAGGCGGTGCTCGACGCGATGGCCGATCCGCGCGACATCGACGTGCCGCTGGTCGACGCCTATCTCGCGCGCCGCGCGCTCGATTATCTCGTCGGCTTCAATCTTTCGCCAGTGCTCTGGCGCAAGCTGCCCGGTGCGCGGTCGGCCGGCCGCGTTCAGTCTGTGGCGCTTCGCCTGGTCTGCGACCGCGAATCCGAGATCGAGCGCTTCATTTCCGAAGAGTACTGGAACATCTCGGCGCTTCTGAAGACGCCGCGCGGCGACGAGTTCGAGGCAAGGCTGGTTTCGGCGAACGGCAAACGTCTGCAGCCACGCGCGATCGGCAACGGTGAGGATGCCGGCCGGCTGAAGGCATTGCTCGAAGGTGCGAGCTATGTCGTCGATACGGTCGAGGCGAAGCCGGTCAAGCGTAACCCGGGACCGCCGTTTACGACCTCGACGCTGCAGCAGGCCGCCTCCTCCAATCTCGGCTTCTCCGCCTCGCGCACCATGCAGATCGCCCAGAGGCTCTATGAGGGTGTCGATATTGGCGGCGAGACGGTCGGTCTCATCACCTACATGCGAACCGACGGCGTTCAGATGGCCCCCGAGGCGATCGATGCGGCGCGCAGCGCCATCGTCGACCAGTTCGGCGAACGCTACATGCCGGAAAAGCCGCGCTTCTACTCGACGAAGGCGAAAAACGCCCAGGAGGCGCACGAGGCGATCCGTCCGACCGATTTCTATCGTTCGCCCGACCGTGTGCGCAAATTCCTCGATGCCGACCAGATCCGGCTCTACGAGCTGATCTGGAAGCGCGGTATCGCCAGCCAGATGGCGTCTGCCGAGATCGAGCGCACGACGGCTGAAATCACCGCCGACAACAAGGGTGAGAAGGCCGGGCTTCGCGCCGTCGGCTCCGTGATCCGCTTCGACGGGTTCATCGCCGCCTATACCGACCAGAAGGAGGATGGCGAGCAGAGCGACGACGGCGACGAGGATGGCCGCCTGCCGGAGATCATTGCGCGCGAAACGCTCGCCAAGCAGAAGATCAATTCGACCCAGCATTTCACCGAGCCGCCGCCGCGTTATTCGGAAGCCTCGCTCATCAAGAAGATGGAAGAGCTCGGCATCGGCCGCCCCTCCACCTATGCCGCGACCCTCGCGACGCTGCGCGACCGCGACTATGTGACGATCGACAAACGCAAGCTGATCCCGCAGGCCAAGGGCCGGCTGGTGACGGCTTTCCTCGAAAGCTTCTTCACCAAATATGTCGAATACGACTTCACCGCCGACCTCGAGGAAAAGCTCGACCGGATTTCCGCCGGCGAGCTGAACTGGAAGCAGGTGCTGCGCGATTTCTGGAAGGATTTCTTCGCCCAGATCGAGGACACCAAGGAACTGCGCGTCACCAACGTGCTCGATTCTCTGAACGAGGCGCTGGCACCACTCGTCTTCCCGAAACGGGAGGACGGCAGCGATCCCAGAATCTGTCAGGTCTGCGGCACCGGCAACCTGTCGCTGAAACTCGGCAAATACGGCGCCTTCGTCGGCTGCTCCAACTATCCGGAATGCAACTACACCCGCCAGCTCTCTTCTGAAAACGGCGGAGAAGCAGACGGCGCAGCACTTAACGAGCCGAAGAACCTCGGCACCGATCCGACCACCGGCGAGGAGCTGACGCTGCGTTCCGGCCGCTTCGGCCCCTATATCCAGCGCGGCGACGGCAAGGAAGCCAAACGCGCTTCGCTGCCGAAGGGTTGGAAGCCCGAGGACATCGACTATGAAAAGGCGATGGCGCTGATCTCGCTGCCGCGCGATATCGGCAAACATCCAGAATCCGGCAAGATGATCTCGTCCGGCATCGGCCGCTATGGGCCGTTCCTCCTCCATGACGGTTCCTACGCCAATCTGGAAACCGTCGAGGACGTGTTCTCGGTCGGCCTCAACCGCGCCGTGACTGTTATCGCCGAAAAGGCAAAACAGGCCCCGGGCCGGGGCGCGCGCGGCACGCCGGCGGCGCTGAAAACACTCGGCGATCATCCTGATGGCGGCGCCATCACCGTTCGCGACGGCAAGTACGGCCCCTATGTCAACTGGGGCAAGGTCAACGCCACACTGCCGAAGGGCAAGGATCCGCAGGCGATCACCGTCGAGGAGGCGCTTGCGCTGATCGCCGAAAAGGCCGGCAAGGCACCTGTGGGCAAGGCGGCCAAGGCGAAAGCCAAGCCGAAGGCGGCAGCCGCGGAAGCCAAGGCCACCAAGACGGCCGCCAAGCCGAAGGCAACGAAGGCGAAAGCGCCCGCGAAATCGAAAAAGAGCTGACGTGAGCAGGATACCGCGCGACAGAACGAACCCTGCGGGCAAGCGTCCGGGCAAGATCGGCCGCGCCGGCAAGGATGCCCCCGCCGTCGAGCCGCTGAACATTGTCCACGGCGCGCTGCCTTCGCGCGAGGTGATCTTGCGCTTCATCGCCGATCACCCGCAGAAAGCGTCTAAACGCGAACTCGCCAAGGCTTTCGGCCTGAAGGGCGACAACCGCGTCGAGCTCAAGCACATGCTGCAGGAGCTCGAGCAAGAAGGCATGCTGCAGAAGAACCGCAAGTCGCTGATCCGTCCCGGTGCGCTGCCGCCCGTCACGGTTCTCGATATCACCACGCGCGACAAGGATGGCGATCTGATTGGCCGGCCGGCGGAATGGCCGGAAGACCAAGGCGTAGCACCCGCCGTCGCCATCCGCCAGCAATCGCCCGCAGGCCGCCAGGGCAAGGGCAAGGCGCCCGTCGCCGGGCTCGGCGACCGCATCCTGGCGAAGATCTTCCCGGCTGTCGATCGTGGCGGGCCGGCCTATACGGCGCGGATCATCAAGGTGATCGACAGGCGCCGCGGCGCATCGATGGGCGTTTTCCGCACTGCACCGGGCGGCGGCGGCCGTCTGCTGCCGATCGAACGGCGCGGCGAGGAGATGGTGATCGATCCCGACTTCACCGGCGGCGCCACGGACGGCGATCTGGTCGAAGTCGAAATCGCCCGTCTCGGCCGTTTCGGCCTGCCGCGCGCCAAGGTTCTTTCCGTCGTCGGCTCGGTCGGTTCGGAAAAGGCGATCTCGATGATCGCGATCCATGCACACGGCATCCCGCATGTCTTCCCGCCGGCCGTCATCGCTGAGGCGGACGCCGCAAAACCGGCCAGCATGTCGCATCGCGAGGATTGGCGCGACGTGCCGCTGATCACCATCGACCCGGCCGATGCCAAGGACCATGACGACGCCGTCTATGCCGAGCTCGACCCCTCGCCCGACAATCCCGGCGGCGTCATCGTCACTGTCGCGATTGCCGACGTCTCCTGGTATGTCCGCCCCAATTCACCGCTCGACCGCGAGGCGCTGAAGCGCGGCAACTCGGTCTATTTCCCGGATCGCGTCGTGCCGATGCTGCCGGAGCGCATCTCCAACGATCTCTGCTCGCTGAAGGAAGGCGTCGACCGTCCGGCGCTCGCCGTGCGCATGAGCTTTTCCGGCGAAGGCCGCAAGATCGGCCACACTTTCCATCGCATCATGATGAAGAGCGCGGCCAAGCTGTCCTACCAGCAGGCCCAGGCAGCGATCGACGGCAAATCGGACGATCAGACCGGACCGATGCTCGAGCCAATCCTGAAGCCGCTCTGGCACGCCTATGAGGTGATGAAGCGCGGACGCGACCGGCGCCAGCCGCTCGAACTCGACATGCCGGAGCGCAAGATCCTGCTGAAGCCCGACGGTACGGTCGACCGGGTCGTCGTGCCGCCACGGCTCGACGCGCACAAGCTGATCGAAGAGATGATGATCCAGGCGAATGTCTGCGCCGCCGAGACGCTGGAAAAGAAGCGGCAGCCGCTGATCTATCGCATTCATGACGGCCCGACGCTTGCCAAGCAGGAGATCCTGCGTGAGTTCCTGGCCACGCTCGGCATCTCGCTTGCCAAGGGCGGCAACATGCGCGCCAACAACTTCAACGGCATCCTGGCGAAGGCGGACGGCACGCCGCACCAGACCATGGTCAACGAGATGGTGCTGCGTTCGCAGAGCCAGGCGATCTACGGCCCTGAGAATATCGGCCATTTCGGCCTCAATTTGATGAAATACGCCCACTTCACCTCGCCGATCCGCCGCTATGCCGATCTCATCGTGCACCGCGCGCTTGTCGGCTCGCTCGGTTTCGGCGAAGGCGGCATCACACCCGACGAAGAGGCGGCGCTCGACGATATCGCCGCCGAAATCTCGACCTTCGAGCGCCGGGCGATGGCAGCCGAGCGCGAGACCGTAGACCGGCTGATCGCGCATCACCTCAGCGGCCGCGTCGGCGAGGAGTTTGCCGGACGGGTCTCGGGCGTGACGAAATCGGGGCTTTTTGTCGCCCTGCCAGACTATGGCGCCGATGGTTTCGTCCCTATATCTACGCTCGGCACCGATTATTTCATCTATGACGAGGCGCATCAGGCACTCTCGGGTGAACGAACAGGGCTCGGTTATCGCCTGGGCGATAGCGTTACCGTGAAGCTTGCCGAAGCGATCCCGCTTGCCGGCGCGCTGCGTTTCGAGATGATCAGCGAGGGCCGCGAGATGCCTGCAGCGGTGCGCTCCTTCCACAAGGCGGGCCGCCGCGACAGAGGCCAGGTCCGCAAGAAACCTGGAACAAGGCCGCCACGCGGACGCCACTAAGCATCGCGCCGAAAGCGGACGCTGGTTTTCGGCAAAACGCTGCAACAACGAAGATCGCCGGCGTTGGACGTGGTTCACAAGACGAATCCGATGCTTTCGGCTGAAAGAGGAACATGCGATGAGCACACCGACCGATCCGGTTGCCCGCTACGGGGATGCGCCCGAGGTCGAGCGTCCGCTTGGGCGCTCCATCATGCGCGGGCTGATGAACCGGTGCCCGGCCTGCGGCAACGGCAAGCTCTTTCGTGCCTTCCTGAAACCGGTCGATCATTGCGCGGCCTGCGGCGAGGCGATGCATCACCAACGCGCGGACGACCTGCCGCCTTATATCGTCATCCTCGTCCTCGGCCACGTCGTGGTCGGCGGCTATATGCTGACCGACATGACTTTCGTGCTGCCGGTCTGGGTGCATATCGCCATCTGGGCGCCGATCACCGTCATCACCGCGCTTGCCTCGATCCAGCCGATCAAGGGCGGGGTCATCGGTCTGCAATGGGCGCTGCGCATGCACGGCTTCGGTGGCGAGAGTGACGGTCCGGACGATTATGACATCCCCGGCCGGCCGAATTAGCGCCTTCACCTTCCAGACATATTTAACGTGTAGTGCCAGCCCTCCACCGACCACCACCCGAATGCGAGAGCCGAAGATCCTCAAGACCCGACATGGTAAGCGTTTCTTGCCCCAACGGGCTTTACATTCCGCAGATGGTCACTCACATCGGAAATACTGCGAAGCGGCATCCGTCACCTGGATTTGGCACGTCTGTGTCTATCTATCTGACGGGAATTGGCCGTTTCGTTCGCGCAGCTTTCTAAGGATGGATAAATGTCTCAGCCGAGAACCGGCACACCGGGCGATGTCGAAGAAATCCATTGGCCTTCTCTGGTGGCAGCCATCTCGTCCATATCTGCCGTTGGCATAGCAATCGGCCTCGGTCTCCCGCTTCTCAGCATCATCCTCGAAAAACGCGGCGTCTCGTCCACCCTGATCGGGCTCAACACGGCAATGGCCGGGGTCGCGGCGATGGCCGCCGCACCGATCACCACCAAACTCGCCCATAAATACGGCGTTGCGCCGACAATGCTCTGGGCCGTGCTGATTTCGGCGCTGAGCGCGCTCGGTTTCTATTACGCCCAGGATTTCTGGATGTGGTTTCCGCTGCGCTTCGCCTTCCATGGCGCGACGACGACGCTGTTCATCCTCTCCGAATTCTGGATCAACGCCGCTTCGCCGCCTTCCAAGCGCGGTTTCGTGCTCGGCATCTATGCGACGGTGCTTTCCCTTGGCTTTGCGGCCGGACCTCTGCTCTTTTCGGTCCTCGGCAGCGACGGCATCTTCCCATTCCTGATCGGCGCCGCCGCCATCCTGCTTGCGGCCATCCCGATCTTCATCGCCCGCGACGAGAGCCCGGTGCTCGAGGAAAAACCGGAGCTGCATTTCATGCGCTACGTTTTCCTGGTGCCGACGGCGACGGCGGCGGTCTTCATCTTCGGCGCGGTGGAGGCCGGCGGGCTGTCGCTTTTCCCGATCTTTGCCGTGCGCGCCCATTTCACCGAATCGCAGGCCGCGCTGCTGCTCACCATGATGGGCGTCGGCAACGTCATCTTTCAGATCCCGCTCGGCCTGCTTTCCGACCGCATCGCCGACAAGCGGCCGCTTCTGGCCGGCATGGCGCTGATGGGCTTCATCGGCTCGATGATGTTGCCGCTACTGCTCGACAACTGGCTTCTGATGGCCGGGCTCCTGCTTTTCTGGGGCGGCTGCGTCTCAGGCCTCTATACGGTCGGCCTCAGCCATCTCGGCTCGCGGCTGACCGGCTCCGATCTTGCGGCAGCCAATGCTGCCTTTGTCTTCTGTTATGCGATGGGGACCGTGGCCGGTCCGCAGGCGATCGGCGCGGCGATCGATGTCGCTGGAAATAACGGGTTTGCCTGGGCGATTGCCGCTTTCTTCGGTCTTTACGCCCTACTTTCGGGCATCAGACTGATGTTCATTCGAAAACGGGCTTGACTTTTCGGGCGGGATTCGTAGTTTCGCGCCAGGATTTGCCGTGGAGCCCATCCGGCTTCCACGGCTTTCATTTTCTTAAAGGCAGGACGACCATGGCCAAGGCTACAACAATCAAGATCAAGCTGCTGTCGACAGCCGACACCGGTTTCTTCTACGTCACCACGAAGAACAGCCGCACGATGACGGACAAGATGACGAAGACGAAGTACGACCCGGTTGCAAAGAAACATGTCGAGTTCAAGGAAACCAAGATCAAGTAATCACTTGGCCTGACGGATTTCACAAAAGCGCGCGCTTTCGGGTTGCGCGTTTTTTATTGTCCGGCTTTGTGGTTTTCAAGATGATAGCGCAAACAGACAAAACGCCGCCCTTCCATCGTCGGGAAGTGGCGGCGTTTTCTTGAAAGGGGGTCGGCCAGCATGCAAAACGGCACGAGGAACCGCTATAACTTGCCTACTAGCCGACCGACCCCACGACCCAGGAGATGCGGCGGACCTGAGCATCATGGGGTATCGACAACTCCTCAACGGGAGCGCTTCTCTTATGAGCCGATAATTTGCGCAAAAATGAAAGAAAATCAACAAATTCTTAATGATGAATTTTCTCATCTTGATTCTATGGTTAAAAGTCCAGATTTGGGACATACAAAGATTTGTCGTCTCTGCTTTGGATCGAAGCGTAGCACCTGCTCTTTCCAAGAAATTCGACAATATAACTTAATAACTTACGCCACCCCTCCCCTTACGTGAGGTGACGCCGCCGCAATCTATTTGACCCTGTCGGCGGCAGGCATTTTTTATAGTCTTCATTTCATTTTGAGCTACGGCCTGACGCTCTCAAGACTATCGCGCGGCGCCACATCCGCGGCAACGCGGCGAGTCCATTTTTGAGCTATTGAGCTGCAATTTTTTCGCCCCGCAGTGCACAGGCGAAGATTAAAAATCGGTAACAATTCGCTTACCGCAGTGGAAAACCCGCAAATGGCGCATATGGCGGCAAGTGATTCGTCAGGCGGCTGCGGCGACCACACGGTTGCGGCCGGTATTTTTGGCCTCGTAAAGGGCCAGATCCGCCTGTTTCATCAGCTGGTCTGGTGTCAGCACCGACGTAATGCGCGAGGCGATGCCGAACGAAGCAGTGACATTCAGCGCTTCTCCGGCGTGTTTCAGCATGAAGGGAGCGTTTTCGATCGCCGCACGCAGGCGCTCGGCGACGGCGGCGGCAATTTCCGGCGAGGTGTCCGGCATCACAACAACGAATTCCTCTCCACCGTAGCGGCAGGCGAGATCGGCACCGCGGATGGTCGAACGGACGCGATTTGCGAATTCCCGCAGCACCTCATCGCCGCCGTCATGGCCGTAGGTGTCGTTCACATGCTTGAAGCGGTCGATATCGGTGATCAGCACCGAAAGCGGCCGGCCCCGCGCCATAGAACGGTTGAAAAGCACGTTCAGGTGATTGTCGAGATAGCGCCGGTTATAAAGGCCGGTCAGCGGATCGGTCACGGCAAGCTCGATCGTCTGCTTGACGCTGGCGCGCAGCCGGTCGTTGTAGCGCTTGCGGCGGATCTGCGTCAGGCTACGGGCGACCAGTTCGTTGGGATCGACCGGGCGGATGATGTAGTCGTTGACGCCGAGATCGAGCGCGCGCACGACCATGTCGTCAGCGCCTTGCTCAGTGATGATCAGGACCGGCAGAAAGCGCGTGCGCTCCAGCGAACGCAGCTGCGAGCAGAGGCGAAGCGGATCGTAATCGTCGAAGTTGGCATTGACGATGACGAGATCGAAGGCGCTTTCGGCCGCCTCGAAGAGGGCGGCCTGCGGATCGGAGAGGGCAAGCACGTCGGCGACGGGCTTCAGCGCCTTGATGATGCGCTCCTGCGAATTGGCGCGGCCGTCGACGAGCAGGACCTGAGCGGTCTCGTCGGCGCGGCCCTCGCCTGCCCGCGTGAGGTCGTCGATGCCCATCGTATGGGCGGTGTCGGCGCGGATGCGCAGCTCATCGCTCAACGTCTTCAGCCGCAGCAGGCTCTTCACCCGGGAGATCAGCTGCAGATCGTTGACCGGCTTGGTGAGAAAATCGTCAGCGCCGGCCTTCAGGCCGCGTACGCGATCGGTCGGCTGGTCGAGCGCGGTGACCATGACGACTGGAATATGGGCGGTCTTCTGGCTGGCCTTCAGCCGCTCGCAGACCTCGAAACCGTCTATGCCGGGCATCATGATGTCGAGCAGAATGAGATCGACTTGATTGCGCTCGCAGATCGCCAGTGCCGTGTAGCCGTCCGCTGCGGTCATCACGTCGAAATACTCCGCAAGCAGCCGCGCTTCGAGCAGCTTCACGTTGGCCGGAATATCGTCAACCACCAGTATTCGCGCAGTCATAAGCGTCTTTCCGATGCGTCAGGCATCGCCCAGATAGGTCTTGATCGTCTCGATGAATTTCGGAACCGAGATCGGCTTTGAAACATAGGCCTCGCAGCCGCCTTGGCGGATCCGCTCCTCGTCCCCCTTCATCGCGAAAGCCGTAACGGCGATGACGGGAATCACGTGCAGCTCGTCGTCTTCCTTCAGCCACTTCGTAACTTCGAGGCCGGAGACCTCGGGAAGCTGAATATCCATCAGGATGAGGTCGGGACGATGCTTGCGCGCCAGATCGAGCGCCTCCATGCCGTTTCTGGTCTGGATCGTCGTATAGCCGGACGCCTCGATGAGGTCGCGAAAGAGCTTCATGTTGAGCTCGTTATCTTCTACAATCATCACCTGTTTGGGCATGACAAGCTGTCCCTACGTCCGTTCGCGCAGCGGTTCGTCCCATGACAAAGGCACATGCGGACAAATAGCTCCGTGAAACCGATAGCGCACGCTACCGGTATTTGGTTGAAGAAAAGGTAACTTACCCAGCGAAATGCAAAGCAACTTCAAGACTTCGAAACAACAGGCTGCCGACCCGCACGAGACGGCGATCGCCGTGCTCGGCTGGCTTGCCGACGATCCCGAAATGTTCGGCCGCTTTCTCGCCCTGACGGGCGTGGCGCCCGGCCAGGTGCGCAACGCCGTCAACGATCCGGGATTCCTCGCCGGCCTGATGGATTTTCTGATGAACCACGAACCGACAGCCATGGCCTTCTGCGCGGCGAGCGGCATAAGCCCGGAGACGGTGACCGGCGCCTGGCAGCATTTCTCTTCGCCGGGCCTCGATTCCGGAGAATACTGATCGTGGCCTCCGAAGAATTCGATATCTCGCACATCCGCCTCGGCAAGCGGCCGTTGATCGTCTGTGACGTCGACGACGTCGTGTTGCAGTTCATCGGTCCCTTCCAGCTTTTCCTTCAGAGCCGGGGCCACACCTTTCTGCCGCGATCGTTCCGGCTTCATGGCAACATCGTCTCGCAAGCCGACGGCGCGGAGATCGAAGATCATGAGGTCAGCCGGCTGATTGAGGAATTCTTCGAGGCCCAAGAGCTGTGGCAGACGCCGCTCGACCGCGTGGTCGAAACGCTCGACCGACTTTCGGAAGAGGCCGACATCCTTTTCCTGACAGCCATGCAGCCGCGGTTCCAGGACCAGCGCCGTCGGCTGTTGGACAGGATGGGCCTGCTCTTTCCGCTGCTTGCCACCGAACAACCCAAAGGGCCGATCGTTCACGCATTGCATGCCAGCCGCTCCCTTCCCGTCGTCTTCATTGATGATATGGCGCGCAATCTGCATTCCGTTAGGGAACACGTCGCCGATTGCCTGCTGATTCATCTGATGCCGAACTCGCCCGTCCATCGTTTCGCGCCAGCGGCGGCCGACGACATCACCCGCGCCACCGACTGGACGCACGCGGCCGAGCTCATCGAGGCGCATTTTGTTTCCGGCACGTTCACGCGCGCAGTTCCAGCCGCATGAGCGGACGACCGTCCTTGCGCCGCGCTACTGTCTCGAAACCGGCCGCATCGAAGATCGCCGTCGAGCCGATGCAGAGCGTCACTGATTTCGACTGCTTCACATGATCGATCGGACAGGCTTCGAGCAGCCGTGCTCCCTGGCGCCGCGCATGGTCGATCGCGCCAGCGAGCAGGCGGTGGCTCATTCCCTTGCCGCGCAGTTTGGGCAGCAGGAAGAAGCAACTGACGGCCCAGATAGATGGATCATGCGCATCTCCCTCTTCCAGCGGCCGCGAGACGGTGCGCGGCGAATTGAACTGCGGCACGTCGTGGCGCGGCCCGACCTGCACCCAGGCGACCGGCGCGCCCTCGGCATAACAGAGGATGCCAGGCGGCGGACCCGCGTTAATCCGTCCCCGCATATGCGCCTTGCGTTCGTCGGCCGCCATCTCAGTCCTTATCGCATGCGGCAGGCGCAGCGCCACGCACCAGCAATTATAGAAGGCACCCTGCGGCCCGAACACGATTTCGAAATCGTCCCAGCGTGCTGGCGTTACCGGCTCGAAACGAAGATCGTTATCCAAAGGCAAAGCTCCCGCCCTCTCTTGAGACTCGGAAGCTTAAGGCGTAACCTCGCCACGTTCAATCTTTGTTCTCATCATGACACCCGCCCCTGACAAGACACCCGGCTTCTGTCGCGACTGCCTTGCCGAGCAGAAGGGCGAGGCGCGCCGCTGCGTTTCCTGCGGCAGCCCCCGTCTCGTGCGCCATCGCGAACTCTACGCATTGACGCTTGCACATATCGATTGCGACGCCTTCTACGCAGCAGTGGAGAAACGCGACAATCCGGAGCTTGCCGACAAGCCTGTCATCATCGGCGGCGGCAAACGCGGTGTGGTTTCCACTGCCTGCTATATCGCCCGTATCCACGGCGTGCGTTCGGCCATGCCGATGTTCAAGGCGCTGGAGGCATGCCCTGAAGCGATCGTCATCCGCCCCGACATGGAGAAATATGTCCGTGTCGGGCGCCAGGTGCGCGCAATGATGCAGGATCTGACGCCGCTGGTGCAGCCGCTATCGATCGACGAGGCCTTCCTGGAGCTCGGCGGTACCGAGAGGCTGCATCACGATCCCCCGGCGCGTACGCTGGCCAAATTCGCTCGTCGCATCGAAAGGGAGATCGGCATCACCGTTTCGGTCGGGCTTTCCTACTGCAAATTCCTCGCCAAGGTCGCCTCCGACCTGCAGAAGCCGCGCGGCTTTTCGGTCATCGGCCGCGAGGAAGCGGTCGAGTTCCTGGCACCGCGTCCCGTCACCACGATCTGGGGCGTCGGCAAGGCCTTTGCGGCGACGCTGGAGGCGGACGGCATCCGTACCATCAGCCAATTGCAGCAGATGGAGGAGAACGACCTGATGCGCCGCTACGGCAGCATCGGTCAGCGGCTCGCCCGGCTGTCGCGCGGCATAGACGACCGCGAAGTGCATCTCAACGATGCGGCCAAGAGCGTCTCGTCCGAGACGACTTTCTTCGACGATATCTCACGTTATGACGATCTGGTGCCGATCCTGCGCAACCTCTCCGAAAAGGTCTCCTGGCGGCTGAAGCAAAACGGCATTGCCGGCCAGACCGTGGTTCTGAAGATGAAGAGCGCCGATTTCAAATCGCGCACCCGCAACCGCAGGCTCGAAGACCCAACCCAGCTTGCCGACAAGATCTTCCGCACCGGGCTCGAGCTTCTCGAAAAAGAGACTGACGGTACGAAGTTCCGCCTGATCGGCATCGGCGTCACCGATCTCGGCGATGCCGCCCGCGCCGATCCGCCCGATCTGATCGACCAGCAATCGGGCCGGCGAGCGGCGGCCGAAGCGGCGATGGACAAGCTGCGCGACAAGTTCGGCAAGCGGACGGTCGAGACCGGCTATACGTTCGGCAACAGCAAGCGCGATCACTAGCGCATAATCCCGAAAATCTGCATCGATTTTCGGGGTTATGCGCAGATTCAAAGTGATAGAGCGTCCTTAGCGCGTCAGAAAAGACGCACGGCGCTCTAACGCGTGAGGCCTGTCAGCCAGGCGGCCTATAAAATCTTCCTTAAACTTCGTCCCATAATGTGCCGGGCAAGTATTGCGTATGGTTGGGTATCATGTTCTCGCGTCTCGTCTTCGGCCTCGGCTTGCTGTCGGCCACCGCACTCGTGCACCCTGCTCTTGCCGCGGATGCTGCGCGCACGCTGCAGATCTTCGTCTCGAAGGACAAGCAGTCGCTTGCGGTCTATGACGGCACCGAGGTCGTCGCGACCTCGAAGGTCTCGACCGGCAAGGACGGCCACACGACGCCGAGCGGCATCTTCTCGGTGCTGGAAAAGCAGAAATACCACGAATCCAATCTCTATTCGGCGGCCCCGATGCCGTTCATGCAAAGGCTGACCTGGTCCGGCATCGCGCTGCACGAATCCAATTCCGTGCCGCGTTATCCGGCCTCGCATGGCTGCGTGCGCATGCCCGGCGCCTTCGCAAAAATGCTCTATGGGATGACCGATCCCGGTGTCCCCGTCATTATCAGCGACGGTGAACTGGTGCCGCAGCCGATCGACCATCCGACCCTTTTTCATCCGGATGCACCGGCGGCGATGCCACTGCTTTCGGACGTCGAACTGCGGCCCTCCATGCCCGACAGCCCCGAGAAGCCGGTGCAGGTGGCGATGAACGATACCGCTGCAATGCCGATGCCGGCAGCGCAGCCGATTGCGGCGCCCGAACCCGAGCCGCCGTCCGAGCCGATCAGCATGCTGATTACGCGCCGGACGCTGCGCGAGACGGTGATCGACATCCAGACCCTGCTCAACCAGCTCGGTTTTTCCGCCGGCAATCCGGACGGCTTGCTCGGTCCGTCGACCGTGCAGGCGATCAAGGCTTTCAAGACGCTGCGGCCGGCGGAATTTGCCGCCGACAAGAGCCTGGTCTCCGACACGCTCCTCAGAGAAGTCTATGCCGCGGCTGGCAAGGGCGAGCCGCCGAACGGCGTCATCATGGTGCGGCAGGCCTTCAAGCCGATCTTCGAAGCGCCGGTGACGATCACCGATCCGGGACTGGCGCTCGGCACACATTTCTTCACGCTGCATGCAGTCGATGAAAGCGCCGGCACGGCCGACTGGCTCGGCATCACGCTCGAGAACAATCTGTCTCGCGAGACGATGAAGCGGCTCGGCATTACCAATCAGGAAAGCTCGATCATTACAGGCAAGCCGATCGCCCGTTCGCTCAGCCGGATTACCATCCCCGATGAGACCCGCCGCAAGATCGACGCCCTCATCGCGCCCGGCTCGACGCTGACAATCTCCGATACCGGCCTCGGCCGGGAGACCGGCGAAGGCACGGATTTCATCACAATCACCCGCGGGTGATGCGCATCACGCTAATGCGTGTCGCCAAAAGTGCGCAGCGGTTTTGGGATAACGAGATGCACAAATCAAAGACTTAAAGCGCGCGCATGAATCCGGAATGACGCGGCGCGCTTTAGGCTGATCAGACAAGCTCGACGTCGACGACGCCGGGGGCCGCACGAAGGGCGGCGGCGATCTCCGGCGTGATGCGGTATTTCTCCGGCAGCGCCACTTCCACCTCGCGTTTGCCCTCCTCCTTGATGACGATGAAGGAAACGAGGCCGTCGCCCTTGGCGTTCAAATGGCCGGCAACCATTCTCAGCGGTCCGGAATCGCGGACATAGACGCGCAGCGCCTTCTGCATCTGCAGCGACTTTTCCTCCAGCGACTGGATCGTCTGGATGCGCAGGCCGATGCCCTCCGGCCGCTCCTCGCCCGTCGCGGTCAGCACGAAGGATTTGCCTGACTCCAACACGTCGCGATACTGGTTCAGCATTTCCGAAAACAGCACCGCTTCGAACTGGCCCGAAGAATCCGAAAAGACGATGATGCCCATCTTGTTGCCGGTGCGAGTCTTGCGCTCCTGCTTGGAGATGACGGTGCCGGCAAGGCGCGCATTGGCCGCGCCCTGTTTGATGGCCGCGGAAAATTCGGCAAAGGTCTGCACCCGCATCTTCTGCAGGATATTGTTGTAGGAATCGAGCGGGTGGGCTGTGAGATAGAAGCCCAGCACCTGGAATTCCTTGAGCAGCCGCTCGGAGGGGAGCCAGGGCGAGAACGGCGGCAGGGAGATCTTCTCAGGCCCCGACGTCAACGTACTGCCGAAAATGTCCGACTGGCCGCTCAGCTTGTTCTCCTGGGCGCGCTGGGCATAACCGAGAATGCGGTCGAGGCCGGCAGCTAGCTGGGCGCGGTCCATGTCGAAACAATCGAAGGCGCCGGCATAGATCAGGCTTTCGAGCACGCGGCGATTGACCTGACGCGGATCGATGCGCAGGCAGAAATCCTCGATGCTGGCAAAGGGCTTGTCGCCACGCACCTCGACGATATGGTCGACGGCGGATTCGCCGACGCCCTTGAGGGCGGCGAGCGCGTAATAGATGCGGTTATTGCCGGTCTCGAAATGGCGGAAGGAGGTCTGCACCGAGGGCGCGATCACCTCGATGCCGAGGCGCTTGGCATCCTGACGGAAATCATTGACCTTTTCCGTGTTGGACATGTCGAGCGTCATCGAGGCGGCGAGGAATTCGACCGGATAATGCGCCTTCATGTAGGCCGTCTGGTAGGAGACGATGGCATAGGCGGCGGCATGCGACTTGTTGAAGCCGTAATTGGCGAACTTCGCCAGCAGTTCGAAGATATTGTCGGCCTGCGGCTTCGATACGCCATTCTTGACGGCGCCAACGACAAAGCGTTCGCGCTGCTGGTCCATCTCGGCCTTGATCTTCTTGCCCATGGCGCGACGCAGAAGGTCGGCTTCGCCCAGCGAATAGCCGGACAGCACCTGGGCGATCTGCATCACCTGTTCCTGGTAGACGATGACGCCCTGGGTTTCCTTGAGCAGGTGGTCGATCATCGGATGGATCGATTCCAGCTCTTCGTCGCCGTGCTTGCGGGCATTGTAGGTCGGGATGTTCTCCATCGGGCCGGGACGGTAAAGCGCCACCAGCGCGATGATGTCCTCGATGCAGTCCGGCTTCATGCCGATCAGCGCCTTGCGCATGCCGGCACTTTCCACCTGGAACACACCGACCGTCTCGCCGCGCGACAGCATCTCGTAGGTCTTCTTGTCGTCGAGAGGAATGGCTGCGAGATCGACCTTGACGCCGAGCTTGGCGACGAAATCGACCGCGACCTTCAGCACAGTCAGCGTCTTCAGGCCGAGGAAGTCGAACTTGACGAGGCCCGCCTGCTCCACCCATTTCATGTTGAATTGGGTGACCGGCATGTCCGAGCGCGGATCGCGATACATCGGCACCAGCTTGGAAAGCGGCCGGTCGCCGATGACGATGCCGGCGGCATGGGTCGAGGCATGGCGGTAAAGCCCCTCGATCTTCTGAGCGATGTCGAGCAGCCGCGCGACAACAGGTTCTTTCGCCGCCTCCTCCTGCAGCTTCGGCTCTTCCTCGATCGCCTTGGACAACGGCGTCGGATTGGCGGGATTGTTCGGCACGAGTTTGCAGATCTTGTCGACCTGGCCATAGGGCATTTCCAGCACGCGGCCGACGTCGCGAAGGGCGGCGCGCGCCTGCAATGAACCGAAGGTGATGATCTGCGCCACCTGCTCGCGGCCATACTTGGCCTGGACATAGCGGATCACCTCTTCGCGGCGATCCTGGCAGAAGTCGATGTCGAAGTCGGGCATCGAGACGCGTTCCGGATTGAGGAAGCGCTCGAACAGCAGCGAAAAACGCAGCGGATCGACGTCGGTGATCGTCAATGCATAGGCGACCAGCGAACCGGCGCCCGACCCGCGGCCGGGACCGACCGGAATGTCATGCTGCTTGGCCCATTTGATGAAGTCGGCAACGATCAGGAAGTAACCGGGGAAACGCATGCGCTCGATGACGCTGAGCTCGAATTCCAGCCGCTCGCGATAATCCTTCTCCTCGTAACCCGGCGACATGCCCAGCGTCGAAAGCCGCATGTCCAGCCCTTCGACCGCCTGGCGGCGCAGCTCGCTCGCCTCGGCGCGCTCGGCCTCCTCGGCATCGTCGGTCGCACCGGTGAAGCGCGGCAGGATCGGCTTTCGCGTCTTCAGCACGAAGGAGCAGCGCCTCGCGATCTCGATCGTATTTTCCAGCGCTTCCGGCAGGTCGGCGAAGAGCTTGGCCATCTCGGCCCGGCTCTTCAGATAATGATCCGGCGTCAGCCGGAAGCGGCTGTCGTCGGACACGATGGCGTTGTGCGCGACCGCCATCAGCGCATCATGGGCGTCGTAATCGTCGCGTGTCGGAAAGAACGCCTCGTTGGTCGCAACCAGCGGCAGGTCGTGGGCATAGGCAAGCCCGACAATCTTCTGTTCGTGCCGCTTGTCGTAAGTGCCGTGCCGCTGCAGCTCGACATAGAGCCTGTCGCCGAAGAGACGCTTCAGCGTGAGCAGCCGGGCTTCCGCCTGAGCGGGATGGCCTTCCTTGATCGCCACGTCGACCGGCCCGGTCAGGGCGCCGGTCAATGCGATCAGCCCTTCCGTGCCTGCCTCCTCCAGCCAGGAGGCGCTGATATGAACGGCCTGATTGCTCTCGCCGCCGAGATAGGCGCGGCTGACGAGATCGACCAGCCTTTCGTAACCGGCATCCGTCGCAGCGAGAAGAACGATCGCCGGCAGCTTGACCAGGGCCTGCTGGCCACCGCGCTTTTCCGTTTCCAACCCGTCTTCCATGTCGATCGAGACCTGACAGCCGATGATCGGCTGCAGGCCGTCCTCCATCGCCTTCTGGGAGAATTCGAGGGCGACGAACAGATTGTTGGTGTCGGTAATCGCAATTGCCGGCTGGCTGTCGCCGGTCGCCTTGTAGAGAATCTTCTTCAGCGGCAGTGCGCCCTCGAGGAGCGAATAGGCGGAATGGACCCTCAGGTGGATGAAGCCCGGCGTGCCGCCGGTCGCCTCACCCGTTGAACCCTTTGCCGTATCCGCCATGACATGCCTTCCCAATCACCCGAATGAATCGGACGCATTGTCGGCATAGAGGGCGATGATGTCCAGAAGAAGTCCCGCATCCGGACCGCATGATGACCATGCGGTCCCCTGAAAACTTTAGAGCGCCATGACGATGAGCGAGAAGCTGGCAACGAACATTGCGATGGAGGTGAATGCTGCGATATCACGGATCATGTCAGTCATCGGGCTCTCCTTTACTCGTTATGTTGTCAATTTGTTCCATGTATGTTCTGT
Organism: Rhizobium indigoferae; assembly: GCF_034554815.1. Taxonomy (NCBI): domain Bacteria; kingdom Pseudomonadati; phylum Pseudomonadota; class Alphaproteobacteria; order Hyphomicrobiales; family Rhizobiaceae; genus Rhizobium; species Rhizobium indigoferae. The sequence goes on along the minus strand of NZ_CP140635.1, from coordinate 1,387,338 downwards.
TGTCAACAGGAATCTTTTCCTTCTTTCTTGTGTTTGAAAAATGCCGGGATGCGCACCTTCGAATCGCTGGGAGCCAGTACCCGATGATATGGGCGGCAGCTGTCCCTTCTGGCCTGCCACAGATCGGTCATGGCGCCTAGACGGCCAGCCTCCTCGAGGCGACCCGTTTATTTCAAATCTTTGTTCCTCTTTTGTTCTTTACACCTCGCAGCATATTTGCCAGCATCCAGCCGAGAAGAGGAGAACGAGATGTTCGATATTCCGATGCTGAACGAATTCGTCGTGGAGGCGAAGGCTGCGACCTATGTCGGCGGCGGCGTGGCGCGCGTACCCTGCCGGCCGAGCTCCCACGATATCGGTTACGAACGCGGCGACTGGCGCTATCTCGACAGCTATTTCGGCGGCACCGATTTCGCCGGACAGGAGGTGGTGTGGCTTGCCGACGAGCCCATCTGGGCGATGAATTATTTCGGCTGCGTCATCGCGCCGAAGCTCATCGACGGCACAGTAGCCGGGACGGTGATCAAGGCTGCACTTTCGGCGATGTATCGAGAGGGCCGATTTCTTGGCGGAATGGAATTCGACCATCCGTTCGGCCGCTATCTCGATCGCAACGAAGGCGGCTGCGAGCGGTTCAGCGGCCACGAATGCATCATGGTCGGCGGCCAGAAGGCCTATGCGCTTGATTATCGCGGCGGGCTGATCGTGCCCTGATCACAGCCTTAAAGTGCATCGCGTCAATCTGGATTCATGCGATGCACATTAAGTCTCTGATTTATGCATGTCGTTATCCCAAAACCACTGCAGGCTTTTGGGCGACATGCATCAGAAATCGACGATCTTGCCGTCAGAGATCGTCACGCGGCGATCCATGCGGCGGGCGAGCTCGTGATTATGGGTGGCGATGAGGGCAGCAAGGCCGGACTGGCGCACCAACGCTTCCAGCGCATCGAAGACGTAGCTTGCCGTTTCGGGATCGAGATTGCCGGTCGGCTCGTCGGCAAGAAGAAGAGTCGGCGCATTGGCGACGGCACGGGCAATCGCAACGCGCTGCTGCTCGCCGCCGGAAAGCTCGCCCGGGCGATGCGAGCCACGATGGCCGATGCGCATATAATCGAGAAGCTGGCCGGCCCGCTCTCCGGCTTCCTTCCAGGACAGCCCGGCGATCAGTTGCGGCATCATGATATTTTCAAGCGCCGAGAATTCCGGCAGCAGGTGATGGAACTGGTAGACGAAGCCGATTTCACTGCGGCGGATCGCGGTGCGTTTCTCGTCGCTCAGGCCGTCACAGGCATGGCCGTTGATGTTAACTTCACCGCCGTCCGGATGCTCCAGCAGGCCGGCGATATGCAGCAGCGTCGATTTGCCGGTGCCGGAGGGCGCGACAAGAGCGACGATCTCGCCCTTCGACATCGAAAAATCCGCGCCCTTCAGGATCGGGAGCAGCGTATCGCCCTGCCCGTATTGGCGCTCGACGCCGGTAAGCTTGAGAACGACGTTGCGTTTCATGAAGGCGGCATTCCTTATTCGTAGCGCAGGGCCTGCACCGGATCGAGCCTGGAGGCACGCCAGGCCGGGAAAATGGTCGCGATGAAGGAGAGCGTCAGCGCCATGATGACGATCGAGATCGTTTCGCTGAGATCCATCTCGGCCGGCAGCTGGCTGAGGAAATAGACCTGCGGATTGAAGAGCACGGTGCCTGAGATCCAGGAGAAGAACTGGCGGATGGATTCGATGTTGACGCAGACGAGGACGCCGAGCAGAACGCCGGCAATGGTACCGACGATGCCGATCGCCGCCCCGGTCATGAAGAAGATGCGCATGATCGCACCGGCGCTGGCGCCCATGGTGCGCAGGATGGCGATATCGCTGCCCTTGTCCTTCACCAGCATGATGAGGCCGGAGATGATGTTCAGCGCCGCCACGAGCACGATCAGCGTCAGGATCATGAACATGACGTTGCGCTCGACCTGCAGCGCCGAGAAGAAGGTCTGGTTGCGCTGGCGCCAGTCGGTGATGGCGATCTGGCGGCCGGCTGCCTCCTCCACCTTGGGCCTTAGATTGTCAATATCGTCGGGGTTGTCGACGAAGAGCTCGATCGACTGCACCAGTCCCTCGGCATTGAAAAAGAGCTGCGCTTCCTCGAGCGGCATGAAGATGATCGAGGAGTCATATTCCGACATGCCGATCTCGAAGAGCCCGGAGATCTTGTAGGACTTGATGCGCGGATTGACGCCCATCGGCGTGATGTCGCCTTCCGGCGAGGTCAGCGTGATGAGGTCGCCGACGCGCAGACCGAGCTGGTCGGCCATGCGGGTGCCGATCAGCACGCCTTCGCCGGAGGCATAACCCACCATGTCGCCTGATTTGATGTTGTCGGAGATCGTCTTGAGCTTGGTCAGGTCCTCGGCGCGCGCGCCACGCACCAGCGCACCGGTGCTGCCGCCGGCCTGGGCGGAGGCGAGCACCTGGCCTTCCACCAGGGGTAGCGCCATCTTGATGCCGGGTACGGCGGCGAGCTTGCCGCTGAGGACAGGATAATCGGTGAAGGGGCCGTCGACCGGCTGGACGATCATGTGGCCGTTGATGCCGAGAATACGCGAGACGAGTTCGGTGCGGAAGCCGTTCATCACGGCCATGACGATGATCAGCGTCGCAACACCCAGCATGATGCCGACGAAGGAGAAGCCGGCGATGACTGAAATGAAGGCCTCCTTGCGGCGGGCGCGCAGATAACGCCACGCCACGAGGCGTTCAAAGGTGGAAAATGGCTTGCCAGCCGGACCCAAGCCGGATTTTGAACTCCGGTCCACTGCTGCCTCTGCCATTTCGCCTCCGTTTCCTAAGCCACAAACCGATTGATCGCCGCTTCGATGGTCATCGTTTCGCGGGCGCCGGTCTTGCGGTCTTTCACCTCAACTTCGCCGTTTGCGACCGCGCGCGGGCCGGCGATGATCTGGACAGGCACACCGATCAAGTCGGCGGTCGCGAATTTGGTGCCGGCCCGGTCGTCGGTATCGTCGTAGAGCACATCCTTGCCGGCCTTGGTCAGCGCGGCATAGATCAGCTCGCAGGTATCGTCGCAGGCCTGATCGCCCGCCTTCATGTTGATCACAACGATATCGAAGGGCGCGACCGATGCCGGCCAGATGATTCCGTTATCATCATGCGATGCTTCGATGATGGCGGGAACAAGGCGTGTCGGGCCGATACCGTAGGAACCCATGTGAACGAAGTGTTCCTTGCCATCAGGTCCCTGCACTTTCGCGCCCATCGGCTCGGAATATTTCGTGCCGAAATAGAAGATATGGCCGACCTCGATGCCGCGTGCCGACAGGCGGTCGCCTTCGGGAACGGCGTTGAAGGCCGCCTCGTCGTGCATTTCCGAGGTCGCCGCATAGAGCGAGGTCCACTTGTCGAAGATCGCCTGCAAACCCTCGACACTGTCGAAATCGGTATGTTCACCAGGAATATCGAAATCGACGAAATCCTTATGGCAGAAGACCTCGGATTCGCCCGTGTCGGCGAGGATGATGAATTCATGGCTGAGCTTGCCGCCGATCGGGCCGGTGTCGGCGCGCATCGGTATGGCGCGCAGGCCGAGCCGGTCGAAGGTTCTGAGATAGGCGGCGAACATCTTGTTATAGGAATGCTCCGCCCCTTCGCGGGTCAGATCGAAGGAATAGGCATCCTTCATCATGAATTCGCGCGAGCGCATGGTGCCGAAGCGCGGACGGATCTCGTCACGGAACTTCAGCTGGATATGATAGAGATTAAGCGGCAGGTCCTTGTAGGACTTGATGGAGGAGCGGAAAATATCCGTCACCATCTCTTCGTTGGTGGGGCCGTAGAGCATCGGCCGATCCTGACGGTCCTTGATGCGCAGCATCTCCTTGCCGTAGGCGTCATAGCGGCCGCTTTCCTGCCAGAGCTCGGCCGATTGCAGGGTCGGCATCGAAAGCTCGATGGCGCCGGCACGGTTCTGCTCCTCGCGGATAATGGCGTTGACCTTGTCCAACACGCGTTTGCCCAGCGGCAACCAGGAATAGATGCCCTGTGACTGCTGGCGGATCATGCCGGCGCGCAGCATCAGCCGGTGCGAGACGATTTCCGCCTCCTTGGGATTTTCCTTGAGGATGGGCATGAAATAACGGGACAGACGCATGGCGGATTCCGGAGCAGTTGAGATCCCGCGGCAGGCGGAATCGAAGGCAAGTGTTGATGTGGGAGCGTTCATAGCCGCTTCGCGGCAGGAAGGAAACCCGCAACGGATGTCGGCAACCTCCCGGAAGCGCATGTTCGCACCCGCAAAATGGAAGGGCGTGAAAAAGCGCGTGTTTATAAGGACTTGAACGAAAATCTTGTCAACAGAAAAATTTTGCTAGAGTGTAGCAAAAATGCAAAAAAAGCTGATGACAAAGCCCAATGTTTGAGCTAGTTTTAGCTCACAAAACAGGCAGGGAGTTAAATTCTTGCCGAATTCGCGGTCAAGTCTTGGGAGGATCAGATCTTAGGCGCGCTCGTCGCAGCCCCGGCAACGGTTACAGATCACGCGATACTTAAAACAAGGCTTTTAGCCTTGTTTTTTTTTGGCATTTCGGCCTCGCCCCATCCAAAAGTCCCGCCGACTTCCGTAACGGGACGATCCTCATTCCGTTACGCGAGCTCTTTGCCGCAACAGCATGACGCTGGTATGACGAAGTTCGCTTTCATTAAGCTTGCATCTGCTCAAAGTTTGAGCAAAAGCCACAGTTCAATAGAAGCTGGGGCCGAGTTGCGGCAGTGCGTCGAAGCCCCAGCCGAAATAGGTGTCGCAGACATACCATAGGCCGTAGATCAGAGCCGAAATCAGCGTCGTCAGTGAAAACACGAAAGCAGCGCGAAACCGGGTGGGCGCGCTCGGAACGGTGCCGAGCACCACGTCGTTGTCGTCCGCCTGGGTGCGCAGGCCGATCGGCAGGACGGCAAAAAGCGTCATCCACCAGATGATGAAGTAGACGGCAAATCCCTGAAGAAAGATCTGGAGCATTATGGTTCCCGTTGATGCCGCGCTGATATCGCGTCCTTATACGGCGGAATGGCGACCAACTCAAAGCAGGCGAAGCGTTTAACCGCCTTCTGGTCACTCTGCCGCAGCAGGGCTGCAGGCTCAGGCCTGTTCGAGTTCGATCAGCGTGCCGAAGAAATCCTTGGGATGCAGAAAGAGCACCGGCTTGCCATGCGCGCCGGTTTTCGGCTGGCCGTCGCCGAGCACCCTGGCACCCGCCTCTAGCAGTCGGTCACGGGCGAGAAGAATATCGTCCACCTCGTAGCAGATGTGGTGCATGCCGCCGGATGGGTTCTTTTCGAGGAAGGCTGCGATCGGCGAAGTATCGCCGAGCGGCTGCAGCAATTCGACCTTGGTGTTCGGCAATTCGACGAAAACGACGGTGACGCCATGCTCCGGCAGAGCCTGCGGCTGCGATACGGCAGCACCCAGCGTATCGCGATACGCCGCCGTCGCCGCGGCCAGGTCGGGCACGGCGATGGCGATATGGTTGACCCGGCCGAGCATGGTCAGACCCTGGTGACGAAGGCGGTGACGACGGGCTTCTTGCCCCAGGCCTGGTTCGCAGCAGAGCGAATGGCGCGGCGCACGGCCTCCTGCAGCATATCGATATCCTTGCGACGGGCGCGCGGAATGCTCTCGATGGCGCTGATCGCGGCGTCGAAGAGGGTGTCCTCCATCTCCTCGCCCTCGTCGTCATATACCGGCAGGCCGATCGAAACGAGATCGGGATCGCCGACGATGTCATAGCGGGCGTCGAGCACGACGTTAACAGCGACATGGCCGACATAGGAGAGCTTCTTCCGCTCGCCGATACCCATCTCGTCGAAATCGCCGATCAGCGTGCCGTCCTTATAGATGCGGCCATGCGGCGCCTCGCCGATCACCTCGACGGGACCGGGCGCCAGCCGTAGGATATCGCCGTTGCGCACGCGCGGCACCACGGCGATGCCGGATTGCTCGGCAAGTTCCTTGTGCGCCGTCAGATGCGTCGCCTCGCCGTGCACCGGCACGACGATCTTCGGCCGTGTCCACTCGTACATCCTCTGCAACTCGTTGCGGCGCGGATGGCCTGAAACGTGGACCAGCGCCTCGGTATCGGTGATGATGTGCACACCTTGCTCGACGAGGCCGTTCTTGATGTCCTGGATCGCCTTCTCGTTGCCGGGAATGGCGCGCGAGGAAAAGACGACGATATCGCCTGCCGCAAACGCCACATTGCGCATCTCGTCGCGGGAGAGCTTGGCAAGTGCTGCCCGCGCCTCGCCCTGGCTGCCGGTCAGGATGACGACCACCTTGTCGCGCGGGATATAGCCGTATTCGTCCTCGGAGATGAAGGGCTTCACGCCTTCCATCAGGCCGATGTCCTGGGCGACGTTGACGACGCGCTTCAGCGAACTGCCGAGCAGCAGCACTTCACGGCCTGCCGCCTCGGCAGCCTCGGCAACGGTACGGATGCGCCCGACATTCGACGAGAAGGTGGTGATCGCCACCCGGCCCTCGGCATTCTCGATGATCTTACGCAGGCTTTCGGACACATCCTTCTCGGAGGGCGAAACACCGTCGCGCAACGCATTGGTGGAATCGCACATCAGCGCCAGCACGCCCTCGTCGCCGAGCTGGCGGAAACGTGTCTCATCGGTTAGGGGGCCGAGCGAAGGCTCGTGGTCGATCTTCCAGTCGCCGGTATGGATGACATTGCCGACCGGCGTGCGGATCATCAGCGACATCGGCTCAGGGATCGAATGGTTGACGGCCACACCTTCGATGCTGAAGGGGCCGACATTGATCGTATCGCCTGCCTTGAACGGCGTCACCGGCACTTCGCCGATCGTCGCCTTCTCGAAATTGCGCTTGGCTTCGAGCAGGCCTGATGTAAAGCCAGAGGCATAGACCGGCACGTTGAGGCCGGGCCAGAGGTCGGCGAGCGCACCATAATGGTCTTCATGCGCATGGGTGATGATGATCGCCTTGAGGTTCTTTCGTTCGCTGGCGAGGAAGCGGATATCGGGCAATACGAGGTCGACGCCCGGCAGGTCAGGCCCCGGAAAAGTGACGCCACAATCGACCATGATCCACTGGCGATGCTCGGGCGGGCCGTAGCCATAGAGAGCGAGATTCATGCCTATCTCGCCAACGCCGCCCAGAGGCAGGAATACCAGTTCGTCCTGTTTCGCCATAATTTTCGTTTGTTCCGCTATCCAAAAAACACATCACCGGCAGCAATGGGCATTATCCTGCCAGCGCCGGTATCGAGCATCAACAAGCCATTATCATCAATTCCCGCGAATTGTCCGGAAATCGATCTGTCCGGCAAATTCACCGTAATCTTTTCGCCGATGCCGCAGGCGATCGCGCGCCAGAGCGCCGTGATCTCGCCGATGCCGCGGCCCTGGTCCCATATTTCAAGCACTTCCGCCGTGGCGGCGAAGAGGTGCGCGAAGAGTTCCTCCGGCGAAGCCGCGCTTCCCTGCTGGCGCAGGCAGGTGACCGGGTAAAGCGGATTGTCCGGCATCACAGAGATATTGACGCCAATGCCGACGATCAGCGCGTAACGTCCGTCCGGCAGCCCTTCACCTTCGACGAGAATGCCGCAGGTCTTCTTTCGACCGATGAGGATATCGTTCGGCCATTTGACCTCGAGCGGTTCGGCACCCGGCGGCAGCACCCGGCGGATCGCCTGATGCACCGCAACGGCGATCGCCAGCGGCAGAGAGCCCAGGCGCTCCATCGGGGCCGGGTCGATCAAAAGAAGAGAAGCGTAGAGATTGCCGCGTTCGGAAACCCAGAGCCTGCCGCGGCGGCCGCGGCCGCCCGTCTGCCTCTCGGCGGTCACCCAGAGATTGCCGCCATCGCCCGCCCGAGCCCGGGCGAGGCATTCGCTGTTGGTAGACGATGTTTCCGACAGAGCCTCGTGCCTGAAATCGCCGAGCGATATCCGGCGCCGTCTGTCGGAAGCCATCAAAAGAGCGTCGCAGCGGCAAGCTCTGCCGCGCCACCGATCGGGCCGCCGATGAGGACATAGGCGGTGACGAAGAGACCGGAGAGACCGAAGACCAGACGCAGCGTTCCGGAGACACGGGCGAATTCGCCGGTCGCCTCATCGAACCACATCAGCTTGATGACACGCAGATAGTAGTAAGCGCCGACGACCGAGGCGAGAACGCCGATGATGGCGAGCGCATAGAGCTTGGCCTCGATGGCGGCAACGAAGACGAAGTACTTCGCGAAGAAGCCGGCGAGCGGCGGGATGCCGGCGAGCGAGAACATCAGCGCCGTCAGCACCACGGCCATGAACGGGTTCGTTGTGGAGAGGCCGGCGAGATCGTTGACCTCCTCGACGACGGTGCCGTCCTTGCGGCGCATCGACATGATGATCGCAAAGCTGCCGAGCGTCATCACCATGTAGATGACCATGTAAAGCATGACGCCGGTGACGCCGGTCTGGTTGCCGGCGGCAAGGCCGACCAGCGCATAACCCATATGACCGATCGAGGAATAAGCCATCAGCCGCTTGATGTTCTTCTGGCCGATCGCCGCAAACGAGCCGAGCAGCATCGAGGCGATCGAGATGAAGACGACGACCTGCTGCCAGTCCGCCAGAACCGGCTGGAAGGCAGTGATGACGATGCGGGTCATCATCGCCATGGCGGCGACCTTGGGTGCTGCGGCAAGGAAGGCGGTGACCGGCGTCGGCGCGCCTTCATAAACGTCCGGCGTCCACATGTGGAAGGGAACGGCCGAGATCTTGAAGGCGATGCCGGCGAGGATGAAGACCAGGCCGAAGATGAGGCCGAGCGAGCGCGCACCCTCGACGGACAGCGCCTGGGCGATCTCGGAGAAGTGGGTGTGGCCGGTGAAGCCATAGACCAGCGACATGCCGTAGAGCAGCATGCCGGAGGAAAGCGCGCCGAGGACGAAGTATTTCAGGCCGGCTTCGGTCGACTTCAGGCTGTCGCGGTTGATCGCGGCGACGACATAAAGCGCCAGCGACTGCAGTTCCAGCGCGAGATAGAGCGAGATCAGGTCGTTGGCCGAGATCATCAGCAGGATGCCGAGGGTCGCAAGCACCAGGAGAACCGGGAACTCGAACTTGTCGAGCTGATTTTCGCGGGCGTGGCCGATCGACATGAACATGGCAACCAGCGAACCGATGAGCGCCACCAGCTTCATGAAGCGCGAGAAGCCGTCGGCCATGTAGACGCCGCCATAGGCAAGGCCTTCTGCCGGCACGAAGAGCAGCCACAGGCCGGAGGCCAGGAGCAGGACGATGGCCAAGCCGGTGACGACAAGGCCCGACCGCTCGCCTGAGAAGACGCCGACCATCAACAGGACAAGGGCGCCGACCGCGAGGATGAGCTCCGGCGCGGAAAGATGCAGACTGAGGAGAATTGTTTCAGCGGTCATGTCCAATAAGTCCCGTCATCATTTCATAGACAGCGCAACATTCTGCGCTGCGTGCACGGCGGCCGTGTAGTTGTTGACCAGCAGATCCACCGAGGCGGCCGTCGCATCGAAGACCGGAGCCGGATAAACGCCGAAGAAGATGGTCAGCGCGACCAGCGGGTAGAGGATCAACTGTTCGCGTCTGGAAAGATCGAGCAGCGCCTTCAGCTTCTCCTTCTCCAGCGCGCCGAAGATCACCCGGCGATAAAGCCAAAGCGCGTAGGCGGCCGAGAGAATGACCCCAGAGGCGGCAAAGAGCGCTACCCAAGTGTTGACCCGGAAGACGCCGATCAGTGTCAGGAATTCGCCGATGAAGCCCGACGTGCCGGGAAGCCCGACATTGGCCATGGTGAAGACCATCATCGCCACGGCATATTTCGGCATGTTGTTGACGAGGCCGCCATAGGCGTTGATCTCGCGGGTGTGGGTACGGTCGTAGACGACGCCGACGCAGAGGAAGAGCGCGCCGGAGACGATGCCGTGCGAGAGCATCTGGAAGATCGAGCCCTGGACGCCCTGCATGTTGGCGGCAAAGATGCCCATGGTCACGTAGCCCATGTGCGCCACGGAGGAATAGGCGATGAGCTTCTTGATATCGTCCTGCATCATCGCCACCAGAGAGGTATAGATGATGGCGATGACGGACATGGCGAAGACGAGCGGCGCGAAGTAATCGGACGCGACCGGGAACATGCCGAGCGAGAAGCGGATCAGACCGTAGCCGCCGAGCTTCAGCAGCACGCCGGCCAGGATCACCGAACCTGCCGTCGGCGCCTGAACGTGGGCATCGGGAAGCCAGGTATGGACCGGCCACATCGGCATCTTCACCGCGAAGGAGGCGAAGAAGGCAAGCCATAACCAGGTTTGCAGCGCCGGCGGGAACTTGTAGGCGAGCAGCGCGGTGATATCGGTCGTGCCGGCCTGCCAGTACATCGCCATGATGGCGAGCAGCATCAGCACCGAGCCGAGCAGCGTATAGAGGAAGAATTTGTAGCTCGCATAGACGCGGTCCTTGCCGCCCCAGACGCCGATGATCAGGAACATCGGAATGAGGCCCGCCTCGAAGAAGACGTAGAAGAGCACGATATCGAGCGAGACGAAGACGCCGATCATCATCGTTTCGAGGATGAGGAAGGCGATCATATATTCCTTCAGGCGCTTCTCGATCGAGAGCCAGCTCGCCAGCACGCAGAAGGGCATGAGGAAGGTCGACAGGATGACGAACAGCATCGAGATGCCGTCGACGCCGACGTGGTAGCCAATGCCGGTGCCGAGCCAGTCATGCTTTTCGAGCATCTGGAAGCCCGGATTGGCATTGTCGAAGCCGGTCCAGATGAAGAGCGAAACGACGAAGGTGAAGACGGTGGTGATCAGCGAGATCCACAGCACGTTCTTGCGGCCGGTTTCGCTCTCGCCGTTCATCAGTAGCAGGAGCACCACGCCGACGAGCGGCAGGAAGGTGACCGTTGAAAGAATAGGCCAATCGGTCATCAGAAGGAACTCCCGAGCATCATCCAGGTAACGAGCGCCGCAATGCCGATCAGCATGGCGAAGGCGTAGTGATAGAGGTAACCGGTCTGCAGGCGAACCACGCGATCGGTGACGGCGACGACGCGGGCGGCGACGCCGTTCGGGCCGTAGGTGTCGATGACGCCGACATCACCCTTCTTCCACAGGAAGCGGCCGAGCGCCTTGGCGGTGCGGACGAAGAGGAAGTCGTAGAGTTCGTCGAAATACCACTTGTTCAGCAGGAACTGGTAGAGCACGCGGTGCTGCTGCGCCAGGATACGCGGCGTCTGCGGCGAGCGGATATACATGTACCAGGCGGTGACGAAGCCGAGCACCATGGCGATGAAGGGGCTCAAAGCCACAAGCGCCGGCACATGGTGGAACTCTTCGACCAGTTCGTTCTCGGCGCCGGTAAAGAGCGCACCCTTCCAGAACTCGGCATATTCCTCGCCGTAGAACCGGCCCTCGAAGAAGTAGCCGGCGAAAACTGCTCCAATTGCGAGGAGATAGAGCGGCACCAGCATGACCTGGGGCGACTCGTGGACGTGGTGCATCACCTCGTGCGAGGCGCGCGGCTTTCCATAGAAGGTCATGAAGATCAGGCGCCAGGAATAGAAGCTGGTGAACAGAGCCGCGATAACCAGCAGCGAGAAGGCAAAGCCCGAGACCGCCGAATGCGAAGCATAGGTCGCCTCGATGATCACGTCCTTCGAATAGAAGCCGGCAAGACCGAATGGTGTGAAAGGAATGCCGACGCCGGTGATTGCCAGCGTACCGACAATCATCATACGGAACGTCCACTTAATATGCGGCCGCAAGCCGCCCATGTAGCGCATGTCCTGCTCGCCATCGACGGCATGGATGACCGAACCGGCGCAGAGGAAGAGCAGCGCCTTGAAGAAGGCGTGGGTGAAGAGATGGAAGATCGCCGCGCCATAGGCCCCTACCCCGAGCGCCACGAACATGTAGCCGAGCTGCGAGCAGGTGGAATAGGCGATGACGCGCTTGATGTCGTTCTGCACGAGGCCGACGGTTGCCGCGAAGAAGGCGGTGATGGCGCCGATCACGGTAACGACAACCAGCGCATCCGGCGACAGTTCGAAGAGCGGCGACATGCGGGCGACGAGGAAGACGCCGGCGGTGACCATGGTGGCGGCATGGATGAGAGCCGAGACCGGGGTCGGGCCTTCCATGGCGTCAGGCAGCCAGGTGTGCAGCAGGAACTGCGCCGACTTGCCCATCGCGCCCATGAAGAGCAGCAGGCAGATGCCGGTCAGCGCATGCGCCTTGTCGAGCTGCATGCCGAAGAGATTGAGGAACACCTCGCCCGCTTCGCCGCCGCCTTCATGCGGAGCGAAGTTCGAGGCATTGGCGAAGATCGTGTCGAGATTGATCGAGCCGAACAGCACGAAGACGCCGGCAATGCCGAGCACGAAGCCGAAGTCGCCGACGCGGTTGACGATGAAGGCCTTCATTGCCGCAGCCGTCGCCGACGGCTTCTTGAACCAGAAGCCGATCAGCAGATAGGAGGCGAGACCGACGCCTTCCCAACCGAAGAACATCTGGGCAAGGTTGTCAGCGGTCACCAGCATCAGCATGGCGAAGGTGAAGAGGGAGAGATAGGCGAAGAAGCGCGGGCGATGCGGATCAGTATGCATGTAGCCGATCGAATAGACATGCACCAGCGTCGAGACCGTGTTGACGACGATCAGCATGACGGAGGTCAGCGTATCCACGCGCAGCGACCAGGAGACGTCGATGCCGCCGGACTGGATCCAGCGCAGCACCTCGACCTTGATCGGGCCACCTTCGGCATGGCCCATGCCGACGGTGAAGAAGACAACCCAAGACAGGATGGCGGCGATGATCATCAGGCCGCTGGTGACATATTCCGAAGCCTTGGCGCCGATGGCGCGGCCGAAAAGGCCGGCGACGATCGCACCGATCAAGGGAAGAAAGACGATAGCCTTATAGAGGAACATGAGCCACTCAGCCCTTCATCATATTGACGTCTTCGACCGCGATCGAGCCGCGGTTGCGGTAGAAGACAACGAGAATTGCAAGACCGATCGCCGCTTCGGCAGCCGCGACCGTCAGGATGAACAGCGCGAAGACCTGGCCGACGATGTCGTTCAGGAAGGAGGAGAAGGCGACCATGTTGATGTTGACGGCAAGCAGGATCAGTTCGATCGACATCAGGATGACGATGACGTTCTTCCGGTTCAGGAAGATGCCGAAGACGCCAAGCGTGAAGAGGATGGCGCTGACCGTCAGGTAGTGGGAAAGTCCGATGACCATGTTCTTTGTTCCTTGACCTGCCTTTAGACGCCCTGCCCGGGCTTGACCGAAACCACCTCGACGGCGGTGGCGGGCGTGCGGGCAACCTGCCTGGGAATATTCTGCCGCTTGATGTTGGTGCGATGTCTCAACGTCAGCACGATCGCGCCGATCATGGCGACCAGCAGCACCAGACCGGCGATCTGGAAGAAATAGACGTAGTTGGTGTAGAGCACGTCGCCGAGAGCGGCGGTATTGGTGCGCTCGCTCAGCGCCGGGATCGGCATGGCGACTGATTTGGCGATCTCAGGCGAGATGACACTGCCACCGATGACGACGATCAGTTCGGCTGCGAGGATCACCCCGATCAGCCCGCCGATCGGCGCATATTCGAGAACGCCGGCCCTCAGTTCGGTGAAGTCGATATCGAGCATCATCACCACGAAGAGGAAGAGAACGGCGACGGCGCCGACATAGACGACAAGCAGGATCATCGCCAGGAATTCGGCACCGAGCAGCAGGAAGAGGCCGGCCGCATTGAAGAACACCAGGATCAGGAACAGAACCGAGTGAACCGGGTTCTTCGCCCAGATGACCATGAACGCCGACGCCACCGCGACAAAGGCGAAAAGATAGAAAAATAGAGCCTGCAGACCCATGTTGGTGCCTTTTTCATCTTCCCCCGGGCAGCCGGGAGTTTTTCTGCCCGATAGAACTTTGCGCGGCTGACCGGCAAAACTCCTGTGCATATTGACCGCGACCGAAGCGCTCAAGCTCCATTACGGCATTTCAAAAACTCGATCAGCGGTACGGCGAGTCGATCGCGATGTTGCGGGCGATTTCGCGCTCCCACCGGTCTCCGTTGTCCAGAAGCCGCGCCTTGTCGAAATAGAGCTCTTCGCGGGTTTCCGTCGCAAATTCGAAATTCGGGCCTTCGACGATCGCGTCGACCGGGCAGGCTTCCTGGCAGAAGCCGCAATAGATGCACTTCACCATGTCGATGTCGTAGCGCACCGTACGGCGCGTGCCGTCATTGCGGCGGGGACCCGCCTCGATGGTGATCGCCTGGGCAGGACAGATCGCCTCGCAGAGCTTGCAGGCGATGCAGCGTTCCTCGCCGTTCGGATAACGGCGCAGCGCATGCTCGCCGCGGAAACGCGGGGAGACCGGGCCTTTTTCGAAGGGATAGTTGATCGTCGCCTTCTGGCGGAAGAAATAGCGCATCGACAGAAAGAACGCGCCGACGAATTCCTTGAGAAACAGCGAGCTGATGGAGCCGGACAAGCTAGCCATCTTCAACCTCCAATTTTGCCGGAAACAAGAGCGGGCATGATCATGCCCAACCCGTCAGTTTCAGCACGAATGCAACGATGACGACCATGGCGAGCGACAGCGGCAGGAAGACCTTCCAGCCGAGGCGCATGAGCTGGTCGTAGCGGTAGCGCGGAACGAAGGCCTTGACCATCGCGAACATGAAGAACACCAGGCAGGCCTTCAGCGTGAACCAGATGATTCCTGGGACCCAGTTGAGGATCCAGATATCGACCGGGGGCAGCCAGCCGCCGAGGAAGAGGATCGTCGTCAGCGCGCACATCAGACAGACGGCCGCATATTCGCCGAGCATGAACATCATGTAGGGCGAGGAGCCGTATTCGACCATGAAGCCGGCAACGAGTTCCGATTCAGCTTCCGGAAGGTCGAAGGGCGGACGGTTCGTCTCGGCGAGTGCCGAAATGAAGAAGATGATGAACATCGGGAAGAGCGACAGCCAGTGCCAGTCGAGGAACGACGCCGGCAGGCCGAGCATGGTGCCGAGGCCGGTATGCTGCGCATTGACGATATCGGTCAGATTCAGCGAGCCGACGCAGAGAAGCACGGTGACGATGACAAAGCCGATCGAGACTTCATAGGACACCATCTGGGCCGCCGAGCGCAGCGCACCGAGGAACGGATACTTCGAGTTCGAAGCCCAGCCGCCCATGATGATGCCGTAAACCTCGAGCGAGGAGATCGCGAAAATATAGAGGATGCCGACATTGATGTTGGCGATCACCCATCCGTCGGCCAGCGGCACCACCGCCCAGGTGGATAGCGCCAGAAGCACCGTCACCAGCGGGGCAAGCAGGAACACCGCCTTGTTGGCGCCGGCCGGAATGATCGGCTCCTTGAAGACGAACTTCAAAAGGTCGGCGAAGGACTGAAACAGGCCGAAGGGACCGACGACGTTCGGCCCGCGGCGCAGCTGCACGGCCGCCCAGATCTTGCGGTCGGCGAGCAGCACGTAGGCGATGAAGACGAGCAGGCAGACGAGAAGCAGCAGCGACTGACCAATCATGATGATCGCCGGCCAGACATAGGTCGAAAAGAAAGAATCCATAGTCCCCTGCCCTTACTCTGCCGCGACTTTGAAGTTGTTGCGGGCCAATGCCGAGCACTCCGCCATGACAGCCGAGGCACGCGCTATCGGGTTCGTCAAATAGAAGTCTTTCACCGGCGACGCAAACCCGGATTTGTTCATCTTGCCGGCTTTTTTCGCAACTGCGGCAATTTGGGCGCTATCGGTTTCGGCGATCTCGTCGATGGCGGCGAAATGCGGGAAAGCGGCATAGAGGCGGACACGCAATTCACTCAACGAATCGAAGGGAAGCTTCTTGCCGAGCACGTCGGAAAGGGCACGGATGATCGCCCAGTCCTCGCGGGCGTCACCCGGCGCAAAACCTGCGCGATTGCCCATCTGGACGCGGCCTTCGGTGTTGACCCAGGTGCCGGACTTTTCGGTATAGGCTGCCGCCGGCAGGATGACGTCGGCATGGTGTGCGCCGTTGTCGCCATGCGAGCCGATATAGACGGTGAGCTTGGCCTTCTTGGCGGTGAAGTCGAGCTCGTCGGCACCGAGCAGGAAGAGCACGTCCATCGCCGTCAGCATCTCGGCAGCGTTGACGCCCTTGGTGCCCGGCACGAAGCCGAGATCGAGGCCGCCGACACGCGAGGCAGCGGTATGGAGGACGGCAAAGCCGTTCCAGCCTTCGACGACCGCGCCGACCGAACCGGCGAGCTTGGCAGCACTGGCGAGAACGCCGGCGCCATCGGTGCGCGACAGCGCGCCCTGGCCGATGATGATCATCGGCTTGGCGGCGTTCTTCAGCACGTCGGCGAAGGCGTGGGTGCCGTCGACCAGATCCTTCAGCGTGTCGGGACCGCCGCCGAGGTAATCATAGCTGTAGCGCAGTTCGCCCGGCTCGCCGATCACGCCGATCGGGAACTTGCCGCGGCGCCAGCGCTTGCGGATGCGGGCGTTGAGGATGGCGGCCTCGAAGCGCGGATTGGCGCCGATGATCAGCAGCGCATCGGCCTGGTCGATGCCCGATATGGTCGGGTTGAACAGGTAGCTTGCACGGCCGAGCGACGGATCGAGTGCCGCCCCATCCTGGCGACAGTCGAGATTGGCTGACCCCAGCGACTTCACCAGTTCGGAGAGCGCATACATCTCCTCGACGGAAGCGAGATCGCCGGCGATAGCGCCGATCTTGTCGCCCGAGGTCGCGCCGACCGCGGCCTTGATGGCGCCAAAGGCTTCGGCCCAGGTAGCGGGCTGCAGGCGGCCGTCGCGGCGAACATAAGGCCGATCGAGGCGCTGGGTCTTCAGGCCGTCCCAGATGAAGCGGCTCTTGTCGGAGATCCACTCTTCGTTGATCGTCTCATTGACGCGCGGCAGGATGCGCATGACTTCGCGGCCGCGGGTATCGACGCGGATCGCCGAACCGACGGCATCCATGACGTCGATCGATTCGGTCTTGTTCAATTCCCACGGGCGCGCGGTGAAGGCGAAGGGCTTCGAGGTAAGCGCGCCGACCGGGCAAAGGTCGACGACGTTGCCCTGCAACTCGGAGGTCATCGCCTGTTCGAGATAGGTGGTGATCTCGGCATCCTCGCCGCGGCCGATCAGGCCGAGTTCCGAAATGCCGGCGACCTCGGTCGTGAAGCGGACGCAGCGCGTGCAGTGGATGCAGCGGTTCATCACCGTCTTGACGAGCGGGCCGATATACTTGTCTTCGACGGCGCGCTTGTCTTCCTGATAGCGCGAGGTGTCGATACCAAAGGCCATCGCCTGGTCCTGCAGGTCGCATTCGCCGCCCTGGTCGCAGATCGGGCAATCCAGCGGATGGTTGATCAGCAGGAATTCCATCACGCCTTCGCGGGCCTTCTTGACCATCGGCGTGTTGGTGAAGACCTCAGGCAGTTCGCCGTTAGGGCCGCCGCGGATATCGCGCACGCTCATGGCGCAGGAAGCCTGCGGCTTCGGCGGTCCGCCCTTTACCTCGACGAGGCACATGCGGCAATTGCCGGCAACCGACAGGCGCTCGTGGAAGCAGAAGCGCGGAACCTCGGCACCGGCATCCTCACACGCCTGCAATAGCGTGAAATGATCCGGAACTTCGATCTCGTTGCCGTCAATCTTCAGTTTTGCCATCGTCGCTCAGTCCTGTTTCCCGTTTGCCTGATGACGGCAAACAAACCTATTTTTGCAACACTCTCATTGCCAAGCCGGATCTTTCGTCCTGCCGACATCTGATGTCGCCCAAATTCTCTGTCGCGCATTCCAGACCCGGAACCCGCACCGGCATCTACAGCTTGAGGTCCCCGCCCGTCCGCCGATCTGCCCATCCTTCCGGCCGATTGCACGGCCGGACAGTTCATTTCTTCCTGCGGCCCCGTCCCGCCAGAATTTTCGCCTGACCGGTCCAGTCGTCACGGCCGATGCGGCCATTGAAGCCGAGTTCGGCGTCGAGCCGGGCGATTTCCTCGTCGGTCCAGGCGGCGATCTCAGCGAAGTTGCGAATGCCCTTGGCATTCAGCACCTGCTCCAGCTTCGGGCCGATGCCGGCGATCAGCTTCAGATCGTCGGCCTTCCTACGCGCAACCGGTTTTGCCTTCACAGCCGGCTTTGGTTGGCTGGTCTTCACTTGGCTTGCTGGCTTCGTGTGGCTGGCTGGGGTCGGCTCGCTGACCGGCTTGACAACAGTCAGGGTCGGCCTTGCCTTCTTCTCAGCCGGCGGCTTGGTGAAAGCCCTGACATCCGGGCGAATATTCTCCGGCCGGATATCGACATCGGGCTTCAGTTCGTCCGGCGGCGTGTCATCGAGGGCGGCCGCGACCTTGCCGGTCGTTTCCAGGGCGCTCTGGAAGGCGCCGAAGAAGGCGCCCGCCATCTGGGTCGAGAAACCGAAGCCGATCGCCGTTGCGGCAGCAAAGGCTGCAGCGGGATGTGCCATCAGCGGATGCACCGGCATCGCCCGTGCATTTTCCAGCATCTCGGCGGCAAGACGGCCGAAACCGGCCGCGAAATCGGTGACTTCTTCCTTCTTCCCAACCTTGGATGCGTTGTCCGCCATGATTATTCAGCCGCCTCCAGAACCGCACCGTGATCGAGGGCGCTTGCCGTATACTGGTCGATGCGCTTTTCGATCTCGGGACGGAAGTTACGGATCAGACCCTGCACCGGCCATGCGGCTGCATCGCCCAGCGCACAGATGGTATGGCCCTCGATCTGCTTCGTCACCTGGAACAGCATGTCGATTTCGCGCTTCTGGGCATTGCCCTTGGCCATGCGTTCCATCACGCGCCACATCCAGCCGGTGCCTTCGCGGCAGGGCGTGCACTGGCCGCAGCTCTCATGCTTGAAGAAGGCGGAGATACGGGCGATCGCCTTGATGACGTCGGTGGACTTGTCCATGACGATCGCGGCGGCAGTACCGAAGGAAGAGCCGACGCCGCGCAGGCCGTCGAAATCCATCGGGCAATCGATGATGTCCTTGGCCGGAACGATCGGGCAGGACGCCCCGCCCGGAATGACGGCAAGCAGGTTGTCCCAGCCGCCGCGGATGCCGCCGGCATGGCGGTCGACCAGTTCGCGGAAGGTGATACCCATTTCCTCTTCGACCGTGCACGGCTTGTTGACGTGGCCGGAGAGCATGAACAGCTTGGTGCCGACATTGTTCGGGCGGCCGATGGCCGAGAACCAACCGGCGCCGCGGCGCAGGATCGTCGGCGCAACAGCGATCGATTCGACATTGTTGACCGTCGTCGGGCAGCCGTAGAGACCCATATTGGCCGGGAACGGCGGCTTCAGGCGCGGCTGGCCCTTCTTGCCTTCGAGGCTTTCGAGCAGCGCGGTTTCCTCGCCGCAGATATAGGCGCCGGCGCCGTGATGGACGAAGATGTCCATGTCCCAGCCGAGCTTGTTGTTCTTGCCGAGCAGGCCATAATCATAGCATTCGTCGATCGCCGCCTGCAGCGCTTCGCGCTCTCTTATATATTCGCCGCGCACATAGATGTAGGCCGCATTGGCGCCCATGGCGAAGCTCGCGATGACACAGCCTTCGATCAGCGTATGCGGATCGTGGCGCATGATATCGCGGTCCTTGCAGGTGCCGGGCTCCGATTCGTCAGCGTTGACGACGAGGTAATGTGGGCGGCCGTCGCTTTCCTTCGGCATGAAGGACCATTTGAGACCTGTGGGGAAACCGGCGCCGCCACGACCGCGAAGACCAGACGCCTTCATCTCGTTGATGATCCAGTCGCGGCCCTTTTCGAGGATCTGCTTGGTGCCGTCCCAGTGGCCGCGGCTCATCGCGCCCTTCAGGGATTTGTCCTTGAGGCCGTAGATATTGGTAAAGATGCGGTCTTTATCTTGTAACATGCTTCACCTCTTACCGCGGCTTCTTGCCGAAGACCTTGATATATTCCGCTTCCCCGCCCTTGGCGAGCGCCTTGGCCTGCTTGACCCAGTCATCGCGCTCGATGCGGCCGCGGAAGTTCAGGTAGCCGTCGACCCATTCGCGTTCGGCCGTCTTCCAGCCTGCGACCTGCGCAAAGGTGAAGATGCCGATTTCGTTCAACGTCGCCTCGATTTTCGGGCCGACACCCGAGATCATCTTCAGATCATCCGGTGCGGCAGGCTTTTCGACGCCGGCCGGACGGTTCTTGTCGGTCAGAGCAGGCTTTGCCGCAGGGGCAGCTTCAGCCTTGACGGCAGCTTTCGGCGCCGGTTCGGCAGCCGCAGTGCCTGATATCGGCTGCTGCTCGGCAGCCTTGGCGTTTTTCGCAGCCGCCTTCGGCGCCGTTGCCGGCGTCTTCAGGGCAGCATTGGTCTCGGCGTCGGTGCTCTTCGGGCGGGCGGCCTCGGAGGGCGGAACCGGCGCGGCGTCGACTTGAGCCGACACGGTTTCGGCATTGGCCTTCTTGGCGCGCGTCCTTGCCTTCGGCTCTTCCGTCGTCAGCGAGGTCAGGCCGCCTTCAGGCGCCGAAAACACGCGGTCGATCTGGGTGCCGGGCTTGATGCTGGCGCCATTGCCGGCGGCAAAGACGTCGATGATCTCTTCGAGACGCTCGGGCGTCAGGTCCTCATAGGTGTCCTTGCCGATCATCACCATCGGGGCGTTGACACAGGCCCCGAGACATTCGACCTCTTCCCAGGACAACGTTCCTTCGGCGTTACGCTCGAAGGCATGGGCATGGATCTTGCTCTTGCAGACCGACATCAGCGCTTCCGAGCCGCGCAGCATGCAGGGCGTCGTGCCGCAGACCTGGACATGGGCGCGCGTTCCCACAGGGTGCAGCTGGAACTGCGTATAGAAGGTCGCGACCTCGAGCACTCTTATATAGGCCATGTCGAGCATGTCGGCGATCTTTTCGATCGCCGCGCGCGTGACCCAGCCGTCCTGCTCCTGCGCCCGCATCAACAGCGGAATGACCGCCGATTGCTGGCGGCCGGCGGGGTATTTCTGGATCGTCTTGTCCGCCCAGACCGCATTCTCATCGCTGAAGGCGAATGCGGCAGGCTGGAATTGATCTTCGGCTAATCGACGAACGGACATTCTTCCTCACGCCTTGTCAGTTTAGGGTTCCACACCGCGAAGCGGTCAAAGACTGCATTTCGCAGGCATAGGCCGACTGGTCTTTTTGCATAAACACTACGAATTTGCTGCCGTTCGGAATGGCAGCCTTGATCTGATAGCCCTTGGACAAAAGCTCGCCCATGGACGATTGCTGCGCCGGCGGCGTCTCTTCCTTACGGCCCAGCGGCGTGCCGAGGCTATCGGACTCCTGAGCCGAAACCCCGGATGCCGAAAGAAGGATTACGACGGCCAGCGGCAGAAGCTGCATCAGCGGTCCACCTCACCGAAGACGATGTCGAGCGAGCCGAGGACGGCCGCGACGTCGGCAAGCTGGTGGCCGCGGCACATGAAATCCATGGCCTGCAGATGGGCGTAGCCCGGGGCGCGGATCTTGCAGCGATAGGGCTTGTTGGTGCCGTCGGAGACCAGATAGACGCCGAACTCGCCCTTCGGCGCCTCGACGGCGGCGTAAACCTCGCCGGCCGGCACGTGGTAGCCTTCGGTATAGAGTTTGAAGTGGTGGATCAGCGCTTCCATCGAACGCTTCATCTCGCCGCGCTTCGGCGGCACCACCTTGCCGTCAATCGACGAGAAGGGACCGGTCTTGGCATCCGAGAGCAGCCGGTTGACGCATTGCTTCATGATGCGAACCGACTCGCGCATCTCGATCATGCGGATCAGATAGCGGTCGTAGTTGTCGCCATTCTTGCCGATCGGAATGTCGAATTCGAGATCGGAGTAACATTCATACGGCTGGGCGCGACGCAGATCCCAGGCCGCACCCGAACCGCGCACCATGACGCCGGAGAAGCCCCAAGCCCAGCATTCCTCCAGCGAGACGACGCCGATATCGACGTTGCGCTGCTTGAAGATACGATTGCCGGTCAACAGGTTGTCGATGTCGTCGAGCGCCTTCAGGAACGGGTCGCACCAGTTGCCGATATCCTGCACGAGCTGTTCGGGCAGATCCTGGTGGACGCCACCCGGACGGAAATAGGCGGCGTGCATGCGTGAGCCGCTGGCGCGCTCGTAGAACACCATCAGCTTTTCACGCTCTTCGAAGCCCCAGAGCGGCGGCGTCAGCGCGCCGACGTCCATGGCCTGCGTCGTGACGTTCAGAAGGTGCGAGAGGATACGACCGATTTCCGAATAGAGAACGCGGATCAGCTGGCCGCGAATCGGGATCTCAATGCCGAGCAGCTTTTCGACGGCCATCGCATAGGCATGTTCCTGGTTCATCGGCGCGACGTAGTCGAGACGATCGAAATAGGGCACGGCCTGAAGATAGGTCTTTGTCTCGATCAGCTTCTCGGTGCCGCGATGCAAAAGGCCTATATGCGGATCGACACGCTCCACAATTTCGCCGTCAAGCTCCAGGACAAGACGAAGAACGCCATGCGCCGCCGGATGCTGCGGTCCGAAGTTGATGTTGAAGTTGCGGACGTTATGTTCTGTCATGGCGATGGGCTCGCGTTCTCAGATAACCAGTGAATGGCGGGCTAAGCCCACCAGCCGCCTTGAATTTATTGCTTCGCTTTTTCGTCGCCGGGCAGCACATACTCCGTGCCTTCCCAAGGCGACATAAAGTCGAAGTTGCGAAATTCCTGCTTCAGCTCGACCGGCTCGTAGACGACGCGCTTTGCGGCGTCGTCGTAACGCACTTCGACGAAGCCGGTGGTCGGGAAGTCCTTGCGCAGCGGATGGCCTTCGAAGCCATAGTCAGTCAGGATGCGGCGCAGGTCCGGATGGCCGGTGAAGAGCACGCCATACATGTCCCAAGTCTCGCGCTCGAACCAGTCGGCACCTGGATAGACGGGGCAGGCCGACGGAACCGGCGTATCCTCGTCGGTCGCGACCTTGACGCGGATGCGCAGGTTCTTCTTCGGCGACAGCAGGTGGTAGACGACATCGAAACGCAACTCGCGCTGCGGCCAGTCGACCCCGCAAATATCGATCAGGTTGACGAAACCGCATTTGGCGTCGTCGCGCAGGAAGGTCAGAAGCGCGACCAGGTTTTCACCCGTCGTCGTCAGCGTCAGCTCGCCATACTTCATCTGCGATGCGGCGATCAGGTTGGCGCGCGCTTCGCCAAGGTAGGACGCAAGCTCAGTCAGGGCTTCACTCATATGCCTTGTCCTTAACCCTTAGCGTTCGATCGTGCCGGTACGCCGGATCTTCTTCTGCAGCAGAAGCACGCCATAAAGCAGCGCCTCTGCCGTGGGGGGACAGCCCGGCACGTAGATGTCGATCGGCACGATGCGGTCGCAACCGCGCACCACCGAATAGGAATAGTGATAATAGCCGCCGCCATTGGCGCAGGAGCCCATCGAGATGACATAACGCGGCTCGGGCATCTGGTCATAGACCTTACGCAGCGCCGGCGCCATCTTGTTGGTCAGCGTGCCGGCGACGATCATCACGTCGGACTGGCGCGGCGAGGCGCGCGGCGCAAAACCAAAGCGCTCGACGTCGTAACGCGGCATCGACAGCTGCATCATTTCGACGGCGCAGCAGGCAAGGCCGAAGGTCATCCACATCAGCGAGCCGGTGCGGGCCCAGTTGATCAGCTCGTCGGTGGAGGTGACGAGAAAACCCTTGTCGGCGAGCTCGTTGTTGATCTCACCGAAAAATGGGTCGTTGCTGCCGATCGGCTTGCCGGTCGAAGGATCGATGATCCCTTTTGGCTGCTGTGCGACGAGCGGCTGATTGCTCACAGGGGCTACTCCCATTCCAGGGCTCCCTTCTTCCATTCATAGATAAAGCCGATGGTCAGCACGAGAAGGAAGACCATCATGGACCAGAAGCCGAACCAGCCGATGGCGCCGAAGGAAACGGCCCAGGGGAAGAGGAAGGCGACTTCGAGGTCGAAGATGATGAAGAGGATCGACACGAGGTAGAAGCGGATGTCGAACTTCATGCGGGCGTCGTCGAAAGCGTTGAAGCCGCATTCGTAAGCCGAGAGCTTTTCCGAATCTGGCGCTTTGAAAGCCACGGCGAACGGCGCGATGAGCAGCGCCAGACCGATCACGAGCGCAATAGCAATGAAGATAGCGATTGGAATATAAGAACTGAGTAGTTCAGTCATCATGTTCATCCCTGTTTGCCGGAGACGCCAGGTGGCGCATTTGGGCAAATGCCCGGCAAGCGAACGTGCGTTGCAACAAGCCGTGGTTAGCGCAGCCGAAGCCCCGGCGCAAGACTTTTACAGAAGCAATTCGACGAGTAGCCGAGGGACACTATCAAGCACATGCAATGATGTCGCGACAAATCCGCGCAAGCCGCTTCAGCGCGCATGCCGGACCACTGGAAACTGCATAGCTTTCAAGAGAAATGGCGCGAGTGACGGGGCTCGAACCCGCGACCTCCGGCGTGACAGGCCGGCACTCTAACCGACTGAGCTACACCCGCGCATTGATCGGCCATTTTGCGGCCGCGAGGAAGAAGAGAACCGGACAAACGACAAATCGCATTTGCGTTTTACAAGACTTGAAATGGCGCGAGTGACGGGGCTCGAACCCGCGACCTCCGGCGTGACAGGCCGGCACTCTAACCAACTGAGCTACACCCGCAATTCATTTCAAGCAGTCCGGATGCCTTCGCACCCTCTCCAAAACGGCTGCCCGTTTCGATGAGCGGCTAACTACGGGGTTCGCCTTTTAGTGTCAAGCAGGTTTGGAGACAAAACCATGACAGTCCGTGAAATGTTTCTGCGGGTTGGGTGCCAGACGAACAAAAGCCGGCACTTCCGTCTTCCGCAGCGATGCTCAGGCGCAGACGCACCGCCTTCGAAACGGAGATGCTCGCCGCCCTCCCCTCACTTTTCCACAGCCGAGCCAAACCTAAGCGGCATTGAAGACACGGGGCCACCGCCAAAAAAATCAAAAAATCTTCACAAACACTCTTGCGGTTTTGCCGCGATCCGCATAGATCACGGCCACCAACGCGGCAGGCCGATCCGGCTTCGTTTGCGATGGGCGATTAGCTCAGTTGGTAGAGCGCCTCGTTTACACCGAGGATGTCGGGAGTTCGAGTCTCTCATCGCCCACCATTTTCAATCTTTCCTGCTGCTTGTTCATCGGAATTAGACTCCCGAATTAGCTCGCTAATCCGATCAGGATCTGCGCAAGGTGTTTTGTCAGGAGACACCTCATGAAAACCGTTGCCATCATCTCTACGCTGCTTCTCGCCAGCGTGGCTGCGCCGCCGTGCATTGCCAGAGAGCCAGCGCAAGAGGTGTTCCTGTCTGCCGGGGATCAGGCGATTACAACCTCGGGAGAAACCCCGGCGCGTGAAGCCAGAACATATCTGCTGAGAATGCAGTCAGATCTGCCGATTAATTTTTCGGTCGATGCCGACAATTCAGCCTGCAGCTTGGAAATCAGCAAAGCCAGCCAGCGCGGCGTCTTAAGCACCATCAGCCGATTCCCCGCGTCTTTCAGAGACAGCGGTCAAAGTGGCGATAAATATACGTTTTCGTTTTTCCAAAACCGCGTTTCATTTATGAGCGGCGCCCGGTGCGCCTTCTCATTTTCTCTCACGCAGAAGTGACTGTGGGGTGATGGGCATCCCTCGCCGTTTGGAGGACGCCCATCGTCTGCCATTTCATGCGATTACATCCACGCCGAAAACCCACCCGCTGCCTATCGCTTCGTCACGACTCTCCGTATCCGGTGAACTGGCTGCCGATGCCCCCGTTCGGCGGCACACCACGGTCCGAGTTGTGGGCAGGACTGCGTTCTCGAGGCAGCATGCGGCAAGACGTTCCGGCGCAGCAAGACGTACATCCCGGCAGCTTCAGATGCGCGCCGTCCCGCCAGCGCTCCGCAAAACGGACTACTCCCAACCACCGCGCCACCTCCTATTGGGCGAATGGATAGGGGCCGGCAAAAGTGGGAGAATTCGCCGCCCGGAAAGTCTCCGCGCTTGAAGGTTCATCACGCCTGGAGGTGTGCCATGAGGACCCTGCGCTCCGCATTGATGCTGTGCATCGCGATTGCCCTTGGCACGCCAAGTGCCACATACGTCGCCCTGCCCGGATATGCATTCAAGACGAATCCGACATGCCAGCGCCACGAACCAAAGACGAAATTCGACAAGAGGTGCGACTGGCCGAGGGTGGGCTTCAAGAACTTTACGCCCCCGCTTGTGACCGTGCTTGGGATCTGAGGATCTTGGAACGGCGCCGGATGCGCTTTCTCATTTTCTCCGACTGAGATGTGAGAGCGTGATCGGGGTAGTGAGCATCCCGCTGTCCGGTGGGTGCTCATGGCCCACCATTCATGCCTTCGCCAGTTCTTTATCCACAGCGGAAACCAGCCGCGAATCGTCCGCCGTCACGTCAGGCGCGAAACGGGCGGCGACTTTGCCGTCGCGGCCGATCAGGAATTTCTCGAAGTTCCAGAGGATGTCGTCCTCATCTCCGCCTGTCATGCCATGGGATTTCAGGCGTTCGCGCATCGGGCCGTCACCCGTCGTCGCGACACCCGACTTGGTCAGCTGCCGGTAAAGCGGGTGCTGGGCCTCGCCCTTGACCGAGATCTTCGAGAAGATCGGGAAGGTGACGTCATAGGTGCTGGTGCAGAAATCGAGGATCTCGGCGTCGGTGCCGGGCTCCTGACCCTTGAAGTCGTTGGCGGGGAAAGCGGCGATGACGAAGCCGCGCTCGCGCTTTTCCCCATAGAGCTTTTCCAGCCCCTCATATTGGACGGTCAGCCCGCATTTCGAGGCGACATTGACGACCAAGAGCACCCTGCCCCTGTATTCGTTGAGCGTGGTCTCACGACCATCCACAGTCTTGACCGGGATATCCAGCACGTTGCCCGTCACGGGAACCTCCAATTTCGTAAGGATATGGTTCGCCCAAGCTTAGCGATATCGCCGCCGTTGTCATCAGCGTCGGGATCAACTTGGCTTCCACAGGACGCCGGTACGGCTTCCGGCCGCACCGGGCCTTAGCCTCAGGCGGGAGACGTTTCCTTCACGTCGTCGAGCAGGAAGTGCACGACGAGATAATCCGTCTTGTAATGGCGGCCGCTGTCCGACACGGAATCGACGCTGCCGCCGTCCTTCGGGTGCCAGGCGTGGTAGTGGGGATTGGTGGTGATCAGCGTGATGGCCTTGCCATCTCTTTCACCAAGCCGGAAGCGCATCTCGGCGAGCGGCCAGATCCGCTCGTAATCCTGCATGGTGATTCGCGCCTTCAGCGCCTTGCGCTGCAGCGGCGCTTCGCCGGCCTCGGCTGGTGTTTCCAACATCACCTCCTCAGCTCCGCTGATGATGGCGTTGAATTCTTCAGGCCACATGCGTCTCATGAAATCGCTCCTCCCGAGGCTTTTTCGTCAGTTCACAGATGGAACTTAGCGGTTTGTTCGAAAGAAGCAAATTCCCGTCATGCGGTTGTCATCGGTGCCGGCTGCTCCTACCTTGCCGTCAAACCGCATCAGGGCTGTCAGTCGCCCGCAATCCCGAGATCAGAAATGAAGACACGTGAAGAAAGGCAGGCGCTCCGGGCGAGCATGCCGCGCACCCCGCTCAGCGCCCATCATATGGAAAACGCCCGGCTGCTGCCGGATCGCGGCGAATTGCTTTATCGGATCCCGAACGGCGGCATCGGCGTCGAGGTCGGGGCAGCCTTTGGCGAATATACGGCGGAGATCCTGGAAAAGAATCGCCCGGCGCAGCTCTACCTCATCGATCCCTGGTCAATGGATCGCTACAGCTCCGGGCTCGATGCGATCCACACGAATTTCGCGGCCGAGATCGCGGCCGGCCGGCTGCATCTGATGCAAGGCACATCGCTCGACAAGCTTGCCGAATTCGAGGACGATTTCCTCGATTGGGCCTATATCGATACCGACCATTCCTTCGAGCTCACCTGGCAGGAACTCCAGCTCTGCGAAAAGAAGGTGAAGCGGACGGGGCGTATTGCCGGGCATGATTTCTGCACCGGCAATACGGTCAAGCCGATCGTCTATGGCGTCGTCGAGGCGGTCACCAAATTCTGCAAGGATTACGGCTGGCAATTCGAGTTCCTGACGGTCGAATCGCACGCGCATTTTTCCTATTGCCTGAAACGGCTCTGATCAGCTCACATTTTACCGGAATATTGCTCGTCGCTGACCTTTTCCATCCAGTCGACGTGGCTGCCGTCCAGCGCTTCATGGATGGCGATATGCGTCATCGCCGTGTCCGGGGCAGCGCCGTGCCAATGTTTTTCGCCTGGCGCGAACCAGACGGTATCGCCGGGGCGGATCTCGCGGATGTCCTCGCCCCAGCTCTGGGCGAGGCCCTTACCTGATGTCACGATCAGTGTCTGGCCGAGCGGATGCGTATGCCAGGCCGTGCGGGCGCCGGGTTCAAAGGTGACGGAGACCGCCCTCGCCCGTGCCGGCGCCGGCGTTTCCATCAGCGGATCCTGGCGAACGGCGCCGGTGAAATAGTCGGCCGGTGGCTTCGTCGAGGGGCGAGAGCCGGCGGGTTTGATCTCCATGATCTTTCCTTTTCCATTCATTGCGGTTGAAGCCTTATATCGCGACGATATTTCATCGAGGCGACCAATCAAAGCCGGATCGGTAATTGCCGCGGAGTCACCCGCCTGATAGTTCCAGTGGCTTTCATCACCAAAGCGCGTCGCATCGTGCTTGATTCATGCGATGCGCTTTGGCTCTTTGTTTTTATGCATGTCGTTGTCCCCGCACACTTCCGGGCGACATGTAGTAGGGAGGATTTTTCATGAAACACCATGCTTTTGGCCGCATGCCCTTCACCGTCACCAATGTCGGCTTCGGCGCCTGGCAGATCGGCGGCTCCTGGGGCGATATCAGCGAGGCCGACGGACGCGCGGCGCTCAATGCCGCGCTCGATGCCGGCATGACATTCATCGATACGGCTGACGTCTATGGCGACGGGCGCTCGGAAAAGATCATTGCCGACGTGCTGAAGACGCGCGGCGATGTGCGTCCGATGGTCGCTACCAAGGCGGGCCGCCGCCTCAACCCGCATGTCGCGGAAGGCTACACCAAGGCTAATCTCGAAGGCTTCATCGACCGCAGCCTGACGAATCTTGCCGTCGACAGTCTCGACCTCGTGCAGCTCCACTGCCCGCCGCGTGAGGTGCTTTACCAGCCGGAGGTCTTCGAGGACCTGAACGAGCTGCAGAAGGCCGGCAAGATCAAGGGTTACGGCGTCAGCGTCGAAAAGGTGGAGGACGGCCTGAAGGCGATCGAATATCCCGGCGTCGTCAGCATCCAGATCATCTACAACATCTTCCGCCAGCGCCCCGATCACCTGTTCTTCCAGGAAGCACGCCGCAGGAACGTGGCGATCATCGTCCGCGTACCGCTCGCCAGCGGTCTTCTCTCCGGAAAGATCACCCGGGACACACATTTCGCCAGCGACGACCACCGCAATTTCAACCGCAACGGCGAAGCCTTCGATGTCGGCGAGACCTTTGCCGGGGTGCCCTTCGAGGTCGGCCTGCAGGCGGTGGAAGAGGTGCGCAAGCTGGTGCCCGAGGGCGCCACCATGGCCGCCTTCGCGCTCCGCTGGATCCTGATGAGCGACGCCGTCACCGTCGTCATCCCCGGCGCGCGTAACGCCGAGCAGGCCAAGGGCAATGCGGCTGCTGCCAATCTGGCGCCGCTTTCGGCCGATGTCATGGCAGCAACGCGCGAGATTTACGAGCGGCTGATCGCGCCGCATGTGCATCAGCGCTGGTAGGCCGTCCGACATTTCGAAACGAAAATGGCCGGGCGAAAACCCGGCCATTTTCGTGTCATCGATCCGTCAAGGTCAGTTGGTGGGCTCAGTTCGTGCCGACGAGATCGACCGGAAAGAACAGGGTCTCGCCGGAGGAGTCGCTGACGCCGTCATTGTCGGTGACCGCATAGGGCTTGCCCGATGCGTCGAAGGCGAAGCCTTCAAGCTTGTCCAGCACGTAGCCGTTGGTCGCGGTCTTCAGCTCACCGAGGAAGTCGTGGGCTTCGGTCTTCTTGACGACCGGCAGCTCGCCGCCGAGCTTGGCGGGCTTCAGGTCCGATATCGCGACCTTGTAGAGCTTCTTCAGCCTGGCGGCATCACCGACGAGGTTGTCGCGCTCGATGATGTAGACGCTGTCGCCCTGAGCCGAGATTTCCGACAGGCCGACCCAGCCGCTTTCCGTCTTGTCGAGTGGATAGCGCACAGCACCCCATTCCTTCTTCTTCGGATTGTAGGAGACGAGCTTGACGAAGCCCTTCTCGTCATCGCTCCACTCACGCTGGACCGCCATCCACAGCGTCGCATCGTCGCCGGTGCCGACAACGGTCACGCCTTCGAAGCCGTAGCGGATTTCGTTAGCGACGAGCTCCTTCGGCAGGGCGATCTCGACCTTGATGTCGCCCTTGGCATTGACGTTGTAGAGGGCATGCGGAACCAGACGCTCGCTGTAACCTTCCGAGGCGAGCCAGAAGGAGCCATCGGCAGCAGCCGCGATGCCTTCGATGTCGAGCTTCTGGGCCGGGGCGCCGTCACGCTTGACGACGAGGGCATCGGTGATGACGGCCGGCTTCTTGCTGGCATCGATCGTGTAGATCGTCGGATGCGAACCCAGAACGCTGTCGCTGACGGCGTAGAGCATGCCCGGCTTGCCCGGAACGGCTGCGAGACCCGAAAGGGCTGCAAAGCCGATCGGATTGCCGTCCTTCTCGGCGGAGACGATCTGCGGATAGGCCTTTTCGCCTTCCGAGCGCTCGTAGATCATCACATGCGAGCGCGCGCCGCCATCCTTGCCGAGGTCGAGTTCGTTGGCAGTCGCGAGGAGATTGCGCCTAGGGATGGCGATCGCGCCTTCCGGCGACATGCCGGACGGCAGCAGCTGGACGAGTTCGGGATCGGCACCGGTATCCTTATAGACGCCGACGACCGAAGCACGCTCGGCGAGCAGGAAGAAATACTGATCGTCCCCGAACTTGGCGGCTTCGAGGCCTTCCGGCTCGACGCCCTTCGATGCTGACCGGCTTTCCGGATAGTGGCCGATATGGGCGACGGCGCGTTCGAAGGATGCGCCCGATTCGTAGAGAAGCTTACCCGTCTTGTCGAAGATGGTGAAGCCGCGCGAGCCGCCCTGGTAGTCGCCTTCATTGGCGACGACGAGGCGGTTGTCGTCCAACCACTTCACAGCATCGGGCTCGCGCAGCACGCCTTTGGCTTCGCCCGAGAATTTCAGGGCGCCGTCACGCTTGGTGTCGATACCGGTGAGATCGACGCTGCCGGCGGTGAAATGCGTCTTCACTTCAGCCGTGTTGGCGTCGATGATGACGATTTCGTTGTTTTCCTGCAGCGTCAGAGCAATCTCGTTCAGGCTGTTGAAGGCGACGAATTCCGGCTCCGGATCCTCCGGGGCGACGCCGGCAAGCCCGGTCAGCGCCACGTGCTTGATCGTGCCGCAATCGACGGTGCCGTTCTTGACCTGGAAGACGACGAGGTCGCCAGCCGGCATTTGCGGGATCTTGCCGTCATTGACCTTTTCGTCGCGCTCGTTTTCGATCGCGATGGTGCCGAGCGTCTTATCCTTGTTGAGGGCGATCGAATCCGGCTGGCCGCCGAGATCACAGCTGTTCTCGATCTTCTTGGTCGCCACGTCGACGATGGCGAGACGGCCCGAGGGCTTCGCCTTGTTTTCGGAAGTGTTGACGGCAACGAGCGCCTTGCCGGCGCTCGAGGTGACCGATGTCGGCTCGCCGTCCATCATCACCGCGCCGCCGGCCTTCGGAGCCTTGGCATCGGTAATGTCGATGAAGCCGATCGCGCCGAGCGGGCTGTCGCTATAGATCAGCGTGTTGCCGTCGTCGGTCGCGGTGATGATTTCGGCGGAGCTCACCGAAAGCTTGTCCTTGTCAGCCGGCAGGTTCTGCGCAACCGGGAAGGAAGCGATGCGATTGAAAACCGGTTCGGCCGCGGCCGGAAAGGCAACGGATGCGAGAAGCACGGCAGCGAGCGCTGCCTTGCGCGATGAAATTGTCATGAAATCCCCCATGTGTCGAACATTCGAAACAGGAGTTTTCTGCGCGAGCGGCATGACAGAGGCATGACAGAGGCGACATTTTGCGCCAGACCACGTCAGGCTGGTTTGCGCTCCCGGCGCATCTCGTTTCGCATGATGAAGAGCGAGGCAGACAGGATGAGAGCTGCTCCCAGCCAAAGGTAACCCGCCGGCGCATAGCCAAAGAACAGCCAACCGGCCAGCACGTTCAACGGCAGCTTAAGATCATCGAATGGCTGGACGTAGGCGGCATCGGCTGCGGCATAGGCAAGCGTCAGGAAATACTGCGCTGCGGCGGTCAGCAGCCCCGCCAGCAGGAACAGGGCAAGTGTTGCACCCGTCGGCACTGCAAAACCTGCCGCAAGCGCCAGCCCGCCGTTTATCGGGGTCAGCAGAACGAGCAGCCAGACGGTGATCGTCTCCGGTCGTTCAATGCCCGTTAGGCTTTTGGTGATCAACGACGAGGCGCCCCACAGCAGCGCCGAGAGCACAGGCAGGAGTGCTGCCCAGCCAAAGCCGTCCGACCATGGCTGCAGGATGATCATCGCTCCGGTGAAACCCGCCGCCGTCGCGGCCCAGCGGGCCGGGCCGACGCGCTCACCGAGGAAAAGCCGGGCACCCAGAATGATGAAGAAGGGCGAGGTCATCACCAGTGCGATCGCCTGCCAGATCGGCACGGCGGCAAGGCCGGCGACCCAGGCCTCGACGCCGAGCGCGGCAAGCGCGACGCGCGCGAGGTGACGCCAGGGATAGTGCGTGCGCATCGCCGCGAGGCCGAGCCTCTTAAGGAACGGCAACGAAAACAGGAAGGCGAAGCCATATTGCCAGAAGGCTGCCGACGCCGAGGGAAAGGCAAGCTTCATCGTCAGCCATTGGGTGACGACGTTGAGAAGCGAAAAAGCAATGCCGGCAAGCACCATCCAGAGTGCACCGACAACGGCGCGGGACGGCGAGACTGCAAGGGAAGTCTGATTCATGTCTTTCATCCAAAACAGGGACCAACATAAATCAGGACGCATGAGCCACGACCAAGCGACACAGGACAGACCCCTGCCCTTCGCACGACCGACACTCATTCTCTTCCATCCGGACTTTAACCGTCGGCTCCGGAATCGCACCGGATCTGCTGACCCTTCCCCCGCTTGGACACGAGGGAAGGCGCTCGCGGGCTCGAGCCGAAACTCTTACCGCCGGTGGGGAGTTTCACCCCGCCCTGAGAACAGAAATGTCGTAGATCAAAGCCCGCGCGGCGGCAAGAGTGCTCCTAAAGCAAAAGGGGTCCGGCAAAGCCGAACCCCTCTCAAATCCTGGACAACCGGTCTCGTTTCCGGCTGACGGATAATATCAGATCAGCCGTTGACGGCGTCCTTCAGGCCCTTGCCGGGCGTGAATTTGGGCACGTTGCGAGCCGGAATGTCGACTTCAGCGCCCGTCGACGGATTACGGCCCTTCGTTGCGGCACGATGAGAAACGGTGAAGCTGCCGAAACCCGCGAGGCGGATGTCGCCCTTGTTCTTGAGTTCAGCCTGGACAACGTCGAAAACCGCGTCAACAGCGGAAGCCGCGTCAGACTTCGTCAGTCCTGCCTTTTCGGCTACTGCGGACACGAGTTCATTCTTGTTCATGTTTCCACCCCTTTCTAAATGGTATGAAACGACTCAAAAGTAAGCTAGGCGCAGAATAGGTTTCATCAGGCCCGCCGAAAACCCAAAAGCCCTGCAAATCAAGGAAAAGCAAGCGTCTACATGACGTTTTCACAAAAAAGGCTGGCGTTTCCGCCAGCCTTTTTGCGTGTTTTGCCCCAATTGGGCGTAAATGTGGCAAAGGCCACTCAATGCGCTATGGTTGCGCCTGTCTCATCGAGGCCTTCGACCGTTGCGATGACGGGCGTTTCTACCGTGCCGTCCCATTCGATCGGCTCCGGTCGCCGGATCAGCGCATGCTTGATCACCTCGCCCATGCGGGATACCGGGATGATCTCCATGTTGTTCTTCACGTTGTCAGGAATCTCCGCCAGGTCCTTGGCGTTTTCCTCCGGAATCAGCACCTTCTTGATGCCGCCGCGAAGCGCTGCGAGCAGCTTTTCCTTGAGACCACCGATCGGCAGCACACGACCGCGAAGGGTGATTTCACCGGTCATGGCCACATGCCTGTCCACTGGGATGCCGGTCATGATCGAGACGATCGCGGTTGCCATGGCGACGCCGGCCGAGGGGCCATCCTTCGGCGTCGCGCCTTCCGGCACGTGCACGTGGATGTCGCTCTTGTCGAAGCGCGGCGGCTCGATGCCGAAATCGACAGCGCGCGAGCGAACATAGGAGGCCGCTGCCGAGATCGATTCCTTCATGACTTCCTTCAGATTGCCGGTGACCGTCATGCGGCCCTTGCCCGGCATCATCACGCCTTCGATGGTCAGCAGCTCACCACCGACTTCCGTCCAGGCAAGACCGGTCACGACGCCGACCTGATCCTCGCCCTCGGCTTCGCCATGGCGGAAGCGCGGGACGCCCAGGTAGTCGGAGATGTTGGCAGCCGTCACATGAACGGCCTTCGTCTTGCCCTTGATGATCTCGGTGACCGCCTTGCGGGCGAGTTTCATCAGTTCGCGTTCGAAGTTGCGGACGCCGGCTTCGCGGGTGTACTGCTGGCTGATCGCCATCAGGGCGTCGTCGCTGACCGAGAATTCTTCCGGCTGCAACGCATGTTCCTTGATGGCCTTCGGCAGCAGGTGCCGCTTGGCGATTTCGCGCTTTTCATCCTCGGTGTAGCCGGCGATACGGATGATCTCCATGCGGTCCATCAGGGGCGCTGGAATATTCAGCGTATTTGCCGTCGTGATGAACATCACATCCGACAGGTCGTATTCGACTTCCAGATAGTGGTCCATGAAGGTCATGTTCTGCGCCGGATCGAGCACTTCCAGCAGGGCCGAGGACGGATCGCCGCGATAATCCTGGCCGAGCTTGTCGATCTCGTCGAGCAGGAAGAGCGGGTTGGACTTCTTCGCCTTCTTCATCGACTGGATGACCTTGCCGGGCATCGAGCCGATATAGGTGCGGCGGTGACCGCGGATTTCGGCTTCGTCACGAACGCCGCCAAGCGCCATGCGGACATACTCACGGCCGGTCGCCTTGGCGATCGACTGGGCGAGCGAAGTCTTGCCGACACCCGGAGGGCCGACGAGGCAGAGGATCGGGCCCTTGATCTTGGTGGCGCGAGCCTGCACGGCCAGATATTCGACGATGCGCTCCTTGACCTTGTCGAGACCGAAGTGATCGGCTTCGAGGATCTTCTCGGCATTGTTGAGATCGGCCTTGATCTTCGACTTCTTGCCCCAGGGGATGCCGAGCAGCCAGTCCAGATAGTTGCGCACGACGGTGGCTTCCGCCGACATCGGGCTCATCTGGCGCAGCTTCTTCAGTTCCGCATCGGCCTTTTCACGGGCCTCCTTGGACAGCTTGGTCTTGGAGATGCGCTCTTCCAGTTCGCTCATCTCGTCGCGGCCTTCCTCGCCGTCGCCGAGTTCCTTCTGGATCGCCTTCATCTGTTCATTCAGGTAGTACTCGCGCTGGGTCTTCTCCATCTGGCGCTTGACGCGCGAGCGGATGCGCTTTTCGACCTGCAGGACCGAGATCTCGCCTTCCATGAAGCCGAGGGCCTTTTCGAGGCGCTGCTTGACGCTGGTGGTCTCCAGCATCTCCTGCTTCTCGGTGATCTTGATCGACAGATGCGAAGCGACCGTATCGGCGAGCTTGGAATAGTCGTCGATCTGGCTGGCGGCGCCGACCACTTCGGGCGAAATCTTCTTGTTGAGCTTCACGTAGCTCTCGAATTCGGAGACGACCGAACGCGACAGGGCTTCCAGTTCGACCGGATCGTCATGCGGCTCCTCGAGCACATGGCCGAGCGCCTCATAGAAATCCTCGCGGCTGGTGTAGGTGTCGATCTCGGCGCGGGCGCGGCCTTCGACCAGAACCTTCACGGTGCCGTCGGGCAGCTTCAAGAGCTGCAACACGTTCGCCACGGTGCCGACATTGTGGATCGCGGAAGGATCCGGATCGTCGTCGCTGGCGTTGATCTGCGTCACCAGCATGATCTGCTTGTCGGAACCCATGACCTCTTCGAGCGCACGGATCGACTTTTCCCGTCCTACGAACAGCGGCACGATCATATGCGGGAAAACCACGATGTCGCGCAGGGGCAGAACAGGGTAGGCAGTGCTGCTCGCTACAGACGTTTTCTTCGTCATTTTATGTCCTTTCCATCGTCCCGTTGCCGGGCTCTTTGCACGGCCGCTTGGGACCGGCCGGCACTCTCACTTGTTGCTACAAGTGGAGGTTCTGACTACGCTTTTCAAGCCACGCAAACGCCCGCGTCCCTCGGATGTGACAGCTTTATTACAACGGAACGCCAACACTATGAAGCGCGTGGCTGGACCGGCGCTTACCACTTCCGACCCGGCTAAAATACAAACGCCAGCAAGAGACTTACGGAATCATTGCATGATTGCCAAGCACTACCCCTTGCGCAACATCGGCAAAGGCAATGTCGGTTCCCACCGGCAAATACTAGCAGCGCTTCGCATGGTTTTTCAAATAGAAAGGGGCCTGCCTATGGCAAGCCCCCAAAATAATCACACGAAAGCCCAAGCTCAAGCCGAAGCGTTGGCTTTTTCTTCCTGGCGATCGGCATAGATGTAGAGCGGACGGGCCGAACCGCGCACCACTTCCTCGGAGATGACGACCTCGCGCACGCCTTCCAGCGTCGGCAATTCGAACATCGTGTCGAGCAGGATCTTCTCCATGATCGAGCGAAGGCCGCGGGCGCCGGTCTTGCGCACGATCGCCTTGCGGGCGATTTCGCGCAGAGCGTCCTCGTGGAAGTTCAGTTCCACGTCTTCCATCTCGAACAGGCGCTGATACTGCTTGATCAGCGCGTTCTTCGGCTCGGAGAGGATCTGGATCAGCGCGTCCTCATCGAGGTCTTCAAGCGTCGCCAGAACCGGCAGACGGCCGATGAACTCAGGGATGAGGCCGAACTTGACCAGATCTTCAGGCTCCAGTTCGCGCAGGACCTCACCGACGCGGCGGTCATCCTGCGACTTGACGGTCGCACCGAAGCCGATCGAGGTCTTCTCGCCGCGGGCAGAGATGATCTTGTCGAGGCCGGCAAAGGCGCCGCCGCAGATGAACAGGATGTTCGTCGTGTCAACCTGCAGGAATTCCTGCTGAGGATGCTTGCGGCCGCCCTGCGGCGGAACGGAAGCGACCGTGCCTTCCATGATCTTCAGCAGTGCCTGCTGCACGCCCTCGCCCGAGACGTCGCGGGTGATCGACGGGTTGTCGGACTTGCGCGAAATCTTGTCGACTTCGTCGATGTAGACGATGCCGCGCTGCGCGCGCTCGACGTTGTAGTCGGCCGACTGCAGGAGCTTCAGGATGATGTTTTCGACATCCTCGCCAACATAACCGGCCTCTGTCAGCGTCGTCGCATCGGCCATGGTGAAGGGAACGTCGATGATGCGGGCGAGCGTCTGGGCAAGATAGGTCTTGCCGCAGCCGGTCGGGCCGACGAGCATGATGTTCGACTTCGCCAGTTCGACTTCGCCGTTCTTGGAGGCGTGCGCCAGGCGCTTGTAATGGTTGTGAACGGCGACCGACAGGATCTTCTTCGCCTGCCGCTGGCCGATGACGTATTCGTCGAGGACCTTGATGATGTCCTGGGGCGTCGGAACGCCGTCACGGGACTTGACCATCGAGGACTTGTTCTCCTCGCGGATGATGTCCATGCACAATTCGACGCATTCATCGCAGATGAAGACGGTCGGTCCGGCAATCAGTTTCCGGACTTCGTGCTGGCTCTTTCCGCAGAACGAACAATAAAGCGTGTTCTTGGAGTCGCCGCCGTTGCTGCCGCTGACCTTGCTCATATCACTTTCCTTCCAGCACGCCGCATTTCAACGCGAAATCGCGGTCCACTCTATCAGCTCCTGGCGGCACTCCGTTTCCGGAGCCTTTGCCGAGAAGGGCTTCAGGGGGTACGAACCGGGCCCAATCAATCATGTCCGGGTTCCGGCGGCAACGAATTCCCCTTCGAATGCCGAATGCTATGTCATAAAAATTCAACATAGCATTAATAGTTACTATTAGCGTCTTCGTCGCCGTATGAAAGCCCCTGTTCAATCACAAATGGGATAGAACTGTGGCGACAAAAACACCATCCCTATTAATTACTAGGCCTGTTCGCCTTCCATTTCGAGGCGCGACGTCAGAACCTTGTCGATCACGCCCCAGCTCTGGGCTTCGTCCGCATCCATGAAATGGTCACGATCGAGCGTCTTTTCAACTTCTTCGTAGGTGCGGCCGGTGTGCTTGACGTAGACCTCGTTCAGGCGGCGCTTCATTTTGAGGATGTCGCGGGCGTGCCGCTCGATGTCCGAGGCCTGCCCCTGGAAGCCGCCCGAGGGCTGGTGCACCATGATGCGGGAATTCGGCGTGGCAAAGCGCATGTCCTTGTGGCCGGCAGCCAGCAGCAGCGAGCCCATGGATGCGGCCTGGCCGATGCAGAGCGTCGAAACCGCGGGCTTGATGAACTGCATCGTATCGTAGATCGCCATGCCGGCCGTGACGACGCCACCGGGCGAATTGATGTAGAGGGCGATTTCCTTCTTCGGGTTTTCGGCCTCGAGGAAGAGCAGCTGGGCGCAGACGAGCGTCGCCATATGGTCTTCGACGGCACCCGTCAGGAAGATGATGCGTTCCTTCAACAGGCGGGAATAGATGTCGTAGGAGCGTTCACCGCGGTTGGTCTGTTCCACGACCATCGGCACGAGGGCCATTGCGGTATCGACTGGGTTTCTCATGTGCGTCCTTTGTCAACGTCTCGCCGGCCGGCGCCGGGAATCAAAGAAAAATGTCTTACCCCTACATAGAGTGTCCCGGCCCTCCTCTTCAAGACACGCATGAGGATAACGTTAAGAAGGCGGGGCAAGGCGGCTCCAGGTAGCCTCTTTCCCCCAAACGCCTGTTAACGGCGAGCCCTTGCTACGATCTCCCCCGGCTTTTCTCCATGACAGTGTGAAGGAAGGCTTACTCTATTCGACTGTGCTCATGCACGTTTACCCAACGGAAAGCCTACCGGCAGATATCGGCCTGAAACAATGCCGCAGC
Organism: Rhizobium indigoferae; assembly: GCF_034554815.1. Classification (NCBI taxonomy): domain Bacteria; kingdom Pseudomonadati; phylum Pseudomonadota; class Alphaproteobacteria; order Hyphomicrobiales; family Rhizobiaceae; genus Rhizobium; species Rhizobium indigoferae. The sequence continues at coordinate 1,347,972 of NZ_CP140635.1, read as the reverse complement.
GCAGCGACATTAAGGAACTGGCGAGCTTCCTCGGCAAGGATGAGAACCGACAGACAAGGGGTTGCTGCCGTGTTCAATATTGCTACAGGTCTCGCTATCTGGTGTTCCGAGGCCATGACGCTCGCTTTGGTGCTGTTCGTCGCCTGGCGCCACAACGTCAGGAACGAGGCCTATCTCTATTGGGGCTTGGGCTTCCTCCTGACCGGCATTGGCTTTGCGATGGTCGCGCTGCGCGGCGAAATCCCCAGCGTGCTTTCCATAGAGGCAGGCAATGCCATCGCGCTGCTCGGCCAGAGCGCCTGGGTGGCGGGTTTTCTGGCGCTCGACCGCAAGCGGATCGAATGGTGGGCGCTGCTGCCGCCAGTCATCTGGCTCGCCGGGGTCTTCCTGCCCTGGGTCAACAGCGATTATTCAAACCGGGTGGTGCTCTATAACCTTGCTTCAGCGACAGGTGCGACGGCACTTGCTATGGCGGTCGCCGCCGGCGACATGCGCCGCGAGCGTACCCGCGTCAAGCTGATGGGCGTGTTCGTCATCCAGGGCTGCCTGTGCTTCGGCTCAGCGCTGATGATGGCGCTGACGCTGCCGAGCGATATCGAAGCGACCAATCTCGGCGGCGCCTCCGCCATGGCCAGCGCCTTCCTGCTGACCATCGCCTTCGCGTTCACCTGCCGGCTGATCATGGAGCGCTCCGAACGGCACCTGCGTGCGCTCACCCTGACCGATTCGCTGACCGGCGTGCTCAACCGCCGCGGCCTGCTTGGCTATTTCGACGGCATCCAGGAAAAGGCCCATGACGACCAGCGCCAGGTCGCGGTGATGCTCTTCGATCTCGACCATTTCAAGCGTGTCAACGACCGTTTCGGCCACCAATCCGGCGATGCCGTGCTGACCGCATTCGCGCGGATGGCCCGCCAGTATATTCCAAACAACATCTTCGGCCGCATGGGCGGCGAGGAATTCGCCGCCTTCGCCGCAGTCACGGACCAGACGGAAGCCGAGGCGATCGCCGAAGCGATCCGCACCGAATTCTGCCGCCTTCCCGTCAGCACCGGCGAAGCGATCGTCCCGGTCACGGTCAGCATCGGCATCGCGCTTGCCTCCTCGATCGAAGCTAATATCGACAAACTGATCTCGGCCGCCGACCGGGCGCTCTATGCGGCGAAGGCGGCCGGCCGCAACTGCACGGTCACCTTCGGCGAAGCGGAGGCCGCTGCCCCGGCACCGGCCACGCCGAGCGGCACCGCCGGCGAACTCGTGCCGACGGTCGACGACCAGGTCGAGGCGCTGCGACGCATGGGTACGCTGTCACGGGCCGGGTAGTCCGGGATCCCTCACCCCGCATCTTTCCGAGGCTCGGCAAATCCGATAAGCCTCGTGGCATGATGATCCCATCCTTTCTCTCGATCGACCGCGCCAACCGCCATGTCTCGCTGGACGGCCGCAATCCGGCCTTCTACGGCAACCCGAATGCCGTCTATGCCGCACTTCACGCCCATTGCCCGACCTTCTACTGGAGTGAGCAGAAGCAGTGGTTCTTCACGGGTTACGACCATGTGAACGGCCTGCTGCGCGACCGCCGCTTTGGCCGGCAGATCCTGCATATCGCCAGCCGCGAGGAGCTCGGCCTTGCCGAGCCGATGCCGCATCTTGCCAGTTTCGATCTCTCGGAACGTTATTCCCTGCTCGAACTCGAACCGCCGGAGCACACGCGGCTGCGCACGCTCGTCAACCGCGCCTTCGTCTCCCGCCATGTCGAGAAGATGAAACCGGAGCTTGCCGAACTCGCCAACCGGCTGATCGACGGTTTCGCGGAGAAGCGTGAGGTCGAGCTACTCTCGGCCTTTGCCGACATCATCCCGGTGACCATGATCGCCCGCATGATCGGCATTCCCGAAGAGATGGGACCGCAACTGCTTACCTGGTCGCACGCCTATGTTCGCATGTACATGTTCGGCCGCACGCGCGAGCAGGAGGAGGAGGCCGAACAGGCGGCGAAGGAATTTTCCGACTACGTCAAAACGGTCATCACAGAACGCCGCGCCGAACCGCGTGACGACCTGCTGACCCACATGATCCATACCGAGCACAAGGGCCAGTATCTGACCGATGAGGAGCTCGTGTCGACGACGATCGTGCTGCTCAATGCCGGGCACGAGGCGACCGTGCACCAGATCGGCAATTCCGTGCGTACCATCCTCGACAGCGGCTGCGATCCGGCAGAACTCTTCCGGGACGAAGCGACGACAGAGCGCACCGTCGAGGAAACCTTGCGCATCTGCGCGCCGGTCCACATCTTCCAGCGCTGGGCGCTGGAGCCTGCGGAAATCGATGGGGTCTCCTTCAAGCGCGGCGACAAGGTGAGCCTCATCCTCGCCGCCGCCAATCTCGACCCGACAAAATTCACCGATCCGCTGACCTTCCGGCCCGATCGTAACGAGGCGGCGAACCTCTCCTTCGGCGCCGGCATCCATTTCTGCATCGGCGCGCCGCTGGCGCGGCTGGAGCTCAACGTCGTGCTGCCGATCCTGTTCGAGCGGCTTGCCGGCCTGAGGCTAGCGAAGACGCCGGTGGTCAAGGATGTCTACCATTTCCACGGGCTGGACCGGCTGGATTTGCAGTGGTGATCCATCCCTCGCAGAGGTGATCCACCGCGCGAGGATCAACCGTAACGTCCGGTAATGTAGTCTTCCGTACGCTTGACCTTCGGCGACTGGAAAATCTCAGCGGTCGGGCCGTATTCGACCAGCTCGCCCAGATACATGAAGGCGGTGTTATCGGAGATGCGGCTTGCCTGCTGCATGTTGTGGGTGACGATGACGATGGTGAACTCCGTCTTCAGCTGGGCGACCAGCTCTTCCACCTTGGCGGTCGAGATCGGGTCGAGGGCGGAGGTCGGCTCGTCGAGGAGAAGCACCTCGGGGCGAAGCGCCACGGCACGCGCGGCTTTTGAAATGCTGCAGAGGGCAACCGGTCCAGGTTAACGGTCAGGACATCGGGCAGCGAATGAAAGGGAGCCGTGTTCAGCGGTCACCGCTCTGCTGGAACGCCGGCGACAGGCCATCAATACCGAGCATATTGCCACGATCTTGGCGGCATCATGCAGCTGACTCTTCTTCCAGTTTGCTGGATATGTCATATGCCGACATAGGTTTTCCAATCAGATATCCTTGAAGCTGGTCGCAGCCGGCATCGCGCAAGATCGCCGCCTGGCGGGTAGTCTCGATACCTTCCGCGGTAACCGGAATCCGCAGCGCGGTCGCGAGCGAGATGGTTGCCCGAAGAACATCGGCGCCATTTGCACCTTCGTCGAGAGCCCACACGAGCGAGCGGTCGATCTTCATGCGATCAAACCCGAACTGCCGCAAGGCGCCAATGCTTGCGTAGCCGCAGCCAAAGTCGTCGAGCGCGAACTTAATGCCGACGCGTTTGAGCTGGTCTATCGACCGCCGGGCCTGATCCGGATTGGTCATCAGAACACCTTCGGTGATTTCCAATGTCAGGCGGTTTGGATTGAAATCAAGCTCCTGCAGGACCGAGATCACTTCTGCGGCAAATTCCGGATTGCAGAGCTGGATTGGCGAAACGTTCACCGACAATGCCAGATCGGGCCAGCTCTTGGCATGCTCGATCGATGTTCTCAGCATGTGAACGCCGAGGGCATCGATGAGGCCGCACCTCTCGGCAAGAGGAATGAAAATCTCCGGGCTGATGTTTCCGGTTGCAGTTCGCCAGCGCGCCAGTGCTTCAAGACCAGTCACAGCGCCGGTCGAAGCCGAGACGAGAGGTTGGAAAACGGCTTCGATTGCGCCGCTGTTGATGGCGCTCTTCAACAGGCCCTCCAGTTCGGCGACCTGTTGGCGTTCCCGGTCCAGCTCGGGATCGTATTCGATTGCCTGGCCTCTGCCATTTGCCTTGGCCCGATAGAGGGCCATGTCTGCTCTGCGGAGAAGCTCCAGGGGCGGGACGTCGCCGTTGCGAGCAGCGGCTCCGATGCTTGCGCCAATTTCGATCGTTCGCCCGTCGATTTTGAAGGGCTCGGCAAACAGTGCCAAAATCGTCTTTTCGATCTCTCCGCACGTGGCAGAACCGATGTGTACCAGCGCAAATTCGTCGCCCCCGAGCCGCGCCACGGCAATGATTTCGGGGTGGCAGCCTGTCAGCGCCTTCGAAACCAACCGGATCAAATCGTCCCCCACCGCATGCCCCCAGGCATCGTTGACGGCCTTGAAGCCATCAAGGTCGACTAAATGGAGCCGGGGTGGCGGAGAGCCAGAATTATCCAGCTCTGCCAGCAGGTTGAGAAGCCCATGTCTGTTCAACAGGCCACTCAAGCTGTCGTGGCCCGCTTCGAAAAGCGCTGTTTGCGCCAGTTGGCGCAGGCGCCGCGCCTCGGAGGCCCCAACCAACAGAACGCCGATCAAGAATAGCGAAAGGATGACGGTAGAAGCTGCAAGATAAGGATAGACCTGATGAAACACGGCGCTTCCGGGCGCTTTGCTGGGCCAAACGAGATAGCCGATGACGGCTCCCTTCATGTCGGTGATCGGCGTATTCAGGGATCCCGGCTTGGGCGTCGTCTCGAGGCTCAGCCCCTCGAGTTCATGTTCGTTGGAGAGAGTGTCGAGAACCTCCGACGTAAACTCCTTGTAGAAAGTCAGCACGCTGAACTTCGGAACCTCGACGGCGGCGTCGAACGGCTGGATCGCCTGCGAGGCGATCAGCGCTATACCGCTTTCGGTCTTGATGAAATTGACCACCGGCACCTTCGCCGGATCTGCAGCCGCATTGATCTGCTGATAAAAGGCTGCCCCGAAAAACGTGCCCGGCTGGAAGGGCTTGCCCTTGGCATAGGCCGAGACGACCAAAGACCGCTCAGGGCCGGTCACGATCGCGCCGTCATAAAGCGCGTAATCCTCGCTGGTCTTTCCCCAATTCTCATAGGCCCAATCCGCGGCAGTGGGAGACGAGATCGCGCTATAGGCATCGTCCCATACGGCGTTATCCGTCGTTGTCGCGCCGAGGCGAGCCACAAACGCACCGATTGCCGCGCGGGCGGCGCGACTGGCCCTGGCATCATCGATCTCGTTGGCCGACCGGGTCATCGTGACGACGACGTGTGCCACAAGGCCAGTCAGGACGAGGGCGACGACAAGGAAGCAGACCGTTGTCGCGATGATGGAAGACGTCTGGGTCCGAACGTGCCGACCTGCAAGATTCGACGACATGCAAATTCCGAAAAGATTAATTGCAAGGCCATGTCTGTGGGACGGCAGGAGACATCATGTCCGCAATGCGCTGCAGATAAGGTTTAGCATTTGACGATGTAGGCACGATTAATGGGAATGGTTAAAAGCGTTCTATCCCGGAAACAGGTGCAGCCATTCGCTGAAAGACGGGCCATCATCGCCGCAAATCGGGACAAGCGCGGAATCGTCAACGTCGATTTTCTGGCCCGCTCAAACCTTGATCACATAATCCTTGCGAGTCGTTTCAACGACTTCCCACGTTCCCTTGAAGCCGGGTCTGAGGATCATCCGGTCGCCCGCCTTCAGATGAACCGGCTCACCGTCCTCCTCCGTCACGATGGAATGGCCGGACAGCAGGCTGAAATATTCCCACTCCTCGTAGACGATCCGCCACTTGCCCGGTGTCGCCTCCCAGATACCGGAATAGAGGCCGCCTTCGGCCTCCTCCAGATTCCAGGTACGGAAATGCGGATCGCCGGAGATGATCCGGCCGGGCTCCGGGGCGCCGAACTCGGGTTCGACGCCGTCGATGCTGAGGGTGATGTAATTTGCCGTGGTCACCATGGGTCCCTCTGATCTCAGATGTGGTTCGTCACATACCTTTGACACGTACCCCTTTGAAATCGTAGAGTTTTTTCAGTGGAGGCGTCATGTACGTCTGGTTGTTTCCTCACATACCTTTGCTCAAGTATGTGCCTTTCGTCAAATACCCTTGAGCAACTCTGCAACCGCAAGTTAAACCATTGTTTTCTTGACGATTTATCGCAGCCTTGCCTTGCGCCGAACTGGCTGTCGTACAGCCGCGAGGGGAGGACGATGAGAGTTGTTGTTTCCGAAACCGTAGTCGTTGAGTTCCAGAGCTCATGACCCGCACCTACGAACAGCTTATCCCGCGCGCCGAAAGGGAGAAGCTCGAGCTAGCCCTTGAAATGGGCCAAGGTTACGTCCTCGATCTTTCGGACCGGACCTTCAACGATTTCTTCTATGAGAGACTGGGCATCGACCCAGAGACTGAAGGCCGCCTCTTCAACGGGCGCGGCACGTCGAAAGCGAAGCGCCTGAGGTCCTTCATTGAGCGCGCCCCGGCGTCCTTGATTGCGAAGCTGCTCCGCGAACTCTGGAACTACCGCGGCTCCATCGCCACCCGTGCGACGACGCCCGCTGATCAGGTGCTCGAGGCCAGCTATTTCATCACCGTTGGCAGGTTCGAAGGGGTAAGCCAGGACATCGACAGCTCGGTGATCGAGTCTTTCGAACCCAGTGAAACACTCGACGAACTCGTGGCATCATTCCGCCGCGACCTCGACGCCAAGAAGCCGCACGCCGCGCTTGATCGACTTCACACATACTGAATGAAGCGCTTCGCATCACTGGTCAGAAAGCATGGCGGCGGACAGTGGGCGGGTAGCGTTGCCGACGGCGAGAACGTGCAGGCGTATCGCGAAGACCGAGCCTGCTCACAACTCCGTCTTGCCCTCCTCCACTCGCTCCCGCCTCGCCTGCAGTCGGTCGAACTTGCCAAAATCGGTCATGATGCTAACGAGAACGCTTGCAGTCCAACCGAAGGTGAACAGGCCCGACATACCGATGATAGGACCGAGCAGACGCCATCGGTCTGGAAGAGTGACGTTGCCCTCGCCGAGAGTGGTATAGCTTTCGAGGACGTAGTAGTAGCTATCGCGCAGCGAAGGGATAATGTCCCTGACATACAGGGGAACTGCCCAAATAAGAGTCTCCGCGAAGTGCAGAACCGCTAGCGCGGCGATTGTTACGGCGAGCCTCAAATTCAGCCGCCAATGCGGCGTGGCTGGGGTGACGTGTGCCCATGACTTGCTGAACTGAAGCCCGATGCTTCGGATTCCGACGCCATGCACAAAGATCACAACGATCAAAAACACGGTGCCGACAAGAATCTCCAGAACTGGATTCGGGTGGGTGAGATGGTCCAATCGTTTGCGTCCTCAGTGTTCAGCCTGCGGTGGGACGCGTCGTGCAGCGTCCCACGACCGAACCCAGCGCGAGCATGGACTTTGCCCTGAGTGCTAGTAGCAGGGCGGATACGGATAATAGCCACATGCCGGAGGCGGGTAATAACGTCGCTCCGCAGCGGCCGCACCAATCGCCGCCCCCGCCACGACGCCCGCCCCATAGTACGCGCCTGGATGGGCGTACCATCCGCCACGCCAAACCGGCGCGCGGAACCCAGCGCCTCCCACGGCGACGCCCCCATAGGGACCACGTGCCGCGAACCAGTCGATAAACAGCGATGCGGGCCCATCGGCTCCGGCGAGGTCCCCTTCGAGCACTGCTACGTCGAACGTCAGGTCTCCGCCCTCAAGCTTCGGCATTTTCAGGACGACCACCACGTCGGCAACAGAATCACCCTTGGCGCTGAGTACCGATATCGTCGCGTTGGGTGGGTCCTTCGCGAAGCTGTCGGGCCCCTCACCCCAATGCTTGATGAACTCGGAGGTCAGCACGTGGCCCGCCGATCGGACCGGGCGGTCGGCAAACACGATCGACACCGCCGAGATGCCACTCATCGTTAGCTTGCCACCCTCGAGCTTCGCCCCACCGGAATTCAGCACGGCAAGCGACGGCACCATTTTTGACTTGGTCGCTCCTATCGTCTTTTCCGCTGGAGCCGAAATGGCGTCCTGCGCGAAGACAGGCGATGCCGCTAGAAGGCTCGCCGCGACGGCGATCATGCTTATTGCTGAGAGTCTTAGCATCATACATCCTCCAGTTTGATTATGACCACTCCCTATTTCAGGAGCCCTAGATTGATCAGTTGAACGCGCCTGTTGTCGATCACGGTGGCGATGAACATCAACTGCCCGATCTCGACGCCTACATTGAAGAACAGCAAGGCTAGCGGAATGTCCCCTGAAGGAAGGGCCAGTTCAGACAGTGCCCCCGCGAACCCCAGCCCGTGCAGCAGCCCGAACGCAAAGGCGACCAGCCAAGGGCGTTTCGCAAGGGTGCGAGCGGGCTGTAGAGCCGCAGGATCGTGAACCAGCCCTTGCCGGGAACCGTCTGCACCCAGTTGCCTCGCTTGACGTATTTCGGCTGATCGGGGCCGAAATAGATCGTGGTAGAGCCATCCGCGGCTGCGAGTAACGAGACCGTTCTTTTAAGCGCCGTCATGATGTTCCCTCGGTTGCAGACCTATCATCCAGCGGCTCTGTCATGCAGACTCAGGACACGGAGCTACTCATCGTGACCGTGCATCGCGAATGCGCAAGTATGTAACGGTAACATACGGGGTAGTTGGTGGTACGGGACGCTATGTTCGAAGCCAGCGGCGGCCGGGCGGCAGAAGAGATCGTCATGACAAGGGATGCCGACATAACCATATTAAGAAAGCGCGGAATGCTGGCGACCGTGCGCGGCGTCCCTGCGCATAGCGTGGGCGGGGCCGAAGTGGAGACTAAGCCCTGCGATATGCTACTGGGTAATGCAATTCTGCATGTCGCGAGACTGGACGTTTCGGTTTGCACGACCGCCGCCGCGAGTGTCTTTGCGGAGGGCATTATGTTGAATTGCGAGGACTGCCGTCGGCTCCCTTGAAATATGGCGACAAGCTTGAAGTTCGTGAGTAGGAAGCAAGAGCCCTGAGCACTGGCCGATCAGCTTGGACATCAACACGACATCCGACCTCGGAGCCACGAGAGAATTCAGTTCGATGATGGTGTTCGGGAGTTTCATGGTTGAGACGTGGGGCATTGAACCCGCCTCGGCTGATGCTCTTTCGTCCACCATTCTTCACCTTTGAGTTCTCGTAATCGGGCAGCGTAGTGAAGCAGATGGGGATTGCGTTCATGTCGGCCTCCGATGACGGACGCCGCATGACGTAGAAGAATATCTCCTGACATTCAGTGCGAGGTGATCGCACGACCGCTGGACGCGAGATGCTCAGTAATGGCGCGCCGGATTTCGGTAACCGTGTCGAAGAGCCTGTTGTCCAAATCGATGACATTGAACCGGACAGCGATGAATTTGAGGCGGTTTTCGACAGGGACCGCGATCCCGACTTCCTGACCGTTGAATACGACAGCTTGCTTTTGCATAACAAACCTCGGGCGCGCCACACGGGAGCACCATCTTAGAAAAGTGGAACAAAGGGTTTACGACGCGTCAGATTGCCGTCGTAGGTCGGTATCGGATCGAGGCACTCGCTGCACCGTTGCGAAGAAACGAAGTCGGACAAACAACGTCATCATCCTCCTCAAGCGAGGTCAAACGACCGCTGAGTATCGCCGGCGAGGGCCGGTTATTTCGGCACTCTTCTGTAAAAAACGTAGTCGAGAAACTTCGAGTAAGCAACTGATTTTTGTTATTATTTAGCGTTTTGAATCGTATGACAATTACCGCAGATGCGAAGTAACAAATGATGTACGTTCGTCCGACCCCATCATCGAAAGCCCTTCGAGGCTACCGCACACGAACCGCGCAAGAAATAGCCGCTGAGCGAGGGCCTTCCGAGCGCCGAAGCGGTTGCGATACCCCTAGACACTTCATACGTTCCTGTATCCCAATCTCGACAGGATTAAGGAAGGGAATCCGGCCAAAATGAAGCACAATGAACTCGCTACAAGCAGGCAACTATTGCAATGATGCGGGGAAAGCGCAGGATTGTCCAAAGGGCCTTCGCCTGCGACAGGACATTGCGCGATGAGTCAATTTGGTAGCGAACCAGTTCGTGATCCTGGGGACCTCGGCTTCGACAAGCCGCGGCTGGCGCGACTGAAGCGGTGGATGCAGCGATATGCCGACACCGGGCGCTGGCCGGGTGGTGCGGTGCTCATCGCGCGTCATGGAGAACTCGCCTTTTTCGACTGCGCCGGGCACGCCGACGTCGAAGCCAAGCGGCCTTGGCAGCGCGACCTCATCGCCCGCATCTACTCGATGACCAAGCCTGTCACCGCCGTAGCGCTGATGATGCTGTACGAGGAGGCGCGCGTGCATCTCGACGATCCGGTCGAAACTTACCTGCCGGAATTCAAAAATAGGCAACTTCTGATACCGGACGCAACGTCGCTCGACCAAACGGTGCCCGTCAAAACGAAGATGACGATCCGTCATCTGCTGACCCACACATCTGGCCTAAGCCTTTTTACGAACCCCGGTATACTCGGCGAAGCTTATGCCAAAGAAAAACTCGGCCTCGCCCTTGCCTACGGTGGGCTCGACAAGATGGTGTGCAGGATCGCCGAGCTGCCATTGGAATGGGAGCCGGGTACGAAATGGCAATACAGCACCGGGTTAGATGTCATCGGCCGCATCGTTGAAGTCGTTTCCGGAATGACGCTCGACAAGTACTTCGCGACTCGCATCTTCGAGCCCCTCGGCATGACCGACACCGGCTTCTCTGTGCCGGGGTCTGAGATCAGCCGTTTTCCCCCACTCTATGAGGCCATGGCTGGCGGAATGGCTTTGCACGAAGCGCCGAAGGTTTCGGAGTGGCGGCAAGGCAAGGTTGACACGTTCTGCGGCGGAGGCGGGCTCGTCGGAACCATCGACGACTATTGGCGGTTCGCCGAAATGCTGCGGGCTGGAGGTGAACTCAACGGCGAACGCATCCTCAGTCCCCGCACTTTGAGATTGGCGGCGTGCAATCACCTGCCGGGCGATCTTGCCTCGCTGGCAGCCGAAGTTTGGTCCGAAACCCAGTTTGATGGCGTCGGGTTCGGTCTGTTGGGCTCTGTCGTCCTTGATCCGGCCAAGGCACAAATTTCGGCGCAGGTGGGAGACTATGGCTGGGGCGGCGCGGCAGGCACCTTCTTCTGGGTAAGCCCGGTCGACGACATGGTTGTCATTCTCTTCACGCAACTTCTGCCTTCAAGCGCCATTCCTGTGCGCAAAGAGCTGCGCGCACTCGTCTATGGTGCGTTGACAGGGGCCTGAAGAAGTGCAGCCCATAGAAGAAGCAAAAGCAGCATTAACGTGACGATGCCGCGAAAGCTCGCGCTACGAGTCCGTCAGGCCACTTCACCAGGTATTCCGCGCAGGCGTAGTCATCGCTCTGAACTCTCTGCTTGGAGCCTAGCCTCGGCAGGTCCTGTTCTGGCAAGCCGCTGCACTTGATCCGACGTCATCTCATATTTGCCTCATGCCAATTCACGATTGTGAGCTTGGGCCAGAATTTGATCCATCGGTCGACCTTCCGCTCGTATACCTCGCGCGTGATCTGCCTTTTGTTCGCACGAACAACGCCGCCGAGAAGGTCGGAAAGGCCGAACGGAGCACAAAGTTCCAGGCCGCCATTGTGCAATCTGGCATTCTTTTGACCGCCGAAAACGCCCTGTTTTTAGGGGTTTCTCGGCGGTCGACTCAATACAACCTGCTCAAAAAAGTTGTCAAAGGAACTGACGTAGGTGTCAGAGGTATGTGACGAACTACATCAGATCTTTGAGAGCGCCTGCTCAAGATCGGCGATGATGTCCTTGACGTCCTCGATGCCGACGGAAAGGCGCACCACGTCAGGCCCCGCACCGGCGGCGATCCGCTGCTCGTCGGTCAACTGCCGGTGCGTTGTCGAGGCCGGATGGATGACGAGCGAACGGGTGTCGCCGATATTGGCAAGATGAGAGAAGAGCTCCAGCCCCTCGACCAGCGTCTTGCCCGCCTCATAGCCGCCCTTGACGCCAAAGGTGAAGACGGAGCCTGCGCCCTTCGGCGAGTAACGCTGCTGCAGGGCATGGTTCGGATCGTCGTCGAGACCGGCATAATTCACCCAGGCGATCTTGCTGTGCGCCTTCAGCCACTTGGCGACGGCGATCGCATTGTCGCTGTGGCGCTGCATCCTGAGCGGCAGCGTCTCGATGCCGGTCAGGATCAGGAAGGCGTTGAAGGGCGAGATCGCCGGCCCGAGATCGCGCAGGCCGAGCACGCGGGCAGCGATCGCAAAGGCGAAATTGCCGAAGGTCGCGTGCAGGACCATGCCGTTATATTCCGGCCGCGGGCTCGACAGCATCGGGTAATTGCCGGATTTCGACCAGTCGAAGGTGCCGCCGTCGACGATGAGGCCACCCATCGAATTGCCGTGGCCGCCGAGAAACTTCGTCAGTGAATGCACGACGATGTCGGCACCATGCTCGATCGGACGGATGAAATAGGGTGTCGCCATCGTATTGTCGACGATCAGCGGCAGGCCGTGGCGATGCGCGACGTCGGCGATGGCAGCGATATCGACGAAGGTGCCGCCGGGATTGGCCAGGCTCTCGATGAAGATGCCGCGCGTCTTGTCGTCGATCTGGCTTTCGAAGCTTGCCGGATCGGCGGCATCGGCCCAGCGCACCTGCCAGCCGAAATTCTCGAAGGCGTGGCCGAACTGGTTGATCGAGCCGCCGTAGAGTTGGCGGGCAGCGATGAAATTCTCGCCAGGACGCATGATATTGTGGAAGACGATCACCTGCGCCGCATGGCCGGAGGCGACGGCAAGGGCGGCCGTGCCGCCCTCGAGCGCTGCAACGCGCTCCTCGAGCACGGCCTGTGTCGGGTTCATGATGCGGGTGTAGATGTTGCCGAAAGCCTGCAGACCGAAGAGGGCGGCGGCATGATCGGAATCATTGAAGACGAAAGCGGTCGTCTGGTAGATCGGCGTTACCCGCGCGCCGGTCGCCGGGTCGGGCTGCGCGCCGGCGTGGATCGCCAACGTGTTGAATCCCGGATCATTCTTGGCCATGTCGTCCTCCCGTTATTGCTGACGGGAGGGATCATAGCCTCTCGCGAACGAAAGTTAATCGCGATCCGTTTCAACCCATGGGCGTTCCGTGGAAAATCCGTCTCCGCGAACCGCAACTCAGGCAATGAGACGAGGATATTCGATCGCCGGGCAGCGGTTCATCACCACCTTGATGCCGGCGGCCTCCGCCTTTGCCGCAGCCGCATTGTCGCGGACACCAAGTTGAGACCAGATGATCTTCGGCAGCGGCCTCAGCGCCAGCGCCTCCTCGACGACCCCGTCCAGATATTCGGAAGCGCGAAATACGTCGACCATGTCGACCGGCATGGGAATGTCGGCGAGCCGGGCATACACGTTGCGGCCCTGGATCTGTTTGCCCGCCTGCCCCGGATTGACTGGAATGACCTCGTAGCCGCGCGACAACAGATAGCCCATGACGCCGTTGCTCGGCCTGGCCGGATTGGGTGAGGCGCCGGTCAGCGCGATGGTCTTTACCGAATGCAGAATTCCGGCGAGGTAATCATCCGTGTAGACGTCGTGATTCATATCCGTTTCTCCACTCCCGAAAGCCCTTCGCCACGGCGCGCAGTTTTATTGCGTTTCCGTGAAACCGGCTGGGCATCTTTTCCGTATATATGAATTGGATACTCCCTGAGGATGATTCGATGAAAAAAATCGCTCTTGCCCTCATGCTCGTGCTCGCCGCATCGCCGGCGCTGGCGATCTCGCGCTACAATCCGCTCACCATGAGCTGCGCCAGCGTGCGCGCCGCCATCCACAATCAGGGCGCCGTCATCTTCCGCTACCAATCTCCCCGTGGCTTGCCGCTCTACGATCGCTATGTCCGCAACAGCAATTATTGCGACGCGACCGACTATGCGGAATGGACGCATATCCCCTCAAAGGACAATCCGCGCTGCCAGGTCCTGAACTGCCAGAGCATCGACAACCTTGACGGGATGCTCTTCGTTCCGCATCATCAGCTTTGATGTTTTCAACGTCGTGACAGCCGCCGAAACTGTACGTCTTTCGCGTTTGCGAAAGGTTTTGGCTCAATTGTGCGCTGCGATTTCTTGAAGATTCACAATCGGAAGCTTCAATTTCCCCCTATGTCAAAGCTATAGAATAATATCTATATTTCAGCAGCATAGAATAATCGGCTCCCTCGCTCCTGTAGATATTTTCTCTTTTTGTTCGTGGTAATTCCGCCCTTTGTTCTTCTATCCATTAGAAACATCTCATAGTTGAAAGGATCGCGCGGATTGAACGCATGTCGCGCGCACGTAAAAATTGCTCCAATGCGCCGCCATTGTTCACATAGTGGAAGGATGCTATTCGACATATGAACGCATAAGCGACCGCAGCCGTACATTTTCGTGCAAATCCCAGTTGTCTTTTCAGGAATTTGAAACGCCGAAGGCGAGACGTATTCCGCTTCCTGTCATCCTTTCCGGATTTACTCCCTTGCCTCTCGACGTCATCCTGCTCGTTCTCTTCGGCGCACTGCTGCACGCGACATGGAACGCCATCGTCAAGGCGGGGAGTGATAAATCCCTGGATGCGGCGCTGATCTCTGCCGGCGGCGCTGTTTCGGCGTTGCCGTTCCTGGCGTTCCTGCCGTTGCCGCACGCCTCGGCCTGGCCGTTCATCGGCGCCTCTGCCATCCTGCAGTTCGCTTATTTCCAGTTGGTCGCCGCCGCCTACCGGGCCGGCGATATCGGTCTCGTCTATCCGCTGATGCGCGGCTGCGCACCGCTACTGATCGCCGCGACAAGCGGTTTCATCCTGAAGGAAAATCTTTCCAGCAGCGCCCTTGCCGGCACGATGACGATTTGCGCCGGCGTCCTCACACTCGCTCTGGAGGCACGGCGCGGCAGCAGCCGCGCCGTCATGCTGTCGCTTGCCAATGCCTGTGTCATCGCCAGCTACACCTATGTCGACGGCATGGGCGCGCGTATCTCCGGCAATGCGGTTTCCTACACTTTGTGGATGTCGCTGCTGCCACCCGTCCTACTGTTTTCCTGGGCGGTTTCGCAACGCGGCACTGTCGCCGTCGTGCGTCACGTTCGTCGCAACTGGTGGCGCGGCCTCATCGGCGGCGCCGGCTCGATCGCCTCCTATGGGCTGGCACTCTGGGCGATGACGAAAGCCCCGGTCGCGACCGTCGCAGCGCTGCGGGAAACCGCGATCCTCTTTGCGCTGGTGATCTCGATCACCGTCTTCAAGGAAAAAGCCAGCATCTGGCGCTACGTCGCCGGCGTCGTCATCGCCATCGGCGGGCTGATTTTGAAACTGGCGTAGTCACTCGCCCTTCCAGTCCGGCTTGCGCTTGCCGAGGAAGGCACCGATCCCTTCCTGAGCATCCTGCGTCAGCATGTTCTCGACCATCACCCTGGCGGTATAATCATATGCCGCCTCCACTGGCAGTTCGAGCTGCCGGTTGAAGGCTTCCTTGCCAATCTTCAGCGTCAGCGGTGACTTGCTGGCGATCACAGCCGCATATTTGGAAACCACCTGCGCCAGATACTGCTTGGGCACGATGCGGTTGACGAGGCCGAAATCCTTGGCAGTTGAGGCGTCGATCGTCTCGCCGGTCAGCAGCATCTCCATCGCCTGCTTGCGGTGCGCGGCACGGGAAACGGCCACCATCGGCGTCGAACAAAACAGGCCGATATTGACGCCCGGCGTGCAGAATGTCGAACTATCCGTGCAGATCGCCAGATCGCAGGAGGCAACGAGCTGGCAGCCCGCAGCCGTTGCAAGCCCGTCGATCTCGGCGATGACAGGCTTCGGCAGATGCGCGATCTTGAGCATCAGATCGGCAGCGAGCCGAAAGGTCTTTTCGAAGAAATCGGCACCCTGATCTTCATCGGCGCGATGGGTCGTGAGTTCCTTGAGATCATGCCCGGCGGAAAAGACGTCACCGGTCGAGGCGATGACGACGACGCGTACATCCGGCTCCGCCTCGGCCGTCTCCAGCTCGCCCATCAGCGCTTCGAGAAGTGCGATCGAAAACACATTCGCCGGTGGGTTGCTGAGCACCAACCGCAGCACGCCGTCGCGCAGCGAGCGGATCAACAATCCGCCCTCTTCCGCTCTGGCTGCGTCCGGGAAAGATACGATGTCGGCCATGATGCTGCTCCCTGCGCTCGATTCAGGCAGACGTTTTGCCACAAGGCGCCGGCAATTTCGAGCAGGATCCGCACCCCGCCTTGGCCGCTGAAGTCAGGACCAGAACCACGACTTCGATGTCTCGGCCCTCGCCTGCGCACGGGTCAGACCGACATCGCAAAGCTCGTCGTCGGTGAGTTCCGAAAGCGTGCGACGGCTGCGGCGCTTTTCGAGGTGATGTTCGACCGTCATCAGCAGCCGCCGGCTCCATCGCGCCATCCAGCGAATTCTCGACCGAACGATATCGCGAGGTGTTTCGAAGATCTCGCTCAATTCCAGAGCCATCGCTTCTTCCTTTCTTGAACGGGTGAAAGATGCGCTGGAAAATGCCGCGAGAGAAGCTTATTGATATTATAATATGCATAAGGATTTCTTTGGTATGCCTCTCAATCTTGATCAGCTTGCCACCTTCGTCAATGTTGCCGATCTCGGAAGCTTTACGGCTGCGGCCGACAAGGAAAGCCTGACGCAACCGGCCGTCAGCCTGCAGGTCAAGGGGCTCGAACAGCGGCTCGGCGTCCGGCTGATCGAGCGCGTCGGACGGCGAGCACAGCCGACCGCTGCAGGCCTCGACCTGCTCGTGCATGCAAGGCGGCTACTTCAGGAATCGGCCGCCGCGGAAGAAGCGATGGTGCCGTACAGAGATGGTGCGAGCGGCCGCGTGCGCATCGGCAGCGGCGGCACGGCGTCGATCCATCTGCTTCCTCGCGCCATTGCTGCCGCCAGAAAACGCATGCCCGGGCTCGAAATCACCGTGCGCATCGGCGATGCCGACGGCATTCTGCACGAACTGGAAGCCAACAGCCTCGACATCGCTGTCGTTGCCCTGCCGGCATCGGGACGGAACTTCGAGATCGAACCGTTCTACGAAGAGGAATTGCTGGCCGTCGCCCCCGCGGGCAGCCTCATGCCCGAAGACGGGCCGGACGCCGCTTTCATGCGCGACAGGACGCTGCTGCTCTATGAGGGCGGCAATACCAGGCGCGCAATCGACGCGTGGTTAGCCGCCCCGGATACCAGGATCCGACCTGCGATGGAGTTTGGCAGTATCGAGGCGATCAAGGAGCTGGTGGCTGTAGGACTTGGCTGGTCGATCCTGCCGGGGCTGGCGCTGAAGCGCGACCGCGCCGGCCTCGTGACGACATCATCGCTGAACCCGCGGCTGACGCGCCGCCTCGGCATGGTTCTACGCCGGGACAAACATCTGACACGCGGCCTTCGCGAAATGATGAAATGCCTACGCGCGTTCAAAGGTTGAGAGCTGCTTTCGACCGTCGGACGTTACGTCAAACCGGCAGAGGCGACGCCAAAAACGTCCGGCGCAGCAGCCTGGGACCCCGACAAACATGAGGTATTATAATACCATATATCTAACTAATTGTTTTTGCTTTATTTTTTTTCCAAACCTCGGGAAAGTCGATATTGACCCCATGTCGTATTCCCTTTATACACCGCGCCAGAACGCAGCCTATCCGGGCTGCTTTCTTTTTGGCATGCCTCGAGCGTGCCAATCCAAGCAACAAGAAACGCCCTTCAAGCCTTCGGGCCAAGGGTCCCAAAAGAGAGTATTCACTATGGCAACCTTCTCCCAGAAGCCTGCAGAGGTGGAGAAGAAGTGGGTGATCATCGACGCCGAAGGGCTGGTCGTTGGCCGTCTCGCTTCCATCATCGCTATGCGCCTGCGCGGCAAGCACAAGGCAACCTTCACGCCTCACGTTGACGACGGCGACAACGTCATCGTCATCAATGCCGAAAAGGTCGTTTTCACCGGCAAGAAGTATTCCGACAAGGTCTACTACTGGCACACCGGTTATGCCGGCGGCATCAAGGAACGCAGCGCACGCCAGATCATCGAAGGCCGCTTCCCGGAGCGCGTCCTCGAAAAGGCCGTCGAACGCATGGTTCCGCGTGGCCCGCTCGGCCGTCGCCAGATGAAGAATCTGCGCGTTTACGCCGGTTCCAACCATCCCCATGAAGCCCAGCAGCCGGTCGCCCTCGACGTTGCCGCGCTCAACAAAAAGAACGTAAGGAGCGCCTGATATGGCTGACCTCTCCTCCCTAAAGGATCTCGGCACGGCTTCCGAAGCTGCTGCTCCGGCCCACGTCCGCAAGGTCGATTCGCTCGGCCGCTCCTACGCGACCGGCAAGCGCAAGAACGCCGTCGCCCGCGTCTGGGTCAAGCCGGGCTCCGGCAAGATCATCGTCAACGGCAAGGAATTCGCGGAATATTTCGCTCGTCCGGTGCTGCAGATGATCCTGCGCCAGCCGATCGTCGCGGCTGCCCGTGACGGCCAGTTCGACATCATCGCAACCGTTGCCGGCGGCGGCCTCTCCGGCCAGGCCGGTGCCGTTCGCCACGGCGTGTCCAAGGCGCTCACCTACTTCGAACCGGGCCTGCGCGCGGTGCTGAAGAAGGGCGGCTTCCTGACCCGCGACAGCCGCGTCGTCGAACGCAAGAAGTACGGCAAGGCAAAGGCCCGCCGCTCGTTCCAGTTCTCCAAGCGTTAATCGCTTCGGACAGACAGGATTTACGAAGGCCGGGGCAACCCGGCCTTTTTGTTTTGCTCTGTTAAGCCAATTGGAAGCGTGCCGGCATGCCATTGTCGCATTCCGGTTCTGCTGGTAGAAACTTGGCAAAACGCTTCGGGATTAAGCGAGGCCACATTCAAGGGTCGAATCATGGGAATAACCAAGTCCGCAGACAAATAGGCCGCAACAACTTTGCCCTGTTGTTGCGGCGTCTGTCCGGCCAATCCCGATACTGATGAAGAGACAGATCGCCGCCGAATGAAATCATTTGAGCGGGTTCTTTCCCATGTCCTATCCCAAAATCCAGCCCTGGAACTATTCCCTGCCGGCAGCTTTGCTGCTGATGGCACCGTTCGACATCCTGGCCTCGCTTGCCATGGATATCTATCTGCCGATCGTGCCGGTCATGCCGGAGGCGCTCGGCACCTCGCCGGCCGTCATCCAACTGACCCTCAGCCTCTACATGCTCGTGCTCGGCGCCGGGCAGATCGTCTTCGGGCCGATTTCCGATATTGTCGGACGACGGCCTGTCCTGCTCGGAGGCGCGGCACTCTTTGCCGCTTCATCCTTCCTGCTTGCCGCCTCCTCGTCAGCACCAATCTTCGTAGTGTTGAGATTGGTGCAAGCCATCGGCGCGTCGGCGACACTGGTTGCAACTTTCGCAACAGTGCGCGACGTCTATGCCGGGCGTCCCGAAAGCAGCACGATTTATGGCCTTCTCGGCTCCATCCTCTCCTTCGTGCCTGCATTAGCTCCGATCACCGGAGCCCTGATCGCCGATCACTTCGGTTGGCGCGCCATCTTCCTCGTCATCGGCCTCCTTTCGGTTGCCGCCCTTTTCAATGCCGGCATGCGGTGGCATGAAACCCGCCCCGCCGCCACTGCAAAGATCGCTCTCCGCCCGATCCTTACAAGCTTACCCTTCTGGGTTTATACAGTGGGCTTCAGTACGGCGATGGGCGCCTTCTTCGTCTTCTTCTCGACAGCACCCCGCATCTTGATCGATAAAGCCGGATTCTCCGGCATCGCCTTCAGCTTCGTCTTTGCCACGGTGGCGCTGGTAATGATCGTGACGGCGCGTTTTGCCAAACACTTCGTCATGCGCTGGGGCATTGCAGGCAGCCTTGCCAGAGGCATGGCCGTGCTGCTTTCCGGCGCTATGCTGCTTGTCTTCGGAGAGTTGTTTCTGCAGCCTTCCCTGGTCAGCTTCGTCGTGCCGATGTGGATCATCGCGATCGGCATCGTCCTTGCGACCGCGGTCACCGCCAACGGCGCGCTCGACGCCTTTGGCGACACGGCAGGAACGGCGGTCGCGCTTTATTGCTGCGTCGAGAGCATCATCGTCGGAGTTGCCGGAACTTTCTTCGTGCTTCTGCTCGGCGGCGACAGCGCCTGGCCGCTCGCGGCCTATGTCTGTGCGACCGCGCTGACGACGCTGGCTGGATTGTGGTGCCTGCCGGAGCCGGCCCGATAGGCAGACGAGCAAATGACGGTCGCTCGACGATAACGAGCGGCCGTCGTCCGAACGATCGCTTGAAATCTGTACGCACCTCGCCTACCCCTTTCTGCGCGCAGGGGATCGGCCAGTTCCTTCGCGAGAGAACCGCCGCCTGGCACCCTCACGTCAACGGCGATCATGCAATGCAGCGTCCGCATCGAGCGCGACTACGGTTTTGCGACCGAAAAAAGGAGCATGACTTGGCGAACAGATCGATTGACCACGCCTTCACGGCGACCAGCCTCACCTCCGCTGCCAGCGACCCGACATTTGCCGGCGCCCTGTCCTTCATGCGCCGCCGCTTCACCAAGGAGCTCGCCGGCGTCGACGTTGCCGTCTGGGGTATTCCCTTCGATGCCGCGACATCGAACAGGCCGGGCACACGTTTCGGGCCGCAAGCGATCCGGCGCGCCTCGGCGATCTTCGACAATGATGCGCAATATCCCTTCCACCGTGATCTCTTCGCCGAAATGGCCGTGATCGACTACGGCGATTGCCTGCTCGATTATGGCAATCATCAGGACACGCCAGCCGCCATCGAACGACAGGCGAATGTCATCCTCGACAGCGGTGCCTTCCTGCTGACGCTCGGCGGCGATCATTACGTCACCTGGCCGCTGCTGAAAGCCCATGTGGCAAAACATGGGCCGCTGGCGCTCGTGCAGTTCGACGCGCACCAAGACACCTGGTTCGACGAGGAACGCCGCATCGACCATGGTTCATTCGTGGCGCGGGCCGCCCGCGAGGGCATCATCGATCCCGACCGCTCGATCCAGATCGGCATCCGCACCCATGCGCCGGAGGATTGCGGCGTCAACATTCTCTACGGTCATCAGGTCGAGGAGATGAGCGCCAGCGATATCGCCTCGGCGATCATCTCCCACACACGCGGGGCGCCGGCCTATCTCACGTTCGATATCGATTGCCTCGATCCGGCCTTTGCGCCGGGCACCGGCACGCCGGTTGCCGGCGGACCGTCGAGCGCCAAGATCCTCTCGGTGCTGCAGCGCCTGCACCAGCTCGATATCCGCGGCGCCGATGTCGTTGAGGTGTCGCCGCCCTACGATCATGCTGATATCACCGCCATTGCGGGGGCAACGGTGGCGATGTATATGCTGGGTCTTCATGCCGAGCGACGCGCCATCGCCGTGTCACAAGGCTGACCTATCATCCTCAAACTGAATCCGGAAACCTTCAGAACCCATTGAAAGCGCAGGTTTAACATGGCACCGAAAATCTTCATTGACGGCGAACACGGCACGACGGGTCTGCAGATCCGCACGCGCATGGCCGGCCGCCGCGATGTCGAGCTTCTGTCCATACCCGAAGCCGAGCGGCGCAACGCCGCCATGCGCGAGGACATGCTGAACAGTGCCGACATCGCCATTCTCTGCCTGCCCGACGATGCGTCGAAGGAAGCGGTGCAGATGGTTTCGGCCAACAACAATGTGCGCGTCATCGACACCTCGACCGCCTTCCGCGTCAATCCCGGCTGGGCCTATGGCTTTGCCGAGATGGACGGCGCGCAGGCCGACAGGATCAAGGCCGCCCGTTTCGTCGCCAACCCCGGCTGCTATCCCACCGGAGCGATCGGCCTCATCCGGCCGCTGCGCGCCGCCGGCATTCTGCCCGACGGCTATCCGGTCACGGTAAACGCGGTCTCCGGCTATACCGGCGGCGGCAAGCAGATGATCGCGCAGATGGAAAACCCGGATCACCCGGATGCGATCACCGCGCCGCATTTCCTCTATGGCCTGCCGCTCACCCACAAACACGTGCCCGAGATGACCGTGCACGGCCTGCTCGACCGCGCGCCGATCTTCTCGCCGTCGGTCGGTAAGTTCGCGCAGGGCATGATCGTACAGGTGCCGCTGCATCTCGACGATCTCGCTGAGGGCACGACGATGGAAAGCATCCATGGCGCACTCGTCGCCCATTATGCCGGCCAGGATATCGTCAGTGTCGTGCCGCTGACCGAAAGCAAGGCCCTGCCCCGCGTCAACGCCGTCGAGCTCGAAGGCAAGGACACGATGAAGCTCTTCGTCTTCGGCACCTCAGGCGCTTCGCAGGTGAACCTCGTCGCGCTGCTCGACAATCTCGGCAAGGGCGCCTCGGGCGCCGCCGTCCAGAACATGGACCTGATGCTCGCCTCATAAGGCGCAGACGACGGCATCGAGGTGATGCCATTCGAGCTTTGTGTCGATCTCTTCATCATGATCTTTCCTCCGCGGCCGCCTCCCTCGGCGGCCGCAGCATCGCTTTCGGCTCGATCATCGGCGACGATTGGGCTATGAGAGCGGACTTTCCTCGCCCGCTATTCCCGAATCACGGAGCCTGATGTCATGACGCTCGATGCGCTGGTCGATGGCGTGCACGCATGGTTTACCGCTGCCCTGCCCGACCATGGCATCTATGCGCTGATGGCGTTTGCCTTCATCGCCGGGCTTGCCCGCGGCTTTTCGGGCTTCGGCGCCGCATTGATCTTCATTCCGCTCGGCGGTGCGATCGTCGGGCCGAAGCTGATCTCGCCGATCCTGCTCGTCATCGACGGCATTGCGGCGCTTGGGATGATCCCTCCCGCCTGGCGCGGAGCCAACCGGCCCGAGGTCTTCGTCATGGCGGCGGGGGCCGCCCTCGGCGTGCCGGCCGGCACGGCGATGCTGGCGCTGCTCGACCCGATGTTGCTGCGCTGGAGCATCACCATCATCGCCATCACCCTGCTCGCGCTTCTTGCATCCGGATGGCGCTACCATGGCGCCCCTTCTGCACCGCTCAGCAGCGGCGTCGGCCTGATCGCCGGGCTTTTCAGCGGCGCCGCACAGCTCGGCGGACCGCCGGTCGTCGCCTACTGGCTCGGCGGCAAGAGCGACTTCACGCGCGTCAGGGCGAATGTCGTGCTCTACTTCTCGATCTCGTCCGTTTTCAGCGCCATCAGCTATTATATCGGCGGACTGTTCGTGCCTGCCGTCTTCGCGCTGACCGCCGTGATCCTGCCGAGTTATGCGGTCGGGCTCTACGGCGGCTCGAAACTGTTCGGGCTTGCCGAGGAGCGGACCTTCCGCATCGCCTGCTACATCCTGATAGCCGCCGCCGCGATCATCGGCATGCCGCTGCTCGATGGGGTGTTGCGATAGATCCGCCCCGAGAAGGCAGCTCGCTTCAATCGCGTTCGGCGATCATCGTCCCATGCGGATATTCGCCGTAAAAGCCGCGCCAATTGGCGACGGCGAAACCGAAAACCACCAGCGCACCGGCTTGGTGCAGCAGGCCCCAGTGAAGCGGCACCTGCATCAGCAGCGTGGCGATGCCGATCGCCGCCTGCAGCGTCACCAGCGCGAAGAGCAGGACGGCGCGGCGTGCATGGGTGGTCCAAGGTGCTGCGCGAAGGGCGATCACCATGTTGATCAGCGTCAATGCGAAGAGGGTATAGGCGCCGATGCGGTGGATGAACTGCACCGTCTTCGGGTTCTCGAAGGCATTGATCCAGAAGGGCTGCTGGATCAACAGATCGGAGGGGATGACGGCGCCATCCATCAGCGGCCAGGTATTGTAGGAAAAACCGGCGTCGAGCCCAGCCACCAGCGCGCCGAGATAGATCTGGAACAGCGCGAAAATGGCGATCGCGGCGGCAAAACCGCGCGAGCTTCGTGCCGGCGCCGGATCATCGGAATGTCTGGCGAGACCGCGCATGATCCACATGCAGCCGGCAAAGATCAGGCAGGCCATGACGAGATGCGTTGCCAGCCGGTACTGGCTGACGTCGGTGCGGACGGAAAGGCCCGAGGACACCATCCACCAACCGATAAAACCCTGCAGGCCACCGAGCGCCAGGATGCCGACGAGTGGCCAGCGCAGACGCTTTTCGATCCGCCCGGTCAGCCAGAAATAGATGAGCGGCAGCGCGAAGATCACGCCGATGCCGCGGGCGATCAGCCGGTGCGCCCATTCCCACCAGAAGATGCCTTTGAACTCATCGACGGTCATGGAATTGTTCAGCTGCTGAAATTCGGGAATGCGCTGGTAGAGGCGGAATTCCTCCTCCCATTCGGCAGCCGACAGCGGCGGAATGACGCCGTGGATCGGCTTCCATTCGGTGATCGACAGGCCGGAATTGGTCAGCCGCGTGGCGCCGCCGACGAGGACGAGACAGAAGAGCGCCAATAGCACGAAACCGAGCCAGAGACGCAAGGCGCGGCGGTCACGATTTTGCCTGCGCACTTCGCTCAGGATCGCCTGTTCCGTGGTCGGGTTTGCGACGGCCATGATATCTCCTTCTATCCGGCAGTTGATTTGCCCCACCGGCTCATGCAAAACAAGCCCCGAACCTTTGCGGCATGCCGTCGCGCCGGTTCGACCCATCCATTGCAAGAGATAGCCGATGCCCATCCGCCTCCGCAAATTCATCGGCACAATCCTGATCATCGTGCTCGTGCTCGTCTATGCGCTGGTGGCGAATACGATCGCGGTGGCAACGCTCGGCAACGCGCCCTGGTGGGGACACTTGCTCTACTTCCTGTTCACCGGCCTGCTTTGGGTATTGCCGGCGATGGTGCTCATCAAATGGATGGCCGGGCCGCCGCAGAAGTAGGGCCATTAACGGCCGAATAACCGTGATCCGCGGAAAACCTCGTCCATCGCGTGCGGTTAAACCAAATATACGTCTGGCATACCTACCTTCCCGTTCAGCATTCTTGACCGGAGAAAACCGTGCAGACGCAAAAGCTCGATGTCCATGAACAGCCGTCCGACAAGGCGCTGGCCGAAGCGGCCATTTCGCGCTTGCGCCAGTTGAGCATGAAACTCGCCATGGCCGAAATCGACATCGAAGTCTTCGATACGATGCAGCCGCTGGAGGATGAGTGGCGGGCGCTGGAGCGCGACAATCTCCAGTCCCTGCATCAGAGCTACGACTGGTGCACCGCCTGGGTGAGCGCCTTCCAGCGGCCGCTTGCAATCCTCAAAGGCACCCATGCCGACCAGACGGCTTTCATTCTGCCGGTCGAAATCGTCAAGTCCCGGGGGCTCGCGGTCGCGAAGTTCATCGCAGCCGATCACAGCAACATCAATACCGGCTTGTTCTCCGAGAGTTTTGCAGAAAGCGGCGGAACCATCGACGCCGGCAAATTCGCCAGCCAGCTTCAGCAGGCACTCAAGGGCCGGGCCGATCTGCTGCTGCTGCAGAACATTCCGCTGGAATGGCGCGGGCGACAGACCCCGCTCACGGGGCTGCCGATGGTGCAGAACCAGAATCATGCCTACCAGCTGCCGTTCTTTCCCACGTTCGAGGAAACGCTGAAGCAGCTCAACGCCAAGAACCGGCGCAAGAAATTCCGCGTTCAATCGAAACGTCTCGAGGCGGCCGGCGGCTTCGAATACCTCATTCCCGGGACATCGGAAGAACAGCACCGCCTGCTCGATATCTTCTTCTGCCTGAAGAGCGCCCGCTTCGCCAACCTCGGCCTGCCCGACGTCTTCGCCGACAGGGAAACGCAGGCCTTTCTGCACGGCCTGCTCGACAAGCTGGATGACAGCAAGCAGTATTTCGGGCTGCAGATGCATGTACTCCGGCTCAAGGACGGGCATGAGGGTAAGATCGCAGCGATTTCAGGTATTTCGCGCAAGGGCGACCACATCATCTGCCAGTTCGGCGCGATCAATGAAGAACTCGTGCCGGATACGAGCCCCGGCGAATTCCTCTATTGGCAGACCATTTCGGGACTGCATGGCAAGGGTGTCGCGCTGTTTGATTTCGGCCTCGGCGACCAGACCTACAAGCGCTCCTGGGCGCCGGTCGAGACCCCACACTACGACGTGGTGCTGCCGGTCTCGCCGTTCGGTGTGATCGCCGGCGCCGCGCACCGGATCGTCACCCGCGGCAAGGCGCATATCAAGGCGCGCCCGAAGCTCTATAAATTCGCCCAGGGCATCCGGGCACGGATCGGTTGATCCCGTTCAGGCCGCCCGGCCGAGCGTCTGCTCGGCCCCCTCGCCGCCCGACATCAGCACGACGCGCTCATAGCCTGCGGCCTGGAATTCCGTCATCAGTGCAACGAAAATGGTCTCCTCGACCTCAGGTAGCGAAAGGATGATCTCGACGTCCCGGCTGCGCGTCAGCCGCGAGACGCCAGCGACATCGGCCGAACCGCATTCGACCACCACGAGATCGTAGGCGGCGGCGAGCGCATCGAGCAGCAACGACAGCCGGTCGACACCGCGCATGGCGCGGCGCACGTCGCTCTGGCCTTGAGGGATGAGATGGGCATCGGAAAGGCGGTCGCCGTGGATCGTATCGCCGAAGGCGGCCTCACCGCAAAGCAGATCGGTGACGCCGAGGGCGGCCTGGTCCTCGGCCATCAGTTCTGTGGGGTAGCCGGAACCGGTCATGTCGATCAGGATGACGCGGCGGCCGGCGTCGGCGAGCATGCGGGTTAGCGAAACCGTCGCCGCCGAGCCATTGTCACCAGTCGGAGATATGGCGATTGCCAGCGGCGCGCGGCTGCCAGTCAGATAGTCTGCAACTGAGGCGACGGAGAATTCATTCTCATCCTCTGGCGCCTCCTCGGCAGCCTCCGCGTCCTCGGTCGCATACTCTTCGTCCGCGACAACGGCGAGCATGCTCGGCTGAACGGGTTTTCTGGCGGGAGTGGCAATCGGAGCAGCCTGCGGCACATGCTTCTCCTCGACGACCGCTTCTGCCTCGATTGCCTCCGGGGTCGCATCTGCTGGGCGGAGCGCCCGGCCGCTGAAGAGTTCGGTCAGCATAATGACGATGGCGCTCATGATCAGCGTCGCGACAGCAGCGACGACAACGATCGGCACCACCTTGGGGAAATAGGGATCGACCGGCTCAACAGCCCTGGAAACGATCCGCGCATCCGCAGGGCTCGAATTGCTGTCGGCACGGGAGGCGGCCTCGCGGTAGCGCACCAGATAGGTTTCGAGCAACTGACGCTGGGCGTTTGCCTCACGCTCCAGCGCATTGAGACCGACCTCGTCCTCACCGGCGCGCGCGCTAGTGGCCTGCACCGTCTCCGACTGTCGCTCGAGTTCGCTCGCCCTCAAATCCGCGACCTTGGACTCGTTCTCGATGCTTGCCAGGATCTTCTGCGTCTCCTGGCGGATCTGGCTGCGGATATCCGAGAGCTGAGCACGCAGGCTTTTCAGTCGTGGATGATTGTTGAGAAGGCTGGTCTGCAGATCGGAGATCTGCGATTGCAGGCCGGATTCCGTCCCCTTCAGCCGCTGGATCGCCTGTGAGGACATGATGTCGGGCAGCGTATCGAAGGCCTCGCCCGAAGACAGTGCGTTTCGCACCGCCTGCGCCCTCGCCTCAGCATTGGCCTTGTCGCCCCGCACGCGGGTCAGCTCGGCGGAGATATCGTTCAATTGCTGGGCCGGAAAAGTGGTCGTGCCGTTCGTCTGCAACAGCCCGTGCGACGTGCGGTATTCGGCGACCTTCTTCTCGGCTTCGCTGACCTTCCGGCGCAGGCCTTCGATCTCCGGCTCCAGCCAGCGGGTCGCCTCGGAATTGGAATCGAGCTTGGCGCCGCTCTGGGTCGAAAGGTAGACATTCGCCATGGCGTTCGGAATGGCGGCGGCGAGCTTGGGGTCCTTGGAGGTGAAATTGATGCCGATGACGCGTGAACCCGGCACCTGATAGACCTGCAGGCGCTCGACGAAGGCGTCGATGACGCGCTCTTCAGGCGGATTTTCCAACGGGTTCTTCTTCAGGTGCAGCTTCACCAGGATACTGCTCATGGCCGAGCCGCTGGCGGCATCGTCGAATTCCGGCAGGTTATAGAGCTTCAGGTCGTTGATGACCCTCTTGAGGAGATCGGCCGATTGCAGAAGCTGCACCTGGCTGGCGATGTTCAGTTCATCCATCAGCGGACCGGCGCTGGCGTCATTGATCTGCTGCGTGCTGGCGAAGGCCGGCGCTCGGGGTTCGATGAGGATGCGTGTTTCGCTGCGATATTGCGGCGACATGATTTTGGCGCCGGCAAAGGCGACGCCCGCCCCCAGGAGGGTGATTGTCAAAATCCGCAGACGGCGCGCCCAGACCGCACGGACCAACTGGCCGAGGTCGATGTCCACATCCTGATCACGAGCCACGCCGGACATGCTCTTACTCCACAACAAAGGTGCCGTAAGCGTAAACGACCATGGTAACTCAACGGTTAATGGCGATCTCGCCGAGAAATGAGTGATGATCGATCGAGGAAACCAGGAAATTGCAAGCGCCCTTTACCGGGCATTAACCCTAACGGATCGATAACGACTGCACCGAGTTCATTTTTGTGAGCACAAGCGGATGTCTGTCGTCCAGCCCAAGATCCTTTTGGCCCTGAGCCTTGCAGCCATGATGGCAGCATTGGGCGGCTGCACGACGTACAAGCCGGCGCCGAAGGCCTTCAACGAGGCGACTATTCAGCCTTATACGCTGGACAGCGGCGATCGACTGCGCATCACCGTCTTCGACCAGCAGAGCCTTACCAACACCTATACGGTGGATCAGGCCGGCTATGTCGCCTTCCCGCTCATCGGCCAGGTCCCTGCCCGCGGCCGAACCCTGCAGCAACTCTCGGGACAGATAGCCCAGAAACTGCAGCAGGGCTATCTTCGCGATCCCGACGTCACCATCGATGTCGATCGCTATCGTTCGGTCTTCATCATGGGTGAAGTCGGCCAGCCCGGCCAGTATGCCTATGTTCCCGGCATGACAGTGCAGAATGCCATTGCGGTTGCCGGCGGCTTCACCAGCCGCGCCAACCAGCGCATGGTCGATGTCACGCGCAAGATCAATGGACAGGTGCTGACCGGCCGCATCAATATATCAGGGCCGATCATCGCAGGTGACACGATCTACGTTCGCGAACGGCTTTTCTGAGCGATGGAAAAACAGCAGCCGCTCCGCATCCTTCATTGCTTCAGGTCACCGGTCGGCGGAATTTTCCGCCATGTCCGCGATCTCGTCGAGGAACACAGCAAGGCCGGCCATGAAATCGGCATCCTCTGCGACAGCTCGACCGGCGGCGAGTACGAGGACAGCCTGTTCGATGATATCCGTCCCTATCTCTCGCTCGGCCTGACACGCGTGCCAATCCGGCGTTCGATCAGCCCGTCCGACATTGCGACGATGTGGGACACATACAAGAAAATCAAAAGTTTGCGGCCGGATGTGCTGCACGGACACGGCGCCAAGGGCGGCGTGCTCGCGCGACTTGCCGGCTCAGCGTTGCGGGTGAACAGGTATCGCGTAGCCCGCCTCTATACCGCGCATGGCGGAAGCCTGCATTATTCGCGCTCCTCCTTCGGAGGACAGTTCGTCCTCAAGATGGAGCGCCTGCAGGAATATTTCACCGATGCGCTGGTCTTCATCTGCGAATATGAGCGCGATACCTACGCGCGCAAGGTCGGGCGGCCGCGGACGAAGACGAGACTGATCTACAACGGCATCGGCGAGCGCGATTTCGAGCCGATCCCGACCCGCTCGGATGCCGTGCATTTCATCTATGTGGGAATGCTGCGGGACCTCAAGGGTCCCGATCTGTTTGTCGATGCCTTCGCCAAAACGGAACGGCTGCTCGGCAGGCCACTGTCGGCGCTGATGATCGGCGACGGGCCGGATCGCGACCGCTACCGCGAAATGATGGTCGAACGCGGCCTTGGCAAACGCATCGGCATGCTGCCGGCAATGCGGGTCCACGAAGCCTTCTCCATGGCGCAGAACCTCGTCGTTCCCTCGCGCGCCGAAGCCATGCCCTACATCGTGCTCGAGGGGCTCGGCGCCGGCAAGACGATCATCGCAAGCCGTGTCGGCGGCATTCCCGAGGTGCTTGGCGCCGACAGCGCAGCCCTGGTGGAGCCCGGTAATTCCGACGATCTCGCCCGCGTCATGGCGGAAACGCTGAGCACGCCCGATTGGCACGCCAGGACGATGCCGAAGCCCGAGGCGGTGAAGGCGGTGTTTTCATCCGCCGTCATGGCACGCGATGTCCTGAAATTGTATCATGAGCTCGTCAACCCGGCTGCCAGCCAAGCAATGCCCGTCGCCTCGTAAATATTTCTTAGGGGCTTTCTGGTACTTCGCTTGCTGACAACGAGCGACGATGCCCCATGAACAAGCTGGCCCCATGAACAAGCTGGAAAAAGGCGATCAATTCGACGTCGAAGCGCTGCGCAAGCAGGTCTCCGACATCGAGGTGCGCGGCGACACGGGTGAGGAGAAGCCTTCCGACCCGACCGAAATCAACCCCTATGCCCGGCAGATTGCCGAACAGTTCCGCGACGGAACCAATTCGCCTGCCATCATCATCGGGCAATTGCGGCTGCTGGAATTCCTGGCGCTCTTCGCGATCGCCCTGATCGTCCACTATTTCTGGCCCGGCGACGGCAGCGATTCCCTGCTGATGCGGACCGGCATGGCGGCGAGCGCTTCGGCCTTGACCGTCATCAGCCTGCAGCTTGCCGACACCTACACCATTCCCGCGCTTCGGGCGAAGCTGCGGCTGATGCCGCGCATCGTCGCCTCGTGGACATTCGCGCTTTTCCTCACAGTCGGGCTGTTCGCGCTCATTCGCGGCACCACATGGGCGATGGTCGACGCCTATATTCCATGGTTCGCCGCAGGCGCGCTCTTCCTTGCGGCCGAGCGTTTCCTCGTCGCCTACGGCATCCGCAACTGGGCGCGCAACGGCCTCATGGAACGCCGCGCCGTCATCGTCGGCGGCGGCGAGCCGGCCAAGGCCCTGATCCGCGTCCTCGAACAACAGGCCGACAACGACATCCGCATCTGCGGCATCTTCGACGACCGCGGCGAGAAGCGCTCGCCGATCATGGTCGCCGGTTATCCGAAACTCGGCACCGTGGCCGAACTCGTCGAATTCGTACGGCTGACGCGCATCGACATGCTGATCATCGCCCTGCCCCTGTCGGCCGAGGCCCGTATTTACGACCTTTTGAAGAAGCTCTGGGTTCTGCCGGTCGATATCCGCCTTGCCGCGCATGCCAACCGGCTGCGCTTCCGGCCGCGCGCCTATTCGCATGTCGGCTCGGTGCCGATGCTCGATATTTTCAAGAAGCCGATCCGCGACTGGGATTCCGTCGCCAAGCGCGGTTTCGACATCTTCTTCGCGCTCGTCGCGCTTGCGCTTCTCTGGCCGATCATGGTCGCGACCGCGATCGCCATCAAGGCGACATCGGAAGGCCCGGTCTTCTTCATGCAGAAGCGCCACGGCTTCAACAATGAAATCATCAACGTCTTCAAGTTCCGCTCGATGTACACCAACATGGCCGATCCCACGGGCAAGGCCGCGGTGACCAAGGGCGATCCGCGCGTCACCCGCGTCGGCCGCTTCATCCGAAAGACCTCGATCGATGAACTGCCGCAGCTCTTTAACGTGCTGAGAGGCGATCTCTCGCTGATCGGCCCACGCCCGCATGCCGTTCTCGCCCAGGCGCGCGACCGCGCCTTCGGCGACGTCGTCGAGGGTTATTTCGCCCGCCACCGCGTCAAGCCCGGCGTCACCGGCTGGGCACAGATCAACGGCTGGCGCGGCGAAGTGGACAATGACGAGAAGATCAAGTTCCGCACCGCTTACGACCTCTATTACATCGAGAACTGGTCGCTCTGGTTCGATCTCAAGATCCTGTTCCTGACGCCGATCCGGCTGCTCAACACGGAAAACGCCTATTGAGCGCGATCGAGGCGACATATTCCCGTGTCGCCCAGCCGCAGCGGATGACGCTGCGCCTGATCGGCTCGGCCTTTGTCGCCTTCGGCGTCTTCCTTTCCGGCTTCGTGATCGACGAGCCGGCGCCCTATGAACTCTGGATGGCGGGGCTGATCGGCCTCTGGTTCATCCTGGGCTTAAGGATTTCGCGCGGCGTGGCGCCGCTGCTCGCCCTTTTGCTTACTTTCAATATCGGCGGGATGCTGTCGCTGACGCAGATGAAGGACCTGGCGACGGGGCCGATGTATATCGCGGTGTCGACCTTCCTGGCGCTGACGGCAGTCTTCTACGCGGCGATCATCGAGGACAGCCACAAGCGGCTGCCGCTGATCTTCAACGCCTGGACCTTCGCCGCCGTCGCCACCTCAGCGCTCGGCATACTCGGCTATTTCCATGCCTTTCCGGGCGCGGAAGTCTTCACGCTCTACGACCGCGCCAAGGGCGCCTTCCAGGACCCCAACGTGTTCGGCCCCTTCCTGGTGCCGCCATCCCTTTATCTCATCCACGGCATCCTGGCCGGCGACCTGAAGAAATCGCCGCTGAAGGCCGCGGCCCTGCTCGTGCTTGCGCTCGGCATCTTCCTCTCCTTTTCCCGTGCCGCCTGGGGGCTCTTCGCGCTTGGCGTGGCGCTGCTGATCCTCATCATGCTGCTGAAGGAGCGCAGCGGCGCCTTTCGCTTGCGAGTCCTGGTCCTGTCGCTGGCGGCGATCATTATGTTGGTCGCCTCGCTCTTGGTGGCACTGCAGATCCCGAAGGTCGCCGAACTGTTTTCGGCGCGCGCCCAGTTGGTGCAGCAATATGACGGCGAACATCTCGGCCGTTTCGAGCGCCACCGGATCGGCTTCACCATGATGATGGAGCGCCCGTTCGGTATCGGCCCGCTGGTGTTCGGCACGATGTTTCCCGAAGACGAGCACAATATCTGGCTGAAATCGCTGACCACCTATGGCTGGCTGGGCTTCGTCAGCTATGTCGGCATGCTTCTCTGGACGCTGGCTCTCGGCTTTCGAAACCTGCTGCTCGACCGGCCGTGGCAACCCTTCCTGATGATCGCCTGGATCTCGGTTCTCGGCCATGCGACAATCGGCAACGTCATCGACATCGACCACTGGCGCCATGTCTATCTGCTGCTTGGCACGGTCTGGGGCTGCGCGGCACTGGAAGTGCGCCACAAGCGCGAGCGAAGAGCGAGGGGCGCGGCATGAGGTCTTGCCGCCGACAGCATCGGCTGTCTATTTCGTCGCTCCCGCTGTCAGGCCGGCGATGAACCGTCGCTGGAAAACCAGATAAGTCACGATGAGTGGGAAAATCACGATCACCGCGCCGGCGGTCAAAACCGGCGTGTTGACGGTATAACGCCCTTGGAAAAACAGCATGCCGAGGGGCAGCGTCCGATAAGCGTCGTCATTGACCAGAATGAACGGAATGAGAAACTCGTTCCAGGTCCATATGAACAGAAACAGCGCCAGCGTCGACATTGCCGGCACCATGAGGGGGATAACGATCTTGCGCAGGATATAGAAGCGTCCGGCGCCATCGAGAACCGCCGCTTCGAGAACTTCTTCCGGCAGCTGCTGCATCGCGCTGGCGAGGAAGATCGTTGAGAATGGTATCGACATCGCGATCTGCGGCACAATCAGAGCCGCATAGGTATTGATCAGTCCGAGATACCGCATTTCATAATAAAGCGGGATGATGAAGGCTTCCGCCGGCACCATCATGCCGAGCGTCAGGATAGCGAACAGCGTACGCCGCAGCGGAAATGACAGGTATGCGAAGGCAAAGCCGGTCAGCAGGCCCAAAAAGACGCTTGCAGCGACGACGGGTATGACAACGATGATCGAATTCCAAAAGTAAATGTTGAAATGTCCGGCATTCCAGGCATCGACGTAATTTTCGAAATGTGGATACGCCGGCAACGCGAATGCACCCTGCAGAACGTCAGCCTTGCTCTTTATTGAGGTTAGAAGCAGGAGCAGGAAGGGGATGATCGTGACGAAAGCAAGAAGCCAGAGGACAATACGGAGGAATAGCGGACCGGCGGAAATGTTAAATGAACGGCCCATCAAGCCAATCCTTTATGCTGCGATCCTACAAATCGGTGAATTGCATAGTTGATTACGAATGTGAGTATCGCGCCCACAATGGCGATGGCCGCTGCGGCGCCGAACCGATTAAGCTCGAAGCCGAGCTGATACATGTAGATATTCGGCACAAGCGTAGCGTTGGCTGGTCCACCCCGGGTCATTGTAAAAATCAGGTCGAAGCTTTTGATCGAGGCTATGACCGTCAGAAGCAAAACCACCCTTATTTCAGGCAATAGAAGCGGCAGCGTTATCCAGAAGAAGGTTTTTCGCGCCGAAGCGCCATCGACCTTGGCAGCGTCGAAAAGAGACGGGTCGATGCGCTGAATTCCGGTCAGGAAGATGACCATGCAAAAACCGAAGAAATACCATGTGGCAACGATCCCGACCGCGGGGAGCACAAAATTGAAATCGCCCAGCCACGGCAGCGCGAATGCGCCCAACCCCACCGCTCTCAGAAACTGATTGAACGGGCCAAAGGCAGGATTGTAGAGCCATGCCCAGATGATGCCCAACACGGCAGTCGGCATGATATAAGGCAGGAACAAGAAGGTCCGCAGGGCGAGTTGTTCGCGTTGCTTCAGATTCCAGACGCAAGCAGCAAGAGCTATACCGAGCACCAGCGGCAGGACACAGTAGAAGATCATAAGCTCGGCATTGTTACGCAAGGCAATATAAAAACGACTGTCAGAAAAGAGATCGGCGTAATTGCCCAAACCAACCCACTTGGGCATGCTCAAGCCGTCCCAGCTGGTCAGGCTCAAACCCAAAGCCGCGAGGATCGGTCCAAAGACAAAAGCCGCGTAGAACAGCAATCCAGGCAATAAATAGATAAAATTGGTATGTTGCGAGCCATCAAGTGCGGAGCGTTTCATCCAGTACTCCATAAAGCCAAAACTGTGATCATCACGCAGCAAGCCGATCACAGTGCTCATTTATTTGGATCGACGAGACTCAGGCCACGACCGCAGGGGACGGCCGTGACCTGCGCCCGCAGTCTTTATTTCTTGTCCTTCAGGTACGCCTGATAATCCTTGTCCATGGCATCGACAAAGGCTTCGGGGGTGATATTGCCGGACAGAAGAAGCGGCGTGTTGTCGTCTATTGTCTTCAGCATCGTTGGGCTCGACCAATCGGGGTAATGGCCGAGAGCGTCGTTTGCGTTGAGTGTCTTCCACATTTCGATGCCGGAGCTGAGGAGCGGCGTGAGCTTTGGCTTCGCGTCAGCCGCGAGCGAAGTTGCCGGGAGATAGCCAGCATTGGCCCAGGTTTCAGCAGCCTTCTCTGAAACCATATAGTCGATATATGCGCCGGCTAGGTCCTGTGTTGGCTTAGTTTTGGCAAGGCTCGTTATCGCCCAGGCAAGATCCACACCCCCGACACTCATGGGCTTGGAAATGCCTTTCGGGGCGGGGATGGCCATGAAGCCGATATCCGGATTGTGTTGCATGTCACCGAAATACCAGGTCCCGGAGATAAGAAACGCGCCCTGTCCGGAAATGAAAAGCTGGACGGCGTCGTCACCCGAGATGCCTTCGAAACCAGGGAAAAAATAACCGCCCTGTGCCCACTGCTGCACGAGTTTGGCGGATTCGATGTTCCCCTTGGTGTTCCAGGAGCCGCCTCGGCCGTAGATCAGATCGTCAAGTTCGGCGCGATTGCTCGCGTCGATATGCGCTTGGTCGATGGCGCCGATCATATGCAGGGCCAGATGCTGCTTTGCCGAGCCCATCATGAAGGGCGGAACCCCCTTTTCCTTCAGCTTGTCGAGATCGGCCAGGAACTCCTCGAAGGTTTGCGGCAGCGCTACTCCTGCATCGGCGAGGATCTTTTTATTGTAGAAGAGGCCAACGATCTCGCCGAGGCCGGAGATGCCGTAGGTCTTACCGACCCCAAATTTTCCATCCTCCCAGCGGTCTCGAGCAAGCACGGAATCCGACTGGAGCTTATCCCAGCCATATTGTTTGATGTAGTCGTCGACCGGCAGGAGCAATCCTTCCTTGACCATCGCCCCCATGTCACCGGCACCTTGGTTGACCTTCGTGATGACAGGGCCATCACCCGCTGAAACCGCAAGCTTCAGCGTCAGCTTCATGTCATCAAAGGTGCGGGCAGTGCGTTTGATAGTGACGCCGGGATGGGCAGCTTCGAAGTCCTTGTTAAGCTGCTCTATGACCGCACTCTGGCCTTCATAGGTTTGGTCATCCCACACGGCCAGGTCGTCAGCGCGCGCGGCTGCCGAAAGGCCAAAACTCAGAAGCGCCGCGCCAGCAAGCGCGACAGCTGCTTTCAATCCGTATGCCGGCAGTATGCTGATCGATTTCACAGTTCTTTTCATCTGCTCCACCTCATCTGGTTTATTCTCCACTCTCCGCTCAGGCCTTGCGCCAAGCACCGGCCGAACGTTTTCTTCCCCCAGAGCTTTGCCTGGCTGGCGAATCTGAGGTAATCGTCAATGCATCCGCACCTCTCGCGACCTAAAATGACAAAGCGCCACGCAGGAGGTGGCAAAGTGATGGACACCAGCTGCTTCATCCGCCCCGCGATTGAAGCGGATATCGACGCCTTTTTCGACATCTGCCTGAAAACCGCGAATGGCGGTCATGATGCCAGCACGCTTTATAGCGACCCGCATCTGCCCGGCTACATCTGGTCGGTACCCTACCTCAAGTTCGCCCAAGACTTTGCCTTTGTTCTCGTTCAGGACGGCCAGCCGGTTGGCTACGTCGTGGGGGTACCGGACACCGGCGGGTTCGACAGAGACTTGCAGACAAACTGGTGGCCGTTCGTCCGCCAGCAGGTTGCGGGACTGGCACCCACCCGTCCGCGCGACGCCGACGTGATGGAACGAATTCAAAATCCGCGCAGCGGAACGGCGTGGCTTCAAGACCAGTATCCGGCGCATCTTCACATCAACATCCTTCCCGGACTTCAGGCAAGCGGTTGGGGACGCAGGATGATCGGCACGGAGCTTCAAGCGCTTCGAAGCCGCGGGGTCGGAGCCGTGCATCTCGGTGTCGACCCAAACAACGAACGCGCCAAAGGTTTCTACCGTCACCTTGGCTTTTCCGAATTCGAGCGCGATGGCTCCGTCGCCTTTGCTATGCGGATTGACCAGGCATTGGGTTGAAGTACTTCCTGGTTTCTGCGAGGCACGGCAAGGCCCTGTCTCGTAGGTATAAGGACCCTTGATTGGAGAAAATCTCACACGCCCAGAGCTGCCTGCTCCCCACAAGGCGAGATCAGCGTACCTATCTGGATGAACGTTCGCCTGAAGGCGTGGTGCCATCATCGGCAGTAGAACAGGTTGCTCGGCGGAAAGCTGTCCATCAATCGAGGGCTTCATCATGAACAAATCCTCGGCAGCCAGGTTCAAGGAGTCGGGGGAACGCGAAAGAGGAAAGAGCTAGCTAAACCTAGCCTAATTCTTCTTCGGGCGATCTTGACGGGCGCACGGCTAACCAGACGATACGTATGGCGCATACTTCTACTCGACCCTCTTTATTTCATCGCGCATTTTCATCGCACGTTAATCTCAAGCCTACAGCTGGCCTCCCATTTGTCAAGGACATAGACAAATTGCCTTCTTCGATGTATTGAATTCCGGTTAGTCGCGATAATTGCCAACTCAATACCGCCCCCATTAAGTATGTGCTCCGAACTAATTGGACTGAGCTAGCCGGATGGCAATGACATCTTCTGTCGCACAGACTCCGATCGCACGAAAAATTTCAACCAATGCCGTCATCCGAACCGTGTTCGCGAACGGATCGATCTCTCGCGCCGATATTGCCAAGCTGACCGGCTTGTCAAAGCAGACGATTTCCGATGTCGTGCGCGACCTCGAGGATGACGGATGGCTGAAACCAGTCGGGCAGACTGATGGTCGCCCGGGCCGGAATGCGATCACCTATGAAATCAATGCCAGGGCGGGACTGGCCGTCTCTATCGATCTGGGGAGCACCAAGATTGCTGCGGCTATTTGCGATCTGTTAGGGAATGTGGTTGCTGAAACCAAAGTATCCACCGATCCGCGCGGCGGAATGCATCTCGTCAATCAGTTCAGTGATCTTATCGTGGAACTCGCATTTGCGGCCGGGACGACTGCCGACAAACTTCGTCTCGTCGTTCTCGGCAGTCCCGGTGTGCTCGATCCGGCCACCGGACATATCAACGTAGCGCCAAGCATCCCCGGCATCGACGCAATAAATCTGCGGCAAGTCTTCAGCGACAGAATGGGGATACCCGTGATCGTTGAAAATGACGTCAACCTGGCCGCGCAAGGGGAGAAATGGCGGGGACACGGTGTCGAAACCAGCAATTTTGCTTTCGTTGCTCTCGGCACGGGCGTCGGCATGGGCATCATCGCCAACGGAACTCTGTTGCGCGGCGCGCGTGGGGCGGCCGGTGAAATCGCCTATCTTCCGATCGGTGGAGATGCTTTTGATCCTGGTGGATTTACGCTTGGAACCTTTGAGAGTGCGGTCGGCAGCGTCGCTATGTTGCGCCGCTACGTCGGTTTCGGCGGGCGTAATGCATCCACCGTGGCCGATCTCTTCGCCGCGTTTAATGCGGGAGAAACAAGCGCCGTGGCCGCAATCGAAGAGACGGCAAGGCTGGTCGCAGTCGCCATTGCTGCGATCGGAGCGGCACTCGATCCTGAACTGGTAATCACCGGTGGCAGCATCGGCGCAAGACCGGAACTCGTAAACGCCATCCGCGGTTTCCTGCCGCGTTGCACACCTTATCCGCCGCGCATCGAGATCAGTCGCTTTGGGAACCGGGCCGCCCTCATGGGAGGAATGGGAATCGCGGTCGAGCGCATGCATGACGATCTATTTGGGGTAAAATTGAGGGAAGTTTGAAGAGTGTGTGCCTTAGGAAGCGAAACCGGCCAACGTGACAGCGCGGCCACTTGAGAAGCGCTGGAAATGCGCTAGATTTTCGATCATGATAACAGCAACGCAGATACGCGGCGCGCGCGCCATGATCGGAATGAGCATCGAAGAGCTCGCCGCCGCCAGCGGGCTGCCGGTCGAGACCGTGACAGCGCTGGAAAACGGCGAATTCGCGGGCGAGCCGCACGCGCTGTTCGATGTGCGCAGCACGCTCGAGGCGAACGGCATTATCTTCCTGTCGAGCGGCAATCAGGATGAAGGCGGCCCCGGCATCCGGTTACGCGCACGCAGTTCCAGCGATGACGGCATCCGACCGGAAAACCTCAACGCCGCCAACGACGACTGACGGAACCAATCGGTCGCCCGAGCGTTTTGCTGTCCCATAACATATCGGGGGCAATCTCTTGAATCGCAGCAATGGTCTCTACGTCATCATCGGCGTTCTTGTCGTCGCCGTCATCGGCCTCGGCGCCTATATCTTCCACGAGGAAAACAAGCCGCAGGGGATCGAGATGAGCATCGGTAAGAACGGTGTCTCGATCGAACAGAACTGATCTTCAAAGATAGGTTTTTGCAAGGTCGGCGAGTTTGCCGCCGTCCTTCACGCCCTGCCTGTAGAGCTGAATGATGACCGCACCAATCCGCTCGGCCTCCGGCGTCGTTTTGACGAGGCCGCGTTCATCGCAGACCTTGTCGAGCACTTGTGAAAGCAGATCGAGATCTTCCGAAAATAGCGGTAAATCATGCGGATGAATTGATGACCGTAACATCATGCCGCAATCCTCCGAGGGCAAACGCATCCACGCTTGGATCGCCGGCCGCCCTCCGCAACCGTCATAAAGTCATTATGCGCGAGGGCCTGAACTTTAGCAACTGCGCAAATTCCCGTGGGACAAAATTTGGAACAAAATTTTGTCCCACGCGTTGTGGCCGCGTTTTGTAGCAGGAATCCATGAGTGCAGATGTGAGTGAAAAACGCTTTCCCTCCCCCGTCCGGGTCGTTTCTCCAAACAGCAGCCTGATCGTTTCCACCGTCTGGGAGGCCGCCGAATATCTGAAACGGTGGCCGAGCAAGCGTGGGCGCGATTATCGAGTTGCGCGCCAGCACTGCCTGGATGCGCTCGACGGATTGTGCAGCCCGCGCGCAGCACAGACTTCCTTTATCACGGCAGCGAAAACGGCAGGATTGCTGGTGTAACAGGGGTTAGCTGTTGCTCCCGCCCGCGGCGACTCGTTGGGGATGGATGGAGCCTTCCATGATCACCTTGGCAGTAATCTCAATCACCCGCTCCTCGGCGAGTTCGGCAAGCGCGAGGGCGACATCGCCTTCCGACCAGCCGGCTTTGACGGCCTCGTCCGACAGTGCCTGGAACGCGCTGGCGAGGCTCTGCCTGCAAGTTAGATTGTGCTTCATATCCGCCATGCGCTCGACTAGGCTATCTGTGATCGGGATAATGTTAATCTACACATATTCGCGAGAATGCGAAGAGGTTTCAGATTTTTTTCAATCCAAAATTGGGTTGATAACTTCAAAACTGGGTATAGCCTTAACAAAAGGCAACAAATACCGCCTCCCCCACTGAGGGAGTACCAAAAAGAACTAAAGGATTTATTTGCGATGCACTCTCAAAGAGTATTTCATCGCCTTATTTATTTTAAATGGTCGACGCGGCCGGAGCCGATGCAGCGGCCCCTTGGGCCACGAGAATGCGGAAAACCCGAATGCGGCCCGTTTTCAGCATCTTCTCGGCACCCTGTCAATCAGCTTCGGGATCCCGATGGAGCGGGCGTCGGGCGCGTTGGAGGATGTCGCGCGCAGTCGGTACAGCCAAACGGCGGGCGCTCCCTTAGCCTAAGTAGCCGCGAACGCCTTCGGTGTTAATCACCTTAATACCACAACGACACCACACTCCCGTCAAAGTCCGCCCTACCATTGCGGTGGCGGCTCACTTCTTCAGATTTTCAGGAGGTAAAATGTCTATCGAACTAGACGCGACTACCTATGTACACGCCAAGCCGGCGACAGCCCATTCCTATATTTTGCCGGCCGTTGTCGATGTTCTCGAGAACAGTTTCCAGGAGGCAAATGAAACCGCAGTCTTCGACCTCGGTTGTGGCACCGGCGGTGCTGCCGCCGTGCTTGCGGAAAAAGGCTATGACGTCGTCGGCGTCGATCCCTCCCAGGACGGCATCGCGAAAGCGAGAACGGCCCACCCTGATCTTTCGCTGGAAATCGGTTCCGGTTACGAAGATCTTTCCAGCCGGTATGGAACCTTCGATGCGGTCATCAGTCTCGAGGTGGTGGAGCATGTCTATGATCCCAAGGCCTTCTCGACCACCATTTACGATCTGGTGAAGCCTGGCGGCATCGCGGTCGTATCGACGCCTTTCCACGGCTACTGGAAAAATCTGGCTCTGGCCGTGAGCGGAAAGATGGACGACCATTTTATGCCCCTCAAGGACCATGGCCATATCAAATTCTGGTCTCCCGAAACGCTCAGCACGCTGCTGGTCGAAACTGGCTTCGAAGACGTCGAATTCGAATATGTCGGAAGAATTCCGTTGCTGGCGAAATCGATGATCGCGATCGCTCAGAAACCGCACTGAAGGCGGCCCCAAGGCCCGCCGCCGTTTGCAATGGCGGCGCTATAGCTCGCCTGCAACATGAACAAATGACATTGTCGTTCGGGACGTTCGGTTCCCGTTTCAGCATTTCTGCCTATGTCTCGTTCCGTTTCCGCCGCTAGCGGGACGCAAAAAAATGAGATTCTGACTGGGATTTCAAGGGGATAAATGGTCGGGGCGACTGGACTCGAACCAGCGACCCCTTGACCCCCAGTCAAGTGCGCTACCGGGCTGCGCTACGCCCCGACCTGCCGAAACGGCTTGCTTCGTTTAGTTTTTCAGCGCGTGCAATGCAAGCGGAAAAACTTCGCCTCCAACAAAAAGGAAGCAGTTTGCCGGAATGGTCAGATCGTGGCGAGCTTCAGCCGGCCTTCGGCGGTTTGGATTGGCTGCCATGCCTGGTAGTTGGCGATCGAAAAATGCGGTGTTTCGAAGGGTGTGGCGTGGGTTTCGGTGATGACGGTAACGCCGGCGCCGGCAGCTTCGCCAGCGAGGATGCCGGCGACGGCATCTTCGAAGACCAGGCATTTTTTCGGATCGACGCCGAGGCGGCTTGCGCCGAGCAGATATCCTTCGGGGCTGGGCTTGCCTGATTTGACCTCCTGGCCGCTGACGATGACCTTCGGCATCGGGATGCCGGCGGCGGCCATGCGGCGCCTGGCAAGCTCGATCGGCGCCGAAGTGACGATTGCCCACCTGCCCTCGGCGATGGCGGAGAGGAAGCGGACGGCGCCGGGGATCTCGACGATGCCGGAGACATCCTGCATTTCCTCGGCGAGCAGCAGATCCGCCTCGTGGGCCGGATCGACGCCGGGCAGGCCGAGCCCGCGGATAACGTCGGAGGCGCGGATGCCATGGATCGTCTTCAGGAAGACCTCCGGCTCGAAGCCGTGGCGTCTTGCCCATTCGCTCCAGACGCGTTCGACAACGGCAATGGAATTCAGCAGCGTTCCGTCCATATCGAAAAGGAAGGCATCGTAGGACCTGTCGAGGATGTCATGGAGAGCGGGCACGGGCGTTTCCTTGCGGGTCCACAGCGCGCCGCTCGTCTTTGAAGACGCGCAAAGGACGCTGGGACATTTTGAAGCTAGGCAGGCGAGTAACGGAGAGCGGCGGCAGCGTCAACGTCAGTCGTTGACGTCGGGATGCGTGACGTTTCTAACGTCGGCCAGACCGCGGGCAGCATCGCGGCTGCCAGTCGCAGCAGCGGCTTCGAAGATGCGGGTCGCATCGCCGTACATTTTGAGATTGAGATAGCAGTAGCCGCGCAGAACCATCAGGTCGATACGCTCCTGCTGCAGTTGGGCGCGCTGATCGAGGTAGATGAGGGTTTCGCGATAACGACCGGCGTCAAAGGCTGAAAGCGCACGGTCGGCGAGGATCGCCACCTGAAGCTCGGCGGCACGCTGGCGGTTTTGCGGCGCCTTGGTGGCTGCGACGGCGGCATTGCCGGAGAGGCCGGCGCGGAGATAAGCGAGGCTCTGGCCGTAGGCTGCGTCTTCACGGACCTTGCGGGCCGGACTTCGCAATGCCGCCTCGAAGGCCGAGACTGCCTCCATCGGCCGGTTGATATCCATCAGGCACCAGCCACGCGACAGCGCGCCGGCCGGGCTGAGCTGCCCCGCATCGATTGTCGTCGAGCAGCCGCGCGTCTGGCGCGGACCGCGCGGAACGGTCACCGTCTCCATCGCCGGCCTCGCCGCGCGAACGACAACTTCCGACCCCGGCTGCAGGGTGACACGGCGCTCGGCCGGAAGTGGCTCGGTCGGGGGACGCTGCGTCGGTTGAGCCGGTTGCTGTGCTGCAAGCCCCCCCTTCTCCGGCGGCGGCGTGACGGCGTTCGGCGTCAGGGAGGACGTATCTTCGAGATTGGTGATCCGGCTCGACCGGCCGGCCCAGGCGCGCTGGAGGTCGAGCACGCCCTTGCGGTCGCTCAGCTGCTCGCGGGTGATGACAAGGCCATAGGCGGACGGTTCGTCATCTGGTTTCCAGGCAAGAGCCGTCTCGAACCACCGTGCAGCGGTCTGGAACTGGTTGAGGGAGCGGGCATACCAGCCGAACTGCTGCGCCGTCGGCACATATTTCCGGGCGATGACCTCGGTGGCGATGCGATGCAGCACGTCTTCGGCCAGATCGGCCGAAGGCTGCAACGCCATCAGGTTGGCGGTGGCGGCGAGATAGGTTGATGTCGCATCCTCGGAATCGGTGCGCCAGCGGAACATCACGTCCTCGGCTTCCTCAGGCGCCTTGCGGGCAATCAGCGCCAGCGCCAGCCCCTGCGAAGCGGCCGCCGAATCTTGCTTGGCTCGGGCGGCGCGGAACCACTTCTCGGCATCGGCATCATTGTTGCGGCGAAGCTGGTACCAGCCGAGCAGCAGCGCATCGGAGGCAAGCCCCCCAGTCTCGGCGAGTTTTTCGAGGCGGGCGACATAATCGGGCGCGATGGCGAGATTCGGATCGTCATTGCCCTCGGCCATGAATCGTCGGGCGAGGTTATCGCGGATCGCATCGAATTCCTTGCTGCCGTCGGCGGCAGGCCTCTCCAGCGTGAGCAGTGCCTGCATCGGCTGGTAGCCGAGCAGCGTCGAGGCCTTTTCGACCGTCGCCTGCCGCTCGGCGGGATTGGTGCAATTCTTCAGGATATAGGTGTAGGCATCTTGGCCGCGCCTCGCCCTCTCCGTCTGGATGAAGGCTTCGGCGACGCGCCAGAGAACATCGACCTCGCTGCAGGTGAGCAGGCTCGGTGTTGCGGCGGCAATATCGACCACCGTCGCATATTGCTTGAGGTCCGACGCGTTGACGAGGCGGGCACGGGCCTCGGCGACGTCGAGCCGGTCGAGCAGATCGGTCGGCGGCTGCCATCCGGCATCGGCTGCCTGGCGGTCGGCGACCGCCTTGCGCAGCTCCGCATAGCGGCCATCGGAATAGAGTTGCCACATGGCCTCGAGCCGTTTGTCGCCATTCTGCGGCACGGCGAGCGGATCGGCCGGCGGAACCCAGTTCGGGTAGAGCGCCTGAAGGCGGGAGATTTCGGCTTGCAGGCGCACCTTGTCGCCGCGGCTGGCGAAATAACGAAGCGCGCTTTCATCAACGGTAGGCGGCGCGGCGGCCTGTGGTGGAGTCTGTGGCTCGGAAACGATGGGGGGCGTGACCGGCGCCGGCTGGACGGCCGTCTGAGGTGCCACAGGTTGCGATGCTACGGGCGGCGAGCCTGCAGGCTGCTGTGCTGCGGCATTCGGCACGGGTGTATCCAGTGCTGGCGGTGACGCGGATGTGATCGCCTCGATCTTGTCGGCCACCAGCTGCGCATTGAATTCGGGATTGCCGGCGGAAGCATCAGTCGGCTTGATGCGGCCCATCATCATCAGTTCCGGCGCCGGCTTGGCGGCAGATCCAAGGCCGAACCTTTCCTGCAG
The DNA here is from genome assembly GCF_034554815.1 of Rhizobium indigoferae. NCBI lineage: Bacteria > Pseudomonadati > Pseudomonadota > Alphaproteobacteria > Hyphomicrobiales > Rhizobiaceae > Rhizobium > Rhizobium indigoferae. Next base: position 1,303,083 of record NZ_CP140635.1, on the reverse strand, counting down.
AGCGGCACGATCTTTCAGCCCTGTGACGAGGGTCGCCACCACGACTGCCGCTGATACCGCCACGAGAGAAGACTTCACAGACACTCCGGATGCTTCTCCCCGATATAGGCCAGTCCCAGCAGCTGAAGCGTGGACGGATAATAGAGTGCGGGCGCAAATTGCAGGGCCGAGCCCGGCAGCTTGGTCCCGTCGAGTACACAGGCCACAACATCGTTAACAATTCGATAACCGGGGTCCGGCAGCACGGTCTTCGGCCGGCCGGTGGTCAGATCGATGGTCGCGGGAACACCGTCTTTCGACATCCCCTGCTGCAGACGGGTCAGCAGGGCCTTGTCGGTGACGCCGCCGCGAACGAGATAGAGCGGGATGCGGATGGCGTTATAGGCGAATTCGGCGTCGAAACCCTGCGCAGGCTGCGGTTGGCCGCTGAGACTGACCCATTCGGCGGGAAGCTTGCGCGGGCCGAACTGCATCGTCTTCAGCAGCGCCACGCCATCTTCCGACAGTTGTTTCCAGGCATCCGACGGAGCGAGCGCCGCCATCACCGGGATAGCCTCGTAAATCCAGTAGGACGGGTTGACGACGGGACCGTCGTCACGGTCGGTGCCGGTAAACCCCTCGCTTCCCGGCAAGAGGAGCGTCCGGTCGGCCGAGCGCACAACGGTTTCGGCAAGCAGCGCCTGCGCCATGCGGGAGGCGGCGAGAATATAGTCCTCGCGTTTCCACGCCGTGCCGGCCAGCGCCAGCGCATAGGCGATCAGCATGTCGCCATCCGAGGCATTGTTGGTATCGGTGACGTGCGGCTTGACGTTCGGATCCCATTTCCAGACGGCCAGGCCATCGTCGCGCAGCAGCAGTTCGGTGCGGGTAAAATACCAGATCTGCTCGAAATCGGCGGGGCTTGCAGCGAGATAAGCGAGCAGCATGCCGTAGCCCTGCCCTTCGCTATGGCTGATATTGCCGTTGCCGTTATCGACGATGCGGCCGGTCGCATCGAGAAACTTCGCCTTGTAGGCCGACCATGCGCCGGCATTGATCATCGCCTGCTGCGCAACGGCGGGCGTTCCCGCGGGAGCGAGCGCGACCGATGCCGCAAACAGGAGCGCGCGTAACCGTCTCATTTCGACCGACCCAACCTTTTGAGCATGCTCGAGGTGGTGATCCCGATCAGCAGTACAAAGACGACCAGAAGGAAGGCATAGGAGAGGATATTCGTCGACAGCCAGTTGGCGGCGATCAGGCGGTAATTGGCGATCGACCACGGGGTGGACGGCACGAAATCAAAGCGGGTGACGGGGACGGTGTCGATCTTGCCTGTCTTGCTCGAATAGGTGGTGATGTGGCCTGATATCTGCGGCCAGTTCAACTGCTCGGTCAGGACCTCGAGCCCCGCGCGCAAATCCTTCGCCGACGGCGCCGTCACCACCGTCCATGAGCCCGCTCCCGCGGGGCTGGAGCCCTGGGCAACCATAAGCGTGGCGGCGTTGGGCGGGATAAAGATCTCCTCGGCGCCGGGAACGAATTGCAGCGAACTGCGGGAGATATCGAAATTGCGCGACAGCCACTCGCGGAAAGCCGTGATCCGGCTGCGCAGGACACCGCCGCTGACCTTGGAGTTCCACTCTTCGAAGGCCGTACCGGTGTCGACGACGCCCGCCTGCGTTTCGACGACGGGGCGCCACGAGGCCTGGCTCGCCGTAGCGATATTGGTCTGCGTCAGCGCAGTTGCCGGCATCTGCGAGATGGAACCGATGAAGATGGCGTCGCGATCGCCGATCATGTTCGGCGAGGCGACGGTTTCGACGGCGATCGGATGGCCGGCCGTAATCGCCATCTGGCCGAGCAACGTGGCGGCGGCCGAAAGTGTGTCGGCATCGACGCGGTCGATAAAGAGCGGCGTCGGCTCCGTGGCCCGACCATAGGGATAGGCGGTGCCGGCCATTGCCGCCAGATTCGGACGCTGGCCGACGCGGGCGAAATCCGGAATCTCCAGCTCTGATGTATCGAACAGGGCAAAGCGCGGGGTGGCGCCGGCGGTCGCGCCCGGCGCGCAGGCGGCATCGTCCTTGGTCATCAGGATCGCCTCGATCGCCACCGAATTGAGACCTGGCTTGAAGTGCCGCATCGTCACGCGGATCGGCAGATGGCGGAGAATACCGCCAGTGGTCGTGGTGATCGGCACGGTGGAGGCGATGTTGTCGTTGACGTAGATATCGATGTGGCTGCCGGGCAGCACGTTGTCGGTATAGGCGGCGTCGAGCAGCACCTTCGCCTCGCCATAGGCATTGGCATAAAAATCCGCCGGCACGGCAATATTGAAGCTCGTACGCAACCGCCGGCCGGAGAATTCGGTGGTCTCCACACCGAGCTGAGACAGGGCGATATTCGTATCGGAAAAGACCAGCGGCGCGTTCGGCGCGCTCCAGCGCTCGGTGGTCAGCACGTCGCGGCGAACATCCGAGGACCGGTCTGTCGGCGAGACGATGGTATCGATCGCCGAGGAGACCGCCTGCCAGGAGGGGCCGCTGATCAGAAGTAGCGGCGAGCCGCTGCGCGGGTCGGTGACGAAAGCGGCGAGTGCCGCACTTTCGGCGCCGGGCGGCAGGCCAGGAAAGAGCGGCCGCAGTTCCGCCGCGGTGCCGACGAGCACACTGAGCTTGCCAGGGCCGGCGGCCGGAAGCGAAGCGGTGCTGAAGGCAAAGATCTGGTTCGGCATGCTGCTCAGCACCGACAGGCCCTGCGCCAGCCGCAGCAGCGGCTTGGTGGTTCCCGGCTGCTCCAACGCGGGGACAACGATGTCGAACTCCGTCTTGCCGGCGCCGTCAACGCCGATGGCGCGGATTGCGTCGGCGCTCGCCAGCTGGGAAACGTCCATGCCGGCAAAGCTCAGATAGGTCCCGGCCGGATCGATATTCGACCACAGTTCATAAGTGGATTGAATGCTGCAATCGGTTCGGTGGCGCTGGCCGGCTTCGAAGGTGACGAGATTGGCGCCCGGCTGCAGCAGACCAGTTGGAACCTCGAAGGTGACGGTCGAAGGGCCATCCGGTGAGCCGACGCGCTGCTGGCCGATCGGGCGATTGTTGAGATAGACGGTCAGCGCCGAGGCCTCAGGCGCGACGACGATCGAATTCTGGTAGGCGAAAGTGAAGCTTGCCTTGGCCGCCGCCTGCTCCGGTGTCAGATAAATAGACCATGACCGGCGATCGTATTCACCGCCGAGGCCGAGTTTCGAAAAGGGCACGACAAAGCGACGGACATCGCCGGCACGCGGCGGCGCAGCGCTGTTTGCCGCCGCTGCTGGCTGGAGCGCGGGCGGCTGCGACTGCGGTGACTGGACGGCGATCGGCGGAGGAACGAGAGCAGGAGCAGGAGCAGCCGGGGTTGCAGGTGCGGGTAAGACGGAAACCGGAGGCGCGGTGGCTGCGGACGGCGTGGGCGGCGGGGGCGGCGTCAACCTCGGGGCAACAGACGCACCGGGCGGCCGTTCGCCGGACATGTCGAAGGGTGCCGTCTGCGCTTGGGCGAAGGCGGAAGCATTCAGCAGGAGAAGCGAGGCGGCGACGATCCTTCTCATCCGGCGTTGACCTTTGCCGCCTGCTGCTGGGCTTCTCGCTCCGGCCGCATACTGCGGAAGAAGTAAACGAGGCCGCGGCTCGTCTGGTAGAACGACATGCCGAGAAACCAGATGGTGCCGCGGATCAGGCCCGGATTGCGGCGGCGGGAGGCCTGGAACTGGGTCCACTGGTCAGAATTGGCAAACATCAGATCGGCGATCAGGCGATGGTCGAGCGCGCTTTTCGGCACGTACTGGCAACCGACATTGCTGATGTCGCCCGACGGCTCAATGTTGCGGACGATGAGCGGCAGGGTTTCCAGATCCGCGCCGCTATAGGGCCGGAAGCGGATTTCGCCGACGGCGCCGACCAGCATCTCGTCGAGATGCTTGTTGAAGATGTGCAGTCTTGCGCCGTGGACGGAAACATCCTCGATCGAGGCCGTGTACCACTTGCCGTTGGCGCCGAATTCGCAGCGCCGGTTGACGCGGACGCGACGGGACGAGGCGCGCTCGCCGCGCTCCGACACGACACCAAGTGCGCAGCCGGCCATGATCAGATTGATGAGATTCCATCCGCCGACGACGAGCGTGACGTCGGCCTTATAGGGCTCGGCGTAGATCTTGTAGATGGTGATGATGAGCGCGACGATCTGCACCGCAAAGATGACGAAGAACGGGCGGCTGATCTCCGACAGACGGCTGACGGCGATCGATTCGTCTTTGGCGGTGACCTTGAAGGTCGGCTTCCTCGGATTGAGCATGACGGAGACGACAGCCGGCAGCAGATGCACGGTCTGGACATATTCGTAGAGCTCGGAAATCCAGGGCCAGCGAAACGACCCGTAGAGGTAGTTCTGCATCATCAGATTCACGAGCATATAGGCGAGCGTATAGGCAAGGAACTCGCCGCCGGAGGCGGTGAAGATCTCCAGATCGAAGAACAGGTAGAAGAGCGGCGCAAACAGGAAGATCGTGCGCGGGAACGGGAAGAGCCAGAAAAGCGTGGAGGACATGTAGCAGAAGCGTTGCGGGATCGTCAGGCCGCGCTTCAGCAGCGGGAAGCGGAAGCGCAGGATCTGCATCATGCCCTGTGCCCAGCGGCTGCGCTGGCCGATGAAGCTTGCAAAGGTGGCCGGCTGCAGGCCGGCGATCAGCGGCTTGTCGACATAGATGCTGTTCCAGCCGCTGCCATGGAGCGCCAGCGCCGTCTCGCAATCCTCGGTGATGCTGATGCCGCTGAAGCCGTTCTGGGATTCGAGCGCCCTGCGGCTCAGAACCGCAGCCGAGCCGCAGAAGAAGGCGGCGTTCCACTTATCGAGGCCGCGCTGGATGATGCCGTAGAACATCTCGTTCTCGCTCGGCATCTTGTCAAAGGTGCGCAGGTTGCGCTCCAGCGGGTCGGGATTGATGAAGAAGTGCGGGGTCTGGACAAGGAAAAGCTTCGGATCGTCCTCGAAGTAACCGACGGTCTCGAGCAGGAAATCGCGGGCCGGCGCGTGGTCGGCATCGAAGACGGCAATGAGTTCGCCGGTCGAAAGTTTCATGGCGTTGTTGAGATTGCCGGCCTTGGCATGCTCGTTGCGGTCGCGCGTGAGGTAGCTGACGTCGAGATCGTCGCAGAGCTGCTTCAGCTCGATATGGCGGGCAGCAGCAGCCTGGGCTTCGAGCAGCTTGCCGGAGTTGCGCTTCTGCAAGGTGCCGCCGTCGTCGAGCAGCCAGACATGCAACTTCTCGGCCGGATAATCCATGGCCTTGGCGGCGGCCAGCGTGTTTCCCAGCAGGCCGGCATCCTCGTTGTAGGATGGCACGAAGACGTCGACATGAGGGAAACGCTCATTCTTGGCGGCACGCGAGGGGCGCGACGGCAGCGGCGTCGCGACGATGAAGAGGCTGAGCGCCAGCATCGCAACGCTATACATTTCGGCAAGATAGAGCAGCAGGCCGGGAATGAAATTCTCAGGCTGGTTCAGAGGCGGCAGCGTATTGGTGGTGCGCCAGTAAACATAGCGCAGCACGATCGATGTGCCGAAGGCGAGCGCCACCAGGCGCCACGTCCCCTCGCCCTTCAGCACCTTGATCAGCGCCATCACAGTCACGACCGTGATGCTGGTGATGAGCTGGGTCTGCAGGTTGACCGGCAACGTGATCAGCACGATCATGCAGAGCGAAACCACGGCCCATATGATGACACTGCGGGCTTTGCGCATTGACGTTCCTTCAAAATTGCTCAACCAGGGCACCAACTGGCGCCCGCGGGCATGCATGCTCTATCTCCGGCAGGCGGCCGTCATAGCCGCGTCGCCTATGCAGTCCGGCGAAGGCACGGTGACGCCGATCGCCCTAACCGATTGTTCGATTGGCGCGGCGGCCGCATCCGGTCTTGCGCTCGTCTGGGGCGCCTCGCCCGGCAGCGGCACGCGCGGGCCGATGGGTGCAGGCACCGATGCGACGCCTTGAGCCGGTTGCGAGGTCGAGGCGCTGCGAACGGCAGTTGCCCGCGACCGGCTGACTATGGCCGGCGCCGGCTCGTAGCCGATCGGCATCGGGCTGGCGCGATAACCGCCCTCGTCCGGATAGATCGGCTCGCCGGTGCGTCCGAGCGCACCGTCGGCGGACGGCGGATTGCCGTAAGGGTTCCAGACCGCGCCGTCGAAGGTGCCTGATATGGTGTAGCCATAGACGATGCCGAGCAGCTGGCGCTCGCTCGCCCTCGCATCGCAAAGACGTAGACGCAGCTGGATCATGCCGAAATTGCGCGCCTGGGTATTGGCAGCAGTGCTCGAGCGGATCTGCTGCCAGGCATAGACGCAGGTGTCGCCGGCCCGGCTGCGGCCGGAGGCGTAACCGAAGGGGCCATAGGCGTTCTGCAGGAAGGTCGCCGACGTCGCCATCGGCACGCCAGGGGCCGAACGGGCCACCTCGCGGGCAATGCCGCTCTCGTTGATCATGCTGAAGCCCGCATTGCCGGTGCCGGGGTTGGCCCCGGAGGCGCCGAAGAACTGGACCTTCAGGAAATTCTGACCAGGCACGGAGGATGACGTAAACAGCGAGATCGTCTGCTCGACGCCGTTTCCACGCTTGCGCTCGACAACACTGACGATCGACGGACCGCCCGGCGGCGGGAGGACCAGCGCTTTTTCCGGCGCCACGGTTTCCGGCCCGGAAGGCTGGCGCACACCGCCCGTCGATGTGCAGCCGGCCATCATGCCAGCCACCGCCACCAGCGATATCGTCTTCCGCAAGCGCATGTCTCGAGCCGCAATCGCCTTTTCAGATATCCATTCGCAAACCGAAACGCGACGGACCTTCGAATCAACGACCACCTGGCCGTTCATCCGACATAAATCGCCAACATGGTTAACGAAGAGTAAAGAACCGGCCGCTGATGTCACCGGACGAACTCTCACTGAACGTTATTCGGACAACTGAACCCAATGATGTGGAAATCAATTTAGCAGCAACTTAATTGCTTTGATTGCGCCTGTCTTCCGCTGGGCGAAAAGCCCGTGGGGAACTATGCCGCATGGCCGGCGTTGCCTTGATGTCTGGGGTAGGAAAAGGAGAACATCCCATGCGCAAGACCATGCTGGCTGCGGCGGCCATACTGACCATCAGCTCCGCCGCCTTCGCGCAGAGCACCGTCATCGTCACAGATCCCGCACCGACCGGCTCCGTCGTATTGCCCGGCGAAGTGCGCACCTATGTGATGGAGCAAAACACGCCGTCCGCCGTCTATGACGGCGATATCGTGGTTGGCACGACGCTGCCCGATACCGTCGAAGTGCACACCGTGCCTGACATGGACGGTTACGGCTATACCGTCGTCAATGAGCGGCGCGTTATCGTCGAGCCGAAGACCCACCGCATCATCCAGGTGCTGGAATAACACGATCGGGAATTGTGGACGTGCGGCCGTATTCCGGCTTCACGTCCGCTCGTCTCCCACCCTCGCCTGTACATTCAAAAGTTCGCGGATCTTATGAGCCAGCTGCTCCAGGCTGAAGGGCTTGGCGAGCAGGGAAACGCCATGATCGAGCACACCATTGTGGACGATGGCATTGCGGGTGTAACCCGTGGTGTAAAGGATCCGGATCGTCGGCCATTTTTCCTGGACGACATCGCCAAGCTGGCGTCCGCTCATCTGCGGCATGACGATATCGGTGAAGATCAAATCGACTGCCGGATTTTCTTCGAGCAACAGAAGCGCCTCTATGCCGCTTGCCGCCTGCAATACGGTGTAACCGAGTTCATGCAGGCTTTCGGCCGTCATGGTGCGGACGTGCTCGTCGTCTTCCACCACCAGGATCGTATCATTGACGCTGCCGTGAGGAATCGGCTGGGTGCCGGCGGCGCCCGACCGGGCGTCCGTCGCGCCGACATGACGGGGAAGATAGATCTTCACCGTCGTGCCCCTGTCGATCTCTGAATAGATCTTGATGTGGCCGCCGCTCTGCTTGATGTAGCCGTAAACCTGGCTGAGGCCGAGGCCGGTGCCTTTGCCGGGTCCCTTGGTCGTATAGAAAGGGTCGAAGGCGCGCTCGATCACCTCCGGCGACATGCCGGTGCCAGTGTCAGTTATGCTGACCATTACATATTGGCCCGCCTCGACCTCCGAATGCATGCGCGAATATCGCTCGTCGAGTTCGGTATTGGCGGTCTCGATCGTCAGATTTCCGCCGCCCGGCATAGCGTCGCGAGCGTTGACGGCAAGGTTCAGGATGGCATTCTCGAGCTGGCTCAAATCGGCAAAGCTCGGCCACAGACCGCCGGCAAGCACGGTCTCGATCCGGATCTGCTCACCGAGCGTGCGCCGCAATAGCTCAGACATGCCGCCGACCAGCTTGTTAAGGTCGATCACCTCAGGGGCGAGCGGCTGCTGGCGCGAGAAAGCGAGAAGACGCGCGGTCAGTACCGCCGCCCTCTGCGCGCCGTCTTTGGCATTCTGGATGGAGTAAAGCAGGCGGGGATCCTCGCTGCCGCTCAGGCGCCGCTGGGCGAGGTCGAGGTTGCCGATGATGATCGCCAACATGTTGTTGAAGTCATGAGCGACGCCGCCGGTCAGCTGACCAATCGTCTCCATCTTCTGCAACTGGCGGACCTGCGCCTGAGCGGCGGCATTCTCTTCCATCTCGTGCCTGAGCTCGGCAGTGCGTTGGACGACTGTCTCTTCAAGGCGCGTGTTGAAGCTGTTGAGCTCACTGCGAAGGCGGCTCTGCCGCTCATGTGCGATAATGATCATCTCCATCAGGCCGACGATGATCGCGGCATTGACGAGATAAGTGGAAAGACCGACCCATTGGCCGGCGCTGACCGGCCAGAAGATGTTGTGCGGCTCGACGAAAAACTGCTGGACGATGAAAGCGGCAAGCAAGGCCGCAACCAGACCCGGCCCGGCCCCGCCTATGAAACTCGCCAGCAATATCGCCGGAAGGAAGCTGAGGAAGGGAAAGCCGGAGAGAGTGTCGCTGGCGGCAAGCCTCAGAAGAAAGGTCAGGCCAACGAAGGCAACGGCCAGCGGATAGGTAAAACCGGGCCTGTGACGCAGCCAATCCGTGGCACTCAGCAAATCCATTCGACACCCCTTCTTACAGCGCCGCCATGTCTTTTCAGACGCGCATAGGACGCTGTAACACTTTGGATTACTGCATAATTTTATCCATAGATCGATTCCGATTTAAGGAATTATGCAGTCGCCGTTGCGGAGACGGCATCCCAGCTTTTGCACATCAAATTTCACCGGGCAATATGCTGTTTCTTGCAGTGCCGGGCACGACGTCTTGACGAGCGGTGCAAGCGGTCCACATAAATCTCCATGCCCGGCGAGGGGAAATGGGTGGACGGGATCATGAAAGACATATTCATCGTCGAAGACGACGCGCTGATTGCCATGCTGCTCGAGGACATGCTTGCCGATCTGGGTTACCGGGTCTGCGCCAGCGCGCCCGATCTGGAGCGGGCGCTGGCAACCGCCAGGGATACGGAGTTCGACGCTGCAATCCTCGACGTCTCGCTTGCCGGGCAGAGTTCGCTGCCGGTCGCAAAGCTGCTCGACGAACGCGGCAAACCCTATCTCTACGCGACGGGATATGGCACTGCACCTGATGGCAGCAGCCCAAGCACGTTGCCCGTGCTGCAAAAACCCTTCCAGCTCAGCCAACTCGAACAGGCGATGAAGCGGCTTACCGAAGCCTGAGCTCCTGTTCAGCGCACCTGATCGAGCAGACGCTTGCATTCCAGGAGGTCGTAGAGCGCCTCCTGCAGCAGCGCCCTGTCTTCCTTGCCGACGCTCGACTTGCCGATCGAGACTTCCTGCTCGTCGTCTCCAGCGACGAAATTGAAGAACCGGCGGGTGATCGGCGGCTTGGCGCGGCCGACAATTTGGTCTTCGTCGGCCATGCCGACGCGCGGTTCCCCGCCAGCCGTATCCTGCACGCCCGACGCAAGCGCCTCGACGCTGGCGAGGTCGCCATGACCGACTGATATGACGAACTTGTTGCCGTTGGTCTTCAGAAGCTTCTGCACACCCTTGATCGTATAGCCATGATCATAGAGCAAATGCCGGATGCCCTTGAGGAGATCCACATCTTCCGGCCGGTAGTAGCGACGGCCGCCGCCGCGCTTCATCGGCTTTATCTGGGGGAAACGCGTCTCCCAGAAGCGCAGCACATGCTGCGGCAGATCAAGATCGTCTGCGACTTCGCTGATAGTGCGAAAGGCATCGGGGCTCTTGTCCAACGTCATACTGCTACGCGACCTCGCGGCTCGATCCAACGGCGACTCATCATATTTCAACGGTTTGGCGCCGACAATTCAAGTCATGTCTCGACGTTGCGCACAAGGATGGACAGTGCGAGAGAGAAAAAACCGCCGTTCCGAAACGAGATGCCGATATCAGGGAGCCGGATTCAGAGGCTTCAGCTTGATCTTGCGAGCGACATGCGCCTTGAGGATGCGCGTCTTCAGCACGTTCGACGCCTTGAAGGTCATGACCCGGCGGGGGGAAATCGGAACCTCCTCGCCGGTCTTCGGATTGCGGCCGATTCGCTCGTTCTTGTCGCGCACCTGGAAGGTGGCAAAGGAGGAAAGCTTGACGGTTTCACCACGCACGATGGCGTTGCAGATCTCGTCGATGACGGTTTCGACCAGTTCGGCAGATTCGGTCCGGGACAGCCCGACCTTTCGGAAAACGGATTCCGCCAGGTCTGCTCGCGTCACTGTTTTTCCGGTCATGGTTTCCCCGCCCATACAAAATATTTTGTGAAATCGCACGAAGAGTATTTGTCTTGCGCCTTACGGTCAAGCTCTTGTTCGCCGCCAGTTTTTTAGGATTCGTGCCTACCAGCGCAGCAGAACCGCACCCCAGGTAAAGCCGCCGCCCATCGCTTCGAGCATCACAAGGTCACCCTTCTTGATGCGGCCGTCGCCGGCAGCGGTCGCAAGTGCCAACGGGATTGAGGCGGCCGACGTATTGCCGTGCAGGTCGACGGTGATGACCACCTTCGCGGCATCGATGTTCAGCTTCTTCGCCGAACCGTCGATAATGCGGCGATTGGCCTGATGCGGCACCAGCCAGTCGAGGTCATCGGCGGTGGTGCCGGTCGAATCGAATGCCGCCTGGATAACGTCGGTGATCATGCCGACGGCGTATTTGAAGACCTCGCGGCCTTCCATGCGCAGCTTGCCGACAGTACCCGTCGTCGACGGTCCGCCATCGACATAGAGCTTTTCCTTGTGCGAGCCGTCGGAACGCAGATGTGCGGTCAGCACGCCGCGATCGGCAACGGTGCCCTCGCCTTCGGTCGCTTCGAGTATGATCGCGCCGGCACCGTCGCCGAAAAGCACGCAGGTGGTGCGGTCGTTCCAGTCGAGAATGCGCGAAAATGTTTCGGCGCCGATGACCAGAACGCGCTTGGCAAGCCCGCCGCGGATGTAGGCATCGGCTGTGGTAACCGCATAGACGAAACCGGTGCAGACGGCCTGGACGTCGAAGGCGAAGCCATGGCTCATGCCGAGGCGGTTCTGGATGTTGACCGACGTTGCGGGAAACGTGTTGTCCGGCGTCGAGGTGGCGCAGATGATAAGATCGATATCGGCAGGCGTCAGGCCGCCATTGGCAAGGGCTGCGCGTGCCGCGGCCTCGCCGAGCGACGCCGTCGTTTCGTCATCGCCGGCGACATAACGCTGGCGGATGCCGGTGCGCTGGACGATCCATTCGTCCGATGTGTCGACGATGGCCTCCATGCCACGATTGGTTATCACGCGCTTCGGAAGCGCTGCTCCGAACCCGCGAACCACTGAACGGATCATCTTTGATTGAACCCCATCGCTCATGCCGCTTCCGGGCCCATCGGGGGCAGCCGCTTGGCGTGATATTTCTTAAGATCGTTTTCTATTTTCTGATTGAGGCCGTTCTTGGCCATGTCGTAACCGACTTCAATGGCGGCGGCGATGCCTTCGGCATTCGCCCCGCCATGGCTCTTGATGACGATGCCGTTCAACCCGAGAAACACGCCGCCATTGACCTTGCTCGGATCGAGCTTCTCGCGAAGCATGTCGAATGCACTTTTGGCGAACAGGTAGCCGATGCGGGCCAGCAGCGTGCGCGACATGGCGGCACGCAGATATTCGCCGATCTGCTTGGCGGTGCCTTCAGCGGTCTTGAGCGCGATATTGCCGGAAAATCCTTCGGTGACGACGACGTCGACTGTGCCCTTGCCAAGGTCGTTGCCCTCGACGAAGCCGGAATATTCGAGCGAATCGATGTTCGCCTCGCGTAACAGCCGGCCGGCTTCCTTGACCTCTTCCTGGCCCTTCATCTCCTCGACGCCGACGTTCAGAAGGCCGACCGTCGGCCGTTCGACCTCGAAAAGCGCGCGCGCCATGGCGCCGCCCATCAGGGCAAAATCCATCAGCTGCTGCGCGTCGGCGCCGATCGTCGCGCCAACATCGAGCACGATGCTCTCACCCTTCAGCGTCGGCCAGATCGCAGCGATCGCCGGACGCTCGATATTGGCCATGGTGCGCAGACAGAATTTCGCCATCGCCATCAGTGCGCCAGTATTGCCGGCCGAGACCGCGACATCGGCGTCACCCGTCTTCACCGCCTCGATCGAGCGCCACATGGTGGAGATATAGCGGCCACGGCGCAGCGCCTGGCTCGGCTTTTCATCCATGGCGACGGCAAGCTCGCAGTCGTGAAAGAGCGATTTTTCCTTGAGTTTCGGAAACTTGGCGAGAACCGGATCGCACTGTTCCTTGAGACCATAGAGAACGAAGGAAATATCCGGATGCCGATCCAGCGCCTTGGCGGCGCCAGGGATGACAACTTGGGGACCAAAGTCGCCACCCATGAGGTCGAGAGATATTCTGATCACGCGTCCCTGATCCTTCTTTCCGCCGAGGGCGAAATTTCGGCCAAAATACCGGTTTTGGCGTCGCTTACAACTGAATTGTGTCAAATGCCAGAGGAGCTTCAGTCCTTTTTCCAGTCCTTGAGGGCTGCGAAAGCCGAGGGCTTTTTGTCCCCCTCGCCGCTATCCTCGATATGGCCGTCGAACTCAATCCCCTCTTTGCGCGGATAGGGATCGATCGCGAGAGCGGCGAATTCGGCAACCACCTCGCCGGCGTCGATCGTATCGCCGACAAAGGTCTCAGGCAGATCGGGACCGTCGGGATCGAGCAGCATCTCGCCGGCGTCGTTGCCGGCCTGGCGGGCAAGCTTGGAACCCTCCGGCACGAAGATCTGCTCGAAGCTCTCGTCGATGGCGGATTCGACCGGCTCCAGCGTCACGACGCAGGACTGGACGATCTTCGCCTGCACGCGGCCCTTGATGCGCACGCCGTCGCGCTTCCAGCGGGCAATCTGCAGATCGGCGCTGAGATCGTCGACGGAGACGACGTTCCAGGTCTCGGCAAGCGCCTTCAGTTCGCTGGTGTCGGCCTCGACATGGACTTCGACGGGGTTGGCCGAGATGTGGCCGACCTTGACTTGATAGGAGAAGGGAACATCGTCCCGAGCGTTCTTCATCGTTTCCTCCTTCAGGCGACCGCCGGGAGCGTTACCGAACCGGTGGTGATCACCTCTTCGGGGACGGCGGACAGATGCGATTCTGCGGCCATCATCCATCCGGCGAGGCCGGTCATATCGGCAGGCGCCGAGGTTTCGGGGTAGATATTGCGCTGAAGAGCGACAGCGAGGGCTTCGGCATCGCCTGTGTCCATCGCCTTCGAATAGGCTTCGAGCCGGCCGTAAAACATGCCGGCGAGCTTCTTCATGCGCTTTGGCACGCTGTTGTCGCCGATGCCGAGTTCGCGGATCGAATAGTCGATATCCTGGAAGAAAGCGTCGACGATCTCCTGGGCGATCTCCTGGCCGCTGGTGGCGGAAGCACGTGTGCGGCGAAAAAACAGAATCATCGCAATCGACAGCATCTCGAAACGGCCCATGACCGTATCCGGCACATTGAGCCGCTCATAGATCTCCGGCATGCGCGCGGCGGCCGTCAGGGCCGCATATTGCCTGTCGACGATCGCCTGATTGTTGTTTTTCTTGCGGAAGAGCCCGAAGATCATTGTTTTTTCCGGAAATGCCTCATTCTTCATGCCGGCCGGCGTCTGGCCTTGTTGCATGATTTCGAAAGCTGGTTTACCGAAGCAGGCGCGAATTGCAATGCCGATCATGGCCTGTTTCGGGACGACGCCTTCGATGCGTCAGCGAAGCGAATTCGGGAAATTCGACCCGGAATGGCCACAATGGTTTTGCAGGAGGAAAGCGTGCAAGGCCCCAAATGGCTGCTATCGACACTCAAGGGAGTAGATGTCGTTGAATAAACGGTATTTCAAGTCTGACGTGAAATTCTTCAGCAGCGCGGCCATTGCCTTCATAATCGCCTCCACCACCGCTCTCTCCGGTTGCCAGACCAGCACCGTGCTCAATGGCGGCTACGTCGCCGACCAGCAGTCGCTGAACCTCGTTCCGGAAGGCTCCAGCCGCGAGCAGGTGCTGCTTTCGCTGGGCACCCCGTCGACGACGGCGACCTTCGACGGCGAAGTCTTCTATTACATCTCGCAGCGGCGCACGCGTGCCGTCGCCTTCCAGAAGCTGAAGGTCGTCGATCAGAGCGTTCTGGCGATCTATTTCGACAAGGACGGCGTCGTCAGCCGCCGCGCCAACTATGCGCTGCAGGACGGCAAGGTGTTCGACACGATCGGACGCGTCACACCGACCGGCGGCAAGGAGCTCACCTTCCTGCAACAGATGCTTTCCGGCGGCAGCGCCGCGAGTGCTGCCCGCAGCCTGTTCGGTGGTGGCGCCGGCGGCACGCCCCAGAACCCAAGCAGCCTGCGCTGATAGGACACGCCTCATACGAAAAACCCGCCGGATCTGAACTGACCCCCGAAAGTTGGACATCCACCTTCGGGGGTTTTGCATGTCCAATCACAGCCTGGCTTTTAAGCTTTCTGTTGTGGAGTTTTATGAGAAGGGCGAGCGTAGTGCTCGGGAGGTCGGCGCGCACTTCGCGGTAGACCATGGGACGGTTCGCAAATGGGTAGCAAGCTATGAGGCGCATGGGGTTCCAGGTCTTGCGAAGAAGTTCAGCCACTACGATGCAGCATTCAAGCTATCGGTTCTCCAGCGGATGTGGAAGGATGGGCTCTCCTACCGCCAGACGGCGGCGCTGTTCGACATCCGCAATAAGGGTTGCCTTTCGGATTGGGAGCGACGCTACGAGACTGGTGGGATTGATGCACTGACCTCACGCCGCAAAGGAGGCCCCCGATCGATGTCCGAGCCGCCGATCCCCCGGGAGCCGCAAGCTTTGCAGAGCGACGAGGCGAAGAGCCGCGAAGAACTGCTGTCGGAACTGAACTATCTGCGCATGGAGAACGACTACCTAAAAAAACTCGAGGCCTTAACGCGCAAGCAACCAGCGCTCAAAAAGCGCAAGTCGTCCAGGCGTTAAGGCCACTCTATCCGCTTGACGACGTGCTGAAGCTTTCGGGCCTTTCCCGCAGCACGTTCTACTACCGGCAAAGGATGTCGCAGCTGGCCGACAGGCATGCTGCGCTCAAGGACAGGATCAAAGCCATCTTCGAGGCTCACAAGGGCTGCTACGGCTATCGCCGGGTGACGGCGGCGATCCGCCAGCTCGGGCAGACGGTCAATCATAAGACGGTCCAGCGCCTGATGGTCGAGATGGGATTGAAATCGCTGGTACGGCCGAAGAAATACCGCTCCTACAAAGGTGACGTCGGGCGCACAGCCCCCGACCTCGTCAAACGGCAGTTCACTGCGCAGGCAGCCAATCAGAAATGGGTCACCGACGTCACCGAGTTCAAGGTCGCCGGCGAGAAGCTCTATCTCTCGCCGGTCATGGACCTCTACAATGGCGAGATCATCGCCTACGAGACGACCACAAGGCCGGTCTTCAAACTGGTGGAAAGCATGTTGAACAAAGCCTTGAGCCGGCTGGGGAGCAATGACAAGCCGATCCTGCACTCCGATCAGGGATGGCACTACCAGATGCCAGCCTATCAGCGACAGCTTCAAAAATGCGGCATCGCCCAGAGCATGTCACGCAAAGGCAATTGCCTCGACAACGCCGCCATGGAAAGCTTCTTTGCCACCCTTAAATCCGAGCTCTTTCATCCCAATCGCTTCGTCAGCATCAAAAGCCTGAAAGACGGCATCGACGACTACATCCACTACTACAATCATCAGCGCATCAAGTTGAAACTCAAAGGGCTGAGCCCTGTGCAATACAGAACTCAGCCCTTAAATCTAACCAGCCTTTAAACCGTCCAACTTATTGGGGTCAGTTCAATCGCTCCGGCGGGTTTTTTACTGCATGATTCCTTAAATCGGAATCGATTTAAGGAATCATGCAGCCATTCAAAGTGTTACAGCGTCCTTTGCGCGTCTAGAAAGACGCGCGGCGCTGTAATTGCCTCTGCTTGGCGTGAAGTGTACCACGCCAAGCCGGCGGTCTTTGTTTATCCAGCGAGAACGGCGAGCAACAGCAGCGCGACGATGTTGGTGATCTTGATCGCCGGGTTGACGGCAGGGCCGGCGGTATCCTTGTAAGGATCGCCGACGGTATCACCGGTGACGGAGGCCTTGTGTGCATCCGAGCCCTTCATGTGGCGCACGCCGTCCTTATCGACGAACCCGTCTTCGAAGCTCTTCTTGGCATTGTCCCAGGCGCCGCCGCCCGATGTCATCGAGATGGCGACGAAGAGGCCGTTGATGATGACGCCGAGGAGCGATGCGCCGAGGGCGGCAAAGGCGGAGGCCTTGGAACCAGAGATAAGAAGAACGCCGAAATAGACGACGATAGGCGCCAGCACCGGCAGCAGCGAGGGCACGATCATCTCGCGGATGGCGGCCTTGGTCAAAAGGTCGACCGCCCTGCCGTAATCCGGCTTTTCCGTGCCTTGCATGATGCCGGGCTTTTCCTTGAACTGACGGCGCACTTCCTCGACGATCGCGCCGGCAGCACGGCCGACGGCGGTCATAGCGATGCCACCGAAGAGGTAGGGTATGAGACCTCCGAAGATCAATCCCGCCACCACGTAAGGGTTGGAAAGATCGAAGGAAATTTCGCCGATGCCGGCGAAATAAGGGAACTTGTCGCCATTCGCTGCAAAATATTTGAGGTCGTAGGAGTAGGCCGCGAAGAGAACCAGGGCGCCGAGACCGGCGGAGCCGATGGCATAACCCTTGGTGACGGCCTTGGTCGTATTGCCGACGGCATCGAGCGCATCAGTGGATTTGCGCACCTCCGGCGGCAGATGCGCCATTTCGGCGATACCGCCGGCATTGTCCGTCACCGGTCCGAAGGCGTCGAGCGCGACGATCATTCCGGCGATGCCGAGCATCGCCGTGACCGCAATACCGGTGCCGAACAGGCCGCCGAGCTGGTAGGTGGCGAGAATACCGCCGACGATGACGATCGCCGGCAGCGCCGTCGATTCCAGTGAGACGGCTAGGCCCTGGATGACGTTGGTGCCATGACCGGTGACCGAGGCCTGGGCGATCGAGACGACCGGACGCTTGCCCGTGCCGGTATAATATTCGGTGATCACCACGATCAGCGCAGTGACGACGAGGCCGACGATGCCGCAGAAGAAGAGGTGCGCGCCTGATATGTCGGCGCCTCCGACGGAACCGATCGATCCCCAGCCGATGGTGAGCGAAGTGGCAGCACCAAGTCCGACGATCGACAGTAGGCCGGTGACGATGAGGCCCTTGTAGAGAGCGCCCATGATCGAGCCGTTCGAGCCGAGCTTGACGAAGAAAGTGCCGATGATCGAGGTGATGATGCAGGCACCGCAGATCGCCAGCGGATAGACCATCGCAGACTGGAGGATCGGCGCGCCGGCAAAGAAGATCGCGGCAAGAACCATGGTGGCGACGACAGAGACCGCATAGGTCTCGAAAAGGTCGGCGGCCATGCCGGCGCAGTCGCCGACATTGTCGCCGACGTTATCGGCAATCGTTGCCGGGTTGCGCGGATCGTCTTCGGGAATGCCGGCTTCCACCTTGCCGACCAGATCGCCGCCGACATCGGCGCCCTTGGTGAAGATGCCGCCGCCAAGACGGGCGAAGATCGAGATCAGCGAAGCGCCGAAGCCGAGCGCCACCAGCGCATCGATGACTTCGCGCGAGCCGCTCTCATGGCCGAGCCCGACGGTCAAGACCGTATAGTAGATGGAGACGCCGAGCAGCGCCAGGCCAGCCACCAGCATGCCGGTGATCGCACCCGACTTGAAGGCGATGTCGAGGCCGGCGGAAAGGCTGACGGAAGCCGCCTGGGCGGTGCGCACATTGGCGCGGACGGAAACGTGCATGCCGATGAAACCGGCAGCACCGGAAAGCACGGCGCCGATCAGGAAGCCGATCGCGGCCTCGGCGGAAAGAAGCAGCCAGGCTAAAATGAAAACAACAACGCCGACAATGGCAATGGTTTTGTACTGGCGCGTCAGATAGGCTTGAGCGCCTTCGCGGATATAGCCCGCGATCTCCTGCATGCGGCTATTGCCCTGATCGGCGGCAAGCACCGACCGGGTTGCCCAGGCGGCATAAACCACCGAGAGCAGACCGCATGCGATTACGCATAAAAGAATCGTCATTTCGCTCTTTCCTCCCATAGGCCGGAGATCACTCCTTCTCCGGCAGATACGCCGCCGAATCGCCTTCCTCTCCACAGAAATGCCACAGCTAAGCGTTGCGGAGATTGCGTGGTCGATCACGTGGCGTCAAGACCGCAACGGGCGAAAACCATTGCGGTGCGAAGAAAGAAGCGGGAGGACTATTTGGCGGCGAAAGACTTATTTCTTCGCCTCGCCGCGAACCTGCTTTGCGATGCGGTCGAGCACGGCGTTTACGAGCTTCGGCTCGTCGTCATCGAAGAAAGCCTGGGCGATCTCGACATATTCGGTAACGATGACCGCCACCGGAACGTCCTTGCGGTCGGTGATCTCGAAGACGCCGGCGCGCAGGATGGCGCGCACGGTACTGTCGAGGCGCGACAAGGCCCAATCATCCTGCAGGGCTGCGGCAATCAGCGGATCGAGGCGGACCTGATCGCGCACGACGCCGGAGACGATGGAACGGAACCAGGCGGCATCGGCCTTCAGATAGGTCGCGCCGTCGAGTTCCTGGCCAAGACGGTGCGCCTCGTATTCGGCGACGATCTCCAGAACGCCGGTGCCGCCGACATCCATCTGATAAAGTGCCTGAACGGCAGCAAGACGGGCAGCGCCCCGCTGGTTTGCAGTCTTGACTGGCCGTTCCGTCTTGTCGTCGTTCATTCGTTATGCACCCAGTTTCTGCTTCAACTCGATCATGGTCAGAGCTGCACGAGCGGCAAATCCGCCCTTGTCCTTGTCCGAGCGGCGCGCGCGCGCCCATGCCTGTTCGTCGTTTTCGACGGTCAGGATGCCGTTGCCAATGGCAAGGGACTCGCTGACCGCGAGATCCATCAAGGCGCGCGAGGATTCATTCGACACGATATCGAAGTGATAGGTCTCGCCGCGAATGACCATGCCGAGGGCGACATAGCCGTCATAATGCGTTCCGCCATTGTCGTCTCCATCGAGCGACATGGCAATCGCCGCCGGAATTTCCAGTGCGCCGGGGACGGTGACGACCTCGAAGGTGGCGCCGGCCTCTGTCAATGCGAAGGTCGCGCCTTCGAGCAGGGCGTCGGCCATGTCGTCGTAGAAGCGGGCCTCAACGATCAAAATATGGGGAGCGGTCTCTCTCGACATGGTTCACCTTCGGTTGGCGGGACATTTACCCACTCGGCAGCCCGCGGTCAAAACATGCCTTCGTCTGAATGGCAAGCAATTTCGCCCGATGCCGCAATGGGAAAGAGGAAATATCTGCAAGGGGATAGCCGCGCCCTGTATGCACAGCTGGGCAAGCCTC
This sequence comes from Rhizobium indigoferae, assembly GCF_034554815.1. Lineage (NCBI taxonomy): Bacteria > Pseudomonadati > Pseudomonadota > Alphaproteobacteria > Hyphomicrobiales > Rhizobiaceae > Rhizobium > Rhizobium indigoferae. The sequence goes on along the minus strand of NZ_CP140635.1, from coordinate 1,283,092 downwards.
TGAATTCAGCTTTCCCGGACGCCCGGAAAGCGGCAATTCGAAGGCAGTTTTCATGAACAATTCTTAATGTCTTTTCAGTGGCTTAACCCATTGAATCGCGAATGGGAGAACGCCAATTCCATGTCGTGACGCAGACGATCCCCTGCAACGACAGCCGACCGTCTAAGCAGATGAAAGGATACAAATCATGCACCGCGTTCTCACCATCACCCTCGCTGCCGCCCTCTCCTCCCTCGCCTTTGCCGGCGTCAGCCGGGCCGAAAGCCTCGGAATGAACACCCCTCAAGGCATCGAACAGACGCTCAGGGGTTTCCAGGGCAATGATTTCAATGTCCAGGAGGTTTACAACTGGCGCAACTTCGACGACGAGACGAGCGGCCCACACTCGGCACCGCAACGCTCCGGCGAGGCTATCCGTGGCATCCAGGCGTCGATCGATGCCAACAGGTCGCTTGCCCACCGTCTCAACAATGAAGGTGTCAACATTCGCAATGTGGTCAACGCCGAGCAGGCGGCCGATGGAAGCATAACCTTCTACGTTCGTTGACGGCTCCAGCGCATAACCTCGAAAATCGGAACGATCTTCGGGGGGGTATGCGTGGGTCGAAGTGATAGAGCGTCCTTCACGCGTCCTATTCGACGCACGGCGCTCGAAGCATGGGCGGCGGTCTCCTCTCCGCCCATGCTGGGGATATCGGAGATAAGCATTGAATTTTCCTGGGATGACGGCTTCTCTTGCTGAAACAGGAGGACGTTATGGCAACGGAACCGAAGGCGGTGATCAATACCGCCGATCTCAAGCTCGACCACTGGAAACAGGGCGAGCTCTATGAAAGCACCGACACCTCTTTCGGTGCGCTTCTTGGCTTGGCCAGCCTCGGCGTCAGCTACAACGAGGTACCTCCCGGCAAATCAGGCTGCCCCTTCCACAACCACCATGTCGAAGACGAGCTCTTCTATGTGATCGCGGGCTCTGGCGAATATCGCTTCGGCGACGCGCGCCATGTGATCAAGGCGGGCGACGTGCTCGGCGCGCCGGCCGGCGGGCCTGAAACGGCGCACCAGATCATCAATACCGGCACGGCCACACTCGTCTATCTCGGCATTTCGACAATGGCGAGGACCGAGATCGTCGAATATCCCGATTCCGGAAAGTTCCTTGCCAAAACGAACTGGGCAGCCAAGACCAACAGGGACAATACAGAAACCAAGCGCTTCCGTCATATCGGACGGCCGGAAGGCGATCTCGACTATTGGGACGGCGAGCCCGGCGCCTGAGGACACGTTATTTCACAAGGACCCGATGTGACCGACATTCCAACCCTCGAAACGGCGCGGCTGACGCTTCGCCCTCACCGCCTCGACGATTTCGACGCGCATGCGGCACTATGGGCGGACGAGGATGTCGTGCGCTTCATCACCGGCGTGCCATCGACACGCGAGCAGAGCTGGAGCCGCATGCTACGCGTTGCCGGCATGTGGCATCATATGGGCTTCGGTTTTCTGGCGATCGTCGAAAAGGGGAGCGGCCGGTTCATCGGCGAAGCGGGCTTCCTGGAAGCCCGGCGCGAGATGGAACCCTCGATCGAGGGGACGATGGAGGTCGGCTGGGCGCTGATGCCTTCGGCGCACGGCCGTGGTTATGCCACTGAGGCGCTGACCGTCCTGATCGGGTGGGCGGAAACGCATTTCCCGGGAAAACCGATGAGCTGCATCATCAGTCCCGAGAACCAGGCCTCATTGCGGGTCGCGGCCAAGCTCGGCTTCCGCGAGACGGCGCGCACCCAGTACAACGGCGATATCATTCAATTTTCGCGTTAGAGCGCCGCGTCCATTCCGATTTTCGACGGTTATGTGCTGGGGAACTCAGCCAGCCGGGCGGCATAACGCGCCATGGTGTCGACTTCGAAATTGACGAAATCGCCGGCCTTGCGCTCGCCCCAGGTGGTGACCTCTAGCGTGTGCCGAATGAGCAGCACGTCGAAATCCGTGCCGTCGACGGCATTGACCGTCAACGAAGTACCGTCGAGTGCAATCGACCCCTTGGGGGCGACGAATTTCGCCAGATGTTCGGGCGCGCGCAGGCGGTAGCGCGTGGCGTCGCCCTCTGCTGTCACCGAGAGGATTTCCGCCTTGCCGTCGACATGGCCGGAAACGATGTGGCCGCCGAGTTCATCCCCGATCTTCAGCGACCGTTCAAGATTGATGCGGCTGCCCTCCTGCCAGTTGCCGATCGTCGTCAGCCGCAGCGCCTCTTCCCAGGCCTCGACCTCGAACCAGCGGCCGTTGCTTCCCTCGGTCGGAAGTCCAGTGACAGTCAGGCAGATGCCGGCGTGAGAGATCGAGGCGCCCATATCGATGGTTGAGGGATCATAGGCGGTCGCGACCCGCAGCCGGATACCTTCCTTCAGCGGGGAAACGGATTCGACCGTGCCGACATCGGTGACTATTCCGGTGAACATCAAAGCCCTCTTTCGTATTCGTCCAGGCGATCGCCGCCGAACATCAGCGTGCCCGTATGGGCAAAACCCGATGGTATGTCGGTTGCATCAAGCGGGGATTCAATACCACCCTCGCCAATCATAACAGGCGCCTGATAAAGCTGGATGCGATCGACGAGGCCAGCCTCGAGGAAAAGCCGCGCCGTCTTTGCACCGCCCTCGACCAGAAGCGAGGAAATACCGCGCGTCGCGAGTGCCGGCAGCAGGACTTCCGGATGGTAGGGATTGCAATGGACGACCTCGACGCCGGCGGCCTCGAGGGCTGCGCGGCGAGATTCCATCTCTGTGGATGCGATATCACCCTCTGCCTGCGACAATGATCCTTCCTCACTCGTCACCACGATGACCGGCACCTCCCGCGCCGTCCCGACGAGCCTGCTGGTCAGCGGCAATGCCAGGGAAGGATCGAGGACGATGCGGATCGGCGATTGTGATTCAAGACCTGGCGAGCGCACAGTCAGCAGCGGATCATCCGCAATCGCGGTACCGATGCCGACCAGGATGGCATCGGTTTCGGCGCGCAGCGCCTGCACCTGGGCGCGGGCCTCCGGGCCTGTTATCGCCACCTGCCCTGCCCCCTGGCGGCCGATCATGCCATCGGCGGAAACGGCAAGTTTGAGAGTCACATAGGGCCGGTTCTTCGTCTGGCGGGTGAGATAGGCGGCAAGCGACTGCCGACCCTCCGCCTCCAGCACGCCGGCATCCACCTCTATGCTAGCTTCGCGCAGCCTGGCGATGCCGCGGCCGGAGACCCGCGGATCGGGATCGGTGACGCTGATGACGATGCGGGCAACACCATAGGCGATCAGCGCCTCGGCGCAGGGCGGCGTCTTGCCGTGATGCGAGCAGGGTTCGAGCGTCACATAGGCGGTAGCGCCGCGGGCCAGCGCGCCGGCTTCAGAGAGCGCCTGCGTCTCGGCATGCGGGCGGCCGCCGAGGGCGGTCACGGCACGGCCGACGATAACGCCGTCCTTGACGATCAGACAGCCGACGGAAGGATTGGTGGCGGTGCGGCCGAGATGCCAGCGCGACAGACGGATCGCCGCCGCCATGAAACGTTCGTCATGCGGCGTGAAGCTCATGGCTCACCTGTCCAGCGGGTCGCGGGCGATCTTGGCGTTGATTTCGGAAATAACCTTCTCGAAATCCTCGGCAAGCGAGAAATCCCGATAGACCGAGGCATAGCGCACGAAGCCGACATCATCGAGGCTCTTCATGGCTTCCAGCACCTGCAGGCCGATCTGCTCGGAGGAGATCTCGGTCTCGCCGGAGCTTTCAAGCCGGCGGACGATACCGGAGACGGCGCGCTCTATGCGGTCGCGCTCGACCGGGCGTTTGCGCAGCGCCACCTCGAAGGAGCGCACCAGCTTGTCGCGGTCGAAGGGCACTTTGCGTCCGGTCTTCTTGATGACCATCAACTCGCGCAGTTGCACACGTTCGAACGTGGTGAAGCGGCCGCCGCAATCGGGACAGATACGCCGCCGGCGGATGGACGTGTTGTCCTCCGCCGGGCGCGAATCCTTGACCTGGGTATCTTCCGAACCGCAATAGGGGCAGCGCATCCCTACTCCTTATCCCATGTAGCCGTACATGGGGAAGCGGTCGGTGAGGTTGACCACCTTGCCGCGCACAGCGGCTTCGACGGCAGCGTTGCCTTCATCGGAATTGGCGACCTTCAGCCCGTCGAGGACCTCGACGATGAGATTGCCAATCTCGCGGAATTCAGCTTCCTTGAAGCCGCGGGTCGTGCCGGCCGGTGCGCCGAGGCGCACGCCCGAGGTGACGAAGGGCTTTTCCGGATCGAAGGGAATGCCGTTCTTGTTGCAGGTGACATAGGCGCGGCCAAGCGCTGCCTCGGCGCGCTTGCCGGTGGCGTTCTTCTTGCGAAGGTCGACCAGCATCAGGTGGTTGTCGGTGCCGCCGGAGACGACGTCGAGGCCGCCCGATATCAGCGTTTCGGCGAGCGCCTTGGCGTTCTTGACGACCTGGGCGGCATAATCCTTGAATTCAGGCTGCAGCGCCTCGCCGAAGGCGACAGCCTTGGCGGCGATGATGTGCATCAGCGGGCCACCCTGCAAACCGGGGAAGACTGCCGAATTGAACTTCTTGGCCAGATCCTCGTCATTGGTGAGGATGACGCCGCCGCGTGGGCCGCGCAACGACTTGTGGGTCGTCGTCGTCGCGACATGGCAATGCGGGAATGGCGACGGATGAACACCACCGGCAACGAGGCCGGCAATATGGGCCATGTCGACCATGAGATAGGCGCCAACCGAATCGGCGATCTCGCGGAAACGCTTCCAGTCCCAAATGCGGGAATAGGCAGTGCCGCCGGCGATGATGAGCTTCGGCTTGGTTTCCTTGGCCTTGCGCTCGACTTCATCCATGTCGAGCAGGTTGTCGCCTTCGCGCACGCCGTAGGAGACGACGTTGAACCACTTGCCGGACATGTTGACCGGCGAACCATGGGTGAGGTGGCCGCCCGAATTCAGGTCGAGACCCATGAAGGTGTCACCCGGCTGCAGCAGCGCCAGGAACACCGCCTGGTTCATCTGCGAGCCGGAATTCGGCTGGACGTTGGCGAAATTGACGCCGAACAGCTTCTTGGCGCGCTCGATCGCCAGTTCCTCGGCGATATCGACGAACTGGCAGCCGCCGTAATAACGCTTGCCGGGATAACCCTCGGCATATTTGTTGGTCATGATGGAGCCCTGGGCTTCCAGCACGGCGCGGGAGACGATGTTCTCAGAAGCGATCAGTTCGATCTCGTGCCGTTGGCGACCGAGTTCCTTTCCGATCGCGCCGAAAATGTCCGGATCGACGTCCGCAAGCGAGCGATTGAAGAAGGATTCGGTGGAAGCATTGGTCATGGGCGGGCTCCTCAACTGGAATGCGCTGAGGTATTAGCCTTCCGCCGTGGCGAGGGCAATACGAAGAACGACATTTGCTGAGCAAAGCGCGCGCTCTCGCTCTTTTGTGGTCGCACCGCGCCGATCCTTGGCGACCACATCGAGGAGCGTCTCCTCGGACATAAAAAAACCGCGCCCGAAAGCGCGGTTCTCAAATCACAATACAGCGGTCGCCGCTTACTGGACCGGCTGCTCCATGCCCGCCGTGGTGTCGAGCGCCAGCTCGGCATTGCCGTCCATCTGATAGATGTCGTCGCGGAACTGGACGATGCCGTCGGGCATGCCCCAGGCGGAGATGTAAACGAAATATACAGGAACTTCGGCAGCGAGCTTGATCGGCGTGTTGACGCCGGTTGCAATCACCTGCTCCATCTGCTGGCGGCTCCAGCCGGGGGTCTCGCGCAACAGCCAGTTTGTCAGGTCGCGGACGTTCTGAACGCGGACGCAGCCCGACGATTCAAAGCGCATCAGCTTGTTGAACAGGCCCTGCTGCGGCGTGTCGTGCATATACTCGCCGTTCTTGTTGTAGAAGTTGATCTTCGTCGAGGCCATGGCGTTGATCTTGCCGGGGTCCTGACGGAACATCAGATTTGGCGCCTCGCCGTTCCAATCGACGGTTTCGGGGGCGACTTCATTGCCCTTGCCGTCGATCAGGCGGATGGCGTTCTTTTCGAGATAGGTCGGATCCTTGCGCATCAGCGGCATGATGTCTTTTTCGACGATCGAGCGCGGCGCCGTCCAGTAAGGATTGAGGATGACCTCGTAAATCTTCGAATTGACGAGATGCGTCGGGCGGCTCAAGCGGCCGACAACCGCGGTGTGGCGCGTCGCGACACTGCCGTCTTCGACAGCCTCGACATAAGCGGCCGGGATGTTGACCATCAGGTGACGGCGGCCCATGTCTTCGGGGAAGGTCTGCAGGCGGATCAGATTGGTGTTCAGCTGCTGCAGGCGGACATCGGCAGGAATGTTCATCGCCTTCAGCGTGAATTCGCCGAGAACACCATCGGACGGCAGACCGTGGCGGGCCTGGAAGCGCTTGACGGCGCCATCGACATAGGAATCGAAGGCGTTGGACATACCGGCTTCGCGCGGCAGGTCGCCGGTGATCGCAAGGCGCTGGCGCAGCGCCTGGACGGAAGGAGAGCTAACGCCGAGCTGCAGGCGCTGGTCACCGGGATTGACCTCAGGCCAGCCGCCGGCTGCGGCGATCTGCTGATACTGCATGATCGCCTGCTGCGCGCTCGCAACCGACTGCGGGCCGAGGATCGGCGTGTTGGAAACCATGGCGGTCGCCGTGCGCGAAGCCGCCTTGGCGTCAAACTGGTCGTCCCAGTTGCCGCGGCGCGGCGCATTGATCAGCGTATCGAGCGCCGATTGCGCGAATGCCGGCGCAGCAATCGCGCTGGCGCCAACCGTTGCCGCGGACGCAAGGAATGCGCGGCGCGAGAGAGCTTCAATTCCGTTTTTCTTCGACATAGTCCCAACCACTGACTGCGGCGATAAAGAGATGCCGCGGGCTCTTTGCGATATCACTGCGCTTTAACGCAGATCCCAGTCCATTCGTTGTCCCGGCGCATCAAAAAATTCCGCTTGCCCCATCACAAGATTGCGATGCGACAGCCAGCATTCCTGATCGGTCCATTGAAAGCGCCGGTTGTTAAGCCTTCCGCTGCCACACCAATATGGCCAATTCGTGTTGCCGGGCGGGTAGAAGGACTGCCGGCTACCGGAAACACGACACAACGAACCATATGACGGGGTAAAGCGTGCCGGTTAATAACGGCTAAAAAACGGCTTGAATACCGGGCTTTGCGCTTGCCTGCCATGCGTTGCAAAGATGCCACGCGGATCAAACGGCAAATCGGACGTGCAGGGAACACGTCCGATTTTCTGCAACCCTGAAGGAGGTCAGGAGTCTTAGAGACGGTACAGGATCTGGTCGTTCCAGAAACGGTCCAGACGCTGGAGCAGTTTGTTCATCTGCGTGAACTCGTCGGTGCCGATGCCGCCGACCTTGTCGATCGAGGCGATGTGGCGTTCGTAGAGCTTGGCCACCGTTTCGGCGATGTCCTGGCCGGTTTCGGTCAGGCTGATGCGGACCGAGCGGCGGTCGATGCGCGAGCGCTGGTGGTTGATGAAACCGAGATCGACCAGCTTCTTGACGTTGTAGGAGACGTTGGAGCCGAGATAGTAGCCACGCGAGCGCAGCTCGCCGGCGGTCAGCTCGGAATTGCCGATGTTGAAAAGGAGCAGCGCCTGGATGGCGTTGACGTCGCTGCGACCCTGACGGTCGAATTCGTCCTTGATGACGTCGAGAAGACGACGGTGCAGACGTTCAACGAGGTGAAGGGATTCCATGTAAAGATCACGGATGTCGTGGTCCTGCTGGTCACGGAAGTTCGATACCGCCTGCGGCTTAATTTTCGTGTTCATATTGACTGCCTCACTGTTTGTTTGGCGGTGTGTTTTCTTCCCGCCTTGAGTGAGACCCTATCGAATACATATAAAATTCGACTTAAACCGCAGGCTTAACGGAGCCTTACCGCTAACCCCACGTTGTCTCAGGGTAAATCAACACTTACCTGGCGGCGGTGCCGGCGCTTTTCCAGCCACAGCAGCAGGCGGAAAATCCAGTAGACGACGGCGACCATGAGATGCAGCAGGATGATCAGCTGGTTGGGGCCGAAAATATCCGGCAGCAGGCCATACATGAGGATCTGCCCGCCGGCGGCCAGCACCCAGATGACCGGTCCCCAGGAGACAGTGAGCCAGAGGCCGAGGGAGGCGACGGGGAAGAGCACGGCGAGGCTGGTGCTCGCCACCTTCCACGGCAGGCTCAAAAGATCGAAGCGGCCGGCGCCGACCAGCGAATAGCCGACGAGCATCGCCCAATATTGCAGGCCGAACCAGAAGCAGGATACGGCAACCAGCCTCAGGAAGAGAATGAAGAGGATATCCGCCAGTGTGCGTTTCGGTATCGTCGGGGATTCGGTTTCCATAGCGCAGACATCGGTTTGGGGTTGCATCTTCACAAGGGCGTCCGCGCGTCTGACAAGACGCGCCAGGGACGCTCTATAACATTGAGTTGGCGCATAACCCGAAAATCCATTCCGATTTTCGGGTTATGCGCCAGATGTTTTTCCGCCGCGGCCAATCGTCCGGTTTGGATTTTCCAGGCGCCATGATAATGAGCGCTCCGATAAATGGAATGGGCCAAGGACAGATATCATGCAGGACAGGACGCATCTCGTCGACGACATCACCGGTCATCGCCGCATGCGGCGCAACCGCAAGGCGGATTGGACACGCCGGCTGGTGCAAGAGAATCGGCTGACGGTCGACGACCTGATCTGGCCGATCTTCATCGTGCCGGGTTCCGGCATCATCGATCCGATCGCAGCCATGCCGGGCGTCAACCGCATGAGCATCGACAAGGCCGTCGAAGCCGCGCGGGAAGCGGCCGGCCTCGGCATTCCGGCCCTTGCCACCTTTCCGAATATCGAAATGGAACTGCGCGACGAGACCGGCTCGAACAGCCTCGAGGCCAACAATCTGATCAATCAGACGACGGCGGCGATCAAGAAGGCGGTGCCTGAGATCGGCGTCATTACCGACGTCGCGCTCGATCCCTTCACCAGCCACGGCCATGACGGCATTCTCAGGGGCGGCGAGATCGTCAACGACGAGACCGTTGACCAGGTCGCACGCGCCGCCGTCATGCAGGCGGATGCCGGCGCCGACATCATTGCGCCGTCGGAGATGATGGACGGGCGCATCGGCGCGATCCGCATGGCGCTCGATGCGGCCGGCCACCAGAGCGTCGGCATCATGAGCTATGCGACGAAATTCGCCTCCACCTTCTACGGTCCCTATCGCGAGGCGATCTCGACGGGCGGGCTGCTGAAAGGCGACAAGAAGACCTATTATATCGACCCCGCCAACGGCACCGAGGCAATCCGCGACGCGGCCCTCGACGTCGAAGAAGGCGCCGACATGCTGATGGTCAAGCCCGGCCTGCCCTATCTCGATATCTGCTGGCGGATGAAGGAGGCCTTCGGCCTGCCGACCTTCGCTTACCAGGTTTCCGGCGAATATACGCAGATCAAGGCGGCGGCGATGAACGGCTGGATCGATGGCGAGCGGGCAATGCTCGAAACGCTGCTGTCATTCAAGCGGGCAGGATGCGACGGTGTCCTCACCTATTTCGCGGTCGAAGTGGCGAAAATTCTCGCAAAGCGGTGACTGCATAATTCCTTAAATCGGAATCGATTTAAGGATAAAATTATGCAGCGATTCAAAGTGCTACAGCGTCCTTTGCGCATCTTAAAAGACGCGCGGCGCTGTAGTGCATGATGCCGAAAAGTGTCCGCGGTTTTCGGACGACATCATGCTCCATTTCTTTGATTTAGATGCGGACGGTTTTAGGTCGATCCGGCCTAAAACCATCCGCATCTGGGGCAGATTATTGCATTTTGCCCTGCCGATACCATATCAGCGGCATCGCTTTTCCTGAGGAGATTGAGATGAGCTACAACCCCAATCCGCTTTATGCCGCACCGGAGGACTGGCGCGCCTATAGCGGCGTGTTGAGCCGCCGGGTCTTCGCCTTCATTCTCGACTATGTCATCGTGGCGCTGCTCTGCATTCCCGCGGCGATCGTGCTGTTCTTCCTGTCGATCGTCACGCTGGGGCTCGGCTTCTTTCTCTACCCTGCCCTCTTCGTCATCGTCGCCGGCATTTACTTCGGCCTGACTGTGGGCGGGCCGAGCCAAGCCTCGCTCGGCATGCGCGCAATGGGAATCGCGATCGTGCGCGTCGATGGACGGCCGATGGATTTCATGACGGCGATCGTGCATCTGGCCCTGTTCTGGATCCTCAACTCGGTGCTGACGCCGCTCATTCTGCTTGCCGGCCTGTTTATCGAACGCAGCCGTCTCGTTCACGACCTGCTCGTCGGTACGGCGACGGTGCGCACGGCCTGAGATCTCGGCTGATCCCTAACTGCAATCCCCGGGGCGGAGACGAAATAAAGTCTCCGCCTTCCCTTTGCCGGCAGGCGCCGGCGCTCCATATCTATAATTAGAAGACTGATATGAAGGGCGAAAGGCGCCCCGCTGTTGACGTTTTTTATTCTTAGGTCATGCTGTCAGGAAACGGCACGGTCTCGACAAGGAAATTTCCGCGACAAATGAATACGCAGACGACGCCATCACCGCAGTTTTATCTGACGGCTCCGGCTGCGTGTCCGTACCTGCCGCATGAGATGGAGCGAAAGGTGTTCACCCATCTGGTCGGCCCGCGCGCCGCCGAGATGAACGACATCCTGACGCAGGGCGGTTTCCGCCGCTCGCAGAACATCGCTTATCGCCCGGCCTGCGAATCCTGTCGCGCCTGCGTTTCCGTGCGAATTCTCGCCCAGGAGTTCGAGCCGACGAAATCGATGAAGCGGGTGCTTGGCGCCAATTCCGACGTCATCGCCACCGAATTCGCAGCCCAGCCTTCCAGCGAACAATATTCGCTCTTCCGACGCTATCTCGATTTTCGCCACCAGCAGGGCGGCATGTCCGACATGACCGTGCTCGACTACGCAATCATGGTGGAAGACACGCATGTGAATACGAGAATCATCGAATATCGCCGGCGCGAGGAAGGCTCCGGACTGGAGCAGCGGCCAAAGGGCGAGCTGCTGGCCGCCGCCCTCACCGACACGATGAGCGACGGGCTGTCGATGGTCTATTCCTATTTCAATCCGGCGCTTGAACGGCGTTCGCTCGGCACTTTCATGATTCTCGACCATGTCAGGCGCACAAAAGCGCTGGGACTGCCGCATGTCTATCTCGGCTACTGGGTTCAAGGGTCGCGGAAAATGGACTACAAGACGCGCTTCCAGCCGCAGGAGCATCTGACCCCGCGCGGCTGGGAACGCTTCGATCCCTCGTCCATGCCCGAGAGCACCCACGACTGAATGTTCCCCACCGCTCTTTCCGACCATCGGAAGGGCCTGCTGCTGACGGCGATCGGCGGGCTGGCGCTTTCTGTGGATATCCCGACGGCGAGCTGTGGTCGATCCTTGCCGCGAGAAGCATCGCGACCCTTGGCGTGACGCTTCTGGTCGCCACAGTGCTCAGGATCGCCAACGGGCGGTGGCCAGTGCTCGTGCCGGGCTGGCCGGGCCTCGTCACCGGCCTGCTCTACGGGCTGACGACGGTGGTCTTCCTTCTTGCCGTTTTCAATACCTCGACGGCCAATGTCGTTTTCATCGTCGCCTTCAATCCGATGTTCGCCGCCCTGCTTTCCTGGATTTTCCTCAAGGAGCGGCCGGCGCTAGCTACGCTGATCGCCATGGCGGCGATGATCGTCGGCGTCGGCCTGATCGTCCAGGACGGGCTTTCGAGCGGCCATCTCTTCGGCGACAGCATGGCGTTGCTGACCGCCTTCATCATTGCCGCCGCCATCACCATCAGCCGCGCCTCGCGCCGGGAGATGGGCTTCGTCTCCCTGCTTTCGACGGTGCTGCCGGCGGCGGTCGGCCTGATCTCGGTCATGCCGGCAGGCGGTTTTTCGATCGAGCATCCCGCCTGGATCCTCTTCAACGGTGCAGTGATGATGCCGCTTGCCCTCTGGTGCCTGGCGACCGGGCCGCGTTACCTCTCCGCACCTGAAGTCGGCATGTTCTACCTACTCGAAACCGTGCTCGCACCGATCTGGGTCTGGCTGATCTTCGCCGAAACGCCGACGACCATGACAATGGTCGGGGGCGGCATCCTGGTGGCGGCGATCGCAGCCCATTCCGTCTGGATGGTGCGGAGGAAAAGCATCGTTCAAATGGCAGGCTAGGACGTTCTCGCCTGCTCAGCCTCAAGTTATAACGCCGTTATCACAGAGGATAAAACCGGGTGGCACTCCGCGAACTCGCGAAATGATACGGCTTCAGTGGCTGAGCCGCCAAGCGATTGAAAATATGCACGATAATCGCCGAGCAGGCGGTCTGCCTGGCCTGCGGGATGCCAATGCATTGGAAACCTTAGCGCGCCCACTTAACAAGGCTGCATACGGCGAGACCGACATCTTCGTACTCGCCGCAGCCTATCTCTATGCCATTGTTAGAAACCACCCATTCGCGGATGGAAACAGGCGTACCGGCTATCTCGCGGCGTTTACGTTTCTCTACATCAACCGCTATGTCATCAATGCCGACAACGCGCAGGTCATTGCATTTGTACTAGATGTAGCCGCAGGCGAGATCGACGAGGAAGGTGCGACCCGCTTCCTTCGAGATTTCAGCATACCGCTCAACCCGTCGCCTTGAACTGCTGCTGCTCCAGTTCCCTGCCAAGCCCTTCGACCACATGCGCCCAGCCTTGCCGGGTCTTTTCCTCGTGTTCGGCCCATTCGGCGCACATTTCGTGGGTCAGCGTCAGACGACTGCCCCCGCCAAGAGGCTCGATGTTGATTTCGACACGATCGCAATTGTGGTCGTGTTCCTCGACGGAAAAGCTGAAGACCATGCGCTGCGGGCGCTTCAGCTCCAGGAAGACACCCTGGTGGAAGGCGTCGCCGGTCGGGCGGCGGTCGACGACGAAGAAACGGCCGCCGACATGCGGATCGATATCGGCGCGGATGACGTGACCGTCATCGGTCGCAAACAGGAAGCGGCGGGCGATTTCGGGGTTAAGCCAGGCGTCGTAGACAACGGCGGGCGGCACCCTGTAGGTGTGGCTGACATGCAGTTTGATGGTGCTGGCGGGCATCGATTTTCCTCCGGTAATGGCGCGCACACTCCTCCCGTGCGCGGCCTGCGGCCATTCCGTCCGCCTCCGGAGCCGGCCTGCTCATATTTTTGCTAACAGGATTGAAATAGAGGAATTGTCGCGCCCGCCAAGACTCGGGCGCGGAATTTACTGCATCTAAGTTTTACAGCGTTCTTTGCGCGTCTGAAAAGACGCGCGGTGCTCTCGTGCCTCAGCCGGCGAATTTACCGCTGCGCGGGAAGCCCTTCGGCACGGTGCGGCCGGCGGTGGCGCGGTCGGCCAGCCATTCGGCAAGTTCATCCTTGTTCTTCGTGAAGGTGCGGCCGGCGCTGTCTTCCCAGACGAGGCCGTCTGATATCGCGAAGCAACGGACGTCGGAAATGCCGCCATCCTTGTAACGCTGCAGACGCACGCCCTTGCCGCGCGACATTTCCGGCACCTGCGCCAGCGGGAATACCAGCAGCTTGCGGTTTTCGCCGACGACGGCGACATGGTCGCCGCTGACGGGCACGAGCAGCTGCGTTTCCTCGGGCAGCCCGACGTTCATGATCTGCTTGCCCTTGCGCGTATTGGCGACCAGTTCGGCTTCAGGCACGACGAAGCCGTTGCCGGCGGTCGATACGATCAGCTGCTTGCGCGAGGGATCATGGACAAAAGCGGTCAGCACCGCCTGATCGTTATCCATGTCGACGATGATGCGTAGCGGCTCGCCATGACCGCGGCCACCCGGCAGCTTGTCACCACCGAGCGTGAACGCCTTGCCACCTGTCGTGACGATCAGGATCTTGTCCGTGGTCTGCGCCGGGAAGGCGATCTTCAAACCGTCACCTTCCTTGAAGGTCAGCGTTGCCGTATCGGCGATATGGCCCTTCAATGCGCGGATCCAGCCCTTTTCGGAAATGACGACGGTGATCGGTTCCTTCTCGATCATCGCCTGCTGGATTGCTTCCTCGTCGGTCTCGGGCGCGTCGGCAAACTGGGTGCGGCGGCGGCCGACCTCCGTTGCCTTGGCGAATTTCTTCTTCACCTCACCGATTTCCCAGGCGACCGTCTGCCATTGCTTGTCGTCGGAGGAAAGCAACGCCTCGATCTCGCCCTTTTCCTTGGTGAGTTCGTCGAATTCCTTGCGGATCTCGAACTCTTCCAGCTTGCGCAAGGCGCGCAACCGCATATTGAGGATCGCCTCGACCTGATTGTCGGTGAGATCCCACCGCGCCATCATGACCGGCTTCGGCTCGTCCTCCTCGCGGATGATGCGGATGACCTCATCGATGTTGAGGTAGGCGACCAGCAGGCCGCTGAGGATTTCGAGGCGTCTGTCGATCGCTGCCAGTCGGAAGCGCGAGCGGCGCTGCAGAACTTCGCGGCGGTGGTCCAGCCACTCCCTCAGCACCTCGTTCAGCGCCATGACCCGCGGGATGCGGCCCATGGACAGCACGTTCATGTTGAGCGGGAAGCGGCTTTCGAGCTCCGTCAGCTTGAACATCGATTCCATCAGGATCGTCGGATCGACGCTGCGGGTCTTCGGCACCAGCACGACACGAATGTCCTCGGCCGATTCGTCGCGGATATCTTCCAGCAGCGGCAGCTTGCGGGCGATCAGCAGCTCGGCGATCTTCTCGATCAGCCGCGATTTCTGCACCTGGAAGGGAATTTCGGTGATGACGATCTGGTAGCCGCCACGGCCGAGATCTTCCGTCTGCCATTTCGCCCGCACGCGGAAACCGCCGCGGCCGGTGCGGTAGCTCTCGATAATGCTGTCGCGGCTATCGATGATGATGCCGCCTGTGGGGAAATCCGGGCCGGGAATAAATTCGACGAGCTTTTCGACGGTCGCATCGGGATGCTTGATCAGATGCAGGGCAGCATCGCAAAGCTCATGGGCATTGTGCGACGGGATCGAGGTCGCCATGCCGACGGCGATGCCGGAGGAGCCGTTGGCGAGCAGGTTCGGGAAGGCGCCGGGAAGGACGACCGGCTCGGAATTCGATTCGTCGTAAGTGTCGCGGAAATCGACGGCATCCTGATCGATGCCTTCAAGCAGCAGCTCGGAGACCGCCGTCATCTTCGATTCGGTGTAACGCATGGCGGCGGGGCTGTCGCCGTCGATATTGCCGAAATTGCCCTGGCCGTTAACCAGCGTGTAGCGCTGCGAGAAATCTTGGGCGAGACGGGCAAGCGCGTCGTAGATCGACTGGTCGCCGTGCGGATGGTAGTTACCCATCACCTCGCCGACGATCTTGGCGCATTTTCTGAAGGCCGAGTTCGGCCTCAGCCCCATCTCGTTCATCGCATAGACGATGCGGCGGTGAACGGGCTTCAGCCCGTCGCGAACGTCAGGCAGGGCGCGGTGCATAATGGTCGACAGCGCATAGGCAAGGTAGCGCTGCTCGAGCGCCGCCTTGAGGTCGACTGGTTGGATGTGATCGTCGTCTCCGCCGGAAGGCGGCAAAATCTCTTGTCCCATAGGTTCTGACTAGCTCAGAAGAGGCCGGCGGGCAAGGAATCCGGGCCATTACGGCTGTGGATGAAGTCTTGGGACTGACATCAAAGGATGAGACAAACGTTCCGCCGCAATTTGGACTTCGTTTGCCGTTCCTCTCAACAGAAATTTAGAGATCCGCAAATATAAAGCGGGCCCAATCCGTAGTAGCGTAACTGCAGATTTCCAACCGCCACCACGCCACCAGAGGAATCACCCCATGAACTTTTCCCGGACAACGCGGCTGATGCTGTCGGGCGCCGCCTTTTTCTCGCTCGCCGGTTCGGCTTTCGCCCTCGACGGCGCCGATCTGCTGAAGAAGCTCAACGCCGCCTATGCCGTACAGGGCGGAACGATTTCGGCTGACGCCGTCGATATCAACGGCACGACCGCGACGCTGAAGAATGTCAGCGTCAAATCGGCCGGCGGCGAAAGCCTGGCCGTCGGCGAAGTCACCCTTTCCGGCGTCGAAGAAGACGAGGATGGCGGCTATTACATCGAAGAGGCCGCCTTCCCCGATATCAACACCACGAAAGACGGCGTCACGGTAACGGCGCAGGAGCTGACGCTCGGCGGCATCTCGATCCCGGCAACGGCGGGCGGCGACACGCTCGATACCATGATGCTCTACGAAACCGCCCATACCGGCCCGCTGAAGGTGGTCAAGGACGGCGCGGAAATGTTCTCGGTGCTCGAAAGCGACGTCAATTTGACACTGCGCGAAGACGAATCCGGCTTCGATTTCGACGGCGCCTTCAAAAGCATGAAGGCCGATCTCAGCAAAGCCGAGGATCCGCAGAGCAAAGACGCGATCGAGAAGCTGGCCCTGCAGCACATCCAGGGCGACATCACCATGAAGGGCGCCTGGGAACTTGCCCCCGGCACGATCGACATTTCGGAATTTGCCTTCGACTTCACCAACATCGGCAAGCTGAACCTTGGCTTCAAGATCTCGGGCTATACGATGGCCTTCGTGAAGTCGCTGCAGGATGCGATGAAGCAATCCGAAGCCAGTGCGAACAAGGAAGAATCGCAGCAGGCGCTCGGCCTTGCCATGCTCGGCCTGATGCAGCAGTTGTCCTTCGAGGCAGCACAGGTGCGCTTCGAAGATGCCTCGATCACCAAGCGTGCGCTGGATTATGCCGGTTCGCAGCAGAACATGTCGGGCAAGCAGATGGCGGATTCGCTGAAGGCCATGACGCCGATCATGCTGGCGCAGCTCAATATCCCGGAACTGCAGAACGCCGTTTCAGCTGCCGTCAACACCTTCCTCGACGATCCGAAGAGCCTGACCGTCAAGGCCGCTCCTGAAAAGCCGGTGCCGTTCCCGACGATCGTGGGCGCCGCCATGGGCGCTCCGAACACGCTGCCGCAGGTGCTTGGCGTCAAGGTTACCGCCAACGACTGATCGCTTCGAACTTTTGATGAAAGGCCCGGCAGCAGTGAACTGCGCCCCAAAGGTTGACGTCCAACTTTCGGGGGCAGTTCACGGACTGCCGGGCCTTTTCGTTTTCAGGCGCGGTGGCGGGCGACTTCAGAAATGGCGAAGCTTGCGATATCAAGCAATTCTTCAATAGATGCACCGTCCCTCGCCTGCACCGACATGCCCTGGATAATGGCACCGAGGAACCGTGCGAGTGCGCGAGGGTTCGTTCCGGCCTTGATATCACCCTCGCGGATGCCACGCTCGATCCTTGCAGTGAAAGCGTCCAGCGACCGACGACGCATCGCCGCAACATGGTCGGCGATCACGTCGTTCTCGCTGGCGCAGTTCAGCACAGCCGTCGAAATCATGCAGCCTTTAGGATGCTCCGGAGCCGAGAAAATCTCGGCCGAGCCCCGCAATATGCGCTCGAAGGCGGAGACGGTGTCGATCGGCTCGCCGAGTGCGGAAAACGTCTCGGAGCCCAGCGTTCGGTATTGCTCGAGCGCAGCGCGATAGAGATCGGCCTTCGAGTTGAAGGCGGCATAGAGGCTTTGCGGCGTGATGCCCATAGCGGCGGTGAGATCGGCGATCGAGGCGCCCTCATATCCATGCGCCCAGAAGGTCTCGCGCGCCGCCGACAGCACAGTCTCGCGGTCGAAAGCCGGTGGGCGGCCGCGGCGGCGGGTGGCAGGATTTTTCATGTCAGTGCTATTTTTCACAATGATCACTCTAGAAATTCAAAACGGCTTTCTATATTCAGGAACGGTCATTGTGATTATAGAAGGTTTAATCTGATGAGTCTTCCCCTCGAAATGGCAGACGCCGACAGGAATTCATCCCTTGCCGCAGCGGTTGATGCGGCAATCACAAGCGCGCTCGACGACAAACGGCTTGTGGGGACGGTGGTACTCGTTGCCCGCGACGGAGAGATCGTGCATCACCGCGCCGCCGGCCTTGCCGACCGCGAAAGCGGTCTGCCGATGCGCGAGGACACCATCTTCAGGCTTGCCTCGATCACCAAGCCGATCGTCACCATCGCCGCGATGCGGCTCGTCGAGCAGGCAAGAATCGGGCTCGACGACGCCGTGACGAGATGGCTGCCGGATTTCCGTCCGAGGCTGCCTGACGGCGGAGCGGCGATCATCCGCATCCGCCACCTGCTGACCCATACGTCCGGCCTCGGCTACAGCTTCTCCGAAGAGGACGGCGGTTCCTATATCAGCGCCGGCGTTTCCGACGGCCTTGCCGAACCGGGACTGCCGCTGGCCGAGAACCTGCGGCGGATCGCCAGCGTGCCGCTGCGCTTTGCGCCGGGCAGTGACTGGCAATATTCCGTCGCCATGGATGTTCTGGGCGGCATCATCGAGGCGGAAACGGGAGTGCCGTTGGGCGATGCCGTCGCTGATCTGGTGACGAAACCGCTTGGCCTTGCCGATACTGCGTTTTCCGTGCGCGACCGCCGTCGGCTTGCCGCGGCCTATATGAATGCCTCGCCGGAGCCGGCGCTGATGGGCGAGAATGCGCTGGTGATGTCGCTGATGGGTCCCATCCGCTTCGCGCCGAACCGCATCTTCGACCCCGCCTCCTATCATTCCGGCGGCGCCGGCATGGCGGGAACGGCGGGTGACGTGCTCGCCGTGCTCGATACCATCCGTAGGGGTGGCGCACCGCTGCTCTCGACCGAAACCGTAGGGATGATGATGACGGACCAGGCCGGCGGGCGCCGCCAGCAGCATGAACCAGGCTCCGGCTTTGGCTTCGGCTGGTCTGTTATCACCAATCCGGCCGAGGCAGGTGTCCCCTTCCCCAAGGGCACGCTGAAATGGGGCGGCGTCTACGGCCATAGCTGGTTCATCGACCCCGTCAACGGGCTGACCGTCGTTGCGCTGACCAACACGACGCTGGAGGGCATGTGGGGCAAGTTCACAGTCGATCTTCGCGAGGCGATCTACGCGGCATTGTGAGCGACCGAACCAAACGAAAAGCCCGGCGATTTGCCGGGCTTTTGCATTCGGGAGCAGACGATCTCAGTCCTTCTTGACCGGCGGGATCGGCCGGATAGAGAGCTCACGCAGTTGCGTCGGCGTTGCCGGGCTCGGCGCGCCCATCAGCAGGTCCTGGGCCTGCTGGTTCATCGGGAACAGCGAGATTTCGCGCAGGTTCTTCGCGCCGACGAGCAGCATAACGATACGGTCGATACCGAAGGCAGCACCGCCATGCGGCGGCGCGCCGTACTGGAAGGCGCGGTAGAGGCCGCCGAAACGGTCTTCGACATCCTGCTGGCTGAGGCCGACCTTCTCGAAGGCGGCGACCATGGTTTCCGGCGACTGGTTCCGGATCGAGCCCGAGGCGATTTCGAAACCGTTGCAGACGGCGTCATACTGGAACGCCTTGATCGTCAGCGGATCCTGGTTCTGCAGCGCATCGAGGCCGCCCTGCGGCATCGAGAACGGGTTGTGCGCGAAATCGACCTTCTTTTCTTCCTCGCTCCATTCGAAGAACGGGAAGTCGACGATCCAGCAGAGTTCGAAACGCTCGCGATCGACAAGGTTCAACTCTTCGCCGGCCTTGGTGCGGGCTTCACCGGCAAACTTGTAGAACTTCGCCGGATCGCCGGCAACGAAGAAGCAGGCGTCACCGTCATCGAGGCCGAGCTGGGTACGGATCGCGTCGGTGCGCTCCTCGCCGATGTTCTTTGCAAGCGGGCCGGCGCCCTCGAGCTTGTCACCTTCCTTGCGCCAGAAGATGTAGCCGAGGCCAGGCTGACCGGTCGACTGCGCCCAGGCATTCATGCGATCGCAGAACGCTCTGGAACCGCCGGTCTTGGCCGGAATAGCCCAGATCTCGACCTTCGGGTTGGAGGCGATCATGCCTGCGAAAACCTTGAAGCCGGAGCCGGCGAAATGTTCGGTGACCGCTTCCATGACGATGGGGTTGCGCAGGTCCGGCTTGTCCGAACCATATTTACGGATCGCCTCGTCGTAGGGGATGCGCGACCATTCCTTGGTGACCGGCTTGCCTTCGGCGAACTCTTCGAAAATGCCGGTCATCAGCGGACCCATCGTGTCCCAGACGTCTTCCTGGGTGACGAAGCTCATTTCGAGGTCGAGCTGGTAGAATTCGCCCGGCAGGCGATCGGCACGCGGGTCTTCGTCACGGAAGCAGGGCGCGATCTGGAAGTAGCGGTCGAAGCCTGCAACCATCAGCAGCTGCTTGTACTGCTGCGGCGCCTGCGGCAGCGCATAGAAGGTGCCGGGATGGATGCGGGAGGGCACGAGGAAGTCGCGCGCGCCTTCCGGCGAGGAGGCCGTCAGGATCGGCGTCGTATATTCGGTGAAGCCGACATTGCCCATTTCGCGGCGCATGGCGGAGATCACCTGGGTGCGCTTGACGATGTTCTTGTGCAGCGTTTCGCGGCGAAGATCGAGGAAGCGATACTTCAAGCGGACGTCTTCAGGATAGTCCGGCTCGCCGAAGACCGGCAGCGGCAATTCCTTGGCGGCGGAGAGGACTTCGATCTCCTGCGCGTAGAGCTCGATCTCGCCTGTTGCCATGGTTTTGTTGACGGTGTCTTCGGTACGGGCCTTGACGAGGCCGTCGATACGGATGACCCATTCGCCACGCACGGTTTCCGCCATCTTGAAGGCCGGGCTGTCGGGATCGGCGACGACCTGAGTGATGCCGTAATGGTCGCGAAGGTCGATGAAGAGAACGCCGCCATGGTCGCGAACGCGGTGAACCCAGCCGGAAATACGGACGGTCGAGCCGACATCCGTCTTGCGGAGGGCGGCGCATGTGTGGCTGCGGTAGCGATGCATGATCTCAAATCCTGGCATGTGGCTTAAGACGGCACAAGGGTTCCAAGACCCTCAAGCGCCGACAAGAAAATCGGGCGGAAAAGCGCATGGACGCTCCGATTTGTCAAGGCTTGGCGCACGCGGCCGGGCGTTTGGCACGCGTTTATGGCGAGGCTGCGACCGGTATGCTGCGGCAGTTTGGCCGCGTTTCCTGTATTGATGAAGATGTCGGTCAACTTTACAAGGATCGGCATTCTCATCGTGGAGCCTCCGCATGCCTCTCCTGACCCGCCGCAACCTCTTGAAGGCATCCGCTGTCGCGGGCGCCTATGGTGTCGGCATCGGCGTTGCCGGTAAATTCGGGCTTGCCGAGGCAGCTCCCGAGCCGCAGCTGCTGACGGCGGTGAAAACCGAAGCCATGCTGACCGAGGCGGGACCGACCAGGGATATCATGAGCTGGGGTCATGACGGCATGCCGCCGGTTCTGAGGATGACAAAGGGGCGACCCTATGCGGCGCGGCTGAAAAACGGGCTCGACGAGCCGACGACGATCCACTGGCACGGGCTTCGCATCGAGAATCGCATGGACGGCGTGCCGTTCATGACGCAGCCCTACATCTATACGGGCGACAGCTTCGACTATGCCTTCACGCCGCCCGATGCCGGCACCTTCTGGTATCATCCGCATTGCAACACCCTGACGCAGATGGGGCACGGCATGACCGGCATCATCGTCGTCGAGGATCCGACCGATCCGGAGTTCGATGCCGAGGTGGTGCTGAACCTGCGTGACTGGCGGCTCGGCGGCGACGGGCAATTCATCGCTCCCTTCCGGCCACGCGATGCTGCCAAGACCGGTACCTACGGCACGGTGCGCACCGCCAACTGGCACCAGGAACCGCGATATGATGCGCCGGCCGGCGGGCTGGTGCGGCTGCGCATTGCCGTGACCGACGTGACGCGGATCTTCTCGCTGAAGATTGAAGGCGCCGATGCGACCGTGATTGCGATCGACGGCAATCCGGTGCCGAAGCGTTTTTCCCTCGACCTCCTGCAGATCGGACCGGGTCAACGGCTCGATCTTGCCGTGCGCATGCCGGATGGTGAAGGTGCGGTCGCAACGCTCGAGGATATCCGCGGCACGACGCCGAAGACGATCGCCAGCCTGCGCGCGGTCGGATCATCGCTGAAGCGCGATATCGGCGATCTCGGGCCGCTTGTCGAGAATCCCGTCCCGAAGGCCGATCTAACCGCTGCCGAGCAGATCCCGTTGATACTGAGCGCCACCGCCGAGAATGCCGCAGTCGAGAGCATCTGCGGCACGCTGGGCTACAGTTTCTGGGCAATCAACAAGGTGCCGTGGCCAGGCGATACGCCCGATCCGACGGCGCCGCTTGCGGAATTGAAGCTCGGCAAGAGCTATGTCTTCAATCTGGAGAATACTACGCCGCATGCCCATCCGATTCATCTGCACGGGATGAGCTTCACGGTAGTCTCCTCCTCGACGCGCGAGGTGATGCCGCTGGTGTCCGATACCTATCTCATTCAGCCGGACCAGAAGGTGCAGCTTGCCTTCGTCGCCGACAATCCCGGCGACTGGCTGCTGCATTGCCATATCATCGAGCATCAGAAGACGGGGATGACGAGCTATCTCAGGGTAAGCTGAGACAGCCCGCGCTTTCGCCGCGATTGCAGCTTTGCTTCGCGCCGGCGTTCGCGCCATGCCTCAGTTTAGACGTGATTCTTCGCCAGCAATGCTCGAAGCGTATGCTGTTGTATTGACATATCGAACCGAAAGGAGAAGGAAGGTTTAACCGACCTTTTCCTTGCGAATGAAATGATATGATCGAAACCACCGCCGATTTGGCGGCCGCCTGCAAAGAGCTGGCCAAGTCCGACTTCATCACCATCGACACCGAATTCCTGCGCGAAACGACCTTCTGGCCGGAGCTCTGCCTGATCCAGATGGCAAGCCCGACGACGGAAGTTCTCGTCGATCCGCTGGCCAAGGGCATCGATCTCGCCCCCTTCTTCGAGCTGATGGCCGATCCGAAGGTGCTGAAGGTCTTTCACGCGGCGCGCCAGGACATCGAAATCATCTTCAATCGCGGCAATCTCATTCCGCATCCGATCTTCGACACGCAGGTCGCCGCCATGGTCTGCGGCTTCGGCGACAGCGTCTCCTATGACCAGTTGGTCAGCCGCATCAAGAACGTCCATATCGACAAGTCGTCGCGCTTCACCGACTGGAGCCGCCGGCCGCTCTCGGACAAACAGCTGGATTATGCGCTGGCTGACGTCACCCACCTGCGCGACGTCTACCTGTCGCTGAAGGCGGAACTCGATCGCGAGGGCCGCACCTCCTGGCTCTCCGAGGAAATGGACATTCTCGAGTCGCGCGAAACCTACGACATGCATCCCGACGATGCTTGGCAGCGGCTGAAGATGCGTCTGCGCAAGCCGCAGGAGCTGGCGATCCTGAAATATGTCGCCGCCTGGCGCGAACGCGAGGCGCGGGCTCGCAACGTGCCGCGTTCGCGGGTGCTGAAGGATGATGCGATCTACGAGATCGCCCAGCAGCAGCCGAAGGATACCGAGGCGCTCGGCCGTCTGCGCACCATTCCGAAGGGTTGGGAGCGCTCGACTTCCGGCGCAGCAGTCATCGAGGCCGTCAACACGGCGCTTGCTCTTCCGAAGGCCGATATGCCGCATGTGCCACGCCAGGCGCAGGCGCCCGAAGGGGCCGCTGCTGCCGTCGAATTGTTGAAGGTGCTGCTGAAGCTGATTTCGGAAAAACACGGCGTGGCGCCGAAGGTGATCGCCAACAGCGAGGATCTCGACAGGATTGCCGCCGAGGGCGAGAAGGCCGAAGTCGCTGCCCTGCACGGCTGGCGGCGCGATCTTTTCGGCGAGCCGGCACTCCAGCTGATCCAGGGCGCAATCGCCTTGCGTTTCGTCGACCGGAAAGTCGAAACCGTCAGCCTCTGAGGTTGCTGCCGAATTCCTTAAATCGGACTCGATTTAAGGATAAAATTATGCAGCAATTCAAAGTGCTACAGCGTCCTTAGCGGCTCTCGAAAAGACACGCTAAGGACGCTGTAGTTTCGAATTCGCTTGACGGTTTTTTCCGGCCTGAAACTATGGCGGGAGGTAACATCACGGCGCAGAGGCGGCATGCGGGAAATATCTCCGACGCAGAATTGGATCCTGATCGCGATCGTCCTCGCGGCCAGCGGCGTCATTTATGATCTGATGTTCTACTCCAACCAGACGCCGGTCATTGGCGCGATCTTCGCGCTCTTCATCGGCATGCCGATCATCGCCTTCGAGCGCAAGGTGCTGTTTCGCCGGCTCTACAGGCGCATCCAGAAGCTGCCGACCTTCGCCTTCATCATTACCGAGCTGGTGATCTACGAGATCCTGATGAGCATCGGCTTTGCCTGCGCCGGCCTGCTGCTCTGGTCGTTCGCCATGCTGAAGCCGGCATCGCTCCTCGATCTCGTCATCATGCCGTTCGAGGTCTTCCTCTATGCGTTGGCGGTCTGCGCGCTGCTGATCTTCGTCTTGCGCGTGCGAGAGCTGCTCGGCCGCGAGGTTTTCCTCAGCATGCTCATTAGCCGCTACCGCAACCCGGTTAGGGAAGAGCGTGTCTTCCTGTTCATCGATCTCGTCGATTCGACGGCCTTTGCCGAAAAGCACGGCGACCTCCGGGCGCAGCAGCTGCTGAGCTCGCTGTTTGCGACCTTTGCCGAGCCCGTCAGGCGCCACAAAGGCATGATCAACGACTATGTCGGCGATGCGGCGATCATCACCTGGCCGCTCGCCCGCGGTGTCAAGGATGCGCGTTGCGTGCGCTGCATCTTCGATATCCTTGCCGATATCGAAGCCAATGCCGCCGGCTGGCGGAAAAATTATGGGCAGGTGCCGAAGCTCCGCGCCGCCCTTCATGGCGGCGAAATCATCACCGCCGAAATCGGCGTCGACCATCACAAGATCAGCTATTTCGGCGACACGGTGAACACCACTGCCCGGCTGGAGACGCTCTGCCGCAGCCTGAACCGGCCGGTGCTGATCTCCACTGAGCTTGCCCGGCGCATGAACTTTCCCGACGCCATCAGTTGCGAGGATCTCGGCACTCACGCCGTGAAGGGGCGCGGCCAGGCGCTCGGCGTCATGGCGCTTTCCTCGCGCGCGGTCACCGTGTTGAACACGCCGGCGGTCATTCTGCACGGCTGAGCAAGGGTTCTGCCGCATCGGCCCGAAAATCGAAATCGATTTTCGGAAAGCACGATGCGAGAAATGAAAGTGTTACAGCGTCCTTTGCGCGTGTGAGGAGACGCGCGGCGCTGTAAGTACGTCACCAAAGCTTCACCCAACCGTCAATTCGCTGACATTAAAGCCCTGCTAAGCGGAAGGCCTTTGCAATCCGTTCCACGGGGATATTATGAAGAACGTCCTTTTTGCTTCCGTATCGCTTTTCATCCTGGTCGCCGGCTCCGCTTCGGCCGACCAGCAGCAGTTCCCGGCCAAGCTCGCCGGCCAGGCGATCCTGCCTGCCAACACCATGGTTCTGGCACCGGCCGATGCCCCCGAATTCCTCAAGCATGCCGGCAAGTTTACGACGCCTGACCGCAAGCGCACCGAAGCGCTCAGCACCGTTCCCGGTAAGGACGGCGCCCGTGTCACCGATCTGAAGCTTCCCTTCGACGGCCAACCGATCCAGGGTTTCTCGGGCGTCAAGACGATGGCCGACGGCACCTTCTGGACGCTCTCCGACAACGGCTTCGGCGCGAAGTCCAACTCGTCGGACTCCATGCTTTTCCTGCACCAGATGAAGTTCGACTGGGCCAGCAACAAGGCTGAAGTCGTCAAGAACCTCTTCCTCTCCGATCCCAACAAGATCGCTCCGTTCCCGATCGTGCTTGAAGGTACTGACACGCGCTATCTCACCGGTGCCGACTTCGACATCGAATCGATCCAGCCGGTTGCCGACGGCTTCTGGCTCGGCGACGAATTCGGTCCCTACATCCTGAAGTTCGACACCGCTGGCCGCCTCACCGACGTCATTCCGACGACGCTCGACGGCAAGCCGGTGCTTTCGCCCGACAATCCGCTTCTCTCGGTTCCAGCCAACCCGACCGCCAAGATGCCGGTCTTCAACCTGAAGCGCTCCGGCGGCTTCGAAGGCCTCGCCATGTCGAAGGACGGCGCCAAGCTCTACGGCCTGCTCGAAGGCGCCATCTACAAGGATGACGGCACTGTGGAGACCATCGATGGGCACACCGCCATCCGCGTCATCGAATTCGATGTCGCCTCCAAGAAGTGGACCGGCCGCAGCTGGCTTTATCCGTTCGAAGACAAGGGGGTATCGATCGGCGACTTCAACATGCTCGACGACACCACCGCTCTCGTCATCGAGCGCGATAACGGCGCCGGCACGACGGACAAGGCCTGCGCCGATCCGAAGCAGCCGAAGCCGGATTGCTTCGAAGCTCCGGCCGTGCTGAAACGCGTCTACAAGATCGAGTTCAACGATGCCGATGTCGGCAAGGCGGTCCGCAAGATCGGCTATATCGACCTCCTGAACATCCAGGACCCCGACAACAAGAAGAAGGCCGGCAGCAAGGACGGCGTCTACGACATGCCGTTCGTGACAATCGAAAACGTCGACCGCGTCGACGCCACGCACATCATCATCGGCAACGACAACAACCTGCCCTTCTCGGCCGGCCGCGCCGTCGACAAGGCTGACAATAACGAGTTCAGCCTGCTCGAAGTCGGCGAGTTCCTGAACGCGAAGTAATTCGGCGTTCTGGTGTGAAATACAGAGGGTGGCGCGAAGGCGCCGCCCTTTTTGTTTTTGGCTGCTTAGGTTGCGTTCCTGACGACGTGCCGTGGCACAGACCTATTCAAACCGAAACGCCAACCGCTTGTTTGTCAGCCTCGACAGCTGCTGCAGGCGGCCGTCAAGGCGCTCGCCGGCGAAATCGCGATATTCGGGAGGCACGACGAATTCGAGGTCGAGGTCCGGGCTCGACGATTTGCGGAAGGTCAGGTTCTTGACGATGCCGGGCATCGAGGCAGAGAAGAGGTAGACGACGCGCAGCATGCCGCCGAGCAGCTTGGCGCGCTCAATGAGCTGGGGCGTGGCAATCTGCGCCAGCGGACCGGTGGCGCCGTCGTCATGCAGGCCTTCGAAACGGTAATAGTTGGAAAGCGCGATAAAGGCGCGGCCGGGATGACTGATGCCAACGAAGGAAGAGTGGGCGATGACGTTCAGCGCCTGCAGGCCGCGATAGTCAGGATGGGCGCGCCAGCTGATATCGGCAAGCAGACAGGCGGCCTGGCGGTAGCGGCTTTCCTCTTCAGTTTCCTGGATGCCGAAAAGGGGCATCATGCGGCCGGTCCATTCCGCTAGCTCGCGGGCATGCTCCGGCGAACGGGCACGCAGAATTGCCAGTTCTCCGGCGGCGGCAAGCAGCGGATCGGCGCGGCGCTCGGCCTCCGACAGCAGCGAATAGAGATATCCCTCGCGCACACCCTGCGCCGAGAAGGAAATTAGCGACGGCTTCATCGCACTCAGAACTTCCTTCATGGCGACGGCGCCGAACGGCAGCAGCGAACGGCGGTGCTTGGAAACGGCCTGCAGTGCCGGCTCCCTGGAGTCGCGCGCGGTCACCACCTGGTCGAGGAACTGCATCATTCCTTCGAACGACACCTCATAGCCCTGCATCATGTGCAGCGGATAGTGGGTGATTTCCATGTGCAGCTTGGCGATGTTTCGCCAGGTGCCGCCGACGGCGTAGAAGGTGCGCCCCTCGCCTTTCGACAGCAGCTTTGCCGTCTTCAACTGCTTGCGGGCAAAGGTCTGGGCCTTGGAGAGCGATCCGCCGGCATATTCCGACAGGCGCAGGCCGCCGAGCGGCAGCGTGATGCCCTTGCCGAACTCCTTGCCCTTAATATCGATCAGTTCCAGCGAGCCGCCACCAAGGTCGCCCGCAATGCCGTCAGGATTGTAGAAACCGCTGATGATGCCGAGCGAGGCGAATTTCGCCTCCTCCTCACCCGAGAGTACGCGGACCTTGCGTTTAAGGATGGTTTCCGCCTGATGGATGAAATCAGGACCGTTGCTCGCCTCGCGCGCAGCCGCCGTCGCCAGCACATACATGGTGGCAGCGCGGGCCTGGTCTGACAGAGCCTTGAAACGGTGCAGCGCCGCCAGAGCCCGCGCGACGCTCTCTTCGTCCATCTTGCCGGTAAGAGCGACGCCCTTGCCGAGGCCGCAGAGGACCTTTTCGTTGAACAGGACGGTTGGCGAACGGGACATGCCTTCGTAGACGACAAGACGAATCGAATTCGATCCAATATCGACGACGGAGACCGGGGCGATCCCCGGAAGGCGCCCCTGGGCTTCAGATTCAACCATTTAGGTCCAGTTTTACTTGTTGTTGCGGCCTTCGAGCAGGCCGGCGATCAGCTTCGGCGCACTGGACTTCAGAGCTTCACCACGGCCCGACAGGCTCGGATTGGTCATGAAATACTGCTGCGCATTGAACGGTTCTTCGCCCCTGCGCACTTCCATGCGTCGCGACGTACCGTCGGGCAATATCTCGTAGCTTTGTTGATTGTCAATCACGTTGCCGAGCATAATCTGTGACAAGACCTGCTCGTGAACAGTCGGATTCGTCAGCGGAACCATGGTTTCGACACGGCGATCGAGGTTTCTCGGCATCATGTCGGCCGAGCCGATGTAAACCAGCGCCTTGTCGGACGGCAGGCCGTAGCCGTTGCCGAAGCAGAAGATGCGGCTGTGCTCGAGGAATCGGCCGACGATCGACTTGACGCGGATCTTTTCCGAAAGGCCGGGCACCTGCGGACGCAGGCAGCAGATGCCGCGTACGACGAGGTCGATCTCGACGCCGGCATGGCTGGCGCGATAGAGGGCGTCGATGATGTCGGGGTCGACAAGCGAATTCATCTTCATCCAGATCGCGGCCCGAGCGCCGTTCCTGGCATGCTGAATCTCTTCCTCGATGTGGCGCAGGATGCGCGGGCGCATCGTATAGGGCGAGATCGCGAGCTGCATGCCCTGCTCCGGTTCGCCGTAGCCGGTGATGAAGTTGAAGATGTTCGCCATGTCGTGGGCGATAACGGGATTGCAGGTGAAATAGGACAGGTCTGTATAGATCTTCGCGGTGATCGGGTGGTAGTTGCCCGTTCCGAGGTGGCAATAGGTTCGCAGCTTGCCTTCCTCGCGCCGAACGACCATCGACATCTTGGCGTGGGTCTTGAGCTCGATGAAGCCGAAGACGACCTGCACGCCGGCGCGCTCGAGATCGCGCGCCCAGCGGATGTTCGCCTCTTCGTCGAAGCGGGCCTTGAGCTCGACCAGCGCCGTCACCGACTTGCCGGCTTCGGCGGCGTCGATCAGCGCGCGGACGATCGGGCTGTCATTGGAGGTCCGGTAGAGCGTCTGCTTTATCGCCAGGACGTCAGGATCGCGCGCAGCCTGGAGAAGAAACTGGACCACGACGTCGAAAGATTCGTAGGGGTGATGGACGACCATGTCCTTTTCGCGGATGGCGGCGAAGCAGTCGCCGGCATGTTCGCGGACGCGCTCGGGAAATCGCGCATTGTAGGGGGCAAACCTGAGATCTTCGCGCGGCGCCTTGGTGATCTCGGACAGGGTGTTCAACGCCAGAAGGCCCGGCAGAACGGCGACGCGATTATCAGGGATATTGAGCGCCTGGACGACGAACTGACGCAGCGAGGCCGGCATTTCCGAGTCGGTCTCGATGCGGATGACCTTACCGCGGCGGCGGCGTTTCAGCGCCGTTTCGAAGAAGCGGACGAGATCCTCGGCCTCTTCCTCGACTTCGATATCGCTGTCGCGGATGACGCGGAACGTACCGGAGCCCTGCACCTCGTAACCCGGGTAAAGCCGGTGGATGAAGATGTTGGCGACATCTTCCAGCGTGATGTAGCGGATCGTGTTTCCATCATCCGGCAGACGGACGAAGCGGTCGAGCGCCACCGGCAGGCGCAGCAGCGCCGTCATCGGCTCACGGCCATTCTTGCTGACGAGCTGCAGACCGATCGAGAAGCCCAGATTTGGAATGAAGGGAAACGGGTGGGCGGGATCGATCGACAGCGGCGTCAGGACCGGGAAGATCGCCTGTTCGAATTCGGCGGCCAGCCACTGGCGGTCGGCATCGCTCAAGGCGCCGGGGCGCACGATCAGGATGTCTTCCTTGGCGAGATATTGTTGCAGGACGGCCAGCGAGGCCTGCTGCTCCATCTGCAGATGGTCGATCTCCTGCAGGATCGAATCGAGCTGCTCGGCCGGCGTCTTGCCGTCGGGACTGCGGATGGCGATGTTCTGGCGTACCTGGCCCTCGAGGCCGGCGACACGCACCATGAAGAATTCGTCGAGGTTGGCGGCCGAGATCGACAGGAAGCGAACGCGCTCAAGCAACGGATGCTCGGTGTTCAAAGTTTCTTCCAGGACACGGCGGTTGAACTGCAGCCAGGAGAATTCTCGGTTGATGAAGCGCTCGGGGCTCTTGAGCAGCTCTTCCAGCGGGGGGGTGTTGTCGTTAATTTCCGGAGTGAGTTCCTGATGTTCTGCGACTGCGCTGTCCATGGTCCACTTACCCCGTTTTCAATCGCCAAAGGCAACTATATCAGTTTGACGACGGAACTGTGACAGTCAATCGGCCGGTTCCGAATTTCCCAATTCATTCAATACTTCGGCAGCAAGAGACCGGGTGATTTTGGTGCCTCGCGACAGGGCCAGCCGGTCAAGCCTTTCGACGATCGTCTGGGCCGCGTTCAGCGACCGCTCCATCCGGTTCACGATATAGAGCACGAGTTTGTCATCTATATAAAGCTGCCGGTCGGCGAAGAGCTTGACGATCACCTGCGACAACAGCGCCTCATCGGGTTCGCCGATCTCGACGACGGTTGCCGCTTTCAGGCGCGAGCGCAGATCGGGCAGCAGAACTGGCCACGACATCGGCCAGAGGCGGCTGGTAATCAACAGGCTGGTGCCGTTTTCGCGCACGCTGTTGATGACATGGAAGAGCGCGTTGTCGTCGAAGCCGAGGCGGTCGGCGTCCTCGAACAGCACCGGGCCGGCGGCGGCGGCAACCGCGGCGTCCGAGCCAAGCTCGGGATGGATGTCGACGGCGCCGCTCAATTCCCGCCAGATGCGGGCGAGATGTGATTTTCCCGAGCCGACGGGGCCGGCGAGCACGACGACCGGTGATGGCCATGCCGGCCAGGCATCGACGATCGAAACGGCGGCGGCAAGACGCTCCGAGATCAGGAGGTCGTCGCGCCCGCTTGCGGCATCGTGCGAAAAGACCAGCGGCAGCTGCTCTCCGGCTTTGCGCTTCGGATCAGCGTTCTTCACGTCATTCATTGGGAACTGATTTCGTCTTCCGGGCGCGGCCACTGAGCGACCCGCCAAAATAAAGATCGCTCTGAAGGTAGCGTGAAAGCGCGAAACGAACAAGGACGCCGACGGCGGCGGCGGCGGGCACGGCGACCAGAAGCCCTACGAAACCGAAGAGCGCGCCGAAGGCAAAAAGCGCAAACATCAGCCAGACCGGATGCAGGCCGACGCTGGAGCCGACGAGCTTCGGCTGCAGAATGTTGCCTTCCAGGAACTGGCCACTGAAGAAGACGACGAGCACCAGGCCGATCCAGGGATAATCGGGCCAGAATTGCACAAGCGCCACGCCGATGGCGAGCACGAGGCCAACCATCGAGCCGACATAGGGAATGAAACTGATCATGCCGGCGAAGAGGCCGATCAGCAGGCCGAAATTCAGCCCGACGAGAGAAAGGCCGACGGCATAATAGATGCCGAGGATGAGGCAGAGCGAGCCCTGGCCGCGGATGAAACCGGCGATCGCCTGGTCGATCTCCTTGGCGATCTGGCGGACATCGCCGACATAATCGCGCGGGATCCACTGGTCGACCTTGGCAACCATACGGTCCCAATCGAGCAGGATATAGAAGGCGACGACGGGGGTGACCACGAGCAGCGATATGACGTCGACGATCGCCTTGCCGGAATTCCAGATCTGCGCGAAGAGCCCGGTGAGGAAGCCCATGCCCTCCGACAGGATGCCGGAGAGATTGTCCTTGATCGTGCCCATCTGGTTCTCGACCCAGTCCGGCAGCAGCGAATTCTGCGCCTGCGTGATGAACTGCTGTAATTGGCTGATATAACCCGGCAGACGCTGAGCGAAATCGTTGAACTGGCTGATGAGCACCGGAATGAGGATCATCAGCGCCAGCGTGAAGACGATGACGAAGGCGACGAGAATGCCGATGGTCGCCATCATGCGGCTCAGACCCAGGCGTTCAAGCCGGTCAGCCACCGGATCAAGGAAATAGGCAATCGCCATGCCTGCGATGAAGGGCAGCAGGATCGAGCTGAAGACATAGAGAAAGACGATGAAGAAGACGAGCACTACCAGCCAGAAGAAAATCTGACGCTTGAGACTGTTGCCGCTGACATGCTGTGGCATCGCTTCCCCGCTGATCACTCGCCGCCGCCAAACGCCGTATCCGAACCGGAGCGGCCATTCAGCACATAGGATGCAGGCGCAAAGATGGTCAACCCTGTCGTGCTAAATCCCCGAAAGGCTGGAGGAAGACGCGGGAAATTGGGGGCTTTTGCCATGCAACGCTTGCATAAACGCCCCTGTCATGCAATTGCGACCGGCAGATGACGCGGCACGTTTGCCGCCTGAAATAGCCATCGGAGACCAGCATGAGCCAGTCTGGGAAAAACGGCCTGACATATAGCGATGCGGGCGTCGATATCGATGCCGGAAACCTCCTCGTCGAGAAGATCAAGCCGGCGGTGCGCTCGACGCGCCGTCCCGGCGCCGACGGCGAGATCGGCGGCTTCGGCGGGCTCTTCGACCTCAAGGCCGCAGGCTTTACCGATCCGGTTCTCGTCGCCGCCAATGACGGCGTCGGGACCAAGCTGAAGATCGCGATCGATGCCGACTATCACGACACCGTCGGCATCGACCTGGTCGCCATGTGCGTCAACGATCTCGTGGTGCAGGGCGCCGAGCCGCTGTTCTTCCTCGATTATTTCGCGACCGGCAAGCTCGACCCCGACCAGGGCGCGGCCATCGTCGGCGGCATTGCCGCCGGCTGCCGCGAGGCCGGCTGCGCGCTGATCGGCGGCGAAACGGCCGAGATGCCCGGTATGTATTCCTCCGGCGACTACGACCTCGCCGGCTTTGCCGTGGGTGCTGCCGAACGCGGCAAGCTCCTGCCATCAGGCGATATTGCCCAGGGCGATGTGATCCTCGGCCTTGCCTCCTCCGGCGTCCATTCCAACGGCTTTTCGCTGGTGCGCAAGATCGTCGAACTGTCCGGCCTCGACTGGAGCGCAGCCGCACCGTTTGCCGAAGGCCGGCTGCTCGGCGAAGCCCTGCTCGAGCCGACCCGCATCTATGTGAAGCCGCTTCTAAAAGCGATCCGCGAGACCGGCGCCATCAAGGCGCTGGCGCACATCACTGGCGGCGGCTTTCCGGAAAATATTCCGCGCGTCCTGCCGAAGCACTTGGCGGCGGAGATCGATCTTGACGCCGTCAAGGTTCCGCCGGTGTTTTCGTGGCTCGCCAAGACGGGCGGCGTGGAATCCAGAGAAATGCTGCGCACCTTCAACTGCGGTGTCGGCATGATCGCCGTCGTCGCCGGTGAGAACGTCGCGGCCGTTTCCGCGGCACTCGAAACTGAGGGCGAGACTGTCATCACGCTCGGCCGCATGATCGCCCGCGACGAAGGCGCTGCCGGCACGGTCTACAAGGGTACGCTTGCCATATGAGCTCACCGCGCAAACGCGCCGTCGTCTTCATATCAGGCAGCGGCTCCAACATGATGGCGCTGGTTGCGGCGGCGAAGGCAGCCGACTATCCGGCCGAGATCGTCGGGGTGATCTCCGACAAGGCGGATGCCGGCGGGCTTGCCAAGGCTGATGCCGAAGGCATTTCCACCTTCGCTTTTCCCCGCAAGGACTACGCCAGCAAGGATGCGCATGAGGCGGCGATTTTTTCGGCGCTCGACGAGCTTAAACCCGATATTCTCTGCCTGGCAGGCTACATGCGGCTGCTGACGGCGACATTCATCCAGCGTTACCAAGGCCGAATGCTCAACATCCACCCTTCCCTGCTGCCCTTATTTCCGGGCCTGCATACGCATCAGCGAGCGATCGACGCCGGCATGCGGATCGCCGGCTGCACGGTGCATTTCGTCACCGAAGGCATGGATGAGGGGCCGGTGATCGGCCAGGCGGCTGTGCCGGTTCTCTTGGGCGATACGGCCGAAAGCCTTGCCGCGCGTGTGCTCACCATCGAACACCAGATCTATCCGCAGGCCTTGCGGCTGTTTGCCGAAGGTCGAGTGGCGATGGAAGGCGGCAAAGCCGTCGGCGCGGAGGCCGCGACCGCCGCTCCCAAGGCTCAACTGATTTCGCTCATCGGCGACCGCGCTTAAGCCGCCAAAGCCCGCAAGGGATGTAGCGTGCCGTCGCTGTAGACGAAGCGGCCGGCGCGGAAGGTGGCGCGGATGCGATTGATATCGCCCGGCTCGACCACGACGAGATCGGCGCGCCGGCCGACGGCGATCTCGCCGCGATCCGACAGTCCGGCGGAACGGGCCGCATTGCCAGTCGCCATGGCAACGGCTGCCGGCAGGCCGCCTTCCACCATGTCGGCAAGCTTGAAGATGCCGGGCACGAAGGCAGCCGGATGGTAATCAGCGGCGATGACGCTGAGCAGCCCGGCCTTGGCGGCGTCGAGCGCGCTGAGATTGCCCGACATCGACTGGCCGCGCAGCGCGTTCGGCGCACCCATCAGCGTCCAGAGACCGCGGCGGCGCGCCTCTTCCGCTGCAACTGCTGTGACCGGAAACTCGCTAATGGTGACGCCGAGATCATGCATCTCGGCGACTTTTTCGACGCTGTCATCGTCATGCGAGGCAAGCGACAACTTGTGCTTCAGCGACAGCGCGACGATTTCCCTCAGTTTGGCCTCGATGTCCGGATTGTTGCGCATAGCGATGCGCTTGGCGACGATCTCCGCCGCCATTTCCTCGGAGACGGCGCGGCGCTCAGAAATGCTGAGGATGTAGCTCTGCAGGTTGTTGTACTGGCCCTGGCCCGGCGTGTGGTCGGTCAGGGAGACCATGTCGATCTGGTCGGCATTCAGCAGGCGCTCAAGTGCGGGAGCTGCCCCGACATTGGTGATTTCGTAACGGGCGTGAACGCGGTGATCGATCAGCAGATCATCCCGCAAGCGATTGATGCCCTCGATCACTGCGGAGGTGGTCTCCAGCGAACGGACATGGCCGTAGACGCTCTCGGTCGCAAAGGAGACGGCGGCGAACGCCGTCGTGACACCGGCGGCGGCAAGCTTCTTGTCGAGTTCGTGGATGCCGAAATCGATCGGCATCGTCGCGTTTGGCCGTGGGGCGATCTCGCGCTCTATCATGTCGCCGTGCAGATCGACGAATCCGGGCATCAGCAGCCGCCCGCCGCCATCGATGGCAGCACCGGCGACCGGCTCCGGCCTGATCTCGGCGATGGCGCCATCCTCAACACGCACGGAACCTTCACTCACCACCTCGTTTGGGAGAACGAGGGTGAAATTGCTGAGCCACATGGGCTTTCTCCTGACCGCATCCAATGATTGACAAACCGCAGCGGATAGAACCGCTTCGTGACAGTCGTATGAAATTTCGCGCTGCATCATCTTAAAGCGGAAACTTGCGCTTTGGAAATGATCCGATGCGCTCGCCCCGGCAAATTCACGCCGTCAGCCTTGCCCTGTTCAACAGTGCCCACTGTAGAAGCACGATCGTTTTGGCGTCGACGATCTCGCCGGTTTCGATCATCGCCGCAGCCTCGTCGAGCGGGGTTTCGAGGACCTCGATATCCTCGTGTTCCTCGTCCAGACCGCCGCCTTCCGCCACGCGGTCGGCAGTGTCGATGAGGGCTGCGAAGAAGTGGATGACTTCGGTGATGGCACCCGGCGAGGTATAGGATTTGAAGAGGAAGCGCGCATCGCGCACGCGATAGCCGGTCTCCTCCATCGCCTCGCGACGGATCGCCGCTTCGGGATGGTCATCGTCGAGAAGGCCGGCCGGCACCTCGATCATCCAGGCGGGATCGCCGTTGAGATGGACGGCAAGGCGGAACTGGCGGACGAGAACGACGAGGTCGCGCTTGGGATCATAAAGCAGGATGCAGGCAGCGGGCGTGCGGTGATAGATCTCCCGCTTCAGCCGTTGGGTTGCGCCCTTGCGGTCGATATAGTCGAGTAGATAGCTGCTCAGCCGCGTCCACCCATTCGACAGTGTTTCTTCGCTGACGATCTTCACCCGTGATTTCGGCTGCATCATGCTGGGTCCCTGCGAAGCCAGACCTTGTTGTCGTGCACGGCCGCCCCACCATAGGGCGCGACAGGGTCGGCGCCAGTCAAGACATTGATGCCCTCGCCGTCGACATGCGCCTTGTTTGGCCAAAGCCCCTCGGCGATCAGCACGCCGGATTTCACCTCCGTGGTGACGCGGGCGTGGATGCGCAGATCGCCGCGGCTATTGCCGATTCGGACAAGATCGCCATGGGCGATGCCGTTGGCCTCGGCGTCAGCCGGATTGACCATCACTTCAGGGCGGCCCTCCTTCTGGCGAGAGGTCTTGGTCTCGGAGAAGCTCGAATTCAGGAAGTTGCGCGCCGGCGACGTGGCGAGCCGGAAGGGATGCTCGGGATCGGCGACTTCGATGACATCGACCTGATCCGGGAAGGGCGGAAGTTCGGCATGTGGCCCGAGCGCGCCGATAGAAACCGGCGGCTTGTTGGGAGCCGGCTGATTGATCCAGTCCGGGCGGAAATGAAACTTGCCATCCGGATGGGCAAAACCGTTCAGATAATGCGCCTCCTCGAAAACGGGCTGGCGATCGAACCATTTGTGTTCAAGGAAATGGTCGTAATCCGGCAAGCCACTCGATTCGAGAATGCGGTCGACCATTTCACGGGCAGTAAAGCCGAAGCCGGGGCGATCGGCGACACCGAGGCGTTTTGCCAGTTCCTCGATGACGAAGAGATTGGTGCGCACGGTTGGCGGCGGCTCGACCAGCTTCGGCCCCAGCAGGATATGGTTCTGGCCACCGGCCCGATAGATGTCATCGTGCTCAACGAACATCGTCGCGGGAATGACGATATCGGCGATCTCAGCCGTTTCCGTCATGAACTGCTCATGGACGGCGACAAAGAGGTCGTTGCGGGCGAAGCCGCGTCTGACGAGGCGCTGCTCGGGGGCGATGTTTGCGGGATTGGTGTTCTGGATCAGCATTGCCGTCACCGGGCCGCGATGGCGCAGCGCCACGGGATCGTCGGTCAGGACGCGGCCGATCTGCGACTGATCGAGCATGCGGATATCGGCATCCTTCATCGACCGGCCGGTCAGTTCGGCGCTGTTCATACGAAAGATATCGCTGTTCGAATGGAAGGCACCGCCGCCCTCATATTGCCAGGAGCCGAGAACGGTGGCGATCGAGGCGGCTGCATGCATGGCGACCGCGCCGTTGCGCTGGCGAGTGAAACCATAGCCCAGGCGGAAGAAGGTTTTCTTCGTCGTGCCGACGAGGCTGGCAAAGGCTTCGATCTCTTCGACCGAAAGGCCGGTGATGGCAGCGGCCCATTGCGGCGTCTTGGTTTTGAGATGCGCCTCGAGACCGGCGGGATCATCGGCATATCTCGCCATATAGTCACGATCGGCGTAACCGTCGCGGAAGGCGATGTGCATGACGGCGCAGGCGAGTGCGGCGTCGGTGCCCGGTTTGACGATCAGCGCCATGTCGGCCTGCTTCATCGTCGGATTATCGTAGATGTCGATGACGACGATCTTCGCGCCGCGCTCCTTGCGCGACTTGATGGCGTGGGTCATCACGTTGACCTGCGTCGAGACCGCGTTGGTGCCCCAGATGACGACACAATCGGTGCGGCCCATCTCGCGCGGATCGGGACCGCGCAGCGTGCCGGTCGCCATGGTGAAGCCGGTCCAGGCGGGGTTGGTGCAGATCGAGGAAAAGAAGCCGGAGTAACGCTTGGCATGACGCAGGCGATCGATGGAATCGCGCTGCACCCAGCCCATGGTGCCGGCGTAGAAATAGGGCCAGATCGCCTCGCTGCCGTCCCTTGCCTCGGCCTTCACAAAGGCTTCGGCGATCTCATCCAGCGCATCTTCCCAGGAAATCTGCTGCCACTGCCCTGCCCCTTTGGCGCCGGCGCGGCGTAGAGGATGCATCAGGCGGTCGGGATGGTAGAGCCGCTCGGCGTAGCGGGCGACCTTGGCGCAGATGACGCCCGACGTGTAGGAATGGTCATTGGCGCCGCGCACACGGCCGATGCTGCCATCCTCCGATATATCGACCTCCAGCGCGCAGGTGGAGGGACAGTCATGCGGACAGGCGGTGTGGCCCACCCTGTTGTCGGGCTTCGATGATTTGGCGTGGATGGGGGTCGCAATGTTCATGGCATTTGTATATTCCAAGGCTTGCACGGCCAAAAGCCACAAAAATTCCCCATGACGCGAATTCATACGGACATCAGCAAAAATGAACTACCGCCACATCTATCACGCGGGCAACTTTGCCGATGTTCTGAAACATGCCGTGCTGACGCGGCTGATCCGCTACATGCAGAAGAAGGATGGCGGATTCCGCGTGCTCGACACGCATGCCGGCATCGGGCTCTACGACCTTTCCTCCGAAGAAGCGCAGAAAACCGGCGAATGGGTCGATGGCATCGGCAAGCTGATGGAGGCAGACCTCGGCCCTCAGGTTTCCGAACTGCTGGAGCCCTACCTCTCGGCAATCCGCGAACTCAATCCTGAGGGCGGCATCCGCTTCTATCCCGGATCGCCGAAACTTGCGCGCATGCTGTTCCGGCCGCAGGACCGGCTGTCGGCGATGGAACTGCATCCCGAGGACTACGTCAGGCTGCACCGGCTGTTCGAGGGCGATCACCATGCCCGCATCACCGAGCTCGACGGCTGGCTGGCGCTCGGCGCGCATCTGCCGCCGAAAGAGAAGCGCGGCATCGTGCTCGTCGATCCGCCCTTCGAGGAAGAGGACGAATATCAGCGCCTGGCCGAGGGGCTGGAAAAGGCCTATCGGCGCTTTCCCGGCGGCACCTATTGCCTGTGGTATCCGCTGAAGAAGGGCGCGCCGATCAAGGAATTCCACGAGACGCTGCAGGCGCTCGACATCCCGAAAATGCTCTGCGCCGAACTCGCGGTTCGCAGCGACCGCGGCATTACGGGACTGACGGGCTCAGGCCTCGTCATCGTCAACCCACCTTTCACGCTGAAGGACGAGTTGCACCAATTGCTGCCCGCATTGAAGGACCATCTGGCACAAGACCGTTTCGCGTCGCACCGCGCCTTCTGGCTGCGCGGCGAGAACAAGGCGGTCAAGGACGATTGACCGCTTAAGCTGCTTGCGGAATAGTCCGCGCCGCAGCTCCACAATCTCATCAGGTGTCCCCCATGAAGCTCCTTTGTTCGCCCGCCTCGCCCTATTCCAACAAGGTGCGGATGGCCGCGCATTTTCTGAGCCTGGAGTTGAACGCCATTCGGGTCGACACCAATACCGCACCGGCAATCCTGGTGGACAATAATCCGCTCGGCAAGATCCCGACGCTTCTGACCGATGACGAGGTCTCGATATACGACAGCGTGGCGATCATGCATTATTTCGACCGGCTGACGAAGGGCGGGCTCTACCCTTCCAAGAAGGGCAAGCGCACGGATGCGGAAATCCTCGAGGCGCTCTGCGACGGCATCTGCGATTGCCTGCTGGCGATCGTCTACGAGCGGCGCTTCCGCGACGAGGAAAAGGTTCACCAGCCGTGGATCGACCGGCAATGGAAGAAGGCGACGAGCGGTCTCGCTCATCTCAGCGCCAATCCGCCGAAGCTCGGCAAAAAGCTCAACGGCGGACATTTTGCACTGGCGGCCACGCTTGATTATCTCGAGTTGCGCTTCAAGGACCAGTGGGAAGCCGATCATGCGCCGCTGACTGACTGGCTGCGGCAGTTCGACAAGAAATTCCCTGCCCATAGCGAGCTCAAGTCCCAGGGCTGAGCGCTTCAGAACAATGAGCAGACAGCAAAAAGCCGGGCGACGTGCCCGGCTTCTTTATGTCAGTATGTTCAGTCGGCTTAGAACTTGACGCCGATACCGAGCTTGACGCTGTTCTCGTCGTAACCGCGCGAGAAGCTGCCGGAGTCGAGGTCGTAGTCCTTGCTCTGGTAGTCGGTGTAGCGATATTCCAGGCGCGTCGTGATGTTGTTGGTCACGAAGGCTTCGACGCCGGCGCCGACCGTATAGCCATAGTTCGTCTTGCTTTCGTCCGAGGTGTCGTCGGAAACCTTGACGTCGCCGATGGCAAGACCGGCCGTGCCGTAGAGCAGGAAGGGGTTCATGTCGTAGCCCACGCGGCCACGGACGGAGCCGTTCCAGCCATACTTGTTCTTGACGCCGCCTGAGGAGACGTCGTCGCCGCTGTAGCCGAGATCGGATTCAACGCCGTAAACGATCTGGCCCTGCTGCCAGTTGTAGCCGGTGAAGACCTGGCCGCCGAAACCATAGGTGTGACGGTCGGAACCGAAGTCACCCATGTTGTAGGTGCCAGCGCCGCCGAGATAAAAGCCTTCCCAGTTGCCTGCCGGCTTGACTGGAGCGTCCTGGGCGACCGGTGCTTCCGGAACCTGGTCGACGGCATCGGCCGCCTGAGCTGCCGAGACGCCCGCAATTGCAAAAACGGAGGCCATGAGGCCAGCAATGAGTACACGCATACTTAGTCTCCTTTCAGTCCCGCGCCGCTTGTCATCTGTCTATCAGTGAAGCATTGGCGG
This sequence comes from Rhizobium indigoferae, assembly GCF_034554815.1. NCBI lineage: Bacteria > Pseudomonadati > Pseudomonadota > Alphaproteobacteria > Hyphomicrobiales > Rhizobiaceae > Rhizobium > Rhizobium indigoferae. Next base: position 1,242,272 of record NZ_CP140635.1, on the reverse strand, counting down.
GATATTGCCAGATGTCCCTTCCGGATCGAGACTGAAATTGGAACTCAAATGCGGATTTGAAAGAGCCAAATTGTGATATCATTGTGGCTGCCGCATGGCTGAAATTCGATGTTGCTTTGACGCAACATACACTTCATTAACCATACTGAAGTGTTAAACTGAAAATACTTATTTTAAGAACTCGCATTCTTAAATAATACATAGAATATCCGGCTCTCTGACGCAACCGCAACGGCCTATTTATATAATCTCCGTTGGCCCCTATATAGTCTGCAGACAGACTCGCGGGATCAGAAGGCAAGATTTTGAACCACAAAAGACTTCGCTCGGCCCTTATAACAGGGGCTGCTAAAAGAATAGGACGGGCAATCGCCGAAGACCTTGCTGCAAATGGCTTTTCCGTTGCGATCCACGCGAACGGCTCCATCGGTGAGGCCGAAGAGCTGGTGGCGGAATTGCGGCGAAGGGGATATCGGGCGACCGCCCTGCAGGCCGACCTCACCGATATCGGCGAAACAGCCGCCTTGGTCGCGAAGGCGTCGGAAGCGCTCGGGCCGCTCGATCTGCTCGTCAATAATGCGTCGGTCTTCCAGCATGATTCAGCGCGTAGTTTCAATGCCGCCACCTGGGCATTGCACTTCGACCTGCATGTACGTGCGCCCTCTATCCTTGCGGCCGCCTTCGCGCAGCAGATGCCCGCTGAGGCATCGGGGCAGATCGTCAATATCATCGACCAGCGGGTTTGGGCGCTGAGGCCCAGCTTCTATTCCTATACCCTCTCCAAATCCGCGCTGTGGACGGCGACGCAGACGCTTGCACAGGCATTGGCGCCACGCATCCGCGTCAATGCCATCGGCCCCGGCCCCTCGATGCCGAGCGAGCGGCAGGCGATGGAGGACTTCCAAGCGCAGGTCTCAGCCCTTATCTTGCAGCGAGGGCCGGCGCTGGTGGAATTCGGACAAACGATTCGCTTCCTTTACGACACGCCCTCGATCACCGGCCAGATGATTGCCCTCGACGGCGGCCAGCACCTCGCCTGGCAGACGCCCGATGTGGCGGAGATTACGGAATGAACGGACGAAAGCTGCCGGATGGCGGCGTTCTCTACGATGATACGGATGAGAGCGAAGACGATATCGAAGTGGAAGGCGACGTTTCCGCCGCCGCCCCGCTTGCGACGACGGTCGACTGGAATGCGGGCAGCCTCAATGAAACCGGGCTCATCGGCGCGGAACTGATCGGCGAATTCGTCAAGCGGCTCCCCAACAGTCCCGGCGTCTACCGCATGTTCAATGCCGAGGGCGACGTGCTCTATGTCGGCAAGGCGCGCAGCCTGAAGAAGCGCGTCAACAATTACGCCGTCGGCCGGGTGCATTCCAACCGCATCGCCCAGATGGTGCGCCAGACAGCCAATATGGAATTCGTGACGACGCGCACGGAAACCGAAGCGCTGCTTCTGGAAGCGAATCTGATCAAGCGCTTGCGGCCGCGCTTTAACGTGCTTTTGCGCGACGACAAGTCCTTTCCCTATATCCTCATCACCGGCGACCACCGGGCGCCGGCGATCTTCAAGCATCGCGGCGCAAGGGCGCGAAAGGGCGACTATTTCGGACCTTTCGCTTCGGCAGGCGCGGTCGGGCGCACGATCAATTCGCTGCAGCGCGCCTTCCTGATCCGCACCTGCACCGACAGCGTCTTCGAAACGCGCACACGACCCTGCCTTCTCTACCAGATCAAGCGCTGTTCGGGGCCGTGCACCCACGAGGTCAGCGATGGGGGTTACGGCGAACTGGTGCAGGAGGCGAAGGACTTCCTGTCCGGCAAAAGCCAGAAGGTGAAGTCGCATATGGCCGAGGCCATGAACCAGGCGGCCGAGGACCTCGACTTCGAGCGGGCGGCGATCTATCGCGATCGCCTGGCCGCACTTTCGCACGTGCAGAGCCACCAGGGCATTAATCCGGCCGGCGTCGAGGAGGCTGACGTATTCGCCATCCACCATGAGGGCGGCATCTCCTGCATCCAGGTGTTCTTCTTCCGCACCGGCCAGAACTGGGGCAACCGCGCCTATTTCCCGAGGGCCGATCCGCAGCTTTCCGGCGCCGAAGTGCTGAATTCCTTCCTGGCGCAGTTTTACGACGACAAGCCGGTGCCGAAGCAGATCATGCTGTCGCAGACGGTCGAGGAGCTGGAGCTGCTCGCCGCAGCGCTCAGCGAAAAAGCCGGCCACAAGGTTTCCATCCTCGTGCCGCAGCGCGGCGAAAAGCGCGATCTGGTCGACCATGTCGTCGGCAATGCGCGCGAGGCGCATGGGCGAAAGCTTGCCGAGACGGCGTCGCAGTCGCGGCTGCTCGAAGGTTTCAAGGAAACGTTCGGGCTTGCCTATGCACCGCAGCGCATCGAGATCTACGACAACTCGCATATCATGGGCACCAATGCCGTCGGCGGCATGGTGGTCGCGGGGCCGGAAGGTTTCGTCAAGAACCAGTACCGCAAGTTCAACATCAAATCGACCGACATCACGCCCGGCGACGACTTCGGCATGATGAAGGAGGTGATGACGCGGCGCTTCTCGCGGCTGATCAAGGAGGAAGGCATTCCTGACCGGACCGCGCAGGCGGCCACTCCCGATGCAGCCGACATGCCCTTCCCGACCTGGCCCGATGTGATCCTCATCGACGGCGGCCAGGGTCAGATGACAGCGGTGCGCGCCATCCTTGCCGAGCTCGGCATCACCGACAGCGTGACGGCGATCGGCATCGCCAAGGGCGTCGACCGCGACGCCGGGCGCGAACGCTTTTTCCCGCCGGGACGCGAGAGCTTCACGCTGCCGCCGCGCGATCCGGTGCTCTATTTCATCCAGCGCATGCGCGACGAGGCGCACCGTTTCGCGATCGGCTCGCACCGGGCACGGCGCAAGAAGGAAATGATCAAGAACCCGCTCGACGAGATCGGCGGCATCGGGCCATCGCGCAAACGCGCGCTGCTCCAGCATTTCGGCACGGCAAAGGCCGTTTCGCGCGCAGCCCTGTCCGATCTGATGGCGGTGGAAGGCATATCGGAAGCCGTCGCCAAGCAGGTCTATAACCATTTCCACGACGACGCCGCGAAATAACCGGCGTCCGTCGCAAATTCCACGCAAAGGCGGTGAAAAGACAGAAAGAATGTTGACGGTCCGCAGCCAAAGCCGTCATCTACCGCATCGGCCCGAAAATCGGAATCGACTTTCGGAAAGCTCGATGCGGATATTCTAAAGTGTTACAGCGTCCTTTGCGCGCCTGAAAAGACGTGCGGCGCTGTAGCGGCGCATCAATTCAGAGAAACGATCCCATGGCATCGCGTGCGTACAGCATTCCCAATCTTCTGACCTACGGCCGTATCCTCGCCGTACCGCTGATCGTTCTCTGCTTCTTCATCGAGGGCAGGCTGTCGATTAGCAACACGGCGCGTTGGGTGGCGCTGTGGATCTTCGTCATCGCCTCGCTCACCGATTTCCTCGACGGCTATCTCGCGCGCATCTGGAACCAGACGTCGAATATCGGCCGTATGCTCGATCCGATCGCCGATAAGCTGTTGGTCGCTTCGATCCTTCTTCTCGTCGCGGCCGACCAGACCATCGCCGGCTGGTCGATCTGGGCGGCGATCACCATTCTCTGCCGCGAGATCCTGGTTTCGGGCTTGCGCGAATATCTGGCGGCGCTGAAGGTCAGCGTACCGGTGACGCGGATCGCCAAGTGGAAGACGACGCTGCAGCTCGTCGCCATCGCCTTCCTGCTCGCCGGCCCGGCCGGAGACGAGATTTTCCCCTATACGACGCAGACAGGCATCGCGCTGCTGTGGATCGCGGCGCTGCTGACTATCTATACCGGCTACGACTATTTCCGCGCCGGGGTGAAACATATCGTGGATGACGAGGAATGACGCGGCTTGTCTATTTCGCCTGGGTGCGCGAGCGCATCGGCAAGGGCGAGGAGGAGATCGACCTCCCCTCCTCCGTCGTCACCGTCGCCGATCTCCTGAATCATTTGAAGACGCTGGGCGAAGAATATGAGACCGCACTTCAATATCCCGACGTGATCCGCGTGGCGCTCGACATGGAGCATGTCGAGCATGACGAGCCGATATCGGGCGCCCGGGAGATCGGGATCTTTCCGCCGATGACGGGGGGATGAGGCGGTGATGGTGGTGCCGTGTCGCTACCCCCCTCTGTCCTGCCGGACATCTCCCCCACAAGGAGGGAGATTGGCTGGAAGCACGAACTTCCCCAAGCAATCCACGTCGCAGCCCGGCAAAACTGTAGATGGGCACGATGGTCAAGCCACGCGTAATCTCCCTCCTTGTGGGGGAGATGCCCGGCAGGGCAGAGGGGGGTTGGCACGGCACGCCCTCTCCATAGCCTCCGGTACGACATCAAAGCAGTTGGGGATGTTATCATGACCATTGCCCCCACCATCCGCGTCCAGCATGAGGATTTCGACCTGCAGGCCGAGGTCGATCGCCTCTCGAAGGGCAAAGCCGGCATCGGCGCCGTCGTCACCTTTTCCGGCCTCTGCCGCGATGAAGGCGGCACGCTTGCGGCCCTCGAACTCGAGCATTATCCCGGCATGGCGGAAGCGGAGATGCGGCGCATCGGCGATCTTGCCATCGCGCGTTTCGGACTTCTCGGCCTCACTGCCATCCACCGCTACGGGAAGATCGCAGCAGGCGAGAACATCGTGCTCGTCGTCGCAGCCGCACCGCACCGGCAGGCGGCGTTCGACGGCGCCAATTTCGTCATGGATTTCCTCAAGACCGCAGCCCCCTTCTGGAAGAAGGAGCACGCTAGGGATGGCGCCACCGGCGACTGGGTCGCGGCGAAAGACGCCGACGACGCGGCGCGCGACAAGTGGAAGTAAATTAGCGCATTTCCTGATTTATCCGAGTGACGGAAATGCTCCATCTTTTTGTTTCACGCAATTCCGGCCGCAAAACCGCTGCGCACTTTTGCTGGGATTGCTTTAGAGAACCACGCGCTCCCTGCGGCTCATGACCAAGAGCAGGACGAGCAGCGAAAAGATGACCAGATCTCGCCAGACGAAGGGGCCGTAAGCGCCCCACATGGTTTCGACGACGGCAAGCCCGGCAGCGCCGCCTGCCGAGCGCAGCGGATCGGAATAACCGCCGACAGCTGCGATCAGCAGCACCTTCAGCCCGAACATCAGTCCGGCGCCGAAATCCATCGAACCGTAATAGAAGGTGGCGAGGATGCCGCAGATAGTGGCGACGAGGGCGGCGGTCGCATAGGCGACGAGGAAGACGCGGTTGGCGCTGGTGCCGCAGAGCTCGGCGGCCAGCGGATCATCAGTGACGGCGCGCCAGACGCGGCCCCAGCCCGTGCGCCTGAGGATCAGCGCACCCACAGCGACAATGGCGCACATCAGCGCCGTGTTGATCAGCTGGATATGGGTGAGCGTCACTTTGAACAGGCCGTCGCTCCAGAAGACGACCGTGTCGTTGAGGAACGGCGGCAGCCAGATAGCGCGGGTATTGGCGGCAAGCCTGGCCGTTTCCATCAGCACGATCATGATGCCGAGGGCGGCAACGATGACCGTATTCGGCGATTTATTGACCAGCGGCAGCATGATCGAACGGCCGATCCATAGGCCCGCCGCCAGCGAATAGACGATGGAAGCGCAGGCACCGACGGCAAGTGCCGCCGGCAGCACCAGCCAAAACCTGACATAGGCGAGTTCGCTGAAGAGCAGCAGGATCTGGCCGGCGAAGGCGAAGATCGCCCCATAGGTGATGTCAGCCCGCTTCGTCACACCGAAGGCTACGGCATAACCGAAGGCGAGCGCGGCATAGAGGGCGGCCAGCGGAACTGCATTCGCCAGCTGCTGCAGAAGATAGGCCATTCCAGACACTCCGCGTCACCAAAATTATAACTGGTAAAACCTATTTCGCTAGTTATAATTTCATCATGAGCTTTTCCTGGACCCCTCACCGCTTTGCCGGCGGCGCGCTGGCGCTCGATGTCGCCAACAGCGTCGTTTTGCGCCACGATGCAACGCGGCGGATCGACCGCTTTGCGGTCAGGGACCAGATGCGGAGCTTTCCGCGCGCCGCTGCCGAATTCTGCGCCGAGCGTGCCCTCTTCGGCGACATCGCGCCGGTGGCTAGGGAAAACGAGACGGGTTTCATCGCGCTACGGGAAGCCATCGACCTCTATTTCCGCAAGCGTATACTGAATGGCGGCGACGACCAATTGCTGGCCAGCCTGCTGGAAGCGTTGGCGAAGGTGTTGCGCGAAGCAAGCCCTGGCAGCGTGGCCGCGGCGACCGCCCATTCGGCGCTGCGGCTGATCGCCATGCCTGATCCCCAACGCATGAAGATCTGCGGCAATTGCGGCTGGCTGTTCATCGACCGCAGCAAGAACAGGAGCCGAGCCTGGTGCGACATGGCGGTCTGCGGCAACCGCGCCAAGGCGAACCGTCACTATCGCCGCAAGAAGGAGGAGACGCCATGAGGAAATATATGATCGTAACGGTGGCAGCAGCCGGCCTTCTGCTTGCCGGCTGTCAACGCCAGGCTGAAAACCTGGTCGAGGTCACCGGCCATCTCTTCGTCTTCAACTATCGGGTGGCCAGCGCCACCTATCTGCTGACGCTGAAGAAGGCAGGGCCTATCCCCGACGGTTCGGTCATCATCGCCGAATTCGAAAATCCTGAAGGCGGCGATCCGCTGGTGCTGAACCAGAAAATCTACCCGATCGACGACAAGATCGCGCTGCAGAGCGAAAAACTGCACTGCGTGCGCAAGGACCGCCCCTATTCCGTGAGTGTCCGGCTGGTCGACAAGGACGGCAAGGTGCTGCAGGAATTGAAGACGCAGTTCCGGTCCGACCTCGACCAGACCGTCCTGCCGAGCAAGCCGCTCGTGCTCGGCGCGCTTTATGAAAAGAACCCGGAGGTCTTCAAGCCTGACGGCACCGTCGATTTCTCGAACACCGACAAATGCCCTGCATAGAAGAAATGCATAGAAAAAGCCGGAGCAAGGCCCCGGCTTTCGAGAGTCAATTCAAGGCATTGCCGGCGAATGCCTTAGCGCGGCCTCAGCCGACGATTTCGGTATCGGAGAACCAGTACTTGATTTCCTGGGCGGCCGTTTCAGGAGCATCCGAACCGTGAACCGAGTTTTCGCCGATCGACAGAGCGTGAACCTTGCGGATCGTGCCTTCGTCAGCGTTTGCCGGGTTGGTCGCGCCCATGATTTCGCGGTTCTTGAGGATCGCGCCTTCGCCTTCGAGCACCTGGACGATGGTCGGGCCGGAGGTCATGCCTTCGACCAGTTCGCCGAAGAAGGGACGGTCCTTGTGAACGGCGTAGAAGCCTTCGGCTTCGCGACGGCTCATCCAGACGCGCTTGGAAGCGACGACACGCAGGCCGGCATCTTCGAGCATCTTGGTGATGGCGCCCGTCAGGTTGCGCTTCGTTGCGTCCGGCTTGATCATCGAGAAGGTGCGTTCAATCGCCATAGTCAAATCCTCTGTTTTCTCGGGAAAAGTGGGCGGTCTTTACCCGCCCCAACGCCCGAAAACAAGAGGTAGGCGGCAATTTCACGCCGCTGTCACAGTCCTGCCGCGGCTTTGGTGAAGATCGAGGCAGCGTTCGAACCAAAGCGTGACGGGATCGTCGGCAGCTAGCATGGCGAGACCGGCAGAGACACGCAGCCATTGCAGCGCGCCGAAGACGATATAGTCGGCAAAGAGCGGTGTCTGCCCGCCGATGAAGGGCTGGAACTTCAGCATATGCCGTAGCGGCTCCAGCTTGGCGGCGAAGGCGGCCTTCTCCGCCTCACTGTCGGCGGCAACCACTTCCAACGGCTTGCCGAGCCGAGCCTCCCGGCTTTGACGGAAATAGGCCTTGTCTTCCTCGTCGAGGTTCGCATGGATATCGAGAAGGGCGATGCGCATGATCGCCGGATGGATGATCATCTGCGAATAGCCTTCCACCATCCGCGATAGCGCCTTGCCGCCCTCGCCGTTGAACAGTGACGGCCGCTCGGGATAGGCCTCCTCCAGATGAAGGGCGATGTCGAAACTGTCGGGGATCAGCCGGCCGTTGTCGTCGAGAACGGGCACGATCGACGAGACGCCGCCGCCGATCGCGCGGATGCGGGCGTAGGTCGTCGGAATCTCCTCGAAATCGAGCCCCTTATGCGCCAGCGCCATCACCGCCTTCCAGCAATGGGGCGAAAAGAAGCGCCGCTCGTCGGCGCCGCAGAGGGAATAGAGGGCTCTGGTCATAACAGTCCTTTCGAGATCACGCTCCATCCATTCCACGACAGAAAGCGGCTGCGATCAAATCAGGAAATTTCATGGGCGCATCACTGCGATTTCCGGGAAAACGGGCTAGACTGCTGCGACCAATCCGGGAGGGACTGGATGCTCAGACATTACAGGATGTTCGCCGCCTATAATCGCTGGGCCAACACGCAAGTTTATGCGGCTGCGGCCGAACTCAGCGATGCGGAATTCCGCAGCGACCGCGGCGCTTTCTTCGGCTCGCTTCATCGCACGCTCAATCATCTGATCGTTGCCGACCGGATATGGATGAAGCGCTTCACCGGCACCGGCGAAGCGCCGACGACACTCGATGCCGTGCTCTTCGAAGAACTGGATGCTCTTGCCGCCGCACGCAAAGCAGAGGACGAGCGGATCATTGCCTGGACAGGCATGCTGGACGATAGAACCCTCGCCGCCAACTTCACCTATGTAACGGTGGTACAGCCGGTCGAGATCACCCAGCCTCTGTCGGCAGCGCTCGCGCATTTCTTCAACCACCAAACCCATCATCGCGGCCAGTGCCATATGACGCTGACGGCGCTCGGCAGGCCGAGCCTCATGCTTGATCTCATCTACTTCCTGCGCAGCGAGGGCCGCGAGTGGATGTGAGGCCCGTTCTCAATTAAATAGTTAGAACACAAGAACCCGACGAGCACTAACGTACCGTAAGCTAGGTTCACGCGCATAGCGCGACGAGGCCGATGATCATCGTAAGCCTAATGCCCTAAGCGATCCAGGACGCCTTTGGGTAGATATACTTCGCGGCGACCGCCCAAGTGTTCTTTCCGTTCTCGTTATCCTTATCAACCTCCTGTTTCCACATTGTCGCAGCTGCAATAGACTGCACGACATATAGTTTTGCGAGCATCGCGGGAGAGATAAATGGCAACAGAAAATTCCGGAACTAAACACCTAGCGCTGTTGATTGATGGCGACAACGCTTCGCCAAAGATCGTCCGCGGCCTCATGGCTGAGATTGCCAACTACGGAACCGCTAGCGTCAAACGCATCTACGGTGACTGGACCGCTCCCAACCTAAAGGGCTGGAAGGAATGCCTGCTCGAACATTCCATCCAGCCAATTCAGCAATTCGCCTACACGACTGGAAAGAACGCGACCGATGGCGCAATGATCATCGACGCCATGGACTTGTTGTATACTGGTCGTTTCGCGGGATTCTGTATTATCTCCAGTGACAGCGATTTTGCGCGGCTGGCGGTGAGAATCCGGGACCAAGCTGTCACCGTCTATGGGTTCGGTGAGCGGAAGACTCCGCGCCCCTTCATCACTGCCTGTGACAAGTTCGTCTATTTCGATGTGCTCAATGCTCAGGCTGCGGAGCTCGAAGAAGCAGCGGCTCCCACCCAAAACCCAGTCCAGGCCAAGCCTGCCGCCACCAAGGCGACGTCTAAAAAGGCGGACTTGAATAAAACGGCACGAGACATGTTGACCAAAGCGATTATCGCAACTGCTGATGAAGACGGTCGAGCCAATCTGGCCCAAGTGGGAGGGCATCTGGCGAAGCAAGCGCCCGACTTCGATGCACGCAATTACGGCTTCCCCAGACTAAGCGATCTCGTGAGGTCGTTCGGTATCGTCGATGTCGAGCGAGCACCGGACAACCCGAAAATAATATTAGTTCGCCTCAAGAAGGCTTAAGCCGGCAATACGAAATGTGAGACGAAGATGGTCCGCCAGCCGATCGGACATTGCCCCCAACTTTCACAGCGACTGATTTCCGTGTGTTCCGAGAGTCCAGCCTAGCAGCGTTGCTCTTCTTGAAACCAGCTATCACCAGGGGCCTTTTTTCAAGCCTTTTGGGGCCGGGAGATCAAAATACTCTGTAGCCATTCGATGTTGCGCGAAAAGCCATTCGATCTTGCACGCTACAGGGTGTGAGGCCTTCGCTCTCAACACGGCATTAACCGCCTTTGCCGGTTCCACCGCCAACCCAGGGCTTCGCCGTTGAAAATTCAGCCTCTCTTAAAAGCTTGCGGGCATAGCGGATGTGAGAGATGAGGCCGGGCCGCGAGGGATCGTCATGCAGAATGCAAGCGCAAACGCACTGGTGCCGCGCGAGGCTGTGCGCCCGACGCCGATGGCGGATATTCAGAAGATCGCCCAGCACATGGCGCGCCTGAACGTCGCGGCACTACCGCGCAATTACGAACTCTTTCATGAGGCGATCGTCGGGCTCAATGCCGGCCTTGCGCAGGATATCGCAGCACTGGGACCGCAGCCGCAACAGCCGATGCTCGACGAACTCGGCCTGAAATACCGCCTCGTCGGTCATTGCGGGCTGGCGGGCGAGACATCACGCAACGAAGCGAGCCGGATGCTGCGCGACGTGGCGGAAAGACTTGCCGAAGGGCTGAAACACAAGAACGCCTTTGCGCGCGCCTGCGGCACGATCCTGAAATCCGTTTCCGGCCATGACGACCAGAGCCTTGCCGCTTTCCTCGGCGAGGTCGACTACCTCACGGCTTCGCTTTCGACCGTTCTTGCGGCGGAGATGGAAATCGGCGCCAGGCTGCAGGACGACATCAAGACGCTGGAAACGCTGGAGCGCGGTATTTCCGCGATGCAATCGGCTGCGATCGCCGACAGGATCACCGGACTTCCGAACCGCATCGCACTGAACCGGACGATTGCCGACCTCTACGAGCGGGAAGAAGGTGCCGCCGGCAGCGCGCTGATCATGGTCGATATCGACAATTTCACCGATCTCAACAACAAATACGGCACCCAGGCAGGCAACAAGCTCCTGAAGAAACTCGCCGGCCTCCTCCAAAAGTCGGTCAAGAAGAACGATTTCATTGCCCGCACCGAGGCTGACGAATTCGCCCTCTTGTTTTCCAATGTCGGCATGCAGGATGCAATGACGATCGCCGAGCGCCTGCGCACTTCCGTCGAGGACAATCTGGTCTTCGCGACATCCGACAAGGCCGATCCCGGCAGGCTCACCATCTCGATCGGCGTGGCGCTCAGCACAGATGCGGCAACGCCAGGACAGTTGCAGGCCAATGCCCGGGTGGCGCTTCTCGCCGCGCAATCGAACCCCCGACTGCCGGTGCAGGCTTTCGGCCGCTGAGGCGGCGGACCAGCACGCTTGCGGTGGGACAAGCAGGCTTGTCCCCGGGATAAGCAGGCTTGTCAGCGCACAAGCAAGCTTGGCGCGGGATAAGCGCTCTTGCCTTGGCGAGCGCTTTCGGCCAAAACGCCGGCCATGATCACGCTCACCGATATTTCCGCCCGCATCGCAGGGCGCCTGCTTCTCGACAATGCCAGCGTTTCGCTGCCTTCAGGTACGAAGGCAGGGCTCGTCGGGCGCAACGGCGCCGGCAAGTCCACGCTTTTTCGCGTCATCACCGGCGATCTCGGCTCGGAGAGCGGATCGGTGTCGATCCCGAAGGCCGCACGCATCGGCCAGGTGGCGCAGGAAGCACCGGCGACTGAGGACGCTCTGATCGAGATCGTGCTTGCCGCGGACAAGGAACGCACCGCCCTCGTTGCCGAGGCGGAAACCGCGACCGACCCGCACCGCATCGCCGAAATCCAGATGCGCCTTGTCGATATCGACGCGCATTCGGCCGAAGCGCGCGCGGCGAGTATTCTTGCCGGCCTCGGCTTCGACAAGGCGGCGCAAGCCCGCCCCGCCTCCTCCTTCTCCGGCGGCTGGCGCATGCGCGTCGCACTCGCCGCCGTGCTGTTTTCCGAGCCGGACCTGCTTCTGCTCGACGAGCCGACCAACTATCTCGACCTCGAAGGCACGCTGTGGCTGGAAGACTATGTCAGGCGCTATCCGCACACCGTCATCATCATCAGCCACGATCGCGACCTCCTGAACAATGCGGTCAATGCGATCGTCCATCTCGACCAGAAGAAGCTTACCTTCTATCGCGGCGGATACGATCAGTTCGAGCGGCAGAAGGCGGAAGCCGACGAATTGCAGACGAAGGCCAAGGCCAAGAACGATGCGGCACGCAAACATCTGCAGGGCTTCATCGATCGCTTCAAGGCCAAGGCTTCCAAGGCCCGACAGGCACAATCGCGTGTCAAGGCGCTCGAGCGCATGGGAACGGTCGCTGCGGTGATCGAGGACCATGTGCAGCCGATCACTTTTCCCGAGCCGGAAAAGCAGCCGGCTTCGCCGATCGTCGCGATCCAGAGTGGCGCCGTCGGCTATGAGCCCGGCAATCCGATCCTGAAGAACCTCAATCTTCGTATCGACAATGACGACCGGATCGCCCTGCTCGGCTCAAACGGCAACGGCAAATCGACCTTCGCCAAATTCATCTCCGGCCGGCTCGCGCCGGAGAGCGGTGAAGTGAAGATCGCGCCGAGCCTGAAGATCGGCTTCTTCGCGCAGCACCAGCTCGACGACCTCATCCCCGAGCAATCGCCGGTGGAGCATGTGCGCCGGTTGATGCCGGGCGCGCCGGAAGCCAAGGTGCGCGCCCGCGTCGCCCAGATGGGGCTTGCGACCGAAAAGATGGCGACGGCCGCCAAGGATCTTTCCGGCGGCGAAAAAGCCCGCCTGCTGATGGGGCTTGCCGCTTTCAATGCGCCGAACCTGCTGATCCTCGACGAGCCGACCAACCACCTCGACATCGACAGCCGCCGCGCGCTGATCGAGGCGCTCAACGACTACGAAGGCGCCGTCATCCTGATCTCGCACGATCGCCATCTGATCGAGGCGACGGTCGATCGGCTGTGGCTGGTCAATGGCGGTACGGTGACGACCTTCGAAGGCGATATGGACGAGTACCGCGACCTCATCGTCACATCCGGTAAAAAAAAAGAAGAAAAGCCGCAGCTAACTGAAGACGCGACATCGAAGGCCGACCAGCGCAAGCTCAATGCAGAACGTCGCGCCTCACTGACGCCACTTAAGAAAAAGATCAACGAAATTGAATCCTTGACGGCGAAGCTGGAGAAACAGATTCAGGCGCTTGACGCGGAACTTGCGGATCCGGTCCTTTACGAGAAGACGCCCGCTAAAGCCGCCGAGAAGGCAAAACAGCGCGGCGAAGCTGCGGCAAAACTGGCTGCCGCCGAGGAAGACTGGCTGATGCTGTCGGCCGAATACGAAGAAGCGATGGCGGGATAGCCACAGGTCTTAGAACAGGATGATTTCAGGCCGGATCGGCCTAAAATCTGAATCCTATTCTAAATTAAAGAGTTAGAGCATGATGTCGCCCGAAAACCGCTCACACTTTTCGGCATCATGCACTCGCGAGAGCGTGGCGAAGTGCCGCGCATCAACGCAATTTCGGCCATTATCAACCGATCGTTAACCATAATCCGAAAGGTTGTCTCAACATTCGTTACCGATTTGTTGAGCCCTTTCCATGTATCGTCTTTTCGTTCTGTCCTGCATGGCCCTCACGGCCGCCCTCTCCGCCTGCAGCACCACCAGACAATCCGCTCCTGACACATCGATCAAGACCTCCTCGGTGATCGCGCCCGAAGAGCGGAAACTTGCCTATGCCGGCGACGATGCGACGCCGCGCCTAACCGGCTGGCACCATCTGGCCGGACGAACGCTGGAGGTCTCCTCGCTCGCCGATCTCAAGCTCCAGGACAAGGAAGTGATCCTCAGCTTCGACGATGGCCCGATCCCCGGCCGGACCGATAAGGTGCTGGCAATCCTCGACCAGTTCGGCGTCAAGGGCGCCTTCATGATGGTCGGCGAGATGGCCGAGATGCATCCGGCGCTCGCCCGCAAGGTCGCCCAGGACGGCAACACGATCGGCAGCCACACTTATGACCACGCCAACCTCGCTTCGCTGAGTTTCGACGCGGCGATGGCCGAGGTGATCAAGGGCGAATTGGCGGTGACCAAGGCGACCGAAACCGATGTCTCCTTCTTCCGCTTCCCTTATCTTGCCGAGAGCCACAGGCTGCGCGCCGCGGTCGCGATGCGCGACATGGTGGTCATGGATGTCGATATCGACAGCAAGGACTACTTCACCACGACGCCGGTCTCCATAACGCAGCGGACGATGAACCTCTTGCACAAGCGCGGCCGCGGCATCATCCTGATGCATGACATCCACAAACGCACGGCGACGATGCTACCAACCCTGCTCTCGAAACTCGAAACCGAAGGCTACAAGGTGGTGACGCTAAAATTCAAGAAGACGCCGGCGCCGAACAACGTCCTCGCCTCGGCCGATTTCGTGACGATCCGCTAAGGCGGGTTGCCCAGTCGGGATTAGCCGCAAGACGGCACGAGTTCGGCCGAGCAAAATCCGTTTTTTTGATGCCATTACCGGGCGGGAAGGTTACCGATCAGCAACCCTCTCGTGCACAAGATTTTTCAACGAACGCGCCTATTTCAGAAAATAAAATCTACAAAATCCATCACAATGATGATTTTCTCTGAGACAGAACGTTCCTTCTCTCTCTCATCGGTTCCCTATGCCTTTCAAAGCCGTCCAGTTGCCGATTCGCGCAGGAAAGAGATGCGGTCAGCGTCCTTTTCTATCAGCGCGGAGAAGCATGGCCAATATTGCGCGGGAAGCCGACGTCCATCTCATCACCAGCCTTTTCGGCCTCACCTCAAAGTGGCGCACATCCACGCCATAGCAGTCGAGCCAAAGAGTGCTGCAACTGCTCGGGGACCTGAACCGGTCCTTCTACCTTCCCAAGACGGAGCTCAAACATGTCACGCAAATTTCTCCCGAAGGCGCTCCTCGCCATGTCGATTGCCTTGCTGGCGGCAACGCAGGCATCCGCGGATGCCACGCTCGACCGCATCAAAGCCCGCGGCACCCTTACCGTTGGCGTCATCCTCTCGGGGGCGCCCTTCGGCTATATCGATCCGACATCGCAAACGCAGAAGGGATACAATCTCGATATTGCAAAAGCGCTCTCTGACGATCTTGGCGTCAAGCTGGAAACAGTCACCGTCACGCCCCCGAACCGGGTGCAATTTCTCCAGCAGGGCAAGGTCGATATCCTGATTGCGAACATGCAATATACCGAGGACCGCGCCAAAGTTCTTGATTGGGTGGCGACGCCGTATGATCGCAGCGGCGGTGCTGCCGTCGGACGCAAGGACAGCGGCCTGAAGGACTGGGCAGATCTCAAGGGAAAGCCGGTCTGCGTTTCGCAAGGGTCGAACTTCACGCAGCCGCTCATCGAACAATACGGCGCCGAGGTAAAGGGCTTGCCGAGCCAGCCGGAATCGCTGCTGGCGCTGCAGGGCGGCAATTGTGTCGCCGCCGTCCATGTCGGCGCAACCGTCGGCCTTCTGCTGGAGGACCGGCCAGAGGAGTGGAAGGACTACACTATTCTCTTCCCGACCGAACTGCTCCCTTCCGACTCGGTGATCTGGGTGCGAAAAGGCGAAAAGGAGACGGCCGAGGCACTCGATAAGTCGATCCGGCAGCTCCATACGTCAGGAAAGCTCCTGGAATTTGCGAAGGCGAACCGGCTCCGCAATACCGACTATCTCGAACAAGAGCGCAAGACCCTGTCGGCTGGCAAGTAAGACAGGTTACACTGGCGGATCGACATGCAGGACACCAGCATGACCAGCCTGTTCGTCAACCTGACGAACAGGCTTGGCCTTAACTACGAGTTCCTGGCGACGGGGTACGAGGCGCAGATATGGCGTGATGGTTTCATCACCACGCTCTATCTGATTGCCCTCTTGATCCCCGTCAGCCTGATTGTCGGGCTGCTGTTTGCCGCCTGCCTGACATCCGGCAAGCCCTGGCTATCGACACCGGTCCGCGCTTTCGTGGAAATCACCCGAAACACGCCGACGCTGGTACAGTTGATGTTCAGCTTCCTCGTTCTCAATACATTCGTATCGAACCTGGTCGGCGGGACGCAGAACAATCCGCTGACACCCTTCTTTTGGGTGGTGGCGGTGGTCGGACTGCACATCGCCGCCTTGCATGCCGAGGCGATCCGCGCAGGTATCGAGGCGGTGCCGTCGGCCACGGTGGAAGCGGCGCGCGGCATCGGCTTCAGCACGCTGCAGATCCTCCGTTACGTCGAAGTTCCCCTGGCATTGAGGGCATCGCTGCCCGCGATCGTCAACAATCTCATCAATCTCGTGAAGTTGACGACGGTGGGTAATGCGATTGCAGTCAGCGAGATTACCTATGCCTCGATCATGGTCTGGACGCAGCGCGACAACGTGGTGTCACTGATGATCGTCATCCTGCTGTTCTTCAGCATCATCAACCTTGCCGTTGCCCGCATCGGCCTGTGGGTGGAGCGCAAGCTCGCCATTCCGGGGTATGGCCTATGACGACTGCGGTACTTTCCGAGCAGCGCAGGAGTGGTCGCCTGCTGCGCAATATCGGCTTTACGGCACTCCCGCTTGTTATCGTCCTCTGGTCGCTGGCCGACCTGACGCTGGGGCGCGAACTGGTGACGTGGCTTCCCTATCTCGGCTCGGGCTTCATGATGAACGTCGTCATCAGCCTGTGCGCGATGACGCTTGGAACGACCGTCGGAGCCGTGTTCGGCATACTGGAACTGGTTTCCTTCAAGCTGGTGCGCTACCCGGTCGTCGCCTATGTGCAAGTCTTCCGCAATGCCCCGCATCTCGTGCTGATCTTCGCGACGACTTACATCTTTCCCTTCGAAATCGTGGTGGCCGGCAACTATCTGCCCTTCCCGGATTGGATGAAGGCGGTGATCGGCCTTGCCATACCGGCCAGCGCCTATGTGGCCGAGATCACCCGCGGCGCCATCCTTTCGATCCCGACCACGCAATGGGAAGCGGCAAAGGGGCTCGGTTTTTCGCGCGGCCAGGCCCTGCGCTGGATCATCCTGCCGCAATGCCTGCGGCGCTCGCTGCCGCCATGGATGAACATATTGGCCTCCATCACCATGGGCACGTCGCTCGCCTCGCTGGTTGGCGTGCACGAACTATTGCATGCGGCAACCGATGCCAGCACATCCGTGCGCCGCCTCGATTTCACGATCATCGCCTATATCGTGGTGATGGCCGCCTTCTTCACGCTTTGCTACCCGATCGCCCGCCTGACCCGACGCCTCGAGCGGCGCTTCAAGACGGCCTGAGGATTTGAATGATGAACGCAAAAACCGACGAAACGATCGTGCGACTGGAAGACGTGCACCTGTCCTTCGGCCAGACGGAGGTGCTGAAGGGCATAGACCTCACCGTCAACAAGGGCAATGCGGTTTCCATTATCGGCCCGTCCGGTTCGGGAAAGTCGACGATCCTGCGCTGCATCAACGCATTGGTGGCGCCGCAGCGCGGCCGCATCACGGTCGACGGCACCCGCGTCGATCAACTGGCCAAGGAGAGCGAACGCATCGCGCTGCGCAAGCGTATCGGCATCGTCTTCCAGCAATACAATCTCTTTCCGCACCTGAACGTGCTGGACAATATCGTGCTGGCCCCGACCCGCATCCTCGGCGTCAAGCGGCGCGAAGCGGAAAAACTCGCACGCGAACTGCTCGACAAGGTCAGGCTTTCGGAAAAAGCCGGCGCCTATCCCGGCCAGCTTTCCGGTGGTCAGCAGCAGCGCGTCGCGATCGCCCGCGCGCTGGCGATGAAGCCGGAACTGGTGCTGTTCGACGAAGTCACCTCGGCGCTTGACCCCGAGACAGTGGGCGAAGTGCTGTGGGTGATCCGCGACCTCATCCGCGACGGCATGACCAGCATCCTCGTGACCCACGAAATGCGGTTCGCCGAGGAGATCAGCGACATCGTCGTCTTCACCGAGAACGGCCGCATCGTCGACCAAGGCTCGCCTGAACAGATTTTCCACACCTTCGACAATCCCCGTATCCGCCAATTCGTCGGCGGGCTCGCCGGTGGGCGCGGGCCAGTGCGCGAAGGCATCTAGGATTTTTTCATGACGAGCACATTCGCGCCCCTGACTTCGGCATTCGCCCAGGCGATCATCTCCTCGGATCCATCGAAAGATCCGGTGGCATTGGACGCGGCGCGCACGGCGATCATCGATTTTCTCGCCTGTGCGATCGCAGGCGCCGGCGACCGCACGACCGGCATTCTGGCAGATACCGTCGGCGCCAATCTGGCGGGCGAAGCGATCCTGCTCGGCAGCTCGCGCCGAACCGATTCGCTGGTCGCGGCGCTCGTCAACGGCCATGCCGGCCATGTGCTCGATTATGACGACGTGCATGCAAGCGTGCGCGGCCATCCGACGACCGTGATCATCCCGGCCCTGCTGGCGTTCGCCGCCGAGCGCGGATTTTCCGCAGATGCGCTGATCGCCTCCTATATCGTCGGGCTCGAAGCCATGGCGCGGCTGGGGTTGTCGCTCGGCTCAAAGCACTACGAGAACGGTTTCCATGCCACGGCGACGCTCGGGACGATCGGCGCGGCGGCGGCAATCGCCCATCTGACCCGCGCCTCCATCGACGAGACCGCCGTCGCGCTGGGCCTTGCGGCAACGCAATCGTCCGGCCTGCGGCTGCAGTTCGGCACGGACGCCAAACCTTTCCACGCCGGCATGGCGGCGCGATCCGGGCTCCTGTCGGCGAGGATGGCCGCTGCAGGTTTCGGCGGCGCGCCGGATTTCCTCGACAATCCGGTCGGCTTCCATTCGGTCTATGCCTTCGGCGCGGAACGCCCGTCCGCCGTGACCGAGAACTGGGGTTCGCCATGGCAGATCGTGACGCCCGGGCTGACGCTGAAGGCCTATCCCTGCTGCACCGCCAGCCATCCGGTCGCGTCTCTCGGCATCGGCCTCAACCGGGAAGGTCTGGAGGCTGATGCGATCGAGCATATCACCTTCAGCTACCCGCCCGGCGCCGATGCCGCCCTGGTGGTGAGCAAGCCCGGCAATGGGATCGAGGCGCGCTTCAGTCCCGAATACGTGTTCGCCGCCGCCCTCATCGACGGGGCTCTGCGGCTCGACCATTTCGACGAGCGGCCTGTCTTGCCGCGCCTGATGGACCTTGCCCGGCGCGCCGGCCGCCGCCACGACGAGACTGCGCCGCGCATGTCGAGCGATCCACGCACCCGCTTCGTGATCGCCGATATCGTGCTTCGCGACGGCAGCGCGATACAGCGCCGCTTCGACGGCCTGCCGGGGCTGAGCGATCCGGCCGAAAAATTTCGCGACGCAACTGCGCGCAATCCCGCCTTCGCGGATGTCCCGTCGCTCGTCCGGACAATGAGCAGCACGGCCGACCTTCGCCAACTTCTGGCGCTGCTCAACCAGGATGCCGCCCAAAATCCAGAATGACGAAGGATATTGTCATGACTCGCAAAAGAGAAATCCACCTGGGCCTGTTTCTGCAAGGGGCCGGCCACCACGTATCCGGCTGGCGTCATCCTCACGCCGAGGCGGGAAGCGAGAATTTCGACTTGCTGAGACGCGTGTCCCAGATCGCCGAAGCAGCGAAATTCGACATGGTCTTTCTGGCCGACGGATTGACCAGCGGCATCGATGCTCATCCCTCGACGATCGCGCGTTTCGAGCCTTTGACGCTGCTTTCGGCGCTCGCCGTGGTGACAGACAAGATCGGCCTCGCGGCAACCGCATCCACGACCTATGGCGAGCCCTATCACACTGCCCGCGCCTTCGCCTCGATTGACCACTTGAGCCACGGCCGGGCCGCCTGGAACGTGGTCACGACATCCTATGCCCGCACGGCGAACAATTTCTGCAAGGCGCACCCGGAGCACGATGAGCGTTACGCCGTGGCCGAGGAATTCGTCGACGTCGTGCGCGGACTGTGGGACAGCTGGGATGACGACGCCTTCGTCAAGGACAAGCAGAGCGGCGTCTATGCCGACCCTGCCAAGCTCCATGTGCTCGATCACAAGGGCAAGTATTTCTCAGTCAAGGGGCCGCTGAACATTCCGCGCGCACCGCAGGGCCATCCAATCCTGATCCAGGCCGGCTCATCCGGTCCCGGCCAGGATCTTGCCGCCCGCACCGCCGACGTGGTGTTCACCGCGCAGCAGAGCCTCGAAGAGGCGCAGGCCTTCTACAAGAGCGTCAAGGAGCGCGTCGCGCGCTTCGGACGTCAGCCGGAGGAGGTCGCCATCATGCCGGGCTTCCTGCCGGTGATCGGCCGCACCGCCAGGGAAGCCGCGGACAAGCTTGCAGAACTCGACAAGTGGACTGACATCAAAAGCGCCATGCCGCTTCTGGAAGAACGCATCGGCCACAGCCTTGCCGATTACGATGTCGATGGCTCTCTGCCGGACCTTCCGATCTCCGACCAGTTGCGCAGCCGTGCCGAATTGCTGACCGCGCTTGCAAGGCGCGAGAACCTGACCATCCGTCAGTTGGCGCTGCGCGTTGCCGCCGGCCGCGGCCACCATATCGTGCTTGGCACGCCGGTCGAGATCGCCGACCGGATGCAGCAATGGTTTGAAAGCCGCGGCGCCGACGGCTTCAACGTCATGCCACCGTTTTTTCCCGAAGGGCTCGAAGACTTCACGCAGATGGTCGTACCAATCCTGCAGGAACGCGGCCTGTTCCGCACCCAATATGATGGCTCGACACTGCGCGAGCATCTCGGCCTTGCGCGGCCGGCACTATTTTCGCCCTAACTGTGCGAAATATTGGCTAGATACACCACGTCAATGGAATCAGGCAGGTCGAACATGAACCTTCATCTCGAAACGGACGACGATCCGCGTACCCGCCAATTCATCGACGAACATAACGGGCTTTCCGACAAGGCACTGAGAACACCGGAATTCGCTAGGGATCGCGATGCGATAAAAGCATTGATCGAACGGCAGGACAGGCTGATTGTCCCGATGCGCCGAGGCGGGTGGCTGTTCGATTTCCGGCAGAGCAAGGATAATCCGCTCGGCGTCTGGCTCCGCCTGCCCGCGGATCAGCAGCCCTTGCCCGATGCCGGCTGGGAACCGGCGTTCGATCTCGATGCCTTCTGCGTGCGCGAAGGCAAGCGCTGGAACTGGCGCGGTGCGGTCACCTGCCCATGGGAGCCGACGCGGGTGCTGCTCACACTTTCGGACGGCGGCTCCGACCTTCTCCGGCTGCTCGAATTCGACGCCGGGCGGAAACAGGTTGTCGAGGGCGGCTTCGATACGCCGGCTGCACGATCGCATGCCACTTGGCTGAGCCGCGACGAAATCTGCTATTTCGGTTCCATCGACCGATTTTCGGCGACCCGCTCCGGATGGCCACGGGTCGGGCGGCGATTGAAGCGCGGGCAGCGACCGGAAGAGGCTGCCGTCATGTTCGAAGCAGCAGATGAGGACGTCTACGGCTTCAATCTCGTCATCGACCCCGCCCTATCGGGCGCTTCGGCGGATCATGGATTGATCGACATTTTCGTCGCCGCCCACGAGATCGGCGTCGCCAGCGCTTTCCTGATCGCCAACGACGGCACGCAGCGGCGCATCGATTTGCCTAAGGAAGCCGATTTCCAGTTCAATCATGATCATTGCCTTTGGCGGGCAAAGACCGATGAGCGCGTTCCAACCGGCAGCCTCGTGCTGCAACGCTTCGATCCCGGCTCGGAGACGACCCTGCTTGGGCCGGATCGGATCCTGTTTCGGCCTGGCGAGGGCCAGTCGGTCTCGCAGATGATGCTGATGCGCGAGTGGTGCGTCTTCCTCATCTCCGATCGGCTGCGTCCGCGTCTCGTGGTGCTGGACCTGACGAGGCCCGACGCCGAGCAGCGCGAGATCGCACTGCCGGCGGACATGCAGACGGCTCATTTCAGGCCGCTCCATGCGGATCTGCATCTTGGCGACGATACGCTCTACATCGTCGGCCAGGGCTTCCTGCAGCCTCCGGCCTGTTACCGCCTCGAGCTGTCGGATCGCGGCAAGCAGGCCGAACCGATTTTCGTCGCCACAGCGCCGAGCTATTTCGATGCGACCGATATGTCATCCGAACTGCTGGAGGCTGTTTCCGAGGACGGAACGAAGGTTGCCTACCGGCTGGTCCTGCCGAAGCAGTGGACCAAGGGCGCGCTGCCGGTACTGCTTTACGGCTATGGCGGCTTTGATGTTTCGCTATCGCCGAACTATTCCGGGGTAACAGGACGCTGGCTGGAGCAAGGCGGCGCCTATGTGCAGGCCTATATCCGCGGCGGCGGCGAATTCGGTCCCGACTGGTATCGCAGCGCCAAGCGGCAGGGGCGAGACCGGGCCTTTGCCGATTTCGTCGCCATCGCCCGCGATCTTGTCGCCCGCGGCTATACCGTGGCATCGCGAATCGCCTGCCAGGGCGGCAGCAATGGCGGTCTGCTGACCGGCGTGATGCTGACGCGCTATCCCGATGATTTCGGCGCTGTCTGGTGCCAGGTGCCGGTTCTCGATATGACACGCTTCCACCTGTTCAGCGCAGGGCAAGCCTGGATGGACGAATACGGCGACCCGGAGACGCCGGTGGACCGGGATTTCATGCTCGGCTATTCGCCGATTCACAATGTCAGGCCGGCGACCGAGGTCACCTATCCGCCGATCTATGTCGAAAGCTCAGCCAATGACGACCGTGTGCATCCCTCGCATGCGCGCCGCTTTGCCGCGCGGCTGGAGGAAGAAGGACACCGGCCGCTCTTCCATGAATTCGGCTCCGGCGGGCATGGCGGCGACGGCAATTCCGAAGAACGCGCCGCCCGCGCAGCGATGGGTTACAGCTTCCTTCGCCAAACTATCATGCGATAGGATGTCATAGAATGGAGGAGGAGAGCTTGTCGGCACGCCTCTTTCTGATACAAACGCGTCAATAATCATACTTTTCATACAGGCTCGAGCGAAACACCATGTCTCCTATCAATCTCGCCATCGTCGGCGTCGGCAAGATCGTCCGCGACCAGCACCTTCCCTCCATCGCCAAGAACCCGGATTTCGCGCTCGTCGCCACGGCAAGCCGCCACGGCACGGTCGAAGGCGTCAAGAGCTATACGACGATCGAGGCGATGCTCGACGCCGAGCCCTCGATCGATGCCGTTTCGCTCTGCATGCCGCCGCAATACCGCTACGAGGCAGCCTATAAGGCGCTCGTCGCCGGCAAGCACGTCTTCCTGGAAAAGCCGCCCGGCGCCACGCTGAGCGAAGTGGCCGATCTCGAAGCACTGGCGAGCAAGCAGGGGGCGTCGCTCTTTGCCAGCTGGCATTCGCGCTATGCGCCGGCCGTCGAGGCCGCCAAGGCGTTTCTTGCCTCGACAACGATCAAAAGCGTGCATGTGATCTGGAAGGAGGATGTCCGCCACTGGCATCCGAACCAGGAATGGATCTGGCAGGCCGGCGGCCTCGGCGTTTTCGATCCCGGCATCAATGCGCTGTCGATCGTCACCCATATCCTGCCGCGGCCGATCTTCATCACCGAGGCCGTGCTCGAATTTCCCGAGAATCGCGATGCGCCGATCGCGGCCGACATTCACTTCCGCAATGCCGACGGCCTGCCGGTTCACGCCGAATTCGACTGGCTCCAGACCGGCAAGCAAAGCTGGGACATCGTCGCGGAGACGGCAGCCGGCCAGATGGTGCTCGCCGAGGGCGGCGCCAAGCTTCTGATCGACGGCGCGCTGAGATTCGCCGAGCCGGAGCAGGAATATCCCTCGCTCTACCGTCGCTTCGCCGAAATCATCAAGGCCGGCAAATCGGATGTCGACCTCGCGCCGCTACGCCACGTCGCCGACGCCTTCATGCTCGGCAAGCGGAAGTTCGTCGACGCGTTCCACGACTGAGGGTCGCAATAACGTCATAGAAACCGGCAAGATTTGCCGGCCTATGGCAATAATGTTCGGGGGCAGCCGCTCATGAGCAACAAAATCCGCCGCATGGGCCGATTTTTCCGCGTGTTGAAGATTGGCATCCTTGCGGTGCCGCTTCTCGGCCTTGCAGCCTGTTCGGGCGAACAGGTCGTCATGCCTCCTGATGCACCGGGCGTTTCCCGATCCGAGGAATATTCCTTCGGATCGGCGACCCAGGCCCAGGATTGGCAGGCCACCAAAAAGGTGCTGGACCAACTGGAAGGGCGGTTCGGAGAGAAATCCGTGCGTATCCTGGCGCGCAATCTCGACAGCACCACCAACCCGCAGAGCATCAAGGCTTATTATGCCGAACGCCTTGTCCATCAAGCCGGCTGGGCGGAAATGCCGGTCAGCCCTTTTGCCGACAGCGCGTGGGCATTCGCTTTCGTCAGTCCGAGCGGAAAGCGGGTTTTGGCAGTGGAGGCGCTCAATCCGTCGGAAGGTGCGGGAGGGATCGTCCCCCTCAACATCCTGACGAACCTCGACGAGGACAAAGGGTCGAACGGGTAATGGCTTCCATCGGCCGGTGAGAGGGAAGTTGGACGACTTCATGCAACAATTCAAAGTGTTACAGCGTCGTGTCGCGGTAAACCGCTTAGGCCTTTTTCTCCCACCGCCCCTCTGACGTCTGCTGCCAATAGGTGAGGTTATGCCCCTCGCCCTTCAGCTTCTTCCATTGCGCACGGGCGGCTTCCAGCTGCGCCTGGTCATGACCGTCGAACATGAAGACGATTCGCTCATAGGCATCGGCCGGCGGCGGCTCGGCGCCGTCGACGATGAAACGCACGGTCGCCGCATTGGTATTGCCTGATGTCACCGTCAAAAGCACCGGCTGGCTTTCGGCAAAATCTGCCTCGTCGGTGCCGTGCGGCAGGAAGCTCTCCTCGCGGAAAGTCCAAAGATGCTGATCGAGAGCGTCACGCCGCGCCGGCTCACGCGTCTGGACGGCAACGCGCCAGCCGCGCTCGACGCATTTGTCGATGAGCGGCGGAAGCGCGTCCTCCAGTCTGGTTTCGGTCAGATGATAGAAGAGAACGTCCGTCATCAGGATTCATAATGGGCGCGAACGAGCTCGTCGAGCAGGCGCACGCCGAAGCCGGAACCCCAGGACTGGTTGATCTCGTCCTGCGGCGAGCCCATCGCCGTGCCGGCAATATCGAGATGCGCCCAAGGCGTCTCCTGCACGAAGCGCTTGAGGAAATGCGCCGCCGTGATCGAGCCCGCCTGTCGCCCGCCGGTGTTTTTCATATCGGCGAACTTGCTGTCGATCAGCTTGTCGTAGTCCCTGCCGAGCGGCATGCGCCAAAGCTTCTCATTGCTCGAAAGGCCGGCTGCCGTCAGTTGGGCGGAAAGCTGGTCGTCATTGGAGAACAAGCCGGCATGCACATTGCCGAGCGCCACGACGATCGCCCCGGTCAGCGTGGCGAGATTGATCATGAACTGCGGCTTGAAGCGGTCGTTGCAGTACCAGAGCGCATCGCAGAGCACGAGGCGACCCTCGGCATCGGTGTTGATCACCTCGATCGTCTGGCCGGACATCGACGTGACGATGTCGCCTGGACGCTGGGCGTTACCGTCAGGCATGTTCTCGACCAGGCCGATGATGCCGACCGCGTTGACGGCAGCCTTGCGGGAGGCGAGCACATGCATGAGGCCGGTGACGGCTGCCGCACCGCCCATATCGCCCTTCATGTCCTCCATGCCGGCGGCCGGCTTGATCGAAATGCCGCCGGTATCGAAGACGACACCCTTGCCGATGAAGGCGACGGGACGATCCTTGCCCTTGCCGCCCTTCCACTGCATAACCGCCAGGCGCGGCGGGCGCACGGAGCCCTGGGCGACGCCGAGAAGGGCGCCCATCCCAAGACGGCGCATCTCCCGCTCCGTCAGGATTTCCACTTCAACGCCGAGCTTTTCCAGCTCCTTTGCCTTGGCGGCGAACTCGACGGGGCCGAGCACGTTCGGCGGTTCGTTGACGAGGTCACGGGCAAGATTGACGCCACCGGCGATCGCTTCGGAATCGGAAAACGCCTTCTTGGCACCACCCGGATCGGCGGTGACGATCGTCACCTTGACGGATTTCGCCGGTTTTTCCTCCTCGTCGCCCTTCTTTGTCTTGTAGGTATCGAAGCTATAGGCGCGTAGCAGCATACCCAGCGCGAAATCGGCGGCTGCCCGGGCGCTCGTCTCGAGCCCGGGCACGTCGATGAAGACAGCGGCCTTATCGGTATTCTTGATTCTCGATGCTGCGGCACCGCCGGCCTTCAGCCAGTCATGGGCGGTGAGTTCGGCGAGCTTGCCAAGCCCGATAACAACGATGCGGTCGACGGACGCGCCTTCGGGGGCGACAATATCGAGCGCGCCCATGGATTTCGCGGAGAATCGGGCGATCCTGGCAGCCTTGGCGATCACGCCTGCCGGGTCGACTGTTTCGGCACCGGCAGCGCTGTCGGCCTCCGCAGTCTTCAACAGGATCGCCAGGCCGCCACTGAGCTTTGCCGACTTCGAGAATGAAATTTCCATCTTTACTGACATGTCTTCTCCGCTGGGATTCTTTGAAATCCGTCCCTGGCGGATAATTTCGCGTTTGGCGGGTCTGTCAATGGCTTGCGACAATTGTTATGGTCACCCGCGGCCATCACGGCCCTCATGTTTTCGTCAGTTTCGTAGATATTCGCGTTGACAGTTTTTTCGAAAAATCGATGGCGGGACCTCGCAATCCGCCTGCCGAAAACGACTTTCGGTGCATTCATGCTGCTGTTTTGGACGTGGTGGGCGCTGCTTGCCGTCTTCCGGGCTTTCCCCGAAATAGACATCTATTTTTCCCAGCTTTTTTTCGTAGGCGCAGATTGCGACGCGGCTGCCGCCGCCGGGAGCATCTGCGGCGGCTTTCCCTATCGCGACGTCGCGGCCTTCGACCTGCTGCGCACCCTCTTCTTCCGCTTGCCCTATGTGGTGGCGATCGTGATGCTGTGGAAACTCGTCGAATGCTACCAACAGCATGGCGCAACCTTTAACGCCGAGCGGGCGCAGAAGCTCAAAGTCGCGCTCGGAACGCTGCTGATCGGGCCGGTGCTGCTCGTCAATGTCATCCTGAAGGAGCATTGGGGCCGGCCGCGGCCGATACAGACGGACATTTTCGGCGGTGCGCTGCATTTCGCCGAGGCAGGTTCGCTGGCCGGAAAATGCGTTTCGAACTGTTCGTTCATATCAGGCGAGGCAGCAAGCGCCGGCTGGCTCTTCTGCCTTCTGCTCTTCCTTCCGAAGCCCCTGCGTTATACACTGGCGGCGCCTGTGGCGGCGATCTCAATCCTCACCCCGGCGATGCGGCTATCCTTCGGCGCGCACTATCTTTCCGACGTCGTTCTTGGATGGCTTTCATCGCTTGTCGTCTTCGCCGCGTTGCTGGCGTTAACTGAGTCGCAACAGCATCAAAAAAATTCTGAAATTTGAATGAATTTTTGACACCAGCTTGTCGCAAAAGCGCGACAAAGAGCGTAGAGGGATTCTCCTGCAAAGCCGTTTGGGCGTGCAGGTGCTTTCAAGGGCAGGCATGAAACTACTCGAGACATACATATTGCGGCGCGTCGGCCAGATGTTTCTCGTGGCGCTCCTGCCCGTTCTGGCGATCATTTGGACGACTCAGGTTCTGCAGCGCATCAATCTGGTCACCGACAGCGGCCAGTCGATCGGCTCGTTCGCCAAGCTCGCGACGATGATCCTGCCGTCGATCATTCCCGTCGTACTGCCCTTCGCCCTCGTTATCGCGATCACCCAGACGCTGACGACGATGAACAACGATTCCGAGCTGACCGTCATCGACGCGGCCGGGGCGCGGCGCAGCGTGTTGATCCGCCCGATCCTGCTGCTTGCCGCCGTCATCAGCGTCTTTTCCTTCTTCGTCGACAACGTCGTCGAGCCGCGCGCGAAAACCGTCGTGCGCCAGATGATCGCCGAGACCTATGCTGATCTCCTCTCTTCGGTGATCGAGGAAAAGACCTTCCGCAAGCTTGATGAAGGCCTCTATGTGCAGATCTCGCAGCGGATGGCCGGCCGCATGCTGAAGGGCCTTTTCGTCGCCGACGAGCGCGATCCGGCCTACGAACTGATCTATTATGCGAAGGAAGGCGCCGTCGACGATACGGGCACGACCCTGATCATGCATGAAGGCGAAGTGCACCGCAAAACACCCGATGGCAACGTCTCGGTCATCAATTTCGATTCCTATTCCTTCGACCTCTCGGACATGACGGAGAGTCGCGGTCAGGCGACGTTGCGCGCCAGCGACCGTGACCTGTGGTTCCTGTTCAATCCAGATCCGGCCGACAAGGACTATACGATCCGGCCGCAAAGCTACCGCGCCGAACTGCACCGCCGGCTGACGGACTGGATCCTGCCCGTTGTCTTTGCCCTGTTTTCACTGGCGATCGCCGGCGATGCGCGCTCGCACCGCGAAGCGCGGCTGCATCCGATGGTGAGCGCTCTCGCCTATGCCTTCGCGATGCGATGGGCGGCCTTCTACGCGGCCAATCAGATCGACACCGACCCTGAATATATCGCCGTCCTCTATGCCATACCGATTGTCAGCAGCATCGTCTCGATCGTCTTCCTCGGCCTGCACAAACGACTGGTCATGCCTTCGTTCATTCGGGACCGGATTTCGTCTTTCTGGAGACAGATGCAGGAAAGGCTGCTTGCCGCGACCGGCAGGACCGGCGGGGGCACTGCCCAATGATGTTCGGGACATTGTCGCGTTATTTCTTTCGCCGCTACCTAGTAACGACGGGCTGGTTCCTGATCGGCGTCTCGGCGATTTCTTTCCTCCTCGATTTCAGCGAGACGGCAGGCCGCATGTCCGGTCTGCCCGGCTACACGATCAGCGGCGGCGTGCTGATGACCGCCGTGCGCCTGCCGCTCATCCTGCAGCAGACGGTGCCGTTCATCGCGCTGTTCGTCGGCATGACGGTGCTGATCGGCCTCAACCGCAAATATGAGCTCGTCGTGACGCGCGCAGCCGGGATTTCGGTCTGGCAGTTCATGTTCCCCTTCATCGCCGGCTCGCTGGCGCTCGGCCTGTTGACGATGGCGGCGCTCAACCCGCTTGCGGCCTGGGGACAGCGCCAGGCACTGCTGGTCGAATCCGACTGGCGCGGCGAGAACGCAGTTCTGCGCAAAGCCCCGCAGATTCCGTGGCTGCGCCAGATCAGTGGCCGGGACGATGTCATCATCGGCGCCCAGACGGTCCAGGATAACGGAACCAAGCTGATCGACGCCGTGCTGATCCATTTCGATTCAAGGGGTCAGGTCATTCTGAGACAGGACGCGGCCACGGCAAAATTGGAAGATGGTTACTGGCAACTTAACAACGTTGTCGAGCGCCAGCCTGGCGAAATCCCGGTGCGTAAAGCTTCGGTTCAACTTCGCACCAATCTGAAACAGGATTTCGTTCAGGAGCGGCTGACAGCGCCGGAAACAATTGGTTTCTTTGACCTTTCCAACCGGATTGCGGCGGCCAAATCCTTCGGCATCTCAACCAAGGCGTTGGAGACGCAATTCAACTCCCTGTTGTCCCAGCCATTGCTGCTGGTGGCCATGACTCTCATTGCTGCAACAGTGTCCCTAAAATTTAGCCGGTTCAACCAATCCCGCTCCGTGATTCTGGGTGGCATCCTTTCGGGCTTCATGCTTTATGTCATCACCGTGCTTGTAAAGGCATTTGGAAGCAGTGGAGTCGTGCCTCCCTTCGTGGCGACGTGGATACCGGTGGTCGTCGCGCTGGCCTTGGGTGCGACTATTCTGCTTCATCAGGAGGACGGCTAGTGGCGGTAGGCGACCGCAAGTATTTTAGTAAACAGCTGGTTGCCCTGCTTGTCGGCGCGACTCTATGTTCCTATTTCGGCAGTGTACCGGCCTCATACGGCCAGGTCAGCGCGCCCGAACAAACGATCGAGAAGAAGATTCCTGCAGAGGCCAAGCTTCTGCTTTCGGCCAATGAACTCGTCTATAACCGTGACGCCGATCTGGTGTCGGCGGTCGGCGGTGTGCAGATCAATTATGCGGGCTACAAGATGGTCGCGCAGAAGGTCGAGTACAATCAGAAGACCGGCCGGATGACGGCGATCGGCAATATCGAGCTGGTCAGCCCCGACGGCAACCGCATCTACGCCGACAACCTTGACGTGACCGACAATTTCGCTGACGGGTTCATGAATTCGCTGCGCATCGAAACTGCCGACAATACCCGTATCGTCGCCGAAACCGGCGAGCGCGTCGGCGGCACGCAGATGATTCTCAACAAGGGCGTCTACACGGCCTGCCTTCCTTGCGCCGAAGATCCGAAACGCGCGCCCTTCTGGCAGGTCAAGGCCAAGCGTGTGATCCAGAACGGCGTGACCCACACGATCCGCCTGGAGAGAGCCCGCTTCGAGCTGCTCGGCTATCCGATCGCCTTCGTGCCGGTCATGGAAGTTCCCGACAATACGGTGAAGCGCAAGTCGGGCTTTCTCTTCCCGACGATGAGCCTGTCGCAGAATCTTGGCTTCGGACTTTCCGTTCCTTATTATTATGTGATCTCGCCGAGCATGGACGCGACGGTCACCGCCACCGGCTACACCGCCCAGGGCTTCCTCGTCGAAGGCGAATTCCGCCAGCGCTTCGAAAATGGCACGCATATCCTGCGCGTCGCCGGTATAGACCAGGCAAAGCCGGACAATTTCAGCTCCGGCACCAGCGATGCCGAAGCCGGCCAGCGTGGCATGGTGGCATCGAAGGCCGAATTCCGCATCAATCCGCGCTGGACGTTCGGCTGGGACGTCATGATGCAGAGCGACAACAACTTCTCGCGCACCTACAAGCTGCGCGGCCTGACCAGCACCGATCGTACCAACCAGATCTACCTGACGGGACTTGGGAAACGCAATTATTTCGACATGCGGGCGTTCTATTTCGACGTCCAGGATGCCGACCGGAAGAACACTGCCGAAAAACAGCAGGCGATCGTCTATCCGTCGCTCGACTATCACTATGTGGCGCCGCAGCCGCTTGCAGGCGGCGAGCTTTCGGCTGATGTCAACCTGACGAATATTTCGCGCACCCATGACGACTTCTATACCGTCGACGGCTTCGACCGCTTCCGCGGCCTGAAGGGTCAGACCTCGCGGCTGACTGCCGAGCTGCAGTGGAAGCGCACCTACGTCACGCCGACCGGCCTCGTGATCACGCCGCTGCTGGCCGCGCGCGGCGACGCCTTCGCGCTGAACATGGACGATCCCACAGGTTACGCCGGCAACTACGACGACGGCAATTCCGCCACCCGCTCGATGGTCACGGCCGGGCTGGAGATGCGTTATCCGATCCTGATGACGACTGACAATAGCACTCATGTCCTCGAGCCGATCGCACAGATCTATGCCCGCCCCGACGAGCAACTCGCAGGCCGCCTGCCGAACGAGGATGCGCAGAGCTTCGTCTTCGACGCCACCTCACTGTTCGACCGCGACAAATTCTCGGGCTACGACCGCGTCGAAGGCGGTACCCGCGCCAATGTCGGCATCCAGTACACCGGTACGTTCGACAGCGGTTACAAGCTGCACGGCATTTTCGGCCAATCGTACCAGATCGCCGGTCAGAACTCGTTTGCGACCGATGACCTCGTCAATGTCGGCGCCGATTCCGGCCTTGAAACCACTCGCTCCGACTATGTCGGCCTCGGTGGCATCGAGACACCGTACGGCGTTTCCGTGACCGCCTCCTACCGCCTCGACGAGAAGGATTTCGATTTCCGCCGCGGCGACCTGACGACGGCCTACCAGAACGACACCTTCTCTTCGCAGGTGACCTTCACCCATCTCAGCGCCCAGCCGGCATATGGCTTCGACGAGGACAATGACGAGATCCAGACCAGCAGCAAAATCAAGTTCAAGGATTACTGGTCGATTTTCGGCGGCATCGCCTGGGATCTGAACAATGATGTGATTAGCCGCCGGACGCTTGGCCTGTCCTATGAGGACGAATGCACGATCTTCACGATCGCCTATACCGACAGCAGGGATTCCGACGACGAGTCGGCAAGCGACTGGACGATCGGCGCGCGGCTGACCTTCCGCACGCTCGGCGACATCAAGGTCGGCTATTCTGGAGACAGCTCGGATGGCCTCAACTGACGGACGGCCGGCGCAAACATGGCCTGAAGCCATTCTTTCGCCGTAAGCCTGTGCAGGACATTGCCGCCAGTCGGTATCTGAGGCATAGGGGTTTCGCGCCGTGATGGAAGCGATTTCCGCGTGTCTCGCACTGTGGTAAGAACGCCGCGAACAACGTCTCGCGGCGCTATCGGGAGGTCAACAGATGATTGACGCGAAAAAGGCCATAACCAAGTTCCTCGCCGGGGCAGCGCTTGCATTGCTGACAGGCCTTGCCGGTCCAACGCTTGCGGCAAGTGAAGTCAAGGCCGTGGTGAACGGCACCGCCATCACCAGCGGCGATGTCGCCAAGCGCCAGGCCTTCCTGCGCCTGCAGCATACGAAGGCCGATGCCAAGGCCGCTGAGGAGCAATTGATCGACGAGGCGCTCAAGCGGCAGGAGGTCGCCCGCGTTCATATGTCGGTTTCGCAGCAGGACGTCGATGCGTCTTTCGCGCGCTTTTCGAGCGGCAACAAGCTTTCCCCCGAGCAGATGTCGCAGATCCTCGATCGCGCCGGTGTCGGCGTCGACCATTTCAAGGGTTTCATCGCCGTGCAGATGAGCTGGCCGCGTGTGGTCAACGCCCGCTACGGCTCGACGTCGCGGCTGTCGAACTACGATCTCGTCTCGCGCATGATGCAGAACAACAAGCAGAAGCCGGTAACGACGGAATATATGCTGCAGCAGATCATCTTCGTCATTCCGCAAGCCAAGCGCGGGGCCATCACCGGCAAGCGCAAGGGCGAGGCCGAGGCGTCGCGCTCGAAATTTCCGGGCTGCGACCAGGCAAAGGTATTTGCCGCGACGATGCGTGACGTTTCCGTGCGCGATCTCGGCCGGATGCTCGCCCCCGAGATCCCGCCGGATTGGAAGCCGTTGGTCGAGCAGGCCAAGGGCAACACGACAGGGACCCGCGTCACCGACAAGGGCGTTGAATACCTGGCAATCTGCAGCCAGCGGCAGGTCTCCGACGACCAGGCCGCCGAAATGGTCTTCCGCCAGGAAGATCTCGACAAGTCCAAGGGCGGCAAGGACGCCAGCCCGGAAAACGAAAACAGCAAGAAATACCTGGATGAACTGCGCAAAAAGGCGCAGATCGCCTATCGCTGACCGACAATGGTGATACCGTTTTCGCGACCGCTTGCGCTGACCCAGGGCGATCCCGCCGGCATCGGGCCGGACATTACTCTGATGGCCTGGCTCCGGCGGCGTGAACTCGGGCTGCCGCCTTTCTTCCTGATCGGCGATCCTGATGTCTTGGCGCTGAGAGCCCGCCAGCTCAATCTGGCGGTTTCGATCCGCGAGACCGATAAAGCCAGCGAGGCCGCCGGCATGTTTGCCGACGCGCTGCCCGTCATGACCATACTGGCCGGCATCGAGGTGGTGGCCGGCGAGCCGCATGCGGCAACGGCGAAAGGCACGATCGCGGCGATCGAGAAAGCCGTGTCGCTTGTCATCACCGGCGAGGCGCTCGCGGTCGTCACCAATCCCATCGCTAAAGCCGTGCTATACGAGGCGGGTTTCCGATTTCCCGGCCATACCGAATTTCTCGCCGATCTCGCCGCCAGGGCGACCGGCCGGCCGGTGACACCGGTGATGATGTTATCAGGACCGAAGCTCCGGGCGATTCCCGTCACCATCCACATTCCTGTTAGGGACGTGCCGCAGGCGCTGACAGGCGAACTGATCGTTGAAACCTGCCGGATCGCCCATGAAGACCTGAGGCAGCGTTTCGGCATCGAGACGCCGCGGCTCGCCGTTGCCGGCCTCAACCCGCATGCGGGTGAAGGCGGGGCGATTGGCAAGGAGGACGAGGATATCATCCGACCGGCGATCGAGCGCCTGCGCGACGAGGGCATCGATGCGATCGGCCCCCTGCCCGCCGATACGATGTTCCATGACGAGGCGCGGGCGCGATACGACGTCGCCGTCTGCATGTATCACGACCAGGCACTGATCCCAGCCAAGGCACTTGGTTTCGACGACAGCGTCAACGTGACGCTCGGGCTTCCCTTCGTGCGCACCTCGCCGGATCACGGCACCGCTTTCGGCATCGCCGGCAAGGGACTGGCGCGCGAGCAGAGCCTTGTTGCGGCGCTGAAGCTCGCCGCCCAACTCGGCCGCAGTGCGGAAAGCTGCCGCTGATGGCAGCACTCGATGGCCTGCCGCCGCTTCGCGACGTGATCCAGCGTCACGGCCTCGACGCGCGCAAGGCGCTCGGGCAGAATTTCCTGCTCGATCTCAACCTCACCCAGAAGATCGCCCGCACGGCGGGGGCGCTCAACGATGCGACCGTTTTTGAGGTCGGCCCCGGCCCCGGCGGGCTGACGCGCGCGATCCTGGCGCTCGGCGCCAGGAAGGTTATCGCCATCGAGCGGGATACACGCTGCCTGCCAGCGCTCGCCGAGATCGCTGATCATTATCCCGGCCGGCTGGAGGTGATCGAAGGCGATGCGCTGAAGACGGATTTCGAGAGATTAGCGCCGGAAGGCCCGATCAAGATCATTGCCAACCTCCCCTACAACGTCGGCACGCAGTTGCTGGTCAACTGGCTGCTGCCGAAAGCCTGGCCACCGTTCTGGCAGTCGCTGACGCTGATGTTTCAGAAAGAAGTCGGCGAGCGCATCGTCGCCAACGAAGACGACGACCATTACGGCCGTCTCGGCGTGCTCTGCGGCTGGCGAACAGAGGCACGCATGGCCTTCGACGTGCCGCCGCAAGCGTTCACGCCGCCGCCGAAGGTGACGTCGACGGTCGTGCAGCTGACCCCTCGCGAAAACCCGATCCCCTGCGTTGTCGCCAATCTGGAAAAAGTGACGCAGGCCGCTTTCGGCCAACGTCGCAAGATGCTGCGCCAAAGCCTGAAATCGCTCGGCGGCGAGAGCCTGCTTGTCAAGGCCGGGATCGATCCGGCGCGGCGGGCGGAAACCCTATCTGTCGAGGAATTCTGCCTTCTGGCAAACAGCCTGTAGGGCAATTCCAGGAACGTGCGAAGCGGTTTCCAGGAGCTACTCTAAAGCGAGGGCGTCTCTTCCAGCAATGCGCGGACGAAGTCGAACATGCCATGGCGGCGGTCGCGGCGCAGGCGTTCGGCCTTGACGATCGACTGGACGGCGTCGAGGGCGGCGTTGAGATCGTCGTTTATGATGACGTAGTCGTATTCGCGCCAGTGGGCGATCTCGGCGCGGCTATTGGCGAGGCGCGTCTGGATGACCTCCTCGGAATCCTCGGCACGGCGATGCAACCGCGACTGGAGTTCCGTCATGGTCGGAGGCAGCACGAAGATCGAGACCACGTCGGCCGACATCTTCTCCTGCAATTGCTGGGCGCCCTGCCAATCGATATCAAAGAGCATGTCGCGGCCTTCGGCCATGGCCTGCTCGACCGGCTCGCGCGGTGTGCCGTAGAAATTGCCATGTACCTCGGCCCATTCGAGCAGCGCGTCGCTATCGCGCAGCCGCTCGAACTCGCGCACACTCTTGAAGTGGTAATGCACATCCTCGACTTCGCTCGGGCGGCGCTGACGTGTGGTGACGCTGACGGAAAGACCGATTTGCCTGTCGGTCTCCAGAAGCGTGCGCGCGATGGTGGACTTGCCGGCGCCCGACGGCGACGAGATGACAAGCATCAGACCGCGGCGGGCGATCTGCACGGGCGAGGATTTCGCCGGGTTCATGTCTTACTCCAAATTCTGGACCTGCTCTCGGAACTGGTCGATCACGACTTTCAACTCGATGCCGGCAGCGGTGACCGCCGAGGCGTTCGACTTCGAGCAGATGGTATTCGATTCGCGGTTAAATTCCTGTGCAAGGAAGTCCAGCCGGCGCCCGGCAGGCCCACCTTTCACCAGGAGATCGCGCGCTGCGGCGACATGAGCCTTGAGACGATCGAT
The DNA here is from genome assembly GCF_034554815.1 of Rhizobium indigoferae. NCBI lineage: Bacteria > Pseudomonadati > Pseudomonadota > Alphaproteobacteria > Hyphomicrobiales > Rhizobiaceae > Rhizobium > Rhizobium indigoferae. The sequence goes on along the minus strand of NZ_CP140635.1, from coordinate 1,206,162 downwards.
TTCCTCGCGCAGATCCGCTTTGGTCGCCAGCAGTGCGGCTTCGGCATGCAGCCTGTCGCGGTCGAGTGCGGCCATGCCATCCATCAACAAGGCGACCTGCGCGACCAGCCGCGCGGCGATCTCCTGCGGCGAGCGAGACGGATCGAGCTCGATCGTTCGTGTCAGGCCTTCGATCGTCGTGACATGGTCGAGGAGGATACGCGTCAGCGCCGAACCTTCCTGTTCGCGCATTGCTCTCAGATCGGAAAGCGCGGCCAGCAAGCCGGCAGCGATCTCGGCGTCACGGGCGGCAAGCGCCTCCTCGCCATCCTCGCTTTCGCGGAATTCCACGATGCCGCGCACCAGGAGCAGCGTATCGAGCTTCAGTGGCGACGGATCGATGACACCGTCCAACTGCTCGCGCATGGCCAGCACAGCGGCGAGCGCCTCCTTGTTCAGCACCGCCTCGAAACGGTTCTCGTCGGCGGTGACGGATAGCGATGCCTGCAGGTTGCCGCGGCTGAAGCTCTCGCCGGCGAGGCGGCGGACGTCTGCCTCCATGCGTTCGAGGCCAGGCGGCAGGCGCAGGCGCAGGTCGAGGCCCTTACCGTTGACCGAGCGCAATTCCCATGCCCAGCGCCAGCGGCCGCTCGTTCCTTCGCGCCGTGCAAAACCGGTCATGGACTGCAAAGCCATGCGTGCCTCCCGAAAGTATCAGTTGATCTTCTTTTTCTTCAGCGGCACGACGGTGGCGCCATTATCCGCCGGCTGCTCTTCCGGCTGGCCGTCGACTGCGATGTTCGGGTCCGAGCCCTTGTCGGCTTCGAGCTTGCGCCAGCGCTTGACGTTGGCATTGTGCTCCTCGAGCGTCGCAGCGAAAACATGGCCACCGGTGCCGTCGGCGACGAAATAGAGGTCCTGCGTCTTCCAGGGATTGGCGACGGCTTCCAGCGCATCCTTGCCGGGATTGGCGATCGGCGTCGGCGGCAGACCCTTGATGACATAGGTGTTGTAAGGCGTGTCCCGCTTGAGGTCCGACTGGTAGATGGGCCGGTCGGCCGGTTTGCCCTCGCCGCCGAAGAGACCGTAGATGATCGTCGGATCGGACTGCAGGCGCATGCCCTTGCCGAGCCTGTTCAGGAAAACGGAGGCGACATGGGCACGCTCGTCGGGAACCCCGGTTTCCTTTTCGACGATCGAGGCGAGTGTCACGAATTCCACTTTGGATCGCAGCGGCAGCGAGGAGTCGCGCTTGTCCCAGATCTGATCGACGAGCTTCTGCTGTGCAGCCGCCATCTGGTCGATGATCTCCGCGCGCTTGGTGCCGCGCGAGAATTTGTAGGTATCCGGACGCAGGCTGCCCTCGGTCGGCAGTGCGGCCGGCAAGTCACCTTCGAGCACGGTATCCTGCAGCATGCGGTCGAACATCTGGCGGACCGTCAAGCCCTCAGGGAAGGAAACGGAATAGAGAATGGACTTGCCCGATTTCAGAAGCTCCATGATATCGCTCATGGAGGCCTTCGCCTTGATCTCGTACTCACCCGCCTTCAGGCTCTCACCGGCAGAAAGATGCGTTGCCGTGAGATAGCGGAAAATGCGGGCATCGCTGATGATTGCGTTGCGCTCGAGGTTCGAGGCGATTTCGGCCAGACCAGCGCCGTTGCGGACGATGAAATTGGTGTTGGTCTGCAGCGGACCCGGGTTCCGATAGGTCGATGTGGCATAGTAGAAGCCGATGACGGCGACGACGCAGACCAGAACCGCCAGCGTCATGATGAAGTTCAGAAAAAGAACGACCTGGCCGCGGGCTTTCCTGGACCGCCGCGGCGGCTCCGGGACACGCTCAGGACGCAGGGCTTCGTTCGGCGACTTCGGGATGATCGGTCCCTTCTGCGCCTGGCTATCGTTGCTCTGGTTCGTCGTATCGCTCACCGGCAATCCTCTAAAACTTGACCCTCACTTCGCTATTTCGCGAAGCAATGCGGCAAAAGCAGGTTCTGCCGCCGTTCAAAGACGCCGTTGCCGGTCGTTATGCCTTCGCACGCCCTCCTACGCAACGTAGAGGACGGCCGGTTGCGGTGTAAGGGAGACCCGCTCACCGCACAGGACTTTTATTGCGCGTAACGGCGCAGCACGAGCGACGCGTTCGTGCCGCCGAACCCGAACGAGTTGGACAGCGCCACATTGATTTCCCGCTCACGAGCCTTGTGCGGAACAAGATCGATCGCCGTCTCACGTTCGGGATTGTCGAGATTGAGCGTCGGCGGCGCGATATTGTCGCGGATGGCGAGCGTAGTGAAGATCGCCTCGATGGCGCCGGCTGCACCGAGAAGGTGTCCAGTCGCCGACTTGGTCGAAGACATGGAGATCTTCGACGCCGCGTTGCCGACCAACCGCTCGACGGCGCCGAGTTCGATCGTATCGGCCATGGTCGAGGTACCGTGGGCGTTGATGTAATCGATATCGGCCGGCGTCAGCCCGGCGCGCTTCAGCGCCATCGCCATGCAGCGGCCGGCACCCTCGCCGTCTTCGGACGGCGCAGTGATGTGATAGGCATCGCCTGACAGGCCGTAGCCGACGATTTCGGCGTAGATCCTGGCGCCGCGCGCCTTGGCGTGTTCCAGTTCCTCGAGCACGACGATGCCGGCGCCTTCGCCCATGACGAAGCCATCGCGGTCGCGATCATAGGGGCGCGAAGCCTTCTGCGGGTCGTCGTTGTGCTGGGTCGACAGCGCCTTGCAAGCGGCAAAGCCTGCAAGCGAAATGCGGCTGACGGGGGATTCCGTGCCGCCGGCGACCATGACGTCGGCGTCACCCAGCGCGATCAGCCGCGCGGCATCGCCGATCGCATGCGCACCCGTTGAGCAGGCGGTGACGACCGAATGATTGGGTCCGCGCAGCTTGTGGCGGATCGAGACCTGGCCGGAGACGAGGTTGATCAGGCGGCCGGGAATGAAGAAGGGCGAGATACGGCGCGGGCCCTTGTCGCGCAGGGTGTAACCCGCTTCGACGATGCCTTCGATACCACCGATGCCAGAGCCGATCAGCACGCCGGTGGCGATCTGGTCGTCATCGGTTTCAGGATGCCAGCCGGCATCGGCAAGCGCCATGTCGGCGGCGGCCATGCCGTAGATGATGAAGGGATCGACCTTACGTTGCTCCTTCGGCTCCATCCACTGATCGACATTGAAGGTGCCGTCGGTGCCGTCACCGATAGGAATACGGCAGGCGATCTTGGCGGGAAGGTCATCGACCTCGAATTCGGTGACGAGGCGGGCGCCGTTCTGACCGGCAAGCAGCCGCAACCACGTCACCTCGGTTCCGCATCCCAAGGGTGATACCATGCCGGTACCGGTGATGACGACACGTCTCATCGCGTGCTTTCCCCCGCCTCTTATGTTCTATGGAGAAGTATGCCGAAAAGAAAAGGGCGGACTCCAGGCCCGCCCTTTCTCAAATTCACAGGATCAGGCCTGGGCCTTCTCAATAAACTTCACTGCATCGCCGACCGTCAGGATCGAGTCGGCAGCGTCGTCAGGAATTTCAACGCCGAATTCTTCTTCGAAAGCCATGACAAGTTCGACCGTGTCGAGCGAGTCAGCGCCCAGATCGTCGATAAAGCTGGCGCTCTCGACGACCTTGTCGGCATCAACGCCAAGATGATCAATAACAATTTTCTTTACGCGTTCTGCGATATCGCTCATGTCGGTTTCCTCGACCTTATGTCCTGATCGGAATGCCATCGCGGCACCCCTACCCTGCTTCAGCCTGCGATGTTTTCAGACATCCTCGGCAAACTCGTTTACCCGGCTTCAGAGATGTCCCAGGCTTGCAAAAAAGCCCGCCGGTCCGTCTGCTTTCTCGGGACGACTGTTGACAGTCATGGCCCGCTTAACATGCTTTATGTCTGCCGCAAAGCCAGAAAATCAACGGTTCGTGATTGCTCAACATGCTATTGGCGGAAATATTCCCATGCCAACAGTTTGTCGTTTCAGATCATCGCCATGCCGCCGTTTACGTGCAGCGTCTGACCCGTCATGTAAGCAGCCTCGGAGGACGCAAGGTAAGCCACCGCCGAAGCGACCTCGCCGCCCGTGCCCATGCGCTTCATCGGGATCGCCCCCATGATCGCTTCCTTCTGCTTGTCGTTCAGCTTGCCGGTCATGGCGCTCTCGATGAAGCCCGGTGCCACGCAATTGACCGTCACGTTGCGGGTGGCAATTTCCTGCGCCAAGGACTTGGTGAAGCCGATCATGCCGGCCTTGGAGGCGCAGTAATTGGCCTGCCCTGGATTGCCGGTGACGCCGACGACGGAGGTGATGTTGATGATGCGGCCATAGCGGCGACGCATCATCGGATGCGTCAATTCGCGCGTCAGGCGGAACGTCGATGTCAGGTTCACTTCGAGGACGGCGTCCCAATCCTCGTCGCTCATGCGTACAAAGAGCCCGTCGCGGGTGATGCCGGCATTGTTGACGAGAATATCGACGCCTTCGAGGTCGGCTTCGGCCTTCTGGCCGAGCGCCTTGACCTCATCGCGGTCGGACAGATTGGCCGGGAAGATCTTGACGCGCTCGCCGAGATCGGCGGCCAGCGCTTCCAGTTTCTCGACGCGGGTGCCGTGCAGGCCGACGATAGCGCCCTGCTTATGAAGAAGGCGGGCGATTTCCTCGCCGATACCGCCGGATGCGCCGGTGACGAGAGCCTTGCGGCCGGAAAGATCGAACATGGAAACGTTCCTTATATCTGGAGATACCAATCAGGCCATGAGGGCGGCGACGGCCGCGTCGATATCCGCCGGACCGTTGACGGAGATGCCGTTGATCGTCTTGTCGATGCGGCGGGCAAGGCCGGTCAGCACCTTGCCGGAACCGAGTTCATAAAGCGTCGTGACGCCATTTCCGGCGAACCATTCCACCGTCTCGCGCCAGCGGACCTGGCCGGTCACCTGCTCGACCAGGAGGCTGGCGATCTCGTCGGCGCCTGTCACGGGCGCAGCACGGACATTGGCGATGACAGGCACGACCGGATCGGATTTGGCGACAGTTGCCAGCGCTTCGCGCATGGCGTTGGCGGCCGGCGCCATCAGTGTCGAATGGAACGGAGCGGAGACCGGCAGCAGGATGGCGCGCTTGGCGCCCTTGTCGGTCGCAAGGCCGGCCGCCTTTTCGACGGCTGCCTTCTCGCCCGAGATGACGATCTGGCCGCCGCCATTGTCGTTGGCGATCTGGCAGGCGCCGGCAGCGGCCGCTGCCTCGCAAACGGCAACGACGTCGGCATGTTCGAGGCCGATGATCGCGGCCATAGCGCCGACGCCGACTGGGACGGCCGCCTGCATGGCATTGCCGCGGATGCGCAACAGCCGCGCGGTGTCGGCGAGCGAAAAGGTGCCGGCGGCGCAAAGTGCCGAATATTCGCCGAGCGAATGACCGGCGACGTAGGCGATCTTCGACTTCAGATCCAGCCCTTTGGCTTCGAGAACGCGGACGACGGCGATCGAGACGGCCATCAGCGCCGGCTGGGCATTCGCCGTCAACGTCAACGTATCCTCGGGACCGTTGAACATGACGTCCGAAAGCTTTTCACCGAGCGCCTGATCGACCTCTTCGAAAACGGCGCGAGCTTCCGCGAAATTCTCGGCGAGATCCTTGCCCATGCCGACGGCCTGACTGCCCTGACCGGGAAAAGTGAAAGCGATGGTCATTTTCATGTCCCTGATTACGCCCCTTAAGGCTGTTTTGCCTCCAATTGACATTCTTTCCGGCAGAGTCAAGTGGCGCCTCATTCTCCGCAAAGCCTTTCGCACCGGCGCAAAAGCCCGGTTTTTGCTCTTGCGCTCCGCCAAATCCAGCCTAGATTTGCGCGGACCTCCCCAAGGCTTTCACCTCTCTCCCAAGGTTTTTTCATGAAGTACAATTCACTAGGCCGCACCGAGATTTCCGTTTCAGAGATTTGCCTTGGCACCATGACCTGGGGTTCGCAGAACAGCGAAGCCGATGCTCATGCGCAGATGGACTACGCCGTCGAAAAGGGCGTCAATTTCTTCGACACGGCCGAGCTTTATCCGACCACCCCGGTTTCGGCGGCGACACAGGGCTGGACCGAAGACTATATCGGCAGTTGGTTCAAGAAGACCGGCAAGCGCGGCGATATCGTGCTCGCCACCAAGGTCGCCGGCCGCGGCCGCGACTATATACGCGGCGGCGAAGGTGCCGATGCAAAGAATATCCGCCTGGCGCTCGAGGCCAGCCTGGCGCGGCTGAAGACCGATTATATCGACCTCTACCAGATCCACTGGCCGAACCGCGGCCATTTCCATTTCCGCCAGAACTGGAGCTACAATCCCTTCAACCAGGATCGCGACAAGGCCGTCGCCAATATGCTCGACATCCTGGAAATGCTCGGTACGAAGGAAGGCAAGATCCGCGCGATCGGTCTTTCCAACGAGACCACCTGGGGCATACAGAAATATCTGACGCTCTCCGAACAGAAGAACCTGCCGCGCGTTGCGAGCGTCCAGAACGAATATAATCTGCTCTACCGCCATTTCGATCTCGATCTCGCCGAGCTCTCGCATCACGAGGATGTCGGGCTGCTCGCTTATTCGCCGCTCGCCGGCGGCATCCTCTCCGGAAAATATGTCGATGGTGTCAGGCCGAAGGGTTCGCGCGGTTCGATCAACCCCGATATCGGAGGCCGCCTGCAGCCCCTGCAAGAGCCGGCGACCAAAGCCTACCTGCAGATCGCGGCCAGATATGGTCTCGATCCGGCAGCGATGGCGCTTGCCTTCTGCCGATCAAGGCCGTTCATGGCGTCGGTCATCATCGGCGCAACCTCGATGGAGCAGTTGAAAGTCGATATCAGTGCGGCCGACCTGACGCTTTCGGACGAGGTGCTCACGGAGATCGCCAAGGTGCACCGGCAGTATCCGCTGACGCTTTGATCATATTCCTTTAACGCCTGCCCGACGCCGAACGGGATGAGAGCATGATGTCGCCCGAAAACCGCTCACAGTTTTCGGCATCACGCTCTACTCACTGGTCTGCGTCGGGTTCGATTGTCCGATTGCGCTTGCCTTTCCCCGAAAAATCCGTATAAGCCGCGCTGTTCGTTAACCCGGTCTTCTGGCTGGTGGCTGAACGGAGGGCCGGTTTCCTTTCGGAAATCGTTCGGAACGGAAGCGTTCCAGCCTCCCGTGTCTCCGCTCTCGACCGTCTCGGAAACGCTTTCTTGCCTGGGTCCGCCCAATCAGGAGCAGTCGTTGAGGCTTAGCCGCCGAATATCGGGTTGAACCAAACGCAAGAAAGGCAAAGCTGTCATGGCTCTTTATGAACATGTATTCCTTGCCCGGCAGGATATTTCCGCTCAGCAGGTCGATGCCCTCGTAGAACAGTACAAGGGTGTGATCGAAGCGAATGGCGGTAAGGTCGGGCGTATCGAGAACTGGGGCCTTAAGTCCCTCACCTACCGCATCAAGAAGAACCGTAAGGCGCACTACGCCCTGATGGACATTGATGCCCCGGCGGCTGCCGTCCAGGAAATGGAACGTCAGATGCGCATCAGCGAAGACGTTCTTCGCTACATGACGATCGCCGTCGAGAAGCATGAAGAAGGTCCGTCTGCCATGATGCAGAAGCGCGACCGTGACGACCGTCCGCGTGAAGGCGGCCGTGGCCCGCGTGAAGGCGGCTTCGGTGATCGCGACCGCGGCCCGCGTCCGCCGCGTGAAGGTGGCTTCGGCGACCGTGACGACCGTCCGCGCCGTCCGCGCGAAGATCGTGTATAAGGGAGATCTGAGATATGTCTGAAACTTCCTCCGCTCCGGTCCGCCGCCCGTTCCATCGCCGCCGCAAGACCTGCCCGTTCTCCGGCGCCAATGCGCCGCGGATCGACTACAAGGACGTACGCCTGCTGCAGCGCTACATTTCCGAGCGTGGCAAGATCGTTCCGTCCCGCATCACGGCCGTTTCCCAGAAGAAGCAGCGCGAACTCGCCCAGGCGATCAAGCGCGCCCGTTTCCTCGGCCTGCTGCCCTACGTCGTCGCCTAATCGGTCGACGCCGACACCTTTTAGGGAAGGCATTCGTGCCTTCCCTTCTCCCTTCCGCGATGGGCGCGGATCGGAACTCTTAAAACCCATGTTGAGACGTTTCTGAATTTGATTCAGCAACATCCTCTAACTGCTTGATGAAGCAGGACAGCGACCTTGAAACGACCGAACATTAGAACGCTGCTGATCGGCGCACTCGCCGGATTGACCGCCGCCCTGCTGGTGCTGGGCGCGAGCATGCAGCCGTCGTTTTTCAGCGCGCTTCTCTACACGGCCTCGGCGCTGCCGATCCTGATCGTCGGGCTCGGATGGGGCAATGCCGCCGCGGTCTCGGCCGTCGTCACCGCTGCGGCCCTCGGGGCGATCTTGATCTCGCCCTCCTTCGCGCTGATCATGACGCTGGTGACGCTTCTGCCGGCCGGTTGGCTCAGCCATCTCGCCAATCTGGCGCGTCCGGCCGCCGAACTCGGCGGCCCCGACCATCTGCTTGCCTGGTATCCGCTCTCCGATATCCTGCTGCATCTCTGCGGTCTGGTGACGCTCGCCGTCATCGTCATCGGTGTGATCATCGGCTACGGGCCTGAGATTACCGATCCGATCGTCGATCTGCTGATCACCTCGCTCAAGCAGCAGCAGCCGGAATTCATGCCCGATCCGGCGGCGACTGCGCAGACCAAGTCGCTGATCCTGCTGATGCTGCCGGCTTTGCAGGGCGGCATGTGGGTCAGCATGTTATTTGCCGCCTATTACTTCGCCGTGCGCATCGTCTCAGCGTCCGGCCGCGGCCTTCGCCCGCGCGAGGATATTCCCTCGTCGCTGCGCATGAACCGCAACTCGATCTTCATCTTCCTGGCCGGGCTTGCCGCCTGCTTTTTCGGCGGCATTCCGGCGCTGGTCGGTGCGACCGTGATCGGCACCTTCGGCGCCGGCTTCATGCTTTCCGGTTTCGCCTCGCTGCATTTCCGCACGCGCGGCAAGGACTGGCGCATACCGGCTCTCATCCTCTGCTATCTGGCCTCGATGCTCATGCTGCTGCCAGCTCTCCTCATCCTCGTTCTCGGTCTCAGCGATACGCGCAAGGCGATCGCGCTGACCCCGACGAAAGATGCTGATGCCCCCAAACAATCCGATACGAAAATCTGAGACACAAGAAAGGAAAAAGAAAATGGAAGTCATCCTTCTCGAACGCATCTCCAAGCTCGGCCAGATGGGCGAAACCGTAAAGGTTCGCGACGGCTTTGCCCGTAACTACCTGCTGCCGCTCGGCAAGGCGCTGCGCGCCAACGCCGCCAACAAGACCCGCTTCGAAGCCGAGCGTGCGACGCTCGAAGCCCGCAACCTCGAGCGCAAGTCGGAAGCCCAGAAGGTCGCCGACGTTCTCGACGGCAAGTCCTTCATCGTCGTGCGTTCCGCCGGCGAAACCGGCCAGCTCTACGGTTCGGTTGCTGCCCGTGACGTCGTCGAGATTCTCGCCGCCGAAGGCTTCAACATCGGCCGCAACCAGGTTCACCTCAACACGCCGATCAAGTCGATCGGCCTGCACAAGGTCGAACTGCAGCTGCATGCCGAAGTCGAAATCCACGTCGAGCTGAACGTTGCCCGTTCGGCCGAAGAGGCAGAGCGCCAGTCCAAGGGCGAAGAACTCACCTCGGTCGACGCGATCTACGGCGTCGACGAAGACGCGCTGCGTCCGGAAGACTTCTTCGATCCGGAAGCCGACGGCGTCGACGAAGACGAAGCATAATTTCGTCGGAGCGATCCGCGACAGGGAAGCCCGGCCACCGCGCCGGGCTTTTTCGTTTCCATCCCTTCCATAGGCGTAGTGGACTGGGTCGCTTTTTAAGGGGATTGTCCGGATGTTTTTGCTGCGTGCCTTATGGCATCGCGCTAAAGTAGCGTTCTCCGAAACGGATGGGCTGAGTCGGCGCCATACCGTGTCGTGCGGGTGACACTGCCAGTATTTCTCCTTTGTGTCGCCCAAGACTGTGGAGAAGTCGAACAACGTGCACAGCGTTCAGGATTTAGGCGAAGCGAGCCCCCGCTCCTTTCGTAGCCTCTTGATTTTCGCGTCCGGAATTGCAAATCCGGAGCTGGAAAAAGACAGAACGGATGATGATGAACGACGCCGCTCGAAAGATTACAGCTGTTGCCCCGTCGGAGCAGCATTATCGCGAAGCACCCAACAATATCGAAGCCGAGCAGGCGCTTCTGGGTGCGATCCTGATGAACAACGACGCCTATTACCGGGTGTCGGACTTCCTGAAACCGATCCATCTCTATGAACCGCTGCACCGGAAGATCTTCGAGGTTGCCGGCGATATCATCCGCATGGGTAAGATCGCCAACCCGGTGACGATCAAGACCTTCCTGAAAGCCGACGAGAAGGTCGGCGACATGACGGTTTCGCAATATCTGGCGAGTCTCGTCAGCAATGCCGTCACCGTCATCAATGCCGAGGATTACGGCCGGGCGATCTACGACCTGGCGCTGCGCCGGGCGCTGATCACCATCGGCGAAGATGTCGTCAATATCGCCTATGACGCGCCGCTCGACATGCCGCCGCAGTCTCAGATCGAGGATACGGAACGCCGCCTCTTCGAATTGGCGGAGAACGGCCGCTACGACGGCGGCTTCCAGGCCTTCAACGATGCGGTTGCGCTAGCCATCGACATGGCGGCTGTCGCCAAGGAACGTGACGGCGGGCTTTCCGGCATTTCCACCGGCATCCATTCGCTGGATTCCAAGATGGGCGGCCTGCAGCGTTCGGACTTGATTGTGCTGGCCGGACGCCCCGGCATGGGCAAGACCTCGCTTGCCACGAACATCGCCTACAATATCGCCGCCGCCTACGAAGGCGAAGTCCAGTCGGACGGCAGCATGAAGGCGAAGAACGGTGGCGTCGTGGGCTTCTATTCGCTCGAAATGTCGTCGGAACAGCTCGCCACCCGTATCATCTCCGAGCAGACGGAAGTCTCCTCCTCGAAGATCCGCCGCGGCGACATCAACGATGCCGATTTTGAAAAGCTCGTCGCCTGCTCGATGATGATGCAGAAGGTGCCGCTCTATATCGACCAGACCGGCGGCATCTCGATCGCCCAGCTTTCGGCGCGCGCCCGCCGCCTCAAGCGCCAGCGCGGCCTCGACGTGCTTGTGGTCGACTACATTCAGCTGATGACCGGTTCGGGCAAATCCAGCGACAACCGCGTGCAGGAAATCACCCAGATCACCACCGGCCTCAAGGCGCTCGGCAAGGAGCTCAACGTTCCGATCATCGCGCTGTCGCAGCTCTCGCGTCAGGTCGAAAGCCGCGACGACAAGCGGCCGCAGCTGTCCGACCTTCGCGAATCCGGCTCGATCGAGCAGGATGCCGACGTTGTGCTCTTCGTGTTCCGCGAGGAATATTACGTCAAGAATTCGGAGCCGCGCGACATCCACGATCCGAAATATCCGGAATGGGAAGCGCTGTTCGACAAGGTGAAGGGCACGGCCGACGTCATCATCGCCAAGCAGCGCCACGGGCCGACGGGCACGGTGAAACTCGCCTTCCAGTCAGAATTCACGCGCTTTGCCGATCTCGCCGATCCTTCCTTCACACAGTACGAGGAACATTGACGCGGTTTTCCGGGTCAATTTCCCTTAGAAAACTGCGGCCCGCAACAAGGCCACCGCCACAACGCCGACGACGACGCTGGCAAGCATCGGCAGGCGGCGGGCGGCCAGCGCCGTTGCGGCACATGCCAGTGTCTCCGCCCAGCCGGTCGCAAAGGCGGTCGGAGCTATCACGGCCATCAGGACCGCCGGCGGGATCGCCTCAATCGCCGTTTTCCAGCGTTCGTCCAGCTGCACATGACGGATGAGGACGAGACCACTGATGCGCGTGAAAATCGTCGCGAATGCCATAGCGAGGATGGCAAGCAGGGTATTGATATCAAGCGTCATGCGGCCTGCTCCTGTACCCGACCCTTCCAGAAAGCCATCACCAGTCCGGCCAAAGCACCGGCTGCGATATACCAGACGCCCGGCACGAAATGATGGACGACAACGGCTGCAATTCCGCTCGCGGCCAGAATTGCGCCCGTTTCCGGTCCCTTCCAGAAGCCCATGACCAGCACGACAAACACGGCCGGAAAGGCGAAATCGAGACCGATGACCGCGGGATCGCCCAGAAAGGCGCCGAGCAACGCGCCTGCCAGCGAAGAGCCGACCCAGGCGGCATAGAAGGGCGTGACGATACCGGCATACCATACGGGCGTCAGCCGTGTGCTGCCGGCGCGGAACTCCGCCATGGCCCAGAGTTCGTCGGCAAGGAACAACATGGCGGCATAGCGCCTGATGGTGGAGAAGGACTGCATCTTCATGCCGATGGAGGCGCTCATCAGCACATGGCGGATGTTGACCAGAAGGGTGGCAAAGCCGACGCCGACCCAGCTTGCCGGATGCGCCCATATATCCATTGCCACGAACTGCGAGCCACCGGCAAAGACCAGCGCGCTCATCAGCGCTGTTTCCAAGACCGAAAGCCCCTTGGTGGCCGAAATCCCGCCGAAAACCAGGCCTATCGGAGCAACGGCGACGACAAGTGGAAAGATGGCGCGCATTCCGGCAAGAAATTCGCCGGCCGGCCGGCTCTGCTGCAACATGGCAACCTCCCGATTAAGATCGCGGAGCAGTAGCCCAGCCCGACCCAGCCGTATTGAACGTAAGTGATCAGCCCGTTCGGAATTGACCGGGTGTTACGCCTGTGCGCGCCTTGAAGTGCCGGGTGAAATGCGCCTGATCGGCAAAACCGCATTCGAACGCAATATCGGCCGGCATGCGCCCCTGCCGCAGCAACCTGCGGGCCACCTGCACGCGCCGGTCCGTCAGGAAGGCATGCGGCGTGATGTGGTATTCCTTGCGGAAGGCGCGGATGAGATGCGCGCGGCTCAACCTCGCCACCCCGGCCAGTTCCTCAAGGCCGACGTCGCTGTCGAAATTCTCGATGAGGTATTCGCGGGCGCGGGCGACGGCGCTTCGCTCCTGTGTATCGACAGGCACGACCATGGTGCTGCCGTGGCGCGCAAAGATCGCCGCCAGCACCGAGAACATGCTTTCATCGGACTCCAATGCACCTGCACCCCTTTCGAGCGTGCGATGGGCGGAGTGAAAAGCATTGGCGAGCTGCGGATCGCGTGGAAGCCCGCCGGAAAAAGACGGCGTCGCGTGAAAGGCCTTGCCGGTCACATCCTCCAGAATATCGATGAATAATTTCATGTCCGGATAGATCATGCGGTAACGGTAGCCCTCGCCGCCGGGAGCACCGTCATGAATGACGCCGGGATCGATAAGATAAAGGTCGCCCGGGCCGGTTTCCTCCCGCCTGCCGCTCAGCGTGGCGATCTGGCTGCCGCTTTCAATCGCGCCGATGCTGAATGTATCGTGCGCATGCGGCGCATATTCATGAGTGAGGAAGGTAGCGCTCAGACACTCCATGTCGCGGAAGCGGCTGTCCCGCCAAAAGCGGGCCGATTCCACGTTGGCGAGCGGCATAGCCTCCGCCGCCTCTTTCTGAGATACGTTCTGCATGCGGGTAGATTAGCGCCGAAGCCGCCATGCGTCTTGAACAAAAGTGATCGTACAGGCGGCAAAGGATGGTATGTGACCGCCCCGCGCTTTCCCTTGGTCACAATGCTCACTAGACTGGGTGAGGTGATTTTCCCTTCATTTCTTCACGGCGATTCATGACAGATTTTCCCATTCCCTTCGACGACGACGATCTTTTCGCTTCCGCAGGCCTGCGGCTGACCGTCGACTTGACCGCGCTGACGGAGAACTGGCGCGATATGGCGCACCGCTCCGGCGCAGCGCGCGCCTCGGCCGTCGTCAAGGCGGATGCCTATGGCATGGGCATCGAGGATGCCGGCGAAGCGCTCTATATGGCGGGCGCCCGCGACTTCTTCGTCGCGACCGTCGACGAGGGCGTCACCCTTCGCCTCTATGCGCCGGAGGCGCGCATCTTCGTGCTCTCCGGCATCTGGCCGGGCACCGAGCGGCGCTTCTTCGACAATGATCTGGTGCCGGTGATTTCCTCCGACGAGCAACTCGCCTTCTGGATGGCGGTGCTGGCCGATTACGGCGACTATCCCTGCGCGCTGCATGTCGATACTGGTTTCAATCGGCTCGGACTGCATATCGACGATGCGATCGCGCTCGTCGACGACGTTTCGCGGCCGGCGAGTTTCGCGCCGGTGCTTGTCATGAGCCATCTCGCCTGCGGCGACGATCCCAGCCATGCGATGAACCGGCGGCAGCTCGAATCATTCCACAGGGTTAGCGCCGCCTATGAAGGCATCGATTCAAGTCTTGCCGCCTCGGCCGGCATCTTTCTCGGCGAGGATTATCACTTCGACTTGACCCGCCCCGGCATTGCGCTTTATGGCGGCGAAGCGGTCTGCGGCATGACGAACCCGATGCGGCCGGTGGCAACAGCGGAAGCGCGCATCATCCAGGTGCGAAATGTCGAGGCCGGCGAGACCGTCAGCTACGGGCGGGCGCTGCAGCTCAACCGCAAAAGCCGGCTGGCGATCGCCTCGGCCGGTTATGCCGACGGCTATATGCGCAGCCAGTCGAGCGGTGGCGTACCGCTGCGCCAAGTGGTGCCGCAAGGCGGGCAAGGTTTCATCGCCGGACACAAGGTGCCGGTTGCCGGCCGCATCACCATGGACCTGACGATCTTCGATATCACCGACCTGCCTGACAATGCCGTGCGTGCCGGGGATTATGTCGAGCTGTTCGGCAAGAATATGCCAGTCGACGACGTGGCGCGGGCAGCAGGCACGATCGGATACGAGATCCTGACCAGCATGGGGCTCCGCCACGAGCGGCGCTATGTCGCCGACGAGTAGAGTTCGCCCGTCAACGGCTGCTGAGCGCAAGCCGGACCCCGAGCGCCACGAAGAGCGCGCCGAGGCTGCGATCGAGCCATAGCCCGACTTTCTGATTATGCCTGAGCGCATCGGCAAGGCGCCCTCCGAGAAGGACGAGCGGCGGCTCGATGAAGGCAGCGACGACAATGATGAGCCCGCCATGCAGCAGGAGTTGGACCCATGCCGGTCCTGCCCCTTCGACGACGAATTGCGGCAGGAAGGCCAGGAAGAAGATCGCCACCTTCGGATTGAGCAGCGACACAAGGATTCCTTGCCGGTAGATCCTTGCGACCGGCATTTCTTCACCGGCAGCCTTTATCAGTCCATTGCCGCCGCCGGCGCGCAACGCCTGAATGCCCAGCCAGACGAGATAGGCGGCGCCGATCCATTTGACCGTCGAGAAGGCGGCAGCGGAAGCGGCAAGCACGGCGGAAAGGCCGAGTGCCGCCATCAGCACGTGCAGGCAGGCGCCAGACCAGACGCCGAACAACGCGGAAAAACCGGCACGTTTTCCGCCTCTCATTGTGTGACCGAGGATGAAGGCGATGTCGGGGCCGGGCGAGAGGTTGAGCAAAACCGCCGCCGACAGAAATGCAAGCCAGTGTGCGAGCGAATAATCGAACATCTTCCACCGTTCCGAATGACTAGGAGCAAAGGATAGGCACGGGTGTGCTGATGGGGAAATCATTAGTTTTGATCCGTCGCGATAGTCATTATCTCAAGCACGACAATGATTCGATGAAGCGGCGCGTCTGCTTGCCTCGAAACCCGGACTGAAAGAGTAATTGATGGCGAAGGCCAGGACACAATTCATCTGCCAGAATTGCGGCACGGTTCATAACCGCTGGGCCGGCAAATGCGAAAACTGCGGCGAGTGGAACACCATCGTCGAAGAGGACCCGATGGGCGGGATCGGCTCCGGTCCGGGCAAGACGCCGAAAAAGGGCCGCCCGGTGGCGCTGACGGCGCTGTCGGGCGAGATCGAGGAAGCGCCGCGCATCCACACCGCCATGTCGGAGCTCGATCGGGCGCTTGGCGGCGGCTTCGTGCGCGGCTCGGCGGTGCTGATTGGCGGCGATCCCGGCATCGGCAAATCGACGCTGCTCATGCAGGCGGCCGCCGCCCTTGCGCGGCGCGGCCATAAGATCATCTACGTCTCCGGCGAAGAAGCCGTGGCGCAGGTGCGGCTGCGGGCGCAACGCCTTGCGGCGGCCGATACCGACGTGATGCTGGCGGCCGAAACCAATGTCGAGGATATTCTGGCGACGCTCGCCGAGGGCAAGCGGCCGGACCTCGTCATCATCGATTCCATCCAGACGCTGTGGAGCGAACTTGCCGAATCCGCGCCGGGAACGGTGACGCAGGTGCGCACCGGCGTCCAGGCAATGATCCGTTTCGCCAAGCAGACGGGCGCCGCCATGGTGCTCGTCGGCCACGTGACCAAGGACGGGCAGATCGCCGGGCCGCGCGTCGTCGAGCACATGGTCGATGCCGTGCTCTATTTCGAAGGCGATCGCGGCCATCACTACCGCATCCTGCGCACGGTCAAGAACCGGTTCGGCCCGACCGACGAGATCGGCGTCTTCGAAATGTCAGACAAAGGCTTACGCGAAGTCGCCAATCCCTCGGAGCTCTTCCTCGGCGAGCGCAACGAGAAATCGCCGGGTGCTGCCGTCTTCGCCGGCATGGAGGGCACGCGTCCCATTCTCGTCGAAGTGCAGGCGCTTGTTGCGCCGACCTCACTCGGCACGCCGCGGCGCGCCGTGGTCGGCTGGGATTCGGCCAGGCTGTCGATGATCCTGGCGGTGCTTGAGGCTCATTGCGGCGTCCGGCTCGGCCAGCACGACGTCTACCTCAACGTCGCCGGCGGTTACCGTATCTCCGAACCGGCGGCCGATCTCGCCGTTGCCTCGGCACTCGTTTCCTCACTTGCCGGTATTGCCCTTCCTGCCGATTGCGTCTATTTCGGCGAAGTCAGCCTGTCGGGCGCCATCCGACCGGTTGCGCACACCGCCCAGCGTCTCAAGGAAGCCGAGAAGCTGGGTTTTTCCGCAGCACTGCTTCCATCCGCCTCCGCCGAACTGCCGAAGGGCTCCGGCGGGCGCTGGAGCGAAGTCGGAAGCCTGCCGGATCTGGTCGCGCGCATCGCCGGATCGAAGGGAGCGCTGCGTGTGGAAGACGATGTTTGATCCTTTCATTGCCAGGAATGGTGATGATATAGGAGGCACACGATAAGGCACGACACGGCCGCCAAGCGGCAGTCCTGGAGTTGAATTTACATGCCCATTACGATTTTCGACGGTATTGTCATCGGCGTCGTGCTCTTCTCCGCCGTGCTGGCGATGGTCCGCGGCTTTTCGCGCGAGATCCTCTCGATCGCCAGCTGGGGCGGTTCGGCCGCCGCTGCCTATTACCTCTATCCCTACCTGCTGCCCTACGCGAAAAAATATACCGATGACGACCGCATCGCGATCGTCGGTTCGGCAGCGGTCGTCTTCCTGATTGCGCTCATCGTCATCTCCTTCATTACGATGAAGATCGCCGATTTCATCATCGACAGCCGCGTCGGCGCGCTCGACCGCACGCTCGGCTTCCTGTTCGGGGCAGCGCGCGGCGTGCTGCTCCTGGTCGTCGCCGTCGCCTTCTGGAACTGGCTGGTCGATGTCGACCACCGCCCGGCCTGGGTTAACGAAGCGAAGTCGAAACCTTTCCTGGATTCGATGGTCGTGAAGCTGAAATCCGTTCTGCCGGAGCAATTTGCCCAGATGATACCGGAAAGCATCCGTGATAAGCTGCAGCCGCCGACACAGGGCGCCGAAGGTACCACTCCGCCGGCGGGCGACCAGGCTCCGGCGGAAGACGCACCGACCGCGCCTGCAGACGGCGCACAGCAGCCGGCGAATTGACACAGTGTTCAAGAGCTTGACCCGCCCTCCGGCAATTGCCATTTGAGCGGAACATGAAATGAGGGTCCGGCCGGGCATTCCAGCTCCGCCGGGCTCAGCTATTTCTGGAAATGCCGATCCATTCTTGTGAGAGCAGAGGCCCGCAGAAATGAACCAGTCCCATTCCTTCCCGACCGACGATCCGCTCGACGGAGATACGCTGCATGAAGAATGCGGGGTTTTCGGAATTTTGGGACATCCCGATGCCGCCGCGCTCACGGCGCTTGGCCTGCATGCGCTCCAACATCGCGGACAGGAAGCGGCCGGCATTGTTTCCTTCGACGGCAAGCGTTTCTACCAAGAGCGCCATATGGGCCTCGTCGGCGACCACTATACCAATCCGATGACGCTCGCCCGCCTGCCCGGCAGCATTACGATCGGTCATACCCGTTACTCGACAACCGGCGAAGTGGCCATGCGCAACGTGCAGCCGCTCTTTGCCGAACTGGAAGAAGGCGGCATCGCCATTGCCCATAACGGCAATTTCACCAACGGCCTGACGCTGCGCCGCCAGATCATCGCGACCGGCGCCATCTGTCAGTCGACGTCCGATACTGAAGTCGTCCTCCACCTCATCGCCCGTTCCCGCCACGCTTCCACATCCGACCGCTTCATCGATGCCATTCGCCAGATGGAAGGCGGCTATTCGATGCTCGCCATGACGCGCACGAAGCTGATTGCCGCGCGCGACCCGACCGGCATCCGCCCGCTGGTGATGGGCGAACTCGACGGCAAGCCGATCTTCTGTTCGGAAACCTGCGCGCTCGACATCATCGGCGCCAAGTTCATCCGCGACGTTGAGAACGGCGAGGTCGTCATCTGCGAAATCCAGCCTGACGGCTCGATCAGCATCGATGCGCGCAAGCCGAGCAAGCCGCAGCCGGAGCGCCTCTGCCTGTTCGAATATGTCTATTTCGCCCGCCCGGACTCGGTCGTCGGCGGCCGCAACGTCTATACGACGCGTAAGAGCATGGGCATGAACCTTGCCAAGGAATCGCCCGTCGATGCCGACGTGATCGTGCCGGTGCCGGATGGCGGCACGCCTGCGGCGCTCGGCTATGCCCAGCAGAGCGGCATTCCCTTCGAATACGGCATCATCCGCAACCATTATGTCGGGCGCACCTTCATCGAGCCGACGCAGCAGATTCGCGCCTTCGGCGTGAAGCTGAAGCATTCTGCCAACCGGGCGATGATCGAAGGCAAGCGCGTGGTACTGGTTGATGATTCCATCGTGCGTGGGACGACGTCTCTCAAGATCGTCCAGATGATCCGTGAAGCCGGCGCGCGCGAAGTCCATGTCCGCGTCGCAAGCCCGATGATCTTCTTCCCGGATTTCTACGGCATCGACACGCCTGACGCAGACAAGCTACTGGCAAATCAGTATGCCGATGTTGAAGCCATGGCCAAATATATCGGTGCGGATTCGCTCGCCTTCCTGTCGATCGACGGCCTCTATCGCGCCGTTGGCGGCGAGGATCGCAATCCGGCTCGGCCGCAGTTCACCGACCACTATTTTACCGGCGACTATCCGACCCGCCTGCTCGACAAGAACGGCGAATCCATGGGCAACAAGATTTCCATGCTCGCCAGCAACGGCTGACACGGCTCGGCTTTCCCATTATCCATCCCGAGGGGTTCACCGCACCCCTCTCCCCTCGTGAGGGAACACGACATCATGAATATCAATCTTGAGGGCAAGATCGCACTGGTCACCGGTGCGTCGCGCGGCATCGGATATTTCACGGCGCTGGAGCTTGCGAAAGCCGGCGCACATGTGATTGCCTGCGCCCGCACGGTCGGCGGGCTCGAGGACCTCGACGATGCGATCAAGGCCATTGGTGGCGCGGCGACGCTCGTGCCCTTCGACCTTGCCGACATGAACGCGATCGACGCGCTCGGCGGCTCGATCTTCGAGCGCTGGGGCAAGCTCGACATCCTCGTCGCCAATGCCGGCGTGCTCGGCGTCATTTCGCCGATCGGCCATATCGAAGCAAAGGTGTTCGAGAAGGTGATGACCATCAACGTCACCGCGACATGGCGGTTGATCCGCTCAGTCGACCCACTGCTTGCCCGCTCGGATGCCGGTCGAGCGGTGATCATCTCTTCGGGTGCTGCCCACAAGTGCCGCCCCTTCTGGGGCGCCTATTCCGCTTCCAAGGCTGCGGTCGAAGCGCTGGCACGTACATGGGCCGGCGAAAGTCAAAGCACACCGCTGCGGGTCACCAGCGTCGATCCGGGAGCGACACGCACGGCGATGCGAGCGCAGGCGGTGCCGGGCGAAGATCCGCAGACGCTGCCGCATCCCTCCGAGGTCGCAAAGGCGATCCTGCCGTTGCTGGGGCCTGGTGTGACCGAGACGGGTAAGCTGTTCATCGTGCGGGAGAACAAGCTCGTCGATTACCGCCTGCCGGAATAAGCACCTGCATGATTCCTTAAATCGGACTCGATTCAAGGACAAAGTGATGCAGCAATTCAAAGTGCTACAGCGTACTTTGCGCGTCCGAAAAGACGCGCGGCGCTGTCGACGTCTCAGTTCGCTGCAACGGCTGAGAATAGATGCGCCAGGCCGGCTTCCGACGGGCATAGCGCATTGAGGTCAACCGGTCCCTGGATGCCGTCCAAGGTGCCGTTGTCGGCAAATTGCCAGATTGACCAACGACTGCACTCTTCCTGTCTCGGTTCCCTGAACACACTACGCAGCCACAGATAGTGGTCAGGAAAGCGCGATTCATTGCCTTTCAGAAATTGATCGAAGAACTCCTGAGTGACGTAAAATATAGGCTTCTCCGGAAAAGTGCCCTTCAGCTCGGTGAAGAAGGCGTTCACCTCGGCAGCCATTTCCTCGAGCGTCGGGACTTTGTTGCAATTGCCGACAAACTCCAGATCGATGGCGATGGGCAGAGTTCCCTGCTCCTTCGGCACGGTCGCCAGGACATTCTGCGCCTGATCCTTGCCCGGTCGGCAGAAGGTGAAGAAATGATAAGCGCCCCTGACCAATCCAGCATCTCCGGCGCGCTGCCAGTTGTCGGCGAATTTGGAATCCCGATGATCTCCACCTTCGGTCGCCTTCATGAAGGCGAAGCGGACATTCGCCTGCGAGGCAACCACCTCCCAATCGATATCACCTTGGTGATGGCTGACATCGATGCCTTGGATCGGATAGCTGCTTAAGGAGGGATTGTTGAAGCGAAGCATTCCGAAATCGTATGCGAAATATGCCGCGAATGCGACAACCAGAATTGCAGTCGCTCCGATCGTCGATCGAGCCAGTTTCCGCATCCTTCCTCCCTATTAACAACAGTTTCTCAACCGGCCATGCGAATTTTGCGCCGCGAAAATGGCGAGGGAATTTCAAGGGCGCGCCAACGGGTTTCATCATCGGATGGATATATCCTGTTGCCGCTGGATCGCTCTTCGCCCCCCTTGACCGGAAGCGCGAACCGGGCCATAAAACCCGCCATGAAAACGGTTATCTGCATTATCTGCCGGAAGATTATTCGCTAGCGCGAGCGCTGGCCCGGCCGTTTTCGTCTCCCAAATAGTCAAGATGCGAAACGCCCCGGTCCGCCGGTCGCGATATTTTTCTGATCGTGCATTTGGGAGAGTGAAATGGACGCGACGCCGGAACTGAAGCTGTACAACACGCTGACACGGGAAAAATCGGTGTTTTTGCCGATCGATCCCAACAATGTCCGCATGTATGTCTGCGGCCCGACCGTCTATGACTTCGCTCATATCGGCAATGCCCGGCCGGTCATCGTCTTCGACGTGCTGTTCCGGCTGCTGCGCCATGCCTATGGCAAAGACCACGTCACTTATGCCCGCAACATCACCGACGTCGACGACAAGATCAATGCGCGGGCGCTTCGGGACCATCCGGGCCTGCCGCTCAATGACGCGATCCGCGCGGTCACCGAAAAGACCGAGACGCAATTTCACGCCGATGTCGCCGAACTCGGCTGCCTGGAGCCGAGCTTCGAGCCGCGCGCCACCGACAATATCGTTGAGATGACCGAGATCATCGAGAAGCTGATCGGCAACGGTCATGCCTATGTCGCATCGGGCGAAGTGCTGTTCGACACCAAATCCATGGCGGATTACGGTCAGCTTTCGAAGCGCCCGCTCGACGAACAGCAGGCCGGCGCCCGCATCGCCGTCGACGCACACAAGAAGAATCCTGGCGATTTCGTGCTCTGGAAGCTGTCGAGCCACAACGAGCCCGGCTGGGAGAGCCCTTGGGGCCGCGGCCGGCCCGGATGGCACATCGAATGCTCTGCGATGAGCAAGCGTTATCTCGGCGATGTCTTCGACATTCACGGCGGCGGGCTGGACCTGATCTTCCCGCATCATGAAAACGAGATCGCCCAGTCGCGCTGCGCCCACGGTACCGAGGTGATGGCGAATGTCTGGATGCATAACGGCTTCCTGCAGGTCGAAGGCCGCAAGATGTCCAAATCCGAAGGCAATTTCGTCACCATCCACGAGTTGCTGCACACGGAAACCTTCGGCGGCCGCAAATGGCCGGGCGAGGTGCTGCGCCTTGCCATGCTGATGACGCATTACCGCGAGCCGATCGATTTCTCGATCAAGCGACTGGAAGAGGCCGAACGTCTGCTCGCTAAATGGCCGGCAACAGATGCCGGCGATGCGGCGCCCGATGAAAGCGTGCTGAACGCGCTTTCGGACGACCTCAATACGGTGGCGGCGGTGCAGGCATTGCATGCGTTGGCGCAAGCTGCCCATACGGATCCCGCCGTGGCTGCCACTTTTGCCGCAACGGCGGACCTTCTGGGCCTGCTGCCGAAAAAGATGGAGATCGACGAAGCCGTCGCATCGGCAATCGATGCGCTGATCGCAATGCGTCTCGAAATGCTGAAGGCGAAGAACTTCACTGAGGCCGACAAGATCCGCGACGAGCTGACGGCGAAGGGCATCCAGTTGAAGGACGGCAAGGATCCGGTGACGGGCGAGCGCGTGACGACGTGGGAGGTCAAGAGATGACCACCTATACCGGCGGCTGCCAATGCGGAGCGATCCGTTTCCGCGTCAGCGGCGACCTCAAGGATTCGTCGATCTGTCATTGCCGCATGTGCCAGAAGGCATTCGGGGCCTATTATGCGCCGCTGATCTCGGTGCGCGGCGCCGATTTCGAATGGACACGGGGAGAGCGGAAAAGTTTCCGCTCTTCCAATTTCGTCGAGCGCGGCTTCTGCGGCGATTGCGGCACGCCGCTGACCTACGAGGCGCCGGATGGAATGGCGATTGCCGCCGGCGCCTTCGACGACCCTTCGGCATTTCCGCCGGTGGTCCAATTCGGCATCGAGGGCAAGATCGGTTTCGTCGATCATCTGCACGAATTGCCGGGGCACCGGACGGAGGAGGATGCGCAAGCCGCCCCCTTCCTGCTCGAGCTCGTCTCCTACCAGCATCCCGATCATGAGACGCAGGCATGGCCACCGAAGGAGCTCAGATGACAGCGGAATCAGACAGAAGCGGCGGGTGCCAGTGCGGGGCGGTGCGCTACCGCGCCAACGGTGAACTCGGCTATCCCCATCTTTGCCATTGCCGCATGTGCCAGAAGGCGGCCGGCAATTATTTCATGCCGCTTGCCGCCGCGATGCGCAGCGATTTTGCCCTGACGCGCGGCGCACCGAAATGGTTTCAGTCCTCGGATCTTGTGCGGCGCGGCTTCTGCGGCGATTGCGGCACGCCGCTGTTCTACGACATTCCGGAGACTGATTTCATCAACATCACGCTCGGCTCGCTCGACGATCCCGATGCGGTCAAGCCGGTGATGCAATCGAACACCGGCCGCAAGATGTCCTGGTTTCACGCGCTGGATGGCCTGCCGCTGGAACCAGAGCCTGAAACTCCCGACCGCGAGAATGTGATCGCGGCAAGCAACCATCAGCACCCCGACCACGACACGAAAAGCTGGCCCCTCGGAGAAAGCTCATGACGGACACGATAAAGACAGGCGGATGCCAGTGCGGCGCCGTGCGCTTCCGCATTTCGGGCAGACTAGGACGCCCCTCGATCTGCCATTGCCGCATGTGCCAGAAGCAGTTCGGCGGTTTCTTCTCGGCGCTCGTCACCGCGCCTGAGGAAGGGATGGAATGGACGCGCGGCGAGCCGAGCTACTTTCAGTCCTCGGTCAATATCGAACGCGGCTTCTGCAGCAATTGCGGCACGCCGATGACCTATCGTCATCCGGGCGGCCTGGAGCTTGCGATCGGCACCTTCGACGACCGCAGCGACCTCGCACCGCTGATCCAGGTCAACTACGAGGCCCGCCTGCCCTGGGTCGAGGAAATCTTCGAGGCGCCGGTGCTGAAGGATCAGGATTTCTACGCACGGCAGGAGGCGATCATCTCCTTCCAGCATCCCGATCACGACACAGAAGTCTGGCCCGCGAAAGGCGTGAAGATATGACCGAGAGACTGCGCACGCTCTATCCCGAAATCGAGCCGTATGCTTCCGGCCATCTCGATGTGGGCGACGGCCATGTGATCTATTGGGAGCGCTCGGGAACGCCTGGCGCCAAGCCCGCCGTCTTCCTGCATGGCGGCCCGGGCGGCGGCATCTCGCCCGCCCATCGCCGACTCTTCGACCCTGCTCTTTACGACGTTATGCTGTTCGACCAGCGCGGTTGCGGCAGGTCGACGCCGCATGCGGAACTCCATGCCAACACGACCTGGCACCTCGTTGCCGATATCGAGCGGCTGCGCGAGATGGCAGGCGTCGACAGCTGGCAGGTATTCGGCGGCTCCTGGGGCTCGACGTTGGCGCTCGCCTATGCCGAGACACATCCGGAGCACGTGTCCGAGCTTATCCTGCGCGGCATCTATACGCTGACCAAGGCGGAGCTCGATTGGTACTACCAATTCGGCGTCTCGGAGATGTTCCCTGACAAGTGGGAGCGGTTCATCGCGCCCATTCCGGCGGAAGAGCGGCAAGAGATGATGCATGCCTATCATCGTCGCCTGACTCATGAGGACAAGAACGTGCGCCTCGCGGCCGCACAGGCCTGGAGCATCTGGGAAGGCGAAACGATCACGCTGCTGCCGGAACCTTCGACGAGCTTCAAGTTCGAGGAGCCGGAATTCGCCTATGCATTTGCGCGCATCGAGAACCATTTCTTCGTCAATGCCGGCTGGATGGACGAGGGACAGTTGATCCGCGATGCCGGCAGGCTCAGGGATATTCCCGGCGTCATCGTACATGGACGCTACGACATGCCCTGCCCGGCCAAATATGCCTGGCTGCTGCACAAGGCCTGGCCGAAGGCGGAATTCCACCTGATCGAGGGCGCCGGCCATGCCTATTCGGAGCCGGGGATTCTCGATCAACTGATCCGGGCGACGGATAAGTTTGCCGGGAAGGTATAAGGCATGCCGTGAGGCCCCCTCACCCTAACCCTCTCCCGAGGGGAGAGGGGACAAGGCAAACGACGCGGCTACCCCTTCCCCCCTCGGGGAGAAGGTGCCCGTAGGGCGGATGACGGGGCTTCCGCACAACAGAAAACAACACCCGCTTGGCGGGAGGAAACGACATGAAAGAACGCATCTACCTCTTCGACACGACGCTCCGGGACGGGCAGCAGACGCCCGGCATCGATTTCTCCGTCGAGGACAAGATTGCGATCGCCGCCATGCTGGACGAGTTCGGCCTCGATTACGTCGAGGGCGGATATCCCGGCGCCAATCCGACGGATACGGCCTTCTTCAGCGACAAGCGCACCAGCCAGGCCAGCTTCGTCGCCTTCGGCATGACGAAGCGGGCGGGCGTTTCGGTCTCCAACGATCCCGGCATTGCCGGGCTGCTGCAGGCAAAATCCGACGCCATCTGTTTCGTCGCCAAGAGCTGGGATTATCATGTCGCGGTGGCGCTCGGCTGCACCAACGAGGAAAACCTCGAATGCATCGCCGAAAGCGTCAAGGCGGCGGTTGGCGCGGGCAAGGAGGCAATCGTCGATTGCGAGCATTTCTTCGACGGCTTCAAAGCCAATCCGGCCTATGCGCTCGCCTGCGCCAAGACGGCCTATGAGAGCGGCGCGCGCTGGGTGGTGCTCTGCGACACCAATGGCGGCACGCAGCCGCCGGAGGTGCGGGCGATCGTCGAGGCGGTGATCGCTTCGGGCGTTCCCGGGCACTGTCTTGGCATCCATGCGCATAACGACACCGGCCAGGCGGTCGCCAATTCGCTTGCCGCCGTCGAAGCCGGTGTCCGGCAGATCCAGGGCACGCTGAACGGCATCGGCGAGCGCTGCGGCAATGCCAATCTGGTGACGCTGATCCCGACGCTGGCGCTGAAGAGCACCTACAACACACGTTTCGAAACGGCGATAGACGAGGAGCGGCTGCTCAACCTCACCCGGCTCTCGCATGCCTTCGACGAGCTGCTCAACCGCTCGCCCGACCACCAGATGCCCTATGTCGGCGCTTCCGCCTTCGCCACCAAGGCCGGCATCCATGCATCGGCGCTGATCAAGGACCCGCGGACCTACGAACACGTGCCGCCGGAAACCGTCGGCAACTTCCGCAAGGTCATGGTGTCCGACCAGGGCGGCAAAGCGAACTTCATCAATGCGCTGAAACGGCGCGGCATCGCGGTCGCCAAGGACGATCCGAAGCTCGACCTGCTGATCTCCATCGTCAAGGAACGTGAATCCATCGGCTATGCCTATGAGGGCGCGGATGCGAGCTTCGAACTGCTGGCGCGCCGCACGCTCGGCACGATCCCGGAATTCTTCACCATCGAAGGCTTCCGCGTGATGATCGAGCGCCGCTTCGACAGTCTCGGCCGTGTGAAGATCGTCTCGGAGGCAGTGGTCAAGATCACCATCGACGGCCAGACGCTGATGTCGGTTGCCGATGCCGAAGGCCCCGTCAATGCGCTCGACCTCGCGCTACGGAAGGATTTCGGCAAGTACCAGCACGAGATCGACGATCTCGTGCTCGCCGATTTCAAGGTGCGTATCCTCAATGGCGGCACGGAGGCGATCACCCGCGTGCTGATCGAATCCACCGACAGCGACGGTGTGCGCTGGTGGACGGTCGGCGTCTCGGAGAACATCATCGACGCTTCGTTCCAGGCGTTGATGGATTCCGTCATCTACAAGCTGATGAAGAACCGGCAGTTGGCGGGCAAGATCGCGGCGGAATAAACCTATTCCGCCGGCTCGGCGACGAGACGCCAGCCCTCGCCCGAATGCCATTCGCTTCCTTCGGACGCCGCTCTCCACCACAGGGCGTCGGATATCTTCGCGTCCATCGCTTCGTCTTCTGCTTCAAATCCTCTCACCCTTCATTCAACGAAATGAATTGGCCTATTCACGGCGCTTAAGCTAGGCCGGATCAGAAGAAGAACAAAGATGGAAACACCGATGTCGACCGATGCATCCGTTCCGTTGGCCAAGAACGAAGACAGTCCGCGCGGGTTCGCCTTCGCGCTGACGGCCTATCTGCTCTGGGGCTTCCTGCCGATCTACATGAAGGCGGTGGCGCATATCTCGCCGGCCGAGGTGATCGCGCATCGCATCGTCTGGTCACTGCCGCTGGCGGGCATCGTGCTGATCGTGCTCGGGCGCACACAGGACATCCGCGCAGCACTCAGCTCACCGCGGATGCTGGCGATGGCGGCGCTGACGGCGGCGCTGATTACCGTCAACTGGGGCACCTATGTCTGGGCGATCGGTGCCGGCCATTCGCTCGATGCAGCACTCGGTTATTTCATCAATCCGCTGTTCAGCATCTTCCTCGGCGCGGTGTTCCTCAAGGAAAAGCTGCAGCCGCTGCAGATCGCCGCGATCGTGCTTGCGGCGCTTGCCGTCGCCATTCTCGCGCTGGATAGCGGCGGCATCCCGTGGGTGGCGCTGACGCTGGCGATCAGCTGGGGTTTCTACGCCCTGTTGCGCAAGACGCTGCCACTCGGACCGAACCAGGGCTTCTTCCTCGAAGTGCTGATCCTCAGCGGGCCGGCCCTCCTCTATATCCTCTATCTGGAATTCGGCAGCGGCCAGGGCCACTTCTATCGCACCGGTCTTGCCGACACGACCCTGCTGCTCGGCTGCGGCGTCATCACCGCCGTGCCGCTGATGATTTATGCGAACGGCGCCAAGCTGTTGAAGCTCTCGACGATCGGTATCATGCAGTATATCGCGCCGACGATGATCTTCCTGATCGCCGTCTTCGTCTTCCACGAGCCGCTCGGCACAGCGCGCATGATCGCCTTCCCGCTGATCTGGGCAGGGCTGTTCCTCTATAGCTGGTCGATGCTGCAGGCAAGCCGCGGGCGCTAGCTGCTCGGTCCCGCCATTTTATGGGCATTATTCCTTCGGAGCGGAGGCATCATGGCGGAGCGCATAGGCTCAAAGCCATGATACCAGCGCCACGCGAATAATGATTCCGGCCAGCGCACACAAGACGGCGACGCCTGCAACGGGTCGGAGCGCAGGTACTGAAGCGGTAAGAATGGAGATACCGGGAAGGTCGAGAGGGTTCAGCAGCAATGCGGAACTATGAATGATTTTCTCGGTTGGGAGGCTTAGCTCCTTGTGAATGTCGAATAACAGTGTGACGGCTGCGCTCGATCCTGCCAGGCACTTCGTCAGGAAGAACAGGACATCCTGTTGCGAAACGCCGAGCAACTGCAGCAGGGGCTGCGTAACGGACGTGAATGCTGAGAGTGCTCCTGTACTTTGGATTAGTCTTACTAGCGCAAGAGAGATCACGAGCACCGGCAGGACCGCGGAAATGACCCGAATGGCATCTGCGCCACCGCGATTTATCGCCGCGAGCAGGTCAAGCCTTGCGGCGACGTGGTAATCCGCTTTGTCATCGGAACAAATCTTTCCAGACACAGGACGGCGCCCAAGCATCCAATATGCAAGAGTGGACGCGACAAGCGCTCCGCAAATGCCGTTCAATATGATCAATGCGGGATCGACACCGAGACCGGCGAGCGGAAAGCTGGCATTTGCCGGCGCCGCCGCAAGCACTGCGGCGAGGGCGGCGGCCATAAATCTGTCCGATGTTTTTCTGTGCGCCATGAGCGACAGGGCCGCAATCGGGGCAGCCGAACTTACGAGGCTGAGCTGTAAGACCGCCAAGGCTCCCAAACCATCCAAGCCGAAAGACCTGAAGAGCGGATTGGCTCGGCCGGCGACCCATCGCAATGCGCTCATTCCTTCGAGGTAACGCATCAGCGAGAATGTCACGATCATCAGCGGCAGAAACGTAAATATCGCAATATCGACGGCACTGCGCCCTGCATCCAGGATAGCATTGATCAGAATCGTCATAGAACACGAGAGGATTTGACGGCCAGGCTGAAATTCTCGGCCGGCCTGATAGGAGAAGCGCGGCCCCCGGGGATGTCGGATCCCCGGGGCCCCTTGTCGTTCAATTCCTATTCCGGTTTGAAAGTCTCATCGAAGAAATCCGCAACTTCGGAATAAACCTGCATGCGGTTGCTTTCCATGAGGGCGAGGTGTGTCGTCTCTCCGATTTCGACCCATCGCCGGTAAGGGGTGCCGGTGAGTTGCTTGAAATAGGCCTGCGCCAGATCAAGCGGAACGTCGATGTCCCACTCCCCATGCAACAGCAGCACCGGAGAGCGGATCTCGCTCGGCTGATAGTAAGGATTTCCCGCTCTCCAATAGGTGCGGATGTCCTGGATGGGACCGTTGGTGGCTCGGAGTTTTCCTTGCTCCCTGTCAGCTTCCGAGGTCTCTTCTGAAAGCGTGAATTTTGCCCAAAGATCGAACCAGCCCTCGGGAACAAGACGTTCACGCGCGTATTCGGGTGCCGTGCTCAACCAACGAGCCAAGGCGGCGTGAACCGGAACAAGCCGATAGGAACCCAGGGGGCCGCCCTGGTCAATCGGGATGGGAATGTCGCTGAGCCATTGCGGCGCGAGCAGCGCGAGCTTGACAACCTTGTCCCCGTTGCGCGCGGCATATGCGCCCGCCACGGTACCACCCCACGACATTGCGAAGACGTTGACGGCCTTGAGACCGCGAAGTCGGAGGACGAAATCGACCGCCGTAGCGAAGTCCGCAACACCAGTGTCGGTGGCGACAAGTGGCGGGTTCAGATCGGGCTCCGCCAGCATTTCCGGCGGTCGGCCGGACTTTCCGTAGCCCCGGACATCAACCGCAAAGACGTCGAAGCCTTGATATGCAAGGAAGTCAATGAAGGAGATCCCGTTGAAAGGAACATCGTAAAGACTTCCGGATGAGAAGGTCGCCCCGTGCACCATCACGATGGTTCTCTCCGCGAGAAAGGCTTTATGGTCTTTCCTTCTCTTGTTGCGGACATAGAGCTTGATGCCATCGGTTCCGCTATCGACGTAGTGCTCTTCGAATGCAATCTCGCCGGCGTGAAAACCTGAAAATGTGAGCTTGTTCTTAGACATAGGACCACCTGAATTTTTCGCCATCGCGGGTGACATATCCGGCAGACGAGCCGGGGAAATGCGTTGAGAAGTACATCGCGTGTTTGTCGGCTGTGAGTTCAAGTACGCGCCGTCTGGACTGGGCCGCCAGGTCCAAAAACTCGCAGAAGACCGTGTTGAAGTCCGGACGTTCCACCTGGATTGGGTGATGCATGACATCGCCTGCGAATATTGCCGATTCATTATCCGCTTCCAGCAGAACGGACATGTGGCCGATGCTGTGCCCGGGCGTCGGCAAGAAGGTGAAGCGATCCAGGAATGTGCCACCTTCGCTGTCGATGAAATCAGCAATCCCCGCGTCGATTACGGGCCATACGCTGTCTTCATAGACGCCGGAACTGGGAATATTGACGTCGTTGTGGCTGGCCGTTGACGAGTAGTATTCCTGCTCGACGCGCGGAAAGATGTAACGCGCATTCTTGAAAGTGGGGACCCATTTCCCATCCTGCAGCACGGTATTCCAGCCGGAATGATCGACGTGGAGATGGGTATTTATGACGAAGTCAACATCTTCCGGCGCAACACCTGCACGACGCAGTCTGTCGAGAAATGGAATGGTCTGATGATGAAAACCGGGGTTGCGAGGCCTTTCCTTGTCGTTACCCGAACCCGTATCAATCAGAATGACGTGATCGGGCGTCTTTACCAGCCAGGTGTGTATGCTGACGACAAGGGTGTCGCGGTCCTCGTCCATATCGATCCCGGCGAGCCTGGGCCCGATCGCTTTGATATCTTCAGATTTGGCGCTCGGGTAAAGAAACGAGGGCGGTACATCGTGCAGGTACTGTTCCTGCACTTTCCTCACCGTAACGCCGGCAATATGATATTCCTTTCCAAGATCGCTCATGGAACTTCCTTTCAAATTGAACTGAACCGGGACAGCGCTGTCTGATGGCCATGGACAATAAGAAGAATTCGTGCAACGATCAAATCGATGAATGAGATTGTCTCCATCGATCATTTCAATTTGTGGTCCTTCGACCTGAACCTGCTTGTTGCGTTCGATGCGCTCATGAAGGAGCGGAGCGTGACGAAGGCTGCTGTTCGCCTGAAAATCCAGCAGCCTGCCATGAGCCACAATCTCGGAACTCTTCGGACATTGCTCCAGGACGAGCTCTTTGTGCGTGTCGGCCAGGTGATGCAGCCAACCCATCGAGCGCTACAGTTCGCGGAAGCCGTAGAGCAGATACTGAGCCGCACACAGCAAGCAATTGTAACTTCGACGACCTTCGAACCTGGTCGGGCGGAGCAGATATTCCGCATCGGTTTTTCCAGTGAGCTGGAGGTGTTGCTGGTGCCGCGTCTGGCGGCCATGCTGAACGAGACAGCCCCGGGTATCAAAGTGCTTGCCCGTTCGGTCGATCCGGAACTGGTTCACAAGCTTCTTGACGACACCGTCATCGATCTTGGCGTCGGCTGCTTTGATGACGGCAACAATAGACATCGGCGAAGCCTGCTATTCGAGCAGTCTCTGATGTGTTGCTACAATCCGAGGCTTGTTGAACTTCCCGAAATATTGGATCGTGACACCTATCTCGGGCTGAAGCATGCACTGGTTTCACAAAAGGATGCCATCGAAGGCTGCATTGATACAGCCCTCAAGCGCATTAACGTGCATCTCGACGTGTCGGTGGCGGCTCCGGAATTTTTGACTGTGCTTACCGCTGTCCTGGAAGCGCCCTTGATCGCGACCCTGCCGACCAGAATCGTGAAGCGGTATGCCGGCCTGTTTGGCTTGGCGGTCGCCGACGTTCCCCTCGATTTAACGGTAAGCCCGATATCGATGGTCTGGTCGGCGGCAAGCGACAATGATCCCGCCAACCGATGGATGCGATCTCAGGTGACGCAGCTTGTTTCGGCTTATAGCTGAATTCGCCTGCAATATAGCTTGACCGCGCCAGGGGCCCCCTGCCCCGCCTACATCTTCGAAATCACCTCGTCCTCGCCGTTACGATCGGCTGCGAGTTGGGCTGCCTGGGCCATGATCGCCGGAATGATACCGGAGATCTCGTCGACGACGAGCGGCTGCACCCGATGGGCGGTGTGCAGGAAGCCTTCTTCGGTCATATGGCGGATCAGCTCCATCATCGGATCCCAGAAAGCGTTGACGTTGGCAAAGACCATCGGCTTCTCGTGGCGGCCGAGCTGCGCCCAGGTCATGATCTCGACGATCTCCTCCAGCGTACCGATGCCGCCGGGCAGCGCGACGAAGGCATCGGAGCGCTCGAACATGGTGTGTTTGCGCGCATGCATGTCAGGGGTTACAATGAGTTCGTTGAGTTGACCAAGCGAATGGCGAGTCGCTTCCATATCGATCAGGAATTCGGGAATGATGCCCGTGACCTGACCGCCGCCTGAAAGCACGCCGCTTGCAACCGCGCCCATGATGCCTTTGGTACCCCCGCCATAGACGAGGCGCAGGCCGTATTCGGCGATCTCTCTTCCGAGAGCACGCCCGGCCGCCATGTGGGAAGGATCGCGTCCCGGCCTTGAGCCGCAGTAAACGCAGATGGATCGAATCGATACAGATTGTTCGGTCATAGAGGCAAACAACTATTCCATTTCAATGCAGTCAAGAAAATTGACTGAAAAGCAGCGTGCCTAGCTTGCCTAATTGCTTTGAATGCTTGTGAAAAGCAACGGGAATCGCTAGCAATTTCGGTTACTACGGCAAATTGCCGCTCTGGGAGACATAATGATGAAGAACCGTGCCGGCTTGCTGGCCCTTGCAGTGCTCGTAATCGCAATCCTACTGATGGTATTTTTCGTCATGCCGCGCATCGGCGGCGATGCAACCAAGGTCGGCGACGCCATCAACCAGGCGAGCACGGAGCTCAAGAACACGGTTAACGAGGCCGCAAAGACATCGCGCTCCGCCGTTGCCGACTCGGCTGCGGTCGCCGACCAGGTGGGTCGCCTTTCGGCGGATGCCGGCATGTCGCTCAGCGAGCTCAAAGCGCTGTTTGCCGACGGCAAAGGCCCCGCCATCGATGTCTTCACCGCCGCCAAGACCAAGGCCGTCAGCGCGCTGACCGCACTTGCCGATTTCACAATTCCCGAGGGCCTCGATCCCGCGACCCAGACCCTTGCCACCAAAGCCAAGGACGGCGGCGCGAAAGCGCTCGCCATCGTCCAGTCGCTGCCCGAGAATATCGCCGATGCGCTTGCCGCGATCGCCAAGGCCGAAACTGCGCTAACCGGTGCGCCGGAGGCTGCCCCTGCGGCGAACACGGCAGCGGAGAATACCGGCCCGAAGCTTCCGGCCTTCGACGTATTGCGCGTTGAGCCCGACGGCTCGACGGTGATTGCCGGCTCCGCCGAACCGAACGGCAAGCTCGAGGTGCTCGACGGCGAAAAGGTGGTGACGACGGCCAATGTCGATGCGACCGGCGATTTTGCCGCCGTCCTCGACGATCCGCTTCCGGCGGGCGACCACCAGCTCGTGCTCAAGTTCACGGGCAAGGACGGCAAGAGCATGCTTTCCGAAGAAGTCGCGACCATTTCCGTGCCGAAGGACGGCAATGGCGCCAATCTGCTCGCCATGGTTTCCAAACCCGGCGCAGCGAGCCGCATCATCACCGCGCCGAAGGCCGGAACCGAAGTTGCCGATGCCTCCAATCCGATGGCGCCGCCTGCGGACAAGCCGGCAACGGGCGAAAGCTCGGCTGCGCCTGCTGCAACACCTGCACCAACCGGCGAGCTGGCGTTGCAGACGCCGAACCTCACCGACACCTCCTCCAATGGCGCAGCTACGGCACCGGATAAGACCAATGTGCCCGATGTGATGGTCAATGCCGTCGAAATCGAGGGCAACAAGATCTTCATCGCCGGCACGACTCGTTCCAATGCCAAGGTCATCGGTTATGCCGATGACAGCCTCGTCGGCCAGGATACCGCCGGCTCCGACGGGCATTTCGTCATCGACGGTGTGGTGTCGCTCTCGGTCGGCGACCACAAGATCCGCGTCGATGTCGTCGATCCCACAGGCAAGGTGATCGTGCGTGCGGCGGTGAACTTCAATCGCCCGGCCGGCGATCAGGTCAGGGTCGCCGCGCAATCGGTCCCCGCCGAAGCGAACGGCGCTTCCTCGATGGTGCCGCTCGACGAAGGCGAGCTTGGCAAACTCAAAGCGGAGGCCGGCAAGGCCTACGGCCTGCTGAAGGGACTGTTTGCCGATGGCAAGTTGCCCGGGGCCGAACAGCTTGCGGCGGCGCGCTCGGCAACGGAATTCGCGCTGCGCTCCGTCGCCGACTTCCGCCCGGCCGCCGATGCGCCGGACAGCTTCAAGCAAGCGTCCGGCTCGTCCTCGCAGATCGCCGGCAATGCGCTGAAGCTGCTACAGGGCCTGCCTAAGGATGCAAAGTCCGTCGGCGCCGCGCTCGAAAGACTGGGCGGGATGATCGCCGAACTCACCGCTGCACCCCTGCCGGCAGCGCCATCTGCAAACGATGTCGGAAGCAGCCAGCCGAAGACGATCGAACAGGCGCCGCTGACGGCGAACAACGCAGCGGTCATCATTCGTCGCGGCGACACGCTGTGGCAGATCTCGCGCCGCACCTATGGCCTCGGCGTTCGTTACACGACGATCTATATCGCCAACGAGGACAAGATCATCAATCCCGACCGCATCCGCCCCGGTCAGATCTTCGGCCTGCCGAAGGATGTGTTGCCGAATGCCGAAGAGCTGCACCGCAAGCGCCTTTCCGGCCAGCACCTCTAAGCAGCAGACATCATGACGAGGCCGGGCAGGCTATTGCATAATTTCTTAAATCGGAGTCGGTTTAAGGATAAAATCATGCAGCAGTTCAAAGTGCTACAGCGTCCTTTGCGCGTCTGAAAAGATGCGCGGCGCTGTCGTCGCCCGGCCTGTCTTTTCCTCAGCCCTGCAATTGTTGTATTCGTCCGCCTGGCACCCTATCTGGCGGTGGCGGCTGCGGGCTATGGGAAGCGCTTTCAGGCACATCCCGGTTCCGTGCTCTTGCCGGCATCGAAGCGCCCCAATCGCGGTAAGCCCATCCGGGCTGGAGACAAGCATGGCAAACGGCAAGACAGTCTCGGAATCCAACCTGCTGCAGACGCTTCTCAACCTCTGGCCCTATATGTGGCCGGCCGGCAGACCCGACCTCAAGATGCGCGTCGTCTGGGCCTCGGTCTTTCTGCTGATCTCCAAGTTCGTCCTGCTGCTCGTTCCCTATTTCTTCAAGTGGTCGACCGATGCGCTGAACGGCAGGATGGATCTTGCCGGCTCGGTGCCGCCGCTGCTGGCCGGCGCCATCGCGCTAGTGATCGCCTATAACATCACCCGGCTGATCCAGCTTGGCCTCAATCAGCTGCGCGACGCGCTCTTTGCCAGCGTCGGGCAACATGCCGTGCGCCAGCTCGCCTACAGGACC
Organism: Rhizobium indigoferae; assembly: GCF_034554815.1. Lineage (NCBI taxonomy): Bacteria > Pseudomonadati > Pseudomonadota > Alphaproteobacteria > Hyphomicrobiales > Rhizobiaceae > Rhizobium > Rhizobium indigoferae. Next base: position 1,170,435 of record NZ_CP140635.1, on the reverse strand, counting down.
TTCGTGCATATGCACCAGCTGTCGCTGCGCTTCCATCTGGAGCGCAAGACTGGCGGGCTTTCGCGCATCATCGAGCGCGGCACCAAGGGCATCGAGACGATCGTGCGCTTCACGATCCTAAATTCGGTCCCGACGGTCATCGAATTCCTGCTGACGGCAGTGATCTTCTGGTGGGGCTACGGCTTCTCCTATCTCGCCGTTACCGCCTTTACCGTCTGGGCCTACATCTGGTTCACGATCCGCGCATCCGACTGGCGCATCGCCATCCGCCGGTCGATGAACGACAGCGATACCGACGCCAATACCAAGGCGATCGACTCCCTCCTCAATTTCGAGACCGTCAAATATTTCGGCAATGAGGAGATGGAGGCCAAGCGCTTCGACAAATCGATGGAACGCTATGAGAAGGCCGCGACCGATGTCTGGACCTCGCTCGGCTGGCTGAACTTCGGCCAGGGCGTCATTTTCGGCATCGGCACGACGATCATGCTGGTGCTGTCGGCGCTGGCCGTGCAGCGCGGCGAGCAGACGGTCGGGGATTTCGTCTTCGTCAATTCGATGCTGCTGCAGCTTTCCGTGCCGCTCAACTTCATCGGCTTCGTCTATCGCGAAATCCGCCAGGGGCTGACCGATATCGAGCAGATGTTCGACCTGCTTGAGGTGAAGGCCGAGGTCCATGACGCGCCCGATGCAACGGAGCTTCGGATCGGCCAGGGCGCGATCTCTTTCAAGGACGTGCACTTCTCCTACGATCCGGCCCGCCCGATCCTGAAGGGCATTTCCTTCGAGGTGCCGGCCGGCAAGACGGTCGCCGTCGTCGGCCCGTCGGGTGCCGGCAAATCGACGCTGTCGCGCCTGCTCTATCGTTTCTACGATATCCAGAGCGGCGCGATCACCGTCGACGGCCAGGATATCCGCACGGTGACGCAGAAGAGCCTGCGTACGGCGATCGGCATGGTGCCGCAGGATACGGTGCTCTTCAACGACACGGTCGCCTACAACATTCGCTACGGCCGCACATCGGCCAGCGACGGCGAGGTCTTTGCAGCCGCCGAGGTGGCGCAGATTGCGCATTTCATCGAAATGCTGCCCGAGGGGTTCGAAACCAAGGTCGGCGAGCGCGGGCTGAAGCTTTCGGGCGGAGAGAAGCAGCGGGTGGCGATCGCCCGCACCATCCTCAAGGCACCGCCGATCCTGATCCTCGACGAGGCGACGTCGGCGCTCGACACGACGACGGAACGGGAAATCCAGGAGGCACTCGACCTGGTTTCGAAGAACCGCACGACGCTTGTCATCGCCCACCGGCTTTCGACGGTGATCGGCGCCGATGAAATCATCGTGCTCAAAAGCGGCGAGATCGCCGAGCGCGGAACACATGCCGCCCTCCTCGAAAGAAACGGCCTTTATGCCTCGATGTGGAACCGCCAGCGCGAAGCGACACAGGCGGAGGAACATCTGAAGCAGGTGCGCGAAAGCGACGACCTCGGCGTGATAACGCGGCTTGCTCCGGCAAGCTGAGCCGGGAGACCGACGCCGGCCGGCTTTTGTTGTTCAGAACCCCGGCATGGGAACCAGGGCCGAGGCCGCAGCATTGCCCCGGAGACGGTTTTTCGCTAACCAGCAAAAATGAAAACGCAAGGAGACCGGCAGCCATGAGCCTGTTCAACACGGTTCGCAACACGATCGTTCCCGTGCACAAGGAGGGTTATCCCTTCGTTGCCGCCTTCTTCGTCGCGTCGCTGGTCTTGGGCTGGATCTTCAAGCCGCTCTTTTGGATCGGCATGATCTTCACGCTCTGGTGTGCCTATTTCTTCCGTGATCCCGACCGCGTGACTCCGCAGGACGACGACCTGGTGATCTCTCCCGCCGACGGCAAGGTCTCGGCGATCCAGATGGTGACCCCTCCGGCAGAGCTCAACCTCGGCTCCGAGCCGATGCTGCGCATCTCGGTCTTCATGAACGTCTTCAATTGCCATGTGAACCGGGCGCCGATGCGCGGGCGCATCGTCAGCATCAACTACCGCTCCGGCAGCTTCGTCAACGCCGAGCTCGACAAGGCGAGCGAGGACAATGAGCGCAACGGGCTGGTGATCGAAACCCGGCACGGCCAGATCGGCGTCGTGCAGATCGCCGGCCTCGTGGCACGGCGCATCCTCTGCTGGGCGAACCCCAACGAGCCGGTGGATGCCGGCGAGCGCTTCGGGCTGATCCGCTTCGGCTCGCGGCTCGATGTGTTCCTGCCCGCCGGTGCCGCGCCACGCGTCTCGCTCGGCCAGACGGCGGTTGCGGGAGAAACTGTCATCGCCGAATTCGCCTCCGCCAAGGGTCCCGTCATCAGCCGCCGCAGCTAGGAACGATTGGAACGCGATATGGAAACGCCTTTTCCGCCTTTCGAGCCCAATGGACCGGATGATTCCGCCCGCGGCCCGCGTCTGCGCGAAATCCCGCTCCGGCTCGTCTTTCCGAACCTCATCACCATTCTGGCGATCTGCGCCGGACTGACCGGCATCCGGCTGGCTTTTGAGAATCGTTACGAGCTCGCCGTCTCCATGGTGCTGCTCGCTGCCTTCCTCGATGGCATCGACGGACGCGTAGCGCGGCTGATGAAGGCGACTTCGAAGTTCGGCGCGCAGATGGATTCGCTTGCCGACATCGTCAATTTCGGCGTCGCGCCCGCCCTCGTCGTCTATGTCTTCGCGCTCGACCAGGCACGCTCGCTCGGCTGGATTGCCGCCCTGATCTATGCGATCGCCGCCGGGCTTCGCCTTGCTCGCTTCAATGTCATGGCCGAACGCGAAAACAAGGCGAGCTGGCAATCGGAATATTTCGTCGGCGTGCCGGCGCCGGCCGGCGCCATGCTGGTGCTCTTGCCGGTCTATCTCGGCTTCCTCGGGCTGGCGACGGACCGCACCTTCGCCTATCTCTCGTCGATCTACACCGTGCTCATCGCCTTCCTGCTTATCAGCCGGCTGCCGGTCTGGTCGGGCAAATCGGAAGGCAACCGCCTGCGGCGCGATCTCGTGCTGCCGATGATGCTCGGCGTCGTGCTCTACGTGGCTCTGCTGATGAGCTACACCTGGGAAGTGATGGTCTTCACCGTTGCCGCCTACCTCGTATCGCTTCCCTTCGGCGCCCGGAAATGGCGGCGGAAATACGGGACGCTGACGATCGAGGAGCCGGGCATCGGCGACGACGATATCGGCCGGCACATCTGACCTCCGAGCATTTCCGGATTTCTTCGAATGACGGAAATGCTTCTCTCCCTTCGTTCTGACGGATCCCCGGGAAAAGCATGCGCTTTATCCGGGTGAAAACCGTTCCGCGCTTTTCCCCGAAAACCGCTTTCGGACTTTTATTGGAACTGCTCTCTTCAGTAAGTATTAACCAACGTAGGCTTCAGTTAAGCCTCGCGAATTATGGTGGGCGTTTACAAATCCTGATAAGCGACGCCCCCGTTTTGTCGCTATTCGTGACGAAACATCAAACTATAAAATACCCAGGAAAGAACCACGCAAGGAGAGTATCGTGACTTCGAAGAAGAGCAGTACCGGCGAACAGCAGGTGGCCAAGCCAGACCTCGCCGCCAACTATCGCCCCGTCGGCCTGAAGGCTGTTGCCGCAGCATCGCTGATGGCCAAGCATAAGCCGACCGGCGTCAAAAAATCCGCTTGAGGCGGAAAGCTTCAAATCGGAATCATGCGTGCTTTCGGGTTACATGCGTTAGGCACCGCTGACGAAGTGAGTGACGAGGCGATCGCCGGAAATCTCCCGACAACGCTCTGGCGACATAAGCACAACCCGAAAAACCTGATGGACGAAGCGACGCATCGCCGCCGCCTATGTGAGACGTCGGCGCCGATCGGTCACCGACGGGCCCGCAGGTGCGGCGGATAGTGTTCAGAAGAAGCTGAGCTGGCCGTCGTCAGGCTTTTGCTTCTCGGGCGCCCTCAGCGGCTTTTCGATGACGACCGGCTCCTGCAGGTCGGGACCCATATTGGCGACCTTGTTGACCTTGTCGGAGACCGGGACGGCCTCGAAGAAATCATCCTGAACGGGCTGTAGCAGGTCGGCCACCTCGCGCGGTTCCTGGGTCTTGCAATCGAGCCAGCGGGAGAAATCCTCAGGTCTGATGACGACAGGCATGCGATCGTGGACCGCTGATATGGCTGAATTGGCTGCTGTCGTCAGGATCGCGCCGGTATCGACCTCGGAGCCGTCGGCCGACGACCATGTCTCCATCAACCCGGCAAAGGCGATGACCCCACCCTGGCGCGGCCTGATCCAATAGGGCTGCGGCCGCCCGCCGCTTTCCTTGGACGGGCGATGCCATTCATAAAAACCGGAGGCCGGAATGAGCACGCGACGATGACGCATGGCTGCGCGGAAAGAGGCTTTGCCGATCGCGGTTTCGGAGCGCGCGTTGATTAGCAGCGGGAAATCCTTCGGGTCCTTGACCCAACCCGGCGTGAGGCCCCAGCGCACGAGCACGGCGCGCCGGTCGGCCAAGTTGCTGCCCTGCTCCCTGCCCTCGCCTGATATGACGACGAGGATCGGTTGCGTCGGCGCGATGTTGTAACGCGCCGGAAAGTCGTCGAGATCGAGACCGGAGAAGACGTCGCGCAGGTCGGCGCTGGAGATTGTCAGGGCGAAACGTCCACACATCGGCTTGTCTTTGCACCCGGCTGGTGTTCGGTCAAGACACCTCAGCCTCTCGGCGCGAAGAGGATGAGGCTGGCGCCGGCAAGGCAGATCAGCGCACCGCCGATATCATAACGATCAGGCACGCGGGCTTCGACCAGCCACAGCCAAAGCAGCGAGGCGAGGATATAAATGCCGCCATAGGCCGCGAAGGTACGGCCGGCGACCTCGCTCGGCACCAGCGTCAGAAGCCAGGCGAAAAGCACCAGAGAGACCATACCCGGCGCCAGCCACAAGATGGACTTTTCGAGCTTCAGCCATGCCCAGAAAGCAAAGCAGCCGGCGATCTCGAAGACCGCGGCAAAGGCATGGATGATGTAGGTCACGGAAGCCCTTTCGAATCCTTCGGCTTTTTGCTTCATGCATGTCGCTATCTCAAAACCGCTGCACACTTTTGAGCGACATGCATTGGCAACTATCCCTGCGAAAAGTGTGGAAGCCAAGCAGCGCCGGCATGCAAATGTCGGTTCATCGGATAGGATAGGTGATCACAGCAAGAGCAGTCCCGATGACCTCCACCGCCAAACCCGGCTCCGCCGCCATCCTCGAACGCGACGGACGATTCCTTCTGGTGTTGCGCCGCAACCCGCCTTCCGCCGACATGTACGCCTTTCCCGGCGGGCGCGCCGAGCCCGGCGAAACGCCGGAGCAAACGGCACTGCGCGAATTCCATGAAGAGACCGGCATTTCGGCACGGAATCCGCGGTTATTTTCGACCTACGACCTGAAGACGCATGCGGCCGACGGCAGCGTCAACAGCCATTTCCTGCTGTCGGTCTTCCGCGTCGACGCGGATCGGGACGCGGAGGCGGAAGCCGCCGACGATGCAGCCGCCCTCGGTTGGTACACGGTGGAGGAAATCCGGCGGCTGCCCGTGCCACAGAGCGTACTTGAATGCGCTGAGCGGCTGGCGGGCGGCGAATAGACGTGGAAACTTTCAAGCACGCCTTGTTGCCGTCATGCTCAGCGTATCAACTACGAACATGATTCCCGTTCGACGTGTTTTTCTGTCCCTGCTCGTCCTCGCCGGCCCCACGATGGCGCAGGGCAAGAATACGCCGCCTCCACAGGAGGAGCAGATTGCACCGCCGATCGTGAACGTGCCCTATGACGACAAGCTGGCGCGGTTCGCCGAGGTGCTGGGTTCGGTGCATTATCTCAGAACGCTCTGCAAGGCGCCTGGCGGCGACGAGTGGCGAAACGGCATGCAGCAGCTGCTCGATTCGGAGACCGGTAACGAGCAGCAGCGCAAGGAAAAGCTCACAGCGGCCTTCAATCGCGGCTATCGCGCCTTCGCCTCGGTCTATACGGATTGCACCCCGGCGGCCATCGTGGCAGAAGAGCGCTACCGTAACGAAGGTGCAACACTTGCCACAGAAATTACCTCGCGCTTTGGAAATTGACGTTTAATTAACCTGTTTTCGCATGCGGACGTGTCGTTTTGGGAAAAGGCTGTTAGTGTTGTTAACGGTGCAGTAAGACATGAGAAGTGCTGAGGAAAAAACAATGGAAGCAAGCCTCAACGACATCGACGACATGATCGTCCACGAAAAGATGCAGGCAGCTCTGGAGTACCAGAACGAGGCTTGGGCCGACGGCATGGCCGACGGGATCGAGCCTGAAATCATCGCTGATGCCGCCATTGCACATGCGCTGCGCGAGACGATCAGATTGCATGGGGAAAAGAGCGCCGAAGCCCTGCTGGATTCGCTGCGTGAGCGCATGCTTGCCGGCGAATTCTCCGCGAACCGCACCCTGCAATAATTGTTATCAGAGAGTTTGATGCACACCGGTAAAGAGAAAGTTTCGCGAATTTCGCTCGCGCCGGTGCTGCTTGCGTTCAGCCTCGCCGCCGGCAATGTTTTCCTTGCGCCGGCCGCCTACGCGCTTTCCGAACTGCACAACATCCCCGGCCAGGCGGCCAACGAGACGCCGCCCGCACAGGGAAGCGCTCAAGGACAGAGCCAGCCGCAGACCACTCCCGGCGTTCCCATGGCCGATCCGTTGGTCAACAGCCAGAACAATCAGGGTGTCGACAAGACGCCCGGCACCCAGGATAATTCCAAGCCCACCGAGGTGATCTACGACATCAGCAAGGTGCCAGAGCCGGTTCGCAAGATGCGCGAGCAGATCGTCGAAGCGGCCGCCTCCGGCGATCTCGAACGGCTGCGGCCACTGATGGGCACCGGCACCGACCAGACACAGGTGACGGTGGGTGAACCGACGGACGACCCGATCGGTGCGCTGAAGGATCTGTCGGGCGATCCTGATGGCGACGAGATCCTTGCCATCATGCTCGATATCGTCTCGACCGGCTTCGTGCATGTCGGCCAGGGCACAGCAGACGACATGTATGTCTGGCCCTATTTTGCCGAGAAGGACCTAAAGTCGCTGACGCCGCCGGAGCGCGTCGAGCTGCTGCGCATCGTCACGGCCGGCGATCTCTCCGACATGCAGGAGTTCGGCGGATATAATTTCTACCGCCTCGGCATTACGCCTCAAGGCAAATGGAAATTTTTCACAGCAGGCGATTGATGCCCGTCTCGCCTGCGCTTTTCACGTTACGCATGGCGCTTGCGATCCACCTCATGAAGACATACCTCTGAGCGATGACCAACGCGACAGGTTCCGCCATGCCAGCCGTATTCCTGAATGACCGCTCATTGCTCCTTGTCAGCGGCGCGGAAGCCCAATCCTTCCTGCAGAACCTGATCACAACCGATATCACCTCGCTCGGCGCCGACGAGGCACGGCCCGGGGCACTCTTGACCCCGCAGGGCAAGATCCTGTTCGACTTCATGATCTGGCAGGACGGCGACGGCTACATGATCGAAACCGATGCCGGCCAGCGCGACGGCCTGCTGAAGCGGCTGACAATGTACAAGCTGCGCGCCGCCGTCACACTTGCGACAAGCACCGAAGAGGGCGTCACCGTTTCCTGGAGCGAGGATGCCGAGGGCAGCCAGGGCGTCCGGGACAGCCAGGGCGTCCGAGACAGCCGCTTCGCCATGGCGGGCGTCACGCTGATCCGCCGGCCCGGCAAACATGGCGATGGCAAAGAGGCGCTCTACTACGCGCTGCGCATCAGCCACGGCATCGTCACATCAGGATCGGACTTCGCCCTGCAGGACGCCTTCCCGCATGACGTGCTGATGGATTTCAACGGCGGCCTCTCCTTCAGGAAAGGCTGCTATGTCGGGCAGGAGGTCGTCTCGCGCATGCAGCACCGCGGCACCGCGCGCCGGCGCGTCGTCACGGTGTCCGCCGCGACAACCTTGCCGGAGACCGGGACGGAGATCACCGCCGGCGGCAAGCCCGTGGGAGCGCTCGGTTCTGTCGAAGGCGGCAGCGGCCTTGCGATCGTGCGCATCGACCGCGCCGGCGCCGCGATGGCGGCAGGTACGCCGCTGCTCGCCGGCGAAACGCCCGTTTCCCTCGTCCTGCCGGCATGGTCCGGCCTTGTCTTTCCCACAAGCGGCGACGAGGCCAGCGCGTGACAACGACGAAAGCTCCGCGTGCCTGGCAACGCATGCTGTCCGGGCGCAGGCTCGACCTGCTCGACCCCTCGCCGCTCGATGTCGAACTCATCGACATCGCCCATGGGCTTGCGCGGGTTGCCCGGTGGAACGGCCAGACCTCCGGCGATCATGCTTTTTCGGTGGCGCAACACAGTCTTGTCGTCGAGGATATCTTCCGCCGCTTCAACGATGCGCGGCCGCAGGAGTGCCTGATGGCGCTGCTGCACGACGCACCCGAATATGTGATCGGCGACATGATCTCGCCGTTCAAATCGGTGGTCGGCGGCGGCTACAAGACGGTGGAAAAGCGGCTGGAGGCGGCCGTGCACTTGCGCTTCGGCCTGCCGCCACATCCTTCGCGCGACCTCAAGGACCGGATCAAGAAGGCCGACACGATCGCCGCCTATTTCGAGGCGACCGTGCTTGCCGGTTTCACACCCGCCGAGGCGCAGAAATTCTTCGGCCAGCCGCGCGGCATCAGCAAGGACATGCTGATGATCGAGCCCCTGCCTGCGCTCGAAGCGCAGCGATTGTTCTGCGCGCGCTTCGCGGCGATCGAGGCCGAGCGGGGGATGGTATCGTGAGCTTCATCGTCGTCTCGCCGCTGTCGCGCATCGCGGAAATGGCGGTGCGCCATAAGGCGCGCGATATGATCAGCCTGATCGCCAAGAATCAGGCCTTTCACCGGCCGGGCGTGATTGCGGCCGAACGTCATCTGACACTTGGTATGAACGATATCCTCTTCAAGGGCACCGGCGATCTCGTGGCGCCTGACGAGACGCATGTCCGCGGGATTATCGACTTTGCCGCATCGTGGCAGCAAGAGACGCCGCTGCTCATTCATTGCTGGATGGGCGTGTCGCGATCACCGGCCGCAGCCCTCATCGCCGCGCTGTCGCTGGCACCGGATCAGAGCGATGAAACGCTTGCTCGCCGACTCCGAGCCGCCTCACCTTTCGCGACGCCCAACGCCCGGCTGATCGAGATCGGTGACGCGCTGCTCGGCCGCAGCGGCCGGCTGGTCGCGGCGGTACGGGCAATCGGACGTGGTGCGGATGCCGACGGCAATGCGCCCTTCGTGCTTGCGATCCGGGACGCCGTTGGCGGTTGACGCTGCCGCCAGCCGCTCCATCTAGCCCCCGACCACGCACAATCGACAGGGCCAGATCATGGAACAACAGGCAGCCGATGTCCTCCTCGCCACGCAAACGGCACTCAGCCAGGCAAGCGCGCTTGCGGTGCAATATTCCTTCTCCGTCCTCGGGGCGGTGATCCTGCTCGTTCTTGGCTGGGCGCTGGCCGGCTTTACCAGCCGCTGGGCCTATGAAGGCCTGTCGCGCGTTCATGGCATTGACGAGACGCTGGCGCGTTTCTTCACCAATGTCCTGCGCTATGCGCTGCTCATCCTGGTGTTCATCACCGTCCTCGGTCAATTCGGCGTCCAGACCGCCTCGATCATCGCAACCCTCGGCGCAGCGGGCCTGGCGATCGGACTAGCGCTGCAAGGGACGCTGCAGAATATCGCCGCCGGCATTATGCTGCTGATCCTCAGGCCTTTCCGCGTCGGCGAATATATCGAGACCAGCAGCGTGGCCGGCACGGTGCGCGAAATCGGATTGTTTGCCACCGAGCTCAAAACCGGCGACGGGCTCTACCGGTTGGCGCCGAATTCGACGCTCTGGAATACGCCCATTACCAATTTCACCCGCGAGCCCACCCGGCGGAACGAGCTGAAAATCAGCGTCGCCTATGAGGATGACATCGATCTGGCAATGGAGACGCTGATGAACCTTGCCAAAGCCGATTCCAGGGTGCTGACGTCACCGGCACCCAGCGTCTTCATCGACAGCCTCGGTGATGGCACGATCTCCGTCGCGCTGCGCTACTGGGCAAAGACAGGTGACTGGTGGCTGGTCAGCCGTGACATGGTGAAACGCGTGAAACTCGCCTTCGATGACAATCCTGACGCCGTGCCGGATGCTTCAGATGCCGCGCCGGCAAAAAAGTCCAACGGCAAGGTGACGGCCGAAAAACCGACGCCGACGCGGCAGTAAGACATTGCAGCGCCACGGATCTTTTTAAGACCCGTGGCGCTGTGCAGTTTGAATTCCTAATTTTGTCCCTAAATCGATGCCGATCAAGAGTTGCGCCGTAGCCTATTGGATGACGCCGCAGGAGAGTCTTTCCCCGGCATCACCCGAAGGCTGGCTGCGATAATCATCCGAATTGGCGTGTACCATCAATGCGCGGCCGCGAATGCCGTCAGTCTTGCCGTCGAGCGTGACCATGCTGTCGAAGATATGTGCCCGCAACCTGCCGTCCTGCCCGACATATTGATTGGGCATATCGCCGGCGTGCGGTCCCTTGGCGGCAAGGATGCCATGCTCGGCCTTATCAGGGTTGAAGTGACCGCCCGCTGATTCGTGATGGGTCGCGGCGTCGCAGCGGCCGGTCTCATGAACATGGAACGCCACCCATTTGTTCGCCGGCAATCCCGATATCTCGACTTCGATCAGGACGCCGCCATTGGCGGCAGCCGTCAGTTGCGCGCGACCGTCCTCCTTGCCGTCCTTGCCGACGAAATTGGCGACCGCCGTTTGCTTGTCCTGAGCGCCTGCCGGCAATGCAACCGCAAGCAGGCTCAAGGTGGCGATAATGCTCATGGCTTTCATGGAGATCTCCTTGCGTCCGGTTGTCCTTCTGAACGTGTCAAACCGGAAGGTGTTCCTGAGCCGCGCGTCCGATAGGACGCGCTAAGGACGCTCCAGCACTTTGCGTGGCGCATAATCCTTTCCGAAAATCACTCCGATTTTCGGGTTATGCGCAGGAATATCGAACGAGAAAAGCCGGCCAACCGGCCGGCTTGCAGATCTCTCGAATTGAGACGCCGCTCAGGCGACGGCGTCGAAATCGAATTGACCGTAGGTCTTGCGGTAGAGATCGTCGGACTGATCGCCTGATGTCGGCGCGGCCTGCTGCAGCGGATAGGGAACGGCGATGCTGCTTGCACTGCCGCTGTCACGGGAGTCCATCATCAGCGCAATCAGGCTGCCGGAAAATTTCGGCTGCGTGTCGCTGGCCTTATCGTCTTCGAGGAGCTCCTTGATGATGCCTGGCTTCTCATCGGCGGCACGTTCGCCGCGGCTGAGTACGCCATCGCCATTGGCATCGAGCCGCGAAAGCGTCGCCAGATATGCGTATGAGGTGTCTGAAACGGATGTGGTGCTGGTCATACAAACCTCCATTCACCGCCTTCTGCCGGTGGTGTTTGTACGCAATACGAACGTTGGAAAATCACTGTTGACTCGGTGGTTAAACTGATTTGCGCAGTGCGTCAATAAGTTGTTAACTTCTCATTAACGATGATTGACAAAAGTTAACGGAACGCCTGAACGCAGGCCTCCGCCAGCGTCAGAAGGCCGCTTTCCTGCGTATTTCAGCTATTTTTCACATATAAAACAAACGTCTAACGCAGCGACCCCGCTGCTGCACTGCAACCGAATATTAATCCGGCCCATACAAAATGGACATCACGCATCACCAGCAGGCGTCCAGCGTATAAAAAATCAATCTCTGTATTCATTTTAGAAAGGTCTTTCATGTCCGGCGAAATGAGGCACGTTCATCAAACGAGGACGCTTTCCTCTGCTGTCGTCCCGCGAGACGTATGCACATGAAAGCTGAAGCGCTCTTCTGGCGGCAATGCACCGAGGCCGTCACCGCCGACGGATCGATCGATGCGCAGCGCCTGATGGATCTTGTGATCGCGACCTATCGCGTCCATGAAAGCGACTATGACGAAATCGAGAGAAGCGCGGAAACGCTGCTGAGGGAAAACCATGCGCTGAGGGGCAATCTATCAGCCCTTAGCCAGGCGTTCGACGGACAGAAAAAACTCTTCGAAGTCATTCTCAACAACCTGCCGCTCGGTCTCAGCGTCTTCGACGCCGACCAGCGACTGACGCTTTCCAACATCCGCTTCCGTCAGCTCTTCGACCTGACGGACGAAGATGTCATTGCCGGCGCGACAATCGCCGATCTCACGGCTAAAATGCGCGGCACGGAGAGCGCTAGCACCAAGCCCGGTCGGCGCACCGGGAGACATTCCTCCGCAACCACAAGAAGCAGTAGTCTCCGTCGGCGCGAATGGTTGATGGACGATGGCCGCATCATCCAGAGCATGGTGACCATCCTTTCCGACGGCAGCAACATTTCCATTCACGCCGACATTACCGAGGATCGAAGGGCGGCCGAACGCATCACCTATCTCGCCCACCACGACCCGCTGACCGGCCTTCCGAACCGCATCCATTTCCGCGAGCAGGTCGATGCGACGCTCGCAGAGCGCAGGCCAGATCAGCAGATTGCCCTCGTTCACCTCAATCTCGACGGTTTCAAATCGATCAACAACACGATGGGCGTTTCGGCCGGCGACAAAATCCTGCAGCAGGTCGCCGAGCGCATCCGAGCCTCGGCCGGTTCGGAAAACACCCTGGCGCGCCTCGGCTCGGACGAATTCGCCATCCTGCAGACGGGCAAGCAGCAGCCGCGGAACGTGACGGCGCTTGCAGAGCAGATCCGCCGTGAGCTTTCCGAACCATTCCTCCACGGCGAGAAGCAGCTGGAGCTCAGCGTCTCCATGGGCATCGCAATCGCCCCTGATGATGGTGAGGAAACCGATATCCTGCTGAAAAATGCCGGCGTGGCGCTGTCACATGCCAAGGCGGACGGGCGCAAACGCGAGCGCTTCTTCGCCAGTGAGATGGAAGCGCAGATGCAGTTGCGACACGCGCTGGAGGCAGACCTCCGAGCAGCCGTTGAGAAAGAGGAATTCGAGCTGCATTATCAGCCGCTCTATGACCTCTCGCAGCGACGTATCTGCGGCTTCGAAGCGTTGATCCGCTGGAACCATCCGGTCCGAGGCCGCGTTCCGCCGATGGATTTCATTCCGCTGGCAGAGGAGGTCGGCCTCGTCGTCGATATCGGCCGTTGGGTTTTGCGTCGGGCCTGCAACGATGCAGCGCAATGGCCGGAGGGCATCAAGATCGCCGTCAACGTTTCGGCAATCCAATTCAGCAGCAGCGATCTGACGCGAGATGTCAGCGAGGCACTTGCCGCCGCCGCGCTATCGCCGTCGCGGCTTGAACTCGAAATCACCGAGAGCGTGCTGATGGAAAATCTCAGCGAAGTGCTGCCGATCCTGCATGCCCTGAAGGAGCGCGGCATCCGCATCTCGATGGACGATTTCGGAACCGGCTATTCCTCACTGAGCTATCTCTCGAGCTTCCCCTTCGACAAGATCAAGATCGACAAGTCCTTCGTCAACGACATCGTCGACAACAAGGAAGCGCATGCGATCATGCATGCGATCATCCTGCTCGGCGATGCGCTCGGCATGCGCGTCACCGTCGAGGGCGTCGAGACGGCCGCGCAGCTGGCGCTGCTCGAATGCGAGGAATGCGACGAGATCCAGGGCTATCACATCAGTCCGCCGCGACCGGCGCGTGACGTGCCCCATCTTCTCTCCCTGCCGCCGAAGAATGGCGGCGTGACCCAACTTCCTGGAGCCAAGCACTGAGATCCCCCTCGATTGCGACTCGCATGGCAAGCCGCTACAAAATCGGCTGCGACTCCTGAGATCTTCGTTGTCGCATCCTTTTACCGCCCGCATTCAATTCCGCGCCGATCCCCTATCGGCGGAAAACGATCTTCCTCATGACAGGTGGCGCTATGTTCGCGGCTGAAGCCTTCTCCCCACACGAAACGCTTGCGGCGGCGCTGATTGCGCATGCGGCCGATGGCGACGACGGCTCGCACGACCTTGCCCATATTCTGCGCGTCTTCAGAAATGCCATGCGCATCCATGCGGGAGAAGGCGGCGACGGGCGGGTTCTTGCCGCTTCGGTGCTGCTGCATGACTGCGTCGCCGTCGAGAAGAATTCGCCGCTGCGGGCAAAAGCATCGACTTTGGCGGCTGAGAAGGCATCGGCGATCCTGGCGGAACTCGGCTGGAGCGAGGCGGATATCGAAGCCGCGGCCCACGCAATCACTGCACACAGTTTCTCCGCCGGGGTGGCACCGCAAACGCTGGAGGCGAAGATCCTGCAGGATGCCGACCGGCTGGACGCGATCGGCATGGTCGGCGCCGCCCGCTGCTTCTATATCGCCGGGCGACTGGGATCCGGGCTCTACGATCCATTCGACCCGGCGGCAGCGGACCGCCCGCTGGATGACAAGCGTTATGCCATTGACCATTTCCAGACGAAGCTGTTCAAACTGGCGGAAGGTTTCCAGACCGAGACCGGCCGCAGGCTGGCCGCCGCGCGTGATAAAAGCCTGCGCGACTTCCTCTCGGCCTTCATGGACGAAATCTAGGAGCACAACATGCGTGTCAGCGACCTCTTCATCTACCCGCTCAAGAGCGCCCGCGGCATTGCGCTGCCCGCCGCCGACATTGACGCCTATGGGCTTCCCGGCGACCGGCGGGCGATGATCACCGATGCCCAAGGGCACTTCATCACCCAGCGCGAGTTGCCCGACCTCGCACGCATCGAGGTACGACCGGAGGCGACCGCCTTTCGGCTGCTGATGCAGGGGAAAACGGACATATCGGTAACACCGCCTCAGCCCGAAAACCGCATGGATGTGACCGTGTGGAAATCTGCCGTCAGCGCCGCCGTCGCCGATCCGGAGAGCAACCGGCAGCTTTCCGAATGGCTTGGCCGCGAGGTGCGCCTAGTCTTCTTCGACGGCCAGGCACGGCGGACGGCAAATGCTGAATGGGCCGGCGAAGCCACGCCCGTCACCTTTACCGACGGTTATCAGATCCTGGTGACGACGACGGGCTCGCTGAAGGCATTGAATGCCGATCTCGCCGCCCATGGCGAAGGCAGTGTCGGCATGGAACGCTTCCGTCCGAACATCGTCATCGATACCGACGAGGCCTGGCCGGAGGACCGCTGGGCGGCGATCGAGATCGCCGGCATCCGCTTCGATCTCGTCAAACCCTGCTCCCGCTGCATCATGACGACTCAAGACCAGTTGACCGGGTCCCGCGAGGGACCAAACCCAATGCCGGCCATGGGCCGCATCCGCATGTCCGCCGACCGGCGCGTGCCCGGCCCGCTTTTCGGGTGGAACGCCACGCCACGCGGCAATGGCAAGGTCACGATCGGTGACACCGTCAACATCATTGAAGAGAGGCCGGAAGGCTGGGCGCTCAAGCGTCGCGCCGCGGCTTGAAGGGCATCGCGTCAAACCGGATTCATCCGATGCGCTTTGAGTCTTTGATTTATGCATGTCGCCCAAAACCGCTGCATGCTTTTGGGCGACATGTACTAAAACCCTCAGAAGCGATCGAGCGCGGCATCGATCCCCGCCATGACATCAGCTGGCAGTGGTCCCTTCTCCAGGGCGCCGGCATTTTCCTCCACCTGAGCGACGGTGCGGAAGCCCGGAATGGGAAGGGTGCGCGGCGAGCGTGCCCAGAGCCAGGCAAGCGCGCCCTGCGTCAGCGTGCGGCTGCCTGACGTCAGGAGATCGCGGACGGCATCGAGCCGTGCGGCGAATTCCGGGGCCATACGTCCATCCTTGAAATAGACCATCCAATCGAGGGCAGCACCGCGGACATCCCTCGCGCCCACCGCTTTGTCGGCGGTGAACTTGCCGGTCAGCAGCCCCATCGCCAGTGGGCCACGATTGATGGAGATCAGGCCCTTCCCCTCGATCACCGAGATCATCTCCGGCACCGGTTCGAAAACATTCATCGTATGCTGGATCGAGACATAGCCCTGTCGGCCGACATGACGGGCGGCACGATCCGGAAAATCGGTACTCCAGCCGAACGCATCGATCTTGCCTTCGGTGCGAAGCGCCTCCAGCGTATCGAAGACGGCATCCGATTGATCCATCGGAAAATCATTGAGGTGGAACTGCAACAGATCGAGGCGATCGCGCTTCAGGCGGCGCAACGAGGTCTCGACCGAACGGCGGATGAAGGCCTCGTCGGCAAAGGCGCCGGTTGCCTGCTTGCTTGCCGGATCGGTGGCGAAGCCGAACTTGGTGGCGATGACGACATCGTGGCGATTACCGATCGCCCGGCCGAGCACTTCCTCCGAGTGGCCGGCGCCGTAGTTCGAGGCCGTGTCGAAGAAGCGGATGCCGAGTTCGATGGCACGGTCGATCGCCTCCACGGATTCATCGTCGTCGACATCGCCCCAGCCGAGCGGCGTGTCGCCGGCGAAGAAGGGGCCGCCGATCGCCCAGCATCCCATGCCGAGACGCGGAATTTCGCGGCCGTTCCAGAGCGTGATCGTCGTCGGTGATGCGGTCTTGGTTAGCATGGGGTCCTCCTTGATTGGCAATCCTGTGAAGACATAGGAAGCGCTCATCAGCAGGTAAACCGCCAAATCCGGAGGATGTTTTGCACCCGTAAAAAACGAGGTCAGGCGGAAATACCGTTCGGGCCGGAAAGCGTCCGCAAGGCTGGATTAAGCGCCTTGAGCGCCGCCTGAACGAAACCGTCGCGGGCAGCTGCCGCCTCGATGCCGCGCGGCTCGTAGACATGACGATGCAGGAAGAACCCTGTCAGACGGAATGCAGCTGAGAGACTATCAAAGTCGGCTGCATGATTGCCTTCGATGCTGAGGAACGGCGGCAGGAGCAGCATTTTGTCCGCCCAGGGCTCACCCGCGGTGCGGCTGACGGCGCGGCCAGATTTCGGCGAGACATAGACGAGATCGGAACGGGCGCCGGTCGCAGCGCATTCGGCAAGATCGAGGCCGAAGCCGAGATCATTCAGCACAGCAAGCTCGAAACGCACGAAGAGTTCGCCGGCATCGGCCGGATTATGCAGGTGATCGAGGATGACCTCCAGCGCATCGAAGAGGTGTGGATGCGGGTCACGCTCCGGCAGCAGCCGCAGCAGCGCGCCCATCGCCTGGACACCGTAGACGGCGGTCGCCGTTTCCATCAGGCGGGCGGCGCGCAGTGTCACCGGCTCGACGCGGAATTCACCGAGATGTTCGTCAAGCCGGGCACGCCAGTTGACCTCCACGGCATTGCCCGCCTGCAGCACCGGCTGCATGGCGCGCGAGCGGCCGGAACGCACCAGGCCGAGATGGCGGCCGCGATCACGCGTCATCACCTCGGCAATGACGCTCGTCTCGCCGTGGCGCTTGACGCCCAGAATGATCGCCTGGTCCTGCCATTGCATCGAAAGAAGTCCCTGCGGGTGACGAATCCATCCTACTGCATAATTCAAGGCGTTACAGCGTCCTTTGCACGTCTGAAAGACGCGCGGCGCCGTCAGCAAGGACTGGATTCTGTCACGGACCGTGTCAGGCTACAGCCGGGAAAAGCCTCTGCAGGAATTCCCGCATCGCCGTTTCGTCGAACGGCTTTACCAGAAGCGGTATCTGTTGCAGGTCGGGCGGGAAATCGCCGGTATCGGAATAGCCACTGACGAAGCCGAAGGGGATGCCGATATCGAGAAGATGGCGGGCAAATCCGAAACTCATTCCCTCGCCGAGGTTGACGTCGAGCAGGGCGAAATCATACGTCTCCTCAGCAATGGCGGCCCTCGCCTGTTCCACACTGCCGACGATATCGATACTCTCGACGCCGGAAAGACGCAGAATATCCTCCGCCTCCATCGCGATGATCAGACTGTCTTCAAGAACCAGAACACGGATTGCGCTCATGATTCGATGCCCCCCGTCGGGCGCCCGTCGCAGCGCCCCGGCCGTTTCGCCAACATCATTGCCCTCCGGTGCCCCGCATGGCACGCTATCGGTGAATTCCGCCACCTTGTCTGAATAAACCATTTTTCTGCCCGGTCGATAAGAATCAAAATCGGAGGAGAGATCACGGCCGACCTTATTTTCCCTACAGCTAATGCGCATTTAAAAAAGACATACGCAGGCCGGTTGGATACGGCATATTGGTGCAGCCATTCAAAGTGCTACAGCATCCTTTGCGGCGTCTCGAAAAGACGCGCGGCGCTGGAGAGCAATTCCAGTAAGACTGCGCAGTGGTTGGCGTCCGGAATTGCGCCAAACAAGACGGAGCATATCCGTCACCCGGGAGAAATCAGGAATGCTCTAAAGCGCGTCGCAATCCTTCAGATACGCTCCTCGCGCTTTAGCTCTATATTTCCAACGCAGGCCGTTATCGCAAAACCGCTGCACAGTTTTGCGCGACATGCTTTAGATGAACGGGCGTTTGCCCTCTCCGAGCCCTTCCCAGCCGGCGATCGCCATCAATTCCTCGCCGTTCAGCACCTCGCAGCCACGCTCCTGCCAGCGGATCAACCCACGTTCGCTGAGCTTTTTCAAGGTTTTGTTGGTATGAACGATCGAAAGACCGAGCGTGTCGGCAATGTGCTGCTGGGTGATGGGGATGAATTTTCGGCCGTTGAAGATATTCAGCTTCCGGCCGCGCTCAAAGAGGAAAGCGATCAGGTAGGCTGCTCGTTCCAGCGCCGTGCGACGGCCGATGCTCAAGAGATGCTCATCCAGGATGCGCTCCTCGCGCGCGGCGATCCAGGTAATGTCGAAGGCGAGCGAGGCGTGCTTGTTGTAGAGCGTCATCAGCCTGTCACGCTCGAAGACACAAAGGGAAACGGGAGAAAGCGCTTCGACGGAATGCTGCATCTCGCCGGCGATCGTTCCCTGCAGGCCGATCAGGTCGCCCGGCATGATATAGTTTAGAATCTGGCGGCGCCCGTCCTCCAGCATCTTGTAGCGGAAGCCCCAACCGGCGAGCACCGTGAAGAGATGAGCGCTATGCGCGCCCTCGACGAGGATGGTCGAGCCGGCATCGACGGCAAGCTCACCCCTTTTGAAGCTCGAGACGAATTCCAGCTCGTCGCGGCTGAATTCCCTGAAATGCGGCAGCGGCCGCAAGGGACATTGCTCGCAAGGGGTCTTGAACGAATTGATGGGTCTCGACGTCGCCATACTTGCCCTTGCCGTCGCAAAACCGGCGCGCCAGCAGGGGCCAGCGTCTACCCGATGAAATCCTTGCCATGCTTATTTCGGAAAATCGAGACCCATTTCGCGGAACCGCTCGGGATCATCACCCCAATTCTCGCGAACCTTGACGAACAGGAAGAGATGGACCGGCTGTTCGAGGATCTCCGACAATTCCTTGCGCGACGCAGTCGATATCGCCTTGATGGTTTCACCGCCCTTGCCGAGCGCGATCTTCTTCTGACTGTCGCGCTCGAGATAGATCACCTGCTCGATTCGCACCGAGCCGTCCTTGCGCTCTTCCCACTTCTCCGTTTCGACATGCGAGGCATAGGGAAGCTCCTGGTGCAGGCGCAGAAACAGTTTCTCGCGAGTGATCTCGGCCGCGAGCTGGCGCATCGGCAGATCGGAGATCTGGTCTTCCGGATAATACCACGGCCCCTCCGGGAGCGTTTTCGCCAGATAGTCCATGAGGTCGTCGCAGCCGGAGCCGTTTTCGGCTGATATCATGAAGGTGCGCTCGAAAGCGATCTTCTCGTTGGCGGCAGCGGCCAGCGCCAGCAGATCCTCACGGTTGACGCGGTCGATCTTGTTGAGCAGCAGGATCTTCGGCTGCCGGACTTCTTTGAGGCCTTCGAGGATGGCTTCGGCATCGCCGCGCAAGCCGCGCTCGCTGTCGATCAGCAGCACGATCAGATCGGCATCCCTCGCACCGCCCCAGGCCGAAGTCACCATGGCGCGGTCAAGCCGGCGGCGCGGCTTGAAGATACCAGGCGTATCCATGAAGACGATCTGGGCATTGTCGTGGATCGCGATGCCGCGAACGATGGCGCGCGTCGTCTGCACCTTATGGCTGACGATCGAGACCTTGGCGCCGACGAGGCGGTTCACCAGCGTCGACTTGCCGGCATTGGTCGGACCGATCAGCGCGACGAAGCCCGAATGCGTCGGACCATTGGTTTCTGCGGCAGCTTCGGCCGCGATATCTTCTTCTTGTGTCATTGTCCCGTCAGTTTCCGGCAGACGATTGCTGCCAAATGCCTTCGCGCTCGAGCATCTTCGTTGCCGCGACCTGTTCGGCGGCACGCTTCGACCGCTCTACGCCGGTTTCCGGCTTAATGCCAGCAACTTCCACCGTCACCTTGAAGCGCGGATCATGATCCGGTCCGCTGCGTTCATCAACCCGGTAGATCGGCGTGACGCCGAATTTCGCGTGCGACCATTCCTGCAGCTCGGTCTTGGCGTCGCGCTTAGCGCCATCGGCCCGCACTGCCCTGCCCTGCCAGTAACGCAGAATGAACCGGCGGGCAACTTCGAGGCCGCCGTCGAGATAGATCGCGGCGATCAGGCTTTCGACGACGTCGGCGCGCACGTTCATCATGCGCTTGCCGGTCAACTTCTTCACATCGGCGCCGGTGCGGATATAGAGGTGAAGATTGAGTTCGTCGGCAACCGCGGCGCAGGTTTCAGCGCTGACGAGCTGGTTGAGGCGAACCGAGAGCTCGCCTTCTCCAGCCGCCCCGAAGGTGCGAAACAGGAGCTCGGCGATGCAGAGCCCAAGGACCCTGTCGCCGAGGAATTCGAGCCGTTCGTAATTGCCGCCCTTTTCGGTGCGGGCGCTGGCATGGGTCAGCGCGCGATCCAGGCGTTCCTTTTCAGCGAAGTCATGACCGATCAGGCCTTCAAGCTTTGCGCGGTCCGCCGCAGAAAGCGTCTGCGCCTTGCTCATTCAACAACCTTGAAGAGGCGGTCCCAACGCATGTTCGTCGGCCACTTCCAGATTTCGCGGAAGGAGGTATCGTTGCCGAGCGAGAAGAAGATAACGCTGGCGCGGCCCACAAGATTTTCCGCAGGCACGAATCCGACGTCGAAGCGGCTGTCGAGCGAGTTGTCGCGGTTATCGCCCATCATGAAATAATGGCCTTCCGGCACGATGAATTCGCGGGTGTTATCGCCGCGCGACACCGGAGACTGATCAAGCGTGTCGTAGGTCTTGCCGTTGTCGAGCGTTTCGCGGAACACCGGCACATCCGCGCCCGGATCAAGCTTGTAATCCGAGGTGAAGCTGCCGTCCGCCACCTTCGGAACCGGCTTGCCGTTGACGTAGAGCACGCCGTCGGTAACCTGGATATGGTCGCCCGGCAGGCCGATGCAGCGCTTGATGTAGTCGATCTCGGGGTTTGGCGGGAAGCGGAAGACGACGATGTCGCCACGCTTCGGATCGGCGCCGAACAGGCGGCCGCTGAAGAGATCAGGCGAGAAGGGCAGCGAATATTTCGAATAGCCGTAGGCGAACTTGTTGACGAAGATGTAATCGCCGACGAGCAGCGTCGGCATCATCGAACCGGACGGAATGGTAAAGGGCTGGAATAGCACCGTTCGGATCACCATCGCCAAAATCAGCGCCTGGATGATGACTTTGATATTTTCCCAGAGGGCGTTCGGCTTGGCTTCGACTTTTTCGGACACGCAGTCTTATTCCTTCAAGACGCCGCGGCGGCGCAATTCTTTCTGTCGTTCTCTCTAGCGGCTTCGGCCGGTTGCGGCAATGGCGACAACATCAAAAGCGACGAGAGGTCGCGTCAAACGCTTCCGGGGTCGCGATCAACGCTCCCGAGGTCGCGATCAACGCTCCCGAGGTCGCGATCAACGCTCCCGCGGTCACGATCAGAGGCTCTCGGGCAACGCCTCGATAATGACGAAGGCCTGCGCCAAGGGATAATCATCCGTTATTGTCAAATGAATGGCGGGCCTGTGACCCGCGGGCAGCAGCGATTCGAGGATCAGGGCGGCCGCGCCTGATAAAACCATGGTCGGCTTGCCGCTCGGCAGGTTGACGACGCCCATGTCCTTCCAGAAGACGCCCTGCGCTATGCCGGTGCCGAGCGCCTTGGAACAGGCCTCCTTGGCGGCGAAACGCTTGGCATAAGATTCGGCACGGTTTGCCCGGCGGTCGGAACGCGCGCGCTCGATCTCGGTAAAGCAGCGATGGGTGAAGCGCTCTCCGAAGCGCTCGATGGATTTCTCGATACGGCGAATGTCGATCAGATCGCTGCCAATGCCGATGATCATGCCGGAACCTTCCGTCGCTTAAGAATTCTTGATCGGGTTCATATGCTCGGCATGTCGCCGGCCGGAACGGCAAGGCGCAGGCGCGCCCGCTCCATCAGCCGTATATGGCGGCGCGTCTGAAAACCCTTCACGGTGTAGAATGTCAGCGCATAGAGCGCAACGGAGGTGACGGCCGCCGGCGGAATGGCGCCGACCAGCATCGGCTCCAGCACCGGCTTCCATAGCTCAGTGAAGTTCAGCTTGTGGAAAAGGGCGGCGAGATCCACCGTCTGACCGGCCAGGTGGTCCTCGCGGCTCAACAGCAGATGTCCGATCTCCCAGGTGATGCCCCAGATGAAGGGATAGGTCAGCGGATTGCCGAAGGCGGCGCAACCAAGGGCGGCGGCCACCATGCTGCCGGAGAGGAAGTAGGTGATGACGAAAGCCATGACGAAATGCACGCCGATGAAAGGCGTCCACGAGACGAAGACACCCGCAGCGACGCCGGCGGCAACTGCATGCGGCGAAGCGCTCAGGCGCAGGACACGCATTGTCAGGTAACGGATCGGGCGAAGGAAACCCTTGCGAGGCCATAAAAGCTCCCGCATCTTTTCCTTGAATCCCGCAGGTTTGCGACGGCGAAACAACATGGCCGGTATTTAGTGCAGCGCACACCGCCATGACAAGAGCGGCAAATGATACCGCTCGAAAAACAGCCCCTCAGTTCTCTCTGCGAAGAGGAGCTTCTTCATGCCGAGGGGCGTCCGTTATGCATAACGTCCCTCACCCGCCTCAAGTATAAAGTTCAGTATCAGCGATTTCGGAACAGACCGCGGTCGACCTGGCGCTGACGAAACTCGAGATCGATACGATCGAGCGAGCCGTTCAAATATGCCATTTCACGTTCCTGCGTGGTCGGAGCGCGAAAGGCGCGAGCGAATTTCTTGATAGGGTCAAACATTACCTTGTCTCATCTTCTGTTTGCGTTTCGAAGACCAGAAGATAGGCTCGGCAAAGGTTAATTACCACCGCCGCAACATGGAGACAGCCATGCGCTGAGCGCATCGCTTGCCTTTTTGATGCGCCGTCACGATCATAAAATGTGCAATTTTCCGTCCAAACCCCTGAAGGGCTTAACAAAAGCTTACTCGTAGAGCCGCCGGACCGTGGCGATGCAATCCAGTTCCTTCATCTGGGCGAGCAACTGATTGAGCTGGCGCAGATCCCAGACCTCAACCTCGAGCATCATTTCGGTGAAATCGGCAGCCACCCGCACTGTGTTCAGCAAGCGGATATTGACGTCGAGGCCTGCGACCGTCTGGGCGACCTTGGCAAGCGTGCCGGGTTCATTCAGCCCATTCACCATGATGCGCGCCATGAAACGCGACTTGTTGGCTTCGTCGAGATCCCAGCGCACGTCGATCCAGCGGTCGGGCTGATCGTCAAAGCGCTGCAGGCTCGGCGACTGGATCGGATAGATGGTGATGCCCTTGCCTTGATCCATGATGCCGACGATGCGATCGCCGGGCACGGCGCCGGTTGGCGCGAACTTGACGTCGACATTGCCGGACAGTCCGCGGATCGGCCCGATATCGGCATCCGCGTCGATTTCCGCATGGCCACCGTCGTGCCCGGCCTTGGTCTTGCCGGGGATCTTGAAGATCATGCCGGCAGCGCTGCGGACGTTGAACCAACCGTCGTCGCCGGAGGGCTTCACGGTGACGCGCTCATCCTGATGATCTGGATAAACGGCGCGCAGCACGTCGAGCGAGGACATCTCGCCGCGACCGACGGCGGCGATCGCATCCTCGACATCCTTCTGGCCAAGACGGTGCAGCGCCGGCTTCATCGCCTCACGCGAGAAGATCTTGCCGGCCCTATTGAAGGTGCGCTCGAGAATGCGGTAGCCAAGGCCGGCATATTGCTTGCGGATCGCCATACGGGTGGCCCGGCGGATGGCGGCGCGCGCCTTGCCGGTCACGACGATCTCCTCCCAGGCGGCGGGCGGAACCTGCACGCCGGAGCGGATAATCTCGACCTCGTCGCCATTTGCAAGCCGCGTCACCAGCGGCATGATACGGCCGTTGATCTTGGCGCCCACGGTGGTATCGCCGATATTGGTGTGCACCGCATAAGCGAAATCGATCGGGGTGGCGCCACGCGGCAAGGCAAT
Source organism: Rhizobium indigoferae (assembly GCF_034554815.1). Taxonomy (NCBI): domain Bacteria; kingdom Pseudomonadati; phylum Pseudomonadota; class Alphaproteobacteria; order Hyphomicrobiales; family Rhizobiaceae; genus Rhizobium; species Rhizobium indigoferae. The sequence goes on along the minus strand of NZ_CP140635.1, from coordinate 1,146,025 downwards.
CAGCTTGCCCTTCGGCGTGAAGCAAAAAACCTGATCCTGGAAGAGCTCGAGCTTGGTGTGCTCGAGGAATTCTTCCGGGCTGTCCCCCTCGGCGAGGGCCTCGATCGTATGGCGCAGCCAGGAATAGGCATTGGATTCGCGAGAAAGGATGTCGCCATCGGCATTGGTGGCGCCGTCCTTATAGAGTGTGTGGGCGGCGATGCCGAATTCGGCGATTTCGTGCATGCGCTTGGTGCGGATCTGCAGTTCGATGCGCTGGCTGGAAGGACCGACGATGGTGGTGTGCAGCGAACGGTAATCGTTCTGCTTCGGCGTCGAGATATAGTCCTTGAAGCGGCCGGGCACGACGCGCCAGCGCGTGTGGACGATGCCGAGCGCCCGGTAACAGGAAGGTATATCCTCGACGATCAGGCGGAAGCCGTAGACATCTGAAAGCTGCTCGAACGAAAGCGACTTCGATTGCATCTTGCGGAAGACCGAATAGGGCTTCTTCTGCCGGCCCTTGACGTAGGCGCTCGTCAGACCGCTTGCCACCAGCAGATCGCGCAGTTCGGCCTCGATCTTCTTGACGATGCCCTCGTTGCGCTTCGAAAGCTCTTCCAGTCTTTTGGTGACGGTCTCATAGGCTTCCGGGTTCATATGCCGGAAGGAAAGCTCCTCGAGTTCCTCGCGCATGTCCTGCATGCCCATGCGGCCGGCGAGCGGCGCATAGATTTCCATCGTCTCCTCGGAAATGCGGGCACGCTTGTCGGCCGACATGTGATCGAGGGTGCGCATATTGTGCAGGCGATCGGCCAGCTTGACGAGCAGCACGCGCACATCGTCGGAAATGGCGAGCAACAGCTTGCGCAGGTTTTCCGCCTGCTTGGCCTTCTTGGTGACGAGATCGAGCTTCTTGATCTTCGTCAGACCCTCGACCAGGCGGCCGATATCCTCGCCGAAGAGTTCATCGATCTCGGCGCGTGTCGCCGTCGTATCCTCGATCGTATCGTGCAGCAGAGCAACCGCGATCGTCGATTCATCGAGGTGCATGTCGGTGAGGATGGCAGCGACCTCGAGCGGATGGGAAATATAGGGATCGCCGCTCGCGCGTTTTTGCTGGCCGTGCTTCTGCATGGCGTAGACATAGGCTTTGTTCAGCAGTGCTTCATTGGCATCGGGCTTGTATTGCTGAACCCGCTCCACGAGCTCGTACTGCCGCATCATTCCAAAGCCACTCCGATAAAAATAAAAGCGCGCCAATCAACGATTGGCGCACACATGGGCAATAATATGCCTAAGCAATAAAGGTGCAAGATTGACGATTGGTAATCGTCGCTCTTTTGCATCGCATGAAGCAATTTTCCGGATCGCATCAATGCGACCGGGAGGATCATACTCAAGCGATGCGACCGGGGATCCGGCCGACGCGCTTAGTAGTCGTCGCTCTTTTCCGGCGGCACGAGGCCTTCGATGCCGGCAAGCAGCTCTTCTTCCGACATCTGGTCGAAAGTGATCGTCTCCGGCAGGTCGTCCTGCTCTTCGCTGTCGGCTGCGGCGACACTGCCGGCGGCGATCATGCTTGCCGGATCGGGCTCGGGCTCGTCGACTTCGACATGCTTCTGCAGCGAATGGATCAGATCTTCCTTGAGGTCGTCGGGCGAAAGCGTCTCGTCGGCGATTTCGCGCAGGGCCACAACGGGATTCTTGTCATTGTCACGATCGATGGTGATCGAGGCACCCTGGGAAATCAGCCGGGCGCGGTGGCTGGCGAGCAGAACCAGCTCGAAGCGGTTCTCCACCTTGTCGATGCAATCTTCAACTGTGACACGGGCCATTGCCTGTCCTTTACGGTCGTCATTTCGGGATTAGCACGCCCGATACAATTAAAACCGGGCAAATACAAGTTTTTCATTCCGGCTCCCCTCGTCTTTATCCGCGGCTGAGCTAGATTTCCATGGAGAATGTCATAATTCCACCGAAGGTTGCTTGGAATATGTCGAATCGTGCCCTAAATCTTTCATATATGAATAATTCATAAAGTAAGGATCAAATCGAAATCGAAACACAAGCTATTGTTTTTATTGAAGTTTGGCACCTGCGAATTTCGATTGCTCTCATTGGATTGGTAAGCGATGTTTGACCCACGCGAAAAAATTGCACTCTTCATTGACGGCGCCAACCTCTACGCTGCATCCAAGAGCCTGGGATTTGACATAGATTACCGCAAGCTCTTGAAAGCATTCCAGAAACGCGGATACCTGCTGCGCGCATATTATTATACCGCTCTGATCGAGGATCAGGAGTATTCATCGATCCGGCCTCTGATCGACTGGCTCGATTACAACGGCTACAAAGTCGTCACCAAGCCTGCCAAGGAATTCACGGATTCCATGGGTCGCCGAAAGATCAAGGGCAACATGGACATCGAGCTTGCGATCGACGCGATGGAACAGTCCGAAACGGTCGATCATCTCGTCATCTTCTCGGGCGACGGCGACTTCACGAACCTGGTCGAGGCGTTGCAGCGCAGAGGCCGCAAGGTCTCGGTGATCTCAACCATGGCAACCCAGCCGCCGATGATTGCCGACGACCTGCGCCGTCAGGCCGATCATTTCATCGATCTCTTGTCTCTGAAGGCTGAAATCGGTCGCGATCCCTCGGAGCGGGCGCCACGCCAGGCCGAAGTCGCCCCGGCCAGCGATTTCGAAGACTGATCTCGTCGGGCGACTCGAAGTCGAGCGATAAGGGCCGGATTGGACTGGTGATCGTCAGCCACGGCGTCGTGGTCAGCCTCTATCCTTCAGCAGGCGGCTCTTCTGCCGATTCCAATCGCGTTCCTTCTCCGACTCGCGCTTGTCGTGCAATTTCTTGCCCTTGGCCAGCGCCAGCTCCATCTTCGCCCGACCGCGATCGTTGAAATAGATCTTCAACGGGATCAGCGTCATGCCTTCGCGGTTGATGGCCGAGCGCAGGCGATGGATTTCACGGCCCGACAGCAGCAGCTTGCGGCGTCGGCGCGGTTCGTGATTGAAGCGGTTGGCTTGCAGATATTCCGGCAAGTAGGAATTGATCAGCCAGATCTCGCCGCCCTCATCCGAGGCGTAGGATTCGGCGATATTGGCCTTGCCTTCGCGCAGCGCCTTGACCTCCGTGCCCATCAGCACGAGGCCGGCCTCGTAGGTATCGATGATCTCGTAGTTGAAGCGGGCCTTGCGGTTTTCGGCCACGACCTTGTTCACCACGCGCTGGCTGCCTTTGGGGGCCATGACGACATTCCAATTTCTTTTTAGGGCGCGAAAAGCCGCGCCCTCATTTCTTGCCCTTTATGTAAGGGAGAGACCCCGTCTTGTGAAGAAGGCCGGCCCCGTCAGTTCAAAAGGCCTGCATGGCGCATAGCGGCGTCGATCGCTGATTCCGTTGCCGGCTCCAGCGTCGAAAGCAGCGGCGAGCGGACGTTGCGGCTCATCCGACCAAGCTTGGAGAGCCCGTATTTGGCACCGCAAAGACCCGGCTCAAGGAAGATCGCCTTGTGCAGCGGCATCAGCCGATCCTGAAATTCCAGCGCGCGGGCATAGTCGCCTGCCAGTGTCGCCGCCTGGAAGTCGGCACAGAGGCGCGGGGCGACATTGGCGGTTACCGAAATACAGCCGACACCGCCATGGGCGTTGAAGCCGAGCGCCGTCGCATCCTCTCCAGACAGCTGCCTGAAATCCGTGCCGCAGGTGATGCGCTGTTCGGAGACGCGCTCGATCTTGCCCGTTGCATCCTTGACGCCGACAATATTCTTGTGCGCCTTGGCGAGCGCACCCATCGTTTCCGGCGTCATGTCGACCACCGAGCGGCCGGGGATATTATAGATATAGATCGGCAGATCGACGGCCTCCGCGATGGCTGAAAAATGCGCGATCAAACCCTTCTGCGTCGGCTTGTTGTAATAGGGAGTGACGACCAAAACGGCGTTCGCACCGACCTTTTCGGCATGCTGGGCGAGCTCGATCGCCTCCCGTGTATTGTTCGAGCCGGCGCCGGCCATGACGGGAACGCGCTTTGCGGCAACTTCGATGCAGAGTTCCACCACCCGTTTGTGTTCGGCATGCGACAGCGTCGGGGATTCGCCCGTCGTGCCGACCGGGACGAGACCGGCGCTGCCTTCCTTGATCTGCCAGTCGACATGCGCGGCGAAGCTATCTTCGTCGATCAGTCCGGCATCGGTGAAGGGGGTGACGAGGGCGGGAATGGACCCATTGAACATGCAAAGCTCCTCACGACCAAATCCTTGCTTCGGCCGCATTCCATGAATAAGAGTTGCGCACCATAGAGCGCCGAAATCATCGCGACAAGCGCGTAGAGTTCGGTTTAGGGCAAATTCCGATAGCAGATGTGAATGAATTTTACCTGGTACGGTAAGGTTTCGTTAAGATGCCTCTAGCCTAATGGCAGGGCGTGTTTTCGTTGCGAGATCCCGGATGAATAAAGCTGTCCTGATTCTGTCCGCCTTCGGCTTTGTTGCCGCCGCGTGGGGCAGTGTTGCGTCGCCGCTTCCCGGCGAGAGCACTCCTATGCCTGATGTCAAGCCGCTCGGCTTCATTCCCGAGACAGCCATACCGGAATCGATGACAACGGGCGCCATTCCGCGCAACCCGGCTATCGCGCCTGTCAGCGGCGACCTGAAAGCCGGCCTGGATGCGCTTTCCGACAAGGACCCGCAACTGGCGCTTTCGATCCGTGACAGCATGCGCGACGCTACGCTCGACCGGCATATCCTCACCTGGGCGATTGCCGTTTCCGGATTAAAGGGCGTTCCCTCCTATGAAATCGCCAGCGCCGCGCAGGAGCTCAAGGGCTGGCCGGGTCTTTCGCGGCTGCGCGCCTATTCCGAGCGCGCGCTCTATGACGAAAATCCCGCCCCTTCCGCCATACTTGCCGCCTTCGGCGATACCGCGCCTGAGACGATGCAGGGCGCCGTCATCCTCGGCCGCGCGCTGGTTGCATCAGGCAAGCAGGCGCAGGCGGCAAAACATATCCGCAAAGTCTGGCGAGGAGAGGCTCTCGACAAGGCGACCGAGGACAAGATCCTCGTCGAGTTTTCCGCGCTGTTGACGCCCGCCGACCATAAGGCGCGGATGGACTATCTGATGTATCGCGGCCGGGTGGCGCAGGCCAAGCGCTTCGGCGACATGGGCCAGGCCCAGTCGCTCTACAAGGCCTGGGCTGCCGTTGACGCCAAAGCCGGCAATGCCGGCGCCTTGCTCAACGCCGTCGATGCGAAGTGGCGAGCCGATGCCGGGCTGTTGTTTGCGCGGATCGAATATCTGCGCAAACAGGACAAATATGCCGAGGCGGCAGCACTTCTCGAGCAGATGCCGCCCGAGCGTAGCGAACTCGTCAATTCCGGCGAATGGTGGAACGAGCAACGTATCGTCAGCCGTGGTCTCGTCGACCAGGGACAATTCAAGCCGGCCTATCGCATCGTCGCAAACTACGCCGCAACGAGCCCGACGGAGATCGTCGAGGCTGAATTCCACGCCGGATGGTACGCGCTTCGCGGCCTGCAGGACCCGACAACGGCGGAAAAACACTTCCGCAAGATCCTCGAGACCTCAAACGGGCCGATCTCGGTCTCACGCGCCTGGTATTGGCTGGGACGCGCAGCGGAGGCCGGAGGCCCCGGCAAATCCAGCGAATTCTATGCGAAGGCCGCGAATTTTCCCGGCACCTTCTATGGCCAGCTCGCGGCGGAAAGGCTGGGGCGAAAGACGCTTAATGTCACCTATCCTGCACCGAGCACGGCTGACCGGCAACGCTTCCAGGCACGCGAAGCCGTGCAGGCGATCGCCCGACTGGAGGCCGCCGGCCATGGATGGCGGGCCGCCATTCTCTATCTCGCGCTCGCCGACCAACTGCAAAGCCCCGGTGAATTGGCTGTCCTTGCGGCACAGGCCGAGCAATCCGGCGATCATCATCTGTCGCTGCAAATCGGCAAGATCGCCTATGGGCGCGGCATCGATGTCGCAGCGCTTGCCTTTCCGATCGGCGTGATCCCGGCGAACGCCAATATATCTGGCTCCGGCAAGGCACTCGCCTATGCCATCGCCCGGCAGGAAAGCGCCTTCAACCCGGCCGCCGTTTCGGCGGCGAATGCGCGCGGCCTGCTGCAGCTTCTGCCGGGCACGGCCCAGGCGGTAGCCAAGCGCAATAACATCGCCTTTTCCAAGGACAAGCTGACGGCCGATGCCGGTTATAACGCGACACTCGGTGCGCATTATCTCGGCGAGCAGATCGACGCCTTCGGCGGTTCCTATATCCTCACCTTCATTGCCTATAATGCCGGGCCGAAGCGGGTGCCGGAATGGATCGGCCGCTACGGCGATCCGCGCGGCAGGCCGATCGACGAGATCGTCGACTGGATCGAGCGCATCCCCTTCCCCGAAACGCGCAACTATGTGCAGCGGGTGATGGAGAATTACGAAGTTTACAAGGCTCGCCTCGGCCAGCCCACCGATATCGAGCGTGACCTGATCGGCGGACGCAGCGCCTCCTGAAGCCGTTTGGCGCGGCTTGAAAAGCAAGTTACATCTTCGGGGTCAAACAGGTCTCGAGGGATGTGATGCCGGATACGGATGCAGGTGGTTTCCAGGAGCGATTTTTCACTTCTTCTGATGGGCTGAGGCTTTATGCCCGCGACTACCCACCCGACCAGGCAGCAACTGCCGGATGGCTGCCGGTGATCTGCCTGCCCGGCCTGACCCGCAATACACGGGATTTTCATCCACTTGCGCTGCTTCTCTCCCGGGATATGACAGCACCGCGCAGGGTGATCGCGCTCGATTCGCGCGGGCGGGGAAACTCGGCATGGGACGACAACAAGGCGAACTACAATCTCGCCGTCGAGGCCGGCGACGTCATTGCCGCCTGCGCAGCGCTTGGCATTGAGCGGGCGATTTTCATCGGCACCTCGCGCGGCGGGCTGATCCTGCATCTGATCGCAGCGACGCGGCCGGATCTTCTCGAAGCCGTCATCCTCAACGATATCGGACCTGTGCTCGAGGCTGAGGGGCTGGCACAGATCCGCGATTACCTCAACAGCGTCAGGAAGCCAGCGGACTGGAACGAGGCAGTCGATCTATTGAAGGAAAATCATGGCGCGTCGTTTACCGCGCTTGCAGAGGAAGACTGGCGCGAGATGGCGCTTGCCCTTTATCGCGATATCAGCGGAAGGCCGATCGCCGATTTCGACCCGGCGATCGCGGAGGCACTGAAATCGATCGATTTCAGCCAGCCGCTGCCTGATCTCTGGGGGCAATTCGAAAGCCTGAGCCGGCTGCCACTCATGCTGATCCGCGGCGAAAATACGTCGCTGCTTTCACAGGAAAGCGCCGGCGAAATGGCGCGGCGGCATTCGGGAATGACCCTTCATGCCGCCGGAGGACAAGGACATGCACCCCTTCTCCATCTTTGCAATATCCCTGCGGCAATTCGGGCTTTCCTCAACAGTTGCCGCTGATCTTATGCGCGTCTGGATCTTTATCCTGCTCTTTAGTTCTTCGGTTTTTAGGCGTGCCGCTATCGCAAAAACGTGACGCATTTTTTCGGGACAAGCTTTGAAGACCGAGCAATAAAAAAGCCCGGCTCGAGAGCCGGGCTTTCCTGATCGACCGAAGTCAGATCAGATTAGAACGAACGCTGCAGACGGAAGTAGCCCGTCGTGGAGTCGTCGCCATCATCCGGATCGAGGTACTGAACCGAAGCCTTGGCGTAGAAGTTGTCGACGATCTGGTAATCAACGGTCAGACCGACCTTCCATGCATCACCGGCACCGTCGTAATCGCTAGGAACGGTGTCAAACGCGCTGGCACCGCCGATGTAGTTGCCGTAGTACTGAACACCCGGGGTGATTTTCAGCTTGTCGGTTGCCTTGATGGCGTATTCGGCAGCAACTGCCCATTCAGCCGTCGAGTAGTACGAGTTCGGGCCGGAAGAGTACACAGCAGCGAGGCCGAGCGTACCGGGACCGATGTCAACCGTACCCATTGCACGGACAGCGCCGTCTTCGTTGTCGACGTCCCAGCCGGCAGTGATCTGGTAGCTGAAGGCACCAGCCTTGCCACCGAGACCAACGGCAACGCCGACATTGTTCGGACCATCGTTCGGAACAAGGAGGCCGGTGACGGGATCCACGTCACCCTGATAAACGCCGTCTTCCAGTTCATCGACGCTGATGCCAGCGTAGAAGGTGCCGCTTTCATACTGATAGCGGATCGAGTTGTGGAGCGTTACGACCGAGCCGATGTCGTCGGTTTCGCCGGAGAGGCCATCGTCCCACCAGCTGTAGAAGAGACCAGCGCGGAAGCCGGCGATGTCGAGGTAAGCGGAGTCGAGCTTGGACGTCTGAACCGTGGCGTTGTCAGCGTTGAACTGCATGACGATGACGCCGGTCAGCGGACCATATTCGGTGTCGCTCTTGGCCGTGAACTGAACCTGACCGCGGGTGACAGCATCCCAATCCGAATCGCCGCCGACGTCTTCGCCAACGTTAACCTGGAAACGGATGTAACCGTTGATCTTGAGGCAGGTTTCAGTGCCCGGGATGTAGAAGTAGCCGGTGCCGTAGGCGTCGCAGACGCGAACATATTCAACCGGTTCCGGTTCGGCAGCAACGATAGCGTCAGCAGCCTGAGCACCGGAAACTACTGCGAGAGCAGCAGCGGAGCCGAGAAGAAGGCTCTTGATGTTCATAAATGACCTCCAATTCAAAGTTTCGATCGGGTTTGGGATCTTTCGCTGAGCAGCGTTCCCTGCCCCATCCCCGTGTTTCAAGAAGTGGACGATCAGTCGCCCTTGCTTCCGAGGTTGAAAATACAAGACGGAAGCCGTCACGCAATCACCAACTTACTCGGATGGGGGATTTGAGGGAGCCTTCCCGACATTCTGTTGCTGAAAGGACACAAGTCGGGCAACCGACCTCGATTTCCTTTATGCTTTGTTAAGAAAACCCTGATTTTGCGGAGGCTTAGGTCCAGCCAACAAAGAATTGGACATGCGCTCTGCGACACATTCGTGACACTTTTTTGGCAAAATGCGGCTCTTGCGGCGATTCAGGATTGCCGAAAGCGTAACCGGACGTGCACCGATCCACTTTCGCCACCTGCCGGAGGCTTGAGCGCGGGAGGTGATTCCCGCAGGCGATTCTCTCGCTCAAGGCAGAGAGATTTTTCGTCGCCGGCCTAGCCCGACTAAGCGAACGTGATTCCCTGCCGGAAACTAACGATCGACGCACACTCAGAAAATCGGAATGGCGGAGAAGATGGGATTCGAACCCACGATACGCTTTTGACGTATACTCCCTTAGCAGGGGAGCGCCTTCGACCACTCGGCCACCTCTCCGGTGCGGCCTAACTATGGCGACCGCTCTGTGAATGCAAGGGTTTTTTGAGTTTTCACCAGAAGAAATGCAGCGGCTGCCATTTCGGCTGGTTACGCAAACAGACCACATTTCCTGCCGCGTTCCGCGGAATTTGATCGCGCTTCGTTCTCGTGATGAAGAAGCCGAGCTCAGCCGAGCAGGCTCTTGAGGTCAGCAGAAGGGTCGGCGAGAATCGTTTTATCGGGGTTGGTCCCGGATTCCAGCAGCTTTTTGCCGGTCACATAGGCTTTCGCGTCGTTGATCGCATCGACGGCGATCAGCCGGCCTTCCCTGAAGTACCAGACCGAATGGGCGCCTTCGCGGGTGCCGGGGCGCAGCAGCGTCTCGTCATAGCCGAGATTGAAGCCGGCAATCTGCAGCTTGACGTCATACTGGTCGGACCAGAACCACGGCTTCGGCGCATAAGGCTCGCTGCCGCCAGCGATGACGGCCGCCGCTGCTTCGGCCTGGTCGACGGCGTTCTGCACCGATTCGAGCCTGATGCGGCCGCCCTCCCAGGGAAGTGCGGCGCAATCACCGGCCGCAAAGATCGCCGGATCGGAGGTGCGGGCGAATTCGTCGACCACAATGCCGTTGGCGACTTCGAGGCCGGCTTCCTTGGCGAGCTGGTCGTTCGGCGCGACGCCGATGCCGACGACGGCGAAATCGATGTCAATCACCGATCCGTCTGAAAGCGCGGCACCAACGACACGGCCATCCTTGCCGACCAGATGCTTGAGCCCTGTCTTCTCGCGGATCACCACGTCATGGGTCTCGTGAATCCTGCGCATGATGTCGGCGGTCTCCTTCGCCGCGACGCGCTGCAGGATGCGGTCGGCCATCTCGATGACGGTGACTTCCAGGCCGCGATGGCGGGCAACGGCTGCCGCCTCGAGACCGATATAACCGCCGCCGATGATGAGGACGCGGCGACCGGGGCGCATCTCGTCAGCAAGCAGGTCTGCATCGCGCTTGTCGCGGGCAACATAGACGCCTTCGAGATCGCCGCCGATTGCGGCCGGCAGCCGGCGCGGCGTCGAGCCGGTGGCCAGCGCCAGCGTGCCGTAATCAAGAACGGAGCCGTCCTGCAGCAAAACCTGCTTGCTGTCCGGCTTGATCTGCTCGGCCCAGGTCGACAGGCGAAGGTCGACGTCATTGTCCGCATACCAATGCTCGGCACGGAACAGCAGGCGGTCGAAGGCCATTTCGCCGAGCAGGTATTTCTTTGAAAGCGGCGGGCGCTGATAGGGCGCGACGTCTTCCGCGCCGATGAGGGTGATCGGGCGCGTATCCTTCAACGCACGCAGCTTGGCCGCCAATGCGAAACCGGCCTGTCCCGCGCCGATGATCACCAGTCTATCCGTCACGATCTCACTCCTGAAGCTGCGCCCGACAACCACGCCAAGGCCTATCCCCTACACCGCCGCGCGTCTTTCAGACGCGCGAACGACGCTGTCGCATTTTGAGTTTCTGCATAATCCCTGAAATCGATTTCGATTTCAGGGATTATGCAGTAGCCCGTGCGCCGTCAACGGAAAGCGGCCTCTTACATTCAGGCGATCTCGATCCAGCGGCGCTCGTGGAAGGACTGTGCCATGGCATGTACCGACTTCTCTATCCTGAGACCGTCTTCGAATGTCACGATCGACGACGGTCCGCCTGAAATTGCCCGGATCAGCTCGCGGCATTCGATGATCTTCAGATCGTTGAAGCCGAGGCCATGGCCGGGCGCTGGAATGAACCGATCATAAGGCCGATGAGCGGGTGCCGCCAGTATCTTGCGGAAACCCTGTTCGGAGCCGCGACCCTCGGCCTGATAGAGTTCGAATTCGTTCATGCGCTCCTGATCGTAGACGATCGAGCCCTTCGAGCCGAAAATCTGCAGGGCGATGCGGCCCTTACGACCCCAGGCGGCGCGATTCGCCATCAACACGACTGAGATGCCGCCGCCAAGCCGCATCAGCACGTTGGCGCCATCGTGGTTTTCGACGGCACGGCGACCACCCCCGCCCAGCGGGCGGTCGGCATAGGGTTTTACCATATCCGTTATGACGGCCTCCACATGGCCGAAGAGATACCAGAGCAGCGACAGCGGGTGCACGGCGAAATCGTCGAGCGCGCCGTAGCCGGCGGAAAGCTCGCTCTTCCAATAAAAGAAGACATCGGGATCGGCCATGAAATCCTCGTCCATCTCGACGCGGATATGATTGACCGTGCCGATGGCGCCCTCGCCAATCAGCGTCCTGATATGCCGCATGACGGGATTCTGAATGTAATTATAGCCAAGAGCGGCAACCTTGCCGGATCGCTTCGCCGTTTCCAGCATGCGCTCGGCATCGGCATAGGCCGGCGCCATCGGCTTTTCGCACCAGACATGCTTGCCGGCCTCAAGGGCAGCAATCGCCATCTCGGCGTGGAACTGATTGGGCGTGGTGACGGAGACGACGTCGACCTCGGGGTCGGCGATCAGCGCCCGCCAGTCGGCCGTCGCCTTCTCGAAACCGAATTCACCGGCACGAGTCTCAGCGAGCCCGGCATTGGCTTCGGCCAGATGCACAAGACGCGGACGCTCGACATCGCCGAACACCGTCTTTACCGCGTTCCACGCCAGCGCATGGCACTTGCCCATATAACCGGTGCCGATCAAACCGATGCCGAGTGGCTTCATTTCCGTCTCCTCCAGAGCTGCGCGGATTTTTGGAATATTTGGATCATTTTGACAAGGGACCTATTCACAAGCATTTCTTCGCCATTCCCGAATGGAACTGTTCAAAACCCTTCAATTACAGGGGATTAAAAACAATTAGCCGTGCCGTTTGAAATCGTTTATGTTCAATAATATGGAATATTTGTTTCATCTCCCGAGCTGCAAGCATGGATAACGATCCCCAGAGGCACGCGCGCGTACCGCGCGATTTCGAAAGCCTGCGCAGTACCATCATCGAGCGCAAGGCGAACATGCCGAAGCGGCTGGCGCAGGTCGCCGCCTTCGCCCTCGGCAATCCCGACGAGATCGCCTTTGGCACGACGGCGAGCATTGCGGCCGCCTCCGACGTCCAGCCCTCGACGCTGGTGCGCCTGGCGCATCATCTGGGTTATGGAGGGTTTTCCGACCTGCAGAGCATCTTTCGCGAAAGATTGCGCGACCGGACGCTAAGCTACGAAGAGCGCCTCGTTACGCTGGAGCAAGCGAGCGGCGACGATGAGGACGCCAATCTGCTCTCCGGCTTCATCGCCGCGGCAAACCAGTCGGTCAATCGGCTGGCGGCGACGGTGCAGAGCGATACTTTCACCAAAGCCGTGGATATCCTTGCTAACGCCGAGACGATCTATCTGATCGCCAAACGGCGCTCCTATCCGCTGACGGCGCACATGACCTACGCTTTTTCCAAGCTCAACATCCGCCACCAGATCGTCGCCTCGCCGAACGGCGTTGACCCTGAGATGGTGCAGTTCGCAACACCGAAGGATGCGGCGATCGCGGCGAGCTTTTCGCCCTACGCGGCCGACAGCCTCAACCAGAGCCAGGAGCTTGCCGACCGCGGCGTCCCCGTCATCGCGATCACCGATTCGGCCTTCTCGCCGCTTGCCGCCTGCGCCACGCACTGGTTCGAGGTGGCGGAAGCCGATTTCGCCGGCTTCCGCTCGCTTTCGGCCTCGATGGCGCTCACCATGGCACTGCCGGTTGCAATTGCCGAGCGCCGGCGCAAGCATCAACAGTCGAAACCTGTAAAAGGCAAAATGGAATAAACATTCCGAATTGACAAAATATCGGAACCAATGTTTCATTATTGAAAATTCGCAGGCACTGGAAGCCGCGCAAAATCTAGCGGGAGGACATCATGGTACAATCGAATCCGGGTTCACAGCCGGAGCCGGCGCTTGATGTGATCACCATCGGCCGTTCCTCGGTCGATCTTTACGGCCAGCAGATCGGTTCGCGGCTGGAGGATATCGGCTCCTTCGCCAAGTCCGTTGGCGGCTGCCCGGCCAATATCGCCATCGGCACGGCACGGCTCGGCCTCAAATCTGGCCTCATCACCCGCGTCGGCGACGAACAAATGGGACGCTTCATCCGCGAGCAGTCGGCGCGCGAAGGTGTGGCGACAGACGGCATCGTCACCGACAAGGAGCGACTGACGGCGCTGGTGCTGCTTGCGGTCGAGGCCGAGGGCGTGTCGCCGATGATCTTCTATCGGTCGGACTGCGCCGACATGGCGCTCGATGAAGGCGATATCGACGAAGATTTCATCAGATCGTCGCGCGCCGTTCTCGTTTCCGGCACGCATTTCTCGCGGCCGAATACCGAGGCCGCCCAGCGCAAAGCGATCCGCATCGCCAAGGCGAACGGCCGCAAGGTGATCTTCGACATCGATTACCGGCCGAATCTCTGGGGCCTTGCCGGCCATGCGGAAGGCTTCGAGCGCTATGTGAAATCCGACCGGGTCTCCTCGAAGATGAAGGAGACGCTGCCGGATTGCGATCTCATCGTCGGCACCGAAGAGGAAATCCTGATCGCGTCCGGCGCCGACGATGTGCTCGGCGCGCTGAAGGAGATCCGCCGCCTGTCGCCGGCGACGATCGTGCTCAAGCGCGGCGCCATGGGCTGCATCGTCTATGACGGGCCGATCGCCGACGATCTTGAAGCCGGCATCATCGGCCAGGGTTTCCCGATCGAAGTCTTCAACGTACTCGGAGCCGGCGACGCCTTCATGTCCGGCTTCCTGCGCGGCTTCCTGCGCGACGAGCCTCTGAAGACCTGCGCCACCTGGGCCAATGCCTGCGGCGCCTTCGCGGTCTCCCGACTGCTCTGCTCGCCGGAATATCCGACCTGGGCGGAACTCGACTTCTTCCTGACGACCGGCAGCAAACATCGGGCGCTGCGCAGGGACGAGGAGATCAACCATATTCATTGGGCATCAACCCGGCGCGGCGAAATCCCGCTTTTGATGGCACTGGCGATCGACCATCGTTCGCAGCTCGTCAGCGTCGCCGATGAACTCGGCGTCGGCCACGAAAAGATCGTCGCCTTCAAGCGGCTGGCAGTCGCGGCAGCGGCGCGGGTTTCGAATGGCCGCGACGGCTATGGCATGCTGATCGACGAACGCTTCGGCCGCGATGCCTTCTTCGATGCGGCGACGAAGAATTTCTCCTGGATCGGCCGGCCGGTGGAATTGCCGGGCTCGAAGCCACTGCGCTTCGAATTCAGCCAGGATATCGGCTCGCAGCTGGTGGAATGGCCACTCGCTCATTGCATCAAGTGCCTGTGCTTCTATCATCCCGATGATCCGGCTGAATTGAAGACGGAGCAGCAGGAGAAGCTGCGCACGCTGTTCGAGGCTGCCCGCAAAGTCGGGCGCGAGCTGCTGGTGGAGATCATCGCCGGCAAGAACGGGCCGCTTACCGACTATACCATTGCGACCGCGCTGGAGGAGCTCTATGCGCTCGGCATCAAGCCGGACTGGTGGAAGCTCGAGCCGCAGGCATCCCGTGAAGCCTGGAAAAAGATCGATGCGGTGATCGCCAAAAATGATCCATGGTGCCGCGGTATCGTGCTCTTGGGGCTCGAGGCGCCCGCCGACGAGCTGATCTCCTGCTTCGAGGCGACGCTGGCGGCTCCCTCCGTGAAGGGTTTCGCCGTCGGCCGAACGATCTTTGCCGATCCGGCACGCGCCTGGCTTTCGGGCGAAATGAACGACGAGGAGGCGATCGCCGACATGGCCGGTCGCTTCCGGCAACTGACGGAGGCGTGGCTGAAGACCCGCGGACATCAGTAGAAACCGAATTGAGACCCCTCCCCAACCCCTCCCCATAAGGTGGGAGGGACTTAACTTGGGGCACTACCTCACGCCGTGAACGAGCGTCCTTTTGGACAAGACGTTGCGGCGAGAATGTAGAGAGCCCGGCAGGTTAGCCCCTCCCCTCGTGGAGAGGAGTTGGGAAGGGGAAAACAGATAGAGAGTCAAAAGTCCGGGAGGACCCGATGGGCAAGACGATACGGTTGACGATGGCGCAGGCCGTCGCGCATTTCCTGAAAGTACAGATGACGATCGTCGACGGCAAAAAGGTGCCGATCTTCGGTGGCGTCTGGGCGATCTTCGGTCACGGCAACGTCGCCGGCATCGGCGAGGCGCTCTATCAGGTGCGCGGCGAATTGACGACCTATCGCGCCCACAATGAACAGGGCATGGCGCATGCCGCGATCGCCTATGCCAAGGCGAATTTCCGCACGCGCTTCATGGCCTGCACGAGTTCGATCGGCCCTGGCGCGCTGAACATGGTGACGGCCGCCGGCGTGGCGCATGTCAATCGTATTCCCGTTCTCTTCCTGCCGGGCGATGTCTTCGCCAACCGCGCGCCGGATCCGGTGCTGCAGCAGATCGAAGATTTCGGCGACGGCACGGTTTCCGCCAATGATGCCTTCCGTTCGGTTTCGCGCTATTTCAACCGCATCACCCGACCCGAGCAGATCATCACGGCGCTGAAGCGCGCCATGCAGGTCCTGACCGACCCTCTGGATTGCGGCCCAGTGACATTGTCGCTCTGCCAGGACGTCCAGGCAGAAGCCTACGATTATCCGGAAAGCCTGTTCGATGAAAAAGTCTGGACGACCCGCCGGCCGCAACCGGATGCGGACGAGCTGGCGAATGCCATCGCACTGATCAAGGCGTCGCAGAAGCCGGTGATCGTTGCCGGCGGCGGCGTGCTTTACTCTCAGGCGACGACGGAGCTTGCTGCCTTTGCCGAGGCGCATGGCGTTCCCGTCGTCGTCACCCAGGCCGGCAAGTCGGCGATCAACGAGACCCATCCGCTGGCGCTCGGCTCGGTCGGCGTCACCGGCACGTCGGCGGCCAATGCGATCGCCGAAGAGACGGATCTCGTCATTGCCGTCGGCACACGCTGCCAGGATTTCACCACCGGCTCCTGGGCGCTGTTCAAGAACGACAGCCTGAAGATGATCGGCCTCAACATCGCTGCCTATGACGCACTGAAGCACGACAGCCATCCGCTGGTGACTGACGCCCGCGAAGGGTTGAAGGCGCTTTCGGCAGGGCTTTCGGGCTGGAAGGCGCCGGCCGCACTCGCCGAGAAGGCGACTGCGAAGAAGAAGGTCTGGATGGAGGCCGCTGCCAAGGCGATGGCGACGACCAATGCCGCCCTGCCCTCCGATGCCCAAGTGATCGGCGCGGTGGCTCGCACGCTCGGCGGCGAGAATACGACGGTGCTTTGCGCTGCGGGCGGCCTTCCCGGCGAATTGCACAAGCTCTGGCCGGCGACGGCGCCGGGCAGCTATCACATGGAATACGGCTTTTCCTGCATGGGTTACGAGATCGCCGGCGGGCTCGGCGCCAAGATGGCGCATCCTGAACGGGATGTCGTCGTCATGGTCGGCGACGGTTCCTACATGATGATGAATTCCGAGCTTGCCACCTCGGTCATGCTTGGCCTCAAGCTCAATATCGTCGTGCTCGACAATCGCGGTTATGGTTGCATCAACCGGCTGCAGATGGGAACCGGCGGCGCCAACTTTAACAATCTGCTGAAGGACTCCTATCACGAGGTGATGCCGGAGATCGATTTCCGGGCGCATGCCGAAAGCATGGGCGCCATCGCCGTAAAGGTCGCCTCGATCGCCGAGCTGGAGCAGGCGATCGCCGACTCGAAGAAGAACGACCGGACCTCGGTCTTCGTCATCGACACCGATCCGCTTGTTACCACGGAGGCCGGCGGCCACTGGTGGGATGTCGTGGTGCCTGAGGTCAGCTCGCGCGAACAGGTCAACGAAGCGCGCAAGGGCTACGTCGAAGCACGCGCCGCCCAGCGCATCGGCTAATTATCGCCGTCATTTTTCGGAAGAGCGGAGCCGCTCTTCCGCAATGCTTTTAAGGAGAATGTTGATGAAGGCCAAACTTGGCATGTCGCCCATCGCGTGGTGGAACGACGATCTTCCTGAACTCAGCGACGATGTGTCCCTCGAGGAATGCCTGCGGCAATCGCGCAGTGCCGGCTTTACCGGGATGGAGCAAGGCCGCCGTTTCCCTAGCAATCCGGAAGAGATGCTCCCGATCCTCCGCGCCGCCGACGTGACGCTATGCGGCGGCTGGTTCTCCGGCACGCTGGTCAATGAGGAGCTTTCCGCCAACAAGGACCGCATCGCGCCGATGATCTCGCTGTTCAAGGCGGTCAATGCGCCTTGCATCGTTTACGGCGAAGTCGGCCGCTCGATCCAGGGCGACCGTTCCAAGCCGCTCGCGACCAAGCCGCGCCTCTCCGATGACGAGATGAAGGCCTATGCGCGTCGTGTCACGGAATTCGGGGAATGGTGCGCCGAGCAGGGCATGCCGCTTTCCTATCACCATCACATGGCCGCCGTCGTCGAAACCGAGCCGGAACTCGACGCCTTCATGCGTTACTCGGGCGAAGGTATTCCGCTGCTGCTTGATGCCGGGCATCTTGCTTTTGCCGGCGGCGACGTGTTGCGCGCCATCGAGAACCACCACGCCCGTATCAACCATGTTCACGTCAAGGATATCCGCAAGCCTGTCGTGGATGGGCTGGACCGCAGCCGGCAGTCCTTCCTCGATGCGGTGGCACTTGGCGCCTTCACCGTGCCGGGCGACGGCTCGCTCGATTTCGGTGCCATCGTCCAGCGGCTGGCCGATCACGGCTATGAAGGCTGGTTCGTCGTCGAGGCCGAACAGGATCCGCGCAAGGCCCCTCCGCAGAAAATGGCCGAGATCGGTCACGCCGAGTTGATGCGCGTCATGACGGCTGCTGGCTATACCGTGGAAACGGAAGGCTTCCCCAAGGGGTCGTAAAGCCTGGTTGTCCGGGCGTCCTCCCACAAGGGGCTCGCCTTTCCGGACCGCTGGAGCAAGAAGCCCTCTCATCCGCCCTCCCGGCAGCTTCTCCCCGGTGGGAGAAGAGGAACGGAAAGGGCGCGGCATGTCGCTTCTCCCCTCGGGGAGAAAGGTGGCGGCAGCCGGATGAGGGAGCCGCACCCGCCAACTTACGAGGAAAAACACCAATGCCAAATCTCAAGGTGAAACCGTCCGGCACGCGCGGCCGTGTCACGCATGTCACTCCGCAAAATGCCGGATGGACCTATGTCGGCTTCGATCTGCATCGGATGAAGCCGGGCGAGACCGTTTCGGGAGAGACGGGCGATCGCGAAGTCTGCCTCGTCTGGGTAACCGGCAAGGGCAAGGCATCTGCCGGCACCAAGGATTTCGGCACGCTCGGCGGTCGCATGAGCCCGTTCGATGGTGCGCCGCATGCGCTCTACATCCCGATGGAATCGACGTGGTCGGTGACGGCGGAGACCGACCTGGAACTCGCCGTCTGCTCGGCGCCCGGCGGCGGCACCTATCAGGCAAAGGCAATCCCGCCCGGCACGCATCCGCAGGTGACGCGCGGCAAGGGCACGAACGTGCGCTATGTCAACAATATCATGCCGGAAGACGACAGCTCGGCGCATTCGCTGCTCGTCGTCGAGGTGATCACGCCAGGCGGCCACACCTCCTCCTATCCGCCGCACAAGCACGACCAGGACGACCTGCCGAACGAAAGCTTCCTGGAAGAGACCTATTACCATCGCCTCAACCCGCCGCAGGGCTTCGCTTTCCAGCGCGTCTACACCGACGACCGCTCGCTCGACGAAGCGATGGCGATCGAGGACGGCGATGTGACGCTGGTGCCGAAGGGCTACCACCCCTGCGCTGCCTGCCATGGCTATGATCTCTATTATCTCAACGTCATGGCCGGCCCGCAGCGGATCTGGAAATTCCACAATGCCGCCGAGCATGAGTGGCTGCTGAAGGCGTGAAGGCGTCCTCAGATCGCTAAATAATCTGACAGCGCGAAACTGCCGCTGATGGTTCACTGCCTCCATCCAAACACGGATGGAGGATCACCATGTACAGCTCGAATTTCACGATACCGGCCCGGAATATTCGCTCTTCGCGTCATATCCGACCCGGCTTGCTTCTTGCCGTCATCACGGCAGCCCGCTGGCTGGCGCGCAAAATAAACGAACGACGCAACCTGAATGCGTTGATGGAGCTTTCCGACGAACAGCTGAAGGATATCGGCCTTTCCAGGGGGCAGACGGAAAGCGACGTCCACGTCTATAGTCGCTACTGAAACTTAAGCGTGATATTGTGCCGCCAGGTCGCCTCATCGGGCGGCCTGTCTGACCTGGAAGATGCAATGTCCCAGTTTTCAACAGCACCGCTCCTGAAAACGAAGACGGTCACCATTCGTGACATCGTCTGCAATGGCGAGTGCCGTCATAAGAGCGACGAGGAATGCGCCCACAGGACGAGCCTCGTCTATCCCTATCGCGGCGTCTTCATGCGGCATGTCGGCCGCAATGATACGGTGGCTGAAGCCAATCAGGTCTTGTTCTTCAATGCCGGCCAGGGATATCGAATCAGCCACCCTATCGAGGGTGGCGACGCCTGCATCGATCTGGCGATCGACGAATCCATGCTCGAAGAGCTTACGCCGAAGGAGCAGGCGCAGCCCGGCCCGCCCTTTTCCTTCCGCCGCCAGCGCCGGCGGATCGATCCGCGCGCGCAGGCGCTGGTTGCGCTCCTGCGTCATGGTCTCAGCCGCAACGTCGCCGAGACACTGGAAGCCGAAATATTGGCGCTGACGCTGGTGCGCCGCTCGCTCGGCGAGCGCACATCGCATGCGGCGGGCGCCAGCGCCGGCCGGCAGAAACTCGTTGACCGGGCAAAGCTGGTGCTTTCCTCCGATCTCGCGCGGCGCTGGACTCTTTCAGAAATCGCCTCAGAAGTGGGCGTCTCGCCCGTGTATCTCACCCAGGTCTTCCAGCAGGTCGAGGCGACGCCACTTTACCGCTATCAGTTGCGGCTGCGGCTTGCCCGGGCGCTCGATCTGCTCGGCCAGTATGAGGATCTGACCGCGCTCGGTCTCGATCTCGGCTTTTCCAGCCACAGCCATTTCAGCGCTTCCTTCAAGCAATCCTTCGGGCAGACTCCGGCCGAATTCCAGCGTTCGGCGCAGCTGCGGCGCAGGTGAAAGCCTACAGCGCCGCGCGTCTTTTCAGACGCGCAATGGACGCTGTAGCACTTTGAATCCCCGCATAATTCCTTAAATCGATCCCGATTTAAGGAATTATGCGGGGTCGATCGCTAAAGATTTCGACAGCGGCAATGCGGTCTTCGATGATCTTATGAGCCTGTCCCGATCCGGGGACGACCAACAGGAGGATCACCAAATGAAGAAGACCACATGCGCTGCCTGCGACTGCGAACTCGGCGCGGAGACCATCACCGTCAAGCTCGGCGGCAAGACTGTCGAAGTCTGCTGCCAGGAATGCGCCGAGGCGTTGAATGAGGCGGAAGCTGCGACATCGGCCGCTTCGAATGGCACGGAATAGCCGACAATCGACAAAAGCCGCGCTACGGAGCGCGGCTTTTCCGTCTAAATCTTTGCTTTGCGCAATTCCGGACACAAAACCGCTGCGCACTTTTGTTGGAATTGCTCTAGACGGGCAGAAGCCCGTAGCGCCAGCCGCGGCGTTTCGCGTTCTGCGACAGCACCAGGAAAGCAAGGATGAACATGCCTGCCTCGGCAAAGACCGGCACCATCCAGATTCCCTGTTCACCGAAGACGAAGGGCAGCAGGAAGGTGAGCGGCAGGGTGAGCAGATAGGGCCGCGACAGACCGAAGATCGCCGCGCGCGGCGCATCGCCGATCGACTGGAAATAGGACGACAGGATCAGCATCTGCCCGAAGAGAAAATAGGCGCCGATCGTCCAGGGCAGAATTCGCCTGACCTCGGCGATGATCGCGGGATCGGTGACGAAGACCGCACCGAGGCGGCTAGCCAGCAATTCGACGGTGATCTCCACCAGTGTGCAATAGACGAGTGCTGCGAGCATGGCGATCTGCAGGCTGCGGCCGACGCGGAGCCCAAGGCCGGCACCGTGATTGTTACCGGCAATCGTCTGCAGGGCGATGCTGAGTCCGAGCAGCGGCAGATATGTAAAGGTCATGATCCGGGTGATGATGCCGTAGGCGGCCACCGTCGCGATATAGTCATGCGCGCTCCAGAGCGAGACGTTGATTAGAATGGCGGCCGAGGCCAGCGATATGCCGATGAAACCGAGGCTCATCGGCGCGCCGAAGGCGACGATGCCGCGCCATTCGGCGAGAGCCAACCCCGGGAAAGGTCTTAGTGCCGCCGGCCGGCGCCAGCGATAGGCGAGCACCGCTGCTAGGCAGACGAATTGCGACGCGATGGAGCCGACCGCCGAACCGAGCACGCCCCTATGCATCACAGCCATGAACAGCCAATTGGCGAGGATATTGAGCAGCGAGGCCGACAGCGTCACCAGCGTCATGAAGCCGATCTTGCCTTCGCAGCGCAATGCGTCGAGATGCAGCGATAGGAAGAAACTGATCGGCGCAAAAGCGATCATCGCGCCCATGAACAGCATCGCGCCCTGGGCAACAGTGGCATTGCCGGCAGCACCGGTACCGATGATCTGTCGGCCCACGCTCCAGTAGACCAGATTGAGGATGAGGGTGACGGCGAGCGCCAGCGCATGCGCGCCGGCAAACACCCGACGTGCCCCATCGCGATTGCCGGCACCCAGCCGGCGGGCGAGGATACTCGCCATGCCGTTCGAGACCAACGATTGCAGAGCGATCAGCAGCATCAGCCCCGGGAAAATCAGGCTGACGGCAGAGAGCGCGTCCGGGCCGACATAGGCGCCGAGGAAATAGGCGTCGACGACGGTGAACAGGCCGTTGACGGTGGTGATCGCGACGATCGGTGCCGCCGTTTTGATGAAGACGCCCGGCAGCCAGCCGGTAAGAAAAGCATTGCCTTGGGAAAGATCGGTCATGGAGAAATCCGTGCGATATGAGGCAGGGTCCGATCCAGCTTAAAAGTCATGCGGATCTGGACGGCCTCAAAAGGACAAAAACAATCTAGAGATCGATCACCAGATGCGGCACGCCGTTCGAGGTCTTCCTCGGCGAGATACCGTCGGCATCGATCTGCGCGTTCACACGCTGGCGAAAGGCCGAAAAGCTCTCGAAGGTGACGACATCCACCGGCTCGTCGAAATGGATGGTGATCCTGTGCAGATCGCCGCCCGGCAGGGCCGAAAGCGCCAGAACTTCGCCGGTGAACGGCTGATTGAGATAACGGCCGCGAATATGCGCGCCGACGAAGAGCGGCGTCTTCGGAGCGGCATTGGGCTTTGCCGCCAGGGCCGCGAGCGTGTTCCAGTTGCGCGCGCCGTGCTGGCGGGCGATCATTTCCAGGGCCGCACTGTGGGTGAGCGGGGTGCCGCGATCGTTCATCGCCTGGCGCAGGCGCTTGGCCTGAGCCTTCAATTCGTCGATGGCAGGATAGGTCGTCGTCATGGAGTCAGCCTTCGCAAGGCATGCTCTTCGACTGTGGATGGGAGCTCGCATTGCCGCCAGTCAGCATGCACAAGGGGCCGTGACCATAATCGCGAGGGCTTCACCATGGATTTTCATCCGCGAGCGGCCGGTGCCTCGAACCGGCCTTTGTATGCGCGAACGCCGCCGACATGTCAAGAATGGCGCGGATGCGCTGGGGAATGCGCAACTTTGGGGCAAATCTGCACGAAATCGGTGCGATTTTCCCGCAGGTTTCACAGAAGCATTCAATTTTACCGATGTTCTTCAGCAAGTGTCAGCATTCTTCCGCTAATATCTTGTCGTAGAACAGGCGGAGGCTAAAAGGGCCTTTCAGATGCACCTCGACACAGAACACCCCAAGCCGGAACGTGCTTACAGGGAATTCAATCTCGACAGGCCCGGCAACATCATCTTCGTCGGCCATCACCTCAGCACCGGAACGCAGGTGCGCTGCCTGATCCGCACGATCACGCTTGCCGGCGCATTGCTCGAAGTCAGCCCGAACCTGGAAATACCGAGCCATTTCTTCCTCGAAATCCTCGGCATCCATGACGAGATCGGCGCGACCGTGGTCAAACGCGAAGGCGAATTGGTGACGATCAGCTTCAACATGCTGATCAATCCGGAATTCCTGCACCACGTGTTGCGATTGAACTTCGAAACCTGAGGCTTTTTCCGATCCGTGAATCATCGCGGCGCGTCTCCTTTGTTTCGCCGCTTCGTCTTGCGGCGAGACGTGCGATGATCGGAACGGCCCAGAGAAATCCGCGCCATTCCGGACGATCAAGCGGGTCGGCAAGCGGATCGGCAGAGCGATCGCAGCGGATCCGCCGATTGCGGATTTCGATTTCCCTGAAGAGAACAACCCAGTTGAGATCCATTGCTTCATCCTCCATCTATTTCCTGGAGCACTTGAGCTAAGCCTTCGCGCCCTTCCGATGTAGAGGCGTTGGGGAAAGGGGGTTTTCATCCATGAAAGATGCGAGCTGGGACGACCTGCAACTTTTCTTCCATGTTGCGACAGGCGGCGGGCTTTCGGCGGCGGCGGCCCGCACCGGGCTCAGCGCGCCGACGATCGGCCGGCGCATGCTGGCGCTCGAACGGGTGACGGGCCGATCGCTGTTCAGCCGCGGCCCTACCGGCTATCTGCTGGCCAAGGATGGGCAGGCGTTGCTCGATCGCGTCCGGCTGATGCAGGATGCGGCGCGTGCGATCTCGGACTGGCGCGGCGAGGTGCTGACGCTGCCGATCGTCTCGACGGCCGCCGACAGCTGGACCTCGCGCTTCATCGCCGATCATCTGGCCAGCGTCTGGACGCCGAAGGACAGCTTCCGCATGTGCTACAAGACCTGCGACACCAGCGTTGATTTCACTTACCGCGAGGCGCATATCGCCATTGGCCACAGCCGGCCGGAGAGCGGCAACGTCGCCATCCGCCGTTCGGTCCAGGTGGCGCATGCGGCCTATCAGGCGGCCGGTTATGACGAGACGAATTGCAACTGGATCTCGCTCGGCACCGATACCGCCGTCACCCCGGCCGACAAATGGACTTTCGAGCAGCCGGATTATTGGATCACCAGCTGGACGAACACGCCACATATGCTCTTCTACCTCATCCGCGGCGGTGCCGGCCGCGGCGTGCTTCCCTGTTTCATCGGCGATCAGGAGCGCAGGCTCGTCCGCGCCGGGCCAGTGATCGACGAACTGACCTACGAGATGTGGATCGTTGCGCATGACGACGAACGGCAACGGCCGGAGGTCAGGATCGTCATCGACCGTCTGGCGGCGCTCTTTGCCGATCATGAAGAGCTGTTTGGTGGGCAGAGACGCTCGATATAACACGAAAACGCGGGCCCTCCCGACCCGCGTTTCCTCGCTAGAGCGGTAACCTCTATCCTTTTGTTTCTACGCAAATCCGGACGGAAAACCGCTTCATACTTTTCCTGGAATTGCTCTAATGGCTCAGGCGGCGAGATGCCGCTCGATCTCGTCGACCGGCATATTGGTATAGTCTTTCGCCACTTCCGCGGTGATCACCGCCTGCGTATCGGCGCGGAGTGCCGGCCGCAGCGTGCCAAGCGCCTTCGGCGGTGCGACGAGGACGATGCGACGGGCCTTCTTTTCCTGCACCAAGTCGTCGAGCTTTCCCGCCACCTGTTTCAGAAATTCGGCTTCGGCCTGATCCTGCCAACTGGTCTCCTCGACAGCGCTGCCGCTCAGTCCGTCTGCAGCATGGGTTCGGCCTGGCTTATCGGCGCCAATCTCGCGATCCGGCGCGCTCGGCTGCGTCAGGGTTTCCAGCACCTTCAGGTTCACCAGTTGGGCATCGCCGGCATTCTGCATGATCAGAGCCTTGGCTCCATTGCAGACCACGACCCATGATTCCCAAGGGATTTTGACATCAGTCATCTTCAACTCCTCGCTGTCGTCATTCGAAGCGCGCCGTGCTTCATCGATCAAGACACAACGCTCGGCCATTGAAAGAGTTCGGGAAAATTGCGCCGAGATCGAACGGGGCGGCGATCCGGCCGGCCGTTGCTGCGTAGAAAGGCCAAGTTCGGGAGATTGACAATGAAGACATCACTGCTCGCCTATGCCGGCGCCTTTCTCACCCTTCTCATCTGCGACGGGATATGGCTCGGCCTCATCGCCCGCGACTTCTACCGCGACCAACTGGGAACGCTGATGCTGCCCTCGCCCAATCTTGCGGTCGGCGCACTGTTCTACCTGTTCTTCGCCGCCGCAGTGGTTGTGCTTGCAGTGCTGCCGGCGCTGTCGACAGGCTCGATCGCCACCGCATTTCTCCACGGTGCCATTCTGGGACTGGCGGCCTATGGCACCTATGACATCACCAATCTTGCCACGCTTCGCAATTGGCCATTCGTCATGAGCCTGGTCGACATGGCCTGGGGCACGGCTCTGACGGCGCTGACCGCCGCAGGCGGATATCTTACCGTCAGATTTTTTGGCTGAAACGGGAGGCTCGGAATCGAAAGCGCGTCCCGATAATGAACATGAAGGCGTCCCGCTTGGGAACAAAGTTTGAACTCGTTAAAATTGTAATTTTATATTTGACGAATGTGCAAAACATTCATGTGACCTTGGTTGGGATCAAGACCAGTTGCTCGATCAAGCCAGCCTGAATGAGATCAAGGTCAGCTTGATTGAGATAAACCCCCAATGCGTCCTGACTGACGGAGAATGTGAATGACTATGCTCCGCGCTACACACCTTGCCACGGTCAAATCCGCCGTCTACGACCTGCGCTGGGAAGAATTCAGCGTCAAACGGCCAGCCCGCATCGTCGCCGTCCGGCCGTGCCTCACAGGCGTCTCCATGCGAAGCGCCGAGATCATCGATATCTCCCAGGGTGGCGCCACCTTCGTCGTCTCGACCACGGCCGGCCTGCCAAAGCACTATTATCTCAACATTCTTGGCCTCGCCTATCGCATCGGCTGCGCCGAGGTCTATCGCCATAAGGAACGCATCGGGGTGCGGTTCATCAACATCATGGACCCCGAGGTTCTGCGCCGCGTCGTCCGCACCGATTTTCTCGTCGGCAACATGGAAGCAATTGCTGCCCGGCGTGCGCCGATCTTCCGGGCCTGAACAGGCCGCAGTTGCGGAAATAATCTTGCTTGCGTTGGCCGTACCCGGGCCTATTGTTGCGCCAATTGTCATTATGTCCGGGAAACTGCCGTCGCATGTCCGCCTTTTCGCGCTTCACACCTCTTGCCAGCGCCCTGCCTTCCACAGTCCCTTTCGTCGGCCCCGAGGCGATCGAGCGCCAGCGCGGGCTTGCCGTTTCGGCGCGCATCGGCGCCAATGAGAACGGCTTCGGCCCGGCCGCCTCCGTGTTTGCAGCGATGCGCGAGGAAGCCGGCAATATCTGGAAATATAACGATCCGGAGAACTTCGCGCTCAGGGAAGCGCTAGCCTCCCATCTCGGCGTCTCGGCCGCCAATATCGCCATCGGCAGCGGCATCGACGAATTGCTCGGTCAGATCGTCCGGCTGGTGATCGAGCCGGGCGCGCCCGTCATCACCTCGCTCGGCGCCTATCCGACCTTCAATTTCCATGTCGCCGGTTTCGGCGGTCGGCTGGTGACCGTTCCCTACGCAAACGACCGCGAGGATCTCGACGGCCTGCTCGATGCCGTCAAGCGCGAGAATGCGCCGCTCGTCTATTTCGCCAATCCTGATAATCCGATGGGCAGTTGGTGGGATGCCGACAGCATCGTCGCTTTCGCCCGTTCGCTGCCCGAGACGACACTGATGGTGCTCGACGAGGCCTATAGCGAAACGGGGCCGGCAGGTTCACGGCCGTCGATCTCCTCGCTGATCGAACTGCCGAACGTCGTTCGCACCCGCACCTTCTCCAAGGCCTACGGACTTGCCGGCTCACGCACCGGCTACGTGATCTCGACAGCAGGCACGGCGCAGGCCTTCGACAAGATCCGCAATCATTTCGGCATGAACCGGCTGGCAACGGCCGCAGCGCTCGCCGCCCTCAAGGACCAGGCCTATCTCGTCGAGGTGGTCGGGAAAATCCATGCGGCGCGGGAGCGGATCGGCGGTATCGCCCGGGCGAACGGTCTTGAGCCCCTGCCCTCGGCCACGAATTTCGTGGCGATCGACACCGGCCGCGACGGCGCTTATGCCAGGGCGATCGTCGACGGGCTGATGGAGCACGGGGTTTTCATCCGCATGCCTGGCGTGGCGCCGCTCAATCGCTGCATTCGCGTCAGCGTCGGGCCGGAGAGCGATATGGCGCTCCTCGACGAAGCACTGCCGCGGGTGCTGAAAGAGATCGGCCGATAAAACGGAAAAACCGCGGCCGGTGGAGGATATCCGGTCGCGGTTCTCTTCTCCCGGCGTCTGCCCAGTCCAAAGCGCCTCGCCAGCCCCTCTTTTTGGGGTTGTTATTGCTGCTCTTGTCGAATTCCTTAGTGAACCGTCATCCACTCGCGGGCGGCGCGCAGCGCTGCTGCGAGCTGCATCTTGTCCATGGCGGCGGCCACGTCGGCACGAAGCTCGGCGGCGCGATCGTTGCCCTTGATTGCGGCGATGTTCAGCCATTTGTGGGCTGAGACGAGATCGACTTCGCAGCCGCGGCCGGTCGCATACATCAGACCCATTTCGCAGAAGACATCGGCGCTGTTGTCGCCACCCATGGTGGCCGTTTCAGCATTGTGCATTTCAAAGCGTGCCATCGGTTTTATCCCTGTTAGCCTGTTTATGACTTACCCTGTTTTACCTCTGGGCCTTGCCGTCTATCGCGGCTTGTGGCCCTTGCGGTCCGGCGGGTTTACCCCGCTCGTTTGATGGGTTCACTATGCCAAACGGCTTTCAAAAAACGCCTAAAATGCATGATTAATTTGCGACAAACAAAGTGCAAATGCTTGGTAAATTTGGGTTTTTGTTAAACATCAGATTCCTTGCGAATTAAGGATTTTCGCTCGAATTTTACGAAAGATTCAGATTTGAAAATAAAGGGATCGTTCATCATGAAATCAGCAGGCGATATCTTTACAAGCTCGCCGCATGGTTTTTTTTCTCCTGTTTTTTATCCGATCCGCAAGATAGCAATCGGGCTTATTTACCTTTACGTTCGCGTCAGTTATTTTCGCGACCGATCTAGGACATCATGGAGGAAAAGATGATCCGCAGCTTCGTTCTCGCCGGCGCCATCGCCATGATCGCGGGTATCGCGCATGCCGAAGAGCCGATCGTCGGCAACTGGAAGACGGCCGCCGGTGATACGGCGGTGATCGCATCGTGCGGCGGCAGTTACTGCGTGACGCTGAAGACCGGTAAATATGCCGGCCGGAAGATCGGCACACTGGCGGGAACCGGCGGCAGCTATGCCGGCGAGATCACCGACCCGGCCGCCGAGAAGACCTATAGCGGCGCGGGCAAGGTTTCCGGCAATTCGCTGAGGATGCAGGGCTGCGTGATGAAGATCCTCTGCAAGTCGCAGACCTGGACGCGGCTCTGAGGCCATAAGAAGGCGCAACGATCATCCGAAACGCTGAAGCATGCCGGCGCGCCGGCATGCCTCGAAGCCCTTTGCGGTCTCCTCCGCTACGCCAGCCGGCGAATGCTTATGGCGTCGAATTCGCCCAGCGACCCCTTCTAATCCTCTCCGCAACCTAGCCGAGCCTGCCCGGCAAGCTGAACGGCTGATGAACCGGCATCTCAGCACTCGTTCAGCCATCGCATGGCAAAACTATTGTCACGATAGAGTTGCGTGTCGGGGACAAGGGGATGAACATCTATATTCTGGCAAGACGCTTTAGCATCATCACGCTGTTTGCTGCGATCTTCGCGATCACGTTTTCGGCGGTCGTGGTGCACCAGGGTGGCGGCGGTGCGCAGTCGCATTTCGGAGCAAGCTACACCTGCCTGGAGAGAAACGGCACCTTCTGCGCGCCTACGGTGCGATGACTGGAATCCGACACGGAAAAGGATAAAAAATCGGAATCCGCCGGCGCGCGTCGTTTGCTTGTCAAAAACAACTCTCTATAATGCGTCATGAACAAACGAATCTCCCCTTTGTCGCCCCTCGAAATATCCTCTCCACCACCTTTCCAGCCTGAGAGTTTCGATGATCCCGCCAAGGCGGTCGAGACGCTGATGGCGCTTTACGAGCGCAATACGGCGTTCCTGATCAAGAGCTTCGCCGAACTTGCGCAGGGTGCTCCGATCTCCTCGCGCTACCGCGCTTTTTATCCGCAGGTCAGCATCGAGACGACAAGCTTCGGCCATGTCGATTCGCGGCTTTCCTATGGCCATGTCACGGCACCCGGCATCTATACGACGACAGTCACGCGGCCGAAGCTCTTCAAGCATTACCTGAAGGAGCAGCTGGCGCTCTTGATGAAGAGCCACAATGTTCCTGTCATCGTCTCGGAATCGACGACGCCGATCCCCTTGCACTTCGCCTTCGGCGAGGGCGCGCATGTGGAAGCATCGACGACCGCATTCGTCGACATTCCGATGCGCGATATCTTCGACACGCCCGACCTCAATACCACCGACGACGAGATCGCCAATGGCGAATATATCCCGCCGCCGGGAGAGCCCTCGCCGCTCGCGCCGTTCACCGCGCAACGCATCGACTACTCGCTCGCCCGATTGTCGCATTATACGGCGACGCATGCCGAGCATTTCCAGAATTTCGTGCTGTTCACGAACTATCAGTTCTATATCGACGAATTCTGCAGCTGGGCGCGCAAGATGATGGCGGAGGACGGTGACGGCTATACCGCTTTCGTCGAGCCCGGCAATGTCGTCACCCTGCCCGGCTCGAAGGCACCGGAAACGGATGCCGCCCTCACCCGCCTGCCCCAAATGCCGGCCTACCATCTAAAGAAGAAGGGCCATGCCGGGATCACCATGATCAATATCGGCGTCGGCCCGTCCAACGCCAAGACAATCACCGACCACGTCGCAGTGTTGCGTCCGCATGCTTGGCTGATGCTCGGCCACTGCGCCGGTCTTCGCAACAGCCAGCGGCTCGGCGATTATGTTCTGGCCCATGCCTATATGCGCGAGGACCATGTTCTCGACGACGACCTGCCGGTCTGGGTACCGATCCCGGCGCTGGCCGAGGTGCAGGTGGCGCTCGAAGCCGCCGTTGCTGAAATCACCGGCTATGAGGGTTTCGAGCTGAAGCGCATCATGCGCACCGGTACCGTCGGCACGATCGACAACCGCAACTGGGAACTGCGCGACCAGCGCGGACCGGTGAAGCGGCTCTCCCAGGCGCGCGCAATCGCACTCGACATGGAATCGGCAACGATCGCCGCCAACGGCTTCCGCTTCCGCGTGCCCTATGGCACGCTGCTCTGCGTCTCCGACAAGCCGCTGCATGGCGAATTGAAACTGCCGGGCATGGCAACGGCCTTCTACCGCACGCAGGTCAACCAGCATCTGCAGATCGGCATCCGCGCCGTCCAGAAGCTTGCCGCCATGCCAAAGGAAGCGCTGCATTCACGCAAGCTGCGCAGCTTCTTCGAAACTGCCTTCCAATAGGCCGTTTCCTCATCTGCCCGTCACGACTGGCGCCGAACCGTCGGCCAGCATCTGCGGCCTGCCGGCTACAAGGTTCAGCCCTGATATCAGCAGGGTGAAGGCCACGAAGACGAAAGCGATGCGCAGAAGAACCTTCAGCGCATCGGCATCGTCGAGCCCCAGCGGACGCTTCTCACGGCGGCGTGCCCAGATGTGGCTTGCCAACGCAATTTCAAGAATGCTCATTACAGGTCTCCTCGACAAGTTTCGATGAAGCCTTGTCGAGTGCTGCCTTGCGATTTCGACAGCCGGCCGGCACAAAGATTTTTGCCGCCGCTGTCGAAATGCGTGGAGCTCGGTCGTCCAGGGTTATTGAAACGCTCACAAGGAGGCTGTCCGCGATGAAATATCTCTGTCAGGTCTGGTTCGATGGCGGGGTACTCGACGCCATGACGAAAGAAGAGAAGGCCGAACTCGACACCAATTCCTTGAACTATGACAAGGACCTCGTCGAAAGCGGCCATATGATCGTCGCCCAGGCACTGCAGTCGCCGAAATCGGCAGTGACTGTCCGAGTGCGCAACGGCGAGATGTCGGTGACGGACGGTCCCTTCGCCGAGACGAAGGAGGCGCTCGGCGGCTTCATCCTGATCGAGGCCAAGGATCTCAACGAAGCGATCCGCATTGCCGCCGGCATCCCGTTCGCCAGGCTCGGCGCGATCGAGGTGCGACCCATTCATTCCTTCGGCAAAGACGCGTGAGGAGACGGCGATGAAATATCTCTGCCAGGTCTGGTTCGAAACCGCAAAGATCAGTGCCATTTCAGCCGAGGACGGCGAAAAGCTGACACGGGATTCGATCATCAACGACGACAGGCTACGCGACAGCGGCCACCTGCTGGTGGCGTTGGCGCTACGCGAACCTTCGACGGCAATGACGGTCAGGGTCCGCAACGATGCGGTGACGACGACCGACGGCCCCTTCGCCGAAATCAAAGAGCATCTCGGCGGCTTCGTGCTGATCGAGGCGAAAGACATGGAAGAGGCAACTGATATCGCCGCCACTTTTCCCGTAGCGCGATACGGCTCCATCGAAGTGCGGCCAGCCTATTCGATCAAGGAGGAATGCTGAGCCATGCGTTACATCTGCCTGATCTACAATTGCGCCGACACCGACGGCACGCTGACATCGGAAGAGACCGATGAACTCGTCAAAGCGCATTTCGCCTTCGACGAGGAGCTGCGCCGCGACGGCATCATGATCCATGCCGATGCGTTGGAGATGCCTGAGACGGCGACCGTGCTGCGCGTTCGGAACAACACGCTGTCGGCCACCGACGGCCCCTATGTCGAGACGAAGGAGCATTTGGCCGGCTTCTATGTCATCGAGGCACCGGATATGGTGAAGGCTAGCGAAATTGCCGGTCGGATCCCTTCGGCACGTTACGGCGCCGTCGAACTGAGGCCCGTGCGAATGCTGACCCTGCCGGACTGAGGTGCCCTTTTGGAACGCGTCATCGAGGAGATCTACCGAACGCAATCGCGCCGGGTGCTGGCGACGCTGATCCGCCTGCTCGGCGATTTCGACCGGGCGGAGGAAGCGCTTCACGACGCCTTCGCCGCAGCTGCCCGGACATGGCCAACGGACGGCATTCCCGGCAAGCCCTTCGCCTGGCTCGTTTCCACGGGGCGCTTCAAGGCGATCGACACGATCCGGCGGCGGGCGCGTTTCGATGCTTCACAGCATCACATCGAGGACAGCCTCTACTCGCCCGACGCAACTTACATCGGCGACATGGAACCGATCGAGGACGACATGCTGCGGCTGATCTTCACCTGCTGCCATCCGGCCATCCCGGCCGATGCGCAGATGGCGATGGCACTCAGAGAAATCTGCGGGCTAACCACCGAAGAAATCGCCCACGCCTTCCTCACGCCGGCGCCGACGGTAGCGCAGCGGATCGTGCGCGCCAAGAGCAGGATCCGAGCTGCGAAGATCCCCTACGAGGTTCCGGGCCACGAGGCGCTGCCGCCGCGGTTCGACCAGGTGCTGCACGTCATCTACCTGGTCTTCAACGAGGGCTATTCGGCCTCTTCGGGTGAAGACGTGGTCCGGGCCGACTTGACCGCAGAGGCGATACGTCTGGCGCGGCTGCTTCTGGCGCTGCTGCCGCATCCCGACGTCTCCGGCCTGCTGGCGCTGATGCTGCTGCAGGATTCCCGTCGCACCGCCCGCCGCGGCGAGCAGGGATCGCTGGTGCTGCTTGCCGATCAGGACCGCTCGCTCTGGGACCGTGCGAAGATTGCGGAAGGCCTGGTGCTGCTCACAGAAGCAATGCGGACGGGAGAGGTCGGCACCTATACGCTGCAGGCGGCGATCGCCGCCGAGCATGCCAAGGCGCCGGCTGCCGAAGAGACCGACTGGCGACGGATTGCCTTCTATTACGATCTGCTTCTGGCGGCGCAGCCCTCCTCGATCGTCGAGCTCAACCGCGCCGTGGCGATCGCGATGGCGGAAGGGTCGGCCAAGGGGCTGGAACTGGTCGATGCCATTCTGGCACGCCGGGAGCTGCAGGCCTATCACCTCGCCCATTCGGCACGTGCCGATTTCCTGCGCCGTCTCGGCCGGAAGCAAGAGGCGATCGCGGCCTATGAAACGGCGCTGTCGCTCTGCCGGCAGGAGCCGGAGCAGGCGTTTCTGAGAAAACGGATTTCAGAGCTTGCCGCGACGTCCGAGCGGCAGTGAGATCGCGGTGCCGGTCAGCGCCGAAACGATGATCAGCAGGTGGGCATTGACGCTCGCCTGTGCCAGCGCGGCAAGGGCCAGCCGCTCGCTCGATGCTCCCAAGGCGATGGCGCCGGCGGTGATGCCGGCCGGATAGGTGCCGACGCCGCCGGGCGCATGCATCGGCAACACGGAAGAGAGTTCACCGCCGAGCGCGCCGCCGAAGCTCGCCGCCATTGGCAGCACGCCCATCAGGCCGAGCGCCCATGCCAGCACCATCACCTTCACCAGCCAGTTGACGATGGTCATCGCCCAGGCGCGCGCAAAGGCGATGGCATCGAGCGGCAAGCCGTTTTCGATCTCGGCGACGAATTTCTGCGCCTTCTCAGGCAGCAGCCTGGCGGCAAGGCGCAGCAGCGGCTTGCGGGCGGCGAAAGCTGCGACCGGCAACAGCAGGAAGGCTGTCCAAAGCGACCAGGCAACAGCCGCATCGGCCGAAGCGACGGCAAAGCCGATGCCGGCAGCGGCCAGGAGGGCGTGCAGGTCGAGCAGCCGCATGACGAACAGCGCCGAGGTTCCGCGCGTCAGCGGAATGCCGAATTCAGTGCGCATCAGCAGCGGAAAGCTGGTCTCGCCGGTGCGGAAGGGCAGCATGATGTTCAGCAGGTTGTGGATCTGCGTGACGCGGAAGAGGACCGCGAACCGGCCGGCCGTTTCGTTCGGAAAATAATCATAGATGCGCCAGGTGCGCAGGAAATAGGTGCTCGTCAATAGCACGAGCGCGCCGATCACCGGACCCGCGCCGACATCGGCCCACTGCCTGATGATAACAGGCCAACCCCAGAACCATTGGATGAAGAGGCCATAGGCTGCGACGATGACGACCGTCAGCACCGTCATGCGATTGCGCATAAACCAGGATTGCCGGCTTTCAACGATCGAAGTCTTCATGTAGTAGGCATTCCTCGCTTGGGTCGGCATGGGCCGATACCATCGCCAGGCCTTTTAAGAGAAATGAAGGTTGCGCACAACGGCGGAGTGATGGCGATGGCGGTGAAAACGCCTCCACGCCGACGATCCGAGCGGCCGACCGGTAAATGATGGCGCCTTGCCGGCTTGACGTGGAGATCGATGTTGAAGCGGATTACCAGAAGCATTACCAGCGCAAGCATTTTTCTGGCAGCCTATTTCCTGCTGAACATCGCGCTTCGCATCGCCTTGCCGCATACGCTCGATCTCGACGAGGCGGAGCAGTCCTTCTACTCGCAATATCTGCTTGCCGGCTACGGTCCGCAGCCGCCCTTCTACAACTGGATCCAATATGCCATCGTTTCGGTGACCGGCATATCGATGTGGGTGCTCTCGGTGCCCAAGAACATCATTCTCTTTGGCTGCTATCTCTTCTACGGGCTTGCTGCCCGCGAGGTGCTGAAGAGCCGTTCGCTCGCAGCCGTTGCCATGCTGAGCCTGATTACCCTGCCGCAGGTTGGCCTGATGGCGCAGCGCGAACTGACCCATACGGTTGCCCTGCTGTTTGCGACCTCGCTCTTCCTCTTCGGTTTTTTCCGCACGCTGCGCCAGCCGACGATCGGGAGCTACCTCCTCATCGGCATCGCCACCGGCATCGGGCTCATCTCGAAGTATAATTTCGCCATCCTGCCATTTGCCGCCCTCATTGCCGTGCTGCCGGAGCGGGAATGGCGCAGCCGTCTCATCGACTGGCGTTTGCTGACGGCGGCCGTCCTTGCCATTCTGATCGTGCTGCCGCATGCGCTCTGGCTGCCTGACAATCTCGCCAGCGCCTCTGCGCCGACGCTGGAGCGGATGACCGCCGAACACCTGGCCCCGGCCGGCCTCCCCCGCATCGGGCAAGGACTGCTGTCTCTCATCATCGCCGTCCTCGGCTTCGTCGCATTGCCGATCGTTCTCATCGCGGCCGCTTTCCGGCGCGACTTCCTTCGCGCGCTCTCCTCTTCCAGCCCGATGATCCGGGTGATCGAGCGGATGATGGTCATCAGCCTGCTCGCCTTCGTCGGCGTGGTCCTCTTCGCCGGCGCCAGCGATATCCACGAGCGCTGGCTCGACCCATGCCTGCTCGTCCTTCTGATCTATCTGTTCCTGAAACTGCAAACCGCAGGTCTCGATCTTTCCGCCGGTCTTGCGCGCTTCCGGCCCGTGGTGCCGGTCTTCATGGTCGTCATCCTGTCGATCCTTCTCTTCCGGATCGTCGGCATTCAATATATCGGCACGTATACAAGAACGAACGTACCCTTTTCCGGTTACGTGGCTGAATTGACCGCGACCCGCAAGCCGGTTCTCATCGTGGCGGCAACCAAGTTCGTGGCCGGCAACATGCGGCTGGAGTTTCCCGATGTTCCCGTCGTGATCCCGTTCTTCCCCGGTCCCGGAGTTCCCGAATATGCGGACGCGAAGGGGCCGGTGCTGGTTATCTGGCGCGGCGAGACCGCAGATGATCCAACAATTTCCCCCGGCTTCGCCAATGACCTCGTCAAATCTGGCATTCATCTGCAAGAGTTGAAGACGCTGACGCTGCCCTATCTCTTCGGTGACGGCAAACGCAGCTTCTCCATTGGTTACTCCTGGGTAGAAGGCGGCGCGAAATAGCGCCCAGGCAGATCGGCCGATTGCGGGAAACCGGCATTGCCCGCTGGCAACCGGCGGACACTTCATGTAGTAGCCTTCCGCAAGTGCGGCGGCAGCAGTAAAGGTTACCAGGCCGTCCGGCCTTTTGGAGATGAAAGTTGCAGACAACGGTAGAGCCCATTCGCGGTACGAATGACCCGGTACAATCGCTCGAGCTGTCGCTGGTCGTACCCATTTTCAACGAAGAGGAAAGCGTCGGCCCGCTCATCGAGCGTGTCGTGGCTGCGATGGTTAGCTACCCCCATCGCTGGGAGCTGATCCTCGTCGATGACGGCAGCACGGATGCGACGCTCGTCAACGCCCGCAAGTACGTCGGGCGCGAGGGGCTGGCGCTCAGGATCGTCGAGTTGCAGCGCAACTTCGGTCAGACCGCCGCCATGCAGGCCGGCATCGACACGGCCCAGGGCCGCCTGATCGCGACGATGGACGGCGACCTGCAGAACGATCCGAAGGACATTCCTTCGATGGTCTCCGAGCTGGAACGGCGTGAACTCGACCTCTTGGTCGGCTGGCGCAAGAACCGCAAGGACGGCCTGTTCCTGCGCAAGATCCCCTCCTGGTGCGCCAACTATCTGATCGGCCGCATCACCGGCGTCAAGCTCCACGATTACGGCTGCAGCCTGAAAATCTACCGTGCCTCGATCATCAAGCAGGTGAAGCTGATGGGCGAGATGCACCGCTTCATCCCCGCCTGGGTCGCCGGTGTCGTTCCGAGCTCGCGCATCGGCGAGATGGCCGTCACCCACCATGCCCGCGAGCACGGCGTTTCGAAATACGGCATTTCGCGCACCTTCCGCGTCATCCTCGACCTGCTATCGGTGATGTTCTTCATGCGCTACAAGGCGCGGCCGGGGCATTTCTTCGGTTCGCTCGGCCTGGGTCTCGGCGCGCTCGCCATGCTGATCCTGCTCTATCTCGGCTTCGACAAATTCATCATGGGCAACGATATCGGCACGCGCCCGATGCTGATGGTCGGCGTCGTGCTGCTGCTGTCGTCGGTGCAGATGATCACCACCGGCATCCTGGCGGAAATGATTGCGCGCACCTATTATCGCGACGACGCCTCTCCGAACTACATCGTGCGGCAGATCTTCGACGATCAAAGCCAAGCCTAAGCCGGCAGCACGATGCTGGAGCGCGTGACGAGCACGATCAGAACCGCAGGCCTGCTGCTTGCAGCCTATTTCGTGCTCAACATCGCGCTGCGCATCGCGCTTCCGCATTCGCTGGAGCTCGACGAGGCCGAGCAGTCCTTCTTCTCGCAATATCTGCTGGCCGGCTACGGCCCGCAGCCACCCTTCTACAACTGGATGCAATATGCCGTCGTTTCGGTGGCGGGCATGTCGATCGGCGCGCTGATCGTTCCGAAGAACATCCTGCTGTTCCTATCCTATCTCTTCTACGGCCTTGCCGGGCGGCGGGCGCTGAAGGATCAGGCGCTTGCCGCCGTCGCTATGCTGGCGCTGATCACCCTGCCCCAGGTCTCCTACATGGCCCAGCAGGACCTGACCCACACGACGGCGCTGCTCTTTGCCAGCTCGCTTTTTCTCTACGGCTTCTTCCGCACGCTCGATCGGCCCGATATCGGCAGCTATCTCCTGCTCGGGCTTGCGACCGGCATCGGGCTGATCTCGAAATATAATTTCGCGCTGATGCCTGTCGTCGCTTTGATCGCCATCCTGCCCGATGCCGAATGGCGGCGCAGGGCGCTCGACTGGCGCATGCTGGCGGCGATCACTGTCGCACTCGTCATCGTCCTGCCGCACGCGGTCTGGCTGCAGGGCAATCTCGCATTCGCCTCCTCCGACACTCTGGTCAAGATGGCCGCCGGCAGCGAACCGGCCGGCGCCGTG
This sequence comes from Rhizobium indigoferae, assembly GCF_034554815.1. Lineage (NCBI taxonomy): Bacteria > Pseudomonadati > Pseudomonadota > Alphaproteobacteria > Hyphomicrobiales > Rhizobiaceae > Rhizobium > Rhizobium indigoferae. The sequence continues at coordinate 1,107,956 of NZ_CP140635.1, read as the reverse complement.
CGGATCGGCAAAGGCCTTGTCGCCTTTCTCGTCGCCATCATCGCCTTTGCGGCGCTGCCGGTGCTGATCTTCGCCGCCACCTTTCGCCGGGATTTTGTCCGGGCGCTTTCGGCGGGCAACCGCTGGACGGGGATGATGGAGCGGATGATGCTCGCAAGTCTCGCCGGCATTGCTCTCATCGTGCTTTTCACCGGCTCCACCACGGTTCGCGAGCGCTGGCTCGACCCGTTCCTGCTGGTGCTGCCGATCTATTTCCTGGCGAAGATGCAGGCGGCCGGGCTCGACCTTTCCGCCGGGCTGCGCCGCTTCCGGCCGGTGCTGCCGGTGCTGATGGCCTGCGTGCTGATCGCCCTCGGTTTCCGTGTCGTCGGCGCCGGGCTGATCGGCACCTACAGCCGGCCGAATGTGCCGATGGCGGGCTTTTCGCGCGAAATGACGCGACAGGCGCAACCCGCACTTGTGATCGCTTCCGACCCCTATATCGGCGGAAACATGCGGCTGCAATTTCCCGATGTGCCGGTGGTGATCCCGGATTTTCCGGCACCGGGCATTCCGGCCTATGCCGAGGCCAAGGGGCCGGTGCTCATCGTCTGGCGCGGCAAGAAAACGGCGACGGCTGCCGATGCGATCATGCCGGAGCGGTTTTCATCAGCGCTGACGGCGGCCGGCATCGCGCTGCAGGAGATCGGCTCGCTGTCGCTTCCCTATTATTTCGGCCGCCAGGGCGACAATTTCGCGCTCGGTTACGCCTGGGTTCGGCCGGAGAGCAAATAGAATGACCGAGAGCAGCCGTCGCGACATTAGTTGGATTTTTGCCCTGCTGGCGGCCTATTTCGTGCTTCAGGTCGGCGTGCGGCTCGCAACCTCGCATTCTCTCGATCTCGACGAAGCCGAACAGGTCTTCCGCTCACAATGGCTTGCCGCCGGCTACGGCCCGCAGCCGCCCTTCTACAATTGGCTGCAATACACGGTCTTCCAGTTCGCCGGCGTCTCGCTAACCGCCCTTTCGGTGGTGAAGAACCTACTGCTGTTCAGCTCCTACGTGCTCTACGGCCTGACGGCGCGGCTTATCCTGCGCGACAAGGTGCTGGTGGCGATCACCACGCTCGGGCTGCTGACGATCCCGCAGTTGGCTTTCGAGATGCAGCGCGACCTGACGCATACGGTAGCCGTGTTCTTCTCGGCCAGCATCTTCTTCTACGGCTTCATCCGCAGCCTGAAGCAGCCGAGCCTCGCCTCCTATCTCATCGCCGGCATCGGCATCGGTTTCGGCCTGCTCGCTAAATATAATTTCGCGATCTTGCCGGCGGCAGCCCTGATTGCCGCGCTTTCGGATGCGCGCCTGCGGCCGCGGATCTTCGACTGGCGACTGATGCTGACGGCGGCGGTGGCGCTCGTCATCATCCTGCCGCATCTCTTCTGGCTGAAGGATAATCTCGATTTCGCCACCGCACGCACCCTGGAGAAGATGACCGCGAGCGGCCATGCGAGCTATCTCACCCAGGTGGCCATGGGCGTCAGTTCACTGGCTCTCGCCATCATCAGCTTTGCCGGATTGACCGTGGCGGTATTCGCGCTCGTCTTCGGCAGGAGCCTTCGTCCGACACTCGGCTCCGGTTCGGAATGGACGCGGCTCCTCGAGCGGATGATGCTCGTCTTCTTGGCCGGCATTCTGCTTCTGATCGTCTTCGGCGGCGCGGCCGGCATCAAGGATCGCTGGCTGGTGCCGATGCTCTTCATCCTGCCGCTCTATTTCTGCCTGAAGATCGAGGCGGCAGGCGTCGCGACAGACAGGGCGTTCCGGCGTTTTATGCCCATCGTCGCCATCATCATGATCGGCGTGCCGTCGGCCCTTTACGGGAGCGTTGCGGCAGCACGCTTCACCGGTCATTACGAGCGGCTGAACAGGCCTTATGCCGGCATGCTGGAAATATTGCGCAGACAGGCCGAACCGGCGGCGATCCTTGCCGGCGACAGCTTGCTTGCCGGCAATGTCAGGCAAGATATTCCCGGTGTGCCGGTCGTCTCCGTCGATTATCCCGGCTTCCAACCGGATCTTGCGGGTCGGCGACCGCTTCTCCTGGTTTGGCTCCTCCCCAAAGGCGGAAGCGAAGCGCTGCCGCCTGATATGGCTGAATGGCTGCAGGCCAATCTCGGCGCGTCCGCACCGCAGGCATCGGCGATCGACGTGCCCTATTTGTATCGGCGCGGCGGTGACAGCTATCGTTTCGGCTATGCCTGGGTCAATCAGCCGGGTTAGAGCGCAATCATCAGCTCCTCCCATGCGGCATCCAACGCCGGTTTCGTGATCTCGCTATCATTCACTGTGCTCGGAGGCGCTGAGCCATCGGCTCGTTGGCCATATCTAGCACGTTCAAATATTGTAAAAGTATTGTATTTGTCATATGGTGTGAGCAGGGAGTAAATTTAAATGGCACGGGCAAAAACCTTTTCCCTTGGCGATACCTATGACGGGATTCTATCGGATCTTGTCCGCAATGGCCGGTTCGGCACCGAAACCGAGGCCGTGCGGGCAGGCATCCGTATGCTCGCCGACCACGAGCTGAAAATGCAGGTGCTGCGTAAGGACATTCAAGCGGCGGACGCCGAGATCGAAGCCGGCCTCGGCAAGGAATACGCTACCGGCGCGGATCTCCTCAAAGACGTCATGAACGAAAGCTAGGGCCATCAAACCGAAACGCCTGATTATCGCTCCATCCGCCATTGAGGATCTGCGGAATATTCGGCGCTATATCGCCGAGAGCAGCCCCCACTATGCGCAGGAGTTCCTGGCCGATCTGACCGCGAAGATCGCCTGGATCGCCGAAGTGGACTTCACCGGATCTCCCCGCGACCACATTGCGGAAGGCCTGCGCGGCCTGCCCTATCGGAACCGCTGCATCTATTACCGCTCCTATCGCGACCGCATCGTGGTCCTACGGGTGAAACACGGCGCCGAAGATATCAAACCGCAGGATTTTGAGCTTTAGGCCCGAAGGCTTTCGCTAGACAGATAGCGGCTTCGCCTGTGGCTGGTTTAGCGAGCATGGCTGAGTGAAATCAGGATTTGAGCTCCTTCCAGGCCAAATCCAGCGCCAGCCTGGTAATCCTTGCCATCTCGTCCACCTCGGCGTGGCTGATAATGAGCGGCGGCGAGGCGAGCATGCGGTCGCCGGTGGCGCGCAGCACGAGGCCGTTCGCCAGCGCGTGGTTGCGCACCAGCGCACCGACCTGATCGGGCTTGGCATAACGTGTGCGCGTGCTCTTCACGGCGGCAAGCTGCAGGCCGCCCATCAGGCCGATGCTGTCGGCCTCACCGACGAGATCATGTTCAGCGAGCGCTGCCCAGGCCCTGCCGAAATAGGGTCCGATATCATCGCGCACCCGTTCGACCAGTCTTTCCTCTTCGATGATGCGCAGGTTCTCGAGTGCGGCGGCGGCGCAGACCGGGTGGCCGGAATAGGTGAAGCCATGATTGAAGTCGCCGACCTCGTTGATCAGCACATCGGCGATACGGTCACTGACGAGCACGCCACCGATTGGCAGGTAACCGGAGGAAAGCCCCTTGGCGATCGGCGCCAGATCGGGCTCGACGCCGAAATGCTGGTGGCCGAACCAGGCGCCCAGCCGGCCGAAACCGCAGATGACCTCGTCGGTCACCAGCAGGATATTGCGCGCCTTGCAGATGCGGTCGATCTCCGGCCAGTAGGTTTCCGGTGGGATGATGACGCCGGCCGCCCCCTGCACCGGCTCGGCGACGAAGGCTGCGACATTCTCCTCGCCCAGCTCATCGATCTTCGCTTCAAGCTCGCGGGCGACCTTGAGACCGAATTCGGCGGGCGTGAGATCGCCCCCCTCGCCGTACCAATAGGGCTGGCCGATATGGACGATACCAGGTATCGGCAGGTCGCCCTGTTCGTGCATGTATTTCATGCCGCCGAGGCTGGCGCCGGCAACGGTGGAGCCGTGATAACCGTTCTTCCTTGATATCACGATCTTCTTCGACGGCTTGCCGACAGCGCTCCAGAAGACGCGGGCCATGCGAAACCAGGTGTCGTTCGCCTCGGAGCCGGAGCCGGTGAAAAAGATATGGTTGAAACGCTCACCGGCATGGGAAGTAACCTTTTGCGCAAGCAGGGTCGCTGGGGTCGAGGTCGTGCCGAAGAAGGTATTGTAATAGGGCAGCTCGTTCATCTGCGTTGCGACGGCATCCGTGATCTCCCGGCGGCCATAGCCGATATTGACGCACCAGAGGCCAGCGAAACCATCGAGATATTTCCTGCCGTGATTGTCGAAGATGTGGACGCCCTCGCCGCGCTGGATAATGCGCGTGCCTTCGGCATTCAGCTTCTTCATATCGGCGAAGGGGTGCAGGTGGTGTGCGGCGTCGATCGCCGCGAGGTTCGAGGGCGGGTAGGTATCGGGCATGGTGGTAAAGACCCTCGCGGATTGAAAGGCTGATGTCGATGGGATAGGAGCTTGGCCTTGTCCCGGGGGATTTTCAAGGTGATGGCGAGCGACAGGATAGATGGCAAGGCCAACGGCGGCGATCCGGGCGAAACCGAAAATCTTCAAGGCGGCTGCGCCAAGCTTCGGCTTCTCCTGCGCCTTGGCTGGAGCCGGTCCTGCCTGCGCTGCCGCAACTCGAGATACGTCTTGCCGCGCCTCCGGCGGGGCGGTTCAACCCTTTTCCATCACGCCGATATTGCACGCTTGATGACTGTTAAATGGCAGCAAATGCACGCCAAAAACACGGATATGAAAAGGAAGGTCCCAAGCGGTTGGGATAGCGGCAGGAACGACCAGTCGCCTCGTTGAAATTGAGGCAGCGCAAAGTCGGAAAGGCCGGCCTGGCCAACGGCTGCCCGCCCCATAGTTAGACCGGTCGCGATCAGCGCAATATGGGCATGGATGAAGCCTGAACGGTGGTGTCTTTGCGGCTGCATGGCCACACGAACCCCGAAAATCGATGCAAGCATCAACAGGACCGTGGCGCTCCAAATTCCAACGCCGGGTACCGCCAAAAGCAGATAGATGGGCTCGCGCATGACCGGAAGGATTGTCATATACAGCCACCAGGCAGTGGCACTTGAGGGGTGGCTTTCCAAGAGCGGTATGCTGAGAACGAAGATCGATGCTATCGCGTAAGCCAGTGATGGCCCAAGTCGCATCAGCGTGAAAATAGCGATCCGCATACGGCGTTCCATCCTTTGACCTGACGAGCAGGATAGGCGACGTTGATTGATTTCCACTCAAGGAGTCACGCGGCAGATGATGCCTACTTTAGATAGCAGGCGTTTTATCATACTGTCGCATTCCGTCGAAGACCGTATCTGTCGCTTTTTTGCGACTATTTGCTCAAATTCTTGAGTTGTTAGCTTTTTTTTACGATGATTTCCGGTGAACACATCCGAGTCTTAGGTAAGAATGTCTGATGGGGGATAAAATTGCCAATGTTGCAGATCAGAGCTGGGACTAAATGCATAGCGTTTTTGATAGCGACTGGGGCGATTTTAGCTGGTTGCCAGTCATCCAGCGTTGATGGTCTGGCTGCTTATGGCGATAGTGCAAAGACCCTTGAGGATGACTCAGCCGTCGCCTTCTATAAGAACGACGAGTTGATAACCACCGGCAAACTGCAATTTCAGGAAAAGAACTACGGAAAATCTTACGCCATTTACAAGCGAGCAGTTGACGTTTTTCCGCAGGATCCGGCCGCTTGGCTGGGCTTAGCTGCATCCGCCGACATGGTTGCCCGCTTCGACACGTCCGACCGCGCCTACCAGCAACTCTCGCGAATGATCGGCAACACCCCGGTCTACTACAACAATATCGGATATTCTCACCTTTTACGCGGTGACTTGCGCACTGCCAGACGGTATTTCCTGAAAGCCTATGAGCTTGATCCCGGAAACGAAGTCACTGCCCGTAATCTCGAATTGATGAAGAACAGCGTAAATTACGCTCAGCGGTGATGGGCCTTGCAGCGATCGGCAATCTGGGTCGAGATGAGATTGCCCTTGCGCATTGCGAGCATCGGCGCCCCCTGGCAGCATCCACCGATTGCTTTGGAGATTTCGGCGAAGGCGGTGTTTACCGGGCCTTCCGAAGGATGAGCTGGCCTTCCGGCGAGAGTGTGCGCTCGTAACGCGGCAGGTCACTGACGGCAATGCCCCCGGCTTCGAGGGACGCAAGGCTGCTATCCGAAGCTTGAGCTTCCGCCGGCACGGAACGGGGTGCGAAAAATTGTGCTGGCTCCTTGCCGGGTGCGCTAAGGACCAAAGCTGAACCCATCCGAAGACCACTTGTGTCGTTTCGCAGTTCGTTCATCATAGTCTTTTGCAGCCCATCCATCCCCTGGCGGATAAGTGCGACTTCGTCAGCCTTGGCATTATCCGCGATGTTGCGCGACTGCTTTTCCATTTGTCCCCTCAGACCATCGATGGACCTCTTAAGCGCGGCGATGGTCTCGCGGCTCTCGCGAACATCGGCTGAGTTTTTGGCGGTATAGACGAGAACGCCAGCATTCACAGGCAAGAGCATCAGCAGCAAACCGACGAATAGCGAGCTTTTTGAGCCCCGCTGCTCTATCACTCGCAAATTGCTTGGTATTGCGCGGTCTGCTTCGACCTCAATGCCCGGAATGCTAGTCATTCGTTTACTCCCCGTAAGTCATCAAATCTGCGTTGGACACATTGTCCAGGAACACGCCGTGTCCAGTGACAAGCCCGCAATCATTCCGACGTAAATACACCTTCCCACGCCCGTTCGAGCATATCGAGCGAAGCGTTTCCTGCTATCCCGTTGAACTCGCAGTAAGAACCGACGAAATCCAGAAGATATTTCGGATGATAGCAAGACGCGAGCACATCGCCGTTGTACTTGCGATCGTAGAACAGGCTCAGGTCTGGATCAGAGACAGCCAATCCGGCGTCGCTGGCATAGGATTTGAAAATTCTGATATATTCGTCGCGCGACGGGGTGTTCACAAAGATCTTATACTTGAGTCGCCGCAAGCCCGCCTCGTCGGAAAGGTCCTTCGGAGCGATATTCGTCGAAAATACTACCAGTTCGTCAAAGGGAACCCTGAACTTCTTGCCGGTGTGCAGCGTCAGGAAGTCATATCCGCGCTCGAGCGGCACAATCCAGCGATTGATGAGCGCCTGCGGCGCCACTTGTTGACGCCCGAAGTCGTCGATGATGAAAACGCCGCCTGATGCCTTCAAGTGTATGGGCGCTTCGTAGACATTCGGTCCTTCGTTGAAGGTGAGGTCGAGCTGATCGAGGGTCAATTCCCCGCCCGTCTTGATCACCGGACGGCGGCATTCGATCCATCGTTGATCCGCTTTCGGATGGGATTCCGTGTCAACCTCCGATACGGGGTGATGCACTGCTTCGTCATAGAAACTGATGACATGGCCGCCGACCTCGATGGCATAGGGCACCCAGATCGTTTGGCGAAACAGTTGCGACGTCCGCTCGGCGATGCTCGTCTTTCCGTTGCCGGGTGGGCCGTAAAGCAGGATAGAGCGACCGGAGTTGATGGCCGGGCCGAGCTTTTCGACCAAGGCATCCGAGAGCACCAGCCCGTCAAGGCTGTCGTTCAGCCGCTCCGGGGTCACGCGCTCGTGATGGATGGACTGCAAACCGACTTGCCGGCAGAACGCGTCCAGCGACACCGGCGCCGGGCCGACATATTGGCATTGACGCGACGCCGCGTGGGCATATTCGAACCCCTTCATGGAAAGCGCATATCGAATATCGGATCTCACATCCTCACCAGCCAAGCCGCGCGCCTCGAGATAGGCGAGTTTCACGAGCTCCTTGATCAGGATATTGACGATCACTTTCGGCAATTTCATTCGGTCAGCGAGATGAGATGCCGTGGTGGTGTCCTGCTCGGCCGCGCATTTTGACGCCAGCCGAAGCAGGAACGACGGATCCAGTCCGGCCTGTTCGATGCTTGCCGGTGCCATCGGCATGCGCGGATCGAGGGAAATGATGGCCTCGTTACGATTCTGTTCGAGCGAATACTGCATACGACCTCGCTTGGCTCAACCGCCGGGTTTCATGCCGATGAGAAGACTGATGACACGGATAACAATGGGAACGAGAACGATGATGAGGCTTACCGGAAAAAGAAACGCGCCGAGCGGCAGCAGCATCTTGACCGGCAGGGCGTTTGCCTTTTCCTCGGCGCGAACAATACGGAGGTCGCGCATTTCCTTGCAGTAGACCCTCAGCGTCTGCGTTACGCTGGTCCCGAGCTCTTCCGATTGGCGGAACAGAACGGAAAGGGCTCGGGCTTCGTCAATCCTCAGGCGGATGGCGAGGTTAGCGAGCGCCTCGCGCAATCGCCGGCCGCCCCGCACTTCCAGCATCATGATCGAGAGATGCAGGCCGAAGTCCTGCTGCTTGGCAACGAATTCCCGGGCAACACGGTTCGCCGCCGCCTCGATGCTCATCCCCGCATCGAGGCAGACGATCAGCATATCCATGAAATCGGGAAAGAGGCGGCGGTACTCCCTCTCCTTGGCGGCACCACGCCGGTCGATATAGATGTTGACCAGAATAAAGGTCATGCCCGCAGCAAACGTGGCAACGATCAGTGTAGCCAACCGCGACATGTCCGGCACGACCCGGTTTAGAACCCAGACCGCCGCGACCAGCACGCTGATACAGACCATCGCGCGAACCACCTGGAAGGCAGTCACGGCGCCGGCAGCGAAATACCCCGCCCGGATCAGCCGGTTCTGGGTGGAGTTCACATTCGTGTCACGTCGAGTAATCTCGAAATAGCGACGGATCAGACGGTTTTCCGCCTCGCCGAGATCGGCAATCGTCGTATCGCCAAGGTGGAATTCCTCGCCTGATGCCGCCGAGCTCTTCGACACGCGAACCGAGACCTCGCGCTGTCGAAAAAACAATTCCGATGCTGCTGCTGAAAATATCAGCACTGCAAAGAAGACGATCAGGTAAATTCCATACTCACTCGACATGACTGCCTCAGTACTCGAAGTTGACCATCTTGTAGAGAATGACATTCCCGATCGCCATGACGGCCAGCAGCGCGCTCACCACGACGGTTCCGTGGCCGCTATCCCAGAGGGGATCGAAGTAGGTCGGCGACAACGCCTTGATCATCGCGTAGAGCAGAAACGGATAGACCGACATGAAGATCGCCGTGATGCGTCCTTCCGAGGAAATCGCCTTGACCTTTGCCTTCAGCATCGTCCGGTCTCGCAGCGTCTTCGAAAGGTTCTGCAAGATCTCCACGAGGTTTCCGCCGGTTCCGGCCTGTACGCTCAGCGATATCGCAAGCAGGTTCAGATCCTCGACGCCGACCCGGTCGGCTAAGTTGACGAGGGCATCGTCCAGCGTCACGCCGTAGGTCAGTTCATCCGAGAGGAGGCCGAACTCGGTGCCGATCGGATCAGGCATCTCGCGTGCCACCAAAGAAATCGCCGCCGGCAGCGGATGGCCGGCGGCCAAGCTGCGATTGGCGACATCGAGCGCTTCAGGAAGCTTCAGTTCGAATTTCCTCATGCGGCGCGCCCGGGCGCGCCAGACGACGAGTGCAGGGATGAGGAGACAGATCAGGAGAAAGACGGGGATCCTGAACAGAGTGCTCGGCACGAGGAACCCAACGGCCAGCCACGTCAAAAGGGCACCCGCGATCGCGAAGAGAGCAAATCGCATGGCATCGAACTTGATTCCCGACTGGGCGTAGAACTGCAGCAGCCGCTGCATGATGGGGGTTTGCCGCCAACTGTCGCCGGCACCGCGCTCCTTCAGCATATCGCTATAGGTCTTGCGATGATCATCGCTGACCTCGAGCAAGCTCAGCCGATGGTTCACGGCGCGGTGTCGTTCGGAGCTCTTGAAGTAGCTGCGCATGATCGCTTCGACAGCAACCAGGGCGGCAGTGAAAACGGCCGCATAAAGGAGAGTCAGGGTCATTGAACAGGTCCCGTTTGCAGCGGTTTGCCGGGATCAAAAATCGTCAAAGGGATCTCGATTCCGAGTTCGGCAAATTCCTCGACGAACCGCGGCCGGATGCCGGTGGCGCGGAATTCTCCATGAATCCGCCCGCCTTCATCGGCGCCAATTTTCTTGAATTTCATAATCTCCTGCATCTGCACGACTTCGCCCTCCATGCCGGTGATCTCGGAAATCGAGACAATCTTGCGGCTGCCGTCGCTCAGGCGCTGGACCTGCACAATCATGGTGATGGCGGACGAGATCTGCGAGCGAATGCTCAACTGCGACATCGGCATCCCTGCCATGCCGACCATCTGCTCAAGCCGACCGACGGCGTCGCGCGGCGTGTTGGCGTGAATGGTCGTCATCGACCCTTCGTGACCGGTATTCATCGCCTGCAGCATGTCGAACGCCTCGTCGCCGCGTACTTCGCCGACGATGATGCGGTCGGGACGCATGCGCAGGGCGTTTTTCAAAAGTTCGCGTTGACGGATCTCGTTGCGTCCGTCGAGCGTCGGCGGCCGGGTTTCCAAACGCCCGACATGTGGCTGCTGCAGTTGAAGCTCGGCCGCATCCTCGATGGTGATCAGACGCTCCTTTGGAGAAATCTGCGACGAGAGCGCGTTGAGCAAGGTGGTCTTGCCAGAACCGGTGCCGCCTGAAATGACCATGGACACCTTGCCCTTGACCGCGGCGCTAAGAAGGATGCGCATCGCATCGGCCATAGCGCCATATTGCACGAGGCGCTCCATTGTCAGCGGCTTGCGCGTGAATTTGCGAATGGAAACGAGCGGTCCATCGACCGAGATCGGCCTGATGGCGACGTTGACACGCGAGCCGTCCTTGAGGCGGGCGTCAACCATCGGCGTTGACTCGTCGACACGGCGGCCAACCGCCGATACGATCTTGTTGATCACCCGAAGCAGATGGTCCTCATCTTTGAACCGCACGGCGGTGCTCTCGAGCTTGCCGCTTCGCTCGACATAGACGCTGTTGTAGCCGTTGATGAGAATATCTGCGATCGTGTCATCGGCCAGCAGCGGCTCGATCGGTCCCAGCCCGAGCATCTCGTCGGTGATATCGCGGATCAGATCATTGATTTCCTTGGCATTCAGCGGAAAGTTGTTGTTCCGGATATAGTCCTTGACCAACGGCCGGATCTCGGTGGCGATCTCCTCGTTGTCGAGTGTGTCGAGGATCCCGAGGTTGATGCGATCGAGCAGGTAGCGGTGCAGATTGACCCGCTCGGAAACCATGTCCGGCCCGAACGAAGCCTCTTCGCCGCTCGCCGTGGCGCTGTCGGAGGCCGGTTGGGCAGGCATGTTTTCAACTGCGCCGACCAAAGACAGTTCGGCCGCCTCACGATGTTCGCGGCTTTCCGGCTCCCGCTGCTTGTAGAAACGCCCAATGATACCGTTCGCCATGTTTCCCACCCCTGAACTCTTATTTTACAATGACCGTGGAACCGACTTTCACCCTCGCATAGAGATCGATGACGTCGGCATTGCTCATGCGAAAACAGCCCGATGACGCGAAACCGCCGACCGTCGACTGCTCGTTCGTTCCATGAATGCGATAGAGCGTGTCGGTCCCGCCCTTGTAGAGATAGATCCCGCGGGCACCCAAGGGATTAAGCGGTCCGGCAGGTACCAGGTCCGGAAGTCCGGCTGAGCGCGCCTTCATCTCGGCAGGCGGGCGCCAGTCAGGCCACTCTGCCTTGCGTCCAACCTTGACGGTACCGCTCCAGCGAAATCCGTCTCGTCCGACGCCGATTTTGTAACGGATCGCGCGTCCTTCGGAGATGACGAGATCCAGCGTACGATTGCCGCTGACGATGACGATTGTCCCAGCCGCATAGCTTTTTTCGATCGTCACCACGGCGCTCGTCGTCGGCCCAAGGCTTCGCGGCACAAGCCCGCCTGCCGCAGCGTTCCCGACAGCGGCCAGAATTGCCAAAACCGCAAGACCGACATCGGCGGCGCGGGACCGTATGCGCCCACTGTCGATCGCCGTCATCGCACCAGTGCTCCAAGTTTGCCGACCGCGCCGCAGAAGCGCGCCCGGGAATTCACTTGAGCTGGCAGCACGCCGCGGTTGACTGCCTCGCTCAGAGTATCCCAGTCATCCGCAATGACATGCGTCGGGATCTCCTTGAAGATCTTCTCCGTTTGTTGTCGGCGCAGGCCGAGGCCGAAAAGCTTGCTGCGGTATTTGTTGATGACGACGAATATCTGATCCGAACTGCCGCGCAGCCGTACCAGATTGGCAAACAAATCCTTGGCTTGAGAAAGCGCAGGGACCGTCATTTCGGTGACGATGCAGATGCTGTTGACCGAGCTGAGCACCTCGTATTTCCACGGCGTGTCATAATAGGGAATGTCGATGATCGTGTGGTCGCTCTCGAAGGCGGCTACGTCGAGCATACGCAGCACGAGTTCCCGGCCCTTGGGTGCCAGAAGGACTGCTGGCTGCTTGAAGGACAGCAGTGAAAAGCCCCCCGAATGACGCTTTCGAACCAGATCGATGAATTCCAGATCGACCCGGGAAGGATTGGCGATGACTGGTTTTAAGTCGTAGTCGTTGACGAGGTTGAGATAATAGCCAAGCATCCCGGAGCAAAAATCCGTGTCGAACAAGTCAACCCGCGGCGTCGAGTTCTTGGTCGGCTGGGCCAGCGCATGCGCAAGCGACGAAGCGATCATGCTGGCGCCCGCGCCACCGACGGCTGAGACCACGGCATGCACCCGGCTGTCGCTGGCCCCAGTGCCTGGGGCATGGGTCGAAATCATGTCGATCAGTGCGCGGCGCTCGAGCGGTTTCTTCAGCCAGTCATTGCCGTTCAGGCGGAAGAGCAGCCGCAGCATGTCGTCCGGCAGGTCTTCGGAAACGACGACGAGCGGAATGTCCCGATAGCTGGTGCGAAACGCGAAGAGTTCCGGCTGGTGCAGCAATTTCCCGTTGTCGACGTCGAGAACGATCAGGTCGAACTGCGTCGGATCGAACCGGCCCTTTTCTCCGAGCGCCTTCAGCGAGAGATGGCGGACATCGTAACGCGAAAGCGACCCAAACGTATCGAGCATGAAGCTCGCTGCAGCCGCGTCGTCGGAGAGAACCAGGATCTTGGTGGATGCGGCAATGTTCATGTGAGCTGTCATTTCGCTTTCCTACGCATACTTTAAGGAGTCAGCAGGTTGAGCACGTCTTTAGATCTTCCGTCGTGATCGTCACCGGATGGGCCGGGATGGTGATGTCGTTAAGTCCCAGCAGCCCGCCGAGGATCGGCAGATCGAAAGTGATATCGCGTACCTCCAGCCGCATCGTCAGCACGGGCCCGTCCGGCCGGCCCCAGTAGCCGAGCCCCGATCGCTGGTAGGTGACCATCAGCTTATCCGGCGTGATGCGCCAATTGAGGTCGCAAATGCCGGGGTGAGGATCAGTTCCCGCGTTGCAAAGGCCGTCACTTCCCAGGACGATCCGGTTCAATGCCGCCGTGCAGTTCGCCAGAGCCGGCCCGCAGGTCGAGGATATCGTGGCATCGTTCGGCGCCGCTTTGCCGTTGTTGAGTGGATCGGCAGCTCCGATCGGGAAAACGGCATTGAAATTCGTCGTCACCGGATCGGATACGGCCGCCAGACGGGCACCATATTGCAGTGCCTTGACGGTCTGGTTCCACTGCGACATGGCATAGCCGAACTCGATGAAGGCGGCGAATACCAGCATGACGATCGGAAAGGTCAGCAATGCTTCGACAAGGCTGGCACCGCTGCTATCCTGCCAGAAGGTCTTGATCGCCCTAGAGGTCACCATCCGATGTATCTCTCTTCATGGAATGAGCTGATCGTGATGGCGTCGATTCCGAGAAAGCCGAACACCGGCGAGGTCTCGTAGAGATGAGCAGTGGAAATGGTGATGTTCCCGTCTGCATCGGGTGCAGTGATGGTGATGTCGGCAGCGTCCTTCCAGCCGGGGACACGGGGTATGGCGCCTGCCGCAGGTGTTTGCGTTCCGTAAAAGGCGATCGTCTTCGCAGTCGCCTGATTGCATGTCGGCACATAGGTTCCCGACTCCGGCCGGCATCGCGAAAGGTAACGCCCCGCATCGCGCAAGCCTGCGTCGATCTGCATACGCTCCCAGAAGATGCTGCCAAACTCCAGTATCCCCGCCGCAAAGAGCGTCACAAAGGGGATGGCGAGCAGCGCTTCGGCAAGCACCGCGCCTTCCTCCCGCCGCCAGAAGCCGAGGCAAAGCCGATGCCGGATGAAATTGCGGAGCGCCGTCATCTGACCAACTCCGCTTCTTCCCGCAGGAATTCGTCGAGCGTACCGCGACCACCCTTGCCGGTGATGTCGATCATCTCCAGGGAAAGGTATCGTTCGCCGCCCTCCTTTATCGCCGGCTTGGTCAGGAACATGCGCGCGAAGGCCACGGCGCGCGTGGCCTTGTGACCGTTTAAATGGCCGACCGAGGCTTCATAGCCGCAATTGACAATGGCTGAGAAGATCTCGCGGCGATCACCATATTCGGCCGCCGTATAGTTCGAAAGGTCCGGGCCGGTATAGCACTGGCCGCCGGTTGCCGGTGTCCCGGTCTCACCATTGGCCGAGGCATGGCTGATGAGAGACGGGTTTGCGAGCTCGTAACGATAAACATCGTAAGCGGAGGGTTGGCTTGGTGTTCCGGTCGGCGCCGGATAACTGGAGTGGCTGCCGAGGACCGTGCTCACCGAGGGCGCGGCCGTTCCCTGCGCGACATTCCAATAGGTCATGTACTGCCAATTGTTGCTGCTGCTGATCTTGCCGCCGGCAAGCGAGGTCATGGACGCTCCGTAGCCGAGCGGCAAAGCCTTGGTGGCATCGCCGACAACGGCTCCCACCGTGACCGGATCATAAGTATCGCAGCCCTTCTTTCCGTTGCCGCTGATCGACTGGGCGGAGCGCACATTTTGGGCCGGTCGGTAATGATAGTCGCCGTTCGCCTTGTTGAACGACGAGGAGTAAAAACCGAAGCGCGTATTCACGCCGTCCTCGACTGGCCCCGCCTTTGCGCCGGTCTCCGTATCGAGGCTGTCCTGCGTGTAGCAGGTACCGGGATTGCCGGTGGCGAGAGCCTCCGCCAGCACGGACGCACCATTGCCCAAGGGGGTCCGCAGGAACCCGAAATTGCCGGGGCCGGGATTGGACGCCGAGGTGCTGTGAAGCTCGATCTGTCGCCCGTAGAGATTGCCGGCCGCAAAATTGGTGTGCAGGGCCGCGGCTGCAACTTCGCTGGCGCTTTCACTCGTGTTGCCCGCCGGCTCGAACGGATTGCAGATAAAGATCGGCGTCACGTCGCAGGCGCTGGCGTGGTATACCGCCACGGCGTCGGCGGCGATATTGATCGTACTGCGAGTGAAACCAACCGGGATCGGAAAGATCGTCTGCATCGCCTGCGGCTTGGCGATGACCCAGGCGTAGGACGCTTCGCTGGCCGTGGTCGTTTGCATCGAAGACGGGATGGGCGTATCGTCGTTGGCGGGGATGCTATTCAGAAAAAGCACGGTGACCGTGCTCCCGGCATCGTTGCCGGCGTGGTAGGCCACGGTAATATGCGAGCCAAGCGACATGCCGGCCCCGCCCCCGGAAAAAGCCGCACTATTGGCGATTTTCTCGATCGCCGTCTGCGCCCTCGAAATGGCATCATCGCGGCCATCGAGTTCGCGGGCTCCGGCCAGCGCCATCGCATCGACCGCGTTCTGAAGATCGGTATGCAGGTTGCTGCTGCGGCCGACATCGATGATCAGCAGCGAAAAACCGAGAAGCATCGGCATGGCGATGAGCGTCAAGGCGATGACATAGCCACGATGATCGTTCCAGAACCGTCTGATAACCCTGCTCAGCATTGGCATACCCCCATCGCGGCGCTATCGCCGTGACGACCCTGTTTCGTGCATTTCCCCTTCGGCGCGCTGCCGCCGTTCATGCCTTTCGAACAGCTACTGGCTGACGGTGGCCCCACTGGACGCCCCATTGGCCTCCATGGCCGGCGACGGCTGAATAACGCCCACCCCGCCGTTCTGATACTGAGTGACCGCCCTGCGGATTACCTTGCCGTCGCTTGCGATACGGGTTCGCTGAGCTTCCGGCGGGAACGGGTCCTCGGTATGGATGGCCTTGTTTGCTTCCATGGCGTTGCCGGCCCCGAAGGTGATCGTATCGCGATGGTTCATGTAGTCGGCACAGCCGGAAGCGAGGCCGGCGGTTGCAAGGACGAGAAGGACGCGTTTAGCGTTTTGTAGCAACGGCTTGGACTCCCTGGTTCAGGTCGAGACGGTGGCCATAAGGCCCAGTCACGCCTACGCCATTGCGAAAGCGTCGGAGCATGTCCTTGTCGACTTCCAGGACACCGAGCGCAAAAAGCTCGACGTCGTTGGACGAACGCGTCTGGTCGAGCGGACTATAGAGGTCCTCGCCCGGGCGAGCCGGTCGCACTATGTGCGGGGTGACGACGATGACGAGGTCGGATTCCTTCTTCTGGAAACTCGTCGAACGGAACAGTGCGCCGAGGATCGGTATCTTCCCGAGGCCCGGCAGCTGCTGGATGTCTTTGGCATTGATCGACTGCAGCAGGCCCGCCATGGCAAAGCTCTGGCCGTCGCGAAGCGCTACCGTGGTGCTCGCAGCACGCGAGATGAAACCTGGATTGCCGTTGACGTTGATCGACGGATCAAGCTCGGAAACCTCAGGCTCGATCTCCAGATTGATGACGCCGTCGTCAAGCACCACCGGCTTGAAGGTCAACCGCACACCAAAGGGGCGATAGTCCGTCTCGGTGGCGACTGTCGTGCCGTTGTTCGTCGTCTTCAGGATCGGCACTTCACCGCCGGCATGGAAGCTGGCGGTCGAGCCGCTCATGGCGATAAGGTTCGGCTGAGCCAGACGACGCACCAATCCCTTCTGCTCGAGCGCATTGATGACCACGTCGATGCGCCCGCCGGAGATTTCCAGCACCTTGGCGATCAACTGGCCGAAGGGCAGCATACCCGTTGCCGCACCCTTGGGGTCAAGGAGGCTACGGGCCAGGCTGCCGTCATCATTCACGGTGATACCTTGGCTGGTCGTTGCCTTGCCGATGCCGTTGTTGCCGTGCCCGGACCAACCGATCCCAAGGTCACGACCCGTCTGGCGGGAGGCTTCGATGACACGGACTTCCAGCATCACCTGCTGGCTGTCGCTGACGCGCAACTGGTTCAGCACCGGTTGGTCGGAATAGGACTGGGCGACTTCCATCACCCGCTGCAATTCAACGCCGTCACGGACCATGCCTGTCAGGCGAATACGATCGTTGGAGTTGACCACTCTGACCCGGGCCGAGGGTGCGGCAGACCGAATGGCGGCGGCGACCTCGCTGAAATCGCTGGCAACGCGGATGTCGATGACGCCGAGAAGCGCTTTGTCGTCGCCATAGACCGAGATATTGGTGGCGCCGATCTTCTTGCCGCGAATGAACAGCGATCGATCGGAAAGCGGCACCACGTCGATCATATCGGCGCTGCCGATGACCAGATCACCGAAGGGCTGGCCGGTATTGAGCGTCAGCGTCTCGTTCGGAGGCAACGTCACATGCTGGACCGATTTGCCGAGGGTGACCGACTTTTCCTGTGCGTTGGCGCAGCCGGCAAATCCAGGCCCTAAACACACACAGGCCGAAAACACTGCCGCCAGTGCCGCAAGGCTTTTCATCCTTGCGATTCGTCTCTTACCGTTCGCCATGCCTGCTTTAGCCCCCTCCTTCGGCTGGCCGCACCCGCGGCAGGCCGCATAAACATCACTGGATCAGGCCGACTCGGTGCTCCTCGCGCTTCGTCGTGTTCCAGACCCCCACTGTTACCCACTTAGGCTCGACCGACAATACCGGCTCAACCTTTGGCTCCACAATCTGCACTTGTTTTTCGGGTTCTGGCAACTTATTCTTTTCCAGATCATTGCCGAGCTCCGCCGCCATCGCCCCGCCACCGAGGTCGGCGACGGTGATCTGTCGTGTTTGCTCGATAGAGGAAGAGGCAATATTGCGAAGCGCCAGGGACAGCGTGCCGATACTGGAGCCGAGAGTAAGGCGCTGCGCCTCATCGGTCGTGACCTCAAAGGTCACGGTTTTCACGACGGACGGCTCGTCCTTGCGCTCGTCTGCCGTCTGGTCCACCGCCAGCACCTTGACGCCTTGCAGCAGCACATCAACCAAGCTCTGATCGTTGCCCGCCGGCCCGCGTACGACCCGTGTCAGAAGCACGTCGACGCGATCGGAAGGCCTGACGAAGCCGGCAACGCCGAGCACGTCGTTGACGCGGATGGAAACCGCCTTCATGCCCTGGTCGAGCGCCGCCGACAGCGTGGCGCGTTCGCCGGCACCAGTGATTTTCGAGGATAGCACCGGCTCGCCGGGGTCGATCGCCGCCATGGCATAACGCGGCTGGGCATCGCTGCCAACGACCGCCTCGATGCTGACGAACGAGCCTGCGGGTGTTTCATTCGAGGGCCACGGAATGGCTCTGAGGTTTTCGGATCGGATCCGGTCACCGAAGCGCATTGGCTTGTCGGCGACAACGAGTGTTCTTTCCTCGGCCTTCATGCCGTTCATCGCCAGCAGCAGGGCCTTCTGATCGGAGAGATACTCGCGCATGCCGAACACTGCTGCTGCTGCGAGCACAAACGCAATAACGAGACTTAAAATCGTTGAGGAACGCATCGCGGTTACTCGCTACACTGGACGGAGCGCATCCATTCATTGATGCTAATTTAGAAGAGAGGGGTTAATAAAACCCCTCGCTTTTTCGGACGCCAATATCAGGCGGCTGGGACAGTCAGCTTGGCCGTAAACCAGCCTGCCCAGCCGTTCCAAACGGCAGCCAGATTGGTGCCGGCCAATGTCACCGCCGTGATCACACCGCCAACCAGCAAGGCAAGCAGAATGAGGTATTCAGTGAGTGCGACGCCGTCTTCTTCTCGCGCGAAAGCGCGTACGCTATTTACAAAGGCTTTCATCGAGAATTTCCTCCCAGATAAGTTGTGCGCCGTATTCCCCCCGGCCGCCTTGTCGTCGAGACCGCCTCTTCGACTGGGACCATTAATAATCTCTTAACTCTAAATTAGTCAATCGTTTTATACGCAAGCTCTCGAAATCTATACTTTATGGTTAAGACCAAAGTCCCGGTGCGCATTCGTAAAAACTGACTCAGTCGTCTGTATTTACTGTAGAGCAACTTGAAAATCAGGCTATAATAGCCCAAAAGGGTGAATACCATGCCGCAAATGATCGCTGTTATTAGTTCGCTTTCGGTATTTCTTTTTCTCTACGCCGCCTGGACCGATTTCCGCACATGGAAGATCCCCAACACGATCGTGCTCGCGCTCGTTGCACTTTATGCATTGCGCACGGTCGCCGTGATCCTTGGCTCACAGGATGTCGGCGCTGCGCTGTTTGCTTCAAGCGGAATTGGCGGCGACGTCGGAGCCGGTCTGCTGATGTTCGCCCTTGGGGTGGCGCTCTGGGCGTTCCGGCTGTTTGGCGCAGGAGACGCCAAGCTTTTCCTGCCGATCGGCCTTTTTATCGGATGGCACGGAATGCTGCCGTTTTCGTTTTTGCTCCTCGTGCTCGGCGTCGTGACGCTCCTGGTCCTGCGGCTGCCGGTGCCGCTGCCCGTCGCACATCTCGCCTTTTTCATGCGCGTCGAGGAAATCCGGGCGAGCCGGAAGGTACCTTATGGTGTCGTCATGGTTTTCGCCGCGCTCCTCACCTTGGCTTTGCCCATTATCCGACAGCAGCTACGTTGACCCGGCATCGACATAGCTGCTTTCTCGCAAGAGCCCCATTGCCAAAGGAGGATGTTGCGCGCCTTGCGGATGCGGTCGATCTCTGGCCAATAGGCATTCAGCTTCCTGATGTCCGCGAAGGGATGCAGATGGTGCGCGGCGTCGATCGCGGCAAGCTTGGAGGGGGGGCAAGTGTCGGGCATGACTGGGAAAAGAGCCCCGCGGATTGAAAGGCCTCTATCGATGGGATAGGAGCTTGGCCTTGCCCCGGAGGATTTTCAAGGTCATGGCGAGCGACAGGATGGACGGCACTGCCGACGGCGACCCACGTTTCGAGATCCTGATCGTCGGCATGAACGGCGACCTGCGCGGCAAGCAGCTTCCGCCCAGCGCCGAAGACAAGGTCTGGGCCGGCGACATCCGCCTGCCGACGTCGACGCAATCGCTCGACATCTGGGGTGACGACAATGACGACATCACCGGCCTGTCGCTGACGATCGGCGACCCTGATGGCAAGCTCGCCCCCGACCGACGCAGCCTGGCGCCGATGCCCTGGGCGCCGGAGGGCTCGATGCAGGTGCTCGCCACCATGCACGAATTCGACGGCAGCCCGAGCTTCATGGATCCGCGCGCCATCCTCGCCGCAGTGCTGGAGCGCTATGCCACGCGCGGCCTCACGCCTGTTGTGGCAACCGAGCTGGAATTCTACGTGATGTCGGGAGACTGGCGCGAGACCGGACGCCCTTCCCCGCCCGAAAGCCTTACTTATCGCGGCGAACCAAACGGTTTCCAGCTCTACGACATGAGCGCTGTCGACGCGCTCGACGGCTATCTCAGGACGCTGAGGGCCTATGCGAGCGTACAGGGGCTGCCGGCGGATGCGACGACGGCGGAATTTGGTCCGGGCCAGTTCGAGGTCAACCTGCTGCACCGCGCTGACGCGCTGGCAGCCGCCGATGATTGCCTCTATCTCAAGCGCATCGCCGAACAGGCGGCGCGCCGCCACGGGTTGAAATCGACCTGTATGGCCAAGCCTTATTCCGACCATGCCGGCTCCGGCCTGCATGTGCACGCGAGCATCATCGACCGGCAAGGCCGCAACATCCTCGACGCCAAGGGCGGCGAGCCGAAGCGGCTCAAATCGGTGACAGCGGGCCTGCTTAACACCATGCGCGAGGCGCAGCTGATCTTCGCTCCCTTCGCCAATTCCTACCGGCGCTTCCAGCCGGGCTCGTTTGCGCCTGTCGATCTGACCTGGGGCAGCGGTCATCGCGGCACGGCGATCCGCATACCCGACAAGGATGGGCCGGCCGCACGCATCGAACACCGCGTCGCCGGCGCCGATGCCAATCCCTATCTGCTGCTCGCCGCAATCCTTGGCGGCATGCTCACCGGTCTCGATGGCGAACTCGACCCCGGCGAAGAGACCACGCCCTCGCACACGTCTGTGAATACGACGCGACTGACGCATGATTTCCTCAGCGCCGTCGAGACCTTCCGCACCTCGCCCTTCATCGCCGATATCTTCGGCGCACGTTATCAGGCGCTCTATGGCGACACCAAGCGCAAGGAAGCGCTTGCGCATCTGCGCACGGTTTCGGATTTCGACTACCGCACTTATCTGCCGCGGCTCTGAAGACTATGCAGCGGCCGACTTATGCTGCGGGCTCGCGGCGTTCGCTGGCGTCCACCTGCGCCGCAAGGCCCTGCTTGACGAGGACCTTCAATTCGCCCGGATGCAGCCGGATCGAGACATCGCGTTGGAGCGGCAGCAACTCGCCGTCCATGACGCAATTGGCCTTGAAGCGCAGTTTGGGGAAATGCAGGTGCACTTCGGCCGGGTGCAGCACCATGACATCGGCATTCTCGCGGACCTTGCCGCGCAGCATGTCGACGGCGAGGCGGGCGACACCCAGAGGCTTCAGCGGATTTGCCGTGTAGAAGCCGAGTTCGCCGCTTGTCAAATTATCGGCGTAGAGCAGCGCATTCTCACCGAAGGGATTGTTGGAGACCGAGATCGCCGACACCCTGCGGCGCTCCCGCATGCCGGCCGCCTCGAACTCGACCTCGAATTCCGGCGGGTTGAAGATAACACCCAAAGCCGCCTTCGTGCTTGCCCGGATCTTGCCCAGCCGGGAACGATAGCTGTAGGCGTTGCGGTAGCGCACCATGCGGGCATGCAGGCCGGCGGAAAACTGGTGGATGAAGGGCCGGCCGTTGGCGCTGGCGATATCGACATTGTCGACCTCGCCGGAAGCAAGCACATCAAGCGCCTGCCAGATATCGAGCGGCACCCGCAGCGAGCGGGCAAAGAGGTTCATCGTGCCGGCGGGGACGACGCCGAGCGCAATTCCGTTTTTCCAGGCGATCGATGCCGCTGCCGAAATCGTGCCGTCGCCGCCGCCGGCGACGATACCGTCGATATCATCGCGCTTGGCCGCCCGCTCCATGGCGGGAATGATTTCCTTTCCTGAGAAGACGATGGCGTCGAAATCGTGTCCCGCTTCGCGGAAAGCCGCTTCCGCCCTCTTCTCATAGGCCGGCATGTCGGTGGTCTTGAAGGTACCGCCGTCGCGATTGAAAAAGCCTACAAGCTTCATGAGAGCTCCCGTCTCTGGCGCGGAAAATACTCCTGCCTTGCCCTTGAGATGGTTGCGGTATCGGCGATTTCAAGCGCAGCCATCTTTCCGGAGAAGGGACAGAAATGCAAAAATTGCAATAGACGTATGCACATAGCAGGACGCTGCACTGCAAAAAATGCACTCGACGGCGGCCGAGAGGTCACGGATAGATGGCGTATTGGAGACCTCGTCTCCACCTCCCGCCATTTCCCACCGATCGGCTCGCGTCTGTGCCAGGGCCATTGCCAAGCAGAAACCGCCTCGAGGAGCTCTCGTGAGTGAGATTGCCGCCAATATTTCAGTCGATAGTCGGGACTCCGTCGATAGCCAGGATGGAGAACTGCCGTCGGCAATGACCGTGGCGCTGGTCCAACTGGCGCTCGCCTGCGGCGGCTTCGGCATCGGTACCGGCGAATTCGCGATCATGGGGCTGCTGCCCAATGTCGCCGACACCTTCTCGGTCACGACGCCACAAGCCGGCTACGTCATCAGCGCCTATGCGCTCGGCGTCGTCGTCGGCGCACCCGTCATTGCCGTGCTCGCCGCGAAGATGGCGCGCCGCACGCTGCTTTTGACGCTGATGCTGATCTTTGCCGCCGGCAACATATCAAGCGCCATGGCGCCGACCTTCGAAAGCTTCACGCTGCTGCGCTTCGTCAGCGGCCTGCCGCACGGCGCCTATTTCGGCGTCGCGGCCCTTGTCGCCGCCTCGATGGTGCCGGTGCATCGCCGCGCCCGTGCCGTTGGCCGCGTCATGCTCGGCCTGACCGTTGCGACACTTCTCGGCACTCCGTTGACGACATTCTTCGGCCAGTCGCTCGACTGGCAGGTGGCGTTTTTCTCGGTCGGCGTGCTCGGCCTGCTGACGGTGGCGCTGATCTGGTTCTACGTTCCGAAGGACAGGGTTTCCGAGGAAGCTGGCTTCCTGCGCGAACTCGGCGCCTTCCGCCGGCCGCAGGTGTGGCTGACGCTCGGCATCGCCGCCGTCGGTTACGGCGGCATGTTCGCGATGTTCAGCTATATCGCCTCGACGACGACTGAGGTGGCTATGCTGCCGGAAACAGCCGTTCCGATCATGCTGGTCCTTTTCGGCGTCGGCATGAATGCGGGCAATTTCATCGGCTCGTGGCTCGCCGACAAATCGCTGCTGGGCACGATCGGCGGGTCGCTCATCTATAATGTCGTCGTGCTGACCACCTTCTCGCTGACCGCCGCCAACCCCTATATGCTCGGCCTTTGCGTCTTCCTCGTCGGTTGCGGTTTTGCCGCCGGTCCGGCGCTGCAGACGCGGCTGATGGATGTCGCCGCCGATGCGCAGACGTTAGCGGCAGCTTCCAACCATTCCGCCTTCAACATCGCCAATGCGATCGGCGCCTGGCTCGGCGGTCTCGTCATCGCGGCGGGCTACGGTTTTGCGGCGACCGGCTATGTCGGTGCGGTGCTATCCTTTCTCGGCCTCTTCGTCTTTGCAGCCTCGCTACGCCTCGAGCGCCGCGACCGGAGCGCGCAGGCCGTCTGAGGCCAAGCGCAGCTCGCGGCCTTCCGGGCTGCAGAAGACATAATCGTCACCCCAGGCGGCCAACGCCTGGATGACAGGCTTCAGCGTCATGCCGAGCGGCGTCATTGCATATTCCACCCTCGGTGGCACGACCGGATAGACGGTGCGTGATACCAGACCGGACTCTTCCAATTCACGCAGTTGCTTGGTCAGCATGCGCTGGGTCACGGCCGGCAGCTTACGCCGCAATTCATTGAAGCGCAGGGTTCCTTCCATCAGATGAAAGAGGATGACGCCCTTCCACTTCCCGTCGAGGTAAGTCAGCGTCGCTTCGACCGGGCAGCCGGGGAAATTCTTGACGAGCTTGGCGCGCGGCAATGACATTTTACAGTATCCTTTTGGGTACTACGTACAGAATTTGTGCATTCTTGCGTTGTCAGAACATAGTGCGCATCTAGCTTCCGTGCAACGAACACAGGAGTTTCCCATGCGCGCCGTCGCCTATAAAACGCCCCAAGCGATCTCCGCCGAGACCTCGCTGATCGATGTCGAGCTGCCGATGCCGGAGGCTAGGGGCCACGATCTGCTCGTCGAGATCAAAGCCGTTTCGGTCAATCCCGTCGACGTGAAGGTGCGCGCCCATTCCGCACCGCCCGCGGACGAGCTCAGGGTGCTCGGCTGGGATGCCGCCGGCATCGTCAAGGCCATCGGCACTGATGTCACCCTGTTCAAGCCCGGCGACGAGGTGTTCTACTCCGGGGTCATCAGCCGCCCGGGCAGCAATGCCGAATTCCATCTCGTCGACGAGCGCATCGTCGGCACCAAACCGAAAAGCCTCGATTTCGCTGCTGCGGCCGCCCTGCCGCTGACCTCGATTACGGCCTACGAAGCGCTGTTCGACCGGCTAAAGGTGCAGGACGCGGTTTCAGGAGCGGGACGCTCCATCCTGATCATCGGCGGTGCTGGCGGCGTCGGCTCGATCGCCATTCAGATCGCCCGAGCATTGACCGATCTGACGGTGATCGCCACGGCCTCGCGGCCGGAGACGCAGGACTGGGTGAAGGAACTCGGCGCGCATCACGTCGTCGACCATTCCAAACCGATCGCGCCGCAGGTGGCAGCGCTCGGCATCGGCGCGCCGGGATTCATATTCTCGACCACCAATACCGACAGCCATATTGGCGACATCGTCGAAGCGATTGCGCCGCAGGGCCGCTTTGCATTGATCGACGATCCGAAGACGCTCGACATCGTGCCCTTCAAGCGAAAGGCCGTCTCAGTTCATTGGGAGTTGATGTTCACCCGCCCGCTCTACGGCACGCCTGACATGATCGAGCAGCACAAGCTGTTGAACAGGGTTTCCGAGCTCGTCGACGGCGGAAAGATCCGCACGACGCTTTCAAAGATCGTCGGGCCAATCAATGCGGCAAACCTCAAGACGGCGCATGCCATGGTCGAAAGCGGCAGGATGAAGGGCAAGGCTGTGCTTGCACGATTCTGAGATTCCAGCCAGCAGGCCCGGTATTTCCCGCAAGGTCGTATAAACCCGCCTGGAATGCCGCATCGCAGGGTGCGACATTCTGGCGTTAAGCATTTACCCCGCTTGACTTTTTCCGCGTTCGGGACCACCTAGCACTGACGTGGACGACACTCGTCAGCCACGGATTTCAACGGAGCCATCATAACGATGCCAAGCGACAGTAGCAGTCGATTGCCCTTGCCGTACGCGACCCTCGTGCGCTGACCGACTCCTGTCGGCTCGCCCGATCGGACGCTACGGCGGATCGACGGAAAGGCGAGCCTCAAATGAATATCAATCGCTTCCCTCTTCGGGCAGGCCATGCCGCCCGTGCCTTCATCAACAACAGCCGCGGCGCAACGATCGCCGAACGCGTCGAAGCGTTGAACGCGCTGAGCGTCCAGGACGCCGGGCGTGTTCTATGCGGCATGCCGCTCGACTATGCGGTCAACATTCTCGACCGGCCGGAGCTTCGCAACGCCGCACAGATTCTTGCGCTGATCAGCGCCGAGGACGCCGCACGGCTGCTGCACGGCATGTCCAACGACCGCGTCGCCGACGTGCTGCTTGAACTCGACGGCGAGACTCGCGCCCGGCTGTTCTCCAGCCTCGACGAACCGGTGCGCATCGCGATCCAGCACCTGATGGGCTATCCGCCGCGCACGGCCGGCGGCATCATGACGACGGAGTTCGTCAGCGTGCCTGATAGCTGGACCGTCGCCCGCACACTCGACCATGTGCGCCAGGTCGAACGCTCGCGCGAGACCGTCTACGCCATCTATGTGCTGGACGAGGTCAGCCATGCGCTGCTGCATGTGGTGACGCTGCGTCGCCTCATCACCGGCGAGCCGGACGCTTCAATCCTCTCGGTGGCACAGAAGGGCGCGCCTGTATCGGCGGATCCGCTGATGAAGCAGGAGGATGTCGCCCGGCTGATCCGCAAGCACGACCTGCTCGCGCTGCCGGTGACCGACGAACATGGGCAGATGCTCGGCATCGTCACCGTCGATGACGTGATCGACACGATGATATCGGACACGACGGAAGCGGCCCAGAGGTTCGGCGGCATGGAGGCGCTCGGCCAGCCCTACATGAAGATCAGCTTCGCTGGCATGATCCGCAAGCGCGCCGGCTGGCTCGCAGCCCTGTTCCTCGGCGAGATGCTGACGGCAAGCGCGATGCAGCATTTCGAAGGCGAGCTGGAAAAGGCCGTGGTGCTGACGTTGTTCATCCCGCTGATCATGAGCTCGGGCGGCAATTCCGGTTCGCAGGCGACCTCGCTGATCATCCGGGCGCTGGCGCTCGGCGAGCTGAAGCTTTCGGACTGGTGGAAGGTGCTTTTGCGCGAACTGCCGACGGGCATCGTGCTCGGCGCGATCCTCGGCCTCGTCGGCTTCGTCCGCATCGTCTTCTGGCAGTCGGCCGGGCTCTACGATTACGGCCCGCACTGGCAGATGGTCGCCGTCACGGTGTTTGCCGCCCTGATCGGGATCGTCACCTTCGGCTCGATCTGCGGCTCGATGCTGCCCTTCGTGCTGCAGAAGCTCCGGCTCGATCCGGCCAGCGCCTCGGCCCCCTTTGTCGCCACGCTGGTCGATGTCACCGGGCTCGTCATCTACTTCTCGGTGGCGCTGCTCATCCTCAGCGGGACGCTGCTCTAACCTGCAAGCATGCCCGAGGGGAATTATTTTCCCTCGGGCAGTTTCAGCGGCCCGTGCGTCTTGATGCTGCGGATGGCGAAATTCGAGCGGATGTCGCTGACATTCGGCAAGGTCAACAGCGTTTCGGTCAGAAGCCGTTCGTAGGCGGCGAGATCCTCCACCACCACTTCTGCAAGGAAATCGGCCGTGCCTGAAATCAGGAAGCAGGAGACGATCTCGGGGATGGCGAGCAGAGCCTTCTGCTGCGCCTCGGAATTTTCGCGGCTGTGCTGGACGACCTTGAATTCGACGAAGACGGTGAGGCCGAGACCGACTTCCTTGCGATCGATATCCGCGGTGTAACCGCGGATGATCCCGGAGCGTTCGAGATTGCGGATGCGGCGCAGGCAGGGCGACGGCGAAAGGTTCACCTTCTCGGCGATCTCGACATTGGTGGCCCGCGCATCCTCCTGCAGGCACTTCAGGATGGCGATATCGAATTTATCGAGATTTGGCATTTTCATGATCCCTGCTGGCATCAATTGGCAGAAGATTGCGCATAACATGATTTTTGAGCTAGAGATAGCAAGGACATGCCCTGACCTCTGGCGCTAGTCTTCTCTTCAACCGGACAGGCTCCGGATGAAAGAAAGGACAGGACGATGACCACCATTGCTTTCACGAACGACAAGTCGCCGTCGCAGGTACTGGGTTATGCCGGCGGCACTATTACCGTGCTGATCTGGGCGACATGGTTTCTTGTCACCCGCCATAGCGCAGCAACGCCGCTCGGCTCGATCGACATTGGGCTGATCCGCTTCGGAATTCCGGCGCTGGTGCTTTCACCCGTCTGGCTGAAGACGGGGCTGCTGCCGAAGGCCATGCCACTTCACCTGCTGGCAATCATGGTATCAGGCTCCGGCGCCGTCTTCTTCCTGCTGACGACGCTGGCAATCCACTCGACGCCGGCCGCCTCCTCAGGGATCCTGCTCGGCGGCTCCATGCCGCTTGCCGCGGCGCTGATCGGCATTGTGCTGTTTCGCGAAAGACCCGACAGCACCCGCATCGCTGGGCTCGTTGCGATCGTCGCCGGCGTGCTGATCCTGCTCACGCGCAGCCTTGCGGACGCCTCGCTGCCATGGACGAGCTTCGTGCTGTTGCCGGCCGGCGCCGTTTTATGGGCAAGCTATACGCATGCCTTCCGCCGCTCGGGCCTGACCGCCGTGCAGGCGAGCGCCTTGATCGCCGTCTGGTCCTTCCTGATCATGGGCGCGCTCGCCCTCATCTTCGGCATCTCGCTGCCACAGGTTCCTCTTCAGGAGATCGGCCTGCAGGTGCTGAGCCAGGGCATTCTTTCCGGCCTCGTCGCCATGGTCGCCTACGGCACCGCCGTCAGAACACTCGGGGGAACACAGGCCGCCGCCTTCACGGCGCTGACGCCGGTGCTCGCAACGCTTGGCGGCGGCTTGCTGCTTGGCGAAGCCATCGGCATGACGGAAATCAGTGCCGCCGTGATCACCGGCATCGGCGTGGCGCTTTCGACGGGTATTGCGGCACCGCGCCGCTGAAATCCAACACCAACGGCAGATGAAAGCCGCCTGCAGCAATCGCTGCGGCGGCTTTTTCACTAGAGACGGCGTCCTTATCGAGCTTCGAACGGCCAAGTCAGGCCTGGATGACGACGACCCTGGCGCCGACCTCGACGCGGCTATAGAGGTCGATCACGTCGTGGTTCATCATGCGGACACATCCGCTCGACATGGCCAGACCAATCGATTGCGGCTGGTTGGTGCCATGAATGCGAAAATGGGTGTCGTTGCCGCCGCGAAAGAGATACATGGCCCGCGCACCGAGCGGGTTGTTCGGGCCGCCCGGCATGCCGCCGGCAAGCTTGCGATAGCGCTCTTCACGGCGCTGCATGTTTTCGGTAGGCGTCCAGCTCGGCCACTCGGCCTTGCGGCCGATATAGGCGTTACCTGCAAAGGCCAGCCCCTCGCGACCGACACCGACACCATAACGCATTGCCCTGCCCCCGCCGAGGACGTAATAGGCGCGGCGCGCGGGTGTATCGACGATCACGGTGCCGGCAGCATGGGTGGTTTCGTAGGCCACTTCCTGGCGGCGGAGCTCCGGCTTGATCTTGTCGATCGGCACCTGCTTCAACGGGAATTTTTCGTCCGGAAGTGCAGCATAATTGGTCTGGTTGTTCAGACCGGTCGAAGAGCAGCCGGCCACGAAAAGCGGCAGGGCGATCAAGAAGCCCCGGCGGGAGATCGTCATGAATGTGTCCTTAGTGCGTCAACACGATGTCGCAAGCTAAGGAAATTATGGTTAACGAACGGCTAACAGCCTCCGGCAGGAGGCGATCACGAAGGCGTCAGCACGTGAAATTGTCGGCCGCGAGGACAAGCCGCCTCACATGTTCGGATAGACCGGCCCCTCGCCGCCCTGCGGCGGCACCCAGTTGATGTTCTGGTTGGGGTCCTTGATGTCGCAGGTCTTGCAGTGCACGCAGTTCTGGGCGTTGATGACGAAGACGTCCTTGCCATCCTTTTCCACCCATTCATAAACGCCGGCCGGACAGTAGCGCGTCGACGGGCCGCCATAGATGTCGTGTTCCGAACTCTTCTGCAGCGCCATGTCCTTGACCTGCAGATGCACCGGCTGGTCTTCCTCGTGATTGGTGTTCGACAGGAACACCGAGGACAGCCGATCGAAGGTCAGGACGCCATCGGGTTTCGGATAGGCGATCGGCTTGTGCATCGAGGCAGGTTCGAGCGACTGCGCATCGGTCTTGCCATGTTTCAGCGTGCCGAAGACGGAAAGGCCGAACAGCGTGTTGGTCCACATGTCGAAGCCGCCGAGCGCTACGCCAAGTGCGGTGCCGAACTTCGACCACAGCGGCTTGACGTTGCGCACCCGCTTCAAATCGCGGCCGATGTCGCCCTTGCGCCATTCATTCTCTATCTCGGCGACCTCGTCATGGCTGCGGCCTGATACAATCGCGGCGGCGATCTTCTCGGCCGCCAGCATGCCCGACAGCACCGCATTGTGGCTGCCCTTGATGCGCGGCACGTTGACGAGACCGGCCGAACAGCCGATCAGCGCCCCGCCGGGGAAGGAAAGCTTCGGCACCGACTGATAGCCGCCCTCGGTGATGGCGCGAGCGCCATAAGACAGCCGCTTGCCGCCCTCGAAGGTGGTGCGGATCGCCGGATGGGTCTTGAAGCGCTGGAATTCCTCGAAGGGATAGAGATAGGGGTTCTTGTAATTGAGGTGGACGACGAAGCCGACGGCCACCAGATTGTCTTCCAGGTGATAGAGGAAGGAGCCGCCGCCGGTCTTCATGCCAAGCGGCCAGCCGAAGGAGTGCTGCACCAGGCCCGGCCGATGGTTCTCGGACTTCACCTGCCAGAGCTCCTTGATGCCGATACCGAACTTTTGCGGTTCACGGTCTTTCTGCAGATCGAACTTGGCGATCAGCTGCTTGGCGAGCGAGCCGCGCACACCCTCGCCGATCAGCACATATTTGCCGAGCAGTTCCATGCCGCGGGTATAGTTCGGGCCGGGTTCGCCGTTCTTCTCGATGCCCATGTCGCCGGTGGCGACCCCGATGACGGCACCCTCGTCATTGTAGAGCACCTCGGTTGCGGCAAAACCCGGATAGATCTCGACGCCGAGTTCTTCGGCCTTGGCCGCCAGCCAGCGACAGACGAGGCCAAGCGAGACGATGTAGTTGCCGTGATTGTTCATCAGGGGCGGCATCAGCACATTCGGCAGGCGAACAGAGCCGGCCGGACCAAGCAGCAGGAAGTGATCTGATGTGACCTTGGTCTTGAACGGATGATCGGCCTCGTCGCGCCAGCCGGGCAACAGCCGGTCGATGCCGATCGGGTCGACCACGGCGCCCGAGAGGATATGCGCGCCGACTTCCGCGCCCTTCTCCAGCACGACGACCGACAGCTCCGGATTGACCTGCTTCAACCGGATCGCCGCCGCAAGACCGGCAGGACCGGCGCCGACGATCACCACGTCGAATTCCATGCTCTCGCGTTCGGGCAGCTCAGTCGTCTCGGTCATTCACTCGTCTCCGCTTGGCGGCACGCGGCCGTCATCCCCGTCATGGCACTTTCTTGTCAAAACGAGAAAGCATTGTCGAGCCGGGATACGACAGCCAATCTTCCAATTCGCACAATGATGACGTCTCATAAGGCAGAATTACATAACGCTTACGTCAACGTCAATTATCAAACGCTGCCGAACCGGTCACATTCCCTTTCCTTTTCCGCTGCTTGCGCCTTATACATCGCTCTGACATATCGGAGGACAATCATGGATCTCGGCATCAAGGGCAAACGGGCACTCGTCCTCGCCTCTTCGCGCGGCCTCGGCCTCGGCATCGCCGTGGCGCTGGCGCGGGAAGGCGCAAACGTGCTGCTCTGCGGGCGCAGCGGCGAACAGCTGGACGCCAATTGCAAGGCGATCAATGGCGAAGGCAAAGGCCGGGCCGACTGGATCTGGGCCGACCTCGGGGACGAACGCTTCGTGGAGATGACGACGACGGCGGTGAGGGAGAAGTTCGGCGGGCTCGATATCCTTGTCAACAATACCGGCGGACCGACGCCCGGCACGACCGAGGACATGACGGGCGAAAAGCTCGAAAGCTATTTCCTCTCCATGGTCGCTCGGGTGATCACGCTCACCAATGCGCTGCTGCCCGGCATGAAGGCGCAGGGCTGGGGCCGCATCCTCACGGTTGCCTCATCCGGCGTGGTCGAACCGATTGCCAATCTGGCGCTGTCGAATACGCTACGCCCGGCCCTTGCCGGGTGGAGCAAGACGCTTGCCTCCGAAGTGGCGAGCTTCGGCGTCACCACCAACCTGCTCCTGCCGGGCAGTATCCTGACGGCGCGGCTCGACGATCTCGATGGGGCTGCGGCAAAGCGGACTGGCAAGAGCCTCGAGGAGATCCGTACCGACAAGGAAGCGCGCATTCCGGTCGGCCGCTACGGCAGGGTCGAGGAATTTGCCGCAACCGCTGCCTTCCTGTGCAGCCAGCCGGCAAGCTACATCACCGGCTCGCTGATCCGCTGCGACGGCGGCGCGGCGCGGTCCGTCTGAGCATTTCCTCTCAGCCAACGCGGGCCGCCGCCGCCCATGTCGCCGCACTTAGGATCATCTGTTCGACGTAAGCCGGATCGTCCGCAAATTCGGCGAGTTCGGAAAGACGATGGAAACCCGTCAGGATCGCAATGCGCCGCCGGTCGAGCCTGCGTCCAGTCAGCATTTCATAGGCCGATACGATGCGGGCGGTCAGATCGGGCGAGATGAAGTTCGAATAGATGAATTCCTGGTGCAACGGGCCAAAGCCTGAATCGCCAAAATCATAAATGCCATTCAGCCGCTTTTGCGTATGGTCGAAGGCCATGTTCCAGCCGTGACCATCGAAGAAGCCGTAGATGCTGCCGTAAGGATCGGGCGGCAAGGCTTCGAAATCGGAAATGATGGCCTGGGCAAAGCTCTTGATGTCAGGCGGCAGCAGCGGCAAAGCCCTCGTTCGCACCGTCTCCGGCGATTGCCATGGCTGGATCGCGCCGGCACCGGCCGAGCGCAGGCGATCGGCATCGAGCACGTGCAACTCGGCGTAAAAGCGGGCGAGATCTTCGGCGAGATGCTGACGATCGCCTTCGCCAAGCGCATCGTAATCTTCGGCGATGAGATGTTCGCCGTCGAGCTTGGCATGGCTGGAGAAGATCGGCGGCCCGTCATGAATGCGCATGTCTGGAACCGCCATCGACAACGACGGCCGAACGATGTCGAGCAAGGCGGCTTCCTTCTGCAGCGCTCTTTCCGCGCCGAGATTGCGAGGAAACTTGAAGATCAGCGTGTCGTCAACGTCGACCGCCATCGAATCCCAGCCCTTCGCCGCCAGCTTGAAGACGGAGGCCGTGAGTTCAGGAAACACACTTATGATGAGAGAACGAAATTCGCTGGCGTCCAACTCGGTCATGACGACCTGCCTTCTCTGGTTTTTTCCGCGTTCTTCGCGGGGGCAAATGACGGCGCACGGATCGACATGGTCTTGTCGCGAGCCGCCTGCCCTCCGCCGTCAAACGGCGTCGGGTTACACTGGGACTATATTAGTCTAGTTTGAATATTACGGAATATTCATTACAAAAATTTAAGCCGTTATAACCACTTAGTGATCACGACCCGGGAATTATGTCTTTTTTGCGCCGCAATATAAGTGGCTCAATCGGGGCATAAATTCGCAACCTTGCCCCCGCAACCTTGCCCAAAGACCGGTATCGCCCATGAAGAAATTTTGGATCACCATCAGCGTTATCGCCGTTGCCGCCGTCGGCGTCTGGCAATTCGGGAATCGGGTCCCTTATGCCTCTCGCATTCCCTACCTCTCGCAGTTCATCAAGCAGCCGGAAACCGGCAATGGCGGCGGGCAGCAGGCACAGGCAGATCAGGGGCAAGATGGCGGGCAACATCAGGGCGGCGGGCGCAGACGCGGTGGCGGCGGCCCGACCGTCGTCAAAACAGTCGCGGCCGTGAAGACGACGCTACCGATGGATGTGACGGCGTCCGGCTGGGCCGATGCCGATGACAATACGACCGTTGCCGCACAGGAACAGGGCCTGATCGTCAGCATCAATGCGCAGGATGGGGCGACCGTCAAAGCCGGTGACCTGATCGCCAAGCTGGACGACCGGACGGCCAAGGCGACCGTCGACAAGGACAATGCGATGGTCGTGCGCGACACGGCAACCCTTTCGGAAGCCGAGACCGCATTAACGCGTGCACAGGATCTCTTCGATCAGAAGGCCGGCACCCAGCAGAGCCTCGACCAGGCGGTCGCCGCCCGTGATACCGCTGCAGCCACGGTCGACGCCGACAAGGCGTCGCTGGCTTCCGATCAGATCTTGCTCGAGCACACCGATATCCGCGCTCCCTTCGACGGCCGGCTCGGCGATATCGCTGTCAGCAAGGGCGCTTTCCTCAGTGCCGGCGCGGCAATCGTCACTATTGCGAAATACGATCCGATCTACGTGAAATTCCACCTGCAGGAACGCTATCTCAGGGAGCTGAAGAGCGCCTTGGCAGCCGGTCCGGTCGAGGTCAGCACCGCCCCCAATTCCACCAAGGGGCAAGTGCGAAAGGGCGAAATCAGCTTCTACGACAACACGGTCGATACGGCCTCGGGCACGATCCTCGCCAAGGCGAAATTCGAGAATGCCTCCGGCGCTCTCTGGCCCGGCCAGTCGGTCAACATCGTCGTGCATTTCAACAATGACGAACAGCAGGTGGTGGTGCCGACGGTTGCCGTCAGCCCTGGTCCGGAGGGTTTCTTCGCCTTCGTCGCCAAGGACGGCAAATCGCATCTGACGGCCGTCACCGTTGCCCGCGCGAACGGCGGCTTCACCGCCATAGAATCGGGCCTTGAGGCAGGCGATCACGTCGTCGTCGAGGGCCAGGGCCAGCTCAGCGACCAGCAGGCGATCAACGAGCAGTTCGATGAAAAGACGCTTGATGTCGCCTCCGCCGAAGAGCCTCGGCAACAGCAGCCATCCGAGACGATCGCGGTGGGAGCTCAGCAATGATCCCGAATTTCTGTATCCAGCGCCCCGTCGCGACGACGCTGCTTGCGATCGGCGTCATTCTGGCCGGTCTTGCCGGTTATCAGCTCGTACCCGTCGCAGCGCTACCGCAGGTCGACTTTCCCACCATCAACGTTTCGGCGCAGTTGAGCGGTGCCTCGCCGCAGACGATGGCGACCTCGGTTTCGACGCCGCTGATCAAGCAGTTCGAGACCATTCCCGGGATCACCGAAATCAGCGCCTCCAGTTCGCTCGGCAGCACCAGCATCGTGCTGCAGTTCGACCTCAGTCGTAATATCGATGCGGCCGCAGCCGACGTGCAGGCCGCGATTTCGCATGCCACCCGGCAACTGCCCGACAATCTGACGACGCCGCCCAGTTATCGCAAGACGAACCCGGCCGATGCGCCTGTCATGCTGCTCTCGGTGCAGAGCAACACCATGCCGCGCAGCAAGCTTGACGACATCGCCGAGAACATCATCTCGCCGTCGCTTTCGACGCTTCCCGGCGTTGCCCAGGTCAGCGTCTACGGTGCGCAGACCTATGCCGTGCGCGTCGAGGTCGATCCCAACAAGCTTTTGACCCGCGGCATCGGCATCGACACCGTGAACAAGGCGCTTGCTGCCGCCAACAGCCAGCAGCCTGTGGGAACGCTGCAGAACAATTCGCAGAGCATGACCATCACGGCGAACACGCAGCGCACCAGCGCCGAACAATTCCGTTCGCTCGTCATTGCCAATCCGAACGGCGCGCCGATCCACCTCGGCGATATTGCCGATGTGCAAGACAGTGTTGAGAACCAATATACCGGCAGCTGGTATGACGGCCAACGCGGCATCATCCTCGCCATCCAGCGCCAGCCGGATGCCAACACGGTCGATGTCGTCGATGCGATCAACGCCAAGCTGCCGCAGCTTCACGCCGAAATCCCGCCTTCCGTCAACACGGTCGTCATGAATGACGCCGCAAAGCCGATTCGCGATGCCATCTCCGACGTGAAGTTCACGCTGCTCCTAACAATCGGCCTCGTCGTTCTCGTCATCTACCTCTTTACCGGCCATGCGACAGCAACGATCATTCCCGGGCTTGCCGTTCCGCTGTCGCTGATCTCGACCTTCGGCATGATGTATGTGCTCGGCTACAGTATCGACAACATCTCGCTGCTCGGGCTAACGCTCGCGGTGGGGCTCGTGGTCGATGACGCCATCGTCATGCTCGAGAACATCCTGCGCCATGTCGAGGATGGCATGCCGGTGCGGGAAGCGGCGATCAAGGGTGCGGGCGAAGTCAGCTACACCATCATTTCCATGTCGGTTTCGTTGATCGCGGTCTTCATCCCGATCCTGCTGATGGGCGGCGTTGTCGGCCGCGTGTTCAACGAATTCGGCATGGTGGTTGCGATTGCGATCATCTCTTCGGCAATCGTCTCGCTGACCGTGACGCCGATGCTCGCCTCGCGTCTGTCCAACCACCAGAGCCGCCCGCCGCTCATGATCCGCATCTTCGATGCCGGCTTCGAACGGACGCTGCGCGGCTATGACAGGGCTGTCGGCTGGTGCCTTCGCCACCGCCCCACGATCCTCGGCGTTTTCCTCGCCTCGGTGGCACTGACGATCTATTTCTTCATGACGCTGCCGACAAGCTTCTTCCCACAGGAGGATATCGGCCGCCTGACGATCAGCACGCAGGCCCGGCAGGACATTTCCTATTCGGCCATGGCGGCGCTGCAGCAGCAGGCGGCAGCCGTCGTCAAGGCGAACCCGGCGGTCAACCATGTGATGTCGACGATCGGCGGCAACCCCAACAAACCGCAGAACAACGGCTCGATGTTCGTCGAACTCAAAGACAAGACGGAGCGTGCGCCGCTTGACCAGACGCTGCGCGAGCTGCGCACGGCGATCAACAAGATCCCCGGCCTGCAGGCGTTCGTGACACCGAACCAGAGCCTGCGCTTCGGCGGTCGCCAGACGGCCAGCCAATATCAGCTGGTGGTGCAGGCGCTGAGTGCTGATCAGACCAACCTGTGGGCCGGCAAGATCCAGGCGGCGATGCGTAAGGACCGGCTGTTCACCGACGTGACCTCGGATGCCCAGAACAACGCCCTGCAGGCCAACATCGTCATCGATACCGAGCGGGCAGCCGCCTACGGGATCGACAATGATACGCTGCGCACGACGCTGCAGGAATCCTTCAGCGGATATGCAGCGGCGGAAATCCAGTCTACCGGCGACAGCTACGACGTCATCGTCGAATACGACACCAGCAAGCCCTGGGACGACCAGAAGCTCTCGGAAATCCGTGTCGCCTCGGCCAATGGCAGCCTGGTGCCGCTTTCAAACTTCGCGCATGTCGAGCGCACGGTCGGCCCTGTAACAATCAACCAGACGGGCCAGCTCGTCTCGACCACCGTTTCCTTCAACCTGCCGGAAGGCGTCTCGCTCAGCGACGCGACGGCGGCAATCGACCAGATCAAGACGGAAATGAGCATGCCGGCCGACGTTTTCACCTCCTATGGCGGTACAGCTGAGATTTTCGAGCAGTCTCAGGGCAATACGCCATACCTCATCCTGGCGGCGGTGCTGACCATCTATGTCGTGCTCGGCGTACTCTACGAGAGCTTCATCCACCCGCTCACCATTCTGTCCGGTCTGCCGGCCGCGGCATTCGGTGCGCTGCTGGCGCTTGATATCATGGGTTTCGACCTGTCGATCATCGCCCTTATCGGCCTGCTGATGCTGATCGGCATCGTCAAGAAGAACGCGATCATGATGATCGACGTGGCGGTGGAGACCATGCGCACGACTGGCGAAAAGGCGACGGTGGCGATCCACGAGGCCTGCGTGCGACGCTTCCGACCGATCATGATGACGACCTTCTGCGCCCTGCTCGGCGCCCTGCCGATCGCGCTCGGCACCGGCGCAAGTTCCGAACTGCGCCAGCCGCTCGGCATCGCCGTCGTCGGCGGCCTGATCGTCTCGCAGATGCTGACGCTCTTCATCACCCCGGTCATTTTCGTCGAGATGGACCGCTTCGGAAGCTTCCTCGGCCGACTGATCGGCCACAAGAAGGTCGAGGAGCCGGAGGTGCAGGAGGCAAGGGCAATGGCCGCCGAGTGATGACGGCCCTCTGAGTTCGGCATTGCCGATTGACCCTTGCGGCGCACTTCTTCTTCCAACCGGGAGAAGAAGTGCGCCCGCGATCACATCAACTTCCGCTCCTCTTGAATGTGTCACGCCTCTGTGGCATCACCCGCCCTCCTGAATCCGGGCGTCCTGACGCCCTTTCGCGGAGCGATGCTCCGTCTCCAATAACAATCGGCATGAAGAGGTGCGGGCATGGCTCAGGCGCTGGGTTTCGACTTCGGCACGACGAATACGGTTCTCGCCATGGCGGATGGCGGGGCGACGCGCTCGATGGCGTTTACGAGCACGGAGGGTACGGCCGACAGCATGCGCACGGCGCTTTCCTTCATGAAGGATGCCCAGCTCGGCGCTTCGGCGCTGAAGGTGGAGGCGGGCCATGCGGCGATCCGCCAATTCATCGACAATCCCGGCGAATGCCGCTTCCTGCAGTCGATCAAGACCTTTGCGGCGAGCGCGCTGTTCCAGGGCACGCTGATCTTCGCAAAACGGCATAATTTCGAAGATCTGATGGAGATCTTCGTCCGGCGCCTGCGCAACTATGCCGGCGACCACTGGCCTTCCGATGTCAGCCGTATCGTCACCGGCCGGCCGGTGCATTTTGCCGGCGCCAGCCCCGATCCGGCGTTGGCGACCGAACGATACAATGAGGCGCTATCGCGCTTCGGTTTTCCCGAGATCCACTATGTCTATGAGCCGGTCGCCGCTGCCTTCTACTTCGCGCAGAACCTGAAGCAGGATGCCACCGTACTGGTTGCCGATTTCGGTGGCGGCACGACCGACTATTCGCTGATCCGCTTCAAGACCGTTGCCGGCAAGCTGACGGCAACACCGATCGGCCATTCCGGCGTCGGCGTCGCCGGCGATCACTTCGACTACAGGATGATCGACAACATCGTCGCACCGCTGATCGGCAAAGGCAGCCATTTCAAGAGCTTCGACAAGATTCTCGAAGTGCCGTCCAACTACTATTCCAGTTTCGGCCGCTGGAACCAGCTGTCGATCTTCAAGACGACGCGCGAATTCGAGGATCTGAAGAAGCTGGTACGCACCAGCCTGGAACCGGAAAAGCTCGAAATCTTCATCGACCTCATCGACCATGACGAGGGCTACCCGCTCTATCAGGCCGTGTCAGCGACGAAGATGGCTCTCTCGGCCTCGGAGGAGGCGCCTTTCGATTTCGCGCCGCTTGGTCGCGGTGGACATCGCAGCATCAAGCGTAGCGATTTCGAAGGCTGGATCGCCGATGATCTCGCCCGCATCGAAGGCGCGCTGGACGACGTGCTCGACAAGACCGAGACGAAGCCTGCGGAGATCGATAAGGTGTTCCTCACCGGCGGCACCTCCTTCGTGCCGGCGGTGCGCCGCATCTTCACCGAACGCTTCGAGCGCGACCGGATCGAAAGCGGCGGCGAGCTGTTGTCGATCGCCCACGGCCTGGCGCTGATCGGCGAACGCGAGGACATCGCGCAATGGACTGTGCAATAGAGCAGACAAGGGCGGGCAATCTGCCGCCGACCCTTTCAATGCCCCTGTCACTCCGCTAAGCTTGCCGCATGATCTCCGCCAACGACCTCTCCCCCGCCGAGCTTGCAGCGCTTCTGCATTTCCATGCGGATGCCGGCGTGGAATGGCTGCTGGAGGAAGAGGCTATCGACCGTTTCGCCGAGTTCGAGGCGATGAAGGCCGCCCGCCGCCCGGCGGCGGCACAGGCGCAGCCGCAACGTCCTGCCGCTGGGGAACGCCCTGCCCCAGGCCAGGTACCGCCGCGTCCGAATACAGCGGCACGCCCGGCGCCTGCCGAACGTGCATCTTCCAGCCCGCAACCGGCGATCCCGGATGGCGAGGCGGTGCAGCAGGCGCGCTTCGTCGCCGAAACCGCGCGATCGCTCAGTGAGCTCAAGACCGCGATCGAATCTTTCAACGGCTGCAACCTCAAGCACAGTGCCCGCTCGACCATCTTTGCCAGCGGCAATGCCGAAAGCGGGATCATGGTGATCGGCTCGGCGCCGAGCGCCGAAGACGATCGCGAGGGTGTGCCCTTCTCGGGAAAATCCGGCCAGCTGTTCGACAAGATGCTGACGGCGATCGGGCTGACGCGCTCAGCCGTTCTGTTGACGCAGGTCATCCCCTGGCGACCACCTGGCAATCGTGCGCCCTCGGCGGCGGAAATGGACATCTGCCGCCCCTTCATCGAGCGGCAGATCGCGCTTGCCGAACCCAAGGCGATCCTGCTGCTGGGCAATTTTTCGGCGCGCTTCTTCTTCGGCGAAAGCGATACGATTCACGGCCTGCGCGGCCATTGGAAAGAGATTGGCGTTGCGGACTGTGTCATTCCTGCCATAGCCAGCCTGCATCCGCAGGATCTCTTAACCGCACCTGTAAACAAGCGGCTGGCCTGGAATGACCTGCTCGCCTTTCAAGCGAAGCTTAAGTCCCTCTCTTTGCTTAGAAATTAGCCAAAGTTGAATAATTTGTGAATCAATCTATGCGATTTTCGCATGGCTGCATCCCGCCGTGATGCATTGCGGAATCTATGTTGCATCGCAATATCAGCTGTGTCTTGGGAGGAATCACAGGAACCAAGGCCATGAACAAGCGTTTTCGTCCTATCCATAGCGGGTTTGAAACCCTTCGCCTCGCCGGCGACCAGGTTCGTTCCACTCAAGGCTACAGCCGTTTCGGCTTTGCCACGAACGAACAGATGATTGCCCGCGGCACCGGCATCAACAGCCGCACGGCGCGCCCGAACGCCATTTTTTCGGACTTCCAGCAATATTGAGCAGGAATTCAACGTGTCGCAGCGTCCTTTGCGCGTCTTAAAAGACGCGCAGCGCTGTAGGCGCTTCGCCTGCCCTTCGTCTCAAGAGTACCCCAACATGTCGACGATCCTGATATCGCTTCTGCGCAACATCGAAACATTCGAGCATATCCGCGTTGCCGTCTGCGCCGCGCGGGAATATGAGCGCGAGCTTTCGGTCAAGCCGGCCGATGCCGGAACGCGCAATGGCGCAGGTACAGCGGCGATCGTTCTCTAGAGCAATTCCGTTTTTCCGAGTCACGGAAATGCTCTATCTCCTTGTTTTCGCGCATTCCGGACGCAAAACCACTGCGCACTTTTACTGGAATTGCTCTAATCAGATGGCCATCTCGTCGATCTGGGCCTTCGCCCATTCGAAGGCTTCGTCGACATAGGCGAACTTGACCGCCTGCCAAGCGCAATATTCCTCGACGAAATCCCGCGATATCCATAGGTGCGTCTTGCGCGGCTCGTCATACCAGCCGACGCAGCCGCGTTGCGCCGCTTTTGCCAGCAGCCGCTGCAGATGGGTGCGCGACATCATGAAATCGGCAGCGAGCGCACGGGTTTCGACACGGCCGACAGACAGCCTCCCCGGCTCGCTGCTTTCCAAATCCATCCGGGCGATGAAGTTGTCGACGACGAGGCCGCCGGCTTCCGTCCAGAGGAACAGCGCCACCTGCTCCGGCGGTTCGCGCCAGGCGGCATCTTCGAGGCAATGGCGGGCAATGCGCGGCTGAATGAGCCGCATCAGTGATGGATTTGCCTGAAAAAACACTGCCCTTTGACCGCCGTCGAGCAGGTCGAGGGCGCCGAGATTGGAGAAAATCCAGGCAAACATCCCCTGATGGCTGACGTCGGCCGGTTCGAAATGACGTGGCCGCCGCCGCTCGTCGCCGGGCGTGTGAGTTATGAAGCGGTAGGTATAGAGTTCCTCGATGAAGGCGAGCACGGTGTTGCGGCTCGCCACCTTGTGCGCGGTGATGCGCCGGGTCAGCCGCACGGCGGTGAAACCCGACGTCGGGTCGCGCGGATCATATTCCAGGTGGAGGGCATAGGCAGTCTGGGTCAGAAGCCAGCGCTGATGCGACGCGAGCAGTCGCGCCAACCGCGGACCAGCATCAAACATGCCGCGCATCTGCCCAGCCAAAAAGCGAATGCTCATCAGAAAGGAAGAGTTCCCCACCAACTGCTCCGCTGTGAATGCCATTATGCTTTTCTCCACCTCCGCTCGCCGGCCAGCGTTCGGAGCAACGACACCCAGAGCCCCTCCGGCATCAGCGGCCATTCAGACATGCACAGCTTGGAATAAATGATACTCTCTCATGTTCAACAATCATATTCCACAGGCCGGCGGTATCCCAAGAATTCACCATTCTTTTCACCCTGTGAGCGCAAGTTTCAACCCACCGCAATCGCCGCGTTAAAACCTTCTATATCATACGCTTGCCGCGTCAGGCTTGCGGCGTCGTGGCCTTGCGCGCCTCTCTCTGCTCGATGCCCAACTGATGCTCGCGAAAGATGATGAAGATGCCGGCGGCGATGACGATGACGGTGCCAATCAGCATGGTAACGCTCGGCACGTCGCCGAAGACAAAATAGGCGACGATACCGCCGAGCAGGATCGACGTATATTCGAACGGCGCGATGGTGGAGACGTCGGCATGGCGGTAACTTTCCGTCAGCAGGATCTGCGCGACGCCGCCGCAAAAACCGGCGGCGATCAGACAGAGCGCTGTCGGCCATGGCAGGATGAGCCAGCCGAAGGGAACAGAAGCCAGCGAGAAGACCGAGGCGGTGATCGAGAAATACAGCACGATCGTCGCCGTCTTCTCTTCCTCGACGAGGCGGCGCACCTGGATCATCGCCATGCCGCCGAGAACGGCCGAGAGCAGCACGCAGAGTGCGCCGACGGCCTGTTCTGCTTCCATGCCGCCGTCGCGAAACAGCGTGAGTTTCGGCCAGGAAACGATGGCGACGCCGACGATGCCGACCAGGACGGCGCTCCAGCGATAGATGCGCACGGTCTCGCCGAGAAAAACGGCAGCGAAGATGACGGCGACGAGCGGCAACGCGTAGCCGAGCGCGATCGCCTCCGGCAGCGGCAGATGCAGCAGGCCATAGAAACCGAAAGCCATCGACAAGATGCCGATCGTGCCGCGCTTCAGGTGACCGATTGGGTTGGCCGTGTAGAAGGCGGCGCGCAGCTGCCTGTTATAGGCGAGATAGGCCATGATCGGGAAGAGCGCGAAGAACGACCTGCAGAAGGTGACCTGACCGGGCGGGATGTCTGAGCCGGCCAGCTTGATGAAGGTCTGCATGGCCAGGAAGACCACGACCGACGAGACTTTCAGCGCAATGCCTCTCATCGGGTTTCTGAGAACCGAGTGCATGATCCTGGCTCTTAATACTGCTCAAGCGGAACGGGGGGACGCGTTCGACTCGGGAACGCAGCGGGTGACGTCTCCCATCGTAGCGAAAGAAAAAACCGATTGGCGAAAAAACCGCAAGCAACATCAGAGAATCACAGAAACGCCGTCAGCGGCAGGCTCAACCGTGCTGCTTATGCGCCACCGCTCTGAAATTTCTCGTTTTCAGCGATTCACCCCGAAAATGTTCATCTCGCGGGGCCAGCCGTTAACCAATTGAAAACCATAGGCAAGCATCGTTTTTTATCGCTGATCTCGAAATTTTCTTCACCACACAAACAATTGCCCGCTCCTTCCAGGATCCTTTTGATGAAGCCGCTTAGCGCCGAAACCATTGCCCAGTCGCAGAATGCGACACCGCGGTCCATGCGCGTCGTCACGGACGGCATCAGCACCGATCTCGAGCGCTTCAGCGCCGACAACACCAATATCGTCAAGCAGATTAAGCTGCTGGCGATCAATGCGCTGATCGAGGCAGCCAGAGCCGGCGAGACCGGAAAGGGCTTCGCTGTCGTTGCCAACGAGGTGCAGCGGCTGGCGCAGATCGCAACCGACATTACCGGCAGGTTCGAGAGCAACGTGCTTGGCCGCATCGGCCTCAGCCGCGCCATGGCGGATTCGCTGGTCGAGGAGATGGAGGGCGTTCGCCTTACCGATCTGGCGCAGACACTGGTGCAGCTCATCGTCCGCAACCTTTTCGAACGCACGGCCGATGTGCGCTGGTGGGCGACGGACCCGGCACTCTGGCAGGCACTGCAGGAACCGGGCCGGGAAACCGTAGCCTTTGCGGCGGAGCGTCTCGGCGCCATCAACCGCTTCTACACCGTCTATCTCGATCTCGTTATGACCGATCTCTCGGGCAAGGTGATCGCATCCGCCAATCCCAAGTTCCAGCGCAAGATCGCAGGCACGAGCCTTGCCGGCGATCCGTGGTTCCGGGCGGCGTCGGCCTGCTCCTCCGGCGACGCGTATATCGTCGACGATGTCAAAGCGAGCCCGCTGCACGACAACAGGCATGCGCTCGTTTATGCCACAGGCATCCGCGAAGAGGGCAAGCTCGATGGGCGGCTGATCGGCACC
This sequence comes from Rhizobium indigoferae, assembly GCF_034554815.1. NCBI lineage: Bacteria > Pseudomonadati > Pseudomonadota > Alphaproteobacteria > Hyphomicrobiales > Rhizobiaceae > Rhizobium > Rhizobium indigoferae. The sequence goes on along the minus strand of NZ_CP140635.1, from coordinate 1,063,856 downwards.
CTCGGCGTCTATTTCGACTGGCAGAACCAGGGCCAGGCGATCGTCGAGAAGGAGGCCAACCTGCCGCCGCAGTTGGCGGAAAGAACGACTGTCATGCTGCTCGACGGCAAGAGCCGGGTCATCGCCACCACCAATCCCACCTTGCTCTTTTCCCATTTCGCGCTCGCCAACCCGTCCAGTCAGGCGAAAGGCAGCTACTACGACAATAACGGCTCTATCGTCGCCTTCGCGCGCACCCTCGGCTACGAGGATTACGACGGGCTCGGCTGGTACGGCGTCGTCGTGCAACAGACGGAAAACGACGCGACGATCAAGGCGGCACTCAATCTGAAGTAGTGTCCATCTCCTTGTGGCCGTGTTCATCCGTTGCCAATAAGATATTTTGCCCGCGAACTTGGCGTTCGCGGGCAATTTGCTTTAAGTTTAGTTCAGACTTTAATGTAATCATGCCCGGCAAAATTTATGGCAGAGTGCGCCCGCCTCTGTATTCCGCGGTTGTCCAATAACGGTCTTCAGGAAACACCATGCGAACAGATACCGGCCAGGTCATTCATCTGGCAGATTACCGTCCCACCGACTTCGTGCTGGAACGCGTGGACCTCACTTTCGAACTCGACCCGACGGAGACAAAGGTCGAGGCGCGTCTGATCTTTCATCGTCGCCCGGGCGCCGATCCGACAGCGCCGATCGTTCTCGACGGCGACGAACTGACGTTGTCGGGGCTGCTGTTTGACCAGGTGGAGCTGGACCCTTCGCGTTACGACGCAACACCGGAAGGCCTGACGGTGCGCGACCTGCCGGAGAGCGCGCCCTTCGAACTGACGATTACCACCATCATCAATCCTGAGGCCAATACCAAGCTGATGGGCCTTTACCGCACCGGCGGCATCTACTGCACGCAGTGCGAGGCGGAGGGGTTCCGCCGCATCACCTATTTCCCCGATCGGCCTGACGTGCTTGCGCCGTTCACGGTCAACATCATCGCCGACAAGGACGCCAACCCGCTGCTTTTGTCGAACGGCAACTTCCTCGGCGGCGCCGGCTACGGCCCCGGCAAACATTTCGCCGCCTGGTTCGATCCGCATCCGAAGCCGAGCTATCTCTTCGCGCTCGTCGCCGGCGATCTCGGCGTCGTCGAAGACACGTTCACGACGATGTCCGGCCGCGAGGTGGTGCTGAAGATCTATGTCGAGCACGGCAAGGAGCCGCGCGCAGCCTATGCCATGGACGCGCTGAAACGCTCGATGAAGTGGGACGAAGAGAGGTTCGGCCGCGAATACGACCTCGATATCTTCATGATCGTCGCCGTCTCGGATTTCAACATGGGCGCGATGGAGAACAAGGGCCTCAACGTCTTCAACGACAAATACGTCCTTGCCGATCCCGAGATCGCGACCGATGCCGACTATGCCAATATCGAGGCGATCATCGCGCATGAATATTTCCACAACTGGACCGGCAACCGCATCACCTGCCGCGACTGGTTCCAGCTGTGCCTCAAGGAAGGTCTGACGGTCTATCGCGACCACGAATTCTCGTCCGACCAGCGCTCGCGCGCCGTCAAGCGCATCGCCGAAGTGCGCCACCTGAAATCGGAGCAGTTCCCCGAAGATGGCGGCCCGCTCGCTCACCCGGTGCGGCCGACGAAATATCGCGAGATCAATAATTTCTACACGACGACCGTCTACGAAAAGGGCAGCGAAGTTACGCGCATGATCGCGACGCTGCTCGGTAAGGACGGCTTCAAGAAAGGCATGGACCTCTATTTCGACCGCCACGACGGCCAGGCCGTGACGATCGAGGATTTCGTCAAATGCTTCGAAGATGCAAGCGGGCGCGACCTCAGCCAATTCTCGCTCTGGTACCATCAGGCCGGCACTCCGCTCGTCACCGCATCGGGCAGCTATGATGCGGCAGCCGGCAGCTTCACCCTGTCGCTCGAACAGATGATCCCGGCAACGCCCGGCCAGCCGAGCAAGGAGCCGATGCATATTCCGCTCAGCCTCGCGCTGTTTGGCGAAAACGGCGGCAAGATCGAACCGACTTCGGTCGACGGCGCGGAATATACCGGCGAGGTGCTGCATCTCACTGGCCGCACACAGACGGCCGTGTTCCATGGCATTGGCACGCGGCCGGTCGTTTCGATCAACCGCAGCTTCTCGGCGCCGATCAACCTGCATTTCGATCAGAGCCCAGCCGATCTCGCCCGCCTCGCGCGCCATGAGACCGATCATTTCGCCCGCTGGCAGGCGCTGACCGATCTGGCGCTGCCGAACCTCCTGAAAGCGGCTCGTGACGCCCGCGAGGGCAAGCCTGTTGTCAGCGAGGCGACCTTCGTCGAGACGCTGATCGCGGCCGCCGCCGACGAGAGCCTCGAGCCTGCCTTCCGTGCCCAGGCACTGGCTCTGCCGAGCGAATCCGATATCGCCCGCGAACTCGGCGGCAACAACGATCCCGATGCCATCCATGCCGGCCGGCAGGCGATCCTGAAACAGATCGCCGATACTGGAAAGGACGTCTTTACCGGCCTCTACCAGGCGATGACGGCATCAGGCGATTTCAGCCCGGATGCGAAGAGCGCCGGCCTGCGCGCGCTGCGCAATACCGCCCTCACCTATCTCTCACATGCCGAACAGACGCCGGCGCGCGCCAAGTCCGCCTTCGATGCGGCCAACAACATGACCGATCTCAGCCATGCGCTGACGATCCTCGCCCATCGTTTCCCCGAAAGCGCCGAGACGCGCGAGGCGCTCGCCACCTTCCGTGACCGCTTCGCGGAAAATGCGCTCGTCATCGACAAATGGTTAGCGATCCAGGCCGGCATTCCGGGTGCAAAGACCCTGGGCCGTGTCCGCGGCCTGATGGACGATCCGCTCTTCAAGCGGACCAATCCCAACCGGATGCGGGCACTGGTCGGCACCTTCGCCTTTGCCAATCCGACCGGATTCGGCCGCGCCGACGGCGAAGGCTATCGTTTCCTCGCCGAGCAGATTCTCGATATCGACCAGCGCAACCCGCAGCTTGCCGCCCGCATCCTCACCTCGATGCGCTCCTGGCGCTCGCTGGAACCGACGCGTGCCGATCACGCCCGCTCGGCCCTCATCGAGATCGAGCGGGCCGCCGCTCTTTCGACCGACGTGCGCGATATCGTCGAGCGCACACTTAAAGGGTGATTTGCTTCGACCGGCCGTCCCGAAAAATTCGGCGGCCGGTCGCCCAGCACGTCGAATCACCTGGAAAAACCCGAAATTATAAATAGTTAACGGATTTTTACCTTTGCCTCTGGACAAGGCGAATCACCCATGATTCTCTAGGTCAGGTTCGAGCGAGCGGCGCGCGAATCACACGAGGGACAAGGCGAAGAGATGATGGACGTGCGGCGGGCAACCGTGGCCGAAGGACGGCTGCGTGTCGATTTTGACGGGCTGAAAGCCTGGCGCGACAGCCTTTCCGGTCATGCGAGATCGGAACCACTTCTCCGTTATCTGCCGAAGGCCGAGCTGGTCTTGAAGCGAGCCATTCCGGCGCTGATCGTCGCCTTCCTCTTCGTCGTCGCCGCCTCGCATTTCTTCGGCATGATGAGCGAGTACGGGCGCCTGGAGGCCTCGGCGCGCCATGCCACCGCCCTTTCGGCGGCGACCGCCTCTGCCGTGTTTGCCGATGCGGCCGACATATTCGACAACGGCGATATGACCGAGGCGCAGGCCCGCCTCGCCAAATTCCTGCCGCAGGACCGGCTCGACAGCGGCGCCTTCGTGCTGCTCGTGCAGGCAAGCGGCAAGGTTTTTGCCGCGACCACCGCCGGGCTTTCGCATGTGGGCAGCAATGTCGGTGATTTCTTCCCCGAAGTCTCGGCGATCCGGCGCTTCGGCGATCGCGCCGGCGTCATCGAAACGACGATCGGCGGCGTGCCGCACTATGCCGAGATCACGCTGGTGGGCAATGCCGGCGGTTATGTCGTCGCCGCCACCTCGCTCGACGAGATCGGCCGGCTCTGGCGCGAGGAGCTGGCGCTCAACGTCACGCTGTTTGCCGGCATCTCCTCGATCCTGCTCGTCATCCTCTATGCCTATTACACGCAGGTGAAGCGCGCCCGCGATGCCGACGACATCTTCCTGGAATCGAACCTGCGCGTCGAGACGGCGCTGTCGCGCGGCCGCTGTGGGCTCTGGGATTTCGATTTCGAGAACCGCGAATTCTTCTGGTCGCGCTCGATGTACGACATGCTCGGCCTGCCGGGCTCCGACAAGACGATGGGCTTCGGCGAAGCCGCCCGGCTGATGCATCCCGATGACGGCGGGCTCTACGAGATCGCGCGCGCCATCGGCAAGGGCGCTTCCGGCCAGGTCGATCAGATCTTCCGCATGCGCCATGCCGGCGGCCACTATGTCTGGATGCGGGCCCGCGCCCAGGTGATCCGCAGCAATTCCGGCCGCATGCACCTGATCGGCATCGCCATGGACGTGACTGAACAGCATCGGCTCGCCCAGCGCTACGCAGAAGCCGACCAGCGCCTGGCCGACGCCATCGAATGCACCTCGGAAGCCTTCGTGCTCTGGGACAAGAACGATCGCCTCGTCATGTGCAACACGCATTTCCAGCAGGCCTATGGCCTGCCGGACAGCGTGCTTGTGCCCGGCACTGAGCGCTCGACCGTCAATGCCGCCGCCGCCCGTCCGGTCATCGAGCGGCGGATTTCCGATGCCGACGGCTCCGGCTATTCCCGGACGACGGAGGTACAGCTTGCCGACGAGCGCTGGCTGCAGATCAACGAGCGGCGCACCCGCGACGGTGGCAGGGTCTCCGTCGGAACCGACATCACGCTGATGAAACGCCATCAGGAACGGCTGCGCGAATCCGAACGCCGGCTGATGGCAACGATCGGCGATCTTTCCGCTTCGCGCCAGACGCTGGAGAGCCAGAAAGCCGAGCTCTCGACGGCCAACGCCAACTATCAGGCGGAGAAGGAACGCGCCGAAGCCGCCAACAAGGCGAAATCGGAATTCCTCGCCAACATGTCGCATGAACTGCGCACGCCGCTCAACGCTATCCTCGGCTTCTCGGAAATCCTGCAGAACCAGATGTTCGGGCCGCTCGGCTCGCTGAAATACGACGAATATGCCCGCGATATCCATGACAGCGGCAAACATCTCCTCAACGTCATCAACGATATTCTCGACATGTCGAAGATCGAGGCCGGCCACGTCAGACTGCATTGCGAGCGCATCGATCTTGTGCCTCTGATCGAGGAAAGCCTGCGTTTCACCGCCATTCCGGCGGCTGAAAAGAACATCGTCATCGAACAGCGCATCTGCTCCGGCTTGACGCTGACGGCCGACCGCCGGGCGATGAAACAGGTGCTGCTCAACCTGCTCTCCAATGCGGTGAAGTTCACCAATAGCGGCGGCCGCATCGCGGTGCGTACGCGCCGCGTCGACGGCTTCGTCGTCGTCACCATCGCCGATACCGGCATCGGCATTCCACGCTCGGCGCTTGCGAAGATCGGCCAGCCCTTCGAACAGGTGCAGAACCAGTATGCCAAGAGCAAAGGCGGCTCCGGCCTCGGCCTCGCCATTTCCCGCTCGCTGACCTCACTGCATGGCGGTCGCATGAAGATCCGCTCACGCGAGGCCGTGGGTACGGTGATCTCGCTGCGGATTCCGGACGACGTCTAGCAACTGGCTTTTCAAATCGTTCATCGATTTTCCGAGCGATCCTGGGACTGCTTTCGCCCCTGCCTTTCCTTTATCTGGCGAATCTCGGCAAGCTGGCCTTTGAGTACGACCAAGACGTCTTGTTCCTCTTGTGAAAGGTTCTCCAACGGAACATGTTTCAGCAGCACCTCAAGCGCATCGCCAATGCGGCCGATCTGCCGACCATAGCTCCCCACCTCGTCCAGAATCGTTTGTTCTGTTTCGGGCGCCGGAGTCGATCCAAGATCAATGTTGACGAAGCCGATCTGTGATCCCTGCTGATAAAATGTCCACGGATTGATGGCCTGCCAGAGTCTTTCAGGCGCCAGTGCTAAATTGAAGGTTTTCATTTTCCATTCCCCGCGATTGAAACGGCAACATAGGAGAAGTCGGTCAGTCAGGCGATTGCGGCGCGGACAATCTCTGCATATTTCCGCGACGAGAGCTGTCAGGCCTTCACGATGCTCAGGAATATCTTCCTGACCGCTTTTGCCAGCCGCTTCACCTCCCCCTCCAGCGTCTTGATATCAGGGCAATCGCCGGCGCGGTAGACGAGTTCAACGAGGCCTGATGGCGCGTCCCTGGGATCGAATAGGCCGTCAATGCAGAGGCGGATCAACTGCGAAAGACCGGTATAGAGCGCAAAGGCCTCAAGGCAGGTATCGAGATCTGCCGGCGCCATCAGCCGGTCGCCAAGGGCCTTCAAGGCCTCGCCAGTGCTAAGCCCGTTCACGGGCGTGCCGACACATTTGGACGGAGCGATCAGCGCCAGGTACTGGGCGATGAATTCGAGATCGATGACGCCGCCGGGGATCTGCTTCAGGTCCCATGGACCGCCCGGCGGCTTTTCCTTGTCGATCAGTTCGCGCATCTCGGCAACGTCATGCGCCACCTTGGCAATGTCGCGATCGGTCGACAGCACCTCCCGGACGATCAGTTCCGCTTCGGCGATCAGGCTCTCATTACCGCAGATCAGCCGGGCGCGGCTGAGCGCCATATGCTCCCAGGTCCATGCCTCTTCGCGCTGATACTTGCCGAAGGCATTGATACGGGTGGCGACCGGCCCCTTGTTGCCGGATGGGCGCAGCCGCATGTCGACTTCATAGAGCACACCTTCGGCGGTCGGCGCCGACAAGGCGGCCATCAGCCTCTGGGTGATGCGGGTGAAGTAACGGGTCGCGTCGAGCGGCTTCGGCCCCTCGGATTCGGAGGCCGTGTCATCATAGTCATAGAGCAGGATCAGATCGATGTCGGAACCGGCCGTCAGCTCGAAGCTGCCGAGCTTGCCCATGCCGGCGACTGCGATGCGCCCACCGGGATAGTCGCCGTGCGCGGCCCGCATCTCGCCGATCACGGCATCGAGTGCCGCTGCGATGACGAGGTCGGCGAGATGGGTGAAGGCGCGCGCCGCCATCTGGCCGTTGATCGCGCCGGTGAGCAGGCGGATGCCGATCAGGAAGCGCTGCTCGGCGGCGAAGATCCGCAGCCGGTCGAGCACCTCTTCATAATGGCGGGCCTGGGCAAGCGAGCCCTTCAGCCGTTCGCCGAGATAATCACGGGTCGGCAGCTCTGCCATCAGCCCGGGATCGAGCATGCCATCGAAGACATGCGGCTTGGCGGCGATCACCTCGGCAAGCCGGGGTGCTGAGGACATGATGTTGACGATCAGCGACAGCAGCGCCGGGTTGCTGCCGAGCAGCGAGAAGAGCTGGATGCCGGAGGGAAGACCGGAGATGAAGCTGTCGAAGCGCAGCAGCGCCTCGTCGGCGCGCTTGCTTTCGCCGAAGACCCGCAGGAGCTCCGGCGCCAGCTCCGTCAGCCTTTCACGCGCCTCGACCGATTGCGTGGCGCGGTAGCGGCCATAGTGCCAGGTGCGGATGATGCGGGAAATGTCGGACGGCCTGTTGAAGCCGAGTTTCTTCAAGGTCTCCAGCGTGTCCGGATCGTCACCCTGGCCGGTGAAGACGAGGTTTCCGGTATCGGTGGAAAGCCTGCTCTCCTGTTCGAAGAGGTGGGCATAACGCCGCTCGACCGTCTTCAGCACGCCGACCAGCCGTTCGGAGAAGCTCGGCGTGTCGGAGAAGCCCATCATGAAGGCGATGCGCTTCAGGTCGGCATCGGTTTCCGGCAGCAGGTGGGTCTGCTCGTCGCGCACCATCTGGATGCGATGCTCGACATCGCGCAGGAACCAGTAGGCCTCCGTCAGTTCGTCACGGGTTTCCGCGTCGATCCATTTCGCCTTGGTGAGTTCACCGAGCGTCTCCTCCGTCGCCCGACCGCGCAATGCCGGCATGCGACCGCCGGCGATCAGCTGCTGGGTCTGGACGAAGAATTCGATCTCCCGAATGCCGCCGCGGCCGAGCTTGACGTTATGGCCCTTGACCGCGATCGCACCGTGGCCCTTATGCGCGTGGATCTGCCGCTTGATCGAATGGATATCGGCAATCGCCGCGTAATCGAGATATTTGCGGAAGACGAAAGGGGCGAGCCCGCGCAGGAAATCGCCGCCCGCCGCAAGGTCGCCGGCAACGGCGCGCGCCTTGATGAAGGCCGCCCGCTCCCAGTTCTGCCCCCTGCCCTCGTAATAGATCATCGCCGCATCGACCGGGATCGCCAGCGGCGTCGAACCGGGATCGGGGCGCAATCTGAGATCGGTGCGGAAGACGTAGCCGTCCGCTGTCCGCTCCTGCAGGATGCGCACCAGCCGGCGCATCATCCTCGGGAAGACCTCGATCGCGTCATCCGGGTCAGGCACGATGCCCGCCTGTTCGTCAAAGAAGACGACGAGGTCGATATCGGAGGAATAGTTGAGTTCCGACGCGCCGAGTTTGCCCATGCCGAGCACGATCAGCCCTGAGCCGTCGCTCGGTGCTGCCAGATCCCGCAGCCGCAGCTTTCCACCCTCATGCGCCGCCAGCAGCAGATGGTCGATCGCGGCGGCAACCGAAGCTTCGGCAAGCTCGCTCAGCCAGGCCGTCGTCGCCCGCCCGTCGAAGATGCGTGCGAGATCTGCGAGTGCGACGAGGAAGGCCACCTTGCGCTTGATGATGCGCAGCCTGCTCATCACCACGGATTCCGAAGGCGCCGCCCCCTCGCCGTCCCTTTGCCAGCAGCGCCGCGCCTCGGCGACCAGCGCCTCGATCTGCGGTTCCAGCGGTTCAGTGACGGCGCCAGCGAGGATGGCGGGATCGAGATTGACGATTTCGCGCAAATAAGGCGACAGCGTCAGAACGGCCGCGATGAAATCGCGAAGCGGGCTCTCCGTCTTCAGCATCGCAGCCACCGACGGCTCGCTCTTGCCGGCCTCCTGAAGGTCGGCCAGTGCCAGCTTCAACTCCGTCTGGTTCAGCGGACGCAGCAGCCCTTCGGCGACATCCTTCAGGCCATGCGTCGATTTCGTCAGCATGCACTCTCCCTGCTTTAGCGCCTAGGGAAACGACCACGCAGAATCGCGGGAACGCCTCCCTGACCGGCATTAAACTAGGGTCTTGGCGGAAAACCGCCAATACGCGATTCAGCCGATCATCGGCATCGAGTCATCAGGCAGCCTTGGCCGGGAAGATCATGCTGACGGTCAATCCGCGCTGTTCGGGCTTGTCAGGATCGGTATCGGAGAGTTCCAACCGGCCGTTGTGCAGTTCCATCACGGCCTCCACCAGCGAAAGCCCGAGCCCTGTCCCGGGCTTCGACCGGCTTTCATCGAGGCGGACGAAGCGCTTCACCACGTCGTCGCGCCTGTCGGCCGGAACGCCCGGCCCATGGTCGGCGACCGAAAGGCAGATGCCATCCGGGCGGCGGGCAAGCTTCAGTGACACCTTGCCCGCTCCTTCCGTGTTAGAGGAATATTTGATGGCATTGTCGAGCAGGTTGAAGATTGCCTGGCCGATCAGCTCGCGATTGCCCTGCACCTCGACATCAGGCTCGATGCTAAAGCTGAGGCCGAGCCCGGCCTCCTCCGCCGCCGGTTCGTAAAGCTCGGCGCTATCGGAGACGATGGTCGAAAGCTCCACCGGCGACATCTCGGCCGCGACCGATCCTGCCTCGACGCGGGAGATCATCAACAACGCGTTGAAGGTGCGGATCAGTTGGTCCGATTCGGAGATGATGCCTTCGAGCGCGGTGCGCCGCGTCTCGCCATCGGCGATATCGAGCGCATCGGCCGCCTTGTTGCGCAGCCGCGTCAGCGGCGTCTTGAGATCGTGGGCGATGTTGTCGGAGACTTGCCGCAGGCCCTCGTTCAGCTTCTCGATGCGCTCCAGCATGGTATTCAAAGACATCGACAACCGGTCGAATTCATCGCCCGATCCGCCCACCGGCAGGCGCTGCGACAGATCGCCGGCCATGATCTTCTTGCTGGCATCCGACATGCGGTCGATGCGTTTCAGCGCGTTGCGGCCGATGGCGAACCAGATGATGATGGCGCCAAGCCCCATGATCGCCAAGGCTACCATCAGCGCCTGGCGTACCAGCAGACGGAAACGCTCGGGGTCGCCGAGGTCGCGGCCGATTAATATTCGCAGGCCGTTGTCGAGCACGAAGATATTGGCGATCGCCCTGTGGCGGCGCTCGACGCCACTGTCGGTATAACGCTGATAGATGAAGGGCGCGGAGGTCCAGCCGATCTCCTCGAAGACACCCGGCTGCACCGAGGCGACGTTGCCGGCGAGAATATCGCCCGAGGGACCGGCGATAATGTAGAGATTGGCGCCCGGCTGGCGGGCACGCCGCTCCATCGTGCGCAGCAGAAGGTTCATGCCGCCGGTGTCAAAGGCGCGCTGCACCTGCTCCACCTCCTGCCTGACGGCGTCGCGGATCTGGCCCGTCAGCAGCCGTTCCGACATCGCCGTCACATAGAAGACGAGCGTCGCGGCGCAGATGGCGAAAAGCAGGATGTAGAGTGCCGAAAGGCGGACTGCGGTGGACTTGAAGAGAACCTTGAAACGGCTCATCCCTCATCCTTGATCATGTACCCCGCGCCGCGAATGGTCTTCAGCAGCGGCTGGCTGTAGTCCTTCTCGATCTTCGAGCGCAAGCGCGAGACATGGACGTCGATGACGTTGGTCTGCGGGTCGAAGTGGTAGTCCCAGACGTTTTCGAGCAGCATGGTGCGGGTCACCACCTGGCCGGCATTCTTCATCAGATATTCGAGCAGGCGGAATTCGCGCGGCTGCAGCGGGATCTCCTTGCCGCTGCGGCGCACCTCGTGGGAGAGCCGATCGAGTTCGAGATCGCCGACGCGATAGACGACGTCCTGATCCGGCGTGCCTTTGCGGCGGCCGAGCACCTCGACGCGCGCCAGCAACTCGCTGAAGGCATAAGGCTTCGGCAGGTAATCGTCACCGCCGGCACGAAGGCCGGTCACGCGGTCATCAACCTGGCCCAGCGCGGAGAGGATGAGGACCGGCGTATGGATGGCCTTGCGGCGCAACTCACTGATGACGGAGAGCCCGTCGCGGCGTGGCAGCATGCGGTCGATGACGATGACGTCATAGGTATTTTCCGACCCCATGAACAGACCGCTCTCGCCGTCGCTGGCGTGATCGGCGACGATGCCCGCCTCGCGAAAGGCTTTCGTGAGGTAGACCGCGGCTTCGAGATCATCTTCGATGATGAGAATCTTCATGCGGCCGACATTACCCACCGGCTGCGTTTCGGCAAGGCTCAAAGCATCTTCCTGCGGGGCGGCGCTCATGGCGATCATCCTTCAAAGGTCAGAAGAATCGAGCCGCGCGGACTTTCGTCCGCAGGGCTCCCGTTGTCTTGAGGATCAGCCCTGGCCGTTGATCGGAAGCGCGACGAAACGGCTTCCTTCGTTGGACTGGATCTGGAAGAGCGCGCGGGTACGACCGTCCTTCTTGGCCTGGTTCAACACCTTGACGACCTCGTCGGGGCTGGAGACCTCCTGGTTGTTGACCGAAGTGATCTTTTCGCCTTCCTTGATGCCCTTGTCGGCGGCGTCGGAGTCCGGGTCGATGGCGGTGATCGCCAGGCCCTTGCCGTCATCGGACGGACCGACCGTCAGCCCGAGATCGGCAAGCGCCTTCTCGGAAGCCGGCGCCTCGGGCTGCTGCGGCTGGCTGTTGTTATCGGCGGACGCATCCTTCTGGTCGACCGGCAGCGTGCCGAGTTCGACGGTGAGAGGCTGGGCCTTGCCAGCACGCCAGACCGAAAGCTCGACCTTGCTGCCCGGCTGCATCGCGCCGATGCGGCGGCTGAGATCACGGGCATCCTTGATCGTCTCACCATTCAGCGCGGTGACGACGTCGCCAGCCTTCATGCCGGCCTTGTCACCCGGTGAACCGGCCTGCGGGGCAACGACGAGGGCGCCGCTCGGCTCGGAAAGGCCGATGGATTCGGCGATGTCCTTGGTCACCGGCTGGATCTGGACACCCAGCCAGCCGCGCGAGACCTGGCCGTCCTTCATCAGATCGGCGACGACATCCTTGGCGGTCGAGGCAGGAATGGCGAAGGCGATGCCGACGCTGCCGCCCGACGGCGAGAAGATCGCAGTGTTGATGCCGACGACCTCACCGCTGAGGTTGAAGGTCGGACCGCCGGAGTTGCCGCGGTTCACGGCGGCATCCACCTGCAGATAATCGTCATAAGGACCGGAGCCGATATCGCGACCGCGAGCCGAGACGATGCCGGCTGTGACCGTGCCGCCGAGGCCGAAGGGATTGCCGACGGCAACGACCCAGTCGCCGACGCGGACATTGTTGTCGTCGGCCCAGTTGACGTAGGTGAACTTCTTGCCCTTGCCGTCAACCTTCAGCACGGCGAGATCGGTGCGCGGATCCTTGCCGATCAGCTTGGCATCGAGTTCGGTGCCGTCATTCATGACCGCGACGAAGGCCTGACCATCGGAAACGACGTGATTGTTGGTGACGATGTAGCCGTCCTCGGAGATGAAGAAGCCGGAGCCTTGGGCCACGGGGCGGAGGCGGCCCTTGCCGCCCGGACCATTCGGACCACCATTCGGTCCGTTCTGGCCGAAGCGCCTGGGATGGCCCTGCTGATCATTCGGATCCTGACCGAACTGCTTGAAGAACCGCTTCAACGGATGATCGTCGGGAAGGTCGTCGAAGCCGCGGCCGTTGAAATCGAAGGAGAAGCCGTCATTGTTGTTGTCGGAGACGGGATTGACGCGATTTTCGACCCGGACGGAAACGACAGCCGGTGAAACGGCGTCGACGACATTGGCGAAGCTCGGAACGGCGGGCGCCTGAACTTTGACAGCTTCAGCATAAGACCGGGTGATTTCGAGCGGAACGCCGGTTGCGAGCACAGCGGCTGCGATACCGGCGACGGTAGAAGCCTTGAGCACAGTGGCGAGGGACGGACGTCCGTTGAAATTCTTGAGCATTGGAGCACCTTCTCTTGTTCTTAGTTCTCAGAGCCGGCGATGCCGGATCAGTCGATGAGTAAAGATATAGGACGCCGCACCTTACTGCGAACTGTCCGGCCAATGAAAAGTTGGTAATGTTTGCAATGTTTGGCAAACGGCCGAACGTATATGGGCCTTCACCCGCGGCGGCTCCGGCTCAGGTAGACTGCGCTACACGCGCTCCTTTGCGGAAGCGGCCTTCAATTCCCGTGGACTTCGGTCGGCTAATATTTATGCTTTCAGGCCGGCTCACCTTCAGAGGTACGGTTCTCGAACCATTCTGAGACAGTCCTTACCACCGTCGCAAAGTTGAGTTTTCAGCGGTTTGTCGGTTCTTGTGCTTTGGTCGACAGCTGCTTCAGCACATCCACGAAGTCATCGAAGCGCTCCTTTCCAACCTCTTTGGACCATTGCTCATGCAACTGCCGAAGACATCCGAAAATGGCTGCGACTACTTCATGTCCCCGTGGCGTCAGATAGACCAGTCGGCGATCGCTGCCGTCGGCTGCACGACGCTCGACATAGCCCAGGTCTTCAAGCTGGCTGAGCAGATAGTTCACAGCTTGTCGCGACATCCGCTTCTGACGCGCGAGCTCGGACGGTCTCATGCCATCCGGCAGCGGAAACGAGAACACGGCAAAATGCGTCTCCTGGAAGTCAACAAACCCCGCCTCGTGAATGGCTTGCAGCATACGGTCGCGCACATGCTGCCAGACAACGCGCAGCAGCGCGCCGAAGAACGGCGGACCGGGCAATGCGTCGGGAATTGAATCCGGGGACAATGGGATTGACATATATGTAAAGTCACTTTACGTTTTGATGTAAAGTTACTTTACATTGTGGGGACCTTGGATGGAAGCGGTGCGAAACGATATTGTGCGGATCGGGCAACTCGAACTGCGTTTTCTCATCTGTGAAGTCGGCGCGACGGTGTTTGAATTCACAGTGCCATCTCGGGCGCGCGTCCCCGCTCCGCACAGTCATCGGGATGCTGACGAATTCCTCTACGGCCTTGAAGGCGCGCTCACTGTCATCGTCGACGGCCAAACGCACGAGATTCGCGCCGGCGACGCCATATTCATTCCGCGAGGGGCGGTGCACCATCACGAGAACCTGCATGATGGCGCAGCCAAGGTCTTGGCGACCATCACGCCGGGTACAATTGGACGGCGTTATTTCGAGGAAATTGCCGAGGTGGTGAACGTGCCCGGCAAACCGGACCTCGCGAAGGCCAATGAGATCATGCTCCGCCACGGACTGGTCCCGGTCTGATCAACTCGCCCAAGCCTCGCAATTTTCCAGTTGATTTGCGCATCACCCGCCGCAGCGCACAAGTCACGCTGGGGAGTTGCCGGCTGGCCGGTTATTTTTTCAGAAGCTCGCTCAGCCGCGCCTGCTCGTCCGCCGTTAGCTTGCTGCCGGTCGGCTTGCCCGCCCTCTTGCGCGCAAAGACCAGCAGTGACAGCCCGCCGGCCAGCACCAGCAGCAGCGGGGCACCCCAGAGCAGCACCGTCTTCATGCCGACACGCGGCTTCAGCAGCACGAACTCGCCATAGCGCGAGACGATATAGTTCAGCACCGCCTCGTCGCTGTCGCCATCGGTGATGCGCTCGCGCACCAGCAGGCGCAGATCCTTGGCCAGATCGGCGTTGGAATCGTCGATCGACTGGTTCTGGCAGACCATGCAGCGCAGTTCCGCCGAAAGGGCGCGGGCCCGCGCTTCGAGCGCCGGATTGGCCAGCACCTCGTCCGGATTGACGGCAAAGGCGGGGGCGGCCATCAGCAGCAAAGCAAAAGCCAGGAGCAGACGCCGCATCATTCCGCCGGCTCCATTGCGGGAGCTGCCGGCTTTGCCGGCTTCGCCTTGCGGCGCGGGGCGCCGACACGCAGGCGCCGGTCGCTGAGCGAGACGAGGCCGCCGAAGGCCATGAACACCGCGCCGCCCCAGATGCAGAGAATGAAGGGCTTCCACCAGATACGCACGACAATGCCGCCGTCCTTGGTGGCGTCACCCAAAGAGACATAGAGCTGGCTCAGTCCGAAGGTCAGAATGCCGGCCTCCGTCGTCGGCATCTGCCGAGCGGTATAAAGGCGCTTGGCCGACCAGGTATCGGCAACCGCGACGCCGGCACGGCGGATGGTGAAGTGGCCGCGGTCTTCGGTATAGTTCGGTCCGGTCCCCGGCTGCATGCCGTCGAAGTGCAGGCTGTAGCCGCCCGCCTCCGTCACCTCGCCCGGCTTCATCTCGATGACGTGCTCGCTCTGGAAGGTCGTCACCGCGACGATGCCAAGCACGGTGACGCCGAGCCCGGCATGGGCGAGCGCCGTGCCGAAGGCCGAACGCGGCAGGCCGGAAAGCCGGCGCCAGGCAAGACGGCCGGCGACCTTGCCGATGCCGGCGCGATACCAGAGATCGGCGACGGCGCCGAGGATCAGGAACAGCCCGGCGGCGAGGCCGAGCACTGACAGCACCGGCCCGCCATGTTCGATGTAGAAGAAGATTACTGCAGCAAGGAAGGCAAGACCTGCCACGACATAGAGCCGCTGCAGGGCACCGAGCAGATCGCCGCGCTTCCAGGCCAGCATCGGCCCGAAGGGTACGATGACGACCAGCGGCGCCATCAGTAGGCCGAAGGTCAGATTGAAGAAGGGCGGTCCGACGGAAATCTTGTCGCCGGTCAGCGTTTCCAAGAGCAGCGGATAGAGCGTGCCGGTGAGCACGGTGCCGCAGGCGACCGTCAGGATCAGATTGTTGACGACGAGCGCGCCCTCGCGCGAGATCGGCGCAAACAGCCCGCCGGCCGCGAGCCGCGGCGCGCGGAAGGCAAATAGCGACAGCGCCCCGCCGATGAAGATCAGCAGGATGCAGAGAATGAAAACGCCCCGGCTCGGGTCGCTGGCAAAGGCATGCACCGAGGTCAACACGCCGGAGCGCACCAGGAAGGTGCCCATCAGCGACAGCGAGAAGGTGAGGATGGCCAGCAGCACCGTCCAGATCTTCAGCGCCTCGCGCTTTTCCATGACGAGGGCAGAATGCAACAGTGCGGTACCGGCGAGCCATGGCATGAAGGAGGCGTTTTCCACCGGGTCCCAGAACCACCAGCCGCCCCAGCCGAGCTCGTAATAGGCCCAGTAAGAGCCCATGGCGATGCCAAGCGTCAGAAAGGTCCAGGCGGCAAGCGTCCAGGGCCGCACCCAGCGGGCCCAGGCGGCGTCGATCCGCCCTTCCAGCAGGGCCGCGACCGCAAAGGAGAAACAGACGGAGAAGCCGACATAGCCGAGATAGAGCAGCGGCGGGTGGATCGCCAGACCGACATCCTGAAGGACCGGGTTGAGATCGCGGCCCTCGGCCGGCGCCGGATCGAGCCGGAGGAAGGGATTGGAGGTCAACAGAATGAACAGCGTGAAGGCGACCGATATCCAGGCCTGCACGGAAAGTACATTGGCCTTCAGCGTCTCCGGCAGATTGCGGCCGAAGACGGCGACCAGCGCGCTGAACAGCGTCAGGATCAACAGCCAGAGCATCATCGACCCTTCGTGATTGCCCCAGACGCCGGAATATTTGTAGAGCAGCGGCACCAGAGAATGCGAATTCTCCCAGACGTTCTCGACCGAGAAATCCGAGACGACATGGGCATAGGTCAGCACGCCGAAGGAGAAGGCCACCAGCGAGAACATCGCCAGCGAGCCGATCGTCGCCACATCCATCATCGCCCGGTCGTGACGACGGGCTCCGATCACCGGCACGATGGAGAGGATGAGCGCCGTTGCCAGCGCCAGCACCAGCGCGTAATGGCCGATCTCGATGATCATGGCGTCGCCTTCACTTCCTGTCCTTGAGCTTGCTTCCCCTGAGCTTCCTGGCCTTGACCTTCCTTCCACAACCCCTGGGATTTGAGCCTGTCGGCGACGTCCTTTGGCATATAGGTCTCGTCATGCTTGGCAAGCACTGTGTCGGCGACGAAGACGTTCGTTCCAGCGGCAAACATGCCTTCGGTGACGACGCCCTGGCCCTCGCGGAAGAGATCGGGAAGGATGCCGGTATATTTGACCTTCACGGCATTGGTGCTGCCGTCGGTGACCGCAAATTCCACCGTCGAACCGGTGCCGCGCACGACACTGCCCTCGCCGACCAGACCGCCGAGCCGGATGCGGGTTTCCGGCGCCACCGGCGTCTTGGCGAGATCGGCCGGCATGTAGAAATAGGCGACCGACTGGCTGAAGGCGAACATCACCAGCAGCACGGCGGTGAGGATGAAGCCCATGCCGCCCGCAATCACCGCCAGGCGCTTCTGCTTGCGCGTCATTGCGTCGCTCCCTCCGTGGCTATGCCGAGTTCCCTGGCAAGCGCCAGCAATTGCCTGCCCTCTTCGCCAGGCGGCGGAAAGGCCGCCAGTCCGCGCTTCAGGGCGCCGGCGGCGCGATCCTTGTCGTTCAATACGGCGTAAGAGCGGACGAGCCGCACCCATCCCTCGAAATTGTTCGGATCCTCGCTGAGCTTGGCGTCGAGGCTCTCGACCATGCCGCGGATCATCTGCTGCCGGTCGCCGGCGCTCATGTTCTCGGCCGCCGCCACATCTTGCTGCGTCGGATTGCCGGGAGCGCCTGGTGCAACCGGATTGGCGCCTGCCGGCGCGCCGCCGTTCATGGCGATATGCTGGTTGACCAGCGGCAGCCACGGCGCATCTGATGGCGATTGTTTCGCCAGCGCCTCGAAGGCCTGGCGCGCCTCATCGGGCCGTCCCGCCTGCTCCATGCTGAGGGCGATGTAGAAGCGGGCGCGCGGATTGTCAGGCTGCAGCGTCAGCGATTGTTCCAGCACTTGCCGTGCCTCCTCGGTCACCACGCCGTCGGAGACCGCCATCAGCGTCTCGGCAAGGCCATCGAGCCGGACCGGGCTCGGGCCGAGAAGCCGGATGGCATTGCGGTAGGCCACTTGCGCATCGTTGACGCGCATCGTGCGGAAATAGATCGGCGCCAGCACATCCCAGCCCTTGCCGTCATCAGGTTTCTCAGCCAGGTGCCGTTCCGCCTTGGTGATCAGCACCGCCACGTCGTTGCCAGGGTTTTCCAGCCGCGCTTCCAGCGGCTGCGAGGGCAGGTCCGGCCTGCCCGTCGTCAAATAAAGACAGAGCCCGAGAACCGGCAGGACCAGGAGGACGAAGGCTTCGGTGAAACGGTGATGCCGCGCGGGTTTGGGCGTCTCGGCCGGCTCTTCGGCAGAGACCGCGATCAGCCGCCGGCCGATTTCCGCCCTGGCGTAATCAGCCTCCTCCGGGGTGATCAGCCCGCCATCGAGATCGCGGTCGAGTTCGCGCAACTGGTCGCGATAGACAGCCGCCTCGCCCGCACGGATATTATCCGCCGCCTTCGCTCCGCGCAGAAGGGGGTAGAGCAGGATGACGGCGAGGGCTGCCGTCAAAGCGGCAACGAGAATCCAGAACAGCATGTCGCCCAAATACGTGAAGCGCGCCTTCATTCCAACTGCCAAAGCCGGAATGACGAAGATTTGAGGCTAGCGCATAACCCCGAGAATCGGAATCGATTTCGGAAAGGATTATGCGCCATTTAAAGTTATAGAGCGTCCTTAGCGCGTCCTGTCGGACGCGCGGCGCTCTATAAGCCGCAATTCAGAGCGGCGACCAGCTGCCGTCGTCGTTGCGGCAGGCCGCGCCGCGCGCCACCGTGTCCTTGCCGTCGACGGTCAGCGTATGGGTATATTGCCGGCAGTTCTGCGAGCCGACCTGATAGGGTGCCGCCGCGACGACCTTGCCGGTGACGTCCTTGCCGGTCCAGAGCACCGGCTGGCCGACGGCGGCTCCTTCCAGCGCCCGATATTCCGCCTCGAGCGCCCGCTGCTTGTCGCTATCGGTCAAGCTCACGCCGCTGCGGCCGACAATGCCGCCCTGCAGCGCGGTGATGAAGGCGGCCGATGCCGAGGGCTTGCTCGAAAAAATCCCGCGCGAAGCGGCACTCTTCGTCGTCGTGCAGCCGGACAGCGCGACGGCGACGAGAAGAGCGGAAGCGATCATGCCTTGCGAGCGTAAAATCATTGCGTCGAACCACGATCAGGGGTCAATTTCAGCCGATCGAAGTGCAGCGTCCCCGTGTCAGCATTAAGGCAAAGCATGCTATACATTTGCCAGTATCTTTGTGACATCAAGCAGTTGCTCATGCAACATCCTTTGTGACGCCAGGCAGGATAAGCTTCGCCTTCAGCCCGCCCCATTCACCGCGGGAAAGCTCGAGCCGTCCCTGGTATTCGTTGGAAATCTCGGTGACGATCGAAAGGCCGAGCCCGGTTCCGGGCTTGCTTTCGTCGAGCCTGCGACCGCGCTTCAGCGCCTCGCGGATCTGGTCCGGCTCCAGGCCCGGCCCGTCATCCTCGACGGCGAGCTCCACCCAGTGGCGGCGCGCGCTCGCCTCCACCCCTTTCACATCCTCGCCGGCCTCGACGGCCGAAAGCCGCACCCTGCTCTTGGCAAAACGCGCCGCATTTTCCAGGAGATTGCCGACGGTCTCCTCGAGATCCTGCTGCTCCATGGCAACGGCCAGATGCGGCGGCGAGACGACGAGATCGAATTCGGTATCGACGTTCAGACGGCGCATGACGCGCACCAGCCGCTCCAGCGCCGGCTCTGCATCGGTGCGGGCGAGCACGGATTCGCGCTGCGCGGCGATGCGCGCCCGATTGAGATAGGACTGCACCTGCCCCTGCATCGCTTCCGCCTGGCTGCGCACCAGCTCGCCATGGGATTTCTCCAGGACCCGCGCCTCGTTGAGGAGCACGGCAATCGGCGTCTTCAGCGAATGCGCGAGATTGCCGACCTGCATGCGGGCGCGCTCGACGATGCGGCGGTTGCTGTCGATCAGCGCATTCACCTCGTTGGCGAGCGGCAGGATTTCGCGCGGGAAGTCGCCCTTCAGCTGCTCGCTCTCGCCGGCGCGGATGCGCTCCAGCGCGGCACGCGCCTTGTCGAGCGGCTTCAGGCCGTAGAGAATCGCCAGCGCGTTGACGATCAGACTGCCGACGCCGAAACCGGCAAGCGCCAGATAGAGGCTGTGGGAAAAGGTGCGCACGTCGTCCTCGACGACATCGACATTACCGGTGACGCGGACGCGCGCTGCACGCCCGTCAGTATCGAGCACCACTTCGGTCTCCGCCACCTGCACGCGGTTCCCGGAGGCGTCCGTCACCTGATAGTAGCGCTCGTAATTCTTGTCGAAGGGCGCCTCAACGACCGAGGGAACCGGAATGAGCGCCGAGCCGAGCGAAGGCGAGACCAGCGGTGCGGTCGTATAGGTGCCGAGCGGCTCCACCACCCAGTACCAGCCGGTCTTCGGCTGTGCAAAACGCAGGTCGCCGAGCTGCGGGCTGCCGCTGAGTGCGCCCTGATCGCCGATCGTCACCGAATTGATGACGTTATAGAGCTGCGCCCGCAACAGATCCTGGAAACCGCGTTCGGCGCTCTTGCGGTAGAGGGTGGAGATCAACAGGCCGATCACCACCAGCGCCACTGTCGACCAGACCGTGGTCAGCAACAAAACACGTGCGGTGAGCGACTTAATTCGCATGTTTCGGCGCTTGGATGCGGTAACCGAGACCGCGCACCGTTTCGATCAGGTCGACGCCCATTTTCTTGCGCAGGCGGCCGACGAAGACTTCGATCGTATTGGAATCACGGTCGAAATCCTGGTCGTACATATGCTCGACCAGTTCCGTGCGCGAGACGACCTCGCCCATGTGATGCATGAGATAGGCGAGCAGGCGATATTCGTGCGAGGTCAGCTTCAGCGTCGTGCCGTTGACCGTCGCCTTCGAGGACTTGGTATCGAGCCGCACCGGCCCGCAGATGATCTCGGATGAGGAATGCCCGGCTGCACGCCGGATCAGCGCCCGAATGCGCGCCAGCACTTCCTCGACATGGAAGGGCTTGGTGACGTAGTCGTCGGCACCGGCATCGATGCCGGCGACCTTGTCGCTCCATCGGTCGCGCGCCGTGAGAATCAGCACCGGCACGCCGCGGCCGGCGCCGCGCCATTTTTCAAGAACGGTGACCCCGTCCATCTCCGGCAGGCCGATATCGAGGATGATGGCGTCATAGGGTTCGGTGTCGCCGAGGAAATGGCCTTCCTCGCCGTCGAACGCCTGGTCGACGACATATCCCGCCTCCTTTAGCGTGTCGGCCAGCTGCCGGTTCAGATTAACGTCGTCTTCGACTACCAGGATGCGCATCGGTCCGCCTTCGTCCGCTTCAAATCGATCAATGTCCTGAATAAGCCGATTCCGCTTACATCGGAACCTTTACCGTCACTTTGCGTGGGCGCTGGCCGTTGCCCTGCACAAGAACGGTGATGATGCAGGTATCGCCCACCGGTTGCACGGACAGCAGCTGGCCGCCCGTCTGCTCGACGACCTGGGCGGCGGCGGCGCTGCAATCGCCTCCCACACGCAGGACAAAACTGCCCGTGGCGTCCGGTGAGGGCGCCGATACCACCAGTCCGGCGGCCAATGCTGCGACGCTCAGAGGAAAGGCCATGTGTTATGCTTTCAAGGTAATGCCAACTTGCCTCGAATATGTACTCACGCGACCTGAATGGCAAATGAATGCGCTGTAATGCAGGGTGTTTAGAACTGTTCTCGACTCTACGGGACAGCCTGTTTCAGCGCCTGGAAATCGCCGCCGCGGCAAGCTCCGGCGGCGCCGTTGCGTCCAAGAATGATGGCCTCCGGCCTTGGGATCCACGCATTCTTCGTCAGCCCCGTAAAGGCGGTGAGTTGGCGGGACCGACTCCACAGCCGTCGTTTGCGAATCGGCTGCGCCGCTCCGATTCCTGCCGACCGCAGCTTTCACCGGCCGGTTGAAACTGTTATGTCCTTGCTGCCCCCGCATTTCAGACCGTTTCAGCACCAATGCCAAAATCCTCCCGGTTCCGCTCGGCGCAGACGGTCACCGTCCTTGCCGTTACCCAGCTGATCGGCTGGGGCACGACTTTCGACATGCTCGGTGTCATGGGCCGCGTCGTGGCGCCCGATCTCGGCCTGCCGAACGAGGTGGTATTTGCCGGCCTGACGATCATGATGGTGGTCAGCGCCATTGTCGGTCCGGCGACCGGCCGCTGGCTCGGCCGCTATGGTGCCGCCCGGGTACTTTCGGCCGCCTCGCTGACCTTCGCGCTTGGCCTGCTTGTGCTTGCCGCCGCAAACGGCATCATGCTCTATGCCGGCGCCTGGGTCATCATCGGCATCGGCGGCGCATTTGGCCTCTCGGCACCGGCCTATACCGCCGTCGTCGAGCGCGAAGGGGCGAACGGCAAACGCGTCATCGCCATCCTGATGCTGTTCACCGGACTTTCGAGCGCCATCTTCTGGCCGATCCTCAGCCTGCTCAACGAGGCGGTCGGCTGGCGCCTGACCTTCCTGGTCTGCGCGGCGCTGCAATTCCTCGTCTGCCTGCCGCTGCATCTTTTCGCCCTGCCGAAGCCGCTCGCAACGCATATCGAAGGCAGCGCGGCCGAAATCGCCCCGGTGCCGCTGTCGAAGGCCGAGCAACGCAAAGCCTTCCTGCTGATTGCCGCGGCGACGACGATCTCGACTTTCATCACCTTCGGCATCCCCCCATCGCTGCTCGAAATCCTCCGCCAGTCCGGCGCCTCGCCAGCCCTAGCGCTGCAGCTCGGCTCGGCACGCGGCGTCCTTGGCATCTCGGCACGTTTCCTCGACATGCTGCTCGGCCGGCGCGGCAATCCCATGCTCAGCGCGGCCATGGGCATCAGCCTGATGATGATCAGTTTCCTGATAATGCTGGTCGCCAGCCCGTCGACACCGCTGCTCGTCACCTTCATCCTGCTCTACGGCTTTGGCGCCGGTGTCATGACTGTCGCCCGCGCGCTGCTGCCGCTGGCGCTGTTCTCACCGCGCGAATTCGGACTGCAATCGGCCAGGCTGTCGCTACCGCAAAATCTCGCCAACGCCATCGCCCCGGTCATCTTCACCGCCATCCTCGACCGCGCCGGCACCGGCCCGGCGCTCGCCGCCTGCGCCGTTCTCGCAGCCTTGTCGCTGGCCTTCGTGCTGATGCTGATGGCGCTGGTGCGCGGCGCCCATGCATCGCAGCCGAGCCCGGTCGCTCCGTGACGGCCTGCACCCAAAAGTCAGCCATTCTTAATCTGTCTTGATTATCATCTGCGCAGAAACGAGAGCACTTTCCGTCCACACATCGCGGCCGTTGCGGCGAGTTGATGACGAACGGACGCCCGCTTTTCCCGAGTCTTTTGAATCGCTTGCCGCCGCTTTTTCGAAAGTTGAATCCGGTGGCTCAGAAGTTGAGTCAGCTTCGCGACGAACCGAATCCGGACAATCATTCATCCATTTGAAATTTAAACGGAATGCGGCTCGGCAGCCGGATGCCTGCAGGCGTCAGAGCGGCCGCGTCACCGCCGTGCGACTGTCGTAGTCGGCGGCGATGCGCTTTTCGCGGAGCGGCCGCACGCGGTCGATCGAGAGCTGATAATCGGGATGCGCCTTATAGGCGGCAAGGGCCGCTTCATCGTCGAATTCGCCATAGACTACAAGATCGATCTCGGTGCCCAGCTGATCGGTCTTCACATTGGTGCCGATTTCCAGCAGCCGCGCATGCGGAATGCCGGTCAGTATAGAAAGCCCGGCCCTCACCTCCTGCAGATGTTCCTCCTGCACGGTGAAAAAGACGATATGGCGGATCACGCGGAAGCTCCTGTCAGATTTCAGAGTCTCAGCCGGGCGATAACACGCGAGCCCCAGGCCTTCAACCGCGCGCGCATGCCATGCGCAGCATCGGGACGTATCGCCGCATCGAAGGCCATGGCATAGCTTGCCAGCTTTTCCGCCCGGTCGGTGCCATTGACGATGCGGCGGGCATTCACCCAATCCGCGGTCGTCGCGTTCAGATGATCGGCGAGCTTGTGGCCGGTAAAACTGCCCTGCAGCATACCTTCGATCAGGATCGTCACCGCCGCATCCATCTCCATCGCCCGGTCGGGATCGGCAACGAGGTCGATCCCGGTCAGCACGCTCATCGCCTCATAGTTCCGCTTATGGGTGAGCTGCACCAGGCCGCGGCCGAGCCAGCTGCAGCCATCCTCGTCCGGCCGCCAGTAGGGTGTTTTCACCCAGGAGAGCCGGCCTGCCGCGAAGGCCGTCTCCAGGATCTCGACCGCGCGCGCATCGCTTTCCGCCAGCGTCTCCCGCACCGGCTGCATCGTGTAGGCGGTCTCATGGTAAGCGGTTGCGAGGATATAGGCGAGCCACCGCCGGTCGGCCCCAGCAAACCGCTCTTCCCAGGCGTCGAGAATCGCCGTGATGCCCACTACCTGAGGCTGAGTCAGGTTTCCTTTGAAGAGCTGGTGCCGTACCGTATCGAAAAAGAATGTCCGGTCCATGTGGACAACCATTCCGCGCTTCCCTCGAATATCATGGTTAAAACCGTCTTAATCGATTAAATTCGATTTAATCGTTTAAAGTGTTTAAACCACTGATTTACACGCCTTTTGTCTTGTGCAATGCATCTCACTGCCCCGAAGCCTTACTACGAACAGAGGAGACTTCCGATGCAGACGCCGGCCAATACCCAAACCACCATTCCCCAGCATGTCGTCGACCAGATGGAAAACGAATGGCGCCAGATTCGCCCTGAACGGGAAAATACGCGCCCGGCCCAGCAGCCTCAACAACAACGCTGAAATATACGCAAAGCGGTACCAATGTAAGCTCGAGCGCCGCCCAGCGCCCGATCAATGCCCCGGCCAGTCGATCGTGGCCGGGTGAATTTTCACAGGGCAGTAGACGTCCCAGCGGTTTGCCCCCTCATCGCATCACAGCATCAAGCCGTTTTGCCAGCGTGTCCAACGATCGGGTGAAAACCATCTTATCGTCCAGCGCACGCGACAGCACCAGCGCTCCCTGAATACCGGAGACGCTCTCCTCGGCGAGCATTTGCGCCTGCTCCTCAGTACAGCCTGCCCGCATCAGCGCCGAACGCAAGGCTTCGATCCAGCGGCTGAAATAGTCGCCGATCGCTGCCGAAAACCGCTCGCGGGTCTCGTCAAGCGCAAAGGCACCGACCAGGCAGATGCGGCGGCCGGAGCGGAAGTAGTCGTTTATATTCGTCCACATCGCCGCGATCGCCTCACGGGCATCCCCATTTCTCAACGGCTGATAGATCGCATGTTCGAACCATGCATCGACATCGGCGAGCACCGAGCTTGCCATCTCCTCCTTACCGCCGGGAAAGAAGTGGTAGAGGCTGCCCTTGCCGATGCCGGTGCGTTCGGTGATGCGGCTGAGCGACGTGCCTTCATAGCCGAGCTCGCGGAAGATTTCGGCGAGCAGCGGGACGATGTCGGCGCGTTCGTAGACGGTTTTCACCCGCGAACTTCCCTTGGCTTGATCAGAGACGGAGTTCGGTCAGACCGGGATGGTCATCCGGCCGCCGGCCGAGCGGCCAGTGGTACTTGCGCTCCGATTCCCGGATCGGCAGGTCGTTGATGCAGGCGAAGCGGCGCTGCATCAAGCCGGCGGCGTCGAATTCCCAGTTCTCGTTGCCATAGGAGCGGAACCAGTTGCCGCTGTCATCATGCCATTCATAGGCGAAGCGCACGGCAATGCGATTGTCGGTGAAGGCCCAGATCTCCTTGATCAACCGGTAATCCAGCTCCTTGGCCCATTTGCGGGTGAGGAAAGCGACGATTTCGGCGCGGCCGGTGATGAATTCGGCGCGATTCCGCCAGCGGCTGTCCGGCGTATAGACGAGCGAGACGCGCTCGGGATCGCGGCTGTTCCAGCCATCCTCGGCAAGGCGGACTTTCTGGGTGGCGGTTTCAAGGGTGAAGGGCGGGACAAGGCTGGACATGATCACTCCTGTACTGAACGGTTATCACTGTACTGATTGGTACAATTATTGGCAAGCCACTTCGAAGCGATGTTCGCCCGGGATCGAGAGGCAGCCAAGGGGCACCCTCACCCGCGGGAACGGCGCAGCAGATCCACGCTCTCCTTCCGCCACCGCAGCGGCAGAGCATCCGGGCGAAGCACGATCTTTTCCGGCGTGAAACGCCATAGCCGTTCTGCTCCCTGAAAGGTGGCGATATCGGGGGAATCCAGCAGCACTTCGGCATTTCCCGTCATCTGCAGCATATCGCCGGTTTCGAAATCGACGAAGACCAACCCTGCCTTCGAATTGACGAGGATATTGCCAAGCGTGTTGAAGAACCGATTGCCGGCAAAATCGGGAATGGTCAGCACGCCGTCGGCGCCGACACGCACGAAGCCGGCATTGCCGCCGCGATGGGACACGTCCACCTGCCGCTCGCCATTGGCGCGGTCGACATAGGAAGCGACGAAAAACGTATCGGCGCCCTCGACCATCCCTAGCGCCCGATCGTCGAGTTGACCGGAATGAAGCGGCTGCGTCGCCGTCGGCATATCGGGATCGCGGACAAAGGCGGCAGAGCGAGGCTGGATATATTGCGGGCAATTGCCGAAGCTCTGGCCGACGCGAACGTCAAAACCTTTAGCGTCCGTCCTGCGGATCACGCCGTTCAGGCGGTTACGCCGCCGGGTCTCGAGCTGGATGCCAAGCATGGCGATCGCGTCGCCATGCTCCATGCCGGCATCGGCAGGATCGGCCGGGTCGCGCGGCAGGCCGACCTCAAGGATCTCCGGCTCAGGCGAGGCCATGAAGCCCGGTCGCTCAGCCCTTACCGTTGCCCAGACATCACCCTTGGCATCGACGGCGCCGAGCACAACGAAAGGCAGCATCGGAAAAAAGGCGCGGTGCTGTTCCGGCATGGCCTTGCGGACGAAATTCCGTCCCGGCCCGTCCATGCGTTCGACGACACCGACGCTGCGCTGGATGGCGAGTTCACCCTCATGCCAGGGTGACGGCGCGTCCTGTTCTGTCTGCTCCAGCATCTCGATCTCCTTGCAGGTATCGTTGGGGAAAGCGGGACGGTAATCCGTCCCGGCGGTTTCTCATGCGGCAAGGCCGATTTTCGTCCTGCGAAAACCGACGAAGCCCGGCAGCGCCTCGATACGCGCAAGCCAGGCGCGCACCGCCTGATAGGCCGAGGTGTCGACATTGCCCTCCGGCGCATTGGCGATGTAGCTGTAGAGTGCAATATCGGCGATCGTCGCATTGTCGCCGAGCAGAAAGCGGCGAGCACCCAGTTCCGCCTCGACCAGTGCGAGAATGCGGTGCGCCCGGGCGATCACCTCGTCGGTGCGAAAATCGGCGCCGAAGACGGTAACCAGGCGAGCAGCACAGGGTCCGTAGGCGATCTCGCCCGCGGCAACCGAGAGCCATTTCTGTATCCGGGCCGCTGCCACCGCTTCTTCCGGCAGCCAGTCGGTGCGGCCGTATTTGCGCGCGAGATAGACGAGGATGGCAGAGGAATCGGCAATGACCGTGCCATTGTCGTCGAGCACCGGCACCTGGCCAAAGGGATTGAGCTTCAGAAAGTCCGGCGCCTTGTGAGCGCCGGCTGCCAGGTCGACCTCGACCAGTTCATAGGGCACGCCAAGCAGCGACAGGAACAGATGAGCCCGGTGTGCATGACCGGAGAGCGGGTGATGGTAGAGTTTCATGATGGTTCCTCTGGTCTTTCGATCGACGGGACGCGGTTGGCGATGGCCGCTTCGAACCATCTGCGGCGTAATTTACTGCCTTCCACCAGACTGCAGTAGAATGCTAATCTGGAAGGCATGTTACCAATTCATGGAAGGATAGAATGGACCGTCTCGACGCCATGACCGTGCTTCTTGCCGTTGTCGAACAGGGCAGCCTCTCGGCCGCCTCACGGCATCTGCGATCCCCGCTCGCAACCGTCAGCCGCAAGGTTTCGGAACTGGAAGCACATCTCAACGCCCAACTGCTGCAACGGAGCAACCGGAAGATCACGCTGACGGAGGCCGGCCGCTCCTATGTCGAGGCGGCGCGGGAAATTCTCGATCGGGTGGAAGAGGCGGAACGGACGGCGGCCGGCGAATATAGTGCGCCAAAGGGCGAACTGACGATGACCGCGCCGATCGTCTTCGGTCGGCTGCATGTCTTACCTGTCGTGGTGGATTTCCTGAAAGCCTATCCCGATATCAATCTGCGGCTGATGCTTGGCGACCGACTGTCGAACCTCGTCGAGGATCATATCGACGTGGCGCTTAGGATCGGCAACCTGCCGGACAGCAACCTGATCGCCACAAGGCTCGGCGCGATCCGCCGCACGGTCTATGCCAGCCCCGATTATCTCAAGCGGCACGCCCTCCCTCGGCATCCAGGCGATCTCGCCGCGCATGACTGCGTCACCTTCGAGGGCATGGCCTCGATGCTCAGCTGGACATTCACCGAGGGGAAACGCGATCTCACAGTACCGATCCGCTCGCGGCTTGCCGTCAACACCGCCGAGGCGGCGGTAGACGCAGCTGTTGCCGGCCTCGGCATCACCCGCGTGCTCTCCTACCAGGCCGCACACGCCGAGAGCGCCGACCTGCTGGTGCCGCTGCTTGCCGATTTTGAACCACCGCCGGCGCCGGTGCATCTCGTCTATCCCGCGCAGGGACTGGTGCCGCTGAAGCTGCGGGCGCTGCTCGATTTCGCAACGCCGCGCCTGCGCGGGACGCTCAACAGGCCCTAAAGCGCGTCGCGATCTTTCAGATTCGCCCCTCGCGCTTTTGGTCTTTGTTTTGACGCATATCGTTATCGCGAAACCGCTGCACAGGTTTGCGCGACATGCTTTAGGCGAGCTTGCCCTCTTCCGCCTTGTAGAAATACTGGCTGGCGACCAGCCAGCCCTTCAGCGGCCGCAGCGGCGGAATGCAGGTGGCGAGCATGAAGGGGCCGGTGACCAGAAGCTGCACCCAGATCGGCGCCGAAAAGGCCACCTCCAGCCAGACGCCGAGCAGCACGCTCGGTATGCAGGCGAAGCAGATGACGAAGAAGGCCGGACCGTCGGCAGGATCGGCGAAGGAATAGTCGAGGCCGCAGACCTCGCATTCCGGCTGCAGTGTCAGGAAGCCCTTGAACATATGACCCTGGCCGCAGCGCGGGCAGCGCCCCCTGATGCCGGTCTGTATCGGAGGAAGTGGGGGATATTCCGTATCCATGACGATCTCGCTTTCCTGTGCCGCGGACATTGATGCACTCAATGTCTTAAATGAATGCATGCAATATAATTACATTGGAAAGAAATTACCAGTCAATTCGCCAGAATGCCGCAGAACTCCCGGCGCAGGCCGGCAGCAAAGCTGACTGCAGATTTCTGAAGCAGCATTTGGGGCTGCAGCCAGGCTTGGCAGGGCAGTTCAAACGTGAACGTGACGGATATGCTTCGCCATCCCCGGACAGCTTAGGGTGCGGCCGATCTGATTCCCGACTGCTTCCGGATTTCGTCAGTGCCAGCCCGTGGCGGAATTCTGCGTCAGAAGAACGACGCCGCCATTTCCGGTGGGCCTTCCAGCGCATGGGCCATGAATTCCAGTGCGCCCTGCAGTTTCTCCCGGGTGATCGGTCCGCCAAGGCAGACGCGTACGGCCTCGGGTGCGACGCCCTCGACCGTGAAGGCATCGCTTGCGACGACGCCGATGCCGGAAGAACGAGTATGGCTGCCGAAGGTGGAGCGGGTCCAGCCGTTGGAGAGCGGCAGCCAGATGTTGAAGCTGATCGGATCGGCGCGGTAGCTGCCGGCCGGCAGGATGGCAGCAACCATTTGCTGGCGGGCGGCCGCCTCAGCACGGATGAAACGCAGGATCGTATCGGCGGTGCCGTCCTCGATCCAGCGGGTGGCGAGCGCCACGGTCAATGGCGAGGCCATGACATTGTTGGCGCGCATGGCGCTGACGAAAGGCCACACGGCCTTGCTGTCCGGCGCCACGACATAGGCAAGGCGCAGACCCGCGCCGATGCATTTCGCCAGCCCGCCGATATGCCAGGTCAGATCGGGCGCCATGGCGGCGAGCGGCGCCGGGCCTTGCTGTGGAATAAAGCCGTAGGCATCGTCTTCGACGATCGGCACGTGATATTTGCGGGCAACGGCGCAGATCTCCTCGCGGCGCCGGGCCGGGATGGTCAGCGTCGTCGGGTTCTGCAGCGTCGGATTGAGATAGAGCGCTTTCGGTTTCAATCTCTCACAGGCGTCTGCAAAGGCGTCCGGCAGGATACCGTCCTCGTCCATCGGCAGGCCGGTCAGATTGAGCCGCAGTTGGGCGGCGATCGAGCGCATACCGGGATAGGTGATGACTTCCGAAAGCACGGTCTCGCCTGGTTTTGCCAGTAGGCCGAAGATCGCCAGCAGGGCCGGATGGGCGCCTGGTGTGACGAAGATCCGCTCCTGCGAGGGCACCAGTCCGCGACGGCTGAGCCAGGAGGCTGCGGCCTCCTTGTCCATGCTGGAGCCGCCGAAACCCTGGTAGCGCAGCAGCGGAATGAGGCTCGCCACCACTGCCGACATGCCCTCGCGCATGCGGGCGATCAGTTCCGGATCATCCGGTTCCGGCGGCATGTTCATCGAGAAATCGACGACGGAGGCGCGGCGGGGATCGGGCGCGGCGTCGGGTGCGAAGCCCTGGCGCTCCTTGTCCGCACCACCGGTGACGAAGGTGCCGCGGCCGACATGCGAATCCACAAGCCCGCGCTTCTGCGCCTCGACATAGCCTCTCGCCACCGTCGTGAAATCGACATTCAGCCGCTTGGCGAGTTCACGTTGCGGCGGCAGCCGGTCCCCAACCACCAGGTGCCCGCTGCGCAGATCCATTTCGATCACATCGGCGATCGCCATATAACGGGGGCTGCTGCTGCGGCTGAGATCGGGATGCCAGTCTTTCATGTCGTGATCCGTGTCAGTCTGATTCCTGATAGGATTGACCGTATATTGTTGCACAGTGCCACTGTCATCAAAAAATATCATACCCACAAGTTTGAAGAGGATGGTCGACGGAATGACGCAGCGTTGCGCTGCGTGAGATTTTACGAAAATCGCAGATTCCAAGCGATTTGATCGCGGATTGAATGCGTTGCGCATTCCCCTACGGAATTGGCGATTCCCCGCACCGATAGCCGCTTGGATCTTTCCACGTTTCCAGCGCATCATCAAATGCGGTGGCGGAAATTCCCTGCGCCACAGCCTTGCCTCCGCCCATCCATCTTCTTACTTATTCAGGGTGGAATGCGCCGGATTTCGGCCTTTCGCGCCGGCGCCCATCGGGATGAAAGTATGAA
Organism: Rhizobium indigoferae; assembly: GCF_034554815.1. Classification (NCBI taxonomy): domain Bacteria; kingdom Pseudomonadati; phylum Pseudomonadota; class Alphaproteobacteria; order Hyphomicrobiales; family Rhizobiaceae; genus Rhizobium; species Rhizobium indigoferae. Next base: position 1,032,534 of record NZ_CP140635.1, on the reverse strand, counting down.
TATCGATCCGATTTTGCGGTCAGTCGTGGCCGTCCGTTCCTCCATTCCGGAAGATGCCTTCACGGCGGAGACGCTCGGCACTGTCCGGGAAGGCAGCGGCGTGGTTATTCGCGACAACGGGCTGGTGCTGACCATCGGTTATCTCATCACCGAGGCCGAAGAGGTCTGGCTGACGACCCATGACGGGCGCGTGGTTCCCGCGCATGCGCTTGCCTATGATCAGGAAAGCGGCTTCGGCCTGGTCCAGGCGCTCGGGGCCCTGAATGCCCCGGCGGTGGATCTCGGTGACGCGGCGACAGCCAAGCCCGGCGATCCCGTCGTGCTTGCCGATGGCATCGGAGAATTCGTCGAGGCAAATATCGTCGCCCGGCAGGAATTCGCCGGCTATTGGGAATATCTGCTGGACGAGGCGATTTTCACGGCACCGGCCCATCCCTCATGGGGCGGTGCGGCGCTGATCGGTTCGGACGGCAAGCTTCTCGGCATCGGTTCGCTTCGGCTGCAGATGAGCGATGGCGACGAGGTTGCCGATATCAACATGGTCGTGCCGATAGACCTTTTGCCGCCAATCCTTGACGATCTCTTGAACCGCGGCCAGGTCAACAAGCCGCCGCGGCCTTGGCTCGGCGCCTTCTCTGCCGAGAGCAATGGCGGCGTGGTGGTCATGAGCGTGGCCGAAGGCGGTCCGGCCGCCCAGGCGGGCCTGCGTCAGGGCGATATCATTTCGGAGATCCGCGACGAAGAGGTCGATGGCCTAGCCGATTTCTACCGCAAGCTCTGGAGCAGCGGCCCGGCCGGCGCCGAAATCCCCATGCGGATTCTCAGGAACGGCCGGGAAGCCTGGCTCCGCATCAAATCCGCCGACCGCAACAGCTTTCTCAGAAAGCCGCAGCTGCAGTAAGGCTGCGCCCAGTGTCGTGAGAAAGCCGCTAGCGCTCATTCGAGCGGATTGTCCGGGCATCCTTATCTCGCCTCAGAGATTTTCCGACGTGATCGTCAGGAAGCGCACCGGCTCGGCGCTGACCTCCACCTCGATGAGACCGAGCCTGTTCAGCGCAAGGTCTATCGATCGCCTTGCCTGCACCTCCGGCGCCTGATCGAGGACGATCGACATGATGCCGTGGCGCAGGTAGTGCTGCGTCTGCTCCGTCAATTCGTGACCGACCCAGAACGGCCGCCTAGCCTTGTTTGCCTCGAGCACCCTGGCAACACCCTTGTTGTCGCCGCCGGCACTATAGACGCCGATGATGCCGGGCTCCCGCAGAAGGGCCGCTTGCAGCAGTTCCATGGCATTGTGCTCATCATCAAGGTCGAACATGACCTCGATGAAACGATGTTCGTTTGAACCATTCTCCGAGAGATAGCTGGAGAAGCCACGGATCCGCTCCTTATGGTTCTCATAGGCGCCGCTGTGGCAGAGTGCGACGAACGAACCGGGGCGCTGCGCCAGCATGCCCGACATGTAGTAAGCCGCGGTGCGTCCGGCAGCATAATTGTCGATGCCGACATAGGGCAGTTCGGGGGCCGGACGGGTCATGATCTGAACGACGGGGATACCGAGACCGGCCGCCTTCCGCACGCTGGTGACGACATCGGCATGGTCGGGCGCAACCACGATCAGCGCCGACCGGCGTGCCGTCGGGTTGGCGATGTAGCGGGCGAATTGCGCCGGCTCGTTCTCGCGGACGAAGGTGCGGTGAACGGTGATGCTGTCGTCGAGCGAGGCGGCGATGCGCTCGAACGCCCGGTTCAAACGCGAATAGAAGCTGGTCTCCGGGCGAACCAGGATCACTTCTATCCGGACCAGGCCGCGATGGACGACCGGCAGGCTTTGCCGGTATTCAAGCCGTCTTGCCGCCAGGAAGACTTTCTCCACCGTCTCTGGCCGCACGCCGCCGCGGTCGTTGAGAACGCGCTCGACGGTCGCGGTGCCAACGCCGGCTTGCCGTGCGACATCCTTCAAAGTCACCTTCATCAGGTCTCACTCACTCCCAAAGCTGACACAGAGAGCATCGGCATGCTCTGGGGTCAATGATCAAATTTGATCAAGGAAGCATTGGAGTATCGGGGCGCCGCAGCAGTATCGTGCCAGCAATCCGGGAGGAGCACCGGACGGTCCAAAACGAGATCAAGGATCATCCGCCGGCGCGAAGCGGCCGGGGATGACGGAGGAGCCAGATGAAGATCGCACTCGACCCGCATATGCACCGTCACCTCAACCTGCGCGACCTCTGCCGCAAGGCGGCGGAGCTTGGCTATGAGCATATCGAGCTTTCACCGCGCGACGATTTTCTGCCCTGGTGGGTGCGCCCGCGGGCACACAAGGAACGCATTACGGAATTCAAGGCGGCCCTGAAGGATCACGGCGTCCAGCTCGCCTCGATCCTGCCGATGTATCGCTGGGCGAGCCCGCATGAGGACGAGCGGCAGGCCGCAGTACGCTACTGGAAGGAAGCAATCGCGATCGCCGCCGAAATGGGCTGCGATACGATGAACTCGGAATTCGGCCGCGGCCCGTCGCCGGATCGCAGCCACCGCGCCAGCTGCTGCGGCGGCATGCATACCCACGAGCACAGCGAGGCTGCCTGGTGGCGCTCGATAGAAGAGCTCGTTCCGGTGTTCGAGCGCGAGGGCGTCACGCTCAACATGGAACCGCATCCGGAAGACTGGTGCGAAACGCTGCATCCGGCGATCGACATGCTGAAGACCATCGGCTCGAAGAACGTCAAATTCCTCTACTGCGCGCCGCATACCTTCTATTTCGGTGACGATATGGCGCGAATGATCCGCGATGCCGGCCCGCTGATCGCCCATGTGCATGTGGCCGATACCTATAATCACAAGGCGTCATCCGGGCTGCGCTACATCATCAATCCACCGGGCGCGAAGGTCACCATCCATCAGCACCTGGATATGTACCAGGGCGAGATCAATTGGGATGTCTTCTTCTCCTCGCTCGCCGCAGTCGGGTTCGACGGCATCATCACCGCCTGCGTCTTCGGCTGGGAGGAGCGCGCCGACGATTCCGGGCGCTTCATGCGCTCCGAAATTCAAAAATATGTCGATAAATACTGGCCCGGGAAACTTGGCTGATCGCCAACATCCGCCCCGGCACCCACTATCAGGAATAAAACTGTGACCATCACGATTACGACAGCCCCCTGCTGCTGGGGCGTTGATGACGTCAACAATCCAAACCTTCCCTCCTGGGAACGAGTCTTCCACGAGGCGGCGGCAGCCGGCTATGGCGGCCTTGAACTCGGGCCCTATGGTTACGTGCCGCTCGATGATGCGCTCGTCGCAAAGGCGCTCACCGAGCGCAATCTCTTCATCGTCGCCGGCACGATCTTCGACGATCTGGTCTCTCCTGAAAATCGGGAGACATTGCTGCGGCAGACGGACGAAATCTGCGCCGTTATCACCAGGCTGCCGCAGCCGGAACAGGTGGCGGGCCAGCGGTTCAGGACGCCCTATCTCACGGTCATGGACTGGGGGCACGACGAACGGGACTATGCTGCCGGCCATTCCGATCGTGCGCCGCGTCTCGATGACAAGGCCTGGGCCGGGATGGTCGCCAACATCACGGCGATCGCCGAACTCGCTCGGCGGAAATACGGCGTGCGCGCCGTCATCCACCCGCATGCGGGCGGCTATATCGAATTTGCCGATGAGATCGAGCGGGTGGCAGGTGACATTCCGCAGGAGATCGCCGGCTTCTGCCTCGACACCGGCCATAGCTATTATGCCGGCATGGATCCCGTGGAGATGCTTCGCCGCTATGCCGACAGGCTGGACTACGTCCACTTCAAGGATATCGACCAGGGCGTCTTCGACCGTGTGCTAGGTGAAAGGATCCGCTTCTTCGAGGCCTGCGGACAGGGCGTCATGTGCCCGATCGGCCGCGGCGTCATCGATTATCCCGCCGTCAAGCGAACGCTCGAGGAGATCGGCTATCACGGCTTCATCACCGTCGAGCAGGAGCGCGATCCGCTCAATGTCGCCGGCAGCCTCGAAGATGTGAAGCAAAGCCGCGATTACCTCAGGTCGGTCGGGTTCTAGAGCATTTCCGTTTTTCTTCGAAACACGGAAACGCTCCACCTCTGTTTTGCGCAATTCCGGACGCAAAACCGCTGCGCACTTTTGCTGGAATTGCTAGGGAAAAAACTATGACGAATAACAGGAAAAAGCCGATCCGCTGGGGCATGGTCGGCGGCGGCAAAGGCAGCCAGATCGGCTATATTCATCGCTCGGCGGCGCATCGCGACGACGTCTTTGTCCTTGTGGCGGGTGCCTTCGATATCGATCCCGAACGCGGCCGCGCCTTCGGCCTCGATCTCGGGCTCGACGAAGCCCGGAGCTACCCGGACTATGCGACTATGTTTGCAGCCGAAGCCGGGCGGGCCGACGGCATCGAGGCCGTGTCGATCGCGACACCCAACAACACCCATTTCGCGATCTGCAAGGCAGCACTCGAACATGATCTGCATGTGATCTGCGAAAAGCCGCTTTGCTTCACGATCGCCGAGGCCGAAGAACTGAAGACGCTTTCCCAGGCGCGCGGCCGTATCGTCGGCGTGACCTACGGCTATGCCGGCCACCAGATGATCGAGCAGGCGCGCGCCATGGTCAGGAATGGTGATCTCGGCGAGATTCGCATCGTCAACCTGCAATTCGCCCATGGCTTCCATAGCGCTGCGGTGGAGGAGCAGAACCCCTCGACGCGCTGGCGCGTCGATCCGAAATTCGCAGGCCCCAGCTATGTCCTCGGCGATGTCGGGACCCACCCGCTTTACATCGCCAAGGTCATCCTGCCGCACCTGAAGATCAGGCGTCTGCTCTGCACCCGCCAGAGCTTCGTCAAAAGCCGAGCGCCGCTGGAAGACAATGCGGTGACCCTGATGGAATATGACAATGGCGCGATCGCCACCATCTGGTCGAGCGCCGTCAATGCCGGCTCCATGCACGGCCAGAAGATCCGCATCGTCGGCTCGAAGGCCAGTATCGAATGGTGGGACGAGCGGCCGAACCAGCTGTCTTACGAGATCCAGGGCGAACCGGCTCGCATCCTCGAGCGCGGCATGGACTATCTCTATCCCGAGGCCAGGATCGACGACCGGATCGGCGGCGGTCACCCGGAAGGTCTCTTCGAAGCCTGGGCGAACCTCTATCGCCGCTTCGGCTTTGCCATCAACAGAGAGCGCGGCCTCGCCCCTGCGGGGATCGAAGACCTCGTCTTTCCCGATGTCGATGCCGGACTGGAAGGGGTACGCTGGGTGGAAAACTGCGTGCGTTCCGCCGACGCTGGCGGGATCTGGCTGGATTATCGCTAGGTCTTCAAGGAGCCCTGGTGCGTCCCTGCCCTCAGACCGCGCCATATGCCGGCTTACACGGCTGCGCTGGAGACCTGTTCAAAGACGCTTTTCCATACCCTCTCAGATAAGCGGATCGTCATCTTCCCTTGCCTGCGGCGGGCGGCGTCGCGTGCTGTCGTTGGCGGCCTTCTTATGCTCGTCGGCAGCTGCCTCGCGGATTTTCTGGAAGCGGTTGTCGCCGGCGTCGTCTGCGGGTGGCTGCGGGTCGCTCTTTTTCACAAAACGGATCATTGGTCATTTCCTGCTTTGAGAGTGGAAGCGCTCCGCACACACATCGGAGCGCTCTGAAAAATGGTGTCAGATGGCAAGCGCGGTGGCGCAGGCCTGAACACTTCGGCTGTCGGGTGAGGTCTGCCCAGGCATGGTCGCCCAACCGCCGGCCTCGACGAACTGACGCTGCTTGTAGCCTTCGGTAATCGCCTTGAACTCGATCAGTTTAGCGCCCGCATCCGGCGCCGCATTGAACCGTTCGACGCAAATGGCGGACGCCAGTTCTCCGCGTGCAACGTCGCCGGCGGCCGCTGCCGCTTTGCTTGACGTGCCGCCTGTTACCCAACCTCCCCAGCTGAAGCCGATAATCATCGTGGCGATTGCCGTGACGACGCAGGCCCAGACGAGAAGCGTCTTGGATGGCTGGTAACTGTCGAAACGCTGGGTGATCGATGTCTTGCTGCTGCTCTGAACGGACATTGGAATTCTCCCTGTCTATTGTTCGGGTTCGCCGTCCGGCCACGCCGGACGGTTCAGGCTGTTCTCAGTATCCCATATCGCCCATGCCGCCATTTCCGGCTGCAGGGGCGGAGTCTCTTGCGGGAATGTCAGCGATCATCACCTCGGCGGTGATCAGAAGCGCCGCAATCGAGCCGGCGTCCTGCAGAGCGGTGCGCACGACCTTGGCGGGATCGACGATGCCGGCCTCGATCATATCGACATAGGTCTCCGTCTGTGCGTCGAAGCCCTGATTGTGGTTATTGCTGCCCGCGAGTTTTCCAACGACGATGGAGCCCTCGAACCCGGCATTGTCGGCGATCTGCCGGATCGGGGCTTCGAGCGCCCTGAGCACGATCGAGATGCCCGCCGTCACGTCGGCGTTCTCCCCGGTCAGGCCCGTGAGCGCCGACTTGGCGCGCAACAGTGCCACGCCGCCGCCGGGCACGATGCCCTCTTCGACCGCCGCACGGGTGGCGTTCAGCGCATCGTCGATGCGGTCCTTCTTTTCCTTGACTTCCGTTTCGGTCGCGCCGCCGACGCGGATAACCGCGACGCCACCGGCGAGTTTCGCCAGGCGTTCCTGCAGTTTTTCCTTATCGTAATCGGAAGTGGTCTCCTCGATCTGCGCCTTGATCTGCTGGATACGTGCCTGGATGGCCGCTTTCTCGCCGGAGCCGTCGATGATCGTGGTGGATTCCTTGTCGATCAGCACGCGCTTGGCGTGGCCGAGCATATCGAGCGTGACGTTGTCGAGCTTGATGCCGAGATCCTCGGAAATCATCTGGCCTGATGTGAGCACGGCAATGTCTTCCAGCATGGCCTTACGGCGATCACCGAAACCCGGCGCCTTGACGGCTGCGACCTTCAGGCCGCCGCGCAGCTTGTTAACAACAAGCGTCGCCAGCGCCTCGCCTTCGACGTCCTCCGAGATGAGGAGCAGCGGTTTGCCGGTCTGTACGACGGCTTCCAGGATCGGCAGCATCGCCTGCAGACTGCCGAGTTTCTTCTCGTGAACGAGGATATAGGGATCCTCCAGTTCCACGCGCATCTTCTCGGCATTGGTGACGAAATAGGGTGAGAGATAGCCGCGGTCGAACTGCATACCCTCGACGACGTCGAGTTCGGTCTCGGCGGTTCGCGCCTCTTCGACTGTTATGACGCCCTCATTGCCGACCTTGTCCATCGCCTTGGCGATCATCTCGCCGATGGCGGCGTCGCCATTGGCGGCAATGGTGCCGACCTGGGCGATCTCGCTTGACGATTTGACCTTCATCGCCCTCGCCTTGATTTCCTTGACGACGGCGGTAACGCCGAGATCGATGCCGCGCCGGAGATCCATAGGGTTCATGCCGGCAGCGACGAGCTTTGCGCCTTCGCGGAATATGGAGGCGGCGAGCACCGTTGCCGTCGTCGTGCCGTCGCCGGCAAGATCATTGGTCTTCGAAGCCACCTCGCGCACCATTTGCGCGCCCATGTTCTCGAACTTGTCCGCGAGCTCGATCTCCTTGGCGACGCTGACGCCGTCCTTGGTAATGCGCGGTGCGCCATAGGCCTTGTCAATGACGACGTTGCGACCCTTCGGGCCAAGCGTCACCTTGACGGCGTTGTTGAGCAATTCGACGCCGCGCAGCAGGCGGTCGCGCGCGTCGTTGGAGAATCTGATTTCCTTGGCAGACATGATATTTCTTCCCAGTTCAGTCTTGAGATGCGGTCACAAATTCGACTCTCAGGCGGCTTTGTCGGCAGCCGCCTCGGTCTTTTCGACGATGCCCATGATGTCGGTCTCCTTCATGATCAGAAGGGTTTCGCCATCGATCGTGACCTCTGTCCCCGACCATTTTCCAAACAGAATGAGATCACCGACCTCGACATCGAGCGGGACCAGATTGCCGCTTTTGTCGCGCAGGCCCGGGCCGACTGCGACCACTTCGCCTTGCTGCGGCTTCTCCTTGGCGGTGTCTGGAATGATGATCCCGCCCTTGGATTTGACATCGCCTTCCGCACGTCGAATGACGACGCGGTCGTGAAGTGAACGGAATTTCATAGAGGTCTTTCTGCTGCCGGCGCGTATGGCGGCTGCAACTCATAAATAACACTCGTGGCACTCGATTGATAGGAGTGCCAAGAAATATTATTCGCGGAGGAATTTTTTTGAGATATTCAGGAAATCAATCCGACCGGATATTTTGTAATAATCAGGAAATGAATAGAATTTTATACGCCATCTCGCTTCATTTTATTTTCCTGAACGAAGAGTTAATTTGGCGTTTTTTATAGATAAATCAGAATTTATCTTGATTTAAACTCAATAGAGGCGCAATGATAGGTCTCGTCGATTTGGCCAACTTGGCTTCGCGGTGTCAGAGACCTACGACCCGCCATCACCACTGAATTCTCGACAGCGATCCATGACGTCGTTCCGGCGTTGAGTTCGCCTGTTCCGATCCGGAATGAGCTTGGCGCTGACCGCGGATGTACCGGCAGCCTCGAGTTCGTCCGGTTCGGATCTCAACGATACAGGAAACGCATCGGTGTATTCCTGCGGAGGCCTCAGCAGTGACAAGTCGCACCACACAAACCGTCGTCCGCTTTTCATCCCCATTCCGCCTGCCCGGTTTCGACGCGGCGCAGCCAGCCGGAGAATACCGCGTCGATTATGACGAGGAATTGATCGGAAGCGTTTCCAGGCTTGCCTGGCGACGGGTCGGCGCCTTCATCCACCTGCCGGCGATCGCCGCGCAGAGTTCGACGCAGCAGATGATGCCTATCCACCTGTCAGATCTCGAAACCGTGCTCGAAAAGGACCACAAACCGTCATGACCGCTACGCGCATCCCGCAACGCAATGGACGCTCAGTCCGGCGCGAGGCAGCAACACATATCTTCAAGGTGGGGCAGACTGTCCGGGTGAAGGACGGGTTCTTGGTCGTTCCCTCCAAGCTTCCCGACACATACCGCATTACCGCCACGCTGCCTCTGAGAGGAAATATGCTGCAATACCGCATCCGTAGTGACGATGAACGTCATGAGCGGGTCGCGACGGAAGATAGCCTGGAACTGGTAAACCTATCGCCCGCCGGCAGCGGCGCAACACTGATCGAGAGGACGTTTGGCCAAGGCCGCGGCCCGAATGACGAAAGGTTGACATCGTGAACAGCCATGGAGACGAAGCCGAACGAAGACGGAATGCATTTGCCGTCCACACATGGGAAGCGCCCGGCCGCTACTCCATGGAGATCGAACACGACCGCCGGATCGAATCCGCCCGTTCGTGGACCGTCTATCGTGTTTCTGCAAGCGTTCCCGTACACGCCGACCATGCCATGATCGGCAAGAGCCGTTCGGAGGCCGGGAAAGACATGATGTCCTTCAATCTCCTCAACATAGGATACCGGAAGGAATGGTTGAGGCTGTCGGGCGCCGCTCGGAGTGCTCGTAAGAGCCCGCCGGTCCAACCATGGCGCTAGCGTTTCTGAACCAAAGCCGTAGCTTCGATGCGGCGAGAAATGCTGTGCGCTTCGTCGGCCATGACGGCATGTTCCAGGTGTTGTTCTTCATCGAGGTTGGCGCGCTGGCGAAATCCGATGCCGCCTTGCAAAGAACCGAGCCGTCGGAAACGAGGTGGCTTTCCTCCTTCGACGCCCTGCGCAACTCCATTCAGGACGTGGCGCACAAAGCCTATTCCTACCGCCGCCGCGCCTTTTATACTCCAACTGCGGCGGATTTCCGCTAGACGGATCCGGACGCGCGAGAACGCTCCATGTTGATCCGTTACGGCTATGAAATGACGCTGACCTGCCCACAACCGACCGCATTGGTATGTCTGTTGTCGGTGCATGAGGATCGTGCGGCCGACATCAGAATTCCGGAAACGGTATTCACCACGCCCGATGTTCCCACTTCGACTTATCGCGACCTCTTCGGGAACCGCTGTCTTCGGCTGGTTGCCCCGACGGGCGACCTGACCATATGGGGCGATGCGACGATCGAAGACGACGGCAAACCGGACAGGTCGCTGCCAGGCGCCAGGGAAGTCCCGGTTTCGGAGTTGCCGGATGATTGCCTCGTCTACCTGATGGGCAGCCGCTATTGCGAGACGGATCGTCTCAGTCAAATTGCGTGGGATATGTTCGGCACCGTCTCACCCGGCTGGGGCCGCGTTCAGGCGATCTGCGACTTCGTTCACGGCCATATCCAATTCGACTACATGCAGGCGCGATCGACGCGGACAGCCTTCGAGGCGTTCCACGAACGCGTCGGCGTCTGTCGCGACTTTGCGCATCTCGCGGTGGCGTTGTGCCGTTGCCTCAACATTCCTGCCCGATATATCAATGGCCATCTCGGTGACATCGGTATTCCCGTCGTCGATCCGATGGACTTCAGCGCCTGGATTGAGGTCTTCCTTGACGGTGCATGGCATGCATTCGATCCGCGCAACAACACACCACGGATCGGTCGCATCATCGTCGCACGCGGGCGCGATGCCGCCGACATACCGCTCATCAATTCCTTCGGACCGCATGTGCTGAAGGCGTTTCGAGTCTGGACCTATGAGGTGACGGAGCTGCACCAGATGCAAAGCGTCGCCGAGGGCGCTGTTTAGAACGAGACCTGGGTGGATGCGGCAATGTCCGGCCGCAGGCTTTGCCGCAGGCGGCAGCGGTCGTGGGGCTGCCTATCCCACACATTTTTGCGCGACATGCTTTAGAACAGCGGTTGAAAGATGTTGGCGTCGAGCCATCTTGGGTGTGAGCAGTCATTAGCGGAAGATAGGGAGTTTCGCAGTCCATGTTCGATCACATTTCCATCGGCGTAAAAGACCTCGAAAGAGCCCGCCGTTTCTACGATGCGGCACTGGCGCCGCTCGGATATGAGCGCCTCTCCAATTCCGACACCATGATCGGCTACGGGCCGGAAGGGGTCGGCCTTTGGGTGATGCAGGTCGAACAGCCTGTTGTTGCCGACATGCGATCCGGGCTGCATTTCTGCTTCGTCGCCCCGAATGAGGCTGCGGTCGATGCCTTTCACGCGGCGGCCGTCGCATCCGGCGGCACGGATAATGGTGAACCGGGTATCCGGCCGGATTACGGGCGCTTCTATTATGCCGCCTTCATCATCGACCCCGACGGCTATCGCCTCGAAGCTTATTTCCACAAAGGCGAGCTATAACGGACCGTCAGGCAGCGGCTCTCGGAATGGATACGCAGCAGCCGGAAGCTTCGAGCGCCTTATTGGCTACATCGATGAACAGACGACGGAACCAGCGCGCCCGGCCGTCCGTCTGGTCGACTCGGCGATAAAGCATCGTCACGGGATCGGTCGGCAGCGAAAGCGGCGGCTCGCAAAGCATCAGCCCATGTAACTGCGCCATGCAGCGACCGATCGATTCCGGCACGGTAGCAATGGCGGGCATCGCCTTCAGCACCATCGGCAGAGCGGAAAAGCGCGGGACGGTCGCCACCACCTGTCTCACATCGCCGGTGCGGTTCAGCGCCATGTCGATACCGGTCGAGGTGTTGCCTTCGAACGAGACGGTGACATGCGCGACATTGGCGAAATCCTTGAGGCTCAACGGCGCCTTCAGCCCGAGCTGAGCTTCATCGTAGATGCAGATCGAGACTTGGTCGAACAGCGGCGCGCGAATGTGCCAGGAGGCGGGTTCGTCATGCATCGCGACGCTAAAATCGAAGACGCCTTCATCCAGCCGGCGTGCGGCATCGCGCTTGTCGGAAGCGATGCCGATCAGCCGGGCGCCGGGTGAAAGCTGGAGAAGACGGGCGGCAAGCGGGCCGAAGAAGGCCGATTCAAGATTGTCGCACATGCCGATGCGGAACTCGCCCTGCCAGCTTGCCGGATCGAATTCGGCCTGCGGGCGGATGGCACGCTCGATGCCCGACAGTGCATCCTCGATCGCCGGGGCGATGGAAAGGGCGCGCGGCGTCGGCTGCAGGCCGCGGCCGACACGCACGAACAATTCGTCGTCCAGCGCTTCGCGCAGGCGCCGCAAAGCGGCCGACAGGCCCGGCTGGCCGAGCAGCAGGCGCTCGGCGGCGCGACTGACATTGCGCTCCTGCATCAGCACCGAAAAGGCCAGCAGGAGATTGAGGTCGATCTTGCGAAGCGTGGCATCATTCATCATCGTCAGTAATACCTGGCATAGCTACTATCAATTTGCAATAGGAAAGGAAGCTGTACATTTTCTCGTTCCCTGCCGCCCGGCAACCTCCCCCGATGAGGCGGCAGCAAAGAAGGAACGATTTCGATGACTCTTTCCAAATCGCGAAGCGGGGCGGGGCTGGCATTGCTGCTGCTCTGCACCGCCAACTTTCTAGACGCCATGGACGTCTCCACCATCGGCGTTGCCTTGCCTGCCATCCAGGCCGAACTCGGCATGGAGGCGACATCGCTGCAATGGGCCGTCAGCGCCTATGTGCTCGGCTATGGCGGCTTCCTGCTGCTCGGCGGCCGCGTCGCCGACGTCTTCGGCCAACGCCGCGTCTTCCTCTGGTCGCTGGCGATCTTTGCCGGCGCCAGCATAGCCGGCGGCTTCGTCGATAGCGGGCCGACGCTGATCGCCGCCCGATTGATCAAGGGCATTGCGGCTGCCTTCACCGCGCCTGCAGCCCTTGCGCTGCTGCTCTCCGTCTTCGGCGAGGGAACCGCGCGGGCAAAGGCGCTCGGCGTCTTCGCCTCTACCGGCGCCACCGGCTTCGTGCTCGGCATGGTGCTCGGCGGTGCCGCGACGATCTTCAGCTGGCGGGCGACGCTTGTCATGGGCGCGCCCGTCGCCATCCTGACACTCTTTCTGGCGCCGCTGGCGCTGCCAGCCGACCCCAAAAGGACGGGACCGCGGCCCAGTTTCGACTGGGCCGGCGCGCTGACGATCACGCCAGGGCTGCTGCTCTTCGTCTTCGGCATCACCAATGCTGCGGCCGCCGGCTGGCAAGCCTTCCCGACTTGGGGTTCGCTGCTGGCATCGCTGGTGCTGATCCTGCTCTTCCTCGTGGTCGAAGCGCGGCATGCCGATCCGATGGTGCCGCTCGGCATGTTCCGCCGGGCCAAGCTCCGGCATGCCAATGCGATCGCCGCTCTCTTCCAGGGCGCCTATGTCGGCTTCCAGTTCCTGGCGACGCTCTATTATCAGAACGTCATCGGCTGGTCGGCCTTCACCACCGGCTTCTGCTTTGCGCTTGGCGGCGTCTTCGTGATGTTCCTGGCGCCACGTTTTGCGACGCTTGCGCAAAATCGCGGCGCCACCGGGCTGATGGCGGCGGGTGTCGGCCTGCAGGCGTTCAGCTATATCTTCTGGGTGACAGCACTCGGACATGTCGACCCGACCCTGCTCGTGCTGTTTTCGCAGATCCCGCTCGGCCTCGGCTACGCCATGACCTACCCCTCGGTGCAGGTCGCGGCTCTTTCCGACGTGGAGGACGACAAGTCAGGGCTCGCCTCCGGACTGCTTTTCGCCTCCTTCCAGATCGGTGGCGGCATCGTGCTCGCGGCCGCCTCGGCAGTCTTCGGCGCCGCGCCGCATTTCGGCTGGAACCCCTATGTCGCCGGCATCGCGTTCGTGGCCCTGCTTGCGGTGGCGATCACCCTGCTTGCAGCCGCCGGTCCGCGGACATCGGCTGCCCGGAGGCCCATCTATCAGGCGGCGGAATGACCGTCATCGGCCCGCACCCTGACCGGTGCGGGCTACTCATCAACCGCAGCGATATTTGCTGCAAGAATCCCGTTGCGTTGCCTGGGTGAAAGGCGCATGGTCTCAACTTCGGCAGCCAGTGTACGGGCGCTGCCGACTGAGGGTTTTTATACCCTTGCCCCGATGAAAGGAGGACCGATGTCTTCCACTTTCGAAAAGCCGCATCTGACTTCGTCCGATCTCGACATGCTGCAGGGCGTGCTCGACGACGCCGGCTACGACGCCAAAATCCTGATCGGCAACGAACGTGTCTTCAACGTCGCGGCCATACTGTTGATCAGGCTGTTCGAAGAGGGCGTCACCTCGCCGGCCTTGCTCTCACAAGCGCTCGAACACCATTTCGGCAAGCTGAAGACGCCGCCGAAACCGGTAACCCCCGTCTTTAACCGATATGCGATACAGGGATTGCCCCGCGAAAGACGCGCTGTCGGCTAGAGCAGTGCCAGCAAAAGTGCGCAGCGGTTTTGCCTCCGGATAGCGCAACAACAAAAGATTGAGCATTACCGTCACTTGGAGAAACCAGGAAATCCTCCTCTACATAATTCCTTAAATCGGGATCGATTTAAGGGCAAAATTATGCAGCAATTCAAAGTGCTACAGCGTCCTTTGCGCGTCTAAAAAGACGCACGGCTGTAGAGGCAAGCGAGCCGCCCGGCTCCGAAGGACTATTGTGCGGAAAACCCTCTTGCTCTGTATCTGCGTCGCAGCGGCCGGTTATTTCGGATGGGTGCAATTCGGGGCTTACCAACAACGGCAACGGGCTAGGGATCTCGCAGACATCGACAGGGAGCGCCGGGTGGCGCTCCTGGAAATCGATGGCTGCCAGGCGAAAGTGGATCTGCTTCTGTCGATGACAGACCGCCTGCTCAAGGCCGGCGGTATGCTGGTGCCGCTCGATATCGGACGGGACATAGAACTCTGTTTGGCCCGCGGCATCATGTCGACATCAGGCTTGGCGGAGATGGAAAGAACGAAGCTGATCCGCCTGTTTCCGGTGAATGACTAAGGCGATCGCAATCTTTCAGATCCGCTCCTCGCGCTTCAGCTCTTTGTTTTCACGCATGTCGTGATCGCAAAACCGCTGCATAGTTTTTGTGCGACAGGCGTTATGCCCTGTGGAAATATGGCTTTCCTGCGGCGACGGCCTTAATGGCACCTCAATTTTACTCTATAAGGAGGGCTCGCTGATTTGGCCGATGCGGCATTTGCGGTGACCGGATTTCCGGCCCGCCATTTTCCCGATCGCGAAAGCATGGTGACGTCCCGTCTCAACGTCGGGTTTGGCTTTCGGTGACCTCTCCGGTCATCCGCCTCCAGACAGCGATGCGGTTTCAGCAGGCATCATTTTCATTCCATCCCTGCGGCCCGGTGTTGTCGGGTTGCCCCTCATGACGATCCCGCGATCTCGATCGCGACCGACAAACGGGGCGAATACCACGCAGGCTGCGGCTTTCAATTTCGATCTAAAGGGAGATTTTATCCATGGCAAAAGGACAGGTAAGAAGCAATCGCGAGGTCCGGAAGCCGAAGAAGGACAAGCAGGAAGCGAAGGTGGAAAGCACATTCGCCAACCAGATGAAGACGGCGACCAAAACCGCCCCGCAGGGCAGTGCTCCAAAGAAATAGAACCTCTTATCGAGCCGCCACTCTCGCCCTCGCTGCGCGTAACGGCGCAAGTGATAGCGCGTCCTGTCGGACACGCTGGCGTGACATCATCACCCATTGACATCTTCTCGAAAAAGGAATTGCTGCAACCATGACCACTCTTCATACAATGTACCACTTCGACTATCCGCTCTTCCTCATTCGCTCGGCCGTAGTGATTGCACTCGGCCTTTCGGCCATCGCGGCCTTTCACGGCGTCACTCTGTGATCGAATCTGCGCGCCGCAGCGAGTGCGAGGAAATCCAGGTGGCCCCTTTGGGCGAGTCTGACGAAAATCCGGAGCGATCCCGAGGGAATGCCGAGCTTTTCGCTGAAAAACGCTGGCTGAAGATCCTTGCCGGATATCGCCAGCCACGAGCCGGACGCAGCGCTTTCGAGCTTGTCGTCACCGTCATCCCTTTCGCGCTGTTCTGGGCTGCCGCTTGGGCAGCGGTTCATTACAGCTTCTGGCCCGGCCTGATCCTCGTCCTTCCCGCCGCCGCCTTCCTGCTCCGGTTGTTCATGATCCAGCATGATTGCGGCCACGGCTCGTTTTTCGCCCGTCGCCGCGTCGACGACTGGGTTGGACGCACGATCGGCATCCTGACGCTGACGCCCTACGACTATTGGCGCCGGGCGCATGCGGAACACCACGCCTCGGCCGGAAACCTGGACGAACGCGGCGTTGGCGACATCGAAACCCTGACAATCGCCGAATACAACGCACTGTCGCGTTGGGGCCGGCTTGGTTACCGGCTCTACCGGCATCCAATCGTGATGTTCGGGATCGGACCGGCCTGGCTGTTCCTCTTCAAGCAGCGCCTGCCTTTCGGCATGATGCGCTCCGGCGCCCTGCCCTGGGTCTCCACCATGGCGACCAATCTTGCCATCGCGCTGGTCGCCGCGCTGCTGATCTGGGCCGTCGGAATCGTCCCCTTTTTGCTGGTGCATCTGCCGACCGTGCTTCTGGCCGGTGCTGCCGGCGTCTGGTTATTCTACGTGCAGCACCAATTCGAGGAAACACATTGGTCGAAGAAGCCGGACTGGCAGTTCCAGCATGCGGCCCTCCACGGTGCCTCGCATTACGACCTGCCGCCAGTGCTGCGCTGGATCACCGGCAATATCGGCATCCACCACGTGCACCATCTGTCGAGCCGGGTGCCTTACTACCGGCTGCCGGAGGTGCTGCGAGACCATCCTGAGCTTGCCGATATGGGCCGCATCACGCTCATTGAAAGCCTGCGTTGCGTCAAGCTGGTGCTGTGGGACGAACAGACGAAGCGACTGGTCTCGTTTCGCGACGCAGCGCGCCTCGCCGCCGCACGATAACAAGGCCCTAGAGCGGTTTAGCCTTCACGGAAGCGCAGAGCCGCTCTAGCCTTCTGTTCCTGGAATTGCTCCAGAGCATGATGCCGAAAGGTGTGAGCGGCTTCGCAGAGCCTTTCTCGAAAGGTTCTAGCGATAGCCCGTCACATCCGCCGGTCTGCCGAGCTCCTGCACTTCCACCATGTAGCGCCAGCAATCCGGCCGCGAACCGTCGATATCGTCGAAGCCATAGGTCTTGGCGATCGCGCCGCTCGATAGCGATTGTCCGTTCCAGCGGGCGCGGTCGGGATCGGCAGCGATAGCCGCAACGGCGCGGCCGACGAAATGCGGCGTTTCGGAAATGGCGAAATGCGGCTGCACCTTCGTCGCCTCGCGCCAGTTCTCCTCGCTGACGCCATAAGCATCCAGCATCATTTCGGAGCGCAGCCAACCGGGCGTGATCGAAACTGCGGCGGCGCCGTGTTTCGCCAAATCTTGCGCATGCGCCCAGGCCATGCGGGTGACACCGGTTTTGACGAGGTCGTAAAAGGGCGACAGCCGGTAATGGGTGGCATTGTATTCGGCCGTGCCGTCGGTCATCTCGACCAGCAGCCCGCCGGGCCGCTCGATCATCAGCGGCAGGGCGTAGTGGGCGGTAATCAGATGCGTCTCGATGCCGAGCCGCAGCATGCGCAGGCCCTTGTCCAGCGAATGCTCCCAGACGGCCTTGTCCCATTCGAACAGTTTCTCGCAGCCCCAGATATCGTTGACGAGAATATCGAGTCGGCCGGCTTCGCCGCGGATGCGGGCGACCAGCGCCTCGACCTGTTCCTCGACGAGATGGTCCACCTGAACGGCAATGCCCCTGCCGCCGGCTGATGTCACCAGCTCGGCCGTCTCCTCGATCGTCTCCGGTCGCATATATTCGGATTGCTTAGCGCGCGTCGTGCGCCCCGTCACGTAAACGGTAGCGCCGGCGGCGCCGAGTTCCACCGCGATGCCTCGACCGGCGCCGCGCGTAGCACCCGCCACCAAGGCTACTTTCTCCCGCAAGTTCGCTATCACTTCTCCATCCTCCACGCTAGAACGGCCTTCATGCCGTAAGCACCCGGGGTTAACTATTTGTTTTTACACAATTCCGGACAGAAATCCGCTTCACACTTTTCCTGGAATGCTCCAGCTGACGTCGCTTGTATATAAACGAATGATCGTTTACATTCGAAGCGAATGCAAGAGGAATTTCATGCCGCGTCGCCGCACACTTTCCGATGAACAGCTTCTCGCCATGGTGCTGGCGCTGATCCACGCCGAAGGGCCGGAGGCGGCGACCTTTGCGGCAGTGGCGAGAGCGAGCGGTCTTTCCGGCTCGACGCTGGTGCAGCGTTTCGCGACGAAGGCGGCGATGCTGCGCGCCGCGCTGCTTCACGCCTGGGACCGGCTGGATGCGGAAACGGCGCGGCTTGCCGAGACCGTGCCGAAAACGCCGGAAGGCGCCGTCGCGCTGCTCGTCGGCCTGTCGCAGGATTACGGCGACAATGCCGCCGCCTATGGCGAGGGACTGCTGGTGCTTCGCGAGGATTTCCGCGATCCGGTGCTGCGTGCCCGGGGTGCGGCCTGGGGAGCGGCACTGACGGCGGCAATCGCCCGATGTTTCGGATCGGCAAAGGCGCCGGAGACAATCGCCCGGCTGATGCTGTCGCAATGGCAGGGATCGCTGCTCTGGTGGGGTTTTGGCGCAGACGGGCCGGTGGCTGCCTATGTCGAGACGGAACTGCGGCGCTTCCTCGCGGCAATAAAGTCCTGAGCCCGCCTAGAGCATGATGCCGAAAAGTGTAAGCGGTTTTCAGACGACGTCATGCTCTAACTCTTTAATTTGAACAGGATTCAGATTTTAGGCCGACCCGGCCTAAAATCATCTTGTTCTAGGCTTCCTCTTCGTCCTTCTCCTCACCCACCGTCAGCGGCCAGTCGACGACGTAATCCTCGAGATCGTCGATATCGATCTCATTTTCGCTGATCGCGCGGCCCCGCGCGGAAATGCCGGCGGCATGGACGGTCTCCGGGTCGCCGGAGACGAGCGGGTGCCACCAGTAAAGATCGCGGCCTTCATTGACCAGCCGGTAGCCGCAGGTGGGCGGCAGCCAGGCAATGTCAGGCACGTTCTCCTTCGTCAGTTGCACGCAGTCCGGCACGAAATCCCAGCGGTTCTCATAGCTGGAGCAGCGACAGCTTTCGCCGTCGAGCAGCTTGCAGCTGACCGAGGTGAAATAGATATCGCCGCTATCCCATTCCTCGATCTTGTTGAGACAACAGAGGCCGCAGCCGTCGCAGAGGCTTTCCCACTCGGCGACGGTCATTTCGGCTAGCGTCTTGCTCTTCCAGAAGGGCAGATCGTTCATCGTTCGTTTCTTGCAACAGCGGCCCGCAAATTCGCGTGAGCCTCATGCATCTCTCTTGTTATCAGCCGCAAAATCAATCAATTCTCAGTATACTCCTGGTACTCGGAGAATTCTCTCCTGGTATCGGAGAGCTTTGCGGCCATATGCGGGCCTCGCACTTTCGTCGGATATGACCGAAGCGCGATCAGGCGGGAATACAGGACGTGCAGGATCCGGACAACCCAGAAAACGGGCCAGAAAACAGGCCCGGAAAAGCGGCGAACGAGGCGGCGGACAAGCGGCCTAGGAAGAGCCGTCACATTCTGCTGCGCATCGATTCCTGGATCGATTCGACCGTCTGGAACGCCGGATTCCGCGCCGCCGAGATCTGGGAAGACATTACCATCTTCTTCCGCCGCTTCCGCGTGCGCGGCTGGAAGCGCATGGTCTTCGAACTTGCCGGCGAAGGGCTGACGCTCGGGGCGGCCGGCTCGGTGCTGATGCTGCTGCTTGCCCAGCCGGCCTTCGAGGCGACCAAGGAGGACTGGCGCAACCGCGGCGATTTCGCCGTCACCTTCACCGACCGCTATGGCAACGTCATCGGCCATCGCGGCGTCATCCACCAGAATTCCGTGCCGATCGACGAGCTGCCGGATTCGCTGATCAAATCGGTGATCGCCACCGAGGACCGGCGCTTCTTCGACCATTTCGGCATCGATTTCATCGGCCTCTTCCGCGCCATGAGCGAGAATGCACGCGCCGGCGAAGTCGTGCAGGGCGGCTCGACGCTGACCCAGCAGCTCGCCAAGAACCTGTTCCTGTCCAACGAACGCTCGATCGACCGCAAGGTCACCGAGGCGTTCCTGGCACTGTGGCTCGAGGCGAACCTTTCCAAGAAGGAAATCCTCTCCACCTATCTCGACCGCGCCTATATGGGCGGCGGCACCTTCGGCGCAGCGGCGGCGGCACAGTTCTATTTCGGAAAGAACATCACTGATGTGAACCTTGCCGAATCCGCCATGCTTGCCGGCCTGTTCAAGGCGCCGGCCAAATACGCGCCGCATGTCAACCTGCCGGCGGCGCGCGCCCGCGCCAACGAAGTGCTGACCAATCTCGTGCAGAGCGGGCTGATGACCGAGGGCCAGGTGATCGCCGCCAGGCGCAATCCAGCCACCGTCGTCGACCGCAACGAGGTGGAATCGCCCGATTTCTTCCTCGACTGGGCCTTCGACGAGGTGCAGCGGCTGTCACCGCGTTTCCACCAGCATTCGCTGATCGTGCGCACGACGATCGACATGGGCATCCAGCAGGCGGCCGAGGATTCGGTCGAGACGTCGCTGCGCGAATATGGCGAGGCCTATCACGCCAAGCAGGGCGCGATGGTGATGATCGAGAACGGCGGCGCCGTGCGCGCCATGGTCGGCGGCCGGGATTACGGCGAGAGCCAGTTCAACCGCGCCACCAGGGCGCTGCGCCAGCCGGGCTCCTCCTTCAAGGTCTACACTTATTCGGTGGCCATGGAGAGCGGGATGACGCCGCAGACGACGATCGTCGACGCGCCGATCTCCTGGGGCAATTGGAGCCCGCATAATTATGCGAATCGCTATGCCGGCCGCATCACACTCGAGACCGCTATCGCCCAGTCGATCAACACCGTGCCGGTTCGGCTCGCCAAGGAAAAGCTCGGTATTCAGCCGATCCGGGCAATGGCGAAAAACCTCGGCGTCGAAACGCCGATCCGCGACGACGTTACCATCCCGATCGGCACCTCCGAGGTGACGGTGCTCGACCAGGCGACGGCCTACGCCACCTTCCCAGCTGGCGGCTACCAGTCGCGCCGCCACGGCATCACCCAGATCCTCGATTACGACGGCGACGTGCTCTACGATTTCGACCGCGACGAGCCGGCGCCGAAACGCGTGCTCTCCGAAAAGGCCGATGCCTATATGAACCAGATGCTGTCGCGCGTTCCCTATGTCGGCACGGCGCGCAAGGCAGCCCTCGACAACGGCATCGTGACAGCCGGCAAGACCGGTACGACCCAGGCCTATCGCGACGCCTGGTTCGTCGGCTTCACCGGCAATTACACCTGCGCCGTCTGGTTCGGCAATGACGACTATACCTCGACCAACGAGATGACCGGCGGCTCGCTGCCGGCGATGACGTTCAAGCGCGCCATGGACTACGCCCACCAAGGTGTCACGCTGCGGGCCATCCCCGGCATCGAAAACCCCCTACCCTCGGACAAGGATCTCGCCAAGACTGCCGCCGCCAAGCCGCAGGACGGATTGCCGCAGCTTATCCGGCCGCGCATGCTTTCGGTTCAATCGACGGACATCCTCAAGAAGCTCGGCGAGAAGCTGAAGGATGCCGCCCCGCTCGCGCCGGCGAAGGTGGCGAGCGCGGAGTAGCCGGCCACGCCTCACGTCCAGATCTCTAATCAGCATCCGCCGGCATCGATGCATCGGCGTGGATTGCTGTCGCCGCCTGCGCCATGACGGCTGTGCCGCACTTGGCATGACCGTGGATCAATCGGCCTCTATGTCGTGGCGTGGCATTCCACCCTGCCAGAATCAGTGGTAACCCTTTCATCCGATATGGTTTCCAAGGTCTTGACGTGTTTCGATTCCCCCTCTTTATCGCGATCACGCTGATCGTCGCCTTTGGCGGCGGGATCATGATTTCGCTTTATGCGCTGGATGCGACGCAGGGTTTCGGGGCGATCAAGCTCGGCGCCTGGGAGGCCTTTCCGGCATTGCAGACCGTCGAGGCTGATCCTTATGCCAAATCGCACCGGGCGCGCGCCGGCAAGCTGCTCTATGGCAGCGCCGAGGGCCTGACCTTCACGGCGAGCGTCGACGACGACGGCGCGCGGCTGAATGCCGGCTGCCGCTATCGCATCAGCGGGCAAACACCGCCTGCCCGGCTCTGGACCCTGTTTACCGCCGACAATGGCGGCAATCCGGCGGCGGTGACGACCGGGCATCCCTCAGCGCTCAATTCCTGGACGGTGCTGCGCCAGCAAGACAGCAGTTTTTCGATCGAGATATCCGCCGTGGCGCAGCCGGGCAACTGGCTGGCCCTGCCACAGGCCGGCACTTTCCGGCTGGTGCTGACACTGTTCGACACTCCGACCGCCGGTAGTTCCGGCGTGATCGACCTCGCCATGCCGAAACTCACCAAGACCGGATGCGGCAATGCTTAGGATATTCTTCGCCGTCCTGACCGGTCTTTTCGGCGCAGCCCTGCTGCATCTCGTCATCATCCTGTCGCTGCCGCATTTCACCGGCAAGGATGCGGCAACCCGCGTGGAGGCAGAGGGCGACCTCAACAATTTCTACCTGCTCGGCAACCAGTATGACGAAGCCGGCCTTGCCAATGGCGACCCCTTCGTGCGCACCGCCGTCTGCTCCTTCGATGTCGAGGATGCGCCGGTGCATTTCACCGCCAAGGGCAATGTGCCCTTCTGGTCGATCGCGATTTACGACAGCGCCTCCAACGAGGTCTTCAGCATGAACGACAGGACGTCGGTCGGTGGTGCGCTCGATGTGGTGGCCGGCAGTCCGATCCAGCTGACCGACCTGCGCAAAAACCTGCCGCAGGAGCTGCAACAGGCGATCCTGGTGGAAATGGCACGGCCGGACGGTTATGCCGTGCTGCGGACGCTGGCGCCGCAGGCGAGCTTCGATGAGGCCGCGCGCAACTTCCTGACGGAAGCCGGCTGCGAGCAATTCGCCGCTCGCTGAGGTTGAAGAGCGGTTACTTCTTGTTGACGCGCGGCGCGGGCGCCGGACGATGTTTCGGGCTCTCGGCCAACCGCTCGTAGCGGACGCCGGTGAACCAAAGGATCTTGGCTTCGCGGGGCTCTTTGTCCGGGCGACGCGGCGCCCGCGGCCGCCGATCCGCCAATGCGACTACTATTGCCATTCTCGTCTCCATGCACTGCCCGAGACGGATGAACTTGCGATGGATTTCACCCTGCCCGCCAATGTGCGAGCCGGCGCGTCCTGCAGTGCCGGGATGACCGGACCGAGGGCATTCGCGCCTTTCCCACGGCACTTGATTGAAATACCGTGATGCGGAGTTTCAACGATCCAACTACTCAAATCGCGTCGTTCCTATCCGAATTGAGCCACATGACAGTTAACAGTTTACTAATATTCGGCGGATGCCAAACACAGTTCACCTCACTTCTCCTTTAACGCTCGAAGAGTTGATTTGGTTTCACGCCGCCCGCGCAGAGGCCAGGCCTGGCGTCGACGCATAAAATTAGAGATAATTCATATAGTTGACATTGGTTCGGCAATCTCCCTGGCGGGAAAGGGGCGGTGTTGCAAAAATGCGTCATGAAAATATTTAATTGCGAGGCGCTCAGATGTGCGTATGTTCGCGCATGTCGATCACATGTTTCCGGGCACCGATCGATCGGAGATGTTCCCCGCTCTTGCCGGAATGCGGAGGGTAAGCGGTGTCTTTGTTGGTGAATTCATCCTTCTCGCCTGATGATCTCGACGTGCTGCGCAGTGCGCTCGATGCTTGGTGCTCGGAACGGCGCATCGACATCAAAAGCGTCGAGGCGCAGTTCGCGGCATCCGCAGCCCTCGACCTTTATCAGGCCGGTTACGACAGCCGCGAAAAGCTGCTGCACGCGCTGCGCGATCATAGGATCGCCTGAGCTTTTCCACCATCACAGCGGCGATGAGCATCGCGCAACGGCGCTTCCAAACCGATCATTTTTATATTGCCGGCCAGCCATGTCGCCACACGCTTTGCGTGTATATTTCTGTTGCTTTTTAATAAAATCTTCAGCATGCATTAACCGTACCGGTGTAGGATTTGTTCATAACCGTATGGCCTGACATGCGTTCCGCCAGCGTATATCGGCCCTTGGTCCCCTTGTTCTGCGTTTTCGGGGTGTTTTTGTGCGTGACCGGTTTCGAGACCTAGAAGGCCCCTTGGCCGTCAGGAAAAAGGACGTGGTGTTAATGGCGACTGTCAGCAGTTTCGAGAACCTGTCTCATCCGACACGGTCCGAACTGCGCCAATTTGCCGAACTCTTCATGCCGCTGTTTCAGGCCTCCTCCGACGAGGCCAAGCGCCAGGCGGTCGCGGCGCTGTCCCAATGCGAGAACATGCCGGCAGCCGTGGCGCTGTTCATCGGCAACCAGCCGATCGAGATCGCGGCGCCTTTTCTTGCCGCCTCAAAGGCCGTCGCCGACGATACGCTGATCACCATCGCGCGCATGCAGGGTGCAGCGCATGTCAAGGCGATCGTCAGCCGCGATTCACTCTCGCCGAAGGTCATTGATGCGCTGGTGGCGCTGCGCCAGAGCCAGCCGCGCTCCGCGGGCGCATCGGCGCCGATCATGGAATCGCCGGCCGTCCCGCTTTCACCAGCGCCTGCCGAAACCAACGAGGCAGATGCGCTGGAGGAACAGCGGGTTGCCAATGAAGAGGCATTGCGCGAGCGCATCCTCGGGCTTGCCGGTCATCTCGGCCGTGCCGACGAGGACAGGCTCGGTCTGCGCACGCTCACGGACATTCAGGAGGCGCTGCTGGTGCGCTTCGCTCGCTCGCGCGAGGCGACGCATTTCGCAACCGCACTTGCCGACGCGCTTTCCGCCAGCCGCTGGCTTGCCGAGCGCATCATGCTCGATCTTTCCGGCCAGCAGCTCGCCACGACGCTGACCAGCCTCGGCATGAGCTTTCTCGACGCCGTCTTCGTGCTCGAAAGGCTCTATCCGCACCTTGCCGAACAGCAGCACAACGTCACTCGCGGCTGGATGGTGCTCGATGCGCTCGACCCGGAAGAATGCCACGAACGCGTCGAAGCCTGGCGGCGTGCGGATCGCTACACCTATAAGCCGGTAGCGCCTGATACGCCGGCGCCGGCAGCACCCGACCATCGCTTTATTCGCCAGGCGGCGCCGCAGCGCGACATGCGCGTCATGGGGCGGCGGTATCGCTGAGCTGGAATGACTAACCTCACCGCATGGTGAGTGTTCGAAATGGTGAGGAGCTGACGCGCCTGGCCGTCAGCCGTCCTTGGCAAGCGGGATCATGTCGCCCAATTCCTCTGCCTCCAACTCGACGATCCAGAGATCGGGGTCGAATTTGCGTTCGCGCTCCAGCATCGCACGCACCGCTTCCGGTTCGCTGCGCGACAGGCGGATCTCGAACAGGCGGTCACCGGCCTGACCTTCGTCGAAGGCGGTCTGCGGCGCCGGCGCATAGAGCGTTTCCAGGCCGCTGCGGAAATGCTGGCGGATAAAGATCGCACCCGCCTCCTCCGCACCTTTCTTCTCGACGGCGGCGAAATCGCCGCTGGCAAAGACGCGGCGCAGGAGGGCTGAAACGAAGATGTCGGCGCGTAATCTCATTGGTGCGGTATAGACCGGCCTGTGGGCGGCGGCAATGCGGAGCCAGAGTTTGACCCCCGGGGTCAGACCTTGATTGCCAGCCGCAATCCACCCCAGTGCCGTCCGCGCACGGTGATCGGAGCGGAGATATCCTTCATCATCACGAAATTGCCGCCGCCCATGTCGCGCCTGTAGGTCTGGACGAGGAAGGGTGCGGTGCTGCGGCCGGCGGCAAGACCGACGCGATCGGCGAAGATGCGGCGATTGCGGCAATTGGCGGTGTTCCAGACGGTGTCGCCGGGCCGCTGGGCCTGCGAGAATTTTCGGTTGTGGGTCGGCAGATAGCCGTTCTCGTCGATCGCCGCGCAAAAGGCGATGCGCTCGTCCAAGGCTGTGACGGGTTCCTGGATCGGCGGCAGCAGGCGGTCGGTGAGCTCGGTAAAGGCTGCCATCACCTGTGCCGGATCGGAGCCGGCTATCGGCCGATAGCGTCGGTCGAAGAGAGCATCGAGCCCGATCTGGCCTTCAGCGACGGCGCGTTCGAAGGCGCCGGAAATCTGTCTTGCCACCGATTGCGCTTCCTCGATCCAACGGCTGTCGGCGGTCTTGACGCCGGCGCTCGCCGTCAGCTGGATCAGGGTTTCCGACAGGCCGACGACACTGTCGACGCGTTTAGCCGCCTGCTGCAGCCTGACATTCGAGCCGGCGACCTCGGCCGACATCTCGCCGAGTTTCTCGACGAAGCCGGCGCATTGCTGGTCGACCGCCTCGGTGGTGTTGGCCATGACAGTCGAACTGTCGAGGATGCGGGTGATGACATGTTCCATGCTTTCGAAGGCACCACGCATCGCCTCCGACTTGTCACGCACGCCGGCCGCACTGTCGCGCGCATCGCTGCCGACGGCCGACAGCCGGTCGATCTTCACGCGCAGTTCGTCCAGCGTCTGTTGGATGGAGCCGGTCGCCTTCGAGGTCTGCAGCGAAAGCGCGCGGACCTCGGCGGCGACGACGGCAAAACCCTTGCCCGCATCGCCGGCACGCGCCGCCTCGATCGCGGCATTCAGCGCCAGCAGGTTGGTCTGGCGGGCAATGGTGCTGATCTCCTCGGCGATATTGTCGACATCGGCAAGCGACTTGGAGAAGCCGGCGATCTCAGTGCCGATCTCGTTGGAGGACTGGACCATGTGGCCGATCTCGGCGACGGAGCCGGTCAGGCGGTCGGCCGATTCTTTCAGCATGTGGCGGGCCTCGGCCGCCGTGCGGTCGGTCTCGCGCAGCGACACGGCGACCGAGCGGTTGGTCTCGGCAATCGACAGCGCTGTGCGGGTGACATGATCGAAGGCGGAGGCATGCCGGGCCGACATTCCCGCCATATCCTGGATAGCGCCGGCGATATCGACGAGATCAATGCCAAGGGTGGAGGCTTCTTCGGCAAGGCGCAGCAAAATGTAGCGGAGCGCCTCGGGGTCTGGCCCCCCCGCTTCGACCGCCGGTTCTCCGGCCAGATCGTCTATCGCCTTCAGCGCATGCATGACCGACGCTCCCCCGCCCCAATCAGAAAAGCTTCAGGCAACATGGTTAACAAGTTGCAAACAGCGGCGACACCTTAGACTTAGGTTGTAGAGAAATCAGACTCCGTGACTGTGGGTGGCCGTGTGGCGCCATCAGCTGGCGATGAAGCCCGTCAGCCGCTCGCTCAGCTGCCAAAGGCGTTCGGCAAATTCCGGATCGGTTGCCCAAGGGCGGACACCGAGCATCTCGGTCGAATCGCCGGGGACGGCGGTGGCGATATCGCAGTTCTCGCAATAGACGCCGCCCAGACCCTCGAGCTTCTCGCTGACGGCGCACCAGACGGTGGTCGACGCCCCCTGCTCAATCGTCTTCTTGTTGTTTTCCGGATCGATAACCGGCTTGCCATCCTCATCGATATAGCCGCTCGCCTTGAGGAAGTCGCTCGACTGATGGCGGACCAGATTGGTGGTGACGATACCGCCGGGATGCAGCGAGAAGGCTCTGACACCGTGCTTCGCACCTAAAGCGTCCAGTGAGACCGCAAAGAGAGCATTTGCCGTCTTCGACTGACCATAGGCGAGATAGGGCGCGTATTCGCGGTTCTCGAAATTCGGATCGTCGAGATCGACGCCGGAGAAGACGTGACCGCGCGAGGAGACGGCGACGACGCGCGCGCCCTCGGCCTTCACCAGCGCCGGCCAGAGGCGGGCAGTGAGCTGAAAATGGCCGAGATGATTGGTGGAGAATTGCGATTCGTAACCACGGGCGTCACGCGTCAGCGGGTTCGCCATGACGGCAGCATTGTTGATGAGCAGATGCAGGGGCTCGCCGCTTTCGAGGAAGCGGTCGGCGAAGTCGTCGATCGAGCCGGGGTCCATCAGGTCGAGCTTTTCCACCGCAAGGCCGGGAATGCTTTCCACGGCCGCCTTGGCTTTTCCGAGATTGCGGGCGGGAACGACAACCCTGGCGCCGGCTCCGGCGAGCACACGAGCGGTCTCGAGGCCAAGACCGGAATAACCGCCGGTGACGATCGCGACCTTGCCCGAAAGATCGTGCCCGGCAATGACGTCGGCGGCGGTTGATGCCGCACCGAAGCCGGAACCGATGGGAGCTTGTGGGGTGGACATGGCATGCCCTCCGTTGTTGCATGATGGCCTTATGTACGCCCGGGAAACGGGATTCTGAATGCTTGCAAATCCCGATTTCCTGCTTCATCGTTCAAAAATGATCAGTGACCCGCTCTCCGAAATGCTCAATCTCCTCGATGCGCGCTGCCTTGTCTCGGGCGGGCTGATCGCCGGCGGCGCCTGGGCGCTGCGCTTCCCCCGGCCGAACCGGATCAAGATCAGCGCGGTCGCCAAAGGGCGCTGCTGGCTTTGCCTCGACAATGGCAGTGAACCCATTCTGCTCGAGGCGGGCGACGTTGCGCTTCTGAACGGCCGGCACTCCTTCATCCTGGCCAGCGACCTTGCCGTTGCGCCCGCCGACGCGGTCGGCGCCTTCAGGGAGAAGGTCGACGGCATGGCGCGCCACGGCGTTGGCGAGGATTTCCATTATCTCGGTGGCCACATCGCGCTCGGGCCGCAGGGCATGGAGCTGCTGTCCGACGTGCTGCCGCCGATCATTCACGTGCGCGCCGCCCTTGCCGAAGCCGGCGTGCTGCGCTGGCTGCTCGACCAGCTGGTGCGGGAGATGGCGGCAAAGCGGCCAGGCGCCCTGCTCGCCTCGACCCAGCTTGCACAGTTGATGTTCGTGCAGGTGCTGAGGACGCACATCATGAGCTCGGCGCCATTGACGGTCGGGTGGCTCCGCGCCTTCGGCGACGATCGCATTGCGCCGGCGCTGCGGCTGATGCATGGCGATCCCGGCCGGTCCTGGCAGCTCGGCGAACTGGCGAAGGCGGCCGGCATGTCGCGCACGAGCTTTGCACTGCGGTTCAAGACCGTGGCGGGGGTTGCGCCGCTCACCTATCTGATCGGCTGGCGCATGCGCCTTGCCGAACGCGAGCTCCGGGAGGGCAGCATGCCGGTCTCGGCGCTGGCGCTTTCGCTCGGCTACACATCCGAAAGCGCCTTCAGCAATGCCTTCAAGCGGATGACGGGTATGGCGCCCAGGCGCTATCGCGTGGCGATGGCCCGCGAGGCCGGGCCGATCGAAGAGGTGGTGGATGTCGAGGGCCAGGCGATGACGACGCATTACCGGCTGTTGAAGGCGGCATCATAGCGGCTAGATCGCGCCGATTTCCTTGAGTTTCTTCAGCACCGCCTGGTTCGGCTCACCGTCTTCGGGCAGGTTATAGTGCTTCTGAAAATGGCGGATGGCCGCGCGGGTCTGCTCGCCGGCGACGCCGTCGACGCCGACATTGGCATAGGCCATGTTGGAAAGACCCTTCTGGATCTTCAGCACCAGGTCGACATTGGTGATTTCGCTTGATGGGACCTGCTTCGCCGCTGATGGGGCCGTTTTGACCGACTTTTCAGCACTGCGGATCGCCGCTGCCACCGGGTCTTCAGCCGCTGCCTTCGAGCTTACATCTTCGGGCGGCTTTTCGGCGGGCACGGTTGAGGGACCGGCGGCATCGGTCTTCAGCGCCGCCAGTACCTCCGGCGTCGGATCGCCGGTCTGGGTCATGCCGACGGTCTCCTCGAAGAAGAGAATGGCCGCACTGGTGCGCGGACCGATGATGCCGTCGGGTATGCCGTTATAGAGGCCGCGGCGCACCAGCTGCTGCTGGATGTCCATGACGAGCTGGCTCGGTTGCTGGCCGGGTACGGCAGGCGCCGGTGTCGCGTTGGTGGTGGCGGTATCCTGCGGCCGTTCGATCCGGAAGGTGGTGACGTCGCCCTGCTGCTCCTCCGCTAGGCGACGGGCGCCAAGCACGGTCGGAGACTGCGGATCGCGGGTGCGGAAGATCGGATGCGGATGCAGGCCCGGCTGATACCAGAGAGCATTGGCGGCGACGAAGGAGAAAATGACGGCGAAGGTGATCGTGCCGCCCGCGACCGACGGATTGCGGCCGATGACGCCGCCGAGCACGGAGGCGCCCTGCAGACTGAGCCCGCCCAGCACGGAGGCGCCCTGCAGGCCGAGTCCGCCGAGGGCGGCAGCGCCTGACATCAGAAGGCCCGGCTGCTGCCGTCCCCTTTTTCCCTTAGGCGATTTTCGCTTGCGCGCGGCCATCGAAACGCCCCTCTTCCAGTTCTGCGCCTGTGTTGACCGCGCCCTTCAGCCGCGGCGGAAACTCGACAGTCGCGCCATGACCGGCGTCTTCGGCGTGCTGAGCACCCGAGCCGTCCATCGCGATCTCGATGGTGATGATCGTGCCTTCGCCCGGCTGGCTGGCGATGGCGAAATACCCGCCATGCAGCGCCACCAGCCCCTTGACCAGGGAGAGACCGAGGCCGGAGCCTTCGAACTGGCGGGTATAATCATTCTGGATCTGGACGAAGGGCTGGCCAAGCAATGCCAGCTTGTCGGCCGGGATGCCGATGCCGGTATCGCTGACCGTCAGCTTGAGGATGCCGTCGCGCGTTGCCGCATCGACCGAGACGACGCCGCCAGCCTCGGTGAACTTTATGGCATTGCCGACGAGGTTGATGAGGATCTGCTGGATGGCGCGCTGATCGGCAACAACCTCGCCGAGGCCGCGCTGGATACGGCTCGTCAGGGTGAGGCCCTTGGTCTTGGCCTGCAAGGCCAGCATCGATTCGCAGGATTTGACGGAGCTTGATATATCGAAGGCTTCGAGGATCAGCTCGTAGCGACCGGCTTCGATCTTGCTCATATCGAGCATGGTGTTGACGACGGACAGCAGATGCGCGCCGGATTCGCGGACCAGGCCGACATATTCGCGCTGGCGGTCGTTTTCAAACTTGCCGAAATATTCGCCGATCAGGATATCGGAAAAACCGAGAATGGCGTTCAGCGGCGTGCGCAGCTCATGGCTGACGGCGGCGAGGAAGCGTGACTTGGCGTCGTTTGCCGATTCGGCATCCGCCGCGCGGTTCTGGGCTTCGTCACGCAGCTGCTGCTCGACGGAGACGTCGCGCAGCTGGGCAATGACGGCGGCAAGTTCGCCGTCGGCATCACGCCGGGCCGTCATGTCCATTCTGAGATAGGCGAACTGGCGTTGATCGCGCGAGACCGAGGGCCGGTCGATGCGCAGATCGACGCTCTGAGCATCCTCGCCCCGGCGCAGGTCATCAAGCGCCTGCAGGAAAAGGATGCGGTCGGAGACATGCACCTGCTCGAGGAAGCCCCTGCCCTTGGGATCGCGCATCCAGGCGAGGAAATCGCGTCGGTCGCGACCGCCGACCGTCGCCACACTGCCGTGCGGGTCGAGGAAGAAGACGAGGCCCGGGGTGGCGGCAAGGAAGAAATCCTCAGCCGACTGCGTGGCGATACCGGCCGACGAACCCTGACGGGCGAGCGCGATGCTGCCGACGGCGGAAAAGAGAAAGGCGGCGCAGACCATGGCGACACCTGCCGGCAAGGCGACGGCAGGACTGGTGACCGCCGAAAGGCCGATGGGCGCGGCAACGAGAGCTGCCGACGAGAATAGTACGAGGCGGCGCAGGATCGCGAGCTCGCGTTGGCGCACGGCTTCACCGCCGCCCGTCCGGGAGAGCCAGCTTGTCGCTGCCCGGTCTACGAGGGCCGTCATCCAGCCGCCAATGTTACTCAATACACGCACGCAATACCCGCCCGAAAGGCTGTCGATCGATCCGGACAATAGGCCTTGGCGACTTAAAGAAAGGATAAGGCAAAAGCTCTGTTCACAGGCTGAAACGGCTGAAATTCCCGTTTTGAAGCATCTGGAAGGCTCTTCGCCTTTTGTGGTTAATAGGGGGTAAGCGACGGATTTTCCTCATATTTCAGCATTGCGTTAACTCCTGTGGCAAGGCGAGCCGGCAAAAGTCCTGCAATTGCAAGCAGGTGCTGCCCTGATGCTTAACGGCGATCGCTCGCATTCGCCTAAAATGTCCCTCAAATACCGTTCGCTAAAATTTGAACTAAATTTGCCGCAAATGCGCGTGAGTTTCGAAAAGCGGCATTCGCAACTTGGCGGTAGGGTGAAAACACACCGGACAACCGGCCTGATTCGGCGACAAGAACCGGACGGGGAAACAGGATGGGCGACGACAATGTGGTTTCTGATCAAAGGATCCTTCTGGTTTGGCCTCGTGCTCGTGCTTCTTTCCGTCTTCAGCACGGAGAGTTCCGACAAGCTCGCCAACGGCCCGCAATTGCAGCTTTCCGACGCGTTCACGGCGGCAAGCGGCGCTTATGACTATTTGACCGGCATGTGCTCGGAGAAGCCCGAAGTCTGCGCCAAGGGCAGCGAGACCCTCACCGCGCTCGGCTACCGGGCCCGTGAAGGTGCCCGTGTTGCTTACGAACTTCTCGACAGCCAGTTCAAGGACGAGGCGCCGGCGACCGCAAGGCTTGCCGAACCGCAGATGCCGGTGGCGCTCAACATGCCTTCCCTCACCCCGCCTGCCATCCAGAAAAAGGTGCGCGAGGCAAAGGCTGCGCTCAACCAGCCGATGCCTTACCGCCCGCCGGTCGAAGATGATGCCGCAGCCGAGACGGTGGTAACAGGCGCAATTCCGCTGCCGACGCCAAAGCCGGCGATCTGACGAAATTTTTCGCGGGCATTCGTCCGCAATACCTTTCGGTTTTATAGCTTGCATCGGTGGTCCGCATGACGCGGAGAACCCCATGCCTGACGTGCCTGCCCTGTTTAATTCAGCATGTTGCTGCGCCGTGAGGATGCCCATCCCTCACGGCGTTTTTCTATCTTGGTTTACACAATTCCCGGCAAAACCGCTTCGCGCTTTGCCTGGGAAAATCGCTTCACACTTTTCCTGGAATTGCTTTAGCGGTTCAAATCCGCCGGTCTTTCACCTATATGCACTTGTAGAGCATTTCCTGACGCATTCCGGACGCAAAACCGCTGCGCACTTTTGCTGGAACTGCTTTAACAGTGAAAGGCTTCTCCATGGCATCCCTCGACCAGATCATCGACGACTTCGCCTTCCTGGACGATTGGGAAGACCGTTACCGCTATGTCATCGAACTCGGCAAGGCATTGCCCGACTTGGCCGAGGAGAAGCGCACCTCCGAGAACAAGGTGATGGGCTGTGCCAGCCAGGTCTGGCTGGTGACGCATACGACAGGCGATCCCGACGACCCGGTCATGAGCTTCGAGGGTGATTCCGACGCCCATATCGTGCGCGGCCTCGTCGCCATCGTGCTTGCCACCTATTCCGGCAAGATGGCATCCGAGATCGCCGGGCTCGATGCCTTCGAGATATTCTCGAAAATCGGCCTGGTGGAGAACCTCTCGTCGCAGCGCTCGAACGGACTGCGCTCGATGGTGAACAGGATCCGCGAAGAGGCAAGAGTTCGCGCCGCGGCTTGACCGCGATGATGGCTGATCGGCTTTCAGAGCCACAGCCGATCGATTCCGGCAGCGCCTGCCTTGGCACATCGAATACATTAACACTTGCTGATAGTATAGGAATACATTCTAAGCCTGTCGGCAAAGCATAAGACAGGGTCGCTCACACTATCTTGGCGCCCGTCCGAATCATCTGCGAAGGCCTGAATACCAGCGCTGTTCAGCTTTTGATTGAACCACAGGATCGCTTCAACCTTTAGCTTTAGCCGATTCCCGGCAAAACCGCTTCGCGCTTTGCCTGGGAAAACCGTTTCGCACGTTCCTGAATTGCTCCATCGAGATTATTTTCCTCGCCTTGAAAAGGCGCACAAAAAAGCCGGGCACAAGACCCGGCTTTTTGTCGTCGATGCTTTCGAAAAAGCTCAGCCGCGGCCGCGCTTGCGGCGCTGCCCGAGGCCCATCTCCTTTGCCAGGCGCGAACGCGCTTCGGCATAAGCGGGCGCTACCATCGGGTAATCGGTCGGCAGGTCCCATTTCTCGCGGTATTCTTCCGGCGAGAGGCTGTGATGCGTCATCAAGTGACGCTTGAGGGACTTGAAATTGCCGCCGCATTCCAAACATGTGATCTGCTCGTCCTGTACGGACTTGCGGACAGAAACTGCAGGCTTCTGCTTTTCGACGATCGCCGCAGCAGGCTGCGGTACGGACGTGTTGCTCAGTGCCGAATGCACGTCGGAAATCAGATTGGCCAGGTCGCTGACCGGTACAACATGGTTGCTGACATAGGCCGCGACAATGTCGGCTGTCAGTTCCACAAGCAGCTCCGGCGCATTGCCGGTCGCTATATCCGTCATATTTTTTCTCCTGTTAGCATGCTCAAACGGCCTTTGACTGACACGCCAAAGACCCGCCTCGTAGAAGCGAACAGCAAAAGCGCAGGAATCGACCTTCTGTTTCGAAAAACGCGAAATCCACCCCTAGATTCCGAAGAGCGTAACCTGTTCTTATACTGCCTGACCGGAAACCACTACGTCATGCTCCAGGCGATGGCCTCAGTTTAGACATTAAAAATCAAAACTGAGGGACTTGGAAGCAGTACGATTGTAATTCACAATCAGAACTCTACTTGCATTTTCAAATACCATCGTTTGGTCGAAACGCCAATTATTATTTGTCGTTTTTCTTGAGAAAAAATGACAGATGAAGAATTGAGGGGCTCTCCGGCAAGCTTTACTCACAGCTTCCTGTGCATAAGTTTTGCATAAATCTGGTAAAGTTGCCGAACAGCATAGGCTCAACGATCCCTGATATCATCACGAACCGAGAGCGCATCGAGATCATATCCCGAGCGATGGGCGGCTTTGGCAAGCAGATGGGCAGACACCGGCGCCGTCAGCAGGAAAAAGATAAAGCCAGCGACGGCACGGGCGAGAATCGCCGGATCTTGCGAATAGAGGCCGGCGGCAAGGAGCAACAGGCCGGAGCCGACAGTCCCCGCCTTCGAGGCCGAGTGCATGCGAGTGTAGAGATCGGGCAGCCTGACCAGGCCAATCGCCGCCGCAAGCGCAAAGAGCGCGCCGACGAGGAGCAGCAGGGCGGTGATGGCGGCCACGATATAATCGATCATCGCTTCTTGCCCCCTGCCCGCTGTTGCGTGTTGCCGTTTGTCGCAGATGCGGACGGCTTCGATGTGATGTTGCCGCGCGACAGCACGAATCGGGCGAAGGCGACAGTCGCCAGGAAACCGACGAGGCCGAGCGAGATGGCGATATCCATATAGAGCGAAAAGCCGGTCTTGACCGCGATGACGGCGATGAAACCGATGGCGATGCCGGTCAGCATGTCGAGGGCGAGGATTCGGTCCGGCAATGTCGGGCCGGCAACGACGCGCCAGACGGCGAGGATCAGCGCCAGGCCGAGGATGACGAGTGCGGCCGAGGATGCGACCGCGACGATGGCGGCGGGTGTGATCACCGGAAGGCCTCCATGATCTTGCGTTCGAAACCGTTGGCGATATCGCGCTTGGTCGCCTCGGGATCGGAACAATCGAGCGCGTGAACATAGAGCGTGCGGCGATCTGTGGAGACGTCGACCGAAAGCGTGCCGGGTGTCAGCGTGATGAGGTTTGCCAGCAAAGTGATCTCGAAATCGCTCGTCACCGTCAAAGGGAAGGCGAAGATGCCGGGTGTCAGCTTCATATCGGGCGAGAGGACGGTGACCGTGACCCTCCAGGCCGACAGCGACAATTCCTTCGAGAACAGCGCGGCGAGCGAGAGAACCGGGCGGACGCGAGGGATATGATACCCCTTGCCGCGGAAGGATTCGCGGATGATGACCTGCGCCAAGGCCCCGAGCAGGACGCCGAGGACGAGATTGTGCAGCGAGGCGCTGCCGGTAACAGTGAGCCAGGCAATGGCAAGCAGCAGGTTGAAGAGGAAGAAGATCACGGCACGCCTCCTTCCGGGAAGACCGAATGAAGATAGGCCTCTGGATCGGCAAGGCCGGCGGCGGCCGATTGCGACAGCGCCAGCAGCTGTTCCGGCACGATCCCGAAGCCGACGACCAGCACTGTCAGCGCGGCGAGCGGCAGGCCCGTGCGCCACCTGGCCCCAGACGCCACCAGGACTATCGGCGCCGGGACTATCGGTGCCGGGCGCCAATAGGCGAGCAGGAAGAGACGGCCGAAGGCGATCGTCGTCAGAAAACCGCCGACGAGGATCGATGTCGCCAGCCACCAGGCGCCGAGATCGATCGAGGCCTTGACGAGAATGACTTTCGGCCAGAAGCCGGAAAAGGGCGGCAGGCCACAGGCGGCAAGGAAGAGCACGAGGGAGAGCGCGGTGAAGCCGCCGCTTTGCCGATAGAGCCCGCCGAGGGCCGACAGCGAAAAGCCGCCGCCGCGCCGGGCGATCTCCCCGGCGGCAAGATAAAGCGCCGTCATCAGCACCATGGAATGGAGCGCATAGAAGACCGCACCGCTGATGCCGCCGAGGCCGCCGAGGGCGACCCCCGCAAGCATGTTGCCGATGCCCGATATGACGACATAGCCGAACAGCCTGCGAATATCGTTTTCGGCAAGCGCGCCGAGAGCGCCGACGAGAATGGTCGCGGCGGCGGCGAGCGCAATCACCAGGCTCAACTCCTGGCGTTCCACCGGCAGCAGCATGACCATCACCCGGATCAGCGCGTAGATGCCGACCTTGGTGAGCAGGCCGGCAAACAGAGCGGAGACGGTGATGCGCGGCGTATGGTAAGCGGCGGGCAGCCAGAAATTGACCGGGAAGGCCGCCGCCTTCATGCCGAAGGCGAGCAGGAAGAGGCTTGCCAGCGTCATCAGCGGCGCCGTGCCGCGCAAATCCCTCGCCCGGGCCGCGATATCGGCCATGTTGAGCGTGCCGAAGGCGGCATAGAGGATGCCGACGCCGACCAGGAACAGGGTCGTGGCGATCAGATTGAGCACCGCATATTTCAGCGCGCCGTCGATCTG
Source organism: Rhizobium indigoferae (assembly GCF_034554815.1). NCBI lineage: Bacteria > Pseudomonadati > Pseudomonadota > Alphaproteobacteria > Hyphomicrobiales > Rhizobiaceae > Rhizobium > Rhizobium indigoferae. Next base: position 995,662 of record NZ_CP140635.1, on the reverse strand, counting down.
CTCACGTTCGGAACCAAGGATGATCAGCCCGAAGGAGGAGATCAGCAGCACCTCGAACCAGACATAGAGATTGAAGATATCGCCGGTGAGAAAGGCGCCGGTGACGCCGGCCATCAGCAGCATGAGCAGCGGGAAGAAGCCGTATCGCCGGCCGCTTTCGCCAATATCGGCCAGCGCATAGATCCCGCCGGCTAGCGCGGCAAGAGCTGCGGTGAAGGCCATCAGCCCACTGAAGAGATCGACGGTGAAGGCGATGCCGAAGGGCGGCAGCCAGCGGCCCATGACCATGGTCAGCGGCCCCTCGGCCGCGACCTTGGCGAGCAGTGCCGCATTGATCAGCGCCAGCGCCGCAAGGCCAGGGATGGCAAGCCAGGCCTGCAGGCGGGGATAGCCGCGCAGCATCAGCAGGACGGCGCCGAGCGTGATGCAATGGGCGACCGGCAGGATGGCGAGCCAATGACCGATGGGCACCGGGGCGGTGATCAGGGCGGCGGAGAGATCGACGGTAGAGGTGGGGGCGGCCATCAGATGGCGCCTCCGCTATCGCGAGAGAGGGCTTGCCATGGGTTGAGCATCCGCACCAACATCCGCCTCAATATCCCAATGGCGGCAGCGGCCGGTCGTCGGGCTCGGCGGCGCGCATTTCGCTGGTGTTGTCGGTGCCGAGGTCCTGATATGCGCGGTAGGTTAGCACCAGCAGGAAGGCAAGGAACGAAAAGGAGATGACGATCGCCGTGAGGATGAGGGCCTGCGGCAACGGGTTGGCCGTGCCTGCGGGCAAGCTGTCGAGACCCGCCGGGATGATCGGCGGCACCTCGCGCGTCAGCCGGCCGCCGGTAAAAAGCAGGAGGTTGACAGCATTGCCGAGGATGGCGATGCCGAGCATGATCCGGATCGAGAATTTCGACAGCATCAGGTAGATGGCGGCGGCAAAGAACAGGCCGACGAGGATCGCGAGAAGCGGCTCCATCATTCCACCTCCTTTTCTTCGAGCGCCAGTGCGATCGAGGTGATGGCGCCGAGCACGACAAGATAGACGCCGACATCGAAGAGCATGACGCTGGACAGCGGCACCTCGGCGCCGAAAAGCGTCGGATAGATCCAGAGGCCGGTCATGAAGGGAACGGCAAACAGGATGGAGACAAGACCGGCCGCCGTCGACAGGAGCAAGCCAAAGCCGGCAATCGACAGCGGATGGAAAAACAGCGCGCGGCGAACGGCGCCAACGCCGCGGGCAATGCCGTAGATCGCTAGTCCCGAAGCAGCGATCAGCCCGCCGATAAAGCCGCCGCCCGGCTCGTTATGGCCGCGCAGCAGCACGAAGACGGAAAAAAGCAGCATCAGCGCGGTGAGGAACGGGGCGACGGTGCGGAAGATGAGGGTGTTCACGCGATCAGCCCTCCGCCGCGGGATCATTGGCGGCAAGCTTGCGCTCGCTGCCGGCGCGGATGCGGATCAGCGCCAGGATGGCAAGGCCGGTGACCGCCACGACGGCGATTTCGCCGAGCGTGTCGGTGCCGCGGAAATCGACGATGATGACGTTGACGACATTGGCGCCATGGGCGATCGATTTGGAATAGGCGTTGAAGAAAGCCGTCAGAGCGTCGTTGAACGGCGCCTGCGTCGCCCGCATCAGCAAAAGCGTGAAGCCGAGGCCGCAGGCGAGCGCCAGCGCACCGTCGAAGAGCTTGCGGCCGAGCGGCCGCCGATCGGCGGGCGAGAGACGGAGCCTGGTCATGACCAAGGCAAGGATCACCACCGAAAGGGTTTCGACCATGAACTGGGTGAAGGACAGGTCCGGCGCGCCGAACAACAGGAAGATGATGGCGACGGCGAAACCCTGGATGCCGAGCGAGACGATCGCCGTCAGCCGGTCGCGGGCGACGAGCACGGCGGCAAGACCGAAGGCGGCGATCAGGAAGACCGCCCATTCATGGAGCCTGACATCGGCCGGCCAGGCCGGAAGGCGCGGCAGTTCACCGTAGACGACGAGCGGCACGGTGAGGATGGCGGCGACGCAAAGGAAGGTGCAGGTGACATAGATCTCCAGCCGCCCCGGCTGGAGGACACGCATGAGGCGGCCAGCGAAGCGGACAAGGCCCGATATGGCAAGGTCGAAACCGTGATCCGGCCCGCGCCCGGCCGCATGCAAGAAGACGGCCATCAGGAAACGGGCGCGCGCGAGCTGCCAGTAGACGCCGATACCGAGCAGCACGGTCAGGGCGGAGAGCGCTAAGGGCAGGCCGATATGCGGCGTCAGCGAAATATCGATCTCGACGGGTGTCTGGCGGATGGCGGAGGCGATCGGCGAGGACAGGACGGTCTGGGTGAAGGTCGAAAAGATCGCCGCGAGCAGGCCGAGGACGGCGAGAACGGCCGGGCCGAGCCAAAGCAGGACGGGCGCTTCGTGCGGAGGTTTCGGCGTCTCCACCGGCTGACCGAGGAAGGGTTTCAGCGCCACGGCAAAGGCGACGGCAAACATCAGCGCATTGCCGAAGACGGTTATGGCGGTAAAGGTGAGTGCGCGGACATCGCCGCCGACGAGTGTCGTATAGATCTCCTCCTTGGCGAGGAAGCCGAAGAAGGGCGGCAGGCCGGCCATCGACAAGGCCGCCGCAAGTGCGATCATCCAGGTGAGCGGCATCGCCCGCATCAGGCCACGCAGCCTGGTAATATCGCGCGTGCCGGTCTCGTGATCGATGATGCCGGCGACCATGAAGAGCGCGCCCTTGAAGAGCGAATGCGCCACCAGATAGAGCGCCGCCGCCTCGACCGCATGGTCAGAGCCGAAGCCGATCAGCACGACGAGCAGGCCGAGCGAGGAGACGGTGGTATAGGCGAGCTTGAGCTTCAGGTCGGTCTGGCGGATGGCAAGCGCGGTGCCGACCACCAGCGTCAGCCCGCCGAAGAAGGGCAGTAGGATCTCCCAGGCGGGCGTCGCCCCCATGACGGGATTGAGCCGCATCAGCAGATAGACGCCCGCCTTCACCATCGTCGCCGAATGCAGGTAGGCGGAAACCGGCGTCGGCGCCTCCATGGCGTTCGGCAGCCAAAAATGGAAGGGAAATTGCGCCGACTTGGTGAAGGCGCCGCCCAGGACCAGAAGGAGGGCTGCGAGATAGAACCGGCTTTCGCGCACGACATCGCCCGATCCCATGAGCCGCGACATCTCAGTGACGCCTGAGATATTCCAGAGCAACAGCAGACCGGCCAACAGGCAGAGCCCTCCCCCACCGGTCACAACAAGCGCCTGCAGGGCTGCGCGGCGAGCCGCCGCACGCTCGTGATCGAAGCCGATCAGCAGGAAGGAAGTGATCGACGTCAGCTCCCAGAAGACGAAGAGCATCAGGAAACTGTCGGAAACGACGACACCGAGCATCGCGCCCATGAAGAGGAAGATGAAGGAGAAGAAGCGGCCCTGATCCTTGTGTCCTTTGAGGTAGCCGCCGGCATAAAGCACGATGAGGGTGCCGATACCGGTGATCAGCAGTGCGAAAGCCAGCGACAGGCCGTCGAGGAACCAGGAGAAGGAGAGATGAAAGCTCGGCACCCAGGAATAGCCGCCGGTGACGACCTCGCCGCGCGCGATCTTGGGAACGAAACGCAGGAAATGCAGGAAGGCGAGCAAGGGAGCGATCGCCAGGAGCCAGGCACCGTTTGCGCCGAAGATGCGGATGACGAAGGGGGCAGCAAGAGCGCCGACGAGCGGCAGACACAGGGCCAGAAATGTCAGAGCCGTGACATCGGCCATGTCCCCTCCTCTACTGCATAATTCAAAATGTTACAGTCCTTCGCACGTCCGACAAGGCGCGCGGCGCTGTAAAGGCAACAGACGAAAAGCCAGAGAAACCCAGCCTGTCTTCTGGCTTAGGCGAAACGGGGGAGCGTCTCAAGTGATTTCGGCCGCAGGCCCCACTGCATGGCGATGTTCGAAGTCGATCAGGCCATCGATCGGGAAAGACGCGACAGCAGCCGGGCGATGCAACCGTGCAGGATGAAGACCACAAGCGTAAGCGGCCAGAGCAGGCAGGCGAAGAGTCCGGCGAGACGATGGAGCGTAAAGCCGTCATGGTTGGCCCAGCCTTCCAACAGCGTGACCGCCATGGCGGCCACGGCCACCAGGCCGTAGAGCAGGACGATTGCTGCCTCAAACACCAGTGATTCTCCAATGCACGTAACATTAACCCTAACAGAAAACCCCTAACGGATGTAAAAGCAAGCGTCTTCCTCCAATTGCGGTATGCCGCCAATCTGATGGCGCGGCGCTGGAGACTTGATGAAGTGAACGCGGCGCACCACATTTTGCGCAAACGGAACCGCCCCTCGGCGAAAGGAGCACCTCATGTCCGAAACTGCGACCACCGCCAAGATCCACAAAACCGATGACGAATGGAAAGAGCAGCTCACCCCCGAGCAATACCGCATCACGCGCCAGCACGGTACCGAACGCGCCTTTACCGGCCCCTACTGGGACTCCTTCGAGACAGGGCTTTACCGCTGCGTCGGCTGTAATGCGCCGCTTTTCCGCTCCGACACGAAATTCGATGCCGGCTGCGGCTGGCCGAGCTATTTCGAAGCAGTGTCGCCCGAAGCGGTGACGGAGCATCGCGACACGGCCTTTGGCATGGTGCGCACCGAAATCCGTTGCGGCAGCTGCGAAGCCCATCTCGGCCACGTCTTTCCCGACGGGCCACCACCGACCGGCCTGCGCTACTGCATCAACGGCCATTCCATGGTGTTCGAGCCCGGGAAGTAGGCGCGCAGCCCCGCAATCGGCAAGCGGCCCATTCCGATGTGATGGGCCGCTGACTACCTCCGTCGTAGACGCTATCGACGGATCGGCGATACCAGGAGAAGGCCGATGGCGCGCGATATCCTGAAGACCGAGCGGCTGACGCTGCGGGAGATCACGCCTGCCGACCTGCCGTTTCTCCACCGCATTTTCGGCGATGCCGAATGCATGCGGTATTACCCCGGCATCAAGAGTTTCGACGAAACCGCGCGCTGGTTCCAGAGGCTCGCCTTCGACAGTTATACCAGTCACGGCTTCGGCCTCTGGGCGGTGACGGACCGGCAGAGCGGCACATTGCTCGGCGATTGCGGCATCACGCTGCAGGAAACCTCCGCGGGCCCGGAACCCGAGATCGGCTATCATCTGTGGCGCGACCATTGGGGCAAGGGCTATGCGATCGAGGCGGCCGCCGCCTGCCGCGACCACGCGCTTCATGACCTTGGCCTTGCGCGCATCGTCTCCATCGTCAGGCCCGACAACATTCCCTCGCAACGTGTTGCGGAGCGGGTGCACCGGCGGCGGGAAACATTCGCCAAAACAGGCAGCACCGATGGCGGCATAATGGAATTCTACGTCTACATCACGGACCGGACATAGAGCGGTTCAGACCCGCCTGGTTACTCGTGCTCGGCTGGACAGGGCCAGGTCGTCGGGGCGGAGAGGCCGGCCGGCAGCTTGGTCGAGGTATCGCCGCAGGCAAGGTCGATCTGGGCCTGTTCGAGCCCTGCTGCGGCCGAGAGGTCAAGGCCTTCGATGCGAGTGAGGAACATGAAGGCGCGATCGAACATCGGCGTGGTTTCGAAGGTCGCGCCGGAGAGATCGGCACGGGAGAGATTGGCGAACGAGAATTTCGCACCCGTCAGTACCGCTTTGTCGAAGTCGGCGCGGCCGAGCTCGGCCTTTTCGAAGCTCGTGCCGGCGAGCCGGGCGCCGGCGAAATTGGCCCGCTGCAGCTCGGCGCCGGCAAAGGAAGCACCATCGGCGGCGATATTGGCGAAGCTGGAGCGATAGGCCTCGATCTTGGCGAAGTTGGCGCCTTCAGCGTGTGCGCCCTCCAATGAGGCGCGCACCAGCGTCGCTTTCTCCAGATTGGCGGATTTGAAGTTGGCGCCAGCGAGATCGGTCAGCGAGAAGTCGGTGCCGACGAGATTGGCGCCTTCGAGATCACTGCCCTGCAGCATCAGGTTCTTCTTGGTGCATTCCTGCCAGTCGAGCTTCGGCGAGGCCATGCTGCCGCAATCGGCGGCCCGGGCTACAACCGGCGGAAATGCCAGAAGGACGAGGGCAAGGAGACCGAGCGACGATCTTTGCATTGCCATTGAACTATTCACCCCCATGACGCTTACATGACGCTTTCAGGCCGCCTTCCGCGAAGCAGACTGCGTCCACATTCTTACACAGCTCAGACTACAATAAAAAGATGGTGCGCGCCGTTCACAATGGCTTTGCCGGATGGGTCTGGGGCCTTGCCTAATGAGTTTGGGGCTTTGCCTGATCAGCTTGGGGTTTTGCCTGATCAGTCTAAGGCTTGGCCAGGCAGGCGGATCCACCCGCCTTGCCGGGCAGGTGGATCAATCCACCTTGCCGGGCAGGCGAAGTTCCATGCAGGTCAGGTCCAGCCAGCGGCCGAATTTGGTGCCGACCTCGGAGAATCTGCCGGCGATGCGGAAGCCGAGCTTTTCGTGCAGCCTGACCGAGGCGGTATTGTCAGCCTCGATACCGGCGATCATCACATGGATGTTGCCGGCCGCAGCACGCGCAATCAGCTCCCGCATCAGCCGCTCGCCGATGCCGGCACCGCGGCAATCCTTGTCGACATAGACGGAATGCTCGACCGTATGGCGGTAGCCGTCGAAGGCCCGCCAGTCGCCATAGGAGGCGTAGCCTGCGACCTTGCCCGACATTTCGGCGACGATGACCGGAAAGCCCCGCGCCTTGCGCGCCCTGAACCATTCCAGCCGATTTTCGAGATCGACCAGCGTGTCGTTCCAGATCGCCGTCGTGTGCTCAACAGCGTGATTGTAGATATCGCGGATGGCGGAAAGATCGGCTTCGGTGGCGTCGCGGAGGAGGACAGCGTCTGTCATGATTGCCCGGTTCGTATTGTCTGTGAAAGGCGGCATACGCCCGACCCCGACAGATGTAAACGACCGTCGTTCAGAGGCCCGGCGCCGACAGGCTGAAGCAAGTGAAGACGGCCGAATAATGCACGGCTGCGGCGGTGACGACGAAACCATGCCAGATGGCGTTTTGAAAGCGCAGCTTCTCCCAGACATGGAAAATGACGCCGAGCGAATAGATGACGCCGCCGATGACGATCAGCAGCATCGAGGCGGAAGGAATGCGCGAGGCGACGGGCCCGGCCACCAGCACGCCGCTCCAGCCCATAGCGAGATAAAGCAGGATGGCAAATCGGTCGTAACGCCCGGGGAAGACGCATTTCAGGATAATGCCGACTGCGGCGAACAGCCAGATCGCGACCAGCATCAACAGCAGCAGCGGATCGTCGGCGCCGCGTTCGAGGAAGGGCGTGTAGGTGGCGGCGATCAGCAGGAAGATCGCCGAATGATCGAAGCGGCGCAGAAACCATTTCGTGCGCGAGACCGGCCAGGCGTTGTAGGAAAAGGAAATGGCAAGCGTCAGCACCAGCCCGACCCCATAGATCCAGGCGGCCGCGAGCGCGCCGTAAGAACTCCAGACCGTGGCGTAGAAAATCAGCACGGTGGCCCCGATCAGCGCCAGCACGAGGCCGACGCCATGGACGATACCGTCGGCGATCAGTTCGTATTTATCATAAGCCCAGCGAATGCCGTTGAACTCGGCCATGCACGCCAATCCGTTTCATACCCCGATTGCAATCGTCGCATCGAACCGGCGGGCGCGCAACTGCGGCAAAGCGCACCGGCGGTAAATCTTCGTGACAGGCCGCAGTGGCGCAAAAATCAAATCTTCTGCCGGTCGACCAGCACCGAGCATTTGGCATGACGCACGACCCGGTCGGCGGTGGCGCCGATGAAGTAGTTGGAAAAGTCCGGAACGTGCGAAGCGACGATAATCAGATCGGCGCCGTGGCTTTCGGCGGTCGAGATGATGGCTTTGGCAGGCGGGCCGTTGGCGATCTCGACGGTTGCCTTGACGCCGGTGGTTGTGAGCAGCGCTTGCAGCTTGTCGCGGCTGTCCTGCATGGCGTCCTCGACCATATTGGCCGGCAACTCGATCGCGACATAGCTCGGCACATCTTCGATGACGTTGAGCGCGATGATCTCACCGCCGTCATCGAGCAAGGACGCGGCCTTGCGGAGGATCTTTTCTCCCTTTTCGATGCCGCCGAGCGCGATCGCTACGATGATCTTTCTGTACATGGCTTCCCTCCATGACTAGTATTTATAAGCTTCCTCTAAATAAGATATGGGCGCGTTGACGGCGATCAAGTGGGCGCAAGTCATCGTCAACATCTGTTCAACGCTTCATCCTCAAAAACGGGCCTTCTGTGAACAATCGGAATGCGCCATATAGGGATCAAGTACGGCAACCGAGGGACCAGAGGCGAATGAACCGGCGAAACTTTCTCGGGCTTGCCACAGGCGGCATGTTTGCCGCAACCGCCGGTACGCCTTCTCTCTTACAGGCCAATTCAGAGGCAGGAGAACAATCCATGACGACCGAAACTTCCTATGCGCTGACGCGGCCCGCCTATATCGACCAGTCGCATCTCGTCGTCACCGACCTCGGCCTCGTTTCCGGTTTCTATCAATCGATGCTTGGCCTGAAGGTCATCGAGAAGACGGCGAGCGGCGAAGTGCTGGGTGTCGGCGATCTCCCTTTGCTGACGCTGACGACCGCAAAAGATGCGACCATCGCGCCGCGCAATGCCGCCGGCCTTTTCCACACCGCCTTCCTGATGCCGAGCAGGACCGAGCTCGCACGCTGGCTGCGCCATGCGGCACAGAACAATGTCGCGCTCGACGGCGCCTCGGACCATCTCGTCAGCGAGGCGATCTATCTTTCCGATCCCGAAGGCAACGGCATCGAGATCTATGCCGACCGGCCGCACGAACAATGGAAATTCCACCAGGACGGCATGGTGGAGATGGCGACGCTTCGCCTCGACCTGCAAGCGCTCTATAACAGCGCGCCTGATGAGCGCTGGGACGGCATGGCGGTGGGAACGGCGATCGGTCACCTGCATCTGCAGGTCGGCGACATCCCGCAGGCCGACGCCTTTTACCGCGACGTCCTCGGCCTCAAGCTGATGGCGCGCTATCCCGGCGCGAGCTTCTTTGCGAGCGGCGGCTATCATCACCATATCGGCGCCAATATCTGGAACAGCCGCGGCGCGACGGCTCGCGCCAGCAATATGACCGGGCTTTCGGACTACAAGATCCGTTTCAACGACAAGGCGACGCTGGATGCGGCGGTCTCCAAGCTCGATGCGCTGGAGATCAAAAGCGAGAAGCGCGACGGCGGCATATTCCTCAGGGATCCCTGGGGCATCGGCCTGACGCTGTCGGCGTAATTTCCAGGTTGCCGCAGATCAGCCATAGCGGTTGAAGACGCTCACGCCATGCGGGCAATGCCATCGGCGCAAAGACATGCCGGATGCACCTTCACAGGCGGTCGTTCCTTCAGGGAACCGGAACCCTATCGGTGCGTTTCCGTGAGGAAGCAATGGGGCTTCGGGGACCTCACCGCATGGGCATCGCCAATGGCATCCGCAAACAAGCAAAGAAAATCGCGATCGGCGAACGCCACACCAGCGCCTGGGCACAGTCGCTGAAGGAAGCTGCGGAAGAACTGCCGCCGCCTCCGCTGCACCGTCTGGAAAAGGATGGGCTCGACGTCAGCATGGCCTGGGCGATCATCGGCATCTTCGGCATTCTTTTTCTTGCCGCGGTCTACCTGATGTCGCTGATCCTCATCCCGATCACACTTGCCGTCGTCGTCGGCATGATCCTCGGCATGGCGGCAGAAAAGCTCGGCAAGATGGGAGTGCCGCGGCTTGCCAACGCCTTCATGCTGTCGAGCGCCGTGGCGCTGGTGATCTTCCTGCTGATCAACTCGCTTGCCGACCCGCTGATGACGCTTGCCAATGAGGGCCCGGCCTTCGCCGAGCGAACCATAAACCGCGTCATGCCATATCTGGAACGCATCAGATGGCTGCATATCACGCCGGCGACATTCGAAAGCGGGTCGATGTCGATCGGTGCGCTGCTCGAAAACACCGGCAACGTGCTGCACGTGGTGACGAGTAGCCTGACGCCGGCGCTGGTGCAGGGGATGATCTTCTTTGCGGCGCTGCTGTTCTTCCTCGCTGGTCGGGTCAACTTGCGCAAGACGATCATCATGACCTTCCGCACCCGCACGCAACGCCTGGCGGCAATCCGTGTCATCAATGCCGTAGAGCAGGTGCTCGGCTTCTATTTCGCCACGGCCTCGCTGATCTATGTCGGGCTCGGCGTCGTCATGACTGTCATCGCCTATGCCGGTGGGCTGTCGGCCCCGGTGCTCTGGGGCTTCTTCGCCTTCCTGTCGAGCTTCATCCCCTATCTCGGCATCACGCTGATGACACTTGCCGTCGCGGTCGCCGGCATCCTGACCCATGATGGCATCCTCATCGGACTGATGCCGGCGGCAGCCTTCTTCACCGTGCATCTCCTCATGGAGAACCTGATCTTCCCGGCGGTGATGGGACGGCGGCTGGAAATCAATCCCTTCGTCGTCTTCCTCGCCATCCTGTTCTGGACATGGATGTGGGGTGCCGTCGGCGCCATGCTGGCGCTGCCGCTTTCGCTGATCGTCATGACTATTATCGACGAGTTGCTGATCGAGGAAAAACCGCAGCCGCAATTGCCGAAATAATCAACCGGGGAAACCTTCGTGGCAGCTGATCTCGACCTTACCGAATCCGATCATGACCAGATGGTCAGCGGCCGTTCTCTCTGGGGAAAAAGCGGCATTCGGCCCGAATGGCGGCCGATCGAGCAGAGCTTTTCCACCGACATCGCCGTGATCGGCGGCGGCATTACCGGCGCATTGGTTGCCGAACATTTAACGGCCCGCGGTTTCTCCGTTGTTATCATCGACCGGGAAGAGCCTGGTTTTGGCAGCACCGCGGCGAGCACGGCGATGCTGCAATGGGAAATCGACAGCACCCTCACCGAGCTCGAGGATTATTACGGTTTCGAGCGTGCGGCCGGCATCTACCGCCGAAGTGGTGCCGCGGTCGCCGGCCTTTCCAAGCTGATCGCCGCAAACGAGATCGCCTGCGGCTTCCGGTCTCGCAATACGCTCTATCTGGCTGATGGCCGCGAAGGCGCGCGCAACCTGCTGGAGGAGCGCCAGCTTCGTCGCCGGGCGGGCCTGCCCGGCGTCTATCTCGAACATCCCGATCTCTTCACACAATTCGAACTCGACCGGGATGGTGCGATCTATTCGCCGGGTTCGGCGGAGTGCGATCCGCTGCTTCTGACCTGGGCGCTGCTGGAGATGGCCGTCCGGCGCGGCGCGCGGCTGGTCAACGCTTCCGTGGCTGCGCTTCACAGCGAAGGTGACCGCGTCATGGCGGAGACGGATGGAGGCCACGTCATCGAGGCGCGGCATGTCGTGCTTGCGACCGGCTATTCGATGCCGGGCCTCGACATGCCGAAACTGCACCGGTCGAGTTCGAGCTGGGCGCTCGCCACCGTGCCGCAGGACCCGGCAAATTTCTGGCGCGACAGGGCGCTGATCTGGGAGGACAGCCACCCCTACCTCTACATGCGCACGACGGCGGACAATCGCATCGTCGCCGGCGGCGAGGATGACGATACCACGGATGCCGAAGTACGAGATCGGAAGCTGCCGGCCAAGATCGTCGCAATCCAAGAGAAGATGAAGCGGCTGTGGCCGAAGGCGGATACACGCGTCGCCCATGCCTGGTGCGGCACCTTCGGCGAGACGGCCGACGGCCTGCCGCTGATCGGTCCGGTGCCGCAGATACCACATGTCTTCGCGGCCTACGGCTACGGCGGCAACGGCATCACCTTCTCCTATCTCGCCGCGCAAATGATCGGCGCAATGCTGGCCGGCATGCAACGGGATTGGTTCGAGGATTTTGCCGTCGACCGCGACGGACCGGGCTTACGAACGCTGCACGAGCGCTTCCGACCGGAAATCATGCTGCGTTAAATCTTGTTCGAGACGAAGAAGAGGCTTCGGCCGTTATTCGGTCGTCTTGTCGTCACCGGTGTCCTCGACATCCTGGAGTCGGACGAATTGCGTACCCTTCGCCTTGAGATCGACCAGTGCCTTGGCCACCCCCTCGCCGGCCGCATGGGTCGGCTGATTGACATGGGAAATGACGACATCGCCGTCCTTGGCCGCGGCGATGCGCTTTTCGGTGATAACAGCCCCGAGCAGCGAGCCGCCGTCGCCGTTCACCGAATAACCGGCAATGCGATAGCCCATGGCGCGGATCTCGCCGATGGCGGAAAGATCATATTTGGCGGTCGAGCCGCGGAACCAGTGCGGCGCCGGGATGCCGGCAGCGACCATCGCGGCAGCGCCGCCTTCGACTTCCTGCCGCACCGCCTGCGGCGAGCCGGCAGATGCGATGCCATAGATCAGCGTCGGCGTATCGACGGCCGGAATATGGTTCTGACCATGATTTTCGAGTTCGAAGAGATCGGGATTCTGCAGGAACACGGCGACGGCGGCGGGATTGCGCTTCAGCCAGCGGGCGGTGACGAAGATCGTTGCCGGGATGCGTTCACGCACCAAGGTCGAAAGGATGCGCTCGTCCGCCTGCCCCATGCAGGCATCGAAGGTCAGCGCAACGCGGACATGGCCGGCGACGTTGGAACGGGCGATATGCAGATGCGGCTCGACGAGCTTTGGCGCCGGCGCCTTCGAGGCCGGACTGACTGCAGCCGGGACCTGACCGAGCGCGGCCGGCACGGCTGACGGAATTTCGTCCGCCAATGCAGTTGATATGGTGGAGAAAAGGAACGCCGAAGCGAGCAGGATGCGGTTCATACGATGGATTTCTATGATTCGAGCTGCCGATTTTAGCGGCGGCTCTCCCCCGGCGCCATGCGGCCGGATGTCACCGCAGCCGCCTGGACGGACAGGGCAGCATCAATCATAGAGATAATACTTGTCCCACTTCTCGCGCGGCACCTTCTCGCCGATCTCATAATTGAGCTCGCGCACGTTGATATGCTGCGGACCGGTGATGCAATTGTAGGAGAGATGATACCAGTCGCCCTTGCTGCGGAAGACGGCACCCGGCGCGTCCAGCGAATTGTCGCCGGGGATCGGGTCCTTGAAGGTGTAGGCGATCACCTTGTCGGGCTTGAAGCCGGTGCTGTCCTTGTTGATGCGGCTCATCGCCTCTGTGTCGCAACTCTGTTCCAGGCGGGTCGAGGGATCGAGTTTTTCCAGCTGCTTCTTGATGGCGGGATCGACGGCAAAGGCGGGGGCAGCGAGGCTTGCGAGGGATACAAACAGGAGCAGACGTTTCGGCATTGCGGAGAAAATCCCTTACTGTTGTCCATTCTTCACCCTGCCACAGGCGGCTTGCCGGAGGCTTGGCACGTGCAAATTTCGCGCGACGAGAGCGGACTTTCTTAAATATTGTGGTGACATCAAGGCAAGGCGGGCAAAGCGTCCTCCTTGTTTGTGGAAGGTCATCCGCGCCCTTGCCACACCCTTGCCGCTTGATCCGGGACCAGTGCGCCTCTATCTCTTGCCAACCCGACATTCCCACCGGAGCCATTCCTTGTCCGCTTTTAAGAGCCTGCCGACCCCGCCTGCCGCACCGAAGAAGCCGATCTCCGATACGCGCCACGGCATCACCCGCACGGACGACTATGCCTGGCTGCGCGCCGATAACTGGCAGGCGATGTTCAAGGATCCGTCGATCCTCGATCCTGAGATCCGCCGGCATCTCGACGCTGAAAACACCTATATGAACGCGGCGATGGAGGACACCAAGCCGCTGCAGAAGGTGCTGTTTTCCGAGATGCGCGGCCGCATCAAGGAAGACGACAGCTCGGTGCCGATGAAGGACGGCGCCTATGCCTACGGCACCTTCTATGTCACCGGCGGCGAACAGCCGCGTTATTTCCGCATCGCCCGCGACGGCAATGTCGCCGACGAGGCGATCCGCACCGTGCTGCTCGACGGTGACAAGGAGGCGGCCGGCAAGGCCTATTTCCGCCTCGCCGGCCTCGACCATACGAGCGACCACAACCGCGGCATCTGGGGTTATGACGACAAGGGTTCGGAGTTCTTCACGCTGAAGGTGCGCGACCTCCAGACCGGGCAAGACCTCGAGGACCGGATCGAGAATACCGGCGGCGGCGGCGTCTGGGCGCCGGATGGCAAGAGCTTCTTCTATTCGGCACTCGACGAGAATCACCGGCCATCGAAGGTGTTCCACCACATTCTCGGCCAGCCGCAGTCGGAAGACCGGCTGGTCTATGAGGAAGCCGATGCCGGCTTCTTCATGGGCGTCGGCGGCTCGCTGCTCGACGATGTCATCTATATCGACATCCACGACCACGAGACCAGCGAATACCGGCTGCTGTCGACCAAGGACTTGACCGCCGAGCCGAAGCTGGTGGCGGCGCGCGAGGAAGGCATCGAATATTCGCTGACCGAGGGCGGCGACGTCTTCTACATCCTCACCAATGACGGCGGCGCCAAGGATTTCAAGATCATGGAAGCGCCGGTCGACAATCCGATGAAGGAAAACTGGCGCGAAGTGGTCGCCCACAAGCCCGGCACGCTTGTTATCAGCCACATGGCCTATGCCCGCCATCTCCTGTGGCTGGAGCGCAAGGACGGGCTGCCACAGATCATGATCCGCGACCGCAAGACCGGCGAGGAACATGCGATCGCCTTTGCCGAGGAAGCCTATTCGCTGGGGCTGCAGGGCGCGGCGGAATACGACACCGATATCATCCGCTTCTCCTATTCCTCGATGACGACACCGTCGCAGCTCTATGACTACAACATGGTGACGCGCGAGCGCACGCTGTTGAAGACGCAGGAAGTGCCGTCCGGTCACAATCCCGACGACTACGTCACCCGCCGCGTCTTCGCTCCGGCGTGGGACGGCGAGAAGGTGCCGGTCACCCTGCTCTATCGCAGGGATACCCCACTCGACGGCAGCGCTCCCTGCCTGCTCTACGGCTATGGCGCCTACGGCATCACCATTCCGGCCGGCTTCAACACCAACTGCCTGTCGCTCGCCGACCGCGGCTTCGTCTATGCCATCGCCCATATCCGCGGCGGCAAGGACAAGGGATTTTCCTGGTACGAAGACGGCAAAATGGACAAGAAGACGAATACCTTCAAGGACTTCGTCGCAGCGGCCGACTATCTGAATCAACAGAAGTTCACCTCCTACGCGAAGATCATCGCCGAGGGCGGATCGGCCGGCGGCATGCTGATGGGTGCGGTTGCCAACATGGCGCCGGAGAAGTTCGCCGGCCTCATCGCCGCCGTTCCCTTCGTCGACGTGCTCAACACCATGCTCGACGACACTTTGCCGCTCACCCCGCCGGAATGGCCGGAATGGGGCAATCCGATCGACAGCAAGGAAGAATACGAGCAGATCGCATCCTACTCGCCCTATGACAATGTCGGCGCAAAGGCCTATCCGCCGGTCCTGGCGCTCGGCGGCCTGACCGACCCGCGCGTCACCTATTGGGAGCCGGCCAAGTGGGTGGCGAAGCTGCGCGACAAGACGACGGGCGACGCGCCGATCCTGCTCAAGACCAACATGGATGCCGGCCATGGCGGTGCCTCGGGCCGCTTCCAACGGCTGGAAGAGATTGCCTTTGAGTATGCGTTTGCAATCAAGGTTGCCGGCAAGATGTAAAGGATTCGGAGGAGCCGATGACGGTCTTTGTTGCATTGCTGCGCGCCGTCAATGTCGGCGGCACCGGCTCTTTGCCGATGGCCGAACTGAAGGCGATCTGCGAAGGCCTCGGCTTTTCCGACGTGAAGACCTACATCCAGAGCGGCAACGTGCTTTTCCGCTCGGATGAGGCGGAAAAGACGGTGGAGGAGCGGCTCGACGAGGCGCTCGGTAAGACGATGGGCAAACGCCCAGGCGTGATGGTGCGCAGCCGCAAAGAACTCGACAAGCTTGCCGCCGACGCACCCTTCCCCAAGGCCAAGCCGAACTTCCTGCTGGTCTACTTCCTGCCCGAAAAGCCGCCCGGCGATGCGCTGGAAAAGATGGTGGCGCCCGACGGCGAGGAGGCGAAACTCGCCGGCCGGGAAATCTACGTGCATTATCCCAACGGCTCCGGCCGCTCGAAGCTGAAGCTGCCGGCGCTGAAGACTGGAACGTCGCGCAATCTCAACACCGTGCGCAAGCTCGCGGAAATGGCCGCGGCGATGGAAGGCAAGGACTGACGCCCAAAAAGCTAGTGCGGCTCTGCGCCTCCATGAAAGGCTGAACCGCTCGACGCCCTCGGCATCTCCGCCACCGGCAGGAAGAGCATCTTCACGAAGGTGCGGAGCATCAGCACCTGTTCGGCCAGCGTGTTCGGCTCCTTCAGCGTCTTCGACAAAACGATGCCGCCTTCCAGGACTGAGGACACCATGTCGGCAAGCTGGTCGACGTCGACGGGTTCGCGCAGCGGATAGACGGCCACGATTTCCCGGATCATGCGGCCGAAGCGGCGCCGCCAGGCAAGCACCGCATTCCGGTTGATCTCCTGTATCTCGCGGTCGAACAGCCGCTCGTAATAGCAGATGCCCGCCACAAGGCAGCCCGGATGGCCGTTCGGCAGGTCGGAGAGCAATTCGGACAGCAGCTTCAGGCCGAGCAGGAAGGACTGCAGCGGATCGTCGACCAGATCGCGCGCGCGGCTGAAGATCTCGTCGTAGATGCGCTCGTCATTTTCGATGTAACGGTTGAGCAGCGCCTTGGCGAGCTCGTTCTTGTCTCTGAAATGATAGAAGAAGCCGCTCTTGGTGATGCCGGTCTCGGCGATCAGCTCCTCGATAGATGTGCCGCCGAAACCCTTCTGCAAGACTGCCGCTTCGGCCACATCGAGGATGCGGGTCCGCGTTTCCTCGCCCTTTCGCATGTCCCCTCCTGTACCGACGGTACAGTTTTCAGCGCCGCACCTTCAGGCTTGCTTGCGCCCCCGGCAGCATCGGTTGAAGCAAGCAATTGATATCAATCGGCAAAAACCAAAACCACCTGGAGTATACCGCAAGTCGCCTAGTTTGGCAGCCGATTAAGCGCCAGAACATCATTCATCGACGGCAGCCAATCGGGTGCCGCGAGGGAGAGGCTTCAACAATGGCAAAGTACAGAAATGGTTTGCCGCAGCTCAAAGGCGGCACCTTCATTACCGATGGCGGCATGGAAACGACGATGATCTTCCAGGAAGGGATCGAGCTTCCGCATTTCGCCGCCTTCATATTGCTGTCTTCCGAAGACGGGCGGCAGCGCATGCGGAATTACTATCGCCGCTATCTCGATATCGCCCGGCGGCACGGCACGGGCTTCGTGCTCGATACCGCCACATGGCGAGCCAATCCGGACTGGGGACAGAAGCTCGGCTATACCAGCGAAGCCCTGAAGGCGGTCAACGAGGAGGCTGTCGACCTGCTCGTCGGCTTACGCGGCGCCTATGAGCGGCCGGAGCAGCCGATCGTCATCAGCGGGGCGATCGGCCCGCGCGGCGACGGCTACAAGGCAGGCAGCATGGATGCGGCCGAAGCGGAAGATTACCACGCCTTTCAGATCGGGACTTTTGCCGGCACGGAAGCCGATATGGTGAGCGCCTTCACGCTGACCAATATCGACGAGGCGATCGGCGTGGCGCGGGCGGCACAGTCGCTCGGCATGCCCTCGGCCATCTCCTTCACGCTGGAGACGGATGGCCGGCTGGTGACGGGCCGCAGCCTTCAGGACGCCATCGAGACGACGGATGCGGCGACCGGCGGAGCGCCGGCCTATTACATGATTAACTGTGCCCATCCGACGCATTTCGAAACAGCACTCGATCCTGGAAGCGCCTGGGTGAAGCGCATCTCCGGCATCCGCGCCAATGCCTCGACCATGAGCCATGAGCAGTTGGACAATAGTGAAACGCTGGATGCGGGCGATCCCGAAGATCTCGGCCGCCGCTACCGCAAGCTCATCGACCGCATGCCTGCGGTACGCGTGCTTGGCGGCTGCTGCGGCACCGACCACCGCCATGTCGCGGCGATCTGCGAGGCATGCCTGCCGCAGGCGGCGTGACGACCTGAGAGGGAGGAGAGAATGACGATTGGGGGCACGATGTTGCGTGGGCGCGGCTGGCACGATCTGTGGCTTGCGATTACGGGACGGCAGAGGCGCACCGAGCCCGAGGCGGCCGTGGAGGTGGCGCTGCGGGATAGTGATCTCGCCTTCGGGGGCTTGCCCGGTCCGATGACCTACGGGCTCGAGGCAGACCGGCGCGAGGGCCGGCTCTTGCGACGCAGGCAGCCGCGGGAGCCGGTCGGCTTCTGACGAAGGGAAAGGCGGTGTCAGCCTTTGGCGACGGCGCCTTTCGTCTGCTTGGCCTTGTAGCCGGTGATCTCCTCGCCGGCAGTCGGCGAGAAGCGCAGGTTCCAGAAGGTCGCGGTGATCGAGATGATCGTGACGACGACGAAGGCCGCCGAGAAATCGCCAAGGGCCGGCGTCTCGGCGCCATTGAACGCCATGGAGCCGTGCAGCGCCAAGGCGCCGATGCAGATGCCGAGCGACAGCATCAGCTGCTGGAAGGTGGTGTAGAAGCTCGTGGCCGAGCTCATCCGCTCCTTGCTGATCTCGTCATAGGCAATGGTGTTATAGGCGGTGAACTGGAACGACAGGAAGAAGGCGCTGAGCACCAGGACGATGAAGACCAGCGGCATCGGCCAGTCCGGCCGGAAGGCGGCACAAAGGCCATAGCCGATCGTCCCGAGGATGCCGTTGAGGATGAGGCTCCTGCGGAAGCCCAGCCGGCGGAAGACAAATTTCGCCATCGGCTTCATGGCGAGAGCGCCAAGCGCGGTCGCGATGATGATCTGGCCGGCCGCGGCGGCAGACAGGCCGAAGCCGATCTGGAAGAGCAGCGGCAGCAGGAAGGGCTGCGCTCCTTGCGTGATGCGCGTCAGCGAACCGGCAATGACCGACGTGCCGAAGCTCGGCACCTTCATCAGCGAGAAATCCATGATCGGCGACGGGTGCTTGCGGGCATGTCTGAGATAGGCGATGCCGAAGAGCAGGCCAAGCGCGATCAGGAAGATCGAAAACGCACCCTCGCCCTCATGGCTCGACATTTCGAAGCCGAAGAGCAGCGAGCCGAGCGAGACGCCGGAAAGAATGAAGCCGATCGTATCGAACGGACCGCTTGCCTTGCCCTTGACCTCGTCGATGTAGATCGAGACGAAGATCATGCCAATGATGCCGATCGGCACATTGATATAAAAGATCCAGCGCCAGTCGAGATAAGTGACGATGAAGCCGCCGAGCGGCGGGCCGACGATCGGGCCGATCAGCGCCGGCACGAGCAGCCAGGACATGGCGCTGACCATATCCTTTCGGTCGACGCTGCGCATCAGCACCAGGCGCCCGACCGGCATCATCATCGCGCCGCCGATGCCCTGAAGCAGCCGCGCCAGCACCAGGAAGGACAGCGTCGGCGCCAGGGCACAGAGGATGGAGCCGACGACGAAGACCGCGATGGCCGAGCGGAAAACGGTGCGGGAGCCGAAACTATCGGCCATCCGGCCGCTTGCCGGAATGAAGATCGCAAGGCTCAAGAGATAGGAGGTCAGGGCGATCGACATGGCCGGGGCGCTGACGCCGAAATCACGCGCCATGGTGGGCAGCGCGGTCGCAAGCACGGTCGCATCGATATTTTCCATCAGCATCGCACTCGCGACAATCATCGCGATCACCCGGAAATTGGGTGTGGCGCGCCGAACGATCGGCGCCTGGTAAATCTGATCCGACATCGTCCGGGATCACTCGCGGTGGCGCGGCGGAGCACACAAGGCAGCAAGGCCGCGGGGGATGACATGGCGCAAGGCCAAGGGGAGACGATCTGCTATACGCCCGCGATCATGGCGGCGCTATGTCGTTTATGGCAAAGCTGCTTTGACGAGAGGTAAAGGCAGATCACGATTCCTTGCATGAGTCTGTTCTTCGTGAAGGTCTTCATCCCCTGGCTTGCGCGGCATGCATCCTAGCCCTACCTATGAACCATGACCTCCGCCCTGCAGAAAAACCGGCCCGGTGCGGCCTTTCCGTTCGACAACAGCTATGTCGGCTTGCCCCAGCACTTCTTTGCGGCGCAAGTGCCGACACCGGTGGCGGAGCCCTGGCTGATCAAGCTCAACGAGCCGCTTGCCACCGAGCTCGGGCTTGACGTCGAGGCCTTGCGCCGCGATGGCGCGGCGATCTTTTCCGGCAATCTCCTTCCCGAAGGGGCCGAACCGCTGGCGATGGCCTATGCCGGGCATCAGTTCGGCGGCTTCTCGCCGCAGCTCGGTGATGGGCGGGCGATCCTTCTCGGCGAGGTCGTCGACCGCAGCGGCAAGCGCTACGATATCCAGCTGAAGGGCGCCGGACCGACGCCTTTTTCGCGCCGCGGCGATGGGCGGGCGGCAATCGGGCCGGTCTTGCGCGAATATATCATCAGCGAGGCAATGTTTGCGCTCGGCATTCCCGCCACGCGGGCGCTGGCGGCGGTGACGACAGGCGAGCCGGTTTATCGCGAAGAGGTGCTGCCGGGCGCGGTCTTCACCCGCGTCGCGGCCAGCCATATCCGAGTCGGCACGTTCCAGTACTTCGCGGCCAGGGGCGATACCGACGGCGTGCGGGCTCTGGCCGACTATGTGATCGACCGGCACTATCCCGCATTGAAAGAGGCCGAAACCCCCTATCTCTCGCTCTTCGAAGCGGTCTCCGAACGCCAGGCGGCGCTGATTGCCCGCTGGCTGCATGTCGGCTTCATCCATGGCGTGATGAACACGGATAATATGACCGTCTCCGGCGAGACGATCGATTTCGGCCCCTGCGCCTTCATGGATACCTATGATCCGGCGACCGTCTTCTCGTCGATCGACCAGCATGGCCGTTACGCCTATGCCAACCAGCCCGGCATCGGCCAATGGAACCTCGCAAGGCTCGGCGAAACGCTGCTGCCGCTGATCGACGCCGAGCCCGACAGCGCGGTCGACAAGGCCAATGTGGTGATCAAGAGTTACGGCGAACGGTTCCAGGCGCATTGGCTGGCCGGCATGCGCGAAAAGATCGGCCTTGCCGGCGAAGAGGACGGCGATCTCGAACTGGTGCAGGCGCTGCTGTCACTGATGCAGGCGCAGGGCGCCGATTTCACCCTGACCTTCCGGCGGCTATCGGATCTTGCCGGCGATGACGTCGCAGCGCCCGCATTTGCGGCAAGTTTCCGCGAAGCGGACGCCTGCGGGCCCTGGCTCACGCAGTGGCGCGAGAGATTGTCCCGCGATCCGCAGACAGCCACTGAGCGCACCATTGCCATGCGCGGCGTCAATCCGGCCTTCATTCCGCGCAATCACCGGGTCGAACAAGCGATCAAGGCTGCCGTCGAGGACGGGGATTTCTCGCTGTTCGAGGCGCTGCTGAGCGTGCTTTCGAAACCCTATGAGGATCAGCCAGGCTTTGCCGCCTATAGGGAACCACCGAAGCCGGACGAACGGGTGCTTGCGACCTTCTGCGGAACGTAACGAGCGCTCTCGCCCGTTTTGGTGGGACATTTGCGCCACAGCGATCCGCTTCCATCCGGCCTGACGCGCCGTTCGGTGCCATCCGCGCCCTGCGGCAATTGTGGCCGTTGAAAGGCATCTCCCTCGCGCTATCTGCCTGATCGGCGGGGCTTTTCCGCCCATCCTTCACCCCGGCTAACCTCAGCGGGAGACAGCCTTATGGCGATCATCGTCACCTCCATCTTCTTCATCATCATCGGTCTGGCACTCGGCGGTGGCGGGCTCTGGCTCGTCACACTCGGCGGCAGCGTCTTCTATCTGTTTGCCGGGCTGATGTTCGTGATTACCGCCGGTCTGCTTCTGATGCGCAAGGCGGTGGCGCTCTGGGTCTATGCGGTGCTCGTCGCCGCAGCACTCGCCTGGGCGATCTGGGAGGTTGGCTTCGACTGGTGGCAGCTCGGCCCGCGCGGCGGCATGATCATCCTGCTCGGGCTCTGGCTGCTGACGCCATGGATCCGCCGGCCGCTCGGCTTGCGCAGCCCGACGGGCATCACCTACGCTGCAAACCCCTGGCCGCTCGCCGTGCCTGTCATCCTCGCCATCCTCGTCGCCCTTTATTCGATGACGACTGACCCGCATGATCTTGCCGGCGAGCTGCCCAAGGACACGGTCGCCGCCAATCCCGCCTTCGGCGGCAGCGTGCCGGATGGCGAATGGCATCAATATGGCCGCACGCCTTTCGGCCAGCGCTATTCGCCGCTCGACCAGATCACAGCTCAGAATGTCTCCACCCTCAAGGAAGCGTGGCGATACCAGACCGGCGACGTCAAACGGCCGGAGGATATCAGCGAGACGACCTATCAGGTGACGCCGCTCAAGGTGAAGGACACGCTCTATCTCTGCACGCCGCACAACTGGGCGATCGCGCTCGACGCCAAGACCGGCAAGGAGAAATGGAAATACGACGCCAACTCAGGCATGAACCCCGACCGGCAGCATCAGACCTGCCGCGGCGTCACCTATTATGCTGATCCAACCGTTGCCGCCGGCCAGCCCTGCGCCGAACGCGTCTACCTGCCGACATCCGATGCCCGGCTGATCGCGCTCGATGCGGCGGACGGGAAGGTCTGCACCAGCTTTGCCGACCAGGGCGTGCTGCATTTGGAAACCGGTATGCGCTACAATCCGGCCGGCTATTATTATTCCACCTCGCCGCCGGTCGCGGTGGCGGGCAAGATCATCGTCGGTGGGGCGGTGAACGACAATTATTCGACTGAGGAACAATCCGGCGTCATCCGCGCCTTCGACATCAATACCGGCGCATTGGTCTGGAACTGGGATTCCGGCAATCCCGACGTGACGACGCCGATCACCGAGGGCCAGACCTATACGACCAACTCGCCGAACAGCTGGTCGGTCTTCAGCGTCGACGAGACACTCGGCATGGTCTACATCCCGCTCGGCAACCAGGTGCCCGACCAGCTCGGCATCAACCGCAGCGACAATGTCGAGAAATTCTCCTCCTCGATCGTCGCGCTCGATATCGCCACCGGCCAGCTGCGCTGGGTGCGCCAGACGGTGCATCACGATCTCTGGGACATGGACGTCCCGGCCCAGCCGGCGCTGATCGACCTGACGAAGCAGGACGGCACCGTGGTTCCGGCCCTGGTCGGCCCGACCAAGCAGGGCGATCTCTATGTGCTCGACCGGCGCAGCGGCGAGCCGATCATCCCGGTCAAGGAAATCCCGGCGCCGGGTGGTGCGGTCTCGGGCGATCATACTTCGCCGACGCAGCCGATCTCGGACCTCACCTTCTCGCCGGAGCCGCTTCAGGAAAAGGACATGTGGGGCGTGTCGCTGTTTGATCAGCTCGCCTGCCGCATCGACTTCCACCGCTACTACTATGAGGGCCGCTATACGCCGCCTTCGCTCAAAGGCACGATCGTCTATCCCGGCAATTTCGGCACCTTCAACTGGGGCAGCGTGGCGGTGGATCCGGAGCGGCAGATCATGTTCGGCATGCCGACCTATCTCGCCTTCACCTCGCGCCTGGTGCCGGCCGCCGATATTCCGCCGAGAGGCCAGGACGAGAAGGGCAGCGAACAGGGGCTCAACCGCAATGACGGCGCGCCTTACGGCGTGTTCATGGGTCCCTTCCTCGGGCTGCTCAAAATCCCCTGCCAGGCGCCGCCATGGGGCTATGTCGCCGGCGTTGACCTGCGCACGGGCAAGATTGCCTATATGCACAAGAACGGCACGGTGCGCGACATGACGCCATTGCCCCTGCCCTTCAAAGTGGGCGTACCCGGCATCGGTGGACCGATGCTGACCAAGGGCGGCGTCGCCTTCCTGGGGGCTGCGGTCGACAACTACCTGCGCGCCTATGACGTGACGAATGGCCGAGAGCTCTGGCAGGCGCGGCTTCCCGCCGGCGGCCAGGCGACGCCGATGACCTATGAGACTGATGATAACAAGCAATATATCGTCATGGTCGCAGGCGGCCACGGCTCGGTCGGCACCACGCCCGGCGATTACGTGATCGCCTATACGCTGCCTTGATGGGAGCGCCTCTTCTCCTCACGAGAAGGAGCCGGCGCAAGCTCTAGGCATGGCTGTATCGCCATTCTCTCCCCGGTTTTCGGGGAGAGTTTTTATGGAAATCAGCAGTCATATTCGCAACTATTACGGGGTCGGCGCTCTTTTCGATCAATCGGCCAAATCCAAGAATCAGCAAACGACGGACTTCGACAGCACTGCGCGCAATACCGCGCCCGGTCTCGAGCCCAGCAGCACGCCGCCGTCGATCGCCAATACGATGTGGGCTCTTCAAAGCAGCGAAGGCCCCTATATCAATCCGCCTTCCGACGACGAAGCGGCGGCGAGTGCGGCGCATGACGCCCTGGTCGACGAATTCTCCAAATGGGGCAACATGACGCCGGCGGAATATATCCGCGCCCGCCATCTCGAGCAGCACGATCTGACCGAAGCCGATCTGGCCGCCATGCCGGCCGATCAGCGCGCCGCAATCGAGAAGGAAATCGCCGAGCAGATCAAGCGCGAGATGGCCGGTATCGAGGATGACGGCACCAAGACGGCGGACGACATCACCGCCGCCTGAGCCACAGGCAGATCGAATCCAGCATGCGGCGGGAGCTTTCTCCACCGCATTTTTCATGATTCACACCATCTCGACGATCATGCGGCCGACTTCGGCAAAGACCGGGTTGAGGTCCTTCACCGGCACGGTCGTCTCACTGATATAAACGGCTGCGACGATCGGACCGCGATCCGGCGGCCAGATCACTGCGATATCGCCGAGAGAGCCATTCGGCCCGGTGCCGGTCTTGTCGCCGACCTTCCAATCCGCCGGCAAGCCGGCGCGCAGCCGCTCCTTGCCTGTCGTGCTCGCCACCAGCCAGGCGATCAGCCTGTCGCAGGAGGCCTCAGTGAGGACCGAGCCGAGCGTCAGATTGCCGAGCGTGTCGAGCATCGCATCCGGGGTCGTCGTGTCGCGCGGATCGCCCTTCCGGCCCTCGTTCAGCGTCGGTTCGGTGCGGTCGAGACGGGTCGTGCCGTCACCGATCGAGCGCAGCCATTCGGTCAGCGCCGCCGGACCGCCAAAACTTTCGAGCAGCAGATTGCCGGCCGTGTTGTCGCTGACGGTCACCGCCGCCTCGCAGAGTTCGGCAATGGTCATGCCATCGGTGCCGGCATGTTTCTCGCTGAGCGGCGAATAATCGACGAGCTTGTCCTTGCCATAGGTCACCCGCCGGTCGAGGTTCTCCTCGCCCTTGTCGGCACGGGCAAGCACGAAAGCGGCGGCCAGAGCCTTGAAGGTACTGCACATCGGGAAGGCCTCGCTGCCGCGATAGCCGAAAGAGATGCTCGTCTCAGTGTCGAGCACCGAGACGCCGAGGCGGCCGCCGGTGCGTTTTTCCAGCGCAGCAAGGCGGCGCTCGATGTTGTCGTCGCCCTCCTCGGCACTCTCCTTGGCCCCCTCCTCGGCCCCCTCCTGGGCATTGGCGGGAATCGCCAGCGCGGGCAAGCCCATCGCAGGCAGGCACAATGCCGAGCCTATCAGCATGCGGCGGGTCAGACTGAGATCCATGAAATCCTCCGGCAAATCAGGAGGACAGAGCTAAGGCGCGATTGCGGCGGCATCTCGTCCCCAAGGCGATGTTAATCGTCCGTCGAGCGACCTTTGTCGTCCGATCGCGCCGATCACGCCGCGCGTGTAACCTCGACCGTTACATGCGACAATTCCTCCAACGCCGAAAGCCTGCCCTTGTAGAAGGCCGGATCGCGCGGCTTCGAGGTAAGGACGGCAACAATTGCGGCATGATGGCCGGGGCCGACCTGCCAGACATGCAGATCGGTGATCCGGTCGTCCTCCGTCTCGATGGCGCCGCGGATCTCCGCCGGCAGCGTCTCGCCTTCGGAAATGACGTCGAGCAGGACGACGCCGGAGGATTTCATCAGGCTCCACGACCAATTGGCGATCACCAAACCGCCGACGATGCCCATCAGGGGATCGAGCCAGAGCCAGCCATAAAGGCTGCCGAGCGTCAGCGCCGCGATGGCGAGCACGGAGGTCAAAGCATCGGCGATGACATGCAGATAGGCGGCGCGGATATTGTTGTCGCCGGTCTTTGCGTGATGGGCATGGTCGCCATGACCGTGCGGACGATGTCCATGCGCGGGATGGGCGTGGTTGCCATGACTGTGATGCGCGTGATGGCCATGCCCATGATGATGGTGCGCATGATCGCCATGCGCGACATAGCCGCCGCCGGCCAGCAGCCAGGCGCTGGCCAGATTGACGGCAAGGCCGATCACCGCCACGGCGATCGCCTGGGCAAAACCGATCGGCACGGGATTGGAAAGGCGCAGCAGGCTTTCCCAGGCCATCAGCAGGGCGATCAGGGCAAGGATGATGGCGCTGGCGAAGCCGGCGAGATCGCCGAGCTTGCCGGTGCCGAAGGTGAAACGCGGATTGCGCGCCTGCCGGCGGGCGAAGAGATAGGCGAGCGCCGAAATCAGCAGAGCACTGGCATGGGTCGACATGTGCCAGCCATCGGCGACCAGGGCCATGGATCCGTAGACGGTGCCGGCAGCGATTTCCGCCACCATCATCACCGCCGTCAGCGCGATCACCAGCCAGATGCGCCGCTCGTTGCGCGTATGATCGGCGCCGAGGAAGACGTGATCATGTTCCAAGGCATCAATTCCAGCCTTCTCGATTCCGGCACTCATGACAGGCTCCTTCGTCGCCGCTATAAGCTTTTGTTTTTACACAATTCCTGGGAAAATGCTTCGCAGTTTGCCCGGGAAAACCGCTTCACACTTTTCCTGGAATTGCTCTAGCGCATATAGGTTCTCAACACTTCCGATATGTCCTCGACCGCCTCCGCCCTTGCCGCATCGTCGGCGGCATTCAGCACGTGCTCACGCAGATGATCGTCGAGCACCTCGCCGGTCAGCCCGGTCAGCGCGCCGCGGACAGAGGCGAGCAGTTGCAGGATCTCGCCGCAGGGGCGCTCGGCCTCGAGGGCGCGCTCGACCGCCTCCATCTGCCCCTTCAAGCGGCTGATGCGGGCGACAAGCTTCTTTTTCTGCAGGGTGGTGTGGGACATGATAGATTCTCATATAGCATAGGGGGGTATACTATCAAGGGTGAGGCCAGGGCTCAATGCCTGTGATGGGCTCCGATCCGCCATTGACAAAGCCTGCGTTTCCGACGATCTATGACCCATGATCAAAAACGCGCACCAGAGCCGCCCGTATTTTTGGCTGTACCTGTAAAGGGCGGCCGGACAAGATCATATTGTCAACAAGCCGCCGTCAGGCGGCTTTGTTGTATCGGCAGCGTCCTGACGGCAGAATATCAAAGGACGCGAAGACCATGACCGAAATCGAAGACAGCGAAATTTCACTGATGCGCCCATCGGTGGTGACGATCCGCGCCGCCAAGCCGCGCGACCTGCCCGAACTCAACGAGATGATCGCCCTGCTTGCCGCCCATCACGGCGATTCGGCAGGCACGACGGCGGAGCAGCTGGAGCGCGACCTCTTCGGCCCGCTGCCCTGGATCAATGCGCTCGTCGCCGAGACCGGCGGAGGGCTGATCGGCTACGCCATTCTCGTGCCGCTCTACAGGGCGCAGGAAGGCAAGCGCGGCATGGACCTGCACCACCTCTTCGTGCGTGACGGCCATCGCGGTCACGGCACCGGCCAGTTGCTCGTCGACCGGGCGCGCGAAACCGCCCGCAATGCCGGCTGCGGCTACCTCTCCGTCAGCGCCGCAACCGGAAACGTGCTGGCGCACCGCTTCTACGAACAGCTGGATTTCACCCCGCGTCCGGTGACCGGCATGCGCTACATGCAGTCGATCGCTTAGGGTGACCGACTCTTAGGTTCGGCTTTCGCAAGAGCCGAAGCTCGACGCATCAAAACGGCTGCACAGTATTGCGCGACAACATGCTTTGTCGAATTGCATAAGGAGCTTTCATGCCTGATTTCAAACTCCATTGTTTCGCTCTGTCGGGGAATTCTTACAAGGTCGCGCTGTTCTTTGCGCTTGCCGGCATCGAGTGGGAAAGCATTTTCGTTGATTATCTGGGCGGCGAAACGCGAACCGAACAATGGCGAAAAACCATAAACGAACAGGGCGAGGCGCCTGTGCTCGAACATGGGCAAACGAAAATCAGCCAATCGGGGATCATCCTGGACTACTTGTCAGAGGTGACAGGCCACTTTGGGGCGCAGACGGCCGAAGAGCGGCGTGACATCATGCGTTGGATTCTTTTCGACAACCATAAATTCACGAGCTACTACGCGACGCTGAGGTTCATGTATGGCCTTCAGAAGAGCGGCGAGACGCCCGTCGTCGAGTTTTTGAGACTGAGGGCCAAAGCTGCCTATGCCATTGTTGACGAACATCTGGCGCACCAGGCCTTCATGGTCGGCGACCGGCTGACGATCGCAGACCTCTCTCTGGCGGGCTACGTCTTCATGCCGGAGGAAACCGGGATAGATCACAGCGCCTTCCCGGCTATCACAGCCTGGAAAGATCGTATCAGCAAGATGCCCGGCTGGCGCCATCCCTATGATCTGATGCCAGGTCCCACCTCCCTATGAACAGGCGTGGGACCTTGCGAAGGTGCCAAGCACAACCGCACTTTAAAGCGCGTCGCATCAAACTTGATTCATGCGACGCGCTTTGGATCTTTGTTTTTACGCATGTCGTTGCCGCAAAACCGCTGCGCAGTTTTGCGCAACATGCTTTAGCGTCCCGGCACGGCCTTCAGATAGGCGGCGATCGCCTCGCGGTCGGCGGCCGGCAGATGGGCGATGTTCTGCTGCACATCGACCATAGAGCCGCCGACGGAATCGAAATCGGGGGTGAAGCCGGTTTCGAGGTAGCTGGCGATATCGGCCTCGCTCCAGCCGCCGATGCTCTTGGAGGCCGGGGTGATATCCGGTATGCGGCCCTTGCCTTCCGGATTGGGGGCGCCGGCGAGCCACTGATCCGCCTGGAAGCCGCCCAGCGCATCGCGCGGCGTATGGCATTCGCCGCAATGACCGGGGCCTTCGACGAGATATTGCCCGCGCTTGATCTTGTCGTCGCTCTTGGCGAGCGCGACGCGCGGTTGGTCGCTGAAATAGAGGAATTTCCAGCCGCCGAGCGCCAGCCGGATGTGGAAGGGGAACGGCAGCTCATGCTGTGGCGCGACATTTGCGCTCTTCGGCAGGGTCTTCAGGAAGGCGAAGAGATCGTTGACGTCCTTATCGCTCATGCGGGAATAGGAGCTGTAGGGAAAGGACGGGTAGAGGTGCTCGCCACCCGGGCCGACGCCGCGCTTCATCGCGTTGCCGAATTCGGCGAGCGTCCAGGCGCCGATGCCGGCCTTTTCATCGGGTGAGATGTTCGGCACGTGGAAGGTGCCGAAAGGGCTCTTCAGCGCCAGGCCGCCTGCAAGCGTCAGCTTTGCATCGCCTTCGGAACCCGGTGCTGCATGACAGCTGACACAGCCGCCCGCCCAGAAAACCATCTGACCGTTCGCCGGGTCCGGCGCGCCGAGACCGGCCCAACGGCTCTCCGGCAGCGGATCGGGTGCGGTGACGAGATAGAAGGCGCCGCCGCCAAGCACGGCGACGCCGATCAGACAGAGCAGTAACCGGATGAACCTGCGGACCATGCTCCGCCTCCCCTTTACCGAGATTTTCCTGCTTGGAGCGGTTCTGCGACCAGCCCGCACGGGCGGAGAATAAGGTGATCCGCGCCGGCGGCAAGGCCGGCGCGGGTCGCGTATCAAGTTCCAGATCAAACGGCCTATCAATCCTTGATGCGATAGGCCTTGTGACAGCCGCCGCAATTGGCGCCGAGCGTGTTGACCGTGGCGCCGACGGCGGCGGCATCGGCCGGAAGCTGAGCCAGCGCGGTTTCGGCGTCGGTGGAGAGCTTGGCGGCGCGCGCCTTGAAGTCATCCATGTTTTCCCAGATCTTCGGGCTCGCCTCTTCGTCGCCCGTCTCCGTGCCCGGCTTGAACTGGTCGGGGAAGACCTTGGCCGTTGCGGCGATGGTCGTCAGCGCCGCCTTCACCGCCTCGGCGTCATAGGGCTTGGTGCCCTTGGCGATGGCTGCCAGGGCGCCGGCCGAACCGCCGATCTGCTTCATCAGCGCAATGCGCGAATCATGAGTACCGTCGGCGGCGGTCACCGAACCTAAGGCTATGCCGGCCATCGCTGCGGCGGCAGCTACTGCTTTCCAATTCATATTCCTCTCCATTTCTCCTCGGCCAACTGGCCGGAGGCCAATCTGCACCGGGAGCATGACAAAATCCATGCGTCCTGGCAGTCACGTTTTGCCGGAGCATCATAAAAACAATGTGATAGGCCGTTCTCTGCTTTTATGCATGTCGTTATCCCGGAACCGCTGCACACTTCCGGGCGACATGCAGTGGCGCTCAGGCGCTTTTCCACCCCTGCCAGAGGCTGAAGGCGGAGACGACAACCAGCAGCAGTCCGGCGAAGCGGCCGACAAAGGCCGTGACGTCAGGGTTGGCGACGAGCAGGTCGCGGCTGCGGCCGGCCGTCATCGCCAGCGTGCCGTAGATGGCAAACTGGGTGACGACAGTCATGACGCCCATGATCAGCCCCTGCATCCAGATCGGGCCATATTCCGGTCTGAGGAACTGCGGGTAGACGGCAAACATGAAGATATAGGCCTTCGGGTTGACCAGACAGGTGACGGCGCCCTGGCGGAAGGCGCGCCAGCCGGAGTGCGCCGTTCCCGGGCCAACCGCCTCGACGGTGATCGAACTGCGGATCAGCGAAATGCCGATCCAGATCATGTAGGCGACGCCGGCAAAGAGCAGCACGTTGAAAAGCTGCGGCAGCATGGTGACGAGCACGCCGACGCCGGCTGCGCCATAGGCCGAATGCACGGCGCCGCCGGCCATGATGCCGCCGGTCGCCGCCAGCCCGCGTTTGACGCCGCCGGTTAGCGAATTGGCGAGCACGAAGAGCATGTCCATACCCGGCACGATGATGATGCCGAAGAGAAGGGTGAAGAAGAGCCAGAGGTTTTCGTGGTAGTTCATGTCAGTTACCGCCTTGAGTTCTGCGGGCCGTTTTGAAAGACCCTGATTGATTTCAATCTGATAGGCGGCTCTATACGGGAACCCAACTGACAGTGTATTGTCAGGAGCGTGGCGGATGGGAGAGGTAAATGCGCAAGGCCTCGCGGCTTTTCGAGATCATTCAGATCCTCAGGCTGGCAAAAAAGCCGATGACGGCGGCGACGATGGCGGAGACGCTCGAGGTAACCGTGCGCTCGATCTATCGCGACATCGCCGCCCTTCAGGCGATGCGGGTGCCGATCGAAGGCGGGCGCGGCATCGGCTACATCATGCGGCCGGGCTTCGACCTGCCGCCGCTAATGTTCTCGATCGAGGAGATGGAGGCGATCGTGCTGTCGCTGGCGCTGCTCGAACGGACGGCGGACGAGGAGCTGAAGCAGGCCGCGCGCCGGGTCAACCGGAAGATATCAGGCGCCGTGCCGCCGCCGCTGCGCCAGGCAATGGACAACAAGGCGCTCTATGCCTGGGGCTCGATCGCGCAGCCGGCCGGCTTCGACCTGGCGATCGTGCGCCGCGCGATCCGTGACGAACGCAAGCTGATGCTCGGCTACCGTGACGAACTCGGCCGCGCCAGCGAGCGGACGATCCGGCCGGTCGCGCTGATCTACTATTCGCAGACCGCCAATATCGTCGCCTGGTGCGAGCTGCGCCAGGCGATCCGCAATTTCCGCAGCGACAGGGTGGAGCGCTGCGCGACGAGCGAGGATTTCTTCAAAGGCGACGGCGACCGGCTGCGGGAGCTTTGGACCAGTGGGTGGACGGAGAAGGCTGTGCCTGCCTGATATCAGCCGTTCGGTCGATCATCGACACGCTCGGTTCGCGCTGTTTCGCAACTAGTAAGCCAGCGTGCGGCTCACCTCGCGGCCGAAGCCGCGGATTTCGATGCGGTCTGTATAAACCTCGACGATCGCGAAGGCGTTTTCCGTCTCGGTGTCGACCACGCCCTTGAAATTGACGAAGTGACAGGCGCCGGCCATGCCGTAGTTGCCGACGTGGTCGTGGCCGTTGAGATAGGCAACAACATTGCTGGTGGAGGCAAGCAGCTCGACGATGCGCTCGCTGTCCCACATGCCGTGCTCACTGGGCGGATGAATGGGATAGTGATTCATGACGATCACCTTTTCGCCGGCCTCGGCCGCTTTTGCGATTTCATCGCCAAGCCAGGCGAATTGTTCGTCGCTCAGCGCGGCATTCCAGCGATGCGCATTCCTGGCACCCTTGGCCTGCAGCTCTGCCAGCATCCGAGCTGCCAGCGCACGATGATGATGGCCTTCGGGCGGCGCGAAGATGCTGACCTCGTTGCCGTCGAGCACGATAAAGCGCCAGCCGTGACGCAAGAAGCTATAATAGGGCGATGGCATGCCGAGGCGCGCGGCGACTTCGGACAAGTGTCCAGCAGAGACCGAGAAATCGTGGTTGCCGAGCAGGAAGAGCGCCTCGTGCCTGAGCTTCTCATAGACCGGCAGGATATCGTCGAAGCTTGAAAAGCTGCGGTCGATGACATCGCCGAGCGTCATGACGAAGCTCAATTCCCAGTCGTTGAACACCTCGATCGCCGCGGCGACCTTGGCGAGGCTGTTGGCGTAATAGCGATCCATCGCCACATGCGGCGCGATCGCCGCATATTGCGGGTCGGCGATGACGCCGAAGCGGAACAAGGGAGACGCAGAGGAAGACATGGGGCGTGATTAGGAGCGGCTGGTGACAGGGATGTGACGGCTTCGTGTGAAAACGAAACACCCGGCGTTTGAGGCGCCGGGTGTCAAATTCGAAGAGGCGGACGACATCGCCGCCATGGCGGCTGGTCTGGTACCGCTTACTTCGTGGCTTCTTCGTAGCGTTCCAGGACGTAGTCCCAGTTGATCAGGCTATCGACGAAGGCTTCGAGATATTTCGGGCGGGCGTTGCGATAGTCGATGTAATAGGAGTGTTCCCAGACGTCGACGCCGAGGATCGGGGTGGCGCCGTGAACCAGCGGGTTTTCGCCGTTCGGGGTCTTGGAGATTTCGAGCTTGCCGTTCTTGACGGAAACCCAGGCCCAGCCGGAGCCGAACTGGGTGGCGCCGGCATTGGCGAAATCGGCCTTGAACTTGTCATAGCCGCCGAGATCGGAGGTAAAGGCCGCTTCGAGTTTGCCCGGCAGCTTGTTGCCGCCGCCGCCCTTCTTCATCCACTTCCAGAAATGGATGTGGTTGTAGTGCTGGGCCGCGTTGTTGAAGAGGCCGGCATTGGTGCCGAAGGACTTCTTGACGACGTCTTCGAGCGAGAGGTCCGAAAGACCGGCTTCGGCGGCGAGCTTGTTGCCGTTGTCGACATAGGCCTTATGGTGCTTGTCGTGGTGGAACTCCAGCGTTTCCTTCGACATGAAGGGAGCAAGCGCTTCGTAATCATAGGGAAGTTCAGGCAATTCGAAAGCCATGTCAGATCTCCTCTTGGCAATTGATTGCGTCTCGGCAGGTGAGGCGGAACATAGGAGCGGAAAGGGGGAGAGGCAACCGGCGATTATCAAAAAACGACCGGCCGGAGGAAAATTTGCCTCAGTTACAGGGTTGGAGTCGCGCGTAGAAATCGCTTGGGCAAATCAATGGGAATGCCCGCCCCGAAAACCGCTTTGCCTGTTATGGAGATCAACGGAGCCCCGATATGAACAGGAATATAATCCAGCCTCTCACTGCCGCCGTACTGCTTTGCCTGGCAGGTACGGCGCATGCCTCCTCCGATGACGCCTGGAAGCAGCTCGCCGCCGACGTCGAGGCCAAATGCAAGAAGGCAGCGGTCACGATCGAGAAGCCCAGCACCACGGTCGATCCGTTCGGCAGCTCGCATTATGGGCTTGCCCTGGTGACAGGCAAGCCGAAGGGCGCCAAGGGGCTGATCGCCCAGATCTGCGTCTACGACAAGCAAAAGAAAACCGTCGAGATCGGCAGCGAACTGGACGCCAAACAGCTTGGGCTGATGCCGGCAAAATAGGCTGTAGCGGGGTCACCCCAAAGTGCCCCCCGGTGTGGATCTGTGCCTTGGGTCACATTTCGCCGGGAACCGGAACCTACCCTTAGGAGTTGAGAGGCTGGGCTTTAGAGCGGTTCAGCTTTTGAGAGAAGCACAGAACCGCTCAAATCTTTTTATTTGATGCAATTCCTGGGGAACCGCTTTCCACTTTTCCTGGGCTTGCGACTGCATAATTCCCTAAAGCAGAATTGATTTAGGGGCAAAATTATGCAGCAATTCAAAGTGTTACAGCGCCCTTTGCGCGTCCGAAAAGACGTGCGGCGCTGTAGGGAGGTGCCGGCATGTCAGAGCTTCGCAGCAGGGCGGAAGATCAGCAAAAAATCTATCAGCGTTGGGCGCCGGTCTATGACCGCGTCTATCGCGGCATCCTGCGCGATGGCCACCGCAAGCTTGCTGCACTCGCGGCCGCAGCCGGCACCGATATTCTGGAAATCGGCGTCGGCACCGGCCTGACGCTCGGGCATTACCCGCGCCACTGCCGGGTAACCGGCATCGACATTTCCGAACACATGATCGCGCGGGCGCGTGAAAAGGCGAAACGCGAGAAGCTGCAGCATGTGCGGGCGCTTGATGTGATGGATGCCCATGCGCTTACCTTTGCCGACCGGTCTTTCGATGCGGTCTGCCTGCCCTTCGTCATCACGCTCATCCCCGAGCCCGAACGGGCGCTTGACGAATGCGCGAGAGTGCTCAGGCCGGGCGGCGAGATCATCCTTGCCAGCAAGCTTGGCGACGGCGCCGGTCTGCAGGGCGCGATCGAGACGGCGGTGGCGCCGCTGGTGCGTCACATCGGCTGGTCCTCCGCCTTCCGCGTTCACCGCATCGTCGCCTGGGCCGAGCGCCGCGGTGATTTCGCGCCTGCCGATATTCTGCCGGTCTTTCCGAACGGCTTCTTCAAGATCGTCAGGCTGAAGCAGCACGGACTTGCCGCCTGAGACCGGAAACTTTTTCCCGGCGTCGCTTATTCTGATGCTACCGTTTGTCTGAGGGGACTGCATGACATCGGATTTCTTTTTCTTCATCGTCGTGGGTTTCTGCGCGCAGATCGTCGACGGCGCACTCGGCATGGCCTTCGGCGTGCTGTCGACGACCAGCCTTCTCGCCTTCGGGGTGCCGGCGGCCAATGCCAGCGCCATGACGCATGTGGCGGAAATGTTCACCACCGCCGCCTCGGGCATCTCGCACGCCTATCATCGCAACGTCGATTGGCGCCTCGTGGCGCGGCTCGCACCGGCCGGCATGATCGGCGGCGCGATCGGCGCCTATCTGCTGGCCAATATCGACGGCAAGGTGATCGCGCCCTTCGTGTCGGCCTATCTGATCGCGATCGGGCTGGTGATCCTCTACAAAGCCTTTCGGCCGCCGCCGAAACGGGATGTCCGCGACTGGATGGTGCCACCGGTCGGGCTTTGCGGCGGCGTGCTCGATGCGATCGGCGGCGGCGGATGGGGGCCGATCGTCACCAGTTCGCTGGTCAGCCGCGGCCATGATCTGAAACGGGTGATCGGCTCGACCAATTTCACCGAATTCGCGGTGACGCTGACGATTTCCCTGACCTTCATGCTGACGCTCGGCTGGTCGGAACTCAATTCGGCGATCGGCCTGATCATCGGCGGCGTCATCGCCGCCCCCTTCGGCGCGATCCTCGTCAAACGGCTGCCGGTGCGGCCGCTGATGGTGGCGGTCTCGATGATCATCATCGGCACGTCGGCAATGCGGCTCCTGTAAAGCAGTGGCGCGTCCCCGTCTCGGCCGAGCTTACAAACTGCGGCCGAAATAGACATCCACGGAGGCGATCTTGTCGCCGCGGAAGCGAAGGCTCTCGATGTTGCGGAAGCTGCCGCCATCCCGTTTTTTGGCGCGATAGCGGATGACCGCCTCGTCGCCGTCGATCGCCAGGAATTCGATGTCAAAGCCGCGGAAGACCGGCTCCTTCGGCCAGCAGCGCTCGAAATAGCTCGCCCGGTCGATGTGGTCATCGCGCGGACTGGAGAAGGTGAAATCCTCCGTCAACATCGCACCGACGATATCCTTGCGGTCGTCGAGATAGGCGGCGTAGAGATGACGGACAGTCTGCTCTCGGGATGTGCGCATGTCGCTCATGGCAATGTCCTTGGATTGACCGATTGCATAACGCAATCGGTCATGTTGTAGCAGTTTTGTCCGAGAGGGTCCAGATTGCGGCTCTCATTTCCGAAGACAGGCCACCAATGCGGAAGCGCCATCTTGAAGGATGGGCCATAGCGCGGTTATATCAGCGCGTGCCCGCCCTGGAACGGCGAGCGCATGCACCGTTACGGCCTATGCGTTCGACCTCGAAAAACTCGATCTCAGGACAGTTTCACCCGCGCCGATCTCCTCGCCGCGGCAAAGGGCACATTGTTTCACCATGCGTGCGGAACTTCGCCCGCGCGATCAATGCCGGGGCCGAGAGAATGACCGATACGCAATTGGACGCCGCCAGCGCCAGGCCCGGCTCGATCCACTGGAAGCGCAATCTCACCATCTCGCTGAGCGGCTCCTTCACCACGATCGTGGCGATGACGCTGCTGCTTCCCTTCCTGCCGCTTTATGTCGAGGAACTCGGTGTCAGCGACCATGCTGACATCGTGCAGTGGTCGGGTATCGCCTATGGCGCCACCTTCTTTGCCGCGGCTCTCGTCGCGCCGCTCTGGGGCCGGCTCGGCGATATTTACGGCCGCAAGCTGATGCTGGTGCGCGCCAGCCTCGGCATGACGCTGGCGATCTCGCTGATGGGCATGGCCGGTAATGTCTGGCAGCTGGTGGCCCTGCGCTTCTTCGTCGGGCTTGCCGGCGGTTATGCCTCCGGTTCGATGGTGCTGGTGGCGACGCAGACGCCGAAGGACCGTTCGGCCTGGGCGCTCGGCGTGCTCTCCTCCGGCATCATGGCCGGCAATCTCGTCGGGCCGCTGGTCGGCGGGGCGCTGCCGCCGATCATCGGCATCCGCGGCACGTTTCTCGCCGCCGGTGGCATGATCTTCCTCGCCTTTCTCGCCACGGCCTTGCTGATCAAGGAAGAGAAATCGCCGGCTCGCAAGCAGGCGGCCAAGGCCAGCGGCGGCTGGAAATCCATTGCCGATAAGCGGCCCGTCATCGCCATGCTGGCGACCGGCATGCTCTTGATGTTCGCCAATATGTCGATCGAGCCGATCATCACCGTCTATGTCGCGCAGCTCGTGCCCGTCGAAGCCCAGGTGACGATGATATCGGGCATCGTCATGTCGGCCGCTGCCCTCGGCAGCATTCTCTCGGCCTCATGGCTCGGCAAGCTCGCCGACAGGATCGGCCATTGGCCGGTGATTTCAGGCGCGCTCGCCGTCGCCGGGCTGCTGCTGATCCCGCAGGCCTTCGTCACCAGCTCCTGGCAGCTGATCATCCTGCGTTTCCTGATGGGCGCAGCACTCGGCGGGCTGCTGCCCTGCATCGCCGCTGTTATCCGCCACAGCGTGCCGGACAGTGCGGCCGGCAGCATTCTCGGGCTTTCCATCTCGTCGCAATATGTCGGCCAGGTGGCCGGCCCCATCCTTGGCGGCTTTGTCGGCGGGCATATCGGCATGCGGGCGGTGTTCCTCGGCACGTCAGTACTGCTTCTTGCCGGCGCTGCCTATTCCTGGATGGTACGGCCGAGGGATCGGCAGACATCGAGCTAGAGCATGATGCCGAAAAGTGTGAGCGGTTTTCGGACGACATCATGCTCTAACTTTTAGAACAGGATTCAGATTTTAGGCCGACCGGGCCTAAAATCATCCTGTTCTAGGGGGCGCTCCCGCAGATCAGCTCGACGCCCGACCGGGCGATCGCTTCCAGCGTCTCGCGGCTGTCGCCGGCGCGGGCGCGGACGGCGAGCGAATGCATGACGGCGGAGGCGAGCCTTGCAAGCATCTGCGGATCGGCGCTTTGGGGAAGCTCGCCCCTGTCCACGGCAAGGCGCATGCGCTTTTCGATCTCGTCGTCGAAATCATTGAGGCTGCGGCCGAGCACCTCGCGGACCCGCTCATGCTGGATCGCCTCGGCCGACGCCGTGCCGATCAGCAGACAGCCGCGGGCAGCGGTTTCACCGTGCAGATAGATCGCCAGCGCACCGGCATAGACGCGGGCGATGTTGTCGCGCAACGGCAGTGACGGGTCGAGCGCCTCAGTCAGCACGTCCATGCCGTCCTGCCGATACCCCTCCAGCGTATCGAGATAGAGATCCTCCTTGTCGCCGAAGGCGCCGTAGAGGCTCGGGCGGTTGAGGTTGGTCGCAGCGCTCAGATTGTCGAGCGAGGCGGCGGCATACCCCCTGTCCCAGAAGACATCCCGCGCCTTGCCGAGCGCCGCCTTGGCGTCGAAGGCCCTTGGGCGGCCGCGCTTCTTTTCGTCCTTCATATTTTGTACCGTTTCGCAGTAAATTCTTGACGAAGATTATTTTATGCGAAACAGTACAAATGTTCAAACGCTATCGGCGGGCGGCATCGACCGCCTCCCCAAGGAGAGGAAACCGCAATGAAACTCTATATGCACGCAGCCGCCTGTTCGCTTTCGCCGCACATCATCTGCCGTGAGCTGGGGCTTGATATCGAGCTCGTCCAGGTCGACCGGCAGACCCACAGGACGAGCGACGGCGAGGATTACCTCGCCATCAACGGCAACGGCTATGTGCCGGCGCTGATGCTCGACGATGGCAAGGTGCTGACCGAGGGGCCGGCGATCGTGCAGTTCCTCGCCGACAGCGTGCCGGAAGGGGCAGCTATGTTGCCTGATGTCGGCGACATCCGCCGCAACGAGGTGCAATCCTATCTCAACTTCATCACCGCCGAGCTGCACAAGCCGATGGTGTTGCTCTTCAACCCGATTTATTCCAGCGTTCATGGCGAGGTCCGCGCGCTGATCTCGAAGCGGCTCACCTGGCTGAACGGCCGTCTTGCCGGACCCTATCTTACCGGCGATGCCTTCACGGTGGCAGATGCCTATCTCTTCGTCTGCCTGAACTGGTCGCCCTGGACCGACATCGATCTCAGGCAATGGCCTGATCTGCACGGCTTCATGGCCCGGGTGGCGGCACGACCGAAGGTGCGCGAGGCGCTGCAGGCCGAAGATCTCGAGGCCTTCGATGCCGACGGCGTCTATTTTGCACCACACGCCTATCTCGCCTCATCAGGACGGACCGGCTCGCCGGTCAGGCCGTAAACGCTATGTCGGCCACACCCGCGACACCGAGGGGCATCAGAGGGCGTTGACGGCGACCGGCAGGGCGCGCTTGTGGCCGGTCGCCCGATAGGCGGCGAGGATGCGGCGGCGGGCGATCTCGCCGACCGGCTTGCCTTCGAGAAAATCGTCGATCTCGTCATAGCTGACGCCATAGGCCTCCTCGTCGGGACGCAATGGGCGCTGGTCCTCGAGATCGGCGGTCGGCACCTTGAACACCAGCTCGTCCGGGGCGCCGAGCCGCTTTGCCAGCAGGCGGACCCGGCGCTTGTTAAGGCCGGCGAGCGGCAGGATATCGGCCGCGCCATCGCCGAACTTGGTGAAGAAGCCCATGACCGCCTCGGCCGCATGATCGGTGCCGATGACGAGGCCGCCAAGCGCCCCGGCCAAGGCAAACTGGGCGATCATCCGCTGGCGGGCCTTGATATTGCCGAGGATGAAATCCTGTCGGCCCGCATCGGCAAAGGCGAGGCCGCCGTTTAACGCGGCGCCAAGCATCGCATCCGCCGGCGCCTTGATGTTGACTACCATCGAGCGGTCGGCGCCGATCGTTTCCAGCGCCCTCACCGCATCCGCCTCATCAGCCTGGACACCGTAGGGAAGGCGCACGGCGATGAATTCGGCCGCGTGGCCGCTGTCCCGCAGCTCGCGCACCGCCTTCTGGGCAAGCAACGCTGCCGTCAGCGAATCGACGCCACCGCTGATGCCGAGGACGTAGCCGCGCATGCCCGAAGCGATGAGATAATCCTTGAGGAAACCGGTTCGCCGTTCGATCTCGCGCTCAGGGTCGATGTCGGCGGCGACACCCAGTTCGCGGATGATCTCACCTTGTTCGTCGAACAGCACAGTCATAAGCCTCTTCCTCCCCGCTTGCGGAATTTCGGCGCCACTATGGCGAAAAGATGGGGGGAAGACGAAGCCGTTTCGGGCAGACCTGCCATGCATTTTATGCAAGTGGGCGGTTTGGCACCTACCGCACGATCGTGAACAGCTCCACCGGATCGGCAAAACCCTTCAGCCTGTGCGCCCCGACAGAGACGGCATCCCCTGCCCCGGCCTCCTCACGGAACGGCGCCGACATCAGCAAGGGCTCTCCCAGTTCGCTGCAGGCGGTCTGGATGCGGCTGACCAGGTTGACGTCGCCGCCGATCAGGGTGAAGTCGAGGCGGCGGCCGGAGCCGACATTGCCGTAGCTGACCTCGCCGTAATGCAGGGCGATGCCGGCCTTCACGCCGAGGCCCTCATATTGGAAATGGTCGATCTCATCAAGGATAGCGCGGGCCGATGCCAGGGCCGCGCCGCACGAATGGGCGGCATCATAGCCCGGGAAAAAGGCAAGCACGGCGTCGCCCATGAATTTCATCACCTCGCCGCCTTCGCGGGTGATGGCCGGCACGATTTTATCGAAGTAGGCGTTGAGCAGGCCGAGCACGGTGCTGCCCGGCAGCCGGTTCGACAGTTCGGTAAAGCCTCTGAGATCACAGAGCAGCAGGGCTGCCTCCATCGATTCGACCTCGTCGCGGCGGATGCGGCCGGCCAGGATGCGGCTTGCCGTCAGCGGGCCGATATAGGTATCGAGCAGGCTGAGCTCGACCTGGCGAAGGATGCGCAGTTCGCTGGTGTTGCGCAGCGCCGGCAGGATGCGCTCGATCACCTGACGTTCGGAGGCGGTAAAGCCACCCGGCCGCTTCGTACCGAAGACGGCGGCGCTGACCGGGCCGTCGACATTGCAAAGTGGCGCGATGACGAGCTGCATCAGGCCGCGATCGGCAAAGACATCGATATGCTGCCAGCGGCCATGCACACTTTCTCTGGTATCGACCACAAGCGGTTCGCGGGTTTCCATGACCTTGCGCAGTGGCGTATTTGATATGGCGACCCGGGCGCCGTGTTCCCGGTCGTGGATCTCGACCGGTTCGCCCGGCGCCCAGGCGATGGTGCGGCCGATGAACTCGGGATGCAGCGTCATCAGATGCAAGGTCAGCCGGTCGACCGGCAGGCCGAGCGCCTGGAGCCTGCGGCCGAGGCCGGAGACGAGGCCCGCTTCGTCGAGCGCGTGGCATTCATCGCCGGAGAGCCATTCGATGATGGAGAGCAGCGCAGCGGCGCTGACGGCATGGCCGGCGGTCTTCGTTTGGAGCCTGTCGGTATCGGGAGCATAGATCGCTGACGTCATGGCTTTCTCCTCCTTGAGGGAGGCGGGGCGCTAGTGAGCGCCGCCGCCGGAGAGTTGACCGGGTTTCCTGAGAAGCAGGGTTGCAAGCAGGGCGACGACGAGAGCGACGCCGAGCAGGAAGAAGGTGTCACTGAAGGCCATGATATTGGCCTGCTTGCGTATTTTCAGCGCGATGGCGACGACGGCCTTGTGCCCGGCGAGCGCCTGATCGCTGACGCCGTGGCTCATGAAATAGCCGGTGAGCCTGGCGATGCGATCGCGGGTGGCTTCCTCGAAGACCGAGACCGAGTTGGTGAGGATGTTCGAGTGGAACTGTTCGCGCTTCGACAGGAAGGTCTGCAGCGAGGCGATGCCGACGGCGCCGCCGAGATTGCGCATCATGTTGAAGAGTGCCGAAGCCGAACCGGCATTTTCCTGCTCGATGCCTGCGGTAGCGATTGCCGAGAGCGGCGTGAAGACGAGCGCCTGGCCGATGGCGCGGACGATGTTCGGCCAGAACAGCTGATCGCTCGCATAATCGCCGGTCATATGCACATTCATGAAATTCGAGGCGGCGAAAAGGGCAAAGCCGACGACGATCAGCAGGCGGACGTCGAAACGCTTCATCAGGCGCGGCACCAGCGGGATCAGCAGCAGCTGCGGGATGCCGGTCCAGGCGAGAACCATGCCG
This sequence comes from Rhizobium indigoferae, assembly GCF_034554815.1. Classification (NCBI taxonomy): domain Bacteria; kingdom Pseudomonadati; phylum Pseudomonadota; class Alphaproteobacteria; order Hyphomicrobiales; family Rhizobiaceae; genus Rhizobium; species Rhizobium indigoferae. The sequence continues at coordinate 953,456 of NZ_CP140635.1, read as the reverse complement.
ATCTGCTCGGAATTATAGCCCTGGATGCGGGTCAGATAGATCGGCAGCACGAAGACCGAGCCGTAAAGCGCGATGCCGAGCAGGAAATTGGCGACGATGCCGAAGCCGAAATTGCGGCGCACCAGCAGGCGAAGGTTCAGCAGCGGATTGGCAGTCTTCAGCTCGATGATCAGGAACAGCGTCAGCGAGACGGCAGCGATAACAGACAGGCGGACAATGAAATCGGAGCCGAACCAATCTTCCTTGTTGCCCTCTTCCAGCACGGTCTGCAGGGCCGCAAGGCCGATCGCCATGGTGACGATGCCCGGCCAGTCGCCCTTGGCAAGCAGCTTCAGGTTCATCGGCGCGCGGTCGAGCGAGACCCAGAGCAGGCCGACCATCAGCGCGCCGGGCACCAGGTTGACGTAGAAGATATGTTCCCAGCCCCAGTTCTCGGTGAGATAACCGCCGATCGTCGGGCCGATCGCCGGCGCGAAGGTGGCAGACAGGGCAAAGAGCGCGAGACCGATCGGCTGCTTGGCCTTGGGCAGCAGGGTGATGATGATGGTGAAGGCCATCGGGATCAGCACGCCGCCGGAAAAGCCCTGAATGGCGCGCAGGATGATCATCTGCTGCAGATTGGCCGCGAAGGCGCAGGCGACGGAGAAGATGAGAAAGAGGATGGCGTTGACAAGCAGATAGTTACGGACCGAGAAGACGCGCGCCAACCAGGCGCTCAGCGGAATGACGACAATTTCGGCGATCAGATAGGAAGTCGAAATCCAGCCGCCGTCATCCGTGCCGGCGCCGATCGCGCCCTGGATATCGGCAAGCGAGGCGTTGACGATCTGGATGTTGAGGACGGCCATGAAGGCGCCGAGCGTCGAACCGACAACGGCTGCCCACATGCGCAGAGGGCTCATGACGGCAGGTGCCACGGGCGCTGCGGCGGCGGGGCGCGTCAGCGAATTGCCGTTTGCGGCGATCTGAAGAGTGGCCATGGCTTATCTCCTTCCAGCTCTCGCGGGAAACTTTCTCATGACGGGAATCGGGTGATCATTCGGAAATGATCGGGATCATTGGGCGAAGAAGGGAAGGATCATCCAGCGTGGCTGGATAATCCCTCTTCGGCCGCCCCAGAGGCTTGGGCAGGCTTGGTCTCGCCAACCTTGGTCTCGGCAGCTCGGGTTTGGGCAGCCTTGGTATCGATTTCAGGCTCGACCGACATGCCCGAGCGCAACAGCCCGCTCGGCGCTTCGTCGTCGATGACGATCTTGACCGGGATACGCTGAACGATCTTGGTGAAATTGCCGGTGGCATTGTCCGGCGGCAGCAGCGAGAATTCCAGGCCGCTTGCCGGCGAAACGCTGTCGACATGTCCCTTGATCGAGATATCGGGAAAGCTGTCGACCTTAATCTCGACCGACTGGCCGGGGCTGATATAGGTCAGCTGCGTTTCCTTGAAATTGGCGACGACATAGACCGCATGCAGCGGCACGACGGCCATGAGCTGCGTGCCCGAGGTGACATACTGGCCGACCCGGATCGACCGGGCGCCGACCGTGCCGTCAACGGCAGCGACGATGTCCGTATAGGAGAGGTTGAGCTCTGCTTGGTGGGCGGCGGCGGCCGCACGGTCGCGCTGGGCAACGGTCTGTTCGCGCTGGGTCTGAAGCACCGGCACCTTATTCTGAGCCGTGACGAGGGCTGCCCGGTCGCGCTCGACGGCAGCAGCGGCCTGGTCACGGGCCGACTGGGTCTGTTCGGCGCGAGACTGGGTGCCGGCGCCGTTGGTGATCAGGCGGGCCGAGCGGGCGGCATCGGACACGGCAAAATCCAACGACGCCTGCGAGGCATCGATCGTCGCCCTCGCCTGCTCGATCACCGATTGCTGCAAGGAGATCTGGGCGTCGATATTGGTGATGGCGGCTTCGGCCGCCTTCACATCGGCTCTGGCCTGCGACAGTGCAGCCTGGAAGTCGCGATCGTCGATGCGGGCGAGAACCTGGCCGGCCTTGACCGCGTCATTGTCGTTGACCAGCACCTGGCTGATATAGCCGGCGACCTTCGGGGCGACAGTGGTGTAATCGGCCTTCACATAGGCATCGTCGGTGGTTTCGATGAAGCGGCCGACCGTCCAGTAGCGATAGCCGAAATCGCCCGCGAAAGCGACGCCGGCAAGCAGCGCGGCGGCAATGACGGCGCGCTTGACGATCCGACGGCCGGTCTTTTTGGGCGCTTCCGCGACTGATGCGTCCGCAGCCGGTACTTCGACGACCGGCGCTTCAGAGACAGGCATGGCGGGCGCCTCGGCGGCCGGCGCCCTGGCGGCTTCCTCGGCCAAGATCTGCTCGGCCTGCTTCGCACTTTCGAAAACTTGCCTGTGGGGTAACTCGACCATCGCAATTCTCCTTCACCGTTGGCCTCCTCCGTGAGAGGCCATGTTCGATGCGCAGGAAAATGCACCCTGACATTTATTTTGATAATCTGCTTAAATCGGGAAGGATCATCAACTCTCAGCGGATAATCCGAGGGCAATATGGATCGGCTGACAAGCCTCACAGTCTTTGGCCGGGTGGTGGAATGCGGTGGTTTTTCCGCCGCCGCGCGCCGGCTCAACATGTCCGTCACCATGGTCGGCAACCACGTGCAATCGCTGGAGGACCGGCTCGGCGTGCGGCTGCTCAACCGCACGACGCGCAAGGTCAGCCTGACCGAAACCGGCAAATATTACTATGAGCGCTCTTTGCAGATCCTGGCCGAGCTGGAAGAGGCGGACCGGACGGCGGGGGCGCTGAGTTCGACGCCGCGCGGCACGTTGAAGGTCTATACCAGCAGCGCCATCGTGCGTTTCCTCTCGCCTGTCGTCAGCGAATTTATGGAGCTCTATCCCTCGATCTCACTCGATTTCAGCGTCGGCGAGCGGATGGTCGACATGATCGAGGATGGCTACGATCTGGTGATGCGCACCGTACTGCCGCCGGATTCGTCGCTTGTCGCGCGCAAGCTGACGCCCTGGCGCCATATGCTCGTCTGCTCGCCGGCCTATTTCGAGAGCCGTCCGATGCCGAAGACGCCGGCCGAGGTCGCCGATCACAATTGCCTGCAATATGCCTATTACCCCTATGGCGACGAATGGCGCTTCGAGGATGGCGAGGGCAAAAAGGAGAGCGTCAAGATCAGCGGCAATGTCGTCTCCAACAGTGCCGAGATGCTGCGCTTCCTGACGCTGACCGGGCGGGGCATCTTCCTGGCGCCGAGTTTCGTGGTGTTCGACGACATCGCCGAAGGGCGGCTGGTGAAGATCATGCCGGACTACCGGCCGATCGAGTTCAACATCAACGCCGTCTATCCCAACCGCAGCCATTTGCCGACCAAGGTGCGGCTGTTCATCGATCTCTTGGCGGAGAGATTTGCGGAGCATCGGAAGTGGATGACGTGAGGGGCAGACTGGCTGCTGCTTCGCGGGACCGCGCCGGCCCTGCGCTTGCGCTTCGGGCGTTCGCCACTGCAATCGATTCACTGGATCGATTGCTCCCGCTTCGCGGGATCGTGGCTCACTCCTCGCTTTCGCTGCGGCCGTAGGCCCAGTCCATGTAAAGTTCCAGCGCCTTGCGGGTGACCGGGCCTTCCTGGAAATCGCGGTCGTCGAGGCGGGTGACGCTGACGACTTTGGAATAGTTGCCGGTGGTGAAGATCTCGTCGGCTGCAAGGAAATCCTCGACGGAGAGCGTTGCTTCGTGCACGTCGAAACCGGCGTGGCGCAGCAGGCCGATGACGCGGGCGCGAGTGATGCCGGCGAGGAAGGTGCGGTTGGCGGCGGGCGTCATCACCACGCCGTCCCTGACCATGAAGATGTTCGAGGAAGCGGTCTCGACGACATTGCCGTTCAAGTCGCGCACCAACGCATTGTCGAAACCGCGGCTGCGCGCTTCGGCGATCATGCGGCCGCTGTTTGGATAGAGCGAGCCGGTTTTCGCCTCGGTCATCGCGGTTTCCGGCGAGGGGCGGCGATAGGGCGAGACGGTGAGGCTGGTGCCGCCATGGCCGCCCATCGGCGCCTCGAACAGGCAGAGCGCGAAGCGGGTCGATTCCCCGTCGACGGCGACGACGCTGCCGGGCGAACCGTGTTCGCCCCAATACATCGGCTTGATATAGATTGCCGTCGCACCGTCGAATTTCGCAACGCCTTCCCAGGCGAGTGTGGCAATCTCCTCGGCTGATTTTACCGGCTTCAGGCCCATGGCGAGCGCCGAGCGGTTGATGCGCTGGCAGTGCAGGTCGAGATCCGGCGCGATGCCGTCGAACCAGCGGGCGCCGTCGAAGACCGTCGAGCCCAGCCACATAGCGTGCGAAGTCGGCCCGATCAGCGGCGGATTGCCGGGGAGCCATTCTCCATCGACATGAGTCCAGGTGGTTGAACGGGGTGTTGTATCGACGGCCATGATGGTTTCCTCCTGAAGCCGGAGAAGGAAAAACCGCCGCGGCAAGCCGGGTCAAGGACAAATCCCGAGCGGAAACGCGGAAGCAAGAAAATGCCGGGGAATGGCGGCAGGCCGCAATATTCGTGCGCAGCACGGCGGCTTCATCGATGGGTGCATCAGCAAAAATGATGGAATGGAATGTTGGAATGGCTAACTGCTGCATGTCATCATGCGCGCAATCGCGGATAGACAGCAAGGGAAGACGCCGATGAAAGCCATGTTCTACGAAGCCTTCGAACAGGCCCCCGAAATCCGCACCCTGCCCGATCCGACGCCAACCGAGGACGGCGTCCTCATAGCGGTCGGGGCCAGCGGGCTCTGCCGTAGCGACTGGCACGGCTGGATGGGCCACGACCCGGATATCCGCCTGCCGCATGTGCCGGGACACGAGCTTGCCGGGCGGATCGTCGCCACCGGCCGCGGCGTGATGCGCTTCAAGGTCGGCGACCGGGTGACCGTGCCCTTCGTTTCCGGCTGCGGCCATTGCAGCGAATGCCATTCCGGCAACCAGCAGGTCTGCCCGAACCAGTTCCAGCCGGGCTTCACCCATTGGGGGTCGTTCGCCGAATATGTGGCGATCGATTATGCCGACACCAATCTGGTGCACCTGCCCGACACGATCGACGATGCGACGGCGGCAAGCCTCGGCTGCCGCTTCGCCACTTCGTTTCGCGCCGTTGCCGACCAGGCGCGCACCGGGCCCGGCGAATGGATCGCCGTGCATGGCTGCGGCGGCGTCGGCCTGTCGGCGATCATGATCGCCACCGCACTCGGGGCGAATGCGATCGGCATCGACATTTCCGAGGAGAAGCTTGCCTTTGCGCGGGATTGCGGGGCGGTGGCGACGGTCAATGTGTCAGGCGTCGCCGACGTAGCGGAAGCGGTGCGCGAAATCACCAAGGGCGGCGCGCATGTCTCGATCGATGCGCTCGGCCATCCTGTCACCTGCTTCAACTCGATCAAGAATCTGCGTCGGCGTGGACGGCATGTACAGGTGGGGCTGATGCTCGGTGAACACGCAACGCCGCAGATTCCAATGGCGCAGGTGATCGGCCACGAGCTGGAAATCTACGGCAGCCACGGCATGCAGGCCTGGCGTTACGACGCCATGCTGTCGATGCTTTCGGCCGGCAAGATCGCGCCGCAGAAGCTGATCGGACGGCGGGTCAGCCTCGAGGAGGCCGTGCCGGCGCTGATGGCGCTCGACAAAGCTGAGGCCACGGGGATCAGCGTGATTACCCGGTTTTCATGAGGGAATTCCACCCTCCCCGCCCGTGGCCAGCACGGGAATGAGGGAGGGCGGGACGAGCAACAGACCCTACTGAGCTACGCCGATCGAGGCGAGAAAAGCTGATGAAGCCGGGATCTTCGACTTATCCTTGATCTCGATGATGAGGCGCGGATTGCTTTCGAGCTTGGCAAGGGCCCTAAAGACGGCGTGCCAGTGGATCGAGCCCTCACCGAGGCTCCAATGGCGATCGGCATATCCGTCTGCATCCTGCAGATGGACATGCTGCAGGCGATTGCCGGCGGCCTTGACGTAATAATCGACCGGCGGAGCACCGGTATAGCCATGGGCATAATGGGCATGGCCGGTATCGATCGAGACGGCGACGGCGGGCGAGTTAAAGCTCTCGGCAAGCGCCACGCGAATATGCGGATCCTTGTCCTCGATGTTCTCGATGACCATGGTGCAGCCGATATCCTCGGCGCGCCTGACGGCGTCGCGCAGGGTCATGTGCGTACGCTCGACCAAGGCCTCGCGGGCGCCGGCATTGTCGTCGAGATTGTTGTAGGACCAGGACGTATAGGGGCTGTGGATGACCATTTGGGTCGCGCCGATGGCGGCGCAGACATCGAGCCCCTGCAGCAGACGCCGGGTGACAATGGCGCGGATATCGGGATCTTCCGAGGCGATGGTGAAGCCCCAGAACGGGCCGTGAATGCCGAGGCGGCCGTCATGACCGTCGAGAAGCCTTCTGGCGCGGGCGGCGCGCGGCGCCCAGTCGCCGTTCAGAATCTCGGCATCGACGAAGCTCTGCAATTCGAGATCGCGGGACTTTTCGAACAGCCAGTCACGGTGAAGTTCGACTTCATCGAGCGTCATGGCGGCGCCGACGACGGGAAGAGTAGACATGGATGCGCTCCATCAATGTGAATTGATCAATGTGAATGCCGGGACGGCGTGGAATGACTGCCCCCAAAGAACGGCTAAGAACGGCCGCCGCGTTCTATGCGCTCCTTCTGTGTCGGCGGTATTACAGGCGCCGAGCCTTTCGAACTCTCCGGCCTCAGTCATTTCCGCATAGCTGATGCGGCATTGGCGGCCCTTGCGGAAACGCCCCGAAGTACCGATATCGGCCCCGACAGTCTCGCGACGCAGTGGCGCGCGAGCGGCGCTGAACCCCTGGCAACGGAGCCGTTTGTTCATCGCTTCGACCGATGTAGCGCGTTTCTTTGAAAGCGTTCGGCGATGTTACCCCCAACAACAGGGCGGGTTGTCAAAGGCGTCGCAAAGTCTAACGGCTGCGCCCGCAAGAAAAAGCCCATAAGAAGAAGCCCTGTAAGAAAAAGAAAGAGACATGATGTCCAACTCATTTGTGAAAATGCCTGCGAGCGACGAGGCAAAGCGGTTTTTCGTCCTCGGCGACCGGGTCGAGCGGCGGCTTAGAATCAGCGGAGCTTGGCTCAATATCTTCGACGTCACCGTGCCATCAGGCAGCCGGACGCCGAAACATGCGCATCCGAGCCCGGAAGTGTTCCGCATCATCGAGGGACGCCTGACGATCTGGCGCCTGAGCGACAGCGGCCCCGAAGAGATCGAAGCCAGCGCCGGCGACATCGTCACCATCCCACCCTTCATGGTGCACGGCTATTCCAACCGAGGAACCGTTCCCGTGGTCTTTTCCGCGGTCGTCGATCGAGACATGGCCGAGTTTATCGAAGCGGAAGGCACGACCGAGCCACCGAAGGCCAGCCCTTCGGCCGAAACCATCGCCCGCATGACGACAGCCGCCAACGCCTACGGGATCACCATCCTCGCGGCCTAGCGGCCGCATCTGGGGGCGTCATTCCGCGGCCATGCTCTCCACGCCTGGGGAACTTGGCCGGAGAGCTGCAACTGCAAAGGAAGCGAGTTCATGAGCTGATAGCTCACAGTGGCTCCAAGGCAGGGCGCCAATAATTCTGGGGTCCCATAAGGAGATGATTGAGGCGCAAAAGCAGGATGCGGCCGCGTCAACATTCCTCGGAACGAACTCTTCAGTCGCGATGCCGGCGCAAACGAGCTCCCTCACATGCGCCTCAAGTCGTTTCAGATGGTCTCTGAATGATGGCCAATTGCCCTCTGCGGCGAGAACAACGAGGTCGAACATCTGGCCGTCGCCGTGACGTGCCTGCAGCATCAGGCGGTGTTGTCCGAGCGCGGTTTCTTTCAGGCGGCTCGCCGCACTGGTGAGCTCGCCGTCGGCAGACGGAGTGAACCGGAGGTCAGTTTCGAAAAAATTCCCGGCGATGGCATCCCAAATCGCCGCCTTGGAGGGGAAGATTTTGTACACACTCGCCGGCGACTTCCCCAGCAGTCGCGCGATATCGACGACGTTTGTTTTCGTGGGCCCGTACAGCCGGCACGCTGCCGTGCCGGCTTCGACGATCGAGGAGATGTAATCAGCTCGCGGCTGGTTTTTTACAGTCGTGCCAACTTCCATTTTCCAATCCTATCTAGTCAGCATGCTGGACGGGTCTCAGACCGCTCTGATCGAGGCGGCTGACGATCAGTACGCAATCTGACCATCCACCATCTTTCCCCCATTCGAGGAGAGTTCCCGCTTCAGGATTTCTCGCGCCTCCGGGCTGATCACCGCGACTGGAGCCGCAACCGCTACGCGCGCTGCCGTGCCGGCGAAATTGGCCGCTGTCATCCCGATCTCATCGGCAACGCTTGCCTTTCCGCCCTCGAGACTCTGCCCTGCCAGCCGCCTCCCGAGCAGGCGCACGATCTCAGGACTGTCGGCGAAGGCATTGTGGCCGAGCGGATCGTTCGTCGCGATGGCGCTGGTGTCGATAACGGAAACGCCGAGTTGGTCGAGAAGAGGCGCATAGGGCCTGAGATCGGACCCGCCGACGCGGCTGACGCCACCCGATAGCCAGCTCGACATCTCCAGTGCTTTGTCACGTGTCGATGTCAGGATCACAAAGTGCGGCCGCTTCGGCCCCATCTCGGTGAACTGGCGACGGAACACGTCGATGTCGATGTCCGGCGATGCGAGAACGACGTTCTTCACCTTCGTCGGGATTGATTTCTCGCGCATGGCGACGCCGCGCAGCGCCTCGGCCGCAAGCCAGCCGCCCATGGAATGGGCGAGGATCGTCACATCGGAGACATCGGGACTTTTCACAGCCTGCAGGATCAGATCCTCCAGAGCGCGACGCGAATAGTTGGCGCTCTCCTTGTCGTAGAGGTAGTCGAAGACACGGCCCCTTGATGGCCAGGTGAAGAGGATCGGTGCGGCGTCAGTTCCCGAGTCATGGACGATCTGCGCGAAGCGGAAGACAGCATCGGCGTAGGTGTTGTTGAAGCCATGCACGAAAATGATGACCTGATGCTTGGTGTTTCGATTCTTCCGGTACCAGTCGAACGCCTGGCCCTCGGATTGCACCTTGGCAACCTGCGTGACCGCAAACTGCTTTTGCGGGTTGGGCGGCATGCGGGACGGCCACTGCACCTCTCCGATCTTGCGATTCCGATCGGGCGGGATGGATACGTCGACGCTGTTAAGGGAAATCGCCGTCCCGCGGTCGCCGGAAAAGAGTTTGCCGGGATCCTCCGAAGGCTTGCGTGTCGTGGCGACGAGCATGGTGACCCGGCTCGTGCCGGCCGGGGCCACGGCGAGAGGCTGCAGGACATCCTGCACCCGGTTGGCGCAACCCGATGTAACGAGTGACAGGGCCACAAAGACCAGGACAGCTCGACCCACGCGGGCAGCGGTCGCCTTGCCGAATCCAAACCCAAAGCTGGTGAGACCCTGGGCGATGCGCCCAGGGAGTGAGAGGGATGTGGTCATCTCAGTGCTGCTCGGCTTCGCGAGGAATCCGGAACCAGGCGACGTAAAGCGCCGGCAGGAAGAGAAGCGTCAGCGCCGTTCCGACGACGATCCCACCCATCATCGCGTAAGCCATCGGACCCCAGAAAATCTCATGCGAGATCGGGATCAGGGCCAGAGTCGCGGCCGCGGCAGTGAGCATGATCGGCCGCATGCGGTGTTCGGTCGCCTCCACCACCGCCTTCCATGCCGACATTCCCTCTGCACGCAGTTCCTCGATCTGCACAATCAGGATCACGGAGTTGCGGATGAGGATTCCGACCAGCGCGAGCACACCCAGGAGTGCGACGAACCCAAGCGGCGAGTTGCTGGCGAGCAGTGCCACGACGACGCCGATGAGAGCCAGCGGCGCCACCGAGAAGACCAGGAACAGCCTGTGGAAGCTCTGAAGCTGGATCATCAGCAGCGTCGCCATGATGACGAACATAGCCGGCGCCACCTTCGCGATCGGACCTTGCGACTTGGCGCTTTCCTCGACCGCGCCGCCGATCTTGACCGAATACCCGGCCGGCATCGTCTTTTCGAAAGCCGAAACCTTGTCGGAGAGTGCCTTCACCACCGTCGCCGGCTGCGTCGCATCGCCGATCCCGGCCTTGATCGTGATGGTCGGAATTCTGTCGCGGCGCCAGATTGTCGGCTGTTCGAGCTCGTAGTGGAAGGTTGCGACCGATGACAGCGGGACAGATTGACCGCTGCTGCTCTGCAGTTGCAGGTCAAGCAGGGTGTCGATCGAGCCGCGCTCCTTTGCCGCGGCACGGCCGATGACATCGACCAGATAGATGTCGTCCCGGACCTGCGTTACGGCATTTCCTTGTACGACAGTGTTGAGCGCCATTGCGATGTCCTGGGACGAGACGCCGAGCTGTCTGGCCTTGTCCTGCAACACGTCTATCTTCACGACACGGGCCGGCTCGTTCCAGTCGAAGGCAATGTTCCTGAGGGAAGGATAAGTGCCGACAATCGAGCCCAGCTTCTGTGCCAGGTCGCGCACCGTCTGCAGATTTTCGCCGGACACACGGTACTGGATCGGCTTGCCAACCGGAGGCCCGATGTCCAGAAGCTTCACGTAAGCGTCCGTTCCCGGAAACGTCTTCTGAAGGTAGGTTTCCATCTGCTGCTTCAGCTTGTCCCTGACGTCCAGTCCCTTGGTGACAATGACCGTCTGGCCGAAAGAAACGTCAGCCGGCTGCACGTCGAAGGAAAGAACGAAGCGCGGCGCACCCCTGCCAACGTATGTCGACCAATGCTCGATGCCAGGGTTGTCAGTCAGCATCTCATGCTCGAACTGGGCCATCTGGCGGCTCGTTTCAGCGATCGAGCTGTTCTGCGGCAGGTTCCAGTCGACGATCAGTTCCGGACGGTCAGAGCTCGGGAAGAATTGCTGTTGCACCATCGACAGGCCAACGATTGATCCAGCGAAGAGAAGGACTGTTGCGATGATCGTCATCCAGCGCCAGTGTAGGCAGAATTGCAGCACGTTCGAAAACGCCTTCGCAAACCGACCCTTGTGCTCAGCGTGCTTCTTCATTGTCTTTGGTAAAATGGTCACCCCGATCAGGGGCGTGAACACGACCGCGACCACCCATGAAACGACGAGCGAAACCGCAATGACGACAAAGAGCGTGAAGGTGAACTCGCCGGCGTTGCTCTTGTTGAAAGCGACGGGGATGAAGCCCGCGACCGTAACCAGAGTGCCGGTCAACATGGGAAACGCAGTCGATGTGTAGACGTAGGTGGCGGCCTTCGTGAGACTGTCGCCCGCTTCCAGCCGTGCAACCATCATCTCGACGGCGATCATGGCGTCGTCGACGAGGAGGCCGAGCGCGATGATCAGCGCTCCAAGCGAGATGCGCTGCAGCGATATGCCGGTGTAGAACATGACCATGAACGTGATGGCGAGAACGAGCGGGATCGCGATTGCCACCACCAGGCCGGCCCTCATCCCCAGACTGATGAAGCTGATCGCGAGCACGATCGCGACTGCCTCGAACAGAGCTTTCGTAAAGCCGCCGACTGCCTCCTCAACCACCTTCGGTTGGTCGGATACCTGTTCGACGGAGACGCCGACCGGAAGCTCCTGGGTGATTTTGTTCATCGTCTTGTCAAGCGCTTCGCCGAAGGCAAGCACATTGCCGCCCGTCTTCATGCCGATCGCGAGCCCGAGGGCAGGCTTTCCGTTGAAGCGGAACAGCGACGTCGGCGGGTCGACATAGCCGCGGGTGATGGTGGCGACGTCCGTCAGCGGGAAGAAGCGGTCGTTTACTCGAAGATTGATCCCACGCAAGGTGTCCTCGGAGATGAACCGCCCGCCGACCCGCAAAGCGACCCGCTCCGGTCCGGTTTCGACAAATCCGGACTGGGTTACGGCGTTCTGCGCCTGGAGCGTGGCAATGATGGCGGAGCGGTCGATGCCGAGAGCGGCGATCTTGCGGGTGGAGAACTCGAGGTAGATCACCTCGTCCTGCGCACCGACGATGTCGACCTTGCCGACGTCGGGGATGTTGAGGATCTGCGTTCGGGCACCCTCTGCGAAATCGCGCAGTTCTCTCTGACTGAGGCCGTCCGCCGTGAAGGCAAAGATATTGCCATAGACGTCGCCGAACTGGTCATCGAAGAAGGGGCCGACCACGCCTTGGGGGAATTCGTGCTTGATATCGTCAATCAAGTTGCGGACGCGCGACCAGGTGGGCTTTACGTCCCGTGCGTTCGTATCCGGCAGCAAATCGACGAAGACGATCGTTTGACCGGCAGTCGTAATGCTGCGGGTATGTTCCAGTTTGTCGAGTTCCTGGAGCTTCTTTTCGATGCGGTCGGTAACCTGCTGCGTCACCTCCTGGGCAGAGGCACCTGGCCACTGGGCCTGGATCACCATCGTCTTGATCGTGAAGGACGGATCCTCCTCGCGGCCGAGCCCGAGATAGGCAAAGGCGCCCGCCGCCGCGAACATGATCATGAAGTACCAGACGAGAGAACGATGCTCGAGCGCCCAGTCAGAAAGGTTGAATTTGTTCACGGGCGTGGCTCCTGTCCGAGTTGCACTTTCTGTCCATCGGTGAGTTCATCGACTCCGGCGATGACGATCTCTTCCCCTTCCCGCAGGCCCGCTTGAACCAGGACGGAACGGGGGGCGGACGCCGGACCTTCCAGTTCAACCGCTCTCGCAGCGACAGTGGCTGTCGAGCGATCTACCACCCATACCTGGCTGGTACCGCCTTCATGGCGAATGGCAGAGAGCGGCAGCGTGATCGCCTGCTTCCCTTCTCCGACAAGCGGCGTCGCAGTGACCACGGCGCCAAGGCGGAAGATGTCCTGCGCCTGATCGATCCCGATTTTCAGCCGATAGGTGCGGGTATTGGGATCGGCCTGCGGTGCGATCTCGCGGACCACGCCAGTCGCCTGGATCCTGCCGTCGAGCTGGAGGGCGACGTTGAAGCGGTCGCCCAGGCGAATGCGACTGAACTGCGCTTCCGGCACGTCGACGACCACGTCGCGCTGCTCGAGGCGTGCCAGTTTCAAGACCGGTTGGCCGGCCGAAACGGTCTGGCCCATTTCTGCGGACGTGGCGGTCACGACGCCATCGAACTCGGCTTTCAGCTCGGCGTAGCCTAGCTGCTCGCGCGCCTTCGCAAGGCTCGCCGTCGCTTTCGCAGCATTGGCAATAGCCGATTTGAGCTGCTGGTCGGCAAGATCGTGATCGGCAACGCTCGCCGCATTGCTTTGGACGAGCCTTCGCTTGCGCGTTTCCGTCGTCGCTGCGTTCTCCAACTGCGCCTGAGCGTTGCGGAGTTCGGCCTCCGCGCTCGTGACCGCGAGCTGCAGAGTGAGCGGATCGATTTCCGCCAGGACATCGCCCTTGTGCACAAGGTCACCGACATCGACCTTGCGAGACACCATTCGCCCCAGCGTCCGAAACGCCAGGTCGGTCTCGATGCGGGCTCGCACCACGCCGGGCAAACTTACGATTTTGTCCTGTTCGGCCGCGGCCATGACGACTTTGACAGGACGGGGGACCGTCTCCTCCCCTGCGACGGAGCTCTGATCGCAACCTGCAAGCAGCGACACTGACAGAAGAAGCGGGAGAGAGGTACATATGCGATTGAGGGTCATCTCACTTGCCTTCCCAGGCGACAGCCTGGCCTTCCTTGAGGAACTTTCCGCCTTCGGTGACGATCAAGTCTTGTGCGGCGACGCCGCCGGTGACGACGAAATCGCTTTGGCGATATCGGTCGACCGAGATCTTACGGAGCGAAACGGATTGGTTTTGAGTGTTGACGAGCCACACGGCAGGTTCGCCCCCGGCTGATGCGATCGCGGTATAGGGCAGCACGATTCCGTCGCGCGGCGAGGCGCGCAGCTTGCCCACGACAGGCGTTCCGAGCGGCCATGGCGCGCCGTCCTGCAGTCCCACCTTGATCCGGATCGTGCCTGCCTTCGCGTCTATGACGGGAGAGACCTCGCGAATGCTGGCGTGGACGTCGCTCGCAAGGTCGGAGACCGGTGCGACCTCGACGTCGTTCAGCGGCCGGCCATCCAGAAAGAACGCCTCGAAGACGTCGAACACTGCGTCTCGTGGCCCGTCATGGGCGAGCGTGAAGGCCGACTGAGCTGCTGACACCACCTGCCCGGCTTCGATGCTGCGCGCCGTGATGATGCCGTCTGCGGCGGCCTTCAGCTCGGTGTAGGTCAGAGCGTCCTCTGCCGTCGCGAGCGCGGCCTCGGCGGCCTCGACGGAAGCCTGTGCGCTCAGCAGCTCCTTCTGGGCATCATCAAAGACCGCCCTCGGAACGGCCTGCGACTGCAGGAGTGACTTCGCCCGGTCGAAGGCGAGCGTCTTCTGCGCAACGACGGCCTGCGCCGACGCCAGCGCGGCACGGGCGACGCTGACGTCCGCCTGCTGTTCCGTGTCGTTGAGCCGGGCGAGGACGTCGCCGGCGCGGACATGCGACCCGACGTCGACCCTTCTCTCAAGAACCCGGCCACTGACGCGAAAGGAGAGTTCGGTCTGGACCCTCGCCTTCACCTCGCCGGTGATTTCCGCACCCGGCTGATACTGAGCCTCGGCTGCCGCGACGACGCGGACCTGCTGCGGCGGCGGCGCAACTTCAGCTTTCTCTTCGCAGGCAGCCAGGACTGCGCAGGCGAGACCAATTCCCAGCAATCGAAAGGACTGCATTTTTTGCTCCTAACAGGCCATCGCCCAATGTTGACAACGCCCACTTAATAGCTAAAGTAGACGCTGTCAACATCTCCGTCAGAAAATGTTGACACACGCAACATGGGCATAGGTGAAGCAGATGCGGTTAGCCGCCGGACAGCCGAACAATTCCAATTGGATGATCGACCGAGTTATTAAAAAGACATCGCGGGCGGAACGGAAGGCGCGGCGTCCCCATGAAATACTGGAGGCCGCGTTCGAGGAGTTTGCGGCAAAAGGTTATGCGGCAACCCGAGTTGAAGATGTCGCAACCCGACTGCGGATAACAAAGGGAACGGTCTACCTCTATTTCCCGACCAAGGATGTTCTTTTCCAGGAGATGTTTCGTCACGCGTCGACGTCATCCGCAGACCTGTCGACCGCCATCGGCAGCCTTCGGGGATCCTGCGCCGATAGGATCCGCGACCTGCTGCTTATCGCTTATGAAAATACGGCCAACGACCGAAAGACGAGAGAACTCCTGCGCTTGTCCGTCGCCGAAGGAACTCGTCTTCCCGAAATGGTCGATTGCCGTCATGAGCTATTCATCGCACCGACGCTTGCAGCCCTCACGGCCTTGGTCGAGGAAGGCGTGAAATCGGGAGAGTTGAGACATGATACGGCCACCGATACGCCTGACGTGCTCGCGAGTTCGATTTTTCAGATTGCCGTCTGGCATCTCATGCTTGCCGATCGAAAGCCGATCGACGGCAGGGCGCTTATGGAGGCGCACATTAACCTCGTTATGAACGGGCTTCTGCGGCGTTCGAAACGAATGGCCTGATTTGGCGAGGTGCGTCAGAGCGGACGGAGCTGTGCAGTATTCGATGCTGGCAAAGGCCGGATACGTCGTGCGACGTATCCGGCCTTTGCCTCTTCCCATGCTGAGCTGAATCTAATTGCCGCTAGGAACGCGATTGTCATCCGACGGCGGGACTTCGCCCGTGACCGTGATGTTTCCCTGGATCTTATAGACGATCCGTAGATTGGCGGCCGCAGCCTGAAGCCAACCGACCGCATCTTCCGATGACCATGCCGTGCCCTCCGGTGGCAGGCTCTCAAACAGGCCGGCAATCAGCGGATTGACAGACTGGGACCTGCCATTGCCGCCGCTCTGGTTCGACCCACCCTCTCCGCTGCCAACGGGCCGGTCGGAGCGGCTCTGATCGGAAGAGCTCGCATATTCCCCGCCAGATGAGCCTGAAGACCTGGCGTGAGACGAACCTGAAGAGCCCGCCTGGGACGAACCCGACGACGACGCGTCGGCAGAACCCGAAGAGGTGCGGTGGGACGAACCCGAGGACGCTGTGCCAGAGGAACCTGTTGTGGATCCAGACTGGTATCCGTCGGAAGAATATGTCGTTCCGCCGGTGCTGGAGGCGGCTGCCGCACCGGTGACGACGCCTGCCGCATACCCGCCCAGAACATAGGCTCCGCGGCGATAGTATCCACGACCATAATCCCCACCGCCATACTCTCCGTCACCGTAGTCGCCGACGCCGTGGTCTCCACGACCATAGTATCCACGGCCAAAGTATCCGTTGCCGTTGCCGGAGACTTTGACATCGCCGGAATTGTTGACGGTGACATTGCCCGAGTCCTTTGCGGCGATGTTGCCGCCGGAGTTCATGAAGGTGCGGTTCCCGTTGATGTTACCGCCCGAGTTCAGCGTGTTGCGGATATTTCCAGACGCGTTACTCCCCCCGCGGCCAGGCCCTTCCGCCAATCGCCCCCTTGCGCCGCCGACACCTGGCATACGAGTACGTGGGTTCGCCGGAGGGCGGTTCTGAGCGCTCACCGGCGGCCGACGGTGGCTCGCCATTGGTGGACGCGGAGTGCGGCCTATCTGCGGACGTGGGCCCCCGCTTGGCCCGCCCGACGGGAGATGCGGTGGCCCTCCAGACGGCAGGGACGGCGGGCCGCCGGGGGGCGGCGCAAACTGACCGAAGGCAACGTCCGATGTGATGGCCGTTAAAGCGAGAAAAGCAAGGCAGGTGCGCTTGAGATGGTTCACCACTTCCTCCCCTCGGTTCCCGACGCGACGGCTGGTGTCGGGTCGATCTTTTTCACATCAGCAGGAGGTTCAAAGGTGAATTCGGAGTCGGACAGAGGGGGCTCGGTCGTCCAACTGGTGAATTCGGCAACAAAGCTTGGTTGGCCCTGCAGCAACGGGTAGGTGACGACCAAGCGATGCGGCGTCGCCGCGTCATTCTTCTCGAGCCACAATTCCACATCGATGCCGGACTTCTGTGAGAAAAGCAGATGCCGGCACTCGACCCCGTCGATGGTAGCCATGCCCACCTGCTCGGCCGCCATGGCATCGCCCAGCAGCACTTCGTCCGGAGAGCCCGCAAAAAGGACGCCGAGCGGAAAATCGAGGTCCAGCTTGTCTGCGATCTCGTCGAGCGCGGACGATATGTCGCCCGACGCGGGGATCGTCATGTATTTCTTTCTGTCGGGAAAGAAGACCGAGCCCGCCTTGCCGTCGTAGAAGAGATCGTGTCTGCCGTCATCGCCGATAAACTCGACGGCGATCCGATCGGGCCGGCGGGCGGCGATTTTGATCGTATGGAAGATGTGAAGCGGTTGTCCGAATTCGTCCAGATAGACGCTGATCGTTCTTGCCGTGACCGACAGGTCCCTGGCGTGCAGCGTCTTTCCCATCTGCGAAACGGCGGTCGCGGCCTCGTCGCTGATCGCTGGCTTGAACGGAGGTGTCGGTTCATCCGCGCGGGCTGTCGGCAGTGTGGCGAATCCCACAAGAATGCCGAACGCGGCAGTCTGCCCGACATTCCCCAGTATCGCAGTCACTCCACGCACGCTTACGCCGTCGACAGAGCGGTTCGTTGCCACCGAAGGTCGCCGGGCCTTCGCGAGGGCCCGCCGCAAACCATTACAGACTTCCATGTTCATTTCCTTTGATATTAATCCAGATAGCGCGAGCCTACTGCGGCTCGTCGCGAGGTAGAGTTGGTCAGGGGTGTTGGAGCGTTTCTGTCGCACGGCGCCGCAAAGGGTGTCGTCCGTCTGTCCGCAATCGATCCTACTGCATGAACCAGCCGTGGCTCACGACCAGCGACTGACCCGTCACGGCATTGGACTTGGCCGCCGCGAAATAGAGAACAGCGTCGGCCACATCATCGGTGCTGGTAAACTCGCCGTCGACCGTATCCTTGAGCATCACCGCCTTGACCACCTGCTCCTCGCTGATGCCGAGCTCGCGTGCCTGCTCGGGGATCTGTTTGTCGACGAGCGGCGTGCGCACGAAGCCGGGACAGACCACGTTGGCCGTGACGTTGTGCTCGGCTCCCTCCTTTGCCAGTACCTTGGCCAGTCCGATCAGTCCGTGCTTGGCCGTGACATAGGGCCCCTTCAGCTTCGAGGCTTCCTTGGAGTGCACGGACCCCATGTAGATCACCCGGCCATAATCGGCGGCATACATGTGTTTGAGGCAGGCGCGAGTGGTCAGAAAGGCGCCGTCGAGATGGATCGAAAGCAGCTTTCTCCAGTCGGCAAAGGGAAAGTCGACCAGCGGCTTGACGATCTGGATGCCAGCATTGCTGACCAGCACGTCGATCTTGCCGAACCTGGCGATCACCTCGACAACGGCCTTTTCCACCTGCTCTTCGTCGGCGACGTTCATCGCCACCGCGAATGCATCGCCGCCCTTGCTTTTGACCTCGGCGGCCGTTGCGTTCGCGGCGTCAAGATTGAGGTCGGCGATCACGGGAATGCCGCCTTCGGCTGCGAAGCGAAGCGCGATCTCCTTGCCGATGCCGCTCGCGGCTCCGGTGACAATCGCCACTCTTCCATCAAATCGAGACATGGATAGTTCCTTTCAGTTGCGGGAGATCAGTCGTTTTGGAGGTAGTCGAACACGACCTCGCCGAGGCCGAGCGTCAGGTCGGCGATGTAATGGCTGGCCGACGTGACCTCCCGCACGGGCAGCCGCGCGACATCGCACATCGCGTGTTCGAACAATTGCAGGGCTGCCGGGCCGGCCCATGCGCCCTTCAGGGTCACATCCTCGAGATAGTAGCGCACGAGTTCGCAAATCCGGGGCGAACCGTCTACGTGCGGGATGATCTTCAACATGAAGGCGGGCTTCGCCATTGCCTTGGCCAGCGGCTCCAGCGGGAATTCGCGATGCTTGTAGCCCATGGTCGCCCTGACGCAGAGAACCGAGCCATAGTGCAGCGTTCCGACGAGCGTCTCCTGCTCGTGCGACAGTTTCGGCGTTGCCAGCTTCTTCGGAAAGCCCCAGATCTCACGGCCGCCGGCGATCGGAGAGCTGTCGTCAAGGTACATGGCATGCACGTAGCTGCCTTCCTGCACCTTGCCCGATGGCGTCGTGAAGCGCACCGGAATGACCTGCCCGGTTTCCGTATAGTCCCCGAAGCCGGTCGAATCCGGCATGCGGATGAATTCATAGGCGACGGTGTCGCCGATCACTTCCAGCGGCTCCGGCACGACGGCGCGCAGGGCCTCCGGATCGGTCCGGTAGTTGATGACGACAAATTCGCGGTTGTAGAACTTGTAGGGTGGCCTCGGATAGGCCGGATTGTTGAGCGGCATCGCGAAGGCATTTTCGCGGACTGCGGCGATCTTCATGGTCGTGCTCTTCTCTTTGGGTGAAATCTCAATCGAAGTCGAAAATGGCGACGCCGTCCGGCGTGCCGGGCCGCTGCAGCACCTCGGGGTGGCGCAATGTTTGAAGGGCGTCGTTGTAGCCGGAGGCCCAGTGCTCCTCCATCGTCAGCCGGGAGAACTCGTAATCCTTGGAGCTCGCTTCGTATTTCTTGGCGCGATATATGAGTTGGACGATGTTGTAGACCTTCTCGTCGGCCTGATCGACGAGCAGCTTGATCTCCGGATCGGCTTGCAGCAGAGCGTCCTGCGGGACGAGTTCGACCAGATGGCCGAGTGCGCGGCGCAGCCGCTGCTGCGTCTTGAAATGGTCGGTCGCCGCGCGCGTGCGGCTCGAGAAGCGGATATCCTTCTGCCGCAGTTCGATTCCGAGAAGGTCACGCGGGAACTCGCCACTCGCGCTCCAGAGATCGACTTGAAAGGCCAGGGTGTCCTGGCGCGGCGCGTTATCGAGGACCCATTGCAGCGGCGTGTTCGATATGAGGCCGCCGTCCCAGTAACACTCGCCGTCGATCCTCGTCGCCGGGAAGCCAGGCGGCAGGGAGCCGCTCGCCATGATATGTTCGGGGCGGATATCGTGGGTCGTGGTATCGAAATACTCGAAGTTGCCGGTGCGTACGTTGACGGCGCCGACGCTGAAACGCATGGCCCCTGTATTGATGCGGTCGAAGTCCACCAGCCGTTCCAGCGTCGCCTTCAGCGGTGCGACGTCGTAGAAGCTTTCCGCCTCGATGCTGCCGGCGGATGAAAAGAAAGGTGGCACCGGACGGGGCCTGAAGAAGCCCGCGGCGCCGTCCATAAGGGTGGCGAAGGCATGTGCCTGATTGAGCAGGCCACGCGCGAAATCACCCTGGAGCCCCATCGCCCCTAGCATTGCCGAAAACAGAGTGGGAAACCCGTGAGCCGGGGCGGTTACCGTCTCCCAGAAGCTCCTGAGCGCCTCCACTCGTCTTTCAGGCGGATTGCCGGCGATCAGAGCGCTGTTGATGGCACCGATGGAGATGCCGGCGACCCAGTCAGGATGCAGACCGGCTTCGGCCAGTGCTTGATAGACGCCGGCCTGATATGAGCCGAGCGCCCCCCCGCCTTGCAACAACAGCGCGATACGCTCGAATGGCGGACGCTCCGCTATGCGGTGCCTCTTGTTTATGACGGGATGTTGAGCGGCCATCAATGTACCTTTTTTGTTGTAGCGTCCGTAGGCGCCGATCGCGTGCTCGTATAGCGCCGAAATAGTAGGCGGAACGGGCACGCCACATGTTGACAACGCCCACTTAAAGATGAGAGTAGACAATGTCAACATCGTACAGTCAAAAATGTTGACACGAGCAACTTAAAAACCTAATGGACGAATATGACCAAAGATATTTCCACCATAGAGCAGCGCCCGTATCATCATGGCGACCTGCACAGGGCGATCGTAGAGGCTGCACTCGATGTCCTCAGCGAATCCCAGAGCACGGAATTTTCGCTTCGGGAGCTCGCCCGACGAGCGGGCGTCAGTCACAACGCCCCCTACAAACACTTCGCCGACAAGCGCGAATTGCTGGCCGCCGTCTCGGCAGTCGGATTTGAGCTCCTTGCGAAGCGGATGGCTGATGCGACGAAGGAACTCGACAGTCCGCGCGAGCGGCTGGCAGCTATAGCGCGCGCTTACGTTTGCGGCGGCGTCAACAATCCCGCGCTCTACAGATTGATGTTCGGCGGCTACCTTGGTGGCCAGGACAATGGGCGCCCTGCGATCGAGAGAACTGCGGCCTACAGCATGAAAGCCGTTGTGGTAGAGGCGGTATGCGACGGCGCTCTTGGCCGCCTCATTCCCAACACCGCGGCAAACACGCGTACGATCGATGGTGCCATTTTAATATTCTGGTCGCAAATGCATGGACTGACATTGCTGCTGGTAGACAGCCTCGTCGGCCCCAGCGGCCAGATGGAGGAGCTGACCGAGAGCGTCTTGCAAGGCATGCTCGACGGATTGGCGAATTGTATCCCGGAAATACCAGCCGGCGTATGGGTGGGGCCTCCGCCTGCGGAGTAGAACCTCCCTAGCCTCGCGCTGGCAACCTCTGAATTTTTGACCAGCACGCCTGGGCAATGGGGCGGTCGGCGATCCGCCCTGTCATCTACGTGTCGCGCGCGCCGGCTCGTTCCGAGAGGAGAATTTCATGGACGCATACATTTCTGCTCTGATGGGGCTCGCCGGCATCGCGATTGGCAGCCTGACCTCGTTTGCCACCACCTGGATGACGCATCGATCACAGGTGAAGGAAAAACAACGCGAGGCCGAGGCTGCCAAGCGCGAAAAGCTGTTTTCGGATTTCATCGCCGAAGCCACGCGGCTCTACGGTGACGCAATAAGCCACCAGAAAGACGACGTTTCCGACCTCGTGCTGCTTTATGCACTGGTCGCCCAGATGCGTCTGATCTCATCCCGTCCGGTCGTGGATGCAGCCGAGCTGGCAATGGCAAGGATCGTCGAGACCTATTTGACGCCCAATCGCTCACTCTCTGAAATCCGGGATCTTGCCCGTTCCGGCGCGATGAACTTTCTCCTCGATTTTGGTGAGGCTTGCCGGGCAGAATTGGCGACAGGACGCCTGTCTACCAGACGGTAGGATTTTACGGAAATCACCAGCAAAGCTACAATCAGCCACGTTCGGCGCAAGCCAGCCAAGTGAAGGAAGACGCGCGGCCGCGGCCACACCTCGACGTCGCCGGCGATCAGGCGCCACTACGAGCGCGGTTTTCGTCTAGCGTCAATCATCTCGAACGCGCGCGACTAATGGTTACGGGATCACCATCCTCGCCGCTTAGTGGAGCGCAAGCAACGCGGACGGAAGCTATGTTTGGGAGGTTGCCTAATCGGTCATCGGTCCGCCGGAGTGTCCGGTACATCGATAATCTTCATTTCGTTCCCGTCCAGCACTACGGCAGTCGGCATGGAAAGACTTCGCCAGAACGCCAGCGGATCGACCCTGAGAACCCGAGCGGCGTAGATCGACATGGCGGTGCCATGTGTTACGATCATTAAGTCGCCACTCGGTCGGGCTTTTCTCGCTCGGGCCACGGCTTGGTCCATTCTATTGAAAACCGCATCTGCGCTTTCGTCGCCAAATGTGAGCTGGTGAGGATGCTCCAACAGTCTGGTGATGCCTGCTTCAAAATCAGTTCGCGCAATATATCCTACCTTGGATCGGTCGTGTTCCCGCAAGTCAGAATCAAGACAAATGGGAAGAGCCAGACGATCAGCAATCAAGGCAGCGGTTTGGAGCGCTTTCTTTTCAGGACTGCTGCGTATTTCCTTTACGCGGAAGCCGGAGAGGTATTTTGCCAACTCGATCGCGGCAGCCTTACCCGGTGCACTTAGGCTCCAGTCGATAGACGGTATATCTCCTTCAATGGAAGGGAGACCGTGACGAACGAGAACGATCCGAGATTCCATGGTTTCGATACCGGTTCGTCGTTGATTGGTGGCAGGTTGGTGTAATTTCCTTCTCAGTCGCCAAGTCGGTCGATCAGTTCATCAACAGCCGCTTCCACCGTTTTCAAAGTGGTGTCGATGACGATTGTATCGGGCCAATCGTCATAGGCTCTTTCGCAAGTCGCCTGCCATGTCGGCTTCACCAGGCCCTCGACGTCGGTGAGGCGCGTTTCAACACGGTAGCGGTGCTCGGCTTTGTCCGAGCAAACGACCTCGACCTCCGCCGCCGTCACCCCAGCGGCTTGCGCGACCGAAAGCCACGCCGACCGGGTTATCCGAAGCGGGTTGACGGAGTCGGCGATAACAGTCCTGCCAAGGGTCAAATTGTCTCCGGCGATACCGTAGGCCACGATATAGCCTGCAGGCCCGGCATCATCGGCAATTCCGGAGGCACGGATTGCCTGCTCGATGGTATCGACGCGCACATGGACCGCATTCAACCGCTCAGCCAAAGCGCGGGCAATCGTCGTCTTTCCACTGCCAGGCAGACCACCGAAGATAATGAGCATCGTGACCTCGTCGTTTTTGGAGAGGCTCCACGAGAACGTCAGAGCAGCTCGCGGTCAGCGCAATACTTCACCATTGAGGCCTGGTTCGCAATTCCTTTGTCAGCACCGGGTTTTCATGACCGGCCTCAATGACAGCCCATCCGAGCGCTTCGTAAAACCCCACGGCGTCTCGCGCCGCATTCACAAGCAATCTCTTGACCCTGTGTTGTGATGCGAATTTTTCGAGGCCTGCCATGAGCATCCGGCCGTACCCCTTTCCCTGGCGTTCCGCCCTGATCGCGACGGTCCGCACCCATGCTGTCTGCTCGCTCATCAGATCAAGGCGAGCCGCACCGAGCGGAGTGTTTTCAAGCAGAAGCAGCAAAGGGAAATGTCCATCTCTTCGATCATCGGGATGGTTCGCATCATAGCCAATCAATCCGCGGGCCTCGAAGAGGACGGCGCGGCGGATGTCGTGGTAGGCATTCCAGTGTTCATCCGCAAACACCTGGACGACCATCCAGGCGTCCTCGCCCTCGTCATTCGGAAATCTGGACTCTTTCATCGGCGGCCTCGTGGATGCTGGTGGACAACCGGTCGGCAAAATCGGTGACGGACTCACGGCTCGATAACAGGAACTTCGGACGGGAAAAGACCGAGAACAAGCGCGCGTGCGTCTCGAAGGAATTCCAGTTGTTCGTTCTATTCCGGTATTCGGCCACCCACTTCAAAAGGCCATCGAATTGCGTTTCGGTCTCGCCGCCTTGGATGCCTCGCAGCTTGATGTTGGCGATGCATTCCTCCTCCGGCAGATCAATCCAGACCAGGATCGTCGTGCGGTTGAGGACCATGTTCGCCAGTTGCCCGTAAACGCCCTCCATGACCAGGCGTGGCGCTCGGCCGCCGCCTTGACCATCTCGTCCCGCAACGCTCTGTCGCGATCGATGCCGTAGCGCCCCGGCTCCCAATGCATGTCATCAAGGTGGACAACCGGATGGAGAAGCTGCACACCGATACGACAGGCGAGCCATGTTTTACCCGCGCCGCCATTGCCCATGATGAGCATGCGGTCAAAGGTGGCTGAGGGATAGGGAAACGTCATCGGCAACTCCGAGGACTTTGCGCTGATGCTGGTTTGTGTGACCTTAGCGCGAGGTATTGAATGTTTTCAAATCAAAATTGAGCGTGGGCCATCCTGGCAGTTATGTTCGCTTGAGGAAAGCTGGCCGCAGAGCAAAGAAATTCGCGGTCGCCATCACCAGCGCATCGAGAGCTTCAGTGCCGCGCAACGTATTGAAGGCGTGGTCCATCGGACTGATCCGAAGCTCGTTGTCCCCGTTATGGGCCGACACGAATTTTCGTCCTGTGCCCGCCGGAATGGCAGTATCCAAGGACCCTTCCGCCACAAAAAGCGGGCCATCATAGGCCTTGATTTCATCGAACGGATCGTGCGTTGCCACCTCTTGAAAGAAGGGGTGCCTGAGCTTGAGCCTGGCGCCCCACGGCATCACGATCTCGGTCGCAATGCTCTCTTCCGCCAAACCACGAAGATAGGTTTCCCGACCGACCAGAGCGGGAAAGGAAACACTTGGCTCTCCAATAGCAGCCCAAAGAGCAATCCCCGACGGTCTATTGGTTCGGCCGCCTATCGCAGCAGCGACCAATCCACCCTGGCTCCACCCCAGCAGGAAGATGCGGCGTCCATCGACGCGGGGGTCGGACCTGAGAAACTCCATGGCGGCAATGCCATCGGCTATTTGGCTCGAATATGTCGTGTTCTCAAACAGGCCGTCGCTTTCGCCGCTTCCACGGAAATCGATACGAAGACTGGAAAACCCTAGGGATGCAAAAGACCTGGCTATGTAGGCGAAAATTCCTTTGCCTTGGCTTGGAATCTGAAGCTCATCGCGAACTCCGCCAAACCCCGGGAAAAGCAGGATCACCGGCTGTGGTTTTCCGGCAGCAAGGCGCAACGTGCCGACAACACGCTCTCCCTGAACGCCAAAGGCTACGACCTCCTCTAACGGTTCGTTACTGTTGCGGTCCTTTGGCAATTTCCACCACCGAGATACAACCAAACACAGAGCTGAGACGGCAACAAACGCGCGTGGGTGCTATCTGCTTGCCAAGGGGAGCGGCGCTCGGCGGCGTCGCACGCCGTATGTTTAGAACTCTTCCCAGTTGCCCTCGGTCGAAGCTGGTGCGGCTGAGGTGCTGAAGGCGGCTGTGAGCTTGCCGCCGAGCGCACGGGCCGGTGACGGAGCGGGCCTGGCATGGTCGGTGGCCGAGGCGGGAACCGGTCTGCGCATCGAAAGCATCGCCCCGACCGGGCGTGCCAACGGCTTGGCAGCCGTCCGGGCGGCAGGGGCCGCCTTTGCCACCTGGCCGAGATTGAACTGTGCCAGACGCTCCGAGAGGGCAGACACCTCCGTCACCAGCGTGTGCGAGGCGGCGTTCGATTCCTCGACCATCGCGGCGTTTTTCTGGGTCGACTGGTCCATCTGGTTGACCGCCGTGTTGATCTCCAGGAGACCCGTCGACTGTTCACGGGCGGCCTGGACGACCGCCTGGACATTGCTGTTGATCTGCTGCACTTCGGCAACGATCGCCTGCAGCGCCTTGCCGGTCTGGCCGACGAGATCGACGCCACGCTTGACCTGGTCGCCGGACGAGGTGATCAGCGCCTTGATCTCCTTGGCGGCGGTGGCCGAGCGCTGCGCGAGTTCACGCACTTCCTGGGCGACGACGGCGAAGCCCTTGCCGGCCTCCCCCGCACGCGCTGCTTCAACACCTGCATTGAGGGCCAGCAGATTCGTCTGGAAGGCAATATCGTCGATCACGCCGATAATATTGGAGATCGACTGCGAGGATTGCTCGATGCCGGTCATGGCGTCAACGGCATTGCGTACGATCTCTCCGGACTTTTCCGCACCATCCTTGGTGCGGCTGACGAGCGTTCCCGCCTCCTCGGCGCGAAGGGTGGAGTCCTTGACCGAGGTGGTGATCTGCTCCAGCGCAGCGGCGGTCTCCTCGACGGAAGCGGCCTGCTGTTCGGTGCGGCGGGCGAGATCGTCGGCGCCCGAGCGGATTTCTTCGGAACCGGCCTGAATGACGGCAGCGTTTTCGGAGAAGGAAATCAGGGCTGCCTGGAGCTTTTCGACAGACGCATTGAAATCGACGCGGATTTCGTCAAGGGAGTCGGTAAATGGCTTTTCCAGCCGGATGGTCATATCTCCGTTGGAAAGGCTTGCCAGTCCGTTGCCGAGTTCGCTCACCGCAAACTTGATCGAATCCTCACGGGCGGCATGGAGGACGGAACGTTCCTGTCGTTCGATCTCTTCGCGGGACCGGGAGCTTTCCGCATCGGCCTCGAGTTTGATCTTCTGGCGATTGCTTTCCAGCAGGATGGCGAGGGAGCGTGAGAGGTCGCCGATTTCGTCCTTGGCATTCTTGTCGTTCAATTGCACGTCGAGCTGGCCATGGGCGATACGATCGGTCTCGGCAATCACGCCCTCTATGCGGAGGACGAATTTGCGGGCAATGAGCCAGCCGGCGAAACCGAGCAGCAGTGCAGCGATGGCGGTGATCGCAACGGCGCTCCAGGCCATGTTATTGAGTTGGGCAAAGACGGTGGATTTGGGCACCGAAACAATGGCGTACCAGTTGAGGTCATTCGTGAGCTTTACCGGATAGGCGACCGAGAAATAGCTCTGACCGTCCGGGCCCGCGATCTCCTGCTCGACGCCGGGCTTGGCGATCATCTGATCCCAGCCGGCGGTAAGCTCACCGCCGTCCTTGATATTCTTGCCTGCGAGCGCAGCGGAGGGATGGCTGATGATGCTGCCGGCACCCGTCACGAGGCTGAGATAGCCGGTCTCCATCGGGTGGACTGCGGAGATCGCCTTGTTGGCGTCGTCGAGCGAAATGTCCATGCCGGCAACGCCAAGCGCCTTGCCATCGACCATGATCGGCTTGGCGACCGAGGTCATCAGCACATCCTTGCCGTCGACCGCGTAGACATAGGGTTCGATGACGACGGTCTTTTTCTGGGTAAAGGGAAGCTGGTAGTAGTCGCCGGCACCCGACACGCCATAATCGACCAACGGCGTGTGCTGGATCTTGTCGCCACTGCGCACCCAATAGGGCACGTAGCGGCCGGTGGTGTCGTGGCCTTCCTTGCCGACGAAATCCTTGTCCTTGCCGTCGAAGGCATTCGGTTCCCAGCCGGTCCAAACACCGAGCGCCATCGGATTATCCTGCAGCATGTTCTTCAGCAGGTCGTCGGCGGTCGCACGACTGGCGTTTCCGCTTTCCTTCATCGTCGACAGCGACGTCTCCAACGCATTGACGATGCCGAGCGCCACGCTCATGGATTTCTCGACGTTGAGCGCGTTGGTGGCAGCGATCTGGAGCATCTGATCGAGGCTCGATTTGCGCATATCGTTATACGCGATGTAAAAAAGAACGCCCGATGCCGCGATCGTCGCGACGACACCGCAGGCCGCCACGGAAAAAATGTTGCGTCCGGTAGCCGATTTGAACTGCATGCGCGTACCTCCTCGAGCGGGCATGTCGTCGATCGAGCCGGGACGTGGCTGCACGTCGCGGAAATCGTTCGCAATTTGAAGAAAATACGAGGAGGCTGTTAATTTACGGTGTATTGCGCCAGCTTTACTTATGAGCTGGGCAGCTGTTCACGGGCTTACCTTGATTTGTCATAGGCTACAGCGCCGCGCGTCTCTTCATATGTGTAAACAATGCTGCAGCACTTTGAATTTATGCATAATTTTGTCCTTGGCACCACCTCTTCACCGGCTCTCCATTACAGCTCGTGGGACGCGCCGCAGTGCCGCTGCTACACCCTAAAAATTCCATCTGCCAATAACTCGATCATTATAAAGCGCTCGTTGCAGAAGCGCGGAAAATCCACCGAAATCCTCAATCAGAACGAGGCGCTGCTGTCCTTTTCAAAACTGTCACATCAAGACGCTATAAGGATTTTCGCCCGGCGCCTCTTGCGCCGAAAGCGTTTCACCGCCAAAATTGCGACATGCCTGACAGCGACCCATCCAGTACAAGCTCCGCCCGCTCCAACCGGGATCTCCCGGCCGAAGAAGCTGGCGACCACTGTAGGCGGTGCGATGACGTCCGCCTCGCCTCAGGCATATCAGGTTCCAGCAGAGAGCGTTCCAGACCATCGCGAATGACGGGCGGCCGCTGCAGGTCGACTGGATTTCCAACCCTTCCGGCTGGGTCGGGCTTGCCACCTCAAGGAAATCTGAGGACTGATGGAACCTGTACTGATGTTAACACGATGATGGAAAGACGATGGGCGATGCTGATATAGCGTCACTTCGAACGCCTTGCCGCGTCGCCTCATCCATGCGGCACTAAAACCTCAACGAATAGGGTCCCTGTGTTTCTGGAAATTGGAATTGTGGCGTTTCTCACCATCGTAAATGGTGTACTCGCCATGTCGGAGTTGGCTGTTGTGTCTTCTCGAACAGCCCGCCTAAAGGTTCTCTCTGACAATGGGAGCAAAGGTGCAGCTCAGGCAATCAAACTTGCCGAAAACCCCGGTCGCTTTCTCTCTACGGTTCAGATCGGCATCACGCTGGTCGGCGTTCTCTCCGGCGCTTTCTCAGGTGCCACGCTCGGCGGCCGCCTGAGCGGATGGCTGGAAGCCCAGGGGCTGTCATCGACGGCCGCCGATGCCATTGGCGTAGGTTCAGTCGTTGTGGCAATCACCTATCTTTCGTTGATCATCGGCGAACTTGTTCCAAAGCAGATCGCATTGCGGGAACCCGAAGCGGTTGCGGCCAAGGTCGCCCCAGCTATGGCGGTACTTTCAAAAATCGCGCTGCCACTCGTGTGGCTTCTAAACGCCTCCGGAAATCTTGTGCTTAAGCTTTTGGGCCAATCAGGAAAAGGTGGCGACAATGTCTCTGACGCAGAGATCAAAACCGTACTGGCCGAAGCGCAGTCGGCAGGCGTGATCGAAAGCGAAGAGTCCGCGATGATATCAGGTGTTATGCGGCTGGCGGACCGCACTGCTCGAGCGCTTATGACGCCCCGACGGGACGTCGAAATTATTGATATTGATGACAGCCTTGATGAAATTCGAACCCAGTTGCACCGGACGAAACGGTCTCGGTTGCCCGTTCGGAAAGGCAGTTCGGACGAGGTGATCGGCATCCTTCCGGTCAAGGACTTCTACGACTCGATGTCCGAACACGGCAGTGTCGACATCAAGGCTCTGACGCAAGACGTCCCGGTGGTTTCAGACCTCTCAACCGCCATAAACGTGATCGAAGCAATCAGGAAATCGCCCGTCCACATGGTGCTGGTTTTTGACGAGTACGGTCATTTCGAGGGAGTTGTTTCGTCAGGTGACATTTTGGAAGCGATCATGGGAGCTCTCCAGGAGGGACCTATCGATGAGCAGGCCATCGCTCGCCGAGACGACGGTTCTTACCTCGTGTCCGGCTGGACGCCGATTGACGAATTCGCTGAGTTCTTAAATCTCAAGCTCGATGACGATTTGGAATATCAGACTGTGGCTGGCCTGGTGTTGGAAGAGTTGAAACATCTGCCGGAATTGGGTGAGAGCTTCACGCGAGATGGATGGCGCTTCGAAGTCGTCGATCTCGACGGGAGGCGCGTGGACAAAATACTTGTGTCTGCGGATTGAAGGTCGGCACGCTCGACGGCAGCAACATCAAAGATCCGCATCCGCCACATGGAGGATGTGGCCTGATATCAGGAGTGATCGCCATGGCATGGTCCGCCAACCAATATGTGAAATTCGAGGACGAACGCACGCGACCGGCGCGTGACCTGTTGGCACAGGTGCCACTGCAAAACATTCGTCATGCCGTCGACCTCGGCTGCGGACCGGGCAATTCGACAGAACTGATCATCGAGCGCTACGGGGCGGCCGGCGTCTCCGGCGTCGACAGCGACATGAACATGCTGGAGGCAGCGCGCAAGCGACTTCCGGACACTGCCTTCGTCGAAGCCGATCTCACTCGCTGGCAGCCGGACGAACCCGCAGACCTTTTGTTTGCCAATGCCGTCTTCCAATGGCTGCCCGATCATCTCGATATTCTCGACCGGCTGATGGACGGGCTTTCCGAAGGCGGCGTGCTTGCGGTGCAGATGCCCGACAATCTCGGCGAACCCTCGCACCTGGCTATGGAGGAGACGGCGCATGCCGGACCGTGGAAATCCGTCTTCGAAGCGAAGACCGTGCGCCGCAAGGGGCTGCCGCCGCCGTCCACTTACTACAGCCGGCTGATCGCCAAATCCTCGCGCGTCGATATCTGGCACACCATCTACAATCACCCGATGGCGGATGCGGCTGATATCGTCGAATGGGTGAAGGGAACCGGGCTGATGCCCTATCTCGCCCATGCCGGCGAAGAGCATCGCGAGGCATTCCTGGCGGATTACCTCAAGCGGGTGGAAAAGGCCTATCCAAAGATGTCGGATGGGCGGGTGCTGCTGAGGTTTCCGAGGATTTTCATGGTGGCGGTCAAAACGTAACCGACCTCGGGCGCACGTCAGATGCTGTCAAATGCCTGTTACCCCTCACCGCCTATGTTGCGGCGAAACCGGCACGCAGTATAGTCGGCCGCAAATTGCAAGGAGATGACACATGGACGCTGCCCCAACCCCGCCGGTCACCCTCGTCATCTTCGGCGCCACGGGAGACCTGACGCGCCGCCTACTGGTGCCGGCGATCATCAATCTAACGCGCAGCCGCCTCGTCGGCGACGATCTCCACATTCTCGGCATCGGCATCGAGCCGGGTGACGATGAATTCCTGCGCGGGCGGCTCGACCAGTTCCTCAACCATCTGAGCGGCGAAGAGCCGACGGTGAAGGACGAAGCCTGGGAAAGCCTGCGCCGGCGTATTTCCTATACGTCAGGCGATTTCACCAAGGACGATATTTTCATCGAGATCGGCAAGCGGCTGGGGCCGAATGCCAATGCCGCCTTCTATCTCGCGGTGCCGCCATCCTTCTTCGGGACAATCGTCGAGAAGCTCGCGGCCCACGGGCTGACCGATGAAAGCGATGGCGTCTTCCGCCGTGTCGCGATCGAAAAACCGTTCGGCACCGATCTCGCCTCGGCGCAGGCGCTCAATGCGCAGATTCTCGCGCAGGTCGGGGAAAGCCAAGTCTACCGGCTCGACCATTTCCTCGGCAAGGAGACGGTGCAGAACCTGATGACGGCGCGTTTCGCCAACATGATGATCGAGTCCTTGTGGAACAGCCGCTACATCGACCATGTGCAGATCACCGCCGCCGAGATCGTCGATGTCGGCAGCCGCGGCAAATTCTACGATGCGACAGGTGCGCTGCGCGACATGGTGCCGAACCATCTTTTCCAGCTGCTGGCGATGATCGCCATGGAGCCGCCGAACAGCTTCGATGCCGAGGCAATCCGCAACGAGAAGAGCAAGGTGCTGAAGGCGCTGCGCATCTATACGCCGGATGAGGCCAAGACGCACGGCGTGCGCGGTGCCTATGGCGCAGGCCCGCTCAATGGTGCTCAGCTTCCCGCCTATCGCGACACCAAGGACGTTTTGCCCGACAGCAGGACTGAGACTTTCGTGGCGCTGAAGCTCTATGCCGATACCTGGCGCTGGGCCGGCGTGCCCTTCTATCTCAGAACTGGCAAGGCGCTGACGGCGCGCGACACCGAGATCGTCATCACCTTCCAGCCGGTTCCCTTCGCACAGTTTCGCGAGACCGATGTCAAGAGCCGCCTGCCGCCGAACCGGCTGGTGATCCAGGTACAGCCGGACGAGGGCATGAGCATGGAAATCTCGATCAAGTCGCCTGGGCTTTCCGTCGATACCGTGCCGGTCTCTCTCGATTTCCGCTATGCCGACAAATTCGATATCGCCAAGACGACCGGCTATGAATCGCTGCTCTACGATCTCTTTATCGGCGACCAGACGCTGTTCCAGCGCGCCGACGGCATCGAGGCCGGCTGGGCGGCGGTGCAGCCCTTCCTCGATATCTGGGCTGGGGATCAGAGCGTGCCTGACGCTTACGCGCCGGGCAGCATGGGACCGGCCTCAGCCGACGAACTGATCCAGCGCGACCGGCGGCAGTGGCATGAACTCGGCGTCATCCTGCATCACGACAAGAAGGACGGCAAATAGCGCCCTCCCCTGGTGTTACTGGTTTCCGTTATTACGGCATGCGGCGCTGACCGAGGCGCCGCTCTTGCCGCCTTCGGTGGCAAGCGCTCCGCGTGCCTTGCGCGGCGGGCAGCGCGCCCAGTCGACCGGACCGCTTAGAGGCTCGTTGTCGATGCTGCCGGTTTCGATCGAGTCGAGCGGGATTATCAGCCCGCTTTGCGTTTCAACTCCCGGCGCGGTGCCGAGCGGCGGCGTGCCGTCGATCCGGCCGCTGGCATCCATGCCCATGTTCGACTGGGCAAGAACCGGGGCGGAGAGGCTGAGGAGAGCGATCGAAGTTGCTGCAATAAACCTGCGCATGATGCTATTCCTTCTGGTTTCAGCGATCGTTTTTGTTTCACGCAATTCCGGACGCAAAACCGCTGCACACTTTTGCTGGAATTGCTCTAGCAACAGGCGATGCCAGCTCATTGTTCCCCCGGGAGCGGGCCGCAGACGATCAAAGTTTGGCGATCGGCCGAAGCCACCTCAAAGCGGGGGATATCAGGCTCAATCGCGCCAGCGCGACAGGAGTTTGTCGAGACCTATTGGATAGAGATCGATGCCAGCGTCGCGCAGCCTGTCGCGGCCGAACCAGCGCGCCGTCGCCGCAAGGCGATCAGGGCCACCGCGGCAGATCACCAGACGATCGGAGGATCGTACCCGCCCCGTCTGAGGTCAAGGATTGACATCTATTGCCATATGCATGTCACAACTCCATATTGACGACAACGAAAGGAAAACCATGCCCAACGTCGCGCTCGGGAACCACTATGAAGAATTTGTGCGGAAGCAGCTGGAGTCCGGCCGCTACAACAACGCCAGCGAGGTTGTCCGCGCAGGCCTGCGGCTGCTGGAGGATCATGAGGTGGCTCGCGAGCGCTGGCTCAATGAGGAGATTCCGGCGCGCTACGACGAGCTGGTGAACAAGCCGGGCATCGGCATCCCGGCCGAGACAGTGCGCGCCCGCTTTGAAACCAAGCGGCGGAATGACGCGGCGAAAGCCAAGTAGGGCATGGCCTACCGCATTGTCTACCATCCGAAGGCGGAAGCCGAACTCGACAAGCTCTATGCCGATATCGCTCTTGAGGCGGGACGGGCATCGCCGGCGACTTCGTCCACGCCGTGATGACCTTCATTGAGGCCCTGGAGACGTTCCCGGAACGGGGAACGGTGCGGGAAAGCCGAATTCCCGGCCTTCGTGTTATCGGCTACCGGCGCAGCGTCAGCGTGGCGTTCTCGGTCAGTGGCGGTGACGTCAACATATTGGGCGTGTTTGCGCGTGGGCGTGATATCACTGACGAGGTTCTGGAAGAACGACACGGGTGAGCCGACAGGCGAGCCTCCTCCGCGTGAACGGTAGGTTGCAGGCATCTTCGGCTCAGCTCGCCGTGCTGCTGACCGGCCATTTCTTCAAGTGGAACGGGCCTTTGCCTCGGCGATTTCACTGCAAATATGAGGTGCCCCGCAACGACGCGAGGCTCCTGCCGATCAATCATCTCAGACGAACTGGCTGAGGCCCGGGACGGAAGCGACGACCTCGTCGACGACTTCCTCGCCAGCATATTGCTTGGCGATCGCGATGGTTTCCTTGGCAAGCGAGGTGATCTCGCCCATGCCGAGGCCTTCGCCCATCAACTGCTGGCCGAGCCCCATGATGCCGCCGCCGCCGAGCGAGCTCATCAGCCCGCCGAGCAGACCGCCGCCACCGGCACCTGCGCCGTTGAACTGGGCGACGAGATCGGCGCCACCGGGGATCGCTTCGATCATCTTGGCAACCGGGCCATCGGCGGCCTCGCGCTGCAGGAAGCCGAGCATCATGCCGAGCGCCTTTTCGGCCAAATCTGGCGCAATACCCACACGATCGGCGATCTGGGTCACAATTTCATTCATCGTCAGCCTCCTGTTTTTTTGACGTTAACGTCAACGTTAATCGATATTCCACAGCAACTCAAGCCGGCCCTCCCCGGGCGGCGCTTTGTCCGGTTTTGCTTTCAATGCAAACAGTTGTCCGCATGCGCCTGCCTGCTTATAACAGGGAAACGATGGTTCGATGAAGGTAGCTGAAGCAAGCCTTCTCATAAATGGCGGCAGAGCCCCAAGGGAGCATTCCGAATGATCGAGGAAGGCAAGATTTTCATCGGCGCGAGCCGCAATCCCGATGACAGCATCAACAAGCCGGAATATCTCGACCTGAAATTCGGCAATCGCCACGGCCTCGTCACCGGCGCTACCGGCACCGGCAAGACGGTGACGCTGCAGGTGCTGGCCGAAGGTTTCTCCCGCGCCGGCGTTCCGGTGTTTGCGGCCGATATCAAGGGCGACCTTTCCGGCATCGCCGCCAAGGGCGAGCCCAGGGATTTCCTGACGAACCGCGCCGAGCAGATCGGCTTTGCCGATTACGAATTCGACCAGTTTCCGGTGATCTTCTGGGATCTGTTCGGCGAGAAGGGCCATCGGGTGCGCACCACCATCGCCGAGATGGGACCGCTGCTGCTCGCCCGCCTGATGGATGCCTCCGAACCGCAGGAAGGCGTCATCAACATCGCCTTCAAGATCGCCGACCAGGGCGGGCTGCCGCTGCTCGACCTCAAGGATTTCAGCTCGCTCTTGAACTATATGGGCGAGAACGCCAACCAACTTTCCAACCAATACGGCCTGATCTCAAAGGCTTCAGTCGGCTCGATCCAGCGGGCGCTGCTCGTTCTCGAACAGCAGGGTGCGGAGCATTTCTTCGGCGAACCGGCGCTAAAGATTTCCGACATCATGCGCACCAGCAATAATGGCTACGGCCAGATCTCGGTGCTGGCCGCCGACAAGCTGATGATGAACCCGCGGCTTTACGCCACTTTCCTGCTCTGGCTGCTCTCGGAGCTGTTCGAGGAACTGCCCGAGGTGGGCGACCCCGACAAGCCGAAGCTCGTCTTCTTCTTCGACGAGGCGCACCT
This sequence comes from Rhizobium indigoferae, assembly GCF_034554815.1. Taxonomy (NCBI): domain Bacteria; kingdom Pseudomonadati; phylum Pseudomonadota; class Alphaproteobacteria; order Hyphomicrobiales; family Rhizobiaceae; genus Rhizobium; species Rhizobium indigoferae. The sequence goes on along the minus strand of NZ_CP140635.1, from coordinate 917,937 downwards.
GCTCTTCAACGATGCGCCAAAGGTGCTGACCGAACGCGTCGAACAGGTGGTGCGGCTGATCCGCTCCAAGGGTGTCGGCGTCTATTTCGTGACGCAGAACCCGCTCGACGTGCCGGAAACGGTGCTCGCCCAGCTCGGCAACCGGGCACAGCATGCGCTTCGCGCCTATTCGCCGCGTGAACAGAAGGCGGTGAGGACGGCGGCCGATACATTCCGTGCGAATCCGGCCTTCGATTGCGCCACGGTCATCACCAATCTCGGCACCGGCGAGGCGTTGGTCTCCACGCTGGAGGCCAAAGGCGCGCCTTCGATCGTCGAGCGCACGCTGATCCGCCCGCCATCCGGCCGCGTCGGCCCGGTGACGGATGACGAGCGCCGGCAGATCATGGACAGGAGCCCGGTTCTCGGCATCTATGACGAGGATATCGACCGCGAATCCGCCTTCGAGCTGCTGGCCGCACGGGCGAAGAAGGCGGCCGATGCCGAAGCCGCCAAGCGAGCCCAGGAAGAAGCGCCTCAGCAACAGGGCGGCACGACCTCCGGCTGGAACCTGCCGGGCTTCGGCGGCGGCAATGACGACGACAACCAGGGCCGCGGCCAATCGCGCGGCCGGACTTCCGGCTACCAGCGCGAAACAGTGGTGGAAGCGGCAATGAAGAGCGTGGCGCGCACGGTGGCGACACAAGTCGGCCGGGCGCTGGTGCGCGGGATCTTGGGTAGCTTGAAGCGATAGGATTGCGGACTGTCGGCAGGCAGAAAAGGGGTTGCAGGATCGCTGCCTGCCGCCCCATTGCCTGCTTTGCCTTGAACCTTCAGCCTTTATTCCCTAAATTCCCTGCCATCGACCATTTCAACAGGATGTGTGCCGCAATGGATTTTAACCCGATCGCAACGCCAGTTCGCCTTGCCAACCGGGAAATCCATATCCATGCCTGCATCCATCACCCTCTCCCAAGTTTCGTGGTCCGCGCCTGACGGGCGGCCGCTTTTTTCCAATCTCGACCTGAGTTTCGGAGCCGAGCGTACCGGTCTCGTCGGGCGCAACGGCGTCGGCAAGACGACGCTGCTGAAGCTCGTCTCCGGTGAAATCCAGCCGCATTCGGGCACCGTATCCGTCAACGGCAGCCTTGGCGTGCTGCGGCAGAGCGTTCAGGTAGCATCTGACGAAACGGTTGCCGATCTCTTCGGCGTCACCGATGCGCTCGCTGTTCTTCGCCGCGCCGAAGCCGGCGCGGCAACGGCCGACGAGCTGGCATCCGCGGACTGGATGCTGGAGGCGCGCATTGCCGCAGCGCTCACTCGGACCGGGCTCGACGCGTCACCGGAAACCCCACTTGCGGCACTCTCCGGCGGGCAGCGCACACGTGCCGGGCTGGCGGCGCTGATCTTTACCGAACCGGATTTCCTGCTGCTCGACGAACCCACAAACAATCTCGATCGCGAAGGCCACGAGGCGGTGATCGCGCTGATGTCAGGCTGGCGGGCCGGCGCCCTCATCGTCAGCCATGACCGCGAACTGCTCGAAAGCGTCGACGCGATCGTCGAACTGACCTCGCTCGGCGCCACGCGCTTCGGCGGCAACTGGAGCCATTATCGCGAGCGCAAGGCCCTCGAACTCGTGGCGGCACAGCATGATCTCACTGAAGCCGAAAAACGCATGGCCGAGGTGGCAAAGAAGGTGCAGGCGACAGTGGAGCGCCAGGCGCAGAGGGACAGCATCGGGCGGAAGATGGCCGCCAAGGGCGGCATACCGCGCATCATGCTCGGCGGCATGAAGGAGCGGAGCGAAACGACGGGCGGCGACAATGCCCGCCTCGCCGAACGCCGGCGCGCCCAGGCACTGGAAGAGGCAAGGGCAGCGCGCGATAAGATCGAGATCCTGCAGCCCTTGTCGGTGACCTTGCCGCCGACCGGGCTGCCCGCCAGCAAGATCGTGCTAAGGATGAATGACGTGACATCGGGCTACCAGCCGGGTGATCCCGTCATCCGCGATCTCTCCTTCGACGTGACCGGACCGGAGCGTATCGCCGTCACCGGCCGCAACGGCTCGGGCAAGACGACATTGCTGGCGCTCATTACCGGCGAGTTGAAACCCTGGGCCGGCACGGTCGGCGTCATGACTGCCTTCTCGATGCTCGATCAGACGGTCAGCCTACTCGATCCGTCGGTCTCGATCCGCGACAATTTCCGCCGGATCAATCTGCTGGCCGATGAAAATACCTGCCGGGCCGCCCTTGCCCGCTTCATGTTCAGGGCGGATGCGGCGCTGCAGACTGTATCGACGCTGAGCGGCGGGCAATTGCTGCGAGCCGGCCTTGCCTGCGTGCTCGGCTCGGCACCGCCGCCGCTGTTGATCCTCGACGAGCCGACCAACCATCTCGACATCGACTCGATTGCCGCCGTCGAGGCCGGATTGCGCGCCTATGACGGCGCGCTCATCGTCGTCAGCCACGACGAGACATTCCTCAGGAGTATCGGGATAACGCGGCGGCTGGATTTGTCTGCCGGCCACCCGGGATAATTCCGCCTCATGCCTGCTGCCGGCCTCCGACGCGACGATTCCGGCAGACGGCGACGATCAACGCGGTGACGCAGATCAGGAGTTCGAGAACGAAGGTCCAATGCAGCATGAAACTCACGATCCAATTGCTGTAGGTCGCCGGCACCGTCGTCAGCTCGAATTTCGACCAATCGAATGGCGCGAGCCAAAGCATCGGCGCAGCGACGGTATCCATAACCATATGAAGCGCGACGGCTGCGAAAAAGACGGCGGCCGTGGGAAGCCAGTCCGGCGCCAGTCGACTGATCGCCGGCAGGGCCGTGGCGGCGAAGCCGAGCCAAAAAAGCGGCCAGTGGGAGACATAGTCGTGATGGTGGACTTTGCCGCCGGTCAGGAAGAAATAGACCATATCGAAATCCGGCAATACGCTGCCGATCAAGGCTACGGTCATGATGCCGGGTGCGGCGGACCGTTGCCGCGCGGCGCTCCCGAGAAGGTAGCCTGCAGGCAAATGGGCAATGAGCATGCGTCTTATTCTCCCGGTCGGTCCCGAAGAATCCTCTATGCGCGGTTTATGGCTAGAATCGGCGCAGGTCCGGCTCTCTTGCCTCTTTTTGCGGGCAATGTTATTTGGGTCTTGCAAGCTTTTGAGAAAGGAGGATCACGCAATGCAATATTATTTTCGGTTTAATCGCCAGCGTGGTCCCGTCAACGCCCTGCAAATGCGTTTGCAGGGCTGACCAGAGACCGTTTCTCGACATCTCTTCCTGGTCTGCCCTTCGTGGCCAATGCGGCGCCGTAATTGACAGCGCGCATTCCTCTCATTTCCCGGGCTCGAACCGCGCAATCCCGTGATGGCTGAATGCCCCGGATCGTGCCGACCACCCGGTCAAGACCAGAGAACGATCATGACACTCATCACTATCCGCAATCTCGGCGTGACGCTGGGCAATCCGTTGTTTTCCAAGCTCAATCTCGTCGTCAACGCCGGCGACCGCATCGGCCTCGTCGCCGCCAACGGGCGGGGGAAATCGACGCTGCTTGCCTGCATCACCGGTACGCTGGAGCCGAGCGAGGGCGAGATCACCAAGGCGCGCGGGCTGACCATCGGCCATGTCGCGCAGAATGTGCCGCCTCCCCTTTTCGACACGCCGTTCTACGATGCGGTGCTGCAGGCGCTGCCGGCCGATCAGGCCGAAAGCGAGAGCTGGCGCGTCGACGTCGTGCTGGAATCACTCGACGTGCCGGAGCTCACGCGGAGCCGGCCGCTGAAGCAATTGAGCGGCGGCTGGCAGCGGCTTGCCATGCTTGCCCGCACCTGGGTGAGCGAGCCCGACGTGCTTCTGCTCGACGAGCCGACCAACCATCTCGACCTTGAAAAGATCGCGCAGCTGGAGGGCTGGCTGAATGCGCTGCCGCGCGACGTGCCGGTTATCCTGTCCAGCCACGACCGCGCCTTCCTCGATGCGACGACCAATCGGACGCTGTTCCTGCGGCCGGAGCAATCGCCGGTCTTTGCCCTGCCCTACACACGGGCGCGCGCTGCCCTCGACGAGGCCGATGCGTCAGAGGCCCGGCGCTACGAGCGCGACATGAAGGTGGCGGAGCAATTGCGCAAGCAGGCGGCGAAGCTCAACAATATCGGCATCAATTCCGGCAGCGACCTGCTCGTCGTCAAGACGAAGCAGCTCAGGCAACAGGCGGAGAAGCTAGAGGACGCGGCAAAACCGGCGCATCTGGAGCGCTCGGCCGGGGCGATCCGGCTCGCCAACCGCGGCACCCATGCCAAGGTGCTGGTGACGCTGGAGGATGCGGTGGTGACGACGCCGGATGGAACGCTGCTGTTCAAGACCGGCCGGCAGTTCGTCTGCCAGGGCGACCGCATCGTGCTGCTCGGCCTCAACGGCGCCGGCAAGTCGCGGTTGGTGTCGATGCTGAAACAGGCGATCGAAAGACCCGAGACGGCACGCGACGGCATCAAGGCGACGCCGTCGCTCGTGCTTGGCTATGGCGACCAGGCGCTTGCCGATCTTGCCGACACCGACACGCCGATCGGCACGATCATCCGCCGCTTCGATGTCGGCGACCAGCGGGCGCGGGCCTTGCTGGCGGGCGCCGGCATGACGATCGACATGCAAGCAAAACCGATCGGCCAACAGTCCGGCGGCCAGAAAGCGCGGCTCGGCATGCTGGTACTGAGACTTGCGGAGCCGAACTTCTACCTGCTCGACGAGCCAACCAACCACCTCGACATCGAGGGCCAGGAGGCGCTGGAGAGCGAGCTGATGGCGCACGAGGCGAGCTGCCTGCTGGTATCGCATGACCGCAGTTTCGTGCGGGCGGTGGGAAACCGGTTCTGGCTGATCGAGAAGAAGCGGCTGGTGGAGGTGGAAGGTCCGGAAGGGTTCTTTGCTTCGGTTGGAGGGTGATGGTGGTGGGGGTGGTGGGATCCGGAGCGTAATAGTTGTTGACGGTGTGCCGTGAGGCCTCTCATCCGGCTGCCGCCACCTTCTCCCCGCTGGGGAGAAGAGACTCGTGGCGACGTCTCGATTCCCCCTTCTCCCCTCGGGGAGAAGTGCCCGTAGGGCGGATGAGGGGGCTGCACGGCACACCGCCAACGTCGCTCCCAAACCTACCGCTTCGGTGCGACCAGACAGAAGAAGGCACCTTGCGGGTCCGTGGCCTGGACGATCCAGCTGCCGCCAGGGACTTCCATCGGGCCGTGGACGACCTTGCCGCCGCCCGATGTGAGGCGTTCGGTTGCGGCGTCGAGGGTCGGCACGATGAAATAATAGCACCAGAAGGGCATCGGAAGGTTTTCCGGCTTGGTCATCATGCCGCCGATCTGCCTGCCGTTATGGGCGAAGAGATAATAGACGCCCATCGGACCCATGTCGAATTCGCTGTGCTTCGTCCAGCCGAACCGCTTGGAATAGAAGGCCAGCGCTTCCTCGCCATTGCCAGCATAGAGTTCGCGCCAGCCGATATTGCCGGGCGCGTCGAAGGCCAGTTCCGGCATGGGATTTTCCATCGGCGCCGGCGTCATGATGCAGAGCACCGCGCCATGCGGATCGGCGACGACGGCGAAGCGACCGATGGTCGGGATGTCTTCCGGCGGACGGCGGACCGAACCGCCATTGGCGGCAAAATCCTTTGCCGACTGGTCGACGTCGTCAACGTCGACATAACCCGTCCAGTTCGGTGGAATGCCCTTGCCCTCGAGTTCGGCCGGAAATTCCATCAGGCCGGCGACACCGATGCCGTTCGCCTCGAAGATCGTGTAGGTCGGCATGCCCTCCATTTTCATTTCGGAGGTCGTCCAGCCGACGACCGAGCTGTAGAATTTCGCGGCAGCTGATGTGTCGGGGGTCATCAACTCGCACCAGATGAACTTTCCATGCGTCTCAGACATCATACTCTCCCTTTTTCGACGCTCCTCTTCGGAAGCCTCTTTGCAAGGCCTCTATTTCGAGGGTGAGCGCCGTGATTGTCATATCCTGCGGGCGTAATGCGCTTCCATGAACTGCTTCCAGGAGCCATCCGGCTGCTTGGCGCTGGAGACGAAGGTGCGGTGATCGGCATCGACGAAGATGATCTGCTCGCGGTACTCGGCAAGTCCCTCGCCGTTGAAGTCGGGCCCTGTCGTATAAAGGTCCAGCACATTGCCTGACGCGTCGACCTCGCCCTCATAGACCCACATATAGTCCATCATGCTGCCGATCCAGCTGCCGACGTACTTGCCCTTTGCGGCGTTGTAGCCGAGCGTCAGGATGCTGGTGGCCTGCTTACCATCAGGCATGCGGCCGGTCCCTTCGGCGACGAACCAGATCCCATGCAGCGAGCGGACGGTCTCGGTCCAGGGCTCACCGCCACTCATGTCGGGTGCGGTGACGGTCCAGTCGCCGATCAGTCTTTCCAGAAAGGAATGTTCCTTCAGCACTTCAGCGGTCTTCATCATCCTCTTCTCCCTTGAGTGATGGTGGCGCTTGTTTTCCGCATTCCGGACGCAAAACCGCTTACACTTTTCGGCATCATGCTCCGGCTCAGTGACAGCAGGATGGCGCCTTGGCGGCCTCCTCATATTCGTCGTGGCGGCGCACGAAATTCATCGTGCTGTCCTCGTTGCGGCCCTTCGGGGCGCGGTCGAGGATCATCAAGGTGCCGATCAGTTCTTCCGGCCCGCGAGCATAGCTCGAATAGGTATGGAAGATCTCACCCTTGTCGTTGCGGTAGAAAGCGCTGAGGCCCGGCAGTTCGTCATTGGCATCGGCCGGCTGCATAGGCGTGAAATTGTAGAAGACCTTATCTTTGGCAAGATCCTCGGGGCTAAAAGAAACGTGATAATCGAAATTGAAATCGCTGCCGAAGGAAGAGACCCAGGGAAATTTCCAACCCATGCGCCGCTTGTAGGCGGCGATCTTGTCAAGCGGCGCGCGCGAAACGGCGACCCAGGTAACGTCATGATGGTTCAGATGCGGCAGGGCGCCATCGACATGATCCGACAGGAAGGAGCAGCCGGTGCAGCCGGCATCCCAATCCGGGCCGAGCATGAAATGGTAGATCAGCAACTGGCTGCGACCGTCGAAGAGATCGGCGAGCGACTTCCTGCCCTCGAGCGTTTCGAAGACATAATCCTTGTCGACCTTTACCCAGGGCAGCGCCAAACGGGCGGCGTTGACGCTGTCGCGCAGCCGCGTCGCCTCCTTCTCCTTTGCCAGCAGGGCACGGCGGGCCTCCAGCCACTCTTCGCGGGAAACAACGTCATTCTGCATGGAGTGCGCCCTCCTCCGGCGCTTGCCGGTGAAGCCGGCTCATCTCCTTCTCCTTGACTAAATACATTGATATCAATAGAAATGAAGCATGTCAAATTCGATCGAGATTCCCTTTTCCACGACGCTGATGGTGCGCGACACCTGCCTCTGCCTGCATGTGCAGCGGGCAGCGCGCGCGCTTGCCCGGCTGTTCGACGACGCGCTGAGGCCGGCCGGGCTGACCAATGGGCAGTTTTCGCTGATGATGTCGCTGAACCGGCCGGAGCCATCGCCAATGGGGCCGGTCGCCGCCCTGCTCGCCATGGACCAGACGACGCTGACGGCGGCGCTGAAGCCGTTACAGCGCAAGGGCTGGGTGACGGTGATGGAGAACCCGAGGGACAGGCGCGGTCGGCTGCTGAGCCTCACCACTGAGGGCAAGGCGGTGTTGGTGAGAGCGCTGCCGATCTGGGAAAGCACGCATGCGATGATCGACGGAAAGCTGCCGGATGGCGGCGTCGCAAGGCTGCGGCAGGATCTGCTGGCGCTGTCATGAATGGCGGCAGAAACGCCGAAGCCGGCCGGATAGCACCCTACCCGACCGGCAGATGGCGGCAGCCGATACGGCTGCCAGCTTTTTAAATCGATCAGGCGACGGTGACCGGAACCTCGGTCGAGGTGCGCATGGCGTGGCTGTAGGGGCAGACGATATGGGCTGCGGCTGCGAGCTTTTCAGCCGTTTCGCGGTCGAGACCCGGAATGTCAACCGTCAGCGCCACTTCGATGCCGAAGCCGCCACCATCTTCCCGCGGGCCGATGCCGACCTTGGCGGAGACCGTCGTGTCTTCCGGAATCTTGACCTTCTGCTGGCCCGCGACAAATTTCAATGCCCGAGGAAGCAGGCGGAGTAGCCGGCAGCGAAGAGCTGTTCGGGATTGGTGCCGGTCGCACCGTCGCCGCCGAGTTCCTTGGGGACGGTCAGGGTCACGTCCAGAACGCCGTTTTCGGAAACGGCGCGGCCTGCGCGGCCGCCGATGGCAGAGGCTTTGGTCGTATAGAGAATAGGCATGACGATCTCCTTTGGTTGGCCCTTCGATGGGGTTGGATTTTTAGTATCGTACAATTAAATTGTACGCAAGTGAATTTTGCAAATTGCATTTCGAATTCGAAAGGAGGACAATCGGGCCTTAGAACAGGATGATCTTAGCCGCGCCGGCCTAAAATCTGAATCCTGTTCTAAATTAAAGAGTTAGAGCATGATGTCGCCCGAAAACCGCTGACACTTTTCGGCATCATGTTCTAGAGCAATTCCAGCAAAAGTGCGCAGCGGTTTTGCGCCCGGAATTGCGTGAAAACAAAGGGATAGAGCATTTCGTGATTCGAAGAAAAACGGGAATGCTCTAGGGATGATGGAAATGAAAGCGCACACGACGAAGACGATGGAGATACCGCAAGAGGAGAAGCGGCTGGAAAAACAGCTGTGCTTCGCGGTCTATGCGACGGCGCATGCTTTCACCCGCGCCTACAAGCCGATCCTCGACAAGGTCGGCCTGACCTATCCGCAATATCTGGTGATGCTGGTGCTCTGGGAACGCGGCGAATTGCCGGTCAAGACGATCGGCGAGCAGTTGGATCTCGATTCCGGCACGCTGTCGCCGCTGTTGAAACGGCTGGAACAGAGCGGGCTGATCAAGCGCATCCGCGACCTGCGCGACGAACGGCAGGTGATTGTGTCGCTGACCCCTAGAGGTGAGGCTATGAAGGGGGAGATCGACACGATCATGATGGCGATCGGGCAAGCCGCAGGCTGCACGCTTAAGGAAATGGCCGAGATGCGCGACATGCTGCATCGGCTGCGGGGTAATCTCGGGCGGGCCGGCGCGGACGGAGGCTGAACGCGTCCACCCGGTAGACCCTCATCAGCGTGCGCTCCGAGAGATCAGGGCCGCGGCTTAGCCGGCGACCGACGCTTCTTTGCAGGAGCCGCCTTAGGTTCGGCCTCGGCCTCCTGCTGCAAACGCAGCGCCTTCAGCTTCTCCGTCTTCTTGTCACGGGCCGACGCCTCGGCGGCGATGATGGCACGCGCCGTATGATCGGTCGCTTCTGCCTTGTCGCGAGACGAGAGCTTGGCGGGATTGAAGAATTCTCCCTTGGTGGCGGTCATGTGCCCCTTTCCCAGGTGATGGCGGCGCTACAGCATAATTCCTTAAATCGGAATTGGCTCAAGGAATTATGCAGAAATTCAAAGTGTTACAGCGTCCATTGCGCGTCTCAAAAGACGCGCAGCGCTGCAAGCCATGAATCCGCGGCTGAAAGCCGTGATCTCACGGCTGAAACCATGATTCCGCGGTCGGACCGTGATGCCACAGCCGGACCGCGACTCCCCGGCCGGGATCAGCGGGTGCGGAGAACTTTCTTCGGTGCCGGCAGCAGACCTTCGCGCTGCAGCTTCTTGCGGGCAAGCTTGCGCTGGCGGCGAATGGCCTCGGCCTTTTCGCGGGCGCGCTTCTCGGACGGCTTTTCAAAGGCGCTGCGCGCCTTCATTTCCCGGAACAGGCCTTCCCGCTGCATCTTTTTCTTGAGCACGCGGAGCGCCTGATCGACATTGTTGTCCCTGACGAGTACCTGCAAAACGATATCCTTCCTGTCGCGGCGGCGAGGCCGCACTGTCCATATTAAAAAGCGCGGGACTACTTCCCGATTTTGATGCTCGAAAACTTCAGCCAGGGTTCGGCGCCATCGGACTTGGCCGCCGCTTGGGGGGAAACCCTGGATGGCGTTTCCCCGGTATCGATGTCGGCCTCAGTGATGCGGCGTTCGAAATTCTCTGCGTCGAACTGGACGCGGTATTGCACATGCCCATGGTCGTTGGGCAGGATGCTGGAGATCCGGCACCGCTTGTCGGCTTTCGCCGTGCGGGTGAGGCCGGACTTCAGCACGATCATGTCGCCGACTTTATAGTTTGGTCTGCCCATTTCAGCGTCCCTTCGACTCTTCGGCTGCTCAATCGGTCAATCAGAACGACCAGGGGCCATTCAGGTACGACCGAGGGCCATTCCGGAAAAGCCTGCGATCAAAGCAAAAAGGCCGGGCTCGGACCCGACCTCTTCCAGTCACTCAGCCCGCTGCCCGTATGGTCAGCTCACCGCCACCCCTGGTCAGCTCGCTGCCAGTACATCCGTGGTCAGCTTGCCGCCAGCACATGGCCAGCCCGCTGCCATATTCATGGTCAGCAGAGGCGAATGACAAATCATGCGGCCTGAAGATTATCAGCCGAATTCTTGCCGGACTTCTTGTCGCGGACGAGATCGTAGCGGATCTTCTGACCTTCAACGAGTTCGCGCATGCCGGCGCGTTCAACCGCTGAAATATGGACGAAAACGTCCGTAGAACCATCATCCGGCTGAATGAAGCCAAAACCCTTGGTGCCATTGAACCACTTGACGACGCCTGAATTCATAACGATCTCCTTTTCAACCGTTTGTGTTCGCCTGCGGAGAGATATCCGACAAGCCGTATCGATGTTGAGAGGATATCTGACGGTGCGCTCAAGCGCGTGGACAAAGGTCGCAAGCAATTCGATACGCACCATGTAGGATATTTACCGAATTAAGCAATGGTATTTCGGAAAATAATTCTCTTGCGGGCGCAGAATGAAGCTCTTGCCCCGGGGGCAAAGCATCTGCTTCCCCGGGGCAAAGCAGGTGCTTGCCCGGGGCAAAGGAATTGATCCCAGGCGACCGGATTGCGGCCGCCTGGGTGAAAACTACTGCCAGACGACGATCGGCGCCTTTGTCGGAACGCGATCGTAGAGATCGATGATATCCTGGTTCAGCAGCCGCACGCAGCCCGATGAGACGGCCTTGCCGATCGAGCGCCAATCGGGATTGCCGTGCAGGCGATAAAGCGTGTCCTCTCCATTCGAGAAGATGTAGAGCGCGCGGGCGCCAAGCGGGTTTTTCAGGCCAGGCTCCATGCCGCCGTTGTCGATCGAATATTTGACGAGTTCCGGCTGGCGGGCGACCATCTCGTTCGGCGGTTTCCAGCGCGGCCATTTCTGACGCCACTGGATGACGCCCGAGCCCTGCCAGGCGAAACCCTCGCGGCCGATGCCGACGCCGTAGCGCATCGCCATGCCGTCGCCCTGGACGAGATAAAGGAAACGCGACGGCGTATCGACGACGATGGTGCCGGGCGGCTGGCCGGTGGGATCGACGACGCGCTGGCGATAATAGCGCGGATCGATCTGCTCGTAGGGAACGGCGGGAATGAGAAAGCCGCCATCCTCAACCGGGCCATACATGACGGCAAGCTCGGGCCCGCTCGGCACGCTTGACGCGGCCGGGGACTGGAACAGGCGCATGGGCGAACGATAGATGATCGACGTATCGCCCGATGTTACCGTATTGGCTGAGGAGGCGCAGCCGGTGAGCGCGGAGGCTGCGGTCAATGCCGAAAAGGAAAGAAAGCTGCGGCGGGAAAGATGTCTATCGAAGCTCATGACGCGGGACTGATTTCCTCTGATGCGGGAAGCCGGACGAAAGGGCTGATAAACCAGCGATTCGCCCGATGCCGATAACAACAAGAGAAGATCTATCGGCTTGCGCCAAATAAACCATAGCTTCACGCAGACGTGTCCGGCCTGAAGCGGACGATATGAGCAGCGCTGTTGCAGCGCTACATCACAACGATCTCGGCCCTGGCAGGAACGCGGTCGTAAAGATCGATGACGTCCTGGTTCAGCATGCGCACGCAGCCCGACGATGTGGCCTTGCCGATCGATTGCCAGTCGGGCGTGCCGTGGACGCGATAGAGCGTATCCTGCCCGTCCTTGAAGATATACATGGCGCGCGCGCCGAGCGGGTTCATCAGCCCCGGATTCATGCCGCCATTCTCCGCCCCGAATGGGCGAACCTCAGGCTGGCGCGAGACCATTTCGACCGACGGCGTCCAGCGCGGCCATTTCTGCTTCCACTGGATGACGCCGCGGCCCGACCAGGCGTAACCGTCGCGGCCGAGGCCGACGCCGTAACGCATCGCCTTGCCGTTGCCCTCGACGAAATAGAGGAAATGCGCATTGGTATCGACGACCACGGTGCCGGCACGCTCGGTCGTCTGATAATCGACCTCCTGGCGCAGGAACTGCGGCTGCACGCGGCTGACCGGGATCGCCGGCAGGGTGAAATCCGCGTCGCGAAGCTCCCCATACATCGCCATATGCACGGGATTGGTGACCGGCAGGCCGTAGGTCTGGTGGAACTGGGTCTTGTAGAGTTCGCGCGTCTGCGGCACCGGCTGATCGGGGATAGGCCGCACCCGGCGCGGATCGACGCCAGGCGGCTGATAGAAGACCGGCGAGGTTTCCTGGACGAAGCGGGCGGGCGAATCGGCGGCGACATCGGGAATGAGGATGTTGCACCCGCTCAGCGACGCAACCGCAATCACGAGCCCGGCAATCGGGAAGACCCGGCGCAGAAAATTCATGGAACCACCCTTATCAACGATCGGCAGACAACGACATCTGCCGGGACGATGGCATCCGCGGCTGGCGCGAGGCTGGCGTTGGGGTGGAAAAGGCAGGCGCTAAGACGACCAGAGCCGCTGCGCTTCGCCGCGAAGCGCAGCGATCGCCCGCACTGCAAGGTCGCCGTCCATCTGCAGAACGCTTGCGGCATCTCTCAATTCGGTCTCGTCCTCAAGTCTGGCGAGGACCCAAACGTGCACTCAAAACAACGGATAAAGAAACGGAAAATCAGGAAACGAGCAGGACGCCGTTGCCATAAGTGGCAGCCAGATCGCGGATCAGTTGCACCTCCCGCTCAGTCAGCCTACGAGTATCGACGAAACTCCAGTTTCGTTCATAAAGCGCGAAGGCCTCGCAGGCAGGCATGGCGCGCGCGGGGTCGCGATTCCATTCGAGCGATTTCAGCTCGGGAAAGTCGTTCGGCACAATCATGCTCTCTGCATTCGTCGTCATTCCGGCAATATAGGGCCGATCGCCCTTTTTTTTGAAGCGGCGGCGAAACTCAGGCCGCCACCCCGTGGAAGAAGCGAATGCTCTGTTCGATCTCGGCCGGCAGCGCCGAGGTATGATTGCCGGCGACGGTTTCGGTCTCAATATGGATGCCGGCGGCGCGGGCGCGGCGGGCAAGCAGATCGGCGCGGTCGTTGAAATGCGGCTCCTCCGTGCCGTGGACGACACGCACCGGGCATTTGAAGCTCTGGGCGTAACACAGAGCAGAGCGCACCTCGAATTCATGCTCATTGCTGTCGTCGAAGCGGATATCCTGGGGATAGCGGCTGAAAAAGCGGAAGGCGTTGGGGTTGCCCGAAATCGGCGCGGCGGCGCGGAACTTGTGGGTGGTCATCGCCGTCAGCATGGTCAATGTGCCGCCGATGCTGTGGCCGGCGATGAACAGCCGTTCGGGGTCGACGCCCGGCAGATGCGCCAGGCGCTCGGTGGCGGCCAGCACGTCGTCGACCTCGTCGTAGAAGCCGGAGAAATTGCCCATCTGGCCGTTTTCCCCGCGCAGCGACGGCATCATCACGACATAACCGGCATCCATATAGGGCTTCATCAACTGCCAGTGGCCGATGCCCATGGCATTGCCGCCGTGCAGGAAGAGCACGGCCGGTTTGGCGGCGCGCTCGCGCTTGTATTTGGAAACCCAGGCCGCCAGTTCCAGCTCGCCGTAGCCGGAGCGGTAGAAGATTTTGTCGGCATCGGCAGGCGCATTCAGCGGTTCGTATTTGTCGGGCGCCGGGCCCTTCTGCAACAGCTTGGTGCGGAAATGGTGGCGGACCTTGGCATAGTCGTGCTTGGCGAGGCGCGGCTCGTCCGGGACATCAAACGCGGCTGCCATGCGCGGCAGGATGAGTGCACCGGCAAGACCCGCCAGAACGGCACGGCGTTGACGGAAAAAGGAATTTTGTTCAAGCGAGCTCATAACGCACCCATCATTTCCCCGGCACGCAGAATCTGCACCGGAAGATCGTTGCCGCCAATACACATGATGTTGAAAATATTGCCCTGCGTCATTGTTGCGCAGGGCATGCAACCTCATTCCGGCTTGGCGTCGATCATGGCGATCAGCGTGCGCAACCGGTCGGCCTCGTAGGAGGGCTTGTCGGGGCGAAGGCGGGCGATGCGGGGGAAACGCATGGCGACCCCCGATTTGTGCCGGGTCGAGCGGTTGATGCCCTCGAAGGCCACTTCGACGACGAAGCCGAAATCCTTGTCGGCGCGCACGGCGCGCACCGGGCCGAAGCGCTCAGTGGTATTGTCACGCACGAACTTGTCGAGCACCTCGAGTTCGGCATCGGTGAAGCCGAAATAGGCCTTGCCGACGGGCACCAGCTGTTCGCCGTCCTCGTCATCGGCCCAGACGCCGAAGGTGAAATCGGAATAGTAGCTGGAGCGCTTGCCATGGCCGCGCTGGGCATACATCAGCACCGCATCGACATTATAGGGGTTGCGCTTCCACTTGAACCAGGGGCCTTTCATGCGGCCGGCCTGGTAGATGCTGTCGCGGCGCTTGATCATCACGCCTTCGATGACCGGATCGGGCGGCGCGGCGCGGAGAGCGTCGAGCTCTTCCCACGACGAGAACGGCACGAGCGGCGAGAGATCGAAACGGTCATGGGCGGCGCGGTCGATGATCTCGGTCAACCGCTCGCGGCGATCGATGTAGGTCCGGCCGCGGACATCCTCCTCGTCGTCGAAGAGCAGGTCATAGGTGCGGATGAAGGCGGGATAGTCGCCGAGCATCTTCGCCGTCACCGTCTTGCGGTTCAGGCGCTGCTGCAGGTCGGAGAAGGTCCGGGTCGGGCTGTTGGAGCGGGCGGTGCCGCCAACCAGCAGCTCGCCGTCGACGACGCCGGAAAAACTGATCGCGTCGAGAATATCGGGAAAGGCACCTGATATGTCGTCGCCGGAGCGGGAATAGATCTTGCGCCTGTCGCCGGAGCGGGAGAGCTGCACGCGGATGCCGTCCCATTTCCATTCGGCGACATAGTCGGCTGGATCGAGACCAGTGAGATCGCCCTCCTCCACCGCATTGGCGAGCATGACGGAGTGAAAGATTGCCGGTGTGGCCAACACCGGTTTTTCGCCGCCATTCGCCAGCCATTCAAACAGCGTCTCATAGGGCGGCTGCAGACCGTGCCAGAGGGTTTCGATCTCGGTGACGTCCTTGTCGCCGAGATCGGCCAGCGCCTGCTTGGCAAGGCGAGCGGAAACGCCGATGCGCATGGCGCCGGTCGCCAGCTTGATGAAGGCGAAACGGCCGGACGAATCCAGCCGGTCGAGCAGGTCACGGACGAAGCTGCGCACTTCTGTGCGGCCGAGTGCGTTCATGCCGGTGACGACCTCGCCGAGACGCGGCTGGGCGAGCGCTGAACGGTCGATATCCCTCTCATTGTCCCAGACAAGCGAGATGGTTTCGGCGAGATCGCCGACATAGTCGTAGGAATAGCGGAACAGCACCTCGTCCATGCGTTCGAGCACCAGCTCACGCAGCATGGCGGGCTTGACGTTGCGCACCTCCAGCGTGCCGGCAATGGCGGCAAGGCCATAGCCGCGGTCAGGATCGGGCGTGTCGCGGAAATAGTCGGTCAGCAGCTTCAGCTTGCCGTTGCGGCTGGGTGTGAGCACCAGGCGGTCGAGGAGGTCGGCGAAGGCTTTCATGGGCGCCTCCCGACTTCGGAGGGGTTTTGACGCGGGATATTGCTCATCTCCTCAATCGCCCTCATCCTCATAACCTACCAGATGCAGCGGTTTCGCCTTGATGCCCTGCAATTGGCACCAGCGCACCAAGGCCTCCTCGCGGCCATGCGTCACCCAGACCTCGGCCGGGTGCAATTCTCGGATCGTTTCGGTCAGCTCCGGCCAGTCGCAATGATCGGAGATGACGAGCGGCAGTTCGACGCCGAGCTGTTTGGCGCGCTGGCGCACCATCATCCAGCCGGAGGCGAAGGCCGGCAGCGGCTCGTTGAAGCGCCTGGCCCAGCGGTCGGCGAAGGCCGATGACGGGCCGATGACGACCGCACCCTTGAAGACTGACTTGTCGCGGCTTTCGATCGTCGCCGGCAGCAGCTCGCCGAGATCGATGCCCTGCTCGATATAATAGTCGCAGAGCCTTTCCATGGCGCCGTGGATATAGATCGGTTCGGCATAACCGGCATCGCGCAGCAGCCGGATGACGCGTTGGGCCTTTCCCAGCGCATAGGCGCCGACGAGATGGGTGCGCTCGGGAAATTGCCGCAGCGACGCCAGCAGCTTCGCTATCTCCTCCATCGGATCGGGATGATGGAAGACCGGCAGGCCGAAGGTCGCCTCGGTGATGAAGACATCGCAGGCAACCGGCACATAGGCGGCGCAGGTCGGGTCGGGTCGGCGCTTATAGTCGCCGGAGACGACGATGCGGGTGCCGTTCTTCTCAATGGCGATCTGGGCGGAGCCGAGCACATGGCCGGCCGGATGAAAGCTCACCTTGACGCCGTTCACCAGCAGTTCCTCGCCGAAGGCTGCGGCCTGCTCGCTGGCGCAAAAGCCGTCGCCGTAACGCAGACGCATGATGTCGAGTGTCTGGCGGGTGGCAAGCACGTTCACGTGGCCCGGGCGGGCATGATCCGAATGGCCGTGGGTGACGAGCGCCTGCTCGACCGGCCGCACTGGATCGACATAGAAGCCGCCCTCGGGGCAATAGAGCCCCTCCGGGGCGGGATAAAGCAGCGCATCAGGTCTCATGAAACGAGAGATAGCGGGAAATGGACGCGAGGCCAGAGGACGGGAAGAACGGACTATGGAATGGGGCGCGGCTCAACGACTGCGATGTCATGACCCTATCCCGTCGAGAAAGTTGACCACAGCGACATTAAACTCACCCGGCCGCTGCAGCGGCGCGAAATGACTGACGCCTGTGAGATAGATCATCTCAGCGTTCGGAATGCTGCGGGCAAGATATTCGGCATGGTCGGGCTTGATGAATTCGTCGCGCTCGCCGAGGACGATTGCGACCGGCACCCGGATCAGGCCCAAGTCGGCGGCCTGATAATTCGGCTCCGTCCGCATCATCAGGCTGACCGCCTCGACGAATGGATTAAAATCGTCAGGCGTGGTGGACAATGCGGCATAGTCCTTGGCGTGCCGGCTGAAGCATCGGTCGATGACCGGGCTCGGAACAAATTCCAGCGTGCCGCTCGGATCCATGTTGCAGGCGAAAAAGAAGACCCCCTCGACACGTGACGGCGCCGTCATGGCGAGAATCAGGGCAATGCAGGCGCCGTCGCTCCAGCCGACGACGGCCGCCTTGTCGAGATGCAGCGCGTCCATGACGGCGAGCACGTCGGAGGCCATCAGCTCATAGCTATAGGGACGGGCATCGCGGGTGCTTCTTCCATGGCCACGGCTGTCGATCAGCACGACGCGGCGGCCGCGGCGCAACAGTGCCGGGACCTGATAGCCCCAATTGCCGCTGTGACCAAGGCCGCCATGCAGCAGAATGACAGGGGGACCTGCACCGTAGGACGCATACCAGATGCGGGCACCGTCGCGCGCGACATGCCCTTCAACTGCTGCCGGCGGCAATGGGGCGCCGCCATGCGTCTCGAAATGGATGAGCTCGTCGTCTTGTGGTTCCATAGCGATGAGGCTCCCGTCCGGCGAATAGACCGATGGCATAGAAAAGCCGGAAAACAGCCTAAGAACAACCAGAATCGCTTTCTAGCCCTTGCGATGCAACCAGGGGGATCGGTATTGGGCAGGAAGTTTTTCTATTGTGCGGCGGCAATCGCGGTCGTCGCGGCGGGTATCTACCTCAACAATACCAGCCTGCTTGCCGAACATCGGCCGGGAAAACCGGTGCTGCTCGCCCATCGCGGCATCGCCCAGCGCTTCGACGAAACCGATCTGAAGAACGACACCTGCACGGCGAGCCGCATGCTGCCGCCGAAACACGATTATCTCGAAAACACCATCCGCTCGATGCAGGCAGGTTTTGCGGCGGGCGCCGATATTGTCGAGATCGACGTACATCCGACAACGGACGGGCAGTTCGCCGTCTTTCACGACTGGACGCTCGACTGCCGCACCGATGGACATGGCGTCACCCGCGAGCATTCGATGGCTGACATGAAGAGGCTCGACATCGGCTATGGCTATACCGCCGATGGCGGCAAGACCTTTCCCTTTCGCGGCCGTGGCATCGGCATGATGCCGACCCTTGCCGAGGTGCTGTCGACCTTTCCGGATCGGCGCTTCCTCATCAACATCAAGAGCCGCGATCCTTCCGAGGGCGAAAAGCTCGCCACCGTGCTCAACGGACTTTCCCAGGAAAGACGGGCCGAGATCATCGTCTATGGCGGTGACGAGCCGATCGACGTCGTGCGCCGGATGGCACCCGATATCAAGACCGCCTCGCGCAAGAGCCTGAAGGGCTGCCTGTTCGGCTATATCGGCTATGGCTGGACCGGCCTGCTGCCGGACGAATGCAAACATGCGATGATGCTGGTGCCGATCAACATCGCCCCGTGGCTCTGGGGCTGGCCGGACCGTTTTCTCAACCGGATGGCGGATGCCGGGACCGAGGTCTTCGTGCTCGGCCCCTATCGCGGCAGCGATTTTTCCACCGGCATCGATGACCCCGCGCAACTGGCGCGGCTGCCGCCAAACTATGCGGCGGGCATATGGACGAACGAGATCGAGGCGATCGGCAAGCTTGCGAAATAGAGCTTGAAAGACGCCGCATCGACCTGATCGATGCGGCGTCTTTCAATGTTTCCTTTTGTGCATGTCGTTCTCCCAAAACCGCTGCACACTTTTGGGCGACATGCACTAGAGGCTCCGCGCCCGCAGCAATGCCGGAATCTCCTCCGGGGAGACGGGTTTCGAGAAGCGGTAGCCTTGCGCCTCCTCGCAACGCGCCTGACGCAGGAAATCCATCTGGGCGTCGGTTTCGACACCCTCGGCGAGGACCGAGAGCTTCAGCGTCTGCGCGAGCGAGATGACGGCCGAGGCGATGGCGACGGCGGTCTTGTCGCCCGGCAGGGCCTCGACCAACGAACGGTCCATCTTCAGGCGGTCGAAGGGGAAGGTCTTCAGTGCAGCTAGGCTGGAATAGCCGGAGCCGAAGTCGTCGATCGACAGGCGAACGCCCAGCGCCCGCAGCGATTCCATCATGGCGAGCGCGCGTTCGGCATCGTGCATCACCACGCTTTCGGTGACCTCCAGCTCCAGCCAGCGCGACTGCAGGCGGTGGCGCTCGAGCGCTTCGGTGACATGGGTTGCGAAATCCGGGTCGGCGAATTGCTTGGCGGAGACGTTGACGGCGATCGTCAGCGGCGGCAGGCCCATATCCTGCCAGTTGCGCGCCTGGCGGCAGGCCTCGTTCAGCACCCAGAGACCGAGGGGGACGATCAGGCCGGTCTCTTCGGCGAGCGGAATGAAATTGACCGGCGGCAGCCTGCCCTTGGCCGGATGGTTCCAGCGAACCAGCGCCTCGAGCCCGGTGATGCGGCCGGTGGCGACATCGACCTGCGGCTGATATTGCAGGAACAGCTGGTCGCCGGCGATCGCCAGGTGCAGTTCCTCGTGCTCGCCGAGCGGCATTCCGAGGGGCGTGCTGCCGCCCTCGTGATGTTGCAATGTGTTGCGGCCGAGTTCCTTGGCGCGGTACATGGCGCGGTCGGCATTGGCGAGAAGCTCTTCCGAGGTTGCGCCATCGAAGGGGAAGGCAGCGACACCGATGCTCGAGGTGACGGTGATCTCGCCGTCCGCGCCGCGGATCGGCCGGTTGATCGCCTTCTGCAGCTCGCGAAGACGGCGCGTGATGCCGGCATCGTGGCTCGACTGGTGGACGAGCACCACGAGGAATTCGTCGCCGCCGAGACGCACCACCATATCTGACGCCCTGACGCTATTAGCCATGCGGGCGGCGATCTCCTTCAGCACCTCGTCGCCGGCGGCGTGGCCGCGGCCATCATTGATGTACTTGAAATTGTCGAGATCGATATAGGCGACGGTCACCTTGCGGTTGTTGCGCCGGGCCTGGTCGAGGATACTCGCCAGCCGCTCCTTCAGGAAGGCGCGGTTCGGCAGGCCCGTGAGATCGTCATGATGGGCCATGAAATGAATGCGGTCGTCGACACGCTTGCGCTCGATGGCGATGCCGGCGATATGGGTGGCGAGCGCCACCAGCGTCATCTCGTGCTCGGTGGGACGGCGGACTTCCCTGGAATAGAGCGCGAACGTGCCGAGCACATTGTTCTGCGATGTGGCGATCGGCGTCGACCAGCAGGAGCGGAAGCCGAACGGGGCAATCAACGCGCGAAAATCCTCCCAGAGCGGATCGCTCATCACGTCCTCGACGATCACGGTCTGACCACGCCACGCGGCGGTGCCGCAGGAGCCGACCTTCGGGCCGATCGTGACACCATCGATGAGGCGGCTGTAGCCGCCGGGCAGATTGGGAGAGGCGCCGTGATAGAGCCTGGTGCCCTCGCTGTCGAGCAGCAGCACCGATCCGTCGATCCCGGTCAGTTGCGCCTCGATCATCAGCACGAGCGCCTCGAGGATCATCGGCAACGGCTCGTTGCGGGCAATCATTTCGAGCAGGCTCGCCTGGCCGCGATGCAGATCCTCCTGGCGCTTGCGTTCGGTGATATCACGGGAAACACCGATCAGGCCGACGATTTCGCCGCGATCGTTGCGCAGCGGGATCTTCGAGGTCAGCCGGCATATCGGTCTTCTGCTGCCGGGAAGGACGTAGGATTCCTCCATGTCGATGCGGGCTTCGCCCGTCGTCATGATCTGCTGCTCGATATCGAAATGGTGGAGCGCCGTCTCGAAATCGAACAGGTCGAAATCGCGCTTGCCGGTCATCAGCACAGCACTCTCCAGGCCAAGGCTGCTGGCGGTGACGGCATTGGCAAAGACGAAGCGGCTGTCACGATCCTTGACGTAGAGAAAATCCGGAAGCTCGTGGACGATTTCCTTGAGGCGGAGATTCTCGATACCCTCGGAAAAGTGGTGGGCAGTCGATGCCATCATTGCCTCCGTCGCGGCGACGATGCGCCGCGTTTCGG
This sequence comes from Rhizobium indigoferae, assembly GCF_034554815.1. Classification (NCBI taxonomy): domain Bacteria; kingdom Pseudomonadati; phylum Pseudomonadota; class Alphaproteobacteria; order Hyphomicrobiales; family Rhizobiaceae; genus Rhizobium; species Rhizobium indigoferae. Next base: position 896,604 of record NZ_CP140635.1, on the reverse strand, counting down.
CCGTCAGGGCATCGGCTGATTCCCATCGCCTGGCACTCGGTTCGTGCATGCCGCCATTCTCCCCGCCGGCCGAAGGCCGTATCCCACACCCGTCATCATAGAATTTCCCTTAAAAGTAGTCCTCATTTCCTTCGGCTTGCTTAAATGAAAGGGTGAACAAGACGACAATATAAGCGGCGATATCCTGCCGTCGCGCTCGCCACGACGGCAATTTCGCCCGCCTTTGCCAAGCTTGTGCCAAAAGAATACATGTCCGCCTGGCACGTTTCCTGCTACGGGCGCCTTATGAAAGGAGTACCCGGGATGCCCTCACGCCGCGACATGCTTTTATTCCTCGCGGCCTCGGCGGTTGCGGGAGGGACATCACGCGCCGTCGCCTCGCCGCTGACGGCGGCCGCTCAGCCCGACCTGCGTGGGACAATCGACGCGGTGGAATATCGCGCCATTCCCGAAAGTGGCGACCGCAAGACACGCAACCTTGAGCAGATGATCAAACAGGCGGCGCGCGAGAACGTGCCGGTGTTCTTGCCGCCCGGCACCTACCGGGTCTCCAACCTCACCTTGCCCGACAATACCCGCATCACTGGCGTGCCCGGCGCCTCGCGGATCATCTATACCGGCGAGGGCCATCTGTTTTCGGCCGAGAACGTGCGGCGGATCGAGCTTTCCAATCTCGTCATCGACGGCGGCAACCGCTGGCTTGGCGACGATGCCGGCGCGCTGTTGCAATTTACCGGCGTCGACGAGGTGCTGATCGAGAATTGCGAGATCGGCGGCAGCCCCAAACACGGCCTGCAGCTGGAGCGCTGCGGCGGCAGGATCGAGCGCAGTCACATTTCGGGGGCTGCCCAATCCGGACTTTACGCGGTGGATTCCACCAACCTTTCGGTCACCGGCAATACGGTCTCGGATTGCGGCAATGGCGGCATCCTGGTGCATCGCTGGAAGAAGGCGGAGGACGGCACGGTTGTCTCCGGCAACCGCATTTCCAACATCCGCGCCAATGACGGCGGCACCGGCCAAAACGGCAACGGCATCAATATTTTCCGCGCCGACGGGGTGATGGTGGTGAATAATCACATCTCCGACTGCGCCTTTACGGCGATCCGCGCCAATTCGGCCTCGGATATCCAGATCAGCAGCAACCAATGCCGGCGCTCCGGCGAGACGGCGATCTATGTCGAATTCGCCTTCGAAGGCGCTGTCGTTTCCGCCAACATGATCGACGGGGCGGCAAACGGCATCTCGATCGCCAATTTCGACGAAGGCGGCAGGCTGGCGAGCGTCACCGGCAACGTCGTGCGCAACCTGACGCTGAAAGGTCCCTACCAGCACGAGGTCGGTTTCGGCATCGGCATCGCGGCGGAGGCCGATACGCTGATTTCAGGCAATGTGATCGAGGGCGCGCCGCGCTGGGGGCTGCAGATCGGCTGGGGTCCGTATCTGCGCAACGTCGTTGTGGCAGGCAATGTGGTGCGCAAGGCGCCGGTCGGTTGCGCCGTCTCGGTCGCCGACGGGGCCGGGACCGCGGTCATCACCGACAATATCTTCCAGGAGACCACCGAAGGCGCGGTGTTAGGCTTCCAGTGGGAGAAGAAGGTGTCCGGCGAGATGGCCGGCGGCGGCTCGCCCTATGCGCAGCTCACCGTCGAGCGAAACCGCGTCTCCTGAAGGCCATCAAAAGCTTTCATCATCCCATCAGCCACAAGGACTTTTCCCACGCCGATCCGGCATTTACGGTCTCTCGGACACATCGAGGGGATATGGACATGCTGACAATCTACGGAGTCTATCGATCGCGCGCCTCACGCGTCTACTGGATGGCGGAGGAACTCGGGCTCGAATTCCGCTCGGTGCCGGTGCTGCAGGCAAGGCGGCTCGCAGATCCGCTATCTCAGGATGCGCCGCTCAACACGCATTCGCCTGAATTCATTGCCGTCAACCCGATGGCGCAGATCCCCAGCATTCGGGACGGCGACCTCGTCATGCACGAGTCGCTGGCGATCAATCTTTACCTCGCCCGTAAACATGGCGGACCGCTTTCCGGCCAAACCGTCGAAGAAGACGGATTGCTGACGATGTGGACGATCTGGGCGGCTGCGGAGGTCGAACCGCACACGGCGAAGATCGTACTCACCTATGATAACGGGCTTGAAAACAGCGAAGGTGGCCAACAGACGATCGCGGTTGCCTGCCGCTCGCTGCGCAGGCCGCTGGCGGTTCTCGAAGGCCACCTCGCCGGCCGGCAATGGATCGTCGGCGACCGTTTCACCGTTGCCGATCTCAACATCGCCGAGGTGCTGCGCTACGCCCAGAGCGAAGAGGCGCTTTTCCAGGCGCATCCGAATATCAAAGCCTGGATCGAGCGCTGCCAGTCGCGCCCGGCCTATAAGGCGATGCAAGCAACACGCAGCAAGGAGCCGATCTAAAGCGCGGCGCACGAATTGCGTCCATTGGATACGTCGGCCACGAGGCCTTAAAGTGGATGTCGTCTATGATCGAACGAATTTTAGAGCATCCTCGACGCTGCGTGTGAATATCGAGGTGGTGTCGTCCGGCTTCTGACAACGTCCGCGCTGCTTCAAGCGTTGCCGATCGCGGGTCTCAGCCAAGCCACATCGATCAAGGCAGCTGCCAGCGCTTCGGCTTCACCGGTAAAGACACGATCGGAGTGACCACCGATCGGAAACCAGCCGCGCGCGTCCTCGACGTCTCGACGGAATTCCTCGAAGCCGACGGTTCCATCCGGCCGCCGAAATATATCGACGCAGCGGTCCGCGCCCTGATCGTTGATCGAGCGCAGCACTTTGTTCACATGCGCCATGAGCGTTTCTCCCAATCTGGAAGCATTCATTGAGGCTGGTGGATGTGGTCAATCCGTTGAATTAGAACAAGATTTGGTTATCGAAGCCGATCTTATCCAATTCCGGAGGCCACACTCGCCCTGATTAAGGATAGTCCATTGCTTGCCCGCCTGTCACCAGTTGCCGGCAATGATGAAGTCGTCTGGTTCGATGGCAGCGAACGGCCCGGAGTTCTGGCGCTCCGCGAGATTGAAGTCCATCCTGGTCGTGGGGAAAATCACCTCATGAACTCACGGCCTAGGTCTGAGGATTATCGAAAGAGCGCCAGCGTGCCGGCCATTTCCTCACGGATCCAGGCCTTGAAATCCTTCACCTTCTTCGGCTCGCGCGTGCCTTCGGCCGTGACGAAATAATGACCGAAGCCGGTCGGCGCGCGAATGCCGAAGGGGGCGGCGAGCCGGCCTTCGGCCAGCGCAAAGGCGGCAAGGGTCTGCCAGGCCAGCATGACGCCCTGCCCTGCAATCGCCGCATCGAGGCAGAGCGAGGCGTCGTTGAAGACGTGACGGGTCGAAAGCGTAGCACCGGATAGTCCGACCTCGCGCATCCAGACCTCCCAGGTGAACATGGCATGGCCATCGATGATGGCAGGCAGTTCGAGAATATCGGCAGGCTCTTTCAATTTTGCCGCCATCTCGGGCGAACAGACGGGAAAGACCTCCTGCTCCAACAGCAGCTCTGCCTTCACGTCCGGCCATTTGCCGGTGCCGACGCGGATACCGATATCGACGTCGCAGAGGGCCGGATTGACGAGATTGGTGGTTGCATCCAGCCGCAGCTTGATGTCGGGATGGCGCTCGGCGAAGCGATCGAGCCGGCAGACGAGCCAGCGGGCGGCGAAAACCGGCGCCACCGAGATTGTCAGGATCGTATCGTCCTTGCGGCTCGCGATCGACACCGCCGCCGAAAGACGGGCGAACCCCTCGTCGAGCGCCAGAAGCACCGGCCGGCCGGCTTCGGTGGCGATCATGCCCTTGGCGGTGCGCTCGAAGATCACCTGACCAAGCTGGGCTTCTGCCTTGATGACCTGCTGGCTGACGGCGCCGACCGAGACGCCGAGTTCGTCGGCGGCGGCCTGGAGCGAGCCGAGACGACCGACGGCCTCCAGCGCGCGCAGGCCGTTGAGATGGACCATATTCAAGTTCTTCATATAGTTTTTCTATAGCGGCGCCGCATTAATCTCAATTGAAAATCTACCTGTTGAGGCCGACATTGCAAGCATAGGCAATCCATTCAAACGCAGGACGCTAGCGGATGGGATGGCTCAGCAGGCGCCAGCCGCCATTGATCATCCTTCTGCGCTACTGAGAAAGCGAGGCATGCCATGTCTTTGTTGAAGTTTTTCTTCACCCCTGTTCGGCAGGTGGCAAGCGCGGAAATTGCCCCAGCCTGGGAGGATGATCCGCTGCGGCATCCCGAGCTCGAGCGCATGTCGATGCGCGAAATCGCCGATCTGCCGCTCGGGATGCCGATCGGCTTTCAAGCAGAAGCCAAGCCGCCGCTGGCGAAATGCGCGTGATAACATGGTAGGTTTGCCCTAACCGAAAGGGCGGAGCAATGGCCGACGACGTCGATGCGATCTTCCAACGCCTGAAGCGGCTGGCGGCGGAAGCCGGCCTGCCTGATGTCGAGGAGAGCACCTCCTATGGCAATCCGGCGCTGAAGGTCGGCGGCAAGAGTTTTGTCGCGGTGAAGAATGCCGAGACGATCGTGATCTCGATTTCGCTCGACGACAAGGATCACCTGCTGGAGATGGCGCCTGACGTCTATTTTCAAACCGATCATTATGTCGGCTGGCCGCATCTGCCGGTGCGCGCCGCCGTGATCGGCGACGAGGAACTGCGGTTGCGACTGATCGGCGCCTGGCTGTTCCGGGCGCCGAAGAAGCTTGCCGCAGGTTTTAACGGTCAGGCCCGATCGTAGGCCAGCGCCCGCTGGACGGCGGGGCGCAGCAGCATGCGGGCGTGGTGGTCGCTCGCCTTTTCGAAGCGGGCGGGATCGACTCCGTCCGATGGCAGCCAGTCGGTCATGACGAAGAGATAGGGATCGGCGAGCGAATAGGCCTCGCCCATCACCCATGGGCCTTCGAACATCGTCTGCTCGATCAGCGTGAAACAATCGGCCATATTCTCAGGCACCTTCGCCTTCATCGCCTCGATTGCCGCCGGCTCGTCGGCCCAGCGGGAGCCGCGCGGGCGATGGGCATGGTTCACATGCACGGTCGAGCAGATATAGCTGTTGAAGGACTGGAGCCTGGCAAATTCGAAAGGATCGTCGAGAGGCGCCAGCTTGGCGGCCGGCGCGCTCTGAGCGATATAAGCCAGGATCGCCGGCGTTTCCGTCAGCACGCCATAATCGGTGACCAGTGCCGGCACCCGGCCCTTCGGGTTGATTTTCAGATAGTCCGGCGAACGCTGCTCGCCATCGCGGAGGCTGATCTTCTTCTTTTCGAAGGCCAGGCCGGATTCTTCCAGGGCAATAAGGCTTGCGAGCGCGCAGGTTCCCGGCGCGTAATACAGTGTCAGCATGGTTCTCGACTCCCTTTCGGCAAGGGTTATAGCGTAGCGGTCGGTGCGCCGGAACTGGGGAGATTGGGTTTTGATCGTCCATCGGGACAAGGTGGGTCCGAGTGTGAGGACATGATCTGTGTGTGCCGTGTGGCCCCCTCATCTGACGGGTCGGTTGAGGGGGTGAGCGACAAAGCTGCGAATGCGCTGAGTATAAACGAGGGGCAAAGCGCAGGCGCAGCAATCCGCTCAGCCGCAGCCCGGCACATCCTCCAGCCTGTGCCAGACCGGAATGCCGCGTTCCCTGGCGATGCGCACGTCGTTATCCGCTCCCTTGGAATCGCCCGGCAGGCGCAGCACGCCCTCGCAGAGCTGCAGCAGCCGGCCGGCGACCGGGTGGAAGATCTCTTCGTAGAGCGCATCGCCAACCGACCGGCCGCCGGCGGCGTGCCAGATCGGCAGCGCCACCCATTCGCCGATCATCGGCACGTGGCCCGCCTCAAACAGCGCGTGCGAGGGTTCTTCCAACCGCTTCAGGTTGGCGGCCATCTTTTCCGGGTCGTCGCCCGTTCCGGACCGATAGGGCCCGGCAATCAAAATCAACATGATCCACTCCTTCGCTCCGCTTCTGCGTGAGCACTCCCGGCCTCATGCACGGGATTTGGTGAAAATGCACGATATTTCTTGAATGTCGAGTCATTTCGTGCAATATCGGGCTATTATGTTTAATTTCGTGCAGAGAGACGATGCTGACAACGCAACGCAAGACCCTCATTCTCGACATCCTGCGCCGTGACGGCCAGGTGATCGCCAAGCGCGTCGCCGAGGATTTCGCCCTTTCGGAAGACACGATCCGGCGGGACCTCAGGGAAATGGCGGCGGAGGGGCTGCTGAAACGGGTGCATGGCGGGGCGATGCCGCTGGCGCCTGACCTGCCTGACCTCACCGCCCGGCGCAGCGTGTCGTCGCAGATCAAGGCGCGCCTAGGAGCAGCGGCGGCGGCGATGGTCAAGCCCGGTCAGATGATCTTCCTCGACGGCGGCACGACCACGGCGGAGATCGCCCGGCATTTGCCGCGCGACATGCCGCTGACGGTTGCGACCCACAGCCCGACGATCGCCGCCGAGCTGGAACACCACCCGACAGCCGAGGTGATCCTGACCGGCGGACGGCTCTACAAACATTCGATGGTGGCGACGGGCGCGGCGGCGGCAGCGGCGATCTCGCAACTCCGCCCCGATCTCTTCTTCCTCGGCGTCACGGCCGCGCATCCCGTGCACGGGCTTTCCACCGGCGATTTCGAGGAAGCGGCGATCAAGCGGCACATTGCCCGGTGCTCGGCCGAAACGCATGTGCTGCTGACCGTGGAGAAGTTCGACCTCGTCTCGCCCTGCCCGGTGCTTGGCATTTCCGAGGTGGCGGGGCTGATCGTGCCCATGGAGGTGACCGCCGAACGGCTGAAACCCTATCGCGATCTCAACGGCGCAATCGCCGCAGCATGATGGTGCTGCGGGAGGGCTGCGGTGCTGCAGCATGCGGCAAGAGACTTGCGGCAAGGGCCGCGATGAAGGCCGCCAGCACGGCATAGGCCGGCGCCATGCTGCCGGTTCCAAAGGTGAGCACCGTCTGCAGATATGGCTGCGCCAACGCGATGACGACGGAAAGTGCCGGCATATCGAGCAGGGTCCCGGCGATCCGCGACAGTTCCGGCATGAAGGCTGCGCCAGAAAGCGCGCCGTAGACCGCCGTCAGGCGGAGTGTGAGGCGCAACGGCACCGAGGCTGCAAGCGGCAGCATGTCGCCATCCTCGAGGGCAAACATGAGATAGGCTGCGAAAGCCGCCAGAAACAGGAAGGCGACGGGCAGTGCGGCCAGGGTGGCGGATTGCGTCAGCGCCGCCGCATCCGACGCCAGGAAGAGCAGGATCGGCGTGGAAGCGACGAACCAGATGGCGACGATCGGCCCCCAGAACCAGATGAGCGAGAGAGCGTGAAGACGGAGCAGCGTCGCCATGAAGAGCACGCCGATCGCGGTCCAGATGCAGGCGGGTTTGAGCACGCCCGACATCAGCCGCAGGGCCGGCTCGCAGGTCCCGGCCATCTCGCCGCAGCCGGACAGCTGGATGGTGAGCCAGGTGATATAATCGAGGCTCAACGTAGCGAACATGAAGATGCCGATGCCCATCAGCATCCACCAGAGATAGCGGCCTGCAAACATGCCCTGCCCTCACGGCTTCCAGGACTGTGCTCACGTCGCCGCGAAAGGGTGCATCCGCGATCGCAGGACGTACCCCTTTATATTAGGCAATTCTTATTTTTCTAATAACTTATGTAAGCAAGCTCGACTCATCCGGCCAAGGCGGAAGTGACCCTGACATCGCCGACATGGATGCCGTTCCAATTGCGCATTGGCTTCGTGGCATGGGCGATCAAGGCCGCATGCACCTCGCTCTCCGTCTCGAAGAAGCGGGCGAGGGTCGCCGCCACCATGGCTTCGGCGGCGCGGGTCGTGCCATCCTCGCATTTCAGCGCGATGGCAATGCCCTTTTCCGGGATGGCGGCGCAGAAGACGCCTTCGGCGCCTGTTTTGCAGAAGATACGGCCGGGGGCGATCTGCATCAGTTCCGTGCAGGCGCGGCCGGAGCCCGCGACATAGAAGGGCTCGGCCATGCAGGCCTCGATCAGGCGGCGGGAGGCCTTGGCGCGCAGCGGTTCCAAGCCGTTGCCGGTCGCCATTTTCGCAAAACCGTGAGCAAGGCTCTTGAGCGGCACGGCATAGGTCGGAATCGAGCAGCCGTCGGTGCCGCAGCTCTCGGCGCCAAGCACGGCGCCAGTCAAGCTTTCCATCGCCGCGCGGATCTCGACCTGCAACGGGTGCTGGTAGCCGACATAGCCCTTCGGATCGAGGTCCTGATGACAGCACGCGCAGATGAAGCCGGCATGTTTTCCCGAGCAATTGTTGTGCAGCGCGTTCGGTGCCTCGAGCGTGCGGGCCTGATGGATCAGGGTCTTCTGATGGAACGACCAGTGGGCGCCGCATTCCAGCGCCTCGGCGTCGCGACCGGCGCGCGACAGCATGGAAGCGGCCAGCGCCACATGCTCGTCCTCGCCACTATGCGAGGCGCAGGCCAGCGCCAATTCCTTGTCGCCGAAGCCGTAGGCATCGGCAGCACCGCTCTCGACCAGCGGCAGCGCCTGCATCGCCTTGCAGGACGAGCGCGGGAAGACCGCGGCCTCGATGTCGCCCAGCGAGAAGACAAGCTTGCCATCGCCATCGATGACAGCCACCGCGCCACGATGGCGACTTTCGACGAGCAGGCCGCGGGTGACTTCGACGGTGACGGGATTGGTCATGAGCTCTCATCCGGATGCTGGCGGGTTGCGCAGTCCATAACGCGTCACGCGGCGAAAGCCAACGGGGTTGACGTGGCGTCGGGGTTTAGGCGGCTGCGCGGGTGCCTGCTGATAGTGCACCGGCTCTATGGGTGGCTGGACATCACCGCATATTCCGCCGTCCCAGCCCTTGAGTTTAGACGGCTCGAGACGTTATGCCTTGCAACCCAATTCACAATCCGAGGGATTGTTTTGCAATCGGGCATATCTATCACCGAGTCCACGTTGTTGGCACTTTTCACGATTGTCTCTCTGAGCTTGGCGTGTTGGTTGGCACGCCAGCCCGCAAAGACGAGCGTCGGAATCACCCTTGGAGTCCTTCTTGGGCTGGTGTTGATATACACCACGTCAGCGCTCGTCGCTTTTTTGGCAAATGTTCTTCCCTTCGGGCAAATCGACTTCTGGCTCTCGAATTTGGTCGCGAAATTCTGAAATAGGCATTCAGCCCCCTTGCAGGCTTGGACGCGATCACATCGTCCAAACATTCATCACAAAAATTGACGGAGACGATCTAAAACTATCGTTTCTCTGATAGGTCCGATGCAGCTAAGAGTGGTGCATCAGGAACCGCCCCATGCCATCCACCTTTTCCTTGATCCTTCGCGACAACAGGATCCGTATTCCGACCGTGACACTCGTCGCGCTCGCCTTCACCTATGCTTCGACCGCGCCCTACCAGTCGATCATCGGGATCAACGAACTCGGCTTGAGCAATGGCGCCTATTCGGCGCTGGTGTTCTTCTCGGCAATCGTCAACGTGACGACGAGCCTGACGCTCGGCATCTGGTCGGACAGGCTGAAAGAGCGCCGGCCGCTGGTGCTGGGGCTTTGCGTCGCCGGCATGCTCGGCTTCGGGTCGATCGCGATCATTCATAGCCCCGTGGTCTTCATCTTCTCCACGCTGTTGCTGGTGCCGATGAGCAATTCCACCTATTCGCTGCTGTTCGCCAGCCTGCGCGCCAGGACCAATCAAATGGACCGTGGCCAGGGGGCGGCGATCACCGCAACGGTGCGAGCGCTGTTTTCCGGCTCATGGGCGCTGGCGCCGGGGTTGATCGGCCTCTATCTCGTCAGTTCGCCGTCGATGACGCCGGCCTATGGGATCGCGGCATTGGCAAGCTGCACCTGCTTCTGCCTGTATTTCTTCTTCGCACCCCGAAATGGCGCCGCCGGCCCTGCCCCCGATCACGCCGGATTCTTTGCTTCGCTGAAACGGATTTTTGTGCCGCACGTGCTGTCGCGCGTTATCGTCATGGCGATGCTGTTCGGGCTGCAGCGGCTGAACAGCATGCTCTTGCCGCTGATCATCACCCATGCGGCCGGCGGCACCGTCGTCGATGTCGGCTTCATGGCAGGTTTGACGGCGCTGCTCGAGATGCCGTTCATGATGATGTGGGGCTTTGCGCAGCGCCACTTCCGGACCGTGCATGTGCTCGCCTTCGGCGCGCTGATCTACTGCGCCTATCTGCTACTGCTTGGTTTTGCTTCCGCGCCCTGGCACATCTATGCACTACTCCTCCTCAATGCCTGCGGGGCGGCAGCGATCCTCAGCGTGCCGATCACCTATCTGCAGGACCTGATCGCGGACCGACCGGGGCTTGGAACCTCGCTGATCTCGCTGAACACGTTCATTGGGACCGGCATCAGCGCCGGCCTCTTCGCTTTCGGCACCACGATCACCGATTATTCCGGCACCGCCTTTGTCGGCGCGGCCGCGGGTCTCGCATCGATCGGAGTGCTGCTCTATCTCGAAAGCAACTGGCGGCAGGCGCGGCAGCCGGCGTGAAGCGCCAGCCGGTTGCGAGCGATATCGGTCAACGCGGCATGATGTGGTAGGCGCAGCGGCGGGCGCCGGCGAGGATGTGTTCGCTGCGCTCGATATCGGCGCCGAGGACGGCGCGGAAGGTTTCGAGTTCGGAGCGGCAGAAGCCGGCGCAGACGGTTGCGGCGGCGCAGATCGGGCAGTGGTTTTCGACCAGCATGAAGGAGCGGTCCGCCTCCTGCCAGTGATCGGCCATATAGCCCTCGCGGGTGCGGATGCCGGCAAGGGCCTCGATGCGCGAGGCAAGGTCATGCGCCTCGCTGAGTTCCTGCCGATAGCGCTGCAGCGTCTCGGCCTCGCGGGCGGAGATGACCGTATCGAGGGCTGCGGCCCCGAGCTGTTCGACCAGCGTGCCAAGGAGATTTGCCGTCAGCTCGGCATGGCCATCCGGAAACTGGCGGTTGCCGCTCGCCGTGAGGTGCCAGAGCTGGCGCGGCCGGCCCCTGCCCGCGGCGGCAACGGTGACCGGTTCCACCAGCCCCTCCTCCGCCATCTTCGACAGCTGCTGCCGGGCGGCTTCGCCTGATATGCCGAGCGCATCGCCGATCGCGGCGGCAAGCTGCGGGCCGTCGGTCTTTATCAGGATCAGGATCCGGTTGGCTGGGGACTGGCGCATATTTTCCAAGTTAAGTCTTGTTTTAATCGAAGCGGCATGCAATTTTCCAATTTATAACTTGGAAAATAATCCTTCGCCAGTAAAAATCTCGGGGTCCTCCCATGTCGAATATCGACCAGACCGCAGCCGTCTCGAATTCCAGCTCGGTCTTCCGCCTGTTCCTGCCCGAGCACCTTCCGGCAACGCTGATGCTGGCCGGCGGCGTGACGCTTTATGCTGTGGAGAGTTACATCATGGCGACGATCGCGCCTTCGATCGTGCGCGATATCGGCGGGCTCGCGCTGTTTTCCTGGGTCACCAGCCTGTTCGTCGCCGCCGCCGTGCTCGGCTCGATCTTCGTCGCCATGCGGCCGCGCGGCATCGGGCTTCGATCCGTCTATGTGATCGCGGCACTGGTCTTCGGCGTCGGCAGCCTGATTGCCGCAGCCGCACCGTCGATGCCGGTGGTGCTGATCGGACGCGCGGTGCAGGGTCTCGGAACTGGCGCGCTGGCAGCGCTCGGCTATGCCTTCATCCGCTTCGTCTATCCCGAGCCCCTCTGGCCGAAGGCCTCGACGCTCTATGCGGCGATCTGGGGCGTGGCGACCGTCATCGGACCGACGCTCGGCGGCTTCTTTTCTTCGGGCCACGCCTGGCGCTACGCTTTCATCGTGCTGGTGCCGCTCGGGCTGCTGATGGCGATCCTGGCGCCACGGTTTCTGCCCGAGGTCAAAGATGACCGCGAGCAGGAGAAGACCCCGGTTGCCCAGATCGGACTGCTGCTTGCGGCCGTGCTGATGGTGAGTGCGGCCGGCGCGATCGAGACAACAGGCGCGAAAGCGGCGCTGATTGCGGCCTCGGTCATCGCGGTGGCAACCATGCTTCTCATCGAGCGGAAGAGCCCGAACCGGCTCTTGCCGTCCGGCGCCGTCAGCCTTTCCCAGCCGATTGCCCGGGTCTACCTGGCGATGCTCGCCATGACCGTCGTCCTCGTCAGCGACGTCTTCATTCCCTATTTCCTGCAGACCCTGCATGGGGTGGCGCCACTCCTATCGGGATATCTCGTCGCACTCGTCGCCCTCGGCTGGACGTTTGCGGCCTTCCTCAGTGGCTCTTGGACCGGCAGGCAGGCTTACCGGGCAATCGTCATTGGTGCCCTTATCGAGGCGGCGGCGACCGCTTCGCTCGCGATTTTCCTCGCGAGCGACAATCCGGAGGGGCATATGCCTTTCATCGTGCCGGCGGCGATCGGCATGTTCATGATGGGCTTCGGCATCGGTCTCGGCTGGGCGCATCTCGTCGCCATGGTCCTGAGGCTCGTTGCCGACAACGAGCAGGACAAGGCCTCTTCGGCGATCCCGACGATGAGTTCGCTCGGCGGCGCCTTCGGTGCGGCCTTCTCGGGCGTCATCGCCAATGGCGCCGGCCTCGTCGATCCGGGCGGCGTTGCAGGCAGCATCTCGGCGGCCCACTGGCTCTATGTCGCGATGGCGCTGCCCGGCATCGTCGCGATTGTGGCGGCGATGACGCTGAGAGACAGCCGAAATTGAAAAAGGCGCCTCGGGTTCGGGGCGCCTTTTCATAACTGAATGCTTGCTGCGCTCTTAGAACAGGATGATTTAGGCCCTATCGGCCTAAGGTCCGAATCCTGTTCTCAATTCAAGAGTTAGAGCATGATGTCGTCCGAAAACCACTCACACTGTTCTGACGACATTATGCTCTAAAGCGCGTCGCATCAAATTTGCTTCATGCAACACGCTTTAGCTCTTTGTTTTTATGCATGTCGTTGTCCCGGAACCGCTGCACACTTCCGGGCGACATGCATTAGGCGACGTTGCGCTCCGGTTCCGGCTCCTGCTGGACGGCCTGCTGCTTCACGCCGAGATAGAGGACGGAGCTGCGGCCGATGCCATAGGTATCGCAGACCTCGGGCGTCAGGAATTCGGTGACCGGAACTTGCTGCACCGCCAAACCGGCGCGCTGGATCACATCGATGAACCCGGACCTTGAGAAGAGGCGCACATGGTCGTCTTGGCCGAAATGCGCCCAGCGGCCTTCCGGCGTCGTCACTTCGGGATTTTCATAGTTGTCCTCGATCGACAGGCAGATCGGCGCCATCAGGATGGCGATGCTGTGCTCCTTGAGAACACGCCGGATTTCGGCGGTGGCACGCACCGGATCCTCGACATGTTCGAGCACATGGGAGCAAAGCACGAAGTCGAAGCTCTCGTCGGCGTAGGGCAGGTTGTGGATATCAGCTTTGTCGTCTGCCTCGGGCATATACATGTCGCAGCTGCGGTAGAAGATATGCGGGTGGCTCTTGAGCCAGAAGCTCAAGGCCCGTCCCGGCGCAATGTCCAGGAACCGGAAGGGATGCGCCTGGTTGAGGCGCTGGAACACTGGCGTCAGGAACAGCGCGTAGAGCCTGTCGCGATCGGACGAATGACAATTGGGGCAGCTATAGGCCTGATGGTTGATCGTCTCGAATTCATCGACGCGATAGGGAAAGCCGTGCTCGACCGCCTTGTCGATGTAGTAGCGCGGAAGCGGTATGAAATGCGGAATTCTGCTGCGGCAGATGGGGCAGGCGTGGAATAGAGCCATTGCATTCCTCGTAGGGACCGTACAATGCGCAAGCAACACCACATCAAGATGCGCAGTTTCGGGGCCGGGTTTCGATCAGACGACTGTTCAACGACCCGGGGAGACTCACAAACGGCCAGGATCAGCTTCACCTTGCGCACAAATGCTGGTCCGAAGCTGACCTCAGACGGTGAGCATGACCTTGCCGACATGGCTGCCGTCTTCCAGCAGCCGGTGGGCTTCGATAACCTCTTCGAAGGCAAAGACCTTGTGGATGACGGGCGCAACGGTGCCGGCTTCCAGCAGCGGCCAGACCTCGGAGAGCAAGTCGTCGCGGATGGCGCGTTTTTCTTCTGCCGTGCGCGGCCGCATGGTGGAGCCGGTGACCGTCAGCCGCTTGACCATGATCGGCGAGAGATTGACCTTTTCGGCGATCGCGCCGCCGAGGAAGGCGATGATCGACAGGCAGCCGTCCTTGGCCAACGAGCCGATGTTGCGCTCGAAATAGGAGGCGCCGATCATGTCGAGGATGATATCGACGCCGTGGCCGGTCTCGGCCTTGATCACCTCGGCGAAATCCTCGGTCCTGTAGTTGATCGCGCGTTTGGCACCGAGCCTCTCGCAGGCCTCGCATTTCTCCTTCGAACCTGCCGTCGCGTATACCTCGGCGCCGAAGGCGCGGGCGAGCTGGATCGCCGTCGTGCCGATGCCGCTGGAGCCGCCATGGATCAGCACGGTTTCGCCTTCCGTCAGCCCAGCCATCTGGAAGAGATTCGCCCAGACGGTGAAGAAGGTCTCGGGCAAAGCTGCCGCCTTCACCGCGTCATAGCCCTTAGGGAACGGCAGGATCTGGCCTGCCGGCAGCAGGCAATATTCGGCATAGGCGCCACCATTGGCGAGCCCGCAGACCTTGTCGCCGACGCCATAGCCGCTGACGCCGGGGCCGACGGCAACGATTTCGCCTGATAGCTCCAGACCGAGGATCGGGCTCGCATCCTTGGGCGGGGGATAGCTGCCCTGGCGCTGGGCAATATCGGGGCGGTTGACGCCGATTGCCTCGGCGCGCACCAGAACCTGCCCGTCTTGCGGTACGGGAAGCGGTCGTTTGCCGATCGTCATCACCTCCGGCCCGCCAAAGGACCGCAGATCGACGAAACGCATTTCCTGAGGCAATGGCATGACCCGGCTCCTCCCTGGAGCAGTTCAGCTTTTGGTGGAAGTGCGCGGAACCGCTCTGGCTTTTTGTCTAAAACACAGGAAGTAAATCAGCCCCGCAGGCTTGGGAAGACTTG
Source organism: Rhizobium indigoferae (assembly GCF_034554815.1). Taxonomy (NCBI): domain Bacteria; kingdom Pseudomonadati; phylum Pseudomonadota; class Alphaproteobacteria; order Hyphomicrobiales; family Rhizobiaceae; genus Rhizobium; species Rhizobium indigoferae. Next base: position 881,552 of record NZ_CP140635.1, on the reverse strand, counting down.
ATGTGGCAGAGGCGTCAATTCGCCTCGCCCACTGCATAAGTGCTACAGCGTCCTTTGCGCGTCTAAAATGACGCGCGGCGCTGCAGGAGATGGAAGACCAGGCCTTCCTCGCTGTCCTTGGCGGCCGACTTGATGATGGCGATTTCGGCGCTGACGCGGTTGATATCGTCGATGACGAGGCCCTCCGGCAGTTCGATGACGCCGATCGAGCAGCGCATCAGCGGGAACAAAGCTTCGGCGCCGGTGCGGTCGTGACCGAGGATGCGGCCGGCGGCGCGGTCCTCGTCGGAATAGAGATCCCGCACGTCGTCATGAAAATCGCTGATCAGCCGCTCGAGGATTTCCGTCAGCTCTTCCTTGGTCCAGCCGACGACGCCGATGAAGAAATCATCGCCGCCGACATGGCCGAGGAAATGACGTTCGGCGAAGAAATAGCGGCGCATCAGCGCGGCAAACAGCGAGATCGCGTGGTCGCCGAGATGGAAGCCATAGGCATCGTTGAACGGCTTGAAATTGTCGAAGTCGCAATAGCAGAAGTGGCGAAGCGCATCGCCGTCGCGGCCGGACTGACGCATGAAATCGCGGATGGCACGATTGCCCGGCAGGCCGGTCAGCGGGTTCTGGTCCTGCGCGGTCTTCAGCTGTTTCTCGTTGATGACCTTGATCAGCGACGCGGCGGAGACGACGCCGGCATAGCGCATATTGTCGGTCAGGATCAGGCAGTTGCTGCCTTCCATATTGGCGAAGATGGCCATCAGTTGCTCGGCGTCGCTGTCGAGGCCGACGATCGGCGCCATCTCGACGAAATGCGAGATGGAGCGCTCGTACATCTTGTTCTTCAGGAGATCGCGGCCGAAGGGCTGGTAGATATACTCCTTGAGGTGATGCTCGTGGATGATGCCGCGCGGCTCATCATTGGCGTTGAGGACGGGAAAGAAAGCCTGGCGCGGATTACGCCGGAAGAGTTCGAAGACGCTGTCGATGCTGTCATTCTCATAGACCGTCGGCAGCAGCTCGATCTGCTTGCGGATGAGGATTTCGTCGAGCGACTGGCTGCCCCGCTTGCTCTTGCCGAGCTCCTGCAGGTGCGGGTAGGACGGCGCCAGCTCTGATATATGCGTCGTCGGGCGCGAGATAAACCAGCCCTGGACGAGGTCGACGCCATATTCGCGGCAGGCGATGAATTCGGCCTCGGTCTCGATGCCTTCGGCGATGACGCGCGTGCCGAGCACATGGGCAATGTTGACGATGCTCCTCAAGAGATGGCGCTTGCGGGGGTTGCGGTCGATCTCGGCGACGAAATGGCGGTCGATCTTGAGATAATCGACGGCATAATCGCAGAGCAGCTTTATCTCACCGTGGCCGACGCCGAAATCGTCGATCGCCAGTTTGAAACCGGCCTTGCGCAGCCTGGAAACGAGGCCGGAAAATTCCGGCACGCTGGTATTGTCGAAACGCTCGGAGAATTCGAAGCAAACGGAAGACGGCGGAATATTCGCCTTGCGCAGATGCTGCAGCAGGCTCTCGACCAGGTGTTCGCCATGCGGGATCAGCCGGACATCGAGATTGAGGAACAGCGTCGAGGTGGAGAAATTCGATAGCGTCGCGAATTTGGCAAGCGCGCGGCTGGCGACCATCTGTTCGAGCTGCAGCAGCTGGCCGGCCCGGTGAGCCTCGTCGAGGATGTCGAGGGGCGTATCATAGCCGATGCGTTCCTGGCCGCGCATCAGGGATTCGTAGCCGAAAACCGTGCCGGTGCCGGCCTCGACGATCGGCTGGAAGGCATTCTCGACCACGAGCTTGGCAAGGGTGACGATCTGATCGCTGGCGTAGCGGCGCAGGACATCCGGCGCGACGGCGGCGGCCAAGGACATGCTGGTCTTCATTGTGGGCCGATCTCCACTGTGACTTGTTCTTTTTCGCCCGGAACATGCCGCAGAAGGATCAATGAAGTCTTTCGCCAGTGTGAAAGTTTTATGAAACGCGCAAGCGCGCTCTACGCGCTCCGCGTTTATTTAATTTTTCCAATGCAATCAAATGCTTGTTCAGGCGGAGCGACGGCGCTCCGCCTCGTGATCGGCGAACATGTCGGCGACGCATCTGCCGCCGGATGGAGCGCCGTCGTCAAGAATATCGTCCCGGAACTCATTGAGCTTGCGGGTGGTATCCCAGAGGCGGAGCGCCTCGCGGACGACCTCACTGCTCGAGGCATAGCCGCCATTGTCGACGGCGGCGCGGATGCCCGCTGCCTGTTGCGGAGAGATGGAAACGGTGACCATCGGCATGAACTTCCTCCCTTTTCTGATCAGGCAGAACCCTGCCTCTGGGGGACGCATGACCATTTTCAGCATTCTCGGCGATCTCGCCGGTGCCTTGGTGCATTCGCACTCAGACCGTTCACTTGGCTTAGGACCGGTCTGTAACCCGTTAAGTCTAATCCCCTGTCATAGCCTTGTCAAAAAAAGAACGGTCAACGCATCAGTTTCGACTGCGGATGCCGAGGCCGAAGGCAATCATTGTCGAGCCCTGGACGATGAGATCGGCGGCCAGGAAGAGGCCAAGGATCCACAGGCTGTTCACCGGCCAGCCGAGCGCGATGACGAAACCCGCAAGAGCGGTGATGACACCGCTTGCAACGATCCAACGCCAGCCCTTGGTGGGCTTCATGCGCATGCCGACCCAGGTGCGGAAGACGCCGGCGATGACCAGTGCGAGCGAGAGAAACAGCGTCAACGCCGCCGAGGTCAGGATCGGATTGACGAAGGCGCAGATGCCGGCAAGCACATAGAGCAGGCCGCTCAGTATCCAGAACAGCACATGATCCCAGCCGCGCACCTGGAAGGCATGGACGAGATAGATCACGCCGCCGAACAGCATCAGCATGCCGACATAATAGACCGAGACTACGGTGGCGAGCATCAGATTGCCGAGCGCAATCAGACCGCAAACGAGCAACAACACGCCGAGGCCGGCAAACCAGATCCATTTCGACTGCAGCGAAGATGTCGGCGTTCCCTCGAAGACATCGGTCATGATGCACCTCCTGAGATTCTGAATATGTTGCAGCAATTTGACAGGGAAAGATCCGCGCCCGGTCAAATCGCGAAAGATTTTTATTGATTGATCAGTCAATCAAAAATAACCTGCCGCTGATTTCAAGGAGTGGTTTGTTGCCGAAGGTCGGAATGGAGCCGGTGCGCCGCAAGGCGCTTGTCGATGCAGCGCTGCGGGTGATCGGCGATCACGGCTCGCTTGCCGTCACCATGTCCGATATCGCCCGGCAGGCCGGCGTGTCGCCAGCCCTGGCGCATCATTATTTCGGCAGCAAGGAACAATTGCTGATCGAGACGATCCGCTCGCTTCTCCGACAACTGCGCAGCGATACGGTGGCAGCACTTAAGGCCGCCAGGAGGCCGCGGGCGCGGCTTTCCGCCATCATCCGCGTCAGCTTCCACGCCGACCAGTTCGCGCCAGAGACGATTGCCGCCTGGCTTGCCTTTTACGCCGAAGCGCAGCGCTCGGAAGAGACGCGACGCTTCCTGGTGATCTATGCGCGGCGGCTGCGCTCCAATCTGCTGGCCGACCTCAAGGCGCTGTTGCCAGCTGACGCCGCAGAACGCATCGCCGAAGGCGCTGCGGCGATGATCGACGGGCTTTATATCAGGCAAAGTCTGAAATCCGCGCCGATCGGCATTGAAGCCTCGATCGCGCTGACGGAAGATTATCTGAATGCGCTTTTGGCCACCGCCTCCCCCTCTCCCCGGAGGGAGAAGGAACGACCACATCGAACCACCCAAGGACAAATGACATGAAAGCCCAGCCGAAAGCCTCGCACTTCATCGACGGCGAATATGTCGAGGATACCGACGGCACCGTCATCGAGAGCCTCTATCCCGCGACCGGCGAGGTGATCGCCCGGCTGCATGCCGCAACGCCCGCGATCGTCGAACGGGCGATCGCGGCGGCCAAGCGTGCCCAGCCGGAATGGGCGGCGATGAGCCCGATGGCGCGCGGGCGCATCCTGAAGCGGGCTGCCGACATCATGCGCGAGAGAAACCGGGCGCTTTCCGAACTCGAGACGCTCGACACCGGCAAGCCGATCCAGGAGACTGTTGTCGCTGACCCGACCTCGGGTGCCGATGCCTTCGAATTCTTCGGCGGCATTGCGCCGGCCGGTCTCAACGGTTCGCAGATCCCGCTCGGCCAGGACTTTGCCTATACCAAGCGGGTGCCGCTCGGCGTCTGCGTCGGCATCGGCGCCTGGAACTATCCGCAGCAGATCGCCTGCTGGAAAGCTGCGCCGGCACTTGTCTGCGGCAATGCCATGGTGTTCAAACCGTCCGAGAACACGCCGCTCGGGGCGCTGAAGATCGCCGAGATCCTGCACGAGGCGGGACTGCCGAAGGGGCTCTTCAATGTGATCCAGGGCGACCGCGACACCGGGCCGCTGCTCGTCAACCATCCCGATGTCGCCAAGGTGTCGCTGACCGGCTCGGTGCCGACCGGCCGCAGGGTGGCGGCGGCCGCCGCCGGCAACCTCAAGCATGTGACGATGGAACTCGGCGGCAAGTCGCCGCTTGTTGTCTTCGACGACGCCGATCTCGATTCGGCGGTCGGCGGCGCGATGCTCGGCAATTTCTATTCGACCGGGCAAGTCTGCTCGAACGGCACACGCGTCTTCGTGCAGAAGGCTGTTAAGGCCGAATTCCTGAAGCGGCTGAAGGTCCGCACCGAGGCGATGCTGATCGGCGATCCGATGGACGAGGCGACGCAGGTGGGCCCGATGGTTTCCTGGGCGCAGCGCGAGAAGGTGATCTCCTACATCGAGAAGGGCAAGGCCGAGGGCGCAACACTGATTGCTGGCGGTGGCATTCCGAACAACGTCTCCGGCGAGGGTTATTATGTGCAGCCGACGGTGTTTGCCGATGTCACCGACGACATGAGCATCGCCCGCGAGGAGATCTTCGGGCCGGTCATGTCGGTGCTCGATTTCGACGATGAGGACGAGGTGATCGCGCGGGCCAATGCCAGCGAATTCGGCCTTTCCGGCGGCGTCTTCACCGCCGACCTCACCCGCGCCCACCGCGTCGTCGACCGGCTGGAGGCGGGCACGCTCTGGATCAACACCTACAATCTCTGCCCAGTGGAAATCCCCTTCGGTGGCTCGAAACAATCCGGCTTCGGCCGCGAGAATTCGCTGGCGGCGCTGGAGCATTATTCCGAGCTGAAGACGGTTTACGTGGGCATGGGACCGGTGGTGGCGCCTTATTGAAGAACATCTGGTGCCCCTCACCCTATCCCTCTCCCCGCTCGCGGGGAGAGGGGACGTGGCATGCGGGGCGCTTAAGAATGCCGAAACGGTGCGGCATATCCCTTCTCCCCGCGAGCGGCGAGAAGGTGGCGGCAGCCGGATGAGGGGCAGGCTCTAGGAAAGACAAGACCATGCAAGCAGATTTCGTCATCATCGGCTCGGGCTCCGCCGGCTCCGCCCTCGCCTACCGTCTGTCGGAAGACGGCAAGAACAGTGTCATCGTCATCGAGGCGGGCGGCAGCGATTTTGGGCCGTTCATCCAGATGCCGGCGGCGCTTGCCTGGCCGATGAGCATGAAGCGATATAACTGGGGTTATCTGTCCGAGCCGGAGGCGAACCTCAATAACCGGCGCATCACCGCGCCGCGCGGCAAGGTGATCGGCGGCTCCTCCTCGATCAACGGCATGGTCTATGTGCGCGGTCATGCCGAGGATTTCAACCGCTGGGAAGAGCTCGGCGCCAGCGGCTGGGCCTATGCCGACGTGCTCCCCTATTACAAGCGGATGGAGCATTCGCATGGCGGCGAAGAAGGCTGGCGCGGCACCAATGGGCCGCTGCATGTCCAGCGTGGCGGCTTCACCAATCCGCTGTTTCGCGCCTTCGTCGAGGCCGGCAAACAGGCGGGCTTCGAGACGACGGAGGATTATAACGGCAGCAAGCAGGAAGGCTTCGGGCTGATGGAACAGACCATCTTCGGCGGCCGCCGCTGGTCTGCCGCCAATGCCTATCTGAAGCCGGCGCTGAAGCGGCAAAATGTCGGGATCGTCTATGGCTTCGCCCGCAAGATCGTGATCGAGGACGGGCGGGCGACCGGCGTCGAGATCGAACGCAACGGCAAAGTGGAGGTGGTGAAGGCGAACCGCGAAGTGATCGTCTCGGCCTCCTCCTTCAACTCGCCGAAGCTCTTGATGCTGTCGGGCATCGGCCCCGGCGAACATCTGAACGACATGGGCATTACGGTGAAGGCCGACCGGCCGGGCGTCGGCGCCAATCTGCAGGACCATATGGAATTCTACTTCCAGCAGGTGAGCACCAAGCCGGTGTCGCTCTATTCCTGGCTACCGTGGTTCTGGCAGGGCGTGGCCGGCGCACAATGGCTGCTCTCGCGCGGCGGGCTCGGCGCCTCCAACCAGTTCGAGGCCTGCGCCTTCCTGCGCTCGGCGCCGGGGCTGAAGCAGCCCGACATCCAATACCATTTCCTGCCGGTGGCGATCAGCTATGACGGCAAGGCGGCGGCGAAGAGCCACGGCTTCCAGGTTCATGTCGGCTACAACCTGTCGAAGTCGCGCGGCAGCGTGACGCTGCGTTCGGCCGACCCCAAGGCCGATCCGGTGCTGCGCTTCAACTATATGAGCCATGCCGAGGATTGGGAGAAGTTCCGCCACTGTGTGCGCCTCACCCGCGAGATCTTCGGCCAGAGCGCCTTCAACGACTATCGCGGGCCGGAGATCCAGCCGGGCGAAGGCGTGCAAAGCGACGAAGAGATCGACGCCTTCCTGCGCGAACATCTGGAAAGCGCCTATCACCCTTGCGGCACCTGCCGGATGGGCGCCAAGGACGATCCGATGGCGGTGGTCGACCCGCAAACGCGGGTGATCGGCGTCGATGGCCTGCGTGTCGCCGACAGCTCGATCTTCCCGCACGTCACCTACGGCAACCTGAACGGACCCTCGATCATGACCGGAGAGAAGGCGGCCGACCATATCCTCGGCAAACAGCCGCTGGCGCGCTCGAACCAGGAACCCTGGGTCAACCCGCGCGCGGCGGTCAGCGACAGATAGTCAGTGGTAGTCTTCTTCGCGCTGGTGACGGACGGCGATGACAATGACGCTCGTTTCGCTCATCACTTTGAAAAGAATGACATGTCCGGCTGAGCCGAATGGTACGACGAGCTCGCGCAGCAAGGGATCATCCGCAGAGGCGCGTCTGGCCATCAGCGGGAAATCCTGAAGTATCATCAGAGCTTTTTGGATGGCGTTGATGGCACGTTCCGCCAAATCCGGATCACGTTCGATCAGAAAATCGGCGAGCCGGTCCAGATCTTCATAGAAGGTCTGGGTATACTTTAGCTCGAAGGTCATTTTTGCTGTGCAGCTTTACGAGCTTTCGCCTTTTCAAGCTTTTTGCGCATCAACTCCTGAATGTCGTCCGTTGTGTAAAACACACCGGTGCGCTCTGCGTCCGCCAAGCCAGCCAGACCCCGCGCGATGAACTCCGCTTGGGTCTTTCTATAATCGATCTGGCGGCGAAGAGAGTCCTCTATCAGCGACGACAAGCTCTCGCCTTCTTTGAGAACGCTTTCGGCGGCAGCGCGCAATTCAGGATCCACGCGAAGGGATGGGAGAGATGCCGTTTTCATGACGTTCCCCATGCGTTGCAATTGCAATGCAATATGATGGATCATCGTGTTATATTCAACTCCCCTCCACCTGACGCAATTCATATGCGCCGTGGTTGAGAAAATCGGGAGCAATCCCATCAGAGAAATCCGATCCAGCGTCCCGCCACAAGTGCGGCGATCCATGTCGCCGCCGACAGAGCCGCCGAAACTCTTATGGCAGGGCGTAGAATGCCGACACTGGTTGCCGTTCGCCAACCCTGCCCAGCGTGCACCACCAGCACGTTGAGTAATCCGAAGGCAATCAGCCCTAGCTTGGCGAGGAAGGCGGGATTGGCGGCATATTCGACCGCCCGGACGCTGAAGAGACAGAAGCCGGTTAGAATAGCTGCGGCAAGGCCGACGCCGGCGGAGCGGGAGAGAAACGGGGCAACGACTTCAACAGGCAGCTTGCGGAAAAAGCCGACGAGCTTGAGATCAAGCGGCAGGATGGCGCCGATGAGAAGACCGATCGCCAGGATATGGGCTGCGTTGACGAACATGTAGAGTGTTCCGGAGCGCCGGAGCGCGGCCGCAGGCGTGGTGGCTGACAGCCATTCGAGAATGTCGATCACAGCTCAGTTCGCCCAGAGGTCAGTTCGTCTTGATGCGATCGGGATAGATATCATAGCGCTTCTCGCCGATGGTGAGGCGCACCGCCTTCATCCGCTTCTCCTTTGGATCCTGCGAACGGTTTCCAAGGGCCACCACCTGGTCGCCGGGCTTGGCGACACCTTCGACGAAGCCGGAGCGTTCCGTCTGGCGCGGATTGCCAATCTCGACGAGCCAGACGCCGTCATTGGCGGTCGCGACGTTAAGGGTCGGATGCGGCCCGCCCATGGAGATCTTCTCGATGGTGCCGCGAAGCTCGATCTGATCCGCCTCTGCCCAGGACCAGCCGTGATGGGCCATTGCGCCGGTGGCGAAAGCCACAGAAAGCATGGCCGCAGCCACTAGAGTATTTCCGTTTTTCGTCGCACCACGGAAATGCTCTATCTCTTTGTTTTCACGCAATTCTGGATGCAAAACCGCGCTGCACTTTTGCTGGAATTTCTCTAGCCGCTGCGCTGAAATTCTAAACATCATATCCTCCCTACCCGTATTGACGGGCAGGTGGAGCATGAGAGCCGGAAGAAAAGGGATTTCACCAAATCTTGAAGAAAGATGCGGGCGTCAGTTCACCCTGATGCTCAGGCCAGCAGACGGGTGACTTCGGCGCTGTGCGCTGGGGCGACGGCATCGGCGATGGTCGTCGAGAACAGCACCTTGCGAGTGGCGTCCGCCACCTTGGCGAAGACGTGGCGGATCTGGCAGTTCTGTTCGCCGTCGCAATCGTCGCACCGGCGGTAGGCGGTGATCGAGAGGCATGGAAGCGGGGCGATCGGGCCGTCGATGATGCGCAGGATCTCGCCGAAGGTGATGGTGTGGGCGGGCTTGAGGAGGAGATAACCGCCCTGCTTGCCGCGGCGGCTGGCGACGACGCCGTGATGTTTCAGGTCGAGCAGGATCTGTTCGAGGAACTTCTTCGGGATCTTCTGCTGCGCCGCGATATCCGAAATCATCACCGGTTCGTCGGCATCGGCATCAGCCAAGACCGTGAGCGCCCGCAGCGCATATTTCGCCTTTTGCGTAATCATTTTTGACCATCGACACACACAGGCAGTGCGAATTTCCGCACTGCTACGGAAGTACTTTCACCTCTATGGCACAACCAGCATGAACGGAATTTGAACGCGCCGGAGAAAGCCTTGAGAGACAAGCGTTTTGGCCTTGTTTTTTGCTCTCGGCCAAGCTCTCTTAATCTATGCCAAAACCGCGCCTTCTGCACCATTTTCGGCATCACTTCAGATTTCGGATTGACAGGCTGCGTGTAACTCTACTATTTCTATAGACATTCAAGCTGCCGATGTGGATTTTTGTCCGCAGGCGGCTGCTTTTCTGCATCGCGGCAGCTTCGGAGAGATATTTGCTCTTCCGGCCGCAGCTTTCGAAATCCCTTTTTCTGTCCGATCCCTGTGTGAACTGCGATACTCCGGTCAACAAAGGACAGGATTCTCATGACTGCTATCAATCCGATTGCGGAAGACGGGCCGATTGCGGAAGACGGACCGATTGCGGAAGCCAAGGCGCTGAATGACAGACTGGCAGGCCTCGACCTTGCCGGACGTCTGTCGCTGGTCTCAGGCCTCGGCGGCCGCGTGGTGTTCACAACGTCACTCGGCATCGAGGACCAGGTGATCACCGCCGAGATCGGCACGCACCGCCTGCCGATCGATGTCGCCACGCTGCAGACCGGCCGGCTGTTTGCCGAAACGCTGGCACTGATCGAAGAGACCGAAAGCCAGTACGACATTCGCATTCATCGTTACGAGCCCGAGAAGGCCGATATCGACGCCTATGCGGCGCAATACGGCCTCAACGGTTTCTACGAGAGCGTCGAAGCCCGGCATGCCTGTTGCGGCGTGCGCAAGCTGAAGCCGCTTGCACGGGCGCTCGAAGGTGCTGCGATCTGGATCACCGGCCTGCGCCGCGGCCAATCGGCCAATCGCGCCGAAACGCCCTTTGCCGAATACGACGCCGAGCGCCACCTGCTGAAGGTCAATCCGCTCGCCGACTGGGACCTGGAGGCGATCAAGGCCTTCGTTTCGGCAAATGGCGTGCCGGTCAATCCGCTGCACGCTCGCGGTTATCCCTCGATCGGCTGCGAGCCCTGCACCCGGGCGATCAAGCCCGGTGAGCCGGAACGCGCCGGCCGCTGGTGGTGGGAGCAGGACGAAACGCGCGAATGCGGCCTGCACGTCGCCGAAGAGGCCGCAGCGATCGCCGCACAGTAAATCACCTCACGGCTTTCCCAATCGGGGCGCGGCGACCGCCGCAGCCTTGGGAAAGCCAACATTCCCGGGGAAAGCCACCGTTCCCGGGGAAAGCCAACATCAAGGAATTGTTTTGCGGCGAGCCGTAAACGACCGATAGCCTGGAGTAAAACATGCCCGATAGCCGTCCGGATACGGAACTCAGCAATCCGCAGAGCGCCAAGGCGCCGCTCGACCCGCATCTGAAAGCGCTGGAAAACGAATCCATTCACATCTTCCGCGAGGTTGCGGCCGAATTCGAGCGTCCCGTCATGCTCTATTCGATCGGCAAGGACTCCTCGGTGTTGCTGCATCTGGCGCGCAAGGCCTTCTATCCCGGCCGCGTGCCCTTCCCGCTGCTGCATGTGAATACCGGCTGGAAGTTTTCCGAGATGATCGCCTTCCGCGACGAGACCGCGAAGAAGTATGATCTCGATCTGATCGAGCACATCAATCCGCGCGGCAAGGCCGAAAACATCACGCCGTTTACGCATGGATCGGCTGCTTTCACCGACATCATGAAGACCGAAGGCCTGCGTCAAGCGCTCGATGCCGGCCAGTTCGATGCCGCTTTCGGCGGCGCGCGGCGCGACGAGGAAGCCAGCCGCGCCAAGGAGCGCATCTATTCCTTCCGCACGCCGGATCATCGCTGGGATCCGCGCAACCAGCGGCCCGAACTCTGGAACATCTACAACGGCATGATCCGCAAGGGCGAGAGCGTGCGCGCCTTCCCGCTGTCGAACTGGACTGAGGTCGACATCTGGCGCTACATCCAGGCCGAGGACATTCCGCTGGTGCCGCTTTACTACGCCAAGAAGCGGCCCTTCGTGGAGCGCGACGGCATGATGATCCTCGCCGAGGATCCGCGCCTGGAACTGCTGCCCGGTGAAGTCCGCCAGGAAGGCATGATCCGTTTCCGCACCCTCGGCGACTTCCCGCTGACCGGCGCCATCCGCTCACAGGCCACCACCCTCGAAGAGGTGATTGCCGAACTCGAAATTGCAACGGTGTCCGAACGCCAGGGCCGCGCCATCGATCGCGACCAGTCCGGCTCCATGGAAAAGAAGAAGCGTGAAGGATATTTCTGAGATGACCGCAGCCCAAACCGCCGTCTCGGCCGCCACCGTCGTCAGCCTGCCCGCCGCCGAGCAGCAGAAAGCTCTGCGCGACTCGCGCCCGCTGCGCCTCATCACTTGCGGCAGCGTCGATGACGGCAAGTCGACCTTGATCGGCCGCCTGCTCTGGGACACCAAGGCCGTCAAGGAAGACCAGGCCGCCACCCTGCAGCGCGATTCCACCGGCAAGCAGAACGATCTCGGCCTGCCCGACTTCGCATTGCTGCTCGACGGCCTGCAGGCCGAGCGCGAACAGGGCATCACCATCGATGTCGCCTATCGCTATTTCTCGACCGACAAGCGCTCCTTCATCGTCGCCGACACGCCCGGCCACGAGCAATATACCCGCAACATGGCGACCGGCGCCTCGACCGCCGATCTCGCCATCCTGCTGGTCGATGCGCGCTTCGGCATTCTCGAGCAGACGCGCCGTCACGCGACGATCGCCTCGCTGCTCGGGATCAAGCAGTTCGTGCTTGCGGTCAACAAGATCGACCTCACGGGCTATGATCGCGCCGGTTTCGACAAGATCAGCCATGACTTCCGGGAATTTGCCCTGTCGCTCGGCGTCAAGCAGATCACCGCCATTCCGATGTCGGCGCTGAAGGGCGAAAACGTCGTCTATTCCGGCCAGGCCGCCATGCCCTGGTACAGCGGCCCGACGCTGGTGGAGACGCTGGAGCTTGCCACCGTGCGCTCGTCGCAGACGGTCGGCTTCCGCCTGTCCGTCCAGCGCGTCTCGCGTCCCGGCGAAAGCTTCCGCGGCTATCAGGGCACGGTTGCCGGCGGCTCGGTCAAGCCGGGCGACAGCGTCATGATCCTGCCGTCCGGCATGGTCGCCAACGTCTCGAAGATCGTCACTTTCGATCTCGTCCGCAATGCCGCCGTTGCCGGTGACGCGATCACGCTGGTGCTCGACCGCCAGGTCGACGTGGCGCGCGGCGACATGATCGTCTCGATCGACGCCCAGCCGCAGGTCGGCCTTGCCTTCGACGCGCAGATCGTTGCACTCCAGCCTGAGGGCATCGAGCCCGGCAAGCGCTACTGGCTGAAGAGCGGCAGCCGCCGCCAGCGTGTGCAGGTGCAGCCACTCAGCCAGCTGGAGCTGAAGACCGGCAGCTGGAACGCCGCCCAGCGGCTCTACATGAACGCCATCGGCAAAGTTCGGCTCGTCTTCGACGAAGCGGCGATCTTCGATCCCTATGAACAGAACCGGCTTTCCGGCTCCTTCATCCTGATCGATCCGGAGACCAACAACACGGTTGCCGGCGGCATGGTGACCGGCAAACGCACCGAACTCGGCGGCCTGCACAATGGCGAAGCCCGCGTCATCCTCTCGCTTCCGGCCGATCTTGCCGAGCAGATCATGGCAAGCGAACTCTTCGCCAGCCGCAGCCATGAGGCGGAGGTGCGGCGCATGACGGCAGCCGAAGCGGCCGACCTCTGGTCGAGCGCTGCAAGCGATATCTGATCAGGGATAAGGGGCCAGCAAGACTGGCCCCTCACCGAGGCCGAATCCGCTGGCTGCAGGGCCGGCGGATTTCCCTGTCGAGCGGCAAAGAACCGATCAGAACCTGAGGCTTTGCGATAGGGGCTTTCCGCTAAGCGGCCCCACGCTGCTTGAACGCGAAATTGGCAGGTCCCCCCGCTCAATTTTCTGTGTCCGCCTCTACGGCCGCTAAAAAAATCAGAGTTTGCAGAAAACGGACTTTTTCAATTCACGATTCGCTGTTTAACGCTTGCCCGCAGGCCAATGTGGGGTCATTCTTAGATCGGATCCTGGCGGTGCGGTAAGACGAGAGGTCAGGCCTTGCAACGCTCAATCTCGACCTCGCAGCACGTGGCGCCTTTTCTCGACTGATCCCCGAGCGAGGAGGTTGTCCATGTCCACGCACTTTGTCGAACATCCGCTACAACCGGGCGACCGGGTCCCGAACGTTGTGTTTGATGCGATCTCGCGCGAGGGGAAGATCGCACTTGATGATTTTCGTGGCCGCAGCCCGTTGTTGATCGGTTTGTTTCGAGGCCTGCATTGTCCGTTCTGCCGGCGGCATGTCGCGGCCATGGCATATCTCAACCCGATGCTGCGTGAGAAAGGCGTCCAATCTCTGGCGGTGGTCAACACCCCGGTCGAACGCGCGCGGCTCTATTTCCGTTACCATCCGATACCCGATCTTCTTGCTGCTTCCGACCCGGTACGGGCTTCGCACCAAGCCTTCGGCTTACGCGAGGTCGGGATCGACACGGTCATGGCGATACGGATCGATCTTCCGGGCGAGTTGCCCGAGCCGATGGGCGTGATGGCAATGGACGAATTCATCAACGAGAAGGAAGGATATCAGATTACGGAAGCCGATCAGCAGATGATGACTGCCGATCACGGGCAGCTTGTCGGTCAGTTCCTCATCGACCGGGAGGGCATCGTACGCTGGAGCTTCACTGAAGTTCTAGAGGCTGGGCTCCAGACATTCAAGGCACCGAATTCCGAGGAATTGATGTCGGTAGCTTCCCAAGTCGTACATTAACAACGAAAACTCGCTGGACGACCTGCCACAAGTCGGCCTTGCCGGTGCGGCGCACGACGGCCGCCGAAGCGGCCGACCTCTGATCGAGCGCTGCAAGCGATATCTGACAAGGGATAAAGGATAAGGGGCCCGCAAGACTGGCCCGTCACCGAAATGCGGGATCACCGAACCCGCTGGCTACAGGACTGGTCAGAACCTGAGACTTTGCGATCAGGGCTCCACATCCGCTCCGGCCCGAAGCGGTCAGATGGCGTTCCTCTAGACTTCGGCATTTCCGCGATCTACATTTGAGCTTCTGTGAGGCTGGAATTATATCAGCTCTCAGCCCATTCGCATCGCCCACCCTCACCATTTGCGGTTCGGGCCTGCGCTTCACCCCCCATTCAACGTAATTTCACCGTGCAAGCGGGAGGAGTTTCCATGGCCGATGCCCAATGCGCCTGCGGCGCTCTGAGACTGATGCTCAGCGAGCCGCCACAATTGACAGCTCTCTGCCACTGTTTGGCCTGCCAGCGCAGAACCGGTGCGCCGTTCAGCGCAAATGCTTTCTATTCGATCGGCTGCGTCGAAATATCCGGAACGTCTACAGAATTCATTCGTACCGCCGAGAGCGGTCGCAAGGTCCGAATGCATTTTTGCCCAACGTGCGGCTCGACCGTCTATTGGAAGGCCGATGCTGCGCCGTCATGGATCGGAGTGGCGGTAGGTTCCCTTGCCGACCCGGCCTTCGCGCCACCTGCCATATCAGTCTTTGAACAATCGAAACATAAGTGGGTGCAGCTTGACGAAGCGGTAGAGCACTTTCAGAGCCATCCAATCCGCCAATTGGAATGAATCGACGCGGGCTTTCGGCCTGAAGCGGACTTTGGATCATCGGCAGCGCAAGCGCTTTCGCTGCCTGCTAGACAACCCTTTCGCGCAGACCATTGATCGCTGACAACACCGTTGCCTCCGGACCGAGCCCTCTCGGCAGATAGTCGCGCAAAACTCAGAGTGATCGTTCGAAAAGAAGCTCATTCCCCCTTTCGCCGACATGCTCCCAACCAGCCGCTCGATAAAATCTCTCGGCTCGGGTGTTTGGATCGGTGGTGAGCCACGCGCGTTCGATGCCGGCAGATTTGAGGCAGGCGCAGGCTTCGGCCAGCAGAATCGAGCCAATCCCTTTTCTTTCAAATCCGGGAGCGATAAAGAGCGCCCAAATGTTTTCGTTGCGTGGGTCAGCCGCGGAAAAGCCGACCACATCGCCGTTCTCTTCCCAAACGGCCACTCCCGGATTTCTTACATACCATTCATAATCATGATCGGTGACCTTAGAGGGGTCAGCCAATACGTTTTCGACGACTGAAGAACGGACAACTTTGAGCGCCATGAGGTCACTCGCAACCGCTTTTCGGAGCATGCAACGATCTCTCGATAGCTTGTGAAAGGCTTGCAGAATGCCTCTTTGTGGCGATCAGTTCAATGACTGCCTCTGCCGCTTTACGGCCCTAGCCAACTGAGCGGACTACTATTTCCCGAGAGCGTTTTTCAGCGCATCGACGACGACGCGAACGGAGGGGATGTCCTTGATGTCCGAATGGACAACCAGCCAGACCTCTCTTGTCAAAGCATATTCGTTCTCAATGCGCTGGAGACCGCTGGACTCCGGGACAGCGAAATCGGGGAGCATGACGACACCTGCGCCAAGGCTTGCGGTTGCGGCCTGAAACTCCAGAACGGATGACCTCACAGCGATCGGCCGGCCGGCCGCCAATTCGATCAACCGCAACTGTTGCGGCGAGGCGTTCATGGTTTCGTCGTAACCGATGAAGGTCCAGTCCGACGGTGGAACCATTTCGAGATAGGTCTTGGATGCGTAGAGATGGAAGCTTGTCTCGCCGAGCTTGACGATGGCGTAATCGCCGTCCTCGGGACGCGACATTCGCACCGCAATATCCGCCTCTCGTCTGTTCAGGGACGCGAGGCGCTTTTCTCCGACAAGCGTGATCTGAACACCGGGATGGTCTCGCCTGACGGCCGCGATCGGCTTTGCCAGGAGCACGCTTGAGAGAGCGGGAGGCGCGCTGATCCTCACATGGCCACGCAATTCCGTGGCGCTGCTGCGACCAAGCTGCTCGATTGCCGCAGTTTGCGCCGCGACAAGAGCTGCGTGCCTGGCAACCTGCTCTCCGTCCGCGGTTAACATGATGCGCCGTCCGCGGCGGTCTATGAGTTTACGCCCCAGGCTGGCTTCAAGCGACGAAACGCGCCGACTGATCGTGGCGTGTTCGACGCCGAGCTGCTTTGCGGCACCAAGCAATGTTCCGGACTGCGCGAGTGCCAGGAAATGCCGAAGGTCGTCCCAGTCGATCTTTGTGAATTCTCTCCCAATCATTGTGAAGCAATAGGGAATTTTCACACATCATGCCATCGCTTAATTTGTGCCCATGAAGGAGCACGAGATGACCGACCAAATCATATGGCTGAACGCCCCTGGTGACATCACCCAGTTCCGCGTTGAGCATCACGATTGTGAGCCTCCCGGTGATGGCGAGATAAAAATCCGTCATCAGGCGATCGGAACCAACTTTCTCGATGTCTATCATCGAAAGGGCATCTACCCCATGCCCTCCTACCCCGCGGTGATCGGTGCGGAGGCGGCGGGCATCGTCGACGATGTCGGTCCTGGTGTCTCCCTGTTCCAAAAGGGTGACCGCGTTGCCTATGCCGGGCCTCCGGTTGGAGCCTATCGCTCCACGAGGAATATTGCCGCTGAAAGGGCGATCAAGCTTCCGGATGCCGTTTCAGCAAAGACGCAGCGAGTTCGTTGCTCAAAGGCATGACCGCCTACATGCTGTTGAAAAAGACCTATAATGTGCGTGCAGGCACTCAGGTTCTGATCCATGCGGCCGCCGGTGGGCTTGGCAGCATCCTCGTGCGTTGGGCCAGGTCGCTCGATGCCACCGTGATCGGGACGGTCGGCTCTTCCGAAAAGGCAGCCCTCGCCGCATCTTATGGCGCCGATCACCTTATTGTTGGACGAGGCGCCGATATCGTTGCGGACGTGAAGCGGCTCACGAACGGGCTTGGCGTCGACGTCGCCTATGACGGGATAGGCGGCGACACGCTTCTCAAAAGCATTCGTTCTGTCCGCCCATTCGGCATGGCTGTCACCATCGGTCAGGCCGCCGGTGCTATTCCACCGGTGCCTGTCGAGGAACTTCGACCGGGCAAGGCGCTCTGCCATCCGAGCATCATGGCCTGGTGCGCTGACGTCGGACAATATCGCGAGGCTGCTCTCGCTGCCGTCGGGGCGATGGAAGCGGGGATCGTTTCGCAGATCGGTGCCGAATATCGTTTGGCCGATGTTGCCAAGGCGCACGAAGAGATGGAATCCGGACGCTCGGCCGGCAGTATCCTGCTGATACCTTGATCGGTCAGCGTCCGTTATTTCGGTTTGCGCAGATGGAGAGATCCTGTCGGAATAGGAACCACACTGGCAAGTCGTTGGCCTACCACGGTACCGATTGTGGCAACCCCGGACGTATTCCTGGATGCAGGCTCGATTTGGCGAAGAAACAGTCCGCTATCATCTGCAAGAGATCCGATGGTAATCATCGGCTCATCGTCGACGAAAAGTATCAATCCAATGCCGGATCCGACCTTATCCTCCACCCTGCACGGCAGGGCTCTCAGTACGGTCTCCGCGTTTGTCGAAAACAGGGATTTCACAAGCCCGCCAAGGGCTTCGACCTTATTGACGAACGGCCGCACGACAAGCGTGACCGCGTCTTCTTCAGATAAAGAGAGTTTGACTGAAAACTGAGCCGGCGCAGAACCGGTTGGCAGGCAAGCACTATAAAGCTGGAAAATCGCGGCGCGGGCGAAATTCAAGCGTGTATCATGGGATTCGGCTTCGACGATTGATTGAAGAAAGCGTGAAGAGTTCACTGCCGCAATCCCTATTTCGAATCGGGGTAGCCCGATGAGGTTTCATTATACGATACCGCTTCTGCGTGCGAGCCGTCCGCATTATTCATATTAACGAATGCTGACCTTCGAAAATCTCCGGCTTGTCCCCGATATCCTGGATGGACCGCGAATATTTGGCGAAGCTGGAAAGCCAGTTTAGATCGCAACAAAATATGAAAGCTTTAAGTCAATACTCTGGCGTGTCGAGATCGCTATCACTCGTCTATCGGTATGCGACGATTGTGGAGGGTGGAAAGCCCCCGGAGCATGATGCCGAAAAGTGCCCGCAGTATTCGGAAGACATCATGCTCCATAAAAACCGGATTCAGATTTTAGGCCGACCGGCCTAAATCATCCTGCTCCAGGGGAAAGAACGCGCAACCGTTCCGGTCCGCAGGAGCGCTTCTGATCTTCGTGTTACGCATATTGTCTTCTTGAAATCGGTTTCCGCCTTCGAGCGAGCCCTGATTATTGAAACTTGAGGGCGGCGGCGCGCAGAGCCTGCCAAGCAGGGCCTCCATCGTTATGAATGTCGAATTTGTCGTAGTCGTCCTGGGGATAGAGGCCTGAGTCCTGTGTACTGACAAGCCGCCAAACCACCCAGCCTCCGCAATTCGACGTGGCGATCGTGTTCAGCCAAGTTTCATAGGCATTTGCCTGATCGGGATCGGATCGCGGAACTCCAAATTCCTCCAGGATCACCGGTTTTCCGATATTTCGTCCGATCGCGCAGTATTCGCGAATGCGAGCATCGAAATCGGAATGGCTGATTTTGACGTAGGATGGGTAGCCATGCCATGTGCCGAAATCGACGCTCGGAATGTTCATATCCGACAGCTTCTGATCCATGTTCCCATGGCCCGTCGTTACGAGCTGTTTCGGTGCAAGGGTTTTGACATAGGCTGACATTTCCGACACCCAGTCGTGAAGGAGCGGTTTGGGATGAATGTCAGGTTCGTTGGCCAGGTCCCAGGCAAATATGGTGGGGTCATCGGAATAGCGGACACCAGTAATCGTGTTGACGCGCGACAAAACATGCCGAATCCATTCCTTGTAATCGCGTCGGGTTCTCGGATCAGCGGCAAAAAAGGTGTATTTGTCCGAACTCCCGTACCAGGCGTTCATCTGTTGGGCACCGCCCGTATAGGCCCAGAAATCGACGAATGCGAGAATCAGCTTAAGTTTGCGCTTCCCCGCTTCCGCGATGAGGTAATCGACCTTTTGCAGGCCGTCAGGTCCATCGTTGGGAACCATCCGTTTGGTTGTCGGATCCCAACTCATCATGTAGATGCCCTTGGTACCCAGATTGCTGGAATCGGACGTGCTTTTTGAGTTCCAGATCGTCGGCACCCGGCCGTCCAGCGACCCTATAACCGGTTGCAGGAAGGTGCGCACCACATTGGCACCCATTGCCGTGGCATCGTCCAACACGCGGGTGACTTCGCCTGGCGAGCCAAATGTCAGATAATGGTTGTTTACGCCGGCCACGCGAAATGGCTTGCCGTCCAGCAGGAAGCCCTCCCCTTTCGTCGTGACGAAAGATTGCTGCCCAGATGACTGCGCGGCCGTAGATCCGACCTGAGCAGACCAAAAAAGCGCCAGAGCCGCAGCGCCGACAGCGAAATTCCGGAAGCGTTGAATAGGCCTCATGCGAAGAACTCCCTTTCAAGCCCGTGACGCAATTCCGATTTGGTCGGTCTGGTCGAGGGAATTGCCATATGTCGAGACACCGGCAGCCGCTGATGGCGCGGTAGTGGACGGCGTCGCAGTGCGCCATGCAGCCCAATACAATGCCGGGCACAGAAGGAGGCCTTCTAGCGAAACAGCAATGACCCAGAAGTTGGCTGTGCCTGCGATCCCGAATTGCGCACCGGCGGCAGCGGCCACGATCTCCAGCACCGCACCGCCGATCAGAACGAGCGTGGCAAAACCCAGGCGCCGCCGGACACGTTGAACCGCGAGATAATGATACTTGGACGCCATTCCGAAAGCGGCAAAGCCAAGAAACTGGAGACTATTTCCTGCAATCACAGCATAGGCCGGATTGAATATCCAGAGCATGAAGCGCGACAGGAACAGGAACGCCAAGGCGGTCGCCGCGCAAACCAGCATCGACAAGCCGAGCGACAGGCGCAGGCGCGCGGGAAACAGCTCCGGCTCCCGCACAGCGATTGCAAACAACACCGAGGCGAGTGACGCAGGGACTAGAAGCGCGACGTTCAGCACCGTCCAGGCGGCATAGAAGGCGGCGTTGATCTCAGCGGACAGCATCACCGTGACGACGAAGGGCAGCAGCAGCGCCGGCGCCTGAACAGCCATGCTGAGCGCATGATGGCCTAAAACCTGTCCGAGCGCCGGGCGGAAGGCGTGGATGTCTGGCCGGTGGAAAACGCGCCCACCGGCATAAACAAGAAGCCCGGCCACGACGACCAGCGAGACAAGCTGCCCGGTAAACCAGGTGGTGAAGATCGCCAATTCGCTGCTTGCGCGGCCAAGTGTCAGGCCGAGAGCGATCAGTAGAAGAAGCTTGCTGGCGGCGAAGACGACATTTCGGGCCAGTTGAAGGCCGCTGCGCAGAAGGCCGACCAGGGCCTGGTCGAGCACGAGGGTCACGGCCGTCAGAGCGCAAGCAACAACGAAGAAGAGATCGGTCGCGGAGGAGCCGACGATCGAGCCAAGCTGCGTCGATGTCCAGGCTGCGATAGCAAGATAGATCAGCCCCACCACGATGGAGGCGCTGAACGAGGCAAGGAGCGCGCCCGTCAAAAAAGGGCCTGCTCTTTTCTGGCGGCCTATCTCGCCCATCAGGAAGGGTCCGAGACCGACTTCCCCGAGATTCGCGAGGAGGTTCATCAACGATATGGCGGCGGCGGCGAGCCCCACAGCCTCGGCCGAGAAGGAACGCGCCGCGAACCACCAGTAGACGAAGCCGAGAATGGCCGTCATCAACGTTCCAAGCCCCAACATGCCTGCATTGAGGAGCAGGACCGCCTGATTCATCAGGAGGCTGCGGACCTTGGCAATAGCGGCGTTGAGGGTCATCATGCCTATTCCACCGGTTCGAGAGTGCGAGCAGGAACGGAGGTGAACGGTCGCGTAAGGGCAGCGCGGGTCCGGCCGAGAGCGAAGCCGGCCGCAGTGGCTGCCAGGCCGGCGCCCAGCGCGACGGCGCGAAGAAGGCCGCTCGGCTGGCCAAGCAGCACGTCAGCGAATCCCCGCATAACCCCTTGCGGCAACGTCCTCGTCATATAGGTCTTTTCCGACGCCAGCGCCTCGCCGGAGCCCGCCATCAACGATAGGCAGGCCTTTGAAAGCCCTTCGGCCCAGCAGCGGTGGAGGAAATATTTCCACGTCGCGCGATCGGCGGGTATGGCGTGATCGCTGCCGCTCGATGGCTCGAAGACGAAACGGCCATGCGGCAGGGCCTTGGTTGCACGGATGCAGAGCTCGGTTTCCTCGCATCCGAGCGGCAAAGCCTTGGCCGTTCGGCCCAGGCCGGAATCGAAGCCGCCCGTATGATCGAAGACGGAGCGGCGGATGCACATCGACGCGCCGATGAGGTTGCGCACCGGCCCTGGATGAAGACCGCGGTAGGTGCAGCCAAGAGTCCACAGGAATTCGTCGGGAAACCAGGACGGACGGTCCGTTTCCCACAACGGGCGGATAGCCGACACGGCGCCCAGCACCGAGGGGTCCTCCAGTTGCCAAACCAAGGTCGCCAGCAAATCTTGATCCGACACGGCGTCGTCGTCGAGAAACAGGATGACCTCGCCGCGGCTGACTGAAATCCCGGTGTTGCGGGCACCGGAGAGGCCGGGCGGATGAATATTCTCGACGATCCTGACCGGGGTTTCGAAGCACTTGGCGCGCAGACGCAGCGCGAGTGGCGGATTGTGATCGACGACGACAACGATCTCGTCCGCGGTCGGGACCTGGCGGGCTGCCGCCGCGATTGCCTTGTTGAGAATGTCCCAGCGCTTGTCGGAATAACAGCAGATGACGATTGCCGTCGTGAGCTTGCCGGGCACGGGGTGCTGGAAATCATCCATTTTTCGTCTCCGGAGCGGACTGAAGGGTTATTCCGGTCGGTGCCGGGGACTGGAGCGTGTCGATGGTCATCCAGACCTTGCGGTAGATCGTTCCCCTGTCGCCGCCCTTGTAGAGCCAGGCTTCCAGCCGTGCGGGTGGGCGCGTTTTTGTGGGTACGGAGAATTCGAAGGTTTGGCTGGAGGAAGGCGCCAGTTCGAAGGTTGGCATCTTTCCAATCAACGTGCCGCCCAGAACAAGGTCAAAACTGTAAAGCGTTTTGGCGTCTTCCGAATTGCGCACGCCGACCGTTACCACATTGTTCGTCCAGTTCCATTTGGGCACCATCCAAAGCTCGGTGAAATGAAACGGCTTGCGTTCAAGCGCGACCGGGCGCGCCACGAGGACGGAACTCGCCGCCAAGATCATGGAAACTGCGAAGATCGCAAAACGGCGGCCGGGCCAAGCCCAGGGGATGGCTGGAACCGGCCTTGCGAGCAGCAAAACGACATTCAGCCACCGAAGGGCGATAGTCGTCAGGCCCAGCGCGTAGACCCAGCCTCGCGCATCGAGATGGCCGACGACATGCAGCAGAAGCCCCAGAAAAATGCAGGTCGCCAAGCTCAGGAACACCGCGAACGTCCCCCTGGTGACCACATCGCCCTCGAAGCGCAGGGTGTCCACCAGCATGCGGCCCGGGAAATACAGTAACAGCGGCGCGCAGAGCGCCAAACGGACCAGCTTCTCCCAGGTCGAAAAGGTTTCGGGCAGCCACGTTACGGCCAACGCAGCGGCAAGAACCCACAGCGGAATGATTCCCAGAAAGACACGGCGGGCCATCATCGGGGGCGAGCTCCTGCATTCGCCCATGCCGTTGCGCCGATGATCTGAGCGGCGCCCGGGTTCACCTTCATGAGCTTCTGGCGGATCACATTCGGGTCGAAGGATTTCTGGACGAGATGAACGATCTTGCTGTCCAGCCGGCTCAGCGTGAGGCCGAGGCGGCTATGGATCTGCGTCAGATAGGCCCCGCGCGCGTCGCGTATCGTCGGCGACAGGTGCATCACATCGAGCAGAAAGACGGAATAGAGTGTCCATTCTCCGAACCGCGTCTGGTCTTTTGACGCACTCAGACCCTTGAGCAGCTCGACGTAGGGTGTTGAGCCGTATTTCGACGCGATGTAGTCATTCAGCGCGATGAGCCATTCACGCTTGAAGCAGAAGAAATCGTTGATGAAATCGACGTAGCGAAAAGACCGGGCCGGCTCGACGCCGAGGATCCTTGCGACATTACGCAACCGTTTCTTCTCGAAACGGTAGTGAAGATCGGCAAGCCTGTGGCTGGAATAATAGAGAACCGGTTCGCGCCGGTCGATCAGATCGGTCGTCGCGATGGGCCGCAGCAGCAGTGTATCCGCACCGAGATTGCAGAAATGCTCAGTGCGGCAGAATTCGAAGGCGCGCAGCTTGATGATCTGCTGCCGAAACCAGCCGGGAAGTTCCAGTTCGCTGGCCGAAAGCCAGTCGTTATCGCCGGTGACGGCGGCGCCAGGCACGAGACCCTTCGCGTCGAGGAAGGCTCTTAAAGCGGCAGGGTTGTCCGTGACCATGGTTAGGTTTCCCTTGTCGGGGAAATGCTGCTGGTAGGAGCGAAGGGACGCTTCGAGCAAATATTCGATGTCCCGCGAATGGACGCACATGAAAGCGTCGATACGGCTATCGATCATTGTAAATCTCCGTCTGGTCGTCCCAGGGATTGCGCCGGCTCTCCGGTCCGCCTGGGAGGGGCGGCGGGCTGCCGTGTTTTCCCGAGCCGCCCGACATCGAAAATGACCATGAAGCCGTTGTCGAAGGTGCGGTCGACATCGGGCTCGGAATTGAACTTGAGCAACGACGACGCCTGGAGGGGGACCGTGTGGTTTCGGTCCTGCGCGCCGCCGTCGAAATAGACGCCGACGCCGGGCAAGCCGGTGGTCATGCGCAGATCGACCATGACGAAACCGACGCCCGAGTCGATCAGCAGCTTGCGTTCCATCGGGCCGAGATCGGCAGCGGTGATGGCCATGCCTGTATCCCGCCCGCTCTCAAGCGTGGTCGAGACCTTTTGCCGGCCGTAGGTGGACAGGAGCAGGCGATTGATCCGGTCGGTTGCGAAATGCTGCTCGCCGCCCAGCCATTCCCTGGTCCACTTTGCGGCGCTGATCCCCATCGGTTCTATCGACGAGGAGTCGGCCGAAACTTCATAGCCGGCCGGAACCAGGATACGTGGCCCCTCGGAGCTGATGACGCCAGCGATCAGCACCGTCGTTGCGGCGGCGGCAAGCGACGTTGCGCGCAGCCAGCCACGCGAGGTGCCGTGCCAGAATGCCGCGACGGCCACCGCGACGACGATTGCGACGCCGAGGAAAGATAGCGAGCCGATGCGGTTGCCGATCTCCCACCCACTGCGCGTCAGCCGGAAGATGATACTGACGGGATAGGCCAGCGTCACCAAAACGAGGATCTCGAGAAGGCTTGACCGCCATAGGCGCCATCTGGTCGGCGGCCAGAGGATGCTCGCATTCGGGTGCTGCCCATTGAAAACGAGCGAGCGGAGAAAGCCGGTGAGAAGTCCCAGGCAGATCAGCGCGACGCCCGCCATCGTCAGGTAACGTTGCCAAGCAGGCGCCAGGGCTCCCGTGTCCGACACGAAAAGCTTACGCGTCGAGGTCGAACTCGATACGAGTTGCGCTACCTCGTGTATGCCGCCTGCCAGTACGGGAAAGATGTAGCTGCCGGTGGGGTTCCCGACGATCTTCGACCAGGCGACCGGAGCAATCACGGCGATCGAGGCCAGCAGGATCGCCTGCCGCCTCTGCATAGCGGAAGCGCCCTGCCTCAGGCATTCCATCACCGCCGTGCCGCACAAAAGGGCCGTGCAAAAATAGGAGGTGAGATGATGAGTAGCTGCGAGCGCCACGATCAGGACCATGGTGGCGACGACCGTCGGCCAGCCTGCCGTGTCGCCTCGCTCCAGGCGTCGGCTTTCGGAAGCCAACAGCACCGCCGCAAGCATGGGGATCGCCAGGCTTTCATACGAGTAGTGGACGTCGAACAGCAAAAACGTGGACGAACCCATGTAGATCAGGCAGGCGATGGAGGCGATCCGTGCAGAATTCGTGATCTTCTCAAAGAGCAGGAATAGCGTGAGCATCAGCATCATCCGTGCTGCCGCCAACACGATGAGGCCTGCCGCGAAGACGGACAGTCCGGACAGTTTGACCAAGGCGGACGTTACGAGCTCTAGCCCGGGATAGAGGGGGCTGACCGGCAAAAGGGGATTGGGCAGGAACAGTCGCCCCGCCTCCAGAATGTCGTTAACCGTCGCCCAGTGCAGGAATTCGTCATGGTCTATGAAGGCGACGGGCGCGCGGATCAGGCGTACCACGAAGAGGGCTGAGGTCACGATCACGATGAGCGCCAACCGCTCCAGGCGGCTGGCCCCCGGATGGATGATTCGCGCCGCAGCGGGGAGAAAGATCGCGGCGATGGCGGTATAGAACGTGGGAACCGCCCAGCCCTCTCCCAGCCGACTGGCATTTGCAGCAAGAGCGACCACAATAAGGGCGCAACTGCACAGGAAGGCAAAGGCCGGCGACATCCCCAGCGACGAAGGATCGGCAACACCCCCGACCGCGCTGTCCTGCCTGCGCAGGCCCAGAAATGCGGCGATCCACAGATCGATGCGTGGAATGGAAACCCCTACCATATAGCCATGACGATAAGCTCCGTCCTGGTAGGCCTTCTGCTGGTCTGGAGACGTCCGCCCCTCAACAACGGTCATCGTGCTTCAAATCTCCAAGCAGTGCCGGACCGGTTCGCAGTTCAGGCTGCGGATGCGAAAGTACGCGTCTGTACACCATCAGCAGCCGGTCCGTGCAATCGTCCCAGTCCGGCAAGCTCGTCTCAACCGAGATCGGCCCCGCCTCCATGGCGGCGAGCATTTCACGCGCGGTGAAGTCTGGCGAAGCGTTGAGCGGAATGGATCGCACGAGGCCCTCCTCAGCCAGCTCCCGAAAGCCGGATGTGTCGGTGGTCAGTACGGGAGCCTTGACCGAAAGCGCCTCCATAACCGCCACGGGATGAGCTTCATAATCGCTGAGGAGCACGACAAGAGCGGCCGAAGACAAAAGATCGGCCATTGCGGACCGGTCGGTCGGCGGAATTGCCCCGATCTCGACACGGTTGCCGAGCCCGAGTTCGGCCACCTGCTGACGCAGCTTCGCCTCATAAGGGCCTTCTCCTAGGATCCGAAGGCGCATATCGGGGAATTTCGTTGCCAGCACATTAAATGCAGCAAGCGCCCGATGATGACCTTTGTAGCGCTCCAGCCTGCCGAGCGAGACAATCAGCGGCCTGTCGTGTGGTGAAGCCGGTCGCCGCCCGGACTTTTCCGGCAGGCGCGCGCCATTGGGGATAACGATGAACCTGTCTCTCGCGATTGCCATATTATGGCTGAACAGATCCGCTTCGAACCGCGACACGCCAATGAGTTGCGCTGCTCTGGCGGCCAGAGGCGCAAGCATTCTATGTTGGAAGCGCCGGATCGAGGACCGAAATCGTGACGAATGGCCACCGCTGTGAAAGGTAACCACGAAAGGAAGCCCGTTCCGCGATGCGGCGGCCATTGCCAGCGGTGCCAGGAAGGTGTGGTAGCCCTGAACATGCATCAGGTCCCAATCACCTTCGGCGACCGCCCTGAAGACGCCGGGGGCGAAGCACCAATCCCGCCCACGGGGAAAGGTCTTCAGCCTGACAATCTGCACGCCGTCTCGGCTTTCCGCTGCCGGAAGAAGGCCGTCGGGATTGCCCGTCAAGACCGTCACCGCATGCCCCTTGTGCACGAGCCGGGTTGCGACCTCGCTTACATGGGTTTCCGTTCCTCCGGCAAAAGGCAGGTATCTCGCGCTGAGCATCAAAATGCGCATCATGCGGCCTCGCCCACTAAATCCAGACCTCAGGACATGCCCTGCTCGAGGACTTGGACGCCCGTCGGCGTGCTGACGCGTTCTCGGAAGATCGTCTTCAGCACGCGCCAGCCGTCCGGAAGGGCACGCAGATTGCTGACGCCGTAGATACGCTCCGATTCAAAGCTCGCGACTTCCATGATTTTGAGCTTGTTCTTCAGGGCCCGCAAATTGATCAGCGTCTCAATTTCGAAGCCGTCGCAGTCGGCACGCAGCAAGGGAACATGCCGTTTCCAAAAGCCCATGTAGCCGTAGCACAAATCGCTGAAAGAGCTGCCATAGAGCATCCGGACCAGGAGGGTCAGGCCGAGATTGCCGAAACGGCGGATGACTGTCATGTCGCTGGTGCCGCCACCCTGCATAAAACGAGAACCCTTGACGAAATCCGCACCTGCAACAAGAGCCGCGACGAACAAGATGATTTCGTAGGGATCCATCGAACCGTCAGCATCAAGCATCACGATCATATCACCCGATGCGGCTTCGAAGCCGGTCCGCAATGCGATGCCTTTGCCCTTCTTGGGCTGGAGCACGATCTTGACATCGTCGCGCATGCTTCGCGCTATGTCAGGCGTTCCGTCTGTCGATCGCCCATCGACGATGATGATTTCATGCACCCAGGTCGGTATGCGGGGCAAAAGCAGCTTAATGTTTTCCGCTTCGTTCAAGGTTGGAATGACGAGCGAGGTCCTTGGCAAATTGAACATCGGACCCTGGACCGGCATTGAGGAATGCGAGGATTCTAAAGCTTCGATTGTAGACATAAGCTCTCCATGGCGTTTTGGACCGCGTGACAAATCGCAAATCAACGATGCCCCTGAGCTCTTGGGCCGAGAGGAGGACTAAACTCTCCCAGTCGGGAGGAGTATGCGGCTAAGTCTCAATGGACTTTGATCAGATCGCCAGGCTGTAAGACCGTTTCTTCGGTCGCAGGTTCGACGATGACACCGTTCGGTCCAGGCCGAACGATTTCGAATTCAACATCGGCGGTATCCTCCGACGATACCATGGACCGGAAAATTTCAAGATCGCTCTCGGTCGTCTTCAACGCCGTGGATAGGCCTCTTTCGGCATCCGCTGCTGACTTTTCGATCTCGATCTTGCGTTCGATACGATCGCGCTCGACATCCTGTTTCGCTGCCGCCAACCGTTGCTTTGCGCTCTCGACATCGATGACGGCCTGCTGTTTTCGATCTTCAGACTCAGTCAGTTCGCTTTGCGCCCGGGTCAACTCGATGCTGGTGACAAGCTTGTTTTTGGCCAAATTCTCGATACTTGCCAGCCGATCCTGACGGACCCGAATTGTGGCATCATAATTGCCGACGCGGGCCTGACGCAGATCGAGATCGGCCTGAGCATCGGTAACAGATTTTGCGTAAGCACTGCTCTGCGCATCCTTGCTCGTCGTTACCAATTGGCGCTGCCATGTCTCATCATCCAACAACTGTTGAGCATCGGGATCGGGACCAAAAACAGGTGTGCCAATGCTGGCAATTTGCACGGAATCGCGCTTCGCCCTCAGCACCTCGGTTCGCGACGCAAGCCGCTTCAGATCGGCCAGCCCAGCCTTCAACCGCTCGATCTGGCGTGTAATCTCCACACTCTGCCATGGCTCGATAGTCTTCGCCGTCATGCCACCCGCTTGCGCAACGGCATGCAGAACAGTCATGCCATCAACATATTGAAACGAGCCTGGATTACGAACCGGGCCGGTAATGTAAATCGGCTGGTGCTCAATCCTGACGATGTTGACGAACCCCTTTCTGCCGACCAGACTTTCGTACGAAGGAAGAATTATCGCCTCCACATCGGCCGGAGGAAGCCCTCGAACCGGGAAGCGTCCCAAAAGCGGAAGCGAAATGGTTCCGTCCGCTTCAACGACGTATTCGCCAGTGAGCTCGGGGCGCTGGTAAAAGTTCCAGGGAACCGTGCCCCGTGAGCCCGTCCAGCGATCTTCTACAGAGGCCAAGCTTTCGTAAAATGCGAGATTCAATTTATCGCCTGAACGAAGACCATCACGCAGCGATTGAGGCTGCCGGGCCGAAGTCTCGCCAGAGGTCACAACCGGGGCTGAACCTGTGGACGCAGGTAAATCTTCCGCTGCTGACGTCAATGGAACAATTGCTGCAAACACCATGCACAGTATTGTTTGATGCAGGCGAGAACCGATTCTCGACCTATATTGAGGCATCTCTGGCGATATTATCTTCGAAAGCTTCATGTTTCGAATTTCCGCTTTGAAAGCGCT
Source organism: Rhizobium indigoferae (assembly GCF_034554815.1). Taxonomy (NCBI): domain Bacteria; kingdom Pseudomonadati; phylum Pseudomonadota; class Alphaproteobacteria; order Hyphomicrobiales; family Rhizobiaceae; genus Rhizobium; species Rhizobium indigoferae. The sequence goes on along the minus strand of NZ_CP140635.1, from coordinate 852,141 downwards.
GAACACTGTCCGATCTCTTTAAGGTTAACATAATATTAACCATATTCAATAGTACTTAACAATGATTAATACATCTGCCAGACAGGCCAAGAGTCTGCGTTGAAAAGAATTCAATAAAAGTAATATCTTGCGGCGACTGGGCAGCACTTCGAAACCTTTGGTCCTATCGGTTTATTTGACGGTCTGCAGGGTGAACTTGCGTCTTTGCCATGCAGCTCTCAGCATTAGTCCATCAGAGCCGCCATCGGCGAAGAGATGTCTGAGCCAACGCCGGCATTTGAGAAGTGGTTTCAAGAACGACACTTGCGCCGTCGCGATGGATGGCGAACCGATTTGTATCCAGGCCCAGCCGGGACGCCATTTATCCAGAAAATGGCATTACGTTATGCATTTCAGATATCTACAGCCATAGAACCTGTTGCGATAGGGTGCCCGCCATCGAGTGGGCTCTCGGCACAGGCCGACCGCTCTCCCGCAAAACGACGCCTGCCACCGTAGCGGCGTCAATGACAGGGAAAGGTTTAAAGCTCTATGTCTGCACATGAAAAGCCACTGATCGCGATTGTCGGTGCAACGAGCAAACAGGGGCGCAGCGTCGCCGCGACACTCCTTCAGAGCCAACGTTTCCGGGTGCGAGCTTTAACCCGGAAAAAGGATTCGCCTGAAGCTTTACGTCTGGAGGAACGCGGCGCTGAAATCGTAGCCGTCCCTCTCGAACTTGGCCGTCAAAAGGACCTCGTCGCCGCCTTCAAAGGCGCGGATGGCGCATTTCTGATGACGCCGCCGATCGCCCCGCCTGAGACAATCGAGGCCCCTCTCGGCCGACAACTGGCGGATGCCGCCGTTGAGGCCGGCGTCGGGCATATTGTTTTCAGCACGCTTGAGAATGTCGACAATATAACCAACGGGACGAAATATGCGCCGCATTTTACCGACAAAGCGCGCGTTGCAGACCATATTCGCGGCCTGCCGGTCTCTCATTCCTTCGTCATGCTGGCATTCTTCTACACGAATCTTCTCGAATATTATGTGCCGCGCATGGAGGGCGATACGCTCCTCTTGCCGATTTATCTTCCTGACGATTTCCGAGCGCCGTTTGTCGATCCGCTGACGGCGACCGGGCCGGTCGTGCTTGAAATTTTCTCAAATCCCGAGCGTTACAACGGGAAAACGCTGCCGATCGTTGGCGATATCATTTCTCCGCGCGAGATGGTCGAAACCTTTCAGCGCGTGACCGGGCTCAAGGCCGCGTATCGAAACGCTTTCACCAGGGATGGCCTGCTGCACTACTTTCCGGAGTTTGCCGCCAACGAACTTCTCGTTCGAGAGCTTCTGGGGATGGTCGAATATGCTGTCGACCATGGCTATTTCGGCAAGGAGCACGACCTCGAATGGAGCCGTCGCCTGAACCCCGACACTCTCAACTGGGAGCAGTATCTCAGGACGACGGGGTGGCGTGGCGATAAGTGGTCTTTCGGACTTTGAAGCATGTCGCGCAAATGTGTGCGCGGTTTTGCGATAACGACACGCTTGAAAACAAGGGCTTACGATGGCCGAATTCCCGGCAATTTGGAAACCTCGGCGACAAGAAAGTCGACGAGAAGCCGAACGCGGGCAATGGCTGCACGCTCTGGAACGATCAGCAAGCTCACCGGAACCGGTAAAGGACGATAGTCGCCAAGCACGACCTCGAGCTGGCCGTCGTCCAGAAGATCGTGGACCAACCAGAGATGTGCAGGACCAATGCCGCGTCCGGCGGCAAAGGCTTCGCGCGCCGCGAGCCCGTGATCGACGCGCAGCTTGCCACTGACCGGGATCATCAGGCTTGTGCCGTCGGGAGAGGACAGAACGAGCTGATCGCTCCCCGCCACATTGGACATCACGACGGTTTCGTAGCGTGACAGATCGGCTGGGCGTTCCGGCCGTCCGTGGGAGGACAAATAGGTTGGAGCGCCCACCAGCAACCGATGGCTTTCTCCGAGCGCATGAAGTTTCATCGCGCTGTCCGCGAGAGGCCCAAGACGGAGTGCGACGTCGACGCCTTCGCGAACCAGGTCGATCCGCTCGTCCGTCAGGTTGAGGTCGACCCGAATGTCCGGATGCTTGTCCTGAAAGTCAAAGATGAGGCGGGTGATGTGCATCACGCCGAGTGCTGCCGTACAGGAAAGCCGAACAGCCCCAGCAGGAGCCCGGCGGGCATCTCTCGCTTCTTCCGCAGCCTGTTCGACCAGGCGTAATATCTGAAGGCAGTTCGTATAGTAGCGGCTGCCTTCGTCGGTAAGGGTGACGCGTCGCGTGGTTCGGCTGAGAAGCGGTACGCCGACAGCCTCCTCAAGTTCATTGAGGTGCCGCGTCACGGTGGATTGACCGACACCCAGCTCTCTTGCGACCATCGACAGGTTGCCGCGTTCGGCGACGCGGACAAAGGTGCGCATTCTGTCCAGAGACAGTCCTGCACTATCCATTTTTCAGCACAGTGATCCTCATTCATTCTATATAGGGAATAATCTCGGCTGTGCCTACTGCATAATTCCTTAAATCGGAACCGATTTAAGGATAAAACTACGCAGCAATTCAAGGTGTTACAGCGTCCTTTGCACGGCTGAAAAGATGCGCGGCGCTGTCGTTCGAGCAAATCGGCCGGATTGATCCGGCCGATCGCTGTTCATCCGAATTTGACGAGGTTGAGGACAGGCAACGGCCCGCCGGGGAATTGCGCGAGCTTGCCGCCGATCGAAATCGGCCCGAGATCGATGCCGGCAAAGCCCAATTTGGAGATCAGCGTCCCCACTTCGGCCTTCGATTGGGCATCGTCGCCGGAATAGAAGAGCACGCGGCTGCCGCCCTCGGCGCGGGGATCGGCTGAAACCAGATGCGCCTGGAGATGGTTGAATGCCTTCACAACGCGAGCACCGGGCACCAGGCCGGCGAAGACCTCAGTCGACAAACGACCATTCAGCTCGGCTGGTTTGAACAGCGGCCCTTCGATCGGATTGTTGGCGTCGATTACGATGCGACCCGCCCAGTTAGGAAGACCCGCCAATGCCTTGGGTAGCTTCGACCAAGGGACGGCGACAAGGACGAGGCCGGCTTTCGCCGCCTCTTCGATTGTCCCCGCCGTAATGTGCGGCGACAGTTCCTCGGTCAGATCCTGCAATGTGTCGGGGCCGCGACTGTTCGAGATCGTGGCGGCGATGCCGTTGCGGGCAAGGGCTCGGGCGAAGGCGGAGCCGATATTGCCGGCGCCAATGATGCCGATGGTCATTGCGATAACTCCATTGTTTGGTTTCGATGGAGTGAATATCGCCTTGTTATTCCCTTGTGATTAGACAGAATTGCCTGTTATCAATTTCAAGCATTGATTGAAAGTGATGGTATGGAGACACTTGCAAACCTGGAATCCTTCGTGCGCAGCGCCGAGCTTGGAAGCTTCTCCTCGGCGGCACGACGGCTCGGCCTGACGCCGGCGGCGGTCAGCCGCAATGTCGCAGCACTTGAAGGCAACCTGAAACTCAGGCTGTTTCAACGAAGCACCCGAAGTCTGACGCTCACGGAAGCAGGCGAGCGCTTTCTGCACTCAATCCGAGATCACCTGGAAAGCCTGCAGGGAGCGATCTCGGAGGCATCGAGCGAACAGTCCGAACCATCCGGCGTGCTGAAACTCAGCATGAGCCCGACACTCGGCATAGGCTACATCCTTCCGCTATTGCCGGAGTTCATGCAGCGATATCCGATGATCCGCCCGGAATGGATGTTCGAAAACAGACAGGTCGATCTGATCGCCGAGGGCTATGATGCTGCGATCGGCGGGGGTTTCGAGTTGACGCCTGGTGTCATCGCCAGGCCATTGGCCCCTGCTCATATTATCCCCGTGGCATCACCGGGATATCTGGGCGATCGGGTTCCGCCTCATGATCCGTCCGGCTTGCACGAACTCGACGGTATCGTCATGCGTTCGATGCGGACGGGTCGAATTCACCAGCGGCAGATGCGCAATCTTGCTGGAGATGAGCAGCCTGCGGTCTTGAAAGAGACGATCGTCGTCAACGATCCCGCGGCCATGCGATCCGCCGCCCTTCTCGGCCTTGGTGTCGCGATGATCGCCAAGGCGGATGCTCTGGCCAATCTGGAGAGCGGAGAACTGACCCGATTGGTCCCGGCATGGTATGCCGACGCAGGCCCGATTTCGATCTATTATGCAAACCGCACCCTGTTGCCCTCCAAGACAAGAGTGTTCATCGACTTCCTGACGGAGGTTTTTCAACGTGAGCGATGGCCGGAACGATTTGCAGGAACACTGGGCTGATATCGATATTTTGAAGGCATTTTTGACTGCCTGCATCGGCAGACGAAAGGCTGGCGAATCGTGCCGAACTAGCGCGTCGAGCCGCGCGGGATGATGGAGAAGCCGCAATCGACCTTGTTTTCGCCGGGCGGCTCGTCGCGGATGGCGCGCCGCAGCATGTCGGCGACGCGGTAGCCGATATCGTAGCGTGGAATCTGAACCGTCGTCAGGGTCGGTTGGGTGAAGGCTGAAAACTCCAGATCGTTGAAGCCGCAGATGCCGACATCCTCCGGCACGCGGATGCCGCGCGCGGCGCATTCGATGAGGACACCGAGCGCCAGATCGTCGCTTTGAGCAAAGACGGCATCGATATCCGGCACGCGCTGCAACAGGCGGGCAAACAATTCCCTGCCGAGGCCGGTGCTGCTTCCCTCATTTCCGCCAATGGCGAGATCAGCATCGAAACGGCCGGCTTCGCCCATCGCGGCCTCATAGCCTTCCTTCCGGCGACGCGAGCGAATATCCGTGCCGCGGCCGATGAAGCCGATCCTCTCATAACCCCTCGATAGCAGGAAGCGGGTGGGTTCGGCGCCGGCCGCATAATGATCGAGGCCGACGACCAGCCTTTCCGGCTCCTGGCTGAGATCGGTGATATGGGCGATCGGACAGGCGGCGTTTTCGATCAGCGACAGAAGATCATGATAGGATTCGGCGCCCGCGATAATGACGCCGGCCGGCTTCTGCGTCAGGAAGGATCTGAGCTCGCCGGCCTCGCCGTCGACATGGTGGAGCGTGTTGGAATATTGCACGCGGAATTCGGTGGTGCGCAAGCAATCCTCGATGCCGATCATCAGACCGGCGAAGCCGTGATGGTGCAAAGCGGGCGTGATGACGCCGATGATGCCGTTGTGGCGGCCGGCGAGTGCCCGGGCGGCAAGATTGGGGATATACCCCATCTCGTCTACCGTGCGCAGGATAGTCTGGCGCAGATCCTCCGAGACGATTTCGGGATTGCGAAGCGCGCGCGAAATGGTGATGGGGCTGACACCCACCTTCTTCGCCACATCGCTCAACTTCACATGCGCACCGCGCCTGGCCTTCCGCCCCCGCTCCACTGCCGTCCTCACCGCCCCCGTTATATCTCGCCCGCGAGACTCGCTTGCCCTCGAATCGCGACCTTTACTTTCTGAAGAAGAAATAATTTAGAGTCTACTAACATTTTATATTCGCAACAGAATCCGGGAATAGAATTTCCAGAAACAGCAACGGGATCGTCTGTCGGCAAATTACGGGCGCGTGCGGCGATCGGATCACCGCCATCGGGAATAAGTCCATTTATTTTCGAATGAAAACATCGCGAAGGACGCGAAGCGAGACAAAACCGGGCCGGAAGTTCTGCAGCGGGGCAGCCGGCCGGAACGCACTTGCAGCGAAGATTAAATTCCCGTCATATCTTACAAATCGGCAATATAAACATGATCAAACTTTAATTTGTAAATCCGCTTGGTGGGATCATATGAATCCCGAGCGCCAATTCTTCTCTTCCCCCCGGTCGCCGCCCCTCGACGACTGCGCGTTCCCCAGAGGAATTGCCGCCAAACGCCATCCGACGCCAGGTCCCAGGACATGGAACCACGACGCCATCCAAAGCCAACCCTCTCGCAAGGGACCACCGCCCAAGGGATCACCACCATGTCACACATCTTACGCAAACATCGCACCGCAGCGCTTGTCGGAGCCGCCATCATCGCCGGCGCGGCATGCCTGCCCTTTGCGATCAATTCGTCCAGCGCCTTTGCCGCGCCGTCCGATGCCGGCGGCGTTCTCGCGCCGAGCGGCTCCTTCGCGTCCATCGTCGATGCCGACAAGCCTGCGGTCGTCACCATCACCACGACAATGAAGGCGACCGATGTCAGTGCCGACCAGCAGGAGTCGCCGATGGACGAGCAGTTCCGCCAGTTCTTCGAGGACCAGGGCATCCCGCTGCCGCACCAGGCGCCGAAAAACCGGCCTTCGCAGCAGGCGATGGCGCTCGGCTCCGGCTTCATCATCAGCCCCGACGGCGTGATCGTCACCAACAACCATGTCATCGACAATGCCGTCGACATCAAGGTGACGCTGGATGACGGCACGGAACTGCCGGCCAAGCTGATCGGCACCGACCCGAAATCCGATGTCGCCGTGTTGAAGATAGAGGCGGGCAAGCCGCTGCAGACCATTGCCTGGGGCGATTCCGATAGGCTGAAGCTCGGCGACCAGATCCTGGCGATCGGCAACCCCTTCGGCATCGGCACCACGGTGACGGCTGGCATCGTTTCGGCGCGCGGCCGCGACCTGCACAGCGGCCCCTATGACGATTTCATCCAGATCGACGCGCCGATCAACCATGGCAACTCCGGCGGCCCGCTCGTCGACCGCAGCGGCAATGTCGTCGGCATCAACACCGCCATCTATTCACCGAACGGCGGCAGTGTCGGCGTCGGTTTCGCCATTCCCTCCGACGAGGCCAAGGCGATCGTCGCCAAGCTGCAGAAGGACGGCTCGATCGATCACGGTTATCTCGGCGTACAGATCCAGCCGGTCACCAGGGATGTCGCCGATGCCGTCGGCCTTGATAAAACAGGCGGTGCGCTGGTTGCCGCCGTCACGGCCGATACGCCGGCCGCCCATGCCGGCCTGAAGCCGGGCGATATCGTCACTTCAGTCGGCGGCGAGACCGTCAAGACGCCGAAGGACCTGTCGCGCCTGGTCGCCGACCTTTCGCCGGGCGCCAAGGAAGCGCTCAGCGTCTGGCGCGACGGCAAGACGATCGATCTCAACGTTACCGTCGGCACCAATGAGGAAGGCCAGAAACAGGCCGGGGCCGAAAGTCCCGCCAGCAAGGGCGAGAGCAGCGGCCAGCCGAGCCTCGGCATCAGCCTTGCCGACCTGACACCCGACGTGCGCCAGCAGCTCAACCTGCCGCGCTCTGTCAACGGTGCGGTGGTCGCCAGTGTCAACCCGGACAAGTCGGCCGCCGCCGCCGGAATTCAGTCCGGCGATGTCATCGTCTCGGTGAACGACAGACCGGTCCATAACACCCGCGACGTCAAGACCGCGATCGCCGATGCCGGCAAGGCCGGCCGCAAGTCGGTGCTGCTGCTCGTCGAACGCGATGGCAACAAAACCTTCGTCGCCGTGCCGTTTGGGGCGGCCTGACAGTCTCCCGAGCTTTTGCCGCAAACAGGAAAAGCCCGCCTAAGGCGGGCTTTTCGACAGACCCCGAGCGGAAAGGCCTTGGAGCCAAGCACCGCTCAGTCAGCAAGAAATCTATAGGGCGCCGTCTGCCCCTCTATTCCTGCTCAGGGAGATTTCAGCGTCGTTGTCTTTGCGCGCAGGCGGGATTTGCCCTTTTGGCGGTTTGCCTCTTGCCGCTTTATCGCGTCGGATTGGCTGCGTTGCGCCGCCTCCAATTGCTGCCGCGTCGGGAGATCATGGTCGTAGGTGGCAGCGCTGAATGCCGTTGCGTTGTCGAACGGACCTTTGTGTGGACGCGCCAGACCATAGGCTTGCTTATCAGCGCTATCGATCCCCTGCTCCGCCGACGGTGAGCGCGCCTGACGAGCCTGCGTTATCAGATCGTCGGCGGTCGAGCTTGACGTCGCGTTTTTCCGCACGGGGGCGATGATCTCGTGCTTCCTGGCCCGATCCTTTTGATCGGCGTGAATCCCAGACATGTCTTCTTCCTTGTTCGTCATGTCATCGCGACGATCGATCGGGCGTTGCCGGTGACGTCGCAGCAGGCGCGTTCACGGGATCTCGGACAATCGTTCAGGCAGCCTGGTTTTGGGAAAGCGGTAAGCTGGCGGCCGCAGCGGTGCGTCCGCGCGACCAGACGCCGTATACCGCGCGATCCGATAGGCTTTCACCGGGGCGCCGCCGTCATCCTGCCATCTGGCAAAGGAGCCGTCTTCCATTGCCTGCGGAAGCGGGCCTGAGCTCAATTGTGTCGCGAGATACATTTTCAGAGCCGATTTCAACGCGGCCTCATCGACGATTCCCATCTGGAAACAATGAATGAGGAAACTTGTGGCGCTGATCTCGCCATCATCGGTCGCGTAGGTTTCGCCGCCGCGAAAGCCGGCCTTTCGGAGGATACGGTCCAGCATTCTCAAATTGTGGATATCGAATAATTGATCTGATGTGGAAGACATTGTGTCCTCCTTCGTTGGGGCTAGGGTTCGCTGGCGCCAGGGCTTACTGGCGCGCCCCAAGCAGCGGTGCCCGTATCGTGCCCGCCGATAGTTCAGCTTGCGCTCTTTGCCATCCGACCGCAACCTCATTCGGCGGTAGCCATTGATAATGGCGTGGCGGAACCCATTTTAGAGAGAGGAGGATACGCATCATGCAGTTCAACGGTGAAGCGACCCTCACAAAGCCGTCGGCACTGGCGGTTTCAGAACGGCGTGCGCTCATAGATCACCTCAGAGAGGTGATCGCAGGCCTGGCTCACGGGCTGGCCGCCGATGGATTGCTGGACCTTGTGCCGCCTCTGCTTGAGATAAACAAAGTCCTCCGCGATATGACGGACGAAATTTCGCGTGCGGACCCGGTCTATTCCGACGAGATCATCACTGGTACGGTGCGCTTGATCAAGACATCTCAGGCTTTGCTTGATGACCGGGTCATCGTGCAGACGATCCATTGAGACCTGGCGACGATCGGGCATGGCGGCAGGCTGGTTGCCAACCATCTGGCATCAAGCTGCCCGTTCCGGTCAGCCGTGCATCGACAATCATCGCCGGGTCCGAGGGTCGCACAGCGGCTCCCACCCACTTCCAAGGACAACCGCAATGGCACTTATCTTTCCCAACAGAAGCCGCAGCTTCGACGAAGCGCGAAAAGGTGTCCGCTTCACCGGCTATGACGGCATGTTCGAGGTCAGGTTTCTGGTCGAAGAAGCAGCCCTCGGCAGCGCGATCACCCAGAATTCTTCCGAAGCCGCCTATCTCAATGCCTTCGATGCGGCGCGTTCTTCCATTCAGGAGGCTGCATCGAGAGTCTATCAGCATCGACGCGGAAACAACTTCACGCTCACGGCTGCAGATTTTCGCTGATTGCGAGAAGGCGTACGGCCGGTGAACTGAAACGGCCACCATCCTGCTACTGCCGGATGAGACAGGGGGAGCAAAGCATATGGTTGCCACACGATACCGCCTGAAAGACCTGAAGCTGGCACGTCGCCATATCGTGAAGGCGGCGCATCGCGTTGCCGATCAGGAAATGCTGATCAGGAAACTATTGCGCAAAGGCAGACCCTCCGGATCGGCCTATGCGCTGTTGAGCAGGCTCTACGACGATCAACGGCGGAAACTCGATCGGCTGAAACTGATCGAAGCAATGGTTGAGGTCGAAGCGCAATCCTGTATGGACGTGCCCCGCAATCCTGCCCCCTCCGCGCCGCCATTGGCGATCGTGCACAGCAGCGGGATCTCTCTGCCGGACCGGCAATCCGCCACGCCTTGTAGCGCAGAGGATTGGCGCCCATATTTGGTGTAGTGGCAGTTTGTGAACGGGCGCTGCTTCCCGGGTGATCAGAGTTATCCGGCCCCAACCAAAGGAGGGCATGATGTCTTCCACGGTAAACATCCATTCGTGGAAACGCCTGGCTCAGCATATCGGCAGGTTCCGGTACATCGACTTCCTGGTGAAATCGACACCGGCCATCTGTCTGGCCTTTATCGTCTATATCATTCTCAACGATGTGTTCTGGTAGGCGCGGCAAGACTGTTGCGGCGAGCCAGAACGCTTTGCTGCCATCAAACGAAGGGCTGAAACGCTGACGGAATTGGATAACGCGATGCAACTGCGAGAAATGGGTGAACAAGACTGCCTCGCCTTTCTGGCAGGCCACACCCGTGGCCATCTGGCATGCCTGGGCGAAAAATATCCCTATATCGTTCCCATTCAGTATGCCTATGAAAAAAGCCGGCTTTTCATATTTTCCATGCCGGGCCTGAAGATTGATCTATTGCGGGCCCATTCGCCAGCCTGTGTTCAGGTTGAAGAATTTGGCGAAAACCGAACGTGGAAGAGCGTGCTTGTTCAGGGCACCTATGATGAGCTGACCGATACGCCGGCCCGGCATGACGAACGCATCCACGCCTGGTCTCTCCTGCAGAAGCAACCGTTCTGGTGGGAACCCGGATCGCTTGCCTTAAACTCGGAAAGCGAAGACAGCCTTGCTCCCTCCATATTCTTCGGCATTTCGATTGAGATGGTATCGGGGAGGCAAGTGGTTTAACATCCGGGCGTTCAGACTGGCCGCGCCTTGATCCTTGATTCGCAAAGCGGCGCTGCTGCATGATATATGGAACTCCAGACAGACACCCCCAGCTAAACGCTGTCCGATACCAGCCTTTCCCATAGGGGCGCGGATTGCTTGATGCATCTACCAACGTGGCCTGCCGAACCGGCACCGCGTTGAATGCCACGCGACCATAGGGAAAACGATGACAGACGCACCTGAGAATGAAGCGCTTTTCAACATCACCGGACACTATGTGCAGGAATTGAAGGCCGTTCTTCAAAGCGAGAGCATTGTCGAAGGCACCGACTACGAAAACAGCGCCTTTAACGAAAAACGACGGGCGGAAGGACTGCACCTGCTGCGATTCCACAAGACCGGCACGGCAGCGCAGGCGACGCAGATCTGGGAAAGACATATGACGGCCCGAGCGCATCGATAAGACGGCACGGAGCCAAATCTTCGGCTGATGCCGACTTGAGAGCGCCGGTTCTCCGATCCTCGGTCCGGAGACGACGGCGTTGGCACGCCCACTCAACATTTCCATGGAAGGAAAAATCATGTCCAATGACAAAACGAAAAAGATCCAACCCGCCAAAGAGGCCGTCACTGAGGCGCCCTACGAAGTCATCTATTTCGCCAAGAAACATCGCATTTCCAACGAGGATGCCAGGGACATCATTGAGAAGCACGGCGCCAATCGCAAAGAGGCTGATAAAGCCGGCCGCCGTATCAGCGTCTAGCGAAAAAAATAGCCTCGCAGGCGCTAAACTCTAAGGGCTTTATTGGATGCATGTCATTTTCCCAAAACCGCACACACTTTGGGCGACATGCAGTATTTGATGCATGTCGTTATCCCAAAACCGCGCACACTTTTGAGCGACATGCTTTATTTGATGCATGTCATTATCCCAAAACCGCGCACACTTTTGAGCGACATGCATTGGCCGCAGCTGGCTTTGCATCTGCTTGCGATGCCACGATGCAACATCAGTGGACGAATTAACCCTACTGGCTTACCTTAATATCAGCATGCGCTTGAATACATCCGCCCCTATGCCATCGTAGCCTCAACGACAACACTTCTGGTTCCTGAAGCAGCTCGCCGGAACCGTGGCCCCGCCTTTCCCTGGAGAGGCTGGCTTGCCTTCAGGGGCCCCGAGCTAGATCGAATGGAGGGTATGCCATGAACAACATCTTGGAATTTCGTCCAAAATGCGCGCATGACGAAAGTCTGTCCGACTGCCGGGAAGCGCTTGAACCGGCCGTGATGAAAATCGTCAGCGACGCCATCGGCAAGGGATACACGGCCGCGGAAGCCGCCATGGTGGTTGCCGATATCGCCGACGATTACATTCTCATGCTCTCGCGGCAACTGCAGCATTGACAGGCTTTCCTGGCGCGCAGCTGTGCCTTCTTGATCCATCGCAGATGCTAGATCAATGCGTCTTCGAGCGTGTGAACTTCCAACGTCGACAAACGACAAATGACTTTGCCCGCTGACGACAGCCGGGCGCCTTATCATCATACTTGCATGAGTGGACCGCGCAGCAACTGCAGGGGTAGCAGTAGGTACAGGAGACGAGACCTGCCGCGCGATCCGCCGGCAAAACCCCTGATATTGTCGGAAGTTCCCCGGCAGAGATACGACGCCACGATCCCGGAAATTCCGCCAGGGATGATCGACAACCTGCCCGGGCACGTTGCGACCGTCACACCGATGAGCTCCCGCCGGGCGAAAACCGACAGGCACATTGGAACGCCAACGAAAAACCCCGCCGGAGCAGGGCTTTCAGCAGGTCCAAGTGGAGCAAGCCGGAGATTCGGCCCACGTCTTAAACAAGATCGATCATGTCAAAACCCGGCAAAAGCACCTCTTTCGCGAGCGTTCACGGCGCTCCTCTGTTCCGCTCAATCTTTGAATCATTGCCGTAATGTGGCGTGTATTGATCCCTGCGACGTCTTCCGCGACCCTCGCCATCTAACGCCACCTCGGCTGCCGCGGCGGAGCATTGGCCTGGATTTCATGGAGTGGCGCCCGAGAGCCGAGAAGTTTCTTCAGCTTCTTCTCCTCGGCCGGGCCGATCCCAAACTTGCGGCAATGTTCCGCAACATCGTGCTCTCGCGGGCCGGGAATACGAACTTGGCGATTGCTCATGGTTTTCATGACCGTTTCCTCCTGAGAGGAAAACCAGCAGGCGGTCGTTTTGTTCGTTAGTGATGCCTAAAATTTAGGAGTCTGGTTTGCTTCGGTTTTGGGGCGAGCATAAGTATCGGTCCGCCAGGCGCCAAGGCGGCGCTTAAAGGGATCATCAACGGGTTCATTTTCATAAAACGAAACAGCGCCATCGCCACCGCAATAGCAGGCTATCTGTAGAGCACGAAATGCATCTGCGCACGCCACACCCAAGACCGGCCGCCGAATGACCGGCACCCGCGTCAATTGATCTTCAACCAATGCCGAAGCGCTGCCACCGCGCCGTCGCTAGCATAGGCGATCATCCCGCCAATCGTCAGGCCGGCAAACGCGATAAGCCCCGATATCCCATAGCCGATCGATTTCATCCGTTTCCACTCTTCAAGTGCCGGCCCGACCGCCTCCTGGTTCTTCTCGACGGTCTCCTTGAGGCTTTTGATTTCCTCGCGGATCTGCGCATCCGCACCGCCGCTGATCGCCACCCTGGTATCGAGATGGGCGATCTGCCTGGCCTGTTCGTCGAGCCGCTGGTGGACCACGGCGCGGCTATTGTGGGCATTGGCCTTTTCGTCGCTGACCTCCTTGCGCAGAAGCGCGACGTTGTCCTCGATGCCTGTCAGCCTTCCCTCGACGCGCCCGAGAGCGCGGAGAATATCGTCATTGGATGTCATCTCTCTCAGCGCTCGACTAGGGGTAAAATTTCAGCTTTTCGGATTGCGGCAAGCGGCCGACAAATCGCAAGATCTCATGCAGCGTCGGATGGACGTGGTATCCAGGTTCATGCCGTGAGCCAGCAGCGCGGCATTGTCCTGGACGTTGGTGGCGAATGTCCTGCACCTTATAGTCGGCCGTCCCGTCGCCATTGTCGATGCGGCCATAGGTGTTTCTCGACGTCCATTGACCAGGCTGATATTCGAACATGATGCGGGTGCCGTCCGGCACCGAAGCCGGCAGCTTGATCGTGTCCCACGTCGTCACGCCGTCCTGATTTCCAGGATGCCCGACGACGTTTCCGAGCGGAAACATTTCAGCGGCCGACGACTTCGTCGGATCAGTGTCCGCCGTGAAGGCAAGCAGCTGATCGATGACCTTGGCGTAACGAGAACTTGCCTTGATGGTGTTGTTCACCGTCGCCAAGGTGGTTGTCCATAAGGCGGGAACGGTATAGCCCGCGACCGTCCGGCCGCTGTCCGACGAAGCGGTCATGGTCGGAATTATGGTGACGCCGACGACATGGATGCCCGCCCCATCGCATTCGGCAAGATCGTCTCCTGCGGCGCAAGGCCGCCCTCTGTGCAGCCGAAACCCACGGTGAGGTCGTCGTAGAACTGAAGGGTGCGCCCCTGGCGGGCATTGGCCCGGTCGAGAGCCTGTCGTTCGCGGGCGAGGATGGCGATCACAGGCTCGGCTTCGACAACAGGCGCATGCGCTTCCTGCCGGCGCAGATCATTGGGCAAAGGCGGCAGCGCGATGCCGGCCGCCGCCTGCCCCGTCGTCACCGCCGCCTTGTTCAACCGCTCAGTGGCGGAGCAGCCACTGACGATCAGCAGCAGTGACAGCGCAAGCGCGGTTCTTTTCCGAAAGCTGAAGTTCATAGGATCGGATCTCGATTCGAGTGTGTCTTTGGCGGCCTGCTCGGCGGCTTCCGCGGCCGCGAGGCGCTTGCGATGCTCCTCGTTCGCCCAGGCGGCGGCGTTGCGCTGGCGCTCCATCTCTTCGGCCCGGGCGCCGGCTGCGGTCTTTTCGGCCAGCAGGACATAGCCGGCGCGCGCCTCGCGGGCCGCCGAGGGATAGCCGATCGAGACGGCATAGAGATGATAGAGCAGAAGGCCGGCGGCGATGCCGGCGCCCATTTTGAGCGTGTCGAGGATGGAGAACATCAGATGCCCTCGAGGCAGAAGGCGCGTTCTTTCTGCCGGCGCCGTGTCAGGCCGGGAAAGACGATGCCGGCCGCGCGGTTCCACTTCAAAAGCGACTCGCAACCCTCGGCCGTCCTGCCCTGGTTGATGAGCTTGACCGCGCTCGACCCACAAGCCGCCTTGACGCCGACATTGTAGGCAAAGGAGGTCAGCGCCACGAAGCGGGCATCCGGCAGCGGAACATGCACGCAGCTTCCGACACCGCTGGCATAGGTCTTGAGCTCCAGCGCCAGGAGCGCCTTGCACTGCTCCACCGTCTTGTGATCCCCAGGTTTGACGCCATTGGTGCTGCCATAGCAGATCGTCCAGGGCCCTTGCGTGGCCGGATCCGGATAGGCATTCTGACGCAACCCCTCGAACGATCCGACGAGCGCCACAGCCATGGCCGCGGCGGCACTACCCTTCTGCAGGCGGTATGCCATTCAGGTCTCCTGAGATTTTCTGCTGGACGAAGATGCGGGCGATAATCGCCGCAACGGCCAAGAGGCCTGTCATCGCCGACATGGCGAGCTGGATGTAGATGTTGCGGGATAGCCAGGTCGCGGTGATGAAGGTGTAGACGGGCTCAATGATGATGAAGAGCAGCGCCAGCGCCATGAGGCGGACGCTCCACGCGCGCTTGAGCACTGCGCGCCAGTTGTGGACGAGCATGAAGTGGGCTCGGGATTGTGGATGTGGCGAGGCATCCGACTCCTAGGTGAAGACGGGTGCAGATTGTTGTCGCGATGTGAACAGGCTATGGCCTTACCAACGTTCGCGCAGGCGCTTCGCGAACCGGTGGGCGAGGAGGAAGCATTGAATATTCAAACGCGAACCGCGCTCGTCCTTGCTCTGCATCGGCGGCGTCTTCTTGGTGATCATCCGCTACTGCGTCTCCGCCGGCTATCTCTAACGGCAATACGGTTCGAGTGATCGCAGATTCATGCGCTGCGGCAAACGCTGGTTCAGGAGACATCCTGCCTTATTCGAAGGATAAGCTTTATCGGTCGCTGCCCAACGGAACGCTGTCCAAATGACAACGATTGCTTATTGAAAGATAAGCGTTCCTGTCAGCGTACGATATCGTAGCCGCGCGCCTTGATACGACCCTTAATCGTGAGAACTGGATCATTGTTGCTTGGATCGATCGACAATTCGGCGCCGACTGTATTTCCCATGATGATCCGAACATTACGAACGCCGGCCCCATCGTAGTTCTTCGATCCGAATTCGGCCCAGCCGTCCTTGATGCCAGATCGGGCGCAAAAGATGGGCGAGCCGGGGTGCCTGATAGGGTCAATATTGCATATGTCCTGCCAGGCATAGCCGCTATCAGAGTTTGATATAGCGCCCTCCCCCGGCACGATGTCGAACGCCATATTCTTGCCCGGTTCGTTCGGGCGAGCGACGGCGACCGAAGCGAAGGAGACATCGTTTCTCTGGCTGATATTGAATGATGTCGCCAGGAATTGAGCGAATGCAGGAGGAGCGATAGGCGAGAGACCAAGGGATCCTGCGAAAAACAGGCCGTTGAGAGCGGTTAACGCAATGCCGAGCTTACTCATATGTTTCCTTGAGTTTGGGGCGACGGTGGAACTAAGATTGATTTGCTCGCTCCTGCATGATAGCGGCGAAGATGGCGGGTCACGATATATTTATAGCAAGCAGGCCGCCTTATCGCCCGTAGTTGATCCACAAGAAAGTTGGAACTTGTTCAAAAGACTAATTCGATCTTTTCGCAGACCGGCTAGCCTGCCGCAGGGCACCGACGCGTTCAACTGCGGCGGACAAACCGCCAACTCCTGGATGGACAGGGCGAACATTTCCGCCGATTTGATAGCGAAAGCGGCGTCGCTGAGTGGGCGCCCCCGGGCGATTTTAGCAGACATTGGATGCGGCGACGGCAAATTAGGCCCTTTGGTCGCCTCCAAAAGGGCTGGGTTCACTTATCGCGGGTTTGACCTACACCCACAGAGGAAGGGAATAACGCCTTTTGACCTGAGGAAGGACAAACTGGAGGATCGATATGACGTTATCGCTCTTCTAGGAGTACTCGAGTACATCTCCGACCTACAATCTGTGTTGCGCCACCTTCGGGACCACTGCAGTTTCTTGGTCGTCAGCCATGTCTCAAATCGAGTTGGGATGAGCGCAGACGAGATGGCCAAGTTGAACTGGACAACCGTGTTGTCCAAGGGCGCATTTTCTTCCGAGTTGACAAAAGCAGGCTTCTCCATCGTCGAGGATCGGACCACTACTAATGGCCAGACGGTAATCTGGCTTTGCGAGGTGGATGGACAGCAAGGGCTGGAAGCTTAAGCTCTCCTTTCTCGGCCCGGCCCAGTCGGGGAATGCGGACCGAGGTAGGTGCCCCACCCCCGGCAGGTTTTTCTGCCGGGGAAGTTCGAGCAATATCACACAAACTGGAAGTCCTCTGACTGAAGGCTCGATACGAGGATACTCTGAAGTGTTATGGTGTTGTCAGCATCGGCCTTTATGATCGTATCATTCCCAGACTGGCTCGATGCGGCAAGAAGCGACGCCCAATCCGAGAAGATGCTATCATCGATCCTGATAACATCATGATCACTGCCACTTGCCCCGAAATTTGTGATCGTGTCATGGCCCCAATCCGGCAAATAGACGAAGACGTCTGCCACTATGCTACCGGTGATGATATCGTTGCCGGCGCCCCCCGTCAGCGTGTTGCTGCTGACTATGTTGCCGATGATGCGGTTGTCCAGCGAATTGCCGGTGCCGGTGAAGCTACTCCAGCCGCTATAGGTCAGGTTTTCCACATTGGCGCCGAGCGTATAGCTTGAAAGCGACGTCCGAACCGTGTCCGTTCCCTCATTGGCGCTTTCGGTGACGACGCCGGCGGCATCGTCGACAAGGTAGATGTCGTCTCCAGCGCCGCCGATCAAGGTGTCAGCGCCAGTCGCGCCATCCAGCCGATCGTTGCCGACACCACCGGTGATCGTATTGCCGAGCCCATTTCCGGTACCGATGAAGGCCCCCGAGCCGATGTAGGTGAGGTTTTCGACATTGGCAGTAAGCGTGTAATTTGCCAGCGTCGTCCGAACCGTGTCAGTCCCCTCATTGGCATTTTCAGTGACGACGTCGCCCGCATTGTCGACGGAATAGGTGTCGTTGCCCGTGCCACCGAGCAAGGTATCGGCTCCCGCCGCGCCAATCAGCCAATCGTTGCCGGCACCGCCTGAAAGCGTATCGGCAGCAGCGCCCCCGGTGATCGTGTTGTCTAGCGTATTGCCAGTGCCGGCAAAGGCGCCCACTCCGGTGTAGGTCAGGTTTTCGACATTGGCGGCAAGCGTGTAGCTTGCCAGTTGCGACGTCCGAACCGTGTCGGTCCCCTCATTGGCGTTCTCGGTGACGACGTCGGCGGCATTGTCGACAGAATAGGTATCGTTGCCGGTGCCGCCGATCAAGGTATCGGCGCCCGCAGCACCGTTCAGCGAATCGTTGCCGGCACCGCCGATGATCGTGTTGGCAGTCGCATTGCCAGTGCCGGTGAAAGCTCCCGTGCCGATATAGGTCAAGGTTTCGACATTGGAGGCAAGCGTGTAGCTTGCCAGCGCCGTCCGAACCGTGTCGGTCCCCCCATTGGCGTCTTCGATGACGACCTCAGCGATATCGTCAACGGAATAGGTGTCGTTGCCGCCGCCGCCGATCAAGGTATCTGCGCCCGCCGCGCCATCCAGCCAATCGTTGCCGTCGAAGCCGGACAGCCTATCATTGCCGACACCGCCTGTGATCGTGTTGGCGAGTTCGTTTCCGGTGCCGGTAAAGGCCCCCCCGCCGACATAGGTCAGGTTTTCGAGATTGGAGCCGAAGCCGAGCGCGTAGTTTAACAACGTCGTCCGAACCGTATCCGTCCCCCCATTGAGGTTTTCGGTGGCGACGTCGGCAGCATTTTCGACGGAGTAGGTATCGTTGCCCGTGCCGCCGAGCAAGGTATCGGCGCCCGCTGCGCCAATCAGCCAATCGTTGCCGGCACCGCCTGACAGCCTATCGTTGCCGACACCGCCAGTGATCGTATTGTCGAGAGCATTGCCAGTCCCGCTAAAAGTCCCAGTGCCGGTATAGGTCAGGTTTTCGACATTGGCGGCCAGCGTGTAGCTCACCAGTGCCGCCGTCCGAACCGTATCGGTGCCCTCATTGGCATTTTCAGTGACGACGTCGCCGACATTGTCGACCGAATAGGTGTCGTTGCCGGTCCCGCCGAGCAAGCTATCGGCGCCCGCCGCACCGTTCAGCCAATCGTTGCCGGCCCCGCCTGAGACCGTATCGGCGGCAACGCCCCCGGTGATCGTGTTGTCGAGCCCGTTTCCGGTACCGCTGAAGGCCTCGGTGCCGGTGTAGGTCAGGTTTTCGACATTGGCGCCAAGCGTGTAGCTTACCGTGGCGCGAACCGTGTCGGTCCCCTCATCGGCGTTTTCTGTGACGACGTCGGCGATATTGTCGACGGAATAGGTGTCGCTGCCGGTGCCGCCGATCAAGGTATCGGCGCCCGCCGCGCCGTTCAATGTGTCGTCGCCGACACCGCCGATGATCGTGTTGTCGAGCCCGTTTCCGGTACCGCTAAAGGCCCCCCCGCCGACATAGGTCAGGTTTTCGATATTGGCGCCAAGCGTATAGCTTAACAACGTCGTCCGAACCGTATCCGTCCCCTCATTGAGGTTTTCGGTGACAACGTCGGCAGCATTTTCGACGGAGTAGGTATCGTTGCCCGCGCCGCCGAGCAAGGTATCGGCGCCCGCCGCGCTAATCAGCCAATCGTTGCCGGCACCGCCTGACAGCCTATCGTTGCCGACACCGCCAGTGATCGTATTGTCGAGAGCATTGCCAGTCCCGCTAAAAGTCCCAGTGCCGGTATAGGTCAGGTTTTCGACATTGGCGGCCAGCGTGTAGCTCACCAGTGCCGCCGTCCGAACCGTATCGGTGCCCTCATTGGCATTTTCAGTGACGACGTCGCCGACATTGTCGACCGAATAGGTGTCGTTGCCGGTCCCGCCGAGCAAGCTATCGGCGCCCGCCGCACCGTTCAGCCAATCGTTGCCGGCCCCGCCTGAGACCGTATCGGCGGCAACGCCCCCGGTGATCGTGTTGTCGAGCCCGTTTCCGGTACCGCTGAAGGCCTCGGTGCCGGTGTAGGTCAGGTTTTCGACATTGGCGGCAAGCGTGTAGCTTGCCAGTTGCGACGTCCGAACCGTGTCGGTTCCCTCATCGGCGTTTTCGGTGACGACGTCGGCGACATTGTCGACGGAATAGGTGTCGTTGCCGATGCCAGCGATCAAGGTGTCGGCCCCTGCCGCGCCGTTCAGCCAATCGTTGCCGTCGCCGCCGATGATCGTGTTGGCAGTCGCATTGCCGGTGCCGGTAAAGGCTCCCGTGCCGGTATAGGTCAGGGTTTCGACGTTGGTGCCGATGGTAAAGCTGGCTAGCGCCGTCTGGACCGTATCCGTCCCCTCATTGGCATTCTCAATCACAGCATCCGTTGCAATATCGACGACGTAGACGTCGTCGCCCACCCCGCCCGACATCGTGTCCAATCCGGCACCGCCGATCAATGTGTCGTTCCCAGTACCACCTGACAGCCTGTCATCGCCGACTCCGCCGGTGATCGTGTTGTCGAGTCCGTTTCCGATACCGCTGAAGGCCCCGGTGCCGGTGTAGGTCAGGTTTTCGACATTGGCGCCAAGCGTGTAGCTTGCCAGTTGCGACGTCCGAACCGTGTCGGTCCCCTCACTGGCGTTTTCGGTGACGACGTCGGCGATATTGTCGACGGAATAGGTGTCGTTGCCGGTGCCGCCGAGCAAGCTATCGGCGCCCGCCGCGCCATTCAGCCAATCGTTGCCGGCACCGCCTGTCAGCCTGTCTTTGCCGATGCTGCCGGCGATCGTGTTGTCGAGCCCGTTTCCGGTACCGTTGAAGTCTCCCAAGCCGGTGTAGGTCAGGTTTTCGACATTGGCGCCAAGCGTGTAGCTTATCAGTTGCGACGTCCGAACCGTGTCGGTCCCTTCACCGGCATTTTCGGTGACGATGTCGGCGATATTGTCGACGGAATAGGTGTCGTTGCCAGTGTCGCCGAGCAAGCTATCGGCGCCCGCCGCACCGTTCAGCCAATCATTGCCGTCGCCGCCTAAGAGCGTATCGGCCGCAGCGCCCCCGGTGATCGTGTTGTCGAGCCCGTTTCCGATACCGCTGAAGGCCCCGGTGCCGGTGTAGGTCAGGTTTTCGACATTGACGCCAAGCGTGTAGCTTATCAGTTGCGACGTCCGAACCGTGTCGGTCCCCTGACTAGCGTTTTCGGTGACGAGGTCGGCAGCATTGTCGACGAAATAGGTGTCGTCGCCAGTGCCGCCGATCAAGCTATCGGCCCCTGCCGCACCGTTCAGCCAATCGTTGCCGCCGCCGCCAATGATCGTGTTGGCAGTCGCATTGCCAGTGCCGGTAAAGGCTCCCGTGCCGGTATAGGTCAGGGTTTCGACGTTGGTGCTCATGGTATAGCTGGCAAGCGCCGTCTGGACCGTATCCGTCCCCCCATTGGCATTCTCAATCACAGCGTCGTTGGCATTGTCGACGATGTAGACGTCGTCGCCCACCCCGCCCGACATCGTGTCCAATCCGGCACCGCCGATCAATGTGTCGTTGCCGATACCGCCGGCAAGCGAATCATTTCCGGCATTGCCCCAAAGCGTATTGTTCGCGTCGTTGCCGACAATCGTATCGTTGCCGGAACCGGCCTGAACATTCTCGATCAACGAGGCAAGATTGCCATGATAAAGAAGTGCGTTGAAAATGTTGCCGCGGGCATAACCACTGTTCGGGCCTCCTCCCAGGTCGGCCAACTGGCCCTGGGAAAAGACCGAGTAGCTCCCGGGTTGCAAGTTGATGTTAAGGCCGGTGGAATAGGCGCTGAGATCATAGGTGTCGATACCGCCGCCGTCCCAGACTGTTGCGAAGATCCTGTTGGCATCGGGCGTGATGGCCGCAACCCCGTTGACATAGGTGATGCCTTGGTTCGGATTCCACTTGTAAACGGTATTGCCACTGTTCGTCGTGTAGTCCGCACCATACATTTCCTGCAGGGCGGCGATGTCGAGCATCATGAAAGTTTGTGGCGCACCGTCATGCTCATACTTGATCCCACTCAAATCGTCTCCGACATATGTGTGGTAGGTCATGATCGTGTATTCGAGCGAGTCATATGCGCTCGGAACAACTGTCGTATTGGAAGCATCCCCTTCATGAGCATGTTTCAGCCCGAGAGCATGGCCCAGTTCATGCGCCAAGGTATGGCCGGCATAGTTGCCGAACTCCGGAAAGCGAAGATCATCTTCAGTGCCGGCATATGACGTCCCGAACCAGACATCGCCGCCTGCCTCCGGACTGTCTGGATAATAGGCCCATGCCGTCGGGGGCATCCATGACTGAGCGAACCGCACCGATGCGGTCTCCGCACTACCGGCCTGAAAGTTGGCGTTCGTAAATCCCTCTACGGAGAAGCCGTCATTTGCCGTGTTCCCGTAGGATTGCTCCATAAAGAACAAGGCAAAAGACTGCTGTTGCGAGGAAATCGAAGAGAAACTGTAATCTTTCTCGCCGCTGTAGGAGTACGATGCCGAGGTGGTGGGAAATGCGTAGGTTATCGTTCCGTCCCAGGCAGAACCACTGAAAAGCCCGTCAACTTTCTGATCCCCAGTCAAAGCGACGCTTGTTGTCGAAGTAATAAGGTTCGTCATAAAATCCCCGTTTGCCTAATCCACTCTGCCGGGCCAAATGCCGGCCCCCTCTGCTCCGCATGAGGGTGAAATTTCAACTACAATTCTAATCTCGCTTCAGTAAGGTGTGATCGTAGCAACTAACGCTCATGAAGTGCTTCTTCTGCGACCTCGACCAAAGGCGAGAAGACATATTCCAGGATCCTGCGCTCGCCCGTTCGAACCTCCGCAATTGCTGCCATGCCCGCACTTAACTTGACCTTACGGCCATCTGCTGAAATTTGGTCTGCCTGCAGGCTCAACGTGACCGGAAATACGAGATTCTGTATTCTTTCAGCGCCGCCGAACGCGGTCTCTGCCTGCCTCGTTACAGGGTCACCTTCACGGCGTGCGGCGTCGGGTTCCGGAATCGCATCTGCCGCAATTTTGATGACGCGGGCCGGGATCGTCCCGTAGCGAGTAAAGGGAAAGGCTTCGAGCTTGACGACAGCATCCTGGCCGACCTTGATGAAGCCGATGTCCTTGTTCAAAGCGTAAACTTCGAGCTCCAGTGTGCTTCCCTCAGGTACGACACGCATCACGTCCTCGCCGACGGTCACCACTTGACCCACACTGGTAATCGAGGATGCTTGCACCGTGCCGTCTATTGGACTGCGCAAGCTCATCTGCTCGCGAACATTTCTGGCTTTCGCCAGCCGCTGCTCCAGCTCTTCGACCCGACGTTCCGCATTACCCAGCCGCTCGAGCTGATCGCTTAGGAACGCTCGTGTTAGCTTGTCCTTCTCCCGCGCAAGGACCTCGATTCCGGCCGCGGCATCAGCGAGCTGGCCTTCCTGCATGACTAGCTGCGTCACCTGCTCCTTCAAAGTTTCCGTCGCATCGATCACGCTCGCCATCGTGCCGGCTTCCTTCGAAGCAAGCGTATTGCGCATCGCCACACGCTCTTTCAGGGTTTCAACCAGCGACTTTTCAGCCGCAACCGTCACGATCAGACGATCCCGTTCCACTTCCTTCTGGTGCTTCTGAGCATCAAGTGACGCGACTGCGGCCTGGTATTGGCCGAGGTCACCCCGCAGGATGCCTTCTTCACGACCACGCAGTTCATCGGGCGCGTCTGCATCCCATGAGATCGGTGGCAACGACTGACCCATCTCCTGAGAACGAACATAATCCACCGCAGTTTTTCGGCGCCGGACCTCGGCCCTCACGGACGCCAGGCCTTTTGTCGCATCCGTCTCGTCGGCAATGGCATCCGTCGGATCAAGTTCGAGTAGGATATCCCCGCTCTTGATGTGTGTTCCATTTGATGGCGGAAGCGCCTTCACCTTACCCGTCAACAGCGGCTGAACAACCTTGACACGACCCGTCGGCTGGATTTTGCCTTGTGCAGCCGCAATGATGTCGATGCGGCCAATATAGGACCAGATCAATGCCGTTGTGACGAAGGCGCAAATGATCATGATCAGCGCCAGACGCACCGGCGAGGGTGGGGTCTCCAGGATTTCGATCGCCGGCGCCAGAAACTCATGATCGGATCGCTTGAGCGGGCGCGACGGAAGGCCGGCATATCGAACAGCTTGGGCAGGTCCACCTTTCATGCGGCGCCTCTGTCGTTCTGCAAGGCCCAAAGTCGTGCATAGAGCCCGTCCGAGCGCTTGAGCAGATCGTCATGGCTGCCAACTTCCGCTATGCGCCCGTCACCCATGCCGATGATCCGGTTGCAAGGCCGCACGGCGGCGAGCCGATGCGCGATGATGATAACCGTTCGGCCGGCGGCGATCTGGTGCATGTTGGTTTGCACGACGCGTTCGCTTTCATAGTCGAGGGCGCTGGTCGCTTCATCGAAAATCAGGATCGGTGGGGCGGTTGCAAGCGCACGGGCAATGGCGATCCTCTGACGCTGGCCACCGGACAGGTTTGCGCCGCGCTCTTCGATCATCGTGTCGTAGCCGTGCGGCAACCGCAAAATGAATTCATCCGCTCCGGCGAGCTTGGCAACCGCAATAACCTGAGCCCGCTGCATCGCCGGATTTGAAAAAGCGATATTGTCGTGGATCGTACGGTTGAACAGCAGGTTCTCCTGAAGAACCACTCCGATGTTGCTCCGAAGCCAGGCGGGATCGAGCTGGGATAGATCCATGCCATCAAGAAGGACCTGCCCCTCTTCGGGGACATAAAGACGCTGCACCAGTTTTGCGAGCGTCGACTTTCCGGAGCCCGAGGCGCCGACGATACCGATGATCTCTCCCGGCTTTATTTCAAGTGATACATTTTTCAAGACCTCCGGAGAACCGGGCCGATAACGGAACGTTACGTTTCGAAGTTCGATTTTCCCCTTTGGTACCGGCAACGACGAACGGGTTTTTGGCTGACGTTCCATCGGCGTGTTCAGAATGTCACCGAGCCGATCGACCGAGATCTGCACCTGCTGGAAATCTTGCCAGAGTTGGGACAGCCTCAAAATCGGCTGGGTGACCTGCCCGGCAATCATGTTGAAGGCGACAAGAGAGCCAACGGAAAGCTCGCCTTCGATTACGGCCCTCGCACCGAAAAGAAGAAGGGCGGCCGTCGAAAGCTTGCTTACATATTGAATGGCGTTTTGTCCGCCAACGCCAAGCAGGGTCGTATCGAAGGCTGTTCGCACGTAAGCTGCGAGCTTCTCTTCCCACTGCGCCTGCATCACCGGCTCCACCGCCGCGGACTTCACCGTGTGGACTCCGACAATGGCTTCGACCAGGAACTGCTGGCTTGCCGCGCCCCGATTGAACTTCTCCTTGACGAATTCGCGCAATGGCGGTCGAACCACGCTTCCGATCAGAATGTAGATCGGGATGGCGGCGATGACGATCAGCGTCAGGCTCCAGGAATAAGCGAAAAGAACCGCGATGAAGACAAAAATGAAAACGACGTCAAGCGCCGAAAACAACCCCTGCCCGGTCAGAAACGCGCGGATCGTTTCAAGTTCGCGGACGCGGGCGACGGTCTGTCCGGCAGATCGCGTCTCGAAGTACTCCAGCGGCAGCCGTAGCAGATGATGGAACAATCGTTGGCCGAGCTCAACATCGATCCGATTCGTTGTGTGAGCCAACGCATAGGCTCTCAGATATTGAAGCATCACATCGAAGAGGCCAATGATCGCGATACCGGCGACAAGCACGAACAGGGTCGAATAGCCTTTGTGCGTCAGGACCTTGTCGACCACAATCTGAAAGAACAAAGGTGTGATGAGCGCGAAGATCTGCACAAACAGCGAGGCAAGCAACACATGTGCGAGCGGCTTTCTATAGCGCCAGATCGATGGCAGAAACCACTTGAGACCGAATTCTCGCGGGTCGGACCCTTCGCCCCTTATGCGCCGGCCTACAAGAATAACACGCCCGTCGATTTCGGCTAAAATATCTGATGGAGTAATTTCGCGATCAGCACGCGTTATCGGATCGACAAGTCGATACTTCCCGGACGGATTCAACCCGGCGAGCACCTGAAAGGTTCCGCTGCGCACTTGGACAATGGCGGGGACGGGCATGGCTCGAAGACGTTGCTCCGTGACCTTCTCCACGACGCGCGCCTTAAGTCCGATGATCTTGGCTGCTCGCTGAATGTCTATGGCCTGGGACGTACGCCCCTTCAACGCCAGGTCGTGCTGCAGCTGAGCCGGGTCGGCAGCAATGCGATAGAATGCAGCGATACCGCAGAGCGCACGAAGACCGGAGTCCAGATGCTGCGAAACGACGCCATCCATATGCGGAACTAATCCCTCTAAGCTGCGGATTGCCCCGCTCACGACACCACCCGCCCAACCGCTTGCCGCGACTGTCTGCCGAGATGTACCTCACTCAGAAATGCGGCGCCACGGGGATATTGGAGCCTTGCAGATTTCGAAATGGTTGTGGCGAAGAAGCAACAGCGCACCGTCGGTAGCATATCTGCACTTCGCCGGCGCCTCGCCTCTCATGGCTGGGCGCCGCGTTGCGAGTGGCTGCGGGCCTTCTTGACAGGCAGCACATAGCCCGCGCGGGCCAGCCGGGCCACCGAGGGATAACCGATCGCAACGACATGGAGGTAATAAAGCGGCAGGCAAGCGGCGATACCGACGCCTATCTCGAGGGTGTCGAGAAGTCCTGACATCAGAGGCCTTCCAGGCAAATTAGCGCTCCTTCTGCTTCGGTCGCCTCAACGGCTGGTCCTTCATCGACTCATTGACAGCCTCGGCGTCGTTGCGCCGAAGAAGACGCCGTAGAGACCATCGCGGTGGAGCGGGCGGATGGCGAGGCATTCGGTTTTGAAGGCGTTGGGCACGCGCCAAGCCCGTCCCTTGAAGCGGACATAGCCCTTGGTTGTTCCAACGCGGCGCACGATTTCGCCGCTGTCATAGGCCGGTTCGGGCAGGCGGTCGGGAAACGGGCGCGGTGAAGGCCGGTAGCGGCTGGCCGGCACGGCCATGTCGATGCCCTGGTGGGGACGGCAATGGTTGTACAACACGACGATAGAACACCCACGGGACCGAGGTTCGCGAGCTTATGTATCCGTGGCATCCCTGGTCCGGACGGCTCGTTCACGTGCATGATGCGGTGTCCAAAGGGACGCATATTTTCCGCTGCAGCCTGTCTGGTTCTTCTTCTGGTCGACTTCTTGAGGTCCCGTCGTGGATGTTCGACCGATCAGTGAGTGGTTGTTGGCGCAGCCTGGCGGTCCCGCACGTCGATCTCGCAAGCCTGCATACTTTGGCAAGATTGCTGAAGGACGCTGATGCCTCATCGCAATCTTCGGTAATCGGCGCAGCATTGGTCTCTCACGAAACGAGTCGGAGAGATGTTCATGCCTCGCCAGCCCATGACATGCCAGTTCGATCTGTTCTCGGCCCCGCAGCGGGGGAAGACGGCAGGGACGCCGCAATGGTCGGAGTTGCCGGAGGAGACCCGCCAAGCGTTGACGGTGCTCATCGTGCGGCTGTTCGTCGATCACGCAAAGTGCGGACATGCCTCCCAACAGAAGGAGGCCGGTCATGATGCATGAGAAGATCGGGCCGCATCATCTGAAGCGGAAGGCCATCCTCTATGTTCGGCAGTCCTCGGCTCACCAGGTTCTGCACAATCGAGAGAACAGCGCCCTCCAGTACGCCATGCGCGACCGTCTGGCAGCGCTTGGATGGTCACAGATAGAGACGGTGGATGACGACCTTGGTCGTTCGGCCGCCGGCGGCGTGACCCGCGCTGGATTTGATCGGATGGTGGCGGAAGTCTGCCTTGGCAAGGTTGGCGCCGTGGCCGCGCGTGAGGTATCGCGCTTCGCCCGGAACAGCCGCGATTGGCAGCAACTCATCGAGATGTGCCGCGTTGTCGATACCGTCCTGGTCGACCAGGAAGCAGTTTATGCGCCCCGCCAGGGCAACGACCGCCTGCTCCTGGGTTTGAAGGGCAGCCTCAACGAGTATGAACTCGATCTCTTGCGAGCGTTCCCTTTCCGCCCGCCATCAGAAGGCTCGCCGCGGTGAACTCGTCGTCACTGTTCCGGCCGGCTTCGTAAAGGCCGGTGATAGGATCGAGAAGGATCCAGACCGACGCATCCAGGAAGCCATCGCACTCGTCTTCAACAAGGTCGCCGAACTCGGGAGTGCCCGGCAGGCCTTGCTATGGTTCCTTGAGCAGGGGTTGGACCTGCCCGTCAGGTGCGCCAACGGTGACGTCATCTGGCGCAGGCCAAATTATGCCACCATCCACCGGATGATTGCGAACCCGATCTACGGCGGCGCTTATGCTTATGGTAAGAGTCGTTCCGTACCGGGATACGATGGCCGATCTGGAATTCGCCGCAAGGCGCGTGACGAATGGGTTGCCCTGATCCCGGACGCGCACGAAGGTTACATCAGTTGGGAACGGGCGGAGGAGATCCGCAAGATGGTCAGCGACAATGTACCGGCCAGTCGCCATCATGGAGCGCCGAAGCATGGCGACGCTCTGCTTGCCGGCCTGTTCCGCTGCAAAAGGTGCGGCCGGAAGCTGACGGTTCGTTACACAGGAGCCAACCATAACATCCCGCGCTATTCCTGTTGGCGTGGTCTACTCGATAGTGGCGAACCACGTTGCATCGCCTTCGGCGGTCTGCGGGTCGATGATGCGATCGAGGAGGCGCTGCTCGGCGTGGTCGAACCGGGAGCCATCGCGGCCGCCGGTGAGGCGGAACGCAATATGGCCAGCCAACGCGATAAGGTTCAGGATGCCCTGCTGCGCGACCTCGAGGCAGCACGCTATGTAGCCGACCGGGCATTCCGGCAATATGACGCGGCCGATCCGGAAAACAGACTTGTAACGTCGGAGCTGGAGGCGCGCTGGAACAAGGCGCTGACTGGCGTCGGCGAGATCGAGGCCAAGATTGCCAAACATCGGACAGTTACGCCGCAGCCGTTCCCTATGTCCGCATCACAGGTAACCGCACTTGCGGGAAACCTTCGCACCGTCTGGACGGCGCCGACAACCGATGCAAGACTGAAGAAGCGCATCGTGCGCACGCTCATCAATGAAGTGGTCGCCGATCTCGATGATGGAACCTCTGAGATCGCCCTCGTCATTCATTGGGTTGGAAGCGTCCACACCGAGCTGCGCCTGCCGAAGCGACGCCGTGGCCAAAGAAACGCGACCCCTGACGACATTGTCGACGCTGTGAGACAGCTCATCTTGATCGCCAATGACGACGTGATTGCCGGTGTCCTCAATCGCAACGCATTGACGACCGGCAATGGCAATCGCTGGACACGGGAGCGGGTCACCGCGCTGAGGTCATATCGCAAGATTCCGGTCTTCCGTCCGCAGATCGACGGGGTCGAGCCATGGCTTAATCTTGTGCGGCGAAGTTACTCGGGATAACGCCAAAGACGCTGCGTCTGGCGGCGAGGCTGGCGATATTGAGGGGGTTCATCCGCTACCCGATGGCCCATGGATCTTCAGCCGTTCCAAACTCGCGACCCCACAAGCACGTCAGATCCTCGATCGTGCCCGGAAGAACCCTCGCCACCCCGCGGGATCGCCTCCAGATCAGGAAAACCTATCCCCTTCAATGACATAGAAAGATGGGTGTTATGAAACAGGATTGTAGATGTCACGCCAGCGGTCGAAGGCCCTTTGCGCTTGGGCGTGGGTGGCGAGCGCAGCGAAGTCGAAGACCTCGGCCTTGAGGCTGCGGTGGAAGCGTTCGTTCTTGCCGCGGCCCTGGGGGTGGTAAGGTCTGGCATGGTTGAGGTCGATGCCGAGCTTGAGCAGCCAGACACGCAACCTTGTCCATTGGTTGGGCACGCCGGTGCCCCATGGGTTGCCGTTGTCGGTATAGATGGCCAGCGGCAGGCCGTGGCGGCGCAGGATGGGCTCCAGCCGGCCGCGGACGGTCTGCATGCGCTCGTCGGCGCAGGCTGAGGCCTACGGCGAAGAGGGAATGGTCATCGATAACAGTCAGGGGATGGCACCAGAGGCCTGAGACGAGCTGCGTGCGGCCCTGGCCCGATGCGGTCGTGGCGCACCAGGATGGCGTGGACGGTTGATGCAGACGGCGGCTCGGTCCCGAGATCCTGCAGCCGGCGGGCGATCTTGCGAGCGGCCCAGGCCGGATGTTCGTCGCGGATATCAAGCACCGCGCGCTCGAGATCGCCTCCGGTACGCCGCGGGCTCGCATGCGGCCGGCGGGAGCGGTCCACCACCGGCTCGCCCGCCCGCAGGCGCCGCAGGCAGACATAGCCCGTCTCCCGGCTGATGCCGAAGCGCTGGCAAAGCTCAGAGACGTTCGTCCCCTCCAGCCCTGCCAACCGGCAGAATTCCAAACGCTCATCCACAACTGACCTCGACCGCCAAACCATGCCGACCTCCCGAAAAATCATTCCGGAAGTGTCAGGCATGTCTCCGAACATCTGTCAGCTATGTATCAAGGCCGTACACTTGAGCCTGGGATCCATTCCGCTTCTGATGGAGACCAACGTGGGTCCTCGGGTCAAACCCGACGATGACGGAGCAAGAGGTGGGCCGTGTGACAAATCCGCAAGCCTTAGAAAGTGGCGCGTACGATCAGCCGGCGGCGACCGATTTGGTCGACATCACCTCTGGACTCAAATTTCGCAGCTTGGATTTACGGCAGTCATAAACGACCTGCCAGGGGGTGATCAAGCGCTTCTAACCGCAGCGCGCAGATAATCTGCCCGACCCAATCGGCGGCACCCCCTCACCCGCTTTGCGAGCCTTCAGGTCCGGCGTACAATGAGCAGGCTGTTGATCCAATAGCGGAGAAGTTCAGTGAAAACCACGAGACTTTTTCTGTGCCTCGTCGCTTTTCTCAGCGTCACGCTCGCTGGAAACCCGGCTGATGCCGACGAACGGGTTCACTTCGAAAGCGCGCCCGTCAAGCTCAGCCCGTTTCGAATAAGCAAGGCTAGAGAACAGGGAGAAATTATTTCTCAACCGCAAGGCACACCCCTGCTGGGATATCTATCCCGCCCGAAGGGTGATGGCCCCTTCCCGGCGGTCGTCCTCCTGCATGGATGCGAGGGCATGCGGTTGAGCGTCAAAGACCTTTGGCCGAAACGGCTGGTTTCGTGGGGTTACGTCGTGTTGGTCGTCGATAGCTTCACTACCCGCAACATCAAGGACACGTGCCAGGGTTCGCTCCCCGATCGCCTCTTCGACGCCTATGGCGCTTTGAATTTTTTATCGAAACAAAGCTTTGTCGATGCGCGGCGCGTTGCCTTGATGGGCTTTTCAACGGGCGGCACCGCGACGCTGGAAGGAACAAAAATCGAAGGCAACGAACAGCTCATGGACCACAAATTCAGGGCAGCGGTTGCCTACTATCCGCTCTGTGCAGCAAGTCAGGGCGATGCAACAGTGCCGACCCTGATTTTGAGTGGCGAACGCGACAATTGGAGCCCGGCTGACCGGTGCCAGAAGAGGCTTGCCCGTCTGAGCGACAATGGCCCGCCCATCGAGCTCAATGTCTACAAGGGCACTTACCACGATTTTGACGCCCCGGAGTTTAAGGTGGGACGGCGGGTGTTTGGTCACATCGAAAAATACAATCCAGACGCCGCAGGAAAATCCATCCGCAGCGTTCGAACATTCCTTCAAACGTACCTCTCGAACTAAAGCCCGAGCTTTGTCCGCATGAGCGCCGATACTGTTGAAACACGATGCCCGGTGTTATGGTGGTTGCTCGCAAGAGGAGCGAGCGGATGATCTGGATCTACTCTGTCATCGGCGTCTTGAGCGGCGCGCTACTGATCGGCCTCGCGATCTGGGTCGGCATGTCACCATCATTATCCGACCGAAAATCGTGGCTGCCGGAACCGAGTGGAAACTCCGTAGAGCCGAACGATTCGAGTATTGCGGGATCGGGTAGTGACTTGGCTTAGATCTGCGGGAGATTGATGTCAGGCGAATTGAGAAACTGACCCCCGCATTGCCTCACGTTGATTGTTACCGATAGGGTCCGCGTCCCGAGGGGATGAAGCCGTTGTTGTCATCCTGGTTCGGAGGATGGATGGCGAGGCGGGTTAGCATGGCGACACGGTCGGAATTGGTCGAAGCGATTGTCGAGCGATATCGTTCGAGCTGCCGGGCCGACAAGCAACGGATTCTGGACGAGTTCGTCGCAGTTACCGGATATCACCGCAAGCATGCGATCCGGGTGCTCCGCCGTCCAGCGACCGGTTCGTTACCCACTAGACGATATCCCGTACGCTATGGCGCCGATGTTCGGGAGGCACAGTCTTGTGGGAAGCATCCGACCGCCTCTGCTCGAAGCGCCTCAAGCCGCTGATCCCCATCTTGCTGCCGGCTCTTGAGCGGCATGGCCGGCTGGATCTTGATATCGAGCTTCGCGACAAGCTGCTGACAATCAGCGCAGCGACTGTGGATCGCCTCCTGTCGGAAGTGCGTGCTGTGGCCCGCGGCGGACAACGCCGCCGTGCCGGAATGAGTTCTGCGGTTCGGCGGTCGGTTCCTGTGCGCACGTTCGGGGACTGGAACGATCCGCCGCCAGGTTATGTCGAGGTCGACTTCGTGGCCCATTCCGGCACCTCTTCATCCGGCAGCTTCGTACAGACGATGGTGCTGACCGATATCGCCACAGGTTGGACCGAATGCGTGCCAGTGCGGACACGCGAAAGCGGTCTTGTGATCGCTGCCATTAAATGTGCCAGGTCGCTGTTTCCCTTTCCGCTGCTGGGCGTTGACTTCGACAATGACAGTGCCTTCATGAATGAACTCGTGGTCTCCTGGTGCCGAAGTCAAGGGTTGGAAGCAACCCGTTCCCGTGCCTATCGGAAGAATGATCAGGCATGGGTCGAGCAGAAGAACGCGCCATCGTTCGACGGCTGGTCGGCTATGGCAGGTTCGTTGGGGCCGAAGACGGCGGCGCTTGTTCGCCTCTATGGCGCGGTGCGGCTGCACGTCAATCTCTTCCAGCCTTCATTCAAGCTGCGAGAGAAGACCCGCATCGGCGCCCGTGTGATCAAGCGCTATCATCCGCCACTGCCGCCAGTCGAGCGCGTATTGGCCCATCCCGAGGTGGCCGAGATCGACAAGGAGCGGCTGCGCGCGATGTTAGCAACGGCGGACCCGGTAATGCTCTTCATTGGCATCCGTGCGGCGCAGGAGGATTTGGGAAAACGCGTCGATCGTCGTGGAGTGCAAGTAACGCCTGAGGAACCTGTCGTCATCGACCTGCGGCGCTTCACCGCTAATCTGAAGACGGCTTGGCAGAAAGGCGAGGTGCGACCTACGCATAAAAGGTCATATCGGCGGACCAAACCCTATCCGAAGAGGCCGACCATGCTTGAGCCGTATGAAGCTCAGATTCGGGCATGGCTGGAGGCTGATCCGACACTCTCGGCGGCCATCGTGCTGCAGCGGCTGATGAACGTCGATCAGACACGGTTCACAAACAAGAGCCTTCGGACGGTGCAGATGGCGGTGAAAGTCTGGCGTCAGGAGTCGGTCGTTGAGATCCTCAATGGCGACTGGATGACGATCACGCCGGCTCTTCCACCCGCCAAATCGTTTGGTAGCATTCTTCGGTGAGGCAATAGGAGGGGTCAAATCTTCACTTCGCTTGACAATTGAGCGTCGGCTGCGAGTTTTACACCAACGCACCCGCATTCTCCGTCATTCCAGGCCTTGAGCCTGGAATCCATGCCGACCGGCCGCGGAGGCACTACCGCGTGAGCATCGCCTTCAGTCGCTGTTGCAAGGCAGGAGGTTCGCTAGACATTCGAACCTGACCGAGCGCATACCGCATGGCAGGCGTGAACGGCAGCCAATGCTGCAAATGATCCAGCAATTCATCCGACATCATGTCTTCGAGCGGGCCGGCGCCCATTTGACCGAGCGCTTTCTCGTGATCAGGTAATCTGGCTTGCTCGACAATGGCGAGAATGCGCTTCAAGACGCTCTCTCTCGAATCATGCAGTAAAATCGTCGACCAATACCATTCGCCAGGATCTGCGAGATAAGCCTGCACATAGGCTTCAGCGCTAACCGGTGGCTTTCCGACAGCCGTCACATCCGGCAGCCACGTCAGATCCGATGCGAGCGCGCTGCGTGTGAACGGTTTGGCCGCTGGAGCGTCGGCGGTGTGGCTCCCCGAGCGCGGGTTGCTACGGTTTTTCTTGGTCACTTTGGCTTTCCATTTCGAAAGCACTCTGCATCAGCAAATGGTTGTCCGCAACTCAACTCCGCTATCCCCGGCCACTCGACGCGCCATCCGCTGCGCCGGCGGCAAGTTTGGCGGAAACGCGCCCCCACCCTCCGTCATCCCAGGCCTCGAGCCTGGGATCCATGCCCGTGGCTGATGGAGGCCGACGTAGATCCTCGGGTCAAGCCCGAGGAAGACGGAGCAAGAGGCGAACTCCCCACCAAACAAATTAGCCTTGACTCATCAATTAGCATGCGCTATTGATTACCTCATGATCGAAGCCGCCTCCATCACCGCCGTCATGCGCGCCCTTGCCGATCCCACGCGGCGGGCCGTGTTTGAGCAGATCGTCAATTCAGACGAAATCACCGTCGTCGAACTGACGCGGGCAAGCAGCGTCACGCAGGGCGCCATTTCGCAGCACCTCAAGGCGCTGAAGCAGGCGGGCCTGGTCGCGGAGCGCCCCGAGGGGCGGAAGGTCTATTACCGCGCCGAGCCGGAAGGCCTGGAGCCCCTTGTCGACTGGATGAGCCATTACGGCGTCTTCTGGCGCGACCGCTTTGCCAATCTCAGAACATTGCTGAAGGAAATCGATCCATGAGCGACGCCGCATTGAAGCCCGACACGCAAGAGATCGTGGTCGACGAGGTCTTCCCGCATCGGCCGGAGACGATCTGGAAAACGCTGACCACGGCCAATCTGATGGGCCGCTGGCTGATGATGCCGGCTGGCTTCGAGCCCTTGGAAGGCAAACGCTTCACCTACCAGACGACGCCGGCCGGCGCCTGGGACGGCACCATTCACTGCCAGGTGCTGGAAGTGAAGCCGAACGAGTGTCTCTCCTATGCCTGGAAAGGCGGGCATGAGGGAAATGCCGGCTACGGCTCCCCGCTCAACACCGTGGTCACCTTCATTCTGTCCGAGGTCGAAGCCGGCACGCGGCTTCGCCTCATCCATTCCGGCTTCGTCCTGCCGAGGAATGAAACCGCCTTCCAGAAGATGGGCGAAGGCTGGAAGAAGGTCGTGAAGAACATCGGCGCCATCGTCGGCGAGACGGACTGAGGCGACCGACATCGCGCTTGCCGACGCAGCGTTTTATTCGGCGGCGCTTCATCAGGAGAGAGATATGAGCAAGCCTTACACCGGCGGATGCGCCTGCGGTGCGATCCACTATGAAATCTCGGCCGAGCCGATTGCGATGAACGACTGCCAGTGCCGCGATTGCCAGGCGACCAGCGGCACCGGGCACGGATCCTATCTGACCTTCCCGAGCCGGCAGGCGGTGAAGCTCGAGGGCCAGGCGACGCATTGGGAGATGGTCGCCGACAGCGGCAACGTCAAGACGCGCGGCTTCTGCCCCGCCTGTGGCGCGCCCGTCTATCTGACCTTCTCTGCCATGCCCGATCTCTTCACCATTCACGCCGCCAGCCTCGACGATCCCACCCGATACCAGCCGCAGATGGTGACCTACACGCTGCGCGGCCTCGGCTGGGACCGGGTCGATCCGGCGGTGCCGAAATTCGAGACGATGCCGCCGATGTAAAGCTGGGGCAGCGGCCCTGGCAAAATGGTGCGATCGGCTGGGTCGCCGTGTGTCAGTGAACCCCATGCCCACCTGACCTGGCGCAAGCGATGCCAGGAGAGTTCAATTTCCGGCAAGACGCTCGATCGGCTCGGCCAGGTCGAGCCAATGCGGGCGATTGCCCCACCAATGAACATGATCCGGCGTCTAAACATCTAAAGCTGGCGGACGGTGTCAGCTGGTAATGCAGAAATTCGCCTCGGCCTGCGCGTCCTGGTGAAACCTGAGGCAAGGGCGTTCTTAGCCCCGCCGCCTCCCCCATTCGGCATGGTGAAAAGGCGCCGCGCAGCAGCACGGCGCCGGTGCATCACGCGCGCGTCATGCGGCGATCGAGGGATAGTCGGTATAGCCTGGGGCGCCGCCGCCATAGATGGTCGCCGGGTTCACCTCCGCCAGCGGAGCAGCGGTCTTCAGTCTCTCGACGAGATCAGGATTGGCGATGAATGGCCGGCCGAACGAGAACAGATCCGCCGCGCCCTCCGTCAATCGCAACGTTGCGCGGTCGAGGTCGTAGCCATTATTGGCAATGTAGGTGTTTGCGAACTTGGCCCTGAGCTCCGCGTAGTCAAAGGCAGCAGCCTCATTGGGCCCGCCGCGCCCAGCTTCGACGACATGGAGATAGGCAATCCCCATCTGGCCAAGCTTCTCGGCGATATAGTTGAATTGCGCCTGCGGATCGCTCGAGGTGACGCTGTTGACCGGCGAAATCCGCACTCCCGTCCGCTCGGCGCCGACCTCGGCAGCCACGGCGGCAGCGACTTCCAATATCATCCGGGCGCGATGTTCAACCGAGCCGCCATAGGCGTCGGTGCGGGTGTTGGCGCCGTCTTTGGCAAACTGTTCCAGCAGATAACCGTTGGCGCCATGGACTTCGACGCCATCGAAGCCCGCGGCAATCGCGTTGGCGGCAGCGCGACGGAAATCGGCGATGATGGCCTGGATCTCATCCAGTTTGAGCGCGCGAGGTTCGGACACGTCGACGAAGGCATTGTTCACGAAGACCTTGGTCTCAGCCTTGATGGCCGATGGCGCGACCGGCGCCTGCGCATTCGGCTGCAGATCGACATGCGAAATACGACCGACATGCCAGAGCTGCAGGAAGATGTGTCCGCCTTTGGCATGCACCGCATCGGTGACTTTCCGCCAGCCGTCGATCTGGGCTTGCGTATAAATTCCCGGTGTATCCTGGTAGCCCTGCCCTTCCTGCGAAATCTGCGCGCCTTCCGAGATGATCAGGCCGGCTGTCGCCCGCTGGGCATAATATGTCGCGGCGATATCGCCCGGCACGAAGCCGGCGCCGGCTCTGTTGCGGGTCAAGGGCGCCATCACGATCCGATTCGCCAGCGTCAGGGCGCCGAGTGTGTAGGGTTCAAAAAGTGCGTTGTCAGTCATTTCGTTTCTTTCGTCAGGATTTCGGGGGTCTCTGTCACATCTCGGAGTTTCGCGCCGGAACACGGCACAGGCCGGCCTTGCGACACAGCCTGTGTTGGTGACGGCGCGTTTCCGCGGGAAGCGCTACGAGGCGGCGCGATAGCGCTCTGCCGGCTCAGACTGCGAAAAGCCCGGGATCATCGTCTGGCGCGCGGACTGATAAGCGTCCCATTGGGCGGCATCGTGCAGAGGCGGGATGGTGACGGGCTCGCGCTTGTCGAAGCCTGCCAGGGCGGCGTCCACTAGTTCGCCCACTTCCATCACGCCGGAGAGCGTGTTGACGTCGATGCCGGAAAGTTCCCAGATCTCCGTCCGTGTCGCAGCCGGCAGAACCGCCTGGACGTAGACGCCTTTGGGACCGAGTTCGAGGCTGAGCCCCTGGGAAAGGAAGGTCACGAAGGCTTTGGTGGCGCCGTAGACCGTCATTCCGAATTCCGGGACGAGTCCGACGACCGAGGAGACGTTGACGATGGCGCCCGAGCCCGCTTCGACGAAGCGTGGCGCAACGGCGCTGGAAAGGCGGGCAACCGCCGTCGCGTTGAGCGCGATCAGCTGGGCGATATCATTGACGGGCTGATTGACGAACGTGCCTTCGAGGCTCGTGCCGGCATTGTTGACGAGAATCCCGATCCGATGATCGTCGCGCAGACGGGTTTCCACCGCCGCAAGCTCATCGGATTTGGTGACATCGGCCTGCAGGATGTCGATCGTTACGCCGGTTTCCTCGCGAAGTCGCGCCGAGAGAGCCTCCAGCCTTGCCCTATTGCGCGCGACCAGTACGAGATTGTGCCCACGACGGGCGAAACGGTCTGCATAGGTCGCTCCGATACCCGAGGAGGCGCCGGTGATGAGGACGGTGGGAGTGTCAGTCATTGTCTTGTTCTCTTTCGAATGAGCGTTATATAATTATGATGGATATCCTAATTACGGATTTAAAGTGATGGCTATCATAAAAAAGTCAATGGCAGAGAGGGAGAAATCTCAACATGAAAATCAGCCGTGAGCAGATGGCCGAAAACCGCCAAAGGATCCTGGAAGTCGCAAGCCGGCTGTTTCGGGAGAAAGGATTCGAGGCCGTCGGCGTTGCCGAGGTGATGAAGGCCGCGGGCCTGACGCATGGTAGCTTCTACGGTCATTTCAGCTCGAAGGACGACCTGATCGTCCAGGCGCTCGCGCATGCGCTTGGCCAGCGCAATGGCGCGTCACTCCCGCTTGGCGCCTATATGGAAGAGTACCTGTCGCCGCGCCATCGCGACAACAGGGCCGGTGGCTGCCCAATTTCCGGACTTGCCGCCGACACGCTGCGCCAGACGCCTGAGGCCCGTGCGGCGGTGACCGAGGGTGTGCGGGCGCAGATCGACTGGATGAGCGAGAAGGACGAAGGGCCGGACGCCGACCGCCGACGCCGGGCAATCGCCAACTGGTCGGCGATGGTCGGGGCAACGATCCTCGCTCGCGTCATAGTCGATCCCGCCCTGTCGAAGGAAATATTGACGGAGACGCTGGCCTGGATCGATGACGGAGCCGACCGACCTGCTTCGGCACCGGCAAAAGCCGAATGAAGAACAGCGACGGCCAGCGGCCGCGTCCCGCCGCAGTTCCCATCGCCGGATCCAAGATCCTCGATGCCGACCTGCCATAGGTGGGCAGCCGTCGGCTGAGCGTCCAGCCCCATTTCGGGCATTTTAGTTGGTCGGATGTCAAGTGACGTCGCCGTTGCTTCCAATAGGCGATTAGCTTCAACGAGAAATGGACGGCTACATCAGCAGATTCGAATAGATAAAGATGCCCGTCGCCTGTAAAGTTCTCGTGCCGCCGCCCGTATTGGCTGGCAAGCGTCTGAGACAGGTATCGATATTCCGCAATCGCGCTTGTGATCGTGTCGCGCGAAACCCTGTTCCAAACCGCTGAGTGTCGGACGAGGTCTGTGAATACGGCGGCAAAGTAGATGTCCATTCGCAACGGCCGGAAGTTCAAAGCGATCGCGCAACATGTTCAAACGGTTGCTGTCGTCGCTCAACCCAAGGACAACCATCATGCCACAGTACATGGTCGAAAGACACCTGCCTGGAATCACTCCCGATCAACTCAGTGCGGCGGCGTCCCGCGCGAAGAACGTCACCGCAGAGATGACCAGCCAGGGCAAGCCAGTGCGCTATCTTCGCTCGACATTCGTACCGTCCGAGGAACGATCATTCTGTCTGTTCGACGCTTCGTCGGAACAAGATGTGATGGAGGCAAACGAACGCGCAGAGATCCCGCTGGTGAGAATTACCGAAGTTAAGCACATCTCTGCCGATGACGTGGTCTAGCGCATCAATGGTCGACGTAAGCGCAAACGATGTAATGACCACTTCGGGTCGACAGGTGGCAAGCGTAAGGCCAGGATCGGCCTAAGCGGACTAACGGAGTTAGCGAACTGTCGGCCGACTAAGCCAGAGGTCCACGACTTGCGATGCCGAACGACTTTCCGCCTTGATCGCGAACCTTCCGGTCGAAGAGCCGAAAGCGGAAGGCCGCCGTCGTCCGGAACGCGCCAATTGCGGTCGCGCGTCGCATCGAATTGGATTCAGCCGATCGGCTTTAAGTCTGTTATTTGATGCATGTCGTTGTCCCAAGACCGCCGCACGCTTTTAGGCGGGATGCATTCGGCATCGGCTCATCGCCGATATGGCAGCGCGATATTTAGCATGAAGAGATTGCGCGTCGCGCGTGTTATAGTCTCTTTGTCCAGCTGCGCCTTTCGGCCGGTTGGCATTATTGCCGAGTGATGACTTGCTTCGTGAGTCTCCGGCCCATGAGGGCCTCTCCATGCAAAAGACACCCACAGTGCATCTCGAAGCGGCGAGCACGCTTGCCGTGGTGGTATCGTCCAATGAACCGCTGCTGTTCCTGTCCGACGACCTGAAGGTCATCGCGGCGAGCGCATCCTTCTGCCGGGCCTTCGACATCGACCCCAAGACGATTTGCGGCCAAAGCCTCAGCGAAATTGGAAACGGCGAATGGGCGATGCCCAAGCTTGCGTCACTGCTGAAGGCCACCGCCTCGGGAAGTGCCACCATCGAGGCTTACGAAATCGACTTTCAACGGCCAAACCAGAAGACACGGCACCTGGTCGTCAATGCACGGACGCTCGATGACGGCGACATCGATCATATTCGCCTCCTTCTGGCCATTACCGACGTGACCGATGTGCGCGCCGAGGCTCGGCTGAAAGATGATCTCGTTCGCGATAATGCGATCCTGCTGCAGGAGGTCCAGCACAGGGTCGCCAACAGCCTCCAGATCATTGCGAGCGTTCTCATGCAGAGCGCCCGGCGGGTCCAGTCGGAGGAAGCGCGCGGGCACCTCCACAATGCCCATCACCGGGTCATGTCGATTGCGGCCCTGCAACGGCAGCTCTCGACGTCTAACGGCGGCAAGGTTGAACTCCGTACCTATTTCACTCAGCTTTGCCAAAGCCTCGGTGCATCGATGATCGCTGACCCAGACAGGCTTTCGATTCAGGTGTGGGTCGACGACAGCGCCGTGGAAGCGGATGTTTCCGTTCGCTTGGGGCTCATCGTGACCGAGCTTGCAATCAACGCCCTCAAGCACGCCTTTCCCGATGAGCGACCGGGCGCAATCGTCATCGACTATCACTCATCCGGCGACGACTGGACTCTCTCCGTTACCGACAACGGCATCGGCATGCCTACGGGTAGCGAAGCACCAAAGGCCGGCCTGGGGACCGGCATAGTGGAGGCGCTGGTCAAGAGCCTGAATGGCGAAATTCAGTTGAGCGATGCGGCTCCCGGCACCGCCGTCGCAATCAGCTACCGGGAAAGCGCCGGTTTGCGAACCGACATTTCTACGGCCGCGTAGGAACCGATTGGCTTCCCAAGCGCTACACTACCGGAGCCCACGAGGTTCACACTCCAATTTGACCGAGTGAGTGATGAAAAATGGCAAGGCGGTCGTCCTGGTCGTCGAAGACAGCACGATCATTCGGATGAGTGCCGTCGATCTGGTGCTCTCTGCTGGCTACGAAGCGCTGGAGGC
The DNA here is from genome assembly GCF_034554815.1 of Rhizobium indigoferae. NCBI lineage: Bacteria > Pseudomonadati > Pseudomonadota > Alphaproteobacteria > Hyphomicrobiales > Rhizobiaceae > Rhizobium > Rhizobium indigoferae. The sequence continues at coordinate 811,012 of NZ_CP140635.1, read as the reverse complement.
GTGTGATGCGGACGAGGCAATTGGCATCCTCGAGTCGCGAAACGACATCGATCTGGTTTTCACCGATGTTCAGATGCCGGGCACGATGGATGGCATCAAGCTATCCCATTACATCAGGGATCGGTGGCCGCCTGTCAGGTTGATTGTTGCATCCGGCGAAGCCATCCTCGAAAAGAGCAATCTCCCCACGGGAAGCAGGTTCTTCTCGAAACCCTACGACGACCACGCGATTACCGATGCAATGGCTCATCTGCTGTCGATTGGGAATACGACTGGCTGCTAAGTTAGATGTTTTTCGACTGTGGGGGCTCTGAGCGCGTAGCGTCCTTCTCGAGGAGTACGGCGCGGCGTCTGAAACGTAACCGCAGGAACTGACCATTGACACAACCCGCAGCCGACAAGGTCCGCTTCAAATTTGTTACGCAATGCCCAAGGGATGATGGCTGCGGCGTTTTCGTCTTGCAGATGCTGACGGGCAAACCCTACGACCAGATTGCCGGCATGATCGATTGGGGCGTTCAGACCAATCATTACACAACGTGGAAAGAACTGCGCGGCGTCCTGACCGCGTTGGGCTGGCAGACTGGCGGATTACGCATGGCAGAGAGCTGGAGCGATGTTTGCGGGGTAGCGGTCGTCCATGTCGAAGGAGACCACTTCATCCTCTATGACGCCGATAACGGCGTCTTCTATGATCCGGGACAACCCGATGGCCCCGATCTGCATAGCCACCTCGTTCCTATGAACTACCTTCCGGTACAATCGCCAGAGAACGGTGCGTAAAAATGCAAAAGCGCGTCCCCAACCTCCGTCATCCGAGGTCTTGAGCCTGGAACCCATGCCCGCCCCGATGGTCGGCGCCAATAGCACTCGCCGTGACCACAATTTCAGGCTCGCGGATAGGGAAAGGCGCAGCCGCCGAGGAGCGTACTCACCCAAAATATGCAAATGAACCGAACCATGTTTGTCTCCGCCGGCTTGATGCGAGGCTGATCCGGGCGTAATCCAGGACACAGCCACCCTCTCCTTCGACACCAATTTGAAACGATCCCATGGCGCACTCCCTCAATACAGCCCCATCGCCCGCCGGCGGCCCCAACCAGCCGAAACTTGATACGGACGACATCTGGCAGTCCCGCGTCGATCTTGCGGCCTGCTTCCGGATGGCGGCAAGGCTCGGCATGGAGGAAGGGATCTGCAACCATTTCTCGGCCGTCGTTCCCGGCTATGACGACCTGTTCATCGTCAACCCTTATGGCTACGCTTTCGCCGAACTGACGGCCTCGATGCTGTTGATCTGCGACTTTCACGGCAACGTGGTGTCTGGCCGCGGGCAGCCTGAGGCCACCGCTTTTTACATCCACGCCAGGATTCACAAGAACGTCCCGCGCGCCAAGGTGGCGTTCCACACCCACATGCCTTATGCCACCGCCCTTTCGATGACGGAGGGCGATCCCCTGATCTTTGCCGGGCAGACCGCTTTGAAATTCTATGGACGCACGGCCGTCGACCAGAACTATAACGGCCTGGCGCTCGACGCGCGCGAAGGCGATCGGATCGCGGCCGCCATCGGCGATGCCGACATCGTCTTCATGAAGCATCACGGCGTGATGGTCTGCGCACCCAATATCGCCGAGGCCTGGGACGACCTCTATTACCTCGAGCGCGCCTGCGAGGTGCAGACGCTTGCCCTGTCGACCGGACGCGAAGTCCTTGCCGTCGCGCCTGAGATCGCCGAAGCGGCGTATCGGCAAATGCGCGAGGGAGACCCGGAGTCGGCGCGGCTCCATCTGGAGTCCGTCAAGCGCGCACTCGATCGCAGCGAACCCGAATACAAGCGCTGATCCGCAGACCGCGGCTTAGCATCGGCCCGAAAATCGGAATCGATTTTCGGAAAGCACGATGCGTAGATTCAAAGTGTTAGAGCGTCCTTAGTGCGTCCGAAAGGACGCACGGCGCTCTACGCGTGCGCCGGCCGCCAATGCGGATAGGTGACATAGGCGGTGAGCGCGCCCTCCTCGTGCGAGCGGATGGTCACCGCTTCTCCCTTGGGCATGTAGACGATCGCGCCTGGCCCGGCGGTGACCGTCCCCGCGTCTGTCGAGACCGATAGCCGCCCTTCCAGAACGATCATGACGTCGTCAACTTCAATCGTCTCGGTGAGGCTTTGGCCGGGCGCGTAGCGTCCATAGCCGATGGTGATCGGCCCTCCCTGCCGCTCGTCGACCAGATTGCCGACGAAGATATCTGCCTCCTGCCCGGGGGAACGCTCCAACGCCACGTCGGCAACCGTGAACTTACTTACTTTCATCGTCTTCCTCCATTGCCGCGTGCAGAGGTAGCGCGGAAATCCCGCGCGCCAAGACAGATGATAAATTCTCGAGGAGGACGGCGCCCCGCCAGAAGCCGCCACTCCGTCGACAAAATAGTCTCCATTATAGAAGGCAATTAGGTGCAACCACTTGCGCGGGAAATCGACCTTGGCCGCAACGCACCACAAGCGGACCTGTCGTCTGCCTGCTTTCGAGTTGATGTAGGCAGGGGCTATTTTCGGCTTCGGCTGGCTAGCCAAGAGTAAATAATTCCCCACACAACGCCGGGGATAAAGTTGCTGCTAACGATTAGCGGCCTGCTGTAGTTCGTAAACACTGCATCGTTGCCATAAGCCTGCAACACGAGAAGAGCTTGCAAAGCACTGATACAGCCACCGACGATTGTCGTGGAGGCTACCCCATGAAGGACGCCAAATCTTTCTAGCCCAAGCGTGGCGATAGCAGGAAGTCCAAGGATCAACGGCACCACGAGGAGCGGAAGGAGCCACATTGTGGCACCGAAAATCACGTCGCCGTAATGGATGTATGAACGGGTGATCGTAACGGAGAGCCAAGCCGACCATAACGTAGCCCAAGCCAACAGGAACGCGAGAAATGTCACTCGGCTCGTTGGAAGTGCCTTGCCTTTCAAATCGGTCATGCGCGTCCCTCCTCGAAGCCAGCTGCCCTCTGGCAGGACTCCGTAATTGTCGTCACGGTCATGTCGTTGACTTCGCATCAATTCAAGGTCGGGGGAAAAAGCGTAGTGGCGGCTCGGGGCCGATTGTAGACATCCGCGCAGCGATCCCGTGATAGCGCGCGTTGCGGGAGATAGCTGCCCTCGGCTTATCGCCGGCAAGCTCTAAGCCTTGCCCAGATGCTTCGGCCAGAATTGCTGATGGATTTCGGCGGCTTCGTTTTCGAGGTTCGTCGGGCCAACCACGGTGACGTTGCGCGCGCCGGTTTGCAACACCGCCCGGCTCGGCACGTTCAACCCGATCCCGGCGATCTCGCCGAGCCGTGTTTCGGAGCACGCAAACACCATGCGCCCGATGCCCGACCAGTAAATCGCCCCGGAGCACATCGCGCACGGCTCCGTGCTGGTGTAGAGCGTGCACTCCGCGAGAAAGGCAGTGTCGTAGTGCTGCGCCGCCAGTTTAACCAGGTTCATCTCGGCATGGTTCGTCATATCGCGGCCGGTGAAGACGCTGTTTTCGGCGCGCAGGATGACTTCCCCGTCCTTCACCAGCACCGAGCCAAACGGTTCGTCGCCGTGGTCCATCGCGGATTTCGACAGCGCAATCGCCTCGCGTAAAAACGGCTCGTGGTATTCCATCAGAGTCTCCCCAGCTAGAGCAGGAGGATCTTGTCTTGAATCGGAGGGATTTCCAAGGGGCTGCACGTCAGGCGATCGCGTCGTCTTGGTCATCGTGTCATGGCTCAGGACACCGGATCCGATCGCCGAAAGAATAGCCTGTGCAGGGATTGGGCCACGCTCAGGCGTCACTAGCACCCAATCCTCAGTGATGCAGGCGGCGATCTGGGTGGGATCGTTGGAAACCATCGCCGCGTTGAAGGCGCGCTCAGCCTCCTCGAGCGCTTCAAGGGCTGCGGCACTCACGCCGACATGTCCTCGTTCCAGCGGCGTTGCATCTCCTCAGGCGTGACCTGCTCGATGGTTTGCGACAACATCCAGCGATGACCGAAGGGATCAAGCACCTGCGCCACCCGCTCGCCAAAACTCTGGTCGGTCGCCGGGCGCAACATCGTCGCCCCGGCCGACAGCGCCTGCGCTAGTGCTCCGTCGGTCGACACCGTGTCCATGTGGAAGGTCACCGGCGAGCCTCCGACGGTATCGGGAGACAGGGCGCCGAAGTCCGGATATTCGTCTGCCAACATCATCAGCGTCTCTCCGAAACGCAGCTCGGCATGGCCGATCCGCCCGTCCGAAGGATCGGTCATGCGGAAGACTTCTGTGGCGCCGAAAGCCTCCTTGTAGAAGTCGATGGCCCGTGCCGCATCCTTGACGATGAAGTAGGCGCTCACTTTTCGGGCAAAACTCGGCATGGATGATCCTCCTTGACTGGTTTATATATTAACGTTACGTATCGTAAAGATATGAGTCAAGAGAGTCATGCAACAGCGAAGAAACGAGGGCGGCCGCCAAGCGCTGCCGCGCAGAGGCGTGCCTTGGAGGCCGCCCATGAAATCCTGATGGCCGAAGGTTTTGGCCGCATGACGATCGAAGCCGTGGCGGCGCGGTCCGGTGTCGGCAAGCCGACGATCTACCGCTCCTGGGCCAATGCGCAGGAACTGGCGATGGCCGCTCTTCTGGTCAACCGGCTACCGGAAGCGGAGGTTGGAGGGGGCACGGCGCAGGCGGCCCTCGGCGCGCAGATGAGCGGACTGGTGACTGCCTTTGCGAGCACGCGCGGGCGGCAGATCACTATGGCACTTGCGGCCGCCGACCCGGAAAGCGAATTCACCAAGGCCTTCCGCAATCGGGTGATCCTGTCGAGCCGCAACGCGGGTCGTGTCATCCTGGAGGAGGCTCTGGCTCGGGGAGAGATCGTTCCGCCGCTGGATATGGAGGCGCTGCTCGACATGATCTACGGACCGGTCTTCTTCCGGCTGCTGGTCGGCCATCGCCCGGTCTCGCCGGAGTTCGGCGATGCGATCGTCAGGACCGCGTTGCGGGCCGTTGCACCGTCGGGCGAGTGAGACCCTCCCGTCGCGATGGGCGAAGCCAACGGCTGCGCAGGCGGCCGACCAAGCGGCCTAACCGTGATCGTCGCCCAGTTCGCCAAGGTGGCGCTGGACCCACTTGATCTCTTCCGATGCCGTGCGCCCGAAATGCCGTTTGAAATCGCGGCTGAACTGCGCCGGGCTTGCGTAGCCCACGGAAACCGCGACCTCGGTAATCGTTCTGGTCTGGCGCGCGATCATCAATCTTGCTTCGTGAAGCCGCATCGCTTTGACGTATTGCATCGGACTGTTGCCGGTCAGCCCCTTGAACTGAACATGGTAGGAGGGAACGCTCATGCCCACCTCTCTTGCCAGATCGGCGACGGCGATCTCCAGGCCATAGTTTTCCCGCAACCAGGCGAGGCTCTGAATGATCTTTCCGGATCTGCCTTTCTGCTGGAGGGCGGCGATCATCGCGCCGCCTTGCGGACCGACCAGGACGCGGTAGTGCAGTTCGCGCAGAATGCCGGCGCCAAGCACATCCGTCTCGACGCTGCTGCCAAGCGCCGTCAGCAGGCGCAGCAGAACATCCTCGATATCGTCAGCCATGCTGCTCGACACGAGACTTCTCGGCTCGTCGCCTGGCAGTTCGGCATGTTTTTCCACCTGCAGTGCGATCTCGGCCGCCATCTGCATATCGAACTCGACATAGACCGCAAGCAAGGGCCGCTCGGGACTGGCCGTCGACGTCATCCGAAACGGAACGGGCAGCGACACCGCCAGATAATGCTCCTCATCATAGAGGAAGACTTCGCCTTCGAGGATGCCCTGCTTGCTGCCCTGCAAGACGAAAACCGCGCCCGGTTTGTAGAGCACCGGGATGTCGTGGAGCACGGCTTCCGTGCGCAATATGCGGACGGAAGCAAGCGCGGTCGGATTGTATCCGTGACGCGGGGCGAGACGCCCGGCCAACGCGACCATCTCCTCTCGCCTGGATAGGCCGCGATCAGCCTTCATAGGATTTGGCAACATTCTGAGAGAATCCGCAATCGATGCGCCGGTTTCTCCATACTATTTGTCAAGACCCATCCTCAATCAAGGAATATCGCTGATGTCACGAAAGACCTTCTTCATCACCGGATCGAATTCCGGCTTCGGGCTCGCCATTGCTTCCGCCGCCCTTCAGGCGGGCCACAGGGTGATCGGCACCGTGCGCTCGCAAGCGTCGCGCACAGCGCTCGCCAAAACCCTGCCTGGCCTGCGGCCGGTCGTCTGCGACGTCACGGAGTTCGACCGGATTGATGATGTCGTCCGCCAGGCGGAGGACGAGCATGGGCCTGTCGACGTGCTGATCAACAATGCCGGCTACGGCCATGAGGGCGTGCTCGAGGAGTCGCCGATCGAAGAGATGCGGCGGCAGTTCGACGTCAACGTCTTCGGCGCCGTCGCCGTTGCCAAGGCATTTCTGCCTGGGTTTCGCGCACGACGCCGCGGCTTCATCGTCAACGTTACCTCGATGGGCGGCGTGATCACCATGCCGGGCATCGGCTATTATTGCGGCAGCAAATTTGCGCTCCAGGGCATATCGGAGGTGATGCGCGCGGAAATGGCCCCGTTCGGGGTACATGTGACGACCCTTTGCCCCGGCTCCTTCCGGACAGACTGGGCCGGACGATCGATGGTCCGCACCGAGCGGTCGATCACCGATTATGATGGCCTTTTCGATCCGATCCGCAAGGCGCGACAGGCCGTCAGCGGCAAGCAGCTCGGCGATCCCGCCAAACTGGCCGCCGCGGTTTTGGAACTCATCGAATCCGACAATCCGCCGCCGCAGCTTCTGCTCGGCAGCGACGCCCTCAAACACGTATCGGACAGGATCGTTCGCCTCCAGCAGGAGATCGAGGCGTGGAAGTCTGTGACCGTCTCGACTGACGGCTGACGGCAGAAGCTCTGTTTTCCGCTTCAACGATATCGAGATAATCTGCCAGCTCTTATTGGATGATTTTCCCGCCCCCGGCCGCCTCCTGCTTCCGCCGGAGCGCCTGTTCCTCTTCGAATGTCTTGTGCGGGAAGTGTTCCCAACACCACCAGCGCGTTGGCACGGCCGGGGATGGGCTGTTTCCCCAGCCTCCCCACTCCTTGCAGCGTGTGCCGTCAGCAAGCCGGTGCTCGCAATAGTGCTCAACGATCACATTGGCGCCCGGCGCAGTCGAATGGCCTTCGATGCTCATGGGTGCGTCCTCCGTTTCCCGCTCTTGATGCTCTCATAGATCATTTCCAGCCGCCTCGAGGCGACATAGGCACTGTCCTCGTATCCGGCCGATGGCCAATCCAATCGATGGCTGCCATCTGTCGCCACGATCCAGAACCATCGATTATCGATCCCTCCGCCCGCCTGTGAGCGGAATATCCTGCCGATCTGGGTATCGCCGTCAAAAGCGACGTAATCGTCGCCGGGTTTCTCTTTCCAGGCGTGCCGCCATTTGTATTTGATTTCCCGGCCGCTGACATGTTCCCACGATTTCCATGTGATTTGTTCTGGCGTGCGTCGTCCTGTCCTCTCGCGAGGTATCCCTTTGACCGCATGGTTGATGGATGGCTCCCGCCCGAGCCGGTGAATTCAGATGAGCGTCGGTTCCGGATCGGGGTCGATCGGATCGATGATGTCAGCCGTGTCATTCTTGGGCGAACCCACATTGCGGCCGATCGGCCACATGGTCATCAGCTCCGCCGGGAACGGCTTCATCAACTCGGTCGGATCAGGCTCCTGAGATAGCCAGCGCTCGTAATCTTCGCGGTGCAGGACGACCGGCATGCGGTCATGGATCTGCGCCATCATCGCATTCGGCTCGCAGGTGACGATTGCGAAGTTTCTGATGTCGACGCCTTCCGGGCTGCGCCAAATCTCCCAGATGCCGGCGAGCGCAAAGGGCGAGCCGTCAGCCATGGCGATCGCATAGGGCTGCTTGTTCTTGCCGGTGCCGAAGATATCCTTCCACTCGAAGAAGCCGTTGATCGGCACCAGGCAACGGCGAGACCTGTAGGCCGAGCGGAACAGGCCGTTGGTACTGATGCCCTCGCAGCGGGCATTGATCGGCGGCGGCCGCCCTCCCGGCTTCATCCATGCCGGCATCAGACCCCAGCGCGCCGAGGCGAATACCGGCCCCATGACATCAGGCTCGCGGACCATGTCGCGAATGATGATCGGATAATCCAGCGTCGGCGCGCCGTTATAGCGCGGAAATCGGTTCCCGAGCGCATCGATCGCGCCCCGCTCTGCAAAGGCGAAATTGCGCACCAACTCCTCAAGCGATGTCTTGATATAGACGCGACCGCACATCCGGAACTCCATCCCGCATATTAGATGTTCTGATTATGTTCTGGGTATTCGAGGCGAGTCAAGGCCCGTCGCTACAACCGATGCCGCCATCGCTTTCACCAGAGTCAAGGTGAAGCCTGTCACCGTCTCGATGACCGCTGACGGCAGAAAATCTGCTTTCCGCTTGACAGCCTTCCTACTGAAAGGTAGATGAAATCCATGAGCAATGTTTTGACGACCTCCGACGAAATCCTGGCCTCCGCCCGCGCGCTGATCATGACCGGAGGCTATAACGGCTTCAGCTATGCCGATATCGCTGCCGTCGTCGGCATTCGCAAGGCCAGCATCCATCACCATTTTCCCAGCAAGACCGATCTGGTGCGCACGCTTGTCGTGCGATATCGCGAAGATGCCGAGGCGGGGATCGCCGGCCTAGAGCAGCGGGTGCGAAATCCCCTGGCGCTCCTCCAAGCCTATGCGGGCCACTGGGCCCAGTGCATCGAGGACGCCAGCCGGCCTTTTTGCGTCTGCGCCCTGCTGGCGAGCGAACTGCCGGCGCTGCCGCGGGAGGTCGCAGTCGAAGTCAAGGCTTTCTTCCGCTTTGCATCGACATGGCTGACCTCGGTGATGGAACGGGGCGCTCAGGACGGCAGTTTGAAACTGTCGAGCGAACCGCGCGTCGAGGCTGAAGCCTTCATGGCCACCGTCCATGGCGCCATGCTTTCAGCCCGCGCTTACGGTGCCCCGGAGATCTTCGCCACCATTCTGGCCCCCACCTTGCAGCGGCTGTCTCCGACCGCCGCTCAATAGAGTTCCTGGCGGCATAAAAGCCCGGAGCGACAAACGACGTTCAGTGAAACTACCAACTAGTAGGAAGAATGACATGATCAAGACCATTCTCCCCGCCCTCCTCCTGGGGCTCACCGCCATCGCGTCGACGGCCCTTCCAGCGGCGCCTGTCCATGCCGAAGACCAGAAGCCCGGGCAGATCCATGTCAGGGGCAGCATCGTCAGCTACAGCGGCTCCGCTCTCAAGGTGAAGACCCGCGATGGAGAGACTGTCGATGTCATCCTCGCCGACGGCTGGAAGCTGGCGAGCGTCGCAAATGCTGCGGTCACCGACATCAAGCCGGGCGACTTCGTCGGCATCGCATCGCTGCCCAGCGCAGACGGTGGCGACGGCGCGCTTGAGGTGCTGATTTTCCCGCCGGCGATGAAGGGTGCGGGTGAAGGCAGCTACGGCTGGGACCTCAAGCCCAACAGCAGCATGACCAATGCAACCGTGGCCGATGCCGTCAAGGGCGTCGATGGCCGCACCGTCACCGTCTCCTATCACGGCAAGGAAAAGAAGATCGCCATTCCGGACGGCACGCCGGTCGTCACCATCGCTCCGGCCAGCAATGACGATCTCGTTGCCGGCGCCGTCGTCTTCATCCCCGCCGAGAAGGCTGCCTCGGGCGCCCTCGCCCATCAGGTGCTTGTCGGCAAAAATGGCGTGGTCCCGCCCATGTGACCACGTCGTCGCCGGTCGGCCGGGCCGCCCCCGGTTCGACCGGCGATTTACCAGGGAATGCCGCCTGCAGCCGATGGATTCGAGCGATGGAGAACACCGTCTCGACAGCCGCCCGTCGGTGCTGGGGCAGTTCCGGGAACCTCATGAAACCCAATCTCGATGACGGACGCCGCCCCTCACGGCGGTGAGCCGCCCCCATCAGACCAACACCATCACATTCAGGAAAGAGATCCTAATGAGCAACGATCAAACCACCGTCGCGTCTGGCGACAGGGAAGAGTGGCTGACGCGCTATTACTTCACCCGCGCAGCCTTTTCCGCAATCTGGGTCGCAGCCGCCTTGACGGCCGGCCAGCAGTCGCTCGCCGTCGCGGCGGCATTGCTGATCCTCTACCCGGCTTGGGATGCAGCCGCGAACCTCATCGACGCAGCGCGCAATGGCGGCCTGGCAAACAACCGCAGCCAGGCGATCAACGTCGCCGTCAGCGCGGTGACAACAGCGGCCGTGATCGTCGCCCTGACGATGAGCATGAACTGGGTTCTCGGCGTCTTTGGCCTCTGGGCGATCTTTTCCGGTCTGCTGCAGCTTAGAACCGCTGTCCGGCGCTGGAAAACCAATGGCGGCCAGTGGGCAATGATCCTCAGCGGCGGCCAATCCGCGGTGGCAGGCGCGTTCTTCATCGCCCAGGCGCAAATGCCGGAACCGCCCTCCATTGCCAACATCGCCGGCTATGCCGGCCTCGGCGCCTTCTACTTCGTGGTCTCGGCCGCCTGGCGGAGCGTCACGCAGATGCGGCGGAAGCGGGCCTGAGCCGATCGGGGGCGGGATCTTCCGTTTGGCCGCATGACGGAGCAGTCATTGCGTGAGGCTGTAACGTCGGCGGCGTCCCCATGAGCCATGGCCAACCAAGATCGCTCTGAGCAGCGGCTAAAACTTCTTTCTTGCCCTCTGTCTCCCTGTTATCGTGGAAGTTAGGAGACAGCGCCATGAGCGAGAACCGAAAGCTGGCTGCAATCCTGGCCGCGGACGTGGTCGGGTACAGTCGGCTTGCCGGCGCTGACGAGGACCTCACCCTGGCGAGGTTGCGCACACTGCGCAGCGATCTCATCGATCCGACGATCGCCGTGCACCACGGCCGGGTGGTGAAGCGCACCGGCGATGGTGCGCTGGTCGAGTTCCGCAGCGTGGTGGACGCCGTGCGCTGCGCCATTGAGGTGCAGAACGGTATGGTGGAGCGCAATGACGGCGTCCCGCAGGACCGTCGCATCGAGTTCCGGATCGGTATCCATTTGGGCGACGTCGTCGAGGAAAGCGACGGCGATCTGATGGGCGACGGGGTCAACATCGCCTCGCGATTGGAGGGCGTCGCCGCGGCGGGCGCGATCTGCCTGTCCGAGGATGCCTATCGCCAAGTCAAGGCGAGGCTCGACCTCTCGGTCAGCGATCTCGGCAGCACGCAGCTCAAGAACATCGCCGAGCCGATCCGGGTCTATTCGCTGCAAGTCGGCAGCGCAGCGACCAAGTTAGCCGCGACCTCGGAAACCGCGACGAGCCGACCGGCGACGGCAGCGCCACCGAAGCTGTCGATCGCCGTCCTGCCCTTCGCCAACATGAGCGGTGACGCCGAACAGGACTACTTCGCCGACGGCATCTCGGAAGACATCATCACGGCGCTATCGAAGCTGTCGCAGCTCTTCGTCATCGCTCGCAATTCGTCGTTCACTTTCAAGGGCAAGAACGTCCATGTGCAGGAGGTGGGCACCAAACTCGGCGTGCGGTATGTGCTTGAGGGTAGCGTACGCAAATCGGGGAACAGGGTACGCATCACCGCGCAGCTCATCGACGCGACCACCGGCGGGCATTTATGGGCGGAGCGGTTCGATCGCGACCTCACCGACATATTCGCGGTTCAGGACGATGTCACGCAGCAGATCGTCGGCGCGCTGGCGGTCAACCTGACAGAGGGCGATCGGCAAAGACTTGCGCCGGGGCAGACGCGGCACCCCGAGGCGTATGACTGCTTCTTGCGTGGCCGGGAGCTGTGGCACCGGCTGACGAAGCAAACGAACAGCGACGCCCGCGACCTTTTGCAACGTGCCGTCGAACTGGACCCGAACTTCGCCTCGGCCCACGCCTTCCTCGCCCTTACCCACGGGCTCGACTACCTGAACCGGTGGAGCGCGTCGCCGCAGCGCTCGATCGAGCAAGCCGAAGAGGCGGCGACCCTGGCGGTAGCGCGGGATGATAGCGATCCCGTGGCGCACTGGGCACTGAGTGTGGTCAAGCTTTACTCGCGACAGCACGATAGAGCCATCAGCGAGGCCGAGCGTGCGATCGTCCTCAATCCGAACTTCGCCGAAGGGCATGTCGGCCTCGGCGAAGCACTCATCTATTCAGGCAGATCCGAGGAGGCACTCGCCTATTTCGATCGGGCGAGGGTCCTGAACCCGTATTTTCCGGATGTCGTTCTTCACTTTCAGGCCTTGGCCTTGTTTCCACTGGGAAGGTACGAAGAGGCCGTCGAACTGTTGCTGCAGCGCGTGAGCCGCAACCCCGTCACCGATGTCTCGCGCGCGCTTCTGGCCGCCTGTTACGGGCACCTCGGCCGTTTCGAAGAGGCTCGCGCGACGTGGCAAGAGGTGATGCGCGTCAATCCCGACTACTCCCTGGAATACCGTCGCAAAGTCTTGCCCTTCAAGAACCCCGCCGATTTCGAGCTCGTCGTGGAGGGGCTACGCAAGGCCGGTGTCGTACAATGACGGTGATTAATCTCCGATCTTGAACCTGTGGGATGGCGTGTGGAGCAAGGACAGCAACGGATCCGGCGGTGACCGGCGACAGCTCTCCGTTGAAGATGCGCAGTCCACATCCGGTAGCCGATGCGCCAAGCGACTGATGTCATCAGCCGCGACTGGGCGCGTTGCTTCCCGCATCCACGATCGCCTGAACCACAAGCGCGATGCGTTTGTCACGCATGCCGGGCCTGATGCGGCCTGAACGTTCGAGCTCGGCAAGCCCATGAAGGGCTGCCCAGAAGGTCTCGGTCACGATCTCCACATCGGCACAGAACGGAGACACGGCTGCTGCAATGGCGTCGAAACCGGCCCGAAGTTCCGATCTCGTTTCGGCCTCGGCGAACTGCAGTTTGGTCGGCAGGATAAACATGGCCTGGTAGAGTGCTGGGCGACTGAGCGCGAAAGCAAAATAGGCCATGGCAACGTCCATGAGGGCATCTCGTCGCCCGTTTGCCCCGCCTGCCGCTTCCTGAAGAACGGTTGCGAGTTCCTTGAAGCCCTCGACTGCAACCGCGGCAACGATGGCGTCCCTGTTGGCGAAATGCGAATAGAGGATCGGCTGGCTGTATTCGATTTCCTTGGCCAGACGGCGGATCGTCACGGCATCCCATCCTTCGCTCTCCGCGACGGCACGTGCTGCCGCGACAATGCGCTCTTCGCGCCCTGCCCTTTCCCGGCTTTTTCGCTCTGCGATCCCCATTGCTCAATCTCCATGCCCTCGCAGGGCCAGCACTCATCAAAGATTATACCAATGCTAGACTAACTAGCAATGCTAAGGCATTTTATCTAGCAGTGCTAGATTTTGTATCAACGATAGAAGGATTGTCTCATGCTTTGGCTTGCCAACGGGGCCGGGTTGCTGCTCGCCCTCGCTATTATCGCGATCGGCACCAGCTATATTGCGAGCCCGATGACCACGATGCGCAGTTTCGGCCTGCCGCTTCCCGAAGAAGGCCCAAACGTCGCTTGGTGGCTCCGCCTCAAGGGTGTTCGCGATATCGTCGCGGGACTGCTCGTGCTGGCGTTCATGGTGTGGGGCGCTCAACGGGAGGTCGGCATCGTGCTTTTGATCGAAGCGATGATCCCTGCGGGCGACATGCTGCTCGTTCTCGCAGCGAAAGGCTCCACCAAAAGCGCCTTCGGCATTCACGGCCTGACGGCGGTGATTATGGTGCTGGTCGCCATCCCCATGATGATCGGGGCTGACTGAGATGGTTCACGTTCTTTCCATCTGGTTCCTGGTTGTCGCCTTCGCGGGCGCAGGTCTCGTCAACGCCATCGGCACGGCGGCGACGCGAAGTGAATTCGCTCGGTGGGGCTACCCGCGCTGGTGGGGTATCGTGACGGGTGGGCTGGAGATATCGAGCGCCGTCCTGATTGCGCTTCCCGCCAGCCGCATTGTCGGCGTGGCGCTTGGGGCGGTCATCATCGCGGCTGCGGTTTTCACGGTTCTACGCCATCGCGACGATGCACACCTGGCGCCGCTCAGTGTCTTTGTCACCCTGATTGCTGTTGCTGCGATCTCAACTTGAGCACGATCGGCCGCTTTCACCGACAGGCGTGAGCGAAGCACTATCATGTGGTTGCTGGCGCCACCTGATTGTAGCGGTAATCAGCCTCAAGCCCTGAGCCTGGAATCCATGGCCGCTGCTGATCGAGGAGGCCTGAGTGGATCCTCGGGTCAAGCCCGAGGAGGACGGAGCGCGGGGTGGCGTCTGCAGCAGGAACAGCGACGTATCCCGACATGATCGGGAGTCATCAACGCCGATTTTTGCCCCGTGATTTCGCCCATGTAAAACCGTTGACATTACGCTGAGTAGAATATATCCATTCAGTTATATAGCTACATGGTGATATATGGACGACAAGCTCGATGCGATTTTCTCCGCACTCGCCGATCCCACGAGGCGAGCAATTCTTGGGCGGCTTGCGAACGGCAAGGCGACGGTGGCCGAGCTCGCTGATCCCTTCGAGTTGTCTCAGCCTGCCATATCAAAGCATCTCAAGGTCCTGGAACAGGCCGGATTGATCCGCTCCGGCCGTGAAGCGAATTCGCGTCCCCGCGTCCTCGAGCCGGCTGCGTTGAAGACAATTGCTGATTGGATCGCCGATTACAGACGCTTCTGGGATCAAAGCTTTGATCGTCTCGATGACTATCTGTCCAAGGTACAAGGATACGAAAATGACTAATCCAAAGACCGACACCGACAACGCCCGCGACCTGGTTCTTGTACGAAGGTTTGATGCCCCATGCGATCTGGTTTTCAGGGCATGGACCGACCCGAAAGCGTTAGCACAGTGGTGCGGTCCTCACGGTTTCAAGGCGGTGGGCGACCGACTTGAAGCTTGGCCCGGCGGTAGACACCGCGCCTGTCTGATCGCGCCAGATGGAGAAGAGCATTGGGTCGGCGGAAAATATCTGGAGGTCGAGCCGCCGCACAGGCTTGTCTTCACACATGCCTGGGAACTCGCAACCGGCGAAAATAGCCCGGAAACAGTCGTCACCATCACGTTCAGGGAAAGCGACGGAGGTACGGAAATGACTTTTCGGCAGAGTGGATTTGATAGCGCATCGTCACTTAAGGGTCATGAAGCCGGCTGGTCCCAAAGTCTCGAGCGATTGAGCGTCTTTCTCGGGACTGAATCCGAAGGGCCGGATCATGTCTAAGGCGGCGATGAAGCTCTATTATTGCGAGACGCTCAATCCGCGGAAGGCCTGCGCCGCTGCCCGTTTTCTTAAAGCCGACGTCGAGTTCGTCAGGGTTGACCTGGCAAGCGGAGAACAGCGCACCGCAAAATTCCTGGCGCTTAACCCGAACGGGAAAGTCCCGGTGCTGCAGGATGATGCCGGAACTTTATGGGAAGCGAACGCCATCATGTGCAGGCTGTCTGACAGCGTCGCATCGGATTTTTGGCCGCATGACCACCGGCAGATCGACGTGCTGCGCTGGTTGAGTTGGGATGCCAGTCATTTCACCCGGCACGGTGCAACGCTGTGGTTTGAAACCTTGATCAAGCCGTTGTTCGGCGGGGAGCCTGACGTCGCCGTGATCGAAGATGCGAAGACGAGTTTTCGACTCCATGGTCGCGTGCTCGACGATCATTTGGCCAAGAACAGCGTCGCCGTCGGGAAGACACTGACTGTGGCAGACTTCGCATTGGCCGCTGCACTTCCTTTTGCAACCGCCGCCGGGATTCCAGTCGCCGAGTTTCGGCATATCCAAACGTGGTACGGACGGCTTGAAGAACTGGATGCGTGGCGAAACCCTTTCCCGGCCTAGGAGGGCACGGGCGAAGGCCCCTTTTGCCAGGGTGAAAGGCGTTGGCGGCACTCCTCCTTTGTCGCCGAGGCTACATCGATCCGGCCAGGCAAGTTCAGCGATCGACCCCTCTTCGACGCTGAAGATGGCAGCTCATGCATTCGCAGGGCGCCAATGCGGATAGGTAACATAGCCGGTGAGCGCGCCCTCCGCATGCGGTCCGGTTCCAGATGGGGCGAACAGTCGAGCCTCTTCTCCATAGGATCGCTTTGTGCCTATATTGCCGCTGCGCTGAGCACACCGCGCCGCAACGGGCCGCGGTTGCCGCATAGCGTTCAGGTCATTGCCAAACCGGCGGGTACAGTTTGTCGTGAGCGCTACAAGGTACTTGCTGATGTTGCCGCTGATGGCGGTCGTCGCCTACGTGGCGCTCGTGGGTCTGATCTATCTGTCTCAGCGAGCCCTGCTTTACCCCGGAGCCGGCGCCACACCTGTTCCGGAGCACGCGAGTTGGGGCGAGACGGTCCACATCAAGACGCCCGACGGAGAGATGCTTCAGGGACTGTACAGCCAGGGCGACAGCGACAAGCCCTGCGTGCTCCTCTTTTTCGGAAACGGTGACCGCCTCGACAATTACGCGTTTCTCGCCCAGGCGCTGACCACATGGAGGATTGGATTGCTGGCGATTTCCTATCGCGGCTATCCCGGATCGACCGGCTCACCCAGCGAGCAGGGCCTGCTGACAGACGGGATCGCCGCGTTCGACTGGCTTTCGGCACACGGCGGAAGCGAGATCATTGTGCTCGGTCGGTCACTTGGCACTGGCGTCGCCGTGAATACCGCCGCGAAGAGGCCGGCCGCGGGCGTCATTCTCGTGTCTCCGTACCTGTCGGTACTGTCGGTTGCGCAGACGCATTATCCGTTCCTCCCGGTCGAGGTTCTTCTCAAGGATCCCTTTCGCTCGGACCTCAACATAGGCAAAGTAAGACAACCAAAGTTGTTCCTTCACGGCCGGCTTGACGATAGCATCCCGCTTTCTTCAGGGCAGGCGTTGTACCGCATCGCACCCGAGCCCAAGCGGATGTTGATCTATGACGGTGCGGGTCACAACGATATCTTGAACGACAGAATGGTCGGTGACGTCATCCGTTTTGTGGAAGAGCTGAAAGGAAACCGGCCCTAAAATCCCGTCACGGACGGGAGCGGTTTGCCGGTCGTAGTGGGAGGCAATGCCCGGGAGCGGCTCGCGAGGCGACCAGAGTGGATCCTCGGGTCAAGCCCGAGGAGGACGGAGCACGCGGTGGCGCCTGCAGCAGGAACAGCGACGTATCCCAACATAATCGGGTGCCATCAACACCGATTTTTGCCCGGCCATTTCGCCCATGAAGGCCTCGCCGAGGTCTCGAACACGCGTTTTCAATTTCCAGCCATCGCTTCTGCCGCCGCAGCGTCGGAGACATCCTTTGCCACCTCGACGATCAATGACCTCAGCCACCGATGAGCCGGATCGTTTCGATAGCGGACATGCCATGCCAGCTCTACCGGAAAGCTGCCGAGATCGACCGGTGCGGGCAGGACTTTGAGACGCGGGTCGCGGGCAAGGCGCTGACAGATCAGCCGGGGCAGTGTCGCGCAGTAGTCGGTGACGGCCACCATTTCCGGGACCGCCAGGAAATGGGTGACGGAGACCGAGACGTCGCGCCTGAGACCGGCCTGCTGCAGCATCTGGAACAGGCCGACGCGCATCCGGCCGGGCGGAAGCACGTTGACATGCCGCATCCGCTGATACTGTTCCTCGGAGATGCTTTCGGCGATCTCGGGATGATCGCTGCGCACGACGCAGGCCAATCCATCATCCATGAGATGCTGCACGACCATATTGTCCGGCGGCTCGACGATCCTGCCGAGCACCATTTCCGTCGCCCCTGAAATCGCGCCGGTCTCGGCCAGATCATTGCCGAAGGGCGTCAGGCGAAGCCTGATCCCGGGAGCGCATTCGCGCAGCCGCACCACGATCACCGGCATCAGGACGAACTCGACGTAGCTGTTGGGGGCGATGGTGAACTGCCGTGTCGCCCGCGCCGGATCGAATGCCTGCTGACCGAGAATGACGTCATCCAGGCTCGCCAAGGCCCCGCGGATCACTGGAGCAAGTGCCTGCGCCATTTCAGTCGGCTTCATGCCGTAGCGCTCGCGGATGAACAGCGGATCGCGCAGCGTCTCGCGAAGGCGGTTCAACGCATTGGAGACGGCCGGCTGCGTCATGCCCAGTTGTTCGGCTGCGCGCGTGACATTGCGCTCTTCCATAAGCGCCACGAAGACAGGCAGGAGGTTCAGGTCATACTTCATCCAGATATATTGCCGAACGCATATCTGAAATCAAAGAAATAAATTTCCGGAATGAGAATGGCCGAGGCATGATCCGCTCATCGACAGCAACCGATCACATCTGTCTCGAAAGGATCTCCAGATGAAAATCCTCATGGTTCTCACCTCGCACGACGAACTGGGCAATACCGGCCGGAAGACCGGCTTCTGGCTCGAAGAGTTCGCCGCCCCCTATTATGCCTTCCTCGAAGCCGGCGCCGACGTCACCGTCGCATCGCCCAAGGGCGGACAGCCGCCGCTCGACCCGAAGAGCGACGAACCGAGCTTCCAGACCGACCAGACCCGCCGCTTCCATGCCGACCCGGATGCCCAGGCCGTGCTCGCCTCGACCGTAAAGCTCGCTTCGGTCTCCCATGAAGATTACGACGCCGTGTTTTATCCGGGCGGCCATGGACCGCTTTGGGATCTGGCGGAAGACAAGAATTCGATCGCCCTCATCGAATCGCTCTATCAGGCCGGCAAGCCCGTCGCCTTTGTCTGCCACGCACCGGGTGTGCTGCGCCACGTCAAGGCTGCCGACGGCACGCCGCTGGTTCAGGGCAGACAAGTCACCGGCTTCAAGAACTCCGAGGAAGACGGCGTCGGCCTGACCCAGGTGGTGCCGTTCCTCGTCGAGGACATGTTGAAGGAGAATGGCGGCATCTATTCCAGCGGCGATGACTGGTCGTCCTATGCCGTCCAGGACGGCCTGCTGATTACCGGGCAGAACCCCGGTTCATCGGTGGAGACCGCCGGCATTCTGCTCGCCGCTGTGACGGCGGCAAAGGCCGCCTGACACACGGCGGCTGGTCGGGGATCAACCCATGACCAGCCGCTTTGTTATTTGTGTTGCGGCCATACTCAGAGCTTTCCCTTGCCAGCAATTCGCGGGTCCGCTGGAGACCTGCCCCGGCGCGATTTATCGCGCGTACGATCGGCGGCCCGCTGCTTTATCTGGACCCGCCCTATTGGGATGGACGAGCAGGAGTTTCTCCATGGAACTGCAGGCTGCACAGCAGGCACGATCTCTCACCCAACCGGATTATTGAAATCACCGGTCCGGTCTATATTTGAGCAGACTTCGGCGACGCCACGCGAACTAGTCGTGGAATGGGCTCGATCTTCGCGACGAATTCTCTTTTTTAAAGATCATGCCCGAGGCAAGCAGATGTGGCGGTGTGTCGTCGGATGACGCTTGAAAGTCAACGGCATGCGCAAAACAATGGCAGTCGGCCTTGCCGCCTTGATCGCCATGTACTTTCTCGGCGGCATGAGCGCGAGACGTGAGATCTTTCCTTGGCCACAACTTTCCGCGCTGAGGACAATGGTTGGCGGAGAGAAGGCTGCGGCTGCAAGCCGTTATGCTTTCGACGACAAGGAACGACTCATCGGGGATGAATCAAAAACGCTTGTGACCTGCCCGACTCAAACTGATCGAACTGCTGTCTTACTCGTTCTTGGCCAATCGAACGCGGCCAACGACGGTGGACAACGGCACAGGTCAAATTATGGCGCTCGCGTTGTAAACGCCTTTGACAAACGCTGCTTCATCGCCGCCTCGCCACTTCTTGGATCGACCGATACCAAGGGAGAGTACTGGACGCTGCTTGGGAACAATTTGATCGCATCGGGACAAAATGACAGCGTTATCCTCGCACCTCTCGCATATTCCGGATCTGAGGTCGCACGATGGGCGAAAGGCGGTGACCTCAATCCTGTGCTGGTCGATACCGTGAAACAGCTTCAGGATTCCGGTTATCGGATAACGAGCGTCCTCTGGGTGCAAGGAGAGAAGGACCTCGTTATCGGCACCACTGCGGAGACCTATCAGAAACAATTCATGTCGATGGTTGACACGTTGCGTCAGCACGGCGTCGAAGCACCCGTCTACATTTCGATCGCATCGAAATGCCTCGAACCGAGCAACGGCGGCTTCAAGGAGCATATTCCAGACAATGCGATAGTACGGGCGCAACTGGCCCTGTCAAAAAGCGGCCACGGTATCCGAGAGGGCGTAAATTCTGACGCGTTGCTCGATGGAGACGACCGCTACGACGATTGCCATATCGGGGGCACAGGCGCGGAGAAAATGTCGGAGGCCTGGCTGAACCTTCTGCGCGGCGATCGCCGCCTGGAAACCTCGGGATAGTCTTCCTAGAACCGGTTTTCGCGCCTTCGCGAGCTCGGCCTCGGGCTCTGTCCGGTATTCGATACCTTGTCACTTGTCAGCGATTTCAACGAAAAGGGCAAGGTTCAGCCGGTGCCCTCCTCCTTTGGCGCAAGGCCTCCCGTCCGAAAATCAACACGGTTTCTGTTGTCACCTGATGTCGTGCAAACTGCCTGACGCGCCTTTCGCAATCGGCCGTACCGTTTTGTGCCACCGCAAGGCAGGGCGTCTCGTCAAGAGGCCGCCCTGTTGCTTGTGTTCTGGTGAAGTTTAGAGCTTTCCCTCTGCCAGCAGTTCGCGGGTCCGCTTCAGCGTCGACAGCAGGGCGGCCTTGTAGCCGTTTTCGCTATCGAATTGTGCCTGCTCGGCCCGCTCTTCCGGGCCGTTCGGCTGTTTGCCGCGCAGGCCGAGATAGCAGTAGAAGCGCAGTTGCAAAGCACCTTCTTCATCCTCGAAGAGCTCATTGATGATTGCTCCCTCGCGTGGCCCTATTGCCTGAAAGAAGGTCACCTTGCTTTGCCGTTCCAGGGTGATGATCTCGCGCAGATCCTCCCCGCCGATCGTCGCCTCGCGCACGAAGTGGGTCGGGCTTTCCTCCACGACATCGCAGCGGGTGCAGAGACCGGCGGGAAGAAAGAGCCGGGCGTCGCGTGCCTTGAGTTCAAGACCTTGCCAGGCCTCAGCGCGCGTCAACGGGGTTTCGCCTTCCGGGTTCACGGGAACGGTGGCTGTGGAATAAATCATGGTGATCGTCCTTTTGAGATCGCTGTTGCTGCCTCAGGCGGAGGCAACGGTTTCCGAGGCGACGGCGCGATAGGAGCGAAGCGGGCGTCCGAGCAGCTTTGTCAGACGCTCGACGTCGCCGGCCTCAGGCAGCATCCCGTCGGCGATGAAGCGTTCGCCCATCAGGCGCATGTCATAGGCCATCCAGGCAGGCATGAACTGCTTGAGATTCTGCTCGAAGCCCTCGGTATTGTCGCCGCCGTAGTCGATCGGCCGGGCGAGCACGTCTGACCAGATGGCGGCGATATTGCTTCCGGTCAGTGTCTGCGGACCGACGAGGTTGATCCTCTCGAGCGCCAGCGGCTCTGCAGCCTGTTCGCGGCGCAGCAGCTCAAGGGCAGCGATCTCGGCGATGTCACGGACGTCGATCATGGCGAGACCCTTGGGTCCGATCGGCATCGGGTAGGCGCCGTAGCCGGTGATGACGTCTTTGACCGTCAGATCGTTCTGGATGAAGTAGGCCGGGCGCAGGATGGTCGCCTTGAAGTCCATCTGCTCGATCATCCGCTCGACCCCGAACTTGCCGGCGAAATGCGGCACGTTCACGTAGACGTCGGCGTGGATCACCGAGAGATAGACGATCCGCTCGATGCCGGCCGATCGGGCGACGTTCAGCGCGACCAGTGCCTGGGTGAATTCGTCCGGCACCACGGCGTTGAGCAGGAACAGCGTCGACACGCCTGACATGGCGTTGCGCAGGGCATCGACGTCGAGGAAGTCGCCCTGCACGACGCTGACATCAGCCGGGAATTCGGCTTTCGACGGGTCGCGGACAAGAGCACGGACATCGGCGCCGCGCTTGACGAGGTGTTCGACGACTTGGCGGCCAACATTGCCCGTGGCGCCGGTGACGAGAATGGTCATGGTATTTCTCCGTGTTGGGTTGCTTGACACGTCGAATATGTGTGGTTCACTGGTAGTCCGATAGATGGCGATTTTGGCCACGCCGTCTCGCTGGTGGAACACCCATGGATCTTCTTGCGCTTGCCGATTTCAATCTCGTTGCCCGTCATGGTGGCTTCGGCAAAGCGGCAAGGGCGACGGGCCGGCCGAAGGCAACCCTGTCGCGGCGTGTCGCCGAGCTGGAAAGCAGCCTCGCTCTGCGGCTGTTTGAACGGGGTGCGCGTAACCTGAAGCTTACCGAGGAAGGACGGGCGCTTTTCGAGCGGACGGGGGCGTTGCTCGCCGAACTGGACGAGACGGCGTCAATGATTGCCTCCGGCGGTCAGAGGCCCAAGGGGAGATTGCGGATCAGCGCACCTCTACATTTTTCCCAGACCGCAATGGGGAGGATCGCAGCCGGCTTTGCCCTCAAATATCCGGAGGTGAGGCTTGAGGTGACGAGTGAGGACCGGCCCGTGGATATGATCGAGGAAGGCTACGATCTGGTCATCCGGGTCAATCCGGATCCCGACGAAAGCCTGGTCGGGCGGGCGTTTCTGCGCGACCGGCTGGTGGTGGTGGCAAGCCCCAATCTTCCCCGCCCGACCGGTGGAGCTGCCGCTCCCGCCGTTGCGCGCGGGGTAGGCGAAGCGCGAACATGGCACGTGAAGACACCCGGCGGCCGCTCAACGATTAGAGTCGAGCCGGTCCTCACTTTGTCAACGCTCATCACGATCCGGGATGCGGTGCGCGCCGGCGTCGGTGCAGGACGTCTTCCCATTTCGCTGGTGAGCCACGACCTGGCTGACGGCACTCTGGTCAATTGGGGGGATATCGACGGCCCCGAGATCGCTCTCTGGACGCTCTATCCCTCTCGGCGGCTGCTGAGCGCGCGCGTATCGGCGTTCCTGGACTTTCTGAAACAGGCCTTCCCCAATGGAACGGCTGACGAATTAGCCGCCTATATCGGTAGGTGATGACGGCGCTTTGTCGGCGTCTCCGACGAGCTCCGCGTCGCATGATTCAGGGAGCGTGCACCGGCTCCTATGAGATGACGAGGGCGGAGCATGCCTTCGCCGGGAGCCTCCTTCGAAGAAAGCTGCCCTGCTCATGCATAATTCCTCGAATCAAAGTCGATTTTAGAGTAAAATCGATCAGTTTACCTAGAGGGCTGAAACGTCCTTGCGCGCCGACTTCGACGCGCGGTGCTGTAGAAGGAAAGATGAGCCAATGAAAAGGTTAGCAATCGTTGCCCTGTCGCTGGTGACGGCGCTGACGAGCGTCCCGCCGGCCATGGCGTTTCCCACCATTGCCGTGCCGAACATCGAAGGCGCACAGGCGCAGCCGGTCCAGTACAGACATCACGGCGGCGGCCATGGCGGCTACTACCGGCATGGCGGCTACTACGGGCATGGACACCACGGTAGTAACAACGGCTGGGCCTGGGGACTCGGCGGGCTCGCGGCCGGCGCAATCATCGGCGGAATGCTGGCGCAGCCGTATTACGGCCAAGGCTACTACGGTCAAGGCTACTACGGTCAGGGCTACTACAATCGGGGTTACTACGGCCAGGGCTATTACGGATCCGCCTATTACGGTGCTCCGCGCTACTACGGGTCGACCCTGTACCGTCCGCGCTACTATGCGCCGCGCTATTACCGCCAGGCCTATTATGGCGGCAACGGACATACGAGCTGGTGCTATGCGCGCTACCGGTCTTACCGGGCCTACGACGACACGTTCCAGCCCTACAACGGTCCGCGACGGGCGTGCGTCTCGCCCTACTAAAGCATGTCGCGCAAAAGTGTGCAGTGGTTTTGCGACAACGACATGTGTAAAAACAAAGACCTAAAGCGCGACAAGCGAATCTGAAAGATCGCGACGCGCTTTAGCCGTTTAATTCAGAACAGGATTCAGGTTTGAGGCCGACCCGGCCTCACATCATCCAGTTCTAGCGGAAACCGCCGCTGGCGGCCAATCGTTCGCCGGTCAGCCAGCGGGCATCGTCGGAAGCGAGGAAGACCGCGACACCGGCGATATCGTCCGGCTGGCCGGTGCGGCCGAGCGGCGTCTGGGCCACCAAAACCTGCTCGAAATCCGAGCCGATGACGCCGGCGGAGTGCGTGCCCTCGGTCTCCACGATCCCCGGCAGGATGGCGTTGACCCGGATCTTGCGCGGCCCCAGTTCCTTGGCAAGCACGCTATTGATGCCCTCCACGGCGCCCTTCGTGCCCGTGTAGACCGAAGAGTCTGGCGGCGCCAGGCTGGTGACCACCGACGAGATGTTGATGATGCTGCCGCCCTCGCCGAGATGCTTGGCCGCGGCCTGGGTGGTCAGCAGAACGCCCAGAACATTCACGTCGAACATGCGACGATATTGTTCCTCGGTCACCTCACCGATTGGTGCGAATTCATAGACGCCGGAATTGTTGACCAGCACGTCGAGCTTGCCGAACTCCCTGACCGCAGCATCGACCAGTCCCTGGGCCTCGCCGGCTTTCGAAACATCGCCCTGCACCGCGATGGCTTTGCCACCGGCCGCACCGATCGCCTCAACCACGGCGTCCGCGCCCGCCTTGCTCGAAGCGTAGTTGACCACCACTTGCGCACCCTCTGCTGCGAGTGCCTTGGCAATCGCAGCGCCAATACCTTTGGAGGCGCCCGTCACCACAGCGACCTTTCCTGTGAGCTTAGCCATTTCTCGTTCCTTCCGATCTGGATAGCCGCCGGGATTGGCAAGCTTGTTCCATAGTTCGGAAATTCGGAACTGTTGATCTCATTGTCAAGGGACGCTATATAAAATTCATGAGACCGCTCTTTCACCCAGCCCTGGAGGACATCAAGCCCGAGGCGATCCTCTATGCGCTGTCCGATCCGGAGCGCGTTGCCATTTATGCAAAGCTTGCCGGCGCCAGCAGTGGCGGGACGTGCTCTGCCCTTGCCGATCTCGGCGACCGCGTCATTCCAAAGTCGTCGCTGTCCAACCATTTCAAGGTGCTGCGCGAGTCCGGGCTGATCATCAGCGAGCGCCAGGGTGTGGAAATGCGCAATCAAACGCGCTGCACCGAGCTGGACGAACGCTTCCCGGGCCTGATCAAGGCCATTCTGACGGCTTACGGCCAGCCTCCCGGGCAGCCGAAGACGGACTGATCGCCCCTAGAGCAGCATAGTCCAGTCTAAGCAAAACTCGTCCTGGGGCAATGATCGCTTGTAGCGCGATCCGGTCTTAATCGCTCGGCTGTCGTGCCCGAAGTATCCCGCTCACTGTTCCGTCCCCAACAAGCCGTAACATTTGGTGGGCCCATGCTGGTCGTCGTTTAGAGAGCAAATTCGGATGCGCCACACTCTGTCACTACCCCGCTGCCAGACGGCCAAGGAATTTCCTCGAACTTTCCCCCCGTCCTCGGAGTATGCATTGAGGGTCCACGCTGTGTCATTCGATCCTCCCGATTGGAGAACTTGCAACTTCTTGTCCGGCACTCCCCCATGGGTCCACTCTTGGTGAAGCGCCTCTATCGCTTCGCGGCCAAAAGCAGGAGCCGCGTAGGGCGAATACAACTGAGCATCGAGAGTGAACATTGCGGCGCAAGCAGCCGCGTCCCCTGCCCGATAAGAGGCTGTCATGCGATCCATCAAATCTTGAAAATCCGGCAACGGATCCATAAAGCGAGCCCAAACCTTAAATGAACGAAACATATCATACCATCGTTTCGAACCGACCAAAGCTGTTTGGCCTTGGTCTGCTGTTGGCGCAAACCTGCCGCACCTGGTCCATTCCTTGACCGATGGCTGTCCGACGATCAGCTCTGCGCCTGCGAGCGCAGCCAGTCCTGAAGCTTGTCCACCGCTTCGGACTTCCGATATCGCGGCTTCACCAGATAGAAGTGCGATCGCGCCCTGAGGGCGCCGTCGAAGACCTGTCTCAGCCTGCCCGCCTCGATGTCGGTCGAGACGAAAGCGCGGGTCGCCACAGCGATGCCCTGTCCGGCGATGGCAGCTTCGATCGCGTGCGATGTCTGTGAGAAGCTGATGCCCCGAAACAGCGTGGGATCGCCGCCGCCGAGGAAGCGATCGATATATTCGGGCCAGGAATTATGGGCATCGTGAAGCAGCGTGTAGTGCGAGAGTTCTTCCGCGTTGTTGGGCTCGGCGCCCTCGGCGACGAGGCTTGGATTGCAGATGGCAATGATCTCCTGCTCGAACAGCAATTCGGCGGCGAGGCCGGGACCGAAGGGAGGGCTGCCATATCGGACGGCGAGATCGACGCCGTCGACCTGGAAGCTGGAAATGCGGTCCGTCGCCAGGATGTGGAGATCGAGATCGGGATGCCGCGAGGTGAAATCCGGAAGACGCGGGATCAGCCATCTCGAGGCGAAGGTCGGTGTCGTGCTGACCACCAGTTTGACCGGCTGAGGCTTCAGGTTCGCCGTCGCGTTTACAAGCAGTTCGAAGGCGCGCCGGACGTCGGCCACGTAGCTTCGCCCCTCCCCGGTCAGCGCCAACGACTTCGGCAGGCGCTCGAACAATGTCACCCCGAGTTCCGCCTCGAGCCCACGCACGTGCTGGGCAACGGCTCCCTGGGTGACGCCGAGCTCTTCGGCCGCCAGCCGGAAGTTCAGATGACGCGCCGCGACGTCGAAGGCCTTGAGGCCGTTGAGGGAGGGAAGATTGCCGATGGACATGGACTCTCGATAGTTTTTCTACTGTGACATTTCACGAAAACTGGTTCGCTCTCGCTTGAAGCCCATGGTATTCGAAGGATCAGAGCCCGGCAATGGGTGCAAAATCTGGTAGGGAGAGCGACGATGACAGTAGAAAAGGTAGCGATCATTACGGCTGGCGGCAGTGGCATGGGTGCGGAAGCCGCCAAGCGGCTTTCGGCCGATGGCTTCAAGGTCGCCATCCTGTCCTCATCAGGCAAGGGCGAGGCGCTTGCCACCGAACTGGGCGGCATCGGCGTCACCGGCTCGAACCAGTCCAACGACGACCTCAAGCGCCTGGTCGACGCATGCATGGAAAAGTGGGGCCGGATCGACGCGTTGGTCAACAGCGCAGGTCACGGTCCCCGTGCGCCGATCACCGAGGTCACCGACGAACAGTGGCATACCGGCCTCGACGTCTATCTGATGAACGTCATCCGTTCGGTTCGCCTCGTCACGCCGATCATGCAGGCGCAGAAGTCGGGCGCAATCGTCAATATCTCGACCGCCTGGGTGGCCGAACCGTCGGCGATGTTCCCGACCTCGGCCGTCTTCCGCGCCGGGCTCGCCGCCTACACCAAGATTTACGCCGATACCTATGCGGGCGACGGCATCCGCATCAACAACGTGCTGCCAGGCTGGATCGACAGCCTGCCGGCGACGGAGGAGCGCCGCGACAGCGTGCCGATGAAGCGTTACGGCACCAGCGCCGAAGTGGCGGCGACGATTTCCTTCCTCGTTTCCGAAGGGGCGGGCTATATCACCGGCCAGAGCCTCAAGATCGACGGCGGCCTTACCCGGTCCGTCTGACAGGATGGCTTTCAACGCCAGGGAGAACAGCGATGTGCTGCGACTACGTCAAGGCCGGCGAGATAAAGAAGGCGGAGGCGGCACAGTGAACCTCGCCGAGGTCGATGCATCGGCCTGGGTCGAGCTGGAAGGTGCTGCCGCCGATCCGCAGTCGGCCTTCCGCTACCTGAACCTGTGTTCGGTCGACGCCGGCGGCCGTCCGCAAGCCCGCATGGTGGTGCTGCGGCGCGTGGATATGGCGCGACGCGTCCTGGAAATCCATACGGATGTCAGAAGCCCGAAATGGCAGGAAATAACGGCCAATCCTTTGGTCACCCTCCTCGGCTATGGCCCGCAGCCGAAAGTGCAGCTTCGCCTTCAGGGATCGGCCGAACTCCATGGACCGGCAAGCGAATGCGCGACTGAAGCCTGGAGCCTGCTGCCGCGATCGACGCGCAGTACCTATATGGGTGGGCCGCCGGGCGACGAAATCGGCGAGCAGCCGGCAAGCGAGGCAGCGGACGCAGACGCCGATGGGCGGGCCTTCTTCGGGGTGCTGATATTTCGAGCCGAGACGTTGGACTGGTTCAAGCTGCGCCACGCCGACAACCGACGCGCAGTCTTTGCCTACGACAATCTGGGCACGCTGACCTCCTCCCGCTGGGTCAATCCGTGAACGCCGGACGACCACGCGTGAGCGCGCGAAAACGTGATGAAGGCGGCCGGTTTGCGGGCCGCCTTCTGTTTGATCAGGCCGTGCGTCTGACCATTCTCGCAATGGCTATCAGGATGCAGGCTCCGATGAAGCCCGCGATCAGATAACCCAGCCAGCCGCCAAGGGCGACGCCGAAGAGCGACAGGATAAAGTTGGCGACGATGGCGCCGACAATACCGAGAATGATGTTCATCAGCACGCCCATATTACTCTTCATGAGCATTTCGGCGAGCCAGCCGGCAATGCCGCCGATGATGATTGCGGCGATCCAGCCGATACCTGCACTTTCCATAGCAATTCCCCATTGTGAATGATTGATCAGCCGGCGCCGGCTATCATGTCTCGCCGATCGAGCTAAACCGATGGCCAAGCGACAACACTATAACCGTCCGCCGCGCCAGTTGGTTCCATAAGCCCGCGCCCCAAAAGCGGTCGTGTGCCCCTCCTGATCTGGTTCAGGTCACCTGTCGGCCGCGGGCCAATCGTTGGCAGGCTCCTCTATGACGGCAACGTCGTCGTCCGCAGGGTCGGGATCGCGCTCAAGGGCTGCGCGCAGATTGCCGATCTCCTTGATGATCGCTTCGAAGACGTCCTGCTGCCTTGCCCCGGCTACAACGCAGTCGTCGACGAGATACTCCAGCTTTGCGCGAAGCCCGGCCTTCCAATTATTTTTGCTCATAGCTTCTCCTCCTCTGATCGATCCACGCGGAGCATGGTCGCTCGCGTGTTCCGCCGCCTTTGATGGGCAGGCGGCGGGATGAGGTCGCGGCGAACGGGTAAGGTGCTCTCCTGGCATTTGCGCCCGCACCGAGAAATCGGAACCGGTGCGTTCACCATCTCCGTCACGTCCGATTGGCACGCCGCGACCTCGGCGGATTAACCGATAGCCGCAGCAACGGTTCCGCCCTGCCCGGACTCTTTGCATCCGTGAAACCGTCTCGCCTTCACCTCTGGAGCCGATATGCAAGTCCGGCATTTATTTCGAGCCCGAGACTATGCCGAGGCAATCCCTAAAGTCCGCGGCTTCCCGGTCCAGCACGGCATATTTCCCGCTGTGGGCGCGGCGGATTTGTGCCAATGGCAGGCATTGCCGGCATCGCAAAACCATCTATTCTGCGAGGTTGCAACAGTCAGAAAAACACGTGTCGCTTTAATCGGGAATTTCGCGACAACAGAGAACTACAATATGGAATCGATTATCGAGATTGGGACCATAAAAGATGTTGAGGCGTGGGCGGAGCTTCGCGTTGCGCTGTGGCCGCATCACTCGCTCGAATATCATCGAACTGAGTTGGGCTGGGCGTTTCTTTCAGAAAGTGGAGAAGCCATCGCGTTCATCGCTCGAAATGCTGCGAATGAAGCTGTCGGGTTTGCTGAGGCCACTTTGCGACATGATTATGTGAATGGATGCAGCAGCTCGCCCGTTCTGTTCCTCGAAGGGATTTATATCAGGCCCGTTGACAGGCGAAAGGGTATCGCACGATCGCTTTGCAATGCCGTTGCCGATTGGGGAAAGTCGTTTGGGTGTGTTGAGTTTGGCTCTGACGCGCCGCTTGAGAATTCAGCCAGCCACGCGCTCCATACCGCTTTAGGATTTGAGGAGACACAGCGCGTCGTGTTCTTCCGAAAGCCACTGTAGGCCGCTTTTGCCCTTCCACGAGGTTCGCCGCACACATCCTAAGACTTGTTACGTCACAGATTTCAGTCGCAAAATGCGTCGCAGGTTAGGGAACTATTCATCGGAGTTGATCTGCTGATGACACCGGACGAATTGAAGATCGTGCGTCGAGCTTATGCGAAGCAGATCACGGCGGCTGTGAGAGTTGTCGATGAGCATGTTGAAACAGCTTTCGCCGAAGTGCCGCGAGAAGATTTCCTTGGTCCCGGTCCGTGGCCGATCTTCCGAATGCGAAAAACCTATGTTCCGACCCCGGCCGCCGACCCGGTTTACCTCTACACGGATGACGTTGTTGGCATCGTCCCTGAGCGCCACATCAACAACGGACAACCGTCACTTCATGCCTTCCTGCTTTCGCAGGCTGCGCCGCGAGCAGGCGAGCATATCGTGCATGTTGGCGCTGGTGCCGGCTACTATTCTGCGATCATGGCGAAACTCGTTGCCGCATCCGGCAAGGTGACGGCGATCGAGTTCGAGCCGGAGCTTGCTGTGCGGGCAAAAGCAAATCTCACTCCCTATCGGAATGTTTCCGTGGTTCCGGGCGATGGCAGCTCCGCAGCTTTCGATGCAGCCGATGTGATTTATGTGAACGCCGGCGCGACCCGGCCCGCGAATATCTGGCTGGACCGGCTCAATGACGGCGGAAGGCTGATCCTACCGCTTACGACAGATCTTGGGTTTACCAGTAGCAATTGGAGCAACATGCACCTTCGCGGAGCGGTGTTCCTCGTGACGCGCAGCGGTGAGGAATTTCACGCGCAATGGATTTCGCCGGTGGCCATCTTCCCCTGTGAAGGGATGCGCGACGCGGAATCGGAAAAGGCGCTTGCGGCGGCGTTCGAGAGCGGGGAGCACACGAGGGTGACGCGGCTGTACCGCAATGATGAGGTGCCGGCCGAACGATGTTGGGTTCGCGCTTCCGGCTGGTGTCTAGCCTATGCTTAGGTAATAAGCCGGCATCATACTGTCGCGGAAATCCTGACTTTTGCGACACTGACCTGATGTGGTGGACGGCCTCCGCTCCCGGCATCGCAATGTGCCAAAGTGTGGCTGTCGAAAGTCACATAAGGGAGAGCCGTCCATGGAGAAGATTACCACAATTGGCCTGGATATCGCCAAGCATGTATTTCAGGTTCACGGGATCAATGGTGCCGGCGCGACGGTGAGCCGCCGCAAGCTGCGCCGCGACGATGTCGTTGAATTCTTCAAGGCATTGCCGCCATGCCTGATCGGAATCGAGGCATGCGCGACTGGACACCACTGGGCTCGGGTTCTTATGGCGCTGGGTCACGAGGTTCGGCTGATGCCGGCGTCTTACGTCAAGCCATACGTGAAGCGGCAGAAGAATGACGCGATGGATGCCGAGGCGATTTGCGAGGCGGTGACGCGGCCGACGATGCGCTTCGTTCCAGTGAAGAGCGAGGAGCAACAGAGTGTGCTGATGCTACATCGGGTCCGCGAGCTTTTGATCCGGCAACGGACAATGCTGGTGAACGCCTTGCGCGGCCACTTGGCGGAGTTCGGCATCGTAACGCGACAGGGGGTTGCCGGGGTCGGAACGCTGATCGCGTTGATCGAAGACGATGATCACGATCTCATCCCGCCGCTTGCGCGGTCCGCACTTCTTCCGCTGATCGAGCAGCTGCAGGAGGTGCACGAGAAGGTCAACGCGATGGATCGCCAGATTCATGCGTGGCATCGCTCGAACGAGCTGAGCCGGCGCCTTGAGACGATCCCTGGAATTGGCCCGATCACTGCCAGCGCAATTGCCGCGACGGTGACCGACGCGTCGCTCTTCAAATCCGGCCGACAATTGGCGGCATGGATAGGCCTAGTGCCGCGGCAGAACTCATCGGGTGGCAAGGACCGCCTCGGAAGGATCAGCAAACAAGGCGATCCCTATCTCCGCCGGCTTCTCGTTGTCGGGGCGCATGCGGTGCTTCGTTTCAGCCGCAAGGCCAAAGTGGCGCCGACGCGTTGGGCCGCCGGGCTTCTGGTGAAGAAGCCGTACAATGTCGTCGCTGTTGCCTTGGCGAACAAGATGGCGCGTATCGTCTGGGCGTTGATGACGACGGGCAGGCGCTTTGAGGCTACCGCCTCCCTTTGAAACTTTGAGAGCTCACAGAGGATGCAGAAATTGGTGAGGTGCTAATGGTGTGATGGCGAACGGTCGAGCCGGGATCGGACAAACCCGATCAGTGGGTGCCGCTTGAAAGCGCGTTGACCTGTCTGGGATCTGATCAGCGGACTACATCAGGGCCAGCGGCATGAACAGGCCGCGATCAAAGGCCGTATACATGCCTGCACCCGACCAATCGTCAGAAATGCCAAAAAGCCCTTGCCACGCGGAGGCCGTCCATACATGCCACTGAACTTTCATCCGGCTGCGGTTAGAGCCTCGGCGGCTTTGAATACGCCAAATGGCGCGGTGTGAGCAACCGGCGGAAACGCGAAGCTTTCATCTTGCGTAGCGTTGGAGCCGGTTGCGGCGATGCTCCCGGCATAGTCTGCCGGGGTCTGATATCCGAGCGATGAGTGCGGCCGGAAATGGTTATAATCCTCAGCCCATTCAGCGATGGCGCTGCGGGCATGATCGAGGCCGAAGAAGAGGCTCTCGTTGAGCAACTCGTCGCGCATGCGACCGTTGAAACTCTCGACATAGCCGTTCTGCATTGGCTTTCCCGGCGCGATGTAGTGCCACTCCACCTTGTGATCCTTCGACCAGGCAAGAATGGCATTCGAGGTGAATTCGGTGCCGTTGTCGGAGACAATCATTCCGGGCTTGCCGCGTCGTTCGATCAGCGTCGTCAGTTCTCGAGCAACAGACCAGAGATAGACGTGTCCGGGATCGCTGCCAGGCATTCGCGCGTCACGTCATCAACGACATTCAAGACCCGGAATCGTCTGCCGCAGGCAAACTGGTCGTGGACGAAATCCAGCGACCAGCGGGCATTGGCTTTCGCCTCGACCAGGATCGGTGCACGCGTGCCGACAGCACGCCGCCGGGCCTTTCGCTTGCGAACGGAAAGCCCTTCCTCGCGATAAAGACGGTATATGCGATTGACGCCGGACGGCTCTCCATCTCGCCGAAGCAGGATGAACAGCCGACGGTAGCCAAAACGCCGCCGCTCGTTGGCGAGGTCGCGCAGCTTCGCTCGCAGATCGACCTCCGGCGGTCGACTTGACCGATAACGGATCGTCTTGCGGTCGGCAGATATGATCTGGCAGGCCCGACGCTCCGAAAGACCCATGACGGCCTTCAGATGCGTGACGGCTTCACGCTTGGCGGCAGGCCCTACCATTTTTTTGCAAGAAGCTCGCGGAGTGCGGCTGCATCCAGCATCTGCTCGGCCAGCAACTTCTTTAGCCTGGCATTCTCGTCCTCGAGCGCCTTCAGACGCTTCGCCTCGGAGACGTCCATGCCGCCAAATTTGGCTTTCCAGTTATAAAACGTCGCTTCTGAAATCCCGTGCTTGCGGCAGAGGTCGGCTGCCTTCGCGCCAGCCTCCTGCTCCTTCAGCACCGCAATAATCTGCTCTTCCGTAAATCGCTGCTTCTTCATTCGTCCGTCCTTTAACAGGCCGGACTCTAATCCATTCTGGAGGAAATTCTCAGTGGCATGTATGGACGGCCTCCGCGTGGCAAGGGCTTTTTGGCATTTCTGACGATTGGTCGGGTGCAGGCATGTATACGGCCTTTGATCGCGGCCTGTTCATGCCGCTGGCCCTGATGTAGTCCGCTGATCAGATCCCAGACAGGTCAACGCGCTTTCAAGCGGCACCCACTGATCGGGTTTGTCCGATCCCGGCTCGACCGTTCGCCATCACACCATTAGCACCTCACCAATTTCTGCATCCTCTGTGAGCTCTCAAAGTTTCAAAGGGAGGCGGTAGCCTCAAAGCGCCTGCCCGTCGTCATCAACGCCCAGACGATACGCGCCATCTTGTTCGCCAAGGCAACAGCGACGACATTGTACGGCTTCTTCACCAGAAGCCCGGCGGCCCAACGCGTCGGCGCCACTTTGGCCTTGCGGCTGAAACGAAGCACCGCATGCGCCCCGACAACGAGAAGCCGGCGGAGATAGGGATCGCCTTGTTTGCTGATCCTTCCGAGGCGGTCCTTGCCACCCGATGAGTTCTGCCGCGGCACTAGGCCTATCCATGCCGCCAATTGTCGGCCGGATTTGAAGAGCGACGCGTCGGTCACCGTCGCGGCAATTGCGCTGGCAGTGATCGGGCCAATTCCAGGGATCGTCTCAAGGCGCCGGCTCAGCTCGTTCGAGCGATGCCACGCATGAATCTGGCGATCCATCGCGTTGACCTTCTCGTGCACCTCCTGCAGCTGCTCGATCAGCGGAAGAAGTGCGGACCGCGCAAGCGGCGGGATGAGATCGTGATCATCGTCTTCGATCAACGCGATCAGCGTTCCGACCCCGGCAACCCCCTGTCGCGTTACGATGCCGAACTCCGCCAAGTGGCCGCGCAAGGCGTTCACCAGCATTGTCCGTTGCCGGATCAAAAGCTCGCGGACCCGATGTAGCATCAGCACACTCTGTTGCTCCTCGCTCTTCACTGGAACGAAGCGCATCGTCGGCCGCGTCACCGCCTCGCAAATCGCCTCGGCATCCATCGCGTCATTCTTCTGCCGCTTCACGTATGGCTTGACGTAAGACGCCGGCATCAGCCGAACCTCGTGACCCAGCGCCATAAGAACCCGAGCCCAGTGGTGTCCAGTCGCGCATGCCTCGATTCCGATCAGGCATGGCGGCAATGCCTTGAAGAATTCAACGACATCGTCGCGGCGCAGCTTGCGGCGGCTCACCGTCGCGCCGGCACCATTGATCCCGTGAACCTGAAATACATGCTTGGCGATATCCAGGCCAATTGTGGTAATCTTCTCCATGGACGGCTCTCCCTTATGTGACTTTCGACAGCCACACTTTGGCACATTGCGATGCCGGGAGCGGAGGCCGTCCACCACATCAGGTCAGAGCTCCTTAAAAGGGACGCTTGCCGAGTGTTTAACTATCGAGGATTTCTTGACGCGGGAGCAACGTAGTTACTGTAGTCTACGGGCGGAATTGGACCTGGCAGGCCGTTGAAGACGTCGCTCGCCCAGGCCCGCCGTGATCGTGATTCACTGTCTCCGCATTGCTTCGGAGAGCGGAATGCGAGGCTTCCTGCGTGTCGAGCAAGATTTCAAAATTGGAGCGCATGGGGGGGGAACCGCAACGGGTAGGTTACAGTACCATGGCCGTCTCATACAGGTAGCATCCGGTCGCCGGCGGAGTGGCGCTATGGGTCCCCAATAGTTGCCGCTGGAACTGCTTCGGCTTTGCCTGCCGACAAAGCTGGAAAGTTGATCGGCACCGACCCGTCGCCCTTCCCAGATCACAAACGCTCCACCAGCAGACCTGCCGCCATGGCCTGAAAAGCCTCGACCGCCTTCGGCAGCACGCTCTGCGGGTCTTCGCTGGCGGCGATCCAGAGGGCGGCATTGAGAGCGGCGCCGCTCAGCAACCGGGCCGCCGCCTCCGGGTCGAGCGGCTTCAGGATGCCTTGGGCGATCAGGCGCTCGACCGTGCTCTTGGTCACCTGCAGGCAATTGTTCTGGCTCGGCCATTGCGATGGATCGCCCAACACCGCCGGTCCGTCGAGCAGAACGATGCGCTGGACTTCCGGATTGAGCGCCATCTCGATATAGGCCGCGCCCTCGGCGAGCAGGCCCTGCCAATCTTTGCCTGCGCGCGCGCCAATCTCTTGCGCGCGCACCGCCATCTCCGTGTCGATCTGATCGACAACTGCCGCCAGCAGCCCGCGCTTGTCCTGGAAGTTGTGGTAAAGCGCGCCCCTTGTCAGACCGACATCGGCCGTCAGCTCGTCCATGGATGCTGCAGAGTACCCCTTTTCCGCAAAAGCCTTCCGCGCCGCCGCGATCAATTTGACGCGGTTTTCCTGCATCGTTTCGCTGCGCTTCCTAACCATTCCATCCCTCAATTTCATATACGAAGCGTATATGGACTTGACATACGCTCGGTGTGCCGCATATTTCACATACGACCCGTATACCAAATTGGGCGCGAGATGTGAAGCGTTACGCCGTGCTCATCGGTCGTTGTCAACAATGAAGAGAGATCAGAATGACCCAACGCGAAGCAATCTTTCCTGCCAACCGGCACGCTCTTTACGAAGAGCATGGCTATTCCGCCGCGATCCGATCCGGCGATCTGCTGTTTGTATCAGGACAGGTCGGCAGCCGTCCGGACGGAACACCCGAACCCGATTTCGAACGGCAAGTGCGGCTCGCCTTTGACAATCTGAAGGCCACGCTGAGTGCCGCCGGCTGCACGCTGGATGATATTGTCGATGTCACCAGCTTCCACACCGACCCCGAAAACCAGTTCGCAACGATCATGGCCGTCAAGCAGGAGATTTTCAGCAAGCCACCCTACCCGAACTGGACTGCGCTCGGCGTCAACTGGCTCGCCGGCTTCGACTTCGAGATAAAGGTCATCGCCCGTATTCCTGGAAGTCACTGACATTGCCGGGGCCGCATCCGTCGCCGCACGCAGTGCCGGCAGGAGAGCGGCCCCGCGCTGCCACCCCCTGGGATATTTGACAGAAACACAACTTTAAGAGTTAGAGGATCGGCCTCACACCGAGAGGCTTCCTCAAGCCGCCCGTGGATCGCCGGTTACCCCTCTGTTATTGCCTGCTTACATTGCCCCGGCGCCGCAAAGAATGACCCCGTAGCGCGCCGCTTTGCCATATATTTAGAAAAATCAACCGCATAATCTCTGGGAACAAAGATCTCCCCTGCGTGTTTTGACCGCATGGATCTCATCTGATCCGCAAATGGAGAAAACACACATGAAGAAGATCGTCTTCGCGGCGGCAATTCTCGGCGCGTCTGCCTTTGCAGCCTTTGCCCAAACCACACCCGCTCCATCCAAGGATGGAAATACACCTGCGGTTGCAACCCCAGATACCAAAAATCCGACTGCGCCCGTTGAGGGCGCCAATAGCTTTACCGAAGCTCAGGCGAAGGATCGCATTGCGGAAGCGGGCTACACCGACGTCAAGGATCTCAAGCTCGATGACAAGGGGATCTGGATGGCCTCCGGCATGAAGGACGGCAAAGCCGTCGCCATTGCCCTCGATTATCAAGGCAACATCGTCGCCAAGTAACCCAAGGAGAAGCATGATGAGAACTGTAACCGGACTTTTCGACGACTACTCGGACGCTCGCTCCGCCGTCAGCAAACTGGAAGCGGCGGGCATTCCGTCAAACGACATCAGTATCGTCTCCAACAAGGCTGGCCGCATCGATCGCGACTCTGACGTTGGCGAGGATGCCGCGACGGGCGCCGGCATTGGCGCTGCCGTCGGTGGCGCTGGCGGCCTGCTCACCGGACTGGGCCTGATGGCCATCCCCGGTGTCGGGCCGGTGGTTGCCGCAGGCTGGCTTGCCGCGACTGCGGCCGGGGCTGTCGCCGGCGCCGTCGCTGGCGGTGCCGCCGGCGGCCTGATCGGCGCCCTCACCGACTCCGGCGTCCCGGAAGATGATGCCCACCTCTATGCCGAAGGTGTCCGTCGCGGCGGCAGCCTGGTCACGGCCAAGGTCGACGACGCCCGCGCGCCCGAGGCGCAGGCCATTCTGCAGGGTTCAAACTGGGTCGACCCGATCGAACGTCGGCGCGCCTATAACGAGCAGGGATGGACCCGGTTCGACGAAACGCTCGATCCATATGCCCCCGAGCAGATCGCGCAGGAGCGCGACCGGTATCGGCGGACCGCCTAACCGGCCTTGAGTTCAACCCTCCTTGCACGTCGCAAGGAGGGTTGAAGTGGTGATCTCACGCGTCAGCCGGTGCCTCTGGCCGGAGCAGATGGCCCACAGCGAACTCCACGCCTCCACCGCACCCCTTCCTGCAGCTGGCATTCGCGCCTGATTCCCCTCACACGGCGAGCAGTTGGCGGACGCGCTTATAGGTGCATCTGCCGACAACAGAAAAGACCGCCTCATGGCGGTCTCTTCATATGCGATTTCCACGATATATCAGCGACGCTCGACGGCCGCCGCTGCCTTGCGGATGACATCGATGACCACGTCGGGTTGAGAGAGCATCGGCACGTGGCTGCTTTCCACCTCCGTCACCGTCGCGTTCATACGCTTGGAAACCCAGCGCTGAAGATCGGGGTGCACCGTGTGGTCCTGCGTCGCCAAGACGTACCAGCTTGGCTTGGACTTCCACGAGATCTCGTCGGCACTGAGCTTTTGCTGGTTGAACAGATCGGCAACCGGCGCATAGTGCGTGGCCCATACAAGCTTCTGCTCTTCCTCCGAGAGGTCTCCAGCGAAGAACTTGGTTCCGCTCGGCAGCATCCAAGCCCGACCGTCCGCTGCCTCGACGTGGTTGAAGATGTCCGAAGGATACTTGTCGAGCTGATCCTGCACGGTCTCGCCGACATCCGGGGCGACCGCGGCGATGTAAACCAGACCAACGACACGCTCGTCGATGCCGGCGGCCGTGATCGTTGCGCCACCGTAGGAATGCCCGACGAGGATGACGGGGCTGCCGACACGATTGAGCGTCCGCTTAACCGTAGCCACGTCCTCCTCGTAGGAGTCCAGGCCGTACTGGACGGCGATGACTTCGTGCCCGTCCGCCTGCAGCGCAGGGATTACTTTGCTGAAGCATGAGCCGTCGGCCCAAATGCCGTGGCAAAAAACGATGGTGGGTTTCGATGATGTAGACATGATCCTGTTCCTTCTTGGGTTGGGCAAATAATTCCGTTGGGGGGCAAGCGAGCCAACGGCTTCTTTCGAAGCTTTTGTGACCAGGCGATGCGCGCCAGGTCGAACTTGGTCGAACAGACACAGTCCGCTAAAGAATGGGTCGTCGTTTCGCCGTTGTGGCGAGGTCGTTCCGGAATATGTTGTTTTGAATGATGCTTCGGCTTGGGACCGAATTATCAGTCAAAAGACGCGGCGGCGTTGGCGATGAACTCGGCAACGACTTTCGGTTGTGAAAGCATAGGCAAGTGGCTTGCCTGAACAACCATGATCTCGGCACCCATACGTTCGGCGGAGTCCTGCTGTACCGCGGGCGGCATCGTGTGGTCGAGCGTTGTGACCATGTACCAAGAAGGCTTGGTGTGCCACGCGCTTTTGGAGATCTTCTCTAATTTACTGCGTGTTCCAAGCGGTCCCTGAGTGGCGTAGACGATATCGGCTTCTTCGGTCGGAAGATCCTGGCCCAGGTATTTGCGCACCCCGTCGCGGGTGAGCGTAACATGCGCGTCGCCCCAGGGCCTCAGTTCATTCACAACAGCCGCAGTCGCATAACCGCTCCACCAGTCGTCGACGGACTGGCCACTGTCTGGCGCAGCGCCGGCGATGTAGACGAGGCCCGCAACTCGGCTATGATTGCCCGCCTCGGTAATGACCGCGCCACCATAAGACTGTCCCACGAGGATGACCGGACCGTCCTGCATTTCAATGGCGCGATGAACAATTGCCACGTCCTCAGAGAACGAGGTCAATGAAAGCTGAACGGCGATTGCATCAATGCTTCGCTCTGACAGTAACGGTATAACTTTATTCCAAGCATTACCGTCGAGGAAATATCCGTGTACAAGAATAACGCTTATAATATTCACGGCCACACCTCCTGCACTGACGTCGTCTGTTGGCAATACATATGAACTACTTTGAAGATTGGGTCATGGCATTTTATTGCTGTATCTGGGATGTTATTGCTTAAAATAGGCCGATGAGACGAAAAATCTGTTTTTCGGCTTGATAAGTATCGAAGTTATTTGACGCTAATGGTAGCTTATTGCTTACTTTGTACATTATTGTCAGATCTCTGACAAATGCCGGCGGCCCTGTGCGCGTGCGTATGCAGCAGGGGTGCTACCGACGACCTTTTTGAAACGGCGGGTCAGGTGGCTTTGATCGACAAACCCAAGCTTATCGGCAATATCGGCCAACGATATTTCGGCTGTCTCGATCAATGACTTCGCTTGCTCAATTCTGCATTGCTCCACGTATCGCGCAGGCGTCATGCCAATCTCAGCTTTAAAAACCCGGATGAAGTGAAAGCGGCTGAGACCGGTCCGCTTCGCGAGCGAGGAGAGGTCAGGAAAGTCGTGCGTTGTCCGCCCAAGATGCTCGATTACCCGTCGGATGGCTTCCCTGTCGCTGATTTCGCCGGTGTGATCGGAGACTGTGTAAACACCATACATTGTAACGAAATGCGCGGTTAGCGCTTCAGCAAGGTGACGTAACAGAGGCATCCGCCATTGAAAATCCGGCTTGCGCATCTCCTCGAGGATCGCGCCGCCGATGTACAGTGCAAACAAATCGTTGGCGTGAAGGATAGAGCCCGTCTGATCATCCCTGCCTCGGAGGGGCTCACGTAACCGAGAGCCATCGCTGAGTTGCTCTGGGTCGATACCGATCCGAAGCATTGGCGGGATAGCGCCTCCAAGCCGTGCTGGGCTGCCGGCCGGGACGACAATCAGATCCCCTGCTCTGCAAGATACCTCGCGGGACGCTATGTGCGTTTGAAAGCGGAATTGCCGTGATGATCCCAGCGCCACTAACACTGCATGATGATCACACCCAGGCACAACCAGTTCGACGCCGTGGCTCCCGTCTCTCACATCAAAGTGCAGGCCGCGAGAGGTAGACGACATGCCTGCCGTCGATATGGGCCAGCCGCCGAGCTGGGCTCGGATTTCACCGATACCAGACAGCTCACTCTGGCCCTGAACCTTCATCGCTTTAGCTCCGTATTTAGGCCAGAATTTCCCGGATTTATGCAGCAAATGCCGCAAGACTCCAAGTCAACTAGGGCGTGAACTCATAAAAACGCAGCCATAGTCGGATGGAGGCGGCCGGGGTCCGCTCGCCAATGGTTGCATCTCCTGATAAGATCAGCATCACACTTCAGCTTAAGCCTCGATCTGGAGGCCTCGCATGCCCTGCAGCAATGCGCTCGCTCCGTTCGTCATCGCCGCTCTCGTGGCCCTCGGTCCGCTGCCGGCTGGAGCGCAGAACAATGCTGCGCCACCGCCGGCGGCAATCTCCCACAAGGCCAAGCTTTGCCAGATGTGTCACGGTAAGAAAGGTCTGCCGACTGTTAAGAACACACCGATCATCGCCGGCCAGCACGAGTCCTCATTGCTGATAGCTTTGCAGGAATATCGCAATGGAGAGCGCACCGACGACCTCATGGGCCGGATCGCGAAGAATCTTTCCGACGACGACATGAAGGCGCTTGCGGGCTACTTCTCCGCACTGCCTTGGCCCGCCTACCGCGAGCCGGCCGACGCAGCGAGCATTACCCGCTTCCAAGCGCTCGACGCCGGGAAGAAGTGCACCTCGTGCCACCGGGAGGGTTTCGTCGGATACGCCAACACTCCGCGCGTCGCCAATCAGAAGCTGGACTACCTGATCAAAACCCTCTCCGACTTTCGCGATAACAAGCGCCCGAACGTGCCCCGCATGACGGCCTTGGTGCGTAATTTTTCGGCCGAGGACATCGCTGCCATGGCTCACTATCTTGCCGGCCTCTGACGATCAGTTCGGGGTCGGCGATCCACCGAATAGGGCCGCCGGCGCGATTGCAGTTGGGATCTGCTTGGCATTGATACCCTTAAGATCACCGAGAGCAGCCATCAGTCCTGCAAGGCCCAGTCTGCAACCTGCCAACGCATCTCCCCATGATCAGCAACGACACGACCGAGCCCAGGGAACGGCATGTGCGTGGCAGCGATGAGTGCGCCTTCCGACGCGGCACGCGGAAAGAAGCGATCACGCATGGCTTTCGCAGCGGCACGGTCCTGCTCAAACAGGAAGAACACATCGGTCGCGGCCGGATGCACGACCGGAAAAATCATATCCGAAACCATGATCATGCTCTTCCCGCCATCTTCCACCCGCACGCCGATATGGCCGGGTGTATGGCCGGTTAAGTCGACGATCGAAACGCCCCGCATGATCTCGCGCTCTCCGTCGATCGCTTGGAGCCTCGGATATAGCCGCACGACCTCCTCCGCCATCCTGAAGCTCGTCTGCAGGTATTCAGGTGCGCCGTTGCGCTTGGCCGGATCGGTCCAGTGAGTGATGTCGCGACGATCGATATAAAGCTCGGCTCCGGGGTAGTTGTTCTTACCTCCCAGAACCAGCCCACCCATGTGGTCTTGGTGCATATGCGTCACGATGACCGCGTCGATCTTGTCAGGCTTCAGACCGAGCGCGGCGAGTGCCTGTGGTAACTGTCCGGTCTGCCCGATCGAACCTGCCGCACCGGCATCGATCAGGATGCGGCGCTCGCCATCCTCGACGAGATATTGGTTGAAGAGGAACCGAACCCCACTCGGCCGGGCGGTAAACTGTGCGCTTGCCGCCCTCTCGACCTCGGGCGCCGAGCGCCCCGGAAAGTAGTCATAGGGCATATCGGCATAGCCGTCCGTCAGTGCCGTCACGGTGAACCGACCGATGCGGATCTGTGCGAACGGGTTCATCGCAACAGGCGCCTTGGCAGCTTCCTGCGTCGCCGCACGGGCGGCGGCGTCGCCGAGCAGGCCTCCACCGAGGAGGCTTCCGCCGATGAGGCCGAGAGGCAGGGCGCCAGCGAAGGCGCGACGTGAAAGTTGAGGCATGTCATCTTTCTCCGG
Source organism: Rhizobium indigoferae (assembly GCF_034554815.1). Taxonomy (NCBI): domain Bacteria; kingdom Pseudomonadati; phylum Pseudomonadota; class Alphaproteobacteria; order Hyphomicrobiales; family Rhizobiaceae; genus Rhizobium; species Rhizobium indigoferae. Next base: position 768,357 of record NZ_CP140635.1, on the reverse strand, counting down.
ATCAGTAGCACGATGGGAGCTACATCGAGCCCCTTGACGACGCGAATGCTATGACATCCACAATCAACCGGGTATCTTGGCAATGTGGAAACATTCTTCTCATTTTATGGAAGGCTTCGATGGATCGTTTTGACGCGATGGCGGTGCTATTGGCGGTGGTCGACGCCGGCAGTCTTTCTGCCGGGGCACGGCGGCTGAATGCGCCGCTGGCCACGGTCAGCCGCAAAGTGGCCGATCTTGAAAAGCATCTTGGCGTTCGCCTGGTCGTGCGCACCCGCCGCGGCCTCGCCTTGACGGAGGAGGGGCGCGCCTTCGTCGCCGCGTCACGTCGTATTCTCGAGGAACTGGACGCAGCGGAGCGGCAGGCCAGCGGCGATTATGGAGCGCTGCGTGGCGGGCTGCACGTCACCGCGCCGATTGCCTTCGGCGAGCGCCATCTGCTGCCAATTGCGCTCGAATTCCTGAAGGAGCAACCCGATATCAACCTGCGGCTGACCCTGACTGATCGGCAGCTAAGTCTGAGGGATGAGCACGTCGATGTAGCCCTACGGATCGGGCACCTGCCGGACAGCGCGATTATCGCAACACGGGTTGGCGCCGTCCGCCGGGTGATCTGCGCGAGCCCCGACTATCTCGCCCGCCGAGGAGTGCCGCGTCAGCCGGAAGACCTCGCCCCGCATGATGGCATAAGCTTCCAGGGCTTCGCGACCGCCCCGGAATGGCGATACCGCCGGGACGGCGCGGCCTTCGCCGTCGAGCCGCGCCTCAAACTCGCGGTCAACACGACAGAGGCTGCCATTCAGGCTGCGCTGGCCGGTATCGGCATTATTCGCGTGCTTTCTTACCAGATCAACGAACATTTGCGCTCTGGCGCTCTGCACGAATTGTTGGCGGAGTTCGCACCGGAGCCGCTGCCGGTAAATGTTATTCACGGACCAGCCGATCCGCTGTCGCTGAAGGTGCGGTGCTTCCTTGACTGGATCGGCCCCCGCCTGCGCGCGCGGATGGCAACCTAGCGTCCCGCCTATCAGACGCGCCTCCGTTATTGGCGGTCAGGCTCACTGGGAGTCGATCGTCCTCTGCCGTTCGAGGTCGATCCGAGGAACGTGCGATATGTGCTAGGATGCGGCCCGAAGGCGGAATGCGACGGACGCACTGCGAGGGGCGGTGTGATCGCACCGGAATTCGCGCGACCGAGAGCCGACGTTGTGTCTTGAAAGGGGAGATGAGGACGATGCCGACACCAGAGCAACCCAGTCTAATCGTTCGACAGAAATCCCCCCAGAATATCGAGTTTCCGTTTGCGTCGCTCTCCGATTGGCTGATTCCGACCGAGCTGTTCTTCGTGCGAAACCATTTCCCGTCGCCGGACCTCGATGCGCGAGACTGGAGATTGCGCGTTGGCGGGGCCGTGGAGCGGCCGATCGAACTTGACCTCGACAGCATCAAGGCGATGCGCAGCACGACTTTCACCGCCGTCGTCGAGTGTGCAGGGAACGGGCGCGTCTACTATGAGCCGCCGAAGGAGGGATTGCAGTGGCAGAACGGAGCCGTCGGCAATGCCGCGTGGACAGGTGTTCTTCTGCGCGACATTTTGGAAATGGCGGGCGTTAAGCGAACCGCATGTGAGGTTCTGCTCGCAGGCGCCGACAGCGGCGTCGTCGACACGAACAAGAAAACAGCTTCTCCCGGCCCCATCGCTTTTGCGCGCAGTCTACCGCTTGAGAAGGCCATGGCCGACAGCACGATCCTTGCCTATTCGATGAACGAGGAGCCGTTGACGCGCGATCACGGCTACCCGCTACGCGCGGTCGTGGGTGGCTGGTTCGGCATGGCTTGGGTCAAGTGGATCACCGATATCACGGTTGTGGAGCAACCGTTCCTTGGCTACTGGCAGGCGCGCGACTATTTCCGTTGGGAGCGCAGCCTCGGGGAACCCACGCTGGTCCCCCTTGCGGAGATGGAGGTCAAAGCGCAGATCGCGCGTCCGGTACAGGGGGCGCAGCTCATCGCCGGCCAACCGTACCGGATTTTCGGAGCCGCCTGGAGCGGAGAGGCTGCTATCCGGCAGGTGCAGGTCTGCACCGGAGATGGCAAGGGCTGGCGCGAGGGAAGGCTCCTCGAAACAGAACGTCCCTTTGCATGGCGCTTGTGGGAGTACATGTGGACCCCTGAAGAAGTGGGGCGATATACACTGCGATGTCGCGCGATCGATGGGGCTGGATGCGTGCAGCCCGACCTCCAGCGTTCCGACTGCGAGAGCTACGCGGCCAATTGGATCATTCCGGTGGAGGTTACGGTCGTTTCCAAGCCACAGACGTACGAGGAGGAATTCGTGATCTGATCACCCGCATGGGGCGGAATGGCGGCTTTTGGCGCAACTGCGACCCGCGTTGTCACTGCGTCATGTCCGCTTTGCACCAACAGCGACGGGTGGCTCGATGACCATTATGGTTTAGGGTTTCGGGTGCCGTCAGGCGTACGAAAGCCTCTCATGCAGGAACCCGCGGTCCGCACACTCCGGTCTATGGGGTTTTGTGTTTCAGGGCGGCCCAGGCGCACTCAATCACAGCAGCGTCCGTAGGACCAAGCGCGTTGAAGAAGGCGTCTGCAGGCGTGATCGCAGAGATTTTCGCAGAGACTCCGAGAGAGTTTTCAAGACTGAGAGTTATCGCCACTCCACTTGGCGCAAGCCATCCCGTTGGCCGACGTTGATGTGAGGTGGCCACATGAATGAACAGGCTATGCCGGGTCATGAAGCGTTCTCTCGGTTCGTTGCCGCCGTGTCTGGCGGCCCGCGCGGCTGTCGCCACCGTTCGAATACCTCAATGATGATCATGCGTCCGCCACAGCAGGGACATGACGGGCGAAAGTCGGTCTGTTCGTCCGCTGCGTCGTGACAGGGCGGCGCAGCGACGTTCAGGAGTTCGCGCGCGCGTGCGATGCTGCTCGTGCGGGAGCCGCCGGCGAGCAGGCCGTAGTGACGAATGCGATGGAAGCCGCGCGGCAGGACATGGAGCAGGAAGCGGCGGATGAACTCGTCGGTGGTGAGCGTCATGATCTGCTGCCGGTCCGCTCCATCGCGGCGGTAGTCCTTGTAGCGGAAGGTTACGCCGCTCTGGTCGAAGCTGATGAGGCGGCTATTCGATATTGCGACCCTATGAGTGTAGCGCGACAGATAGGCGAGCACCGCTTCCGGGCCGGCGAAGGGTGGCTTGGCGTAAACGACCCAGCGCGTCTTGCGGACCGGCGACAGGTGACGCACGAATGCCCGGCGATCAGCCAAATGTGCTGCCGATTCGAAGAAGGCAAGCCGGCCGGCGTCGTGGAGCTGGAGCAGCCGAGTGAGGAACAGGCGGCGGAACAGCTTGCCCAGCACGCGCACCGGCAGAAGGAACGCAGCACGCGACGAGATCCATCGTTTCCCGTCGAGGGCAATGCCGCCGCCCGGCACAATCATGTGAACATGGGGATGATGCATCATTGCCGAGCCCCATGTATGCAGGACAGCCGTGATGCCGATGCGTGCGCCGAGATGCTTCGGGTCGGCAGCGATCGTCAGCATCGTTTCCGATGCGGCCTTGAACAGCAGGTCATAGGCCAGCGCCTTGTTTTGGAATGCGATGTCGGCGACCCCGGCGGGCAGTGTGAAGACGACATGGAAGTATCCCACCGGCAGCAAGTCGGCTTCTCTTTCAGCGAGCCAGGTGCGTGCGGCAGCACCCTGGCACTTCGGACAATGCCGGTTGCGGCAGGAATTGTAGGCGATGCGCCATTGGCCGCAATCCTCGCAGGCCTCGACATGTCCGCCCAATGCAGCGGTGCGGCAGTGCTCGATCGCGGACATCACCTTGAGCTGGGCTAAGCTGAGATGTCCTTCATGGGCTGCCCTGTAGGCGGGTCCGGCGGAACGGAAGATATCGGCGACCTCTATCGAGGTGCGCACGGCTCAGCCGTCGGGCGTCTTGCCTTCCATCAGCGCCATCAGCCGGTCAAGCGGCCCCGCGACCGCGTGGATCGTCCGGGTCGAGACCTTGGCATAGAGCGCGGTTGTCTCAAGCTTGCTGTGTCCGAGCAGAACCTGGATGACCCTGATATCGGTGCCGTCCTCCAGAAGGTGGGTGGCGAAGCTGTGCCTTAATGTATGCGGGCTGACGCGCTTGCGGATGCCGGCAACCTCGGCTGCTTCCTGCACCGAGCGATGCAGTTGCCGCGACGAGATCGGATCGGTGCAACTGCGCCCCGGAAACAGCCAGCCATGGGGTAACATGACGCCGCGCCGCTTTCCTTCGCGCCACCACAGTCGCAGCAGTTCCAGGAGTTGCGGCGAGAGCATGGCGTTGCGGTCCTTGCGCCCTTTGCCCTGTTCAACGCGTATCAGCATGCGTGTCGAGTCGATATCGTCGACCTTGAGGTGCGCAACCTCGGAGACGCGCAAGCCCGCGCCATAGGCAACGCCGAGCGCCGCTTTATATTTGATGCCTGGTGCCGCCTCGAGCAGCAGTGCGGCTTCCTCCACGCTCAGCACCTCGGGCAGCTTGCGCGGATTGCGGGTTATCACCAGCGCTCGCGCCATATCCCGCCGCCTCAGTGTCACCGTGAACAGAAAGCGCAGCGCCGAGACCGTGCTATTGATCGTCGCCGAGCCTACACCGTTCTCATGCTGATACAACTGGAAGCGCCGTATGTCTTCGGCCGTCGCGGTGTCGGGCGTGCGCCCAAGAAAAGCGGCGAAGCGCCGGACATGACGAATGTAGTCATGCTGCGTATGGGTTCCCAAACCCCGCATCACCATGTCTTGTTGCATGCGCTGGCGAAGCGGTGTGATCGGGGCATCGTTTGAAAAGCTGGCCATGGAAAGTTCCTCTCGTTGAAGGGAACTCAATCGTCTGGCAACAGCCTCTGCCTGCCTAGAACTTCAGATAATCACACCAACCTCACCGCGCGCACCCTCCCGCGAAGCGGGTTCGTGCATGAGGCGCAATCCGGCCATGGCGGCTATTCGGCCCAAACCAGTCACCGCGATGCGGCCAGCATGACATCAGCACCATCCATGACGTAGGTCGCATAGCGATGGTCGCGGATCAGGCTTATCTTTTGCTCCCGCCATTCGAGCAGCATGAAATAGGAAGGACCGCCCGGCGGTTCGGCTGATACCAGCAATATTTCCCGGCCTTCCAGCCAAGCCGGTTCGATCCTGACCGGTGGATATTCGGCATAAAAGGTGAAAAATCGACCGACATCGGCGGCACCAGAGATTTCCGGCCGTCGCGCCTGACGAAGCCGAACATCCTCGGCCAGCATGCGACGCAAAGCGTCCCAGTCTCGGGCTTTGAAGAGCGCTGCAAAGTTCAGGACCTCGGGACTCGGCGGTGGCGGAACCTCGGACCGCACGTCGGAGATGGCGCGCAATCTCGCCCGACCGCGCGACAGATGGGCCTTGACGGCATCGACACTCAGTTCCAGCAGCGCTGCGATGTCCGCAAGTGACTCTCCCAACACATCCTTGAGGATCACCGCGCTGCGTTGCGGCACCGGCAATTCTGCAAAGTGGCCCAGGGCGACCCGCACCGCGTCCTGCCGGATCAGCGCGTCCTCCGGACCGACGGCACTGATATCGGCCAGATCGAAAGCCATCTCAAGGGGCTCCGATCGGAGTGTACTGCGCTGGCGCAGGGCATCTATGGCTCGATTGTGGACAATGCGAAATAGCCAGGGTCGCAGCGGCGTGCCCGGCGGGATCGAGCCAGCCGTCGCAAATACCCTGGCAAATGCGTCCTGAATCACATCCTCGGCGTCGATCACCGAACCCACCAGACGAGCGGCATAGCGGTGCAGTTCGGGGCGAAGCGCGTCCGCTTCCCTGGCGAGCGCTGCGAGCAGAGTTTTCCTCTCTTCGTCTTCGAGAGCAGCGTCTTCTGTCATTCGATGACCGTCACACCCGTATCCCCACGCACCGCGTAGACCATGGCCCCGGCGAGGCCCGTCCTGCCGATCAGGTCGGCGACCATATCGCCAAAATCCCGCGGCGTCATGTCCGGCCAGGTGGCGGCATGTTCGGCAAATGTCCGACCCGCCGCCGCGGCATAGGCCGCGATGCCGGTATCACCCACACCGGTTCCTACGAACATCTGCCGGGGAACGATGACCCGGAAGCGCAGACCCAGGCCGAGTTCCGCCGATAGGCCCTCGGCATATTTTGCAATGAACCACTGCGCGCGCTTGGCTCCCGCATAACCGCCCGATAGCGGCGACCCCTGCACGGCGGCTCCGCTGGAGACCAGGACGACAAGCCCGCCCGGCGTCATCGGCAACGTCAGAGCAGCCTGTACCCAGTGCAGCGCGGCCTTGACGTCCACATTCCAGTTGGTCGTGAATGCCTCCCAGCCAATCCGGTCGATCCGTTCCATGGGCGGTTCCGCACCGGCGTTCATGATGACGAGATCGGGTCGCGTCTGCTCCATGATCCGCCATGCCGCGTCGACATCGGTTGCATCAGCCGATATGGCGGTGACGGCCGGTTGCTCGCCTGGCCCCTGCGCGGCAGCCGCGTTTCGGGCCACCACTGTGACTTCGGCCGCGCGAACCGCAAATGCCTCGGCGAGCCCCCTCCCCAAGCCGCGGCTCCCGCCGACAACCACGATTCGCTTTCCTTCCAGATCCATCTCTCAGTCCTCATTTGCGCGGGTCCGACCGCTCGACGACGGTCACAACAACGACGTTCCAACGAGGTGAAAAGAGTCATCGCCATCTGCGATTTGTCGGGCCAGCGTCAAAGAGTGTGACTCGACCGAAGTTCGATGGTGATCGATCTCGAATGCGTAACACGGCCATTCGGTCGCGCGTATTGCCGTCACACCGGGTAATCCAGCGAAACCTTGTTAACGCTTCTCAAGAAAATATGACACAGCCGGCGCGATGCTGAGATTGATGGACAGCCGGATCGCCTGGATCGCCCTTCAGGGCGGTGAACCCGTGGGAACAGCAAGCCTTGACGGGGATATGGTGAGGATTAGAGACGATAGCGGCATGCGAGAGCCGAGGAGGCTGCTTCCGGGAGGTTTGCTCTCAAGCGTTCTTCCAGCCAATCGACGCATGATAGACCATTTCAATCCGAGGCTACGCTTATGCCGTTGCGTCCGGATTTTATTCCCGGACCTGTAGGATGCGGTCGACCAACCCCCATTCCAGAGCTTCCTCTGCGGTCATGAAACGGTCGCGGTCCATCGCGCGTTCAAATTCCTCATAGGTGCGTCCGCAATGCTCGGCATAGAGACGTGTCATCCGGTCCTTGGTCCGTCTGATTTCCTCGGCATGGATGAGCATGTCCGATGCCTGTCCCTGAAAGCCACCGGATGGCTGATGGACGAGGATGCTTGCATTGGGCAGTGTTGCCCGCTGTCCGGGTTCACCCGCCATCAGCAGGAACGATCCCATCGAGCGGGCTGTCCCCATGCAAAGCGTATGCACCGGAGCGCGGATGTAACGCATGGTGTCATACATGGCGAGGCCGCTCGTCACCATGCCGCCGGGGGAATTGATATAGAGGCTGATTGGCTTCTTCAGGTTTTCCGCTTCGAGGAACAACAATTGTGCGCAGACCAGCGCAGACACGGTGTCGTTCACTTCGCCATTCAAAAAGATGATCCTTTCACGAAGCAGGCGGGAATAGATGTCGAAAGATCGCTCCCCTCTGCTTGATTGCTCTACCACCATAGGGACGAGTTGCATCGCTTCGCGCATCGGCGAACTCCAATCTTCCAGAATTTAAGGGGCAGCTCGCCGCGTCAGGCAGCGAGCATGAGGAGCAGGCTATTATTGTTTGCGGTTGCGCGGGTCATCCGATCGAACCTGACGTCCGTAAGCTGGTGAATGATCCGCAGCTTGGTTCCGCCGGTGTCGTTGGGGGTAATCCGAAAGATGACCACGCTTTCAAGGAACGGCGGTTCGCTTTCGCGCATCCGGTAGCGGACCTCTTGCCCCGCCGTCAGAGACGCAGCCTCCGGATCGGCCAATGCCTCTTTCGGCAACCATTTCTCTCGAAACTCCGCAATGCTTATCGCGCGCCAGACCTTGTGCGGCGGCTCGTCGATTTCGTACTCAAGCTCGATGCCCCTGTCGTGATCGTCGGTCTTGCTCTCGTTCATTGATCCATATCCTTCAGCAGAGCTTTGAGGGCGTCGATGCGCGCGGGCCAGTAGGCGCGATACTTCGCCAGCCATCCGGCAATGAGTGCCAAGCCTTCTGGATCGACCTCGTAGTTCACAAAGCGCCCCTGTCGTTCCTCCCGCACCAGTCTCGCGCTCCGCAGAACGGAGAGGTGTTGGGACATGGCGGGCTGACTGATCGTCATGCCATCGCGCAAAGCGCTGGCATTCATGCTTCCGGTCGCCAGCTTCTCAAAGATCGCGCAACGGGTGGGATCAGCCAAAGCCTTGAAGATGTCGTTCTCTATCATGCCCACACATAAGCACAGACTTATACGATTCGCAAGGCTTCTCCGCCCACTTCCAGCTGAAAGCCGGAAACGCGGCGCCTGCCGGGCTTGCGGCAACTGACGGCACCACGGTGCCCGGATGACGGTGCCGTCTTAAACAGTGTGCAGACAAGGGCTTGGCCCCGGATGGGACCCATGGGGTGCCGGTTCGTTTAATCTTGTCCTCCTAAAATCCCGCCGGTGGGAAGGGGTGCAGGGCTGCCCAGAGCCGCCATTTCTGTCAGAGGCGTTATCGTCGAATTGCGCTTGACTTTATTATATGCATCTTGTATACATCATGTTTATGATAACTAATTCAGCCAGCGGCGCTGCCGCGCTCCATCGAGGTGATGCAGCGCAGGATGTCGTTTATGCCTGGCTGAAGAAGCATGTGCTGACACTGCCGCGCAATGAGACGACGTTCCTGACGGAGGCGCAGGTCTGTCGGCAAACCGGCGTCTCGCGAACCCCGGTCAGGGAGGCGTTTCTGCGACTGGAGGCCGACGGCCTATTGCGGATTTTGCCCAAGAAAGGGGCATATATCGCGCCAATCACCGAGATCGAGGTCGACGCGATCATGCAGGCACGCGGCTTGGTCGAGGAATGGTGTGCACAGCAGGCAAGCCGTTTCGGGGCGAGCCTAGCCGACGAGCTGGATCGGCTGATCGCCCAGCAGGAGCAAGTCCGAAGCGATCGTGTCGCGTTCATCGAAAGCGATCGAGACTTCCACCGGGCGATCGTGAGGGCTGCGGGCAATCCTGTTCTCGCGACCTTCTATGAGAGCCTTCGCGATCGGCAGGTTCGAATGGGGGTGCATGCGATCTCTGTCGGCAGCCGCGTTGACGAGGTACTGGCGGAACATCGGGCAATAGCGCAAGCCATTCGTACATCGCAAGCGGACGAGGCCGCCGCAGCGGTGGGAGTGCATTTGGCTCGGACTTTGGCCGCATTGCGGGCACCCACACTCGTCGACTGGTCGCCCGGCTCGCGCGCGGTGGTATAGGTCGCAACTTGCGGCCAAACTGGCAAAGAAAACTGAAATGACGGGATTGGCAATCAGATAGATCAATTCGACATCGGGGACGGCCATGGGACCGGTCATCGACGTGCGTTCATTCAGGCAGGCGTTAGGGCAGTTCCCCACCGGAGTCTGCGTCGTCACCAGCGTGATTGGCACAGAAAAACTCGGCGTCACGATCAGTTCGTTCAACTCGCTGTCGCTCGATCCGCCGCTGATCCTTTTTTCCATTGACCGCCGGGCCGCCAGCCTTTCCCTATGGATGCAGGCGGAGTGCTACGCCATCAATGTGCTGTCCGAGAACCAAGCCGATTTGTCGAGCCGATTTTCCAGGCCGCTTACCAACAAATGGGAAGGGATCGCCTGTGAGACGAAGGTCGGGCATGGAGTCATCCTTCCGGGAACTGCCGCAGTGTTTCACTGCGCGCCTTGGGCTGCCCACGATGGGGGCGACCATCTGCTGTTCATTGGCAGAGTGACATCATTCCAATCGTTTCGCGACCGCCGGCCGCTCGTGTTCAGCCAGGGCAGATATGCCGCGCTGGAAAGTGGAAGTCATAACGAGGTGTCCTGGCCACTGGCCATGCACTATTGAGGGGGATGACATGTTGAAAACCGGTTCGGAGCATATCGAAACCCTGCGTGACGGCAGGCAGGTGTTCATCAATGGAAAGCTTGCGGATGATGTCACCGTTCATCCGGCATTCCGACAATCTATACAATCCGTGGCGCGGCTCTACGATTTCCAAAGCGCCGAGCAGAATCGCGCCATCATGACATACGAGGTGAACGGCGCTGGCGCTGCAAGCCGCATCTGGCAGATGCCCGACAATTACGCGGAGCTGGTGGCGCGTCGAAGGGCACTGGAGACCTGGGCAACATTGCATTGCGGTTTCCTCGGCCGTGCCCCGGACCATGTCGCTTCGTGTCTTGCGGGCATGATAATGGGCATCGAGATCTTTCAGACCTACGATCCGAAACGCGCCGAGGCACTTGCCGAATACTATCGATACGCTCGCGACAACGACCTTTACCTGACCTATGTGATTATCAACCCCCAGGCTGACCGATCGAAGAGCGCAAGCCAGCAGCAGGACCGTACCTTGACGGCCGGCATCGTCGACCAGGATGCAGAAGGTCTGACGATCCGCGGCGCAAAGATGTTGGCGACGGGCGGCATCATGGCCAACGAGGTTTTCGTCACCTGCATTCAGCCGCTCTCCGAGGGCGATGAATCCTACGCGGTCTCCTTTGCAATTCCGATGAATGCACGCGGGCTCAAAATCATGTCCCGCAAGTCCTATGAAGAGCAGGCGACCAGCGTCTTCGACAATCCGCTCGCCAGCCGCTTCGATGAGAACGATGCGATCCTCTACTTCGATGACGTCAAAGTTCCATGGGACAGGGTTTTCATCAACCAGGATATCCGCATGTGCCAGCAGCAGTTTCATGCCACGCCCGCCCATGTCCTGCAGAATTACCAGGCGCAAATCCGCTTGATGGTGAAGATGCGATTTCTCCTGGGTCTGGCACATCGCATCGCCGAAACCAACGGCATCGTTAGTTTCCCGCAGGTGCGCGAAACGCTCGGAGTCCTGGCGGCCCAGAACACCATGGTCGATGCGCTGGTGCATGCCATGGAGGTCAAGGGACGAAACTTCGGTGCCTATTTCGTCCCGGATGCGCACACGCTCTACTCAGCCCAGGTACTCACGCAGAAGCTCTATCCGGAAGTGATTTCGTCACTGCGCGAACTGGCGGGCGGCGGACTGATCATGCTGCCCTCAAGCGTCGAAGACTTCGCCGATCCCCAACTCAAGGCTCTGATCGAGAAGACCCAGCAGTCACCATCCGCGAGCGCCGAAGGGCGGGTGAAGCTCTTCAAGCTGGCCTGGGACGCGATCGGCTCCGAGTTCGCCTCGAGGCATACCCAATACGAGATGTTCTATGCGGGCGCGAACTTCGTCACCAGGACCCACAGTTACAGAACGTGCGACTGGCATTCGGGAACCCGATTGGTCGATCAGATGCTCGATTCCTATTCTCTCGAAGGCGACCTTGCAGCCCAAACGGCGGTGGCGGCATGACCACACAGCCGTTCCCACTGAAAGAGCACAAGGAATTCCACCAGGTGGACATGGGACAAGGGTGGCGCGTCCCTCCCGGCTACCCAGAGGGGATCGAGCAGAAAATATTGGCGGGGCGGCTCGATGAAGTGAAGGGCGAAGGTAGCCGGACACGATTGCTGCGTTTCCTCCCGGGCGCGCGCACTGAAAAGCCGTTCGTGCATGACTACTGGGAAGAGGTCTATCTTCTCGAAGGCGACCTCATAGTCGGCGACAGGTCCCCCGAAACATATCCTGCTCATACCTACGCATGCCGTCCTCCAGGGGTCTTTCATGGGCCATTCAAATCAGAGATGGGCTGCTTGCTGCTGGAGATTCACTATTATGAGACGACATTGAGATGACCACTTCTGGCGCAACGCGGAAATTATTCCGATTTGGGGGCCGCTAGCGGCCTAGCAGCTTTTGGCTGCCGAGGAACGACAACTGGTGATCAACCCGCGGGTTAAAGGTCTGAGAACGGCCCCCTCGCAGGCCCATTGCATGTTCGCCAGGATCAGGCTGGGACCACGCCACGCACCACACGGAACATCATGGGAAATGACCGGGGTCCATCGGGCAAGCCAACCAGATACCCGGCACGAACATGCTGTTCGATCGAACCGCGGGCGTCGTCCGAAAGTGCCATCAATGTGCTTGTGGTGCTGCCTGGGCCGTCGGTGAACGTAGCCCAATAATCCGCGAAGGACGCATACTCGCAATCCACGACAACGGGAATCTCCGTCACGTCGACGAGGCCGATCTTCCGCCACAACGTCGCCTGGCCATTAGGCCAGAAGAGCTGGCGCCCCGCCCGCATCGATCTCAGCCTGGCGAAGTCGGTCTCAAGCACGGCGCCGGTGTTAATGACGAGATCGAAGGCGGGCATGCCACCCAAGAACTGAGTAACGGCGGACGCGACCACGCCGCCTGGACGGGTCACGCGCTTCATCTCGGCAACGACCTGTTCAATTTCCGGGATAACGTCCAGGGCCAGGGTGGAAACGGTGGCATCGAAAAAGTCAGTGTCGAACCGCATGTGCCGGACATCGCCGTGTTCATAGGCGATATTGGGGTGGGATCGTCGACGGCGGGCTCCTTCCAGGTATCCCTCAGATGCGTCAACACCGATCACATGCGCTCCCGCCTCGGCCAGTGCTTTCGATAACACACCTGTCCCACATGCTACATCGAGCACGCGACTGCCCGGAGCAATATTAGCACGGGCGAGAAATGGGCTTGCCAGATGTTCGCTCCAGCGCCCAATGAATGCCTCGTAGGCGTCGGGATCAGCCCAATTATATCGTAGTTCTGCGGCTTCCAAGGTTTGCCATCCTCTCTCGATCAAGAATGGACGGTAACACGGCCATTCGGGTCGCGCGTATTGCCGTCACACCCCGGTAATCCAGCGAAACCTTGTAACGCTTCTCAAGAAAATTTGACACAGCGGGCCCCCCGAAATCACACTGGCCTTCCCGTAGTGGGTGCTCCGAGGCACCGTTTGGTTGGTTTGACTAGTGTGATCCGCGTAGGTCGCACGGTGTGGCACTTTCCACATAACCAGTCGCGGGTCGGTGTCCCGCCTGCGGGGATCCTCCGGGTGCGAACAGGCGTGCCACGTCAGCCTCACTTTCGCGGTTTGATCCAGGCGCTGTCCCGACGTCGACGCCGCTGGTACGGGAGATACGGCCATGATTGCCCTTTTTCGCCAGACAAGTGTCGGCATTGGCTTTGCTTACTCGTCTTTACAAGGTGGCTCCATTCGACGGGCCTGGGCGCAGAACGACAGGAGGGCGAAATGAACAGGACAAGGGTTCGGTTGGAAGACCGGGGGCTGGTCGAATGCCCACGATGGCATGACGGCGAGCTGTGGTTCGCGGATTGGACAAGCGGCGAAATTCTCGCCTTGAGCGAGCACGGAACTGTCAGAGTGGCGACAACCGCGAAAGCCCCGCCCCTGTCATTCGACTTCGGACCACAGGGCGACATGTACGTCATCGCGTCAGGGGCATCGCACTTGCTGCGATTTGACGGCTCCGGACTGGAAGAGTTCGCCGAGCTGGGAGCGAATGGCTGGAACGAGATCGTGATCGATCCGCAAGGCCGTATCTACGTCAACGGACCCGCGATCCTGCTGATACATCCGGACGGGACGGTCGAAACACAAGCGGAAGGCTTTCAATTTCCAAACGGAATGGCTCTCTCTGCGGACGGGCGCACACTGGTTTGCGCCGAAAGCTGGGCGAAACGGCTGACATCGTTTGACGTCGCCGCCGACGGGCGACTTTCGCATCGAAGGGTTTGGGCCGATCTTCCCGGGTGGCCCGATGGCATATGCTTCGACGCTGAAGGGGCGATCTGGTACGCCGACGTACCCAATGCCTGCTGCTGCAGGGTTCGTGAAGGCGGCGCGCTCCTCGATGACGTGAAGCTCGATCGCGGCGCCTTCGCCTGCATGCTGGGTGGACCTGATCGAACCACCCTCTACATAACTGCCGCCAGATGGTTCGGGATGGACAAGATGGACCAGATGGGCGGAACTGGCCAGCTGTTGTCCGTCGAGGTCGAGACGGCCGGGGCGGGTTGGCCTCACGGCTAGGTCAGCCACCCGCTTCGAAAAGCACAGCGAAAACAACCTTGTGCTCGTCAAACTCGCTTCAGCCAAAATCTGGATGCGCTTCACGAGTCGGAGAGCTATAAAGTCCCCTCGGACGCTCGGAGAGGCGTTCAGGCAGGAGCCCGACCATGATCAAGATGAGCGTCTACTATCCGGCCAATGGCGGCTCGAAGTTCGATCACGACTACTACCGCACCCGCCACATGCCACTGATCCAGGAACGGCTCGGCGATGCCTGCCTGCGCTACGAAATCGAGAGGGGCCTTGCGGGTCGCGAACCTGGAAGCGCGCCGGAGTTCGTCGCGGCGTGCCACATCTACTCGCCGACCCTGGGGAGATTCCAGGAGGCGTTCGGTCCCCACCGTGCGGAGATCGTCGCGGACGTCGCCAACTATACGGACATCGCGCCCATCGTGCAGATCAGCGAAATCGTTGGAGGGTAAGCGGCTTCGGCGCGTCAGGCGTAGCCGTTGAACTTTCCGGGATCGGCGTAGTGCTGGCGCACCTGATCGATGGTGACGTAGCCGGTGCCGAACCGGTCGACGATCAGGAACGTGGTTGCCGTTGAAGCGAAAACCACCTTGCTCTCGCCAGGACGGGGAGGAAGCTCGCGTGTTCCATCATGGACGGTAGGGCTATTTGATGGAGCTGTCGTTGGAACACGCTGTTAGTCGACCGATAAACCAGCGTCCTGCGGGGCCTGGCGGATCGTCGGATCGATAGGCGATGGACACTGGCAATCGAAGTCCGCCTGCAGGTAAATCCTCGATGATCAGCGAGACCAGCCGCCCTTCCTCGATATCCGTCTTCACGGCATGTTCCGGCATCCCGCCCCAACCAAGGCCGTTGACCAGAAAGGTATGTTTGGCGAAGAGGTCGGCCAGCCGCCAGGTCTGCGAAGACATCACGCCGAATTCCCGCCCGGCCGACAACTCCGTACGATCGGTGAGGATCAGCTGGACATGCTGCTCGAGTTGGCTCTTGGAAATCGGCCCTTCGATCAATGATAACGGATGGTCTGCGGAAGCAACGATATTGAACAGGATACTGCCGAGAGGCTCGGTTGCGATCCCTGAAGGCATGACCGGCAAAGAGCCAACGATGCCGACATTGGCTCTTCGATCAAGTATAGGCTCCACCGTACCGCCCAGCGCCTCCACGAACAGACGCAATGGAACAGTTGGGAAACGCTCGCGAAAGTCCTTTGCTGCCTCAGCGATTATGTGGATGGGAAAGAACACGTCGATGACGACGGACAGCTCTGCTTCCAGCCCGGTGGCCATCCCCTTCGCGTAGGATTTGAATATGTCCACCTTGGCGATGATCTCGCGGGCCTTTGGAAGCAGCAAATCTCCTGCTCCGGTCAATCGAGGATATCGGCCATCTCGATCGAACAATTCAACGCCGAGTCTAATTTCCAGGCTGCGAATGAGTTCGCTGACGGCCGACTGGGCCCGCCCCAGTCTGCGGCCTGCCGCAGAGAAGCTCCCTTCATCGACAGTCACCACAAAAGTGCGCAATTGATCGAGCGATATTCCGTCCAATCTCTGTTCCCTTCACCAATACGGTATAATATCGGATTACTCGATGGTATCCATCATTAAATATCGGCTTTTCCAATGCTTTCCGCCGTGTGATGAGAGGGAACAGACAATTATTTTGGTCCTGCCCATGGCAGATAGGGAAAGTAGATACCGATGACAGCCGCATATTCTCCGCTGATTTCACAGAGTAAAGCCGTCCGCGTTGCATCCTGGGCTCTGCGCCTTCTTTCTGCTGCCGTGTTCCTGGCGGCCGGGGGCGCATAAATTGCCGGGGTGCCGATGATGGTGGCGATTTTCGACCAAGTGGGTTTTGGTCAGTGGTTTCGCGTGTTGACGGGCATCGTGGAAGTCGGCGGCGCGATCGCGCTGCTGGTGACCGCAAGCACGGCATTCGGCGCTCTGACGCTCGCTGTCACCATGGTGTTCGCCGTCCTCACTCACCTTATCCTGATCGGCGGCAATCCATTGCCAGCCGTAGTGTTGCTGGCGATGACCGGCACAGTGGCGTGGCTCTACCGTCGCAGCTTCGCTGTCATTTTAGATGCCCTGCGTTAAACGCCAGGCGGTTCAATCACCAGATATCACCGTCATTGCGGGCGCGCACATTGCTCGCAATGAGTTTCAGCTCTCGTCAGAGGCACTGATGATGCGTTTCACTGTTTTTCTCCTTGCGTGTTTATGTCTGGCATCTTGCCACACAACCCAAATGGGCCAGTCACTGGGCTGGAAGGAGCCACAACGCGGCGACACGACGGACGCCTACGAGCGTTCACTGCGATCATAACCTGGAAGGAGTTCTCCTTGGAAATCGGTATCGATAGTTTTGCGATGCTTTTGACTGACCCTGCCACAGGCCGGTTGCAGTCGGCCGCCGATCGTATGGCCAGCGTCCTCGCCGAGGTCGAACTGGCAGACCAAGTGGGGTTGGATGTCTTCGGGATGGGTGAACACCACCGCGCAAATGCTCTGGACTCAGCGCCGGCGATAATCCTGGCTGCCGCCGCAGCACGGACGAAATCGATCAGGCTGACAAGCGCAGTCACAGTCCTCGGCGCGGCCGACCCCGTCCGTGTCTTTCAGGATTTCGCCACTCTTGACCTTATATCTCGCGGCCGAGCCGAGCTCGTTGTCGGTCGTGGTTCGTCCGTTGATGCCTATCCATTGTTTGGGTTCGATTTGCGCGACTATGACGCGCTCTTCGTCGAGAAGCTCGAGCTTCTGCTCAAGATCAGAGCCAACCCCAGAGTCGACTGGCAGGGCCGTTTCCGCCCCTCGCTGAAGGGCGAGGGAATTTATCCGCGTCCCTATCAACACGATCTTCCAATCTGGCTCGGCGTGGGCGGAACACCGGGGTCTTTCGCGCGGGCTGGAACGCTTGGCTTGCCGCTGATGATCGCGATCATCGGTGGCAGCTTTGATCGCTTTCGGCCTCTTGTGGAACTCTATCGCGACGCTTGGCGCGACGCTGGCCACGATCCGGACAAGCAGAAGATCGGTGTCCATGCTCTCGGCTTTGTCGCAGAAACCGACAAGGCTGCGAAAGAGGCGTTTTTCCCCGGCTGGTTTCAGATGTTTACGGAAGCGGGAAAGGAACGAGGGTGGCCGCCGCCGACAGAGGCGCAATTCGAGCACATGTGCAGCCCGAACGGCGCGTTCCTGGTCGGCAGTCCACAAACGGTGGAGGACCGGATAGTCGCCGCAGATAAGGCCTTGGGAGGCGTGTCGAGGTTCACCTTTCAAATGAGCACAGCCGCACTGGATAATGACGCGATGCGACGCTCCATCGAGCTGCTTGGCACTGAAGTTGCACCGAACGTTCGTAAAGCAACGGCCTGGCGCCAATCGGCTTGATCGAGCTGCAAAAGAGCGTCATGAGCTAAGACCGGTCAGGCGCTTGACTGATCCGGCTATACGCCGAGAAGCTCACCTCGGCCTGCGCAGTTCGTCCCGGCGAAAGCTGAGACAAGGGCGTTCTCAGCCCCGCCGCCCTCCCTTCGATATGGTGAAACGCCGCCGCAGTACGGCGCCGGCGTCTCGGGCGGCGAGCATCCTTCGACAGAGTGCTATCGTGGCGGCGACCGGACATGAAGGTCCTTCGGGCTTCATGGCGGCGCTCAAGCGGAGATGCCCACCATTTTGAGTTTGTCGCAGAAGCTCGCTCTGGCTTTTTTCGACGCCCCCGCCGCAGGAAAACTTGAAGCCGTAGCCAGCTTATCTGCACAAGCGCCGGAGAACTGATATCATCACCTTGTGTAAGTTTTCAAAAAGCGGTTAGCTGCCATCGTTGAGCTTCGTGTGCTGAGACGTGTCCGCATTCCGAGGAAAATCTCGTGCACTGGTCGAAACCGCTAAGACTGCATCTCGGCGTCCTGGTCGTCGCATCGCTGCTGTGCACGTCGACGCCGATCATCTGGATGGCCTTCAGCCACGGACGCGATGCTGCAGTAAGCGCGGGCGCGCAGCAGATGCGCGAGATGAGCTTGCGGCTGATCGAGGGATACCGGAATACGCTGCAGGGCGGCACCGAGGCGGTCGCACTCGCCGCGACCCTGCCGCAGCTTACTTCCCCGCCGCCCCAAGATATCAAGGCAAAACAGCAATTCTTTCTGGAAGTTCTGCGAAACGTCCCCAACGCGACGAGCATCTACACGGGCTATCCCGATGGCTCGTACCTGCAGGTCATCAATACGGTAAGGGACGATGTTCGCCAGACCCTCTCGGTGCCTGAAGGCACGGCATTCGCGGTCAGAACGATTGCACAGAGACAAACGACCGACGTCATATCGACGCTTCGCTTTCTCGACAGCCAAGCCATTGAGATAGGGACGAGGAACGTCGAATATGCATCCTTCGATCCGCGGCAACGCCCGTGGTATCAATCCGTCGTTCAGGACGGTATCCCGGTTTCCGTTGGACCCTATGTCGCCGGCACGCTCAAGGTTCCGACGCTGACAATCGCAGCACCGATGCGGGACAATGGCCAGGTGGTGGTCGGCATCAACATTCATCTGCAGACCGTCAGCCGCCTGCTGGACGCGGGTCAGATTTCGCCGCGAGCAAGAGCCTACATCATCAATGGTGGCGGTGATCTCGTCGCCCATTCCGACCCGGCTGTCATGAGCAGGATCATCGGACTATGGTCGAGAACGGCAGGCGCCTTTGCCGCGACCGCAAACGGTTTCGACACCAGCCTCGCAACCGTGGCCCGGCTCAGGCAGGATCCCGCCTTTGCCAATGGCGGCCTGGCGCGGGTCGGTTTCGATGGTGAAAGTCATCTGGTGCAGATTGCCCCCGTGAGCGTGTCTGGCCTGTTTCACGGAAGCGTGGCCGCAATCGTCGTGCCGCTGGAGGACCTGGTGGCCGAGGCCAATCGGCTGCTTGTGCGCAATCTCCTCATTGCCAGCGCCTTCGTGATCGCGGGTGTCGCTGCAACGGTGATGCTGTCGCGCATGGTCAGCCGCTCCCTCTATCGCCTGGCGGACGAGGCGCGCAGGATCGGCGATCTCGAGGTCGGCGAGAAAGGCGTCTCCCATTCCTTTATAACGGAGATCAACACGCTGGCGAGCGCGCTGGCGGCAAGCCGCCACGCCATCGGCCAGTTTGCCCTCTATGTTCCGCGCGAAGTCGTCAGACGGATCATCGATCCCCAGGGAAGAACCGCCGTCAAGGCGCAGCGGCAGGACGTGACCGTGCTGTTCACCGACATCCGCGACTTCACCACCATCTCCGAGCAACATTCGCCCGAGGACGTGGTCGATACGCTGTCGGCCTATTTCGAACTGTTGAACACCATCGCCGAGCGCCATGGCGGGACCGTCGTCCAATATCTCGGCGACTCCATTTTCGTCATGTGGAACGCCCCTGTTCCCGATGCCGGACATGCCGAAAACGGCTGCCGATGCGCGCTTGCCATGAAAGCGGCGGTCGACGACTTGAACGAAGCCAATCGTCAAAATGCCCGTCCCGCGCTCGTCACGCGATTTGGATTGCACACCGGCCCGGCGGTCGTCGGCAGTTTTGGCGCGATTTCGCGACAGCAGTACACAGCCATGGGCGATACGATCAATGTCGCCTCACGGCTGGAAGGACTGAACAAGGACTTCAACACCTCGATCCTGGTGAGCGCGGCCACACGCGACGCCGTCGCCGATCGTTTCCGCCTTCGCCCGCTTGGCCTGGTGCAGCTCAAGGGGCGGGCCGAGAAGGTCGATCTATGGGAGCTTGTCGGGGATGCCAATCACCTTACAAATCCGTAAGTTGTGACCAAAGCCCGATCAGCTAGATTGCTGCCCCAGGCATCCGGGAGCGATCGGGCTGATGGGCATGTAGACGATCTCGCCGGGGCCGGCGGTGACCGTTCCCCCGTCCGTCGAGACCGAAAACCGGCCTTCCAGAACGATCATGGCGGCTTTGACCCTTTTCGTTCGGGATTAGGTAGCAAAAACCACCCTATAGCTTCAGGTTAGTCGCGGTGAGTCAATTCGCAAATCATCTCAGAAATTACACTGAACGGCCGAACATGCCACAACCACCTCTTGCCATTCGTAGTACCACAACAGACCTTGCGCGGTAACAGTCGATACTGCGACAACCAATATCATCTGTCGGAGCGTGAGGGATTTCCAAAACATAGACCGAGCTAGAAGTAGGCAGCTCGTCATTCCTGCCGGAAACATCAAAACTGGCACCCACGAAACAACTTCTGCTTCAAATCGGTCTTTCGACGAACAGCACAAGAAGTATTTGTGGTCTTCCGAAAGCCCAAGAATGACCTCGGTCACCGCTATATACCCACTCCAAACCACCGCCACCGGGCCAAGAAGATACCCCACGACAGCGACGACGAGGAATGCCCCGAATAAAAACAGCAACGGCTTCAGGCCAAGCATAAAAGCGAGTGTTTTCAGAACGAGGAAGACTGGCGATGCCAGAACACAAAGCAACGTCGCCGATGCCCAACCCCGCTTTTGTCTCTGAGTTGGAAGGTCGACTTCGGCTTGCACATCCATGCGTGGCCCCTCAAATGTGAAAAAGCGAAACGACCATGTGGTGATAGTGCGTGGCCAAAAGCGCTAACTGTCTGCTGATCACACTGTCAAGCCATCCATCGCGCGATCGGTTTGACTCCAACCCAAGAAGAACCTCTGCCCCAGCGCGTTCGCAATCTGCTCGTGGGCACCTTTCGGCCCCTTGCGGGCGCCACTGGGAACACGTGCGCCCTCCTACCTCTTCGCCCGACTTCCTGAGGCTCCACTCCCCCACCCGTCACCTTACAAATCCGTAAGTTGAGGCCGAAGCCTGATCAGCTAGATTGCTGCCCCAGGCATCCGGGAACGATCGGGCTGATGCGAATCCTGCTTATCGAGGACGATACCAAGACGTCCGATTATATCGCCAAGGGTTTTTCCGAGGCCGGGCATGTCTGTGACGTGTTCGGCGACGGCCGCGATGGGCTGTTTCAGGCGCAGCGCGAGGCCTATGACGTCATCGTCGTCGATCGCATGCTGCCGGGCCTCGATGGCCTGGCGATCGTGCGTTCACTGCGCGCCGCCAAGGTCGGCACATCGGCACTGTTCCTGACATCGATCGGCGGCGTCGACGATCGGGTCGAGGGGCTGGAGGCGGGCGGCGACGATTATCTTGTCAAACCCTTTGCCTTCTCTGAGCTGATGGCGCGCGTCAATGCGCTTGGCCGGCGGCCGCCGGTGCAGGAGCAGAGGACGGTGCTGAGGGTTGCCGATCTCGAGCTCGATCTGATCCGGCGGGAAGCCCGCCGCGCCGGCCAGGTGATTGAGCTGCAGCCGCGCGAATTCACCCTGCTCGAGGTGCTGATGCGCGGCGAAGGCCGGGTCATCACCAAGACGATGCTGCTGGAGCGGGTCTGGGATTTCCACTTCGATCCGAAGACCAGCGTCGTCGAGACCCATATCAGCCGGCTGAGAGCCAAAGTCGACAAGCCGTTCCAGGCCCAGCTTCTGCATACGGTTCGCAACACCGGATACAGCCTGCATGCGCCTCGCTAGCCTGCGCAGGAGCACGCCCTTCCGGCTTGCCGTCACCTTCGGCGTCCTCTTCGTCGTCACCTTCATTCTCAGTGGCGCTATCATCTATCACATGCTGCGCCTCGGCCTCGGCCGCGATCTCGACCAGTCGCTCACCGAGATGAATTCGCTTGTCGTCTCGACCTATGAGCCCAACGATACCGAGGATCTGGTCAACACGCTGAACAATTATGCGAGCTTCCAATCGACCGCCGACGGGCTCTACTCGCTGACCGACCATGCCGGCAAGAAACTCGCCGGCAATTTCGCAGCCCCCCGTATCCCCAACGGCGTCTATACCGTCACCTCCAGGGATGTCGGGCTGAAGGGGCATGAGCGCTACCGGATGCAGGTCTCGACCATCGGCCCCTATAGCCTGGTGGTGGCGGAAAACTTCAACGATGTCGACGAGATGCTGCGGATCGTGCTGGTGAGCTTCGAATGGGCGGCCGCGATCGTCGTGGCGACCGCGATCGGCGGCGGCGTCTTTCTCGCCGTTCGCGCCCAGGCGCGGCTGGACCGGGTCGCCCTCACCATGAACGATGTCTCGCTTGGCCAGCTTCAGGCCCGCATTGCGATCACCGGAAACGGCGACGATCTCGACACGGTGGCGATCCAGATCAATGCGGCGCTGGAGCGGCTGCAGAGATTGGTCGAGAGCATGCGGCAGGTGAGCGCCGATATCGCCCATGATCTGAAGACGCCTCTGAACAGGCTGCGCCTGACGCTGGATGCCGCGGTGGCGGGAAACGACCGGCAGGCGGATGTTTCGGCGCTGCTTGACGAAGCGAGACACGAGAGCGACCGGATCAACGCCACCTTCGAGGCGCTGCTGCGCATTTCCCAGATCGAGGCCGGCGCCCGCAAGGAGCGTTTCCAGGCGACCGATATCGACGCCGTGCTTGCCGTGATTTCCGAGGTCTATGCCGGCGTCGCGGAAGACGCGCTGATGGCGCTGACGATTGCGGAGCGCTGTCCCGCGCTCATCCGGGGCGACCGTGATCTGTTGACGCAGATGATCGCCAACCTGGTGGAGAACGCGATCAACCACTGCCCGGCCGGAACCGGCATCACGGTTTCTCTCCGTTGCCAGGGCGGCCGCGCCATCCTTTCGGTCGCCGATAGCGGCCCCGGCATTCCCGCCGGCGAAAGGGACAAGGTCTTCCGGCGTCTCTACCGGCTCGACAAGAGCCGCACGACGCCGGGAAGCGGGCTTGGGCTCAGCCTCGTCAAGGCGATCGCCGAGCTGCATGCGGCCGAGATCACCATGGCGGACAATCATCCCGGCCTCATCGTTTCGATCGGCTTCCCGTTGATGCCGACCGAGAAGCCCTAACCGCCCATCCCGGAGGAGCGGTTCTAACCGCTCACCCCGGGGGAGCGGTTCTAACCGCTCACCCTCCAAGCCGCGAGACGGCGGAAGCGACGAGCAAAACGGCGCACCTCAGCCGCGGTTCGATAGGGCAGGACACTCCACGGCCGGCGGCGGCCCAGCCGATAGGTCGAAAGCCCCGCCTGGATCTGGGAGCAGGGATCGGCCCTTTGGCTGACCGGCAGCGGATCGACGAAGCAGGCGCTCAGCCCATCATCGAACTCTAGATCGAAGGCGAGATCATAGGGCAGGCGCATGGGGACAAGCACATCGGCAATCCAGCCTGCCGCCTTGCGATTGATCAGATAGGCGCCGGACCCCTTCTCGCGGGTGAGCGCGATGGCAAGCGAGCGTGACGCGGTCAGCGGCTCCACCTTGTGCTTTTTCCCGGAATTGACGGTCGACAGGCGCAGGATGTCCCAGCGCGCCTGGTGCTCAAGAGCGGCCTCGAGCAGCTCGGCCAGATCGTCATCGAAATCGAGATCGTCTTCCAGAATGAGCGCGAACTCGGCATGGCTTCCGAGGAACCGCTTGGCGCATTCGACGTGGCTGAGATAGCAGCCGATCTCGAAAGGGTTCGGCCGGCGGCCGTGCCGGCTGAGATAGGCTGCTTCGTCGAAGCCCGGATGCGGCAGGCTCAGCCCTGCCCCATCGACCGCCGCCACACGCTCGAAGGCAAGGCCGAAGCTTGCCAGCAGGCGCTCCATTCGAAACCGGCGCAATGGCGCGCGGTCGAGATTGATCAGATAGGTATTCACCCGCAGGCTGACCGGATGAAGGGCCGGCATAAGGGCGGCAGGTGCGGTGCGCATGTTCATGAGAGAGCTGACCTTCGACTTGGCAATGATGGCGCCAAGCCTGCGCTCCAAACCTCACGGGGACTTCGCTGGAACTATACATTTTCGTAAAGTGCGAGGGTCGAACAACCGAGGCTGCATTTCTTACGGATTGGTATGATCCCGGCAAAGTGCGCGTGAGAATGCCGCGCTACCAGCTCTCGTGCGGCACGCAGTGGACGCCTCCCTTCCCGCGATCGAAACCGACAACCAGCGAGCCTTCGATGACGACAGCGACCCACTGCGTGCCGCCCCGGATGATCCCTGGCTTGAGCAATCGCTCAGCGCCTGCCTCCTCATTGATCAGAGTCGAAGGTGACAGGTCGCCCAGCGAGCGAGGATATCCAAGCTCAGCATCTATCGGCACTTCAATAACAAGGAGGCGGCTTGGCCAAACGATAGTCGACGCCGCGTGCGAACTCTTTGTGGAGCCGCGTGCGAACTCTTTGTGGAATTGGGTTTTCAAGCGACGACATTGGACGAATCAAAAGTCGTTAAGCAAGCTCCATTACGAAGCCGGCCCCGCCTATGTCATCGCCCAAATCGAGGCCCTGTTGCGTCAGTTGCACACGAAGGCGGTTCTGAACGTGCCCAATCCTCTCCAGTCCGCCCGCTTATTTGCCGCGCTTATCAAAGGATCCGATCTCCTGATTATCGCACGCTTCGATGAGGCGAGAGCAGAGGACGATAACGAAATCGAATCCTATTGCCGGTCGGCCGTCGCCATGTTCGTCGCCGCGCACGGTGGCAACAATCACGCGGGCGGATAGCTTGATTAAGAACGGATCAGAACAAGGATATGGCATGACAGAGGAAAATGTTTATCAGGTCGCCGACTGGAAAGGCCAAAGCGGGGAGCGCTGGGTCACTTACCAGGCCCGGCTCGATGCCATGATGGCGGCGTTCGGCCAGGCCGCGATCGAAGCCGCCGCGCCCGCTACAGGCGAACGCGTGCTGGACGTCGGCTGCGGCGCGGGAGCGTCCAGTCTGGATCTGGCCGCCCGCGTCGGCGCGGGGGGCCATGTGCTAGGCGTGGACATATCCGAACCGCTGATCGTCAGCGCGCGCGCGCGAGCGCCGCAGGATACGCCGGCCCTGTTCCAGGTGGCCGACGCCAGCAGCACCGAGCTGCCCGAGGGCGCGTTCGACATCCTGTTCTCGCGCTTCGGAGTGATGTTCTTCGACGATCCTACGGCGGCGTTCGCTCATATGCTGCGTGCGCTCAAGCCGGGCGCGCGAGTCGCTTTCGTCTGCTGGCGCGGCATGGCCGAGAACGATTGGGTGCGCTTGCCGCTGGGCGCGATGAAGGGCATCCTCCCGCCGACGGCGCCGCCCGATCCCGAAGCGCCCGGCCCGTTCTCGTTTGGCGACCAGGGGCGGGTAGCGCGCATTCTAACGGCGGCTGGCTTCACCGATGTCGCCATCGCGCCCTTCGATGCCTCTATCCCATTCGGCAAGGGGGAGACGCGGGATGCGGCGCTCGACGACGCGGTGAAGATGACACTCGAAGTCGGCCCGCTGGCGCGCGCTCTTGCTGATCAACCCGACGATATCCGGGCCCGCGCCTCGGCCGCGGTTCGTGCCGCCTTCGCGGGCTGCCCCGGTGAGCGGTCGGTGATGATCGACGGCGCGGCGTGGATCGTCACCGCGCGCAATCCGGCAAGCTGACAGGGATTATTAATACGCGCGACCTCTCCGTTCCCCGCCACGTCTCGCATGGCGGCGTCCCCTCTCCCCGTCTTTTACGGGGGGCCGCAGGATGGGTCGAGACGAGTGGCTCGACCCCGGCAAGGCTAGGGTGAGGGGCAGTCCTCGTTGCGTAAGGCCTCGGCGACATAAGGTGCGTCAGCCGTGCTCTGGGCTTAGCCACGAAAGTGGGCAGCCCCTGCGAGCTGCCCCTTGATAGGCAGGACTGCCTATTGCGCTTGCTTCCTCATGGCTTCGGCGATCTGCGCCTTGACGGCACTCAACCCGAGGCTCGCACCAGCCTGCATGGGTGGGAATTCGACGGCGGATTTCGCCAATTGTTCTACCCGCTGCTGTACAAGCACGAAGCGCCAGAACTCGAATTTATACCATTCGAAATATTCGAGGGAGCCGGTGTTCCCCTTGTAAAACGCTGTCCGCTCGAACGGGTCCAGACGTAGATTGACGATGGTTGGCGCACCCAATGTCACTGTGTCACCGAGCCAGCCGCCGGGCTGTTCCTTGAAGGTATATTTGTAGTCTTCGACGCGGGGACATGTCCAGGCCAGCGGATCATTGCCGGTGCGCGAAAGCCGCCCTCAAAGGTCGTGCCCTTCCCGCCATAGAACGGCGTCTGCCCGCCATCAGGCCAGGTAAAGTTCTCGGTTCCGTTGTCGGTGGTGAACATGACGATGGTGTTGTCGTCTACGCCCATATCCTTGAGCTTTTGCATCGTGGCGCCCACGATGTCATCAAGTTGGGCCATGCCAGCCTCGTGAATGGTCCATCCATTCTCCGAGTTGCGTATATTTTCATACTTCTCCGAGAGATGCGTTACGATGTGCATGCGGGTCGGGTTGAGCCACAGGAAGAACGGCTTTCCCTCCGCCTTGGCCTTTTCGATGAACTTGAAAGAGAGGGACTGGATTTCGTCGTCAACGGTCTTCATGCGCTCAGGATAGAGCGTGCCGGCATCCTCGATCCGTTGTTTGCCCACCTTGCCCCAGCGCGGCATTTCTGTCGGATCATCCACCTCTGTCGCCCAGGAATGGACCATGTTGCGTGGCCCGACGACGTTCAGTTGGTCCTGCGGATAACCAGGGTGCGCAGGGTCTTCCATCGCATCGAGGTGGTAGAGATAACCGAAGAACTCATCGAAACCGTGAACGGTCGGCAGGAACTCGTTCAGGTCACCGAGATGGTTCTTGCCGAATTGCCCAGTGGCATAGCCCATCGACTTGAGCACGGTCGCGAGCGTGGGGGCAGCAGCCGGCAGACCGATCTTAGAACCCGCCTGGCCCACCGTGGTCATGCCCGTGCGGACCGGCAACTCGCCGGTGATGAAGTTCGCACGGCCTGCCGTGCAACTCGCCTCGGCGTAGTAGTCGGTAAAGAGCATGCCATCGGCCGCAAGCTTGTCGAGATTTGGCGTGCGGCCCGCCATCATACCGCGATTGTAGGCCCCGATATTCCAGATGCCAACGTCGTCGCCCATGATGACGACGATGTTTGGTTTCGGCGTTTGGTTCTGAGCGATTGCCGGTGCACTTAACGTGACAGCAAATGCCGAAGCCAGTAGTCCGAAACAGAGGTTTTTTGTATAGCTCATAATTACTCCTCCTCCTGAGTTTTGCGCGCCCGTTACGGCACCGGTTTTAACGGTGCTACGGTGCGTGCAATGCGGTAGGCTGAAAGTCGTTCGTGGCTATGTATTATGCGCCGAAGGGGCGATCATGCCTGCTAGTGCAGGTGGGATCGGCGTCAAGGACGGCGTGGTTGCCGGCATCGGCAGATTGTCTCGCAAAGAGCTGCGGTAGACAGAGTTCGATCCCGCTTTGAATATCGCACAACTTTAGCTCAGCGACTAGGCGAGTTTCTCAGCTTATGCGAGACAGCCCAGTTGGAATAGGACGTCTGCTTCTGGCGCAATTCGACAGACCCGGCTGCCGCCTGTCGCCCCAAAGCTGCCAAGCGCAATTCAACGGAGATCGGGCTTCCGTCAATAGCGACATCTGGAAAGGTCTTCCCAGGAAGATGGCAATGACAAAGCGTGCTTGTGTTATACAGCGGTTCCCGCAATGGGTAAGGCAACAGACCAGGCGACAGGCGCCGACCCCGTCATTTCGTCTCCTCCCAATGGCTTTGCCAGAGGTCGAGCCTCGGCTTCAGCGGATCGGCTCCGACCGTTGCGCCGTCATTGCCGAAGTCGATGACCCTGTCGGCGAATGGGTCGTGGTGAGGCCATTTTGGCCGTGAGCCGCTATTGGGGTCACCCCTCCTTGCAAATTCGAGCCAGTATTCGCTTGCCAATGTGGCCATGGCCCAGTCGGCAGGTGTCACCTTGTCTTTCACCAGTGCGTTTGGAATGCCCAGCGTATACGGAATTTCGAATCCGTGCAGGGTGCCTTTCCATGCCGGATCGTTGCGGAGAGCCTCGGCGACATAGGAGAAACGATACCACCACGTCGGTTGACCAGCGCGGATCATCTCGTCAGCGAGGTGGCGGGATGGTTCGACAAGCGTCTTGTCGGCCAGAACCTGCTGCTTCAGCTCATCGAGGGTCTGTTGACCGCTGGGATCGTAGAGGCTGCGGGCTTCGGCTGCATGATTGCCGAAGAGCGCGAAGAGATCGTCTTTCGTCGCGGCCTCACCGATGCCGAGATCACGATCATTTGCCCCGACGATGACCGGAACCGGCGCCTGACGGCCCGCCGCAAAAGCCGCTTCCGGCGTTTCGAGCAAAAACCGTCCGTCAATGATCGCGCCTGAGATGCCGATGACAGGCTTGCCTGTCGACATTCCCACAAGCACCTCTTGTGCCGATGCGCCTTCGGTGAGCTTTTCCGCAGGCAGCGCCCGAAGGGCCGCCAGAGCCTCGGCATCGCTGCCATTGATTCCCAGAGAAGCCGCATAGTCCAACGCGATTTTCTCTGCTTCCTTCAAAGGTGACAAAGGCGTGCTCTGCGCCCGCGCGGTCGGCAGACCCGGCGACTGTAGAATGGCGCCCCGGAACAGCCCGCGTGACAGTGGCGATATCATGTGCGCCATCACCGAGCCGCCACCGGCCGACTCTCCGAAGATCGTCACTTTCTTCGGATCGCCGCCGAAGGCTTCGATATTTTGCTGGACCCATTTCAGGGCGGCCAGCTGATCCATGTAACCATAGTTGCCGACGGGCTCGTCAGGGGATTCCTTCATCAGCGCCGGATGGGCAAAATAACCCAGTCGGCCCATGCGGTAATTCATGCTGACGAACACAACCTTCCGGGCGGCGAGATGGCCACCGGGATATTGCGGGGTGTTTCCATGGGCAAGAGCGCCGCCGTAAATCCAGACCATCACCGGCAGCGGCGTGCGGAGACGCTTGACGGGTG
This sequence comes from Rhizobium indigoferae, assembly GCF_034554815.1. NCBI lineage: Bacteria > Pseudomonadati > Pseudomonadota > Alphaproteobacteria > Hyphomicrobiales > Rhizobiaceae > Rhizobium > Rhizobium indigoferae. The sequence goes on along the minus strand of NZ_CP140635.1, from coordinate 739,288 downwards.
TCCAGACATTGAGGGTCAGACAATCCTCCGACTTCGGCAGGTCGTCGGTCTGCATGCAGGACGGACCGAAATCGCGGGCATCCCTAATACCGCTCCATGTCTCCGCTGGTCTCGGATTGCGCCATCGCAGATCACCAACCGGCGGCGCCGCATAGGGTATGCCCTTGAAGCTGAAGACCGTGCCCGACCTCTCACCCTTCAGCATCCCGCCATCGATGGTAACGGTGTCGTCTGCCACAGCTGATCGTGGCACGAACGCCATCTGACAGGATGCGACCGCCAAAAAGAGCAGAAACGTGCGACGGCCGTCCACAAACACTGCACTCTCCACCGCTCAGTTGAGTGAGAGCAAAATACTCCCATAGGACGGCAACGGAAAGGGTTCATCAGGCATCGCTAAAGTGCGCTATTGCTCCACGGCGGGTTTCGGCTCGATCAGCTGGGAGCTTGGCGAAAACGCACCCCCAACCTCCGTCATCCCAGGCCTCGAGCCTGGGATCCATGGCCACGGCTGATGGCTGGGCCTCGGGTCAGGGCTACGGCAGTTCGCTTTTCGCCAGAAGCAGCCAATCAAACTTCTCTATTTCGGAAACAGGAACGTCAGCGCTACACGGAAACCTCATCCCTCCGGGCTGTGTTCGGGTGACTAGACCCAGTAGCGTGCTCCTGCAGCGAAGCTCACTGGTTGCTCGCCGAACTTCAGAACTCTCATGCCCTATCCCCTCTGGATAATCGAACTTGGCAGCGTCGGGACTACAGTTCCTTTGTCATCGGCGGATGCTTCCACTTGCCCTCCAGCGCTTCCTCCTTCGGCCAATATAGCCGCATGAAAGCGATGAACGGCCCTTTGGGCGCGGGCAACCAGTTCGCCTCCTTGTCCTTGCCGGGCGATTCGTTCTGGACATAGAACGTCAGGCCGCCGTCGGCGTCCTTCACGAACTGCGGCAGCATCGGCGAGTTGAGCAGGTAGCGGTTGATCGGATTGGCAACGAGCAGGCTCTGCGGAAGTTCGTACATCGTCAGCGACCAGAAGGCGTTGACGGGTGGCAGCTGCCCCGGCGCGAAGCGGAGGGCATAGCGGTTGGCACCATCCAGCTTCTTTCCGTCGGCATCGACGGCATAGACCGGATACATTGCCTCCTGTTTCGAATTGCCCCCGATGCCGAGCACGGCACCAGCCATGCGGTAGAGGTAATTGTTCTTCAGATACTCCCGCGTGCCGAAGACGTCGCCGGAGGTCACTTCGCCCGTGTCGATTTTCTGTTTCTCAAGAGTTGCCAGTTCCTTCCAGGCATCGGCCATGCCTTGTTCGAAGGCAGCCTTCATCTCCGGCGAAAGCTTGTCGAAGTCGATGGTCTTGCCGGCGCCGACGCCGATCTTGGCAAAACGCGCCGTGAGTTCGGTTTCCGACGGATCGGTCGGGCAATACTGCAGGATGAAGTTCAGGATGTTGAAAAACTCCGGCGACGTCTTCTCCTCTTCGGGCGTCAACGTCTTGATGAAATCAACAGCGGGCGCGGCTGCTGGCGCTGTTTGGCCGAGAAACACCGAAAGCGGCTCCGCCTTGTAGCCGGCCTGAACTTTCTTGACGTTGTCGATATCGTCCGGATTGAAAAGCTGCGTGCGGTAGGCGGCCCAGATAAAATCGGTCTCCGAGCGGATCACTTTCTTCACACCCGAGGGCGTCTCACCTTTCCAACCCGGACCGGCGACGAGGAAGCTGCCCCCGTCATTGCCGGTCGCGCGGCTGCCTAGATAGGCGAAGTTGAAGGTGTACGCGTCGATCATTTGGACGCTGAAATAGCGATCCTTTTCAATCGGAGGCACGGTGAGCACCATCGGTTCGGTGCGCAGGTCCAGGCCCAGCCATGAGTACGGCGTATCCGAGTTGGGCGTTTGGATTGCCGTGTCAGCGGGCGTGTAGACACGGGGAGTATTGACGATCTGGTTCCATGGCCCCTTGTATTCGGGATTTTTAGTATCGACGAAATAGGCGTGCTGGATGCGGTAGCTGTCCACCATCGGGAAGCCGTAGACATAGGCTTCCTTGGCGATGGCGCGGACTTCGGCCGCAGTGGCTTCCGCAGCTTGAGCGGCCCGGGGGCCAAATCCCGCTACCGCCGCGGTAAGAATCAGGCCATTTGTGAACTCGCGTTTTGTTAAATTCATGGCGTTTTCCTCCCGCGCCAATTGGCGCGCTCGAAGCGCGAAAACGCAAGTATGTTACAGTAACCTACGAAGGCCTGTGCGATCGAGCGCCCATTGACGTGAACAGGTTTCACCCCAATACGGTCAGGCCAGCCAGACGACAACGGGAGTGTAATAGTGAGCGAATCGACCGTAGCAGATGCAACAAACCGCATTTATGAGTCGCTTCAGGCGGACAACGCCGACATCGACGTGCATATCGCGGCCCTCAAGGCAGCGTTGACGCGGGCGGGTTTAAAGGAGGCCGTATTCGACCCCGCTAGGCTCGTGCAGAATAACCGTTCTGGCAGGAAGCGGATGGAGGCCTACTTTCGGCAGCGCGGTGTCACGGTGAAATTCTCAGCCTCGTGAAGCCTTCCTGTGAACCTTCAGTGGGCTCCAAGCCCACGCATTGGCGTCGGATGGGAATGAAGGTCGCGTCGAAGTAACCTGGCTCGTATCGGCCCTTAGTGGCGACGGGCGGCTGCTTGCCCTTTCCCGACGCTCGGCGGGCGGGTGGACCGTGAGAGTTGACCGAATGTGGACTCGCTGGAATAGTGAGCCGAGCAGTGTGACGTCGGAGTATTTGCGACCCTGCGGCTCGTGCTCACAACGGTTGATATTCCTGTGGGGAGTCCTCGATGTCTGTCATTTACAGGCCAGCCCAGGCGGAGGATTTGGCAGCCACCGATGTGCTGGTGGTCGCCAGCATCAATGAGCTCACCATCCGACATGGCTTCGGCCCAATGGCGATGCCAAACCCTCCCAACTTCCAGCTGTTTTCGCTTGAAGACGACCCCGGCGGTCTATGGCTCGCGGAGAACGGCAGCGACATCGTCGGATTCGCATGGAGCTGGGTGTGCGGTGATCTTTGGTTCCTTGCCCAGCTGTTTGTCGACCCGGCGCAACAGGGTCAAGGAATCGGCAATGAGCTGATGAGACGAACCATGGAGCACGCCCGAAAATCAAGGACGGCCCATCGGGCATTGATAACGTTCTCCTTCAATCGTGTCTCGCAAGGTCTCTATATCCGGCATGGCCTCTTCCCCAAAATGCCGATCTATTTCGTTGGCTCCAGTCGTGAACAGGTGGCCGCCAAGTTGCAGGAGCCGTCATTGCGAAGCGTCGCTCTCGTCGACACCGACGCTACGATAAAGAGACTTGCCGAAATTGACGCTCGCGCCGTCGGCGCTGCGCGAGACAAGCACCACCGCTATCTGCTCAGCGACCCCGCGACCACCGGTGTCCTGCTCTATGCCGGAAACGAATGCGTCGGCTACAGCTATGTCAGTGCGAGCGGGCATATCGGACCGCTCGCCGCCACTCGTGCAGACGTTCTTCGCGATGCTTTTGCTGCTGCGTTGAAGATTGCCGCGGATGGCTCGTCCGAGAAGGTTTCGGCGTTCCTGCCAGGCACATGCGAGGGCGCGCTCAGCCTGGCCATCGATGTCGGCATGCGTATCACGTTTCCGATGCTGCTGATGGCAGCACCCGGCTTCGGCGACTGGGTCAAATACCTACCGCGGAATCCAGGATTTATGTGAGCAATAATAGGTTCCTGCCACAAGCCGCATGACACCTTCGTCATCGATGGTGCGAAGCAGGAGGATGTCTTCGATGCGATCATCGCGGAAATCGGCCGTCTGCGGGCTGCCGACGTCAGAGGGGCCGAATCCCTTCCGCCCATGACATGCCGAACCACACCGCCGAATCTGGCGCCCTGCTCCACTCGATCAAGGTGTCGAGACCTGCCGTAACCGCGTCTCGTGAAAGCCCAGTCGCCACGATGTCGTCGATCGCTTCGTCGACGATGCCCGCAATGTTGCGAACCACATCCTCGAAATCGGGATCACCCGAGCAACCGCCGAAGAAAACAAGCGTGTTACGGCGAGGACGTAGGTCCGCCTGGTGAAGCAACTGCACGAGCCGACGCCCGACGATAGGGTCGTTGCAATGCCTGTCATAGGTGCGCTGATAAGCGTTCCAGACCGGCGAGAACCCCGGGGGTTCTGGCCATAGCCGCAGACCGTCGTAGTCGTCATCGGACAGGATCACACGGCCACCCGGCCGCACCGCGCGCGCCATGTTGCGAACGACCTGCAGCGGGTCGGGTATGTGCTCAAGGACGAAGCGAGCGTGAGCGACGTCGAACTGACCTAGCTCGTCGTCGCGAAGGGGCGGATCGAGGACGTCGCCCTGCCTCATCTCGATCATTGCGGTCTCGTCGTCGGCCGCCGCTTGGCGCAACGCCTCGGCGATCTGTTTCGGACTTCGCTCCAGCCCGAGCACTGGGACGCCGGTGACCCGTGCCATCATCCGCGAGTACTGACCAAGGCCGGCTCCGAAGTCGACGACGCGTTCACCGGCGGCGAGCTGCGCGGCATCGATACACCGCTCGTTCAGCCGTCTGTTCAGTGCGGTCAACCGCTGTTGTTCTGCCTCGCTCGATCCATGCGTGTAGTGAGATGATGACATTCGCTGCCCCCGCTGAATGGCGCGGTAACGGTGCCAGAATTCGGGCGAGAGTCAATTCGGGCGGGAGTCGATGAGGTCGACTGGAGATACCACAAAGCAGCCAGTGGGTTAGACGACCTCACCTGTGAGCTCACCCATGCGCTCCGTCTTGACCCCGGAACAGAGCGATCCTACAAGATAGACTATGGCAACACACCTCTGATTGGCCGCGCCTTCCGGCCTTGAGCGAAGCGCAGCCCTCCGCGACTCCGCGGGGCCACGTCCACTTGCCAAGCCAAATCAGAGATTTTCCAATGCCGACGCTCTACCTCACTTGCGGTCTTCCCGGTTCGGGAAAGACGTCGCTCGCCAAGATAATCGAACATGAAGCATCTGCCCTCCGTCTGACCGGAGACGACTGGATGCACGGGCTTTACCCCGGCATCTCTACTCCGGAAGCCGAAACTGGTCCGTGCCGAGGTAGGGTCGAGAGCCTACAATGGCAGATCGCTCTGCGTGCCGTCAGGCTTCAGTGTAACGTTGTCGTGGATTGGGGAGTGTGGTCACGGGCAGAACGCGACACCTGCCGGGAGGAAGCTCGCGCAGCTGGTGCCCGCGTCGTCCTCTGCTTCCTCGACGTTCCCTTTGATGCGCTTTGGGACCGGGTCTCCCGGCGAAACGCCGAGCTTCCAGTCGGCACGTTCGACATCTCGCGGGCGGACCTGCTTCGGTGGTCGGAGCTGTTCGAGCCGCCAACCGCCGAGGAGATGGCGCTTTACGATCGGCAAACCCATCCAGCCATCACCGCTCTTAAATGAAGCGCCACAGCGCTGGGGGTATTCTCAGTCTGCGTAGTCGGTGGGTCAAGCCCGAGGACGACGGAGGGTGGGGTGAGCTCTGCGGCAAGAACAGCGATGGCGGATGGGAGATGTGCGAATTTCGCGTCCGTCGCCCGTCATCATCACCCACCCCTCGTCCCCCCGCAACGCCGTCAACCCCCTTCGCAGCCACAGCAATTGCTGCGGCGGCATCTGGCGCAAATGTTCGTAGTCCATCACCGTGACGTTATAGACCGTGCTCCTGACCTGCGGTCCATCCGGGCGGCGGAGCAGGATGCCCTGCAGGGCCATCATGCGGTTGCTGGCCTTGCGGGCGCGGTCGGCGAGGGTGTCGGTGACCTCGCCTTCGTGGCCTTTGACGGTAAAGAGGGTTTGCGCCCGGGGGCTCGGGGCCGGGATGCCTGTGGTCTTGTGGTAGCGGGCGATTGCCTCGGCGTAATCGTCGCCGGCCTGGCGCTGTTCTGAAGTGATCAGGCCGTCGAGGAACATGCGGCCGAGGGTGTAGCCGGCAAAGGGGCTCCTGACCGTCTCGTCGGCAGCCGTCCTGTCAAATCCGTGGATGCGGCGGCGGGCTGATATCGCGACGCTGATATTCTCCTTCTCGGTTTCGAAGGGCTTGATCTTGCCGCAGGGAAAACGCTCGACATTCTCCTTGCGCGGACGGCCGGCGCCCTTGTTGACCCGCCCTGTCTTCACCTTGGTGGCTTTGCCGCCCATGCTGATTGTCCTTCTATCGAATGATGCCGTTTCTGAGTGCGGCGGCGACCAGCGCCGTATCCTTGAAGACGCCGAGCCGCGCCTTGGCGTTGGCAATGTGCGTGTTCACGGTGATGTGGGAGATTCCGAGAATGGTGCCGATCTCGGCGGCCGTCTTGCCCGCCGCCATCCAGCGGATGATTTCGGTTTCGCGTGGGGTGACGGTGCTCATGGCTCTGCAGGCCCATCGATGCTGGGCACGCGCGGCATCGTCACATGGGCGCCCGACAGGGTCACACGCGTGACGCGGTCGGGATGGCGGATCGGCTGGACGGGCGGGCCCGCCTTCGGCTGCGGATGCCAGGCGTCCTGCCGCGAGGGAAACCTGTCGCGGTTGCGGTGCGCCATGTTGATGATGGTGTTCTTCTTCGAGCCGAAGAGGTTGGCGATCTCTCTGGCCGACAGCCCTTCCTTCCAGAGCTTTTCCGCCTTGACGATCTTGTCTTCCGTCCAAAAGGTGATGGTCATCTCAATGCCTCCTCGTATCGTGCGGCTCTTGCAATGATCGGGTTGTCGGGAAACATCCTCGCGAGTTCCCGCTTGGCGCTGCGGCTGCCATTGGCGGCGTCGCGCAGCAACTGCATCTTGTAGGCTGTGACCTTCGGCTGCGGCGTCTCGGGTTCGGCCTCCATGCGCGGGCGGCTCTCCGCCTCGATCGCCGCTTGTTGATGGCGGCATTGCTCGGCGAAACTGGCTGAGCTCGGGGCGAAGGCGCGGTTATGATCCCTCACCTTTCCGGAGATGAAGAGTTTGGCGGCCTGCCAGACCGCCTCCAGCGGGATGCCGTCGATGGCGACGAGATAGGCGCGGATCTGCATGTCGGGATCAGTGCCTGCGGATGCCGGGAAACCCGAAAGCATCCCAGCTATGATCTTCACCGGAGAGGAAATCTCTTGCGGCATCGACTGTCGTCCTTCTCGTACTGCTGTTGATCGACCCGGCTTCCCTCGCCTTCTCCCTGAGGTACCAGTCGCATTTGATCGCCTGCCAGCCGCGGAAGATCTGCATCTCGGCGGCGCCGACCGGGTCGCCGGTCAGCAGATATTCCCTCGCCTGCATCCTGGCGGCATAGACCGTCAGCGGCTTCTTCAGCGTGCGCTTGCGATGCTCGATGATCGCTGCCGCGAGCTCCTCCCCCAGCACCGGGCTGAGGATGTCCATGATCTCCTGGCTCGTTGTGTCCCTAGCCATGCGATGTCCCTTTCCCGATTGAGATGGCCGACCTCAAACCCGCAGCCTCCGTCGCCCGCCGGCGAAATTCACCGGCGTGCCCGGCTTAAGGGGGCGACGGGGAAACCGCCTGACCTCGCCGCCGGCATGGTCCTGCTGGGTGGTGTCGCCCTTCTCGGGGCTTCGAAGTTTGTGGATCTCGGTTTCCACCGACGGCACCGACGTGCCGAGGAGGGCTGCGATTTCGATATAGTCCCGGCCGGAGCGGAAGAGCTCGAGCGCGTTCATGTGAGCGCCTTGCTGCGCCGGGCCGGCCTTGGGCTGGATGCTCATCGCTTGATCCTTCTTTCCCGCGAACGTCGTCCGCCATTGCCGCCGAAGCGGGTGCCAACAACGTCTTTGATTCTTCAGGGGTGACGACCGGAACCCCGGCTCTGGGAGCAAAGGCTCCGGTCGTCTGCCAGGCCGCCGCCTGGGTTTCGGGCGCGAGTGCGCCCGGGAGCTGGCGTCGCCGAGGGAGGAGCGACGACGCCAGCCACCGATAGCCGTCAGGGAGGGGCTGGGCTATCGGGGTTGGTGATCGGCTGAGCGCCGGGCGGGATCATCGTCTCGCTGATCTCTTCCGGGCGCGTCGGCCGATCGCAATTCTCGCAGTGGCGCTCGATCACCTCGGCGATCGACAGCGCCTTGCCGCAGTTTCGGGCAGCCGGTGTAGCGGGCGGTGGTTTTCGGGGAGATGGTCATAGCGATTCCACCTCCCGGTTGGCGTTCAGCACCTGCTGCAGGGCCTTGGCGAGGAAGGGGATATCCTCGTTGCGAACCGGGATTACCGACATCCGCCCTCCCCTTGGGCCTTGCGGCCGGTGTATGACGACGCCGGTCGGCATGACGTCCATGGCGAGCCGCTCTTCCGAGGAAATGGTGAACCTCATGGTGCCGTCTCCCCCGCCGCGGGACGCGGCGCGCAGGCCGGTAAATTCCGAAAGGCTGGCCCGTTGTTGTAGATGTCGGTGTTTGTCATGGCGATTAGGGTATACTTAATACCTCATATGTCAAGCACATTAGGGCATGACATGTACCTTATTTTCGGGTATTTTTCATATCATGTTGAAAGAGCAGGAACAATTTGAACGCGAAGAACGCGCAAAGCGCCTCGTCATGGCCAGGAAGAATGCTGGCTTTGCCGGGCCGAAGGCGATCGTCGATCGGTTCGGCTGGAATGCGAATGTCTACAAGGCGCATGAGTCCGGCCGCAACGGCTTCGGCATTGCCGATGCGAAGAAGTATGCCCGCGCTTTCAAGGTCAATCTCAACTGGCTGCAGTTCGGCACCGGCAACGCGCTCGATCCGGATGAGCTGCCGGTCTCCGTTGCCGATATCCCGAAGATCTCCTGGGTCAGCGCCGGCCAGCTGAGCGAGCAGGCGCCGATCACCGACTTTTCGGAATTCCCGACGGTCGCCGCCCTCGATCTGCCCGATGGCGAATGGATCGCGCTCGAGGTCGAAGGCAATTCGATGAACAAGATCTCGCCGCCGGGCTCGATCATCTTCGTCAATCTGCGCGACAAGCGCCTGGCGCCGAACGCGCTCTATGTCGTCGCCGACGAGACGGGGGCCGCGACCTACAAGCGCTATCGCCCGAACGACAATCCGCCCTTCCAGCCGGCATCCTACGAGGACGTGCCGCCGCCGGAATTCCAGGGCGCCGTCACCATCGTCGGCCGCGTCCGCCGATCGATCATCGAGATGTAGGGATGAGCGCTCAAGGCTCGGAAATAGTGCCGCGAATCAATCATATTTCAGTAGGGAAAACAGGATGATACGCCCTTCCTCACGCACCGGCAGAATCTGGTTCTATATCGTCACGATAGCGGTGTTGCTCCTGGCGTATAGCGCCGCGCGAGAGATGTACGGCCTGTAGGATTTCGCTCCGAAGCTCGCCGATCCCCAGCCTGGATCACGAGGGGTATCGGGAGGATTCATCCTCTGAAACCACAAATTGCGGCAGCTCCGGATGCCGTTCGCGCACCACTCTCGACACCGCCACCAGGATGGAACGAATGGCTGCGGGAAACATGTCCTTCGGCAGCTTCTCCTCCCACGGATCGTAAAATTCGGTGATCGCATCCAGGCCCGCCTCGATCACTTCGTCGGTGATTTCGATTTCGCTGCGCATGGCCGGCCTCCTTTTTTCTCCTAGCATCATACTCCAACTTCAGTTCTCATTCCTCTCTCTTCAGCTTAGGAGGAGAAGGTTCCTGAAGGCTGGTGAGGGAGGGTTCCGGCCAAAGCTTCCCCCTACCCCATGAGCAAAGCCCATGAAGCCGGGAGAGCATTGGCCAAGTCCTGAAGGCCGGAGCCGGGATGGGACACGTGCCAGAGGGGCCATTCGCTTCGCCCTCGTCCCGATTTTCTGACAGCGCACTTAAGGACTTTCGCTTCCCGCGCCGCTGGGCTTCGTCAGCTCGGGAGTTGCACCCGGTCGCCCAATCACTGGCGACAGGCATACGCCTATGATTCGTACCTCGTCAATCCTAGAGGTATTTTTTATACCTTTTACGGTTGACGCGACGAGGTATAATAAATACCTTATTCTCACAAGCCGATCAGAGGCGCGAGAGGACAGGCGATGCAGCACATCCGCAATATCGAGACCGAAGAGAGCAGGCGGGATGCCCGCTGGAATGCGGCGCGCACGATGGGCGACTGCCGCGCCTATATGGCCAACGAGGCCCAGCGCATGGGCGCCCTCGGCTTTGCCTTCCTCCGCCGTCCCGAACATTCGATCCGCGGCCCGTCCTGGCTGCGCGGCGCGAGAGCCTCCGTCGAGGAGCATTACCGCTATGCCCGCGAGATCATGGGCATCACCGATACCGATCAGCTTTACGCCTGAGGGGAACGGAGATGCCTGCCGCCAATCCCACATCCGAACCATCGACCGACAGCCCTTCCCTTGCTGCCGCCCGGCGGGCCGGGGCAACCGAAAAGACCCGCGCCAAGGCCCGCTTCACCGCCGGGGCGCCCGATCTCCTGGCGGCGCTGGTGGAGGCCGAACGCTTTTTCGATGGCAGCGACGATCACGGCTGCCCGCTTCACCGGAAGGTCCTCGCCGCCATCGACACGGTGAAAGGCGGCGCAGCATGAGCGATTGCCTCATCAAGGCCTTTACCGGCTGCGCCTGCCCGCCCGGCGAATGCGTGGAAAAGCCCGTCACCCCGGCGCCGGTCACCTTCGTCTCGTGGCGGACCCAGGCAATCGCCTGCCTCGCCTTCGGCTTCCTCGCGGCGATCGTCTCGGCCGCCTGGATGGAGACGCAGTTCAAAACCCGGGATCTGCGAAACCAGGAGCAGGTGTCATGGAAATGAGCCAGGGCTTTTGCCAACACCGCCGCTCAGGAGCTGAACTTGATGTCGCTGGCCTTCGCCGCGGTGATGAATGCGCGGCGCACCTGCTCGGGCCCGGCAGCATCGTTGAACACGTCAAGCACAAGCCGTTCGGCCGCCTTGGCCGCCGGCGTCTGCTCGGGCCAATCATTCAGTAAAGTGTTGCCGGCCTGAACGACATTATAGACCGTCCTCACCTTGCCATTGATGGTGATCTTCACCGGCTTGAACCTTCGTCGCCTGCTCATGATGCATCCCCTCACGCTGGAAATACGCGACTCAACGAATCACAGCGGGACTCGTTCCGGTTGAGATAATTCTTCGTTCGCCAGCCGGGCGCCGAGCCCGATGTCCTCCGTCTGCATGACAGAGCACGGCTCGGATGCGTGCGAGAATGCGGCAGATGAAGCCCGAACCAGGAGGCAACACAATGGACCTTCAAAGTCTCGTCGCCGCGCACATGCCAAACCGCCGCCGCCCCTCGCAGATGGGCGCCGCGGCCGAGGACCGATACTACCGAAATCAGATCAGCCTGCCGCGCCTGCGGCTTCGGCTCCTCGGGCTGATCGCAACGACCGCCGGCGTGACGCTGCTTCTGGCCGGCGTCATCAACACATGAGGTGCCGCCATGCTCCGACAGACCGATCATGCTATGCTGCAATCCGTTGTCACGGGGGACCGCGCGATGGACGACAGCGAGGCTGACCGGGCGGCGATCATGGCAGTGATCCGCGCCGAAACCGAGGCCTGGCTGCAGCGCGACTTCGAGGCTCTGGCGAGCCACTGGGTGCAGTCGCCGCAGACCCGGCGGATGGAATATTTCGCCTCGCTCGGCGTCCGGGTGGACGAAGGCTGGGACCCGATCGCGGCGCGGATCAAGAAGATCGTCGAGCGATTCCCGGAGAAACACGCTTTCGCGGAGCGCGTCCGCTGGGAAAAGGTCAACATCGTCGTCGACGGCAACATGGCCTGGATGACCTTCGATCAGATCGGCAGCGACACCGGTGAGGATCGCAAGCGCCAGCTGCGGATCCTCCAGCGGATCGACGGCGCCTGGAAGATCGGCTGCATGGTGATGATGGAGAGCAGCGTCGAGGAGGCGAACTGCCCGCTGATCGAGGTCGACGTGGATGCGCGGATCCTCTGGACGAACCGGCTGGCGCGGGAGCGGATGCCTGGCCATCCCGGGCTCGTCGCCGCCGCCGGCCGCCTGCGTGCCCGGCAGCGCGAATGCGACCCTGCGCTACGCGAGGCGGTGCGCCTGGCATTCCGCGAGCTGCAGAGCCAGAGACCGCTGAACATCGCGCCGAAGCAGACCTGGGCGGTGGCGCTCGGCGAGGACGCAGCCGGGATGCCACTCCACTGCTGGGTCCTGCTCGAGGACGGCAAGACGCTGGTCTCCTTCGACGACGCCGAGACGGTGGCGCGCCGGATCGCGAGCGCGCGGGAGGTCTTCGGCCTCTCGCCGGCGCAGACCCGGCTTGCGCGCCTGATCGTCGATGGCCATGACCTCGCAGCCGCCGCCGATCTGCTCGGGGTCAGTGTCAACACGTTGCGCACCCAGCTGCAGCGCATCTTCGACAAAACCGGCGTACGCAGCCAGGCGGCATTGGTGCGGGCGCTGCTGAGCGCTGGAGCTCCGAGCCAATAGCCTCGACCGCGGGCGTCTGGTTGGACTAATCGTTCAGGCTCGAACTGGATCCATGCGGACGATGCACCGTTCCTGTTCAGCCGCGCCTTGGCTATAACTTTCCTGCGGAAAAATTATAACCAGAGGAAGGGTGGGCTTTCGGTCGGTTGATTCTAAAGCGCTGCTGCATCCCTGGAAAACTCCCCTCTTGATTCCGTCGGCGTCAATGTCTATTTTGACCATATATGGTCATTTAAGACAGGAGGCCGCAATGTCGACGATCAGCGTGGCAGAGGCAAAGGCCGGTTTCGCCGGACTGGTGGATGAAGCGGCAAACGGGGAATTCGTGACGATCACGCGACACGGAAAGCCGGCTGCCGTGCTTGTGTCCGTCGAAGCAGCCGAGGCCGCGAAAAGGGCTTTGAAGACGCCACGGCCGAATTTCGGGGATTTCCTGTTGACGTTTCCCGGTGGGGTCGAGCTGGAGCGGAACCCATCGAAAATGCGCGATATTGATCTGTGACCGCCTACCTTCTCGACACGAATATCATTTCGAAGTTCGCGCCGGGCAAGGCGTCGCCGTCCGATCCGGTGCGGGCATGGTTCCGTGAGCAAGGCGAAGCCGATGCTCTCTTTCTGTCGGCTCTAACAGTCGCGGAAATCGAAAAGGGAATGCGGAGCCTTCACCGTCGCGGCGGGATCGAGCGGGCAAAGCGCCTTTCGGATTGGCTGGACTTCATCACCGACAGTTTCGGGGATCGGATCTTGCCGATGGATACCGTTGTCGCGCGGATCGTCGGCGCCCTGGAAGATGCCGCCGAGAGCCAGGGCCGTCATCCCGGCCTTGGCGATCTCATCATCGCAGCGACCGCGCGGGCCTACGACCTCACCGTCATTACGGAAAACTTGCGGCATTTCCCGCCGCTTGACGTCGCTGTCGATCTTCCCGCCGCGTTCCGGTCGGAATGATCCGAAGCATCGCCGATCACGAGCCGCACTTGATGTCGCTCGCCCTGGCTGCCGTCATAAACGCCCGCCGCACCGGCTCGGAAGCACTAGCAGCTTGGCAGCTTTGACCGCCGTACCTGCTGATGGCGCAGCACCTTACGCACCGATCTGAACCTGATCTAAACCGACCGTCCAAGAGAGATCATGATATGGTTGGAGTCCAATTTGGAGGGGGGGCTATGCTGAAAAATCCCATAATTGGACTGGCGGTTGGCGCGCTGATCGTTTTTGCGACCCACGCCGTAGCGACTGCCGATCCGCTCCCCAAAGGTTTTGAGCGCCACAAGTTCAACGGATCGGTCAGACCGGAGGTCGAGGACGGCGTGACCCGGTTTGAGATATTCGACCGTCAGTGTTCCAATGTCGACTATGGCGATGGACGCGGCGAAAATGATTGCCGCAATGGCAACGTCCGCTCGACAATTCGCTGTACGCGAGACATGAGGGTTGGCGAAAGCGTCGAATACAAGTTTGATTTCCGGCTCGATCCGACCTTTGCCTACAAAGGCTGGCACAACAACTCCGCCAATGGCTTTTATCCCGATGGCTGGGACAGCCATTTGCGCTTGGCGTCCTGGGAAGGACCGGCAATCCACAATTTCATCTACATGCTGAAAGCCGACACGCGCAACGGCGTGAACTTTCTCGCCCGCCAGTGCCAAAAACCGCAAGATTTCGGCAAATGGGCGACATTCTCGCTGAAAATCCGATGGGCAAACGATGAGAGCGGATGGGTTACGGCAAGCTGCGACAACAAGGTGATCTACGCCGCCGAAGGCGAAGCAACCAACCAAGCTCCGCATTGCTGGGAATCGAACGAGTGCGAGCCGCAATCAAACCGCGACCCGAAATCATTCAACTTCATTCTCGGCCCGGTGATGATGGGTTGGGGCGGTGACTGGAAGAGCTATGACCATCATACGTCCCAGTTTGACGTGGTGCAGCCGGACGGTATCGGCATCGATGTCCGCAATGTCAGTGTGACCCGCGGTGTCAACAATTATTCCGCCGAACAAGCCGCTTTGCTCAAGACGTTGCAGCAGCAACTGAGTGATTTGGGCTGCAAGCCAGGGAATCTCGAGGGCAAGCCTGACAAGGTAACACGGCAAGCCGCGCTCTCCTGCCGCAAGTTCGAGAGCGGTTCGCTTCCCCAAGCGCTCAACCTCACGACGCTGCAAGCCTTCGCTGACGCCTATGCCAAGCCGGAGACCGCAAGTCTGCCGTCAGGCAACGCCGCGGCTGGTACCGAAAACCTTTCGTCCAAACCGAGGACCTATATCAAGCTCGGCGAAATGCTTGCCATGAAGACGGGCAAAGACACCAAGGTGAATTCCAACTTCTTCGGCAAGATCAAAGGCGCCAGGAAGGGACAGAACGAGTTGGACTTCATCATACTGGGTCAGTTCGACTACACTGACAACACTTTCAGCCAGCTGTCATTTGTTCTGCAAGACAATCTCTCCAAGGCCGAAGTGAATGCGGCGGCCAAATGCGGCTATGGGACGATCCGGTTTCCGGACGGCACAGATCATGTGGAGATCCGTATGAACCATTCAGGAAACACGTTCTCGTCCCCGCCAAGAACCGACTGCCTGATTCAAGCGCTCGGCAAGCGACCGGCATCGCAGGTTCCCTACCTCACCACGGGGTTTGCCGATCTGGCCAAATCAATGGTTTCCGACGGCGGCTGGAAGAAACTGAGGCATGAAGGTTTGAAGATATTTGTCAAACGTGTTGCGGATGGCGAAATCACAGTCGGCGGCTAAGATCGCACCCGGTCAAGCTCACGCCGCACGGATGATGCCGACGAGATAGAGCGATCCGGTAACGAGAACCCAAGCGCCTGATTCCGTGGCGCCTGCCAGCGCTTCTTGATAGGCCTCGAGCGGGTCTATCATGACGATGCTGAGCAGCCCGAGGGTGTCTGCAATGGTCTTCAGCTGTTCTGGCGAACGCGATCTGGCGCCGACGGTGGTGAAGATGATCGATATATCGTGGCGCGTCATCGTCGACAGCAAGCCTGCCGCGTCCTTGTCGTCCGCGATTGACATGACGGCAATGCAAGGCGCGCGGTATTTTTCTTCTTGTGAGAGGTCACTCAGAACCGCAGCAAGGTTAAAGGGAACATGTGCGCCGTCCAGCACCACATTGACCTTGGCATTGTCGCCGTGGCTGGTGATGACAGCGATTTTTTCGAGCCGTCCCGGCAGGCGGGCAGATTCGATCGTTGAGGGATCGAGGAGCTGTTCTCCAAGCGGCTCCGACATCGCGCTTGCGCCCTTTGTCATGACGCCCATTTTCCCGAGCACATCCAGAACCACGCCCGCCACGGCAACATTCCGCTGCTCGATGGTTGCGTCGGCCGGCACCGTGGGGCGTCGCACGGCACAGCCGAGTTCTGCTGCCCGGGCGGATACGACGGCGCCTGCCTCGTCCGCCTCCGGCAGGAGTGTGACGACCGTTGCGCCGCGCTTTATGATTCCTGCCTTCTCGAAGGCAATGGCTGCGCGGGTTTTGCCGAGGATTTCGGTGTGCTCAAGATCGATATTGGTGATAACCGCGACATCGCTTTGAACGATATTGGTCGAGTCCCACCGCCCCCCAAGTCCGGTTTCGAGAACGGCCCACTCCACCCTTTCCGACCTGAAGATCAGCAAGGCTGAAACCGTCAGAATATCGAACCAGGTCGCTCCCTGCCCGTCCGTCGCCTCCCGCCTCGCGTCTTTGAACGCCGAGAGCGCCGCCCCGAGCGCATCCGCCAGGCGCTCCTCGCCGACCGGACGGCCGTGAATGCTGACCCGTTCGGTGATGTGCATGACATGCGGCGAGGCATATCGCCCGACGGAGAACCCCGCCCGCGCAAGACCCGCTTCGATCAGGGCGCAAGTCGAGCCTTTGCCCTTGGTGCCGGCCACATGGACGATACGGAAGCTGTTCTGGGGATCGCCAAGCCGACGAGCGAGATCGCGCATCGGCTCCAAATCGACCCGCATATCGCCGCGCGGCCGGCGCTCCCAATTCGTGAGTTGATCAAGTTCGGCTAGAGAATTCGAAAGCCGTTCACTTTCGATGTGGGACGACATGGGGCACCTTCTCAAACATGATCCAGATGCCCAGGCGAGCGACCAAACTCCTGCGCTCCCCGGTGGTATCCACCTTCATCGCCAGTCACGCAGGCCTTCGATGCTAGCATAGATGATTCCGAAATCCAGAGCGACGCTGGTGTGAAGCACAATTGCGGGCACCTGGATGGAGACGCAGCTCAAGACCTGGGATCGGCTCGAACTTGATCCATGCGGCGCCGATGCACCGAGCCCCTGCCAGCCGCGCCTCAGTTATACCTTTCCTGCAGAAAAATTATAACCGGGGGAAGGATGGGCTTTCGGTCGGTTCAACTCGCTACAGTGAAATCCGAGGGACTTTGGGCTGAGATCAGCAGAAACGAAAAACCCCGCCGGAGCGGGGTTTCTAGCTGGTCGGAGTGGAGTGATTCGAACACTCGACCCCCACGTCCCGAACGTGGTGCGCTACCAGACTGCGCTACACTCCGTGACCAGCGGCGCTTCTATAGAACAGCCTATCTGGTTGCACAAGCACCAAATTCCAAAAAGCCGGGGGAATTTTTGACGGTGACGTGACAGGTTCGAGGTCACGCGGCTGCAGCAAAAAGCCACACCTCTCGCAAATCGAACGGAAGTGTCAAAGGGGCAATTTTCTTTTGCCAGGTTCCGCGCTAAAGGGCAGACGGGACAGGCGAAACCGCTGCGACGGCGGCTTCGCAGCCACTGCGCTTGAGATCAGGGACGACACGATGAATTTCCGCACCATGACCGCGGCCGGGCTTGCCATTGCGCTTGCCGGATGCACGACCATTCCTTCCGCCGGCAATCCGATCGAGGCCCGCTGGGTCGGCAAATCGGCCGGCATCTTCTTTGCCGCCTACGGCCCGCCGATCAGCGATAGCGAGCAAGGCTCGACCACCATCTATACCTGGCGCGGCGGCTACAAGACCGTGCGCATCCCGGCGAAATATGCCGAAGGCGCCGACGGCAAGCGCGGCAAGCAGATTTCCTCCGCCCGCACCGCCTATCTGCGCTGCCAGGCCGAAATCACCACCAGCTCCGATTACACCATCCGCGACATCCGCACCGTCGCCGACATCCCCGGCGTCGATGGCCCGTCCTATTGCGCAGAGTTTTTGGCGCCCGAACAGAAGTAACGGACGGTTGTTTGAAATGCAGAACAGGCGGCCGGGTGCCGCCTGTTTTGTTTTTGCAGGTCATCGTCTTGCTGCCGTTCGACCGGCAGGGATCGAAGCACTTTCAGTCAGGCTAGCGGCTGAAAAACTCGCCGCTCACGCCGCCTCCACCCCCTGCGCCGCCGTTTCCGCCAACTTCCGCGCCGCGACGAAATCCACCTTGCCGGAACCCAGCACCGGTACCTTGCCGATATTGACCTCGGCCGGGACCATCATGTCCATGGCGCCCTTGGATTTGGCGAAGGCGAGGAATTCGGCGCGGGTGGCGGTGGGGGCGTCGGTCAGGAGCACCAGGCGCTCGCCCTTCTTGGCGTCGGGCAGCGAGGAGACGACCGAGAGGGCGCCCGGCCACAGTTCGGCGGCCAGCGTCTCGACGGCGGCGAGCGAGATCATTTCGCCGCCGATCTTGGCGAAGCGCTTGGCGCGGCCGCGGATCTTGACGAAGCCATCCTCATCGATGGTGACTATGTCGCCGGTGTCGTGCCAGCCGTCGACCAACGGCTCGAGCACGCCGGGCTTTTCGGCGCGCAGGTAACCGGCCATGACATTGGCGCCGCGCACATGCAGCCGGCCGCCCTCCTCGATGCCGGGCACCGGTTCGAGCTTCCATTCCATGCCGGGCAGGATTTTGCCGACCGTACCCGACTTGTTGTACATCGGCGTGTTGATGGAAATGACAGGCGCCGTCTCGGTGACGCCGTAACCTTCCAGGATGCGCAGGCCGAATTTTTCCATATAGGTCTGGCGGGTCGAGGCCTTCACCGGCTCGGCGCCGGAGAAGATATAGCGGATCGAGCGGAAGTCGTAAGGATGGGCCGTCCTCGAATAGCCGTTGAGGAAGGTATCGGTGCCGAAGATGATCGTGGCGTTGGAGACATAGATCAGCTCCGGCACGATGCGGTAATGCAGCGGCGACGGATAGAAATAGACCGGCACGCCCGAGATCAGCGGCAGCACGGTGCCGGCCGTCAGCCCGAAGGAATGGAACACCGGCAGGATGTTGAACACCTTGTCGCCGCTGTGGAAATCGATGCGGGCGGCGGCCTGGGCGGCGTTCGACAGGATGTTGCGGTGGGTGAGCACCAC
Source organism: Rhizobium indigoferae (assembly GCF_034554815.1). Classification (NCBI taxonomy): domain Bacteria; kingdom Pseudomonadati; phylum Pseudomonadota; class Alphaproteobacteria; order Hyphomicrobiales; family Rhizobiaceae; genus Rhizobium; species Rhizobium indigoferae. The sequence continues at coordinate 720,517 of NZ_CP140635.1, read as the reverse complement.
GCCCTTCGGCGTGCCCTCGGAGCCCGAGGTGAAGAGGATCACCGCCGGACCATCCGGCCGGCGCTTGACGAGCGGCCGCGCCTTGCGGAGATACCCGAGGATCTTGTCCTTGAGGCCGATTTCGGCGCGGAGATCATCGAGCCAGACGATCTTCACCTGCTTTTCCATCTCGGCAATCACGGCACCGAGCTTGGCCTGGGTGACGAAGGCGCGCGAGGTCAGCACATGCTTGACTTCGGCGGCCTTGCAGGCGGAGAGGATATTGGCGGCACCGGCGGTGAAGTTCAGCATCGCCGGCACCTTGCCCGCGCTCATCACGCCGAGAAGCGTGGCGGCGGCGCCATTGGCATTCGGCAGCATGACGCCGAGGTTGGTTTCCGGGAAGCGGGCGCGGAATTTTGCGCCGAGCACGGCAGCCCCGGTCAGCAGCTTGCCATAGGTCAGCCGGCCGGTGACCGGATCTTCGACGGCGAGCTTGCCCATGCCGAATTCATGGCCGGCCTGGATGACGCGATTAAGCACGGTCGACGAGGTATCGGCGGTCTGGAACAGCAGGTTCGACATCACCTGATAGAGGGCAGCGCCCGCCGCCGTGCGGCGCTTGCGGCCTTTCAGCTCCGGCGGCACTTCCAGCTTCACCGGCTCGAGAATGGTGACCTTGACCTTGGGGAACAGCCGGCGGCGGATCTTGCCGTTGTCGAGATAGGAGAGATAGCTCTTCTCCAGCCCGTCGATCCTCACCGGCACGACCATCGAGCCGGTCTTGTCGGCGACCATGGCGGCGCCGTCATAGACCTTCATCAGCGTGCCGGTCACCGTCAGGCGGCCCTCGGGGAAGATGCCGATCGGGTTGCCGTCCTGCACCACCTTGATCAGCGAGCGCGTCGCCATCGGCTTTGTCGGGTCGAGCGGCAGGAATTTGCACATCTTCAGGAAGGGCCGCACCCACCAGGCCTGGGCGATCTTGTAATCGACGGCAAAGGTGGGCTCTTCCTCGGTGATGGCAAGCGCCAGGGCACCGTCGAGCAGGCTGACATGGTTGAGCGCGATGATCGGCGCGCGGCCGGCCTTCTTGATATTCTCCAGCCCCTCGACCTCCAGCCGCATGAAGGCGCGGAACAGGATCGAGATGAAATCGCGGAAGGGATTGGTCGGCAGCGTCTTCAGCATCAGCCAGGCGACAGCAAAATTGATGATGCCGAGGCCGATCAGGATCTGCGGAATGGAGGCGCCGAGCGCCTGGACGGCGGCAACGAGGCCGAGGCCGACGGTGATGAACAGCGCCGACAGCACGTTGGCGGCGCCGATGACACGGGCGCGGCGGTCCTCATGCGCCCAGGTCTGCAGCGCGGCGAAGGTCGGCACGGCGATGAAGGCGCCTGATATGGCCATGCCGGCGAGATCGATGGCGACGCGGATGGTATTTTCACCGGCGAAGAAGCCGGCGATCGTCGTCGCATGGCTCACCGAAGCCAGGCCCCAGAGGTTCCAGGCGAGATCGAGGCTGAAGAGGCCGAGCAGCGCCGTGCCGACGGGGGCCGGCAGCAGCACGATGCGGCCAGAGGACATCCATGCGGCAATCGCCGAACCGACGGCGACGGCAATGGCAAAGACGGTGAGATAGGCCGGCACGACGAGCTCGGAGCCGCCGAGCAGCTCGGTGACCATGGTCGGCAGGATCGACAGCACGAAGGCGCCGACCAGCCAGAACCAGCAGTTCATCAGCGCCGAACGCCACAGGCGCTTGTCGGCGCGGATTTCTATGACCAGGGTGTAGCTGGAGCGGATGACATTGCGGTCGATTTCGAGATCCGGCGCCTTGGAGCCGGTGGGCGGGATCATCCGGCTGGCCAGCCAGCAGAGCACCGAAAGCCCCATCATCATCGTGCCGAAGATCAGCACATTGTCGCCGCCGGAGAAGGCGAAGGCGGCGATGATCGTGCCGGCGAGGATGGCGATGAAGGTGCCACCTTCGATCCAGGCATTGGCCTTCGGAAGGTCGCGGCGTTCGAGATGATCGGGCAGGATGCCGTATTTGATCGGCCCGAACAGCGCCGAGACGACGCCGAAGCCGAACAGTGCTGCCATCAGCACGAAGATGGACGAAAATGCCAGACCGAGGACCGCAAGCCCGGCGATGGCGATCTCGCAGCGTTTCAGCAGCTCGGCAATCTTGGCCTTGTCATGCTTGTCGGCAAGTTCGCCGCCGAGCGCCGAGAGCAGCAGGAAGGGGACGATGAGGATGACGCCGGCAAGCGTCACCAGCGCAGCCCCCTCGCTCGCCGACATCTTGAAGAGAATGAGGAACACCAGGGTGTTCTTCAGAAAATTGTCGTTGAAGGCCGTGAGGAACTGGGTCCAGAACAGCGGCGCGAATTTCCTTGATGTCATCAGATTGTGTTGCACGGGCTCGTTCCCCTTTCGGCAGGCAGAGAAGGCCACAGAGTTGTTACGCAATAGTTGAGTGCGATAACAACTCTGCAGTGCGGTTAACGAAGATTAATCTTCATCGTTACGATTGAACTTGACCAGCAGTTTCTCGGTGCGGGCATCCTCGACCTTGCGGATCAGCTTCTCGGATTCGGCATTGTCGCGCAGCGTCTTGGTGATATTCACCGTGGTCTGCACCAGCATCAGGATGCCCATGGCGAGATAGCCTTTGCCCCAGAGATCGAGCGGCATCATGTAAAGGCCGAGCGCCAGCATGAAGGCGGCCGAGCCGAAGGAGATGTAGGAGAAGCTGACCCAGCTGGCGGAATGTTTCTGGAAACTGTCGTTCATATCAGTGGTCCCTATAGTTCGATGGATGGATGGTTGGATGGATGCAATTTCAGGCAGCAGGCGTGATGCGGCTCTTAAGCCGCGCCAGCACATCATCGGCGGATGAGCGCAGCGGCGCCCCGCAGCCGGCATTGGCAAGCTTTTCGATGATGCCGGCCGGGCGGATGGCGCCTTCCATGTCCTTCAGGGCTGCGGCCGTCAGCTCATTCTGGCTCTGGCGCAGGCGAAGCCGGGCCAGGGTCTCCTCGGCATCGTCGAGCGTGGCAAGCCCCGGACCGGCGACGACGACATCGAGCTTCTGCGCCTCCTGCGTGGCGCGGGCCAGCCGCTCGCCGCGCTGCAGCTCCTGCAGCCGGGCCTCGGAGGCGCGGACGATCGCCTTCAGCTTGTCGATGGAGCTGGTGAACTGACCTTGCGCCTTCTCCGATGCATCGCGCTCAGCTTCGAGATAGGCGATCGCCTCGGCCGCCTCGCGGGCCAGGCCCTCATTGCCCTTAGTGAGGGCCGCGGAAGCGCGGATCTCGAGATCGGCGATGCGGGCAACGATTGTTGCGTGCTGCCCCTTCTCCTGCTCGTTCTGGGCGATGGCGACGGCCACACTGCGGCGGGCCGACTGGATCGACTGGGCGGCATCGCGGATCTGCTGGGAAAGCAGCGGCACGGCGTGGCAGTCGGCGAAAGCCTGTTCGGCATCATGCGCCCTGCCCCGCAACAAAATGGAAATCAGTTTGAACATTTCCTTCCTCCGGTTTATGAACGTTGTTCACGAGAGGTGTTATGCCAGAATCATGAACGTCGTTCAAGATAAATTTTGAACGACGTTCAAAAAATCGAAGTGGAATGGTTAATGGCCGGTAGGCGAGAAGAAAAACGCGAAGACCTGAAGGCCCGGCTGATCGAGGCGGCGCGCGAGCGGATCGCCAAGGACGGGCTCACAAATCTCAGAGCCCGCGACATCACCCAGGATGCCGGCTGCGCGCTCGGCGGCCTCTACACGGTCTTTTCAGACCTCGCCGAGCTCGTCATCCACGTCAACTCCGCGACGCTGAAGGCGCTGGAGGCGAGGCTCACCCTTGATAAAACCAAGGACCGGCCGCCGACCGACCGGCTGCGCAACCTGGCGCAAGGATATCTGAGCTTCGCCGTCGAACACCGGAACCTCTGGAAGGCGCTGTTCGAACACTCCCCGCCGGAAAGCAGCCCGACGCCGCAATGGCATCTTAACGAGCACCTCTTCCTGATGGATGTGATCGCCGAACCGCTGGCCGAACTGCAGCCCGACATGCCCCCCGAAGACCGCGCCATCCGCGCCCGCACCTTGTTCGGCGCCGTGCATGGCGTCGTCAGCATCAGCCTCGAAGGCCGCTTCGTCGGCCTGCCGCTGGAGCGGCTGGCACGGGAGGTGGATGAGCTGGTGCAGACGATTGCGGCGGGGGCGGAGCGGCGGCGGGGGTGATGAGGCGTTGGGCGCGAGACCAGCCCCTCATCCGGCTGCCGCCACTGCCAGGGTCGAGCCACACGTCTCGACCCGTCCTTCGGACCCCCGTAAACGGGGCGAAGGGAGATGCCGCGCCGGCTTCCTCCATCTCTACCCTCCGTTTGGCACGTCCCCTCTCCCCGTTTTTTTACGGGGAGAGGGTTAGGGTGAGGGGCAGGCATCCGCACGGAGGGCCAGCCGTAAATCCTCACGCTGGGAGGACAGACCTGCGAAGCGCCACCATCCATATTACCGAGCGGGAAAATTCATAAGCCTCAACCCTGCTCCACATCCCGAAATATCCCGATCGGTAAATTCCCATGAATCCTCACCTGGGAGCACGGGAACCCATCTCCCAACTCCTCCGTTGAGCAACCCAATGAAAGCTGCTTGACTGACGCCCTCCACGCCACCGCGAAAGGAAACCCCATGAGCCGTATTTTCATCACCGGTTCCACCGATGGCCTCGGCCTCGCCGCCGCCCGCACCCTGATGAAGGAGGGCCATGAGGTCGTGCTGCATGCCCGCTCCCGGGAGCGTGCCTCCGCTATCTCAGAGATTTCGGCTGCGGCGCTCGGCATCGTCATCGGCGATCTCGCCAGCGCCACGGAAACGCGATCGATTGCCGAGCAGGTCAACGCCATCGGCCGCATGGACGCCGTCATCCACAATGCCGGCATCTACCTCGAGCGGAGCCGGGGCGAAACGCCGGAAGGCCATGCAAAGACGCTGGCGGTGAATGTGCTTGCCCCCTATCTGCTCACCGCCTGGATCACCCGCCCCGATCGCCTGGTCTATCTCACCAGCGGCATGCACCGCAGCGGCGGCAGCGCCCTTGACGATATCGACTGGAAGAAGCGGCCATGGAACGCAAGCCAGGCCTATTCCGAAAGCAAGCTCTACATCGCCACCCTCGCCGCCGCCATCGCCCGCCATTGGCCGGATGTTCTGAGCAACGCGGTGGATCCCGGCTGGGTGCCGACAAAGATGGGCGGCGCCGGCGCGCCCGATGACCTGGAGATGGGGCATCTGACCCAGACATGGCTTGCGGCAAGCGATGCGGGAGCCGCGAAGGTCGGCGGTGGGTATTGGTATCATCGGCAGCGGCGGGAGGCAGCTGCGGAGGTTACGGATCCTGGGTTTCAGGATGCGCTGGTGGGAAGGCTTGGGGAACTGACGGGCGTCCGCCTGTTTGCAGAGCGGCGGTAGAGCGTTTATCGGGAGTTGCCGCGTTCCCCCTCGATGTTTACCAGCAGGCTTTACTTGAGCATGGCGCGGCCGGCGTCGGGCTGCGCAGCGGCGATAGACGGCGAGCTGTAGTGACAGACTGATGACGCGATAGACTTGTGCAGACCGAGCACCCGCAGATGAAGATCGGCGAGTATTTTCGTACCTGGCACAATCGAATCACGTCTCGGATTTTCTCGATGCCGCTGGACAAGGAAACTGCGAACTACATGCTTCAACTCACGGAGGAGATTGACCGCCTCTGGCGCTACATTGGTTATGATGAGAAGGCAAAGGAGGCACGCGCCCGTGCTCGGGACATCGAGGGTAAGGTCGCGGGGTATAAGAAGGAGGCCGAAGATCTATTCCGGCGGCAGTATGAAGAAGCCTCGAAATACTTCAACACGGTCATGGCGGTGGGGTACGCAGGATACTTTGCAACCTGGACGTTGATGAGATCGGATATCGATAAGTGGCACCGGTCCTTTATCGGCCTAATGGGCATGGTCTCGCTCGCTACCTTCATCTGCTGGGAACTGTTCGCCATGCTCATGCGGATGAAGGGCCTGGAGGAAATCAACGTTTTCTTCCGAAACATGATCTCAGTCGACGATTTTGAGCCGCTTCGCCAGGAGCAGCTATCGAGAGAAGCCAAGCGGATGATGTGGGCGCGCCCCGTATGGGCGGCCGTCTTCTTTTTAGTGCCGGCACTGCGGCTCTCGGCGCGATAGATCTTATGCTTCGACTCTTCAAGAACTTGTGACGGCGCGTGAAATTGTCATCGCCGGCATGAGAGTCGAGCCCTGTAGGCGGCAAGTTCCGCGACCTGCCGGGAGCGTCGAACAAGGGCGTGGGCTCTGGCCAGAAGCCGCAGCCTGCAAGCGCTCAGCGTAGCTATGACAGCCTGGATCTTCAGAAGATGGGGTGGGAGCATGTCCAAATGGCGTTCGAGGAGGGGGCTTTGAAACTAGACGACTTCCAACAAACGCGCGGTGTCGGCGCAGATGGCGCTCTGGAGTGGAAACGGTTTGTGGAGATGAAGGCCGTCGGCCGAGAAATGCCGTCCCAGGTATCGTTGACTGAGATGGAATTCCGCCGGGCACAGGAGCAGAAGGGGCACTATCTCCTGGTAATCGTGAGCGGACTAGAAGAAGGGTTTCAAACTCAGATCACTGTTTTTGCGGATCCCCTGAACTCTCTCCCGTGGGTGCCGCGCGGCTCGGTCTCGATTGGAGGGCTTACATTGGGGCCGGCCGTCATTCTGAAGGAGAGCGGCGAGGAAACCTTGGCTAGCAGCGCGTCAGTGTAGGAGGCTGGGCGACGTCGGATGCGCAGCTAACGGCCACGCGCCTATAGCTACTGACATGTGTCCTTCCCGAGAGAGGGGTGACAGTTCATACCGGAGACATGGGTTACACTTTTTGCCTTTGCGAGGAGAGCGAAGGTGCCTTGGCAGGAGTGCAACCGCATGGACGAGCGTCTCAAATTCGTTGCGCGGGTTCTGGATGGCGAGAAGATAGCGGCGCTGTGCCGCGAATTCGGCATCTCCCGCAAGACCGGTCACAAGATCATCAGCCGCTATAACGACAGCGGTCTGGAAGGACTGACAGATCGATCGCGACGGCCTTACCGGCACGCCAATCAGCTTCCTTTCCAAATCGAGAAGCTGATTGTGCGGACCAAACAGGACAAGCCCAACTGGGGCGCACCAAAGATCAGGGAGCGGCTGGCGCGGCTATATCCGGATGTTCACACGCCGGCGATCTCAACCGTGCATGCCGTCCTCGACCGCAACGGCCTGGTCAAGCACGGTAGGCGGCGACGCAACAGGGCTGAAGGAACAGCCCTCTCCAATCCAGGGCTGCCCAACGACCTGTGGTGCGCCGATTACAAAGGCGAGTTCATGCTTGCCGATAAGCGCTATTGCTACCCATTGACGATCACCGACTTCGCCAGCCGCTATCTTTTGGCCTGCGAAGCGTTGCACACGACCAAGGAGGTCTACGCCTTCACCGTTTTCGAACGCGTCTTCAAGGAGTTCGGCCTGCCCAAGGCGATCAGAACCGACAACGGAGTGCCTTTCGCCAGCCCCAACGGACTGTTCAATCTGTCGCGGCTCGCCGTCTGGTGGCTCAGGCTCGGTATCGACATCGAGCGCATCAAGCCGGGCAACCCGCAGCAGAACGGCCGCCATGAGCGCATGCATCTGACACTGAAACTTGAGACAACCAAGCCGGCCGGAGACAATTTCCTGCAGCAGCAAGCCCGCTTCGACGACTTCGTCGAGGAGTTCAACACCGAGCGGCCCCACCAGGCGCTCAACATGGCCTGCCCGGCAGAATGCTACGACGCTTCACCGCGCGCCTACCGCGGCCTACCCGATCTCGACTACCCGCTCCACGACCAGACAGTCACCGTCACAACATGCGGACGCATCTGCTACAAGCGGAAGAAGATCAATCTCAGTCTGGTCTTCGCCGGTCAGGCCGTCGGCATCAAGCAGGTCGAAGACCATATCTGGCTTACAAGCTTTATGGATTACGATCTGGGATACTTCGATGATGAGACATGCAGGCTTGAACCTTTGCCGAACCCTTTCGGTCCAAAAGTGTTACCTATGTCTCAGGAATAAACCGTAACCTATGTGTCCAGAACGGACCTTAGAATAACTGGCTGGGGCGCCTGGATTCGAACCAGGGATGACGGTACCAAAAACCGTTGCCTTACCGCTTGGCGACGCCCCACCAGAGCTTGAGCGGAAACCGCTTGCTCAAATCGACGCCTGATTAGCAAAGCTCTTCGCCTGTCACAATGACTAAGTTTAACCCGGCGCAGATTTATGCGCTGCGTAGCGGCGGCCGCCGTGCTAGGAATTGGTGACGTTATCGGCCCGAGATCATTCCTTCATGGACAGTCCCGCATTCGACCTCGCTTTCGAGCCGGCCTATGGGCAGGCCGTGCCGGTTGTTGCAGGGGTTGAGCGGGTTACAGTGAACAATCCCGGCCCTTTCACCTTTTTCGGCACCAACAGCTATATCGTCGGCTCTTCCTCCGTCGCGGTCATCGATCCCGGCCCGGAGGACGAGGCGCATTTCCAGACGCTGATGGCAGCGCTTGCCGGCCGCGCGGTGACGCATATCTTCGTCAGCCACACGCATCGCGACCACTCGCCGCTGGCCCGCCGGCTGCAGGCGGCAACGGGGGCGGTGACGGTGGGCCAGGGGCCGCATCGGCCGGCGCGGCCGCTGCGGGAGGGCGAGATCAATCCCTTTGCCGAAAGCTCGGATCTATCCTTCGTGCCCGATATTGCACTCAGCGACGGCGAGACCCTATCGGGCGATGGCTGGTCGCTCAGAGCGGTGCTGACGCCGGGGCACACGGCCAATCATGCCGCCTTCGCGCTCGAGGGTCGCGACATCCTATTCACAGGCGATCACGTCATGGCCTGGTCGACCTCGATCGTCGCGCCGCCGGATGGTTCGATGGCGGATTACATGACCTCGCTCGAGCGGCTGATTGCGCGTGAGGACCGGCAGTTGCTGCCCGGCCATGGCGGGCCGGTGATGGAGCCGGCCGGCTTCCTCAGGGCGCTGAAGGCGCATCGCCTCAGGCGCGAGCAGGCGGTGCTGGCACGCGTCCAGGCGGGCGACACTCAGATTGCCGAGATGGTGAAGGTGATCTATCGCGATACCGATCCGAAGCTGCATGGGGCGGCCGCCCTTTCGGTGCTCGCCCATATCGAGGATCTCCTGGAGCGCGGCGAGATTGCGGCCGATGGGCCGCCTTCGCTTGCCGCCACCTACCGGCTGTTGTAAGCGGGAGATGGGGAGATTACCATGACGCGTGCCGCTTACAGCTATCGCAGCGATGCCGATGTGCCCGATTTTGCCGATGACCAGCCGCTGATCGTCTTCGATGGCGAATGCGTGTTCTGTTCCGGCTGGGTGAAATTCGTGCTGAAACATGACAAGCAGCAGCGATACCGCTTCCTCGCGGCGCAGACGCCGCTCGGAGCCGCGCTCTACCGGCATTACGGGCTCGATGCGCGCGACTATGAGACCAATATCCTGATCGAAGAGGGCCGCGGCTTCTTCAAGTCCGACGGCACGATCCGCATGGTGGCGGGTCTCGGCTTTCCCTATTCGCTGGTCAAGATCTTCCGGCTGCTGCCGCAGCGGGTGGCCGATGCGCTCTATGAATTCATCGCCCGCAACCGGCTGAAGATTGCCGGGCGGCAAAGCTGCATGGTGCCGACGCCGGAGCAGCGGCGCCGCTTCATCACATGAGCGCCGACCGGTTTTCACTGCTCATCATCGGCGGCTATGGCACCTTCGGCGGGCGGCTTGCCCGGCTGCTTGGCGATCAACCCAGGCTCAGGCTGCTGGTTGCGGGGCGCTCGCTTGAAAAGGCTGACGATTTCGTTGCGGATCTCCGGACGCCGAAAGATGGAGCCGAGGGCCTGGGAAGCAACAATCTCGGCGCGATGGTGCAGGCAGTGGCCTTCGATCGCGACGGTGATCTCACCGAACAGCTGACGCGGCTGAGGCCCGATCTCGTCGTCGATGCCTCGGGGCCGTTCCAGACCTTCAGGAAGGATGCCTATAAGGTGGTCCAGGCCTGCATCGGCCTCGACATCGATTATGCCGATATCGCCGACAGCACCGGCTTCGTCGCCGGCATCGGTGGGCTCGATGCCGCGGCCAGGGAAAAGGGCACCTTCGCGCTTTCGGGGCTGAGCAGCCTGCCCACCCTCTCCTTCGCGGCACTCGATGCGATGGCGCCGCATTTCTCCCGTATCGACAGTGTGGCGGCCGGCATTGCCCCGTCGCCGCATGTGCAGATCGGGCTCAATGTCGTGAGGGCGATCGCGACCTATGCCGGCAGGAAGGTCACGGTGCTGCGCGAGGGGCGGCTGGCCGCCGGGCGCGGGCTGATCGATGCGATGCGGGTGACGGTGGCGCCGCCGGGGGTGACGCCGCTGCGCAGCCGGAAGTTCCTGCTTGTGGATGCGCCGGACCTGGCGTTGCTGCCGGCGCGTGCTGCCGGCCTGCAATCCAGCTTCACCGGTGTCGGCACCGAGCCGCAGCCGCTGCAGCACTTGCTCAGCCTCGCGGCACGGCTTGTCCACCTTCGGCTCCTGCCGTCGCTGATGCCGTTTGCGCGGCTGCTGCAAGGTGCCAGCCATCGTTTCGCGATCGGCGAACATCGCGGCGGCATGTTCGTCCGGGTCGGCGGTCTCGATCACGCGGGAAAGCGGCTGACTTCAGGCTGGCATCTGATTGCCGAAGGTGATGACGGGCCGTTCATCCCCATCATCGGCGTCGACGCGCTGGTGCGCCGGCTGCTGACCGGCGTGCGGCCAGAGCCCGGCGCACGGCCGGCGGCGGGGGAATTACGGCTCGAAGATTTCGAAGCGGCGTTCCGGCGTTTTCAGATCACATCGGGCATCCGGATGGAAACCGAGGCGGCGCCCCTGCCGCTCTACCACAGGATTCTCGGCAGCGCCTGGGAGCAGCTGCCGCCCGCCATTTCAGCCCTGCATGCCGGCGGGGCGCGCGTCGCCTCCGGCCGGGCGCGGATCGAGCGCGGCGGCGGGCTTCTGGCCAGGGTCGTCGCCCGCGTCATCGGCTTTCCCGAAGCGGGCTGGGAAGTGCCGGTCACGGTGCGCTTCGCAGCCGATGGCGACAGGGAGATCTGGACCCGGGATTTCGGCGGCACGGTCTTCCGCAGCTTCCAGGTCGAAGGCAAGGGCCGCGACCGACATCTGCTCACCGAGGTGTTCGGGCCGTTCCGGGTGCTGTTGGCGCTGGTGCCGGATGGGGAGAAGCTGCGGCTCGTGGTGCGCGGCTGGCGGTTTTGCGGGGTGCCGCTGCCGATGTTTCTGGCGCCGGGTGGCGACACTTATGAGGAGGAGCGCGACGGGCGGTTCCACTTTCATGTGGAGATCGGCGGGCGGCTGACGGGGCTGGTGGTGCGGTATACGGGGTGGTTGGTGGTGGAGGAGTGATGGGGTGGCTGCGGTGAGCCTGTCGGTTCGCGCGGATGGGTGCCCCTCACCCCTAACCTTACCGGGGTCGAGCCCTGCGAGAGCGAGCGAGGAACGGAGAGGTCGCGGCAAATCTCTTCGCCCCTCGGGGAGCAACCATGTTTCAATTTTGCTGGTATTGTGGCGTCCATTCGGTGTTTCGAATGAGGATGGCATTGGCGAGGATGATGAGTTTGCGGGCGACGGCTATGACGGCGCACAGGTGTTCCTTGCCGTTGCTGCGCAAGCGCGCATAGAACGACGCGAGATCCGGATTGTGCCGGGTTGCCGTGAAGGCGCACATGAACAAGCTCTTGCGCAGGCGTTCGCGGCCACCCTGGATGCGGCGTCTGCCATGATGTTTTCCACTATCGTCGTCATAGGGTGCGACGCCGGCAAGGGCGGCGATCTCGGCACGGCCGGCATGGCCGAGTTCGGGCAGCCGAATGATCAGGCACAGCGCGCTGCGCAGCCCGATCCCCTTGATGGAGATCAGCAGATCGAGCCGCCGGGCCAGGTCACAATCGTCGCGAACCGTCTTTTCGAGCCGCAGCAGACGGGCCTTGCGGCAGGTTTCGAGCCGGGCGATCTCGCGCGCGTGACGGCGTTTGACGGCCTCCGACAAGGCGGTCTCGGCAAAGGTCTTCACCAGCGCGATCTGCTGCTCGATCTGTTCCACATAGGTCAGTTCGGCCGCCAACCTGTCGAAGCGTGCGTCCGGCAGTGCCGGCAACTGCTCGAGACTTGCAGTGAAGAGCGCAATCAGCGCGGCATCGAGCCGGTCGTTCTTTGCCCGCCGAAGCCGGCTCTTGGCGAAGAACCGCAATTGCGCTGGCTGCAGACGCGCCGCCGGTCGCTTGCCGGCCCGCAGATGCACCATCAGCCGCCATTCATAGCCACCGGAGGCTTCGAAGCCGATGCGACTGACGTCATGCTCTTGAAGGAAGGCGTCAAGCGCCTTCAGACCAGCGGTGTCGTACGTCACCCTCAGCCTTGCGTCGTCGGGATGGATGGCAATGTCGAGATGGCTTTTGCCGACATCGATTCCGGCACAGATCATGCTATTATCTGTCATCTTCGTCGTCCCTGTCTTGGATACGAACCCCAAGGTTCCTGCAACCACACGGGCCAGATGAAGAGCCGGTTGCGATCCTGCTCCCCACAGCCCCAAACGGCTAAGAAGGTGACGATCCGACAACCAGCTTCCGGGCGGGCGGCCACCCGCCCGGAAGCGTTAGTATCCTACATTCCTGTCATCCAAGAAGGTGGCGGCAGCCGGATGAGGGGGCCACACGGCATACCTCTCTCGCAATCACCTATCCCACCACGCCGACGGCAAGCACGCTGAACATGCTCAAGACGATACCGACGCGGTCGAAGCCCGCACATAGGCGTTGTAAGGAGAGACCGGTTTCGGCGGCCCCCTCATCCGCCCTACGGGCACCTTCTCCCCGAGGGGAGGAGGGGGATCGAGAGGCTGCGGCACCGTAAGGGCGTCGAGTCCGCCGCACCCTATCCCGGCCCTTCGCTTTGGGCTCAGGGCGTTCGCAACTGCAATCGATTCACTGGATCGATTGTTGGCGCCTTTGGCGGCACTGTAAGGGCGTCGAGTTTTGCCGCACCGTATCCCGGCCCTTCGCTTGGGCTCAGGGCGTTCGCAACTGCAATCGATTCGCCGGATCGATTGCTGGCGCCTTTGGCGGCACCCTAGGGCGTTGCGTTTGCCGCACCGTATCCCGGCCCTTCGCTTTGGGCTCAGGGCGTTCGCAACTGCAATCGATTCGCCGGATCGATTGCTGGCGCTTTGCGCCACCGTTGCTCACCCACCCGCAATTCCCAGCAGTTCGGCATCCAGCGCCTTCAGAAAATCGCCGGCGATTTCGGCGCTGAAGCCGAGGTCGTGTTGGCCGTAGCGGGAGGCGACGCGGATGTCGACGAAGGTGGTTTCGGCCTCTTCGCGGAGCCGAATGAGGATATCGAAGCGCAGGCCGAGGATCAGCGTGCGGGTGGTGCCTTGCAGCGTCACGCCGGTGGCGCCGCGGATCAGCTTGGCCACATCATCGTCATAGGGGCGCGGCGTCGGCACGGGGACGATATCGGGCGCATCGGCCACGGCATCGTCGCTCGCCGGCGGCGGCTTGACCGGTCTGTCCTCGGGATCGCGGCCCGGCTCGGTGTCGCCACTGCTTTTGGTGATGGTAATGCCGCTCATCTTGGCGACCTTGCGCACCGCTTCGAGCACGCGGTCGAGCGCGCCCTCATAGCGCCGGCCGGTCAGTTCGGGATAGGCAGCGAGCTGCTTTTCGCGATCCTCCGGCGTCACGTCAGCGTTGCGTTTCAGCCAGATCTGATCGGAATAGGGCGGCGACAGCCAGTCGGGTGCGGAGACCGGATCGGTGGAGACGTCGTAGATATCAGGCAGTGTCAGATAGTGCTCGGTGGCATAGGCGCCGAGCCCGAGCGGAAAGGCGGCATAGATCAGCGCCGCCAGTGCCGCCAGCCCGCCTTCTGCCCCCGTCATCCAGAGGCTGCGCAGCCCGAGTGCTGCCAGCATGGCGGCGAGCAGCGCGCCGCCGGCGGCGGCAATCAGCAGCAGCACCAGATAGGGTGTGGCGAGGCCGCCGAAGCGGTGGGCGATCATGACAGCCAGCGCCAGCACCAGGGAAAACGCCCCGAGCAGCCGCGAAAAGCGGGCGGCGTTGGAAACGGGGCGGTCGAAGCGGATGGCCATCAAACTTACCGGTTGCTCGTCAGCGCCCGCGCGTTCGACCACGCAAATCGCCTCACCCCTGTTTAGAGCATGATGCCGAAAAGTGTGAAGCGGTTTTCGGACGACATCATGCTCTATTCTTTGATTTAGATCCGGATTCAGATTTTAGGCCGGCCCAGCCTAAAATCATCCGGATCTGGGGCAAGATTCGGCTAAATTGAAACTATTGTCTGAAGCAATGCGTTGGAATCCACGGCGAAGGCCATGGCGAAACGGCGGTTGCTTCATAAGCCCTTGCTGATATGTCAAAAAAGAGCCATTCTGCCGCGGTTTCATCTCCAGATGTAGAGGAGAGACGGGATGATTTCACCCGAGATTGCAGCAAGGCCGCAGGCGTCTGCGCTTGGCGGGATCGACCACCAGTCCGAGCCGATGCTGCCGATGGAGCTGCTCGAGCTCGAACTTTCGCTCGAAGGTTATGCCGGCGGCGATGCCGGCTTCTGCGAGGCGGTGCGCCAGGCAGCGGCACGCTCCGGCGGCGAACTGCTGTTCGACCTGCCGGCCGGCGGCCTCGTCCAGAATTGCCGCCGCATTGCCGTGCTGCGCATTCCGGATGACGGCCAGGAGATGCGCGTCGTGCTGGCGCTGCTCGACGATCACGGCACTGAGATCCGCATGCAGGCGCCCGATGAAGAGACCGCGCCGCTGGTGCGTTTCGCCGATGCCTTCATCGAACTGCTGGAGCGGATCTAGGTCTAGTTCAAGATGTCAGCGGCGCTCGGCCGCGGCTTCCGCAACACTGCGGAACGGAAACTTGCGCCCGCATTCGCATTTGATCATGAAATTTTCCTGGTTGTTCGAGGGCCGCTGCACGCCAAAGCCGCGCGGCAGCTGATCGACCTTGAAATCCGGGTGCTTGCGTTTGGGATCATCGACTTCAGAGGCTTCGGCAAAGCCCTCATTGCCGCATTGCGGACAGTTCAGTTTTTTCGAAAATCGATCGCGAAGGGCCATGCTCGTTCCAGTGATTCCGGCCTCTTTTGGAGAGGCCATGCTTTCCTCATACAGAGGAATGCCCCTCATGCATAGAAAGCTTGGCCGGCGAAAGTGGAACCAAGTGCTGAGGCTGCCGTTCCTTTTTCGAAAAGGAGGCACTCATGCCCAACAAAGACCCGATCCCGACACCCAATGCCGATACGCCGCGCGGCCCGACGCCGACACCCGGCATTCCCGACCCCATCCAGCAAAAACCGCCGCTGACGCCGGCACAGGATCCGGCCGATACGAAGAACCCGCAGGATCCACCGCTCAATCCGGCGCTGCTGCCGATCGGGGATCCGGCAGGGGCGGCGTGACGATCCTGGTCGTGCCGTATGGCTGCCCTCACCCTAACCCTCTCCCCGTAAAAACGGGGAGAGGGGACGTGCCCTGCGAGAGGTTAGTGGGGAATGGAGAGGTCGCGGCATGTCCCCTTCGCCCCGCGAGCGGGGGTCCGAAGGACGGGGCGAGACACGTGGCTCGACCCCGGTTGGTGGCGGCAGCCGGATGAGGGGCTGGCCTCAGCGATCTCCTGGGAAGAGCGGCTTGACGCCCTCGCCCGAATGGCCTTTGCTCGGGGAAATGCATTCCAAGGAATAAACCAATGCGCATTCGTCTTCTCATCAACGTCATGGCAACCATCGTCGCCGGGCTCTCCGCCTGCCAGACGATGACGCCGGAGGAGCGGCGGGCGGCGGATGAGCAGCGGTGCCTCAGCTATGGCTTCCGCCGCGGCACCGATGGTTTTGCCACCTGCCTGCAGCGCATCGATCTCGACCGGCGGGCCGAATTGCGGGCGCAGAGTGCCGAGATGATGCAGAGCATGGCCTGGGATCTGAACGGGCCTTATATCTACCGCGATCGCTGGCGGTATCATCACTGAGCGCCACGGACGCCCTGCCCAACTCCATCGATATTTTACAAGCCTGCCCGCAGCTCTTTCGGACCGCGCCGGACCTCGTCCAGACCATTTGAAATCACCGCCTGCGCCGCCGCCAGCCTCGCGATCGGCACGCGGAACGGCGAGCAGGAGACATAATCGAGACCGATCGTCTCGCAGAAGCGGATCGAGGCCGGGTCGCCGCCATGTTCGCCGCAGATGCCGAGCTTCATGTCGTTGCGGGTGCGCCTGCCGCGTTCGGCGGCGATGCTGATCAATTCGCCGACACCGTCGAAATCGAGCGAGATGAAGGGATCGTGCTCGATGATGCCCTTGCGCTGATAGGTGGGGATGAAGGCCGAGGCGTCGTCGCGCGAGATGCCGAAGGTGGTCTGCGTCAGGTCGTTGGTGCCGAAGGAGAAGAATTCGGCGGCTTCGGCGATCACATGGGCGCGAAGGGCCGCGCGCGGCAGCTCGATCATCGTGCCGACGAGATAATCGATCTTCATGCCGGCCTCGCTCATCACATCGCCGGCGACTGCATCGATCCGCGCCTTGACGTAATCGAGTTCGGCGCGCAGGCCGACGAGCGGCACCATGATCTCCGGCACGACGGCAGCCCCGGTCTCCTGGGCAGCGGCAATCGCCGCCTCGAAGATGGCGCGGGCCTGCATCTCGACGATTTCAGGATAGGAGATCGCCAGCCGGCAGCCGCGATGGCCGAGCATCGGGTTGAACTCGTGCAGCGCATCGACGCGCTGGCGAAGCACGGAGGGCTCCATGCCCATGGCGAAGGCGACTTCGGCCACCTCGTCGTCTGTTTTCGGGAGGAATTCGTGCAGCGGCGGATCGAGCAGGCGGATCGTTACCGGCAGGCCGTGCATGACGGTGAAGAGGCCAGTGAAATCGAGGCGCTGCATCGGCAGCAGCTTGTCGAGCGCCAGCCGCCTGCCCGTCTCATCGACGGCAAGGATCATCTCGCGCATCACATGGATGCGCTCGCCCTCGAAGAACATGTGCTCGGTGCGGCAAAGGCCGATGCCTTCGGCGCCGAAGGAGCGGGCGGCCAGCGCATCGGCTGGCGTATCGGCATTGGTGCGCACCGTCATGCGCCGGGCGCGGTCGGCCCAGCCCATGATGCGGCCGAAATCGCCCGACAGCGCCGGCTGGATCATCGGCACCTCGCCCTTCAGCACCTGGCCGGCCGAGCCGTCGATGGTGATGATATCGCCCTTCTTCAGCGTGACGCCGATGCCGAGCAGCCGCTCGTTGCGTTGATCGATGCGCATGGTGCCGGCGCCGACGACGCAGGGGATGCCCATGCCGCGGGCAACGACCGCCGCATGGCTGGTCATGCCGCCGCGGGTGGTGAGAATGCCTTCGGCGGCATGCATGCCGTGAATATCCTCAGGGCTGGTCTCGACCCTGAGCAGGATGACCTTGCGGCCTTCACCTTCCGCCTCGACCGCCTCTTCCGCTGTGAAGACGATGGCGCCGGTGGCAGCGCCCGGCGAAGCCGGAAGCCCGGTGCCGATCACCTGGCGGGTGACGCGCGGATCGATGGTGGGATGCAGCAGCTGGTCGAGACTGGAGGGCTCGATGCGCAGCACCGCCTCGTCCTCGGTGATCACTCCCTCATCGACCATGTCGACGGCGATCTTCATTGCCGCCCGCGTCGAGCGTTTGCCCGAACGGGTCTGTAGCATCCACAGCCTGCCGCGCTCGATGGTGAATTCGATATCCTGCATGTCGCGGTAATGGATCTCGAGCTCGGTGCAGATGCGGCAGAGCTCGCGAAACGCCTCGGGCATCAGCTTTTCCATCGAGGGTTTTTCGGAGCCCGAGGAAATCCGCCCCTCCTCGGTGATGCTTTGCGGCGTGCGGATGCCGGCCACGACATCCTCGCCCTGGGCATTGACCAGGAATTCGCCGTAAAGCGCCCTCTCGCCGGTCGAGGGGTTGCGGGTGAAGGCAACGCCGGTGGCGGACGAATTGCCGAGATTGCCGAAGACCATCGCCTGGATGTTGATCGCCGTGCCCCAGCCTTCCGGAATATTGTGGAGCTGGCGGTAGGTGACGGCGCGCGCGCTCATCCAGCTGGAAAACACGGCGCCGACCGCGCCCCAGAGCTGGACTTCGGGATCCTGCGGGAATTCCCGCTCCAGCTCCTCCTCGATCAGCTTCTTGTAGAGCGAGACGATATGCTGCCATTCCGAGGCGCTGAGTTCGGTATCGAATTCATGGCCGAGCTTGGCCTTCTCGTCTTCCAGGATCTCCTCGAAGGCGTCGTTGCCGAGGCCCATGACGACATCGGCATACATCTGGATGAAGCGGCGGTAGCTGTCCCAGGCAAAACGCGCATCGCCGGCATCATGACCCAGCGCCTGCACGGTCTCGTCGTTGAGGCCGAGATTGAGCACCGTGTCCATCATCCCAGGCATCGAGACGCGGGCGCCGGAGCGCACCGACAGCAGTAGCGGCTGGCTGACCGAGCCAAAGTGGCGGCCGGTGACCGCTTCGATCGCCGATATGCCGGCGCGCACTTCAGCCTTCACCGCATCCTCGATGTGGCGGCCATTCTTGTAATAGGTGTTGCACGCGTCGCTGACGATCGTCAGCCCCGGCGGCACTGGCAATCCGAGCGCGCACATTTCCGCCAGATTGGCGCCCTTGCCGCCCAGAATCTCGTGATCGCGCGCCCGGCCCTCAGCCTGCCCGTCGCCGAACCTATAGACCCACTTGGTCATCTTCCCCCCAACACCAAATCGAGATCAGCTTAATCCGTTGGTGTTGAAATGAAAATCGACAAATGCGGCAGAATGTTGCGCTGCACAATAAATCTTGGCCGTGGCCGGCATCGAAACGGTTGAAAGGCGCCCAAACAGCAAACAAGGCATAAAAAAAGCTTTGCGGGACTGCAACAACGTCCCGCAAAGCCTTGTTTCCGTCCGGCCAGGAAAACCGGACGGGGGGTCCCTCAACCCAGGAACGGCTCGCCTTTTTGTAAAGAGAACCGCTCTGACCTCGTCATACGCAATTCCTGGGAAAATAGATCGCTACTTCCCAAGATTTGCTCTCGGTTTCCGGTTCTTGCCCTCGCCCGGAAAACCGCACGCAAATTCGACAATGCGCAACCTTTGGTCGCCCGCTTTCCAGCAGAGTAATTAGGTTGCGTTGAAACAACTTCTAATGCAAGTCAGCGAAAAGAGCATCACCCAAATGGGGTACAAGCGACAAGAGAGCCGACCTTTTTTGGTGTTTATTGCTCGGCCCTTGATTTTACGCAATTTCCGGGCGCAAAACCGCGCCGCACCTTTGCTGAAATTGCGCCTGCCTGGTTTCACGCAATCCCGGACGGAAAACCGCTGCGCACTTTTCCTGGAATTATTGTCTTTGGTTTCGCAATTCCGGACGGAAAACCGCTACGCACTTTTCCTGGAATTGCTTTAGGCAATCTCGCGCAGGCGCTCGGCCATTTGCAGGTCGACGGAGACGAGCTGGGAGACGCCCTGTTCGGCCATGGTGACGCCGAAGAGGCGGTTCATGCGGGCCATGGTGATCGGATTGTGGGTGATGATGACGAAGCGGGTTTCGGTGGAGGCCGCCATTTCGTCCATCAGGTTGCAGTAGCGCTCGACATTGTGGTCGTCGAGCGGCGCGTCCACTTCGTCGAGCACGCAGATCGGCGCCGGATTGGTGAGGAAGACGGCGAAGATCAGCGCCATTGCCGTCAGCGCCTGCTCGCCGCCCGAGAGCAGCGTCATGGTCTGCGGCTTCTTGCCGGGCGGACGGGCGAGGATTTCCAGGCCGGCTTCGAGCGGATCGTCGGATTCGATCAGCTGCAGCTCGGCGGTGCCGCCGCCGAAAAGATGGGTGAACAGCCGCTGGAACTGGGCGTTGACGATGTCGAAGGCGGCGATCAGCCGCTCGCGGCCCTCTCGGTTGAGGCTCTGGATGGCGCCGCGCAGCTTGCGGATCGCATCGATGACGTCGTCGCGTTCCTTGATCAGCGCTTCGAGCTTCTCGCTCAGTTCCTTCTGCTCCTCGTCGGCGCGCAGGTTGACGGCACCCAGCCGCTCGCGCTCGATTCTCAGGCGTTCCAGCTCGCGCTCAACTTCGCGCGGATCGGGAAGCGCCTGCATGGTCGGGCGCCCGGTCAGCTGCAGCGCCTCGTGCGGCGCGACGTTCAGGACCTCGCGGATGCGGCCTTCGCTTTCCTGCCGCTTCTCGCGGGCCGAGACCAGGCGCTCCTCGGCACGGCCGCGGCGTTCACGGCATTCGGCAAGTTCCGACAGTGCCGTCGTCGCCTTTTGGTCGGCTTCGCGCTGGATGCGTTCGGCCTCGGCCAGGAGATCGCTGGCCTGGCGGCGCGCCTCCTCGGTCTTCTGCAATTCGCTGAGCAGAGCGCGGCGCTTGTCGTCGAATTCATCCGGCGCCAGTTCGAGCTCGGCTGCCTCTTCGCGCGCCTCTTCCTCGCGTTCACGCAGCGTCGCGACATGATCTTCGGCGCTTGCCGCCCGCTGGCGCCAGGTGTCGCGCTCCTGGCCGATTGCCATGATGCGGCGCTGGCGGGCTTCGTTTTCCCTCGCCAGGCTTTCATGGCGGGCGCGGCTTTCGGCCAGCGCTCCGCGATCGGTCGCAACTTCCGCCTGCTGGAACCGCAGCCGCTCGTCGATCGCAGTCAGATCGGGCGCGTCCTCCAGCTCGATGCGGGCATTCTCTTCCTGGATAGCGATCTCCTCCAGCTGCGCGCGCAGCTGGCTGGCGGCCTCGCTGACGACATCGCGGCGGCGGATGAGGTCGCCGGAGGCACGCTCGGCGGCGGCAAGCGCATCACGCGCTTCGGCGAGATGACGCGCCGACAGGCGGCTCATGTCGCGGGCCTCGGCAAGCCTTCGCTCCTCAGCGCGGATCGCTTCCGCTGCCGCTGCCTGCCGCTCCTCGGCTTCGGCAAGCGCGTCGCGGGCAAGGGCTGCTTCGCTTTCGAGTTCGGCCAGACGGTTCTTCTGGGCAAGGCGGAGCGCCGCAGCACTTGGGGCGTCGGCACCGGTGACATGGCCGTCCCAGCGATAGACCGCACCCTCTTTCGTCACCAGCCGCTGGCCGGGCTTCAGCGCCGCCATCAGCGACTCGGCATCGCCTTCCGCGACCAGGCCGATCTGGCGCAGGCGGCGGGTCAATTGCGCCGGCGCGCGGACATGGGTCAGCAACGGCGCAACACCGGATGGAAGGGCGGGATCGCTGGCACCGTCGCCATTGTCCGACCAATGGGCCGGCGCCTCGGCATCGAGCGGCGATTCCAGATCGTCGCCGAGGGCGGCACCGAGTGCCGTCTCGAAGCCGCGATCGACCTTCAGTTCGTCGGCAACCGGCGGAAATTTGCCGGCCGCCGCACCGGCGGCGAGCATGCGGGAAATGGTGCGGGCCTCGGTTTCCAGCGCATTCAGGCTCGAGCGGGCCTGATCGACCGGCGCGCGCGACAGCGCCTCGGTCTGGCGGGCTGCGGCCAGCGCCTGGTCGACCAGCTGAACCGCGGCGTCTGCGTCGGCGACGGCGATCTCGCCGGCCTCGACGATGGCGCGTTTTTCGTCGGGATCGGGCAGGCCGGCGATCTTCTCGCCGACAGCTGACAGTTCCTGGTTTGCCTCATCCATCTGGCGTTCGAGCCGCATCCGCCGGTCGGTGAGATCGCGGATGGCGCGTTCCAGCTGGTTGCGGCCGGCAGCGGCCTCGGCGCGCTCGGCCGTCAGCGCTGTAAAGATGCGCTCGCTGTCGGCAAGTTTTGCCGCCGCCTCCTCGAAGGCCTCGCGGGTTTCCTCGGCATAACGGCCGGAATCGGCAAGGATTTCTGAAATCTCCGCCTCTTCGGCATCGAGCCTCGCCAGGATGACGGCATTGTCGGCCACCAGCCGCTCTTCGCGGCTTATATCCTCGGCAAGCTGGGCGAGACGGCGGGTCAGCTCGTCGCGGCGGCGCAGGATGCGGCCGGCATCCTCCTCCAGCTGGCTTCTGGCGATCTGCAGGCGCTGCAGGGCGGCGGCCGCACGCGCCTCGCCCTCGCGCAGTTCCGGCAGTTTCAGGCTGGCGATGCCCTGGTTCTTCGCCGCCTCCATCTGCATCTGCGCCTTTTCGGCGACGACGGAGGTCGCCTGGCTCAGCGCGCTGTCGGCCTCGGCCTCGGCTTCCTTGGCCTGCACCCAGCGGATATGCAGCAGCATCGCCTCGCGGGCGCGGATATCGGCAGACAGCGTCTTGAAGCGGTTTGCCTGGCGGGCCTGGCGCTTCAGGCTCTCGATCTGGCTTTCGAGCTGCGAGGTGACGTCGTCGAGGCGCTCGAGATTGCCTTCGGCGGCGCGCAGCCGCAGTTCGGCCTCGTGGCGGCGGGAATGCAGGCCTGAAATGCCGGCCGCCTCTTCGAGCAGCTGGCGGCGGGCCTGCGGCTTGGCCTGGATCAGCTCGCCGATGCGCCCCTGCCCGACCATCGACGGCGACCGCGCGCCGGTGGAGGCGTCGGCAAACAGCAGCTGCACGTCCTTGGCGCGGCTTTCCTTGCCGTTGATGCGATAGAGCGAACCCTGTTCACGCTCGATGCGACGGGTGACCTGAATCTCGTCGCTGTCGTTGAAGGCGGCAGGCGCGGTGCGCTCGCCATTGTCGAGATAGAGCGCCACTTCGGCGGTATTGCGCGCCGGGCGGTTGCCGGAGCCCGAAAAGATCACGTCGTCCATGCCGGAGGCGCGCATGTTCTTGTAGGAATTCTCGCCCATCACCCAGCGCAGCGCCTCGACGAGATTAGACTTGCCGCAGCCGTTCGGGCCGACAACGCCGGTCAACCCGCGTTCGATGATGAATTCCGTCGGCTCGACAAAGGATTTGAAGCCGACCAGGCGCAGCTTGTTGAACTTCATGCAGAAGCTCCGCAGCGCGGGACGGGCTTGTCAAGCAGCCACAAAAAAACGGGCGCACGGCTTTCGCCGTCGCCCGTTCTATCGAAACGATCCGGTTCAGAGCAGGCTGTCGATAAGCTTCGACATGGTGTCAACCGGCATGTCTCCAGAGTAGCGCTTGCCATTGATCAGGAAAGTCGGGGTGGCATTGACGCCAAAATCCTTGGAACCTCTTTCCCGCGTGGCGTTCACTTCATCCAGAAGCTTCTGGTTCGTCAAGCATTTCGTGAAGCTATCCTCAGTAAATCCGGCAAGCTTCGACATCTGCAGCAGTGCGGCGCGGCCATCATCGGCGGCGGCCCAGATCTGCTGCTGCTTGAACAGCATCGAAACCATCGGGAAATACTGTTCCGGCGTGCTCAACTGTTCCGGATTGGAAGAGCTGCAGCGGGCGAGCATGAAGGCGGCGGCAGCGCGCGGATCGAAGGGGAATTCGCGGATGATGAACTGCACCTTGCCGCTGTCGACATATTTCTGCTTGATCGTGTCGAAGGTGGTGTTGTGGAAATGGGCGCAATGCGGGCAGGTCATCGACATATATTCGACGATCTTGACCGGGGCATCGGCCTTCCCAAGCGCCATCTCCGGCAGCGCGCCGGGCTTCAGCACTGCGGCCATGTCGACATCGCCGTCGGACTGCGGCATTTCGGTCGCCGCTGTGGCCGCCGTCTGCATGGTGTCGACATTGGTGCCATCAGCCATGGTTTTGCCGGAGGACGAAGCATCGGCAGCGTCCTTGCTGTCGTTGCAGGCGACAAGCGCAACGGCAGCTGCGGCGATGGCGATACCGCTGAGCAGGCGGCGTTTCGTCAGTTGCATTTCGGACATCTGCATGGATTCCCCATAACTAATGAGATTGACGGCGTGACTGTGCGATATAACGGCTGACGGCCGCTCACAAGCCACGCTTCACCAACTTCCTTCAAAGAATTGTGACCGCGGGAAGACGACTAGACCAAAAATTGCAAGATTGGTCCGTCTGCGAATTTTGCCGATAGATATCGCGGCGGCTGCCAGCCGGTATCGGCTGGTCGATGAAACTCAATTGTCCACCCCGTAACGCGCCGTCAGCTCGGCCAACGGCACGCTATCGCCCTCGTCGCGGCGAAGTTCTTCGAGGCGCCTTTTGGCAAGATAGACATCTTCCAGATCGTCGAGATGCGCGAGGATGGCTTGCCGCACATAGAAGCTCTTGCTGCGGCCGGTACGCCTGGAAAGCTCATTCAGCCGCGCTTCGATATCAGGGGGCAACTGCAAGACCAGCATGATTTTTCTCCCGTCTGCTATATACAAATATGGCATCCGAAGCGTTTTGCCAGTGCCTCTACACCGCCGAGGAAAGTTCAAGAGGGTAGCGTCAAGGTTCGGTGAAGATGTCGAGGATCAGCGTCGTAGCGGCTGCTCGGAGCCCGCAAAGCTCTCGATCATGGCCTCGATGACACGTTCACGATCAAGCACTTCGGCATTGAATGGCAGGCCGACCGGATAACAGAGGGGATCGGATTCGGCGGTATAGACCAACGCTTAGGCGCACTTGCGCGTGAACTGGGCGCGGATCGCCTGGCGGCGTTCTTCGGGCGGCTGATCCTTGGTCTCGGCGAGGAGCTTGCGCATGCGCGGGCTGAGCACCAGGCCGTCAACCGCACTGATCTTTTCAGCACAGGCCTGGGTCAGGCCGCCGGTCTTGGCGTTGCCGGTCAAGTTGGGCGTTTTGCTCATCAGCGTTGATTCCCCCGCTTGCCCATCACCGCGGTCCCCAAGCGCTGGATCGCCTGGCGCAGCTTGTCGTTCTCGATCCCCTCCATCATGCCTTCGAGCTTGCGGGCGGCTTCGCCTTTCAGCGGCGCCGGGGTGCGGGAGCGGCGGATCGGTTGTGAGACCGGCTTCTGGACGATGCGGATCTGGTGGACGGCGGCAAAGCCGAAGAAGCTGTTGATGCGCTGGATGAGTTCGCCCTGGGCATGGGTGAGGAAGAGCGCACGCGCGCCTTCGCAGGCAATGGTCAGCACGCCGGGGCGGAAGCCGCCGACCTCATTGCCGCCGCGAGCCCAGGCGATCTTTTCCGGCCGGGTGCAATCGGCGAAATCCTCGCCGGCGATTTCGCTCCACGAGCCGAGCAGAGCCGTGCTGATGCCGGCGCGCCGGGCAAGCACCGGATCGATCAGCCCGTTCGCCAGCTCGGAGATCTGCTTCACATCTTTGCGTGGATAACTCATCGAAACCCTTCGGCGCCGCCGCCAATTCGCGCTTCAATTCGCATAGGCGACTTGATCGCGCGGCATTGCTTCGCCAAGTATAGGCACTTCCCCCCATCGCGGCAAATCATGACGATCACCACACTCGACACGCCCTCAGCAAAGCCCCTGCTCGACTGGTACGATCGCCACCACCGCGAGCTGCCCTGGCGTGTGGCGCCCGGCATGGCGGCCCGCGGCGTCAAGGCCGATCCCTATCGCGTCTGGCTGTCCGAAGTGATGCTACAGCAGACGACGGTGCAGGCGGTCAAACCCTATTTCGAGCGGTTTCTGCAGCGCTGGCCCGAGGTGACCGATCTTGCCGCAGCTGAAAACGACGCGGTGATGGCCGCCTGGGCGGGCCTTGGCTATTATGCGCGGGCCCGCAACCTGAAGAAATGCGCCGAAGCGGTGGCGAACGAGCATGGCGGCGTCTTTCCCGATACCGAAGAGGGCCTCAAATCCCTGCCGGGGATCGGCGACTATACGGCCGCCGCCGTCGCGGCCATCGCCTTCAACCGGCAGGCGGCGGTCATGGACGGCAATGTCGAGCGGGTGATCTCCAGGCTCTATGCGATCGCCACACCGCTTCCGGCGGCAAAGCCCGCGATGAGAGAGAAGGTGGCGCGGTTGACGCCTGTCGATCGGCCCGGCGATTTCGCCCAGGCGATGATGGATCTCGGGGCGACGATCTGCACGCCGAAGCGGCCGGCCTGTTCGCTCTGTCCTTTCCTCAGTGCCTGCGAGGCGCTCAAACTTTCCGATCCCGAGCTCTTTCCGGTCAAGGCGGCGAAGAAGGAGAAGCCGGTCAGATATGGCGCGGCCTTCATCGCGGTAACAGGTGATGGCGAGATCCTGTTGCGGCGGCGCATCGACAGCGGCCTGCTCGGCGGTATGACCGAGGTGCCGACGACCGCGTGGACAGCGCGCATCGACGGCGAGACCTCGGCTCGCGCCGCGCCCTTCGAAGCGGCATGGCAGGCCTCTGGCACCGTCATCCATGTATTCACCCATTTCGAGCTCAGGCTTTCGATCTGGCGTGCGGCAATCGCTGCCAAGGTCAGCACGAATGACGGATGGTGGGAGCCGGTTACAAATCTTGAAGCCCAGGCCTTGCCGACCATCATGAAAAAAGCGATCGCAGCGGCTATTCCTCTCGCGTTTAAAACATCCAAGGGATGACCATGACCACCGACATAAGACATATCGTTTTCGATATCGGCAAAGTCCTTATTCATTACGATCCGCATCTTCCCTTCAGCCGCCTCATCCCTGATGAAACGGAGCGCAACTGGTTCTTCGCCAATGTCTGCACCCATGACTGGAACATCGAGCAGGACCGCGGCCGCACATGGGCGGAGGCCGAAGCGCTGCTGATCGAACAGCACCCGGCGCGTGAGGAGCATATCCGCGCCTTCCGCAAATATTGGCACGAGATGGTGCCGCACGCCTATGACGACAGCGTCGCGATCATGGAGGGGCTGATCGCCGAAGGGCGTGATGTAACGATGCTCACCAACTTCGCCTCCGACACCTTCCGCGAGGCGCAGGCGCGCTTCCCCTTCCTCAACCTACCGCGTGGCGTTACGGTTTCCGGCGATGTCGGCCTGATCAAGCCGGATATCGCGATCTACGAGACGCATACGAAAAGTTTCGGCCTCGATCCCGCTGCGACGATCTTCATCGACGACGCAACGGTCAATGTCGAAGGCGCCAAGGCCTACGGCTGGAATGCGGTGCTGTTTTCGGGGCCCGAGAAGCTGCGCAGCGATCTCACGGCTTACGGATTGAAGGTCTGAGACCGATGGCATTCGACCCCGCAGAAGAAATCGAACGTTTTCACGCCGCTATCAACGCCCTCGATTTTCCCGCCATCGAGGCCTATTTCGCCGAGGACGCGACCTATGTCTCGAACGGCGTCGGCAGCCTTGCCGGCCGCGCCGAGATCATGGCTGCCTTCCGGCGTTATTTCGACGACTATCCCGATCAGACGGCGGAAAATTCGCTGGTGGAAACGTTGACGCCGCTCTCCGGCCGATCGGTCTGGTCGGTGCGCGCCACCCACAGCAAATCAGGCAAGCCGCTGATCCGCGAGGGTGAGGAGACGATCACCTTCAATGCGGAAGGGCGCGTCACGCGGGTCGACGTCACCGATTACCAGGAATTCTAACTGGAGCAATTCCGGCAAAAGTGTGCAGCGGTTTTGCGTCCGGAATTGAGCACAAACAAAAGAGGACGCCCGGGGCTTGACCCCGGGCGCCTTGGTCCTTCTTCCGCAACTGGAGGAAACCGGAAGAAGATATCTCGATCTCGCGAAGGTGGTGCTCACTCCGCCTTTGCCAGATCACTGCGGATGACGGACCTGAGATCGTCGATCGGGCGCAGGGACTGCCCGTCTTCGAAATGCCAGAAGGTCCATCCGTTGCATGCATCGAGACCCTGCACTTTGGCGCCGAGACGATGAATGGAGCCGGCCTCGCCGCCTGAAGCGACCGTGCCGTCGGCGCGGACGATGGCGCTGTAACGGCGCCTGGCGTCGGTCAGCACCTGGCCGGGCTTGATCAGGCCGCTTTCAACCAGCACGTTGAAGGCGACGCGGACTTCGGCCTTCTTGCCGGTCATGACGGTCAGTTCCGCCTTGCCGAGCGGCTCGACGGCGGCGATGCGGGCAGAGGCCGCATCGATATAATCCTGCTCGCGCTCGATGCCGACGAAGTGACGGCCGAGACGCTTGGCGACTGCACCCGTCGTTCCCGAGCCGAAGAAGGGATCGAGCACGATATCGCCGGGCTTGGTCGAAGCCATGATGACGCGGGCAAGCAGCGCCTCCGGCTTCTGTGTCGGATGCGCCTTCTTGCCGTCCTCGCCCTTCAGCCGCTCGCTGCCGTTGCAGATCGGGAAGAGCCAGTCGGAGCGCATCTGCACGTCGTCATTGGCGGCCTTCAGCGCATCGTAATTGAAGGTATAGCCCTTGGCCTTGGCGCTGGGGCTTGCCCAGATCATCGTCTCATGGGCGTTCTGGAAACGGCGGCCCTTGAAATTCGGCATCGGGTTGGTCTTGCGCCAGATGATGTCGTTGAGGATCCAGAAATTCAGATCCTGCAGCGTGGCGCCGACACGGAAGATATTGTGATAGGAGCCGATCACCCAGATCGAGCCGGTCGGCTTCAGCACACGCCGGCAGGCCAGCAGCCAGGCGCGGGTAAAGGCGTCATAGGCCTCGAAGGAGGCGAACTGATCCCATTCGTCGTCGACCGCATCGACCAGCGACTGGTCGGGACGATGCAGCGTTCCGCCGAGCTGGAGATTGTACGGCGGGTCGGCAAAGATGATATCGACGGAGTGGCTGGGCAAAGCTTCAAGGGCGCTGACGCAATCGCCCTTGATGATCGTGTCGACCCAAGAATCCGGCCGGGAATCCGACTTGACGGAAGCCTTGAGGTCGGCAAGCGGAAAAACTGATGCCATTCTGATACTCACTCATACGCTCTACGCTTAACTGTCCGTTATGGTTACGCAACTTAGTTACCAAAGCCTGAAGCGGTTGCCGATTTCGGGAATTTATTCGGGTGGCCGATGAGTGAGCGGCAGACTTTGCCGACGCCGGCCGGCTGCCGAGCGGCGGCAAGAATGCCGCCGCCGGCGATCAGGCGGCGTCGTGAACCCTGCGGCTGTCATCAGGCGCTTCGTCGCGTTCGAACATGCCGTAATCGCGAACGACACTGGCAATCCGCAGGCGATAATCCGCGAAGATGCCGCCGCGTCCGGCCTGCTGCGCTGCCCGGTGCGCCTCAAGATTGCGCCACTGCTTGACGGCTTCCTCATCGCGGAAAAAGGAAAGCGACAGCAGCTTGCCGCGGTTCGTCAGGCTCTCGAAACGCTCGATCGAAATGAAGCCGTCGATCCTTTCGAGCTCGGCGCGCAGTTCGCCGGCGAGATCCAGATATTTGTGGCGTTCGCCCATATAGGGCACGACTTCGAAGATGACGGCGATCATGACAGCACCAGCTTGGCGTGAGGAGCGGAGACATTTTTGAGGAAGATGCGATCCTCCTTCAGGATGAAGCCTTCGCGTCTGGCAAATTCATAATTCTCGCGGCCGAGCGGGTCGGAAGCCAGCCTGGCGCGATAGGCTTCGTAGGCGGCGAGGCTTTCGATATTGTAGACGCCGTAAGCGGTCGTTGCCGAGCCCTCATGCGGGCCGTAATAGCCAATCAGGTCGGCGCCATTCTTCGGGATTGCCTGGCCCCAGTTGCGGGCATATTCGGCAAACGCCTCCTTCTTGAAGGGGTCGATCTGATAGCGGATGAAGCAGGTAATCATATCGTTTCTCCTTTGCTGTCTCAGTGCTCTCCTGGGCCGTTTTCGCACATTGCCTGACGGCGATGCTTCGGTTACGATCGAACTATGAAGGAAGGCCCTGACATTGCGCAGATCGGCGCGCTCATCGGCGATCCCGCCCGCGCCAACATGCTGGCGGCACTCACCGGCGGCCGGGCGCTGACGGCGACCGAGCTTGCCGGCGTCGGCGGCATCACCGTACAGACGGCGAGCACGCATCTCGCCAAGCTCGAAGCCGGCGGGCTGCTTGCCCAGCGCAAGCAGGGCCGCCATCGCTATTTCACGCTGGCCGACGAGGCCGTCGCCCGGCTGATCGAAAGCATGATGGGCTTTGCCGCCGGACGCGGCCATCTGCGTCACCAGCCGGGACCGAAGGAGCCGGCGCTGCGCAAGGCGCGCATCTGCTACGATCACCTTGCCGGCGATTACGGCGTACGCATGCTCGACAGCCTGATTGCCTCCGGCTCGATCGATGCGGTCGGCGACGGCCTGGCGCTGACGGAAAAGGGTGAAAGCGATCTCAAATGCATCGGCATCGATGTTCGCGACCTCAGATCGTCGCGCCGGCCGCTCTGCCGCTCCTGCCTCGACTGGAGCGAAAGACGCGCCCACCTCGCCGGCAGCCTCGGCAAGGCCCTGCTTTCAAGCTTCCTCGACAAAGGCTGGGCGCGGCGCACGGCGGAAAGCCGCTCGATCCTGTTTTCGCCGGAAGGCGACCGGCAGTTCCTCATGCTTTTTCCGATTGATGGGTAGGTTTGTTACGGATCTACAAAAGATTCAAGTTCAGCATCCACCTCCCTCACGCACCTGCCCTCTTTTCATCCTCCTGCCGCACATGCGCGCGCAGCGCCGCCAGCGTGAGCGCTAGCGCCGCGTGATTGCTCTCGGCTTCACCAAGCACGCTTTCACCCTCCTTGGTCTCGCGCAACTGCGCACCGTAGAGCGACTCGTCCGCTGTCTGGCGGCCGCGGGCGAGGTGCCAAACCGCATCCGGCCGGACTTCCCGGCACAGGTCGATGGCATGATTGACGTCGTGTGTGAAGGGTCGCGCCATCAGGAAGCCGTGCTCTGACTTGATACTGCTCGGCAGGTAATCGTTAGGACCGTCGAAATCGTTGGGCTCGGCCGGCCGGAGTTGCTTCAACAGAAAGGCACAGGTGATGAAGGCGTCGATCCGGCTGTCGGGCATGTCAGTCTTTTCCAGGGTTTCGATGATGTCCTCGATTGTCATGCTGTCTTCCTCTTCATCCATTCTCTAGGCGCCGCTTGTTCTCCTCCCAAGAGCGGCGGTGGCGTCCTCCTCGATCGCCATCTAGTGCATGAGTTTGCCAAAGGTAGTCCCCGGGCTGCGGTTCGTCTGCCATGACGCGGATTTGATGGATGTCGCGCCGTCCTCAACGCGGTAACAGGCTTGCCTGCTGCCAGACCATTCTCTCGATGCTCGCAAGCTATCGGCGACTTGCCTCTAGCAGCCTTTCTTCCTCATCTTCCTTTCGATCTTGGCTCTCTTGTCGGTGCCATCCCCGGCATGCTTTCCGCCGGTCAGGGCATTATCCTTCATCGCCTGCAGCTGCGCACAGCTTCGGTGCTTGCCCTTGGCGATAACGTCGGTGGATGTGAAGGCAAACAGCAGCGCTACGGCTGCCGCCGGTCGGACGAAAGCTGAAAGCCTCATTGTCCCTCTCCTCTTGCGCATGCATGGTACGCCCCAGACCGTGAAGCAGCAATGAGCCTCGACGATCCCCCGGCACTCGCGGAGGTCCGTCATTCTATCGGCATCGGGCATCCGCTCGACCCACAAAGAGCTCAACTTCTCATCGAAAGTGAAATTTGCGCTGCAACCTATTGTTTTCGCGCCGCTAAGCGACACGCTGCTGAGAAATCATTAAGCATGTTCTGGTACTCTCACCTTCTAAATTAACGAGAGAGCCCTATCATGGCGTCGATCCAGCATAAGATCATCATTGCGAGCATCGCGATTTTCGGGTTGGCGGGCGGCGCGACTGGCGTCGGCATCTGGTCCGCCTCGACCCTCTCCGAAAACAACGCCGACGTTGCCCGGTCGGCACAGATCCTGCGCAACCACATGCAGGCCGACATGATGCATGACGCAATGCGCGCGGACGTGCTGGCATCCATGCTGGCGTCCAATCCGGCAGCCGGCATAGAAGCTGCCGGGGTGAAGGCGGATCTGGCGGAGCACGACGCGTCGTTCCGCGAGATGATTGCTGCCAACAAGGCGCTTGCCGCCGACGAAAAGACCAAAGCGCTGCTTGCCAGCATCGAACCTCCCCTTCTGACCTATGTCGAAAACGCCAAGAAGATCGTCGATCTGGCGAGCCAGGATCCCTCGGCGGCATTGAAGGCCTTGCCCGAATTCATGCAGCAGTTCTCGACGCTGGAAACGGCCATGGAACAGGCCGGGGATGAGATCACCGCGGCGTCGGACGAAATTTCCAAGCATAGCGCCGACATAAAGGCGTCGGTCGATATTGTTCTGAAAGCACTTCTCGCCGCGGCCGCGCTGTTTGCGCTCGGCCTCTATTTCCTGACCCGCAAGACCGTCACCAAACCAATCCTTTCGCTTTCTAACGACATGCAAAAGCTTGCCGGTGGTGACACAGCCATTGCCTGCACCGGGATCGGCCGCACCGATGAAATCGGAACGATGGCATCGGCCGTCGAAATCTTCCGCCAGGCGGCGATTGCCAACAAGCAGCTTGAGCAAGACGCCGAGGCAGCCCGATTGCAGGGCGAAGCCGAGCGGGTCACGGCGCGCAAGCAGGCTGACGAAGACGCCGCCGAACGGCTGCGGGCGGCGACATCGGGCCTCGCCGCAGGCTTGAAGCGCCTTGCATCCGGCGATCTCGCCTTCCAGATCGACGAGCCCTTCGCCCCCGACTTTGAGAGCCTCCGGCATGATTTCAACATGTCGATCCAGCAGCTCGATCAGACGCTCAGCGCCATCGCAACCGCCATTGCCGCGATCGACGAAGGCACAAGGGAAATCGCATCCGGGGCCGGCGATCTGTCGAAACGAACCGAACAGCAGGCAGCCTCTCTCGAAGAAACCGCCGCAGCGCTCGATCAGATCACCGCCAATGTCTCGAACTCGAGCAAGCGGACCGATGAGGCGCGCACTGAAGCAACCGATGCAAACCGCAACGCCGCCAAGTCTTCCGAGGTCGTGTCGCATGCCGAAGAAGCCATGCGCCGCATCGAGGCTTCGTCCCAGCAGATCTCCAGCATTATCGGCGTGATCGACGAGATCGCCTTCCAGACCAATCTGCTGGCGCTGAACGCCGGCGTCGAAGCGGCACGCGCCGGAGACGCGGGCAAGGGTTTTGCGGTGGTGGCGCAGGAAGTTCGCGAGCTCGCCCAGAGATCGGCGCAGGCGGCAAAGGAAATCAAAGGCCACATCCAGAAATCGTCGGTGGAAGTGGAAAGCGGCGTCAAACTGGTTCTCGATACCAGCCAGGTTCTGAAGGCGATCAGCGAGCAGATTGCCCGCATCAATCAGCACATGGATGCCATCGCCGTATCGGCAAGAGAGCAGTCGACCGGCCTTGCCGAAGTCAACACCGCCGTCAATTCCATGGACCAGGTGACCCAGCAGAACGCAGCGATGGTGGAGCAATCCACCGCGGCATCCGGTCAGCTTGCCCAGGAAGCTGCCAAGCTGCGCGAACTCGTTTCCCGGTTCAGGCTTCAGGCGACAGCCTCGACGCAATCTGCAGCGGGACGCCGGGGTGGGCAGCTGGCGGCCTGACGGCTGCTATCTGCTCGCCATTTGTCCATTCCCGCGACGTCGCGGGGACCTCAGATCATCGCGGTCGCCGCTCCTGCTTCGACTGTAACGAAAGGCGGGCTCATCTTGCCGGCAGTCTCGGCGGGTCCCTGCTGCCAGTTTCTTCGACAAAGGCTGGGCGCGCCGGACGGCGGAAAGTCGCGCCATCATCTTCTCAGCGGAAGGCGGCGGGCAGTCACTGCACTCTTCAGCAGATCTGGCAGCAGAGCCTATCCAAGAGGGCAAGTGATAAATCAGATCAAAGCCCGCTACCCCCTCGCCCGCAGCATCGAGGACATGCGGAGCACCCTGATATCAATAGGTTCGTTTGTAGGTCAAAAAAGGCAAAAGATTCAAACCGTCATTCGAAATACAAATCAAATAATAAATGGTTGCGTTGACTCAAATATGCTACCTGTTGTTTAATGACGACGTCATTAACGGAGGAATGCAAGATGTCCGTCACGTTAAACTCTCCAATATCATGGAAAAACCCATCGGCTGATGACAGCACTATGCTCGACAATCTTCAGCCAAACATCATCAAGGCGCATGTTCGTGAGTTTTTGACTCTAATTTTTCTGCGGTTTGACGATAAGGAGGCTGCGAAAAGCTTCCTTCGGGCAATTTCCACGACGCTGATGAAATCGGCAAAGCAACATTTAATGGAAATTGAAGCATTCAAAGCCAAACCTTCGACGCCGGGAACGCCGTACATTGGGCTTGGCCTTACTGACGCGGGCTATCAAGCCCTCCAAATCGCCCAAAGGCCGAGCGATCCGATATTCCGCGCGGGTATGCAAAAATCCGTCTTGAATGACCCTGATGTCAGCAGGTGGGATTCTTATTTTCGCCATCCCATCCATGCGGTCGTTTTGGTGGGAGATATGCTCAATGACACCAAGGTCACTGCTCATGATCAGGTGGTAAACTTGATCCAAGCCTCGCAAGGGGTAACAATCGTAGGGACGCAAGATGGCCTGGGCCTTCACAATGACAATAGAGAAGGTATCGAACACTTTGGCTATGTCGATGGGCGCAGCCAGCCGCTGTTTCTGCTGGAAGACATCGACGCGGAAGAAAACGCGACAGATGGGATTGCGAACTGGGATCCGGCTTTCCCATTAGAACAGGTTATTGTTCCTGATCCAGCAGCGCCCGATCCGGCCGTTCATTTCGGAAGTTACTTCGTATACCGGAAGCTGGAACAAAACGTCCGCCGCTTCAAAAGGCAAGAGCAGAAACTTGCAGATCGCTTGTTCGGATCTGATGACGAAAGGGCCGGCGCCATGGTCGTCGGGCGCTTTGAGGACGGAACGCCGGTCACGATGCAGTCAGAAGACGGAGTTGAGTCACCCGTCCCGAACAACTTCAACTACTTCAGCGACAAGAGCGGCGCGAAGTGTCCCTTTTCAGGGCATATCCGAAAAACCAATCCGCGAGGGTCGGGCGGGTTCGAAAACAGTGCTGGCGAGCGAAAGCACCTCATGGCCCGACGCGGCCAAACCTATGGCGTGCGAACAGATAATCCGAACGATGGCAAGATCGAGAACAAACCGAGTAAATACGTCGGCCTGCTGTTCATGGCGTTCAACAATGACATAGGCAATCAATTCGAATTCACGCAGAAAAATTGGGCCAACAATCCCGGTTTCCCAGCCGTTCCGGCTGGCTTTCCACCGCCTGGAGTCGATCCGGTCATCGGTCAAACAAAACAAGATGCTGCGCGACCAGATATGGAAGGAGCTGCCATCTGGGGTGATCCCAGCTCCCTCAAGACCGTTGCAACCGTTCCTCAAGCGGTGAAGATGAAGGGAGGCGAATATTTCTTTATGCCGTCCCTCGCGTTTCTGAGCTCGCTTTAAACTTGCCATGACGTCGGCGGGCAATCCTGCCGACGTCATTCCACCGTCATCTCCAGGCACTCTCACCTTATAGCGCCGCGCACGATGCTAGGCGAGCATTCGGCTGATGCGGCTTGCGATTGTGCCTTCCGGTTCCCTCCCCATGCGCGTTCGGTGGCGAGCGAGTTCCTGCATGTCGAGGCCGGGATGATGGCGGCCAACGCCGCCGATCCGGCAGCGACGCCGGAGCCGGTCGCTTGCCGCATCGCAGCCATGCTTGAGATCAGGTTGAGCTTTGGCCGGGCATCGTGTAAAGCCGCAGCATTCCCGGACAAGACCCAGACTTCCAGCCCAGACTTTCAGCAAGGCGTGAACATATGGACGGCTTCGACCTCATCATCTTCGACTGCGACGGCGTTCTCGTCGATTCGGAAATTATCGCGGCGGAAGTCGAATCAGCGCTTCTCACAGAGGCCGGATATCCGATGGGCGTCGAAGAAATGGGCGAGCGCTTCGCCGGCATGACATGGCGCAACATCCTGCTGCAGATCGAGCGCGAGGCGAGCATCCCGTTTTCGGCCTCGCTGCTCGATAAGTCAGAGAAGATGCTCGACCTCAGGCTGGCGCAGGACGTCCAGGCCATTCCGGGCGTCGAATTCGCCGTCTCCAAGCTGCCGATCAAGCGCTGCATCTGCTCGAATTCGAGCACCAAGCGGCTCGACATGATGCTGACCAAGGTGGGCCTGAAGTCGCTTTTTGCGCCGAACATTTTCTCCGCCAAGGACCTTGGCCCGGACCGCGCCAAGCCGAAGCCCGACATCTTCCTGCATGGCGCAAGCCAGATGGGTGTTTCACCTGACAAGGTTGTTGTGGTCGAGGATTCCGTGCACGGCGTGCATGCGGCGCGCGCCGCCGGCATGCGCGTCATCGGTTTTACCGGCGCCTCGCACAGCTATCCCGCCCATGCCGACAAATTGACGGATGCCGGCGCCGAAACGGCAATCTCCCGCATGAACGACCTGCCAGGCGTCGTCGCCGCACTGGCGGCCTGGGACAACGTTCTCTGAGGCTCCCGAGGCGCCTCAAGCCCGCTCTTGTCAATGCGACGAATTACGGAGATCAGCTCTCCGAGCCCGTAAGCTGCACGCTATGTCAATGGGTAGCGGATCGGGTCAGCACCAGCACTTCCCCGTCGGCGGGTATCAGCAATCTGGAAGCAGGAATGCCGCGCGCCTCTGCCGCGCGACGCAAACCCTCACGGCCAATTGTTGCGTGATCGAGCGCCTCCATGTGGGTGGCAATCACAAGACTGGAGGCCGCGATTTCGCAAACTGCAATCGTTTCCTCGGCATTCATGACAATGAGGTCGCCATTCCATAACGCGCCACAGGAATGGGTGATGAGGATATCGGGACTCGTCGCGCGGATGACGTCGGTGACCGGCGGATAGAGCACGGTATCGCCAGCCCAGTAGATCGAAGGCTCGCCCGCTGCTTCGAGGCTGAAACCCATGACCGAGCCCATCTCTTCGAGAACGGGACCAAGCCCATGACTGCCTTCGCGGCGCGTGAGCGTCAGACCTTCCCAAGTCGCCATATCGGTCAATGGCGAGACCTCGGTGAATCCTGCTCCGCGAATTTCCGCTTCATCGCCAGGTTGGCAGATAATCGGCATGTGCTTCGGCACATGCTCCATCGCCACCTCATCGAAATGATCCTCGTGCAGGTGCGAGACGATCACCAGTTCCACGCCATCGAGGATTTTATCGATGCTGACAGGAAGCTCGACCAATGGGTTCGGCGAGCGACCGGCAAAAGAAGGCTGGCTGTGCTTCGGAGCGAAATAGGGATCGATCAGCACCGTGCGGCCAGCGTAGTCGAGCTTCAAGGTCGCGTTTCGGATCAACTGGAGCTTCATGGCAACATTCTCCCTGCGGCACCTGTCCTGAGATGATCGTCGCAGTTGCTGGCGTGAAATCAAGTCGGCCAGCGATCCATCGGTGCGCGGGAGACGAGATTAAAGCCGATGCGAAAAATGAGTGTTGCTTTCGATCTTTCGCGCCGATGGTTGCCCCTCACCCTAACCTTACCGGGGTGGAGGCACGTGGCTCGACCCAGTCAGAGGTGGCGGCAGCCGGATGAGGGCCGATGTCAGGTCGAAGCCCGAACTTCCTTTAGCTGCTCTTCTTGGTCTTTGCCGGCTGGGTGTCGAAGCCGACATTGACGCGCACCAGGGCGCCGGAGCCGACCGGCATCTTGATGCCGTCCTTGCGGAAGATGACCTGCGCACCCGGCGTGCCCGGCGGGATCTCGGTCGGGAACTTGGTGACCTCGGAATAAAGCACGGTCTCGCCGTCGAGGACGGAGATGCGGATCGGCAGCGTCACCGGGCCTGGCGTACCGGCCGGGCCGGCAACGAGGCGCAACTGGGCGACAACCGTCATCGTCAGGTTCGTGTCGTTCAGCGTGCACTGGCGGGTGTAATCGCCGAAGGAGGCCTGGAAGACGACCTGCTGCGGATCGTCCTTCTTGCCCTTGGCATAGGTGCGGAAGATCGCGTCCTGGTCACGCATGAAGATCTGCGGGCAGGCGCCCTGGACGACGGGGGCGACCGTGCCCTGCGCCGTCGTGGCGGTGCCGATCGAAGGATTGTTCGAAGAGGGGTTGGCGGGCGCCAGCGGCATGATCTGGGCGGTGCCGTTCGGCTGGGTCGTCGGCGCTGACGACTTGCTGTCGCCGCCTATGCCGAGCGAGTTGCAACCAGTCAGCAGGGCAAGAAAAGATGCGGAGACGATGAGACGCGAGACCTTGCCGAGCACCATATTCCATCCCTTGTACAAGCGTTTCTTGGAGGCCCCATGTCTTTTTCGCGAGGCCTTTCATGACGGTTTGCGATGGTCTATATCAGCGGCGCAAACAAAAATCGATTGGGTAAGCGCCGTTTTGATGCACTTTTCGACGCCGGATGCGGGCAAGTTCAAAAGCATACAAGCAGAGCCCTGCCCGCAGGGCGGCCCCTTTTCGATTTCCGGCCCAGATTTCCGGCAGAGCGGGCCATGGCGCGCCCGGCCGGATTTCCTCCAGCGATAGATCAAGGATGACGAACGTGGACTATATCTCGACCCGCGGCGAGGCCCCTTCCCTCGGCTTTTGCGACGCCCTTTTGAGGGGGCTGGCGCGCGACGGCGGGCTCTACGTTCCCTCGAAATGGCCGAGCTTTTCCAAGAAGGAGATCCGGGCGCTCAGGGGCAAGACCTATCAGGAGATCGCCTTCACCATCCTGTCGCCCTTCACCAATGGCGAGATCCCCGACGATACCTTCCGGGCGATGATCGACGAGGCCTATGGCACCTTCCGCCATCCGGCGATCGCGCCGCTCGTCCAGACCGGGCCGAACAGCTTCGTCATGGAGCTTTTCCACGGCACGACGCTCGCCTTCAAGGACGTGGCGATGCAATTGCTCGCCCGGCTGATGGACTATGCGCTCGAGAAGCGCGGCGAGCGGGCGACGATCGTTGGCGCCACCTCGGGCGATACCGGCGGGGCTGCGATCGACGCATTCGCCGGCCGCGAGCGCACCGACATCTTCATCCTCTTCCCGCACGGCAAGGTCTCGCCGGTGCAGCAGCGGCAGATGACGACCTCGTCTTCATCAAATGTGCATGCGCTTGCCGTCGAGGGCAATTTCGACGATTGCCAGAACCTCGTGAAGGCGATGTTCAACGACGTGGCTTTCCGCGACAAGGTCCGGCTGTCAGGGGTCAATTCGATCAACTGGGCGCGGATCATGGCCCAGATCGTCTATTATTTCACGGCGGCGGTGGCGCTTGGCGGCCCGGACCGGAAGATCTCGTTCACGGTGCCCACAGGCAATTTCGGCGATATTTTCGCCGGCTACTGCGCCAAGCGCATGGGCCTGCCGATCGACCGGCTGGTGATCGCCACCAACGAGAACGACATTCTGGCGCGGGCGCTGAAGACCGGCCGCTACGACATGAAGGCGGTCAAGGCGACGAGTTCGCCGTCGATGGACATCCAGATCTCCTCGAACTTCGAACGGCTGCTCTTCGAAGCCTATGACCGCGACGCCTCGAAGGTGCGCGCGGCGATGGAAAGCCTCAAGCAATCCAACGGCTTCGAGATCGGTGCGCAAGCGCTGAAGGCGATCCGCCGCGACTTCCGCGCCGGGCGCGCCAGCGAGAAGCAAGTGGCAGAGACGATCCGCCAGACCCATGCCGAGACCGGCTATCTGCTGGATCCGCATTCGGCGATCGGCGTCTTCGTCGCGCAGAAGAAAGAAAAGCCGAATACGCCGATGGTGACACTTTCGACCGCGCATCCGGCGAAATTCCCCGCCGCCGTAAAATCCGCCTGCGGTATTGACCCGGCGCTTCCGACGTGGCTTGCTGATCTAATGCACAGGGAGGAGCGTTTCCAGATCATCAAACCGGAGCTGAAAGCCGTTGAGACTTTTATCGGCAAGCATGCCCGCGGCGAGACGACAGCAGGCGCAGAAAGATAGCCAATGACAGTTGAGTGCACCCGGCTTAAATCCGGGCTGACAGTAGTCACAGAAACCATGCCGCATCTTGAAAGCGTTGCGCTCGGAGTCTGGATCAAATCGGGATCGCGTAACGAGACGGATAACGAGCACGGCATCGCTCATCTGCTCGAACACATGGCCTTCAAGGGCACGGCGCGCCGCACGGCCCGCCAGATTGCCGAGGAGATCGAGGATGTCGGCGGCGAAGTCAATGCCGCGACCTCGACCGAGACGACCTCCTATTATGCCCGCGTGCTCAAGGACTACGTGCCGCTCGCCGTCGACATCCTCGCCGACATCCTGACGGAGTCGGCCTTCGAGGAAGAGGAGCTGGAGCGCGAGAAGCAGGTGATCCTGCAGGAGATCAACGCCGCCAACGACACACCCGACGACGTGGTGTTCGACCGGTTCTCCGAGGTCGCCTACCGCGACCAGACGCTCGGCCGGGCGATCCTCGGCACGCCGGAGACCGTCGTCTCCTTCACGCCGCAGCAGATCCGTGGCTATCTCAGCCGCAACTACACGACCGACCGCATGTTCGTGGTCGCCACCGGCGCCGTCGAGCATGACGAATTCCTGCGCATGGTCGAGGATCGTTTCGCGAGCCTGCCGACGGCCCCTTCAGCGCCGCCCGTCATGGAACCGGCGCGTTATATCGGCGGCAGCGTGCGCGAACCCCGCGACCTGATGGACGCGCAGATCCTGCTCGGCTTCGAAGGCAAGCCTTACCACGCCCGCGATTTCTACTGCTCGCAGATCCTCGCCAATATCCTTGGCGGCGGCATGTCGTCCAGGCTCTTCCAGGAAGTGCGCGAGTTCCGCGGCCTCTGTTATTCCGTCTATGCCTTCCATTGGGGCTTTTCCGACACCGGCATCTTCGGCATTCATGCCGCGACCGGCGGCGAAAACCTGCCGGAGCTGGTGCCCGTCATCATCGACGAGCTGCACAAATCAGCCGATCAGATCCACCAGAAGGAAATCGAGCGCGCCCGCGCCCAGATCCGCGCCCAGCTGTTGATGGGTGCGGAAAGCCCGGCGGCCCGCGCCGGCCAGATCGCAAGGCAGATGATGCTTTACGGCCGGCCGATCTCCAATCCGGAGATGATGGAGCGGCTGGAGGGCATCACCATCGAGCGGCTGACCGACCTCGCCGGCCGGCTGTTCTATGACACGGTGCCGACGCTTTCGGCGATCGGTCCGTTGGAACAGCTCGCGCCGATGGAAGACATCACCGCCTCGCTTTCGGTCCCGGCGTCGAAGACGCTGCAGGCAAGCCGCTGAGCCGACGTCTGTCCTGCCGGGAGTGATCGATGCCAAAATCG
Source organism: Rhizobium indigoferae (assembly GCF_034554815.1). NCBI lineage: Bacteria > Pseudomonadati > Pseudomonadota > Alphaproteobacteria > Hyphomicrobiales > Rhizobiaceae > Rhizobium > Rhizobium indigoferae. Next base: position 679,362 of record NZ_CP140635.1, on the reverse strand, counting down.
GTTTTTCGGTTCCTGTCGCGGCAGCCGGAAGCGGTGGAGCTGGAGAACGACAGATATCTCCTGCGCCTGCCGCGCTATCAGGATTTCAACCAGTGGCACCGGCTGCGCGCCGAAAGCCGCAAATTCCTGGAACCCTGGGAGCCGACCTGGCGGCGCGACGAGCTGACGGAGGGCGCCTACCGCGCCCGCGTCGTCCGTGGCAAGCAGGAATATGCCTCGGGCCAGGCGGTACCGCTGTTCATTTTCCTGAAAGGCGACATGACGCTCGTCGGCGGTGTCACCATCGGCTACATCAGAAGAGGTGCGGCACAAAGCTGCATGATCGGCTACTGGATGGGCGAACGCCATGCCGGCCAGGGGCATATGTTCGCCGCCCTTCAATTGGTTATTCCTTACATCTTCGCCGGGCTTGAGTTGCACCGTATCGAAGCAGCCTGTATTCCAGATAACGCGCGCAGCATTCGTCTGCTTGAAAAAGCCGGGTTTCAACAGGAAGGCTATCTGCGCGGATATTTAAAGATCAACGGTCAGTGGCATGACCATGTGATGTTTTCACGTCTCGCCACCGATACGGATAAAGGCAGGAAAACCGACAGCCGATGACAAGAGACCGCATGCTGCCCAAGTCACCGTCCGGACGAGTGATCGCGGTGATCGCAGCCTTTTTCCTGGCGGCCTTCGCCTTCGTGGCGGGTGTTGCCCAGGCGGCCGAACCTGTAAAAATTTCCCGTGACGATACCGCGCTCGATCTGACGGCAACGACCGAGATCTACGCCAACCAGGGCGAGGCCTTCCAGGTTTCGACGGCGGCCGGCGCCGACGGCATCCGCCGCCGCATCGAGGTCAGGGCAAGCTCGGAGAACCATCAGGGCGACTGGGCGGTGTTTGCGCTCGCCAACGTCTCGGAGGAACAGCTCGAGCGTGTCATCGTCGCGCCGCATTTCCGTCTGGTCAATTCCAAGCTGTTCTGGCCGGATCTCGGCTCGCAGCGCATCAGCGCGATTACCCCGAGCGAAGGTTTTGCGCTCGATCGGCAGCCGAGCGACGAGGCCGATGTCTTTCGCATCACGCTGAACCCCGGCGCCGTCATCACCTTCGTCGCCGAACTGTCGACGCCGGAACTGCCGCAGATCTATCTCTGGGAACCGGACGCCTACAAGGACACGATCAACGCCTTCACGCTCTATCGCGGCATCGTGCTCGGCATTGCCGGCCTGCTCGCCGTGTTCCTGACCATCCTCTTCGTCGTCAAGGGCACCTCGATGCTACCGGCGACGGCGGCCCTTGCCTGGGCGGTGCTCGGCTATATCTGCGTCGACTTCGGTTTCCTCGGCAAGCTCATCAGCGTCGCTTCGGCCGATCAGCGAATATGGCGCGCCTGTGCGGAGGTGGCGCTGGCGTCGAGTTTCGTCATCTTCCTGTTCACTTATCTCAACCTCAACCGCTGGCATGCGCATCTCGGCTACGCGACACTTGCCTGGGTGCTTGGCCTTGCCCTGCTCTTTGGCGTGGCGATCTACGATCCGTCGATTGCCGCCGGCATCGCCAGGCTTTCCTTCGCGCTGACGGCGACGATGGGGCTGCTTTTGATCATCTATCTCGGCTTCAACCGCTATGACCGCGCCATCCTGCTGGTCCCGGCCTGGGCGCTGATCCTCGTCTGGCTGTTCGGGGCGTGGCTGACGGTCACCGGACGGCTCGACAACGACATCATCCAGCCCGCACTCGGCGGCGGCCTGGTGCTCATCGTGCTTCTGATCGGCTTCACCGTCATGCAGCACGCTTTTGCCGGCGGCGCCTTCCAGCAGGGGCTGTTTTCCGATCTCGAGCGGCAATCGCTGGCGCTGACCGGCTCCGGCGACATGGTGTGGGATTGGGACGTGGCGCGCGACCGCGTCGTCACCATTCCCGACGTCTCGATCAAGCTCGGCCTATCGCCGGGCGCCATGCATGGCGCGGCGCGCAACTGGCTGCCGCGGCTGCATCCCGACGACCGCGACCGCTTCCGCGCCACGCTCGACGTGCTGCTCGAACATCGCCGCGGGCGGCTGAACCACGAGTTCCGCATCCGCGCCGAGGACGGGCATTTCCACTGGCTCTTGATCCGCGCGCGGCCGGTGCTCGGCTCGAACGGCGAAATCATCCGCTGCGTCGGCACGATCGTCGACGTGACCGAACAGAAGAATTCCATCGAGCGGCTGCTGCATGATGCGCTGCACGACAATCTGACCGGCCTGCCGAACCGGCAGGTCTTCCTCGACCGGCTGCAGTCGGTGCTGGCGCTGGCGCCAGGCGGCGACACGCTGCGCCCGACGGTGATGGTGATCGACATCGACCGCTACAAGCTGGTCAATGATTCGCTCGGCGTTGCTGCCGGCGACAACATCCTCATAGCACTGACGCGGCGGCTGCGCCGGCTCTTGAAACCGCAGGACACGCTGGCGCGGCTTGCCGGCGACCAGTTCGGCCTCATCCTGGTTTCCGAGCACAATCCGGCCAAGGTCGCCGATTTTGCCGATGCGATCAGCAAGGCGATCATGGTGCCGATCAACTTCGCCAATCGCGAGATCATCCTGACCGCCTCGGTCGGCCTCGCCTCCTGGGTCGACCGGCAGGAGAGCGCCACCGGCCTGCTCAGCGATGCGGAGCTTGCGATGTACCGGGCAAAACGAGCCGGCGGCAACCGTGTCGAGCCATTCCAGCCGGCCTTCCGCGACTTCGGCACCGACCGGTTGCAGCTCGAAACGGATCTGCGCCGCGCCATCGAACGCAAGGAATTGTCGATGGTCTACCAGCCGATCGCAAGGCTGGAGGATGTCGAGGTCGCCGGTTTCGAGGCATTGATGCGCTGGGAACATCCCAAGCGCGGCAATATTCCGCCTTCCGAATTCATTCCGATCGCCGAGGCCTCCGATCTTATCGGCCCGCTCGGCATGTTCGCGCTGGAACAGGCGACCAACGATCTGATGAGCTGGCAGCACCAGACCGGCGAACTGCCGATCTTCGTCTCGATCAATCTGTCGAGCGTGCAGCTGCTCAACAACGAGCTCTATGACGACGTGCGTTCGGTTCTCGCCAAGACGCATTGCCAGCCCTCGCGCCTCAAGCTCGAACTGACGGAATCCATGGTGATGGAAAATCCGGAACAGGCCCGGCTGGTGCTGCAGAAGCTGAAGGAAGCCGGCATTGGGCTGGCGCTCGACGATTTCGGCACCGGATATTCGTCGCTCGCCTATCTCACCCGCTTCCCCTTCGACATGATCAAGCTCGACAAGGCGCTGGTGCGCGACGGCAGCGACAAGAAGGCGACCGTGCTCCGGTCGGTGATATCGATGGCGCGCGAACTTGAGATGAAGGTGGTGGCGGAGGGGATCGAATCCAACGAGGATGCGATCGAACTCGCCAAGATGGGCTGCAACTACGGCCAGAGCTACCTTTTCGGCCCGCCGATCCCTTCGGAATCGGTGCTGCGGCTGCTGCGGGACCGCTTTCCGCTGACGAAACGGGCGTGATCGGAGCGGCTGGTCTCGCAAGTTCTATGTGCGTCACGCCCGACTCGCCCGAACGCTGAGCCACCGATCATGGGGCTTTCCGACGCACAGACGTACCTCGCTGACGATCCAGCCGGCGTCTGTGAGTGCTGACCGCAGGGCAAACTCGCGCCAGTACGTCTCGACGTAGCGCCGGGGCGCTGCAGCACTGCCATGTGTGGACACATCCTCGCCATCGCCCTCTCTTACCGAGGCGTGCAAACGGCCACCGGTCCGGGTCGCCTCCGCAAGCCGTCCGAGCACCGTGCCGAAATCCTCGCGCGCGACATGAATCAGGCAGGCACAGGCCCAGATCCCGTCGTACAGCGTACCTGGACGCTGCGGGTCGGCCAAGTCTTCGGTCAGCGGGTCCAACAGGTCGGCCTCGAAGCCACTTTCGCGAAGCAGTTCGACGAAACCCTTTGAAATATCGGTGCGCCGGACGCTAATTCCCCGCTTCTCCAGCTCAAGTGCATCTCGCCCACCACCGCTTCCGATCTCCAGCACCCTGCCCGAGCCGCCCAGCTCGGTCACGAACGCATCGATCTCTGTCGCGACCCATTCGGGCATCGCCGCGGCCTCCGCAGCGTACTCCGCCGCGACCGCATCATAGGACCGCACGGTATCCAGGTCGGTGCTCATCCTAGCGCTCCTCCTTCAAGACAAGAGGCCTGATGAGCCAGAGGCCCATCAGCCCGTTGCGCCCTTCACACTTCGGCAGTTGGTGACATCGCGGGCGATTTACTTCCCAGCTTTAGCAGAAACGCGATCAGAGACGCCACCGACCGAGCCAATGCTGCCGGGCGGCAATGCGCCGTCGAATTGGTCATAGAGGCTACCTTAACGGGGCCTTGAAAGCAGACATGGCAACGGATTGAGAAGCGACATGTTTGCGCCGTAAGCGGACTTCTGCCGACCAATCGATCTTGCTCTATGCGAGTTTGGTCAGCTTTCCGAGACGGCGTTCGAGACCTGGTTTGACAACGGCTCTCCATCACTCCCATCCGAAGCATGCAGAGAACCTCTATAGGCTGTCGGAGAGCTGCCGCTCACGCGTTTGAATGCGTTGCTGAAGGCGCTCTCGGACGTATATCCAAGGGAGCGGGCCACGATCGCTACGGGCGTCTTATCCTCGCGCAAGGCGCGTTCGGCGAGGCGCATCCGCCACTCTGTAAGATAGCCAATTGGTGCGACACCCGCTGCTGTTCTGAAGTTGAAGGCGAATGATGTCCGCGACATCGCGCATGCCTTTGCGAGATCTTCCAGATGCCAGGCACGCGCTGGGTCACCATGCATCAGGCGCAATGCAGGCGCAATTCGTGGATCAGCCAGTGCGCGCAACCAACCGGCAGGTATGAGGTTCGACGTGTTGAGATGAGAGCGAAGGATCTCGATGAAGAGCAGTTGCGTCAACTGTGCCGACGCGAGCTGAGCACCCGGCTGCCCGATGTCCCTTTCTTCAATCAGCCGATCAAGAAGCCACCGGAATATTGCCGCGTGCGGCGATGACGCCCGCGTGTGAATCCATAAGGGCAGTATGTCTGCCAACAGACCGCCGCGGATCGGATCGAGCAGCACATGGCCGCCGATATGCGCAAAGTCTCCACCATCGCCGAGCGTCGCCATCGTCCTGCCGCTGCCGGAAAAGAGATCCATCGCGTCGACAGGCTCAATACTCAGGTCACTAGCGAGAACGAAGCTCCGACGTCTTGCCAGAAGACCGACGTCGCCCGTTTCAAAATGCTTAGGCTCCGCTTCGCCCTTGAGTGTAACCCAGCAACTTCCCTTGACCACGGCAAAGAACTTGATCTTGTCACGTCCTGGAAAACGGATCGCCCACGGGCCGCCAGCGGTGAAGCCACCCGTTACAACTGCTTCCGCATTCGTGAGCTTTAGTAGGTCGGAAAATGGGTCAGTGATCATTTCGTACTCTCGCGCAAGTAATCCGTATCTTCAAGCATTCACAGTACAGGCGGCTGCTCATAGCTTCCACCCACCACGCGTTCTGCAATCAAATGCGGCGCGATCTGGATACCTGTGAGGACCGATATGACTGGCGAACTTGTACTTGTGACCGGAGGCACCGGCTTCATTGCGCAATATTGCATGCTGTCTCTATTGAATAATGGCTACCGTGTGCGAACGACAATTCGTTCGCCCCAACGGCAAGCGGAGGTGCGTGAGCATCTGAGGTCTGGCGGTGTGGATGCAGGTGAACGTTTGTCGTTTGTCTTCACCGATCTCAATGCCGATCATGGATGGCCGGAAGCTGTGGCGGGGTGCGCCTACGTGATGCACGGCGCTTCGCCAACCCCGTCCGGCGATCAGACCCGCGAGGAGGATTGGATCAAGCCCGCTGTCAACGGAAACCTCAGGGTGCTGCGAGCGTCGCGTGATGCTGGGGTCAGGCGTGTTGTGCTGACATCGGCATTTGGCGCGATCGGCGTCGGCCACAAGCCCGGCTATCGGCGACCATTCGACGAAACCGACTGGAGTGACCTGAACGGCAACGTTGCGCCCTATCAGAAGTCCAAAACCCTTGCTGAGCGCGCTGCCTGGGATTTCGTTGCGCGGGAAGGGAATGGGCTGGAACTTGCAGCGGTTAATCCGGTCGCTGTCTACGGACCGGTTTTGGGGGCTGACTATTCCCATTCGATTAGGCTGATCGCCAACATGATGAGTGGGCAGCCGGGATGCCCCCTGAATGTCAACTCCTGCTGCGTAGACGTCCGCGATGTCGCAGACTTGCATCTTCGCGCCATGACCAATCCCGCTGCCAAGGGAGAGCGGTTTCTCGCCACCGTTGGCGAAAGCATCTGGATGATCGAAGTCGCAGAACTGCTGCGGCGACGATTGGGGAAAGCCGCCGCGAAAGTATCGACACAAGTTTTGACCGACGACCAAGTCCGCACCGCTGGTGAAACGAACGAGCAGCTTAAGGGGATCGTGCCACTGCTTGGATACAATATGAATTCGACCGGCAAAAAAGCCGAACACCTCTTAGGTTGGGCTCCCCGATCAAGAGAAGAGGCAATCGTTTCGTGTGCCGAGAGCCTCATCCGGCTTGGACTGCTTCGCGACTAGTTGGGAGGCGAAGCGAAGAGCCTAGCGGGTTCTTCGCTCACCATTGCGTGGTGGCCTCAATGTGACCTGATCTACTGGGTGACTTCGAACCGGGCGGGCCCTTGGTTTCCTCTGTATGATGGTAGGGGCTGCTGCTATGTCCGCTTCGAGCCGATCCTAGACGTCGGGCAGGTCGCTTGCATGTCCGTTTTCGTGTCGGGGTGTTCTAGCTGCTGGCTGTGCGCCACCGGCCCCGTAGCGGTCGTCTACCCAAGCCGAGCCGATGTCCGTTGTTGGTGCAATCCGGTCGAAGATGCGCGGCGCTGTAGAGATGCCGCCTTTGCACCGATCTACTTCGCGCCCGCGGAAGCTTACCCTTTATCGGCCGCTTGTTGAGGTCTTGAAATCAGCTATCTCAAGCCGGAAAATATCTGGAACGTTGAGGAGCACGCATGACGAAGCATCGCATCTATTCAGTCAACGTCGCCAGCGTCTATCCCCACTATGTCGCCAAGGCAGAGAAGAAGGGGCGCACGAAGGCAGAGGTCGATGAAATCATCCGTTGGCTGACGGGGCATAGCCAGCAGAGCCTGGACGATCAATTGGCTGAGAAGACCAACTTCGAGGATTTCTTTGCGCAAGCGCCTCGGATGAATCCATCCCGATCGTTGATTACGGGCGTGATCTGCGGCGTCCGCGTTGAAGAAATCCAGGAAACGACGATGCGGGAAATCCGCTATCTGGACAAATTGATCGACGAACTCGCGAAGGGGAAAGCGATGGAGAAAATCCTGCGGAAATAGCCAGTCGGGCTTGCATGAGCTCACCCAAGGCACGGGCGCAGAATCCGGCACCGCCTCGTCCAGGAATGACGAATGTTCATTGTCGCGGCGCGAGGCCATCGAGCAGGAAGTCGAGACCCTTCCTGAAGGCGCCGTCCCAATCATTGTCCAGCAGCAGACGAGAGCGCTCGATCGTTGGGTAGTCTTGGCTGAGATCTGTCAGGCGCTGCTGCGCGGCGGCCCTGTCGTCGTCCGAGAGGTCGAAGTTCGCCCGGGTGGTGGTCGCGCCGATCACAAAATTCCAGAGCGACCAGAGCGCGACGTTCAAATCAGCATCGGCGACACCGGCTCCGGACAAGGTCTTGCTCAGCAGTTCCAGGCGGCTGAGGATGTTCGGGCCGAGCGCCCGGCGCGGCAGCAGCGATGCCGACCAGGGATGGCGCAGCATGCTGGCGCGCCAGTCTTCGAGCATATGAACGACGTCGCCGCGCCAGTCTCGGGACGCATCGACTTCAGGCGGGCCGCGATATTCGAGCACCGAATCGAGGGCCAGATCGAAGACCTTTTCCTTGTTGTCGACGTGCCAATAGAGGCTCATCGCGCCCGCGCCGAGGCGATCGGCCAGCCGACGCATCTTCAATCCGTCGACGCCCTCTGCGTCCAGCAGTTCCACCGCGGTCGCCACGATCCGTTCCAGGGAGAGAGGCGGTTCATTGCGCGGCTCCTGCCCGGACTGGGGTGACACACCTGTCCGGGCAGACCCTTTGCTCTCAGCGCCGCTGCGTTTGGCTGCCATTCGTCTCCCTTTACTCATCAGACGTCGATCTAAGCCGACAATGCTGGGAATGTCGATCCTGATCGATTGACTCGTACGACGTACGATGCAATTTAAACGTACGACGTACGAGTCAATTCTATTGCGATAAAGTTCCACCCTGCAGGCCGCGAGGATCCGTTGCTCGCAGTCCTGAGAAGCCGAGAGAAAATCGTGTCAATCAAACATCTCATTATCGGAGGACTCATCATCATGACCACCAGCGTTCCCGCCGCGGCGACAGCCAATGAGGACGGTCTCAAGCTTGATATCGTCAATCCGAAAAACCTCTACGACCCCTCGCCGAATGGCTACAGCACGGCGGTGATCGTGCCCCGCCAAGGCCGGCTGGCCTACATCTCCGGACAGGGCGGCCAGGACAGCACGGGAGCCTTGTCGCCCGATTTCGCCGTCCAGGTGAAGCAGGCCTATGCGAATTTGCGCACCGCCCTCGATGCGCTCGGCGCTAGGCCGGATCAGGTCGCCAAGCTCACGGTCTTCGTGGTCGATCACGATATGTCCAAGCTTGAGGTGCTAACCAGGAGCGTCAAGGACATATTCGGCGCGTCGCTGCCGGCGCAGACGTTGATTCCCGTTCCCAAGCTGGCCATCGACCCCATGCTCTTCGAGGTCGAAGCCACCGTCGTTCTGGAATAGCGGCGCCGCCGGATCTACACAATTTCGGATTTTCCCGGTGGCGCGCCAACATCTGCTTGGCGTGCCACCTGTGCTTTTGTGAGTGGCCATTGACCAATCGCCTGCGATGTGCGCCACTCATTCCTTGTACAAGGAAAATCCCATGCTCAAGTTTCTGCTCGCCCTCTCGATGGGTGTTTTTTGCGTATCGCCGCTTCAGGCCGGCGACGTCACTCCCGTTACCAAGAGCTGCCAGCCGGGGGCAAAACAGGCGCAATGCGAGCGATGGGTCACAGATATTAAGAAAGCCGTCGAGCTGGCCTATAAAGGCGATCACGGGGCGCAGGTGACCGTTGCCTTCTGCCTGTCCACAGGTTGCCATGGTGCCGTCGCCGTCGACAAGGTCGCCTCCTGCAGCTGGCATCTCGTCATCGCCAATTCCGGTACTACAACAGTGCTTGACAGTTCGAACACCAGGATCACCTGCCGGCCGATGACGGGGGCTGAGAAAGACGAAGCCCGCGCGCTGGCGAGCGATCTCGTCCAGAAGATCTACAAGCGGCCCTTGGTTAAGACCGACCAGATGTAATCGGTTGGGGTGCCGGCTCGCAGCGCAACGCCTGCGTGAAAATAAATCTCATTGCTCTCCCGGCTTTCGCCGCTATTCTCCACGCAAAGAAAATCGCGCCAAAGAAAATCGGGCCAAAGAAAATCGGGAGGACCACGGATGATCCTGCACTGCGTATTCCTGCGGCTGAAAACCGCGATGACGACCGACGATAAGCAGTCGCTGTTTGCGGCAATCGTCGCCCTGAAACAGGTCATTCCCGGCATATTGGACATCAAATACGGGCCAAATGTTTCGCCAGAGGGACTGCATGGCGGCTTCGTCGATGGGTTTGCCGTGACCTTTGAAAGCGCCGAGGCCCGCGACGCCTATCTCGTCCATCCCGAACATGTAACTGTTGGCGAGCGCATCGTCTCGTCGACGGATGGAGGCCTTGCCGGCATCCTGGTCTTCGACCTCAATTTATGAGGGCCGCGGGCCGAACCCGCAGCCCTTGATCCTCAGCTCGATTTCGCCATGGCGGCGGCGAGCTGGTCGACATTGTACTTGAACATCTTTTCATAGGTCGGCGCCGGCCCCTTGGCGTCGGAGAGGGATTCGACATAAAGCTCGCCGCCGGGCTCGGCACCGGTTGCCTTGGCGACCTGCTTGACCAGGCGCGGATCGTTGGAATTCTCGAAGAAATAAGCTTTCACATGCTCGCCCTTGATCTGCTCGATCAGCTTGGCGACGTCGGCGGCCGAGGCCTCGCTTTCGGTGGACAGACCAAGCGGCGCCAGGAAGCTGACATTATATTCGCGGCCGAAATAACCGAAGGCATCGTGGCTGGTCAGCACCTTGCGTCGATCCTCGGCCACCTTGTCGAATTTCGCGTGGGCGTAGGCGTTCAATTCATCCAACGTCTTTGTGTACTTCTCGGCATTGGTCTTGAAGGCGGCGGCGTCCGTGGGATCGGCCGATGACAGCGCCTTTTCGATATTGGCGACCCAGACCTTGACGTTGACGGGGCTGTTCCAGACATGCGGATCGGTGATTTTTTCGCCGTCCTCTTCCATGGTGCGGGTGTTGATGCCTTCGGAAACGGTGACCGGCTTGCCCTTATAGCCCGAGGCGGTGATCAGCCGGTCCATCCAGCCCTCCAGCCCCTCGCCGCTGACGAAGGTAACCTGCGCCGCGTTCAAATTCTTCGCATCGGCCGGCGACGGCTCGAATTCATGGGGATCCCCGTTCGGCCCGACGAGGCTCGTCACCTTGATGTGCTCGCCGCCGACCTGTTTCACAACATCGGCAAGCACGGTGAAGGACGCCACAACCTTCAGCGTCTCGGCGGAGGCGGGCATGGCCGACAGCGCCATCAAAGCGGGGATTGCTGCGGAGAGAAGCAGTCTGTGCGATGTCATCGAAGTCTCCCTTGGGATCAGCCCTTCAAATGTGGGCGGGGAAAGAAGCGCCGGGCCAGGCCGGAGGGCGCGAAAAGAATAGAAAGGCCGTAGAGGATCGCCGCCGTCATGATGATCGTCGGGCCGGAGGCGAGCTCAAGATGGTAGGAGGCGATCAGGCCGAGATAGCCGGATGCGGCGGCACTTGCGGCTGATATCGCCATCATCACCGGCAGGCTGCGCGACCAGAGCTGGGCGACGGCTGCCGGCAGCATCATCAGGCCGACCGCCATCAGCGTGCCGAGCGCCTGGAAGCTGGCGACGAGGTTCAGCACCACGAGCAGCAGGAAGAGCACGTGATAGACCGGCCCGCGCCCACCGACGGCGCGCAGAAAACCCGGATCGAAGCATTCCGCCACCAGCGGCCGGTAGATGAAGGCGAGGATAACGAGCGTCAGCGAGGTGATCGCGCCGATCAGATAAAGGGCGGGCGCATCGATCGCCAGGATGGTGCCGAAGAGCACATGCAGGAGATCGATATTCGAGCCGCGTAGCGAGACAATCAGCACGCCGAGCGCCAGCGACGCGAGATAGAAGCTGGCAAAGCTTGCATCTTCCTGCAGCACGGTCATCCGGCTGACGGCGCCGGAAAGCAGCGCCACCGACAGGCCGGCGATCAGCCCGCCGAGGCCCATCGCCGTCAGCGATAACGAGCCGGCGACGAGGTAACCGATGGCGGCCCCCGGCAGCACGGCATGGCTCATCGCGTCGCCCATCAGGCTCATGCGCCGCAGCATCAGGAAGACGCCGATCGGGCCGGAGCCGAGCCCGAGGCAGAGGCAGGCGACGAGCGCGCGGCGCATGAAACCGTAATCGGCAAAGGGCGCGAGGAAGAGATCGTAGGCCGTCATGCCGCCGGCGCCTCTTCAGGTGCGCAGGCATTCGCATCTTCGTCCCAGCGCTCGGCCATTGCGCGCGCCTTCAGGAGATTGACGGAGGACATGACGTCTGCGGTCGCGCCCCAGCCGACAAGTTCGCGGGCAAGCAGCATGGTTTGCGGGAAGTGGGCGCGGACGAGCTCGAAATCGTGCAGCACGGCAATCACCGTGCGGCCCTCGCCGTGCCAGCGGGTGACGATATCGATGAGGTCCCTGGTCGTGCGGGCATCGATTGCCGTAAACGGCTCGTCGAGCAGGATGATGCCGGCATCCTGCAACAGCAGGCGGGCAAAGAGCACACGCTGGAATTGGCCGGCCGAGAGAGACCCGACATGGCGCCGGCCGAAGCCCTCGAGGCCGACGGCCGATAGCGCCTCGCCCGCCCTTTTCACCTCGGCGGGCGCGATGCGGCCGAAGGCTCCCGTCTTCTTCCAGGCACCGAACATGACGGTGTCGATGACCGAAATCGGAAAGCGGCGGTCGATCTCCGCCGCCTGCGGGAGGTAACCAAACTCCGTCCGCCCCAGCCGGTGCTCGACCCTGCCTTCGGCGGGACGAAGCTCGCCCATGATCGCCTTCAAAAGCGTCGACTTGCCCGCCCCGTTCGGCCCGGCAATCGCCGTCAGGCTGCCCGAGACGAATGCGCCGGAGACATGATGGACGGCGGGATGCCTATTATAGGCGACGGTCAAATTCTCCAGACGGATCAGCGGCGTCATGGCAAGAGAACCGCCCAGTGGATCGCCAGCCAAAGGATTGATATGACCAGCGCCATGCCAATCACCCTAGATAAAGCCGACTGTCCCAGCAGGCTGACGGAGGGGCGGTCGGGGCTCGGGGGCATGGCGCATCCTACAATGTAATAACATTACGGTTATGTTATAACGATTGCGGCGAGATTGAGGCGAGGCTTGTGCATGACACTGATCCGCTCGGTTTCAGACGTTCCACAGCGTTTAACCCGGGAGATTGCCGCTTGCCCCTCATCCGGCTGCCGCCACCTTCTTGGATGACAGGAATGTAGGATACTAACGCTTCCGGGCGGGTGGCCGCCCGCCCGGAAGCTGGTTGTCGGATCGTCACCTTCTTAGCCGTTTGGGGCTGTGGGGAGCAGGATCGCAACCGGCTCTTCATCTGGCCCGTGTGGTTGCAGGAACCTTGGGGTTCGTATCCAAGACAGGGACGACGAAGATGACAGATAATAGCATGATCTGTGCCGGAATCGATGTCGGCAAAAGCCATCTCGACATTGCCATCCATCCCGACGACGCAAGGCTGAGGGTGACGTACGACACCGCTGGTCTGAAGGCGCTTGACGCTTTCCTTCAAGAGCATGACGTCAGTCGCATCGGCTTCGAAGCCTCCGGTGGCTATGAATGGCGGCTGATGGTGCATCTGCGGGCCGGCAAGCGACCGGCGGCGCGTCTGCAGCCAGCGCAATTGCGGTTCTTCGCCAAGAGCCGGCTTCGGCGGGCAAAGAACGACCGGCTCGATGCCGCGCTGATTGCGCTCTTCACTGCAAGTCTCGAGCAGTTGCCGGCACTGCCGGACGCACGCTTCGACAGGTTGGCGGCCGAACTGACCTATGTGGAACAGATCGAGCAGCAGATCGCGCTGGTGAAGACCTTTGCCGAGACCGCCTTGTCGGAGGCCGTCAAACGCCGTCACGCGCGCGAGATCGCCCGGCTCGAAACCTGCCGCAAGGCCCGTCTGCTGCGGCTCGAAAAGACGGTTCGCGACGATTGTGACCTGGCCCGGCGGCTCGATCTGCTGATCTCCATCAAGGGGATCGGGCTGCGCAGCGCGCTGTGCCTGATCATTCGGCTGCCCGAACTCGGCCATGCCGGCCGTGCCGAGATCGCCGCCCTTGCCGGCGTCGCACCCTATGACGACGATAGTGGAAAACATCATGGCAGACGCCGCATCCAGGGTGGCCGCGAACGCCTGCGCAAGAGCTTGTTCATGTGCGCCTTCACGGCAACCCGGCACAATCCGGATCTCGCGTCGTTCTATGCGCGCTTGCGCAGCAACGGCAAGGAACACCTGTGCGCCGTCATAGCCGTCGCCCGCAAACTCATCATCCTCGCCAATGCCATCCTCATTCGAAACACCGAATGGACGCCACAATACCAGCAAAATTGAAACATGGTTGCTCCCCGAGGGGCGAAGAGATTTGCCGCGACCTCTCCGTTCCTCGCTCGCTCTCGCAGGGCTCGACCCCTCGCCCCGTTTACGGGGAGAGGGTTAGGGTGAGGGGCAGCCACGCGCGCCAACCGGACAGTCGTGGCTCAGGGCTTGACCCGAGGATCTACTCTCGCCTCCATCAGCACCGGACATGGATCCCAGGCTCAAGGCCTGGGACGACGGAGGTTTGGGGCGCGTTTCTGCCAAACTCCCCAATGGGCGCCCTTTAGCCCGCAGGCGGCGATTATCAACACCATCTACTGTGGCGCGGTTCAGTCGGGGTTCTTTTGCCTGAACGTGCGGCCGAGCTCCCTCGCTGTTGGACATTAGCCAATCCGCATCCCCTCGAAAGCGATAGCCGCTACATGCCGAAACGACTGTGGAAACCCTGACCCCTGCATCGTGCTCGAGGAAGGGCAAACTACCCTAGGCCCATACCCTCAGCGCCCGCTCCATCCGGTCGGCGGCATATGTGACGAGATAGGCGATCACCATGTAGATGACGACAGCGATCAGGAAGGCTTCGAGGTAGTAGAAGTTCAGCGCCGCGGTCAGCTGCGACTGTGCGAAGATGTCGACGACCTCGATGGCAAATCCGAGAGACAGCGCCTTCATGATCACCATGATGGAGTTGGCAAGATCCGGGATGGCCGCGACGATGACCTGAGGCAGCATCACCCGGCGGAACACCTGGCTGCGCTTGTAGCCCAGGGAGTAGGCCGCATCGGCCTGACCGTTGTCGAAAGAATTCAGTGCGCCCTTCACGACTTCCGCCTGGAAGGCTGCGACGCAGGCGGTCAGGGCGACGATGAGCGTGATCCAGTTCGGCGTCGAGTGACCGTTATAGTCCATGCCGACGAGCGAGGTCAGGAACTGCAGCGTCGGCGGCAGGCCGTAATAGGCAAGGAAGATCACGATCACCATCGGAACACCCTTGAAGACGACCTTGTAGGCGACGACCAGTTCCCGAAGCAGCGGGACCCGCCGATATTCCACCATCGCAAAAAGGCTGCCGACGATCGTAGAACAGATGAAGATTCCAAGCGCCATGGCGAGCGTCACCGGGACCGCGCCAAGGATATCCCAGAGATCGGGCAGAAGGACTTCGGAATCGAACATATGATGACCTCCTATTCGATCAGACGCTTGCCATCATGGTGGCCTTGGCCGGTGTGGTATTGGGCGCAAACTTTGCGTTTCGCGTTTCGAAAAAGCGCACGACCATCCATGCCACGAGGCATAGCAGCGAATAGATCACCGCCAGCACAAGATAGGTCTCGAACTGGTACTGGTTGTAGTCGCGCTCCATGACGAGATGGGCGGTCGCCATGACATCCGCGGCGCCGATGTACATCACGAGTGCGACGTTGTGAATGAGGTAGATGATCGAGTTGCCGTAGCCTGGCAGGGCGATGTGCACCGCCTGGGGTCCGACGACACGAAGGATCTTCTGAAGGAAGGTGTATCCGAGACTGTCGGCAGCGTCGTGCTGACCGCGTTCTACGGCGAGGTAGGCTGGCCGCAGAACCTCGGAAAGATAGCCGCCATGGTAGAGGCTGAGGCCGACGATCGCCGCGACATTCGGGGACACGAAGTCCTCGACCTCGAAAAGAGCGACGACCAGCGGCAATCCGTAGAAGGCGACGAACAGTTGCAGCACGACGGGGACGCTCCGGGCATAGGACACGTAGAGGTCGGCCAGTTGGCTGAGAACCGGTATCCTGCGCACCCGGAACGTCGTCGCAATCAGCGCCAGCAGGAAGCCGGCGATCATGGCCGTGAACGTGATCGCAAGCGTCAGCGGCAATGCCTTGAGCAGCTCGGGGATCATGATGGAAAGGTCCACTTGGGAACACTCCTTGTTTCAAATTCAGCCTTGATCGTCGGCCCTGCCTTGGGCGTTACTTCATGTAGGTGGTGATGTCCTCGCCGAACCATTTCTGCGAGAGCTTGGCCAGCGTGCCGTCGGCCTTGAGCTCCTTCAGAGCCTTGTCGATGTCTTCGGAGAGCGCCTTGTTCTCCTCGGAGCGATGGATCAGCACGAAGGTGTTGTTGATCGCGACCGGCTCGCTTGCCTTAACGTTGAGCTTCTGCTGGTCGATGACCGTCTGCTCGCCGAGGTTCGACGGCAGAACCAGCGCGTCGTATTTGCCGTTCTCCACCTCTTTCAGGCGATCCGGATAGGGAATGCCGGCGCTGGAGGCGGTGATCTCGATCTTGAAGTCGGGGTTCTTTTCCTGCCAGGCGGTGGCGAATTTGTAGATGCCGCCGCCGGCCGTCACCGGCACGATCTTCTTGCCGACCAGATCCTTCATCTCGTTGATGCCGCTGTCCTTGCGGCTGTAGATCTTGATCAGGCTGGCGCCGATCGGGCTTTCCGGAATGAGGAACTGCTTTTCGCGAGCGGGCGCCCGGTAGTAGCCGCCGGTCGCGATGTCGTATTTTCCGGTCGCAAGGCCGGTCTCCTGAGCGATGTCGGCAGCACCCTCCATCTCAAATTTGTACTGGGGCAGCTTGGCGTTGATCGCCTTCAGGACGTCGGGTTCGTAACCCTGCGGCTCGACGCCGATGGCACCCCACGAGAGCGGTTTGGATTCGGCAGCCGTGGCGATCTTGATGGTGCGCACGTCCTCAGCATGCGATTGGCCCGCGGTTGCGAGGGCAAAGGCAACGCCGGCGACAGCGAGGCCGAAGGTGCGGCGGGAAGTCGACTTGATGGAAGACATGTCAGGCATCCTTTCTTTACTGGATGGAGTGTTCGGAATTCAGGAACTGGGCAAGGCGCGGGTTGGAGGGCGTGTCGAAGATCTCGGCAGGGCTGCCTTGAGCGGCGACAACGCCCCGATCCATGAAGACGATGCGGTTCGAGATGTTCTTTGCGAACTGCATCTCGTGGGTGACGAGGAGCGAGGTGATGCCTGACGACGTGACGTCCCTGATCACCTTCAAGACCTCGCCGACGAGTTCGGGGTCGAGCGACGACGTCGGTTCGTCGAAGAGCATGACGTCCGGCTTGACGGCCAGCGCACGCGCAATGCCGGTTCGCTGCAGTTGGCCGCCGGACAGCTGGGACGGGTAGCTGTCGATCTTGTTCGAAAGGCCCACCCGCTCAAGCTCCTGCAAAGCGATCGAACGCGCCTCGTCCTTCGACTTGCGCTGCACGACGACGAGCGGATCCATCACGTTCTGAATGACGGTCATGTTCTTGAAGACGTTGAACTGCTGGAAGACCATCGCCGTCCGCAGCCGGATCGCCTGGACCGCGGTGCTGTCCGGCTTCCGGTAGTCCATCCTGACCTGATCGAAGGCGATCGTGCCGGAGGCGGGCTTGGCCAGATAGTTGATGCACTTCAGCAATGTCGTCTTACCGGTGCCGCTGGGGCCGATGATCGACACCACGTCGCCGCGGTTCACCGAGAGATCGACACCGTTCAGGACCTGGGTGTTGCCATAGGACAGCTTTAGATCTTTGAGCTCAAGCATTTCGGGTCGATGTCCTTTCGGCAGATAGGTCGGAGAGCGTCGTGGTCTCGTCGTCGGCCCACTCGTCTCCGAGCAATTCGGGCGTGTCGAACGCCTGGAGATCGGCGAAATGACGCTCGCGGTCGGCGACGAACAACGCCCTGACGATGCCGCGGGCAAGCCGGTCGGCGCCTTCGCTGATCGCGGGAATATCGCCCGTGAGCTTGCCGTGGCTGAGCGTGGCGGGGAAATTGAAGCAGTGGATGCGGGCCAGCGCCGGGCAGGCGCCCGGCTCAGCCTCGAGGAACTCGAACGCGTCGCCGAGGTCCGGCGAGGTTTCAAGCTCGTCGTTTCGCATGTCGGCGGGCACGGGAAAGCGGTCGCGCCAGAGACGGATATGCGATGCGACGGGGCCAAGTTCCGGCCGGTTCGTCAGGTCGACCTTGAAGCCGGTGCCGAAGATCAGGAAATCGACGGGATAGCTGCCTTTCGGCGTCGTCACGACGATATGATCGCCTTCCTTTTGCAGCCGGTTGATCGGGCTTGCGAGATGGAGATGGGCCTGCGGGAATGCGCTGACACGCAAGACGCTCGGACGCGGCGGCGGCGTTTGCGAGCGCATGGCGTAGTCGAGAAAGCGCCACTTCCAGTCATCCGGCAGACCGGCGAAGCCGTGCACCACGCCCTGGCTGCCGATGCCGGTGAATTTGTTGATCCGTGGCAGGTCGGTCCTGCGCACGAACAGGTCAAGCCGGGCGGCGCCTGCCTCGAGCGCGGTGGCGGCGTTGTCCATCGCCGAGGCGCCGGCGCCGACGACGCCAACCCGTTTGCCGCGCAATGCGGCGAAATCGATTTCGTCGGCGGTGTGAGCCCAGAACTTGCGATCGACGTCATCGGCGATCGGCGGCACGAAGGGGCCGCCCAGGCCGTCGCGGCCCGTCGCCAGCACCACATGGCGCGCGATTGCCGTTTCGGTCCGGCCATCGTGACGGCAGACGATATCGAGCAGGCCGTCGGCGCGCGGACGAATGGCCTCGACGGTGACCCCATTGCGCACCGGCAGGTCAAGCACGCGCCGGTACCACACCAGGTAGTCCATCCATGTCTGACGCGGCGCCCTGTCGAGCGCGATCCAGGCATTGCGGCCGTGCAGCGCCTCGTAATAGGCGCGGAAGGTCAGCGCCGGCAGGCCCATCGCGGGCCCGGTCAATTGCTTGGGAGAGCGAAGGGTTCGCATCCTGGCGAAGGTGACCCACGGCCCCTCGCTTCCGGCAGGCGCCTTGTCGAGAACGACGTGGTTGGCGACGCCGAGCCGCTTCAGCATGGCGGAGGCGACGAGTCCGGCCATACCAGCGCCGATGATCACGATGTCGACGACCCCTTGGCCATCGACGAGGCGGGGCGGAACCCAGGATTTGGCCGGCAGCTCCAGCCAGGCAAGGTCCTGCCGCAGGCGTGCCTCGAGGGCCTCGAGACTGTTCGGAAACGTCGAGAGGTCGCTCATGACGGTACGTCCTCGGTCATCGGGCTACCGCCGTAGACGGTGTCGGCCAATGCTTCGACGCCGCCTGCGTCATGCAGCCGGCACCCGGGCATCGCCAGGGCCACAGCGCGCGCCGCATCGATGACGGCGGCGACCGTCGGGGTCAGCGGCATCGCGGCCGGCGAGATGGCGCCGAACAGGAAGGGGATGGTGTGGTCGAGGACGCGCATCACGATCCCCTCGAGCGGAACGCCGGAGACCGTTGCCGGCTCGACGATGGCCGCTCCCAGTCCGGCCCGGACCATGGTGAGGCCCGTCAGCGAGGCGTTGACGTCGATCATCCGTTGCGGCGCGACGCCCGCCCGCTCCAGCGCTTCGTCGATGCGGTGCCGCAACCGGTAGGGATTGGCGAGCGTGATGATGCGGCGCTCGGCGAGATCGGAAAGACGCACCACGTCATTGCTGGCGAGTGGGTCGTTCGCGGCGAGCGCAACGACGCAGGGCGCTTCGGCAATCCAGTGCACGTCGAGACCGGGATGTTCCAGCGGCAGGCTTGATATGCCGAAGTCCGCCGAGCGGGCGAGCACGGCCTGCACGACGTTCTCGGCCGCCAGCGCCTGCACATGGAGATGACGCGGTATCAGGTCCGGCGCGACGGCCGCGATCGCCTGGGGCAGAACGCCGGCCGCAAGTGAAGGCGTGGCCGCGATTGTCAGCGACGGCGGCTCATCGAGACCGATGGCGTTCGCTCGTTCGCGGATGTGGGCGAGGCTCGCAAGATGGCGCTCCACCTCGGCGTGAAAGAGGAGACCGCGCGCGGTCGGGCTGATGCGCGGACCGCTTCGGTGCAAAAGCGCATAGCCGATATCGGCTTCCAGATCCTGGATCAGCCGCGTGACCGCCGGCTGCGATCGTCCAAGCAGCCTTGCCGCCCCGGTCACGCTGCCGGCGGACATCACCGCTGCGAAGGCTTCAAGTTGCCTTATATCGAAAGAGTTAGAATGCATAGTGGACATCAAACACTCTCCTTCATGCCAGTAAAGCATGACAATTCTCATTTGACGACTGGCAGTAGATAAAAAATTCACATCGAATGCTGTTTATCATTCCAGTTTGACATAATGAGGCGTCAGGCCTACCTAGGGCTTATGTCCTTTGACGTCTTGAGGAGCTTGTTTTGACACTCATCGAAACTCTTGCCTCCGTGAGCCCGGGTTCAGCCCTCGCGGAAGCCATGGGGAAACGCGCGGAAATCCTGCGCCTCAGTGAAGCCGCCCACGACGCCGTGCTTCTGCCGCGCGATCCCGGCGGACTGTCCCACGGCCTGAGGGCCGCGCTCGCCGCCCGCATGGCGCGCCACAACCGCAGCCCGGCGCTCGCAAGCCACTACGACACGCTCGTTGCCCGCGCCGGCGAAGCGGCGACAGCCTTGCTCGCCGAGCCCGACACGAAGGTGACGGACCCCCGGACTGCGGAGATAGTTCGTCATGCCGACCGGCTGACGCTCGCGCCGCGCGATGCCACGCGTGCCCATGTCGAGGCATTGCGTCAGGTCGGCGTCACCGACGCTGACATCGTCCGGCTCGCGGAGCTTGCGGCTTTCGTCAATTACCAGGTGCGGGTGCTTGCCGGCCTGAAGCTGCTGGGAGAAATGCGATGAGCGAGGTCGTCCACACCTTCACCACCACGGTGCCCCGCTGGCAGCCCTATGTCATTCCGGTCGATTTCGCGACCGCCACCGACGAGCAGCATGCAGCGATGCAGACGACGCCGTCGAACAAGGGCATCTCGCCCTATGTGCTGACCCTGGCGCACGACCCCGAGACACTCGCGGTCCGCTCGCCGCTGTTCAACCTGATCATGTACGGCAAGGACGGACTGGCGGGGAGCGAGCGCGAACTGGGCGCGGTCGCGGCCTCCGTCGTCAACCGCTGCGTCTACTGCGCCGCCGTCCATGCATCCCGGTTCAACAATCTGACAAAACGCACGGATGTCATCGAAGCCGTATTCGCCGATGGTCTCGAAGCGACGCTCGACGAGCACCTCCAGGCAATCTTCGACTTTTCAGCCCGACTGTCGACCACGCCGCCCGAGGCGGTCGCGGCCGACGCGCAGTCGCTAGCAGACGTCGGGCTCGACGAGTTGGAGGCCCTCGATCTCGTCCTCTCATCGGCCATCTTCGGCTGGGCGAACCGCCTGATGCATACGCTCGGCGAGCCGATGCAGGACTAAAGGCGCGTCACGATCGCGCTGTAACTGCACGCCCTGGCATAACCTGGTCCATCGTTGAGCACCGACACAACTGAAAAGGGGCGACCGAACGGCCGCCCCTTCATAACGCAGGCAATGAACGCTCAGAGCTGTTCCAGCATCGCGGCAGCACCCGAGACCGTTGCCTGGCCGGGGCTTTCCTCGACGTTGAGGGCTTTCACCACGCCGTCTTCCACCAGCATCGAATAGCGCTTGGAGCGCAGGCCGAGGCCGCCGGCGGAGAGGTCGGCGTCGAGGCCGACGGCCTTGGTGAAACCGGCATCCCAATCGGCGAGGAAGTGGATCTTGCCCATGCCGCCGGATGATTGCGCCCAGGCGCCCATTACGTGCCAGTCGTTGACTGATACAACGGCGATGTCGTCGACGCCCTTGCCAAGGATGGTGTCGCGGTTTTCGAGATAACCCGGCAGGTGGTTCAGCGAGCAGGTGGGCGTAAAGGCGCCCGGCACGGCAAAGAGCACGACGCGCTTGCCGGCGAAGAGCTGATCGGTGGTGATTTCAACCGGGCCGTCAGCCGTCTTTTCCTTGAAGGTGGCGGCAGGAAGCTTGTCGCCGATCGCGATGGTCATGGTCTTCTCCTTGGTTCTGGCTTGGGGGTTTCCGGCTTTGGGGGTTCTGCTTGGCGGCGGGCGCAGCACGGGATCGAGGCGACTATAGGAGCCCATCATTGAAAGGCAAGAGTGGTCTCCATCGCCCTTTCGCCGTCGATGACCAGTACGCCCCAGCGCTTGCCGGATATGTCGTAATTCTCAGGCAGTTTGCCGATAGCGACGTCGACCTTGAAAGTGGCGCCGTCGCGCTTGCCGCCGATCTGCTTGGTGAAGGCATGGCCGCTCGGGCCGGTGACGATGATATCCGGCGCGCCCTTCCCCTCGCCCGGCTCCCCGCCCGGCAGAACGAGTGTCAAAGACAGCGTCTTCCTATCGGGCGACATCGCATGCGCCGTCACGCCGAAATCCTGCGACGGCGGCTTCGGCAGCTTCGCATCGGCAGCCTGAAGGATCGCCTCCTCTTGCGGGTGCGACTGGATGGCGGGGCCAAGCTTCAGCTGAAAATTCGCCTGGAAGGGAATGCAGATATCCCTGCAGATGCCGATGAAGGCGGCAGCGTCGATCGTAACCGGGCCTTTGCCGGCCGCCGTCAGCGACAGCGGCAGCGTCACCGGCGTGTCATAAGCGATATCCTCGACCGTGCCGTTGAAAAAATGCTTCGGAACGGGATAGGCGATGGCATCGAGCGTGACGCCACTGCCCGCCGGGATGGTGATCTGGGGCGGAATGCCATTGCCGCCGGGCTCTTTCCAATAGGTGATCCAGCCGGGTTTCGGCTCGATCTGAAGGGCGGCGCGGATTTTGCCGCCGGCATCGGGCGCGAGCGCCACGAGACGCATGCGGCCGCCCTCGTTGTCCGCCCAGGCGCTCATTTCCGCATGGGCGGAATAAAACGGCACAAGGGCTGCGACCACCGACACAACCGCGATTAAAAGCCTGCGCGGGCCTGAGGAAATAATCATCATGGAACAAAGGTTTACCGAATGTGCTGTTTCGCCGCCAGAAGCCGTGGCGATTTAAATCTTCATTTTCAGTTGATTGATGTGTGACATTGGCCCATGTTTCTTTTGTCGAGGCCTTGGTGCGGTCTAGCAGCAGGAGGAACGATGTCCTTATTGACGCTGAAGAACAGACGGGAACGTGGCTTCTTCGATGGCCAGTTCCTCATCGCCATGCCCGGCATGGAAGACCGCAATTTTGCGCGCACCGTCATCTATATCTGCGCGCATTCGGATGCCGGGGCCATGGGCTTCGTCATCAACCGGCCACAGAGCCTCACCTTCACCGATGTGCTGCTGCATCTCGACATGATCAAGCAGGAAGATTCGATCGTGCTGCCGAAGCGGGCGCGCGACTTCCCGATCCAGACCGGCGGCCCGGTGGAAAGCGGCCGTGGTTTCGTCCTGCATTCGGACGATTATTCCAGCGACTCCAGCATTCCCGTCAGCGACGACATCTGCCTGACAGCGACGCTAGATATCGTGCGCGCCATCTCCAAGGGCAATGGGCCGACGCGGGCGACGATGCTGCTCGGCTATTCCTCCTGGTCGGCCGGCCAGCTCGAAAGCGAGGTCGTCAACAATGGCTGGCTCACCTGCCCGGCCAATGAGGAACTGATCTTCGACCGCAGCCTCGACGACAAATACGAGCGGGCGCTCGCCGGCATGGGCGTGACCGCTGCGATGCTTTCGGCCGAAGCCGGCCATGCCTGAAAGGCTGGCCTGACGGACAGCGGGAACGAATAGCCAAGAGTGACGTTTCATTTCGGCAAGCATGGACAAAAGGCCCATGCCGACCAAGGAGACATCACTTATGGGTAGCACCAGCGACAAGATTTCCGGTAAGGCAAACGAAATTGCCGGCAAGACCAAGCAGGCCGTCGGCAAGGCGACGGACGATCGCGAGATGCAGGCCAAGGGCGCCGTCCAGGAAGCCAAGGGCAAGGGACAAGTCGCAACCGGCAAGGTCAAGGACAAGCTCAAGGGCGCCGTCGATCGGCTCTGAGCGACAGCACTAAGACGCGCAAAGGACGCTGTGCTTCCGATTTAAGGAATGCGCAGTAGACGCTCATCCTTTATCACCATGCCTGCTGCGCCCTCGCGCGGCAGGCATTTTTAATCCGTCACCCTCATGCTCTGCAGAGATAGATACGATGAAACTTTTTGCCTGCGACAACTGCGATCAGGTCGTCCACTTCGACAACCGGCGATGCGTGCGCTGCAACCATCGCCTCGGCTTCCTGCCCGGCGATCTGGCGATGCATGCGCTGGAACCGCGCGACGAGATACTCTGGCAGCTCGTTTCCAATCCCGATCGCGACGTCCGCTTCTGCGCCAATGCCGGCCTCGACATCTGCAACTGGCTGGTGGACGGTGACGGCGAGAGTGAATTCTGCGTTGCCTGCCGCCATAACCGGCTGGTTCCGAACACCGATACCCAGGACGGCATCGACCGCTGGCGGCGCATCAGCCAGGCGCAACGTCATCTGTTTTATTCGCTGCTGCGCTGGAAGCTGCCGCATCCCGATCGGGATCAAGACCCGCAAGGCGGCCTGGTCTTCGATTTTCTCGAGGATTCGATAGAGAGCAACGGTTATGTCGTGCCGGCCATGACCGGTCATGAGGAAGGCCTGATCACCATCCGCGCCGCAGAGGCCGACGATGCGACGCGCGAACAGGCGCGCAGCTCGATGAACGAACCCTATCGCACGCTGCTTGGCCATTTCCGCCACGAGGCCGGCCATTTCATCTGGAACAAGCTGGTGCGCGATCGGGGCGGCCTTGCCGATTTCCGCGCCGTCTTCGGCGACGAACGGCAGGACTATGCGACGGCCCTCCAGAACCACTATGCCGGCGGTGCGCCCTTGGGATGGCCGGACAATTTCATCAGCGCCTATGCGGCGTCGCACCCCTGGGAGGATTTCGCCGAATGCTTCGCGCATTACCTCCATATCGTCGATACGCTCGAAACGGCGCGCGCCTTCGGCATCGCCATCGATCCGCGCGGCCATGAAGAAATATCAGGCGAGGTGGATTTCATCCCTTACCGGGCAAGAAGCGCCGAACAGCTAGTCAGCGCCTGGGTGCCGCTCAGCCTGGCGATCAACGCCATCCAGCGCAGCATGGGGCAGCCGGACTCCTACCCCTTCGTGCTGTCCTCACCCGTCGTGGCAAAACTCGAATATCTGCACCGGCTGATCCAGGGCGCCGCGACGGCGCCGCCGCAGCAGCAGGCGGCTTGAGGAGCTGGAAAGCTACCGAACCGGGTTACGAGTTCGACTGCTTTCAAGGCGACCAAGATTTTTGGCGGGAGGTGCTTTGCTGGAGCTTGCAAAAATTTCGGCTCGGCGCGGAACTAATTTGGCCGACGTGCACCTCTCGAAAGCTATGTCGTCGGCTCTCGTCCCGGATCTAACATGCTGCAGGACTCAATCGCATCTAGTTCCATATGGTCGGGACGGGAAACTCGCGCTGACACATAGAAGCGATTGAACGGACCTCGGCAGCCTGTTTGAGCGCCAGTTCGCCAAGCAGATCTGCGTATTTCTGTGTCATGGTATGTGCCTCATCTCTGGTGCTCCCACCAGCGATCATGTTCTTGATGCCGCGCTCGTATAAGATGCGAAACTTGGCTTGATACGCTTGCGCTTTCTTGGGCTCGCGCTTGTCTTTGAATCCCTGAGCGAGATGGCCGTAGTAAGCGGCACACAACATCGGCCGGTCGTCGAAGGGTTTATGCACCGGTTTTTCGGTCGCAACAGCACTGCTCGCACCACAATACATGCCAAACGCAATCAAAAGGCAGAAAATAGCAATGGTATAGATCGGACTCCTAAAGCTGAGTGACATGTGCACCTTCTTTAAAACGAAACCGCCTTGCCCTTCTTGAACGGCTCCATGCCCCGGCGGGCGAGTTCGTCGGCGCGTTCGTTTTCCGGGTGGCCGGCGTGGCCCTTGACCCAGTGCAGCGTCACCTTGTGGCGGTCACGGGCCGCCTCCAGCGCCTGCCAGAGCTCGGCGTTCTTCACCGGCTTCTTGTCTGCGGTCTTCCAGCCGTTTTTCTTCCAGCCGAATATCCACTTGGAGATGCCGTCCTTGACATAGGCGCTGTCGGTATAGAGATCGACCTCGCAAGGGCTCTTCAAGGCCGATAACGCCGAGATCGCCGCCAGCAGTTCCATGCGATTGTTGGTCGTATCCGCCTCGCCGCCGCAAAGCTCCTTTTCGACATCGCCATAACGCAGTACCGCGCCCCAGCCGCCAGGGCCGGGATTGCCGGAGCATGCGCCGTCGGTGAAGATATCGACGTGTTTCATAGGCTCAATCCGTATTCGGCGGGCGATTTGATCTGGCGGTGGAACCGCAGCTTGCGGAGATATTCGAGCGGGTCCTTCTTGGTGACCATGGCGCCTTCCGGCGTCGTCAGCCAGTCATAGAGCCGGGTCAGGAAGAAACGCAGCGAGGACCCACGCGACAGCACCGGCAGGGCTGAGATTTCGGCATCGCTCAACGGCCGGACGCTCTGGTAACCCTCGAGCATTGCCGTGCCCTTGGTGATGTTGTAGGCGCCGTCCTTCTCGAAGCACCAGGCATTCAGGCAGATCGAGACGTCATAGGCGAGCAGGTCGTTGCAGGCGAAATAGAAATCGATCAGGCCGGAGAGCTGGTCGCCGAGGAAGAAGACGTTGTCGGGGAAGAGGTCGGCGTGGATGACGCCGGCCGGCAGGCCGCTCGGCCAGGCAGTGGAGAGGAAGTCGAGTTCGCTGCGGATCTCGGTCTGCAGGCCGGGCTCGACCTCGCCGGCGCGCGCTTCGGATTTTTCCCACAGGCCCCGCCAGCCGTCGATCGACAGCGCATTCGCCCGCTTCAGCTCAAAACCATCACCGGCCACATGCATCTCGGCCAGCGCCCTGCCGACTTCGCGGCAGTGCCTGGCCTCCGGCTTTCTCAGCCACATGCCTTCGAGGAAGGAGATCAGTGCTGCCGGGCGGCCGGAGAGTGAGCCGAGCAGCGCGCCATCCCGGCGCGGAAGCGGCAGCGGGCAGGACAGACCGCGGGCGGCGAGATGCTGCATCAGGCCGAGGAAGAAAGGCAGATCGCTCTTTTCCACGCGCTTTTCATAGAGCGTCAGAATCAGCGGATCCTTGGAGGTGTGAAGCAGGAAGTTGGAGTTTTCGACGCCTTCGGCGATCCCCTTGTAGGAGAGCAGCGTGCCTGCGTCATATTCCGTCAGGAACCACTTCAGATCGTCTTCGGCGATATCGGTATAGACTGCCAAGTGAGGTCTCGCCCTTCATGCCTTGTTGATATTGGATTTGCCGGAGTGGACGCTAGGCCGAAAGGCCGATCTAGCCGTTGACGAAAGCCATGTCGGCCGCCGTCAGCTCGATATTGCGCAGTTCGCGGTTGACGAGGAAGTTTTCGGTTTCCTGCACCGTTTCGGCCAGTTCGACGCGGGCGTCGAAGCGGGCACGGAAAGCCTCGATGATCTCGTTGACGATGACCTCGGGGGCGGAAGCGCCGGCGGAAAGGCCGAGCGTCGAAATCGCGCCGATCTCGTCCCAGTCGAGCTCGGCGGCGCGCTGCACGAGGATCGATTTCTTCGCCCCTGCCCTGAGCGCCACTTCGACGAGGCGCTTGGAATTGGACGAATTCGGCGCGCCGACGATGATGAAAAGATCGCAGCCCGGGGCTGCCTGCTTCACCACTTCCTGGCGGTTGGTCGTCGCATAACAGATCGAGTCCGCGGCCGGCGCCGTCAGGTTCGGGAAGCGCTCGTGCAGGCGGGTGATGACGCCGGCCGTATCGTCGACCGACAGCGTCGTCTGGGTGACATAGCCGAGATTATCGGGATCAACAGGGACGTAGGCATCGGCATCCTCGATCGTCTCGATCAGAGAAACCGAACCCTCCGGCAGTTGCCCCATCGTGCCGATCACCTCGGGATGGCCGGCATGGCCGATAAGGACGACATGGCGGCCGAGGCGATTGTGGCGCATCGCCTGCTTGTGGACCTTGGAGACCAGCGGGCAGGTGGCGTCGAGATAGAAGAGGTTACGGCTTGCCGCATCCTCCGGCACGGATTTCGGCACGCCATGGGCGGAGAAGACCACTGGCTGGGCGCGGTGTTCGGCCGGGATTTCGTCCAACTCCTCGACGAAGACGGCGCCCTTGGCCTCCAGCCCCTCGACGACATAACGATTGTGGACGATCTCGTGGCGCACATAGACCGGCGCGCCATAGGATTTCAGCGCCAGCACGACGATCTGGATGGCGCGGTCGACGCCGGCGCAGAAGCCGCGCGGACCGCAGAGCCTGATCGTCAAAGGAGGTTTCGCCGCAATATTCATGTCAGTTCCGGGTTGAGAGATTTAGGGACCTCTAGCCCAATATGGTCGAGAATTGAAGTGATACTATTGCTGAGGTGTCTTGGCGCCCTTGCGGAACCAGGAGATCGCCACGACGACGATAAGCACGGCGGCCAGCCCGTACCAGGTGAAAGCATATTGCAGATGGTCGTTCGGCAGATCCACCTGGGTGACGCCGCCGATCGGCAGGCCGGCCGGATTGGGGGTGGAATCGGCATCGACGAAAAAGGGAATGACATCAGCTTTCTCCAGCCCGACGCTGGAGGCCATGACGTCGAGATCCTTCCAGTAGAAGATGTTCTTGGCGACGTCGTTGTCGGGCACCACCCAGGAGGGCTTGCCGGGAAGCTTTTCGCGCGCCAGGCCGGTGACGGTCTGCTGATCCGTCAGTTGGCCCTGCATGCGCATTTCCGGCTCCTTGTTGTCAAAGGGAACGAAGCCGCGATTGACGAGGAGAATGCGCCCGTCGGCAAGCTCCAGCGGGGTATAGATGTAATAGCCGGTCTGGCCGCGCCAGGTGGCGAAGAAGTGCCGCTCCTTGTTGTTGATATAGCGGCCGGTGGCGGTGACCTTGCGGTATTCGATGTCGCCGCCTGCAGCTGCCATCGCCTCGATGTCGGCAAGCGGCACGGGGGCTGCAACTTGCCGCGCAGCGATATCGGCGAGCAGGCCTTCCTTCCAGTGGAGACGCTCCACCTGCCAGGTGCCGAGCGAAATCAGGATGGCAAGGGCGATCAGCACCAGGATACCGGTCAAGACAGGCAGCCGGCGGCGCGGCGTTACATGCACCATTTCAGTCACTCAGGCGTCCTTCGCGGGCATTATGACGGTATTGCATGGCGATCAGGATGCCCTTGAACCAGCGCAGCGTCAGCAGCGACAGGACGATCGTCAACGGAGCAAAGAGCAGGATGTGCACCCAGATCGGCGGCCCGTAATTCACCTGCAGCCACAACACCATCCCGATGATGATGAAGCCGACGATGAGGATGACGAAGACGGCGGGGCCGTCACCGGAATCGGCAAAGGAATAATCGAGGCCGCAAGAAGCGCAGCGCGGCTTTAAGCCGAGCAGGCCATCGAACAGCTGTCCCTGACCGCAGCGCGGGCAGCAGCCTTTGATGCCGGTCTTCACCGGATCGACGGGGGGAAAATGGGCGCTGTCCTCGTTCATGGCATTCCTTCCCGCAGATGCATTCGCGGTCGCGGCTTCTTCAATGCTGCCTTAACTCTCCCATAAAGTATTCGCATCCCGAATGGAAAGGCCTGCGCGGTTTCGCCTCAGCGATTCGCGCCAAACAAAAGAAGAAGACTGATGAGCAACGATAGCCATACCGGACAGATCATTATCCTGAACGGCGCGCCGCGAAGCGGCAAATCCAGCATTGCGCGCGCAATTCAGGAAGGATTCGAGGGACCTTGGATCAACCTCGGCGTCGACACCTACAATGCCATGACACCGAAGCGCTACCTGCCCGGTCTTGGGCTCAGGCCCGGCGGCGAGCGGCCGGAGTTGGAGGAACTGGTGCCGTTCCTCTATGCGGCGCTTTATGAATCGATCGCCATCCATGCCGGATTAGGACTCAATGTCGTCGCCGATCTCGGTCATCACGATAGCTATTCGCAGCCGCTCGGCATTCTCGGCGACTGCGCCCGGCGGCTGCAAGACTTTTCCGTGCTGTTCGTCGGCGTGCGCTGTCCGATCGAGACGATCATGCAACGGCGGGAGGTCGTACAGGAAGGGCGCGAGACCCTCTACCTGCGCGGCAACGAGGAGACACCGGTTCCCGAGCCGGTGCAGCGCTGGCAGGACGAGGTTCATCGTCCCGGTATCTATGACATGGAGGTCGATACGTCGGTGCTTACGGCGCTCGAATGTGCCGAGGCGATCCGCCACCAGCTTGATCTCGGCATTCCCGAGCCATCGGCCTTCGAAAGGCTGGCCGGTTTGCGTTGAAACAAAAAAGGCGGGGCCAATGGCACCCGCCTTTTTGATTTTTGTCCGTCCCGGTCAGCCGGCTGCGAGGGGTGCGCCCCAGCCGCCCCAGACGTAGATGCAGAAGAACAGGAACAACCAGACGACGTCGACGAAATGCCAGTACCAGGCTGCCGCCTCGAAGCCGAAATGCTGCTTCGGGGTGAAGTCGCCGCGCAGCGCACGGATCAGGCAGACACCCAGGAAGATCGTGCCGACGAGGACGTGGAAACCGTGGAAGCCGGTCGCCATGAAGAAGGTCGCGCCGTAGATCGAATTCTTGAAGGCGAAGGGCGCGTGGGCATATTCATAGGCCTGGACGCTGGAGAACAGCACACCGAGCAGCACCGTCAGCGTCAGGCCCTGGATCAGGCCCTTGCGGTCGTTGTGCAGCAGCGCATGGTGCGCCCAGGTGACCGTCGTGCCCGACAGGAGCAGGATGACGGTGTTGTAGATCGGCAGATGCCACGGATCGAGGACCTCGATGCCCTTCGGCGGCCAGGTGCCGCCGGTATAGAGCAAGCGCGAGGCCTGGATCGCTTCGTTCGGATAGAGGCTGGCGTCGAAATAGGCCCAGAACCAGGCGACGAAGAACATCACTTCCGAAGCGATGAACATGATCATGCCGTAGCGCAGGTGCAGCGAGACGACGCGGGTATGGGAACCCTCATGGGCTTCCTTCACCGTATCGGCCCACCAGCCGTACATGACGTAGAGCACCAGCGCGAAGCCGATGTAGAAGAGCCAGGGATTGGCGAGTTCCGCGCCGGCGACCTTGAAGGAGCCGCCGTTCAGGTAGCGCATGTAGCAGACGCCGCCGATCGCCATGATGAAGGCGCCGAGCGAGGCGAGAATCGGCCACGGGCTCGGATCGATGATGTGATAGTCGTGATTCTTCTGGTGAGCATCGGCCATGTAGCTATCCCCGGATGTCTTCCTTCACTCCGTTCCCGGCATAGCCGGAAACGAGCCTTGATCAAAGTTTCTTTTCAATCTTCTCCGCTCCACCCTCATTCGAAGCCACCGGTTTCGGACCCTCTTTCGGGTAGAACGTATATGACAGCGTGACCGTGTGGATATCCTTGGATTCCACGGCCTTGACGATTTCCGGATCGATGTAGAACACGACAGGCATGTCGAGCTTCTCGCCCGGCTTCAGGTCCGTTTCCGTAAAGCAGAAACATTGCACCTTGTTGAAATAGACACCCGCTTCGCCCGGCGTAACGTTGAAAACCGCCTGGCCGCGCTGGGTTTCGTTCGAACGATTCTCGGCGGTGAAATTGACCTGGATCGTCTCGCCGATCTTCGGATTGACCTCGCGCTCGACGGGCTTGAATTCCCATTGCAGGCCGGGCGCGACATTGGCGTCGAAAGTGACGCGCATCGTGCGATCAAGCACGACGCTCGACACCTGGTCGACGCGCTGCGTCGTGCCGTTATAGCCGGTCACCTGGCAGAAGATGCGATAGAGCGGCACGGCGGCATAGCTCATCGCGCCCATGCCGAAGACGAAGCTCAGACACATCATCACGACGGCGCCGTTATTGCGGCCCTGCTTCTTCGGTGTACCGGCGTTTTCGCTCATCCAGCCATTCCCCCGCCGATCTTCACGATGGTGATCGCGTAGAAGAGAATAACGAGGCCGGCGAGCACCAGCCCGAGGGCGACGTTGCGGTTGCGGCGCGACTTGCGCTGCGCTGCCGTGAGCTTGATCAATTCCATCAGAACCAACCTCCCGCATGCGAGACCAGCAGCGAGACCAGCCGGTCGATCATCAAGGCGGAGAACACGGCGAAGAGATAGAAGATCGAGAAGCCGAAGAGCTTCTTCGCCGGGATCATTTTCAGATCGCCGTCGGGCATGCGCCAGACGGCGATGGAACAGTATATGAAGATCGCGCCGAGGGCGGCGGCGACGAGGCCATAACCGAGGCTCGCGAAACCGAGGAAGGACGGCAACACCGCGCAGACGGCGGTCAGCACCGCATAGGCGACGATCTGATGCTTGGTCACCCGTTCGCCGGCGACGTTCGGCAGCATCGGCACGCCGACGGCCTCGTAGTCGCGCATCTTGAACAGGGCAAGCGCCCAGAAATGCGCCGGCGTCCACAGGAAGATGATGAGGAAGAGAACCGTGCTCTCGATCGTCACGCTGTTGGTCACGCAAGCCCAGCCGATCATCGGCGGGAAGGCGCCGGCAGCACCGCCGATGACGATGTTCTGCGGCGTCGAGCGCTTCAGCCACATGGTGTAGACGACGGCATAGAAGAAGATGGTGAAAGCGAGGATGCCGGCCGAGAGCCAGTTGACGGCCAGGCCGAGGATCACCACCGAGAAGCCTGACAGCACCAGGCCGAAGGCGAGAGCCTCGGAGGGTGCGATGCGGCCGGCCGGGATCGGACGGTTGGCGGTGCGGCTCATGATCGCATCGATATCGGCGTCATACCACATGTTCAGCGCGCCGGAGGCGCCGGCACCGACGGCGATACAGAGAATGGCGATCAGGCCGAGGACAGGATGGATGTGGCCCGGCGCCAGCACGAGACCGGCAAAGGCAGTGAAGACCACGAGCGACATCACCCGTGGCTTCAACAATTCGAAATAATCGCGCGCACTCGCTTCCGACAATTCGCCGTCCTTTGCAAGCACCTCGTGATTGTCGATGACCGTCATCATTCCGTCCTGAATGTCTTACCATCAGGACGCCGTATCGAACGCGGCGTCCTGATGTCCGCGCAAATTACTTGATGCGCGGAAGCTGTTCCCACTGGTGATAGGGCGGCGGCGAAGGCAGCTGCCATTCGAGCGTCGTTGCACCCTCACCCCACGGATTGTCGCCGGCGACGCGCTTCTTGGCGAAGGCTTCGAAGACGCCATAGAGGAAGATCAGCACACCGAAGGCCGAGATGTAGGAGCCGATCGAGGAAACATAGTTCCAGCCGGCAAAGGCATCCGGATAATCGATGTAGCGGCGCGGCATGCCGGCGAGGCCGAGGAAGTGCTGCGGGAAGAACACCAGGTTGACGCCGATGAACATGATCCAGAAATGCAGCTTGCCGACCAGCTCGTTGTACATGTAGCCGGTCATCTTCGGGAACCAGTAGTACCAGCCGGCGAAGATCGCGAAGACGGCGCCGAGCGACAGAACGTAGTGGAAGTGGGCCACGACGTAATAGGTGTCATGCAGCGAGCGGTCGAGACCGGCATTGGCAAGCTGGACGCCGGTGACGCCGCCGACCGTGAACAGGAAGATGAAGCCGATCGCCCAGAGCATCGGCGTGCGGAACGAGATCGAGCCGCCCCACATCGTCGCAATCCAGGAGAAGATCTTCACGCCCGTCGGAACGGCGATGACCATCGTCGCGAAGACGAAGTAGCGCTGCGCGTCGAGCGACAGGCCGACCGTGTACATGTGGTGGGCCCAGACGACGAAGCCGACGGCGCCGATCGCGACCATGGCGTAGGCCATGCCGAGATAGCCGAAGATCGGCTTCTTCGAGAAGGTCGAGATGATGTGGCTGACCATGCCGAAGCCCGGCAGGATGAGGATGTAGACCTCAGGGTGACCGAAGAACCAGAACAGGTGCTGGTAAAGGATCGGGTCGCCGCCGCCTTCCGGAGAGAAGAAGGAGGTGCCGAAGTTGCGGTCGGTGAGCAGCATGGTGATGCCGCCTGCCAGAACCGGCAGCGACAGCAGCAGCAGGAAGGCGGTGATCAGCACGGACCAGGCAAACAGCGGCATCTTGTGCAGCGTCATGCCGGGAGCGCGCATGTTGAGGATCGTGGTGATGAAGTTGATCGCACCGAGGATCGACGAGGCGCCGGCAATGTGGAGCGCGAAGATCGCAAGATCGACCGCCGGTCCCGGCGTGCCGCTCGTTGCCAGCGGCGGATACATCGTCCAGCCGCCGCCCGTGCCATAGGCGCCTGCCGGGCCTTCGACGAACATCGACAGCAGCAGCAGCGCGAAGGCCGGAACGATCAGCCAGAAGGAGATGTTGTTCAGACGCGGGAAAGCCATATCCGGCGCGCCGATCATGATCGGCACCATCCAGTTGGCGAAACCGCCGATCATCGCGGGCATGACCATGAAGAAGATCATGATCAACGCGTGCGCTGTCGTGAACATGTTGAACATCTGCTTGGCGCCGTCGATTGCGGCATCGCCCTCATAGCCGTAGACCATCGAGGCCAGGCCGTGGAAGATCTGGATGCCCGGCTCCTGCAGCTCCATGCGCATGGCAACCGACAGCGCGCCGCCGATGATGCCGGCAATGATCGCGAAGATCAGGTAGAGCGTGCCGATGTCCTTGTGGTTGGTCGAGAACAGCCAGCGATTGGCAAAGCTCGGCTTGTGCCCGTGATCGTGGTGATCGTGATCATCATGCGCGTGGTCATGATGGGCGTGGTCATGAGAATGATCGTCGTGAGCGGAAGGTCCAGCCATTGTCCCGATCCCCTTAATTACTGTGCTTCGGCGACGTTGACGGTCTTTGCGGGACCATCGGTTGCAGCCATGAGTGTCTTGTAGGCGCCGGGCAGGTCGCTGGCGGCTGCGGTCAGCCACTGCTTATACTTGTCCTCGGAGACGACGCGGATGGCGATCGGCATGAACGCATGGTCCTTGCCGCAGAGCTCGGAACACTGGCCGTAGAACAGGCCTTCGCGCTCGGCCCTGAACCAGGTCTCGTTCAGGCGGCCCGGCACGGCATCGATCTTGACGCCGAAGGAAGGCATGGCGAAGGCGTGGATGACGTCGGTCGGCGCAGAGGTCACGAGAACGCGGACCGTCTTGTTGACTGGCAGGACCAGCTCGTTATCGACGGCGAGAAGTCTGGGATAGATCGACTTGTCTTCCTTGCCGGCGGCTGCGCGGTCCTGATCCTTCAGGAGGTAGGAATCGAAAGCCAGCGGGCTTTCGCCCGAACCTTCATATTCGTAGTTCCACTGCCACTGGGTGGCGGTCGCCTTGATCGTGACGTCGGGGTTTTCAGGCAGCGTCAGCTGCGCCGTCAGCAGGTTGAACGAAGGAATGGCGAGAAGAAGAAGCACCAGGACCGGCCCCACGGTCCAGGCAATCTCGATCAGCGTGTTGTGGCTCGTCTTCGAGGGAACCGGGTTCGCGCTGGCGCGGAACTTGAAACAGACGACGATGAGCAGGACCAGAACGAAAAGCGTGATCGGAACGATAAACCACAGGGTATATTGTTCGAACCAATGGATTTCCCGCATGATCGGCGTTGCCGCCGGCTGCAGCGTTGCCTGCCACGGCATGGGCTGGTCGGCATATGTGCCGGAAGCAAAAAGCAGACAGACCAGCGTGGTCAGGGCTGCATAAGCCTTCTTCATCACCTTATTATCTCCCTCGAGCGCTTGACCTGCAAAATAGAACGCAGAATCCTTGCCATCTTCAGCGCTTCAAACCACAGTTTGGCATTTGCCGCAACAGGTCAGAGCAATTGTCTATGCGGCATTTTTGCTCAAAGCATAGGCAGGTCAGAACGGCAAAACATCCCAAGTTTTTCATCAGCATATGAAAAATCGGCTTTCCGGCCAATCCGAGCGCGACACATTATTTCGCAAAGGTCCAATTTCCGCCGCAGTCCCCCGGTTTTCACGGGGTGGGGCTTTTCATTTTTGGTGGGCAGCTTCAACAATAGCCGCAATGATTCGATATCCAGAGGTTTCCATGGGTTTCCGTTCCCTCGCGCAGTCGCTTCTCCTGACTGCCAGCATCGCGGCCGCAGCGACGACGCCCGTTTTCGCACAGCAGCAACCCACGCCGTCACAGGCCAAGCCCCCCGCTGCCGCGCCGGCGCCGACCCCTGCTCCGGCGCCGCAGCAGCCGAGCGCCGCCAAACCGAATGTCGAACAGGTGACGCCCGGCCAGACGCAGCCGCCGGCGCCGGGCACGGTAAAGTCCAATCATGGCGCATGGTCTGTCGTCTGCGACAAGCCGGCCGGGGCTGCGACCGAACAATGCGCGCTGATGCAGAACGTCATCGCCGAGGATCGGCCTGAGGTCGGGCTTTCCGTCGTCGTCTTGAAGACGGCCGACCGCAAGTCGAAGATCCTGCGCGTGCTGGCGCCGCTCGGCGTGCTGCTGCCGAACGGCCTCGGGCTCAATGTCGACGGCAAGGATATCGGCCGCGCCTATTTCGTCCGCTGCTTTGCCGATGGCTGCTACGCCGAGGTCGTGCTCGAGGACGAGTTGCTCAAGACCTTCCGCAGCGGCGCCCAGGCAACCTTCATCGTCTTCCAGACGCCGGAAGAAGGCATCGGCATCCCCGTCGACCTCAAGGGCTTCGCCGAAGGTTTCGACGCCCTGCCGTGATGGCGGTCTGCCGTGGGTCCGCCCCTCATCCGGCTGCCGCCACCTTCTCCCCGTAAACGGGGCGAAGGGGATTTGCCCCGACCTCTCCGTCCCCCGCCCACCTCTTGCAGGGCACGCCCCTTGCCCCGTTTTTACGGGGAGAGGGTTAGGGTGAGGGGCAATTGTTTGCTCGCCATCTCAATCAAATCGGGTCCCAAGCTGACTATGTAAAAGAGCTGCGTCGCCACGCAGCGCAAAGGGATGGAAACGCTCCCATCCCTTTAAAAAAGAATAATTCGACGGCGGGGCTTCACTCCTTATTATGTGGAGCCCTATCTAGGGAGTCAGTGCACTCCTGAACGCATGCTTGGAGCCATACCATGACCACCGATCTCCTGACGCTTTTCGATGCCGATGAAGCCACGATGCGCAAGCACGTGGCCGAGGCTCTGTCCGGCGCCGATGATGGCGAACTGTTCATCGAGCATGCGCAGGCGGAAGCGCTGACCTTCGACAATGGCCGGCTGAAGGGCGGCAGCTTCAACACCGAACAGGGTTTCGGCCTGCGCGCCGTTGCCGGCGAAGCGGTCGGCTATGCCCATGCCGGCGATCTCTCGGTGGCGGCGTTGAAGCGGGCGGCCGATGCCGTCGGCGCGGTGACGCGCGGCTATTCCGGCTCCTATGCGGCAGCGCCGCAAGGCACCAACAAGAAATTCTACAGCGACGAGAACCCGATCGGGCAGCCGAGCTTCGAGGAGAAGGTCAAGGTCCTGCAGGACATCGACGCCTATCTCCGGGGCAAGGATGACAAGGTGCGGCAGGTGACGGCCTCCGTCGCCGCAAGCTGGCAGGTCGTCGATATCCTGCGCGCCGACGGACACCGTGTTCGCGACATCAGGCCGATGACGCGCATCAACATCTCGGTCATGGTCGGCGAAGGCGATCGGCAGGAGAGCGGCTCCTATGGCAGCGGTGGGCGCATCGGCTTCGGCGATTTCATTGCCGAAGGCAGCTGGCAATACGGCGCCGACGAGGCGCTGCGCCAGGCGCTCGTCAATCTCGAGGCGATCGATGCGCCGGCGGGCACGATGGACGTGGTGCTCGGCTCCGGCTGGCCGGGCGTGATGCTGCACGAGGCTGTTGGTCACGGGCTGGAAGGCGATTTCAACCGCAAGAAGACGTCGGCCTTTGCCGGCCTTCTCGGCCAGATGGTCGCCGCTCCCGGCGTCACCGTCGTCGATGACGGCACGATCGACAATCGCCGCGGCTCGATCACCATCGACGACGAGGGCACGCCGTCCGCCTATAACGTGCTGATCGAAAACGGCAAGCTCGTCGGCTATATGCAGGATCGGCAGAATGCCCGGCTGATGGGCATGGCGCCCACCGGCAACGGCCGCCGCCAGGGCTATTCCCATGTGCCGATGCCGCGCATGACCAACACCTATATGCTCGGCGGCGATAAGACACCTGAAGAAATCATCGCCTCGGTGAAGAAGGGCATCTATGCCGTCTCCTTCGGCGGCGGCCAGGTGGATATCACCTCCGGCAAGTTCGTCTTCGGCTGCACCGAGGCCTATCTGATCGAGAACGGCAAGGTCGGCGCGCCGATCAAGGGCGCGATGCTGATCGGCAACGGTCCGGATGCGATGAAGCGGGTGTCGATGATCGGCAATGACATGAAGCTCGATACCGGCATCGGCAATTGCGGCAAGGCCGGCCAATGGGTTCCCGTCGGTGTCGGCCAGCCGCATCTGCGCATGGATCAGGTGACGGTCGGCGGCACGCAGACCTGAGGCGAAAGGACCCGTCATGGCGGACGTCGAAATCAGAACCTTCACCGCCGATGACGCCGATGCCGTGCTTTCGGTGATCCTGCCGATCCAGCGCGAAGAATTCGGCATCGATATCACCGTGGATGCACAGCCGGATCTCAGGGTCATCCCGGATTTCTATCAGTCCGGCAAGGGGCAGTTCTGGGTCGCCGTCAAGGATGGGGCCATCGTCGGCACGGTCGGGCTCAAGGATATCGGCAACAACCAGGCGGCGCTGCGCAAGATGTTCGTCGCCGCCACGGTTCGCGGCCGCGAGCATGGCGTGGCGGCGCGGCTCCTCGATCGGCTGTTTGCCCATGCCAGGGATGCCGGCCTCACCGATATCTTCCTCGGCACGACCGACAAGTTCGTCGCCGCGCATCGCTTCTACGAGAAGAACGGCTTTACCGAGATTGCCAAGAGCGCGCTGCCCCGCTCCTTCCCGCTGATGGCGGTGGACAGCAAATTCTACCGCTATAAGGTCGGGTGAAGGCTTAAGTCACAGGTTCTATTGACAAATTGGCGACTGCGGGAACGAGTTACTGGAGCAGGATACCGTTCACGTTGTGTCAAAATCGATGCCGGAAGCATGCCCATAAATCGTGAAAAGGCCGTCACTTTCAACAAAAGGGATGCGCAGCCGTCTGAGCAATGAGCGCAGTTGATCCGAGCAATCTTCGATAATCGGCGGGAGCAAACGTGCTACATGGCGCTTATATCTTGGAGTGACCCTGATCCACTCAACGTGAACTCCCAATGCGGCCTCAGGCGTTGAAGCCCAATCACCCCAGTATGGGGGAGCACGTTCGATGGTGGAAGGACTCGGTTCGTTCTCGTCGAGCACCTTGACTTGATATGCAGGCGGAAACGGAAGTTCCCTTATTCCTGCACAGAGTTCCCGCCATTTCGTGTCGTTCATATGCGAAGCGAGTCCTCGCTCGGTGAGGAGCTTACGTCTTTTCTGATCCAAAGTAGCTCCTCGCATTTGCTGCCAAGCTCAACGGGCTCGATCCCGAAGCCTACTTTAGTTGCAGTGATCTCAGTCGGACAATTTACGGTTTGATCGATATCTGTGTTCCCACAACCGCGTCGGCTCGAAATGACTCGACGTCCAAGTAGTAATAATCCTTCTCTGAGCGCGGAAAGCCGAAGCTCATCGTGTGACTAGGAAACTCCACATCGGGTTCGTGTACGTCGGTAGAATACCAAAGCAGCAGCGGCTTCGTAACTCCCCGTTCTAGAAGATACCTAGCGAAATAGTCGCAAACGGCGAAATATACGAGAATGCAATCGTTCGGTTGAGATTCGGCGTTTAGCTCATCTTCCAGATGAATCTTATTTAAGGTCATCTCAACGGAGAAGTCGTCCAATCTATCTGCCGCTTCGACGATTTGCTCCATTAGCGAATCCCTTGGATCCCGTGGACCGAGAAAGTAGCCATTGTAGAAATCGGCTTGAGTTATCCAATCGCTCAGGCCTTTCGGAACGGGCGAACCAATACGCCTAGCGCTATCTTGTATCAGGCGGCCTGCCTTC
Source organism: Rhizobium indigoferae (assembly GCF_034554815.1). Taxonomy (NCBI): domain Bacteria; kingdom Pseudomonadati; phylum Pseudomonadota; class Alphaproteobacteria; order Hyphomicrobiales; family Rhizobiaceae; genus Rhizobium; species Rhizobium indigoferae. The sequence continues at coordinate 639,697 of NZ_CP140635.1, read as the reverse complement.
TCGTTGAAGAAATGCTCGATCTTTGAATGCAAGGGATGCACCTCAACGTTTGGGGTCCGCCTCCAGATGTACGCCTATGACCTGTCCGGAGCTGATTGGTGGTGAGATTTCGGACCCATCAGCTCTTCGACGTCAGCGCCGGCTGGAACCGCCACTTCCGCTCGATGGCGGCGGCAAGATCGATGTCGTTGCGGCGGGCAAAGAGCAGGATGTGGCCGAGCAAGTCGGCGGTTTCGTCGGCGAGATCGCGGTCGAGTTCTTCCGGCGTCCGGTCCCTGCGGCGCCCACGGCCGGTCAGGCGGTTCCAGGCCTGGGTGAGCTCACCCACCTCCTCCTGCAGCTTCAAGAGAAACCAGTCGGGGTCACGCTCGATGCCATTGGCTGCGGCATAGGCCGCGGATGAGGTTTCGAATTGATCGGCGAGACGGCGTAGCATGGACGTTCTCCTTTTGTTTAGGGAGGAGACGCTGATTCCCAACAATTGTCCAGAACGGGATTGCCCAGAGTGCCGGGCGGCGATCAGCCGCGATCCGGCAGCAGCATGCAGTCATAGGAGCGCTGCTTCAGCGCATCGCAGGCCGAGACGGCGGCATCCTTGCTGGCGAAGCCGACGAAGCGGGCGCGATAGATCTTGTTGGCGCCCTGCCCGACCGCCTCGGTATAGGGCGAGGCAGAAACGAGCGGCGCGCCGGCTTCCGACTTCGCCTGGGCGAGAAGCGCGCGCGCCGCATCGGCGCTAGGAGCGGCCGAGATCTGGATCTGCCAGTCGCCATTGGCCTTCTCTGCTGTTGTCTTTGGCGTCTTGCCGGCGTTCAGGATCTCGTCCATCGCGACGGGACGATCCAGCGGCACGACGGCGTCATCGGCATAGGCCAGGCTCTTCGCCGCGAGATCGTCGGCCGGGCGCGGTGCATTGAGCGGCACCGGAACATCGGACGCGTCAGCGGCGGACGCGACTTCGACAGTTTCTTTCGCGCCGACGCTCGCCACCAGCTTTGCGCCGCCGGAAGACGAGGCACGGCCGAGATAGCGGTCGAGCAAACCAGCCATCTTGTCGTCGCGGCTGCGGGCAGTGCGGCCGCCGAGCACGACGCCGACCACACGGCGGTTGCCGTCCCTGACGGCGCTGACGAGGTTGAAGCCGGACACGTTGGTATAACCGGTCTTGATGCCGTCCATGCCCTGATAGCGGTACATGAGATTGTTGTGGCCACGCACGGTCCGGCCGCGGAAATTGAAGCTTGCCGTCGAAAACAGCCGGTATTCGTTCGGATAATTCTTCATCAATGCGACAGCGAGTGTCGACATGTCACGCGCCGTCGTGACCTGGCGGCCGTCCGGCAGGCCGGATGCGTTGACGAAGACGGTGCGGCTCATGCCGAGCTGGCGGGCTTTGGCCGTCATCACCCGGGCAAAACCGCTTTCCGAGCCCGCGAGCTTTTCGCCCATGGCGGAGGCGGCATCATTGGCCGATTTGACGATCATGCCATAGACCGCCTCGCGCACGGTGATCGTGCCGCCCGCCTTGACACCAAGCTTGGTCGGCGGCCGTGCGGCGGCGTATTTCGAAATCCTGATCGGAGTGTCCCAGGTGATCTTGCCGCGGTTCAACGCCTCGAAGGTGAGATAGAGCGTCATCATCTTCGTCAGCGAGGCCGGATGGTTCAGCGTATCGGCGTTTTCGGCGGCGAGAACCTTGCCTGTGCGGGCATCGAGGATCAGCGAAGCATTGCCGGCAAGGGCCGCAAGAGGCGCCGAAACGGCAAGCGTTACGGTCAAAACAGCCGCCAAGAGCTTTCTCATGCACTTTCCCCTCATACGCTGGCCCCTCATACGCTGGCCCCTGATGCGCAGCCCTCGATGCGGGCTCCCGGTCAGACCGGCATTTGTGCCGTAATGTGACAGAAGCCGTAAGTTTGGCGCGACTTTGAGGCAACGCCTATCATTTTTCTAGTCTTTTCATTGCCTTGGTTAACAGGAAATCAAAGACCTGTTCCGAACAGGGATTCAGCAAGGCTTAAGTCGCACTTGCTAGTTTCCAGCAAAGGCAAGGGACGGGCGCCGCATGACGGGACAATTCAAGCGACTGGCAAAACGCGCAGCGATCGGCGCCGGGCTCGAGGTTTCCTGGCTGCTCGCCTCGGCCGGGCTGATGCAGGAAGCGCGCGGGCGCGGCGTCGTCTTCACGCTGCATCATGTCCGCCCGCACGTGCCAGAGGCCTTCGAACCGAATGCGCATCTCGAAATCACCCCGCGCTTTCTCGACGCGGCGCTGCGGCGGCTGCGGCGGGAGGGTTATCGTTTCGTGCCGCTCGGCGAGGTGCCGGTGCTGCTGGCGGAGCCCGAGAGTGGAGCGCCGTTTGCTGCCTTCACGCTCGACGACGGATACAGCAATAATCTGGAGCATGCGTTGCCGGTATTCGAGCGACATCAAGCGCCGTTCACGGTATTCGTCGCCAAGGGTTTTGCCGAGGGCTCCCACAGCATCTGGTGGGAGACGCTGGCGATCCTCTTGCGCCAGGTGCCGGAAATCCGTTTCGATTTCGGCCGCGGCATGGAGCGGCTCGCGCTCGACATGCCGCAGCAGCAATGGCATGCCTTCGACCGCTTCGCCGCTTATATCCATCGCTCCGACGAGGCGGGCGCCGTCGCCGCCATCGATCTGCTGGCGCGGGAAAACGGCATCGAGCCGACAGATATTGTGCGCGAACTGGTGATGGGACCGGGCGAATTGCAATGGCTGGCGGCACATCCGCTCGCAACGCTCGGCGCCCATACGATCAGCCACCGCGCACTGGCCCGGCTGCCGGAAGCCGAAGCACGAATAGAAATGCAGGCTTCGGCCGATTACCTCGAAGCGGTGACCGGTATCCATCCCGAGACGATCGCCTATCCCTATGGCACGCCGGACGCTGCGACCGCCCGCGAGGCGCGCATCGCTCGCAATCTCGGCTTTACCCTCGCGGTCACCACGCAACCCGGGCTGCCGGCAGCGAAGCTGACCGGCTATCTCCCGCGCATTTCGCTCAACGGCTTCTACCAGAAGCGACGCTACGTCTCGGCGCTTGCCTCCGGCATACCGCTGAAGCTGATGGGCCGATAAGCTCGTTACGGATACATCCGCACCTTGTCCCATTCGCCTTCCGGTGATGGCCGGCGGAATTCGACCCGGTCGTGCAGGCGGAATTTCTGGTCCTTCCAGAATTCGATCGAGGTCGGCCGGATGCGGAAGCCCGACCAGTGGGCGGGGCGCGGAATCTCGCCGATGGCATAGCGCGCGGTATATTCGGCCACGGCCTTTTCCAGCGCGAATCGACTTTCGAGCGGACGGGATTGTTTGGAGGCCCAGGCGCCAATGCGGCTGCCGCGCGCGCGCGTCTTGAAATAGTCGTCCGCTTCGGCATCGGTGACGATCTCGACGGGGCCGCGCAGCCTCACCTGGCGGCGCAGGCTTTTCCAGTGAAAGCACATGGCAGCCTTTTTCTGGCCAAGAATTTCGCGGCCTTTCTGGCTCTCGAAATTGGTGTAAAAGACGAAACCGTTGTCGTCGAATCCCTTCAGGAGAACCATGCGGACATTGGGAAGACCATCCTCATCGACCGTTGCCAGCGCCACCGCATTCGGGTCATTGGGCTCGGACGCCTCGGCTTCTTTCAGCCATTCGGCAAAGAGCTTGAAGGGTTCGCCACTTTCGGTAAAGTCACCGCTTGTTAACTCGTTTGCCGACATATTGGTTCAAATGCCCCGGATTATTCAAAACTCGCCCAGCTTTTGATAACTGGACAGGATGCAGGGTGGAAGTCATAACAAAGTCATCTCGCCATACAAAGGGCCTGCGGCGACGCAGCCGCGCGTTCTTCGTCATCAGCACCGCGATGTTATCGCTTTCCGGCTGCGTCGGCGGCGGTATGGATTTCTTGAGTGACGCCAAGGTCGACCGGTCGGTGGCAACCGGCACCGTGCCGCAGACACCGCCGAGCACCGACACGCTTTCCGACGAGATGACCGTGCGCAATGCCGTCACCTCGGCCGATGTGCAAAGGCTCGAGGGCCAGCCGCTTCCTTGGGCAAATGCATCGACGGGCAGTGCCGGTGTCATCGATACGATCGTCGAGAACAACGAGTCCGGCCAGGTCTGCCGCCAGTTCCGCACGACCCGGCATTCCTATGTCGGCATCGCCAAATTCTACGGCAAGACCTGCCTCGTCGGCGGCGGCAACTGGCAGCTTCTGAGTTTCCAGCCGGAGAGCTGATCTTCCTAGAGCCTTTCCGGGTTAGATTGAAGCATTCTGCCGGAGCAGGTTTTCGTCAGGGCAAAGGCGATTGGGGCATACCTCCTGGTACGTCCGAGCCAATCGCCTTTGATCCTGGCGGAAAGATGCCCGGCCCACCGGCCGCACTGCTTCGCCATGCGAAGCAATAGGTGCGTCCGGCGATTCTAAAGTCTTGCAGATTTGCCCGGCAAATCTGCGGGAGGGTTGGCTGAAACGGGCCGGCTGATCGACCGGCCGGCTTGGCCGTAGAGCTTGGCTACGACGCGCGCCGACCGGTCGACCATCCGACTCCGTTTGAGCCAACAGAATGCTTCAATCTAACCCGGAAAGGCTCTAAGGTAGTTCAAAATATTACAGCGTCCCTTTGCGCGTTCGAAAAGACGCGGGCCGCCGTCGCCAACAGGTTAACGCGCGGCCGCTTTCTGCCCAATGCTTAGCAAAGAGCTAACCATTCGCCGCGAAACACCCCACATGTCTCCACAGAAATAACAAGTGATTAGCAACTCCGCCGCAGGATCGGCGTTGAGAGTGGTTCTTCCTGCCTTTGTGGCGGGTGGCGCCACACACGTTTTATTGGACGGGGATGCCGGGCAAGGACGAGGCTTGCCGCATCGCAACACCGGCGGTTTTGACATGCGCGATCCTTATAAAATTCTGGGCGTCAGGCGCGACGCGGCAGTAGACGAGATCAAGGCGGCTTGGCGCAACATGGCCAAATCAGCCCATCCCGATCACAATCAGGACGATCCGACAGCGACGGCCCGGTTCGCCGAGATCGGCCGCGCCTATGAAACGCTGAAGGATCCGCGCAAGCGCAGCCTGTTCGACAATGCCCTGCGGATGGCCGAAGCCAAGAAGCATGAACAGACGATCATGCAGCAGCGCCAGGCCGCCCGCGAGGCGGCCGTGCGCGCCAAGGCGGCGCAGGCCAATGCCGAGCGCGTGATGGAAGAATTGGCGCGCGCCGCCCAGAAGGCTGCCGCCGACGGCTCCAGGCAACAGGCAGGTTCCGCTGAGGCCGCCGACGAGATGGTGGATCGCATTTTCGGCGCCCAGGCCCGCGCAGCTGCCAGTGGCCAGGCGCAGGGTCGCACCCAGCAGACGCAATATCAGCAAGCCCAAAATCAGCAGACACAAAACGCCCAGGGCGACGCCGGCAAGCGCATGGATGGCGATGCCGCCGAGGCCGACAGCAAGGGCGACGAGGAAGCCGGCGAAGCTGCGGCAAATGCCGCCGCCAACCTGTCGCTGCCGCTCAGCATCCTGACATCACTGGTGCGCCGTTTCACCGGCGCCAAGGATACGGGCCTCGAAAAGGCACCGGATGAGGTGACGACGGCGACGGTGACGATCGACGACGTGTTAAAGAGCGGCTGGATCACTGCGTCCCTGCCGGAGGGCCGCGAAATCGGCTTCGCATTGCCGGCCGGCACGACCGACGGTCACGAGATCAGGCTCAAGGGACAGGGCTTCAAACTGCCGGGCCTGCAGCGCGGCGACGCCGTCATCAACATTCGCATCGCGCCAGATCCGCGCTTCACGGTCGACGGTTTCGATCTGCACGCCGTGCTGCCGCTCAGCATCGAAAATGCCGTGCTCGGCACCGAAGCCCGCATCGAAGGACCGAGCGGGCCGCTGAACGTGACGATCCCGGCATGGTCCGGCTCGGACAAGACGGTTAGAATTCCCGGCCAGGGATTGCCCCGCGAAGAGGGCGGCAGAGGCGATCTCGTTGTCGAATTGCGCATTATCTTGTGGGAAAAACCCGACGATAAAATCACCGATCTCATGCGGAGCATGCGCGAAGGCCTGTTCCTATGAAATTTTTATGACATTCGCACCCTTTATTACGATCCCTAACAGTTGATGATCCCGGCCAAGCTTGAACCGATTAACGGCCTATGCCATAGGCAGGATCGATCAGAATCCTAGGGAGCGAAATATGGCTCAAGCATCCGGCCTCATGGCAGGCAAACGCGGCGTCATCATGGGTGTCGCCAACAATCGTTCGATTGCGTGGGGTATTGCCAAGGCCATTCATGCGCAGGGTGGGGAAGTCGCGTTCACCTATCAGGGCGATGCGCTGAAGAAGCGTGTCGAGCCGCTTGCCGCCGAAATCGGCGCGACGCTCGTCGGCCACTGTGACGTCGCCGACGAAGCCACCATCGACGAGGTTTTCGGGAACGTCGAAAAGCTGTGGGGCAAGATCGATTTCCTCGTGCATGCGATCGGCTTTTCCGACAAGGACGAGCTGACCGGCCGCTACGTCGACACCTCGGCCGACAACTTCGCCAAGACGATGCAGATCTCCGTCTATTCCTTCACTTCGGTCGCACGCCGCGCCGAGAAGCTGATGACGGATGGCGGCGCCATGCTGACGCTGACCTATTACGGCGCCGAAAAGGTGATGCCGAACTATAACGTCATGGGTGTGGCCAAGGCCGCGCTCGAAGCGAGCGTCAAGTATCTCGCCGTCGACCTCGGGCCGCAGAACATCCGCGTCAACGCCGTCTCGGCCGGACCGATCAAGACGCTTGCCGCCTCGGGCATCGGCGATTTCCGCTACATTCTGAAGTGGAACGAATATAACGCGCCGCTGCGCCGTACCGTCACCATCGAGGAAGTCGGCGATGTCGGCCTCTATCTCCTGTCGGACCTGTCGCGCTCCGTCACCGGCGAAGTGCACCATGCCGACAGCGGCTATCATGTCATCGGCATGAAGGCGGTCGACGCGCCCGACATTTCCGTCATCAAGGACTAGAGCATTTCGAGCGGAGCTGAGACCGTGCTTATCTACGTGATCAGACACGGCCAGACCGCCTGGAATGCCGAGCGCCGCCTGCAGGGTCAGAAGGATATCCCGATGAATGCCACGGGCCTGGAACAGGCCCGGCAGAACGGCATCGCGCTTGCCGGGATTCTCGGCGACACGATCGACCAATTCGATTTCGTCGCCAGCCCGCTCGGACGCACACGCGCGACCATGGAGATCATGCGCACCGCCATGGGCCTGCCACCGCTCGCCTATCGTACCGATCCGAGGCTGGTGGAAATTTCCTTCGGCGACTGGGAGGGCTCGACAATCAAGGAGCTGAAGGCGACGCAGCGTGAGCGGGTGGCGGAACGCAATGCCTCGAAATGGGATTTCATCCCGCCCGGCGATGATGCGGAAAGCTATGAAATCCTCTCCTGGCGGACCGGCTCATGGCTGAACTCCGTCGATCGTCCGACGGTTTGCGTCACCCATGGCGGCGTCATCCGCACGCTTTTCCAGACGATCGCCGACCTGCCGAAAAGCACTGCTGCTGAAGGCGCGATCCCGCAGGACCGGATCATCAGGATCGAAACCGCTGAGCGGACGATCGTCTGGCTCTAGGCAGTGCCAGTCAGCGATGCGCTCAACAGGTCGGATTGGAATGCGAACGAGCTGTTTGGCCTGTGCGGTCCAGGGAGGTTGCAGCGATCGGCGCTTACCTCACCTGATCGGTCTCCAGAGAACTGCCTATTTGACGATGTCGAGATCGTTGATGACGCGTTTGCCGTCGACCTCGGTATAGAAGACGATCACCTTCACGCCGGCTTCGAGGCCGTCGAAATTGAATTCCTCAGGCGCCTGATAAGTCTTGCCGTCATCGAGCGTCAGCACGAGGTTTGTTGTGTCGACCTTCTTGATCGTCGCCTCGACATCGGCGCTCTCGGCAAAACCGCTCATCGGTGACAGGAAGCTTGCTGTTGCCAAAAGCGTGGCGACGACGAAACGCATGGCGACAATCCTTTTAAGACGCTGCACGAGAACATGACTGGCCACAGATAAGCTCCTGAATATGGCGAAAATTGCCCGTAAGAATGGCTTTTCCCGCCCAATTGATGAATAGGATTTTAAATATAATCAAGATACCGCGTTAACCCGCGGTTTTTCCCTTCACACGATTTTTCGGCATCGCCGGCGGGCAATCGTAAATTAACCCGCGCGTCCTACAGTTGCTCGCCAACAGGGGAGTTTCATTTTGCTATCCAGGCTCAGCGACAGCAAGCAGTTGCGGCGCGTGTTGAAGAATACTCGCGTTTCGTTTCTGGTTTCGTCGCTTGTCGCCCTCGTCGTCATCATGGTCGGCTTCGGCCTCGACCGGGCCAATACTGCGTCTTATGTGCGCGAACTTCATATCCGCACCGAAAACGAGACGAATCTGATCCGCGCCCGGGTGATGGCCGAGATCAATTTGGACCTCAGCGTCGTCCGCGACCTTACGAACCTGATCTCCCTCAGCGCGGCCAACGGAGAGGAGATGGAGCGCCAGATCAACTGGCTGCTGATCCAGAACCCGTCCTTCATTCATATCGCCGTCGCCCCTGATTTCATCGTCCGCGACATCCACCCGCCGCAATCCGGCAATGAGCGGATCGGCCGCGACGTGCGCGAAACTCTCTTCTTCCGCCAGGTGATGACCAGCGCGGCCGGCGACCAGTCGGCGCGCTTCTACGGCCCGATCAGCATTGATAGCCGCGACGCCTTTGCCATCTTCTTCCCGGTTTTCGTCAGGGAGAACGGCGAGCGGCGGCTCTGGGGCGCAGTCGAGGTCGCCATCGACCAGACGATGTTCTACCAGGCGACCGGGCTGATGCCGGCACGCGACCGCGAGAACCGGGAACGCTATCCGCATCTCGACCATCTTTCGATCGCCATCCGCGATATCGGCGCGGCGGCCGCGACCAATGCGGCTCTGCCGCCGCCGTTCTTCGGTTCGTCCGATATCGATGACAAGCATCCGATGCGCCAGAAGATCGGCTTTGCCGGCGGCAAGTGGGAGCTTTCCGCGGTCCCGAACAGCGGCTGGAACGCGATACCCGAAAACCGCACCGAGTTGCGTCTGATCATCCTTGCCGCCGGCTTCATCATCATCGTGCCGATCTTCTTCGCCACCCTTCTGCTCGGCGAGCGCAATCGCAATATTACCGCGCTGGAGAGGCGCGAGGCAAAATTGCTGGAACTGTCGCAGCGGCTCAATCTGGCGCTGGAATCCTCCAATATCGGCATCTGGGAGCTGGAGGATCATTCGAGCAGCCTGCTCTGGGACGCCCGCGCAGCGGCTCTGCACGGCAAAGCGGCGGCAGAAGGAAGCCGGCCGCTCGACGAATGGCTGGCGGCGATCCTGCCCGAGGATCGTGAAACCGCCGAAGTGCATTTCTTCAGCTGCAGCATTGCCGGCGCTGCCTGCACGGCGCAGTACCGCATCCTGCTTGGCGACGGTGGCATCCGCCACCTGCGCTCGGTCGGCGCCTTCTATACGGATGCCGGCGGCGTCAGCAAGACGATCGGCATCGTCTGGGACGTGACCGCCGATGCGGTGACCACCGACACGCTGCGCAAGGCCAAGGATATGAGCGAGGTCAAGAATGCCGAGCTGGAGCTGGCGCTTGAAGAGCTCTCAAGCCGCGAGGGCCAGCTCGCCGAGCTTTCCAGCCGGCTCGACCTGGCGCTCAACTCCTATCAGTGCGGCATATGGGAGGCGCGGCCCGGCCTCGGCGGCTCGATCTGGAACGAGCGGATGCACGAGCTCTACGGGCTTGCGCCGCGCAACGGCTTCATGACCGAGGAGATCTGGCTTAGCCGCATCCACCCCGAGGACCGGAGCCTGGCGCTCGAAAGCGCGCGTCACTTCAAGCGCAACGGCGATACGCACACCCTCGTCTGCCGGGTGATCGTCGACGACGGCTCGGTGCGCTATGTGCGCTCGGTCGGCAAGGTCCACCAGACGGGGACCGGGGAGATGAAGATCATGGGCATCGCCTTCGATGCCACCGAAGACGTGCTGATGACGATCCGGCTGAAGGCCGCCAAGGACGAGGCGGTCGCCAAGAATATCGAGCTCGAACTTGTCAAGAACAGGATCGAGCACAATTCGCTGCACGACCCGCTGACCGCACTCGCCAACCGCCGCAAGCTCGACATCGCACTCGAAAATCTCACCCATGACGGCCGGCAGCAGCGGCAGAAATTCTCGATCCTGCACATCGATCTCGACCGCTTCAAGGACATCAACGACACGCTCGGCCATGCCGCCGGCGATGCAATGCTGGTGCACGCCTCGAAGGTGCTCGCCAAGAATGTCCGCGGCAGCGATATCGTCGCGCGCATCGGCGGCGACGAATTCGTCATCCTCGCCCTCGACGTCGGCGACAAGGAGATGGCGCAGCTTTCGACACGGATCATCGAGGAGATGCGCCAGCCGATCGATTTCCAGGGCTTTTCCTGCCGCTGCGGCGTGTCGATCGGCATTGCACTCGCCAACGGCATCCATGTCGATGCGCGCAAGGTGCTGATCAATGCCGACATCGCGCTCTACCGCGCCAAGAGCATGGGCCGCAACCGCTTCGAATTCTTCAATCACAATCTCCAGGCCGATATCATCAACACCAAGCGTACGGCCGACGAGATCCTCGCCGGCATCGACAATGGCGAATTCACCGCCTGGTATCAGCCGCAGTTCTGCGCCCGGACGATGGAACTGACCGGCGTCGAGGCGCTGGTGCGCTGGAAGCATCCGTCCAAGGGACTGCTGACGCCCGACAAGTTCCTGCGCATCGCCGACGAGATCAATGTCGTGCAGATGCTCGACCGGATCGTGCTGGAAACGGCGCTGCGCGACAAGATGCGCTGGACGGCGCGCGGCATTGCCGTGCCCAAGGTCTCGGTCAATGTTTCGGCCCGGCGGCTGCACGACGGCAGCCTGTTGGAATCGCTCGCCGACCTGCATATCCGTCCAGGCGAAATCTCCTTCGAACTGGTGGAATCGATCTTCCTCGACGAGAGCGAGGACGTCGTCTCGCAGAATCTCGAGCGCATCAAGGCGCTCGGCATCGATATCGAGATCGACGATTTCGGCACCGGTCATACCTCGATCGTCAGCCTGTTGAAGCTGAAGCCCAAGCGCCTGAAGATCGACCGGCAGCTGGTGCAGCCGATCGTCAATGCCTCGCAGGAGCGCGCACTCGTCAGCTCGATCATCGAGATCGCCCGCTCGCTCGGCGTCGAGACGGTGGCCGAAGGAGTGGAGACGGCAGCCCATGCCGCACTGCTGCGCGATCTCGGCTGCGACATCCTGCAGGGCTATGCCTTCTCGCGGCCGCTCTCCTTCGACGATTTCACCAACGAAGCCACAGGAACGGGGTGGCGGCTGGCCTCGTGATCGCCGCCTGCCGATCGGCCTCGTCCTTACCCCTCCCCGCCCGCGCAGAGAGAGTGGCGGCAGGATGCGCCGTCCATCCCCGACAACGAACGGAAACAGCATTTCCTGAGCTGGTGGTTTGGCGCAAAGAAAGGCTTTTGCCTCGGCGAGTTTTTGGCCTATGAGTGTCGCGCCTTTTCAAGCAATGGCGCGGCCGGCAGCGACCGGCTTTGGCGCGCCACCGTGGGAACACATGTCGCACAATACATTCGGTCACCTTTTCCGCGTAACCACCTGGGGCGAAAGCCATGGTCCGGCGCTCGGCTGCGTCGTCGACGGCTGCCCTCCGGGGCTGCGCTTCAAGCTCGAAGACCTGCAGGTCTGGCTCGACAAGCGCAAGCCCGGACAATCCCGCTTCGTGACGCAGCGGCGCGAGGATGATCTGGTGAAGGTTCTGTCCGGCGTCATGCTGGACGCCGATGGCGAGACGATGACGACCACCGGCACGCCGATCTCCATGCTGATCGAAAACACCGACCAGCGCTCCAAGGATTACGGCGAGATCGCCAAGCAATATCGCCCCGGCCATGCCGATTATACCTATGACCTCAAATATGGCATTCGCGACTATCGCGGCGGCGGCCGCTCCTCGGCGCGCGAAACCGCTGCGCGGGTTGCCGCCGGCGGCATCGCCCGCCTTGTCGTGCCAGGCGTTACCGTGCGCGGCGCGCTGGTGCAGATCGGCAAACACAAGATCAATCGCCGCAACTGGGATTGGGACCAGGTCGATCAGAACCCGTTCTTCTCGCCCGATGCCGCGATCGTGCCGGTCTGGGAGGAATATCTCGACGGCATCCGCAAGAACGGCTCCTCGATCGGCGCAGTCATCGAGGTGATCGCCGAAGGTGTGCCGGCCGGCCTCGGCGCGCCGATCTATGCCAAGCTCGACCAGGATATCGCCTCGCTGCTGATGTCGATCAACGCCGTCAAGGGCGTCGAAATCGGCAATGGTTTTGCCGCCGCCGAAACGTCAGGCGAAGACAATGCCGACGAGATGCGCATGGGCAATGACGGCACGCCGATCTTCCTTTCCAACAATGCCGGCGGTATTCTCGGCGGCATCTCCACCGGGCAGCCGGTGGTGGCGCGTTTCGCCGTCAAGCCGACCTCCTCGATCCTGACCGAACGCCAGTCGATCGATGCGGAGGGCAAGAATGTCGATATCCGCACCAAGGGCCGACACGACCCTTGCGTCGGCATCCGCGCCGTGCCGATCGGCGAGGCGATGGTCGCCTGCGCCGTCGCCGATCATTATCTTCGCGACCGCGGCCAGACCGGCCGTCTGAAATAGGAGCGCTCGTCCCATGTCTTATGACCAGAAGCGTGTCGTCGACGCCATCCGGGCCTTCGAGGCCGGCGAGATCGTCGTCGTCATGGACGACAATGACCGCGAGAACGAAGGCGACCTGATCGTCGCTGCCGTGCATTGCACACCTGAGAAGATGGCCTTCATCGTGCGCCACACCTCCGGCATCGTCTGCGCGCCGATGCCGAAGGAAGAGGCCAAGCGCCTCAACCTCAACGCCATGGTGGCGGAAAACGATTCGGCCCATACGACGGCCTTCACCGTCTCGGTCGATTTCAAGCACGGCACGACGACCGGCATCTCCGCCGACGACCGGACGCTGACGGTGCGCAACCTCGCCAATCCGAATGTCGGCGCTTCCGATTTCGTCCGTCCCGGCCACATTTTCCCGCTGGTTTCCCGCGAAGGCGGCGTGCTGATGCGCTCCGGCCATACGGAAGCTGCCGTCGACCTCTGCAAGCTCGCCGGCCTGCCGCTGATCGGCGTTATCTCAGAACTCGTCAACGACGACGGCACCGTCACCCGCGGCCCGGAGGTGGTGGACTTTGCCGAACAGCACGGGCTGAAGCTTGTTTCCGTCGCCGATCTGATCGCCTATCGCCAGCGCAAGGAAACGCTGATCGAGCTCGGCACCAGCTTCGACATCGAGACGCCGTTCGGCAAAGCCAAGGCCCATACCTATTCCCTGCCCTGGGACCCGATGCAGCATCTCGCCGTCGTCTTCGGCGACATCCGCGACGGTGTCGACATCCCGGTGCGCCTGCATCCGGAGAATGTCGCCGATGATCTCTTCGGCAAGAACAGCCCGGTCGATTTCTACATGCAGAAGATTGCCGAGCAAGGCCGCGGCGTCATCGTCTATCTGCGCGAAGGCTCGGTCGGCGTCGGCCACCACGACAACGGCCGCAAGGCCCGCAACCAGGGCCGCGAAGCCCATGCCGAGGCCCAGACGCGCGACAGCGAGTGGCTGGAAATCGGCCTCGGCGCCCAGATCCTCAGGGATCTCGGCGTCAGCTCGATCAAACTGCTCACCAGCCGCGAGCGCCACTATGTCGGCCTCGAAGGTTTCGGCATCAAGATCAGCACGACGGAGATCTGCTAAAGGCTTTTCCCTTCGCCCCTCGGGGAGCAACCATGTTTCAATTTTGCTGGTATTGTGGCGTCCATTCGGTGTTTCGAATGAGGATGGCATTGGCGAGGATGATGAGTTTGCGGGCGACGGCTATGACGGCGCACAGGTGTTCCTTGCCGTTGCTGCGCAAGCGCGCATAGAACGACGCGAGATCCGGATTGTGCCGGGTTGCCGTGAAGGCGCACATGAACAAGCTCTTGCGCAGGCGTTCGCGGCCACCCTGGATGCGGCGTCTGCCATGATGTTTTCCACTATCGTCGTCATAGGGTGCGACGCCGGCAAGGGCGGCGATCTCGGCACGGCCGGCATGGCCGAGTTCGGGCAGCCGAATGATCAGGCACAGCGCGCTGCGCAGCCCGATCCCCTTGATGGAGATCAGCAGATCGAGCCGCCGGGCCAGGTCACAATCGTCGCGAACCGTCTTTTCGAGCCGCAGCAGACGGGCCTTGCGGCAGGTTTCGAGCCGGGCGATCTCGCGCGCGTGACGGCGTTTGACGGCCTCCGACAAGGCGGTCTCGGCAAAGGTCTTCACCAGCGCGATCTGCTGCTCGATCTGTTCCACATAGGTCAGTTCGGCCGCCAAGCTGTCGAAGCGTGCGTCCGGCAGTGCCGGCAACTGCTCGAGACTTGCAGTGAAGAGCGCAATCAGCGCGGCATCGAGCCGGTCGTTCTTTGCCCGCCGAAGCCGGCTCTTGGCGAAGAACCGCAATTGCGCTGGCTGCAGACGCGCCGCCGGTCGCTTGCCGGCCCGCAGATGCACCATCAGCCGCCATTCATAGCCACCGGAGGCTTCGAAGCCGATGCGACTGACGTCATGCTCTTGAAGGAAAGCGTCAAGCGCCTTCAGACCAGCGGTGTCGTACGTCACCCTCAGCCTTGCGTCGTCGGGATGGATGGCAATGTCGAGATGGCTTTTGCCGACATCGATTCCGGCACAGATCATGCTATTATCTGTCATCTTCGTCGTCCCTGTCTTGGATACGAACCCCAAGGTTCCTGCAACCACACGGGCCAGATGAAGAGCCGGTTGCGATCCTGCTCCCCACAGCCCCAAACGGCTAAGAAGGTGACGATCCGACAACCAGCTTCCGGGCGGGCGGCCACCCGCCCGGAAGCGTTAGTATCCTACATTCCTGTCATCCAAGAAGGTGCCCGTAGGGCGGATGAGGGGGCCACACGGCACGCCATTCATTGCGCTTCGCTTGCGCTCAGTGCATTCGCGGCTTTGCCGCTCACCCCCTCATCTGCCTACCGGCATCTTCTCCCCGCTGGGGCGAAGGGATACGTAGCAACGTCTCGGTCCTTTCACCTCGGTAGGAGCAAGATATATCGGACGAGATTCGCCTACCCTCTCCAGCCCTCGAGAAGCACGACTTTCTCCACACCGGCAAACCGCGCAACCCGATCAAGCTCGGCTTCCAGTCTCTCCAGCCGCCCAGCCGACGGTTTCACGCCGGGCTCCAGCCACAGCCGCTTGACGTCGAGCGTCGACTTTTTCCGATCCGCCTTCATGTCGATGCGGCCGATCAGCCTGTCGCCTTCGAGCAGCGGGAAGACGTAATAGCCATATTCGCGCTTCGGCTCGGGCACGAAGATCTCGATGCGGTAGAAGAAGCCGAACAGGCGTTCGGTGCGGTTGCGGTCGCGGATCATCGGATCGAAGGGGCTGAGCACGCGGATGCGTGGCGGTGCGCCGGGGTAGTTGTCGAGTGTCGACAGGAAATCGGCAAAAGCCCAGGATGGGCGCGCCTTGCCGCCAAGCGCCGGTTCGATCAACACTTCGATCAGTTCGTCGCGATGGGCTGATACCCAGGCCTTGGCCTCATCGGGCGAGACCAGGTTCCAGAAGGCTGATATCTCGCCATGGGTGGCGAAGCCGAGCCGGGTAAGCGCGCTGCGGCAGGCCCAGTCGACGAACTCCTCGCGACTCACCTCCGGCTCGCGGAACTCGGCCGGGATGACGCGTTCCGCCAGGTCATAGATCTTCTGGAAATTCGAGCGGCCGGCGATGGCGAACTTGCCGGTGTGCCAGAAATATTCGAGCGCCGTCTTGTTCGGATGCCAGTTCCACCAGCCGCCGGAAACGTGGCCGTCGGCCTTGATGTCGCGCGCCAGGATCGCGCCGTCGCGCTCAACGCGCTCATAGGTCTCCGCGAACGCCGCCTCGAAGCCCTCGCCGCGCCATTTGCGCCAGCGCTCGACGATCACCTTTTCCTGATGGCGGAACTTGTGCTTCCAATAGACGAAGAAGGCGCTCGGCAGGATGGAGGCGTCGTGCGTCCAGTGCTCGAACAGCGCGCCGTCCTTTTCGAGCAGCGCGGTCAGATGCTCGCGCCTGTAGGTCTGGTTGCGGGAAAACAGGATCTGATGATGCGCCCGCTCCACCGTCTGGATGCTGTCGACCTGGACGAAACCCAGTTCATGGATGAGCTGCAACAGGCCGGCCTTGGTCAGGGCGCGGTTCGGCGGGGCGCTGAGGCCCTGCTTGGCAAGAAAGACACGGCGGGCGTCGGAATTGGAAAGCAGATTCGTCATGACTGCATCATAATCCGGAAAATCTTCCTAGCCACCCGATATCGACAAGGAGATTTACTCTTTCATCACCCGAGATTCCCCGTATAGAAGCGGGATCGCGAGGATGCGAGGGATGGGTTTGGATATTCGTTTCGAAGGCGCCGGGGTCAGTTTCGGGGCACGGGTGGCGCTGCAGCCGCTGACGCTTGGCATCAGTGGAAAACGCATCGGCGTCATCGGGCTGAACGGTTCGGGCAAGACCACTTTCGCGCGGCTGATCAACGGATTGACCAAGCCATCGGTCGGCCGCGTCACCGTCAACGGCCGCGACACGAGCGATGAGAAGGCTGCTGTGGCCGATGTCGGTTTCATCTTCCAGTCGCCGCAGAACCAGATCATCCTGCCGATCGTCAAAGACGACATCGCCTTCGGGCTGAAGCGGCGCGGCTTAACCAAGGCGGAAATCGAGGCGAAGGTCGAGGGCGTGCTGGCCCGCTTCGGCGCTGAGGCGCTGGCCGATCGCCGCGCGCATGAGCTTTCCGGCGGCGAGCTGCAGGTGGCGGCCCTCTGCTCGGTGCTGGCGACGGGACCGGGCATTCTCATCCTCGATGAACCGACCAACCAGCTCGACCTCAAGAACCGGGCGTTGGTCGAAGGGATTATCGCCGGGCTCCCGGAAAGCGCCATCATCATCACGCATGATCTGGAGCTGATCGCCGGTTTCGAGCGGGTGCTGCTGTTTCATGAAGGGCGGCTTGCCGCCGATGCGCCGGCTGGCGAAGCGATCGCCCGCTACAAGGAGATCGCCGCCTGATGCAATCGCTCTATGTCGAAGGCAACAGCGTGATGCACCGGCTTTCGCCGCGGGTAAAGCTGTTGTCGCTGACGGTCTTCGGCGTGGTGCTGTTCATCAGCGGCAACATCCTGCTGCTTTCGATCGCCGTGCTGCTGACGGCGGTTCTCTACCGGATGATCGGCCTGCCGTTTGCCGATGGGCTCAGGCGGTTGCGGCCGGTCTTCCTGACGATCGCGGTCGTGGCGCTTTTCAACCTCTTCTTCAATCCCTGGCAGCAGGCGCTCGTGCCCCTGCTGCGGCTGACGGCGTTGATGCTGCTTGCCGCCACCGTGACGGCGACGACGTCGATCACCGAGTTCATCGACGAGGTGACGGCGCTTGCCCGCCCGCTCGAACGCACCGGCTGGGTGCAGGCCGACGATATCGGCCTGGCGCTGGGGCTGGTGCTGCGTTTCGTGCCGGAGATCGTCGGCCGTTATCAGGCGATCCGCGAGGCGCATAAGGCACGCGGGCTGAAGGTCCGGCCGACGACGCTGCTTGCGCCGCTGATCATCCTGACCCTTAAGGATGCGGATAATATCGCCGCGGCGATTGACGCGCGCGGAATTCGGCGGCATGTGAGTTAACGATTGATAAACACGGAATTCATGATGAGCACTCGCGACCTCGTTCTTACCGCCCTCTTTGCCGCGATCATCGTGGCGCTTGGCCTGCTGCCGCCGATCTCGCTCGGCTTCATTCCGGTGCCGATCACCGCCCAATCCCTCGGCGTCATGATGGCCGGCGTCGTGCTCGGCGCCCGGCGCGGCGCGATTGCCGTGCTGATCGTGCTGGTTCTGGTCGCGATCGGCCTGCCGGTGCTTTCCGGCGGCCGCGGCGGGCTTGCCATCTTCGCGTCGCCAACGGCCGGCTTCCTGATCGGCTGGATCTTTGCCGCCTTCGTCACCGGCTATCTCAGCGAACGGCTGGTCAACGAACAGCAATCCGGCCTGGTGCAGACGGTGAGCTTCTTTCTCACCGCCATGGCCGGCGGCATCGTCGTGCTCTACGCTTTCGGCATCACCTATCTCGCGACCGTCGCCGGCTTCGGCTTCCAGAAAGCCTTCATCGGCTCGATGGCCTTCATTCCCGGCGACGTGATCAAGGCCTTCGTCGCAGCCCTGCTTGGCCGCGCCGTCATGGTCGGCTATCCCCTGCTGCCGTCGCGCGCCTGACGCATAGACCGGCCTTGTCTGGTGAATACCCCAACGGCCCCTTCGGGGGCCGTTGCGCTTAAAGACATAGAGCCCTTCACCAGAAGTCGCTTCCGGTCCGGATGAATGCGGGAACTTCCAAACCTTCTTTTCATTTGTCGCAACGAACATCCTTGAAGGAGAAATCATGCGAGGCGACCAGCAGGAGGAGATGGCTGCCTGGTTCCGGTCGCTGGATCCTGTCCAGCCGAAGGACATGGTCGGCCTCTGGAGCGGCGTCGGCATTCCATCGGATCATCCACTGGACGGCGTGCTCGAGAATCTCAACTGGTTTGGCAAGCGCTTCCATTCCGACATGAGGGCGGACGCCCTGCTCTTCACGTGGAGACCGGGCCGGCTCGTGGCGCTCGAGCCAAGCTTCTTACCCATCAGGCTGGCGATCAAGATAGCGCCCTTTGGCCGGACATTCGTCGCGCGCAGCTGGTTCTCATACCTGCAGAAGATGCTTCGAGCGAGAGGCACGACCGCTTCGTTACGGCTTCAGGCCTTCGACGGCATCGAAACGGCTGCGATGATCTACGACAAACAGCCGATCGTGGACTACTTCCGGAGGATTGACGATGACGAGATTGCCGGAATGATGTGCGTTCGCGACGACCCTCGGCGGTTCTTCTTCAAGCTCCGGAAAGTGATGGACTGAGGTATGCAGCAAACGGCTGGCGCCTGGATAATCTTTCCTCAATCCAAAACAGGCTGAACATGCTATGAAAGCAGGGAAGAGGACGAGATGACCGTCATCGATCGAAATCATGTTCAAGTCCGGGGCGATGGCCAGCGTGCGATGATCTTTTCGCATGGATTCGGGTGCGACCAGAATATGTGGCGCTTCGTGGCTCCGGCTTTTGAAGGCGACTTCAAGACAGTGCTGTTCGATCATGTTGGCGCGGGTCGATCCGATCTCACGGCCTATGATGCCGGAAAGTATTCTTCATTGTCTGGTTATGCCGATGACCTCGTGGAAATTTGCCGCGCGCTTGGCCTGACGCAAACAGTCTTCGTCGGGCACTCCGTCAGCGCGATGATTGGCGTCATCGCGTCGCTTAAGGCACCGGACCTGTTTGAAAGCCTGATCCTTGTCGGGCCGTCGCCGCGCTATACCAACGACGATGACTATATCGGCGGCTTCAGCGCGACCGAGATAGACGAACTCCTGACATCGTTGGACGACAATCACTTGGGGTGGTCTGCCGCCATGGCGCCCGCCATCATGGGCAATCCGGATCGACCGGAACTTAGCGAAGAGCTGACAAACAGTTTCTGCCGCACCGATCCTGAGATCGCCAAGGCATTCGCACGGGTGACCTTCACGTCAGACAATCGCCGCGACCTTCCGCGCGTCACCGCCAGAACGCTGATCCTTCAATGCCGCGATGATATCATCGCCTCCGAAGAGGTCGGCGAATACGTCCATCAGCAGGTCCCGAATAGCCAATTGGTCGTGCTGAACGCAAGTGGCCACTGCCCTAACCTCAGCGCTCCCGACGAGGTCATCTCTGCAATCCGGCGGTTCGTCTGATGAGCGGTCCCGACACGCAGATCTCCATGCCGGCGGAAGACCTTGAGGACTTATACGAAAACGCGCCATGCGGCTATCTTTCGCTGCAGCCGGACGGGCGCATCGCCAAGGTGAACAAACGCTGTCGACCTGGATCGGCATCCCTGCCGAGCAACTCCTCGGCAAACGACTTCACGATCTGCTCAACACCTCGGGCCGTATATTCTACGAAACCCATTTTGCGCCTTTGCTGCGCATGCAAGGGTTTTTCAACGAGGTTGCCCTCGATCTTATGGCGGCGGACGGTAGAAAACTGCCTGTGCTCGCCAATGCCATGGAAAGACGTGCAGAAGACGGTGCCCTGCTTTTCACCCGTGTGACGATGTTCCAGGCTGCCGAGCGTCGCCGTTATGAACGGGAACTGGTCGAAGCGCGCGCGGCGGCGGACACGGCCGGTGCCATCGTCAAATCCCAGCTCGACTTCGAACAGCAAACCGCCGAGTTGCGGGAGCAGTTCATCGCCATCCTTGGGCATGACCTGCGCAACCCGCTTGCCTCGATTGCCGCTGCGGGGCGTATGTTGCGAAAGGAAGAGCAGACCGATCGCTCTACTAAAGTTCTCGATTTGATGCAGAGCAGCGTCGTTCGCATGTCTGGCCTGATCGACAACGTCCTCGACTTCGCGCGTGCACGATTGGGTGGCGGCATCGTGCTCGACAGGCGAGCGGAGGAGGTCGAGCCGATCCTGCGGCAGGTCATCGAAGAACTCCGCTATAGTCACCTCGACCGCAGGATTGAAGTGAGCATCGAATTAGACGGCCCTATAAGTTGCGACAGCAGCCGGATTGGCCAGCTGGTGTCCAATCTCTTGGGAAATGCCCTGACCCATGGGACGCCGGACGAACCGGTGCGGCTATCTGCGGCAACCGTCGACGGAAGACTGGAGCTTTGGATCGCCAACGGCGGCGCTCCTATTTCCAGCGATGCGATGACACGGCTTTTCCAGCCTTTCTTCAAAGGCGAAGCCGGCACAAGTCAAAGAGGATTGGGGCTGGGTTTGTATATCGCTTCGGAAATCGCCCGCGCCCATGGCGGGGCGATCACGGTCAGTTCCGGTGACAACGAGACACGCTTCACCTTTGTGATGCCCTTGGATTGAACCGGACCGCACAGCTGCGCCGGCGTGGGCGACGTTCCGTTCTATTGCCGTCTCGGTACCGCCTGGAATCCGGGCAACAAAAAACCGCCTTGAGGCGGTCGGGCATTCTATCGATTTCAGTTTGATTTAGTCTCCTCCTCCGCCGTCTCCGCCACCGCCATCACAGCCGCCCTCACCTGAGGCATCGAACCAGCCTCCACCTCCATCGCCGGAGCCTTCCGAATTGCCCCACCTGCGCTTGGTGTTTGCGGTGGTCTGGGTGGTGGCGCCTCTTTCTGCCCTTGCGATCAGCGCAAAGATCAGTGCGAAGCCTCCAACGAGCACGGTCACCACAAGAAATATCTCCAATCAGTATCCTTTCGTTGTTTCAGGAAATCTCGTTTCCTGACTAAAATAGTAGATTATTTTCCCGCTTCCGGAAATAGCCTGAATATGAAACTTTCATGACACTCTGGTTCACGTCAAAACTCTGCGCTGGCTAGTTGCAGCGCAGAGCATCTCGGGCTGGTTCCCCTTCAAGCCGCCGCTCTTTGCGGAAAGAGGACGGCTTGCGGGGCGGCTTTGACTCCAGCCACCATCAAGGGGTCCCGATAGAGGCGAGGAGACGGTATTCCGAGCCTGGAATGCAGCTTTGCGGCCGAGCTTGGCAGGAACGGCAGGAGGCAGCGGGCGATGATCGCAAGGCCGTGGACCTGCTCGGCCAGGGAAGTGCCAAGACGGGTCGCGGTCGCCTTCCGATCGTCCGGCGTAAGATCGGCAAGCAGGGCTTTCGCATCGGCCCATGGCGCGCGTTGTGCAAACCACCTGTTCGCCGCACCGATGAACTCGAAAATATCCGCGAGGCCGACATGGAGCTCGTAGGCAGCGAAGGCTCGAGCCACCTTCTCCGGAAGGCGGGCAGCAGCCTCGACGAAGTCGCTGTCTGGCACTGGCGGAACGATGCCGTTGAACGAGGTCGACAGAAGGGCAAGGACCCGGTTGGCGAGATTTCCGAGCTGCCCTGCCAACTCTCCCGACCAGGCGGCTTCCAGACGCTCGTCTGAGAAATCGCCATCGTCACCCGAGCGTATATGCCGGAGCAGGTAATATCGCAGTGCGTCTGGTGTTTCGTAGGATTGGATGATGCGTTCCGGATCGATGCCGTTGCCGGCCGACTTGCCGATCTTCCGGCCGCCCACCGTGACGTAGCCGTGCACCAGGATCGACGAAGGTGGCGGCAGGCCTGCGGAAAGCAGGATGGCCGGCCAGTAGATGGCGTGGAACTTGGAGATGCCCTTGCCGACGACGTGGATGCGTTGGCCGCCGTTCCAATAGTGCTGCAGCAGGGTTGGATCGGACCCGTGGCTGAGACCTGTGAGGTAGTTCGCCAATGCATCGAACCAGACGTAGACGACCTCATCCCCATCGGGGACGGGCACACCCCAGCCGCGCGCCCGTTCGGCGCTGCGCGACACGCTGATGTCGCTCAGGCCGCGCCGCAAAAGGGCAAGGACCTCGTTGCGACGATGGGCTGGAACGATCCGAAGCCCCCCGGTCTCGACGAGCTCAAGCAGCCGGTCGCCGTATCGCGAGAGGCGGAAGAACCAGTTCTCCTCACGGATGGTCTCAAGGGCAATGCCGTGTTCCGGGCAGCGCCCGTCATCGAGTTCCGACGGCTCGTAGAATTGCTCGCAACCGACGCAATAGAGGCCCTCATAGGCCTTGCGATAGAGGTCGCCATTTTCAGCGCATGCCCTCCACAAGGCGTGGACGCAGGCAACATGCCTTGGATCGCCCGACGTGCGGACGAATTCCTCGTTGGAGATATCGAGCAGGCCGCCAAGGTGCTCGAACCTGTCGGCGTTGGCATTGACGAAGTCCCTCACCTCCTGTCCCGCAGCTTCCGCCGACCGGACATTCTTCAGGCTGTTATCGTCGGTTCCGCACTGGAACCGGACATCGTGGCCGAGAAGGCGGAAATGGCGGGCGTAGGCATCGGCCTGGACGAGCTCGAGAGCGAAGCCTACATGCGGCGCGGCATTCACATAGGGGATCGAGGTGGTGATATAGATCTTGTTCATCGGCATTCCCTTTCGAAGGCTGTTAATGCCCGCGAGACGGATCGACCCATGAAAAGACCGCCTCGAGGGCGGTCGCTGGTGCATTATGAACGCACGAAACCCGCCACGCTATGAGCGCGGCATCATCATCACGAAAGTGCTGATCACGGCGTTGTCCATACAATTTTCCTAGCATCAAGGGCGGTTTCGAACAAGCGCGCACTTCGACCGGGAATGGTGCTTCTGCCTTGTCACGGAGCCGTTGCAGACCAAACGGCATGCCGATATGCTGCCGGTGTCGGAAAAGGCAGACTTGGTTTGGTAAGCCCAAGTCCTTCTGGAAACGGAAGCTCTGTCCCCTGCCCCAGGCATGAGACCCCGCGACGAACGTCGGACGCTGAGAGCGCCCACACGTTCGTCCGTGTGGTTGTCAGAACGACGAACTGCTCCGGTCGAACGACCAAAAGGAGCCGTTCATGAATAATCGCCACCCAACGTCTTTTCTCTTCGATGTCGTGATTGCAGGCGCCGGGCCGGTCGGCTTGTTGCTGGCCTGCGAGCTCAGGCTTGCAGGTGTCTCCGTGCTGGTGCTGGAGCAGGCGGAAATCCCGCACTCGCCGTTGAAAAAGCTGCCCTTCGGCATGCGCGGCCTGACGCTGCCGACGATTGAAGCGTTCTACAGGCGCGGCCTGCTCGATTCCCTTGAAGCGCCCGGGCGTCAGGCAAAGCCAGAGGGAAAACCGCGCAAGCAGGCCGGACACTTCGCCGGCATCCCCTTCGATTATGACAGGATCAATTCCTCGAACTGGGCCTATCGGCTGCCGAGCCCCGCCGACAGCAATATGGCGGCAGAAATGGAACCGGTCGAGATCGTCCTTGCCGATCGCGCGCAGTCCATCGGCGTCGAGATCAGGCGGGGTGTGCGCGTCGAAGGTTTCGCACAGTCAGCGGACGGTGTCACGATCCAAGCTGGAGATCAGAGCTTTGAGGGCCGTTGGCTGGTCGGCTGTGACGGTGGCCGCAGCGTGGTGCGCAAGGGGGGCGGCTTTTCCTTCGTCGGAACCGATCCCGAGTTTACCGGCTATTCCGTGCAGGTCGATCTGGCTGACCCGGAAAAGCTGAAGCTCGGCCGACAGCTGACGCCGACCGGCATGTATTTCCAGACGCAGCCCGGCCATTTCGGCATGGTGGAGTTTGACAGCGGCGCATCTCACCGCACCGGACCGATCACGCTTGCGCATGTGCAAGCGGTGCTGCGGCGGATATCGCAGACCGATGTCACGCTGACCGCGCTGCGCGTCGCCACCAGTTGGACCGACCGCGCCCAGCAGGCGACAGAATACCGCAAGGGCCGGGTGCTGCTTGCCGGTGACGCGGCCCATATTCATTCGCCGCTCGGCGGGCAAGGGCTCAATCTCGGACTTGGTGACGCCATGAACCTTGGATGGAAACTGGCCGCCACCGTCCGCGGTGAAGCGCCGGACGGACTGCTCGACAGCTATTTCAGCGAACGGCATCCGATCGGTGAACAGATTCTCGCCTGGTCGCGGGCGCAGGTCTCGATCATGCGGCCAAGCCCCCACGCCCGTGCGATGGAATCCATCATCCGCGATCTCATCGCCACCCGCGACGGGGCCACCTATTTCGCCGACCGGGTCTGGAATGCGTCGATGCGCTACGATCTCGGCGACGGCCACGCACTGGTCGGCCGCAGCGTCCCGGACTTCGAATGGACCGACGGTACCAGGCTCGCCGCCCTGCTCGCCGACGGAACCGGTCTGCTGATCGACTTCGGCGACCGCGCACCGCTCCGGTCGATCGCACGCCGTTGGGATGACCGGGTCAAATATGTCGAGGGTGAGGTGAAGGACCGGCTGGGACTGACCGCCCTGCTTGTCCGTCCGGATGGAATTGTCGCCTGGGCCTGTGAGGGCGAGTCGAATCCTGAAGACGCTGTCGAAGCCGGATCGCGTTGGTTTGCTGTCCATGATGGCGGATAAGGTGCCGCCATCTTAACGAATGTCTCCAAGACTTCCATCACCATCGCGGATGCCTAGCAGGCGCCTGCCATCATTGGCGAGCGGTTTCGTGATGTGATAGCAAGACATGGGAATTGCACGCTCACGGCGCGGCGTGCCCGTGTTGGATAGAAGAACCTGCTGCTGTGATCCGCACGAAGGTCGATACGCTGTGGTTTAAGCAGTGCTGCGCGTTTCACCTGCAGTTTCTTCCCGATGGCGAAGCTCTGTCAAAGCTCTGCAACTTGCAGGACAGGATCGAGCGAGACAGCGATGCGCCGCTCTCACGCGTCCCGGCTAAGAGCCTGCACATGACGGTCGTCACCCTGGTCAACGCCGCGGCCCAATTCAGTATTCCAAACGACGAGGTCTGGAAGCTGAATGGGGAAAGATGGAAGGAAATCGTGGAGAGATTGGTCGAAGAGACCCCGCCATTTGAGCTCCATTTTCATGAGGTGGCTGCTTCGGAAGCCGCTATCTTCGTAAAGGCAGAGGAGCCGGCGGAATTGCGCAGGCTTCGTTCGGCCATTTCACATGCCATCTGCTTCGAACAGTGGTGTGCAACCCCGCCCCGAATAGCGCACATAACACTGTTCAGATTTTTTGCAGAAGACAGGCTACCAGCAGTCAACTTCGACGCAGGCTTATTGCCCAAGGCAATGAAGGTTGGATCCTTTAAATTGCTGGAAGAGCGCGTTTATCCAAGCGTCGAGATCAATATACTCAGCGAGCCACTCCTCCGAGGCAAAAGCACCTAGTGGCAATTCTGGCTGGTCGATCGGCTCTGCTTTGCCCCTAATCCAAAAACCGATAAAGCCAGTCGCGCGTTTCCTCCGGCAGCGAGGCCGGCGACTGGTCCTCGCGGGTGCGGGCTTGCCAGATGATCTCGACCTCGGCGGCACGCTCCTCCCCGGTGTCGATCGCAACGAGGAGGCCGATGGAATGCATGCCGATCTTGTCGACGGTGGCGGTGAAGGTTGCCAGCTCATCGTAGTGCAGCGGACGGTGCAGCATGCAGGAAACCTTGCTGGGGCTATAGACCGGTTCGTCATCGACATCGGGCCGTGAGGACCAGAAGCTCGCAAGGACGGACTCTGCATAGGAAATATAGGAGGCCAGAAACATCTGGCCGGTCATATCGACATCGCGAAACGGCACACGTATTTCCGCCACATCAGGACGTTTCGACTGACTCATCAACAGATCTGCCTTACAGAGGTCCCATGGCCACACTACTTCATAATAGCTTATATCGGAACTGGCTTAAGGATAAAATTACGCAATAGTTCAAAGTGTTACAGTGTCCTTCACGCACCGGAAAGGCGCGGCTCCGTTGCAATGGAGCTGTTCGACGGAAACGGCGTAACTGAGACAGTTGTGACAGGCGAACGGTTGGACGGCGGCAGAGCGCTTGTTGAAATCGACCGATGATGCCCCATCTGCTGTGGCACATGACATAAGCGACCGATAGAGTGTCTTCATGAGCACCCGTCTTTATGAACACCCGATCTTCCTGGAACATGTGACGCCCGCCGGCCATCCGGAGCGATCGGACAGGATCCGCGCCATCAATGTCGCGCTGGAACATCCGAATTTCGAGCGGCTGGAGCGCCGGCAGGCGCCGCAGGCGAACGAGGATGCGGTGCTGCTTGCCCATCCCGAAGAACATCTCATCACCATCATGCGGGAGATTCCCGAGGAAGAGGGTGAGATCAACCAGATCGAAGCCGATACCTATGCCAGCAGCAAGAGCTTGCAGGCGGCGCTGACCGGCATCGGCGGGGCGATGGCGGCGGTCGACGACGTCTTTACCGGCCGGGCCGACAATGTCTTCGTCGCCGCCCGCCCGCCGGGGCACCATGCCGAGAAGATGACGGCGATGGGCTTCTGCTTCTTCAACAATGCGGCAATCGCCGCCCGGCATGCGCAGAAGACGCATGGCGCCGAGCGCATCGCCATCGTCGATTGGGACGTACATCACGGCAACGGCACGCAGGATATCTTCTGGGACGATGCCTCGGTGCTGTTCTGCTCGACGCATCAGATGCCGCTTTATCCCGGCACCGGCGCCAAGGACGAGAAGGGTACGCACAACACCATCGTCAATGCGCCACTTTCGCCGAATGTCGGCAGCGACCACTTCCGCGAGGCGTTCAAATCGCGCGTGCTGCCCGCGCTTGACGATTTCCGGCCGGACCTCATCATCATCTCCGCCGGCTTCGACGCGCATCACCGCGATCCGCTGGCGCAGATCAACCTGACCGGCGAGGATTTCGACTGGGCGACCGGGCGTGTGCTCGAACTGGCGGACCGGTACGCGAAGAACCGGGTCGTCAGCCTGCTCGAAGGCGGTTATGATCTCGAGGGACTCGCCGAATCGGCGGGCATGCATATTCTGAGAATGATGAAGGGTTGAGAATGACTGACAGCGCCAAGCCGGAGGTGTCCGGCCTATCCTTCGAAAAGGCGGTCGCCGAACTCGAAAGCATCGTCGCCCGGCTGGAACGTGGCGATGTGGCGCTGGATGAATCGATCGAGATCTACGAGCGCGGCGAAGCGCTGAAGAAACATTGCGAGACGCTGCTTTCGGCCGCCGAGAACCGCATCGAGAAGATCAGGCTCGACCGCGCCGGCAAGCCGCAGGGCGTCGAGCCGCTGGACGGCGCCTGAGGCGCAGCAAACTCGCTTTTTAAGGCGCTTGGCTATCGGCTTCAGACCGATCTATGATCCCCATCCAAAACGATGAGGGGACAAGGAAATGACGGACAGGTTGAAGGGCAAGGTCGCCATTATCTCAGGCGGCGCGACCGGCATGGGCGGTGCCGCCTCGAAGCTTTTTGCGGCGGAAGGCGCGCGCGTTGCGATCATCGACCGCAATGGTGATGCAGCAGCCGAGACCGTCCAAGCCATCCGTGATGCCGGCGGCGAGGCCGAATACTGGACGGCCGACGTCTCGGACGAAGCAGCCGTCATTGCCGCCGTCGCCGGTGTCGAAGAACGCTACGGCGCAGTGACCGTGCTTTTCAACCATGCCGGCACCATCGTCATCAAACCTTTCCTGGAAACGACTCTTCAGGAATGGGACTGGCTGCATGCCGTCAATGTGCGCTCAATGTTTCTGATGACCAAGGCCGTGCTGCCGAAGATGATTGAGAGCGGCGGCGGATCGATCGTCTGCACCTCGTCGATCTCGGCGGTCGCCGCCACGCCGATGGAAGTGCTTTACGACACGACCAAGGGTGCCGTGCATATGTTTGCCCGCGCCATCGCGGTGGAATTCCGTGACCGCAACATCCGCTGCAATGCCGTTTGCCCGGGCTTCATCCGCACGCCGCATGGCCTGCGCGAGGTGGCCGATCTGCAGGCGCTCGGCGTCGACGTTTCGGATGCCGCCATTGCCGCGCAGCAGGGGCGGATCGGCGAGCCCGAAGACGTGGCGCGGGCTGCCCTTTATCTCGCCAGCGACGAGTCGAGCTTCGTCAACGGCGCCCATCTCTTCGTCGATAATGGCTTCACCGCAATCTGAGCCATCCGTGCGGCGCGCTTCAAAGTTAGGGCGTCCTTGGCACGTCCCGTTGGACGTGCGGCGCGCTAATTGCTATCCCTGGTCGATGCGCGACTGCCTCATTCCTTAAATCGAGATCGATTTAAGGACAAATTATGCAGCAATTCAAAACTATAGCATCCTTTGCGCGTCTGAAAGACGCGCGGCACTGTAGTGATCGGAGATCCCTGATGTCCTTCTTTCCCGGTAAAGATCCCCTGCCCGGCGATGCCTTCGCCTGCGACGCGATCGAGAACCTGATCATCCCGCGCACCAGCGATATCGGCGGTTTTCAGGTGCGCCGCGCGCTTCCCAGTCGGCAGCGACGGCTGGTCGGGCCGTTCATCTTCTTCGACCGCATGGGGCCGGCGATCCTGAAGCCGGACGAGGCGCTTGACGTCAAGCCGCATCCGCATATCGGGCTGTCGACGGTCACCTATCTGTTCGACGGCGAGATCCGCCATCGCGACAGCCTCGGCACCGAAAAGGTCATCCGTCCCGGCGATATCAACCTGATGACGGCCGGCCGCGGCATCGTGCATTCCGAGCGCACCCCGGACAATCTGCGCGGCCATCCGCTGCTGATGTCGGGGCTGCAGACCTGGCTGGCGCTGCCCGACGACAAGGAGGAGATCGATCCTTCCTTCGCCCATACGGAAAAGTCCGCCATGCCGCTGATCGAAACGGCAGGCGTACGCGGGCGCGTGGTCATCGGCTCGTTCGAAGGCATGACATCACCCGTCGGCGTTTTCTCCGACACGCTCTATGTCGATCTCGACCTGCAGCCGGGCGCCAAATTTCCCTTCGGCGCGGGCCACGAGGAGCGCGCCGTCTATGTGCTGTCGGGCGAGGTTGTCATATCAGGCGACCGTTTCGCTGCCGACCAGCTGCTGGTCTTCCGGCCGGGTGATGCGATCACGCTGGAAGCCGGCCGCGATGGCTGTCACCTGATGCTCTTCGGAGGGGCAGCGCTCAATTCGAAACGTTATATCTGGTGGAATTTCGTGTCCTCCTCGAAGGAGCGGATCGAACAGGCCAAGGAGGAATGGCGCACCGGCCGGTTCGATATCGTTCCCGGTGACGAAGAGGAATTCGTACCTTTGCCGGAAGGCTGAACGACACGAAATGAACGAAATAGACCAGGATATCCGCCTAAAACCGCTCACACTTTCCGGCACCATGCTCTAAGGTGAAAAGCTTCGGTTCCTGAAATGCACTTGTTTTGCCGCAATCTAATCGAATAAAGCGGAACAAGGAAAAGCAAGAAAGAGCGCCCGCCCGTGACACAACTGCCGAAGACCCCCCTGCTCGACCAGGTCATCTATCCCGCCGACCTGCGCAAGCTCGAGGATCGCGACCTACCGCAGCTTGCCCGCGAAGTCCGGGACGAAATGATCGATGCAGTGTCGCGCACCGGCGGCCATCTGGGCGCCGGTCTCGGCGTCGTCGAATTGACGATCGCCATCCACAGCGTCTTCGACACACCTGATGATCGGCTGATCTTCGATGTCGGCCATCAATGTTATCCGCACAAGATTCTCACCGGCCGGCGTGACCGCATCCGGACGCTGCGCCAGGAAGACGGGCTGTCCGGCTTCACCCGTCGGGCGGAGAGCGAATATGATCCGTTCGGCGCCGCGCATTCCTCGACCTCGATCTCGGCCGGCCTCGGCATGGCGATTGCCGCCGACCTCGACAAATCAGACCGCCGCGTCATCGCCGTCATCGGCGACGGAGCGATGTCGGCCGGCATGGCCTATGAAGCGCTGAACAATGCCGGCGCCCTCGACGCCCGCCTCATCGTCATCCTCAACGACAACGATATGTCGATCGCGCCGCCGACGGGCGCAATGAGCGCCTATCTCGCCCGCCTCGCGTCGGGGCGCACCTATATGGGCTTCCGTGACTTCGGCAAGAAGCTGACGGCCTATCTCGGCAAGAATATCGACCGGGCGATCACCCGCGCCGTCGAGCATGCGCGCGGCTACGTCACCGGCGGCACGATGTTCGAGGAGATGGGGTTCTACCATATCGGCCCGATCGACGGGCATTCCTTCGACCATCTGCTGCCTGTGTTGCGCAACGTGCGCGACAATGGTCGCGGACCGGTGCTGATCCATGTCGTCACTCAGAAGGGCAAGGGCTATCCGCCGGCGGAAGCCGCGGCCGACAAATATCACGGCGTCAACAAGTTCGACGTCATCACCGGCGCCCAGGCAAGGGTCAAGCCGAATGCGCCGAGCTATACCAGCGTCTTTGCCGAAGCGCTGGTGCAGGAAGCCGCTCTCGACGATAAGATCGTCGGCATCACCGCCGCCATGCCTAATGGTACCGGCCTCGACAAGCTCGCCGAGGCCTTTCCGTCGCGCTGTTTCGACGTCGGTATTGCCGAACAGCATGCCGTCACTTTCGCTGCCGGCCTCGCGGCAGAAGGCTACAAGCCGTTCGCCGCCCTCTATTCCACGTTCCTGCAGCGCGCTTACGACCAGGTCGTGCATGACGTGGCGATCCAGGGACTGCCGGTGCGTTTCCCGATCGACCGCGCCGGCTTCGTCGGCGCCGACGGACCGACCCATGCCGGCTCCTTCGACACCGCCTTCCTCACCACCCTGCCTGGCTTCGTGGTGATGGCGGCGGCCGACGAGGCCGAACTCAAGCATATGGTGCGCACGGCTGTTGCCTATGATGGCGGGCCGATCTCGTTCCGCTATCCGCGCGGCGAAGGTGTCGGCGTCGACATGCCGGCGCGCGGCGAAATCCTGCAGATCGGCAAGGGCCGCATCGTCAAGGAAGGCACCAAGGTGGCGCTGCTCTCCTTCGGCACCCGGCTTGCCGATTGTCTGCTGGCCGCCGAGGATCTCGATGCTGCGGGGCTTTCGACGACGGTCGCCGATGCACGTTTCGCCAAGCCGCTCGACCACGACCTGATCCGCCAGCTTGCCCGCCACCACGAGATGGTGATCACCGTCGAGGAAGGCTCGATCGGCGGTTTCGGCAGCCATGTGATGCATTTCCTTGCCACCGAAGGCCTGCTCGACAACGGCCTGAAGCTGCGCTCGCTCGTCATGCCCGACATCTGGATGGAACAGGCCAAGCCCGAAGCCATGAACGCCCACGCCGGCCTCGACCGCGCCGGCATCGTCTCGACGGTGTTCAGGGCGCTGGGACGTGGCGTTGCGGTTGGGGTTGCGGGATAAGATTATGTCAGGGCGTGCCGTGTGGCACTCACCCGCCGCCAAGCAGGGCCTCTCAATAAAAAAGGGCGGCGCATCACTGCACCGCCCTCTTCATTTAACGTCCCTGCGAAGGGCCCTCTCAGAACTCCGTCCATTCCTCCTGAACGGTAGCCGTAGCAGCTGCCTGTCTTCCGCCGAAGGCCTTGGCGACGGTGCGGGTCAGGGCGTGGGCCGGTGAGGCGACCGGACGGGCGTTGGTGCCAGCGACGGCAGCGCGCGGCGCCGGGGCCGCCTGGCCGAGCTTGAACTGGCGCAGCAGCTCGTCGAGGGCGTTTGCCTCCTGGGCGAGCGCATGGCTTGCCGCGGTCTGTTCCTCGACCATGGCGGCGTTCTGCTGGGTACCCTGGTCCATGTTGTTGACGGCGGTGTTGATCTCCTGCAGGCCGATCGACTGTTCGCGGGTGGCGGTGACGATGGCGTTGACGTGGTGGTTGATCTCCTGCACCTCGGAGACGATGACCTCCAGCGCCTTGCCGGTCTCGCCGACGAGGCCGACACCGGCAACGACCTGTTCGCCCGATGTGGTGATCAGCGCCTTGATCTCCTTGGCCGCCTTGGCCGAGCGCTGGGCGAGCTCGCGCACTTCCTGGGCGACGACGGCAAAGCCCTTGCCGGCATCGCCGGCACGCGCCGCTTCGACGCCTGCGTTCAGCGCCAGCAGGTTGGTCTGGAAGGCGATGTCATCGATGACGCCGATAATGTTGGAGATTTCGCCCGAGGACTTCTCGATCTGCTGCATGGCAGAGACCGCCTTGCGGACGACCTCGCCTGATTTTTCGGCGCCGAGGCGGGTGCGCTCGACGAGATTGCCGACATCCTCGGCGCGCTTGGCGCTGTCGCGGACGGTCGTCGTCACTTCTTCGAGCGCTGCGGCGGTCTGTTCGACGGCGGCAGCCTGCTGCTCGGTGCGGTGGGCAAGATCGTCGGCGGCCGAGCGGATTTCGCCGGCGCCGGCATTGATCGCCGAAGCGTTGCGGCCGACCGATTGCAGCGCCGCCTGCAGCTTTTCGACGGCATGGTTGAAGTCATTGCGCAGGCTGTCATATTGCGAGGCGAACGGCGTCTGGATACGACCGGCCATATCGCCATTGGCAAGCTCGGCAAGGCCGCCCGCCAAGGCGTCGATGGCATAGCGGATCTCGCCTTCCTCGCGCGCCTTCTGCTCGTCGCCTGCCCGGCGCTGGCGCTCGGCGTCGTCGCGCATGCGGTCGGTCTCGCCGGCAAGGCGCAGCTTCTCGATCGCCGCCTGCTTGAAGACCAGGACCGACTGGGCCATGCGGCCGATTTCGTCGCCGCGCTCGACAGCCGGGACTTCGATGTCGTTCTGACCGCCGGCAAGGCGATCCATGGCCGCAGTCATGCCGACCACCGGCCGGACGATGGTGCGCGACATGAGCCAGGCGAGAACGGCAGCCGCAAGCGAAGCGAGGATGCCGCCGGCAAGCAGCGTCGTCTTCAGATCGCTGTTGGCATCGGCCCGGATGGCGGCAAGCGCGTTCGACTTTTCACGCGCAGTGGCCTTGATCTTGGCAGAGGCCTGGCGGAACCCGTCGAGCTGGCCCTTGGTGGCGTTGACGCCGATCTTGACGACCTCTTCGATCGGCATGTCGGTTTCCTTGCGCGCCTTGGTCTGCGGCTCGGCAAGTTCATGGAAATAGAGGTCGGCGGCCTTCTGCATGCCGTCGATCATCTCGACCAGCTGCGGCTCGCCCGTCGCCGTCTGCTTGGCGGCGGCAATCGCTTTCAGCATGCGCTCGCGGTTGGCGAAGACATCGCCATAGGTGCTGTCGCTGCGGAAGAGGATGAAGCCGCGCAGGTTGACCGCCTGCTCGAGCATCGCCTGCAGCGCATCGTCGATCTGGTTGACGAGCAGCTCGGACTTTTCCTGCTCGGCAGAAGCGGCCGCGGACGCCGTCGCCTTGGAATAAACGAAAGCGGATATGGCGACGAAAATGAGAATGAGGGCTGCGAACGTGGCCGCAAGTTTACCGTTCAAGGATATGTTTTTGGCGGACATCGGTGATTTCTCCTGACGACAGTCGACGCGGCGAGAGGCAGGTCGCGCGAGACGCAACCGCCGGGATGTTTGAACCTGAGAACATGATCGGCGTGGAAACGCTTGCGCCTTCATGGCGCCGAGCAGTTCAGATGAACCGCTGCAATCACGCTGAACCTATATGGGCAGGCTTTAAATTTGCTTAAATTTGTGCACTGCAACAGCGGCAGAGCCTGCGGATTATTGTGCCGTTTCCGGAGGATTGAGGATCAGGATGTCGAAATCCTTAGTAGGATCGAAATCCTCTGATGTCATCCGGAAGGTCGTCGGACCGATCTTCTGAACGTTGCTGCCGCAGAAGCTGATGAGGCTGCCGGGCTTGCCCTTGTCGATCGTCAGCTGGAAGCGCTTGATCGGCCCCGCCCAATTGGCGCCGGTCGACAGCACATAAGAGATCCAGCTTTCGGTATAGTTGGCGCCTCCCGCCTCAGCTTCCCGAGCACGCTGCTGGGCAACCCTGACGAAATCTCCGTCGAGGCAATATTTGCGCGAATATTCCTCGAAACGATCACCCTTCGGCTCGCCACCTTCGAAAAAGCTGATGGCGACGGTGCCGCCGACGGCCGGCTTGTAGCGATGCTCGACGCTGACCTTTTTCTTTGCCGGGAAGGTGGTGCGCCACCAATAGGTCGAGCGCAGCGTCCAGAGCGGCACGAGGTCGACCCCGGCGGCATCGCCAGTGCCCATGGGATAGACGAGGCCGCGGGAGATCCAGTCCTTGCGGACGGTTTCGGGAAGCTTGGCAAGCGCCTCGGTCGTCTTCTGGCTATAGGGCAGGACGGGAATGCCCAGCTTGGCGAATTCGTCGGTCACGTCGATGCCGAGCGAAACGACGCGCTGCTGCAGCTTGGCGGTGATCGGCCTGCCATCCTGCACGGTGGAGAAATGCAGGAAATTGTCGCTGTCATAATCGGAGATGGCGGAATTGTTGTCGACCTGGCCTGATATGTCAGGCATCGGAAAGGCGACCAGGCTTTCGACATCCTTGTCGGAGCTATTCTCAAAGATATAGTCGACACGCACTTCCGAAGCGGAGATGAAGAGATCCTCTTCAGCCATGCTGACATCATCGGATTGGGCAAAGATCAGCCCGCCGGTCTTGACCTCGGCCATGGTGTCGTTCGCGAGCGCGGGCGATGCGATGACTGCCGCGACAATCAGAGTGAAGAGCTTCAGCATGGAACACCCCCGTGTCTGCGGCCCGCCCCGCGATCGCCGCGGCAGGATTATCGCCGAAAGCTTTTGAGGGTCAATGACGGTCTTGGGAACAAAATGCTTGCAACCGGCGGCTTTGCCGGTCATGCACAGCCGATGTCAGATCAAAACACCCAACGCCTCGACCAGCTTCTCGTCTCTCTCGGCCTCTTTGCCAGCCGTTCACGCGCCCGCGACGCCGTGCAGCGCGGCACCGTCAGGATCGGCGGCCAAGTGGTCACGAAGGCCGGCGCGCTGTTTGGCGCCGACGCGGCAATCGAGATCGACGATCCGGCGCAGGACTATGTCTCCCGCGCCGCGCTGAAGCTTGCCGCAGCCCTCGACCATTTCCGGCTCGATCCTGCCGGCCATCACTGTCTCGATGTCGGCGCCTCCACCGGCGGCTTCACCGAGGTGCTGCTGCAGCGGGGTGCCCAGCATGTCACCGCGATCGATGTCGGCCATGGGCAGATGCATCCGCGCATATCGGGCGATCCGCGGGTGACGAACAGGGAAGGCCTCAACGCCCGAAACCTGACGGCAGAGGATATCGGCCATCCCGCAACCTTCATCGTTTCCGACGTCTCCTTCATCACGCTGAAGCTGGCGCTCGCGCCGGCTCTTGAGATCGCCGAACCGGGCGCTGTCGCCATCTTGCTGGTCAAGCCGCAGTTCGAGGCCGGGCGCGAGGCGATCGGCAAGGGCGGGATGCTGAAGGACCCCTCGTCTGCTCCCGCCGTCGCTGCGGAACTGGAGCGGTGGTTCATCGAGGACATGGGCTGGAAAAGCCTCGGCCTCATCCCCTCCCCGATTTCCGGCGGTGACGGCAATCAGGAATTCCTTCTGGCAGGATTGAAACCGTGAGCACCGAAACCGTCACGATCGAGAAGCTCGGCGCCCAGGGCGACGGCATCGCCAGCAGCGCCGGCGGACCTGTTTATGTGCCCTTTTCGCTGCCTGGGGAAACGGTGGCGATTGCCCGGGTCAAGAGCCAGGGCACGATCATGTCGATCACAACGCCCTCGCCCGACCGGCAGGAGCCGCCCTGTCGGCATTTCGGCCCGGATGGAGTCAACGGCACCTGCGGCGGCTGCACACTGCAGCATATGGCAGACGCGCCCTACCGCGCCTTCAAGCGCCAGCTGGTCATCGACGCGCTGAAATCGAAGGGGCTGACACCCGAGGTTGGCGAGGTCGTTCCGGCCCGGCCGGGCGAGCGGCGGCGCGTGGTGTTTGCGGCGCGCAAGACCGAGAAGGACATGCTTGTTGGATTCAACCAGGCCGAAAGCCACCATATCGTCGCCATCGAGGAATGTCCGATCTCGTCGGCAGGGATCATCGCCCGACTGCCGGCGATCAGGGCGATTGCGGCTTCGCTGGCGACCAGCGCCGAACCCTTCCGCGTCGCGGTGCTCGAAACGCTTTCCGGCCTCGACATCTCCGTCGACGACGTGAAGAAACTCTCCGACCCGCAGCGGCGCAAGGCGATCGAGACCGCGCTTGGCCTGCGCGGCATCGCCCGTGTTTCGCTGAACGGCGAAATCCTCGTCGAGCCGTCGAAGCCGATGGTCGAATTCGGCGGCGTCCAGGTTTCACCGCCGCCGGGCAGTTTCACCCAGGCGACCAAGCCGGCGGAAGAGGCGATGGCGGAGCTGGTCATTGCCCATGCCGGTAAGGCGAAGCGGATCGCCGATCTCTTT
The DNA here is from genome assembly GCF_034554815.1 of Rhizobium indigoferae. Lineage (NCBI taxonomy): Bacteria > Pseudomonadati > Pseudomonadota > Alphaproteobacteria > Hyphomicrobiales > Rhizobiaceae > Rhizobium > Rhizobium indigoferae. The sequence goes on along the minus strand of NZ_CP140635.1, from coordinate 602,755 downwards.
GCCGGCTCCGGCACGTTTTCATTGCGGCTGGCGCGGATCGGCCGCGTGCACGCCGTCGAAGCCGAAGCAAAGGCGCTCGCCGCACTCGATCATGCCGCCCGCAACACGCAAGGACTGAAGCCGGTCACCGTCGAAAAGCGCGATCTCTTTCGCCGTCCTTTGATGACGCAGGAGTTCAAGCCCTATGACGCCGTCGTCTTCGATCCGCCGAGGGCGGGTGCCGAGTTCCAGTGCCAGGAGCTTGCCCGCTCAGGCGTGAAGAAGATCGTGGCCGTCAGCTGCAATCCGCTGACGCTGGCGCGGGATCTCGCGATCCTCGTCGAGGGCGGCTACCGGATCACGCAAGTGACGCCGATCGACCAGTTCCTCTGGACCTCGCATGTCGAGGTGGTGGCGACGCTGGAGAAATAGGCGTGCCTGTCGGGAAGACCAAAAGACGCAACCCCTACTATAACGGCCCAGTGTCCGACCATTTCGACGGCACACATTTCTTCAATCCCGACGGTATTGAGCCCCTTGGTTTCCGCGATCTGCTGCGGTGGCAATTCGGCGGTGGCCGTGAGCGCTGGCCGCAGTCGGTCCCAAGTCCATACCCGGCGGCCAAGCCGGATCCATGCGTCGACGGCGAGGATCTAAGGGTGACCATGGTTGGTCATGCAACAATGCTCGTGCAGGTCGCTGGGCTCAATGTCCTCACCGACCCGGTGTGGTCGGAGCGCGTAAGCCCCTTCGCTTTTGCCGGACCCAAGCGCGTCGTCCAACCGGGCATCGCGTTCGATGATTTGCCGCCGATTGATCTCGTGCTGGTATCGCACAATCATTATGATCATCTCGATATCGCAACGCTCAGGCGGTTGGGTGCGAAGCATCGGCCGCGTGTCGTGACGCCACTCGGCAATGACACGATCATTCGCCGTGCCGTGCCCGATATACAGACGACATCGATGGACTGGGGCGAGCGGATTTCGCACGCCGGAATAAGCATTGATGCGGAGCCTGCACACCATTGGTCCGCGCGCGGAACCGCCGATCGCCGGATGGCACTCTGGGCCTCGTTCGTTTTGTCGACTCCAGCCGGAAAAATTTATCACGTCGGAGATACGGGCTTTCACCACGGCATCAATTACCAAGCGGCACAGCAGAAGCATGGCGGCTTTCGTTTGGCCATTTTACCCTTCGGCGCATATGAGCCGCGCTGGTTCATGAAAGGGCAGCACCAGAATCCCCAGGAGGCGGTGATCGGGATGAAGTTGGCAAATGCGGCCTATGTGGCCGGGCATCACTTCGCCACGTTCCAACTGACGAATGAAGCGGTCGACGCGCCGGCAAGGGCGTTGCAAGACGCAATGAGCGAGCATGATATTCCCCCGGAGCGGTTCCGGCCACTGAGGGCCGGCGAGGTATTCAATGTGCCGGCGGTCTAATCGGTATCCGTTTGCTCCCGGACTGATGTTGGTATCGGCCTGCTTCCCATAGATACTTCGGAAACGACCGAGATCGCCGCTCAGCGACGCATGAAAGCTTCGAAAGCCGCCCGAGCCTCGGCGCTTTTCAGCCGCGCGGAGAAATGGCGGGCCTCCTCGTCGATGCGGGCGATGATCTCGCCGCGATCGCCACGAATGAGATCACGGGCAATGCGCAGCGCCTCCGGCGGCTTGGCGGCGAGCTTTGCAGCCGTGGCCAGGGTCAGAGAATCGACCTCGCCAGTTTCAACGACCTTCCAGACCAGGCCGGCTTCCTTCGCCTCGTCCGCAGAGAATGCTTCGCCGGCGGCAAGCATGGCGAAGGCGCGCTGATGTCCCATCAGGCGCGGCGCGACGAGGCTGGAACCTGCCTCGGGCACCAGCGCCAGATCGACGAAGGGTGTGCGAAACTGGCTGCGGCTGGAGGCGATGGTCAGATCGCAATGGAGATGGATCGTCGTGCCGATGCCGACCGCCAGACCGTCGATGCCGGAGACGACGGGCTTTTCGGCCTTCACCAGCGCATAGAGGAAATCGAGGATCTCCTGCTCCAGACCGCGGCCGCCCATTGCGGCAGCCAGAAAATCGTTCAGGTCGTTGCCGGCCGAGAAGCAGCCCTCGGTGCCGAGCAAAGCGGTGGCTCGGATGTCGGGGCTTGTGTTGGCCGCATTCAGCGCATCAGCCATCGTCCGATACATGGCGCGGGTGATGGCGTTCTTCTTTTCCGGCCGGTTGAAGCGGATGGACTGGACGCCGGGATAGGCGGAAGGCTGCTCGACGATGATGTAATCGGTCATAAGGTCTCCTCAGGCAAGCAGGATGCGGGCGGCGGCAAGGCTTGCCGCGCCATTGACGACCCGGTCGCGAAGGGCTGCGGTTTCGGCGATCAGGTTTTCGGCGGCGAAGCGGCAGAGCGCGATACGGTTTTCGGCCGCGCCATCGGCACTTTCGGCAAGCCCGCCCTTGGCGAGGTAACAGCCGGTGAGCACGAGGCCGAACAGCCGCTGATAGGGCGTGGCACCCGAGAGCGCCTCGGCGGTCCTGTTCTCGGCAAGCGTCTTCATCAGCCAGGCGGTCGCCTGCTCGAGATCGGCGATCGCAGCGTCGAGCCTCGCAGCGGTTTCGCCGAAACCGTCGCGATTGGAGCGGCGGACGCCATCGGCGATCTCTCTGAGCTCGGCGATGAAACCCTTCACCTGATCGCCGCCGGAGAGCGGCAGCTTGCGGGTGACGAGGTCGATCGCCTGGATACCATTGGTGCCCTCATAGATCGGGGCGATGCGGGCATCGCGGAGATAACGCGCCGCACCCGTCTCCTCGATGAAGCCCATGCCGCCATGCACCTGAATGCCGAGCGAGGCGACGTCGACGCCGGCATCGGTCGAAAAGGATTTGGCGATCGGGGTGAGCAAAGCGGCGCGCTCCTGCCAATGGCGGCTGGCGTCACCTGCCCGATGCGACATGTCGATCGCATGGGCGCAGGCATAGGAGATGGCGCGCGCCCCTTGGGTCAGCGCCTTCATGGTGAGGAGCATGCGGGCGACATCGGGATGTTCGACGATCGGGCTCATGCCGGCGCCGCTTGCGCCCGGCGCCCTGCCCTGGGTGCGTTCCCTGGCATAGGCGAGCGCCTTCTGGGTGGCGGCCTCGGCGATCGCCACGCCCTGCATGCCGACGGCGAGGCGGGCATTGTTCATCATCGTGAACATGCAGGCCAGCCCCTTGTTCTCCTCGCCGACCAGCCATCCGACTGCGCCCTTTTCACCGCCGAATTTTCCGTCTCCATAGATCATCGTGCAGGTCGGCGAACCGTGGATGCCGAGCTTGTGCTCCAGCGAGTGGCAGAACAGATCATTGCGGGGCCCAAGCGATCCGTCGTCGTTCACCAGGAATTTCGGCGCCAGAAACAGCGAGATGCCGCGGGTGCCGGCCGGCGCATCCGGCAGGCGGGCCAGCACCAGATGGATGATATTGTCGGCCGCATCATGCTCGCCCCAGGTGATGAAGATCTTCTGGCCGAAGAGGCGGTAGCTGCCGTCGTCGCTCCGCTCGGCGCGAGCCTTGAGCACGCCGAGATCGGAGCCGGCATGCGGCTCGGTCAGGTTCATGGTGCCGGTCCATTCGCCGGAGACCATCTTTTCCAGATATTTCTGTTTCAGCGCGGCACTGCCGTGGGTGCTGACGGCCTCGATGGCGCCCATCGTCAGCGTCGGGGCAAGCGCGAAGGCCATGGAGCCGGAATTCCACATTTCGAGTGCTGCGACATTCAGCATATGCGGCAAGGCCTGGCCGCCGAAGGCCTCCGGCGCCGTCAGGCCGTTCCAGCCGCCGGCGATCCAATGGCGATAGAGATCGCGCCAACCATCCGGCAGCCTGACCTCGCCATCGATCAGGCGGGCGCCCTGACGGTCGCCGATTTCGGCGAGAGGCGCCACTTCCTCTGTGGCAAAACGCCCCGCCTCGGCCAGGATGGCGTCGACCAAGTCTTCGCCAAGATCGCCGAGCAGCCCTCTTGAAATCGCCTCGTCCATGCCCGCTACGTGCTTCAACGTGAACGCGATTTCCTCGACGGGCGCCTTGTACATGGTTTTTCCTCCGCAGACCGGCCTGCACTTGGGCAAGCCCCTCCGAGGCAAGGGCTAATTGATTTTTACGTAAACGTCAATTTCGATTTCCTCGGCCGCCATGCGATAAATCGCCTGACAGGGCGCTTTGCTCTTGCACCTTTGGACAAATGGACGTCATGAACAATCTCTAAGGGAAGACATCGCCTTCGCAAAGGACCGGCGAACAATGGATACATTGCCCGTCAACATACCCGGTTTCGTCTGGGCCTATCGCTTTTCGCCTGAAGAAAAGACCGCGGTGCGACTGAACAATAGTGCGACGGTGGCGGAACTGACCGCCGACAACTGTTTCTACTGGCTGCACCTCAACCTTGTCGATGCCCGCGTGCCGGCCTTGCTCGATACGCTGGACGGACTGACAGAGGACGCGAAATCGGCGCTGACGACGCGCGATACGCATGCGGCCATCACCGTCGACGAGCAGATGCTCTATGGGACGCTCGTCGATTGCCAGCGCGATTTCGCCCAGGATACCAACAATCTCGGCTGGCTGCATTTCGCCATGTCCGACCGCTTCCTCATCACCACGCGGCTGCAGCCGCTGCGCAGCGTCGAACGGGCGCGGGCGCTGATCGAGAAAAACCCGGGCAAATTCTCCCGGCCGGTCGATCTCTTCGAACTGCTGGTGATCGAGTTCCAGCGCACGCTGATCGCAATCGTCATCGAACTCACCGAAGAGCTGAACCAGATCGAGGATATCGTCTACGACAGTGCGCAGCGCGACGAGCGCCGACGCCTGGCGCCGGTCCGGCGCACCGTGGTCAGGCTGCATCGGCACCTGCGCACCGTGCTGGCGCTGATGCGCCGGGCGGCGGCGGCCGACGACGACGAGATGCCCTTCGGCTTCGACGATGTGGCGCGGCGGCTGACGAGCCGGCTGGAAACGGTCGACCACGATATCTATGCGCTGCAGGACCGGGCACGCCTGCTGCACGAGGAAATCGATTCGAAACAATCCTCCGAAACCAACCGCCACCTCTATCTGCTGTCGATCATGACGGCCTTCCTGCTGCCGCCGACGCTGGTGACGGGCTTCTTCGGCATGAACACGGCAAACCTGCCATTCGCCGTCGGCGACTACGGCACCGAATACGCCGTCGCCCTCATCGTCGCCTCCATCGCCTTTGCCTGGTGGCTGCTGAGGCGTGTGGATATTCTTTGAACGCGAAACGCCCGGCATGACTGCCGGGCGCCTGGTTCTTATCTTAGCTCGATATCACGACATGCCAAAACCACTACGCGGTTTGGGGTGACGTCAGTAGGGCGAATAGCACTGCTGACGCGGGCCGTTATAGGGCTGGAAGGTGTTGTCGTAGGCGCGATAAGACCGGTAGCGGTTTGCGCACCAGGCGACGTGGCTCGAACCCATGCGGGGGGCCGGGTCGACGTAACGCGGCTGCGCGACAATCGCGCCGCCGATCACTGCGCCGGCGCCGAAGGCGGCAAGCGGATACCAGTAGCCGTTATAATGGCGATAGCCCGGGCGGTAATAGGAATATCCGCGATAGCCGCCATAATAGCCGGGCCGGTAGTAGGCGCCGGGACGATAGCCAGGCCGGTAATAGGCGCCCGGACGATAGCCGGGGCGATAATAGCGGCGGTACTGGACATTCTCAACTGCGGAGGATTTTTCCACCTGCGGGGCGGTGGGCATCTGGATTGCCTGCGACGGCGCAAAGCCCGTCAGGACCACGGCGGCAGCCAGCACTGCGGTCGCGATCTTGTTTCTCAGCCCGATCATTGCTTCAACTCCCATACAACAGCGATCACCGCCTGCCTAGCAACGCCTTTTCGCCTGAATGGTTCCAAAAGCAGCCGGGGCCGGCTACTCTCCCTTTTAGATCAGCCGAACTGAACCGGACATTAACCGGTGCGGCAAAGCGCTATCAGGCAACGACGGAGAACTTCGCCTGGTCACCCTGCAGGCGGTTCACCATGAAGTTCGAATACCATTCGAGGAACTGCATGACGCCGCCCTCGTGCAAGGCGGAATAGGGGCCGGGCTCATAGGCGGGTGAGTGAATGCCGAAGGCGTTTTCCTCGACGATGCGGCGATCCTGATCGTTGGTCTCGGTCCATACGTGAGTCAGTTCCTCGAGATTGTAATCCACGCCTTCGACGGCATCCTTGTGGACGAGCCACTTGGTCGTCACCGCCGTCTCGTTGGCGCTGAGCGGCAGCACGCGGAAGGAGATGGCGTGGTCACCGAGCAGATGGTTCCACGTCGTCGGGTAGTGGAAGAGCAGCATGGTGCCGATATGGCTGATCGAGATATCGTCGGAGAGCTGGCGCTGGACGGCGCGCTTGCCCGACATCGTGTAGCTCTCGGCATCTTCGATCAGCGGCATGCGGGCGGTGCGGAACTGACCGTCCGGCGAAATCTGGAACTTGCTCGGCAAGCCGGCAGCCTCGCAGCGCGCCCAATGGCCGGCGATCTCGGGATCGTCGGCGCCGCCATCCGTGCCGGTGACACTCGGGGCTTCGGGATAGGTGCGGCAGAGCTCGGGGTGATTGGCGGCGCAGTGATAACACTCGCGGTTGTTTTCCCAGACAAGCTTCCAGTTGCCCTTCTCGATGATCGTGCTCTGGAAGGCGACCTTGCTCTCACTGATCCGGTGCGGCGCGACATAGGGTTCGATCTTGTCGCGCACCGGCTGGAAATCCGGGGCGGTGTTGGCAAGGCAGATGAAGACATAGCCTGCGACGGTTTCGCAATGGACGGGTTTCAGGTTGAAGCCGGTCTTGTCGAAATCATCGCCCATGTGGCGGGCAAAGGCGAGCTTGCCTTCGAGATCATAGGTCCACTGATGGTAGGGGCAGACAAGACGCACGGAGGAGCCGTGCTCCTTGGTGCAGACGCGTGAGCCGCGATGGCGACAGCTGTTGTGGAAGGCGCGGATGATATTGTCGCGGCCGCGGACGATGACGACGGGATAGTTGCCGATCTGGACGGTGAAATAGGCGCCCGGCTTCGGCAGCTCGCAATCATGGCCGATGAACAGCCAGTCGCGATAATAGATCATCTCCATGTCGAGCTGGAAATAATCCTCGTCGATATAGAACGGCTGTTCGAGGCTGAAGCCCTCACGGCGGCTCTTGAGCTGACGCAAAACGTTGCTGCGAATATCCATCTTCATGTCCTCGTGCACCCGGTTGCCACCCTCGCGTGGGAAGGCCGGCGGAAGCGCGCCCGCTTCCTTCTCCTTCGGGAGAATTGTTCATGGCGCCATTTAATCACCGAGCATGGCTGCCGCTTGGTTGTAATGCGACATCGGCTTCGAAATTGACGACAGGATGCAGCAAGCCACAAGCTGCCCATCCCGGTCGATGACATCGCCCGACTCTCTCGGCAATTATCGTCAATTGCGACATGGCGTAAAGACCCGTTGCGCAAAGAGGTCGGCTGCCTGATATCGAGGTCAGTCGCGTTTGCGACATCTCCCGGCATTTACCTTTCAGCCGGCCGGCTGCCGTGGCGATTTTTTAACATCGCCTTAAGCATACCGCCCTATCCTGCTGCTGATTCAGACCGACCGAAGAACGCGAACCATGGCCAAACTCCGTTATTTCGACGCGAAAGAAGCAAGTAAACTGCAAGAGCCGCAGCTGATTGCCGCGCATTCCGAATTTTTGCGCACTGGTCGCATCCCCCGCGAGCGGCGGCACTGGCTGGCCGAGGAAAAGCGGTATTTCACCCATGATGAGGTCGCGGCAAAGACCGGCCGCAAGCTGCAGGTCGCCGGCGAGAAGACGCATCAGCACATCAACGGCTTTCACCACTCGATCCAGTTTCCGAAGATGATCTTCCACCGGACGCTGGAGGACAGCCCGCATCTCGGTTATTGCCACGTCACTGCCGCGCGGACGAAATTCGCCCATTACGAAGAGGTAAGCTGGGCCTTCTACATCTCCAATTTCTATTCCGACATCGGCGAGAACGATAATTTCTTCGAGCGCATCGATGTCGGTTATTCCCGCATGTATTTCGCCGTCGCGATCAAACCCGGCGAGAACTCCGCCGAAAAGATGACCATCGACCGGTCGGTGCGCGGCAACGGCCTGCTCTTCCGAACCCATGATCCGCAGGCTGCGATCCGCAACATCCTCTTGCTCGGCGCCCGCAACGAACAGCTGCGCGAAATCATCCGGCAGCTCTAAAGCGATTGATCGCCGGCGGCGGAAAGCCTAATGACTGCCGACCTACAGCGCCGTGCGTCTTTCCAGACGCGCAAAGGACGCTGTGGCACTTTGGATTGCTGGGCAGAACATGGCACGCACGATCGACATAGGCACCGACAGGCAAGCAGCGCTCGAGGCGGCCTCAGCCGCTCTTGCGGACGGCTTTGCCATCGCCATCCCGACTGAGACCGTCTACGGCCTGGCAGCCGACGCCACCAATCCCGCAGCCATCACCCGTATCTACGAGACAAAGGGGCGGCCGCGCTTCAACCCGCTGATCTGCCATATGGCCGACCTCGCCATGGCCGAAGAGCATGCCGAATTCGACCCGGTCTCACGGGCGCTCGCCAGGGCCTTCTGGCCCGGCCCGCTGACCCTCGTGCTGCCGCTGAAGCCTCAGAGTTCGATCCATTCGCTGGCGACCGCCGGACTCGACAGCGTCGGCATCCGTGTGCCGAAGGGTTTCGCAGGCGCGTTGATCGGCGCCTTCGGACGGCCGCTCGCAGCCCCCAGCGCCAACACCTCGGGCGGGGTAAGCGCCACGAGTGCCGCCCATGTCGAAGCCGATCTCGGGGCCAGGATCCCATTGATCCTCGATGCTGGCCCAAGCGCTGTCGGCGTCGAATCGACGATCGTCAAGGCAGAGGGCGGCCGGCTGAGGCTGCTTCGGCCGGGTGGACTGGCAGCGCGCGAGATCGAGCGCGTCGCAGGCCAACCGCTGCTGCGGGCGAAAACGGCATCGGCGGCAATCGAGGCGCCAGGCATGCTCGCCTCGCATTACGCGCCGGGCGCTTCCGTGCGCCTCAATGCGACGGCGGTGGAACCCGGCGAGGCACTGATTGCCTTCGGCAGCGCTGCGGTCTCCGGCGCAAACAGCGCGCGGATCGTGCTTGATCTCAGCCCGCGCGGCGATCTGGCAGAGGCGGCGGCCAATCTTTTCGACTACATGAAGCGGGCCGATGCCAGCGGCGCTCAGAGCATCGCCTTTTCGCCGATTCCCGAGGAGGGGCTGGGCGAAGCGATCAACGACCGGCTGCAGCGGGCGGCCGCACCCCGCGACTGAAAAGACCGCGCATGAAGATGGAGGACCGCGCCCGAATGAGCAATTCCAGCATTTCCACCGAACTCCTCAACCGCTTTACGGCAATCGTCGGCGACAGGTACGCGCTGCGCAGCGAGGCCGATCTTGCGCCGCATCTGATCGAAAACCGCGGTCTCTATCACGGCTCCTCCCCTCTCCTCTTGAAACCCGGCTCGGTCGAGGAAGTCTCTGATATCATGAAACTTGCGACGGAGACCGGAACGGCGATCGTGCCGCAAACCGGCAATACCGGTCTCGTCGGCGGCCAGACGCCGCGTCAGGGCAAGTCCGATATCATCCTGTCGCTCGAGCGGATGAACAAGATCCGTGATGTCGATCCGGTGGCGAATGTGCTGGTGGCCGATGGCGGCGCCATCCTGGCCGAGGTGCAGAAGGCGGCCGAGGCGCATGGGCGGCTGTTTCCGCTGTCGCTCGGCTCGGAGGGTTCCTGCCGCATCGGCGGCAACCTTTCCACCAATGCCGGCGGCACGGCGGTGCTTGCCTATGGCAATATGCGCCAACTCTGCCTCGGCCTCGAAGTGGTGCTGCCGACCGGCGAGATCTGGGACGGCTTACGCCGCCTGAAGAAGGACAATACCGGCTACGACCTGCGCGATCTCTTCATCGGCGCCGAGGGCACGCTCGGCATCATCACCGGCGCGGTGCTGAGGCTCTTTCCTCAGCCGCTCGGCCATCAGGTGGCCTTTGCCGGCCTGAATTCGGTGGCGGATGCGCTTGCTCTCTTCAACCTCGCCGCCAGCCTCTGCGGCGCCTCGCTCACCGGTTTCGAGCTGATGCCGCGTTTCGGTGTCGAGATCACCACCCGCCACATCGACGGCGTGCGCGATCCGCTGGACGCGGCCTATCCCTGGTACGTGCTGATCGACATTTCGACCTCGGATTCGGCCGAGACGGCGGAGCGGATGATGAATGGCGTGCTGGAACAGGGTTTTGAGGCCGGGCTGGTGCTGGATGCCGCGATCGCCGCATCCGTGGCCCAGCAGAAAGCGATCTGGCACATGCGCGAGAGCATGTCGGATGCTCAGAAGCCGGAAGGCGGGTCGATCAAGCACGACGTTTCCGTGCCGGTATCGAAGATCCCGCATTTCATGGCCGAGGCTGAAGAAGCTGTGATGGCGGCGATGCCGGGCGCCCGCATCTGCGCCTTCGGCCATATGGGCGACGGCAATATTCATTATAATATTTCCCAGCCGCTCGGCGCCGACAAGACCGCCTTCATCGCCCGCTGGCGCGAAATGAACCACATCGTGCATGGGCTGGTGCTGGCGCATGGCGGTTCGATCTCAGCCGAGCACGGCATCGGCCAGCTGAAGCGCGACGAGTTGGCGGCAATCCGGCCGGCGATCGAAATCGAGCTGATGCGCCGCATCAAGCGCGCCTTCGATCCCGCCAATATCATGAACCCGGAAAAGGTTGTCAGCCTCGATCCTTGAGGCCGACGGTCAGAGCGATCAGGCCTGCTGCGTGCAGCAGGTCGGGGCGATCAGCTTTGCTGCGTGCCGCCGCCGGTCAGGATCATCAGCGCCGGCGACTGCTGGGCAGCGTTCTGGACATCGTACATCGCGGTGAACCGGCGCAGCAGCTTGTCGACCTTCTTCGGATCCTGGAGATCCTCGAGCTTGACGAAGCGGTTGATCAGATCGGCCTGCTTGGCGACATCCATGCCCGAGATCTGCGATGGCAGGCTGTAGGCTGTCGTGATGACCTGATAAAGCGCCTTGTCGCCGAGGATCGAATAGATCGAAGTGATGCTCGAGGCCTTGCGGCTGAAATAGAGCGCCAGGCGCACGCCGTCGTTGGTTTCGCCTTGCTGGGCTTCCATCGTCTGCTGGACGTAAAGTTCCTGGGTGTGGTCCTCGGCCGCCTTGTTCTGGATCGTGCCGATCTTGGCGCGGGTCAGATTGCCGTCCTTGTCGAAGTTGAAGGCGGCGACGATATCCTGGAAACGCGCATCGGCCTTGGTGTTGAGGTAGCTCTTCTTGTCGTCGGGATCCGAGGTGAAGATCTTCTTCAGCGTGGCCTTGTCGTAATCCTTCGGGTCAAGGTTGTTCGCCTTCAGCACCAGGTCGGTCAGGCGGCTATCATCCAGGAAATCGTCGAGCGACTTCACCTTCGCCATGCCCTTGGCGAAATAGTCGACTTCGGCCGTCGCATCTTTCGATGCCTTGTCCTTCACCGGACCGTCCTTCATCAGCATGGTGATATGCGATTTATAGTCGGTGGCGTATTTGGCCATGGTCGCGTCGGGAAGCGCCTGGAAGGGCGATGCCGCCTTGCCGTCGGGGCCGAAGTTGAAGGCGCGGGCAAGGTTGGTGATGCGTTCATCCTTGAGCGAGGCGATATAGCCATCCGGATCATAGGCATCGCTCGTCAAGATCTTGCGCATCATCGAGCGCGGGACGTCCTGGTCGGTCAGACCGAAAGCCTGCAGCGCCACATGGTAGAGATCCGGCAGATTGTCATTGCCCTTGCTGAAATCGGCGGACGAATTGCTGCGCAGGAAATCATTGACGGTCTTGACGTCGGAGAAGTTCAGCAGGCTGCTGCTGTCGGCCATAAGCTTCTGGTAGTTGGATGCGACCTCGTCGATCGCCTCGTCGCGTTCGTCGTCATAACGCGCCGCATAATTGTCGTTGGTGGTCTGCGCCTGGTCGGCCGTCTGGACCGAACTGACGACAGGAAGCGATCCGTCGGCGGCGAAGTTGAAGTCGGCGTTGAGATCGGCGTGGCCGGCTGCGGCAGCCGCCGTCGCATCGGTCAGGATGCTCTTCAGATCGGCGTCCGAGATATCGAACGGCAGATTGTAGGTGCTCTTCAGGAAATTGGTGATCGTGCCATCGGCGATGAGATCATCGACATTGCCGATCGTCGCCATCCGGGCGGAATAGTCGTCCGTCCGCGCTGAGGCAGTAAATTTCGTGCTGCTGATCTGGGTGGCCGTCTGCGCTGCCATACCGTCCTCAAGCGTGCCGTCCGCCTTGAAGTTGAAGGCGGCGGCAACGTCGGCGTAGGTGCCGGTGCCGCTCTGATCGGTCAGGATACTGCGAAGAGCGACGTCGCTGATCGTCGACGGGATGCCGTAGGCGTTGCGCACAAAATTGTTCAGCTTCTGGTCCGTCAGCAACTGATCGACGTTTGAGATGCCCGCAATGGTCGACTGGTAGTAGACTGCCGCATTGTCGGCCTTGCTGGCAGTGCTGGCACTTTGGGTTGCCGTCTGCGAGGCGTAAAGGGTCGCGACCGAACCGTCCGCTTTGAAATTGAAGAGGTCGTGAACGTCGCTGTAGCCTTGGGCGCTGGCAGCGGCGGGATCGACGAGGAAAGTCCTCAACGTCGCATCGGAGACGCTGTCGGCGATCTGCATGCTGTTTCTGATATAGCTGACCGCAACAGCATCCGACATGATGTCATCGACATTGGTGACGTTGCCGATCATGCTGTTGAAATGCGCTGCATTCGCCGCCGACTTGTCGGTGGTGGACTTCCGCTGCGCCGCGGTCTGGATCACGGAACCGTTGATCGAGCCGTCTGCCTGGAAGTTGAAGTCGGCATTGAGATCGGCATGCCCCTGGGCCGCCGCATAGGTCGAATCGGTCAGGATGTTCTTCAGGTCGGCATTGCTGAAACTCGTGCCGAGACCATAGGCATCCTTGATGTAGCGGGCCAGCACACTGTCGGCGAGCAGGTCGTCGACATTGGTGATGCCGGTCGACTGCGAGGTGACGGTATAATAGTTGTTGGTGCTCGATGCCGCCGCCTTCAGGCTGTTTGCCTGATCGACCGACTGGACGCGCGCCGTGCTGGAGGTCGACCCGTCAGCCTTGAAGTTGAAAGCATTGTAAACATTGGTAAAGCCCATCAGCTGGGCATAACCGGGATCGGTCAGCACCGCGCGCAGCGCTGCCGCGGTGAAGTCGGCGCCCATGCTGTAGGCCGTCGTGATGTAGGAGGTCAGCCGCTTGTCGGCGACCAGATCGTCGACATTGGTGATCGTGCCGATCTTCGCGGTGTAATAGGCCTTGTTGTAGTCCGCCGCCGTCTGGCCGACGTAGTAGACATCCGAACCGACCGAATTGTCGATGATGAGGGACTGGGAATTCAGAGTGTAGGACTCGATGACCGAGGCCTTCTGCGCGGCGGTCTGCGCCGTGCCGTTGACGGTGCCATCCGCATTGAAGCTGAACTGGGCGGCAAGCGCCTTGTACTTGTCGCCGCCTTGCGTGTTGACAACGCTCGTGGGGTCGCTGAGATCGCTCGTCAGCACCTGCCGCAGAAAATCCTTCGACGCATAGGTCGGATCGATCTTGAAAGTCTTCAGCACATAGGTGCGCAGCCGGGTGTTGTTGACCAGGTCGTCGACGGTCTGCACGCTATCGATATTGTTGCTGTAATAGGTGCTCTCGGCGGTCGCGGCCTTGTCGGCATCGATGAAGGACTGCTTGTAGAGGCCGATGAGGTCGTCCTCCTGCGCGTCCGTCTGCACGTCCTTGGCCGGCTCGTTGAAATTGAAGGCGGCGGCGAACTCGCGGTAGCGCGTATCGGAAAGCTTGTTGGCGTAGCTGTTGGGATCGGTGAGATCGCTCTCGAGCACCTTCTTCATGAAGGCCTTGGCGTAGGTCATGTCCTCGAGACCATAGGCCTTCATCGCATAGCTGTAGAGCTTGTAGTCGCCAAGGAAGTCGTCGACTGACGTGACCTTGTTGATATGGTCAGCGTAATACTGGGCATCCTTCTTGACCGTCGCTTGCGACGCAACCTTGTTGAGGCTGGACGTCATATCTCGCGACAGGATCGTGTAAGCGAGGGAAGCCGTGATCATAAAAAGCGCCCTTTTCGGCAAAATCTCTAAAAGAACGACGAACTGCTGGTGAGCACATTTTGCCACGGAAAACTTACCTGAGGCTTACCTCTGGATGCATCATTTCAGGACACCACGCCGTTCACTTTCCGGAAACCCTGCCGGATTCGGTTTTGATAACCATCAGAGGAGGCAAAGTTTTCTTAACCGCAATTTTTAAGCTGTACGGAAGGGCGGCTGCCTATTGTCGGCCATAGAGGACGAAAAGTCCCAAGGAGAAGACCGGAAATCGGCTCTCAGGTAAGACAAGGGTAGAATGAAATGAACAATCCCGTTATGAAGCCCGCTTGGGCTGGCACGACGTTACGCCTCGATCCGTCCCGCTTTCCCCAGCAGGTCAGCTACGCCATCCACGATTGTTCGGATGACGTCAATATCACGATAGATGAACGCGGTGCGGTCCTGCGCAAGGTCCTCCCCTCCAGCGGCCTGCCGCTCTCGATTGCGCTGCCGAAGCGCGTTTTCAAGGGTGTCGCCGCCCGCGCCATCGACCATGGCGACGGCGATGTCACCGTAACCCTCGAACTCCACCACGCCGATCCGGAGCTCTGCATTCCGCTGCTCGTCGCCCATGATCTCAGCGACATCGCCGCCGACTGGCGCAGCTGGTCTGAGGCTTTCCGCATTCCGATGCTGATGGTCGAGGCCGACGGCGTCGCCCGGCCGCTCGAAGACCATATCGGTGCCTTGCGCACCAGCGATCTCAAGCCTCGCCGCCGTCATTCCTACTTCGCCAATCGCCGTCCGCGCTTCCTCGTGCGCCGTACAACCGGCCGGCTGGGCGTCGCGATGAAGATCGAAGGTAAGGAAATCATCGCCCGCAACTGAACAAAAACGCGACAGTTCCATTTGGCGACGTCGCTTCGGAACCATTTTGAAACCCGGCGCCCGCGCCGGGTTTATCGTTTCATTCGTCGTCCCAATCAGGGAATGGCAAACAGCAGCGAGATGAAGAGGCCGAAGAAGATGATCAGGCCGACGCGGTTGTTTGACTTGAAGAGCGCCAGGCACTGGTCGGCATCATCGATATCGAGCCGGACGATCTGCCAGGCGAACATGCCGGCCGCACCGAGCAGCCCCAGAAATGCGATGAGATTGGCGCCGGCCAGAGCGAAAGCGATGAACATCAGCACCAGCGTCAGTCCATAAAGGCCGATCAGCCATTGCCGCGTCCTGTCGCCGAACAGGCGCGCAGTGGACCGGACGCCGATCAGCTCGTCATCCTCCTTGTCCTGATGCGCATAGATCGTGTCGTAACCGATCGTCCAGGCGACGGAGGCGGCGTAGAGCAGGATGGCTGCAAAGGAGAGGCCACCGAAAATGCCGGCCCACCCCATCAGCGCACCCCAGGAAAAGGCAAGCCCCAGGTAGAATTGCGGCCAGTCGGTGAAGCGCTTGGCAAAGGGATAAAAGGACACGATCCCGAGCGAGAGCACGCCGAGGAAGACGTTGAGCCAGTTGAACTGCAGCAGCACGAAGAGGCCGACCAGCGCCTGCAAGCCGATGAAGATCTTCGCCCGACGGCGGGTGACGCGGCCGGAGGGGAGCGGACGTGACCGCGTGCGCGCCACTTCCATATCGATCTCGTGGTCGACGAGATCATTGTAGGTGCAGCCGGCGCCGCGCATGGCGACCGCGCCGATGAAAT
Organism: Rhizobium indigoferae; assembly: GCF_034554815.1. Lineage (NCBI taxonomy): Bacteria > Pseudomonadati > Pseudomonadota > Alphaproteobacteria > Hyphomicrobiales > Rhizobiaceae > Rhizobium > Rhizobium indigoferae. The sequence goes on along the minus strand of NZ_CP140635.1, from coordinate 586,878 downwards.
AGAGGAACAGGTGAGATACCAGCAGGCTGCCGGAATAGATCCCCTCGCCGATCGCCGCATTGGCGGCAAGGGTTGCCGACCAGAAGCACGGCCACATCAAGAGCTGCCAGCCGATCGGGCGATCCCAGCGCGCGAGCTGCGCATAGGGCCAAAGCCATGGCGGCAGGATCCGGTAGACCCAGTTATCGGAAGGTGCGTCGGAGACGCGATCGTTGAAGTCGCCAGTATCGTGCATGCCGCTCATCTAGCGGCGGGCCGCCGATCCGGTCAAGAAGCGATCATTGTGTTGCCAGTTGCATCATTCCTTCGATCGAAATCGATTTAAGGATCAAATTATACGTAAATTCAAAGCGTTACGGCGCCGCGCGTCTGAAAGGACCCGCGGCGCCGTCAATCACTGCAGTGAGAAATTGAACTTGTAGATCGCCGAGACGCCGATCAGGACCTGGTTCTTCGAGCCGCGCTCGCGCACGAGGCTGCTGTCGGCGGCAGGACCTGCCAGCCGCTTATATTCGAGGAAGGAACTGGCCGAGAGGTTTTCCGTCGCCTTCCAGGTGAGCGCCGTGCCGGCGCCATAGGACTGGATGCCCGACGAGGGCTTATAGGGATCAAGGCCACTTGCCGCCGCCTGCTTGGCGTTGACGCCGTAATAGGCGTCGTAATAGCCGCTGGTGGCGAAGGTCGCACGCGGGCCGCCTGACAGTTGCAGGTCGGGCGCGATATCGGTGAAGGCGTCGACCGCGAGATCGGCAACGATACCGTCATGCGAGCGGATGCCCTGGCGGACTTCGGCGCGGGCGCGAAGGAAATAGGTCGGGTAAACTTCGACAAAACCGCCGGCTTCCGCCCCCCATTTGACCTTCTTCAAGCCCTTCAGCTCGCTGCCGTCGCCGTCATCGCGCGACGGGACGAACCTGCCGACGATGCCGGCACGGAAGGCGCCCTTGTCGATGAGGGCGAAGGACGGATTGTCATTGCGCGACGAAAAACGCGGGCCGGCGCCTTGGCGGCCGACCGAGATCAGCGGGCTGAACTTGAATTCATTATGCGACGAGCCCTCGAATTTCGGGGCAGAAAAGCCGGCGACGCCGACGCTCAGATACCAGTCGCCGGACCAGAAGTGCTGGCCGCTTTCCTGGGCGGGGGCCGAACTGGCAGATAAAAGGGCAATAGCCAAAGAGATCGATACGACTGATCGATGAGACACGTCCGCACTCCAGAAAACGCAAAAACAAAGCCGCGGAGGGCGGCGGCCGCTACATTTATCCCGATCTCGTTACCCCAATGTTAACCACGGCGGGGAGGGAGACGATTGTATGCTAACGCTGGTTCCAGCGGCGGATGACCGGTTCGGTCAGATCGTGTTCGTAGCCGAGCACGCTGATGCTGGCCGTATCGAGCACGAAACGGGAGCCATCTTCCGGCGGCAGGCCGAGCCAGCGGGCGGCGAGGACGCGCAGGAAATGCGAGCTCGAAAAGATCAAAATGGTGCCGCCCGTTTCGCGAAGCGCATGGATGACGGCGTCTGCGCGGGCACCGACATCGGCGGCGAACTCGCCATTCGGGCAGCCGTCGCGAAAGAGCTGCCAGCCGGGACGGTCGGCAAGGATCGCCTTGGTGGTGATACCTTCATAAGCGCCGTAGTCCCATTCGGCGAGATCGTCCTTGATCACCGCGCCCGATCCGAATCCGGCGAGCGTGCAGGTCTTGCGGGCCCGCGCGGACGGGCTCGACCAGACGGCGGAGAAGGTAGGGCCCGCCAGCCGGTCGGCGAGTTTGCGGGCGGCCTCCTCGCCGTTCGCCGTCAGAGGAATATCGCTGCGTCCGGTATGGCGCCCGGACAGGCTCCATTCGGTTTCACCGTGGCGGACCAGGTAGATCTCGGGAAACGCACTGCTCATCGGCACGTCCTTTCATTGGAAGCGGTCCCTCGGCAAAACCGCCAGCGGAAGCGGCCCTTCCGCGGGATCAGAACGTCACCTTTTCCAACGGTGCGCGCCTCGCCTCGAATTCCTTCAGCTTGGCTTCGTTGCGGGCGATGTAATTGCGATTGTCGGGAACGGCAAACTGGTTCTTGGCGACCTGGATCTGCAGGATGAAGAGCTCGTCCCAGCGGAAGCCCATCTCGGAACCCGCCAGATAGAATTCCCACATGCGGAAGAATTGCTCGTCGTAAAGCGCCACCGCTTCGGCCTTGCGCGCCACGAAACGCTCGCGCCAATGGCGCAGCGTATAGGCATAATGCATCGGCAGGATTTCGATATCCTTGACCAGCAGGCCGGCTTTTTCGAGCGGCGGCACGACCTCGCCGACGGAGGGGATGTAGCCGCCGGGGAAGATGTACTTCTCGATGAACGCATTGGTGCCGAAGCTTGGCTTCGGACGGCCAATCGAATGCAGCACCATGACGCCGTTGTCATCGAGCAGATCCGATACCTTGCGGAAGAAATTGCCGTAATTGCCGATACCGACATGTTCGAACATGCCGACCGAGACGATGCGGTCGAACTTCCTGCCCGTCATGGTGCGGTAGTCCTGCAGTTCGAATCGCACACGGTCGGCAAGGCCGCGTTTTTCGGCGCGCAAACGCGAGACCTTGAGCTGTTCCTCGCTCAGCGTGATGCCGGTGAAATCGGCACCGTCGGTCGCTTCCGTCAGATACATGCCCATGCCGCCCCAGCCGGAGCCGATCTCCAGGATGCGCTGGTTCGGCTCGAGCAGAAGCTTGGCAGCGATATGGCGCTTCTTGGCGAGCTGCGCCTCGTCGAGACCAATGCCCGGCGGCTCGAAATAGGCGCAGGAATATTGCCAGTCCTCGTCGAGGAAAAGATCGAAGAGCTTGGCCGACAGGTCGTAATGATGGGCGACATTGTGCTTGTTGCGATTGACCGGCACGCGGCTCTTCAGCTGCTGCCAGGCAATGCGGCCGAGGAGCAGAGCCGCCATCTTGAAATCGAAGATTTCGTTGGTGGTGTTCTGTTTCACCAGCGACAGGAAATCGTAAATGTTGCCCTGTTCGAGAATGAACCGGCCCTGCATGTACATTTCGCCGAGCTTCATGGTCGGGTCGCGCCGGATGGCGTCCTCGGCCTCCTGATCGGCAAGGCGGGCGACAACGGTTTCACCCGTGCCGTCGCCGATAGTATGGGTTTCGCCATTGGCAAGGGTAAGTTTCAATGAACCCTTGCGGACGATTTGCTGGACGATCGATAAGAATGCCGACGCCATGGACGCCTCGCAAATGTGACAGGATGGTCACATCAACTTAGTAGCTCTCTTTCGCCTTACAAGCGCCGGATTTAGCACTCCGTTCAGAACGCTGCCAAACTGTTGCATTTTTGCCGAAATGCCGGTTAAACCCTTATTTTCGCTTCATGGCTTCGGCAAGAGCCGCGCCGAATGCGCCCTGGCTCTCGGGTTTCTGAGCCGCGGGCCGGCGCTCGTTCTGCGGCCGCGACCCTTGGCTTGGGCGAGAATCACCACGCGGCGGCGGCGCTGATGAGCCGTCATCGCGTCGCATGGAAAGGCCGATGCGCTTGCGCTTGGCATCGACTTCGACAACCCGCACCTTGACGACATCACCCGCCTTGACGACCTCGTGGGGATCCTTGACGAAGCGGTCGGCAAGCTGGGACACATGCACCAGACCATCCTGGTGCACGCCGATATCGACGAAGGCGCCGAAGGCGGCGACATTGGTCACCGTGCCTTCCAGCACCATTCCGGGCTGGAGGTCGGAAATTTCGTTGACGCCCTCGGCGAAGGTCGCGGTCTTGAAGCTCGGACGCGGGTCGCGGCCGGGCTTTTCCAGCTCCGCGATGATGTCTTTGACCGTCGGCAGACCGAATTTCTCGTCGATGAACTGGCGCGGATCAACCGATTTCAACACCGCGCTATCGCCCATCAGCGCGCGTAGATCGCGGCCACAGGCGGCGACGATCTTCTTGGCGACGCCGTAGGCCTCAGGGTGCACCGAGGAGGAATCGAGCGGCTCTTTGCCGTTGGGAATGCGCAGGAAGCCGGCGCATTGCTCGAAGGTGCGGCCGCCGAGGCGGGCGACCTTCAGGAGATCCTTTCGCGTCTCGAAACGGCCTTCGCTGTCGCGGTGGCGGACGATGGCGTCGGCGATCGACGGGCCGAGGCCGGAGACGCGCGACAGCAGCGGCGCAGACGCGGTGTTGAGATCGACACCGACGGCATTCACCGCGTCTTCCACCACGGCATCGAGCGAACGCGACAGCTTCTGCTGGTCGACGTCGTGCTGATACTGGCCGACGCCGATCGACTTCGGCTCGATCTTGACGAGCTCGGCCAGTGGATCCTGCAGGCGCCGCGCGATGGAGACGGCGCCGCGCAGCGACACGTCGAGATCGGGAAACTCAGCTGCTGCGGTTGCCGAGGCGGAATAGACCGAGGCGCCGGCTTCCGACACGATGACCTTGGTCGGCTTCGGCGCCGGCAACTCGGCCAGCATGTCGGCCACCAGCTTTTCGGTTTCGCGGCTGCCGGTGCCGTTGCCGATCGAGATCAGCTCGACATTGTGCTTGCGGATCAGCGATGCGAGCTCGACCTGGGCGCCACGCACGTCGTTCCTCGGCTGGAAGGGATAGACGGTCGATGTCGCCACCACCTTGCCGGTGCCGTCGACGACGGCGACCTTGACGCCGGTGCGGATGCCGGGATCGAGGCCCATCGTCGCGCGCGAGCCGGCGGGCGCTGCCAAAAGCAGGTCCTTGAGATTGCGGGCGAAGACATGGATCGCCTCTTCCTCGGCCCTTTCGCGCAGTTCCCGCATCAGGTCGAGCGAGAGCGACATGGAAAGCTTGACGCGCCAGGTCCAGCTTGCGACCTCCATCAGCCAGCGGTCGCCGGGACGGCTGGTACCGATCTCGTAGGCCGCCACAATCATGCGTTCGACCGGCTTGTTCGGAGAGGCGGTCTCGGCGTCGGCCTCGATCGTCAGCGTCAGCACCTCCTCGTTCCAGCCGCGCAACATGGCGAGCGCGCGGTGGCCCGGCGCCGTCGCCCAGCGTTCGGAATGGTCGAAATAGTCGGAAAACTTCTCGCCGGTCGCCTGCTTGCCGTCGACGACTTTCGCCTTCAGCAACGAGGCCTGGCGCATATGGGCGCGCAACTTACCGAGCAGGTCGGCATTTTCGGCAATGCCTTCGGCAATGATATCGCGCGCGCCTTCGAGCGCCGTCTTCACATCGGGCACATCAGCTGTGACGAAGCCTTCGGCCAAGACCGCCGGTTCCCTGGCGCGGTCGGCGAGGATCGTCTCGGCGAGCGAGCCGAGGCCGCGTTCACGGGCGATTTCGGCCCGCGTGCGGCGCTTCGGCTTATAGGGCAGATAGAGATCCTCGAGCTCGGCCTTGGTTTCGGCCCCAGTGACCTTGGTCATCAGTTCGTCGGTCATCTTGCCCTGGCCGGTGATCGATTCGACGATCGCGTCGCGCCGGGCTTCGAGCTCGCGCAGATAGACCAGCCGCTCGGCGAGATTGCGCAGCTGCGTATCGTCCAGCCCGCCCGTCACTTCCTTGCGGTAGCGGGCGATGAAGGGCACGGTGGCACCCTCATCGAGCAACTCGATGGCGGCTTTGGCCTGTTCGGGCCGGGCGTTGATTTCGGCGGAGATGCGGGCTGCGAGAAAACGGAGGTCTGCGGCCATGGGATTTCCTGTTTCGTCAGAGGTGGCGGGACCATAGCGGCGAAAAGCGGCAAGGCAATGTTGGAGTTTACGGCTAGGCGCCGATCCACAGGATAAGCATGCCGGAAAGGCGGCGATTTTGCGGTTGTGCAGATGCGCCATTCTTTGCTAGCAGAAGCAACGTTTTGACCCGGCGCCCATGCCATCCCTCCCCTGTCGCGGGAGGCAAGGAAATTCGACATGCCAAACCTTCTTCTCGAACTCCGCTCCGAAGAGATTCCGGCCCGCATGCAGCGCAAGGCTGCCGGCGACCTGAAGAAGCTCGTCACCGATGCGCTTGTCGAAGCGGGTCTGTCCTACGAAGGGGCGCGCGAATACTGGACGCCGCGGCGGCTTGCGCTCGACATTCACGGCCTGACGGCCCGCTCCGCCGATGTGCGCGAGGAACGCAAGGGGCCGCGCACCGACGCCAACGAGAAGGCGATCGAGGGTTTTCTACGCGGCGCCGGCCTTTCCTCGGTCTCCGAGGCGCAGGTGGTGAGCGATCCGAAGAAGGGCGATTTCTACGTCGCGGTCATCTCCAAGCCCGGCCGCGCGACGGAAGAGATCGTCACCGATGTCATGCCCGGCATCATCCGCGATTTTCCCTGGCCGAAATCGATGCGCTGGGGCAAGGCCTCGTCGAAGCCCGGTGCGCTGCGCTGGGTGCGGCCGCTGCAGTCGATCGTCTGCACCTTCGGCCCGGAGCATGAAGAGACCACCGTCATCCCCTTCGAGATCGACGGCATCACCGCTTCCAACATCACCTACGGCCATCGCTTCCATGCGCCCGAGGCGATCACCGTCCGGCGCTTCGACGATTATGCGGCGAACTTGGAAAAGGCGAAGGTCATCCTCGACGCCGAGCGGCGCAAGGACATCATCCTGCACGACGCCCGCGACATCGCCTTTGCCAACGGGCTGGAGCTGGTGGAAGACGAAGGCCTGCTGGAGGAAGTCTCCGGCCTCGTCGAATGGCCGCAGGTGCTGATGGGCAGTTTCGAGGAGGATTATCTCTCGATCCCCTCCGAGATCATCCGGTTGACGATCAAGACCAACCAGAAGTGTTTTGTCACCCGAAAACAGGGTGAAGAGACGCTTTCGAACAAGTTCATCCTCGTCTCCAACATCCAGGCAAGCGACGGCGGCAAGGAAATCGTCCACGGCAACGGCAAGGTGGTGCGGGCCCGGCTTTCGGATGCGCTGCATTTCTGGAAACGCGACCAGGGCAATCTGCCGGATCTCGAGACGCTCACGGCTTCGGCGGCAAAGTTCGGCCTCGACATCAAGAAGCCGCTCGACCAGCGCATGGCCAAGCTCGATGCGCTTGACGTGACGTTCCATGCCAAGCTCGGCACACAGGGCGCGCGCGTCGCCCGCATCCAGGCGCTGGCAAAGGAGCTGGCAAAGATCACCGGTGCCGACGCGGCTCTGGTCGATCGCGCCGCCGTGCTTGCCAAGGCCGATCTGCGCACCGAAGCCGTCGGCGAATTCCCGGAACTGCAGGGCTTGATGGGCCGCAAATATGCGGCGCTGCAGGGCGAGGACGCCTCCGTTGCCGCCGCGATCGAGGACCATTACAAGCCGCAGGGTCCGTCGGACCGCGTGCCGGAGGACAGAGTGGCGATCACGATCGCGCTTGCCGACAAGCTCGATACGCTGATCGGCTTCTGGGCGATCGATGAAAAGCCGACGGGGTCGAAGGATCCGTTTGCGCTGCGACGGGCAGCACTCGGTGTCGTCAGGATCCTGCTCGAGCGAAAGATCCGCCTGCCGCTGTTGGCAACGACAAGGGATGGCGACCTGCTCTCCTTCTTCCACGACCGTCTCAAGGTCTATCTGCGCGACCAGGGCGCCCGCCACGATCTCATCGACGCCGTGCTGACTTCAGATGCCGACGACCTGTTGATGGTGGCGCGCCGCGTCGAAGCGCTGACGGCCTTCATCACCTCGGAGGACGGCAAGAACCTGCTCGCCGGCACCAAGCGCGCGACGCAGCTGCTCGCCGCCGAGGAAAAGAAGGGCACCGTGATCGCCGATGGCGTTTCGGAAGCGCTTCTCAAGCTCGATGCTGAGAAGGAACTGTTCGCCGCAATCTCCAGCGCCTCGAAGGATGCCTCGGACGCCGTCGCCGGGGAAGACTTCCGCTCGGCAATGGAAGCGCTTTCCAAGCTGCGCGGCCCGGTCGACCGCTTCTTCGAAGACGTGCTCGTCAATGACGAGGACGCCGCCATCCGCGCCAACCGTCTCGCACTGCTGCGGCTGATCCGCGAAGCGACGGGAACGGTTGCGGATTTCTCGAAGATCTCGGGGTGATATTCGGCCGCCATCGGCGGTCTGGCATTGCCGCCGTCGTCGCGTTATTCAAGAGACATGCAGAGCAAGATTCTTGTCAGCGCCTGTCTTATGGGCCAGGCCGTCCGCTATGACGGCCGGGCGAAGCCGTTGCTTCATCCTGTGATCGAGACATGGCAGGCCGAGGGCCGGCTGGTGACGATCTGTCCGGAGATGTCGGCAGGCATGACGGTGCCGCGGCCGCCGGCCGAGATCGCAAATGCCGCGACCGGCGAAGAGGTGCTGGCCGGCACGGCGCGGGTTGTCGAGCTGACGGGCGCCGACGTGACGGAAGAATTCCTGCAGGCGGCGGAAAATGCCGTGGCGCTCGCACGACAGGCAGGCTGCCGCTATGCGCTGCTCATCGACGGCAGCCCGTCCTGCGGTTCGGCTTTCATTTATGACGGTACGTTTTCCGGCCGCAAGCAGGCCGGCCACGGCGTGACGGCAGCGGCGCTGAAAGCTGACGGTGTCGAGGTCTTTTCCGATCACCAGATCGAGGAACTGATCGACCGTATCGCGCAATGAGCCTCAAAAGGCACGGCCGCCGGAGAACCGACGGCCGCTAAGAATTTGGTGATGAAAAGGCTTATTGCCTCCGCGCCGTTTAAGCGGCGCGGCGACCTTGATGCATGGCCGGAGCGGCGCTTTCGCCACTGACCCGGAAGCCGCGGATGAGGTCGATCAACTCGTCAGTATCGCTGGCCAGCGTTTCGGCCGATGCCGTGGTCTCCTCGGCCATGGCGGCGTTCTGCTGGGTGGCGGCGTCGAGCTGGTTCATCGACGAGGAGATCGAGCGCAGCGTCGTGTCCTGTTCGGAGGCGCTGTGGGCGATCTTGGCAACGATCTCGTTGGCGGCCTTGATCTGGTCGGAGATGCGCTTCAGCGCCTCGCCTGCCTCGCCGACCAGACGGACGCCATGGTCGACCTGGCTGGAGGAGCGGGCGATCTGATCCTTGATCTCCTTGGCGGCCGCGGCGGAACGCTGGGCGAGTTCACGGACTTCCTGGGCGACGACCGCAAAACCCTTGCCGGATTCGCCGGCGCGAGCCGCCTCGACGCCGGCATTCAGCGCCAGCAGATTGGTCTGGAAGGCGATCTCGTCGATGACGCCGATGATCTTGGTAATTTCCGACGACGACTTCTCGATGCCGCTCATTGCCTCGATAGCCTGGGTGACGATCGCATCGCTATGGGTGGCTTCGGTGCTGACCGCGTGGACGCGCTTGCTGGCTTCATGCGCGCCATCGGCGGTCTGGCGGACGGCGACGGTGAGTTCGTCGAGCGCGGCCGAGGTTTCCTCGAGGCTGGCGGCCTGGCGCTCGGTGCGCTGCGACAGCTCGTTGGAAGCGCGGCGGATCTCTTCCTTGCTGGTGCCGATGTCGGTGCCCTTGGCGCTGACCTTGGCCATGGCGGCTTCGAGATGCGACAGCGCATCGTTGAAGTTGTCGCGAAGGGCGGCGTATTTCTGGCCGAGATCGGCGCAGCGGACGGTGAGATCGCCGCGGGCGATCATTTCCAGCGCCTGGCCGATCGTCGTCACCACCCGCGCCTGCAGCGTGGCTTCATCCTGCTGCTGGCGCAGATTGTTTTCGCGCTCGTTTTCCAGTGCCAGCTGCTGGGCCGCCTCGCGATCGGACATCGCATGGCGCTCCCTGATCTTTTCCTGCAGCGACTGCGTCGCCTTCGCCATCATGCCCACTTCGTTATTCATGCCGGTATGCGGGATGGCGATCGAAACATCCTCTTCGGCGACAGCCTTCAGGGCGGCATGGACGTTGTTGAGAGGTCCCGAAATGCCGCGGATGACGATATAGGCGGCCGTCATGGCAAGGAAGAACAGAACGATGCTGCCGGAGAGCGCGGTGAGGATCGTGCTGTTTATCTGAGCATCGAGATCGTCCATGTAGACGCCGGTGACGACGACGACCTTCCAGGGATCGAAGGCCTGGCCATAGGCCGTCTTGCGGTAATCGCCGGCCGGCTGGCCCGGTTTGACCGTGGAATAATATTCGACGAGACCGCCGCCCTGCTGCCCGAGCTTGACCAGCTCATCGCGATAGAGCTTGCCTTTGCTGTCCGGCTGGCCCTTGTTGATCTGCCCGACTTTCGAGGCGTCGTAGTGGAATACCATCTGGACGTCGTAGCTATAACCGAAGAAATAGCCGTCCGGATCGTATTTCATCCCGTTGACGGTGGCGTAGGCCTGCTTCTGGGCATCCTCGAGCGTCATTTCGCCCGCGGTTACCTTGGCCTCGTAAAGCTTGAGAACCGAGACCGCCGACTGAACCTCGGCGCGGAGCATGTCATAACGCTCCTTGTAGATCGCATCGACCGAGGATCGGATCTGCAGGGAGGTGGCGATCGCAAAGGCGATCATCAGGCCGACGACCAGCAGTATGAGCTGCTTCGATATCTTCAAATTTTTCATGACGCCTCGCAACGGGAATGGATAGCTGCATTCCGGTGCGGTTTTCTACCGCCTGTGCGAGCGCGCCAAACAAGACGACGCGTCTACCGCTGCTAAAATAAACATGCTGCGACCGGGTAAGTAACAATTGATGCCCACCCTATAAAAAAGCTTTAACTTTATTGAATGCGATGCGAACTTCCCTCAAAATCAAGGGGTAGAGTTACAAGGCACACCGCCGGATTTTCATCCGCCGGCCTAATATCATGTCGAACTCTCAGCTTGCCCGGCGCATCAAAACAGGAATGCACCCCCGCTGCTCATCGAGGGTGCATTCGTCCACCGGTGGTGGAACCCCAAGCGATCGAAACCTTGATCAGGTAGGGGCAGGGAACTTTTTTAGAAACGCAGCTTAAACTCGGAAACGTTAATCGCTGCCGGTTGTTCCGCCATACCTGCCGCAACGGGCCTGGCGTCGCCGCCAATGACGGCCGCGGTGGTTGCATTCATGTCGATACCGTCTACCGGCGCCGCTGGCGGCGCGGCCGCAATCATGGATTCAGGCGTCGCCTTGCTGACGAAGACGACGGGCGAGCCGCCCATCCAGCCTTCGGTGCGATAGATCTTCTTTTCGCCGCCGACGTCGCGGACTTCACTTGCCTGGAAAGCGCCGGGCTTCAGCTCCGGCACCGTATAGTCCTTCTTGGTCAGTTCGGCCTGGAGCGGCGGGCAATCGGCACAGCTTTCGGTGACGATGCTGCCTTCAGCGCGCGGCGCAATCTTGCCGACCACTTCTATCGAGGACGCCATCACAGGGCCTGCCATCAGCAGGATTGCCGCACCGAGGAAAATCTGACGCATCAATGCCACTCCGTCTCATCTTGGGAGCGGTATAGCGCAGCTTTGTTTCCATCCCGTCAGGGGAAAGGGTAAAAATTTAAAGAACGGGCCGGTTTATACTCACTCCGAGCCCGTTTCGCGCTCGATCGCCCGCCAGCCGATGTCGCGCCGGCAGAAGCCGTTTTCCCATCTCACCCTGTCGAGCAGCGCGTAGGCGCGGTTCTTGGCCTCGGCAACCGTGCCGCCTGACGCGGTGACGTTCAGCACGCGGCCGCCGGTCGCAACCAGTGCACCGTCTTTCAGACCCGTGCCGGCATGAAACACCTTCTCGCCCTCGCCTGCATCCGGCACGGAAAGAATCGGCGTGTTCTTCTCGTAGGCGCCGGGATAACCCTTAGAGGCCATGACCACCGTCAGTGCCGGATCGTCGTTCCATTCGGCCTTGACCTGATCGAGCGTGCCATTGGCGGTGGCGAGCAGCAGCGGCAGGAGATCGCTCTTCAACCGCATCATCATTACCTGGCATTCAGGATCGCCGAAGCGGACATTGTATTCGATCAGCTCCGGCCCCTTCTTGGTGATCATCAGCCCGGCGAAAAAGACGCCGGAGAAGGGATGACCGCTCTCGGCCATGCCACGCATCGTCGGCTCGATGATCTCCTTCATCGTCCGCTCAACCATTTCGGCGGTCATCACAGGCGCCGGCGAATAGGCGCCCATGCCGCCGGTATTGACGCCGGTATCGCCCTCGCCCACCCGCTTGTGATCCTGGGCGGTTGCAAGCGGCAGCGCATGTTTGCCATCGCAGAGGCAGAAGAAGCTCGCTTCCTCGCCATCGAGATAGGCTTCGACGACGACTTCGGCGCCGGCAGCGCCAAAGGCGCCCTCGAAACAGTCGTCGACCGCCGCCAGCGCCTCGTCGAGCGTCATCGCAACCGTCACGCCCTTGCCGGCGGCAAGACCATCGGCCTTGACGACGATCGGCGCGCCCTCGGCGCGGATATAGGCTTTGGCCTTCGGCGCATTGTTGAAGCGTTGGTAGGCGCCTGTCGGAATGCCGTAGCGGGCGCAGATATCCTTGGTGAAGCCTTTGGAGCCCTCGAGCTGGGCTGCGGCAGCGGAGGGACCGAAAACCACAAGGCCATCGGCGCGCAGCCGGTCAGCGAGGCCGGCAACCAGCGGCGCCTCCGGGCCGACAACGACGAAATCGATCGCCTTGTCCTTGCAGAAGGCCGCGACCGCTTCGTGATCCTCGATGTCAACCGGCACGAGGACGGCGTGTTCGGCAATGCCGGGATTGCCGGGTGCGGCGTAGAATTCCGTCATCAACGGCGATTGCGCCAGCTTCCAGGCGAGCGCATGCTCGCGTCCGCCCGATCCGATCAACAGAACCTTCATGCGCGACCCTTTCCTTTTCTGTCTGGCGGTTAAGGGCCAAGGGCTAAAAGGTCAAGCGGGAAAGCTTACCAGCCCCCGCCTCCACCGCCTCCGCCGCCGCCGCCCGACGAGCCGCCGCCGGAAAAACCGGAGGAGGAACTCGATGGTGGCGGCGCGGGAATCGTCGACGCGATGGTCGAGGCCATGGACGAGGAAAAGCCGCCGATGCGATCGGAAAAGCTGCCGCTGTTGAAATTGCCGGAATACCAGGTGGGCGCATAGGCAGCAGCCGCGCCCGCAGCGGCCGCCGCAAGCCAGGTTTCGAAAGTGCGCGACCAAGGCTTTTCGACGCCGAGCGCCACCGCATAGGGCAACAGCGTCTCGAAATGCCGCGGCGACATTTCCGGAGCGCCTGCCGTGTTCATCCGGTCCTTCTCGGCAAGCGTCAGATATTGGCGCAGGCCGTCTATGCCATCCATCATCTTGGCGCCGAGCGGGGTCGGCGCGCCCATGATGAAGAAATAGAGAATGTTCAAAAGCACGATGCCGCCGACGGCAAAGAGCATCGGCGTTTCGTGCAGTTCCACCAGCGAGGAGGCAAGCGCCAGAACCATGGTCGCCAGAATGCCGATGCCGATGAAGACGCCGACGGCGGCGGCGATGATGGCGATGATCTTGCCGAACAGCGACTTGCCGCGATGCAGCGACCTGACGAGGCCGGCGGCGAACACCGAGACGAAGACCGAGATGGCGCTCGGGATCAGCATCAGCGCGATGGTGTCGGGCGCCAGCGAACCGAAGACGAACAGGATCACCAGGGCTGCGGCGCTGAGCGCGATGCCACCTGCGGTATAGGCCAGGTTGGAATTGTAATATTTGCCGCGATGCTCCTTCTCGATCGCCGAGCGGAAGGCCTGGCCGACAGACTTCACCCGCTCGCCATTGGCCTTGTCGATCGTCAGCGTCGAACCGGCACCGCCGGCAACCTTCAGCAGTTCGATTTCGCCGGCCTGGAATTTCTCCTCGCCGAGCGGTTTGCCGGTGCCTTGGATGACGATCGAATTCTTCAGGTCTTCGAGCTTGACGTAGCCGCGGACGGCAAGATTGAGGGCGGTGGCAGAGAGCGCCGTCCAGCCCTCGCCGGAGAAGCCCTTATTGTCGATATAGTTGACCAGCGCCGGCGAGATACCATCAGGCGCGTCCCAGCGCGGTACGACGACGCCACGGGCGGGATCGCGGCCGACCTTCAGCCAGGAGCGCGTGTAATAGGCGAAAACGAGGATCAGGCCGCCGAAGCCGATGAAATAATTGCGGTTGTCCTTCAACCACCAGGTGCTTTCCATATCCGCGCTCGGCGGATCGATCGAACCCTTCGGCAAGCGGATCGCGAAGGTCAGTCCTTCGTGGGCATCAAGCGGCGCGGTGGTAGAAAAGACCAGGCCAGCGCCGGTTTCGCTGACGCGGGCATTCTTTTCCGTCGCGCCCTGGGGGCCAGTGAAGAAGGCCGTCTCCGTCGCGCCGACGCCGGGCGGCAGCGTCACCGTCGCGGTGGCCAAGCGGATCGGGAAGATCCAGCCATTGCCGGTGACGTTCCAATAGAGTTCGTCGTGATCGTCGAAATAGCGGATCTGGCGATTGGTCCTGTAGGTGAAGACGTATCGATGACGGCCCGGCGTCACGGTCACGTCGGCAGAACCGGCATAGATGCGGATGCCGCCTGATATCGATTCGGTGTGCCAGGGCTCGTTATCGCCATCGCGCTGGACCGACACCATATCGAAATCGACGCTGCGGCGGCGGCCCGCGGCATCGGTGAAATAGAGCGGGAAATCACGGAAGACGCCGTGGTTGATCTGATTGCCTTCGGCATTGACGGTGATCGTTTCCGTCACCGTCATCGCGCCACTTTTTTCGAGCGCGATGTCGGAGGCAAAACTGTCGATCACCTCGGCGGCAAAGGCCGCCGGGGCGGCGAGCATCAAGACCAGTGCAAAGCAAAATCCGAAAAACCGACGCCCCATCCCTGTCTCCCGCCGGCAGCCTCGGCTGCGCGTTCCGTCAATCGTTGTCCTGATAGGTCACGCCGAGTGCCGCCAGCGTCCGCCAATAGGCGGGGAAGGTCTTGCCGACGCAATCGGGATCGAGAATGGTGATGCCGTCAATCTTCAGCCCGGCGAGCGCAAAACTCATGGCGATGCGATGATCGGCGAAGCTGTCGATATCCGCCGGCAGACGCTTGCCGGCAAGTGCGGGATCCGACTGCACGATCAGATCGTCGCCGTCTTCGTGGGCAAGCCCTGAAACAATGCGGTTGAGGCCGGTCGAGAGCGCCCGGATGCGGTCGCATTCCTTGACGCGCAGATTGGCGATGCCGACGAAGCGAACCGGCGTCTCGTTGAAGGCGGCAAGCACGGCAAGCGTCGGAACGGCATCCTGCATCTGCGAGCCGTCGATCTCTGCCGGCAGATGCGGGAATTTGGCGATGATGTCATAGGCGCGCGCATCGGGCTGCGAGAAGGTATCGGAGGGAACACCGAGATCGATCGCGCCGCCGGTGAGAACCTCGGCCGCCCAGAGATAGGTCGCAGCCGAGGCATCGGGCTCGACGATGAAATCGGCAGCGCGGTAGCCGGTGGGCTCGACACGCCAGGTGACCGGGCTGGTCTTCTCGACCTTGGCGCCGAAAGCCTTCATCGCCGCCGTGGTCAGATCGATATAGCCGAGCGCGCCAATATCCTCGCCGACGAGTTCGATGTCGACCGGCCGGTCGCCGCCGGCCGCCATCATCAGCAGCGCGGAGACATACTGGCTGGACAGGCCGCCATCGATTCGGATGCGGTCGGCCTGGAAGCGGCCGGTGCCCTTGACGGTGACCGGCGGGCAGCCGGTCTCGGCGGTCGCATCGATGCCGAGCGTGCGCATCGCCTCGACCAGCGGGCCGATCGGGCGCTTGCGCATATGTTCGTCGCCATCGACGATGACGGTGCCGTCGACGAGAGCCGCGGCCGCTGTCAGGAAGCGTGTCGCCGTGCCCGCATTGCCGAGAAAGAGCGGCGCCTTGGGCGGCAGCAGCCTGCCGCTGCCGGTGACGACGAAGGTGGTATCGTCAGGCTCGTCGATTGCGACACCCATGGCACGCAGCGCTTCGGCCATATAACGCGTATCGTCGCTCTTCAAGGCCCCGGTCAGCCGGCTGGTGCCCTTCGCAAGGCCGGCGAGCAGCAGGGCGCGATTGGTGATCGACTTGGAGCCCGGCGGCATGGCGCGGCCGGAAAGCGGCCTGCCAGGCGGGATGATCGTGAGTTTGGCTGTGCGTGTCATGCTGTTTCTTCCGTCCATGGGGCGACCTTAAAGCGCGAAATGCTCTAGCCGGCCGCAAATCTGCCCTTGCTCTTAATCGCTTTCCGGCAAAGGCAAAATGCCGGATCGTCAGAATTTCACGGTGGGGACGGCGCGATCGGCCTCGTTGGTGATTTCGAAATATTCCCGTTTCGAAAATCCGAACTGGCCGGCAACGAGATTGGACGGGAAGCTTTCGACCTTGACGTTCAGGTCGCGGGCCGCACCATTGTAGTAACGCCGCGCCATCTGCAACTCGCCTTCCATGGTTTCCAGCGAAGCCTGGAGCTCGGCAAAATTCTGGTTGGCCTTGAGATCGGGATAGGCCTCGGCGAGCGCGATGACACGACCGAGCGCCTGGCCGAGCAGGCCTTCCGCCTGCGCCCTGCCGGCGACATCGCCTGATGGAACGGCCTGCGCCTTGTTGCGGAGCTCAACCACCTCTTCGAGCGTCGACTTTTCATGGGCGGCATAGCCCTTGACCGTCTCGATCAGGTTCGGGATCAGATCGGCGCGGCGCTTGAGCTGGACGTCGATGCCCGACCAGGCCTCTTCCGCCATCTGCCGCGCGCGAACCAGGCCGTTGTAGATGAAGATGAGATAGAGCGCGACCAGAACGATGACGCCAAGCGCAATAAACATCGCGAATTCCCCCGCAGCGAAGTAATGTCCGCGCGGAGACTACGCGGGTTTGCCGGCTGCCGTCAAACGCCGATATCCGCGACGATTCGGGGTGCCCGACCAGCCGTCGATATCGACGATACGGCTGGCAGGCTGTTGCGTTACGCCGCCTCTTTGCCCAGGTTGACGCCGCCGGCATCGGTCAGCAGGAAGGCTTCGCCGCAGGCCTTTGCGAGCGTGCGAACGCGCAGGATATAGCTCTGGCGCTCGGTGACCGAAATGACGCCGCGGGCATCGAGCAGGTTGAAGACATGGCTTGCCTTGATGCACTGATCATAGGCCGGGAAGACGCATTTGTGCAGGCGCTGGTTGGCGTTGTCGCCCGGCGCGCCGGCATCGAGCAGCGCCCGGCATTCCTTTTCGGCATCGACGAAATGGCGATGCAGCATCTCGGTATTGGCGAACTCGAAATTATGACGCGAATATTCCTGCTCGGCCTGCAGGAAGACGTCGCCATAGCTGATCTTCTCGTCGCCGTCGCGGCCGTTGAAGTTCAGATCGTAGACATTGTCGACGCCCTGGACATACATGGCGAGGCGTTCGAGACCATAGGTGAGTTCGCCGGCGACGGGCGAGCATTCGATGCCGCAGACCTGCTGGAAATAGGTGAACTGCGAGACTTCCATGCCGTCGCACCAGCATTCCCAGCCGAGGCCCCAGGCGCCGAGCGTCGGGCTTTCCCAGTCGTCCTCGACGAAACGGATGTCATGCAGCAGCGGATCGAGGCCGATCGCCGCCAGCGAGCCGAGATAAAGCTCCTGCAGATTTGCAGGGTTCGGCTTCAGGATGACCTGGTATTGGTAGTAATGCTGCAGCCGGTTCGGGTTTTCGCCATAGCGGCCGTCGGACGGGCGGCGGGACGGCTGAACGTAAGCCGCCTTCCATGGCTTGGGGCCGAGGGCGCGCAGCGTGGTGGCCGGGTGGAAGGTGCCGGCGCCGACTTCCATGTCGTAGGGCTGCAGCACCGCGCAACCCTTGTCCGCCCAATAGCTATGCAGGGTCAGGATCAGCGCCTGGAAAGAGCGCTTCGGGTTCATATGGTCTGGAATAGCTGACATCGAACGGCACCGATTGCTGGGGAATTATCGGCGCGACAGGTGCCATGGAGGGCGGCGGGGGTCAAGACTTTTGCAGCGATGAAGAGGCGTCGAATGCCGATGGGGAAGAGGAATTCCGCTGCCCCTCCCCCTCACCAACCGGGTGAGCGGCAGTGCGTGGCGACGCCTTTTATTCGCCCTCGCGCTTCAGCCGGTATTCTCCCGTTGCCGGGTCCTTGACCAGCGTGCCGATCGCGCCGGTCTGACGCTCCTTTTCAGCGCGGCGCGATTTTTCGGCGAGCTTGCGGGCATCGGAGACGAAACGGCGGTAGAGCCACCAGGCTGAGAAAACCAGAATCAGGATGGTAATTAGTTGCGGCATGCCCCTCTCTTGCTCCCTTCAAAGCCCGAAACGACTCCACAATGCTCTCTCTTCCGCCGCTTCGACAAGCCCCGTTGCGAGACCGGATGCAGCGCCTTCGAATGAGACCGGCGACACACCTGGAATCCGGCGGCCGAACAGGCCGCGGCCGGCGGTGACGAGCTCCAGCTTGGTCTTCTGGCCGTAGCGCCTTTTCAGTTCCTGGCGCATGTCGCCGAGGCCATCGATGAGGCCGAGCTCCAGGCCGCGCGTGCCGCTCCAGAACAGGCCGGAAAACACCGCCGCATCATCCCTCAGCTTGCCGGCGCGACGTTCGCGCACCATTGAGATGAAGACCTGATGGATTTCGAGCTGCAGGCTCTTCAGATACTCGATATCCTTTTCCTTTTCCGGCTGGAAGGGATCGAGGATCACCTTGTTTTCGCCCGCCGTATAGACGCGGCGTTCGACGCCGATCTTCTTCAGGAGTTCGGGAAAACCGAAGCCGCCGGAGACGACGCCGATCGAGCCGACGATGGAGGTAGCATCGGCAATGATCTCGTCGCCGGCAAGGGCGATCATGTAACCGCCGGAGGCGGCGACATCCTCAACGAAGACCAGCACCTTCTTCTGCTTCTCGCGAGCGAGCTCGCGAATGCGGGTGAAGATCAGGCGCGACTGGACGGGCGAGCCGCCCGGCGAATTGATGGAGATGGCGACCGCCGGCGCGTCCTTCATGGCGAAGGCTTTTTCCAGAACCGGAGAGACATTGGCGAGATTGAGGGTCGGCCTGAACTGGCCGCCGCCGCTGATGATCGCCCCCTGCAGCCGGACGACCGGGATGGTGATGCCGTCCTTGCGGAACCGTTTCGGCAGCAGTTTTCTCAAGAATCCGGCCATTTCCCATCCTTCGCTTCGGGTCGCACGATCGCAATTTACGATCGGCATCCATGTATGCGCTGGAACGGCAAACGCAATGGCCGCGTTCCTGAAAATAGCAGGTTTGATTTTGTTGTTGCGAATGACTTGCATTATCATTCTAATTCGTCATAGTGCCCTGACGATAAAACAGGTGGAAATCGCATGGACGTCCTAAATCCGAATGCAAAGAGCGGCTGGCGGCACGAACGCGGAGAGGGATCGCTCTCCGATGTCTACCGCACCGTCGGAACCGGGCGTCACAGCTCGAGGTGGCGCAGGGCAGCAGCCTTCGCCGGGCCGGGCTACATGGTCGCCGTCGGTTACATGGACCCGGGCAACTGGGCGACCTCGCTCGCCGGCGGCTCGAAATTCGGATACGCGCTGCTCACCGTCGCACTGCTTTCCAACCTGATGGCGATTGTGCTGCAAGCGCTCTGTGCGCGTCTCGCGATCGCTTCCGGGCGCGATCTTGCGCAGGCTTGCCGCGACGCCTTTCCGAGATATGTCTCGGTACCGCTCTGGGCCCTTGCGGAAATCGCCATCATCGCCACCGACATCGCCGAGGTGATCGGCACGGCGATCGGCCTCAATCTGTTGATGGGCATCCCGCTCGAACTCGGCGTGCTGATCACCGCGCTCGACGTCTTCGTGATCCTCTTCCTGCAAAAGCTCGGCTTCCGCTGGGTGGAGGCCTTCATCATCGCGATGCTCGGCGTCATCGCGGTCTGCTTCGGCGTGCAGATCCTGCTTGCCGACCCACAGTGGGGCGCCGTCCTCACCGGCTTCTTCCCGACCACCGACATCGTCACCAATCCGGAGATGCTCTATCTGGCGCTCGGCATTCTCGGCGCGACCGTCATGCCGCACAATCTCTACCTTCACTCCGGCATCGTGCAGACGCGGGCCTACGGCCATACTGTTCCCGAAAAGAAGGAGGCGCTGACCTTTGCGACGATCGACTCGACGGTCGCGCTGTGTTTCGCGCTTCTGATCAACGCCTCGATCCTGATCCTTGCGGCGGCCGCCTTCAATGCGCACGGCAAGACCGACGTCGTCGAACTCGGCGAAGCCCATTCACTGCTGTCGCCGCTGCTCGGCCTCGCCATCGCGCCGACGCTCTTCGGCATCGCACTTCTCTGCTGCGGCCTCAACTCGACGGTGACGGCAACGCTTGCCGGCCAGATCGTCATGGAAGGCTTCCTGAAGATCCGGCTGAAGCCCTGGATACGCCGGCTGATCACCCGCGCCATCGCCATCGTGCCGGCGGCGATCGTCACCATCTGGTACGGCGACCAGGGCACGGCGCAGCTTTTGATCCTCACCCAGGTGGTGCTCAGCCTGCAGCTTTCTTTCGCCGTCTTCCCGCTTGTCATGTTCACCGCCAGCAAGGCCAAGATGGGCGAACTGGTGGCGCCCCGCTGGCTGAGCGGCATCGCCTATCTGATCGCGGTCGTCATCGCCGGGCTGAACGTCAAGCTGCTCTTCGACTTCGTCACCGGCTAAAGCGTGAACTTACCACTCTAAAGCCTGGCGTAGGCCGCCCGGCCATTGTTGAAATCATCGACGAGAGGGGAGAACTTGTGGCTCCCCTCTTCGTGCATGATCAGAGGGGCGCGCAGCGACAGCCGCGCCCGCGATCCCTTGATACCAGTCACCAGGATACGGACGGCATTTTCACCCGGACGCGGGTGGATAGCGGTGATCTCGATGCCGCCGAAGCGCCGGCCGCAGGCGGCAACGATCTCGGCGATCGACTGAGGCCTGGCGATCAGCGACAATTGCCCGCCTGGGATCATGATGGCGCCAGCCGTGCGGATCCAGCTTTCGAACAGGCCGTCGGTCATCGCATGGGCTTCGGCCTTCAGCGCATCCGGCGTGCGCCGGTCGCCGGCGTCGTTAAAGGGCGGGTTCATGATGACGTGGTGGAAGCTTTCATCGGTGAGCCCGGCATCGTTGCGCGCCTTGGCGGTCAGCGTCACATCGGCCTCGACGACGCTGACGCGGTTGGCGATATGGGCATTGTCGGGCAAGAGGATGCTGCGGCGGGCATAATCGGCCATCTCGGCCGAGCGCTCGAAAAGCACCACTTGTGAATCGGCAAGCCGCGAGGCGACGGCAAGGCCGGCAGCACCGGCGCCGGCGCCGAGATCGGCAACCCTGACCGGGCGATCGTCGGCGACCAGAGCCGCAAGCAGCATCGCATCCATGCCGGAGCGATGGCCCCTGCCCTTCGGCTGCACCACATGAAAGGCGCCGCGATGAAAGGCATCGATGGTGTCAGCGGTTTCCCCGGTCATCGGAGCTCACTTCCGCTCGCGCAACTCGCCACCGAGACCGGCATCGGTGAGGATGCGGCGCGCCTGATCGGCCATCTCCTCATCCACCAGCAGGCGACGCGACAGCATGCCGAGCGAGCCTTCCAGCACGCTCATGCCCTGGTCGGCGATGAAGCAGTGAATTCCCGCATCCTTCATCAAACTCTCGGCATAAGAGAGCAGAACGGGGTCGTTGGCGCGGATAAGCTCATGCATTTGCCGTCGTTTTCCTTCCAATTTCGCTCAGCGCGACAATTCACCCCTTGCCGCGTCCATCGCCCCTTTCTATTGTCAGGTGCAAAGAATGAACAGGAGTCCGGGTCGTTGGGCGTGGTCATACCGCTTGAAGAAAGCAAAAACAAACTGGCATCCATCAAGCCATTGGTCGATCTCACCAGGGCGGACATGGAGCGAGTGAACCAGCTCATTCTGTCCAAGGCCGGCTCCGACGTGCAGATGATCCCCGAAGTGGCGAACCATCTGATCTCGTCCGGCGGCAAGCGGCTGCGGCCGATGCTGACACTGGCTTCCGCCTCGCTGTTCGACTACAGGGGCGAAAACCACGTCAAGCTCGCCACATCGGTCGAGTTCATGCACACGGCGACGCTGCTGCATGACGACGTCGTCGACGAAAGCGATCTGCGCCGCAGCAAGCCGACGGCGCGGATGATCTGGGGCAACCAGGCAAGCGTGCTGGTCGGCGACTTCCTGCTCGGCCAGGCCTTCCGCATGATGGTCGATGTCGGCTCGCTCGATGCGCTCGACGTGTTGTCTTCCGCCGCCTGCGTGATTGCCGAAGGCGAAGTGCTGCAGCTTTCGGTCGCCAAGAACATGGAGACGACCGAGGACGATTATCTCTCCGTCATTCGCGCCAAGACGGCGGCTCTCTTTGCTGCCGCCGCCGAAGTCGGGCCGATCGTCGCAGAGGCCGGCCGCTCCGGCCGCAATGCGCTGAAATCCTACGGTATGAATCTGGGGCTCGCCTTCCAGCTCGTCGACGACGCGCTCGACTACGGCGGCAAGGCTGCCGATCTCGGCAAGAATGTCGGCGACGATTTCCGCGAGGGCAAGATCACCCTCCCTGTTATTCTCGCCTATCGCCGCGGCACCGAGGACGAGCGCGCATTCTGGCGCGATGCGATTGAAGCCGGCAACAGCACCGACGCCAACCTCGAAAAAGCGCTGGGGCTGATCACCAAATATGGCACGCTCAGCGACACGATCGGCCGCGCGATCCATTATGGTACGATCGCGCGAGACGCGCTTGCGCCGCTTCCCGATACGGTGTGGAAATCCGCCCTGATGGAAGTGATCGACTTCTGCATCGAGCGCGTCAATTGATCAAACGTCCTTGATCGCAGGCTGATTTTCTTGCGGCGCCGCTTCAAAAAAGCCATCCTGTTATGAATCAGTGATCGCAACTTGTTTTGCGGCCGGCACCATTGTCGGGACGCTGTCGAAGAAAGGTTTCCTAATGCGGCAGAGACTTGCCATCCGTCTTCTTACGAGCGCAGCGCTTGCAGCTGTCCTTTCGCTGGGCAGTGTCGGCGGCGTGAACGCCGAGGATGCGGCCAAGGCAGACGATGCCGGCACGGCCGCTCACTTTGATGCCGATAGCGTTACCAGTTTCTCCGGCGCCTTCCTTGCCGCGCGTACGGCCGATGTCGATCATGACTACGAAACGGCGATCGAGCTCTACAAGAAGGCGCTGCAGATCGAGCCCGGCAATCCCGAGATTCGCCAGCGGCTGATGATCTCGCTGCTGCTCAATGGCGACATCAAGGAGGGCGTCAAATATGCCAACGACCTGAAGGGCGATCCTTCCGTCGAGCGCATCACCACGATTGTGCGCGGCATGGATGCCGTGCGCCGCGACGACTACAAGACCGCCGAGTCCATCCTGAAATATAAGGGGCCGAACGATCTCGACCGGATGATGAACGACCTGCTGCTCGCCTGGGCCCGTGTCGGCGCCGGCCGCGGCAAGGAAGCGCTCGCCATGGTCGAGAAGATGAAGGGGCCGGACTGGTTCCGCATCTTCCAGAATTACAATGCCGGCGCGATCGCCATCGCCATCGGCGACGTGAAATCCGCCCGCCAGCATCTGAACGATGCCGTGCTCGACAAGGAAGGCGGAGCGACGGCGCCCGATACCTTCATGCGCGCGGTTATGGCTCTTGCCCGCCTCGAAGCAACACAAGGCAACAAGCAGAAGGCGCTCGACGCCGTTTCCGTCGGCGACAACCTGCTGCCGAATTATGCGCCGCTAAATGCGCTGCGCGACAGCGTCGAAAAGAACGAGAAGCAGGAACAGCAGGTCAAGACGGCCGAAGAAGGCGCTGCCGGCGTGCTCTTCTCCGTCGGTGGCGCGCTGAACCGCGACGGCGCCGAGGATATCGTCTCGCTTTACCTGCAGACGGCCAATGCGCTCGATCCGAACAGCGCCGATACGCTGGTGCTGCTCGGCGGCATTGCCGAGAAGCAGAACCAGATGGACCGCGCCATCGCGCTCTACAAGAAGGTGCCGGAGAATTCACCGATGCGGCGCATCTCCGAGCTGCAGCTCGGCCTTGCCCTTGCCCAGGGCGGCAAGGTGGATGAGGCGCGCAAGCACCTGCAGGCGCTGATCGCCTCCGACCCGAAGGACATCCGCAGTTACCTCGCCTATGGCAGCGTCCTTTCCGACGCCAAGGACTACGAGGCGATGGCCACCAATTACGACAAGGCCGTCGATGCGATCGGCCCCATTCCCGGCCGCGCCAACTGGAGCGTCTTCTTCCAGCGCGGCATCGCCTATGAGCGGCTGAAGAAGTGGGACCAGGCGGAACCGAACTTCCGCAAGGCGCTGGAGCTCAATCCCGACCAGCCGCAGGTGCTGAACTATCTCGGTTATTCCTGGATCGACATGAACCGGAACCTCGACGAAGGTCTCGGCATGATCAAGAAGGCCGTCGATCTTCGCCCTGATGATGGTTACATCATCGATTCGCTCGGCTGGGCCTATTTCCGCCTCAACCGCTTCGACGATGCCGTCGACGAGCTGGAACGGGCCGCACAGATCAAGGCCGGCGACGCGACGATCAACGACCATCTCGGCGATGCCTACTGGCGCGTCGGGCGCAAGCTCGAGGCCGTCTACCAGTGGAACCGGGCGCTCAGCTCGGAGCCTGAAGCCGCCGAAATTC
Organism: Rhizobium indigoferae; assembly: GCF_034554815.1. Lineage (NCBI taxonomy): Bacteria > Pseudomonadati > Pseudomonadota > Alphaproteobacteria > Hyphomicrobiales > Rhizobiaceae > Rhizobium > Rhizobium indigoferae. The sequence continues at coordinate 562,389 of NZ_CP140635.1, read as the reverse complement.
CGAAGATCAAGGACAAGGTCGCCAACGGCCTGCCTCCCGCCAGCGACGATGCCAAGGCGGCCGACAAGAAGCAGCCGGATCCGGCACCCGTCATCCCGCCGCCCGTCGACAAGAAATCCTGACGGGCGGGACGTTTGCCTGAAGAGGGCCCTGAAGAGGGCTTGGCCGCTTCGAGATCAAAGAAGTAGAGCATGATGTCGTCCGAAAACCGCTCAGACTTTTCGGCATCATGCTCCAGCATCTCCGAGGAAGCTCGCGCCAAAATCAACCTGGCCCTGCATGTGACGGGCCAGCGGCCGGATGGCTATCATCTGCTCGATATGCTGGTGACCTTCGCAGATCATGGCGACCGGCTGGACTTCATGCCGTCGCCGACCGACGAATTTACCCTGTCTGGCCGTTTCGGCGAAACACTTGCCGGCGACGGCGGCACCAACCTGGTGCTGAAGGCGCGCGATCTCCTGCGCGAGGCGATCGGTCCCCTCGCCTTTCCCGTCCGTATCCAGCTCGAAAAGAATCTACCGGTTGCCTCCGGCATCGGCGGCGGCTCGGCCGATGCGGCCGCGACGCTGCGTGGGCTGATGCGGCTCTGGGGCACGAGCTTGCCCGAGGAGGCGCTCGCAGCTCTCGCCCTGAAGCTCGGCGCCGACGTGCCGATGTGCCTTGCGAGCCGGCCGCTGATTGCCCGCGGCATCGGCGAAAAGATCGAACCCGTGCCGGAGCTGCCCGTCCTTGCCATGGTGCTCGCCAATCCGCTGAAGGGCGTCTCCACGCCCGAGGTTTTCCGCCGGCTGGCAACCAAGAACAATCCGACTCTGCGCCTGGCTCCAAGTTTACGCGGGACTGCCGACTGGCTCGCGGCGATCGGTGCGGCCCGCAACGACCTGGAGCCGCCGGCGGGCGAGATGGTGCCCGAGATTGCGGTGATCTCGGCGATGCTGCAGGCTCACGGCGCGCTTTTGACCCGTATGTCCGGTTCCGGCGCCACCTGTTTCGGCATCTTTGCGACCATGGCTGCTGCCGAAGATGCGGCGGCAGCTCTTCACGACGAGCGGTCCGACTGGTATTTCCAGGCGACGGAAACGGTTTCGGGAGGTGCATGATGGCAGGTCTGGACGAAAAGCGGCCCTTCATCGCGGTCGGCATTGCGGTTCTGACGATCTCGGATACCCGCACGCCGGAGACAGACAAGTCAGGCGACACGCTGGCGGCGCGGATCACAGAGGCGGGCCATAGGTTGGTCGACCGGGGGATCGTGCCTGATGATCGCGCGGAGATTGCCGCGCGGGTGGAGGCCTGGACTGACAGAGAAGACATAGACGTGGTCATCACCACCGGCGGCACCGGCTTTACCGGCCGCGACGTGACACCCGAGGCGCTGGAGCCTTTGTTCGAAAAGCGGATGGACGGTTTTTCCGCCATCTTCCACCGGATCTCCTACGAGAAGATCGGCACGGCGACGATCCAGTCGCGCGCCACGGCAGGTGTTGCCAACTCCACCTTCATCTTCGTGCTGCCGGGCTCGCCCGGTGCCTGCCGGGATGCCTGGGACGGCATTCTGAAAGGACAGCTCGACTACCGCAGCGCGCCGTGCAATTTCGTCGAGATCATGCCGCGTCTGGACGAACACCTGAAACGCGGCGCGACGAAGTAGGGCATGGTTGCCCCTGGCGAACCAGGGGCATTCACTATGTGGCCAGGCCCGGCAAGACGGGCATGGTGTCCCAGCTATCACCCGACAGCAGAACGCAGCTTATGCCGTGAACATCCGTGACGATGAGGGTCCAGGTGCCGCTTTCGGCGGCATAGACCTCAAGAATGGCGTTCTCGTTGATCAGTCCGACTGCCGTGAGCTTTTCGGCGAAGTTTTTGTCCAGGAAATTGACGATTTCGGGTCGGCCTGCGCAACTGCGCATCATCTGCGATGCTGCCGAATGCGGATGCGCGATCACCAATGTCGGCAATATGACGGCTATGAGGCCGTAGATCATACTGCGTACCATGACGCACCTCCTTTCGCCGGAAACCCGGCAGAAGAGGAGATTTTCGCTGACCTGTTCTGCCGTTCACCGGCATTCCATGGCCATTCCGTTGCGAAGCGCGGCGCTTCGACGGCGCCATGTTGAATTATAGCGCGAAATCCTATTGGGCGCCATCTTTTGCTCATGGAGAGGGTTGCGGCACCTACCGCGCAGCGCGGGCGACCCAGGACGGAATCAGTTCGCTTGCGAGTTTGCGCGGCTTCTGGCCCTTGACGAATTCGGTAAGCCGCATCCCGCTTTTGGCGATGGCGAGCGCCTGCTTCTTCGGCAGGAGAAAGCCGAGTTCCAGCGGCGGCACGGCACGGCCGACACGCTGAAAGAACGGGCGCCTGTAACCACGCGATGCGGTGAAGCGCGCCGGCAGCTTGTTCAGCGCGACATATTCGGCGATCTCATCGATCCAGCCCGCCTGGGGTCTCGCGCCCGGCTCGACGAAGAGCAGCCATTCGCCGCGGGCGGAGCGGACGATGTCCTTGATATCCCACTGCGAATGGAAGCGGCAGCCGGCGGCGTCGGCCACCCGCGAGGTGCCGTCGCGCGAGCCGTGATCGAGCACGACCACATCGCTCACCAGCCCCTCCACCGCGCCTGCCACCAATACCGATAAGGTCTGCGCCAGCTCAGATTCCTGATCCTGACATTCGAGAACAACCGTCAACATTGACCATTTATAATGCGCCGCACAAATTTTTGCCAGCACCGTTTTCCTCATTTTGTTCTTGCATTGTTCTCGTTTTGCAGATAGGAATTTAATCAGCAGAACGGGCGGAGGCGATCGCTTTCCGCCACGGGAGAATCCGATGAGAGAGCAGTCCCTGGCAGGGCAGGCCGCATTCGCGCCTGCCAATACGGCAGATATTGCCGATGCGATGATCGTTTCCTCCGGTCTGAGAGTCGAGGTCGATCGGCGGCGTGGACGTGGGGCGGGGCTGAACCCGACAGGTCGGTTCGAGGCGCTGCAGCGGGAGACCGTCGACGATGGCTGGCAGACGTGGGAAGAGCTGCCGCCCTACAAGACAGAAGTGCAGGTCGAGAAGCCGCGCACGGCAATCACCCGCAACGAATCGCCGGACATTCCCTTCGACCGCTCGATCAATCCCTATCGCGGCTGCGAGCACGGATGCATCTATTGTTTCGCCCGGCCGACACACGCCTATATGGGGCTTTCTGCAGGGCTCGATTTCGAGACGAAACTCTTTGCCAAGCCCGATGCGGCAAAACTCCTGGAGCGGGAACTCGCCAAGCCCGGCTACAAGGTACGGGTGATCGCGATCGGCACCAATACCGATCCCTATCAGCCGATCGAGAAGGAATGGCGCATCATGCGCGGTATTCTCGAGGTGTTGAACAAGGCGAACCATCCGGTATCGATCGTCACCAAGTCGGCGATGATCTTGCGTGATCTCGATATTCTGCAGGAGATGGCAGCTAAGAACCTGCTGCGCGTCGGCATCTCGGTGACCACGCTGGATCGCAAGCTTGCCCGGACGATGGAGCCGCGTGCCGCCACGCCGCCGCGGCGGCTGGAGACGATCCGCACCCTTGCCGAAGCAGGCGTGCAGACGGCTGTCATGGCCGCCCCGCTCATCCCGGCGCTGAACGACCACGAACTTGAGCGCATCCTCGAATCGGCAAAGGCTGCCGGCGCCGCCGAGGCGAGCTATGTCATCCTCAGGCTGCCGCTCGAGGTCAGCCCGCTGTTTCGCGACTGGCTGCTGCAGCATTACCCCGATCGTTACCGGCATGTGATGTCGCTGGTGCGCTCGATGCGCGGCGGCAAGGATTATGATGCCGAATTCGGCAAGCGCATGAAGGGCGCCGGCCCCTATGCCTGGCAGATCGCCCGGCGTTTTGAAATGGCAGCCCGACGTTTCGGCCTGACACGCCGCAGCGTGCCGCTGCGCGACGATCTGTTCGTGCCGCCCGATGGCAGCGGCGTGCAACTGTCGCTGCTCTAACCTTTTGTTTTACGGCAATTCCGGACCGAAAACCGCGCCGCACTTTTCCTGGAATTGCCTCTAACCTTTTACGCAATTCCGGACGGAAAACCGCGCGGCACTTTTCCTGGAATTGCTTCTAGCTTGCGCATCGGCTCTCGAGAAAACCGCCTGTTTTCGAGCCCGAGCGCAATTCCCGCGGATGGCCCTGACCGCCACCATCCGCCGGAGCGTCCCCGGCCGCCGCCCTGATCCGGGGACTTGCGGGCAATCGGGTTGGCGTGCGAGGTTCAGCCGCATGAAACCTCGCACGTCACCCGATTCTCCCCTGCTTTTCGACACGGTTCCGCTCGTGCCGGATTTCCGGCTGGAACTCAAAGCCCGCAAGGCCGGCCACTGGCCGGTTGCCGGTGCCGACGAGGCAGGCCGCGGGCCGCTGGCGGGACCGGTCGTTGCTGCTGCGGTCATCCTTGATCCGCGGCGCATCCCTGAGGGTCTGAACGATTCCAAGCAGCTTTCGGCGCAACGGCGCGAGGAACTGTTCGTGCAGATTCTCGCGACGGCGACCGTCTCCATCGCCTCCTCAAGCTCGACGCGCATCGACGAGACGGATATCCGCAAGGCAAGCCTCGACGCCATGCGCCGGGCCATCTGCAGCCTCGCCGTTCCGGCAAGCTACGTGCTGACCGACGGGCTCGATGTGCCGCCCGGCCTTGATTGCCCCGGGCAGGCCGTGGTCAAGGGTGATGCCCGCTCGGTCTCGATCGCCGCCGCCTCGATCGTCGCCAAGGTGACGCGCGACCGGATGATGGCACGAGCGCATAATGTATTTCCGGATTACGGTTTTGCCGCGCATGTTGGCTATGGCACGGCGCAGCACCGCGCCGGCATCGAGAGGCACGGCCCCTGTTCCCTGCACCGGATGAGCTTCAGGCCGTTGCGAAAGGTCGAGGACGGTCCTGAGACGGACGAGCTGCTTTCCGAATAGGCCAATCAAAAAAAGCCAAGCAGAAGAAAAAACCGCTCAAACGAAAAGGCCGGGACATGCCCGGCCTTTCCTCTCAATCTTTTTCGAAGCGCTCAGTTGAGCCGCGTCTTGACCTGGCCGACGGCATTGCCGAAGAGCTCGGACTGGACCTTGGCATCGGCCTGCTTGGCAAGCACGGTTTCTGCGGCAGCGATCGCCAGATCGACAGCAGCGGAACGTACCGCCTTCATCGCTTCGGCCTCGGCCTGCTTGATCTTCTGCTCGGAGAGCGCCGTGCGATTGGTGACGAATTCTTCCGTCTTCTTCTTCGCTTCAGCAGTCAGCATTTGGGCTTCGCGCTCCGCGGCGGCAACGATATGGGCCGCCTCGGCTTCCGCTTCCTTGCGCTTGCGCTGGTATTCGGCGAGCAGGTGCTGGGCCTCTTCGCGCAGACGCTTGGCTTCGGCCAATTCGTTGCGGATCTGGTCGGCGCGGTCGTCGAGCGACCGTGCCATCATGCCCGGAACCTTCAGGTAAACGACCAGCGCCAGGAAGAGGACGAGGCCGACAAAGGCGAAGAAAGTCGCGTCAAAGGCAAATTCCATCGATCAAGCCTCCTTCTTGGCAGCCGCGACGGCGGCAGCGACATCGGCCTTGGCAACGGTGCCGCCGATCAACTGATCGACAACGGCAGCCGCCGTTTCCTCGGCAATGGTGCCGACGTCGGCGAAGGCCTTGGCCTTGATCTCGCCGATGCGGAGCTCGGCAGCCTTGATCTTTTCCGACAGGCTCGTCTCGACAGCGCGACGATCCTCTTCGGCCTTGGCCTTGGCGGCGTCGCGGGCGGCGGCGCCGATCGCGTTGGATTTGGCGCGGGCAGCGGCCAGTTCACCTTCATAGGTCCGGACGGCGGCGTCGGCTTCCGCCTTCAGGCGGGCTGCCTCTTCCAGATCCTGGGAAATACGCGTGTGACGCTGATCAAGGATGGCCCCGATGCGCGGCGCGATGACCTTTTGCATGAGCAAATAGAAGACGCCGAACGTGATCACCAGCCAGAGCAGCTGGGACGCGAAGGTCGTCGAATCGAAAGGCGGGAAAGGGCCGCGGGCGTGTTCGCCTTCGGCAACACCAGTCTCGGTATGGACCTCGCCTGCGGCCGGAGCGGCGTGCGCATCCGTACCCGTCGCTGCGGCCGGTGCTTCCTCAGCGTAAGCCGGGGTCACAAAAAACATGCTCACCTCCAGGTGGACTGCAAATGCAAAGGATCACGGCTTGCGGTCGCAGGCCGTGATCCATCTATTCGCCGATATCAGACGGCGAAGAGGAGGAGGAGAGCGACGAGCAGCGAGAAGATGCCCAGAGCTTCCGTAACGGCGAAGCCGAATACCAGACGGCCGAACTGGCTGTCAGCGGCAGACGGATTGCGCAGAGCGCCGGAGAGGTAGCTGCCGAAAATATTGCCGAGGCCGAGAGCCGTACCGGCCATACCAAAGCAAGCCAGGCCTGCACCGATGTACTTTGCTGCTTCCGCTTCCATGTTGAACTCCTTTGAAATGGTTGTTGCGGCGAATGACTGACGCCCTTTGACGTCGATGTCGTTATCCTTAGTGCCCGCCCGGATGGATTGCGTCGTTGAGGTACATGCAAGTCAGCACCGCAAAGACGTAAGCCTGAAGGAAGGCGACGAGGAACTCGAGACCGGTCAGGGCGACGGTCATGATGAGGGGAAGAACGGCGCCGCCGACACCGACAGCACCAAGGGCTCCGAGCGAGGCGACGAAGCCTGCGAACACCTTCAGCGTGATGTGACCGGCGAGCATGTTCGCAAAAAGACGAACAGAGAGTGAAATCGGACGGGACAGGAAGGAGATGATCTCGATCGTGACGACCAGCGGCAGCAGAACGCCCGGCACGCCCGAGGGCACGAAGACATTCAGGAAGTGGAAGCCGTGCTTATAGAAACCGTAGACGAGAACCGTACCGATAACCAAGAGCGCCAGCGCGAAGGTGACGATGATCTGGCTGGTGACCGTGAAGAAATACGGGAACATACCGAGCAGGTTCGCCGTCAGAACGAAGGTGAAGAGCGAAAAGACCAGCGGGAAGAACTTCATTCCCTGCTTGCCCGCGCCTTCCTTCAGCATGTTGGCGATGAATTCATAGGACATTTCCGCGACCGACTGCGAACGGCCCGGCACGATGGCGCGGTTCGAGGTCGCGAAATAGAGGAAGCCTACGGCAACGGCAGCCGAAGCGGCCATGAAGAGCGATGCATTGGTGAACGAAAAATCAATTCCGCCGATTTCGATCGGCACAATCTTCTGGATCAGGAACTGATGAGTCGGATCGTTAGACACCGCTTGTTCTCTCTCTTTGGCCCGCAGGACGCGGGGTCATTGCACTGGACCGGAACCGGTCCTTATTTCTTGTCGTCCTTGTCGTCCAGGGGATGGGCCACCACCCCCGCAGAACGCAGCACGTTCAGAACGCCGGCACAAAATCCGAGAAGCAGAAGAACAATCAAACCCCAAGGCGCCGTGCCAACAAAACGGTCGAGGAGATAGCCAAGGAGAGCACCGACGACGATTGCGGAAATGAACTCGCTGGAAAGCTTCATCGCCTGGGCATAACCTTTGCGGCTTACCTCGGCGCGGGCTTCCCTAGCCTCGTCTTCTCCCGTCTCTACGCCCTTGGTCGCGAGTTTCGCTCCCAATTGCGCACGGCGCTTTTCAAGACTTTCCTCGCGGTCGTCCGCCATGGATCTCTCCTCGTCTGCCCGTCGCCCGCACTCCCGCTACCCCGGTCATTCGGACCCCGGACACGAAGGTTGAGACCCTTCCGGCCCGTTCTGAAGTCGCGCGCAACATAGTTTTAGGGATTAGCATAGTCAAGGCGTAGACAGCTTCTGTCCAGCGAGAAAATAATTCTATCAAATCAAAGAGATAAATCGACTCCGGATCGATCGCGCAAATTCGACGGAAAGAATCCGCTTTTCCGGGCCGGAAATCTGCTTGCCCAAGCGATTTATCTCAACTCCAGCCGCCGCCATAGGTGCGATAGAAGACGTGAAGACCGATGCGACCGACCTTTTCCATGGTCTTTGCCCATTTCGGTCTGACATAGACGGCATGATAGTGCGTCGCCGAGCCCACCTGCGGCAGCCAGATCTTGCCTGATGTCACCGCCATCGCCACATCGCGGGCGACTCGCCAATGATATTCCGAGTTCACCCTGTCCTTGATGCTGTCGCAGGCGAAGGAAAACTGGCAGCGATTGCGCCAATCCTCGTTCTGGTAAACGACGCCGCAGATGGTCTTGGGATAGGAGGGATTGCGGACACGATTGAGGATGACCTGGGCGACGGCCGCCTGGCCCTTCACCGATTCTCCCCGTGCCTCGAAATAGATGCCGGAGGCGAGGCACTGCTGTTCGCGGGCGGAGAAGACGCTCGGCGCCAGCACGCTTGCGGCCCACGCATGATCGCGCGGGCCGATCTCCGGAACGAAGCGGCCGCTATCCGGCTCGGCCAGGATGGAATCGAATGGCGATTGGCGGGCATAGTCAGGTGTTGCCGGCGCATAGGCTGTGGCCAGCACGTCGGCCTTGTTGCTGGTGACGAGGCTTGCAAGCATTGCCGGCACGCCATTATCGGTCACAACAGGCTGCGTCTTATAGAAAGATGTGGCGATCTGGATTTCCTTGCCCTGGATCTTCGGCTTGACGAAGGCCGACCTGTCCTTGAGATCGAAGCTCGGGGTGAAGAGCATCTTGGTGCGCTCGAGGATCGAGCCGGCGGAAAAGTCCTTCGGTGGCTGCATCTTCTCGACGGCGACGACGCGGCCCTTCTTGGTGCTGCGATTGACCCGATCCTCGTCCGGCGTGTCCTCGTGGCCCTTGTCCTTGGTGGTAAAAGCGACCTTGCGGCCATCGGGCAGCACCATGCCGGCACCGGCGGAGATCGAACCCGTCACCATCGGCTCGGCGAAGGCGAGTTCGGCCTGGTGGATGGAGCCGGCCGGCGAATTGGTCAGCACCATGCGCCAGTTCTCCCCCTCATGATCGAGGCCGGCGAGCATGGCGGCCAGATCGGCATGAGATGCGACGCTCGGGAAAATCAGCCAGCCGGCAAGACCGAAGATTACGGGCGACACCCAATTCTCGGGAATGAGACGCAGCTTGCTACGGGAAGGGCTCTTTCGACGCAACACGGACTCCGGGCATGGAACGCGGGAACATTCCATTGAAAATCTCGCATTAACCTTGACGTCCGGTTAACAGGCCGTGCCGGAATGTGCCTATGGGCAGCTCAGCACAACCCGAAGGGATGCGTGCTGTCGCAATACCCGCGACTTCTCCCCGCCGACACGGGGAGAAAGGCCGGCGGCGAAGCGCAATCAAATAATAACGTGCGAGCCCAGTTCCACCACGCGGTTGGCCGGCAGACGGAAGTAGTCCGAGGGATTGGCAGCGGCGTTGGCGAGGGCGATGTAGAGCCGGTCCTGCCAATAGGGCATGCCCGACTTGGCGTCCGGCACCAGTTTGCGGCGGCCGAGATAGAAGGAGGTCGACATGATGTCGAACTTCAGCCCCGTCTTGCGCAATGTCGCCAAGGCCTGCGAGACGTTCTGCGATTCCATGAAGCCGAACAGCAGCTCGACGCGGGAGAAACGCTCGGAAATCTGCTCGACCTTGTAGCGGTCGTGGGTTGGCACGCGCGGCTTGTTGATCGTGCGGATCGTCAAGATGACGTTGCGATCGTGGAGAACGTGGTTGTGCTTGAGATTGTGCAGCAAGGCGGCGGGGGCGGATTCCGGATCGCTGGTCAGGAAGATCGCCGTACCCGGGACCTGGGCCGGCGAATGTTCGCTCTTGCGCTCGATCGAGCTGACGAAGGAGGCGAGCGGAATATCGGTATGGCGGGTCTTTTCCATCAGGATCGCCGTACCGCGACGCCAGGTCCACATGACGACGGTAAAGGCGGTGGCGATCATGATCGGGATATAGCCGCCGTCGTGGATCTTCAAAAGGTTGGCGCCGAGGAAGATCATTTCGAGCACGACGAGCGGCGCAAGCGCGATCACCGCGACGGGAAGCGACCAGTTCCAGCGGGCGCGGACGAATTCGAAGGCCATGATCGAGGTGACGACCATGGCGCCGGTGACGGAGATGCCATAGGCGGTCGCCAGCGCGTCCGAAGTCTTGAAACTCAGCACCAGGAAGATGACGCCGATGAACAGCACGGCATTGACCGACGGCACGAAGATCTGCCCGGTATTGGTTTCCGAAGTGAAGAGGATTTCCATCCGCGGCAGGAAGCCGAGGTTGATGCCCTGGCGCACCATCGAGAAGGCGCCGGTGATGACAGCCTGGCTGGCGATGATCGTCGCGGCGGTCGCCAGGATAACGACCGGCAGCAGCGCCCATTTCGGATACATCAGATAGAAGGGATCGGACATCGTCATCGGATTGCCGAGAACGAGCGCCCCCTGCCCGAGATAGTTCAGCGTCAGCGCCGGGAAAACCAGCAGGAACCAGGCCCACTGGATCGGGCGGCGGCCGAAATGGCCGAGATCGGCATAGAGCGCCTCGGCACCCGTGACCGTCAGGAAGACGGCGCCGAGCACGACGACGCCGTAGAAGCCCTCATGCAGCAGGAAGCTAACGGCATAATAGGGATTGAAGGCGGCCAGGATGCCGTAATCGTCCGAGATATGGGAGATGCCGGCGGCAGCCATGACGAGGAACCAGACGGCGGTGATCGGGCCGAAGAACTTCGCGACGGCGCCGGTGCCGCGCGATTGCACGACGAAGAGCAGCGCCAGGATCACCACCGAGATCGGCACGATATATTCCGCGAGGCTGGGTGTGACGAGCTTCAGACCCTCGACGGCCGACAGCACTGAAAGCGCCGGCGTGATCATCGCATCGCCGAGGAAGAGGGCAGCACCCATCAGGCCGAGCAGCATCAGGATGGCGGTATGGCCGTTGGCGGTCTTCATCAGCAGGGCAAGCAGCGACAGCGTGCCGCCCTCACCGTCGTTGTCGGCGCGCAGCAGGAAGAGCACATATTTGATGGTGACGATGATCGTCAGCGCCCAGATCATCAGCGAGATCAGGCTGATGACTTCAAAACGGGTGACGCCGTCATGGGCCACCGGCTTCAACGCCTCGCGAAAGGCATAGAGCGGGCTGGTACCGATATCGCCGTAGACGACACCGACGGAACCCAGCCCGAGATAGAACAGCTTTCGCGGCGTCATGTGGCGTTCGTTCGGATGGCTCTCTTCGGACATGAAGTTGCAACAGGCTCCTTAGAGCCAGCCTTTCCAGCGGAAAAAGAAGAAGGGGATGACGGCGGATATCACCATCAGGGCCAGCGAGTAGGGATAACCCGCGACCCAGGTCAGCTCCGGCATGATCTGAAAGTTCATACCATAGATGGAGGCGACCAATGTCGGCGGCAAGAACACCACCGAGGCAATCGAGAAAATCTTGATGATCGAGTTCTGCTCGATGTTGATGAGGCCGAGCGAAGCGTCGAGCAGGAAGGTGATGTTGGCGGCGACGAAGGAAGCATGCTCCGACAGCGACTGAATATCGCGCGAGACGGTGCGGCAGAGCTCCTTCGCCTCGCGGTCCTGCTGGATCGCCGGGATCGTGTGAAAGAACGTCAGCAGGCGGGCAAGCGAACCGAGACTGTCGCGCACCTTGCTGATCATCCGGTGATGGCCGGCAATATCGCGCAGCTTCTCCTCGAGGTAGTTCGAGGGCTTGCGCACCTTCCTTGCCCGGTCGCCGAAGACATGCGTCGACAAGATGTCGAGGCGCGAGACAGAGATTTCGAGGATCTCGGCGGTGCGGTCGACGATCGTCTCCAAGAGCTTGGCGAGAAGGGCGGCACCACTGCGCCAGTTTTCCGGCAGCCGGTGGAGCGCGGCGATGAACAGCGCAAAGGATTTGGGATGAGCGTAGCGAATGGTGACCAGGCGGTTTCCGGCCAGGATGAAGGCGACATCGGTCAGAGTCGGTACGTCGGTGTCAGCCTTCCAGAGCAGCGAGGCGGTCATGAAGACGGCGTCGTTTTCGACATAGAGACGGGCAGAAGGCTCGATATCCTTGAGATCGTCGCGGGTCGGAACCTCGATGCCGAGAATTTTTTCGACATAGAGTTCCTCGTCGCGGGTCGGCTCGATCATGTCGATCCAGACGACATCCTCGGGAAAGGAGGCGGCATGCGACAGATCGCGGATCTCGACCGACTTGCAATTCGAACAGTAAGCGGTAATCACCGGTAGTCTCTCCGGCTGCATCCAACCTCAAAGGTCGGCATGCGCATTGTGCTCAACCGCATCGCAGTTCCCAATCCTTCGATCGACAAGACAACTCCGAACTTGCAGGCGGGCCGCCTCTTCGAAACGAAGACGACCGTCATTGAGCATCTGCAGCAAAACGCCATCATGGCGCCGCGGCATATGAAGCAAAGCCGTGAAATAATCAAGACATCTTCCGTGAAGCGCGGCTTTTCACCACGTTTCCCCCACAATTTGGGGTATCCGCCGCGGTGATTCGGCTCGCTAAAGCACCAACGTTATCCCGGAACCGCTGCACACTTCCGGGCGACACGCATTATTCGAAAACGATCGTCGGCGCCGGGCGCTGGGACTGGCCGGCGATCTGTTCCCAGACCTTGGCGGCGATGCCGCGATAGATGCCGGCGACGACGCCGTTCGGCTCGGAGGCGACCAGCGGCGTGCCGGCGTCGGAGGTTTCGCGAATGTTCATCGTCAGCGGCACTTCGCCGAGGAAGGGCACGCCGATGCGCTCGGCCTCCCTGCGGGCGCCGCCATGGCCGAAGATGTCGTAGCGGGTGCCGGTATCAGGAGCGATGAAATAGCTCATATTCTCGACGATGCCGAGCACCGGCACCTCGACCTTGCGGAACATGTTGAGGCCCTTGCGGGCATCGATCAGAGCGAGATCCTGCGGCGTCGAGACGATGACGGCGCCGGCAAGCGGCACCTGCTGGGCCATGGTCAATTGCGCGTCGCCGGTGCCGGGCGGCATGTCGACGACGAGGACATCAAGTTCGCCCCAGGCGACTTCGCGCAGCATCTGCAACAGCGCCGACTGGACCATCGGCCCGCGCCAGATCATCGCCGTCTCCTCATCGACAAGGAAGCCCATCGACATGACCTTGAGGCCATAATTCTCCATGGGATTGATGATGCGGCCGTCGATCTGCGTCGGGCGGCCGGATATCTTCAGCAGTCGCGGCATCGAGGGACCATAGATATCGGCATCGAGAATGCCGACGCGAAGACCGTTGGCGAGCAGCCCGAGCGCGAGATTGACGGCGGTGGTCGACTTGCCGACCCCACCCTTGCCCGAGGCGACGGCGATGATGGCGCCGATGCCAGGCACACCGATCTTGCCGGCGCGCGGCGGCTGTTGAGGGGCGTGGGCCCCGTGATCGTGGCCGGGATGACCGTGCGGCGGGTTCGGCGCAGGGCGGGCCGCCGGAGCAGCGGCGGCCGCCTTCTTGTCCGCGGTCAGTGTGACGAGGGCGCCCTTGACGCCCGGCATTTCCTTGATGACGCGCTCGGCGGCAAGCCGCATCGGCTCAAGCTCCTTGGCGCGGTCGGCCGGAACGGTGATCGAGAAATAGACCTTTCCGTCGGAGATGAAGACGTCGGAGACCATGCCGAGCTCGACGATATCGTGCTCGAGATCCGGTCCACGCACGGTCTTCAGCGTTTCGAGAACCTGTTCCTTGGTGACGTCGGTCATTCCACCCTCACTGCTTTTTCTTGCAGACTACAGCGCCGCGCGTCTTTCAAGACGCGCAAAGGACGCTGTAGCACTTTGAATTGCTGCATGATTTCAGCCTTGATCGAAATCGATCAAGGCTGAAATCATGCAGTAGAGATAGTGGAGACGGAAGCCTTCGCCAAACAAAATCATCGGGAAGAAAATCGATTTGACGGCGTGCCAAAAGAGCGGCGGGGAATTGGCAATCCGTTGCGGCCATCAAGTCCGCCGGGCTTTCGCCCTGATGGCCGCAACGGTCTCCCCGAGAACCGGCGCAATCCGGGGCGAACTAGAGCAAGCCGAGCAAAAGGCCAGTGAAAAGTGAACCGGGAAGAGGAAATCGCAAACAGCTGCGAAAGAAGCGGTGCCAAAACGCAACAACCGCCGCCGACACCGAAGGGCCGGGAGAAAGCGGCATCGGCGTCGGGCAGCGGTGTGTCGGCCGCGCCATTTCCTGGCGCTGGTCTCAAAGTCCCCTCTGGACCTCTCGCAAACGAGATGCAGAAAGCGTGCCAGATGGAAAATCAGCGCAAAAGCGCTTGGGACAGCCCTCCACCGGGAAGGACTTGCCTATGCGCTGGGCGGCTTCGAAAGCATTCGGTTGTTTTTTGCAACTTATTTGATCAAGCCAATGCGCAGCGCCTTGGCGACGGCCTGGGTGCGGTTGACCGTGTCGAGCTTCTTGGTGGCGCGGTTGAGGTAGTGATTGACCGTGTGCTCGGACAGGGTGAGGATTTCGGCGATTTCGGCACTGGTCTTGCCGGCCGCCGTCCAGTTGAGGCAATCGATTTCGCGGTCGGTCAGCGTGTCGGTGATGCGCGTATCGAGGTTGCGGATCTCGGCAAGCCTGTCGAACACATGGATGGCGATATAGCAGAGTTCGCGCATCTCGGCCGGGCTGAAGGGTTCGCGGTCGCCGGCGAAAGAGACGGCGCCGCGCAGTCCGGAGGGCTCGTGCGTCGGAAAATAGGCGCCGCGCATCATCTTGAAGCGATCAAACAGGGAGGCGACGAGGATGGACTTGCCGTCGTCCCGCGACCAGTTCTGTCTTGACATGTCGTAGAAGAAGGGCCGCGCAGATGTTCTGAGGCGTCTGAGGACCGGGCTGTTCACCATCAGGCCCTCCTGATCGTAGAGAGCCAGAAGCTCGGCCGGCCAGCTGGTGATGACAGTGCTGCCCTGAAGATCGAAGGAAGTGATCGGCGGCAGGTTGAGGACCATGAAGGCACGGCTGCGATAGGCTTCCGTCACCCGTTTCATGAAACGGAAAATATCGAACTGGGTCTTCAGACCCGCTATTTCCTTGATATAATCGTCTTCTTCCGTGGATGTTTGCGACAAGGGTGCCATCACATTTCTTCATCTTCGGCACAGCGGCCGGCAAACCGTTTGCGAAACCTGCCCGCTATGGGTGTTTCGATTGCATCGGGGAACGACGATCGCTGGTTGGAATCGGCTTCAGCGTTGAGCGTTCGGCCGGTGACTGGTTGTAGATTTCGCGGACCGTTCTAGTTGTGGTGATTCGTCGGCAAATCTCAATATCGCGCTCATCATAAGCATGCTCTGCGATTGCGTCCAGCAGCGGGCTGATTGCAATTTTCTCTCAACGGCGCGGACCGAGACGGACGCGCATGCCTTCCATGATCCTCGCAGCCGCCAGTTGAACCGGAACGGCCCATTGGTGCAGAAGTTCCATCGACAACCGATAGGCCGGGCCGGTAATCGAAATACCCCCCATAAAGGTCCGATCCTCCGACCAGACCGGTGCGGCGACGCAGCGGATGCCGGCCTCATGCTCCTCGCGGTCGAAAGCATAGCCCTGATCGGCAATCTCGCGGATTTCGGCAAGCAGCGTTTCGGCCGAGACATGGGTCGAGGCGGTAAAGCTGGTGAAGCTCAGGCCGGCGACGAGATCGACGAGGCTTTCGGCCGAAAGCCGCGAAAGGGCGGCCTTGCCGACGCCGGTGCAATAACAAGGCGAGGCATTGCCGATCTGCGAATACATGCGCACCGGCTGTCGGCCTTCGACTTTGTCGAGATAGATGATCGACTGGCCTCTCAGAACGCCGAGATGCACCGTCTCGCCGGTTGCCCGCTGCAGATCGGCAAGGTGCGGCTCGGCGATCATGCGGAATTCGTTGCGCGCCCAGCTGCGCGCGGCAAAATCGAGCAGGCGCAGGCCGGGCGCATAGCGGCCGTCGCCATCGAGCTCGAGCAGCCCTTCCTCGACCAGATGGCTCAGCTGGCGATGCAGCGTGCCGCGCGGCTGGCCGGCGAGAGCCAGAACATCCGTAAAACGCAGCGGCGCATCCGCGTGGGTGACGAGATCGAGCAGAACCATCAGTTTGCCGAGCGTCCCGGTCTCACGTGCCTGTGCTGCGCCGCCGCCGTTTGAATCCATTGCCTCATCCACCCTTGACAGAAAGGCCACTGTAATTCGATAATTCCATATAGTCAAATTAAGTTCCAAATAATGGAACAACGATACGGTCGGGAGGCGACGGTGACCATAATGCCAGCAGCACAATTTCCCGAGTTCAAAGACCGAGCCGTGCTCGTGACTGGCGGCGGATCGGGCATCGGTGCTGCGATCGTCGAAGGTTTCGCGCGCCAAGGCGCCAAGGTCTCGTTCATCGATATCGCCGAGGCGGCCGGCCGCGAACTCGCCGACAGGCTGTCGCGGGAGACGGCGCATCCGGTCTCCTTTCACCATGCCGACCTGCGCGACATCGAGGCGATCCGGCGCACGGTCGATAGCGTCATTGCCAGCTCAGGGCCGATCCGCGTGCTGGTCAACAATGCCGCCTGGGACGACCGCCATGAATTCGACGCGGTGACCGAGGCCTATTGGGACAACAACCAGGCGGTCAACCTCAAGCATGTGTTCTTCACCTCGCAGGCAGTCGTGCCGTCGATGCGGGTGGCCGGCGGCGGGGCGATCATCAATATGTCGTCGATTGCCTTCAAGCTGAACATGGGCGGCTTTCCCGCCTATGCGGCAGCCAAGGCGGCGGTCGTCGGGCTGACGAAGAGCCTGGCGGGCAGGCTCGGGCCGGAGAACATCCGGGTCAACTGCATTCTGCCCGGCATGGTCGTCACCGAGCGGCAGATGCAGCACTGGCTCACCGAGGAGAGCATTGCGCGCTCGGTCGAGGACCAGTGCCTGAAGGTCGCGCTCAAACCCGATGCGATCGTCGGTCCCTGCCTGTTTCTTGCATCCGACTGTGCGGCTGGAATGACCGCCCAGTCCCTGATTGTCGATGGAGGCGTTCTGTAATGGCAAATCCCGCTTATGTCGCGGTGGACTGGGGCACCAGCAGCTTCCGCTTGTGGCTGATGGGTAGGGACGGCACCGTCCTTGCCGAACGCCGCAGCGGCGAAGGCATGACGAGCGCGGCAAAGACCGGCTTTTCCGCGGTGCTTACCGGCCATCTCTCAGCCATCGAGGCGCCGGAAAACCTGCCGGTGATCATCTGCGGCATGGCCGGCGCACGGCAGGGCTGGGTCGAGGCCGGTTATATCGACGTGCCGGCGCCGCTTGCCTCGATCCTCACCGGGGCGGTCTCCGTACCGGGCGAAAGCCGCGACATCCGCATCCTGCCGGGCCTTGCCCAGCGGGACATGGCGACGCCCGACGTCATGCGCGGCGAAGAAACCCAGCTTCTCGGCGCGCTCGGCCGCGCAAGCTCCGGAGCGCAGGCGGTCTGCATGCCCGGCACGCATTCGAAATGGGTGCATGTGACGGACAGCAAGGTGACCGGCTTTTCGACCTTCATGACCGGCGAGCTGTTCGACGTCATCAGCAAACACACGATCCTTTCGCATGCCGTTGCCGGTGCGGCAGAGCAGCCGGCGGATGCGGCAGCCTTCGAGGCCGCCGTCTCGGCCGCTTTCGCGCGCCCGGCCCTTGCCTCCAACCTGCTGTTTACCGCCCGCTCCGGCCAGCTCCTGCACGGGATTTCTGCCGCAGCGGCGCAAGCCCGGCTATCCGGCACGCTGATCGGCCTCGAAATCGCCGGCGCGCTGCAAGATGCGGCAAACGGCACCGACATCACCCTCGTCGCCTCAGGGCGCCTGCAAGCGCTCTACGAACAGGCCTTCAACACCCTGTCCCTTGCCTTCACCGCCATCGACGCCGACGCCGCCGTGCGCCGCGGGCTTTCGGCTGCAGCCGAAGCCATCTGGCCGAATTGAGAAAGCTGACACGATGAACCGTATCCCCTTCCCCGACATGAAACGCCCGCTGATCGCCATCCTTCGCGGCATCCGGCCTGACGAGACCGAAAGCGTCGTCGGTGCACTGATCGAAAATGGCCTGACGGCGATCGAGATCCCGCTCAACTCGCCGGAACCGTTCAAATCCATCGAGATCGCCGCGAAGTTGGCACCGGCCGACGTGCTGATCGGCGCCGGCACGGTGCTGACCGTCGAGGCGGTCGACAGCCTGCATGCGGCCGGCGGCAAGCTGCTCGTCACGCCGAATGTCGAGCCCGAGGTGATCATCCGGGCGCGCGACTATGGCATGGTGACGATGCCGGGCGTCTTTACGCCGACCGAGGCGCTGGCAGCAGCGCGCGCCGGGGCCACCGGTCTCAAATTCTTTCCGGCCAGCGTGCTCGGCCCTTCCGGCATCACGGCGATCCGGGCAATCCTGCCGCCGGAGCTGATGATTGCCGCCGTCGGTGGTGTGTCGGATAAGAATTTCGGCGATTATACCAAGGCCGGCATCTTCGCCTTCGGCCTCGGCACCAGCATCTACAAGCCAGGAATGACCGCATCAGAGGTTGCCGAGCGCGCCAAGGCGACCATTTACGCCTATGATGCAGCCATTGGGAGCGTGAACGTATGACCGACATTTATGAGTTCGAGGGCAAGACACTTTGCAATACCAATTCCGTTCTCGGTGAAGGCCCGACCTATGATCCGGACAGCAATACCGTCTGGTGGTTCAACATCCTCGGCAAGGAACTGCACGAGCTCAATCTTTCGACGGGCGCGAAAAAGGTGCATCCGCTGCCTGTGATGGCGAGCGTGCTTGCCCGCATCGACGCCGGGCGGCAGCTGATCGCGACGGAAGAAGGGCTTTTCGTGCGCGACGTCGCAAGCGGCAACCTCACCTTCTACGCAGCACTCGAAAACGACAGGCCGGAAAACCGTTCGAACGATGGCCGCACCCATCCGTCCGGTGCACTCTGGATCGGCACGATGAGCAAGCGGGCGGAAAACCAGGCCGGCGCCATTTATCACGTCGCTAGCGGCAAGGTGACGAAGATCTTCAACGGCATCAGCATCCCGAATTCAATCTGCTTCTCGCCTGACGGCACGATCGGTTATTATACGGATTCCCGCATCAACCGGCTGATGCGCGTCATGGTCGATCCATTGACCGGCCTGCCTTCGGGCGAGCCGATCGTGCTTGTCGACAGCATGGACGACCCCGGCGACATTGACGGCTCGGTGGTCGATGCCGACGGCTATTTGTGGAATGCGCGCTGGGGTGCCGGCGTCGTCGACCGCTACAGTCCGGACGGCCTGCGCATCTCGCGCTACAAGGTTCCTGCCGTCCAACCCTCCTGCCCTGCCTTCATCGGCGTCAATGCCGACCGCCTGGCGGTAACGACCGCCTGGGAAGGGCTGGATGAGGATGCCCGTTCGGCGCAGCCCAGTGCCGGCGCGCTGTTGGAACTCGGCATCGAGGTCAAAGGCGTGTTCGATCCCGTCTACGTGATCTGATCACCGGGTGATCAGAGGCCATCAGAGGCGCTCCCGACCGGGGCGCCTTTTCTCGTTTTAGCGGCGGTTCTTCGATAAATGTTCCGTGATAATCGAGAAATTTTCCGTGTTTTCAACCGGAACCAATCGCTCCACCAGTCATTTTCCCTTCGAACCGGCGCGTCAACGAGACCTGAGAAACAGGTGTTGCCGCGCCAGCGAACACTCTAGGGAAAAACAAAGGTAGGTTCGAAATGACACGCAAACTTCTGACGACCGTTGCCGCTGGCGCACTGTTTGCCACGGCTTTCGTACCGGCGGCATTCTCGCAGACAGCCCCGCAGCCTGCGGATCCCGCTGCTCCGACCCAGGCGGCCCCCGCCGATCCGGCAGCACCGAAGCCGATGACGCCTGACGTCACCAAGCCTGCAGGCGATGCTGCACAGGCTCCGGCCGCAGCACCGACGGCAGACACGGCTCAGGCCGGCTATCTGACGGAACAGTCTCCGGACCAGGTCAGCGCCAACACCTATATCGGCCAGTCGGTCTATAACGGCAACAATGAAAGCATCGGCAGCGTCAACGACCTGATCCTGAAGAAGGACGGCGGGTTTGTTGCTGCAATCGTTGGTGTCGGCGGCTTCCTCGGCATCGGCGAAAAGAATGTCGCCGTGCCGATGGAAAAGATCACCGTCGCGCAGAACACCCAGGACGGCAGCGTCAAGCTGACGACCAGCGAAACGTCTGAATCGCTGAAGGCCGCACCTGAGTTCAAGACGCTGGCAATGCTAGCGGCCGAAAAGGCTCCGGCTGCGACCGGTACCGACACCACGGCAACCGGCTCGACCACGCCTAAGTAATCCGTGCGTGGTAGTATAGCGTAGGCGATGGCGCTTCCAGGGGCGCCATCGTTTTATGCGCTGACACGCTCCATCACGGTCGGATCATAATAATTCTCGTGCAGGAAGCGCAGCGTCGCGATACCGTCCGCCGGGCGGCCGAAATGATAGCCCTGGCCCATGCCGCAGCCGAGCGTGCGCAACTTCACCGCCTCGGCATAATCCTCGATACCTTCCGCCACAACTTCCAGCTCCAGGCCCTCGCACATGGTAAGGATCGCTTTGATGATGTGTTCGGAGGCGCGATCGGAATTGATGCGCGAGACGAAGGCACGGTCGATCTTGATCTTGTCGAAGATGAAGTCGCGCAGGCGCCCGAGGCTCGACTGACCGGTGCCGAAATCGTCGAGCGAGATGCGCACACCGGCGGCACGCAGATCAGCGATGATGCGATGAGCTGTATCGGCCGAACTCATCACCGCGGTCTCGGTGATCTCCAGCTCCAGGCGATGCGGATCGAAGCCGACGCGCCCAAGGATCGACAGGACGCTGCTGCTCGTGCCCGGATCCATCATTTGGGCCGAGGAAAGATTGAACGACAGAAAGAGTTCGCGCGGCCAGGAAAGTGCTGCTTCGGCAGCTTTACGCAGCAACGCCTCCGACAGCGCGTCGATGAAGCCGCGCTCTTCGGCGAGCGGCACGAAGACGCCGGGCGACACGAAGCCGAGATCGGGATCGTTCCAGCGGGCAAGCGCCTCGAAGCCGACGACCTGATTGTTGGACAGCGAGACGATCGGCTGGAAATGCACGTCGATCGCATCCGAGATGATGGCGTTTCTGAGCGCCTGCTCCAGCTGCGTGGCGCGCTTCATTTCCTGCGCGATCTCGCGCGAATAGACGGTGATCTGGCCGCGACCGCGGCGCTTGGAACGGTAAAGGGCGGTCTCGGCGCTCTTCAGCAGTTCCTCGCAATCCTCTCCGGCGAACGGATAGATGGAGAAGCCGAGGGAAGCGGAGAGACGGACGTTGCGGTCGCCGAGGTCATAAGGGGCCGATAGCACCTCGCGGATCATCTGGCCGAATTTCTCGGCGCTCGCCCGCTCGAAGATCAACGGCAGCACGAAGGCAAATTCGTCGCCGTCATGGCGGGTCACAAGCGCACCATCAGGAATACAGGCCCTGAGACGATGGGCGACCTGGCAGAGGATTTCATCGCCGGCTGTCGAGCCGAACAGATCGTTGATCGGCTTGAAACTGTCGAGGTTGACGATGCCGATGGTGAAGGGGGCCGGATCGCTGGCGCGCTCGGAAGAGATCTGCAGGACCTTCTCCCGCATGCGATTGCGGTTTCCCAATCCGGTCAGCGGATCGGTATAGGCCATCGCCTGAAGCTCATTCTGACCCACGGTCAAGAAAGCTATTTCCGCCGATTTCATCATGCAAACCCGAGCTTCCCCCGCAGCCATGCAAAAGAATGACCGGCATGTCTTAACAATTCGATAGGAAATCAGCGGCCTCTGCCGCCTGAAACGCCCAAATTCTAGGGAGTTGACGGGTATCGCCTTCTAGTTTCGCGCCCGCATAGGTTCGTCCATCAGGTACTTCTGAAACACCGTCTCAAGCATATCGGGGCTGACGGGTTTCATGATGACGTCGTCCATGCCTGATTTGACGCATTCGGCGCGGTCGCGCTCGAAGGCCTGGGTGAGCACGCCGATGATCGGAGTGCGGGTGCCGCCGCCGGTTTCCTCCATCTGCCGGATGAGGCGCGCGGCCTCGAAGCCGTTGAAACCGGGCAGGGAAATATCCATCAGCACGATCTGTGGCCGGTGCTCGGCCCAGAGGCGCACGGCCTCGTCGCCGGTCGCTGCCAGCATATGGCGGTAGCCGAGGCCTTCGAGGATCTGCGAGAAGACGATCTGGTTGATGTCGTTGTCTTCGGCCACGAGAACCTGCAGGCCAACCACATCGTCGGAAATGCTGATTTCCCAATCGGTATCCGAACCGGCAGCACTGCGGCTGTTGCGATTGAAATGGCGGGCGATCTGGAATGTGAGCTCGTTGGCGATCTGGAAACCGTCCATGACGAGCGCCGGGATGCCGTATTGCTCGGCAAGCTCGAGGCAGCGCATACCCATCTGGTTGTCGATGATCAAGAGATCGAGCGAGATGCCGGAGGAGGTAGCGATTTCCAGGAACCGCTCCTCTTCGTCCTCGCCGCGGACCGAGCAGGATTCGAAGCCGTATTTCGTCAGCGTCCGCAGCGCGGCGGTCTCGGCTGCGAGGTCGGCAGTGACGACGAGGACCTTGCGGCCGGAGAAATTCTCCGGAACGATCGCTTCCATCGCCGCCGGTTCGCGCCGCTCGACGCCGGTTGGTACCGGCACATAGGCCCGGCGGTAGCTTTGATTGCTGGAGGCGGTGATCGCGGACGCTTGGCCGAACTCGTCGAGATCGGCGCCGTCGCGCGGCAGGTCCTGCATGGTCGATACCAGGAAATAGCGGCCGGGTTTGCCGATGCGGTGCTTGCGGCTGACGATGTCGCGCTCGATGCCGTCGCGGGAGATCTGACGCTGGCGAGAGACGGACATCTCGCCAGTCTCCAGTACGTGGCGATCGCTCTCCTCGAAACGCTTGGCGATCTCCTCTGAAAAAAGATCACCGCTCTTGCGCCCGAGCACCTCGTCGGCGCTCGTCTGATATTTCTCGCAGAAGGCGAGATTCACCGCGACATAGGTGAGGTTGCGGTCCTTGACGAAAAGCGGAAACGGCAGATTGTCGAGAATGTCCTCGGTCAGTTGCACGCGCTCCAGATCGGAGCGCCATTGCTCTTCGCGCTTCTTGTTCTCGGAAATGTCGGAGATGATGGTGACGCCGTAACCGCCCGGCAGCCTGCGCTTGACGAAGCGGACCCAGCTGTCGGCGCCGTGGCGCTCGACGGCGTCGAAGCGCTCGCGCCAATGCGAGGCGATTTTCTGCGACAGCCAGTCCTCGCGGCTCAGCGAGCCGCCCTGCCTCACATCATATTGCTGGCGAATGCCGGTGTCGTACATCGCACCGAGGAAATCGCGAAGCCGCGTGCCCGGCTTCAGCATTTCGGCGGGCAGCGGAAAGAATTCGAGGGTCTGGCGGCTTGCGAAGATCAGGTGATCGTTCTTGTCGTAGATGATGAAAGCTGCGGAAAGGCTGTCGCACACCACATCGAAAAGCGCCGTCTGCAGATCGGCCTCGGCGGGAGACCCATCGATTTCTGATGATGTGTCCGCC
Source organism: Rhizobium indigoferae (assembly GCF_034554815.1). Classification (NCBI taxonomy): domain Bacteria; kingdom Pseudomonadati; phylum Pseudomonadota; class Alphaproteobacteria; order Hyphomicrobiales; family Rhizobiaceae; genus Rhizobium; species Rhizobium indigoferae. The sequence goes on along the minus strand of NZ_CP140635.1, from coordinate 538,817 downwards.
TTTTCGAAGCCGGCACTCATTCCATTGCGTCCCACATCTGTTCGATTTCACAGCTTCCGGAAGTATGTGATTAGAAATGCCATTTTTATGTTAAAACCGGCTTAACACTAGCCACCCCCAAATTCGGGGACGGCGGTGATCACGCTTTGGGGAAAGCGCATCGAAACCCCTTCCCTCCGGCCCGCGAATCCCCGAAAATAGCCCATGGCCATCAGACAGCTTTCCGAAACGCTCATCAACCAGATCGCCGCCGGCGAAGTCATCGAACGGCCGGCGAGCGCTGCCAAGGAACTGATCGAAAACGCACTCGACGCGGGCGCGACGCGCATCGAAATCGCCACGGCTGGCGGCGGCAAGGCGCTGCTGCGTGTCAGCGACAACGGCTCGGGCATGGACGCGGCCGATCTGGAACTGGCGGTCAGGCGCCACTGCACCTCGAAGATATCGGAGACGCTCGAAGATATCCGTACGCTCGGCTTCCGCGGCGAGGCGCTGCCCTCGATCGGCTCGGTCGCGAGGCTCAGCATCGCAAGCCGCAAGCGCGACAGCACCGGCGGCCACGAGATCGCCGTGACCGGCGGCAAAATCGCGCATATGCGCCCGGCTGCCGCCAATCCCGGGACGATCGTCGAGGTGCGCGACCTGTTCTTTGCCACACCGGCCCGGCTCAAATTCCTGAAGACGGAGAAAGCCGAGGCCGGCGCCATTACCGAGATCGTCAAGCGCATGGCGATCGCCTTTCCGGCGGTGCGCTTCGTGCTGTCGGGTTCGGACCGCACGACGCTGGAATTCCCGGCGACCGGCGACGATCATCTGGCGCGCATGGCGCAGGTGCTCGGCAAGGAATTCCGGGACAATGCGATTGCGCTCGACGCCGTGCGCGAAGAGATCTCGCTGACTGGCTTTGCCGGCGTGCCGACCTTCAACCGTGGCAACTCCGCTCATCAATATGCCTTCGTCAACGGCCGGCCGGTGCAGGACAAGCTGATCCTCTCGGCGATCCGCGGCGCCTATGCTGAGACGATCCCATCCGGTCGCTATCCGGTGGCGGTGCTGTCGATCACGCTCGATCCCGCTCTCGTCGACGTCAACGTGCATCCGGCAAAATCCGACGTGCGGTTCCGCGACCCTGGCCTGGTGCGCGGCCTGATCGTCGGCGCCATCCGCGAGGCCTTGGCGCGCGACGGCAGCCGAGCGGCAACGACCGGGGCGAGCGACATGCTGCGTTCCTTCCGCCCCGGCTTCCAGCCGAATACCCAGCGGCCGCAGGGCGGATGGTCGGCCGAGACATCGCCCTCCCGGCCCTTTCAGCCGACAACGGGTTTCGGCGAACGACCACAGGCGTCCTTCGACGGACTTTCGATGCCGACGGCGCGGGCCGAGCCACAGTTTTCGCCGCAGCCGTCAGCCCCCGAACCAAACGCACGGTATCCGCTCGGCGCGGCGCGGGCGCAGATCCACGCCAACTATATCGTCGCCCAGACCGAGGACGGGCTCGTCATCGTCGACCAGCATGCCGCGCATGAGCGGCTGGTCTTCGAAGCAATGCGCAAGGCGCTGCACTCCAAGCGGCTGGCCTCTCAGGTGCTGCTCATCCCCGAAATCATCGACATTCCGGAAGAGGATTGCGACCGGTTGATGCAGCATGCGGCCGAGCTTTCCGAACTCGGCCTTGCGATCGAGCGTTTCGGCCCAGGCGCTATTGCCGTGCGCGAGACGCCGGCAATGCTCGGCGAGGTCGATGCGCATGGGCTGATCCGCCAGCTTGCCGACGAGATTGCCGAATGGGACACGGCGTCGGGCCTATCGGCCAAGCTCGAATATGTGGCGGCGACCATGGCCTGCCACGGCTCGGTGCGCTCCGGACGGCGGCTGCGACCGGAGGAAATGAACGCGCTGCTGCGGGAAATGGAAGTGACGCCCGGCTCCGGCCAGTGCAATCACGGCCGGCCGACCTATATCGAATTGAAGCTCAGCGATATCGAGCGGCTTTTCGGCAGAAGCTAAAAAAGCTGGAAAAGCAACCCTTTCGGGAGTATGGCAGACTAAAGCGTGTCGCGATCTTTCAGATTCGCTTGCCACGCTTTAGGTCTTTGGTGTTCCGCATGTCGTGATCGCAAAACCGCGGCACACTTTTGCGCAACATGCTTTAATGACAGACTGCAGGGAACGGAGCGCATGAATTTGTTCGAAGGACACGGAAACCGCGAAGCGAAGATCCGGTATCTCGATGGCGATTTCCAGATTCTCTCGCCCGGCTCCTATGTCGTCTGCGCGATGACGGGAAAACAGATCCCGCTCGATGAATTGCGCTACTGGAGTGTTGCCCGGCAGGAGCCCTATGCCGACGTGATCTCGGCGATCGAGGCCGACAAACGCGCCGGCGTGCTGCCGAACCAGCGGCGCTAAAGCGTCGCGCGCCTCACCATCGATAACGATCAGCCAAGGCTTTGCTGAAGGCGTGCTGGCCGTCCCGATAAAAGATTCAAATCTGGGCACAACGAGCGGTCACCCGCCGGCCCGCCCAGCGAAGGACGGACCGTTTGCGTGATCCGATCCCCACAGGGGCGACGGTTCACTTGAATTTCGCCATATTCTCCGGCGTCACGAGCGCAGCGCCGGAGTCAATCAAGGACTCAACCTTCTCTCCGCGAATCGATTTTACCAGCGCATCCACACCGAGTTCAGCCATCTTGGTGGGGAACTGCGCAACCGACGCATCCTCGACTCCACTCTTCAGCGCTTCCTCTTCGCCGCAGCAGAAATCGAAACCGACCAGCACAATCTTGTCATTGGCAGTGCCAGCGTTCTTGATTGCGCGCGCCGCGCCAGCAGCGGGCGGGCCGCAAGCGGCATAAATGGCCTTGAGATCCGGGTTCTTCGTGAGCAGATCCTCGGCGACACTGATCCCGAGCTCCTCGGTGCAGTTTGTTGCGCCTTTCCCGACGATCTTGACATCAAGGCCGTTCAGCCCTTCAAGCATACCGTTCACGCGGTCATCAAGCGCCGGCACACCGGGCACGCCCTCGAGAATCCCGAGCGTGTCGCCGGCTTTAAGAACGGTTTTGAGATATTCGCCAGCGATTTTGCCCGCAGCGAAATTATCGGTCGTGGCAAGCGCCGTCCTGCCTTTCCAATCCGGAATGTTGTTATCCATCAGCACGATCTTGACACCGGCCGCCACCGCCTTGTCCAGCGCAGTGGACACGGTGGGATCGACGGGAGTGAGGGCAATGCCCTGCACGCCTCGTGTCACCATGGACTCGATCTGTGCAATCTGGCCCTCGATGTCGGTTGCCGATGTACCTTGCCCGTAGATGATCTCGACGCCGGGATTTCTCTTTGCATAATCTTTGGCTGCGTTCTCCATTGTTGCGAAGAACGGTACAGGGAATTTGGTTATAAAGCCGAGCTTGACCGGCTCCTGCGCCCAGGACGGGACTACAGCGACGGCCAGGAGCGCAAGAGCGCCCAGCAGGGATTGCAGTTTCATGATAGACCTCCCATGTTTCGACCGCCCTCCTCTAGAGCGATCTCGTTGTCCGCTGCCCCAAAGAAGCAGCGATCTCCTTTAAGCCTCGGCGCCGACAATCATCGCGACAAGGTCCTGCTTGTTCGCTTGCGTTGGCTTCAGTTCACCCACCTTGCGCCCCTGCCGCAGCACAACCGCCCGATCGGCGATTTCGACGACATGCTCCATATTGTGCGTGATGATGATCACGGCATTGCCGTCGGCTTTGAGCTGATGGATAAGGTCAAGAACCTGGCGAGACTCGCGAAGACCGAGGGCGGCGGTTGGTTCGTCAAGGATTACCAGCTTGCGCGCAAAAACAATGGCGCGCGCGACCGCGATCGCCTGTCGCTGTCCCCCAGACATCAGCGCGACCGGCGCATCGAATCTCGGCAGCTTAACCTTCAGGCGATCGATGACGCTCGCTGCTTCCCGCTTCATCAGGCCCGTGTTGAGGAAGCGGAGCGGACGCGGCAGCCAGGAGGGGAAAGAGATTTCTCGTCCGCAATAGAAATTCTGTACGGGGGTCAGGTTGTCGAAAAGCGCCAGATCCTGATAGACGGTTTCAATACCGGCGCGGCGGGCGGCGGCCGTTGAATGGAGCGATACGGGCGCGCCATCCACGAGGATTTCTCCTTCGTCGAGACTATGAAGCCCACTGATGCATTTGACGAGCGTCGACTTGCCGGCGCCGTTGTCACCCAAGAGAGCGGTTACCTCACCTGCATAGGCATCAAAGCTTACATTTTTCAGGGCATGGATGGCGCCAAAGCGCTTCTGGGCGTTTCGAACCGAAAGTGCCGGTGTGGTGGATGCAGTGTTCATTGCACTCTCGCCGATTGAAGCACACGCGCGCGCGCCTCGAGATGGTTACGAAGCACGTCGGCCTCTACGGCGATGACGATGACGAGCCCAATCGCGATCATTTGAAAGAACACGTCGACCCCTAGAAGGTTAAGGGCGTTGCGGATGACGCCGATCAGCACCGCGCCGATCAGGGCGTGGCCGAGATGGCCTCGTCCGCCAAGGAAGCTGGCGCCACCGATAATCACCGCAGCAATCGTGTCGAGTTCCAAAAGATTGCCGTAGATTGGCGAGGCGGCGGCGGTCCGTCCTGCGAGCAGCACCGCGCCGACACCTGCACAAAAGCCGCAAATAATGTAGGTTGCGAGCAGAACGCCCTTTACCGGGATACCCATGCTTCTGGCGGCATTCGGCGCGCCGCCGACCGCATAGATCCAACGGCCAAAGACAATCGACTTCGTCAGGATCAGAAAAAGAAGCGCGAACATCGCAACGGCAAAGAAGGAATTGGGCACACCAAGCGTCGTACCGCCACCGATCGCGGTCACTGCATCGGGCATCCCGCGCATGGTGGTGTGGCCGGGCGCCAATGCAAGTGCCAGACCGCGGCAGATACTCAAGGTCGCAAGTGTAATGATAAAGGGGTGTGGCAGCCGACCGTAGACAAAGACCAGGCCGTTGACCGCACCAATGGCAGCGCCGGCAAGCAGCATGGCCATAATGACGACGACTGAAGAATCAACCTGCTGATAGACAAGTCCGCCGATGACTGTTGCCAGCGCAAGATTCGAGCCGACAGACAGGTCGATGCCGCGCGTCAGGATAACGAGTTGCTGCCCCATTGCTACAACAGCAATCACTGCAGTCTGCGCCAGGATGTTCCCCAGGTTAACCGGCTTTAGAAAGGCCGGCGTGATCAAACTGACGACGGCGATGAGCATAATCAGGATCAATAGAGGGCCAAGGCTCAATAGCTTCAGTCCGAATGTGATGCCAGATTGTCTCGGCTGGAAGGTTGCATCGTGCGAACCACCAGGCCGGGACGAATTCTGAGGCAGAATCCCGGAGTCTTCCAAATTCCCCTAGCCTCCCCCGTTTTTTATACATAAGAAACATATGATACACGTGCGTCAAATTGTTTTTTATGGATATCTAATCATATCAAGAGTTGCACCATGAGAACAGATACGACTTTCAAGCGGGCATTCAATGATATGATCGATATCATTCGCACGCTCGATCTTGGGGCGGAATTGCCGTCCGAAAATGCACTGCGCGCCCAGCTTGGCGTGAGCAGAACAACGGTGCGGAAGGTGCTGGCGGGGATGTCCGCACGTGGGATCATCATATCTGAAGCACACAGGCGGATCATACGTGAGCAGCCACGACAGAAAGAGCGCTATCCGAAGAAAGAGACCTTGGCAATTTCGGAACAGGTCGAGACGAGCTTCATGGAATGGATGCTGCGCGGCGATGCCTGTCCGGGCACAGAAATCAACGAGGCGGAACTAGCTCGGAAATTCGGCGTCGCGACAACGATTGTCCGTGAGTTTCTCAATCGATTTCAGAAATATGGGCTGATCGAGAAGCGTCAGAATGCAGGCTGGGTTTTTAAAGGGTTCACAGCCAGTTTCGCACTCGAGCTGTTCGAGATCAGAGAGATGTTCGAAATGCGCTCCGCACGGCTTTTCGCTGCCCTGCCCGACGGGTCGCCCGTCTGGAAACAGATCCAATCTATACGGGCGGCACATTTGGAACTGCTCGCGGATATCGACGCCCGGTTTCAGGATTTCTCGGAGCTGGACAGCCGGTTCCACCGGCTAATTACCGCAGTCGCGCCAAACCGCTTTATCGAAAGCTTCCAAGACGTGATAGCCATGGTCTTCCACTATCATTATCAGTGGAACAAGCGTGATGAACGCGCCCGGAATGAGGTCGCCATCAAGGAACATCTCGCCCTGATCGAAGCCCTCGAAAGCCGCAATATCGCCTTGATCGATCGCGCATGCCGGTTGCATCTGACTTCCGCCCGCGAAACTTTGCTTCACTCGATCGCGTGATAGCGTTGCATGTGGAGATGTACGCAGGACGAGGCGTTTGCAGCTGCCTGTTAGAGCCGTTCAGCCTTTCTTGGAATCGTTTTAACTCCGGCCTTCATCTCCCGCAGCCTCCGCTCGCGGCAGGCGACGATCGCCCGGTCAATGATTAAGCTGGGGGCGAGGTGATCCTCGAAGACCATGTCGACCTCGATCACCCGGCTCTTTTCGACGAGCCGTGCCGCCTTGCCCTGATGGCCGGAGAGGCGGACGAAATCCTTGGACGTGGTGACGATCAAGAGACCTTGACGCTCGGCAGTCGTCAGGATGTCGTCGATCTCCTCCTCGGTCAGGTGCTCGTGATCGCCGAAGGACTTGGCGACGACGATCTCGGCGCCGCGCGACTCGACCGTGCGGAAGAATTTGGGGGGATCAGCGATGCCGGCGAAGGCGAGCACCTTCGTGCCGGCAAGCGTATTGTCGCCGCGCACTTTCAGCGATGCGGTGAAATAGGGTTTTGCGGCGCGCGCCGCCATCCGGACGATCCTGTCGGCGGCATTGCCGCCGCCGACCTTCAATAGGGCTGTCGCAGAACGCAGCTGCTGGCGGATCGGCGCGCGGACCGGCCCGCCCGGAACGATATGGCCGTTGCCGAGGCCGCGGGTCGCGTCGATGACGAGCAGGGCATAGTCGATCGTCAGCCGGGCACTCTGGAAACCGTCATCCATGATGATGAGATCGGCACCCTCCGCCACCAGGCGTGCGGCACCCTCGACGCGCCTTCGGGAAATCACCGTCAGCGCTTCCTGGGCAAGCAGCAACGGCTCGTCGCCGACGGCAATCGCCCGGTGATGATCAGCGTCGACCACCGTCGTCACATCGAGCGAACCGCCGTAACCCCTGCTGAGAAAGCCGGGTTTCAGCCCTTTCGCCTTGGCTGCGCGGGCAATCGTCAGCGCCGTCGGCGTTTTGCCGGCGCCGCCGACGGTGAAATTGCCGACGCAGATAACCGGGATGGGAACGGAGGCGCGGCGCGCATGGGCCATGCGGTGGCCGGCGATACGGCCATAGAGAAAAGAAAGCGGCAGCAGCAGCCAGGCCCGCCAATCGGCTTTCCTCCACCAGAACGGTGGCGCTTCAGATATCATCTTGCCGTCCCGCTCCCCTGTCCGGCCTGTTCTCACGCAATCCCGTGGGAAAGTCGCTGCGCGCTTTTCCCGGCAAAACCGCTGTGCACTTTTGCTGGAATTGCTTTAGCCACAGCCAGTCCCCTGCTTTTCGACCGGCCGGATTGAGAAGCCAAAACCTGAAAAAATGCAAGCCCTTACGGCACCGCGCCTCCGATAGGACGCATCAAGGACGCTCTACGACTTTGAACCGGCACTTAACCGCGAAAATCGATTCCGAATTTCGGGGTTAAGTGCCGGCGGTCAGGCGAGCTGCAGATCGGGCAGCAGGGTCTCGATGGCGGTGATATCGTCAAGCACGTGATCGGCTGCGGCGGCAAGCGTCTCCCGCGAACCGGTGCCGGTGAGCACCGCGATCCGCAGCCCCGTCCCGGCATTCAGACCCATATGCAGATCGTGGTTGTTGTCGCCGACCATGGCGACCTCTTCAGGCGAAAGACCGGTTGCAGCGCAGAAGCCGAGCACCATGCCGGGCTCCGGCTTGACGCCGAAACCGCTGTCGTAGCCGGCGATGTAATCGACATAGGGGGCAAAACCGAAACGTTCCGCCGTCTGGCGGATCGATCGTTCATTGTCGCTGGAGGCGACACCGAGCTTGAAGCCGCGCCGATGCAGCCGGGCGAAGAAACCGGCAAGATCGGTCACCGGCACGGAAAATTCGGCAGCGCTGGAAAAGAGCTCGTCAAGGCGGACCGTCAGTTCGCCGACATCGACCATCGAGCCCGCGGCAACGAGACCCTCGGCGATCTGGCGGGTATTGCCGGCGGCAAGCAGGCTGTCGGGAACGATATGGCCGGTCACCGGATCCATGCCGCAAGCGGAAAGCAGCCGGTCGGCGAGAAGCTCATCCCCCTGGGCTGCGATGCGGGCAAGCTCGCGGTTGACCGGCAGCCAGCTCTCATCATAGTCGAGCAGCGTGCCGTCCTTGTCGAAGAGAATGCCTTTGATAGGGGACGCTGCCGACATCATATCTCCTTAGACCTGGGCCACGGCCTTGGGCAACAGCCGCGCCTTCACCGTCAGCGGATTGATATAGGGTTCCAGCCCCTTCACTGTCGCCGTCAGCGCGCCGCGCATCTCGTGCACGGCAGTGATGCCGGCCTCGATCATGTTGCGGCGGGCGTCGTCATTGATCAGCAGGTAATGCACGCCCTTGGCCAGCATTTCGGTATCGCGCACCATGCGGGCGCTGCCGCTGCGGGCAAGCTTCTGATAGGCATCGCGGAAATTCTGCACATGGCCGCCGGAGAGAATGGCGCAGCCGAGCATGGCAGGCTCCAGCGGGTTCTGGCCGCCTTCGGCAAAGAGCGAGCGGCCGACGAAAGCGATTTCCGTCAGTCTCAAATAGAGGCCCATTTCGCCGATCGTATCGCCAAGGAAGATATCGACATCGGCGGACAAGACATCGTCGCGGGTGCGGCGGGCGACCTTCAGCCCCTGCTTGACCAGGGCCGCTTCGATCTCGTCGCTGCGCTCGGGATGGCGCGGCACGATGATCGTCAATTGATGGTCGCGCTCCCTCAGCGCCCGATGAACGATGGCGGCGGCATTCTCCTCGCCGTCGAAGGTCGAGATCGCCGCCCAGGTCTTGCGCTCGCCGATCTGCTTCTTATAGCGGGCGAGGACAGCGCTGTCATAAGGCGGTGCGTCGGTATCGACCTTCAGATTGCCCGAGGTGATGACAGGGACAGCGCCGAGATCGCGGAAACGTTCGGCATCGACATCCGACTGGGCGATGACGAGGGCAAGATTCTCGAACAAGGCTTCGGCGATCGCCGGGCGGCCGCGCCAGCGGGCAAAGGAGCGGTCCGACATGCGGGCATTGATCAGGATCTGCGGAATGCGGCGGTGGCCGAGTTCCAACACCGTTGCCGGCCAGATCTCGGATTCGGCGATGATGGCGCAATCGGGCTGCCAATAATCGAGGAAGCGGCTGACGGAGGGCTTCAGGTCGAGCGGCACATATTGATGGATCGCTTCCTGGCCGAGGCGCTCGGCGGCGAGCTTGGCGGAGGTGATGGTGCCGGTCGTCAGGATGACATGGATGTCGCGGCGGCGGATTTCGCGGATCAGCGGGATGACGGCGTTGGTTTCACCGACGCTTGCGGCATGGAACCAGACGAGCGGGCCTTGCGGCCGGTTGGCGCTCGGATAGCCGAAACGTTCCAGGCGGCGGGCCCGGTCTTCCTTGCCCTTGGCCGTGCGGTAGGTGATGTAGAGGCCGACCACAGGAGAGGCCACGGTTCCCGCCAGACGGTATGCGTTCAGACCGAAGCGCGCCATCCGGGAGCTCATTGCGCCAGCCTCCGATCAAAACCGATCGACATCAAACCCATTCCCTAATTATCGTTGCGGCCGCAATGGCCGATTAATTTGTTCAGAATGCGTCCAACAATCCGGATCGACGGGCGCCCGATGCACCAAAGCCCCGCTCGACGAGCGGCCGGCCGGCAGCACTTGCAAAGGTCAGTTGCCCCTGGCCTTTTCCTGCGGATCAAGCAAACGATGCATGTGGACGATGAAGTAGCGCATATGCGCATTGTCGACCGTCTGCTGCGCCTTCGCCTTCCAGGCCGTCAGCGCCGTGGCATAATCCGGGAAAATGCCGACGATATCGAGACCCTGCAGATCACGGAACTGGACGTCATCGAGGCTTTCCAGTTCACCGCCAAAAACGAGATGCAGAAGTTGCTTCTTGTCACCGGATTCAGTCATTTTTTGTTCTCTTTCTGCCTATTCTCCTCCGCCACCCATCTGCGGGATTTTGACGGAAACGTCAACTGTCTCGTCGCTCCGCAAAGGCCGCGAGGAACTCGCCGAGGCGGCGCGTTGGGGCCGCGCAGAGAACCTTGTGGGTGACTTCGGCACGGTTGTAGACGATCGGCTGGCCTTCGATGTCGACGAGGCCGCCGCCGGCGCAGACAAGGATCAGATCGGCGGCGGCAAGGTCCCAATCATGGGAATTGCCCTTGACGAAGGTGCCTTCGAGACGACCATCCGCCACCATGGCGATGCGATAGGCGAGCGAGGGAATGTATTTCTCGCGCGTCACCCGGTCGCGGAACGCCGACGGAAAGGTCTTCAGCAGGTCGTCGCCGATCGCAAGGCGGCTCATCTCTTCCGCTCCGGCGGCCGAGACGGTGAAGGGCACGCCATTCTTCAGCGCCGCGCCGCCCTCGACCGCCTCATAGAGCTCCTCGAGCGCCGGGGCATAGAGCACGCCGGCCACCGGCCGGCCGCGATGAACCACCGCAACGCTGACGCACCAGACCTTCTGCCCGCCGAGGAAGGCGCGCGTGCCGTCGATCGGATCGACGATGAACAGCGTCTCGCGTGAGAGACGGTCGGCATCGTCGTCGGTTTCCTCCGACAGCCAGCCATAATCCGGCCGGGCCTTGCGCAGGATGGTCTCGAGCGTCTTGTTTGCAGCGAAATCGGCAGCGCTGACAGGAGACCGGTCCTCGTTCTTCCACCAGACCTCGGGAGACTGGTTGAAGAAGCCGAAAGCGACGGCGCCCGCCTCTCTCGCAGCATCGGCGATCAGCGTGAGATCGCTCTGCCACCGGGCTTTCTCCATGTCGCTCATCAGATCAATCCATTTCTGAACTACAGTTGGAGCATGATGTCGTCCGAAAACCGCGCACACTTTTCGGCATCATGCTCTAGCGTCCGGCAAGCGTCATGCCTTCGATGGCGAAGGTGGGGGCCGCGACGCCGAACTTGCGATCGATGTCGTTTGCCGGCGTCAGGCGCATGAACATCTCCTTGAGGTTCGAGGCGATCGTCACCTCGGAGACCGGGAAGGTGAGTTCGCCGTTCTCGATCCAGAAGCCGGTGGCGCCGCGGCTGTATTCGCCGGTGATCATGTTGACGCCGTGGCCGATCAATTCGGTGACATAAAAACCGTTGCCGACGCTGCGGATCAAATCCTCCGGCGAAATGTCGCCGGGTTCCAACGCAAGGTTGGTGGAGGAAGGCGAGACGGCAGTGCCGCCGCGCACGCCGCGGCCGTTGGTCTCGAGGCCGAGCTCGCGCGCGGTCGAGGTCGAGAGGAACCAGTGCTTCAAAACACCATCCTCGATCATGACAAGCCGCTCGCCGGACACACCCTCGCCATCGAAGGGCCGCGAGGAGGGCCCACGCACGATCAGCGGATCATCGGTGATCGACAGGCCCGACTTCAGCACCTGCTGACCCATTCTGTCGCGCAGGAAGCTGGACTTGCGGGCGACGGAAGCACCATTGATCGCACCGGCGATATGGCCGACGAAGCCGCGGGCGACACGCGGGTCGAAGATCACCGTGACGTCCTTGCCGGTCGGCACCTGGCGCGGATTGACGCGCTTGATCACCCGTTCGCCGGCGCGACGGCCAATTTCAGCGGGGTCGTCGAGCTCGGCATAATAGAGACGGCTGTCGAAATCATAATCGCGCTCCATGCCGGTGCCTTCACCGGCGATGACGCTGACGGAATGGCCGAAACGCGAGGCCATGTAACTGCCTTCGAATCCGTGCGAGGTGGCAAGAACGAGGCCGCCCATGCCGGCTGAGGCGCCGGCGCCGGAGGAATTGGTGACACCCTTGACCGCAAGCGCGGCCGCCTCAGCCGCAAGACCCGCCTCGCGCAGCATCTCGGAGGAGACCTCCGTGGTATCGAGCAATTGCAGGTCGGGATAGGATCTCGAAAGGCTCGCCTCATCCGCCAGGCAGGCGAAGGGGTCTTCCGGGGAAACCTTGGCCATGGCAACGGCGCGTTCGGCAAGCGCCTGAAGATCGAAGCCCGGATTGGCCGAAACGCTGGCGACGCGCTTGCCGATGAAGACGCGCAGGGAAAAATCGTCGCTTTCGGAGGATTCCGTGCCCTCGACCTTGCCGAGGCGCACGCTGACCGATTGCGAGCGCGACCGGACGACGACGGCATCGGCGGCATCAGCCCCTGCCTTCCTTGCCAGATCGATCAATTGAGTTGCGCGGGAAAGAAGTGTCGAGGAATCAATTTCAGAGGACATGATTTGGCCTTTCCTTCGGCTTCCATTTATTGTGCACTCTCCCAAGCATCAAGGCCGCCGCCGCCGATTCTTTATCGGGGCTGCCTGCGTGCTCCCTGCCGTTGAAAGAAATTGTCAGCATGTCAGCGCCCAATGCCCTTTTTTCCGAAACGATCCTGCTGCTTGGCGGCGCGGTGGTCGCCGCTCCGATCTTCAAGAAGCTCGGGCTCGGCACGGTGCTCGGCTACCTCGCCGCCGGCATCGTCATCGGCCCGGTCTTCCACGGCATCACCGATGGCGAACAGATCCTCGCCGTCGCCGAACTCGGCGTCGTCTTCCTGCTCTTCATCATCGGACTGGAGTTGAAGCCCACCCGTCTCTGGCAGATGCGGCGCGACATCTTCGGCCTCGGCACGGCGCAGGTGGTGGTGACGGGGCTGGCGCTGACCGCACTTGCCTGGTTTTCCCAAGTTCTCGACTGGCGCGGCAGCATCGTTGCCGGATTTGGCCTGGCGCTGTCTTCGACCGCCTTTGCCATGCAGATCCTCGAGGGCGACGGCGACGTCAACACCAGATACGGGCAACGTTCCTTTTCGATGCTGCTGTTCCAGGACCTGGCAATCGTGCCGCTGCTGGCGCTGATCACCATCCTCGATGGCGGCGACAAGGGCAACAACGCACCGCTGTTGGATTTCGCGGTCGCCGTCGGTGCGGTTGCGGCGATGATCGTCATGGGACGCTACCTGCTAACGCCGCTTTTCCAGATCATCGCCCGGACCGGCGCGCGCGAGGCAATGATCGCGGCCGCCCTCTTCGTCGTCATGGGATCGGCGAGCCTGATGCAACTTGCCGGGCTTTCGATGGCGATGGGCGCCTTCTTATCCGGAGTGATGCTTGCCGAATCCTCCTACCGGCACGAGCTGGAGGCGGATATCGAGCCTTTCCGCGGCGTGTTGCTCGCTATCTTCTTCATCGCCGTCGGCCTGTCGCTGGAACTCGACGTTCTCGCCGACAACGCGCTCTTCGTCATCGTCGCCGTGCCGATCGTCATGGCCGTCAAGGCGATCGTCATCTATGGGCTCTGCCGGATCTCGGGCTCCCCGCACGACGATGCGATCCGCATCGCCTTCCTGCTGCCGCAGGGCGGCGAATTCGGCTTCGTGCTGTTCACCACGGCGGGTACGGTCGGGCTGATGTCGACGAGCACGGCCTCGCTGCTGGTCGCGGTCGTCACGCTGTCCATGGCGCTGACGCCGATCGGATCGGCCCTTTCGAAGCGGCTGCTGCGCGGCGACGAGCAGGAGGAGCTGGACGAGGATTTCGAGGGCGCCAGCGCCGACGTACTGATGGTCGGCTTCTCGCGTTTCGGCCAGATCGCCGCCCAGATCCTGCTTGCCGGAGGGCGCAGCGTCACCGTCATCGATTTTTCGGCCGACCGCATCCGCCAGGCCTCCTCCTTCGGCTTCCGCATCTATTTCGGCGACGGCGCCCGCAAGGACGTGCTGCGCTCGGCCGGCATCGACCGGGCGAAGATCGTGCTCGTCTGCACGCAGAAGAAGGAAATCACCGACAAGGTGGTGGAGCTGGTGCAGGCCGACTATCCGCAGACGCGGCTCTACGTGCGCTCCTACGACCGCATCCATTCGATCGAACTGCGCAACAAGGGCGTCGACTACGAGCTGCGTGAAACGCTGGAATCGGGCCTGCTCTTCGGGCGGCGAACACTGGAGGCGCTCGGCGTTTCCGAGGTCGACGCCTATGAAATCGGCGAGGATATCCGCAAGCGCGACGAGGCGCGTCTGGTGCTGCAGGTGTCCGAAGGGCTGCAGGCCGGGCGCGACATGCTGTTTTCCCACCCCGTCCGCCCCGAACCGCTGGTCAAGCCGAAGCGTGCTGTCGATCCCTTCGAGGACGATCCGCTGGCCGGGACCGCGGATGCGACAGCGGACGCGTAGATCAACTCCAGGACATACGAAGCTTGAGCGCGGCGAACTCGCCGCCGGGGAACGCTACTGCCAGAATCTGTCAGCATGTCTCTGTAGGTGTCCTCCTGACTGATAAACAGGAGCTTACCGTGATCGACAGCAACAGCATTCTACTCTTCGTCGCCGACGCGCCAAAGAGCGCCAGCTTCTATGCCCGACTGCTCGGGCTGGACGCCGTTGAGGCCAGCCCGACCTTCGCCATGTTCATCCTGTCTTCGGGTCTGGCACTTGGACTCTGGGGCGAGAAGGGCGTTGAGCCGGCGCCAGCTCCCACGGGCGGCGGCTGCGACCTCGGTTTCAAGGTCGCGACAGCAGACCTGGTCGATACGCTTCACACCGAATGGCAAGGCAAGGGCGCGACCATCCTTTTGCCGCCGACCGACCTCGATTTCGGCCGTAGCTTTGTCGCGGCGGATCCCGACGGGCATCGCCTGCGCGTCTATAACGTGGCGGAAGGCTGAAACATGTCCCGCAACTGGATCGCAGTGGCATCGGCAAACCATGTACGCATCGGGCGGGAAGCGGGTTTCATGCAGGTTTGTCACGGAAAGGCCGCTCCGCTTAGGCGGAGCGCGCCTGGTGACCGCGTGATCTACTATTCGCCGACCGAAACATTTGGCGGCAGGGATCGGCTGCAAGCGTTGACTGCAATTGGCATGGTCAAGGAAACTGATGCATATCAGGTGGAAGTTCATCCCGACTTCCGCCCCTGGAGGCGGGATGTCGCCTGGTGGCCGGCCATGGAAACGCCTATCCGGCCACTGCTCGACCGACTATCCTTCACAAGCGGTCGGGCAAGCTGGGGCTATCAACTTCGCTTTGGCCTCTTCGAGATCGACAATGACGATGCCGAGCTGATAGCCGAAGCGATGCTCGGTGAAACGCCCGCGGAATTTGGGCTGCCCGACCGGTTTGGAACCTCCCGAAAAACCGCACAGGCCCCAGCCTCTGCTTCCTTGACCCGTCCATCTTCGCGCGGTTCTGCACGGCCCATCGCACCGAACATCGGCTGACCAAGCCTTCATCCGTGGACCAACGGTCAATCCGACCGACAGAGCGGTTCAGCTTTTCATTGAAGCGCAGAGCCGCTCTAACTTTTTATTCTTACGCAATTCCGGGCGGAAAACCGCTTCGCACTTTTCCTGGAATTGCTCTAGCGCTTCAGCCGCGCCTCGATTTCCCGGTCGAGGGCGAATTTCAAATCGTCCTTGACGCCGACGGACATGGCGAGGACTTCGCGGGCCTTGAGGAAATCCATAACGCCGGTGCGGCCGACCGTCGGGCGCAGGAAGATATGCGGCGGGCGAAGCTTGAGCTTCAGCGAGATCGCCGTCTGCATCATCAGCTGGCCGGAGCCGAAAATGCTTTCCATGCGGTTCGGAATATGGGTGCCGTCGCCTTCCGGCGCGCCGACGACATCGATGCCGACGACGATGTCGGCAAGATCCATCAGGCATTCATAGGGCACCGGATTGCTGATGCCGCCGTCGATCATCACGCGGTCGCGCAGGCGCACCGGCATGAAGACGGCGGGGATGGCGGACGAGGCGGCCAGCGCCGGAAACAGTTCGCCCTGCTCGATGATGACTTCGCACTGCCCGTAATAATCGGTGGTGATCACCTTCATCGGAACCAGCAGGTCCTCGAAGCGGGCCGGCAGTTCGGACGGCAGGAAGGCCTTGAGGATCCGCTCCAGATTGAACTGGCCGATGCGGATACCCTTGGCCACCGCATCGCGCACCGTCGCCGGCCTCAGCCCCCAGATGCGAGCAACGACCGCCGTCTTGTTGCCGACGGTCGTCAGCGCATGTTCGCGGATTTCGGCGCCGGACATGCCGGCAGCCATGCCAGCGCCCATGATCGCGCCCATCGACGAACCCGATACCGCCACCGGGCGGATGCCGAGTTCATCGAGCGTTTCGATGATATGGATATGGGAAAGTCCGCGCGCGCCGCCGCCGCCGAAAGCGACCGCAACCGTTGGCAGATCGCTGATCGCGGGCAATTTCGGGCTGATGATCTCTGCCTGCTGCACGCCCGCCCCCGCTTATTGCGGCTGATATCGGAAGAAATGCACCCTCGTATCGCCAAAGATGCGGCTTTCGAGGAAAACATAGGAAGGATGGACGGAAACGACAATATCGGCGCGTTCTTCGAGCACGGCGATTGCGCCCGGCCGTAGCCAGCCGCCCTCGGCCGCCGCCGCCATCGCCTTCTCACCGAGACCCTTGCCATAGGGCGGGTCGGCAAAGAGCACGTCGAAGGGTTCGAGATTGCCGACGCTGCCGAGATCGGTCGCATCCCGGCGCAGGATGCGCGTGCGGCCGTGCAGGCCGAGCGCATCGATGTTCTCCCAGAGCAGCGCCCTGCCCTCGACACTGTTTTCGACGAAGAGCGCATGGCGACAGCCGCGTGAAACGGCTTCGAGGCCGACGGCGCCGGTGCCGGCAAAAAGGTCGAGGATCCGGGTGCCATCGACGCATTCCGGATAGGCATGGCTCAATATATTGAACAGGCTCTCGCGCGTCCGGTCGGCAGTCGGCCGGATCTCGTTGGATTTTGGCACGGCGAGAGGCCGTCCGCGAAACTCACCGCCGACGATCCGCACCGCGCGTCATTCCCTTTCCTTTAGCACCACCTCTGGACGGCCCGCCTGCAGGCCTATCGCCGCCCGGTCTGTCACCGCCGGGCTTGGCGCCTTTCGGCTTGCCGGAAAAACTCTTGGCCCCACCAGGCTTGGCCCCACCGGGCTTGGCCGCAAAGCCCTTGCCGCGCGGCCTGTCACCAGAAGGCCTGTCACCCGAGGGCTTGTCCCCGAACGGTCTTTCACCGCGCGGACGCTCAGAGCGCCCCTCTCCGGCAAAGCTTCTGGCTGCCCGCGGACGCTCATCACCGTCCTCGCGCGGCCTGCGATCGCCACGCGGTTTGTCGCCGAAGGGCCGGTCTCCACGCGAGGGGCGATCACCGAACGGCCGGTCGCCGCGCGGACGCTCCGAACGGCCTTCGCCGGCGGAGGTTCTGGCGGCACGGGGACGCTCGTCGCCGTCCGTACGCGGCTTGCGATCACCGCGCGGCTTGTCGCCGAAGGGCCGATCCCCACGCGAGGGGCGATCACCGAACGGCCGGTCGCCGCGCGGACGCTCCGAACGGCCTTCGCCGGCGGAGGTTCTGGCGGCACGAGGACGCTCGTCAGCTTCCGCACGCGGCTTGCGATCACCGCGCGGTTTGTCGCCGAAGGGCCGATCCCCACGCGAGGGACGATCACTGAACGGCCGTTCGCCGCGCGCCGGGCGGTCGCCAAAACCGCGGTCTTCGCGGGCGGGGCGATCCCCGAAGGAACGCTTGCGGCCGAAGCCCTCGCCCTCATCCTTGCGACGGGGCTGCTCGCTCGAGCGGATCCATTCGCCATCCTCTTCGCGCACGCGGTTCACCTGTGTGCGCGGGCGATCCTCGATGCGATCATTCTTGGCAGGCGCCGGCTCGCCGCGCCGGCGCGCGGTCTGCGCATTCTTGGCGGCTTTCGCAGCAGCCTTTTCGCCGAGCGGCCGGGCGCCCGGCGCCATCCAGACATTGGCGCTGCGGCGCTGGCCGAGCGGCTGGGGACGCTTTGGCCTTTCATCGTCCCGGCGCCCGCCATCGCGGCGGTCGTCCTCTTTGCGCGCGCCACCGTGGCGGTCGTCGCGCTTGGTGTCGAGGCGGCTCAGCGCCCGTTCGCGCTTGTCCTCGTCGCGGCGCGGACGCTCGCGTTTTTCCGGTGCTGCGGGCTCTGCCTCTTCCTCGGCAGCGACGGCCGGCGCATTGTAGATCGGCGCGTCGAAATTCGCCTTGGCTTCCTCGATGAGGCGCGGGCCGAGCTGGTCGCGGAGTGTCCGGCCGCGCACTTCGATCACATGGCCTTCCGGTAGGTCGCCGAGCTGGAACGGGCCATAGGAAATGCGGATCAGGCGATTGACGTCGAGGCCGAGCGCGCCGAGCACGTTCTTGATTTCGCGGTTCTTGCCTTCGCGAAGGCCCATGGTGATCCAGACGTTCGAGCCTTGCGTGCGGTCGAGCGTCGCCTCGATCGAGCCATAGAGCACACCGTCGACGGCGATGCCGTCCTTCAGCTTGTCGAGCGCGTCCTGATCGATCTCGCCATGGGCGCGGACGCGGTAGCGCCGCAGCCAGCCGGTCGCCGGCAGCTCGAGCGCCCGGGCGAGACCACCGTCATTGGTCAGCAGCAGCAGGCCTTCGGTGTTGATGTCGAGGCGGCCGATCGACATGACGCGCGGCAGCTCGTCCGGCAGGTTGTCGAACACGGTCGAGCGGCCCTCCGGATCGGCATTGGTGGTCACGAGGCCGGCGGGCTTGTGATAGAGCCACAGCCTGGTGCGCTCGATGCCGCGGATCGGCACGCCGTCGACTTCGATCCGATCGGCGAGCGTGACGTTGACGACGGGGGTTTCGAGCACCCTGCCGTTCAGCGTCACACGGCCTTCCATGATCATGCGTTCGATGTCGCGGCGGGAGGCAACGCCGGCGCGCGCCATCACCTTGGAAATGCGTTCGGCCTTGGCCTCACCATCGGTCTCGGCGGCGATCGTGCGTGCGGCCGCAGGCTTTGCCGGCTTCTCGCCGTCCGCCTTCGGGCCGGCTTTCGACCTGATATCCCGTGAAAGGGGCTTTGCGCCCGGGCGTTTT
Source organism: Rhizobium indigoferae (assembly GCF_034554815.1). Lineage (NCBI taxonomy): Bacteria > Pseudomonadati > Pseudomonadota > Alphaproteobacteria > Hyphomicrobiales > Rhizobiaceae > Rhizobium > Rhizobium indigoferae. The sequence goes on along the minus strand of NZ_CP140635.1, from coordinate 519,626 downwards.
GGCTTGTCTTTGGGTGTCATTTGTTGTTTGCCTGCCTTTTGGGCCTGTCTATCAGGTCACGCATCTGCGGTTAAGTGGAAATTCTTGCGATCGTGAAGACAAATCGTTTCATGGAGATGGCGCTTGAAGAAGCGCGCGCGGCCGGAAAACGCGGTGAGGTGCCGATCGGCGCCGTCGTCGTTATCGACGATATTGCCGTTTCACGCTCGGGAAACCGTACGCGCGAGCTCAAAGACGTCACCGCGCATGCCGAAATCGCCGCGATCCGGCTCGCCTGCGAAGCGCTTGGACAAGAGCGCCTTGTCGGTGCCGATCTCTACGTGACGCTGGAGCCTTGCACCATGTGCGCAGCAGCCATCTCGTTTGCGCGTATCCGCAGGCTCTATTACGGCGCCGAGGACCCGAAGGGCGGCGCCGTCGACAATGGCGTGCGATTCTATGGGCAGTCGACCTGCCACCACGCCCCGGAAGTCTATTCCGGCTTCAACGAGGTCCAATCGGCCGATATGCTGCGAAAGTTCTTCTCGCAAAGGAGAGAGGCGCCGTAATCTCCAGCGCCGGTGCGCGGCGCCGTCATCCTTGCCGGCGCGCCGAAAAAGCTATTGCAGGAGGTTCCACCACTGCTTGCCGGTGTTGGCGACAGCTGCATCCTTTTTACGCTTCTTCTGCTTCTTGAGCTCGGGCTCGCCGACATCATCGAGCTTTGCCGGATCGTCGACGGTGCGGTAGCCGGGCGGCGGATCTGATATATAGCGGCGCTGATCGACATAGGAGCCCTTCTGCAGAGCACGGGCTTCACGATAAGCCTTGGTCTGGGCTTCCGTCGTGCGCCGGCCGCCTTCGATCGCAGAGCTTGCGAGCGGCGAACGGTAATTCGGATTGTCCGAATTCTCGTCGGCTTCCGAAACGAGACGGGCGCGGGTCTCCTCCGGCGATTCAAGCCATTGCGGATTGTCCTTGTTGGCGACCGTCTGCTGCGGCGCAACGAGGGTCTCTTTCTGCGCCTGTGCCGGCAGCACCAGCGTCGGCCGCGGCGTGTACTTGACGCCCTTGTTCTTCGGGTCCGGTCCAGTCAACGACACGGACTGGCCGAGATCGTCGGTCAACTGTTCCATGGCGGTCTTGTCCGTGCCGTAGGTCGGGCTGCTGGCGCAACTGGACACCAGGGAGCATCCCGCCATTACAACAGACAGGCAGGCGCCCATACGGAACCAATGCGTTGCTAACATGAAAACCCTTCCAGCCCTGCCGGTGCAATCCTCGCCCAACCGGACAACCGTCCCCCTGACGCAAAAATCCGGCCATTTTCAGGCAGCTTTTACCGGATGAACCGCGAAAGCGCAATTCATCCGGCAATATTCTTCACTTGAGCGCGGCAAGCTCGCGAAGGGCAGCAGCGTCGCGGGCCGAAACATCGGGATATTCCGGATCGGAGCCGACATCCCTGGTGATGCGCCATGACCGAGCGCATTTTTCACCCTCTGCAAGCCTTGGCACGACGCTGACCTCAGGCACCTCGGCAAGGCGGAAAGCATCCGACGGTCCTTCGCCGGCCTTGATCTCGATTGCCGAGGTGATGCAGACCTCGGTGAAGTCCTGGCCTTCCAGCGCCTTTAACAGCTCCGGATTGGCAATGTGGACAAGCGGAGCCGCTTCCAGCGAGGAGCCGATGCGCTTGTCCTTGCGCTCGATTTCCAGAGCGCCGGTCACAACCGAACGCACTGCGCGGATCTTCTTCCACTTCTCGGCCAAGGCATCGTTGCGCCATTCCCTTGCGACCGGAGCAAACTGCTCAAGATGCACGGAAACGGCAGACGGGTCACGCGACAGCCAGGCCTCCTCGGTGGTGAAGGGCAGCATCGGGGCGAGCCACGTCACCATGCAATCGAAGATCTGACGGATGACGTGCAGGCTGGCGCGCCGGCGCAGGCTCGACGGCGCATCGCAATAGAGCGCATCCTTGCGGACATCGAAATAGAAGGCCGAAAGCTCGACATTGGCGAAATCGATCAGCGCGCGAGCGATCTTCTTGAAGTCGAAGGCGTCGTAGTTCTCGCGCACCAGCTCATCAAGCTCGGCAAGCCGGTGCAGCATCAGTTGCTCCAGCTCGGGCAGGTCGGAAAGCGCGATCTCCTCGCCCTTGTCGTGGGCGAGCGTGCCGAGCATCCAGCGGATGGTGTTGCGCAGCTTGCGATAAGCGTCGACATTGGTCTGGATGATCGTCTTGCCGACACGCAGGTCGTCGGCATAATCCGAGGTCATGACCCAGAGGCGCAGGATATCGGCGCCGGCGTCCTTCATCACTTCCTGCGGCGCGGTGACGTTGCCCTTCGACTTGGACATCTTTTCGCCCTTCTCGTCCATGGTGAAGCCATGGGTGAGGACGGCGTCGTAAGGCGCACGGCCACGGGTGGCAGCCGATTCCAGCAGCGACGAATGGAACCAGCCGCGATGCTGGTCGGAACCTTCGAGATAAAGATCGGCCGGCCACTTCAGATCCGGACGGTCTTCGAGCGTGAAGGTGTGCGTCGAGCCAGAATCGAACCAGACGTCGAGAATATCCATGACCTGCGTCCAGCGGGAATGGTCATGGTCATTGCCGAGGAATCGCTCCTTGGCGCCTTCGGCAAACCAGGCGTCGGCGCCCTCATGTTCGAAGGCTTCGAGGATGCGGGCGTTGACGGCTTCATCGACCAGGACCTCGCCCTGCTCGTCGGCAAAGACGGCGATCGGCACGCCCCAGGCGCGCTGGCGCGAGAGCACCCAGTCCGGGCGGCCTTCGATCATGGCGCGCAGGCGGTTCTGGCCGGCGGCGGGCACGAAGCGCGTGTCGTCGATTGCACCGAGCGCGCGCGAACGCAGCGTCGTGCCGTCGGCAAGGGTCTTGTCCATATAGACGAACCATTGCGGCGTATTGCGGAAGATGACCGGCTTCTTCGAGCGCCAGGAATGCGGATACTGGTGCTTCAGCCGGCCGCGGGCAAAGAGTGCGCCGCGGGCGATCAGTTCCCTGATGACGCGGTCATTGGCATCGCCCTTCTTGCCGTTATCGTCGATGACACGGGCGCCTTCAAGGCCCGGCGCGTCGGCGGTGTAGAAGCCGCCATCGTCGACCGGGAACGGGATCTTGGTCTCGATGCCGCGGGCCTCAAGCGTGCGGACAGCCGACATCCAGGCATCAAAGTCTTCGCGACCGTGGCTTGGCGCCGTGTGCACGAAACCGGTGCCGGCATCATCGGTGACGTGATCGCCATCGAGCAGCGGCACGAGGAACTCATAGCCACCGCCGAGACCCTTGAAGGGATGCGCGCAGGTCATCGCTGCAAAGTCAGCCGAAGAGACATCGCTCAAGCGCTTGTACTGCAGCTTGGACTTGGCAAAAGATTCCTCGGCCAGCTTATCGGCAAAGATCAGCTTTTCGCCCGGGCGCGGGCCAAAATCGTTCTCGGCGGCCGTCACCTCATAGAGGCCGTAGGAAACACGCGCGGAAAAGGAGACCGCGCGGTTGCCGGGGATGGTCCAGGGCGTGGTCGTCCAGATGACCACGAACGCATCCTTGAGCGCAGCCGGACCTTCGACGACGGGGAATTTCACCCAGATCGTATCGCTCTCATAGTCCTGGTATTCGACCTCGGCCTCGGCCAGCGCCGTGCGCTCGACGACCGACCACATGATCGGCTTGGAGCCGCGATAAAGCTGACCGCTTGCGGCGATCTTCAAGAGTTCGCCGGCGATGCGCGACTCCGCGTGGAAGTTCATCGTCGTATAGGGATTGTCGAAGTCACCCTCGATGCCGAGACGCTTGAACTCTTCTGCCTGGACCTTGATCCAGCCTGCGGCAAATTCACGGCATTCCCGGCGGAATTCGTTGACCGGGACCTCGTCCTTGTTCTTGCCCTTCTCGCGGTACTTTTCCTCGATCTTCCATTCGATCGGCAGGCCGTGGCAATCCCAGCCAGGCACGTAATTGGCGTCGTAGCCGCGCATCTGGAACGAGCGGTTGATGACGTCCTTGAGGATCTTGTTCAGCGCGTGGCCGATATGGATGTTGCCGTTGGCATAGGGCGGACCGTCGTGAAGGACGAATTTCTCGCGGCCAGCGGCGGAAGCGCGCAGTTTCTTGTAGAGACCCATCTCCTGCCAGCGCTTGACGAGTTCCGGCTCCTTCTGCGGCAGGCCGGCGCGCATGGGGAAATCAGTCTCGGGCAAATAGAGGGTCTTCGAATAGTCGATCTTTTCGGCTGTGTCGGTCATGTCTGGCAATCGTTTCTGGCGGCCCGGAAAGGGCGCAACGGGCGTGAAATAGCTGGTGACGGAAGCGCTCTATCTAAGCGCCAAAAACCCGGACCTTCCGGCCGCTTAGCGCGCGCGGAAGGCCGGGCCGATAATTCGCATCGTCATTGCCAGCCGAAGTTTCGTCATCGCGCCGGTTCATAGGCGTTTTTGCTGGGAAAAGGAAGAGGCCGGCTGCCACAACGGAAGCAATTGAAGATGGCGCCAAATGCGCATATATATTGGGGCAAGTGGCATAGAGGTCATTCACGGCAATGCTTGGTTTTCTTCAGACATCAGAATCGATGACCATACGCGAGCGCCTCGAGATCGCTTCGCACGGCTCCGTCCAGGTTTATGACGGAGCGATGGCATTGAAATTGACAGAGCTCGGCTTTTCCGTGGAGGAAATATATCGTTTCATCGCACCGCGCCGAACTCTGGCGAGACGCAATGCAAACGGCGAGCCGCTGACGGTCGAGGAAAACGACGGCGCCTTACGCATCGTGCGGATCGCGGACATGGCTAAGCGCATTTTCGGCGACAGAGCCGTTGCGTTCGATTGGCTGCGCAAGCCCAATCGCGGCATGGACGGCATCGCGCCGATCGATCTACTGGAATCGGAAACCGGCGCCCGCCTCGTCGAGCAGGCCCTGCACCAGATCGACCATGGGATTTACGTCTAGGCGATGATCTTATGGCGTATTTCGAATTATGTTGATCTTTCCGGACGCGGCGGGCTGCTTGCACCGGGACGATGGCATCATCAGGGAATTCCCGTCGTCTATTGCTGTGATCACCCGTCAACTGCGCTCCTCGAAATTCTGGTACAGGTCGATCTGCATCAAATTCCGAGAGATTTTCAGCTCCTGAAAATCCATTGCCCGGACGACATCGAAGCCTTCGATATCGGGAGCGACCCTGCTGTGATCAACCAGACCAGCCAGACGCGCGACCGTGGCAGCAAATTGCTGGAAGACAACGATTTCTGTCTCCTGCGCGTCCCATCGGCAATCATGCCGGAAGCCGCGAATATTCTTATCAATCCGCGTCATCCGGACGCGTCGCGGCTGACAATCGAAAAGACGATCCGCTACCCTTTCGACAGCCGGCTACTGCGCTGAGGAAAAGCACAGTTTCCCATCAAGCGCACTGAGCGGCGTAACGCCGGCAAGCAGCGCCCTCGCCTCTTCCTCATCGCGTTTGATCTGGGCGACGAGCGGATCGAGGCCGTCGAATTTCAACTCGGGTCTAATATAGCCGAAGAAGGAGACTGAGCAGAGCTGGCCGTAGAGGTCGCCGCTGAAATCGAAAAGATAGGTTTCGAGCAGCGGTGCGCCGTTTTCCGTCACCGTCGGACGGCGGCCGTAGCTTGCGACGGCATCGTGGAGCGTGCCGTCCTGACGGCGGAAGCGGACGGCGTAGATGCCGGCAGCAAGATCGACCTCCGGCGGCAGGCGCATGTTGGCCGTAGGGAAACCAAGCTGGCGGCCGAGCTTTTCGCCGTCGATCACCTCGGCTTCCACTGTGTAGCGGTAGCCCAGCATGCCGGCGACTTCGCTGACGTTACCCTCCTTCAGGAGCGCGCGGATATGGCTCGAAGAGACGACATCGGCGTTTTCGTCGCGGAAGGCATCGATCAAGGTGACTCCGAAGCCGTAGCTATGGCCGGCATTCATCAGGAAGGCGGGACCGCCCTCGCGGCCGCGGCCGAAATGGAAATCGAAGCCGGTGACGACTTCGGAGGCGCCGAGCCAATCCTTCAGGATCGAATGGATGAAATCATCGGCCGAGCGCTGCGAGAATTCGTAGTCGAAGGGATACTCGATGACGGCGCTGAAACCCAGCGCTTCCAGGATGCGGGCCTTCAGCGGCGCGGGCGTCAGGCGGAAGACCGGCGCCTGCGGCCGAAAGACCGTGCGCGGATGCGGCTCGAAGGTCAGCACCAAAGCGGGAATACCGCGCGCCTTGGAAATTTCGAGCGCGCGGCTCAGCACCGATTGATGGCCGCGGTGCACGCCGTCGAAATTACCGATGGCAATGACGCCGCCCTTCAGATGGGCGGGCAAGGGTTCCCGGGTTTCATTGCGGTGGAAGACGGTCATCGGCTGGCTTCTCTTCATGCAAGGCGTGGCATCCACCACTTCGGCGCGGCTTTTTCCCGTTCAAGATAGGCGTCGAGGATCGCCTCGTCGGTTTCGCCGTTGAGGGTGTATTCCTTGGCGTGGATACCGCCGCTGATGTAAAGAAGGTCGAGGCCATAATTCAAGGCACCGCGCACATCGGTCGGCATGCCGTCGCCGATCGCCAGCACTCGGTCGACCGGGAAATCGCCGCGAAGCTCGCGGGCAGCGGCCAGCGTCGCCTCGTATATCGGCCGGTGCGGCTTGCCGGCGATGCGGGTGCTGCCGCCGAGCTGCTCGTAATAGGCGGCTATGGCGCCTGCGCAGGGAATGATGCGATGGCCGCGCTCGACGACGAGATCGGGATTGGCGCAGATCATCGGCACGTCGCGTGCTCTGAACTCCAGAAGCATATCGGTGTAATCCTCCGGCTTCTGCGTCTCGTCGTCGTAAAAGCCGGTGCAGACGAGCGATTGCGCTTCGCCCGCGGGCTTATGCTCGACGTCGAGGCCGTCGAGGAGCGGGGTGTCGCGCTCGGGACCGAGCAGAAAGACCGTCTTCGGCCCTTCGGAGATCAGACCGCGCGTGACGTCGCCTGAACTGACGATCCTGTCATAGGCGCTGTCGGGAACACCGATCTGGCGCAGCTGCTCGACCACCTGCCAGGAAACGCGCGGCGAATTGGTGATGAGGACGACGGTAAGACCACTCTCGCGTGCCGCTTCGAGTGCTGCCGCCGCCTTCGGGAACGGATCGACGCCGTTGTGAACGACGCCCCAGACATCGCAGAGCACCACATCATAGTGACTTGTTATCTCCGAGAAGTTTTCTATCCGCTTCGCCATTCCGATTTCCCGATTTGCTTCAGTCACCGGTGACATTGCAAAGGCGCAAGGCGATGGCAAGGCATTTTCTTTGCAGCCGGCCAATGGGAAGATTTCGACCGGCGATCGGCGGGAGTGGATGGGCAAAGCTTGACGATCCCATCCCAAGGCCGACGAGTTCGGCTGCGCCGGGTTTCGGCCGCAATCTCCGACTATTCTCCAGCCTCTTCACAATTCCGGCGCAAAAATTCGTGATTGCTCTCATTGACTCCTTTCGGAGCCATCCCTAAATGGTCGTCGCTAGCACTCACCGCAAGGGAGTGCTAACACATATCCATGTGGACCACTCCGGTCCGCGAATGTCATTCGATCGAGGGATTAGACAATGGCAAGCACCAACTTCCGCCCCCTTCACGACCGCGTCGTTGTTCGCCGCGTTGAGTCCGAAGCCAAGACCAAGGGTGGCATCATCATTCCCGATACCGCCAAGGAAAAGCCGCAGGAAGGCGAAATCGTCGCCGTCGGCTCCGGCGCGCGCGATGAGTCCGGCAAGGTTGTCGCACTCGACGTCAAGGCTGGCGACCGCATCCTGTTCGGCAAGTGGTCCGGCACCGAAGTCAAGATCGACGGCGAAGACCTTCTGATCATGAAGGAAGCCGACATTATGGGCATCATCGGCTGATCGGCCGACCTGCTTTCCCGAAATGGCTGACGGGCCTTTTGCCCGAACAACTCGAATTCAGGAGTTAAGAATATGGCATCTAAAGAAATCAAGTTTGGCCGCACCGCGCGCGAAAAGATGCTGCGCGGCGTCGACATTCTCGCCGATGCAGTGAAGGTCACGCTCGGCCCGAAGGGTCGTAACGTCATCATCGACAAGTCCTTCGGCGCTCCGCGCATCACCAAGGACGGCGTTTCGGTCGCCAAGGAAATCGAACTCGAAGACAAGTTCGAAAACATGGGCGCCCAGATGGTCCGCGAAGTTGCTTCGAAGACCAACGACATCGCCGGCGACGGCACCACGACTGCAACCGTTCTTGCCCAGGCGATCGTTCGCGAAGGCAACAAGGCCGTTGCCGCCGGCATGAACCCGATGGACCTGAAGCGCGGCATCGATCTTGCTGTTGCTGACGTCGTGAAGGATCTCCAGGCCAAGGCCAAGAAGATCTCCACCTCGGAAGAAGTTGCACAGGTCGGCACGATTTCGGCCAATGGCGACAAGCAGGTCGGTCTCGACATTGCTGAAGCCATGCAGAAGGTCGGCAACGAAGGCGTCATCACAGTTGAAGAAGCCAAGACCGCCGAAACCGAACTCGAAGTCGTCGAAGGCATGCAGTTCGACCGTGGCTACCTCAGCCCCTACTTCGTGACCAACCCGGAAAAGATGATCGCAGACCTCGAAGATGTCTTCATTCTCCTTCACGAGAAGAAGCTCTCAAACCTGCAGTCCATGCTCCCGGTTCTCGAAGCTGTCGTTCAGACAGGCAAGCCGCTCCTCATCGTCGCTGAAGACGTCGAAGGCGAAGCCCTCGCAACGCTCGTTGTCAACAAGCTGCGCGGTGGCCTCAAGATCGCTGCCGTCAAGGCGCCTGGCTTCGGCGACCGCCGCAAGGCCATGCTCGAAGACATCGCCATCCTGACGGGCGGCACTGTCATCTCTGAAGATCTCGGCATCAAGCTCGAATCCGTCACGCTCGACATGCTCGGCCGTGCCAAGAAGGTTTCGATCTCCAAGGAAAACACCACGATCGTCGACGGTTCGGGCGCCAAGACCGACATCGAAGGCCGTGTTGCCCAGATCAAGGCTCAGATCGAAGAAACCACCTCCGACTACGACCGCGAGAAGCTGCAGGAACGTCTTGCCAAGCTCGCTGGCGGCGTTGCCGTCATCCGCGTCGGCGGCTCGACGGAAGTCGAAGTGAAGGAAAAGAAGGACCGCATCGACGACGCGCTCAACGCGACCCGCGCTGCTGTGCAGGAAGGCATCGTCCCCGGCGGCGGTATCGCTCTGCTCCGCTCCTCCACGAAGATCACCGTCAAGGGTGCAAACGACGACCAGGAAGCCGGCATCAACATCGTTCGCCGCGCCCTGCAGTCGCTCGTTCGTCAGATCGCTGAAAACGCAGGTGACGAAGCCTCGATCGTTGTCGGCAAGGTCCTCGACAAGAACGAAGACAACTTCGGCTACAACGCCCAGACATCCGAATATGGCGACATGATCGCCATGGGTATCGTCGACCCGCTCAAGGTCGTTCGCACGGCGCTGCAGAACGCTGCTTCTGTCGCATCGCTGCTGATCACCACCGAAGCCATGATCGCCGAACTGCCGAAGAAGGATGCCCCTGCTGGCATGCCGGGCGGCATGGGCGGAATGGGCGGAATGGACATGATGTGATTGGCGAAAGCCATCACTGACCACCATTCCGGCATCCGGAACAGGAAGGGCGGCCCTCGGGTCGCCCTTTTCTTTTTCCCCCAAACGATTCGAAACGCTGCACACTGATTGGCATAGCCGACGAAACGTTTACCCAGTTCCCTCTTGCCGGCCCCGGGCGCGAAGCTTGCGCCAAGCTTGCGCTGCCTGCGTATTTCTGAGCCTGCCAAAATGCGAGAAATCGCGGTGCTGCTGCAGTACTTCCGGCCTGACGTGGAGTGAAAACGCTTGCAAAGCTCTCAAAGATGATCTTCCCATGCCAATTCTGGCGAAATAGGCGGAAGATGTGGGCATCCTAAGAAATGAGGCCGATCCGAATTCCCCTTAAAAAGCCGTTGCCGTTTGTCCAAAAGCCCCTATAAATCCGCGCTGCAATTAAAGCGCGCCCGGCGATAATTTTTCGCCAATAGACGAGGCCGGAGTGCGGAAGGCGATGCGTGAACGTTCGGTTTCGAAGGGCTCCGGTTACAGAGGCCCGATGGCCGTGCAATCATCGCCGGAGGTAAGCGCGGGCATCATGCCCGCTGCTGCGTGATCCTGTTTCTTTGTGTTTGCCGAGCGTGCGGCGGAAGAGCCGCATCCGAACTGGGGAACGCCTTGTTTAAGATCGCCAGAGCCAATGCAGCCGTACCCTTGACGCCCGGCTCGCTTGATGACGCCAATCAAAATCACGAGATGTTGGCGCAGTTTTCCGTTTCCGAAGCCTGGACTGGAGATTTTTCGAGCGGGATGCTCCGTCTCGGCGAATGGAGCGCAATGCTGCACGGCCTTGCCGCACAGGAATGCGGACTGTTAAGCCTGATCCGCTGCTACGACACCAAGGAGCGCAGCCACATATTGGAGCTGTTTGAGCAGGCGGCGACGCTCTGCTCCTCCTTCTGTTTTTCGACGACGATCATCATGCCGAACGGCTTCCGCCAGCCGCTGTTCTGCATGGGCGAGTCGAACGGGCTTGAGCAGAAATACAGCGGCAGCATGTTCGGCGTCTTCATCTTTCCACGCTTCAAGCTGGAAGGGGCAAGCCAGATCACGACAGCGCCGCACGTCCTTTCAGACGCGCAAAGGACGCTGTAGCCCCTTAAATCTGTTCCGATCTAAGGAGTTGTGCGGGAGTTGGCGATAGGCCGGAAGAGCAAAATCAACGGCCGCTCCCGACGTCTTCGAGGGCGGCCTTTCTACTTTCCGGCGATCTGTTGGTTACTCCGGCCTGACCGGGATGTTGAGGCCCCTGGCACTTGCCGGACGGGCGATGCAGCGCTCCAGCCAATCCGAGACGGCGGGGAATTTCGCATATTCGAGCACCTCGCGACCGCCATAGAAGATATCGGCGCCGCGAACCCAGGTGAAGGTGGTGATGTCGGCGATCGTATACTGATCGCCCATGATCCACTGACGACCCTTCAGCCGGCCCTCGAGCACGCCGAGCAACCGTTTGGATTCATCGCGATAGCGCTCCACCGGGTAGGCGTTGTTGGCGACCTTGTCGGCAGCGAATTTGTGGAAATGTCCGAACTGGCCGAACATCGGGCCGATACCCGCCATCTGGAAAAACACCCACTGGATGGTTTCGTAGCGGCCAGCAGCATCGCAGGGATGAGCTTGCCGGTTTTTTCCGCAAGATAAAGCAGGATGGCGCCAGATTCGAAAAGACCGATCGGCTTCCCGTCCGGACCGTTTGGATCGATGATCGCCGGAATGCGGCCGTTCGGATTGAGAGATTCGAATTCCGGCGACTTCTGCTCGTTGGCGGCGAAGGAAATATAATGCGGCTCATAGGCGAGAGCGAGCTCTTCGAGGGCGACGGAGACCTTCACCCCATTCGGCGTCTGCAGGGAATAGAGCTGGATGATATCGGAATTTCTAGCCGGCCAGCGCGTCGTGATCGGAAATGCGGAAAGATCTGCCATCGGATTCTCCATGTTGGGCGCCGACCATAAAAGACCGGGCTTGGCAAAGGCAAGCGGGAGACGGCAAGGAGATCGTTCCATATTAGTGAACGAAGTGTCCCCTTTCGTTTATCTTTCCACAACGCAAGAAAAGAGCGACATAGAGACATCCGAGGTCGAACCGGTGCCGGGGCACCAAGATCTCCAGAGTCATTGAAACGGAGACAACGTCCATGTCGAACAACGTCATTATCCTGATTGCCCGTATCCTTCTTTCCTTCATGTTCATCTTTGCCGGCTTCGGCAAGGTAACTGATCCGGCAGCGACCGCCGGCATGATCGCCGGTGCCGGCCTTCCGGCTTCCACCGCGCTGACCTATCTCGCCGGCCTCTTCGAACTCGCAACCGGTATTGCCGTGCTCGTCGGCTTCCAGGTCCGCATCGTCGGCTGGCTGCTGGCCGTCTTCTGTGTCTTCACCGGCGTCGTCTTCCACCTTGCGCCGGTCAATGTTCCGGATTTCCCGGCTGCGGCCAACGGCTGGATCAACGGCCTGAACTTCGTCAACTTCCTGAAGAACATCACGCTCGCCGGCGCCTATATCATGCTCGCAACCAATGGCGCAGGCGCCTACTCGCTCGACGCCCGCCGCGGCGCTTACGTAGCTGCCTGACACAAGCAGACATCCTCCCAGAAACAGAGAAACTCGCCGTCATCCGACGGCGGGTTTTCTTATGCCTTGGCGGCCGGAATATCAGATGGCGTCGCGCACTGCCTCGATGATTGCCTGCACAGCCGGTTCACTGGCGTGGCTTTCCTTGCGGGCGCGCACGAGGCAGGCCTGCGAATGCAGGATGACGCCGTCCTGGAGCACCTTCAGGTGGTTGGCGCGCAGCGTCGAGCCGGTGGAGGTGATATCGACGATGATATCGGCCGAGCCGGACGCGGGGGCCCCCTCGGTGGCGCCCAGGCTTTCGACGATGCGATAAAGCTGGATGCCGTGCTGGCTCGAAAAGAACTGCTGGGTCAGCCGCCAGTATTTGGTGGCGATGGCAAGGCGCCTGGAGTGGCGCGCGCGGAAATCGGCGGCGACATCGACGAGATCGGCCATGGTGTCGACATCGAGCCAGATCTCCGGCACGGCAACGACGACATCGGCATGGCCGAAGCCGAGCCGGGCGCAGAATTCGACCCGCTTGTCGACCTCGGCAAAACCTTCCCGCATCAGATCCTCGCCGGTGACACCGAAATCGACGGTGCCGTTGCCGATTTCACGGGAGATTTCGGAAGCCGAGAGGAATGCGATCTCCACATCATCCCAGCCTTCGACGCGGCCGCGGTAGGAGCGATCGTTGCCAACCGCCGAGATCGTCATGCCGGCACGTTCGAAGATCGCCGAAGCGTCCTCCTTCATCCGGCCCTTGGAGGGAAGCGCGATGGTGATGGTCATGCGGCTGCCCTTTCGGTTTCGATACGGTCGAGCCAGAAGGAGAAGCCGACGGCCGGAATGCGGTCCGTTGCGCCGAGGAAAGTCAGGAGCCGATCGAAGCGGCCGCCGCCGGCCAGAACCGCGGTCGAGCCTTCCACCGTCACCTCGAAGACGAGGCCGGTGTAATAATCGAGCGGGCGTCCGAAGGCGGCGCGATAGTCGAGGCAGGAAAGATCGACACCGGCATTGGAAAGTGCTGCGACCCGGCCATTGAAGCGCGCGAGGGCGTTGCCGAGTTTCAGCCCGGCAGCATCGGCGAAACCGGCAAGGGCCGCGGACGCATTGACGAGCGGCACGTCAAGCGACAGGAACTCTTCCAGCACGTGGAAGGCCGCGTCGTCGAGGCGCGTTTCGGACAGGATGAGCTTTTCCTTGAGCCTTCGGGCGATCTCCAGGGCCGAGCGGCCGGCATTCGTCGAATAGCCGGTCTTCTGCATCTCCCGCTCGAGATGGGCGACCAGCGCCTGCTCGTCGCCCGATGCGACAAGCCTGGCAATATCGTCGTCCAACCCGGTGACGAATTGCGGGCTGACGAGGCTGGCAAGCAGCGCTTCCAATTGCGTCATATTGCCGAAGGCGTGGATGAGGCGCTTCTGCCAGCCGAGCGGCAGGCCGAGCGCCTGGACGACCGCCTCGAACACCGCCTGGTCGCCCAGCGTCACCGCCAGGCGGCGGCCCGGCAGCAGGCGGGCGAGAATGCCGGTGGCATCGCCGATAGCGCGGGCGTCGGCGTTAGACAGGTCAATATCGCCGAGATCCTCAATGCCGGCCTGATAGAATTCGTTGGCGCCGTCGCGACGCTGGCGGAAAACCTCGCCGAGGTAGGCGTAGCGCTTCGGCGTGCCGGTCGCCGTCTCGATGTGGCGCAGACAGACGGGGATGGTGAACTCGGGACGCAGGCAGAGGCTGGCGCCGGTTTCGCTCTCGGTCATGAAGATGCGGCGGCGCAGATCTTCGCCGGCGATATCAAGGAAAGGTTCGGCCGGCTGAATGACAGGCGTGTCGATGCGCTCGGCATTGCGCGCGACAAATTCGGCAAGCAGGTCGTTGGCAAATTCGGGGAGGTTGATCAGAGGCATGCGGGCCTCCAAACGATAGGCAAAGAGCGTGTCGGAAATGCCTCAGACATTGCCGCCCGCCCTTTTCCGATCCTCGGCCTGCGCAGCAAGGATTTCACGCACCTTGGCGACGAGGTCGGCTTCCGGGGCAGTCTCCTGCGCGACACGGGCTTCGCGCCAGCTGGCGTTGTCCTCGATCTCGCCGGAGAGCCGCTTGCCTTCGATCAGATCCTTGATCTGCACGACGCCTTCGGCGCGCTCGTCGCCGCCCTGAATAATGGCGACAGGGCAGCCGCGGCGATCGGCATATTTCAGCTGGTTGCCGAACTTCTTCCAGTTGCCCTGGAACATCTCGGCGCGGATGCCGGCGGCGCGCAGTTCCTGCGTCATCCTTTGATAGCGGCCCATTGCCTCGACATCGCCGTCCATGACGGTCACCAGCACCGGCTCGATGACCTCACTGGCGCCGAGCTTGCCGAGGTTCTTCAGCGCCGTCATCAGCCTGGAGACGCCGATCGAAAAGCCGGTCGCCGGAACCGGCTGACCCATGAAGCGCGAGACGAGGCCATCATAACGGCCGCCGCCGCCGACCGAACCGAAGACGACCTTTTCGCCCTTTTCGTTGGTGACGTCGAAGCTCAGTTCGGCCTCATAGACCGGGCCGGTATAATATTCGAGGCCGCGGACGACGGAGGGGTCGATCTTGATGCGGTCAGGGCCATAGCCGGCGCTGGTGACGAGTGCTGCTATGAAATTCAGCTCCTCGACGCCTTCGGAACCCCTGGCGGTTCCGACAACGAGCTCGGCGAGGCGGGCGGCACTTTCGGCATAGTCCTTGATGCCGACGAAGAACAGCACCTTGTCGATCTGATCCTGGTTAAGCCCGGCGCCCTTGGTGAAATCGCCGGACTCATCCTTGCGGCCGGGGCCGAGCAGCAGCGCCACGCCCTCCGGGCCGAACTTGTCGAGCTTGTCGATGGCGCGCAGCACGTTCAGCCGCTGCCCCGCCTTGTCGTCGCCGCCGAGACCGATGGCCTCGAGCACACCATCCAGGACCTTGCGGTTATTGACGCGGATGACATAGTCGCCACGTTTGATGCCGAGGGCTTCCAGCGTATCGGCCATCATCATGCACATTTCGGCATCGGCCTGGACGCCGGGCGCGCCGACGGTATCGGCATCGAACTGCATGAACTGGCGGAAGCGGCCGGGGCCGGGCTTCTCGTTGCGGAAGACGTAGCCGGCGCGATAGGTGCGGTAAGGAAGCTGGATCTCGTTGAAATTCTCGGCGACATGACGGGCGAGTGGCGCCGTCAGGTCGTAACGCAGCGACATCCATTGTTCGTCATCGTCCTGCAGCGAGAAGACGCCCTCGTTCGGCCGGTCGCTGTCAGGCAGGAACTTGCCGAGCGCATCGGTATATTCGAACAGCGGCGTTTCGAGCGGATCGAAACCGTAATGCTCATAGACTTCCCTGATCTTTGCCGTCATCTCGTTGACGGCGCGGATATCGCCGGCCGTCCGGTCGACGAAGCCGCGCGGCAGGCGGGCCTTGAGCTTTTGTGGTTTCTTCTGCTTGTCGTTCATTTCCGGGAATTCCACTGACTGTGACAGTGGCGGTTTCCTAGCGGATTGGGCGGGGAGCGGCAAGGGCGAAGGGTCTTGATGTGGCTGCGAGAATCGATTGAACGAAGAGGCATCCATCAGAAATGCGGATATGCTCATGATCACTGAGGCGCTTCTCTATGCCGCGACCTTGCCGCTGACCGGCAAGCCGCATCGAAAGTTCATCCGCTATTCCGTCAATCTCTGGTCGCGGGCTGGGCGCTGCGCCGGGGATTGGGCCGAACATGAGGAGATGAGCCGGAAGGCAATCCTGGCGGCGACCGCCGATCTCAGGCAGAAGCGGACCGCCGTCGTGCTCGGTTCCGGCCTGTTGCGCGATGTACCGATCGGGGTGCTGGCGCGAGATTTCGACACCGTCGTGCTGGTCGATCTCGTTCATCTCGCCTCCGTGCGCCTGTGGCTGTCGGGCAAGGGCTATCGCAATGTCCGGCTGATCGAGCGCGATCTCTCCGGCTACGATGAACTTGCCGCCGGCCGCGAGCCCGAACCGCTCGGCTTCCTGCGCGCTGTGCCCTATCTCGATCTGGTGGTTTCCGCCAACCTCTTGTCACAGATCGGTCGCGGTGTGAAACGGCGCCATGAAGCTGACGCCGGGCGAATGCCTGAAGACACGGTGGAAAGGCTGATCGCGGCACATCTGGCCGGGCTTTCCGGGCTTTCCTGCCGCAGTTGCCTGGTGACCGATATCGCCTATGCCGTCATCGACCGCAACGGCAAGACACATGAGGAGGCCGACCTGCTGCATGGCGTTTTGCCGCCACCGGCAAAAGCTAGCTGGACATGGCCGATGGCGCCGCTCGGCGAAGAGAGCAAGGATTACCGGATCGAGCACAAGGTCATTGCCACCTAGCCCATCGTGCTTTCCGAAAATCGGAATCGATTTTCGGAAAGCACGATGCGAGGATTGAAAGTGTTACAGCGTCCTTTGCGCGTCTGAAAAGACGCGCAAAGGACGCTGTAGTGATCAGGATGTGATCGCCGGTCGGCTTGGCTTGCACCCGGCCTTCGCCTATAAAACAGTATGCGCATGCTCGCCCTCATCACGATGTTTCTCGGCTGGCTGGTCTACAGCGCCATGTCCGCATGGGCGGGCTGTCCGACATGTGCGTCGATGAACGCACCGGTCGCCGTCGAAACCGGCAGTATGCACCATGAGATATCAGGCATGAATATGCCTGGGGGGGCTGATAAGGCCGATCCGTTGAAAGACCCTTGCGCCACCGGTAATTCCGCGCATATGCCGCTTTGCGCCGCCTGTCTGCTGCTGCCACCGGCGGTGATGGTCATGGCCAGCGGAAAGTCCATCTTCGGCTATCCCGTCCCGGCGCTTGCCCGCGCCCTCGATGACAACAAACCGACACCGCAGTCGCCGCCTCCCCGACTGTCCTGACACCACAGCAATCCATTCCAATCGGGTGGCCCAGCTGCCCAGCAAACCTATTGTCAGACAGAGGAAGGAACTCTCATGTCTTTGAAAATCATCGCCCTCACTGCAATGCTCGCCATCATTGCCGCTCCTGTCCTTGCCGAAGACATGCCCATGGATATGAGCAAGCCGATGGGCAACCACGATGCGGCAAGCCACGCCTTCAGCGAGGCCAACGCCAAGATGCACAAGGATATGATGATCGAGTATAGCGGCGATGCCGATGCGGATTTCGTCCGCGGCATGATCCCGCACCATCAGGGCGCGATCGATATGGCCAGGATCGAGCTGCAATATGGAAAAGATCCCGCTATCCGCAAGCTCGCCGAAGCCGTCATCAAGGCGCAGGAAGCCGAGATCACCGAGATGAACGCCTGGCTCAAAGCCCACGGCAAATAATCGATCGTTGATGAAAAGGGGAACGCCGGAAATGTCCGGCGTTCCCCAAGACTTATGTTGGCGAGGTCAGTCCTTCGGCTCGAAATCGGCCGGGCGGCGGCCGGCGCCCTGTCGCGCCAGCATCCAGCCCGGATACTCGGGCGCAAGCGCGCTCACCTCGTCGAGCTTTTTCATATCGTCTTCATCGAGCTTCAGCTTGACGGCGGCAAGGTTCTGGTCGAGCTGGTCGACACGCTTGGCGCCGATGATCACTGTGGTGACGAAGGGCTTGGCGAGGATATAAGCGAGCGCCACGGTGGCGACGCTGACGCCGTGCTTTTCGGCGACTTCGCGCATGACGGCAACGCAGGCCCAGGCCTTGTCCTTGTCGACGGGCGGGAAATCGAAACTGGCGCGGCGGCCTTCGCCGTTGCCGGGCGCGCCTGGACCATACTTGCCGGAGAGCAGACCGCCGGCGAGCGGCGACCAGACCATCAGGCCGAGCTTTTCCTCCTGCATCATCGGCACGATGTCACGCTCGAGATCGCGGCCGGCGATGGAGTAATAGGCCTGCACGGTTTCAAAACGGGCAAAGCCGCGGCGTTCGGAGAGGCCGAGCGCCTTGGAAATGCGCCAGGCCTGCCAGTTGGAGACGCCGATATAACGCACCAGACCGCGGGAAACGAGATCGTCAAGAGCGCGCAGCGTCTCCTCGATCGGCGTCACCGTATCGGTCGCGTGGATCTGATAGAGGTCGATATGATCCGTCTGCAGGCGCTTGAGGCTCGCCTCGACGGAATCCATGATGTGGCCGCGCGAGGCACCGCGGTCGTTCGGCTTGTCGCCCATGACGCCGTAGACCTTGGTGGCGATGACGACGTCCTTGCGGGGGATGTCGAGGTTCTTCAGCGCCTGGCCGAGCAGCCTTTCGGACTCGCCGGATGAATAGACGTCGGCCGTGTCGATGAAATTGACGCCTGATGCAAGCGAGCGCTCGACGATCCGGTCGGCGGCATTCTGGTCGACGTCGGCGATGGCGCCCCACATACTGCCTTGTTTGGCTTCGCCGAAGGTCATCGTGCCCAGGCAGATTTCCGAGACGAAAAGTCCCGTATTTCCGAGTTGATTGTAACGCATGGTCGAAAAATTCCTTTGTGTCTGCCGCAAGAGGGGCTTGCGAACTGCTGAACTTCATTTTTTGATTATTGGCCTGCATATGACAGGCACAGCCGTGGCTGGCTGCAAGGTGAGGCGATTGTCATGTAGTGCGGCGGCGGCGCTTTTCAACGCCGACGCGCGGCGCTGTAAAGGCGGATGCCCTTGTCTCGACACAGGCATCCGATAGATTGCCGGCCATATTTCCGGAACAGGATGATTTTAGGCCGGGTCGGCCTAAAATCTGAATCCTGTTCTAAGTTAAATTGTGAGAGCATGATGTCGTCCGAAAACCGCTCACACTTTTCGGCATCATGCTCTAGGGTGCGCATATGGCGACGCGACCACTGACCACGATCGGCTTCGATGCCGATGATACACTCTGGCAGAACGAACAATATTACCGACTGACGGAAGCGCATTTCACCGGGCTTCTTGCCGATTTCGCCGAAGGACCGAAGATTTCCGAACGGCTGCTGGAAGCGGAGAAACGGAACCTTCGCCACTACGGCTTCGGCATAAAGGGTTTCACGCTGTCGATGATCGAGACGGCGATCGAAATCACCGAGGGCAAGATTCCGGCCGGCGTGATCGCCAAGATCCTCGATACCGGCCGCGAGCTCCTCTCTCATCCCGTCGAAACCATGCCGCATGTGCGCGACACGCTGGAAGCGCTTGCCGGCAAATACCTGCTCGTGATGATCACCAAGGGCGATCTCTTCGATCAGGAGCGCAAGCTTGCCCAATCCGGGCTCGGCGACTTCTTCGACGCCATCGAGATCGTCTCCGACAAGACGGCCGTCACCTATCGCCGCATCTTCGCCAAGGTCGGCGACGGGCCGGAGCGGGCGATGATGGTCGGCAATTCGCTGAAATCGGACATCGTGCCGGCAATTGCCGCCGGCAGCTACGGCGTTTTCGTGCCGCACGAACTGACCTGGGTGCTGGAACATGTGGACGAGCCGAAAGAGGCGCCGCGTTTCCGCAAGATCGACCACCTCGGCGAATTGCGCGACCTGATCGACCGGCTCTCATAAGCTGCCAAGCTGCGCTTGTAGCTCTTGGCTCACTGCTTGGCTGGCGCCTTTGGAAACAGCGACGGGCGCTCCGGCTCGGCGGCCGGTTTCGGCTGCTGCGGGGCAGCCGCCAACGGCTCGATCAGGATGCTGAAGGGAGCGCCGAGGCCACGGCGCGGCGAGACCTTGGAATAATAGGGGCGCAGCAGCCAGGTGGCGTTCTCCTTGACCGTTGTCTCGAAGCTCATGCCGTCCTCGTCGGTGCCGAAGAAGGCCTCGTCATCCGGTTTCGACAGGTCGAAAATCGCCAGGAAGGCAAATTTGCTCTTACTGGAAAAACTGATCTTCATATGCTGGCCGGCGCGCACCGGCAGCGTATAGACATGGCTATTGCCGAACTTCGTCCAGCCCTTCAACTGCATGGTGACGGCCGGGAACTGCAGCTTCTCCAGCTTCTCGCCGGGATCGAGCTGCGGCGTCTGCGCCATGGCGGAGGCAGTCAGGAGGAAAAGGGCAGCGGCGGCGATGATTGTTCTCACGGATAGATCTTTCATGGGCGGACCAGAGCGGTGCGCATCGCCTCGACCTCGGGCCGACAGAAGCAACCTTCCAGATGATCGTTGACGAGACCCATCGCCTGCATGAAAGCATAAACTGTGGTCGGGCCGACAAAGGTCCAGCCGCGTTTCTTCAAATCCTTCGAAATGACCACGGATGTCGGCGTCGTCGGATTGGCAACAATATGCTCGCGGTCGACCACCGCCGGCCGCTCGTTATGGCCGGGTTCGTAGCGCCAGAAATAATGGGCGAGCGAGCCGAATTCGTCCCTGAGCTCGATCGCACGCTTGGCATTGTTGACGGTCGAGACGATCTTGCCGCGATGGCGGATGATGCCGGCATCGGCAAGGCAGCGAGCGACATCCCCTTCGCCGAAAAGGGCGACCTTGTGGAAATCGAAACCTGCGAAGGCGGCGCGGAAATTCTCCCGCTTGCGCAGGATCGTCAGCCAGGAAAGGCCTGACTGGAAACCTTCGAGGCAGATCTTCTCGAAGAGGCGGATGTCATCGGTGACGGGGCGGCCCCATTCCTCGTCATGATACCGGAGATAATCGGGCAGATTGGCGTGCCAGTGGCAGCGGCTCCTGCCGTCCTCGCCGATGATGATGCCTGTCGCGCTCATGATCCTTCATTCTGCGGGGGTCCGCTTCGTTCTCCGGTCTTTGATTCCGGCTTTACCATTTGCAAACCGTCTTTCCAAACCGAACGGTAACCCTGACGAAAAGTTTATCCCAACGGTCGGCTTTTCATGAATCGATCTTTACCATTCGCTGGCGGATTGGGTGGCAGCGTCTTTGCCGGGCGGAACATCTCCGCCCGGGCGGACATGTCCCGCCAGCGCATTTTCGGTCATTTGTAGAGAGTTCGTCCGATGATGAAACAGCTTGTTCTTGCCGCAGCCCTCTTCGGCATTTTCTCCACGGCCGCCTTTGCAGACGACCGCTATGCCACTCGCCCGCCCGTCGTGCTCAGCCCCGATCTGACTGCGCCCTGGATCAACCAGCTGGGCGGCGGCACCGTTCGTCCCGTCGTCTATCAGCGGCCGGTCGTCCGCCAGCAGCAGCGCGGCCTTTTCCAGCGTCGCGTGCTGCGCCAGGCGCCGCAGGCCGCGCCGCAGACCGTTTCGGCGATCAATCCCGGCATCCCGTCGATCCGCCATCCGATCGAAC
The DNA here is from genome assembly GCF_034554815.1 of Rhizobium indigoferae. Taxonomy (NCBI): domain Bacteria; kingdom Pseudomonadati; phylum Pseudomonadota; class Alphaproteobacteria; order Hyphomicrobiales; family Rhizobiaceae; genus Rhizobium; species Rhizobium indigoferae. The sequence goes on along the minus strand of NZ_CP140635.1, from coordinate 498,214 downwards.
CGCAATACCTGCCGCAGATGGTCGACTACGACACGCAGGAAAAGCCGGGCACGATCGTCATCGATACCAACAACCGCTTCCTCTATCTGGTGATGCAAGGCGGCAAGGCGCGCCGCTATGGCGTCGGCGTCGGCAAGCCGGGCTTCGAATGGGCGGGCGCCCACAAGATCACCCGCAAGACCGAATGGCCGGACTGGACGCCGCCCTCCGAGATGATCAGCCGCGAAGCCGCCAAGGGTCATTACCTGCCGGCGCGCATGGACGGCGGCGCGGAAAACCCGCTCGGCGCGCGCGCCATGTATCTCGGCTCGACGCTTTACCGCATCCACGGCACCAACGCGCCCTGGTCGATCGGCAGCGCCGTCTCCTCCGGCTGCATTCGCCTGCGCAATGAAGACGTCATCGACCTCTACGACCGCGTCAGTGTGGGAACCCGCGTCATCGTCATGTAACGGCGGCGCAATACTTACAGCGCCGCGCGTCTTTTCGAGAGCCGCAAAGGGCGCTGTGACCCTTTAAATTGCTGCATAATTTTTCCTTAAGTCGATTCCGATTTGAGGATCAATTATGCAGCAGGGGCCGCAAGAACATCCTGCTCCCCTTCTCCAAAATTGCTGTATCCGGCCACGCCGATCTTGAATCGGGCAGAAGTTCATGTAGCTTCGGGCGGATTTGCTTGAGGGGAATCGATCATGATCAAACTAATGCCGGGTCTGGCTGCTGCCGGACTTGTCCTGTCCTTGATGTCTACATCCGCCTTTGCTGCACCCGCGGGCTCCGGGTCCGACAATGCACGACGCCCGGCGCAGATCGTGCGCGTGGCGCAGATGCCGAAATACGTGAAGCCGCAGTTCAAGCGCAAAAAAGTGCGCCTGGTAACGACGGAAGCCGCCGGCACCGTCATCATCGACACCAACAACAAATATCTCTACCTCGTCGAGGGCAACAACCGCGCCACCCGCTATGGCATCGGCGTCGGCCGCGACGGCTTCGGCTGGTCGGGGGTGGTCAAGATCGGCCGCAAGGCTGAATGGCCCGCCTGGACACCGCCGGCAGAGATGCGCCGCCGCGAAGCCGCCAAAGGACACATGATTCCTGCTTTCCAGGAAGGCGGCGAGGACAATCCGCTCGGCGCCCGCGCCATGTATCTCTACCAGGGTGGCCGCGACACGATCTTCCGTATTCACGGCACCAATCAGCCCTGGACGATCGGCCTCAACATGTCTTCCGGCTGCATCCGGATGATGAACGAGGATGTGACGCATCTCTACGATCGCGCGCCTGTCGGCACCAAGGTGATCGTCATCGGCCCCGGCAACCGGCAGGGCAATGTGGCGTTTGAGGACCGGGGCATCGACGTGCTGCGCACGATGTTTGGCGGCTGAGCAACACTTTCAAAAAAAACGAAAGGCGCTTTTTGACGCGCCTTTTATTTTGCTTAGACTTTCAGGCCGAAAGCTGGCAAACCTGCCTAAGAGTCGACACATTTGCAATATCGGGGCTATTCAATGACATATGCGCTGCGTTCCTCCGCTTCCGTACTTGCGGGCATCGCGTTTTTCACAATCTGTTCGGCAGTTTCCGCCTCGGCGGAAGATCTGCAATTCTCCATCTACGGCGGCTACCAGACCGCGCCGCATAGCGGCGTCGATCTTTCCGACGGCACGCACTTCACCGCCGGCTGGGAAGGCAAGTCCTTCGGCAGCCCGCCTTATTACGGCGGCCGCGTCACCTGGTGGCTCGAGAACTTCAACAAGCCGAACTGGGGTATCTCGCTCGATTATACCCATGACAAGGTCTATGCCGACGACGATACGCTGGCCAAGACCGGCTGGTCGCATTTCGAATTCACCGACGGCCTGAACCTCATCACGGTGAACGGTCTCTACCGTTTCCAGGATCCGACACGCCGCTGGACCCCCTATCTCGGCGCCGGTATCGGCGTGAACATTCCGCATGTCGAAGTGATTCGCCCCGAGGGCAAGACCTGGGCTTATGAATTCGGCGGCGTGACGCTGCAGGCCCAGGCCGGCGTCGACTTCAAGGTGACCGAGCGCTGGTCGACCTTCGTCGAATACAAGGGCACTTATTCGCGCATCGACGTTCCGATCGACAGCGGCGTGGACCTGAAGACCAACATCTTCACGAATGCCGTCAACGTCGGCGTATCGTTCCACTGGTAAATAAATTTCGGCTGCGGTGCTATTTCGTGCCGCAGCTGACCTTGCCCTCGACGGCATAGGGTTTTTCACCGCCTTCGATCGTCAGGGAATAGGTGCCGCTGAAATTTGCCGACGGCTTGCCGCGCTCACCGGCGACGACCACCAGATCCAGCGTTGCTCCGTCGGTATCGTCGCCGCCGCCGTCAAAGACCTCCATAAGCAGTTCGCCGTCGCGCGACCAGTGGTTGGTCAGGTGCTGCGATTCGAAAACACGCTTTCCGAATACTGTCGATTGGGCCTCATCCTTGACGATCAACGCGCCGCGGAAATGGTTCAGCTTGTGGCCGGCATCGCTTTCGAAACCGCTTTCGAGCGTGAAGCGTGCTTCCTTGTCATCGGCGGAACAGAAATAACGGCTATTTGCATGGGCGGTGCCTGCCGCACTGAGCAGTCCCGCAAGCACAATCATTCCCCGCCACATCGTCTAAACTCCCGAGACCGGCCCGACGGGCCTTCGCAAGCTTCAGCCTAACGGCAAACCTGTTAATTTTTCCGGCACAGCGCCGCCGTAGGCCCAATCGAGCAGTTCGACCGTATGCAGGATCGGAATGCCGGTGCCGGTAGCGATCTGGGTGATGCAGCCGATATTGCCGGTGGCGATGACATCGGCCTTGGTGGCCTCGATATTTTTGACCTTGCGTGCCTTCAGCGCAGCCGAGATCTCCGGCTGCATGATGTTGTAGGTGCCGGCAGAGCCGCAGCAAAGATGACCTTCGGCGGGATCGCGCACCGTAAAGCCCGCCGCTTTCAGCAATTGCTTCGGCGCAAGCGTGATTCGTTGCCCGTGCTGCATCGAACAGGCGGAATGATAAGCGACCGTGATACCGTTCGGCATGTGTGCCGGCAGGTCGAGGGTTGTCAGATATTCGGTGACGTCCTTGGCCAGCGCCGAGACCCTGGCCGCCTTTGCAGCATAGGCGGGGTCGAGGCGCAGCATGTGGCCGTAATCCTTGATCGTCGTGCCGCAGCCCGAGGCGGTGATGATGATCGCATCGAGTCCCTGCCCCTCGATCTCGCGCGTCCAGATATCGACATTGGCGCGCGCGCTTTCGAGCGCCTGTTCGGCGCGACCCATGTGATGGACCAGCGAGCCGCAGCAGACCTCGCCTTCCGGCACCACGACCTCAACGCGGAGCCGCGTCAACAGCCGGATCGCCGCCGCGTTGATGCCGGGATCGAGCACCGGCTGGGCGCAGCCGGAAAGGATCGCCACTCGGCCGCGCCGTTCCGTTTCGGGCCGATGCGTACCGGGTTTTGCGAAGTCCGAAGCGGCGGGGATGCGGCGCGGCGCAAGTGCCAGCATGGCAGCGAAGGGTTTCAGCGCGCCACCCCGCATCAGACCGGCGAAGGGCCGGCCGAGGCGGGCGAGATTGAGCGCCAGGCGGAAGCGGCCGGGATAGGGCAGCACGGCGGCAAGGATGGCGCGCGTTAGCCGGTTCATGAACGGGCGCTTGTAGGTCTTTTCGATATGGGCGCGGGCGTGATCGACCAGATGCATGTAATCGACGCCGGAGGGACAGGTGGTGACGCAGGCAAGGCAGGAAAGACAGCGGTCGATATGGGTGACGACCTCGGTATCGGCGGGGCGGCCGTTTTCCAGCATATCCTTGATCAGGTAGATGCGGCCGCGCGGGCTGTCGAGCTCGTTGCCGAGGGTCACATAGGTGGGACAGGTGGCGGTGCAGAAACCGCAATGGACACATTTGCGCAGGATCTGCTCGGATTCGGCGACATCGGGATCGAGGAGCTGGGTCAGGGTGAAGTTGGTTTGCATCTAGCGGGATCCCCCACGGGTATTGGAGGTTTTGCTGGAGATAGGGAGACACGGATCCATCTTGTCCCTCACCCCATCTTCCCCGGATTGAATATGCCGGCCGGATCGAACTTTTCCTTCACCCGCCGTGACAGCATCACCACCGCCTCGGGCTCGGGATGGAAGGCTGATGTGACCGCCCTCGCCTCATCCGATGCACGGATCAGCGTCGCATGGCCGCCGCCGAGCGCCTTGGTATAGCGACGAACCAGTTCGGCTTCTGGGCCTGCCTCCATGCGCATCCAGACAAGACCACCCTGCCAGTCGTAGAAGGCGTCGACGGCGGCTTCGAGGCGGAGTGCGGCGACCAACTGATGGCCGGTGCCGGGGGCGACCGAGACGCGCCAGACCGGCCGCGCCGTGCCGTCGGCATAAGGCAGCACGTCACGAATTTCCTGCCAGAGTTTATGACTTTCCGGCTGCTCCAGCCGCGTGACCGTGGCGAAGGCCGACATTGCCGCGGCAAGCTTTTCGATGCGTACGTCGACCGAGCCCGGCAGGCCTTCGATGCGCAGAACCGTCGCCTCGCCCTCGGGCAATTTGCCGGCGAGGAATTTCCACGTCACCGTCAAGGGCAGATGCGCGGCACCCGAGACTTCGACCGGCAGCGCCATCGCCGCCGCCATGGCGTTTGCCGCCTCGGCGTCGTTGAGGCCGGACAGCACCACCGTCCGCTCCGTCTTCGGGCGCGGCGGCACACGGAAGGTGACTTCGGTGAGGAAACCCAACGTGCCATGCGAGCCAGCAACCAGCTTGACGAGATCGAGGCCGGTGACATTCTTCATCACTCGGCCGCCGGCCTTGATGATCTCACCCTTGCCGTTGAAGAAGCGCACCCCGAGCAGGCTGTCGCGGGCAGCACCCGCGATCAGCCGGCGCGGACCGGAGACATTGGCAGCGAAGACGCCGCCGATGGTCGGCTCACCGGATGTGCCCATCACAGGGCCATGATCCATCGGCTCGAAGGCGAGCATCTGGCCACTTTCCTGAAGTGCCGCTTCGACCTCGGCAAGTGGCGTGCCGGATCGGACCGTCATGACCATTTCGCCGGGATTATAGGCGACGATGCCGGTAAGCCCGGTCGAGCGCAGCCGGTCCTCGGCAGCAACGGCATTGCCGAAGCCCGAGCGGGTATTGCCGCCGCAGATCACGAGCGGCCGGCCGCTCTGCGCATGGGTGCGGACGATCCCTGCTGCCTCTTCCTCGCTCGTCGGCATCAGATCGATCATGCAGCGGGGCGCCCTTCGAGCGGAAAGACTTTCGACGGATTGAGGAGCCAGCCCGGATCGAAGGCGGCACGCGCTGCCATCTGCTGGGCGAGGTCGGTCTCCGAATATTGGTGACGCATCAGGTCGCGCTTCTCGATGCCGACGCCATGTTCGCCGGTGAGGCAGCCGCCGGCATCGACGCAGAGCCTCAGAATATCGTTGCCGGCCGCCTCGGCACGGGCGGCATCCTCGGGATCGTTGGCGTTGAAGAGGATCAGCGGGTGCATATTGCCGTCGCCGGCATGGAAGACGTTGGCGACGCGCAGGCCGTAATGATCAATGATCTCGGCGGTTCTTTTCAGCACGTGGGAGAGCTGGCTGAGCGGCACGGTGCCATCCATGCAGATATAGTCGGCGATGCGGCCGGTGGCGCCAAAGGCGGATTTGCGGCCCTTCCAGATCAATGCCGCCTCGGTGGCCGACTGGCATTCGCGCACGGTCTTGACAGCATGCCGGCGGGCGATCTCGACGATGTCCTTCAGCGTGGCGTCCATCTCCGCTTCTGACCCCTCGACCTCGACGATCAAAAGCGCACCGACATCGAGGGGGTATCCGGCATGGGCGAAGGCTTCGCAGATCTCGATCGCCGGCTTGTCCATGAATTCGATCGCCACCGGGATGATGCCGGCGGCAATGACATCGGCAACGCAGGCGCCGGCCTCTTCCGAGTTCTCGAAGCCGAAGAGCACGGGGCGCGCGCCTTCCGGCTTGGCGATCAACCGCACCGTCGCCTCGGTGACGATGCCGAGCTGGCCTTCATGGCCGCAGACGAGGCCGAGCAGATCGTAGCCTGCCGCATCCAGCGCCTTGCCGCCAAGCTCGATCACCGTGCCGTCGACCAGCACCATCCTGACGCCGAGCAGATTGTTGGTGGTGACGCCATATTTCAGACAGTGAGCGCCGCCGGAATTCATGCCGATATTGCCGCCGATGGTGCAGGCAAGCTGCGAACTCGGATCAGGCGCATAGAAAAAGCCGTCCGCGGAGACGGATTCGGAAATATTGAGATTGGTCACGCCGGCCTGGACCACGGCGACGCGGTTCGGCAAATCGATTTCGAGGATGCTGTTCATCTTCGACAGGCCGAGCACGACGGCATCCTCCTGCGGGATGGCGCCGCCGGAGAGCGAGGTGCCGGCGCCGCGCGGCACGACGGGAATGCCGTAGCGATGGCAATAACGCATGACGGCCGAAACCTCAGCCGTGGTGCGCGGCAGGGCAACGGCGAGCGGCAGGCGACGATAGGACACAAAGGCGTCGGTCTCGAACGGTACCAGCTCGCGCGCCTCATGCACCAGGCATTCCGGCGGCAGAAGATCGGTCAGATCGGCAACGATCTGGGCTCGGCGCGCCAGCACGTCGGCGCGGGGGCTGAGAAACGAAATGGCGTCGGACATGGCGCTCTCCCTGGCCCTGACGAGGGGGAATGGCAGCGGGAAGATGACAGCGGAAACCGGCCGCGAACCTCCCTGCCGCCGATAGACCGGCTTAGCACTTTCCCGAAAGTGGCGCAAATGCTAAGCACTTATGCCAAAAGGGGAAAAAGTCACAAAACCTTATGACCAATCTGGGTGATCTCGAAATCTTTGCCAAGGTCGTTGCGACAGGCAGCATGTCGCTCGCCGGGCGTGCGCTCGGCTTTTCCCCAGCCGTCGTCTCCAAACGGATCAAGCGGCTGGAAGACCGGCTGGGTACCCGGCTTTTACAGCGCACGACGCGGCAGATCTCGCTGACGGAAGCCGGACAGGGCTTCTACGACCGCGTTCTCGGCATTCTCGCCGGGCTGGAGGAGGCAGAATTTTATATCTCAGGCCGCTCGGCGCAGATGCACGGCACGCTGAAGATCTCGGCTCCGACCTCCTTCGGGCGCATGCATATCGCGCCGCATCTGAAAGATTTCATGGAGGCGCATCCGGAGCTTGCGATCAACCTGGTGCTGACCGACGAATTCAGCGACATCGTCGGCGGCGGCTTCGATCTGGCGATCCGCATCGCCGAACTCACCGATTCGAGCCTCGTCGCCCGCCGTCTGGCGCCGGTACGCCGGCTGCTCTGCGCTTCACCGGACTACCTGGCAGCGCATGGCGAGCCGAAGCATATCGAAGAGCTGAAACACCACCGCTGCCTGCCGGCCCACAATAACGACACCTGGCGGCTGAACGGGCCGGACGGGGCGCTGAGTCTCAGGCCGGAAGGCATGCTGATCACCAATTCCAGCGAGGTGATCCGCGAGGCTGTCATCGCCGGCCTCGGGATCGCGTTGCGCTCCACCTGGGATATCGGCGAAGAGCTCAAGGCAGGCCGGCTGGTGCAGGTGCTGCCGGCCTATGAGGGCTCGCACAATGTCGCGCTGTCGGCCGTCTATCCCAGCCGGCAGTTCCTGCCGGCCAAGGTGCGGCTGTTCATCGACTATCTGGCAGAGCTTTACGGCCCCGTCCCCTATTGGGAGCGCTGATGGCAGCGCCGGTTCAGCGCGCCAATCTCTCGATGACGAGATCCAGCAGGGCGCGCAGCCGCGCCAGGCGCTTCATGTCGCGGTGATAGCCGACCCAGGTATCGCGGCCCGGCGGCGGTTCGCCGAGATCGACCAGTTCGATGGCGGCATGCGAATCGCCGAGCGGCCGCGGCAGGACGGCGAGCCCGGCTCCATTGGCACAGAGCGCCGCCTGCACGTCGCGGCTGTTGCTGCGCATGACGATGTCGGCCCGCGGCAACAGGCGTTGCAGCCAGCCGAGATCCGGCATGTCGCCAAAAGCCTCGTCCATGGTGATGAGGCGGGCGCCCGTGCCGTCGCCGGCCTCGGGGTGCTGCGCGCCGCGTCTGATGTAAAGGCCGTATTCGATATGGATGAGCTTGCGCGATATGATCTCCGCTTCCGTGAAAGGTCGGATGCGGAAGACGAGGTCGGCTTCGCGTCGCGACAGGTTGAGAAGCCGGCTGTCGGTCAGCAATTCGATCTCTACCTTCGGATGGACTTGTGAGAATTCCGCCAGCACCGGCGAAAGCACATGCGCGCCGAACCAGTCGGATGAGGATAGCCTGAGAAATCCATCGAGCTGACGGCTGCCGCCGGCAAGGACGCGCTCCATGGCGAGCGCCTCCTCCTCGATGCGTTCAGCGCCGGCGAACACCGCTGTGCCTTCGTCGGTCAGCACGAAGCCATCGGCCGTGCGCTGAAAAAGCGTCTGGCCGAGAGAGGCTTCAAGGACACGCAGCCGCCTGCCCATCGTCGGCTGCGTCAGCCCGAGGCTGCGGGCTGCTGCCCCCAGCGTGCCGAACCGGGCGATGGCCAGAAACAGCTTGAGGTCGCTCCATTCCATCGCTCGTTCCGTCAAACAAAAATGCATGGCCTTCAGTCGTTATCTTTCATTTTCATTCGCGTTTCAATGAACCATCTTTCTTCCACGCCAATTGCGGTGCCCTTGTAGACGCCGCACCGCGAACGAAGGAGAGTTCCATGCCTGTAGAATCAACGATGAAAGCGCTGCTGGCGCAAATGCCGAATTCGCCATTGCGCATCGCCGATATTGCAAAGCCGGTGCCCGGCGAAGGCCAAGTTCTGGTGCGCATTAAGGCAAGCGGCGTCAATCCGATCGATCTCAAGATCCGGGCCGGCAACGCGGCCCATGCCCGCCATCCGCTTCCCGCCATTGTCGGCATCGATATGGCCGGTGTCGTCGAAGAGATCGGAACTGGCGTCAGCGGTTTCCGCCGCGGCGACGCGGTCTACGGCATGACCGGCGGGGTCGGCGGCATTCAGGGATCGCTTGCCCAATTTGCAGCTGTCGACGCCGGGCTGCTGGCGCTGAAGCCGCAGAACCTGTCGATGCGCGAGGCAGCCGCCCTGCCGCTGATCTCAATCACCGCCTGGGAAGGGTTGGTCGACCGCGCCGGGGTCAAGGCCGGCCAGAAGGTTCTCGTGATTGGCGGCGGCGGTGTCGGCCATATCGTCGCGCAGATCGCCAAGGCTGCCCGAGCCGAGGTCTATGTGGTCGACGGCGCTTCGAAAACGGATTATCTCGCCGGCCTTGGCGCAACACCGATCGATCGTGACGCGGAAACGGTTGAAACCTATGTCGCAAGACACACCGGCGGCAAGGGTTTCGATCTGGTCTACGATACGGTCGGCGGCCAGGGGCTCGATACGGCATTCCGAGCCGTCAGCCAGTTCGGCCACGTCGTGAGCTGCCTTGGCTGGGGAAGCCATGCGCTGGCGCCGCTGTCCTTCAAGGCCGCCACCTATTCCGGCGTCTTCACGCTGCTGCCGCTTCTGACCGCCGAAGGACGCGCCCATCACGGTGAGATCATGGGGGAGATGACGAAGCTCGTCGAAGCCGGCAAGGTGATGCCGAAGCTCGACCCGCGCCGCTTCACCCTTGCCGATACAGATCAGGCACATCGGCTGATCGAAGACCGGCAGGCAGACGGGAAGCTCGTCGTCGAGATCGACTGATCTCAATCCGTCGGCGGAATTAGCGCGCCAGATCGAGGTAGGCGTTTGCCACCAACGCATCAATATCGGCGGGCACAGGCACGAGGCAGGATTGGGGACCGGCTTCGCCCCTGGCGATACGTTCCAGACAGCGGGCCTGAAGGGTGAAGCCGAGATCCATCGACTCGACCGTATTGCCGAGCGGCCGCGGGCCGGCGAGATTGGCCATGTGGCCGCCACCCAGCACATGGAAGGAACGGCGGTCGCGGAGATGGAAGGTCTCGATATGGTCGGCCTCGTAGCGGTCGATGCCGGTGACATCGGGATGGCGGCGGAAGGCTTCGACATCGATCTCATGCGGGAAATGGCCGCCGTTCATCAGGATCGCGCCGTCCTTGACGAGCGGCAGGTCGGCTGCCGTCACGATACCGGCAAAACCTGTGACGGTGACGATGATATCGGCCGAGCGGATCGCCGCGTCGCGCAGCGGCGTGACGAAACCATCGAGATGGGCTTCGAGCGTCGTCACTGGATCGATATCGACGACACTGACGGTGGAAAAGGCATTGCGGAAGCAGGCGGCCGTGCCCTTGCCGCAGGCACCGTAGCCGAACACCGTCACGCGTTTGCCGTTGGTGGAGCGATTGGTGAAGCGCAGATAGCTTTCGAACAGGCTCTGGCCGACGGCATGCCTGTTTTCGGCGAATTGCTTGATCGGGCTGTCGTTGATGACGAGGATCGGTAGGTTCAGGCGCTCTCGCAGCGGCAGCAAGCGCGTACGGCCCGAGGTGGTCTCCTCGGTGCCGCCGCGGAGATTGGCGTAGGGTTTTTCCGCCGCGATGGCGAAGAGATCACCGCCATTGTCGAGCAGCAGATCCGGCTTTTCGGCAATGACCGCTTCGAGGTTCTGATTGTGAGCGGCCGGATCCGTCGTCTGCGTCGCGAAAACCGTGATGCCCTGCGAGCGCAGGAACTCGACTGTCGAAGGCTGGGTGCTGTTGAGATTGCCCGTGCAGACAAGACGCGCGCCGCCGGCGCGAAGCGTCGTTAGCAGCGCCACCGTCTTCGGCTCCAGATGAATGCCGGTGCCGATCGACAGGCCCTCGAAAGGACGCGTCCGCTCGAATTCGGCGGCCGTCGCCTTGAGCAGCCGGCAGCTGTTGCCGATCCAGTCGATGCGGGTTGCGCTCTTTTCCATCATCGCTCTTCCCAATTCCATGTTCGTGCGGTTTCTGGAGTTTGCGCAATTCCGGACGCAAAACCGCTGCACACTTTTGCTGGAATTGCTTTAGCGGAGCGACGAGGCGGCCGATATGGGAGTAATTCTGGCGAAGGGGCAGAAAATCTGCCCTTTCAGGCCGGTGTCCCGCAACGAAGCAGCCAACCGGACAGGGCCGCGAAGGCTGGCCGTTTCGCATCCGGCATGCGGCAGCAGAAGCTGTAACCCGATGGCCGGGAAATGAAGCCGTAGGGCGCGACCAGATGCCCGCGCTTGAGATCGTCCTCGATCGAGGCACGCGGGGCAAGTGCGATGCCTATCCCGGAGCGGGCGGCAGCCAGGGCCAGCAGCAGATCCTCGAATTCTTGGGCGCGGGAAAAGACGACCGGCGGCGTGCCGCTTTCGGCAAACCATTCGTCCCAGAGCTTCGGAACGCTGCGGCTGGCGAGCATCGTCAGCACGCCCATCGCCACCGGGTCGCGCGATAGTGTCGCGGCAAGCGAAGGCGTGGCGACCGGGCCGAACTCGTCCTCCATGAATCGCAGGGCAGTGATGCCCGCGGCAGGGCGATATTCACCGCCCATGATCACAGCGTCCAATTCTGGGTGCATCTGCAACGGTTCGACGATGGTCATCGGCACGATGTCGACCGTGTCGCCGAGACTTGCCTGCATCGCTGCGACACGCGGCATCAGCCACCAGACTGCGAAGGCGGAGGGCACGCCGAGACGGATGCGGTTCGCCGCAGTCCCGTCGAGCTCAAAAGCAGCACGCTGCAGGATGTCGAAAGCCGCAGCCGAAGCTTCGGCAAAGGCCCGAGCCTGCAGGGTCGGGACGAGCCTGCGGCCGTCACGTGTGAAGAGCTTGCGGCCGAAGTGATTCTCCAGCGTGGCGATCTGCTGGCGTACGGCGCCGCGCACCACATTCAGCTCTTCGGCAGCCTTCAGAATACTGCCATGACGGCAGACGGCCTCGAAGGCGCGGATGGCATTGAGCGATGGAAGACGCATGAGGACGACATTCACCAGATCATAGTGGATCACTAAATCTCGCCATTGAACGAAAGGCAAGATCACGCCATATTGTACAGCTGTGCAATGTGACGCATTCGAGACAGGGTGTGACGGATTTTCCGAACCTGTCCCACCTCGATTTCCCCTATGAACGGCGATCAAATCGCGTTTCGAGTCGTGCTGCGCCTTTTTGAATTGCGTAAGCTTTCCGTGATATACGTATATGAGTGATTCCTAACGACGACTGTGAAGGTGACCCGACCATTGACTCTTTTCGCCCGACTGGCTTCCGATGTGCAACTGATGTTCCGGCGCCCGCCGCGACAGCAATATGGTGCGCTCTGCTACCGGGTAAAGAAGAAGAGCGGCGAGGTCGAGGTGCTGTTGATGACGAGCCGCGACACCGGCCGCTGGGTCATTCCCAAGGGCTGGCCGATGACGCGCAAATGCGCCCATGAGGTCGCGATGCAGGAGGCCTTCGAGGAAGCCGGCGTCCGCGGCGTAGTCGAAAAGGAAACGCTTGGCGCCTACAGCTATTCGAAGGTGCTGCGCGACGGGGTACAGGTGATCTGCAAGGTGCAGGTCTATGCGCTCGAAGTCACCGACATGGCAAAGAACTTCAAGGAAAAAGGCGAGCGCCGCATTGAATGGGTCTCGTTCGACGAGGCGGCCGGGCGTGTGCGTGAACCGGAGCTCCGGCACCTCTTGCTCGCCTTCAAGCGGACGATGACCGACCGGCATTCGGCCGGAGCGGCAAAGCAAATTCCGGCGGAATGAATCCTGCCATCTTGCACTGCTAGGAAAGCAGGGTAGAAGCAGAGTCATCCTCAGGAAAAAGAATGCCGCCACGTCCCGCAGTCCTCACGAAACGTACGCTCGACAAGGACCTCGACAAGATCACCCATGCCGAGGACGTGGCGAAGCATGTTTTGCGGCGGCTGGTGGCGCCTGGCCTCGGATTGATTTTCGTCGGTCTCGCCATGCTCTTTGCCGGCGTCTATGTGTTCGACCGGCCGGGAGCGATGCTCGTCGTGGCAGCGGCGGCCCTTGCCGGCTACATGGCGATGAACATCGGCGCCAATGACGTGACCAACAACGTTGGTGCCGCCGTCGGCGCGCGCGCCATGACAATGGGCCAGGCACTGGTCATCGCTGCGATTTTCGAAGTTCTTGGCGCCACGGTCGCCGGCGGCGAGGTCGTCAAGACGATTTCGGCAAACATCGTCGACGCCGTCCAGGTGCCGCCGGCAATGCTCGGTTGGATCATGATGGCGGCACTGACGGCGGCAGCTCTCTGGATCAACCTCGCAACCTGGATGAACGCGCCGGTTTCCACCACCCATGCGATCGTCGGCGCGGTGATCGGCGCCGGCATCTCAGCCGTCGGGCCGGAGCCGGTGAACTGGCGGGTGATGCTGGAGATCACCTCGAGCTGGATCACCTCGCCGCTGATCGGCGGGCTGATCGCGGCCGGGCTGCTTTATCTCGTCAAGACGCTGATCATCTACCGCGACGACAAGATCGCGGCCGCGCAGCGCTGGGTGCCGGTGCTGGTCGCGGTGATGGCCGGCGGCTTCATGGCTTATATGGTGCTGCAGCTGTCGCCCCCGGGCAGGTTCCCGCCGCTGACCGTCCTCCTCATCGGGATCGGCATCGGGCTGGTAAGCTGGCTTGCCGCCCGGCCGCTTGTTCTTGCCCAAGCGCGGGCTCTCGAAAACCGCAACAGCTCGCTGCGGACGCTGTTCCGGTTGCCGCTGATCGGCTCTGCGGCGCTGCTGTCCTTCGCACATGGCGCAAACGACGTTTCGAACGCGGTCGGACCGCTGTCGGCGATCGTCCATTCGGTCGGAATCGGCGGCGACGGCGGTGTCGGACATCCGCCGCTCTGGGTGATGCTGATCGGCGCCCTCGGCATCTCCGTCGGCCTGCTGCTCTTCGGGCCGCGCCTCATCCGCCTCGTCGGCGAGGAGATCACCAAGCTCAATCCGATGCGGGCCTATTGCGTCGCGCTGTCGACCGCCTTCACCGTCATCGTCGCCTCCTGGCTCGGCCTGCCGGTCAGCACCACGCATATCGCCGTCGGCGCCGTCTTCGGCGTCGGATTCTTCCGCGAATGGTACACCCGCCATTCGAAGCGCCGCATCGCCTATATCAGGCGCAAGGCCGAGAGCTTTGATATCGACGAGCCGGAGGAGCCGAATATCCACGAGACGCGGCGGCGCTATCTTGTGCGCCGTTCGCATTTCATGACGATCATCGCCGCCTGGATCGTCACCGTGCCGGTTTCGGCAACGCTTGCGGCAATGATTTATTGGGTTATGTTCGCGCTCTTCGTCTAAAGCGCGTCGCGATCTTTCAGATCCGCGTGCCGTGCTTTAGGTCTTTATTTTCTAGCATGTCTTCGTCGCAAAACCGCTGCGCAGTTTTGCGAGACATGCTTCAGGACCTCGAGTTTTCTAAATGCGTGCCAATTTCCGTATGCAACGGCTTTTCGTCGAGGCGCCGCTTTCCAGCGGTGCCGTCGTGGAGGCGAATGCCGATCAGTTCAACTATCTCGCCAATGTGCTGAGGATGGAGGAAGGTGGGGAGATCCTGCTCTTCAACGGCCGCGATGGCGAGTGGAAGGCTAGCCTCTTCTTCCCCACGCGCAAACGCATTCAACTGACGGCAATTGAAGAGACGCGGCCGCAGCCGCAACCTTGCGACCTGCATTATCTCTTTGCGCCACTCAAGGTCGGCCGCATGGATTATCTCGTGCAGAAGGCGGTCGAAATGGGAGCCGGCCTGCTGCAGCCGGTCATGACCCAGCACGTCCAAGGCAAGATCACCAATCTCGACAAGCTGCGCGCCAATGTCGTCGAAGCGGCGGAGCAATGCGGCATTCTCGGCATTCCCGATGTCGCCGAGCCGGTGAGGCTTCTCGACCTGCTCGACCGCTGGCCGAGCGAGCGCCGCATCATCTATTGCGACGAGGGCGATGCCGGACAGAACCCGCTGCCGGTGCTGTCAGCGATCAAGGAAAGACATCTCGCTCTGCTCGTTGGGCCGGAAGGCGGCTTTTCGGAAGAAGAACGGGCGCGGCTTCGAAGCCTCGATTTTGTCACCGCCATTCCGCTCGGACCGCGCATCCTGCGGGCCGATACGGCAGCCGTTGCGGCGCTGGCGGTGGTCCAGGCCGCGATCGGCGACTGGAACTAAGGTCGAAAACGGGTTGACATGGAAATCGCTGTTATTTTTTTGATGCGTCGTTGAAAGAATTTCACTTGCAACATGGGTGGCTTGGGTCCTAATCACCCTTCCAACTGCCCGGCCCCCTGGGCGCCTTTTTGAATACAGGTATCCCGCATGGCCCGCGACACCACCGACCAGACACCGATCTCTTCGGTCCAGGATTTGACCGACTATATCGCCGCCGGCAACAAGCCGCGGGAGCGCTTCCGGATCGGCACCGAACACGAGAAATTCGCCTTCTTCCGCGCCGACAACAGCCCGGTGCCCTATTTCGGCGATGCCAGCATTTCGGCCCTTTTGACCGGCCTGCAGAAAAAGAGCGGCTGGGAGCCGATCACCGACGGCGGCAACGTCATCGGCCTTGCCGAGCAGCACGGCATGGGCGCGATCTCGATCGAGCCCGGCGGCCAGTTCGAACTCTCCGGCGCACCGCTGGAGACGATCCACGAGACTTGCAAGGAATCGAACCAGCATCTGGCGACGCTGCGCGAAATCGCCGAGCCGATGGGCATCCGCTTCCTCGGCATCGGCGGCAGTCCGAAATGGACCTACGCGGAAACCCCGCAGATGCCGAAATCACGCTACGAGATCATGACCCGCTATATGCCGAAGGTCGGCACCCGGGGTCTCGACATGATGTACCGCACCTGCACGATCCAGGTGAACCTCGACTTCTCCTCGGAAGCCGACATGCGCAAGAAAATGCGTGTCTCGATGAAGCTGCAGTCGCTGGCGACCGCTCTGTTTGCATCCTCGCCTTTCACCGAGGGCAAGCCGAACGGGCTGCTCTCCTGGCGCGGCGATATCTGGCGCGACGTCGACAACCGGCGCGCCGGCCTGCTCGACTTCACCTTCCGCGACGATTTCGGCTTCCGCGACTATTCCGAATGGGCGCTCGACGCGCCGATGTATTTCATCGTCCGCGACGGCCGCTATCACGACTGTACCCATGTCACCTTCCGCCAGTTCATGAACGGCGCATTGAAGGGCGAGGTCGCCGATCCGGCGCCGACGATGGGTGACTGGACGAACCATCTTTCGACACTTTTCCCCGACGTGCGGCTGAAGCGTTTCCTCGAAATGCGCGGCGCCGACGGCGGCCCGTGGCGGCGCATCTGTGCGCTGCCGGCCTTCTGGGTCGGCCTGCTCTACGACGATGCGGCACTCGAGGCCGCCGACGAGCTGACGAAGGATTGGAGCTTTGCCGAGATCGGCGCTCTGCGCAATGCCGTTCCTGCCGAAGGGCTGAAGGCACAATTTCGCAGACATCCGCTCTTCGACATGGCGCGCGAGGTGGTCGGCATATCAAGGGCTGGTCTCAAGGCGCGCGGCAAGCTCAACCGGGAAGGCCAGGACGAGAGCATCTTCCTGGCGCCGCTCGACGAGGTGCTCGCCAAGAAGGCGACGCTGGCCGAGGATCTGCTTTCGCTCTATCACGGCCGCTGGCACGGTTCCGTGGAGCCGGTCTTCGAGGACTATCAGTACTGAGTCCGACCCAAGGCAGTTCCGGTTCTACCGGAATCGCTTGACAGCCCCTATTTTCGACTGTCTCCGAGCGGCGGAAATGCGGGCCGGCAACGTGGTGCTCCACCGACCGGCCGCTGAAGCCTTGGTCGCATGCTCTCGATAAATTCCTCCCTAAGTTCTTATGGCAAAAAGCAGTTTGCGCATTGCCATTTCCGGTTATAGTGGCGTTACAACGCGTCACGACCCGGGGAAAGGGACTTCCATGCTGCCACTCTTCGACATGATGATGCAGGCGCAGAACGGCGCGGCGATGGAGGCGATCGCCCGGCAATTCAACCTCGCGCAAGAACAGGCGACGAAGGCGATGGCGGCGCTGATGCCGGCCTTTTCCGCCGGGCTGAAACGCAGCACCAGCAATCCCTATGATTTCGTCGGGCTGATGCAGGCGGTCTCCTCCGGCAATTACGCGCGATATTTCGAGGATATGAGCCGGGCTTTTACGCCGGAGGGTATTTCCGACGGCAACAACATCCTTGCCCAACTCTTCGGCTCGAAGGAGGTTTCGCGCGCGGTCGCCGCCCAGGCCGCACAGATGACCGGCATCGGCCAGGATATCTACAAACGGATGCTGCCGGTGCTGGCCGATACGCTGATGGGCGGGCTCTTCAAGCAGACGACCGGCCAGATGGCCTCGCCGGTCAACCCCTTCGTCAACACCGCGATGAACGAGAGCATCCAGAAATGGCTGGAAAGCACCGGCTTTGCGCCGAAGCCGAGGACAGCTCCGGAACCCAGCATCTTCGACAATCCCTTCACGCAGGCGATGCAGTTGATGTTTTCGATGCCGAAGCCGGAAGCGACATCTCAGCCGAACCCCTTCCTCGACAATCCCTTCGCCAAGGCCTTCCAGGAGATGATGGGCGGGCTTGGCCAGCAGCCGGCGGCCCAGACTAAGACCAAGGCATCGGAGGCGCCGAAGGAAGAGGCGAAGATCAATGCCGACAGCTACACCGAAATGCTGAACGACATGTTCGACAGCGGGCTGGAGGTGCAGAAGAACTATCAGAGGAACCTGGAAGCGATCTTCGAAACCTATCGGCCGAAGTCCTCCTCTGAGACGAGCGAATAACCCCGAAAGTCGGAATCGATTTCCGGAAAGGAATTCGCGCAAATCCAAAATATTGCAGCGTCCTTTGCGCGTCTGGAAAGATGCACAAAGGACGCTGCAGGGCATAAAAAAACCCGGAGATGGCTTGGGAAAGCCGATCACCGGGTTAAGCGGCAGGGCTATTGGCTATCACCCTGCGGGGAAACTCGACGCTCCTACTCTTCGTGGGAGCGGAAGAGCGACAGGCGCCAGCGATTGCGCGCCGAGCGCGTCAGATGTTCCGACGGGTCCTCGAAGAAGGTCGACGCCAGGAACGCAGAGGTCAGGTCGGCCCTGCTAAGGCCGATATCCCTCAGCTGAGTGTCGTTCAGATCGTGTAGACCGTTGATCTCCATGCGATTGCGGAACACGCGAAAGAGGGAGGTCAACGGTGTGAAGCCTGCTGCCAGACGCTGGGAAAACGTCGGGGTGAGCTTGCCGCAGTCGAGTTCTATTGTTCTGTCTGTCATCCGCATGGGACTCTCCTTTCTTTCGATTTTCTTTTAGGCGCGCAACAGCCCAGCCCTCCCGCGAGGTCGCACGGGAAGGAGCAAGGCTGAATTGGGCTCGGACAGGCAGGGTGTCTGTCCTTCACTTTGCTTGATTTGCATCCCGAAGATGCCAAAGACCTATTGATCAGTCCAACGAATGTTTCTAATGATTATCATCAGCTATCTTTATGGGTGACAACATGTCCGCGCCTCTTGATCTCGACCAATTGCAGACTTTCATCGCCATCGTCGATTCCGGCAGCTTCACCAAGGCCGCCGACCGGGTCTACAAGACCCAATCGGCCGTCTCCATGCAGATGCGCCGTCTCGAGGAACGCATCGGTAAGCAGCTGTTCATCAAGGACGGGCGCGGCAACCGGCTGACGGTCGAGGGCGAAAAGCTGCTCAACTATGCCCGGCGCATCATCCGCCTCAACAACGAGGCGATCGCGGCCTTCGACGACAACAGGCTGGAGGGGATGCTGCGGATCGGCACGCCGGACGACTATGCCGACCGCTACATGCCCGAAATCATCGGCCGCTTCGCCAAGACGCATCCGAATGTCGAGCTCTATATCGTCTGCGAGCCCTCGGTGGATCTTGCCGAACGCATGCATAAGGGCGAGCTCGACATCGCGCTCGTCACCCACAATCCGCGCGAGCGCATGTCCGATGTGGTGAGAACCGAGCCGCTCTGCTGGGTGGGTTCGGCCAACCATCCGATCCGCGACGATGCGCCGGTGCCGCTTGCCGTTGGCCGGCGCGACTGCCAGTGGCGCCAGCTCGCCTGCTCGGCGCTCGATGCTGTGGGACGCGAGCACCAGATCCTGTTCACGAGTTGGTCCTGCACCGTCGTTGCCGCCGCCGTGCTTGCCGGCATGGCGGTTTCGGTGATGCCGGAATCGGCGCTGCGAACGGGCATGAAGGTGCTGAGCCAGGCGGACGGCTTTCCGGCGCTGCCGCCGGTGCAGATCGGCATCATGAAGCGACCTGGCGTTTCGCTCTCGCTGATGAACGCGATCACGGCGCATATCACCGCCTGCCTCGACAACATCACGCCCACTGTCGTCGACGACACGCTCGAAGCGGATGTCAAATCCGCTCAGGCGCGCCTTTATCCGCGGCTGAAGGCGGCCAATATGGTACCAAGCTGGTAAGAGCTCTCAGGCGGCGCGCGACACGGTCGCAGTGAAAAGGGAGGCGCGGATGACGCGCTTCCACTCATCGAGCATACGCCGCGCTAGGCCCTCCTCGCTCACGGCGGCAAGCCGGATGACGGCGCCGATCAGGTGGCTGAACAGGTAAGTGCGCGCATACATTTCATCGTCGCAAAGGTCGGGAGCCAGCCGACGCACGGCGTCATGGAAGATGCCGGCGACGCGACCACTATGCTCGATATTCAGCTGCAAGAGATCCTGGTCGGTCTCTGTTCCCATCCAGACGCCGAGATAGACGGGATCGTTGTGGTAGGAATCGTAATACCAGTCGATGGTGGCGCAGACGACATCCAGCGCCTGATCAAGTGACTGTACGCCGGTGAACATCGCCGCCATCTTCGCCTGGATCGCCGAGGCGTGCTGGTCGAACAGGGCTTTGACGATCGCCGCCTTCTCCGGGAAATACTGGTAAACCGAACCGATCGGCACCTTGGCGGCGGCGGCGAGCTCCGTCATCCGCATGGCGCTGACGCCCTTTTCGGCGATGATCTTGGCGGCGGCGGCGAGAATGAGGTCCAGCCTCTGGATGCTGCGCTCCTGCTTCGGCTTCCTTCGCAGGCCTATCCGATCCATGCTTTCCGCGCCCATGTCGTTCCCATTCTTTTTGTTCGCGGCGGAAGGCATGTGCCAAATCACCGCGTCGGGTCGATATGACATGCAGGTCTTCATCCGCCGTAAATGGAAACGTTCGCATTTTAACGGCCGGGAAAAGCGTGTGTAATCGCGATTTTAGGCTGCGGTTTTATCGGCTCACAACCCGATCCAAGCGATCTGGTCCGCATGATGGTTGATGGGCCAACTCGCCTGCCGCTTCACCCCATCGCCATCCAAATGGCGAGCCAGACCCACATGGCGGCCAGAGCCAAATAACCGGCGGCGAAGATAGGGCTGCGATAACGCAAGTCGTTGCTGGTGACATGGATGGCGGCGTGGGCGTAGCGCAGGGCGACGAAGGCCCAGGCGAGGCCGAGGGCGACGAGATTGTCGGCCTCGGTGACATAGAGAAGAATGCAGCAGGCGTAGAACAGCACAGGCAGTTCGAACTGGTTGGCGAGGCAGTTCTTCACAACAAGGCTTTCGGCCGGCTCGTCACGATTTTCGCGATAATCCGATTTCGCGATGGTGCCGGCGCGGACCATTTTTGCGCGCCGAAACCCAAGAAGCGCATAAAGACCATAGACCAGGGCCACATGGGCGAGGAGTGGCCAAAAGATTTCATAACCGGTCATGTGTGGCCCGTTTCCTTTCCGCTTCCGATTTCGACGCGAGCATTAGTCGAAAGACGATCGGGATACCAGCATCGGCGGCCCGCCATCAGAAAATTGGCGGGCCGCCGGATTTCATCACACCTGCGCGGCGCCGCCGTCGGCGAAGAGTTCGGTACCGGTGACGAAGCTCGAATCGTCGGAAGCGAGAAAGAGTGCGGCGGCCGCGATCTCTTCGGCGCGGCCGACCCGCCCCATTGGCACCTGCGTTGCGAGATAATTGAGCAGGCCTTGCTGTTGCTCCTCATCCTTGCCGGCGAGTTCGACGAGACCGGTTGTCTTTGTAGGACCGGGGCTCAGCGTATTGATACGAATGCCGCGATCCTTGAGATCGAGGATCCAGTTGCGAGCGAAGCTTCGTAGCGCGGCCTTCGAGGCGGCGTAGACGCTGAAGGCCGGAGTACCGGTCGAGCCCGCCGTCGATCCCGTCAAGATGACCGATGAGCCCTGATCGAGCAGCGGCAGCGCCTTTTGCACGGTGAAAAGAACACCTTTCACATTTCTGTCGAACGTGTCGTCATACTGCTCTTCGGTAATTTCGCCGAGTGGCAGCATCGAACCACCGCCGGCATTGACGAACAACACATCTATCCGGCCGGCTTCGGCTTTCACGCGTTCATAGAGCCGGTCAAGGTCCGCCAGCTTTGCCGAGTCCGCCTGGATGCCAGCAACCTTACCCCCTATCTCCGCAACGGCCGCGTCGAGCACGTCCCTGCGCCGGCCGGTCACGAAAAGCTGGGCGCCTTCGGCGGCGAAACGCTTGGCAGTCGCAAGACCGATGCCCGACGTTGCGCCAGTAATCACTGCAATCTTTCCACTCAACCTCTGTGTCATTGTCGTCTCCTGTTGTTCGACCAAGGCTGAGATATGGACGCGACGAACGTTTCGAAATAGAAAGAAATGAAAGCCATTATTACAGGAATGAAATGACGAAATTTCCGGATTTCGAAGGCCTCGCAATGTTCGCCAAGGTCGCCGAAGAGCGTTCTTTCGCCCGCGCTGCTAGGACGCTCGGTGTGTCGGTGCCCACCGTTTCGCGGGCTGTCAGCCGTCTGGAGGAGAGACTTGGCGCACGGCTCTTCAACCGCACCTCGCGGCAACTGGCGCTGACGGATTTCGGCTTGCGATTGGTCGACAGTGCCTCGCGGCTCTATGCGGAAGCAGAGGCTGCGGAAAATGCAGCGCGCGAGCTGTCCAGCCAACCGCGGGGGCTTATCCGGCTTGCCGTGCCGATGGCCTTCGGCACACGCTGGCTGGCGCCGATCCTGCCCGACTTTTTCGACCTCTATCCCGATATCTCTATCGACCTGCATATGAGCGACGCCACCGTCGACCTAGTGGGAGACGGTTTCGATGCTGCCCTGAGAATTGCCGTTCTGCCGGATTCCTCATTGGTCGCCCGGAGGCTGACAGCGGTCGCTCCTTTCATTCTCGCTGCACCGGCGTACCTCGATAGATACGGCACGCCGCGACATCCGCGCGAGCTTAAGGCTGACCATTGCCTAGGGTACGCCTATCGGCCGCGCCAGGACGTCTGGCGCTTTCGCAATAAGGCCGGCGAAGAGGAAGTTGTCGTGCCGGCCGGTCCGTTGCGCTCCACCAATTCGCAAGCCTTGATTCCGATGGCGCTGCACGGCCTTGGAATTGTAGAGTTGCCGGAATTCATGGCGCATGAATATCTCGCCGATGGCAGGTTGAAAGCGATCCTCGCCGACTGGACGCTGCCGAGCGGAGCGCTCTATTTCGTCACGCCCTCTGCCCGGGCTCGGCCTGCGAAGGTGGAGGTGCTCTCGGATTTCATGGTGGCGCGGCTTTCAAATCCGACGTGGCGGTGGACAGGCTGATAGCACCCTTAGTCTTGGCGCGGTGAGAGCCAGCGGGCGATGGCGAGCCGGGCGATGAGGATGAAGCAGATAGCAAGGCTTGCGAATTTCAGCCGCGTCATCCACGGCAGCAGCTGTGTTGCAAGGCCTGAAGGCGTACCATCGCCGAAGGCGATCAGGCTCGAGATGTTCTCGCCGTAATCGGCGATGCCGTAGATGAACGGCAGCAGGTAGACCGCCTTGCCAACGAGCGGATGCGCCGATCGGCCGAACCATGCGCCGCCGGAACCGAGCTTGAGGAAGGCGAGGAACAGCAGCGCTGTCAGCAATGCCGGAAAGATCAGCTCCGGCCCGAAATACATGGCGCGCAACAACCGGGTCGCCGTCTCGTTCTCATCGAGCAGCTTTTGCATGTGGAAGACCGCCGACTCGTCGTAACCGGCGAAATAGGTATCGAGCACCGCCTGGCCGGTTTCGTGCTTGAACGGAACGACGAAGCCGAAGGTCGTCCAGGCGAGCACGGCAAGACAGAGAGCTGCGAGCAGCGCGACGACCCAGAGAGGAATCGGGCTGCCCGCCTTCATGATCAGAGGCCGGCGCCTGGATAGTTCGGGCTCTCGCGGGTGATCGTCACGTCATGGGCGTGGCTTTCGCGAAGACCGGCACCGGAGATGCGCACGAATGTGGCCCGCTCCTGGAAATCCTTGAGGTCCTTGCCGCCGACATAGCCCATGGCCGCTTTGAGGCCGCCGGCGAGCTGGTGGATAACACCCGAAACCGGTCCCTTGTACGGCACCTGACCTTCGATGCCCTCAGGCACGAGCTTCAGCGTGTCTCGCACCTCGGCCTGGAAGTAACGGTCGGCCGAACCACGGGCCATGGCGCCGACGGAGCCCATGCCGCGATAGGCCTTGAAGGAGCGTCCCTGATAGAGATAGACCTCGCCCGGGCTTTCATCGGTACCGGCAAGCAGCGAGCCGATCATGACGGCGGAAGCGCCGGCGGCAATCGCCTTGGCAAGATCGCCGGAGAACTTGATGCCGCCATCGGCGATGACGGGCACGTCCTGATCATTCGCGGCCTGCACCGCCGACATGATGGCGGCGAGCTGCGGCACACCGACGCCGGCGACGATGCGCGTCGTGCAGATCGAACCCGGACCGATACCGACCTTGACGGCATCGGCGCCGGCATCGATCAGCGCCCTGGTGCCGTCATAGGTGGCGACGTTGCCGGCCATGATCCGCACCGAGTTGGAAAGCTTCTTGACGCGGCTGACGGCATCAAGGACGCGCTGCGAGTGGCCATGGGCGGTATCGACGACCAGAAGGTCGACGCCGGCCTCGATCAGCCGCTCCGCGCGCTCGAAGCCATCATCGCCGACGCTGATGGCGGCGGCAGCGCGAAGCCTGCCCTGCGCATCCTTGGAAGCGTTCGGGTTCAGCTGCGACTTCTCGATATCCTTGACGGTGATGAGGCCGACGCAACGGCCTTCGGTATCGACCACCAGCAGCTTCTCGATGCGATGCGAATGCAGCAGGCGCTTGGCCTCCTGTTGATCGACGTTTTCCTTGACGGTGACCAGTTTGTCCTTGGTCATCAGCTCATGGATCTTCTGTTCCTGATCGGTAGCGAAGCGGACGTCGCGGTTGGTCAGGATCCCGACGAGGCGGCCGGACTTCTCCACGACAGGGATGCCGGAAATGCTGTAGGATTTCATGAGCCCGAGCGCATCGGCAAGCGTCGCATCGGGGCCGATCGTCACCGGATTGACGACCATGCCGCTTTCAAACTTCTTCACTTGCCGGACCTGCTCGGCCTGCTCGATCGGCGTCAGATTGCGATGAATGACGCCAAGGCCGCCGGCCTGGGCCATGGCGATCGCCAGGCGGCTCTCGGTGACGGTATCCATGGCTGATGAGATGATCGGGATGTTGAGTTCGAAATCCCGGGCGATGCGGGTGGAGATATTCGTCTGGCCCGGCATGACCTCGGAATGTCCCGGCTGCAGCAGCACGTCGTCGAAGGTAAGCGCGTCTGCGCCGGTTGCCGTTTCAATGATGCGTGCCATGGCCAAATTCCTTCATTTAATAAAAATGCGACCCTGTCCGGAAACGAATCGTCCGCCCCGGCGGTCTGCATGGGTTGCTTGGAAGTTGGCGAGGGCTGGTAACACGTCTATGACAGGAAGGAAATAGCAAAAAGCCCGGCATGTCCGCCGGGCTCGTCATGGGTGCCATGCGCCAAGAGCATTGCAGGAAAAGCGCCAGCGCATCGGCCCGAAAATCGGAATCGATTTTCGGAAAGCTCGATGCGAGGATTGAAAGTGATGCAGCGTCCTTTGCGCGTCTGGAAAGACGCGCGGCGCTGTAAGCGCTTTTCCGTTCGGAATTACATAAAAACAAGAAATTAGAGCGGTCCAGCGCTTCCGTGAAAGGCTGAACCACTCCAGATCAGATGTCGAACTGATAGGTCTTCGGCACGAAGCGATAGCCGCCATCCTGCCTTTCGACGAAGCCGACCGCCGGGAACGGCATGTGATAGCCAAGGAAGGCGATCTTCTCGCTCGCAATCATCTCGAAAACCTTGCGGCGCGTGGCCGCAGCCTGCGTCTTGTCCATGTCGAAACGCACCTCCCAATCCGGCCGCAGCAGCGACAGGATATAATGGTTGGCCGTATCGCCGGTCAGCACAAGGCGTTTGCCCTCGGATTCGACGTGGAACACCATATGCCCCGGCGAGTGGCCGGCCGCCAGCATCGCCGTTATGCCGGGCGCGACGCTATCACCTTCCTTGACGAAGGTGATCTTTTCGGCGAGCGGCACCACATTGGCGAGCACCGCCTTGTGGCCGCCCTCGGCCGGCGTGCCCTCACGCGCCTTGTCCGACCAGAAATCATATTCGGCCTGGCCGACGACATAGCGGGCATTCTTGAAGGCCGCCGCGCCGTCTTCCATCAGACCGCCGATATGATCGCCGTGCAGATGGGTCAGCGCCACAAGCGTGACGTCGTCGGCCGAATATCCCGCCGCCTTCAGGCCTTCGGTCAGTTGGCCGGCGCCACGTGCGCGGCCGCTGGCGCCGAAGCCGGTATCGACGAGGATGACATCCGAACCGGTATCGATGAGAGCCGGCGTATAGCCATTCATGAACTTGTCGGCCGGCAGGAAGTTTGCGGTCAGCAACGACTTGACGGTTTCGGGGTCCTGATTGGTGCCGAAGGTTTCATAGGGCTTTTCGACAATGCTGGTGCCATCGCGAACGACGGTGAACTTATAGGAACCGAGCTTGAATTGATTGATCTCGGGCAAAGGCGTTCCATCCATATGATTGCTTTCTCCAGTTGCGGCCGCTTCGGCTTTCTCTCTTAAAATGACCGGTGCCACCAGCAAGCCAAGGCCTGCGGCAAAAAGGGTGCGCCGCTTTATTCCCGACGAGTTTGCCATATGTCCATCCTCCTATGACGTGCGGTGCGTCGCCGCACGGCCCCCCGATGTCAGTTCCGCCGGGTTTTTTTGCCCCGGCCAAGTAAACATATGTCAATCTTGCCAGGCGACGTTGATGCGCAAGGCGTCTCACGCAGACGTGAAGCAAACGTGTCGTCGACCCGGATTTGGGGATTGGCATGGCTGGGAACTGGGACTAAACAGCACTGGCCTTCCCAGCTCCATCCGCTGCCCCATCAAGGCTCCCGCCTATGAATCGCATCGTCCCGCTGATCCTTGCCGTCGCCCTCTTCATGGAACAGATGGACTCGACCGTCATTGCGACGGCGCTGCCGGCGATCGCGGCGGATTTGCATGTCGGGCCGATCACGCTGAAGCTGGCGCTGACCTCCTACATGGTGGCGCTCGCGGTGTTCATCCCGGTGAGCGGCTGGATGGCCGACAGGTTCGGCGCCAAGAAGATCTTCCGGCTTGCCATCTCCGTCTTCGTCATCGGCTCGATCTTCTGCGCCATCTCGTCCAACCTCGTCGAATTCGTGTTTGCCCGCTTCCTGCAGGGCATGGGCGGCGCGATGATGACGCCGGTCGGCCGCCTTGTGCTGGTGCGCACCACGAAGCGCAGCGATCTGGTCTCGGCCATGGCGCTGCTCACCATCCCGGCACTTGTCGGCCCGCTCACCGGACCGCCGCTCGGCGGCTTCATCACCACCTATTTCAGCTGGCACTGGATCTTCCTGATCAACGTGCCGGTCGGCATTATCGGTATCTGGCTTGCGACGATCTTCCTGCCGGAGGTGGAAGCGACGGCGCCGCCGCGGCTCGATTTCACCGGTTTCGTGCTGACCTCGCTTTCGGCTGCGGGCGTCGTCTTCGGCCTGTCGGTGGTCAGTCTGCCGGCCCTGCCCCCGATCATTGGCGTCACCGCGACCTTGATCGGCCTCACCTGCGGCTTCCTTTACGTGCGCCATGCCAAGCGTTACCCGGCGCCGATCCTCAACCTCAACCTGTTCAAGACCCCGACCTTCCGGGCCTCGACCTTGGGCGGCACGCTGTTTCGCATTTGCGTCGGCGCCATGCCCTTCCTGACGCCGTTGATGCTGCAGCTCGGCTTCGGGCTGACGCCGTTCCAATCCGGCCTCATCACCTTTGCTGGCGCGATCGGCGCGATCACCACCAAGTTCATGGCGAAGCGGGTCTTCGCCGCCGCCGGCTTCCGCACTACGCTTCTCGGCGCCGCGATGGTAACCACCCTGGTGACTGTCCTCACCGGCCTGTTCACGCCGTCGACGCCGCACCTCGTCATCATCGGCGTGCTGCTGCTCGGCGGTTTCTCCCGCTCCTTCATGTTCACCGGGGTGAATGCGCTTGCCTTCGCCGATATCGATGATGCCGAAGCCAGCCAGGCGACATCGATGAGCTCGGTGATGCAGCAGGTCAGCCTGGCGCTCGGTGTTGCGGTCGCCGCCGCGATCCTGGAGAGCTCGATCTATATCAGCGGCGAAGCGCTACAGGTGGCCGATTTCCACCTTGCCTTCTATATCATTGCCGGACTGACGGTGATTGCGACCATTCCCTTTATCCGGATGGACCGCAATGCCGGTGCGCTCGTTTCCGGCCACCGCTTGAAGACGATGACGGCAGCAACTGTTGAAGCCGAACAGCACGCGGTGAAATAAAGCATGTCGCGCAAAAGTGTGCAGCGGTTTTGCGGTAACGACATGCGTGGAAACAAAGACTTAAGGCGCGAGGAGCGAAGATCGCGACGCGCTTTAGGCAGCCGCTACTGCGGGTTTTCGCAGACCGCAGAGAGCTTGTTGCCGTCGAGATCACGCACATAGGCGGCGTAGAAATGGGCATGGTAGGAGCGCAGGCCGGGCTCGCCCTCATCCACGGCGCCTGCCGCGATCGCCGCCGCATGGAAGGCGTCGACATCGGCCCGTGTTTCGGCCGCAAGTGCCACCATGGCGCCATTGCCCGCGGTCGCCCGGCGGCGATTGAAGGGCGTCACCACCCAGAAGCGGCAGCGCGTATCGCCCTCGGCGGCATAGCCAATTTCCTCTTCGGAAGAGCGCTGGCGGCGATAGCCGAGCACCGGCAGCACGGCGTCATAAAAATGCCCTGCGCGATAAAGGTCGTTCGTTCCGAGCGTGACGTAGAGAAGCATTGGATCAGCAGCCCACAATTCTCAAGCCGGCTATCATCCGACATAATCGGCTCAAAGATCAAGCTTGCTGTTCCGGCTTCGGCCTTACGCCCTTTGTAGCCCTTGGCCAGCCGCCCATGTGCAACCGTCAGCTCGAAACAACGGGCGCAAACAGTGTGCTGCCTCGATCCGTGCAAATCAGGGCGACCATATAGGCGAAGATCGGATCCAGAGCCTTCTGGTTAAACATGATGCCAAAGCTGCCGGTTATGACGTAGCTGCTGAAGAGCAGAAGAGCGAGCGCAATCGCCAGATCGCGGCCCGGCCCGGGTTCTTTTCTCCACGCGCCGATCACCGGGGTGAGCAGCATCAGCGAAAGCGCCGCGATGCCGAAAACGCCGGCATCGATTCCCGCGGTCAAAAAACCGTTGTGGACATGCGTGAAGGACAGCTGCGGCCTTATGTTATCAGGCAGCTCTGCCAAAACCGAAGACATCCGATTTTGCGGGCCATAACCAGTCAAGGGGTCCTTACTGATTGCCGATAGTGCACCTTTGTACAAAGCGAACCTCGCGCTGAGCGAGGTGATCTCACCGTCGGTGCGTTCGACCGATGTCAGATTTTCCTGAAGCTCCTGAATGCGATGAAAAACCGGGCCGCTACCCAAGGCAACAAGGCCCACAAACAGCAAGGAGCCGGTAATGGCGAGGCTGCGCAAACTCAGATGGAAGCCGCGTTTGCGAAAAAACCAGATAAAGATGAGGACATGGACGGGAATGACCAGCCAAGCCGAGCGCGTTCCCGACAGCAGAACGCAGCCTAGACCGGCGGCATATCCCAAAATCGCAATCCTTTGCTCCACGCTTTTGGGAGATTGAAGGTTGAGGAGCGCAATGCCGCCGAAGAGAATGCCTATGATCCCGAGCAGGGCAGCGTTCGTAGCCCCGCCCTCTGCCCGGTCCATAAGAAACGCGATCTGCAGGAGACTGAGCAGAAAAGTAGCGATCATGCCAATCCCTGCGCCGAGGATGAAGAGCGGCACCAGACGGCCATCGGGAGATTGGCGCATCCGCGGCAATATCAGCCAGACCGAAAAGAAAGGCAGGAGCCGAAATATCCAGTCCAGTTCTTCGGAGTAAGGCGGATTGATGAATATGCTGGCGATCATCACCAGCGGGTAGATCGACATGCCAATGGCAACCAGCCGGTCGGATCTCGACAGATTCAAGGCAAGGCGGCCCGTGGCCAGACAATAGAGGCCCCATACCATCGACGCGAGGAGGATGAAGGAGTTAAAGTTCGGCGAAAGCCCCGGAAGGATTGCAAAGGCAAAGACCGTAATGCGGTTGTTTCGATCGAGCGCACTTCCGGCCTCCGTCCCGGGATGAAGCACTGCTATCGTGAGTTGTCTGAAATAATTCACCTTGCCGGCCCTGACCGTGTCGATGCTGACTCGCTATGGATCGCGAAGTCGGCTGTCAAGCCGTGATAAGGGTCGAAATCCATGACCTTATTCAATGCGGCATTCAGGCAACAGCATTCCGAGCCGCCATAGCCCTATCTAAACAATGGTCCACGATGCGACGCAAGGATCAAGTTGATCGGCAGAAAAACACGGCTGAGGTGCAGGCTGATTTGATCTCTGATCGGCATGGCTTGCATGCGAGACACCGTTGTTCGAGCGCGGTTAGCAGCTATCCTTGCCTGGAACTGTATGGACACGACCGAATGCACCGCTAGGGCAGGCCCCCACAGGACTTGGCTCGACTTGAGATCATCCGGATCTAACTAGGATCGCTATCATCGGACAAGAGTGGCCCGATGATCAAGCTAGCTATTCAGCTTCGGCCTTGCGCCCTTTGAAGCCCTTGGCCAGCAGGAACATCTCGACCGATTCGGCGCGCGACGAGTTCGGCTTGACATGGACGACCTGGCGAAAGTTCTGCTTCAGCATGGCAAGCAGCTCACGCTCGGTGCCGCCCTGGAAGGTCTTGGTGAGAAAATGTCCACCTTCCTGGAGCACTTCGACGGCAAAATGTGCCGCGACTTCGCAGAGATGCATGGTGCGCAGATGGTCGGTGCGATGGTGGCCGGTGGTGGGAGCCGCCATATCCGATATGACGAGATCGGGTGTGCCGCCGACCGCCTCCAGCAGCTTTTCCGGCGCGGTCGGATCGAGGAAATCGAGCTGCAGGATCTTGACCCCTGGCAGCTGGGTCATTTCAAGGAAATCGATCGCAGCCACACGAATATCATCATCTGTCGAGCCGGTGACCTTGGCTGCGATCTGCGACCAGCTGCCGGGGGCAGCACCCAGATCGATGATGCGCCTGGCGCCGCGCAGGATATGATGTTTCTCGTCGATCTCCAGCAGCTTGAAGGCGGCACGGGCGCGATAGCCTTCAAGCTGGGCGCGCTGCACATAGGGATCGTTGAGGTGGCGCTCCAGCCATTGGCGGGAGGAGGCCTTCATCTTCTTGTTTTTGACGCGCTGGCCGAGCTTGCGGCCGGTGCGGTTTCCCGCGATCGGTGCCTTGGTCATGCCTTTTTCCTATCTCGCGCGCTGGCCGCGTCGGTTACGGTTGCGTCGCCACACGCCGTCATCGGCCATCATGTCTGTGAGCAGGCCTTCCCTCAAGCCGCGATCGGCAACGCGCATGCGCGGGCTCGGCCAGCGGCGGCGGATCGCCTCGAGAATGGCGCAGCCGGCGAGCACCAGATCGGCCCGATCGGGCCCGATGCAGGGATTGGCGGCGCGGCTTGCGAAATCCCAGGAGAGAAGCTTTGCCTGCATGGCGGAGACCTCGTCATCGGACAGCCAGATGCCATCGACCTTGCGCCGGTCATAACGCGGCAGGTCGAGATGGACGCCGGCAAGCGTCGTCACCGTGCCCGATGTGCCGATCAGGTGGAAGTCGCCGGTCTGGGCGACCTCGATCTCCGGGCAATCGAAGTGTCCGAGCATGCCTTCGACTTCGCGCACCATGCCTTCAAAAGCCTCGGGCGTGACGTCGTGCCCGCCATGGCGCTCCGACAGCGTCACGACGCCGACGGGAAGCGAGGTCCAGTGGGTGATGTGATTGGCAAGGCGGCTGAAGCGATTGTCGCCGATGCGGATCACGGCGATCTCCGACGAGCCGCCGCCGATATCGAAGAGCACGACGGAGCGCGTCTCGCGACCGACCAGCGAGGAGCACCCGGAGACGGCAAGCCGCGCTTCGGTCTCGCGATCGATGATCTCGAGCGCGAGGCCGGTTTCGGCAACGACCCGGCGGAGGAATTCCTCGCCATTGACGGCCTGGCGGCAGGCTTCGGTAGCGATCAGCCGCATGCGGCGGATCTCCCGGTTCCTGAGCTTGGAGGCGCAGATCCTCAACGCCTCGATCGCCCTCTCCATCGCCTCGTCGGACAGGCGACCGCTGGCAGCAAGGCCTTCGCCGAGGCGCACGATGCGGGAAAAGGCGTCGACGACGCGGAATTGTCCCGGACGGGTCGGCTGGGCAATGAGGAGACGGCAATTGTTGGTGCCGAGATCGAGAGCGGCATAGAGCTCCTCCGGCCAAGCATGCTCGCCGCCCTGGCGATCTCCCTGATGCGCGGGATAGATATGGCTTTCCTGGCGGCCCCGGCGGTTGGCGCTCGCGCCATTCGATGTTTCACCCAGTTCGGCACCGAGCGCCGTCTCTTCCGCGCGGCTTTCCTGCTGCGAGACACTTGATGGTTTTGCCGTTGTCAGCGGCCGGCCCTGAAGACCGCGCTTGCCGCGATGCTTGCGGCGGCTGCGGCGGCTCGGCGCCGAATCGCCATCGGACCGGGCGGCATGATCTGCCGCTGCAGTCTGTTCCATCACATGAGGTTGAAGTGAACTATCCTGCGCAGCACCATGGCCGCCACGACGGCGACGCTTGCGCTTGCGGGCCGGATTACCGGCTGCATCTTCCATCGGGCGCGCTGGCTGTCCGGCACCGCCGGAAGGCTCATGCGAAGCGGGATGAGCCGCGTTGCGGGATTGCCCGCCACGTTTGCCCTTGCGGCGCCTGGACTTCTTGCCGTCCTTGCGCCCTGCCGCCGACGCCCCGTCAAATTGCGGCTTTGTGCCGCCTTCGGGGTCTTCCACGTTGTTTTTCCACCGCGCCGCGCAAGTCTTGAGATATGCAGCAGGCGCTCATTCGATTTTTGCGTTGCCGCAAGGATATCAGCGCCCGCCGAAATCGCCAAATTCTTTTTTGGACGGGGGTTTGCGGGTGGTTTCACCTCGTGGGCGGCAGCACCGAATTTTTTCAAAACGGCTATTTGCAATCCGCCCGCTTTTGGTTATAAGCGCCGCACAGCAGCCAAGCTATGCTTCGGCGGCAACTGCTGGGGAATAGTTCAATGGTAGAACGACGGACTCTGACTCCGTTAATCTTGGTTCGAATCCAGGTTCCCCAGCCAATTCTCAGCAAAACCCCTTATTTCCTTGATTTCCAGTCGTGCCGGATATCGTATTTGGCATCGGCACCCTGATGTCCAGAACTGTAGCCCCATAGGTGATGCTCACGATTTTTGAAACCGGACGGCGCACTTTTGCTCCACTGGGATCGCCCTTGGTATCGGCCTCTGGACCTTCGGCCTCTTCGGCGCCGGCGATGCCAAACTTTTCCTGTCGATCGGTCTTTTCAGCGGCTGCAACGGCATGCTGCCCTTCGCCATCTGCTCGGTCGGCAGAACCCTTTTTTGAAACCCAGACCCTCGGCCCGCACGAACACTCAAACGGCGCGTCGCTCAGGTTTTGATGCCGCGTTCGGCCAGTTCCGCGACAAGGCCCCGCGTCGTGAACGGGCCTAATTGGCAGCGTTGGCGCAGCCAGTCGGCCCGTTCGCCGGACAGGTTCCGATGCTTGCGCCCGCCGACGCGACCCAGCGTCAGAGCGCCGGTCTCGGCAAGCCGCTTCTTCCACTTCGAAACACAGGAGGGAGCGATCGCAAGTGCGGCTGCGATCGATCGTATCGTTTCTCCGGCATTCAAGCGCGCCATCCCCGTTCGCGAAGATCGTCAGAATATGGTTGCGTCATCCCTGCCGGCCATCCCGAACCAGTCATCTCGATTGACAAGCCGGGGAAAATCGCTGTTGTGAATTGTCGGTTGCTTATTGCGCCGCCTTGAACTTCGGTTCTTTGTCGCCCTGCCAGAGCGGCAGGCCGACTTCTTCCGCGACCTGCGGATCGGCTGTGTAGATGGGATAGCCTTGCCTGAGCAGCCTTATCAGGATTTCCCGGTCGAAACGGGTATGTTTGCGGGCCAGATTGGCGCTGTTGTATATGTGGCCGTTCGAATGAGGATTGATGCCGGTTATGATGACCGCGCTGGCATCGTTGTATAATGCAAACAACACTGCGATCATTCCGTTCGAGCACTTGGTTTCGGCATCGAGCTCAAGGTTCACCAGTCCGCTGGCTTTATGCATCAACGCTATGCGCTGATAGCGGCCCACGATATGGAGATCCCGGTAGCAATAGCTGAAGGAGTTCAGATTGTTTTTCACGCGCGCTTGGCGTTTCTGACCCCGCCGCCAGGTGAGAACGTAGAGAGCGCCGGTGCGGTGCCCGGTGAGAACGCGCCTTGTCTCCACAGCTGCCGTATTGCCGCCCTGGAGCTCGTTGAAGCCCATCAGGGTGATGTCGGGCGCATCGATGCCCCAGGCATGGACAGCTATTTGCGAGGCGTTCACCGAAATGATGCGATATGTTTCATCGAAGCCGACGGGCTTGTGGGAAATGGGTGCCGATCCGACGACCACGACAGGGCCGGCAAATGGTACACTGGTTTTCGGAGGCTTGGGCCTTGTCACGATATATCTGATGCGGCGGTAGATGATTTTATGAATCTGCGCAAGCAAATTTGGCATTCGAAGTATCACTCCAGCTCATGCCTAGCCTGAATTATCTCAAAACAAGAGGTGAATCGGCCCCAAGAATCGGAGAACTGCTTTTGTAACAAAGATTATCAGACTGCAAGACGGGTTCCGATGCAACTACACTATATCTCCACGCAACTCGGATTTGGAGGCTTCGACGGCCACAATGTTGTGGCTGGTTTCGATGGCGGCGCGATCACCTCGGATGCCGGCGCGCTTTTGCTTCGCCATGTCGACAAAGTCATTGGCCTGTTCGAGTGGATGGCGGCGTGCTTTGTTGAGGCCGCTGCGGCTTGCACGGTCCACAGTGTGCGCAGGCTGGTCTGGCAGCGCTTCGCGGCGATCGCCTTGGGATACGAGGCCGTCCACGACCATGACAGGCTGCGCCATGACCCGGTTCTTCGGCTTCTGTCGCATAGCCTGACGCCGAAGCGGCCCGACTATGCGGTGCTGGCCGGCTAAGGCTGGAGCACGGCCGCCTGGGGCAGCCGACGCGCTATCATAAGATCGGTTATAGGGCTAGCGCTGGAAACCTTATTTGTCGAGCTGTTTCTGGAGGCCCACGCTAAGCCGCGGGCCGAGATCGTGCTCGATCTCGACGCCACGACGATCCGCTGCACAGCCACCAGGAGGGTCCGGTTCTTTCACGGGTATTACAAATTGCCACTGATATCTGCCGCTTTACATCTTCTGTGGCCGCCACCTGCGTATCGGCCAAGCTGCGGCGTTCCAACATCGACGCCAGCGCCGGATCGGTCGCCGAAATCGATCACATCGTTGCGCAGATTCGCGAAATATGCAGACGATTTGCGCAGTATCTCATTGGCCTGACGAAGCTCGCGGTTCTCCCACTCAAGCGCCTGCATCTACCAAGCCAGGCGAATGTGCGCTCCACGACCCAGCGACGCGGCAGCACGGCTCAGGCACATCTTTGCCGATGGCGGTTAATCATCCTAGCCGAAGCGAAGGTTGCGCCCCGAGGTTGAATCATGCGTCGGTTCCTCTTTGATCGCAGGGGCGATCATTGCTCTATAGCAAATTAACGTTTAGGGATTCCGTTCTAGGAGCAAATCGGAATCAACACTGGCTTTTGGAATTCAGTGATCGATGGTGAGATTCTTCAGGATAGCTGGCCCTATGCGGTGCCTGCCCTGTTGATGAGCTTGACCGAGCTGGAGCCGCAGACCGCCCTAACGATATTGTAGGCAAACGAGGTCAGCGCCACGAAACGCGCATCCGGCAGGGCCACAGGTCGGCAATTCCAGCGCCAGCGGCGCGCTGCACTCTCCCGCCGTTTTGTAGGGCCCCGGGTCCGCCATCATTGGTGTTGCGGGAACAGATTGTCTTGGGCTCGCTTTATGTCGCCGGATCCGGATAGGTATCCTGGCGCACCCCCTAGAACGACCCGGCTAACGCCACGGCCAGGGGGCTGCGGGACCATCCTTCTGCAGGCGGTTTGCCCTTCAGTTCCCCTGAGATTTTTTTGGTGAACCAAAATGGGGGCGACGCCGCCAAGGCGAAAAGCATTGATGCCGCAGACATCGCGAGCCTGAAGGTAGAGGTTTCCGGAAACCCGCGTCGCGGCTACGAAACTGGTGACGGGCTCAGGACGATTAAGAGTAGCGCGAGCGCCAATAAGCGGACGCTCCACGCGCGCTTCATGGGGCTCCGGATCTATTGGATGTGGTACGGCAAGCAACTCACGGCTGCAAAGTGCATTTATGCGATACTGAGGTTCCCGATGCGGGTACTGGCTTAGCATTGCACAGGAGCGGGCATCAATGCCCGAGGCCGACACCTAGCTAATATCCCCACACGATTGATTTGCTCGTCTCTGCGTGATAGCCGCGGGTAACGAGGTGTAGACAAGATGAATATATCCACAGGTCGTCCGGTAAATGCGTCCCCGATCGAACGCGGTGTTCACGGAATAGGATATCGTGCGGACGTAGACGGCCTGCGCTCCATTGCAGTCCTATCAGTCCTCATGTTCCATGCGTTTCCGACCGTACTGCCGGGCGGCTTCATCGGCGTCGATATCTTCTTCGTGATCTCCGGCTTTCTGATCTCGACGATCCTTCTGGATGACCTGAACCGCGGCCGTTTCAATCTTCTTGACTTCTACAGCAGGCGCGTCCGGCGCATTTTCCCTGCCTTGTCGATCGTGCTTACGACGACCGCGGTTTTCGGATGGTTTGCCCTTCTCCCCGAGGAATATAAGGAACTGGGCAAGCATGTCGCTGGCGGAGCCGGCTTCGTGTCGAACCTCGTCCTCTGGCAGGAAAGCGGCTATTTCGACAGCGCGGCGGAAATGAAACCGCTGCTTCACCTGTGGTCGCTCGGGATCGAGGAGCAATTCTACATCGTCTGGCCTGCGATCCTTTGGGCGGTGTTCAAATTTCGTCTTCCGAATCTCCCGATCATCCTGCTTTTTGCGGCGCTGTCGTTCATAGCCAATATAGTGAGTGTCCACGCCAATCCGGTCGCAACCTTCTACTCGCCCTTCACGCGCACGTGGGAACTCTTGATTGGAGCCGTGCTCGCGCAGGCCTTGATTGACGGGCGCAGCAAGCATCCTTCTTTTTTCGGCGCGGCTGCAAACCGGATGAGTGCATCCAGCTTAACGGCCATAGCAGGTGCGATCCTGATTGGTGCGACACTCGCGTGTCTTTCCCCAGCGAGCGTTTTCCCTGGATGGCGCGCACTCTTCCCAAGCGTTGGAGCGGCCCTTCTCATCCTCTCCGCCTCTGGCAATTGGATCAATGCGAAGCTGCTCGCCAATCGCCCGATGGTGTGGGTGGGCCTGATCAGCTTTCCCCTATATCTTTGGCATTGGCCGCTATTGGCATTCGCTCGCCTCATTGAGGGCGACACACCAAATCTTGAAATTCGGGTATCAGCTGTTTTGGCGGCGTTCGCGCTGGCAACGGCCACCTATCTGCTCATTGAAACAAATATTCGCCGCAAGTGGAAATCCCGCGCGGTGACGATGACGCTGACCTACATCGTCTGCATTGTCGGCATGGCGGGGTATTCGATTTATCTTTACAATGGCGCGCCCATGCGTGAGGGCATTGCCATGGATGCCAAGATCCATGAGCAATTAGAAGGCACAACCTGGAAATACACGAGCAACGACATTTGCAAAGCCAAATATCCGGCAAATTTCCGATACTTCTGCACGCAGACGCGTGAGGGCTCACCCACGATGATCCTTCTCGGGGACAGTTACGCGAACGCACTTGTGGCCGGCCTCGTCGCCAATCCGGCCACGAAGGATGAAATAATCTTGTCATATGGCTCATGCGATCCAAGCGCGTCCGCCGGAGATCCGGAGATCAAGACACAGTGCGAGACGCAGGACAAGATCATCTCCGAGACACCAAGCCTGCGATATGCGATCCTGGAGGCAAAGTGGCCGCGATTCGACAGCGCTGGCCGCCTGATCGATTATTTTACGAATATAGCCGTAAGCGACGCTGCATGGGCGCCGCGCTATCGGGACGGTCTCGACAAGCGAGTTTCATTTCTCGAATCGAAGGGAATCAAGGTGTTCCTTTTCGGCCCTAAGCCTGAGATCGACTATGAGCCCAAGTATTGCTTTGCCCGGCCATTCAAACAGCCGGTGAAGAACTGCCGAGTGACTGAGGCCGAAGTTCAGGACCGGCAGCAAGAATTATCCCTGGTTTTGAAAGATGTTCTCGCCAGGCATCCAAACGCAACTTTTTTCGATCCCAATCCCGCGTTCTGCAAAGACGGGACTTGCAGCCTCAAGACCCAGGACGGATTGCCGATGCTGCGAGACAAGGTTCACTATTCGCAGTACGGAAGCGGGATCGCTATCGATCTATTTGTGAAGCAGGTGCAGAGGGAAGGGTATTTCACCGGGCATTGAAGGTTGCAGGCTTGGCAAATAGCCTAGCCTGCAAGTGTCGACGTAAAGACGAACCAGCAGTAAATTATCAAGAATGCATCAGCAAAGACCGCAAGTTTCGAAATATCGATTCGATATCGACGGCCTCAGAGCCTTTGCAGTGCTTTCGGTCGTCTTATTTCACGCCGACGCTTCCTGGCTTCCAGGGGGTTGTTGGTTCTGCAGAGTGCAAGGCTAAATCAGTTCAGTTATCGCGAGTTCTATGCCAGGCGAATTCGACGCATATTCCCCGCCCTGATCGTAGTATTGCTTGCAAGCTGGATCGTTGGCTGGTGGCTCTTAACTACTGACGAGTTTCTATCACTCGGCCGGCAAATCGTGGCGGGAATGGCATTTATGTGGCCTCGTTGAAGCTCGCGTCATAGATCACGATGGTGTCTACAATCCATGTCGGCCTAATGATCGTCTGCTGCTGGGGATGAAGGGCAGTATCAGCGAGTTCGAACTTGGCGTGCTGAGAGCCTGCATGCTCGATGCTGCCAGATCGAAAGCGCGCCGTGGCGAATTGCGACTTTCCGTTCCGTTCGGCTACATTTGGCATAGAGAAGCGGGGCTTGGACTGACCCCGATCTGCGTCTGCAAGACGTAATCCGATCTATATTCGCGCGCTTCCACGAGCTTGGAAGCGCGCGTCAGGTGCTGCTGTCGATGACGAAAGATCAAATCCACTTTCCGCGGCCGTCGGATGAAAGGCGCATGACCAACTTCGTCTGGACGCCGGTCCGTTATCGCAATGTAATCGGCATCCTCAAAAACCCCTTCTACGCCGGCGTCTACGTCTATGGGAAGAGCGAGAAGCGGACTGCCATCGTTGATGGACGAGCACGCCGCAGTTACGGGCATGGCAAGCCTGTCGGCACCTGGGAGATGATGATCCGGGATCATCACGAAGGTTACATCAGTTGGGACGAGTACGAGCGCAACCAACAGCAATTAGCGCTCAACAATTATGGCCGCTCGGGCGGGACTAAATCGGGCCGTGGCGGCAAAGCGTTATTATCGGGACTCCTAACCTGCGGACGGTGTGGGAGGCGGCTGAGTGTTGCCTATACGGGCAATCCACAAAGTCCTGTCTATCGCTGCGACAAGCAGAATCTAATGATGGGCTTGCCCCGGTGCATGACGTTCGGTGGCCCGAAGGTCGATGCGGCGGTTGCGCGCGAGTTGTTGCGCGCGGTAGAACCGTTAGCGATCGAAGCGACCTTTGAAGCAGAGCGGATGCACCGGGAGCGACAGGAAGACCAGCGGCACATTCACGACCTGGAGCTACAACAGGCTCGCTACGAGACTGGCCTGGCTGAGCGTCGCTATGCGGCATGCGATCCCGACAATCGTCTCATCGCCGCGCAGCTTGAGAAGAATTGGGAAACTGCATTACGCCGCGTGCGGGATCTGGAAGGGCGCAAGCCTGCCGACAGTCCTTCGACCATCGAGGTCGACCCAGGCACCTTCGCGAACTTAGCAGACAATCTCTTGGCGGCCTGGGATTCGCCCGATGTGACCATGCGCGTGCGCCAGCAACTGCTGCGCACACTCATCGCCGACATTGTCGTTGATGTCGACGATGCGGTGCGTGACGTGGTGCTGACGATCCATTGGAAGGGCGGTCAGCATTCGGAACTCAAGGTCCGCAAGCCTCAGACCGGTGAACACGGTTGTGCCACCACTGAGGATGCCCTGGCGGTGATGCGCAGCATGGCTGGTCGCTGGTCCGATGAACATATCGCCGCGTCGCTTAATCGAATGGGCATGCCAACGGGGCAAGGAAAAACCTGGACCGCGCATCGGGTCGCTTCTGTAAGGCGAGTTCGCGCAATCCACGCGTACAAATCAGCGGACAAAGACGGCGAATGGCTGACCATGACCGAGGCTGCGGCGGCATTAGGCGTAACTAACCATCGAATACGCCATCTGATAAAGATGAAGGTGTTGTCCGCCGAACAGGTGGTTCGCGGTGCGCCGTATCAAATTAGGGTCGGCGACCTGGCTTCTGCGAGGGTCCAAGCCGCGATAGCCCGAAAGGGCCGCCCGTGTCGCATTGCTGACACGGAGACGCTTCCAATGTTTACAGATACTTAGAGAAGGAGTGCACAATGATTCAGGTCCGGCGTGGGGTCTGATTGCTCGCTCGACTATGTTGGAGTCGAGTTCGATGCGGCCGTCGGTCAGGAAGCGCTCGAAGATGTCTCGACGCGAGATGGCATACCGCAGAGCCTGGGCGAGTTTGGATTTTCCAGAGACCCGCGGCAGGGTGGCCTGCCAGAGAGTGAAGAGGTCACGGACGATCGCTGCGGAGATCTCCTGGCGTGCAGCGACACGAGCTTCAGGGCTTTGGCCGCGCACACGCTCCTCGGCCTCCCATAACCCAGCCATACGCTCGATGGTGTCTGTAGCGACTTTCGAGCTCTTTGCGACATGCAACTCGTAGAACTTTCTCCGGCTGTGCGACCAACAGCCGGCCAGGATGGCGCTGTCATTGCCTCCATCTTTCCGGACGAGCTTGTTATAAGCGGCATATCCATCGACCTGCAGGATTCCACGATAGCCGCTCAGGTGTCGTGCGACACACTCGGTGGCTCGACTGTCCTCGAAGCGATAGGCTACCATCGGTGGACCGCTGCCCCCAAAAGTCCGGTCATCCCTGGCGTACGCCCATAGCCATGCCGTCTTCGCTGATCCGGAACCAGGAGCAAGTGTGGGCAAGGTCGTTTCGTCGGCAAAGATCCGTTCGGCCTTCTTGATCTCATCGAGGATGTAGTCGGCGAGGATATTGAGCTCGAACCCCAGCTTGCCCATCCATTGAGCCATCAGCTTGCGGTCGAATTCGACCTTGTCGCGTGCGTAGATGGCTTCCTGGCGATAGAGTGGCAGCCCGTCGGCATATTTGGAAACGGCGATCTGGGCCAGAAGTGCTTCCGTCGGAATGCCACCTTCGATGATGTGTGCCGGAGCCGCCGCCTGGACGACACCATCCTCGTTCCTAAAGGCATACTTCGGCCGGCGGGTGACGATGACACGGAACTTCGCTGCCACGACATCCAGCCGCTCGGAGACGTCTTCTCCAATCAGGGTTTTGGTCTTACCTGCATGTTCTGGAAGCTCTTCCGGTTCGATCACGACCTCGACGCGCTCAAGATGAGGCGCAAAGCCCTTGCGTGGCCTCGGAGCGCGTTTGCCGTCCGCGCTACCGCGGCCTTTGGTGACCTGAGCCTTGATCGTCGCAATGCCGGTCTCGATCTCTTCGAAGACAAAGGCATGCTGCTCGTCATCGACGGTGGATGAGCCGAGCTTTTCCGAGCGTCGGCCAAATCGGGCGCGATCGAAAGCCTTCAGGATCTGCGTCAGCCGCTCGATGCGCTCATCGGCGTCCGCGTTGCGGGCCTCTAGATCGTCAACCTGTTTCTCCAAAGCCTCGACGCGGGCTGCTTTTGCGGCCATGGCAAGGACCATGGCTTTGAGAGCCTCTACATCATCCGGGAGCTCAATCTCAGGCCGCGTCATGGGTATGATCAGAGCATATTTTGCCGCGCTCCGCCCATGGTTTCAGGGACCTGATTCACTTCGCCGCAGCGGTTTTACCCAACAATCTCGGGAGGCTTCACCGGCGTGGATCGAACCCGCTTCCAGTCCATTCCGTCGACTAAAGCCAGAAGCTGGGCATGATTGAGCTGGACGCGATGATGGCCGATCCGGGGCCAGCAGAACTGGGCTTTTTCCAGCCCCTTCGCATAGAGGCAAACGCCGGAGCCATCCCACCACACGATCTTGACTCGGTCTGCTCTCTTGGCCCGAAAGACATAAAGTGCACCGTTGAACGGATCACTGCCAGCATCCCGTACCAGCGAAAGCAAGCTGTCCGGCCCCTTTCGGAAGTCGATGGGATGGCTCGCAAGAAAGACCTTCACGCCGGACGGGATCATGCCGATCGCACCGCTCGGATCACCCGCTGCAGCTGTGCTTCGCCGATATCTGCGTCGGCCCGGATAACGACGTCGCCGATGACAAGCTCGATCATCGCACGTGTGCCAATCGTCCTGGTCCCTGCCTGACCAGCCCGATCTTGCGAGGAGGATCGTTGTCCGTCACGAGCATCACGACGCCAGCCAAATAGCTGCGAGGGATGTATGCCGATGCGATGCGCAATGGCCGAGACGCTTGCGCCGGGCTCCATTGCCTCAGCCACAGCCCGCGCTTTAAAATCATCGGACCAGCGGCGCCGAAATTGCCGTGGGGCGCCCTCAAGTCGTTCCGGAACAGCCTCGATCATATGGAAGTTTCTAGTTCCAGAGCTAGGCGCAGACATAGAAGCTCGCAGTTTGTGAATCGTCTGTCCGAAATACAGCGGCCAACGCCACCGACGCCAGATGGGGTCAGCTTGTCGCTTACGAGATAACCGCATCCGGCTCAAAGCAGGCCGCGACAAGCCGTTCCTTATCCTCGCGTGATCAGCGGCGGCGGCGCTCTACGGACGTGATCACCTCAATTGGATGCTTCGTCATATGACTACTCCTAGTGTTACCACTAGGACTGGCAGTCAGCAGCCCATCATCGCAAGACGGCCCTCACCGTGGGCTTACTTTGCTGATCACAGCCTATAGGTGGAAATTCGACCTTGCCGTCGTCGCCCTATCACTTAGATTTTAAAAGGGTGCGGCAGACCACCATCTAGTCGAAGAACTGCTCGTCAGGCGACGCCGATCCGCAGCAGGTCGTGGAAATGCACCAGGCCGACCGGCCGGCTGTCGTCGTCGATGACGATCAGCGCGCCGATATGATGCTGGTTGAGCAGCGCCAGGGCCGCGGTCGCCAGCACCGTCGGCTTCACCGTCTTCGGCGTCCGCGTCATGATGTCGTCGACATCAAGCTCGGCCAGATTGCGCGTCAGATTGCGCGCCATGTCGCCTTCGGTGACGATGCCGCAGAGCCGCCCATCTTCATCAAGCACCCCGACGCAGCCGAAATGCTTGCGCGACAGCACGGTGATCGCCTCCGGCATCGGTGTGCCCTTGGCAACGAGCGGCAGCCGCTCGCCGGTATGCATGACATCGGCGACATGCATCAGGCTCGCACCCAGCTTGCCGCCGGGATGGAAGACGTGGAAATCCGTAGCGGTAAAGCCGCGCGCCTCCAAAAGCGCCACCGCCAGCGCGTCGCCGATTGCAAGCTGCATCAGCGTCGAGGTCGTCGGCGCCAGCCCATTCGGGCAGGCCTCCTGCTCGTTCGGCATCAGGAGGACGATATCGGCGGCGGTCGCCAGCGAGGACCCTTCGCTGCAGGTGATCGCGATCAGCGGAATGGAGAAGCGCCGCGTGAAGGAATGATGCTCTTGAGCTCGGCGCTCTCGCCGCCTTTGGAAATCGCCAAGACGACGACGTCGCGCGCAATCATGCCGAGATCGCCGTGAGTGGCCTCCGCCGCATGCACGAAAAAGGCAGGCGTTCCCGTTGAGGCGAATGTCGCCGCCAGCTTGGCGCCGATATGCCCGCTCTTGCCGACGCCGGTGACGATCACGCGTCCGGAGATGTCGCCGATGACTTCGACGGCCCGGGTGAAGGGACCGGCCAATCCGTCGTCAAAGGCCTGTTCGAGCGCTTCAAGACCGCGTCTTTCGGTCTCTACCGTGCGTTTTGCCGACTCGAGCACGCTGTTTTCAACGAGGTTTATCGCTCTTCTGATCATGAAGTTGCGTTAGACCTTTTCACTTTCCGAGTCCACCCCGCACGATTTCGGTCGGCATCTGTGCAACGGGGCCACTGTTTTACCGGCTTGAGAAGAGGTCAAATAGCAGAAGGATGAGTACTCGTGCCGTTCCTCGCCCCACTCTTTCGCTCCGGCAGTGAAGTGGGCTTTGTATGGGCCTAATCAAGCAGCGAACCTTATGAAGGCGGCGCCCAACCGCGATCGAACATTTCAAAGCAACGACGGTAACCGCTTAAGACGGGCGAGAATGCGATGTTGAACGGGCAGCAGGCGCAGATACGGGGCAGGCCAGAACAAATCGCGGAAGAAACTTGAAGATTTCGAACGGCCGATCCATTTCGGGAATGCAGGATGGATATAGCCTTTGCCGATAGCTTGATTGATATCCGCCAATGTAACATCACCTGCGTCCAGCGCAGCGTTCACTGCCGCGTAAAACACGTCT
Organism: Rhizobium indigoferae; assembly: GCF_034554815.1. NCBI lineage: Bacteria > Pseudomonadati > Pseudomonadota > Alphaproteobacteria > Hyphomicrobiales > Rhizobiaceae > Rhizobium > Rhizobium indigoferae. Next base: position 454,042 of record NZ_CP140635.1, on the reverse strand, counting down.
CGATTAGGATTGGTCGGCTCTACCCATGGCTGGCGATTCATATCGGTGAAGTGGATAAGGCTCGTCTCGCCACTGCCGTAGTATTCGAGCGCATTCCATCGGAACGGCAAGATCATCGCCTTTTCGTCGGCAGACATATGAGAGAATTCGTAGACCAGAGAATGATAATCATAGACACCAGTATCGAGCTTTTGCATTAGCTCCTTGGCATCCCAGCGCGCCTTGGCGCAATCTACCAGGAAAACGCTGTATTGCGGTCGACGACCGCGTTCAGGCGGCTGTTCAGCGTACAAAAGCGATACCCCGTCGGGCATCGGCCAATTCCATAATTCGGCGATATCGGTAAAGACCAACATATCCGCATCCAGATAGATTGCCCGGCCCTCATAACCGCAGATTTGCGGAATCATGAAACGTGTGAAACTGAAGCCAGTCTTGGACCTTAGTGCCGGATTCTGAGGCGAAGGAGCGGCATAATCGCTGAGATAGTGAATCTTCACCGGAGCACTTGTACGCGAAGTGATGCTGTGAGCCAGCACCTTCGCGCCAATCATCTGGTATTCATCGGTGCCTATAAATATCTGGATTGGGTCCAAGTTCGTTGGCCTATCTTTGGGTGCGTTCTGATTTTATGTGGCGGGCAAGCTGCGCGATGCCCGTTTCCAGGCTCACTTTCGGTTCGTACCCTAACAAGGTCCGAGCCCGGGTATTATCGGCAAGCGCAAAACGGACATCCCCTGGCCGGAAATCGCCAGAAATGCGAAGGTTTTCTTTGCTGGCGCCCAGTTCGGTGAGCAAGCACTCAGCAGCATAACGAATTGTCGTGCTAATGCCGCTTCCCAAATTTATCGGCTCACTGTCAACGCTGCCAGCAACAGCAGCAAGCATCAGCGCCTCGACGATGTCATCGACGTAAACGAAATCGCGGACGATCTCGCCATCTTCATAGATGTTCAGAATCTTGCCGTCTAAAATCTGCTGGCCAAAAATCGAGAGCACACCGGTATACGGATTCCTGCTACTCTGCCCGGGCCCGTAAACATTCTGAAATCTGAGAATTACCGGTTGGATGCGCGTGTTGTCGAGGCCTTGGACGCATATGTATTCCTGCATCAGCTTTGTGGAAGCATAGATGCTTGACGGACGCAGAGTAATGCCTTCAGGAGTAGCGACAGGGGTAGCCGCTTCACCAACGCTGTCGTAGAGATCAAAAATCCCCTTAGACATAGTCTCGCTTAGACGCGGCTTCGGCGTGAAGATTTCGCCGAGGCTCGATTTGTAGGCGCCCTCCCCGTAGACTGCCCTGGAAGAGGCCAGAACGAGCCGTCTTGCCCTGTCGGGAAGCTTGCGCAACCCTTCAATCAGATAGGCGGTTCCATTGATGTTGGTATCACAATATCGAGAAATTTCGTGATAACTTTGACCCGTCCCAGTTTCGGCCGCAAGGTGGAAAATCAGGTCGGGATCGTGTCGCTCAAGCACCCCTTCAAAGAAAGCCCTGTCTGACACAGATCCTTCTTCAACAATTGCCCCCTCGATAGATTTAGCCGGTTTCTCGCCGTGGACTTGGGGATGAAAGTTGTCGAGCGCGACAACGGACTTAATGTCTGGCCGCTGCGCCAGGCGTGCAATGAGCCGCCTGCCGATGAAGCCCATGCCACCGGTGACCAATACTGTGTCTTGCTTCACTATCAAGAATCTCCTTGGGCATCATAACGGGGTCGGAATCAGGCTGCCTTCTCGGCGGCCAGTTTCGCCTCATATTCCTTGATGGCCTTGGTACGGAGACGCTTGGCCTCGTACACTTCCTTATGCGCAACATATCCCAGGCGCTTATCATTGGCCTTGTGATAATTGTACCAGGCCTTGCGTGCAAAACCCGGAATTTTATTGAGATACTTGAGATCAGCGATCAGAGAGGGCCGGAAATAGCCCATATCGATCTCTTTCTTAATCTGATCCATCGCCAACTGCCCCTCGGCAACCATTCGGTTCACTTCATTGAACCAGATGTATCCGAGTGGATGGCCACTAAAGGTCCATGGCTGAGTATAGACGTCGGTGTAGTGCAGCAGGCGCGTGTTTACGTCCCAATGCTCAAGTGAGTTCCATTCGAATGGAACGCCATACTTGACCTCGTTTTCTTCGAGAATGCAGAATTGGCTCATCAACTGATCGTAATCGTATTTGCCATCATCCATCCCCCGGACGATCTCCTCGACCTTCCAGGCGCAAGCGGCACAATCGATCAGCATCACAGCGCATTGCTTCTTACGGGCGGCAGGAGCCCCCTCCTTCGCCGTCGTCACCTCAGCATGCTTGACCTCTTGCTGGACAATGATCTTCGCGCCGTCGAAGGGAATATTCCACAATTCCTTGATGTCTTTCATGACGATCATGTCGGCGTCCATGTAGATCGCCTTGCCCTTATACCCATTCAGCGCTGGAATGGTGAAGCGGGAAAAGGAGAAGCCCGTACGCTGACCATTTCTCGGATCGACCGGTGTGGGCACCGGCAAATCCAGCATTCCAAAGACCTCAACCTTTGCATTGGTATGGCGCTTGATCGAGTATTCCAGAACGTTGACAGCAAGCATCTGCGAGCTGTCCGTTCCGACAAATACGCGGATGGTGTCATCATCCAGATTGCGGGTAGCAAGATCGTTGATCTGGGTTATAAAAGTAGGCATCGTCAATCGCCTTCCTGCTGGATCGGATAAGTTGCGTGTCACTCATACATTCTTACCCGCCATCGGATCAAATGGAATTAGCGGGAATAGACAGCTTTTGATGCCGCGGAGAATGATGAGCCGTGGGCGAGGTATCACTCGCTAAAGTGCTCGTTTTGTGGCGGTTTTGGCTTGCGATCTTCTAATAGGCGATCAATCTCACACACGATGTTGGACGCAACGTTTCCCGCCGCCAACGCGGACGATTTGAAGCGGCTGACGGCATCCATAGTCGCACTGCCGTCAAGAGCACGGGTTACAAAAGCCTCTATATCCTCATAGGAACGACCGATTTCGAGCGGTTCAAACAGAGGCAACTCCAACGTATTGGCAAAGACCAGAACCGGCCGGCAAAGCTGGGTCGCATCTACTGCAACTGTCGAGGGAGTTGTGATGGCCGCTAGTGAAGCCGAGAGTAAATCGGCGGCGGTGACACCGGCGAACCCGGGATCATCCCGGTGCAGTAGAAGCGTGTTGGCCCGGGTTGTTATGCGGGGATTCTTTTGCAGCCAGACGCCAGCCGGATGCGGTTTTATGACAAAAAACACATCCTTGAACGTGTCCACCAGTCGTTCGATGTTCGCGCTGAAGTGCCCGCGATAGCCATCGGCTTCATACCGATGCCAATGCAGATTCTCAAAAATCGCGATCACCGGTAGGCGGCGAGGGTTCATCAACTCGAGGCTGCTCTGAAGCGTCGCAAGGTGCCGCGACGTGCTTGGCGCAAATCGTCCTACGGGAATGCAGCGTCGCACAAGATCAGATGATGCTCGCTTCGGCAATCGCGCAGGATCGCCATAGGTGAATATGGATGACGACGCAATTTTCACATCACTGGTATGGCGATCATCAAAGTAGGATAAACCCGGCGCTTCCAATCCATGTTGCATGGATATCGTTGGAATACCGAGTTCATTGGCTTTCAACACGGCCGCGTGAACCAATCGATGGGGGCGCAAGGAAGTCTCCGCACCGACGATAAGGACGGACGCGGACTTCACATCGAGCGCTCGCAGATTGCCCTCGTCCGTGTCCTCCGTGAGAAGACGAAGACGCGCACCGGTGTTTACGATCTCTTGCACGATATCCGGCTGTTGAAGGTATACCGACTTCAGAAGCACCACATCCACATCACAGGAGTTGCCATTTTTGCCTTCGGCAGCGCGTGCAACCAAAGCCGTCACAACTGGCAGTAGCACATGGATGTCCTGTAGAAGATGGAAGAATATGGTAACCTGCGGAGATTTGGCGGGTCGGGATTTCTCCAACCCCATAAGCTCGAGCCATTTCCGGCCTGTAGCCTCTGCCGAGAATTCGTTCTCAATAATCGATCTTGCCTTCTCAAGGTCCGCCTTTGTCGCCGCTTCGTCGAGAAGATACCGTCGAAATCCGCCCTCCCAATCATCGGTTACGATGCAATCCTTCAACGGCTCGAGAGACATCAGACGCGAAGCTATCACCGGAGTACCGCAGCTAAGCGCCAGAAGCGCGCGATTGGCCGATTTACACTCTGAAAATTCATCCTCGATCTGGGGCATGAGGAAGGCGTCACTCGCCCTGACAGCCTCAAAGCAGCCCTCCTGGCTCCACAACTCAAATCGTGACCGGAATGGGAGTGGCTCTATCAAAGTCCTATAAGCATCAGAGCGGCTACTCATAACGACCAGTTCGAAATCAACCGTCTGCGCAAGGCGGATCAGATCAGATGCAATGAGCGTCAGGGTTTGTATGCCCGATTGAAAGCTGTCCGAACCCGAGTTTCCGAACCAGATGAGCTTCTTGCCACCGTTGAGACCCGAGACCCGCGCCTGATTCCCCACTTTATTGCGACTTGCAGTCGCTAGAGAAGCGACCCTTCGAGAGCCGGATGTCCAAGAATTACGAAGCCGCTGATGAAACCTCGCCGGCAAGCTGCGCGGCGCGCGGGACAGCTCTGCGACCAGCAGCCGCAGAGACAGAAAAGACCCTCGTGCCTCTCGTTGCAGGCGTCCTATTTTGGATTTCAGGGCGATCAAGCGAGCGCGCGGGCGAACGAGGCGGCGAAGTTCAGCTAGACTATAGGGATCAATCTTTTTGACGCTGAAAACACGCGTGCGCTCAATGAGCGCACTAGACTCCGCTTGATCAGGAATAACAACGATCGGAATTGAATCCGAAAGCGAAGCGGATAAAACCTTCCTCAGCTGCTCCGTTGGCACCACGATAGCGTCGATGTAGGGAGCCTGAGAGAGAATGATAACCCTGCGCAGTTCCCCCGAGCTGTTGCCGTACCTGGGATGCGTGACATAATCGCATAGATCGAGAAAGACCTTTCGTGCGTACCGTTCGCGGAGTTCCCGCATAATCGCGGTCAAAACATGGCTTACCGTCTTGACGAATATGACGACATCATACTCCTTCAAATGCTCGATCTTGGCATCGCGAACCGAGAAATAGGCATTTTGGAATCCATTGTCCGCAAGGGCGAAGCTGGGATAAAGCGCGCGATACCTAAAACTGGCAACGTTCGGGCTGATGTCTGACGATACCCAAGCAATCTTCATGTGGCTACCAGGAAAAGATCCATACTGCGCAAGGCGTCACCGAGGATCGCTCTTGCATTCAAACATGCAACCGCAGGACCCTTACAACTTGGTCCTCCAATCTCGCAAGAGAATAAAACTCCGCGATCCTATCCTGCACGTGCTGCAACAAAGAAGCCGCTTGGCTCTGGGGCATCGAAAGCAATTCGATGATCCGTTCTGACCAGGTTTCGTTCTCGGTTTGGGGCAAGCCCGTAATATCGCAAATACGAGCATAGACCGGTCCTGTCGACAGCACAGGCAGGACGCCAGAACTCGCATACTCTATGAACTTGGTATTTGCCTTGCAGTCATTAAACGGATTGCGCACCAGCGGCGCCAAGCCCACTTTCCAGTCAAGCTCACGCATCCTCGCGAGGAAACCATTATAGTCCGCCGTCGGCGGAATGGCGCGCACCCTGCTTCCGTATTTCCGAACCATTTCAGGCGGCATCTTGATCGATCCGAAGGTTTCGAAGCGCGCTTCCGGGAGACGATCCAGCACATGCTCGATGGACGGCAGGACTTGCGCGAGATCCTCCGCGTGACCGGCAGTCCCCATGTAGCCGAACAGGAGCTTGTCCGACAGTTCTCGCTTTATGTCATTTGAGGCGGGGCAATATATCTCGCCGGCGATGGCCTCGGACCTGAAGTCATAGCGGTTAAAACGTCTCTTCAGCTCTTCGGTGGACAGGTAAATAAGGCTAGCGCCTTCGCAGAGCGCTCGCATGCTCTGCAGGCGGATAGGATCACGGTACCGATCGTACTTTGCCTTACCCAGCGAGAGCGGAACGTCAAACAAGTCATCGTCGAAATGGCTCACGAGCGAAATGCCCGCGCTGTGACAGTAAGCAACGACTTCCTTCGAACCGACACCTCCATAGCGGCTCGCCACCACTATAGTAGGATGCAAAGACGACAGAAGTGCACGCATATCTTGAGGGGTCGAAATGACCGACTCCTCAAACAGAGCGAGCGCAATCTCCCCGGTCTGCCGGCGTAACGTCAGCGGCAAATCAAAGCTTATTCGCTGAGTTGCACCAGCTCCATCAGCCATTACCACCACCCTATGCCGAGCGTCGGAAAAATGGCGATCGAATATGAGCGGAGAAATCTTCGAGGTCGATTGTCCCTGAGAGGTGGGGCGGAACATACGGGCGATACGGCGCAGCATTCAATGGCACTTCATCGGTAGCAATATTCGTAAAGGCTTGAGTTGCCGCTTTAGATATAGCAGGAGAAACGCAATCGCAAACATTATCCCCACCCGAGGTATCGTGTGCGTTCGGAGCCGGGGGCAAGACGCCTCAAAACGGCGTGCGGGAGAAGTTTTCGCTGGCGCACCGGCCAAAAGCTGAATATCGGTTCCCCGCTGGACCATGCAACTCACCCACTAAGATAGGACATTTGTTTCTCAGCATGCAGACTGAAAGCGTTGATTTCGATGGTACGCCTTCGCCGGCCAAACAGGTCCGGCATAGTATCGCGCTTGCCTATCAATTGTTCCGACCGCAGCTCAAGGCCAAATTCAACCGGTCATTCCTTGGCTATTTCTGGATCATTTTCCCTATAATTGTCCTGACGGTGGCGGCGCACGGAGCACATCAATCTGGCATCATGTTCGCGCCAGACATCAATCTCCCGTTTTTCATATTCTATATGATTGGAGTGGTGGCGTGGCTGAATTTTGGTGAGGCTCTTATGCTAGGGGTGCGATCGGTTGAAGCCTCCCGGTCGTTCATCGCGCGTGTCCGCTTTCCAATGCTTAGCATCGTGCTCAGCCAGTTGTTTGCAATCCTTGTCGACGGCCTGATCCGTATTCTTTTCGTCGCCCTGGTCTCGCTTGCCTTTGGAATTGGCCCGTTGAGAGTCATACTTAGCTGCGGGATTATCCTGTTCGGGACGGTGTTTGGGGCAATGCTCGGCGCCTTTATTGCTCCCTTTGCGCTATTGGTGGAGGACGTGAAGCGCATCTTTCAGCTATTTTTGTCGTTCGGACTTTTAATTAGTCCGGTGTTCTTTCAGCCGCGGCCCGGCACAACATTGGAGACTGTTTTATATTTTCATCCGATTGCCCCGATAGCTTTGCCGGCTCGCAAGGCGATGGCGGGTACACCGATTGACGTTCCGCTGTCGATTGTGTTCGGTCTCATTGTGTTGGGTCTATTGATTGTAGCGCTACGCTTCTTCATCAAGGCAAAGCCGCTGATCGTCGAGCGCATGCTGTTGGGAGGGCGATGAATGTCAGATAATGCCGTCGTCCGCGTCAACGGTTTGAACAAAAAATTCAATCGCGATCTGAAAGGCTCCTTTACATCGGGCATTCGTACGCTGATTGGTGGTGCCTTTAAAGAGAACCCCAGCAAGCTGAAGGCTGGCGAATTTTGGGCGCTTCGAAACATAAATTTGGAGCTCAAGAAGGGTGAGTCACTTGGCCTTGTCGGGGTCAATGGCAGCGGCAAGACCACCCTGCTTCGCTTGATAGCCGGGGTCATAAACCCTACATCCGGAACGATCGAGACCCGTGGCAAAATCGCACCCATGCTGGCTCTCGGCGCAGGCTTTGAACCCAGCCTCAGCGGCTCTCAGAACGTCTACCTCAATATGTCGCTTCTTGGCATGACCACGGATGAAATCCGAGCGAGCTACGACGCGGTCGTCGATTTTGCGGAGATCGGGGAAAGCATCGACGCCCCGCTCGGCACCTATTCTACGGGCATGAGGATGAGGCTTGGATTTGCATGCGCCGTCCACACCGACCCGCAACTTCTCATCGTCGACGAGGTACTGGCAGTCGGGGATGCGAGCTTCCGCGTAAAGTGCCGCAACAAGATCAACGATATCCGCAAGGGAGGGGCATCTCTCATTCTCGTCTCCCATTCCCGGCTTTCGATAGAGTACTTGACAGATCGAGCAATCTATCTGCGGAAGGGCCAGGTGCTGGCAGAGGGAGATTCGAAGTCCGTTCTCGATGCCTATGAAGCCGATCAAGCCAGCACAACAAGAGAAAAGCTAAACAGTCGGGACAAGCCCTCAACCTCTGCGACATCAATTGCGACAGGCAAGAAAATAACCATCGACCACGTCCGATTGCTTGACAATGCCGGCCACGAAATTGAGCAGATTTTTCCTGGCGAGGATTTGACCGTCGAAGTAGCCGTGACAGCTCATGAAGACCTTGACGAGTGTGCTTTCAACGTCATGTTTAAGCCGGTGGTCGAACCAGTGGTCTATCATCCCTCCTCGACACGAGATGAATTGGGATGGGTACAAATTACCAAAGGCAGGCACACGGTTCGCATGAAATTTGATCCTGTGATCTATTTGCCTGGCCTTTACTCGATCAGAGTCAACATCTCGCAGGGATCGATGATGGACATACTGTGTCACGTGGAAGAGAAGAGTGTCCGAGTACTGCGACCCGAGGGAAAGATAATTCGTTCGCACTATATACCGCCGCTGCACATCGACCTCGCAGGCTTGGCTGTTACTGCGCCGGATCCGGAGGACGTGGATTTTGAAGGAGCAGAAGATCTTTGACGAGGCGTCCGGGCATACTGAATGAAAGGTCAGTGCAACTTGTTGTGTTTCATGTCGATAAAGGCGCTGCTGTTATCGATCGAACCAAATATGGAGACTTTCGCGCGCGGGATTATCACAAAATGATTGCCCTCATGTGGGCGTCATTCCGGCGCTACCACCCAGGCACGACCCTCACAATTCTTACGGATACAGACAGCCGATTTAAATTGCCGGGTGCTACGATCTGGCGTCGCGAAATCGACATCGATCGAATAATGTATGAGCGCATGATCTGGCAACGCGATGCACTCACGCGCCTCGGCAGCGAACACCCGGTATTCCTGCTCGACTCCGACATGCTCTGCCTCAGAAGCTTCGCCCACTTATTTGAACAGAAGACCGGTACCTTTGATCTCGCGTTGACATTCCGACGCTCCCACAACTCACCGATCAACGGCGGGTTGTTGATCGTCAATAGCGGTGACGAAGCGCGCAAGCGCGTAGTGAGCATGATGTCTCAGATGATTGATAACTACACGTCTATGAGCGAGGAGGAAAAGACATGGTTCGGCGACCAGCTCGCGCTCCGTGATCTTGTGGGCCTACATCACAGCAAAATGCGTAACCTTCAAGTGATCGAAAACTGGCTGGGACACATCCTTCTGCTGGACTGCGAACAATATAATTTCACCCCGAAATTGAGCGATCATGACATCCTCAAGCCGACGACGAAGTGTCGGCTGTATCACTTCAAAGGTAATCTCAAGCATTATATGGGGCCGTATTTCACGGTCGCACGTGCCAAGCCCTTTAGGCCGTCGGCATTTCTTGCCTATCCGTTTCTGCCCTGGGCACTCTTTAAAATTTGGCGGCTGGAGCGGATTCGACACGCTGAATCCCGACGTGGCGAACAACAGCCGGAGAGCAACGGCGCGATAGCGACGAAGAGAAAAGGTCCTGACGAAGGCGAGCAAATACGCACCGAAATCAAGACGCTTTCCGATGAGCTGCGCGCTCGCAATTTGACATACTGCGGCTATGACAAACTGGCCATCCTTCACGATTGTATTGTTGATGTGGAACGGAACAAGCTGGAAGGGCGGTTCGTTGAGGCAGGGGTCGCTCTTGGCGGCTCGGCTATCTTCATGTGCCATTATAAATCTCACAATAGGCCACTAGACCTGTATGACGTTTACGACCAGATCCCAGCTCCTGGGCCGGAAGACGGGTTTGATGCACATGAGCGCTATGCTCAAATCGAGTCTGGGCAGTCCCACGGCCTTGGCCAGGATCAATATTACGGTTACCTAGGCGATACAAAGCAGCTTGTCGCCGACAACCTCAAGACTTTCGGCTTTCCTGCGTTGGAGCACAACATCCATTTCATCAAGGGATTGTTCCAGGATACGATGAACCGGACAGAACCTGTCGCAGTGGCTCATATCGACGGCGATTGGTACGATTCGGTGAAGACTTGCATCGATCGCATTGCGCCACATATCGTAAAGGGCGGTTACATTATATTTGACGACTATTCGTCTTATTCCGGATGTCGGAAGGCAGTGGATCAGTGGCTCGCGCAATCACCTGAATTCGAGCCGGTGGTGATTAAGCGCTCCATTGCCGTTCAGCGAAAACGCTAGCGAATCTCTGTCAATCCTCCGAGGTTGCCGATCTTGGCGTCTGCCTCGCCTCTTTCACCGTACGCGCGGTCATCTGCGCTGCGTGAACAGTCGACAACGATGCCGATTGACCTTGCCCCCAAGTTTTATCCAATTTTGAGTTCGCTCCGGCGGTTTTGGGTTGCTGTATTTGGGGCGGTAGCGGCGAGTTGCGGTGCGGAGCCATTTCGGCTGCGCAGCACCGCAACGCGTCGCGGGTTGATGGATTGAGCGAACTCGGTCGGTGTCAGCCAGCCGAGGCCGGAATGCGGTCGGTGATCATTGTAATCGCTGCGCCAGTTTGAAAGCGCTGATCGAGCATGGGTCAGTGACGAGAAGAGCGTTTCATTCAAGAACTCGTCGCGCAGGCGCCCATTGAAGCTTTCGATGAAGGCGTTCTGGATCGGCTTGCCAGGCGCAATGTAATGCCAATCGACCTTGGCCCGACCCGTCCATTGCAGGATCGCATTACTGGTGAACTCGCTGCCGTTGTCACTGACGATCATCCTGGGTTTGCCACGTTCCTCGATGATCCGATCAAGCTCACGAGCAACCCGCAGGCCGGAAAGCGATGTATCAGCGACGAGAGCCAGGCATTCTCTGGTGCAGTCGTCCACGACCGTCAGAACCCGGAACCTGCGACCATCGGTGAACTGATCCGACACGAAGTCCAGCGACCAACGATCATTGGCAGTCATCGGGATCAGCATCGGTGCTCGTGTGCCTATCGCTCGCTTCCGGCCGCCGCGCTTGCGCACGGTCAGCTTCTCCTCCCGATAGAGCCGGAAGAGCTTCTTGTGGTTCACAAGGTGTCCCTCGCGCCTGAGCAGCACATGAATGCGTCGATAGCCGAAGCGGCGGCGTTCATGCGCCAACGCCTTCATTCGCTCGCGAAGGCCCTGATCGTCGCCGCGGCTGGTGTCGTAACGGATCGTCATGCGGCAAAAGCCGATGGCTTTACACGCCCGCCGTTCGCTCATCCGATGTTGATCCATCAGATGCGCGACAGCTTTCCGCTTTGCTGCGGGCGTCACCACTTCTTTCCCAAAAGGTCTTTCAAAGCAGCATTGTCGAGCATGGCATCCGCCAGAAGCCTCTTCAGCTTCGTGTTCTCGTCCTCCAACGTCTTCAGCCGCTTGGCTTCCGACACCTCCATGCCGCCGAACTTGGCTTTCCATTTATAGATGCTGGCATCGCTGACGCCGTGCTTGCGGCAAAGCTCCGAGACCGGCGTGCCCGCCTCGTGCTCGTTCAGAATGCCGATAATATGTTCGTCTGTGAAACGGCTGCGCTTCATTCCCTGGTCCTCTCAATGGGCCAGAGCTTACTTCAAAATGGATTATTTCAACGGGCAAGGTCACGATGCATGAAGACGACATGATGGTCGCCGGAAGAGAAAAGAACCCGGACCGGGGGATCTCGCCATTGCTCTCGCTCTTCTGCTCGTCAGCAGCTACGTTATAACCGGCAGCTTTGGCATCATGTTCAACCAGAAGGCTCTGGATCCGATCTTCGCCTATATGGTCGCCCTTATTTGTGTGGATCGTGGCAGCACAGGCTTTGCACTTGCGCCATTCCTGGGAAAACTGCTTCGCACTTTACTGGCGTTGCTCTAGCTGACGTCACACCGATGCCTAGGCTCTGTCCCAAATCGGCTGAGGCGTGATTCAAGACTGCTGTTTAGGAGGCAGCAGTGGCGGGAGGCGATTTGAGTGATGAGGAGTGGCGGATCATCGAACCACTGTTGCCGACCGAGCGTGGTCGCAAGTCTCGGCCCTCCCATGACAACCGTCGCTGTTTTAACGGAATGCTCCATGTCTTGCGTTTTGGTTGTCCGTGGGTAAGCGTTGTTCCGGGCACACCGCGCCTTGACCAGGACGGGTTTGAAGGGTCGAGAGCCAGCCATGACGTGGATCGGAACTATGCGCCAAAAGGAGCTGACAGCCGATGTTACTTACGCAGCATGTGAAGGTCGAATCGAGCGATTTCCGTTTCCAGCACATCTAATTGCTCGCATGTTTCCGCAATAATTACATCGGTGCGGTCATAATTCCCAAGGATGCGCACCCCGTATCCCTCAAGGTATATATCCATGAACCGAGCCTCGCGCAGACTACGCCGCAGTATGCGTTGAAATTCGGAGCTTGCGGAAACTATGGGCCGAAGCACTCCTGAAAAGTTCACGATGGTGCCGGCGTTTCCAAGATGATTATAGAGCGCGAGAAATTTTCTCTCCCCGGCTAAATAATCCTGAAGTTGATTGGCCTTTAGGGCACTTTCATAGGTGAACAAACTTGTCGCCGTACATTCCGCTTCGGTCAGCCAGTGATCGAAAACAGAGACAAAAGCAAAAGGTACGCCCAGACTGGCAATCTCCTGATCGCCAATATCGGGAAAGTGGTCCTGGTGCGGAATAATGACGGCCATAACGCTGCTCAGACAAGGTGGTCCAGAGCTACCTCTATGAGTTGTAAGCTGTCAATCGTCTGCGTCCCGGCAATAGAAGCTTTGAGCACATATCACACCACCAAGTTATTCCACGGCAGGAGTTCTCCTATTCGGCTCTGCTTGTGGCCATTGACGATGGCGGTAAGGGCTCTGGCCAAATACGCATACGGATCGACGGCATTGAGCTTGCACGTCTCGATCAGCGAGGCGATGATCGCCCAGTTCTCCGCTCCAGCGTCATGTCCGGCGAAGAGCGCGTTCTTCCGATTGAGAGCAATCGGCCTAATGGTTCGCTCGACGCTGTTGTTGTCGATCTCGACGCGACCGTCGGTCAGATAGACGCAGAGCCCATCCCAGTATTTGGCGACATAGGCGAGTGCTTCGCCGAGCGGCGACTTGCCAGCGACGCGGGCCCGATGAAGGATGAGCCATGTCCGCATGTCTGCGATCAACGGCGCTGACCGTGCCTGCCTCCCAGCGCGGCGAGCTTCGGCGTCGAGACCGCGCAGCCCTGCTTCGATGCGATAGAGTTCGCCGATCCGCTTCACGCCATCCTCAGCAATCGGGGTCGCGCCGGTGCGGGTGATCTCGACCAGCTTACGCCGAGCATGCGCCCAGCAATAGGCCAGCCGGATGTCGGGACCCACACGATCCGGCGCAATCAGCCGATTATATCCGGCGTAGCCGTCGACCTGAAGCACGCCCGTAAACCCTTGCAATATCCGTTCGGCATGCTGCCCGCCACGCCCTGGAGCGTAGGTAAAGGCTACGCCGGGTGGAGCACCTCCGCCCCATGGTCGGTCATCGCGGGCCAAGGCCCAGAAGTATCCAGTTTTGGTTTTGCGGGAGCCAGGATCGAGGACTGGCGCACGGGTCTCGTCCATGAACAGCTTGGTGGACCGCTTCAGGTCGGCGATCAGAGCGTCGAAGACCGGGCGAAGCTCGAATGCCGCCCGGCCGACCCAGTCGGCGAGCGTGGAGCGGTCGAGATCAACGCCCTGGCGGCTCATGATCTGGGCCTGTCGGTAAAGCGGCAGGTGATCGGCATATTTGGAGACCAGCACATGCGCGATGGTCGCCTCCGTCGGCAACCCGGCGTGGATCAATCTAGCAGGCGCTGGAGCCTGGGCAACGCCGTCGGTGCAGGCACGGCAGGCATATTTGGGACGACGCGTGACGATGACGCGAAATTGTGCCGGGATGACATCGAGCCGCTCGGACACGTCCTCCCCGATGCAATGCAGGCCTCCGCCGCAAGAGCAGATCAAGCTTTCTGGCTCGATGATCTCCTCGACACGAGGAAGATGGGCTGGAAGAGAACCCCGATTGGCGGCGCGTGGTTTAGGCTGCGGCTTCCCTAAGGGGCTATCGGCTTCATCTTCGGCATGGATGGCAGCAATGGCCGTTTCCAGGTCCTCCAATGCGAGATCGAATTGTTCAGGATCGGCCTTCTCGGATTTGCGGCCGAAGACTGCCTGCTTGAAAGCTGCGACCAGCTTCTCCAGTCGTTCGATCCGGTCATCCTTGCGAACTTCACGCGCTTGCGCTGCGATCAGCATGGCCTTCAGCACAGCAATGTCGTCTGGAAGATCGGCGGCATCCAACATGCCCGAAGTCTATCAAACCCCGTCACGCTTCGCCGGAAGAATCCACCGTCCGAGTCATCGTGCCGCATCTATTCGATGGCATCCGGCGGTCTCGCCTCTACGGAACGAACCCGACGCCAGTCGAGGCCTGCGAACAACGCTTCGAACTGCGCGTGGCCCAGTGTCATTAGGCCGTCCTTGATGCCCGGCCAGGTGAACGTGTGTTCTTCCAACCGCTTGTAGGCCATCACCAGACCGCTGCCATCCCAATAGATCAGCTTCAGTCGATCTGCTTTCCGGGACCGAAACACGAAGACCGTCCCCGTAAAAGGGTCCTTATGCAGCTCGTTCTTGACCAGCGCCGCCAGGCCATCGTGGCCCTTGCGGAAGTCGACCGGTTTGGTGGCCACCATGATCCGGACGCGGTTCGACGGAAAGATCATGCCGGAACCGCGCAGGCACGCGCGACAGCGGCGATGCGAGCGGCAGACGCGCCTTCTTCCAGCCGGATGGTGACAGAACCAACGATGATCTCGGGGCGACCGACTTCCTTCGACGGCGAGTTCGAAACAGGGGGGTCAACGATCACCGCTGCGAACTCGACCGCATCCTCGGGTGCAGGCAGAACCAACTTGCGCTGCCGGGCCATAGTTCGCCAAGTCGAAAGACGGTTGGCCCGTAATCCATAGCGCTCGGCAACTTCATTCACCTTCGCACCGGGCCGAAGGCTCTCCGACACGATCTGCGCCTTGACCTCATCCGGCCAATGACGGTGGACCTCACGTCCAGGCTTCCTGGCTGTGAGAACCTCCACTGTAGTCTCCATGGAGAAACTCCCGTTGCTCGTCCATGGTAAGGCGATCACAGATCAGTGCGGCGAGGACAACGTGGGAGCGGCACACCGGTTACGTCCGTGGCGGGATATGCACGAGCGGTATGGAAAGTGGAATTCGGTCTATGTTCGGTTCCGCCGTTGGGCCGAACAAGGCGTATGGGACGCGCTGCTGGAAACGCTTGTCGAATTTGGGCTGACCGACGACTGGCAACATATGATCGACAGCACCACGGTTCGCTGCCATTCGCAGGCAGCGGGCGCTAAAGGGGGACTCACAAGGAGGGTTTTGGTCGATCACGCGGCGGCTTTACGACAAAAATCCATGCCCGCGCAGACGGTCAGGGGCGTCCTCTTGGTTTTGTCCTGACAGGCGGCGAGACCTCCGATTATCGTGCCGTTCTTGCCATACCCGTGGGCAAACCAAAGTCATTTCTAGCCGACAAGGGCTATGACGGCGACGCTGTTCGCGAAGAGCTGCTCATCCATGGTATTCGTCCGGTTATCCCGCCGAAAGCGAACCGCAAAAACCCGCCTTCCTGCGACTCTGAGATATATAAAGACCGCAACCGTATCGAGCGAATGTTCAACCGGCTCAAGCAGTTCCGTAGAATCGCCACTCGTTACGACAAAACCCGAACTTCCTTCGAAGCGTTCCTTTCACTGGCTGCGGCAAAAATATGGCTGCCGCACTTTGTGGATCGTCTTTAGGTCACCTCTGGCGCTGCAACGGAAAAGGTTTCACCTACAGACAAAATCAGTGAGCTTGGCCCATGGATTTTGATGTGTCGTGCTGCTTGATTTTTGCATTCAGGATCGTGATTGATCCGATGGTTACACAATCGTCTCCAACCGGTGTGGGAAAAGGCAATCCTTTCCGCCGTCAAAATGTCAACGCCGGATGCGCCTCTTATCTCCTTGATGAGTTCTTGCCACGAGGCCTTCTCTTGAAAGAGCCTGTCGACAAGCTCGAGTATCTGCAAAACAGGTCCGGCCATGAAACCCCTCCATCAGGAAGCGACCTTATCGCATCTTCACCATCAACTTTGTCAACAGAGCCTAGTTGATCTGCTTACGGGCGGCCCGGAATCGCATTTACGAAACGCTGCATCACCAAATGGCACGCCTGGGCCGAGGTTCTGATCGTCTCCAGATCCGCATCGAGGTGATGGCGGAGTTGCCCGGGTTCGATGAGTTCGAAACCGAGGGCACTCGCAATTCCGGGGGAGCGTTCGTCGACCTTGACGAGAAAACTCCATTTGTTCTGACTCAACATATGAAGATGCGCATGGAGGCGACTACCCACATGCAAGTCCACTTGCCCGTAAAATGCCAGGAGCCTGTCAACGTCGTCGGCAAGGAGGATCTCGTACCCAAGCTGTCGAGCGAGTTGGCGCAGGTGGCGAGGCGTCTTCGCCTTTTGGCTGCCCAAACGCATCCCGAACCGGTCGGCCAACGGCTCAAAGACAGACGGAGGATCGAAATTCTGATGGAACACCAAAACCCGCCTCTTGTCCGGAAATAACTCGGCCACCTCTTTTAAAACCGGAATCTCTCTATCCCAGAAATCACCGCGATCTGTAATCGTTACCGCGATGGTTGATAGGTTGCGCTCGAACTTAGAGCCGTCCAATAGAGGGCGGTCCATGACAACTGGGCAGCAGGTCATCAGTGTCTGTTCACGCAATGCCGGCAACGCCGTGTCCAGAAGCCCCTTCGTCAGCGGACAGCGCCAACTTGAGTATTCAATTCGTTCGTGGATGATCGACAAGATCTCACTAGCGTTGTCTGTGAACCCTTCGTTGAAACCCGCTTCTCCGTGCAGACCGATACCGAAGGGTATGAACACCAGGTTTGACTTGCGTAGCGTGCTTGCCTTCATTTTCGCGATCGGCGCGAAGTCATCCTTGAGCTGGTTGGCTCCGGCGAGAATCACATAGCGATGCGACTGCAACCGCGCAAAATCCTCATCGACGAGGGGCGTTCTGGGAGAAAACATCGCTGACTGAGAGAACCTGCCTACCTGCCTCTCAATCGCACGCAAGATGAAGCCGTCACCATAATTGACCTTCTTTTGATGACGAATGGAAGGCGGAACCAGAAATGGGGTGAGAACTGCGGACATCAAGAATTGCACCTATTTCGGGCTAGCGTAAACCGCATATGGACTAGAAGGCGCGAAACAAGGATCGGCGACAACGACACGCTCCACTTCCCGAATTTGACTATCTCTCAGAATAAAGAAACGCAGATCTCGGCCCGATTGAGCCATGACGTAGCCTTTTGATCCGACAGGTTATAGCGATTCATCATTGCTCTCTTGACGCCTCCACTCAGAAGTAACAACTCCTCTATGTCCCGAAGGCGACATTGCGTTTAGCCGCCTTCCGAGACAAAGGCTAGCCTTTTTCCCGAGCGGCCCCGCTTCCTTCGAAACCGTCGATAGGCGCGCAGCGCCTACAGCCTGTTCAGTAGAGCGAGAATGGGAAGAAATCTGGTCTGGAGCGCGCTTTGGCGCTTTATCCCAGTTCGCTTGAGCACCGACAATCTCTCAAAGGGCCAACCACCGTTGCGAGCCCGCTGAAAAGCATGGAAAGCGGTGCGATTTTCGGGGGTAAGACGATCCTCGAAGGTCTTGATCGCCTCTTCGTGAGCAGTGTTCCACGCACGCCATTGCCCCCGGAAGGCCATCCACAATCTGGCGACTTGCATTGAGATACCGTTGTTAGCGCCGACCAGGTTGGTGGCGTGCTGGCGGTATTTCAACACCGGTTCCGAATCGTATCTGACCACCCCGCCGCAGCCTGCCACGACAATATAGAACCACCAGTCGTGGGAAATGAGACGTGTTTTCGGCAATGTATCGACCACAAGATCCCTCGCCGCCTGATTGAACATCATGGTGTTGCCTCCGCCGATGCTCTGGACCAAGGCGTTGCGAAAACTTGGTTCGAGTTTGAATTCGGGCGACATTCCTACATGATTGAGTTGTTCATCGACAATTTCAGTCCGAGCGAAATAAACTGCCGGCCTGCCAGGATCGACCCGCGAGAGCCAGTCAAACGCACGTTTGAGTTTATCCTGATACCAAATGTCATCCTGGTCGCTGAACGCATAAGCGTCAGCGTTTTTGAGCTTCGAAAGGTTGTTGAGGAAGTTACCGCAAAAGCCGAGATTGACGGGATTTCGTATCAAACTCAAGCGGGTATCATTTACGGCCAGAGCTGCCAGCATTTCGACGGTACCATCCGTCGAGCCGTCGTCGAAGAACGTGATATGCCACTCGGTGAGCGTCTGCGCCTCAATGGATGCAATCTGCTCTCGCAGATGGCGCATCCCATTATAGGTCGCGCAAAGAATCTCTATCAACTGAACATCTCCGATCCAGCTCGTACAACGAGGCGCCTGGCGATTTGTCGATCCGTTGTTTCATCAGCATACCGCAACCCCTGCGGCAAATGCCTGTACCAGCGTGCGCCATAAAGCATGATCGTCATCTCTGCCAAGCACCAACTGAAACTCAGAGCATGTCGGGCGTGAATTCTCTTTGGCTGCAGCCGTTATGCCACTCCAAAGCACCTTGCGATCTCGGATAGAGGCGGGCCGGCACCTAGGCCTCCCGCGATTCCAGATTGAAGTCAGCCCGTCATGAGACACCAGATGCTCGACATAACTGCGCATGAAGGCTTTTTGACCGACATGGATCCGCAATTTAACGCTAGAAGCCAACACTTTGCCTTGGCTTCAATCGTTTGCTCCGACGCCGCACACAACCGGCGGCAGAACTGGATTCTCATCTTGCCGTCCAGGCCTCGCCAAGGTATGTGCTCAGCAGCACAATTGCTGTATTGCCGGCGTTGGCCGCTGTCACAATCCAGCGATCGAGCCTAATGCAAGGATGTACGCGTTGAATGTAGAACAACTGGAGATCGGGGACGTCAAAAAGATCACTCCCGCCAGGTTCGGTGACTCTAGGGGCTATTTCAGCGAAGTCTTCAAGGATTCCTGGTTCCGCACTAGTGTGGCCGACGTCTCTTTCGTGCAGGATAATGAGTCCCTTTCAGCACAGCCGGGAACCGTCCGGGGATTGCATTTTCAGTTGTCTCCCTTTGCGCAAGGCAAACTTGTGCGCTGTCTCCGTGGCGCGCTCCTGGATGTGGCCGTCGATATCAGGCATGGCTCTCCGACATATGGGAAGTGGGTCTCGGCAGAACTGTCCCCCGAGAATGGCTCACAACTTTGGGTGCCAGCCGGATTTGCACATGGGTTCGTAACTTTGCAGCCTGATACGATCATAAGCTACAAAGTCACAGCTCCCTACAGCGCGGAGCATGACCGTGGCGTGCGGTGGAACGACGCCGAGATCGGGATCGAGTGGCCGCAGATGGATGCCTACGTTCTTTCTGATAAGGACAATAAGCAGCCACTGCTTTCCGAACTCCCCGAATATTTTCAATTTTCGTAAAACGGAGGGCCTCATGCGTGTTCTTGTAACAGGTGGCGCTGGCTTCATCGGTTCGGCATTGGTGCGCTATCTCGTCAGCGAGATCGGCGCCGACGTCCTCAATGTCGACAAGCTGACCTATGCCGGCAATCTTGCCTCGCTGAAAGCGATCGAGAATGCTCCGAACTACAGGTTTCTCAAGGCCGACATTTGCGACAGAAGCGCAGTCAGCAGCGCTTTCGAGGAGTTTCGTCCCGATTACGTCATGCATCTGGCGGCGGAAAGCCACGTCGACCGCTCGATCACCGGCGCGGCGGATTTTATCGAAACGAATATAAACGGCACCTTCAGCATGCTGGAGGCCGCGCGGCAATATTGGCAAGGTCTTCCGGCGGAAGAAAAGGCGGCATTCAAGATGCTGCACGTGTCTACCGACGAAGTCTATGGTTCCCTCGGCGAAGACGGGCTGTTTGCCGAGACGACATCTTACGATCCGTCCTCTCCTTACTCCGCGTCCAAGGCAGCAAGCGATCACCTCGCAACGGCGTGGGAAAGGACTTACGGCCTGCCCGTGATCATTTCCAACTGTTCGAACAATTACGGTCCCTTCCATTTCCCGGAAAAGCTCATTCCCCTCATCATATTGAACGCGCTGGAACGGAAGCCGTTGCCCGTCTATGGAAGCGGCTCCAACATTCGCGATTGGCTCTATGTCGACGACCACGCACGAGCGCTTTGGCTGATCGTGCAATGGGGCCGTCCCGGCGAAAAATACAATGTCGGCGGGCGCAACGAACGGCGAAACATCGACGTTGTCGAGCGCGTGTGCGCGATCATGGATGAAATCCGACCAGGAACCCCGCCGCATGGCGATCTTATAAGCTATGTTGCCGATCGGCCGGGCCACGATGCACGCTATGCTATCGACGCCACCAAACTCGAGACCGAACTCGGCTGGAAAGCACAGGAGAATTTCGACAGCGGGATTCGCAAGACCGTCGAGTGGTATCTGGAAAACGCTTGGTGGTGGCAGCCGCTGCGTGAGCGTGTGTATTCCGGTGAACGGCTTGGCGTGTTGAAAAAGGTGTGAGATGCGCATCGTAGTAACAGGCAAGAGTGGCCAGGTCACATCTGCGTTGCAAGCGCTGGACGCGGGAGGTATCGAGGTCATCGCCATAGGGAGGCCCGAGTTGGATTTGCTCCAGCCTTCGACGGTGCGTGAAATCATTGCGAAAATCAAACCTAACGTCGTCGTCTCGTCGGCCGCCTACACCGCCGTTGACAAAGCCGAAAGCGACGAGGCGTCAGCTTTCGCCATCAATCGAGACGGCGCAAGAGCCCTCGCTGCAGCAGCTGCCGAGCTGTCCCTTCCTATCATCCATCTCTCGACCGATTATGTTTTCGATGGAGACAAGGCCGAAAGCTATGTCGAGAGCGACGCGGTCGGACCGGTATCCGTCTATGGCAGATCGAAGCTCGAGGGCGAATATGCGGTCGCCGCAGCGAATGAAAACCATTTCATCATGCGGACAGCCTGGGTCTATTCAACGTTTGGCCACAACTTCGTGAAAACCATGCTCAGGCTCGCAGAGACGCGAGAAGAGTTGAGCGTTGTGAGCGATCAACTGGGTTGCCCGACCTCAGCCAACGACATAGCCGAGGCTATCGTCAAAATAGCAGACAGGCTGGCAAGTGACTCCAGTCCGGACTTGCGTGGCGTTTTTCATTTGGCCGGCAACGGCGAAACGAGCTGGGCTGGGTTTGCACGATATGTAATGTCAGTTCTCGAGGAAAAGACCGGCAGGCGCGTCACCGTCAAGGACATTGCCACCGCCGACTACCCCACAGCGGCGAAACGGCCAGCCAATTCCAGATTGTGCTGCGATAAGTTGAAGGGTCTTTATGGCGTGAGCATGCCGGAGTGGCGGATGTCAGCGCGAGATGCTGTGACAAAGCTCTTGGAAGAGCCGAAGGAGGCCGTATGAAGGGTATAGTGCTTGCGGGGGGGAGCGGCAGTCGCCTGCACCCGATGACTCATTCGGTCTCGAAGCAGTTGCTTCCGATCTATGATAAACCAATGATCTACTACCCGCTGACGACCTTGATGCTGGCTGGCATACGGGAAGTTTTGATTATCTCCACTCCACACGATATGCCGCTCTTTCAGCGTTTGCTGGGTGATGGCAGTGAATGGGGTATGTCTCTAAGCTATGCTGTCCAGCCAAGCCCCGATGGACTGGCCCAGGCCTATATTATCGGCGCAGACTTCGTGGCGGGCGGGCCATCCTGCCTTATCCTTGGAGACAATATCTACTTCGGCCACGGCCTTCCGGAACTCCTCGAAGAGGGTGCCTCCAAGGGTGATGGCGCGACGGTATTTGCCTATCATGTGCACGATCCCGAACGTTACGGTGTCGTCGAATTCGGCAGCGACATGACTGCCATTTCGATTGAAGAAAAGCCGGCTAAGCCCAAATCGCACTGGGCTGTCACCGGCCTATATTTTTACGATGAAGACGTCGTTGATATCGCAGCCAATCTAAAACCATCGCCACGCGGCGAATACGAGATCACCGATGTCAACAAGATCTACCTGGAGCGGGGGAAGCTGCGTGTCTCGATGATGGGCCGGGGATATGCCTGGCTCGATACGGGCACACCCGAAAGTCTGCTTGAGGCCGGCGAGTTCGTCCGAACGCTTGAAAAACGCCAGGGCTTCAAAATCGCCTGCCCGGAGGAAATTGCGCTGGCGAAAGGCTTCATCACCAAGGAGCACTTCGCCCAGATTGCCGCCAAAGCGGGCAAAGGCGATTACGGCCAATATTTGCGTGGTCTGGTGGAATAATAGCTGGGATTCGGCAGAATATAGAGGTCAGGCTGAAAGCCTCCTCCTGACGACCTCTCCCAATTCCTTCATGCGGTCGGCCGGGATGCGGCCGATCAGCATGAAGGCGTGCGTCTCGTTCGACCAGTAGATCACGTTCAGGCCCTTGCGGCTTTCGAGGTCCGGCGCCTTGCTGCCCGCATCTGATTTGACGATGCACAGCGCCATCGGGCCGGTTTCGGGGTCGAGATAGGCGATCTGGGCGAGCGGCTTGCCATCATATTGCAGCATCAGTGCGCGTTTGAAATCGATGCCCGGAAGCGAGACGGCTTCGGGTGAGAGCGACAGGCCGAGTTTTTCGTCGAGGCCCGCGAGCTGGGCGGCCTGGACGTCTCTCTCGGGTACGGGGCCGGCGAGAGTCTCCGGGGTATAGAGTGAGATATAATCGGCGACCACAGCGCGCCATTCGCTGTTTTCGTCCTTTGCCGAAAAGCTCCTGCCGATGCCGATGCCGATGACGGCGCGGTCGATCGCGATGCCGGCGACGAGGGAGGCGGCGAGCGCGCCGAGGAAGCGGCGGCGGCCGGCGAAGGCCGCCGTAGCATTGGATTTTGTGCTTGGCTCCGCCGGGATGGCGGCGAGCATCGTCTCCAGTTTCTGGCGCGGGGCTTCGGCGAGCAGCGGGGCGAACGCTTGCTTGAAGGGCAGGCTGGCGCGCGCCAGAAATTCCAGCCGTTCGGCGGTGCTCTCGTCTTCGTTCACAACGGCTTCAATGCGCGCAGCCTCTTCGGCCGTCAGTTCACCGTCGATGAAGGCGGTCAGGTCCTCGTCGGAGGGAATGGTGTGCTTCGTGTTCATTGCCGTCCCCCTTCCGATCCGGCGTCGGAGAGCTTGGCGCGGGCAGCCGCCAGCCGGCTCATCACGGTTCCGATCGGGATATCCAGTATGCCTGCAACCTCGCGATAGGAAAGTCCTTCCACATAGGCGAGGAAAACCACCGTCCTCTGCGCCTCAGGCAGCGCATTCACCTGCTTCAGCACCTGACCCGCCATCACATGCGTTTCGGTGTCGTGCGCACCGTCGAAGGTCAGCGTCTCCCCGGCATCGACGAAACCCTGGCCCTGGCGCACCCGGCGAGAGCGGATCTCGTTCAGCCAGATTGAATGCAGGATTGAAAACAGCCAGCGGTCGAGCCGGGTGCCGGGGATGAACTGATCGGCGTGCTCGAGTGCGCGAAGGCAGGTCGCCTGCACCAGATCGTCGGCGACATCGCGCTGATGCGAGAGAACGAGACCATAACGCCAGAGCCTTGCCAGATTTTCCGTCAGGCCGCTCCTGATATCCGCTTCGCTCGCGATGGCCGCCTCCGCCAATCCTGCATCCCTCGAAACCGCCGGATGGACCGGCGATTCCATTCTCGCGCGACTATAGGCAGGAAAATGGGTGCGCGCGACCGACATTCTTTCATCCCTTTCGCGCTTCCGTTTTCCCGCGCCGTGGCCCGCTGATCAGATCTTCGAGGGATCAAGGATTGCAGCGTTCAGATCCTGATATTCCTCGCAGCCGGTGCCGCAGATCGCCTTGATTGACTTCAGCTGGTCCTTGGCGAGATCGAGCTGACCCTTGATGACATAGGCTTCACCGAGATATTCGCGGACCTTGGCGTATTGCGGATCCATTTTCACCGACTGCAGATAATAGGAGATGCCCTCGTCGGTGCGGCCGAGCTTGCGGGTGGCATAACCGCGATAATTCAGCACTTCGGCGGTGTTCTTATCCTTGACCGTGTCGAGCACGGCAAGCGCCTCCTCATAACGACCGGCCTTGGCCAGCGAATAGGCATAGTCGGCGCGGTTCTCGTCGGAGACGTTGGCGCTCTGCTGCTTGACGCATTTCTTGGTCTTCTGGTCGTAGATCTCGCCCTTCTTGCAGGTGGGCGTCGTGCTGCTATCATTGCCGACCGCAAAAACCGGGCCGGAGACAACAGAAGCGGCAAGGCAGCCGCCGAGAATGATGGAAGCGATGCGGGCTGTCATGATCGTCATGGGGAAACTCCTCGAAAGTGACGTTGCGACGAGAGAACACCGCTGCATCCAGCTTTATTCGGCTGCTGCTTGCATTTCTTTCTTCACCCTTTCGTGAAGCTTCAGAGCTGAATAATTTGGGCGTCTGCGTGTTTTCCTTCGTTCCGCCGGAGGGACAAGGAGAATTCTGTGACCGATACCGTCAAACTCGTCAGCCTCGCCGTTGCGACACCCGAACATGTCATTTTCCAAAAACAGGCGGTCGAAGCCTCGGCCCGGTTGTTTGCCGACCGCTTCGAGGATTTCCGCCATCTTGCCCGCGTCTTCGATAGCGCCGGTATCGAAAAGCGCCATGCGGCGCGGCCGCTTTCCTGGTTCGACGAGCCACATGGCTGGCAGGACAGGATGCAGGCCTTTGCCGAGGTGGCAGGCGGGCTTTTCGTCGAGGCTGCCACCTCTGCCCTTCGCCAGGCAGGGCTTGAGGCCGGCGATGTCGACTGTGTCGTGACCGTCTCCTCCACCGGTTTTACGACACCGAGCCTTGATGCGCAGCTTAGCCGCAGGATGGGTTTCAGACCCGATATCGAACGCGTGCCGGTCTTCGGGCTCGGCTGTGCGGCCGGCGTATCAGGCTTTGCGATCGCCTCGCGGCTGGCGCGAAGCCGGCCGGGCACTGTTGTGCTTTTCGTCTCGATCGAGCTATGCACGCTTGCCTTCCGGCTGGACGAGCTGACGCGACCGAACATCATTGCGACGGCGCTTTTCGGCGACGGCGCTGCCGCCTGCGTGCTGCGATCAGGCGGAGACGGACTGGCGGAGGTGGAATCGACCGGCGAGCATCTCTTTCCCGACACGCTCGATATCATGGGCTGGAAGATCGATGACGGCGGCTTCGGTATCGTGCTGGCGCAATCGCTGCCGCCGTTTGCCGAAAAGGAGCTCGGCCCGGCGATAACGGCCATTCTGGCGCGAAACGGGCTGAGGGTGGACGATATCGACCGCTTCATCTGCCATCCCGGCGGCATGAAGGTGCTGGCCGCGATGGAGAGCGCGCTTTCGATACCGCCGGGCACGTTGGATCACGAGCGTACCGTGCTGGCCGAATACGGCAACATGTCCTCGCCAACCATCCTGTTCGTGCTGGAGCGGGCAATCCGCGCCGGGTTGCCGGCGCGCTCCGCGATGATCGCCATGGGGCCCGGCTTTTCGGCCAGCTGCGTGACGCTGCGGAGGGCGGCATGATGTGGCCGTCGATCGGGCTTTTGACATTCGTGACGCTGCAGCGGCTGGCGGAACTCGTGCTCGCCCGGCGCAACACCGCCGCCCTTCTCGCCAGGGGCGCCAGAGAGGTTGCGCCGGAGCACTATCCCATCATGGTGGCGCTACATGCAGGCTGGATCATTGGTCTCTGGCTGCTTGCACCGGGCAGGCCGGTCGCGCTCTTCTGGTTTCTGGTGTTCATGGGGCTGCAGGCGCTGCGGCTCTGGGTGCTGGCGACGCTGAAAGGCCGCTGGACGACGCGCATCATCATCCTGCCCGGCGCGCCACTCGTCAGCTCCGGGCCCTATCGCCTCCTCCGCCATCCGAACTATGCGATCGTCGTCGGCGAGATCGCCGTCCTTCCCCTCGCCTTCGGCCTGCCGCTTTACGCGATCGTCTTTTCACTTCTCAACGCGCTTATCCTCCATGTCCGCGTGAAGGCTGAAAATGCCGCACTGAAAAGCGCAATGATTTTGAAATGAATGCGATTTTCCGTTTGCGTCGCGGTATCGGCACGGGCATTTTCACCCCGATAAACAAAGTGGAATGCAGGGGAAATGACGAAGAACGCAATCGTGCTCGGCGCCGGCATCGTCGGGGTTTCCACGGCCATCCATCTTCAGCGGCGCGGCCGGCAGGTGACGCTGATCGACCGCAAGGATCCGGGCAACGAAACCTCCTTCGGCAATGCCGGCCTGATCCAGCGCGAAGGTGTCGCGCCTTACGGCTTTCCCCAGCAGCTCGGGCTTTTGCTGCGTTATGCGCTGAATAACCGCATCGACGCGCATTATCACCTGCGCACGCTCCCGAGCCAGGTCGCCTTTCTCGCCCGCTACTGGTGGAATTCCAATGCCCGCCGCCACGCCATCATCACCCGGGCCTATGCGCCGCTGATCGCAAATTCGGTTGTCGAACACAAGGACCTGATCGAGGCGTCGCAGGCCGAAGGACTGATCCGCAAGGACGGCTGGATGAAGATTTTCCGCACTGAAGCCAAGCGCGACGGGGCTCTTGCGGAGGCAGCACTTTGGCAGAATGAATTCGGCGTGGAGTATGACAGCCTGACTCCGGCCGATATCGCCCGCATGGAACCTCATATAACCGGCGATTTCGCCGGCGGTATCCGCTGGCGCGACCCCTGGTCGGTGCTCGACCCGCATGCGCTGACATCGGCTTATCGCCGCTATTTCGAAAGCCTCGGCGGCCGGTTCGTCACGGGTGACGCCGCCTCGCTCGGTCAGTTCGGCTCCGGCTGGAAGATCATGACCAGGGAAGGTCCGCTCGAAGCAGAGGATGCGGTGATGGCGCTCGGCCCCTGGGCGGCCGTAGCAACGCGCCGGCTCGGCTATTCTTTCCCGCTCGGCGTCAAGCGCGGCTATCACATGCACTATGCTACTGAGGGCAATGCCGTGCTCAACAACTGGACGCTCGATGCCGAACGCGGCTATCTCCTTGCGCCGATGAACCGCGGCATCCGCCTGACGACAGGGGCGGAGTTTGCAACGCTCGACGCACCGAAGACGCCGGTCCAGCTCGACCGGGCCGAAGCCGTGGCGCGTACGATCTTTCCGCTCGGAGGCAGGCTCGATCCCGAACCCTGGATGGGGGCGCGGCCCTGCACTCCCGACATGATGCCTGTTATCGGCAAGGCGCCGCGCCATCAGGGCCTGTGGTTTGCCTTCGGCCATGCTCATCACGGGCTGACACTCGGGCCGGTGACCGGCCGCGTGCTTGCCGAACTCATCACCGGCGAGACGCCGTTCATCGATATCGCGGCATATTCGCCGCAGCGTTTCAACCCGTAACGCCGAGCGCGGCAAGGCCTTCGAGCGCCGTTGCCGCGATGCCTTCGATCGTGTCGTCGATATCGACAGTGACGACGCCCGGCTCGCCTGTGGGCACCTCAAGCGTCGCCAACTGGCTGTCGAGCAGCGAGACCGGCATGAAATGTCCCTTGCGCTCGCCCATACGCTTCATCAGCAGCGCCCTGGAACCTACGAGATAGACGAAGAACAAATTGCCACCGGCAGCAGCCCGCAGCCTGTCGCGATAGATGCGCTTCAGCGCCGAGCAGGAGACGATGATGCCCTCGCTTTTCTCCAGCGAGGCCTTCATGTCTTCGCCGATCCGGTCGAGCCAGGGCATCCGGTCCTCATCGGTCAGCGGAATGCCCTTCGACATCTTCTCGACATTGGCGGCCGGATGAAGCGCATCACCTTCGACGAAGGCCAGGTGCAGGGCTTCGGCGAGTTTCTCGCCGACGGAGGATTTGCCGCAGCCGCTGACCCCCATGACGATGATCGCATGAGGCCTGTTCATCTGCTCATCCGGCATGTTTACTCCTCGGGCTTTTCTTCCCGCTCAATCGAGCGGGAAATGACAGGCATATTGATGTGTGCCTTCCCCAGTTAATTCGGGAGAAACCTGGCGGCAATGGTCCTGCGCCTTCCAGCAGCGCGGATTGAAGTGGCAACCCGACGGCGGCTTCAACGGCGAAGGCAGTTCGCCCTGCAGGCGAATGCGGGTCTTTTCGCGATCGGGATCGGCGATCGGCGTCGCCGACAGCAAGGCTGCCGTATAGGGATGGCGCGGCCTGGCGAAGACCTCGGCGGCGGGACCGGTTTCCACCGGACGGCCGAGATACATTACCATCACCTCGTCGGCGATATGATGGACGACGGACAGGCCGTGCGAGATGAAGAGATAGGCAAGCCCCATCTCCTTCTGCAGGTCCATCAGGAGGTTCAGCACCTGCGCCTGGATCGAAAGGTCGAGCGCCGAAACCGGTTCGTCGAGCACCAGTACCTTCGGCCGCAGCATCAGGGCGCGGGCAATGGCGATGCGCTGGCGCTGGCCGCCTGAGAACATATGGGGATAACGGCCATAATGCTCCGAACGCAGGCCGACGCGGGCCATCATCTCCTCCACCTTGCGGCGGCGGGCGGCGGCGTTGAGATCGGTGTTGATCTTCAGCGGCTCTTCGAGGATCGAACCGACCTTCTGGCGCGGGTTGAGCGAGCCGTAGGGGTTCTGGAAGACGATCTGCACCTGGCTGCGCAGGCTGCGGTCACCGACATGGGCCGGCTTGCCGTCGATCAGCAACTGCCCTGATGTCGGATCCTCGATCATGGTGACCAGGCGGGCGAGCGTCGACTTGCCGCAACCGGATTCGCCGACGACGGCGAGCGTCTTGCCGGAATGCAGGCTGAAGCTGACGCCGTTCAGCGCCTTGACGGTGGCATCGGCTTTGAAGAGGCCGCGGTTGACGGTGTAAAAGCGGGCGAGATCCCTGCCCTCGAGAACGGCGTCCGTCATACGAGGTCTCCTGCAGTTTCAACGGCCATGATGCCGGGATGCCCGAGCGGCTTGGCGTCCTTCAAAGGATAGTTGCAGAGCGCCAGTCCGAGCTCCGGCCCCTGGCGGACAACGCCGCGCTCGCATTCGACCGTGGCGAAGCCACAGCGCGGCGCGAAGAGACAGCCCGTCGGGCGACCATGTTGGCCGGGAACGACACCGGCGATAGAGGGAAGACGCTGGCCGACTTTGGCGCGTTCCGGCAGAGCGGCGAGCAGGGCTGCGGTATAGGGATGATGCGGATCGCGGAACAGCGCCCTCACCGGCTGCTCCTCGACCTTCTGGCCAGCATATTGCACCTGCACACGTTCGGCGGTTTCGGCAACGACGCCCATGTCGTGGGTGATCAGCACCAGCGCCATGCCCTGCTCCTTCTGCAGGCGAACGAGCAGATCGAGGATCTGTGCCTGGATCGTCACGTCGAGCGCGGTCGTCGGCTCGTCGGCGATGAGCAGCTTCGGATTGCAGGCGAGCGCCATGGCGATCATGACGCGCTGGCTCATACCGCCGGACATCTGATGCGGGAAGTTCGACAGGCGCTCTTCCGGCGCCGGAATGCCGACGAGGTTCAAGAGCTCGATCGAGCGTTGGCGGCGCTCCTTGCGGTTGAGGCCCATATGAAAGCGCAAGGTCTCACCGAGCTGGAAGCCGACCGTGAAGCACGGATTGAGGCTCGACATCGGCTCCTGGAAGATCATCGCCATATCCTTGCCGACGATCCTGCGGCGCTGGCGGGCGGAGATGCCGCGCAGATCCTTGCCGTCGAACTGCATGCGGTCGGCGGTGATCTTCGCCGTCCAGGGCAAAAGCCCCATCAGGGCAAGCATGGCAACGGATTTGCCCGAGCCGGATTCGCCGACAACCGACAGGATCTCGCCCTTATCGCAGACAAGCGATACGCGGTCGACGGCGCGGAAGAGACCGGAAGAGGTCTGGAATTCGACAGTCAGATTTTCAATCTCGAGGAGTGGCATCACGACCTCTTCAGTTTGGGATCGAGCGCGTCGCGCAGGCCGTCGCCCATCAGGTTGATGGCGAGAACGGTGATGAGGATGGCAAGACCCGGAAACGTCACCACCCACCAGGCGCGCGAAATGAACTCACGGGATTCGGCGAGCATCGTCCCCCATTCGGGTGTCGGCGGCTGGGCGCCCATGCCGAGAAAGCCGAGGGCGGCGGCATCGAGGATCGCCGCCGAGAAGGCGAGCGTCGCCTGAACGATCAGGGGGCCCAGACAGTTCGGCAGGATCGTCTTGAACATCAAACGGAAGGTGCCGGCCCCGGCGACACGCGAGGCAATCACATATTCCTTCTCACGCTCTGAGATGACCGAGGCGCGCGTCAGCCGCACGAAATGCGGCTGGTTGACCAGCGAAATCGCGATCATCGCATTGGTAAGCCCTGGCCCGAGCACGGCCACCAGCACCAGAGCCAGCAGCAGCGACGGGAAGGCCAGGATGATATCCATCAGGCGCATGATCGCGGTATCGATCTTGCCGCGGAAAAATCCGGCGACGAGGCCGATCAGCACGCCTGAAATGACCGAAAGCGTAACGACGACGACGCCGATGAACAGCGAAAACCGCGCGCCGTAGATCAGGCGCGAAAGGATATCGCGGCCGACGGCATCCGTTCCAAGCGGGAAGGAGGCGCTGCCGCCCTCCATCCAGAACGGCACGGCCAGCAGTACCGCACGGTTCTGCTCGTTCGGCTGATGTGGCGCAAAGAGCGGCGCGAGGACTGCGACGACCAGAATGATGATGAAAACCACCAGGCCGATGACGGCGCCCTTGTTGCGGGAGAAATAATGCCAGAACTCCGCAAGAGCGGATGGTTGGCCGATTTTGACGGTGACCGTGCTCATGGACCGCTCCTAGTGACGAATGCGCGGATTGATGAAGCCGTAGAGAACATCAACAATCAGATTGACCAGCATGATGACGCCGGCGATCAGCAGAAGACCGCCCTGGACCACGGCGTAGTCGCGCTTGAAGACCGAATCGACCATCCATTTGCCGATACCCGGCCAGGAGAAAATCGTCTCTGTGAGGATGGCGCCGGCAAGAAGAACACCGATCTGCAGACCGATCGTGGTGATGACCGGGATCATCGCATTGCGCAGCGCATGCACGCCGACGACGCGCAACGGCTTCAGGCCCTTCGAGCGTGCCGTACGGACATAATCCTCACCCAGAACCTCGAGCATCGCCGAACGCGTCTGGCGGGCGATGACGGCGAGCGGAATGGTCGCCAGTACGATGGTCGGCAGAATGAGGTAGCTGACCGCCGATGCGAAGGCGCCCTTTTGGCCCGACAGCAGGCTGTCGATCAGCATGAAGCCGGTGACCGGCTTGAAGAAATACATCAGCGAGATGCGGCCGGAAACCGGTGTCCAGCCGAGATAGCCGGAGAAGAAGATGATAAGCAGCAAGCCCCACCAGAAGATCGGCATGGAATAACCGATGAGGGCAACACCCATCACGCTCTGATCGAACCACGTGCCTCGCTTGACGGCCGCAAAGACGCCGGCGGGCACGCCAAGACAGACCGCGATGATGATGGCACAGAGCGAAAGTTCCAGCGTTGCCGGGAACAACGTGAAGAACTCACCGAGAACGGGCCGCTTGGTGACGATCGAGGTGCCGAGATCGCCGTGCAACACTTTTACGATATAATCGAAATATTGCATATATATGGGCCGGTCGAAGCCGAGATCGTGCATGATCTGGGCGTGACGTTCCGGCGCCATGACACGTTCCCCCGACAGAAGCATGACCGGATCACCGGGAATTAGGCGGATGAACGAGAAGGCAATGAGTGAAACGCCGAGAAACGTCGGGATCAGCACCGCGAAGCGGCCGATGAAAAAACGCAACATAGCAGGTTTTCCAATAGTTTCCGGCGGTCAGGGGAACCTGACCGCCGGCCGCACCCGGCGTTAACCGGGTAGTTTACAGATTTTTTATTATTCGGAAATGTCCACGCCGTCGAAACGGTGGATGCCTAGCGGATCCATGAAGAAGCCCGAGACCTTCTTGCTCATCGGAACAAAGACCAACGAGTGGTCAAGCGTATTCCAGGGAGCTTCCTTCTTGAAGATCAGCTGCGCCTGCTCATAAGCCTTGGTGCGCTCGGCGACGTCGGCCGTCTGCTTGGCCTTCGTCATCAGATCGTCGAACTCCTTGTTGCACCACTGAGCGCGGTTGTTGCCGCCGACAGCGTCGCAGCCAAGCAACGTATCCATGAAATTGTCTGGATCGCCGTTGTCGCCGGTCCAGCCGAGGATGACGGCACCGTCGCGATTCTTGTCGGACGAAAGCTTCAGATATTCGGCCCATTCATGGGTAACGATTTCCGCATCGACGCCGACCTTGGCCAAGTCGGCCTGCATCAATTCGGCGGCGCGACGCGCGTTCAACATGTACGGACGTGAAACCGGCATCGCCCAGATCTTCATCTTCAGATCCTTGACGCCGGCATCTGCCAGCATCTTCTTCGACGCATCGGGATCGTACTTGTCGTCTACGACGGCGTCGTTATAGGACCACATCGTCGGCGGGATCGGGTTCTTGGCAACGGCCGCGGCCCCCTGGAAGACGGCATCGACGATTGCCTGCTTGTTGATCGCCATGTTCAGCGCCTTGCGGACTTCGGCCTTGTCGAATGGAGCAATCAAGGTGTTGTAAGCGAGATACGAAACGTTCAGGCCGGCCTGCTCAAGCACGGTCAGGTTCTCGTCCTTCTTAAGTTCGGCGACGTCAGCCGCGTTCGGATAAGGAATGAGGTGGCATTCGCCGGCCTTCAGCTTCTGGGCGCGCACGGCAGCGTCAGAGGTGATCGCGAAAACCAGATCGTCGATCTTTTCCTTGCCCTTGAAATAGGTTTCGTTGGCCTTGTAGCGGATAACGGCATCCGGCTGGTAGGCGACGAAGGTGAACGGGCCAGTGCCGAGCGGCTGCTGGTTCATCTGCGCCATCTTGCCGTCGGCGGCGAGCTTGTCGGCATATTCCTTGGAGACAATCGAGGCGAAGTCCATGGCGAGGTCGGCGAGGAACGGCGCTTCGGGATGGTTGAGCGTGAACTTGACGGTGAGGTCGTCGACCTTCTCGACCGACTTGATCAGCTCCGGGAAGCCCATGCCGGCAGCATATTCGTAAGAGCCGCCCTCGACATACTTGTTCCACGGATTGTCAGCCTTGAGCTGGCGCTCGAACGAGAAGATGACGTCGTCGGCATTGAAGTCACGCGTCGGCGTGAAGAAGTCGGTGGTCTGGTACTTGACGCCCGGATGCAGCTTGAAGGTGTACTCCTTGCCGTCGGCCGAAACGCTCCAGCTGTCGGCCAGGCCCGGCTCGATCTCGGTGCCGCCATGCTTGAATTCGACGAGACGGCTATAGACCGTGCGCGACGACGCGTCGAAGGTCGTGCCTGCCGTATAGAGGCTCGGGTCGAAGCCTTCCGGCGAGCCCTCGGAGCAATAAACAAGGGTCTTGGACCAGGCCGACGTCGCCATGACGGAAATCAAGGCCGTCGCTGCCAGGAGGACAGAGATCTTTTTCATAATATTGTTTCCCGGTTGTTCTTTTTTGATGTTTGGAGATCGTAGAATGGCATCACGATCGACGGTTGATGGAACGATATTTATCTACTGAAAGCAACGGGCTACGCAGAAAAATTTTCCAGCTGGACAATTTTAGAAATTTTCAGTCAAAAATCAGCCGCATTTGGAAATATTCAGACAAAAAAGACCGGAATTTTGTCGCATTTGGTATAAAAGCGCGCCCATCGCGACATGCAACCGGCATTTCCCAGCATTCCGGAGGCCAAAGAGACCCCCGCAAAAACAAAAACCGCGGTTGCCGGGGCAACCGCGGTTCAGAAGCATATTCAGCTCCTTTAATTCAGGCGGCGGGCGCAACGATCGCGGGTTTGCGATATGCCGGCTCGCCGGTAATTCCGAGAAGGAAATTGATCTGCGGACGCGCCTTGACGAGGTCGTCGATGGAATATTCCGACAGCACGGCGAAGAAGGCGTTGAGCGCCTTGCGCAGCGCCGAATTCAAACCGCAACTGTCGACCAGCGGGCATTCGACCTCACCGTCATCCTCGAAGCATTCGGCCATGGCGAAACTGTCTTCCGTCACCCGAACGACGTCGAAAAGACTAATGTCGGCGGCCGGTTTGCCCAAGCGCACACCGCCATTGCGACCGCGCACGGTTTCGACCAGACCCGCCTTGTTCAGCGGCTGGAGGATCTTGAAAAGAAAGAGCTCGGAAACGCCATAGGCCTTGGCGATTTCCGGAATCCGGCTCAAGTGCCCATCGTTGGCAGCACAATACATCAACATGCGAACCGCATAGTTCGTCTGCTTCGTCAACCGCATGCCGATCTCCTGACTCGTGCCTGTTCAGACCTATATAGGCGGTTTGGTAGTTTTGAACAATTCCAAAATATGAAATTCGCATTCAGCTTATGAGGCCATTTGCCGCGACGTCAATCCCGCTCCAGGATCCCGACGTCACCAGGATGGCCCGCCCGCGCTCGGGCGTGCCTTGCGCATCAATTTGACCTCGGCACTGGGGGAATAGGAGATGGCGAGCAGACTCAGGACATCCTCGACGCCGGACCGATATCGCCGGCAATCAGCATGACGAGGAAGAATTCGGGAGCCAAAAGGCCCCCGAATTGCAGATTTCAGATCGGAACGTCGTGACGATCACTTCATCGTCGGCATGACGAATTCAGCGCCGCTCTTGATGCCCGAGGGCCAGCGGGCAGTGACGGTCTTGGTCTTCGTCCAGAACTTGATCGAATCCGTGCCATGCTGGTTGAGGTCGCCGAAGCTCGAGGCCTTCCAGCCGCCGAAGGAGTGATAGGCGAGCGGAACCGGAATCGGAACGTTGATGCCGATCATGCCGATATTGATGCGCGATGCGAAATCGCGGGCGGCATCGCCGTCACGGGTGTAGATGGCGACGCCGTTGCCATATTCGTGCTTCATCGGCAGCGACAGCGCTTCCTCGTAGTTCGCGGCGCGAACGACGGAAAGGACAGGTCCGAAGATCTCGGTCTTGTAGATATCCATCTCGGGCGTGACATGATCGAACAGGCAGCCGCCGACGAAATAGCCGTCTTCATAACCCTGGAGCTTGAAATCGCGGCCGTCGACGACGAGTTTGGCACCTTCCTCGATGCCGCGGTCGATCAGGCCGCGAACACGGGTATAGGCTTCCCTGGTGACCAGCGGGCCCATGTCGGCCTTGTCGTCGGTATAGGGGCCGATGCGCAGGGACTCGATCTTCGGCGTCAGCTTCTCGACGAGGCGGTTGGCGGTCTCCTCGCCGACCGGGACGGCAACCGAGATCGCCATGCAGCGCTCGCCGGCCGAACCGTAGCCTGCGCCCATCAGCGCGTTGACGGCCTGGTCCAGGTCTGCATCCGGCATGATGATCATGTGGTTCTTGGCGCCGCCGAAGCATTGGGCGCGCTTGCCGTTCATCGCCGCGGTGCCATAGACGTAGCGGGCGATCGGCGTCGAGCCGACGAAGGAGACGGCGCCGATATCAGGATCGGTGAGAATTGCGTCAACCGCACCCTTGTCACCATTGACGACGTTGAGGATGCCGGCGGGCAGACCGGCCTCGATCATCAGTTCGGCTAGGCGGATCGGCAGGGAGGGATCACGCTCGGAGGGCTTCAGGATAAAGGCGTTGCCGCAGGCGATCGCCGGGGCAAACATCCACATCGGGATCATGCCGGGGAAATTGAAGGGGGTGATGCCGGCGCCGATGCCGACCGGTTGGCGGATCGAATACATGTCGATCGCCGGCCCGGCGCCCTCGGTGAACTCGCCCTTGGCGAGATGGGGAATGCCGCAGACGAATTCGCAGACTTCGAGGCCGCGAATGACGTCGCCCTTGGCATCCTCGATCGTCTTGCCGTGCTCCTTGGAGAGGATTTCGGCAAGTTCGTCCATGTGCTTGTTCAGGAGTTCGACAAATTTGAAGAAGACGCGGGCGCGGCGCTGGGGGTTGGTGGCAGCCCATTTCGGCTGCGCAGCCTTGGCATTTTCGACGGCGGCGCGCAGTTCCTCGACGCTTGCGAGTGCGACCGTCGCCTGCACTTCGCCTGTCGCCGGATTGTAGACATTGCTCACGCGGCCGCTGGTGCCGGCAACTTGCTTGCCGCCGATGAAATGACCGATCTCACGCATGGGTGTTCCTCCTGTTTTTCGATGACCGACATTCGCACTTCAATTTGCACAAATCAATGCGATGATATAAGCAACCGTTGTGCGTAGATTATAGCCCTATCGTCGCATCAGGCGCTGCGGCTACTTCCAAACTGGCACTGCACGCCAACAAGTCAAACGCCGACAAGTCAAACCCTGGGGGAGGTCAAACCGATGAGCCGGAAACCCATCGTCAGAATGGCGGAACTGGAGATCGATCCGGACACGCTTGAAACCTATCGCGCCTTGCTCACGGAAGAAATCGAAGCATCCCTAGCGCTGGAAGACGGTGTCCTTTCCCTGAGCGCTGTTTCCATTAGGGACAGCCCAAACCGGATCCGTATCCTTGAAGTCTACGCCGACCAAGAAGCATACGAGGCCCATCTGCGGACACCGCATTTCCTCAAGTACAAGAACCAGACGGCGCAGATGGTCACATCGCTGACGCTTGTCGAGGTCGATCCGATTGCAATGCGTGCCAAGCCATGAATTGGGACGATGTTCGGATTTTCCTAGCCGTCGCCCGCACCGGGCAGATCCTTGCCGCCTCGAAGCGGCTGGGGCTCAATCACGCCACGCTCTCACGTCGACTGACTTCGCTGGAAGAGGCGCTGAAGACGCGGCTTTTCATCCGTCGCACAAACGGCTGCGAGCTGACGGCCGAAGGAGAAATGTTCCTGGCATCCGCGGAGCGGATGGAAACGGAAATGCTCGCAGCACAGGCCAGCCTCGGCCATACAGATACGGCAATTGCCGGGACTGTGCGCGTCGGCGCGCCTGATGGGTTCGGCGTTTCCTTTCTTGCGCCGCGCATGGGCAGACTGATCGAGCGCCATCCGGAGCTGAAGATCCAGCTCGTGCCGGTGCCGCGCTCTTTCTCGCTGTCGCAGCGCGAGGCGGATATCGCCATCACGCTGGAGCGGCCCGAACAAGGCCGGCTCGTCTCCTCCAAGCTCACCGACTACACGCTCGGTCTCTATGCCTCACGCGACTACCTCGCCTCCCGGGGCACGCCAGGCGATATCGACGCGCTGAAGGCGCATCCGCGCATCGGTTACGTCGAAGACCTGATCTTCACCGCCTCGCTGAATTTCTCCGGCGAGGTGATGCGGAGTTGGGATGCAAGCTTCGAAATTTCGACGGCGATCGGGCAGACGGAAGCGGTACGATCAGGCGCCGGCATCGGCATCCTGCACGATTATATCGCCCGGCAGTATCCGGAACTCCAGCGCATCCTGCCGGAGGTTTCGATCCGCCGCGCTTACTGGACGACCTATCACGAAACGGCGCGCGACCTCATGCGCGTCAGGAGCGTCGCCGATTTTCTGCAGGAACTCGTCAGCGCCGAACGGCACATCTTTCTTTAAGCCTCGAAAGCGTGTTTTGCCGGTTCGTCGTTTTCGTCGGGATTGGGAACCGGCGCCTCGTCAGGCAGCCGGTCAGGCTCCGGCTCCTTGATCGGAGGCACCGGCTTCCAGCCGGGCCCGGGCATTGGCGGCTGATCGGGAATGGGTTCGTTGGGCACGGACATGACCGCCTCCCTTTGATGATTTCAATTTACGCGATGTTCGGGGCTATTTGTCCGGCTTCAGCGATTCGGCAGCGCGCATCGGCATGCTGTCGATAATGGCGAAGAGCTCGCCATCGGTAATCGGCTCGCTGGCCTTGAGCTTCACGGTGCCGTCCTTGCCGAGAAGGAAAGCGGCGAATTCGCCGACCTCCGGCGCCTCGAGATCGCGGCGGATCGCTTCGCCGTCGAGGCCGTCAGCCGCACCGAAGAGTGGTCGAACGCCGGCACCGGAAATCTTCAGCACCACCAGGTCACGCTCATCGAGCGCCGAGCGATCGGCCAGCAGGTGATTTTCCTGCCGGGCGGCGCGGGAATTATCCCTGTCGGCAAAAACAACGAAGACGCGGTTCTTCCACTGAAACTGGGCGAGACTTTCGGCAGGCGCATAAGCGCTGTTAGTCTCGTCGATCTTCGTCGCACCGTAGAGAAGAGTTTTCGACATGCGTATTCTCCCGTCAACTGGAGAACGGCCCGAGATGGTGCGGGTTCCATCGAAACGTCAGGGAACCGTATTTTTGGTTTCGCTTCCCAAATTCATCAGTGAGATCCGTTTAAATGCCATTCACACCGATGCCACGGCCACGACTGACAGCCCGCTGGCGCCGTTCCGAGATGATCTGTTCGCTGCTTTCCATGCGCACCGTCCGCTGCAGGACCTTCAACCTGTCCTGCATCGCCTCGAAGGCGCTGCGCTGCGCTGGTGGCACACGGTTGATGAGATCCTTTTCGCCGCGAATGATGGCACTACGGCCGAAGCGCTCGTCGAGCGCCGTGCTGACTCCGGCAAACTCCCGGCGAATGTCCGGATCGAGAATAGCGGCATATGCGCTCAGCTTGCGACCGTTGTTCTTCGCCTCAGCTGTCAGCCGCATGAGCACGTCTTCCGCCGCCGTCGACAGAGCAGGAATGGCAACCGCCATGCGCCGTCGCTCTTCGGCAATAGCCTGGCGTTCGGCATCGAGCACATTGACGTAGGCCGAACCGAGCGATCGCAAACGGGCGGCGGCTTCAGGCACGGCCTGCACCGCCTGTTTCCGCTCCCGGCCGACGGCCAGCATCCGGTCCATCAGGCGATCGGAACCGCGCAATGCGCCATAGGCGGCCGGATCGTTGGTCACCGCGGCCGCGATGCGCTCGCCAGCAAAACCTTTCTGAAGCAGATCTTCGATCTTGCCGACGGCGCCGACCGGATCGCGCCAGATCGCGATTGCCACCGCCGCCAGCGCGGCGCGCTGGTGGCGATACAGTGGTGTGGCCAGAGCACGAGACCTCGCCTCCTCGTCGATCGGGGTCTTGAACTCGGTGACGGCGGCAAGCATGGGCAGCACGGCGGCATTCTCCTTGTCTGTCTCCATCCCCTGATCGGCACTGGCGCCGGCAACACTCTTCGAACGATCCCGTCGCTCGGCGAGATGCTGCTCGTCGGCAAAGCGCTTCACGGCCTCGAACAGCCGGGTCAGCTTCTCGCCTCTGATACTGGCGAGGTCCTCCGGCATACGCTCGACCATGTTGCGTTCGCCAACCGCGTCGGCCTTCGAGGTAAACGCGCGCCAGCCGAAGCGGGCGGTCAGCGCCTCGCTGACCGCCTTGACCTCCTGGACGATCGAGCGGTCTTTGGCGGCAAGCGCAAAGGCGGCCTTGTAGGCGTCGTCACCACCTTGCCTGCGCACCGCCTCGATCTCGGTAAGACGTGCCATCGCCTTTTCGGAGAGCGCCGGGATCGACAATGCCATTTGGGCGCGGCGTTGCTGCTCGTGGCTTTCGAAGCGTTCGGCATTCCGGCGGAACTGGGTGGCATGGGCGCGGACGAGCGGCAGCAAGTCCGTCAAGGCAGTGATCGCGGCATTTCGTTCGTCGCGTGCCGCACGACCATCGACGATCAGGTCGGAACCCCGCAGGCGGCCGAGCCGCTCGGGTGCTTTGGCAAGATCATCGGCAAGCCTGCGCGGATCGACGCTTGTATCCGATGAAAGCGCGTTCAGGGCGACAAGAGCTGCATCCGGGTCACGATAGATCTTCTCCAACAGCGGCCGGAGGATGGCTTCCCGTTCCTTCCAGGCAGGCGACGAAAGTTGTGCCAGCCGCCCATCTTCCTCCACGCTGCTGGTGAAGACTGTGGTGGGTGGAATCAGATATCGGCCGCGAGCAACATCCGCCTCCAAGACGGTTTGGGGTTCAGCCCGTTCCTCGTTGTAGGCGATGCGCCGTTCCCGCTCGATCGTGAAGCCCAGCGCAACGCTTGCCCGCTCCCACAGCTTCGCCAGCTGCTCGCGCTTCTCGGCAATCCCGGCCCACCGCCGGGAAAGGCTTTCCTCCACCCCGGCTGCGGCAAGCGAAAGGTGATCGAGACCACGGCGGCGCGCGAAGTCTTGCGCCTGGGCGCGATAACCGGCCTCGCTTTCAAAATCGAGCGTCGTCGTCTTGGCGCCGGAACGCGACAGGCGCTCTACCAGTTGCTTGAACAGGTCCGGTCGATGGCTTTCCCGCTCGATGCGTTGCTGACGTTCTGCGGCGGTTTCGATCCGCCTGGCTGTCCAGACGTTGCGGTCGACCTCTCTTTCCTCGAACCGCTTCTGGCCGGTTTGCTCGTCGACGATCGCAACCTTGATCGTCACCCGCTCGACGCCGTCCTTGCGCAGCGTGACGGTATCGCCTTCTGAGACGCCACCGTCCTCGAGCGCCTTCGGCAGGCTGACGCCCCATAGACGATGGAGGGTGCCGTCATCCGTCCTGACATCGGCATAGGGACTGTCGTCGGCATCCTCGTCATTCGGCCGGAACTTGGCTTGTCCTGTTTCCACGAGCGCGCCGGTGACGCCGGCGGCATGATCGACACGTGGTTTCCTGCCCCATTTCGGCTTTGCTTCAAAATCGTCCTTCGCCGCATAGAGATCGACGCGGTCTCTGTGTCTCGTCATCGACACATAGGTCAGGTGCTGGTCCATCATGCCGGTGGCGAGCACGAAGGTTCGCTCGACCGTGGCGCCTTGAGACTTGTGAATGGTCGCGGCGTAGCCATGATCGACATTGCGATAGCTGCTCTCGCTGATGACGACATCGCGGCCACTGTCGAGACGGACCGAAAGCACTGCGTCGCCACGTTTGTCGCCGGTGGAAACGACCGTGCCGAGCATGCCGTTCTTCACATGTTGCGGGCCGAGACGACTTGCGCGCGGTTCAACGAAGCGGGCATTCTCCAGGAAGATGATGCGGTCACCGATAGCGAAGTCCCGCGCACCACGTTCGGTCCGGAAGGCACGGTTCTCACTGAGCGCACCCTCGCCTGTCATCACCGATCGCAGCGCCTCGTTCAGACGCTTTACGTCCTCGTTGGTGTGGGCGAGCACCAGAAGCTCGTCACCGCGAAGACGACCGTCATTGCCGGCCGTGGTTGAGTTCCGGATCGCCTGTCGGCGTGCCTCCGTCCAGTCGCCAACAATCCGCGCGATGACGTCGTCCCGTGTCCCTGCCTCGATCAGGTGGCCATGTCGGGCATAAGCGTCGAGGCCTTGTTCGACCTCGCCGCGCGCAAAAAGTCGTGACGCCTCGCGCGCCCATGGCTGGCGCTGGCGGCGCACGCCGGCAAGTTCGGCAAAACCGATCCGTTCAGTGATCGCCCGGAACGCCGCCCCCGCCTGGATCGGCTGCAGCTGCATCGCGTCACCAACCAGCACGACCTTCACCTCGGCTTGCTCGGCGATGTCAAGCACGCGGGCCATCTGCTGCGACGACACCATGCCGGCCTCGTCGATGACAAGCACATTGCCGCGTTCGAGCAGTTCGCGTCCGCTGGCCCAGGCGAGTTCCCAGACGGCGAGTGTCCGCGACCTGATGCCGGAACTGTCTTCCAGCCCTTCGGCTGCTTTCCCGGCAAGGGCAGCACCGATCACCCGGCGGCCACCACTTTCCCAGGCGACGCGGGCGGCGGCAAGCAAGGTCGACTTGCCGGCGCCGGCAAGGCCGACCACGGCGGCGATACCTTTGTCGCGGGTGATATGGTGGATGGCGTCGACCTGTTCCGGATCGAGCCGGAAGGAGTTTTCCGGATCCTGCGTTTCGACCTGCCTGATCGCGGCGGCAACCACCCGATCGGAAACGGCAAAACCGCGGCGCTTCGCCAAAACCCGCGCCGACCGCCCCATGTCATATTCGATGCGCAGCATCTCCCGCGTGGTGAAGACGGCAGGTTCGCTCGCCTTTCCCGTTTCGGCATCGATCTGCTGCGGCTTCAGCATGATGAGATCGTCCGATGCCATCAGGCGCGCGCGGATATTGGCGAAGTCCGCGGGATCGTCGACAGTGCGATGCAGCGCCTTGGCGATATCGCGCTCATCGAAGGTGGAGCGTTCATTGCTCAACTGCTTCAGCAGGAGCGCAGGATCGGCAAGCAGCCGGTCGGCCATCTTCTGGCGACGGGCAAGGTCGGCCGGAGCAAAATACATCTCCGCGTCCCTGCGGGAGAGTGCTGCCTTCTCCGGTCCGAGG
Organism: Rhizobium indigoferae; assembly: GCF_034554815.1. Lineage (NCBI taxonomy): Bacteria > Pseudomonadati > Pseudomonadota > Alphaproteobacteria > Hyphomicrobiales > Rhizobiaceae > Rhizobium > Rhizobium indigoferae. Next base: position 411,510 of record NZ_CP140635.1, on the reverse strand, counting down.
TGCTTCTGCGCGATGCCATCAAGGCCCTGTTCGGCATAGGAGCGGCCATCGAGCCGGATCTCGTGACCGGCAAGCGCCAGGTGCCGGCTGGCCGTCTCCGCCCAGGCGATCTTCCATCCCTTCATGGTTTCCTTGTCGCCGCCCCAGGACTTATAGACAATCCGACCAGTGGGCCGCCTGGCCGTGACAAAACGCAATGGCTCGCCATTCTCTCCCAAAACAGGAGCGTTTTTCGGCCCGAACCCCTCCTCCGTCAGCGGTCTCACGGTCGTTAACAGATGGATATGCGGATTGCCGTCTTTGTCGTGATAAACCCAATCGGCGACCATTCGCTCGGACGTAAAGTTATCACGGACGAACTCGCGCACCAGCGCGATGTTCTCGGCCCGCGTCAGCTCTTCCGGCAACGCGATGATCAACTCGCGCGCCAGCCGCGCGTTTGCCTGTTTCTCGAAAGCTTCAACAGCATTCCACAGCGCTTCACTGGCACCAGCGACGGAACGCCCCTCGACCGCCGACCGCAGCCAGGCCGGCGTCTGATCCGGTAGGGCCAGTTCCTCGTGCACCAGTTCGGAAGCCCCGCCGCGAAAGCTGAACGACGTACCGGCCTGTTCGTCCATCATCCTCGTGCGATGACGATAGGCGGCGGCCGAGACGATGTTGCGTCCCGCTCCCCTGCTGATCACCTGCGCTCTGACGAACATGATCGCCATGATTGTCCTCGCATATTCGGAGCAGTGCACCAACGAGCGACGCCGCTCTCTTGCAATGGTCAGGCCGAACGACGTTTTTGCGCCGGGTCCTTATCAGTTGCGACAAATAAGCGATTTAACTGATTTATTCAAGATAGTATAATCGAAAACTTAATTCACGCTTTGTTCGGGCTGTGCACGGCGTTCCGACTACGCCGCAATCAGACGATACTTGTCCCTAAGCGGCTGACGTTTTTCATCAATCTCGAGCGTTGGTTGGCAACCGGATGAGACACAAGGACAAAGCTGGAGTTGAGCGGTGCTAAATTTGCCAGTGGACGATATTGGATCTTTCGCCTATCGATTGCTCATGAAATCGTCGCTTGAACATATGCCGCTTCGCAAGCAGCGAGAACTCGGCCGCGTCCTCGAAATCCTCCACGAGGAATTCGAAGATGCGCTGAAAGAAGGCACCGCCGATTTCAAAAAGCGCGGCAGGATCCTGAAGATTCTCCTCTTCGGCTCCTACGCCAAGGGCGGATGGGTCGATGAACCCTTCACCATGAAGGGGTATCGCTCCGATTTCGATCTGCTGATCATCGTCAACAATCGCAAGCTCTGCGAGTTCGCCGAATATTGGCACAAGGCGGCTGACCGGCTGATCCACGATAAGTCGATCGAAACACCGGTGAGCTTCATTGTCCATTCCAGGCGTGAGGTGAACACCTACCTCAAGGAAGGGCAGTATTTTTTCTCGGACATTCGCAAGGAAGGCATTGTTCTCTATGAGCTGGATGACGAGCAACTGGCTGAGCCAGAGCCTCTTTCGATGGAGGATCGGCTCCGCGTCGCGAAGGAGCACTTTGAGCAAAGGTTTCGAGCGGCAACTCGTTTCCTGGAAATGGGCCGCTTAGCGATAGATCGGGGGTATGCAGAGAATGCTGCTTTCGAACTTCATCAATCTCTCGAACAAGCCTATTCCTGCATCCTGCTCACTCTGACCAATTACGGCCCGCCATCGCACAACATCAAGTTCCTGCGCTCACTCGCCGAGGAACAGGACCGCCGCCTGGCCGAGGCCTTTCCGCGTGATCAGCACAAGGAACGCGCCTGGTTCAATACGTTAAACGAGGCATACGTGAAGGCGCGCTATTCGAAACATTTCGAAATTAGCGAGGAAGCGCTTGGCTGGCTCGCTGAACAAACTGCATTACTGCTCGAACTGGTCAAGACGGTTTGCGAAGGGCACCTGGAGGTCCTTAAAGGAATAGTTGGCAGCGACGTAATCAAACGAGATTCGCGGTCATGCGGTTGACGTAATTCGGCATCTCGGCACGACCGGCTAAAAAATTTTCAATTGCTACAAAGATGACGGCCTGGAGGCCGTGGCGGATTGGTCGCGACGGCCGAAGCATTGCGCCAACCACTCCGTGAACCGGTCGAGGCGATGAGCATCTCGCAAAAGAAGCCGCATTGGGCTGCCAGGAAGATCAGAGAACTGCTGGTCAAGCGCGTGGCCGGCGATGTCGGCCTGCGGGTCGAGCAAAGGACTTTGCGACCGATCGGCAACCCGTTCGCCACGAGGTTGTCACCTATGTCTTAGGGACGCTCTGTTACCTATGTCTTCGATATGGACAAGTGGGAGATGGTACGGTTGGGGGGTCTCGAACCTCCGACCTCAGGTGCCACAAACCTGCGCTCTAACCAACTGAGCTACAACCGCATAAATCGCGCTTGGCGCGACGGGGGTCACATACGAGGACTTGGCGACGAATTCAAGCCCCATTCCTCGCCAATATACAAAAAGGCTGGACGCGAGGTCCAGCCTTTTATCTCGATCGGTAAAAACCGATCAGGCAACCTTGAAGGAAGCCATGGCCTTTTCGGCGGCGTCCTTGGAGGGCTTTGCGAGCTTCTCGGCCACCTGCTTGGTGGTTTCCTGGATCGACTTCGCCTGCTCGACGGTGAGTTCGGCCTGCTTGCGGATGAACGAGGTCTGCAATTCGAAGAATTCGGCCGGCGACTTGACGCCGAGCAGCGCTTCGAAGTGCGACAGCGAGTTCTCGGAATTGACGCGCAGGATGTCGATCGCCTTCAGGCCGATCTCGACCGAGCCGGCCTGTGCCGTCTGAACGGTGGCTTCGAGCGTCTTGCCGGCTTCCTCGCCAGCGGTCTTCAGCTTGGCATAGGCATCCTTCGACTGCTGAGCGCCCTTTTCGGCGAACTCACGGAAAGATTCCGTGAACTTGGACGGGTCGAAAGAAGCGATTGAAAAAACGTCGTCGGTCTTTATGGTAGCCATGGGTCGCATCCTTTGGGTTGAGGCAGCCGCTGCCTGCGTTTGTTGGATGATGCTTATATAAGACATTTCATTGTGCATTGCAACAATTATTGTGCGGTGCACAAGACGTTAACCTTTCCGGCCGAAAACCCCCTCCTCTTCTGGACCGGCATGCGCCCCGCAGTTATTAATAAGCCGTTAATTTAAGAAGGCCGACAGCGACAAGGTTCGAACATGCCCGCAGTCCAATATCCGTTCATCGATATCGCCGTGCATGCACGGGTACGGGAACGCTTTTCACGCGGCGAGGCCATGGTGCTGTTTTCGGCCGATCTTGCCCGTCTGCTCTGGGCGAACGGTGCAGGTGCCGAGCTTTTCGGCCATTCGGCTGTCTATGACCTGCTCGATCAGGGGGTCGACCGCGCCGACATCACCTTCCGCCAGCTGGAAACCGCCGCGCGCCAGCTGACCGATATCGGCGACAGCCGCAGCCTGATGATCCGCGTTGCCAAGGGCTTTCAGCGTGCGCAGGTACAGGCGGCTGCCGAACTGATCCGGCTTTCCCAGGGCGAAAAGGCCATCCTGTTTTCAGTGCCGATCTCGGCAAAGCCACTCGCGGCCGGCGCATCGGCGGCCCAGATGCTGCAGGGACTTGATGATCCCGACACGCATATGGCGGTGATCGGCGCCAATGGCGAGGTCATCGCGGCCTCGCCGGGCTTTGCCTCGCTCGCGATCTCCGAGCAGACGGCAAAAACCTTGATCAACCTTGCCGGCGCGCATCCCGACCGGTTGGTGAAACGACCCGTCGCCACGAGCAGAGGCAATCTTCCGGCCGCCGTCGGCAAGCTCAGCGACGATCCGGCGCTCAATCTGCTTTTTGCCGTGGAGACTGCGATCGGTCATCTCGACGGGATCGATGCGCCCGCGCTCGACCCGGTCGATGCGCCCGCACAGGAAGAAAGCGTGCCGCCGGCCGAAGCGCTTCAGGACGGGCCTGTTGCCGCTACAGGCTTCACCGATATCATCGACGCGGTCTCGGGAATCGAAGAGGTCGAGGAGACGCTCGAGGAGATCGCCGGCGAAAGCGAACAGCCGGCCGGGATAGCTCTAGCATCCGCAGACGAGGCGGTTGACGATGGGCTTTCTCCTGCCGCGGATGCGAAGCCGGAGAGCGACGAGAGCACGATCGATAGCAGCGCGGCTGAAGCCTCCGAGCCCGCCGCGGTCATCGAGGACGATTTGGCCTCCGTTGCCGAGACGGTGGAACCGCCTATTGAAGCCAGCGAAACGCCTATTGAAGACACGCCGGAAGCGGTCCATGAAGAGCCCGTCATCGCAAAGTCTGTGGTCGCCGACCTGCCCCCGCTTGCGGCTGAGCCCGGCTTCGTCTTCAGGCCGAACAGCCGCGCCACGCGCTTCGTCTGGAAAATCGACGCCGAAGGCCGGTTCAACGAGGTGAGCCACGAATTTGCCGAGGCCGTCGGTCCGCACGCCTCCGATATCATCGGATCTGCCTTCGGCGATGTCGCCGCCCTCTTCAATCTCGATCCTGACGGCAAGCTTTCCGAGGCGCTCGCCCGCCGCGACACGTGGTCGGGCAAGACGATCCTCTGGCCGGTCGAAGGCACCAGCCTCGTCGTTCCGGTCGATCTGGCGGCGCTGCCGACCTATACTCGCAACCGCGACTTCGATGGGTTCCGCGGCTTCGGCGTCGTCCGGCTTTCCGATGCCCAGGAAGATCCGCTGGCGCTCGGTCTGACACTCGGCCCGAACGGCATCGGCCATGACGCAGCGAGCCTCGGCCCACCTGCCGAAACCATTGCCGAGGTGATAGATGAAGCGGAGACAGCGCTTGAAGAACCGCTGATCGAACCCACCCTGACGCAAGAGGTCGAGGATCAGGCGCCGCAGGCGGAGCCAGCGCCGGAAGAGATCGCCACCGAGCAGGTGGCCATCGAGACCCCTGCCCCGGAAAATGCTGCAGAAAGAGCGGAAGGCAGCGTCGATGCCGGCGACGTTTCCGCTGCCGAGCCCGCAGCCGATCTTCCGCAAGAGCCGCCGGCGCTTCGCATTTCGGAAACGCCCAATCGCCGTTTCTCCGACAAGATCGTTCAGCTCCACAACAGCGGCGCTGCGCTGACGGCCGCCGAACAGGCCAATTTCCGCGAGATCGCCAAGCGCCTCGAAGCCTTCGGCGCCAGCAAGGACGAGCCTGCCGTTCCGGCAACGATGGAAACCGCCGTCACCGAAACCGCCGGCTTCGAAAAGGCCTCCGGACCCGAAGAGGTCGAGGCCGAAACACCCATCGCCGAGAAGGCGGAAACACTGTCGCTCGAAGAGGTGGCGGCGCAGGAGGCGATCTTCGAGAATGCCGTCGAGGCGCAGAGCGAAGACGACGGCGCCACCGAAGAGCCTTCAGTCATCGCCGAAGACGAGGCAACGGAAGGGCTCGAGGAGACGGTCAGCCAGATCGAGGTTCTCACAAGCTTCATTCCGCCGCGCGTCAAGATGACGGACGGGCTTTCGGTGGGCACGGTCGACCTGCTGCCTGTTGCCGTGCTCATCCATATCGGCGATGCGCTGATCCATGCCAATCCGGAATTCATGCGGCTGACGGGCTACGATTCGCTCGAGGCATTGCGCGAGGTGGGCGGCATCGAAGCCCTGCTGCAGCGCCGTGAACTCGAGGAAAAGTCTGTCGGCTCCGGGACCATGATGCTCGTCAAGGCCGATGATACGCTGGCGCCGGTAACCGCGCGGCTACAATCGGTGCGCTGGGAAGACGCCAATGCATTGATGCTGGCGTTGATGCCGGTGGAAGGCAAGGAAGATGGCCGTGGCGAAGCAAACCGTTCCGAGGGCCGCCCCGAGCGGATGGTCGAGAAGGTCGCCAAGCTTCAGGTCGAAGTGGAAGAATTGCGCTCGATCCTGGAAACGGCGACCGACGGCGTCGTCGTCATCGGCACCGAGGGCGACATCCGCTCGATGAACCGGTCGGCCAGCGCGCTTTTCAATTACGACGAGCAGGAGACGCGCGGCAAACCCTTCGTCATGCTGTTTGCCCATGAGAGCCAGAAAGCGGTCATCGACTATCTCAACGGCCTCTCCGGCCATGGCGTGGCAAGTGTGCTGAACGACGGGCGTGAAGTGATCGGCCGCGAGGCCGCCGGCGGCTTCGTGCCGCTGTTCATGACGATGGGCCAGCTCACCTCCTCAAACGGCTATTGCGCCGTCATCCGCGATATCACCCAGTGGAAGCGCACCGAGGACGAGTTGCGCAACGCCAAGGGTGCGGCTGAAACCGCCAACGCCCATAAGACCGATTTCCTCGCCCGTGTCAGCCACGAGATCCGCACGCCGCTCAACGCCATCATCGGCTTTTCCGACATGATGGCGGGCGAGCGCTTCGGCCCGATCGGCCATCCGCGTTATATAGAATATGCTAATGACATCGGCCGCTCCGGCCGGCATGTGCTCGACATCGTCAACGACCTGCTCGACATTTCGAAGATCGAAGCGGGCGAGATGGATCTCGATTTTGATGCCGTCGGTCTCAACGAGGCGGTCTCCGAGGCCGTGGCGCTGATCCAGCCGCAGGCGAATGGCCAGCGCGTCATCATCCGCACGGCGCTGTCGCAATCGGTGCCCGATGTCGTGGCCGACCTGCGCTCGATCAAGCAGATTGCCCTGAACATCCTGTCGAACGCCATCCGCTTCACCCCATCAGGCGGGCAGATCGTCGTTTCCACGTCCTATGAGGCCAATGGCAGCGTCGTCCTCAGGGTCCGCGATACCGGCATCGGCATGACGCGCAGCGAACTCGACCAGGCGATGAAGCCGTTCCGGCAGGTCTCCTCGACCCAATCGCGCCATCGAGGCGACGGCACCGGGCTCGGCCTGCCGCTGACCAAGGCGATGGTGGATGCCAACCGGGCAACGTTCTCGATCAATTCGACGCCCAACGAGGGCACTCTCGTCGAGATCACCTTCCCGTCGCAGCGGGTGCTGGCCGGCTGATCGGAGCGCAAAGAAAAGGCAGCCAGAGGCTGCCTAGAATTTGGTGCTGTTCAACAAGAGCTCAGTCGATCAACGTCATGTTTCGGAGGCTAGAAAGCCCCAGGCCGCCTCGTTCATGTGCGACCCCCAAGATGGCTTCACCTTTGACAAACCTTTCTTAACGAAAGGTTTCCATGACAGGAGATTGATAGAGGGTGAAAGCTTGTAGTTTCCGATCGCTGTCAATCCTTCAGTTCGCTTAGCCCGGCGAAGAGCCGCAGCGCCTCGGGATTGGCAAGCGCTTCCTGGTTTTTCACCGGCCGGCCGTGAACGACCTCGCGCACGGCAAGCTCGACGATCTTGCCGGATTTGGTGCGGGGAATATCGGCAACCGCGATGATCTTCGCCGGCACATGCCGCGGCGAGGCGCCGGTGCGAACACGCGTCTTGATCGCCTTGACGAGATCAGCCGTCAGCGTCACACCTGGGGCAAGGCGAACGAAGAGGATGACGCGGACGTCGTCGTCCCACTCCTGGCCGATGCAGAGCGCCTCGGCCACCTCCTCCATCTGCTCGACCTGATTATAGATCTCCGCCGTGCCGATGCGAACGCCGCCGGGATTGAGCGTCGCATCCGAACGGCCGTGGATCACAAGGCCGCCATGCTCCGTCCATTCGGCGAAATCGCCGTGGCACCAGACATTGTCGAACCGGTCGAAATAGGCGGCGCGATATTTGGCGCCATCGGGGTCGTTCCAGAACATTACCGGCATCGAGGGGAAGGCCTTGGTGCAGACGAGCTCACCCTTCTCCCCGCGCACCGGCTTGCCATCATCGTTCCAGACATCGACGGCAAGGCCGAGGCCGGCCCCCTGGATCTCGCCGCGCCAGACCGGCTGCAGCGGATTGCCGAGCACGAAGCAGGAGACGATATCGGTGCCGCCTGAGATCGAAGCGAGCTGCACGTCCTCCTTGATGCCCTCATAGACGAAGGTGAATCCTTCCGGCGACAGGGGCGAACCGGTGGAAGTCATCAGCCGCAGGCTGGAAAGATCGTGACTTGCGCGCGGCGTCAGCCCGCCCTTGCGCACCGCATCGATATATTTCGCCGAGGTGCCGAAGATGGCGAATTTTTCGGCCTCGGCATAGTCGAACAGCACGTTGCCATCGGGGGCGAAGGGCGAGCCGTCGAACAGGCAGAGCGTTGCGCCGCTTGCGAGACCGCTGACCAGCCAGTTCCACATCATCCAGCCGCAGGTGGTGAAGTAGAATAGCTTCTCGCCCGCCTGCAGGCCGCAATGCAGCCGGTGCTCCTTCAGATGCTGCAGCAGCGTGCCTCCAGCCGAATGCACGATGCATTTCGGCACGCCTGTCGTGCCTGACGAAAAGAGGATGTAGAGCGGATGTGCGAAGCCAAGCCGCATGAATTCGACTTCCCTTGCCTCATAGGGCGCGACAAAGGCCTCAAGCGTTGAAGCCCCTGCCGTCTTGCGCGCCACTGCCTCCGCATCGCCGGCGTAGTGGACAATGACGGAGGGAATACCCAGACTTTTTGTGACGGTGGCGACCTTGGCGCCGACATCCTGCAGCTTGCTGGAATACCAATAGGCATCGCAAGCGATGAACAGCCTCGGGCCGATCTGGCCGAAACGGTCGAGCACACCCTGCTCGCCGAAATCGGGCGAACAGGACGACCATATGGCGCCGATCGAGGCGGCGGCGAGCATGGCGGCCACGGTCTCCGGCATGTTCGGCATCATGGCGGCGATGCGATCGCCCTTGCCGATCCCGAGTGCTGCGAAGGCCTGCTGCAGCTTCGAGACCAGCGCGCGCAGCCGGTCCCACGACCAGCGGTCCTCGGCCTTGTCCTCGCCGCGGAAGATGATGGCATCGCCCTCACCGCGGCCAGACAGCAGGTTCTCGGCGAAGTTCAGTGTCGCGTCAGGAAAGAAGCGGGCGTCCAGCATGCGATCGCCATTGGCAAGCACCTCTGCGCCGCGCTCTCCCTTCACGCCGCAGAAATCCCAGACGGTCGACCAGAAATTCTCCCGCTCGGCCACCGACCATGCATGCAGCTCCTCAAAGCCAGAAAGAGAAAGCCCGAAATCGGCATTGCAGCGTTCCATGAAGGCATGGATCGGGCTTTTTGCAACGGCATCCCTCGAGGGCACCCAAAGTGGTCTGTTATCCTGCATTCAATCCTCCTCCCCAATGCCGTCTTTATATCATGCTGCATTGCATTATAAAGTGCGGAACCGACGCGATCCGACGCCTGGAGAATGATGCCGAAAAGTGTGCGCGGTTTTCGGACGACATCATGCTCCAACTATTTAATTGAAAGTGCTACATCGTCCTTTGCGCGTCTGAAATGACGCGCGGCGCTGTATGGGATTTGCATATGCCTGATATTTCCTATATCCGCCGAATTCAGCGCATAACGGGATGACCGGCTGAATTTGCCGGCGGAGATCATGAGCACGTCAAGACATCGCAGGTGGCGCAGGAAGATCGGACCCGTTTCGCGCTGGCTTCCGGCCTTCGCCCGCCTGTCGACGGTATTCCTGCTGATAGCGCTCGCGCTTTTCGTGGCGCTCAGGGTCGCCGCACCCTATCTCATCTCGACCGGCTTCGTGCGATCCGGCATCGAGGACGCGCTGTCGAAATGGACGGGCTACCATGCCGAGATCAAGGGCAGTCCGGTTCTCGAATTCTGGCCGACGCCGCGCATCACACTGAACCAGATTACCATCCGCCAGCCGCGCGAAAGCGGCGACAAGCTGCTCGGCAGTATCGAAAGCCTGTCAGCCGATTTCAGCCTTATCGATGCGTTGCGAGGCCGAACGAGCTTCCACGAATTCCATCTGGTGCGCCCCAACCTGGCGCTGACGCGCGACGAGAAAGGGCTGATCGACTGGAGTTATGCCGGCCTGCTCGCTCGCGCGATCAAAGGCGTACGCTCCGAAAACGGAGCTGAGGTGCTTGCTCGGGATCTCGATGCCGAGATCGGCGCAGTGACGGTCGAGGACGGGACGGTTGTGGTCACCGACATCAAGTCCGCCAAGACCTATCATTTCGATAGCGTCACCGCTGATATCGCCTGGCCGAGGCTATCCGGCGCGATCTCGGCGGTCGTCATCGCCCGCATCAACGGCGAGGACCTGAAGGTCGATTTCGCCTCGCGCCAGCCGCTGCTCGCCTTCGCCGGCAGGAATGCCGAGACCCGGACGTCGCTCACATCGAACCTGTTGACGGCGCACTTCCAGGGGATTGCCAGCATCGCCAGCCTTTCGGCCCTTTCCGGTAATATCACCGCCAGCATTCCCGATGTGCCGGCACTGCTGACATGGTCGGGCAAATCGATCCCCGGCATCGCAACGTTGAAGAGCGCTTCGCTGGAATCCGACATCATGTCGTCGGGCAACGGGCTGCGCTTCAACAATCTCAGTCTCTCGCTGAACGAAGCGAGTGCCACCGGGGTGATGGACCTTTTCACCCAACCCGGAAAACGGCCGAAGATCGGCGGCACGCTGGCCTTCGACCAGATGAACCTCAAGCCCTTCCTCGATGCCTTCGCGCTCAGGCTCGCCGCCGGCGAGGCGGAGGAAATCTCCGCCGGCATAAGCGGGCCGCTGCGGCTGCTCGATGTCGACGTCAGGCTTTCGGCACGGCGCGCGCAGATGGGTCTCTTCGAGCTTTCCGACGTTGGCGCCAGCGTGATCGTTGCCGGCGGCGAAGCGAAATTCGATATTGGCGACAGCCAGTTCGAAGGCGGCGAGATGACCGCGCATCTGGAAGCGACGCAGCGCGACTTCGACGGCGGCGGCAAGCTGCAGTTGTCGATCCGCAATGCCGACTTCGCAGCCCTTGCAGAGCGCCTGCAACTGAAGGGTCCGCTGCCGCTTGCGACAGGATCGCTCGATCTCGACCTGCTGTCGCCGAAGGCGATCTGGACGACCGGCCTTGCCGACGTCACCGGCAAGTTGCGTTTCTGGACCAGGGAAGGCACGATTCCCGGCATTGATGCTGCGGCATTGCGCACGCAGGCAGCCGAAAAGCCGTTCTTTCCGCTGAGCGCGGCAGCAGGCGGCGCCTTCGCCTTCAACCAGCTGAACCTGCAGGCCGATTTCGCCAACGGCACCGCCGAGATGCACGACGCCCGTATCGCCGGCGCCACACAGACGCTGACGCTTTCCGGCGTCATCACCTATCAGTCGAACGGGCTGGCGCTTTCCGGATCGCTGGAGGCAACCGATCCTGCCAAGGCGGCGGAGCTGCCGCTTCTGCCGTTCTTCGTCGGCGGTTCATGGCCGAACCCGGTGATCTCACCGGTGCCGCTTTTCGGCAATACACCCCACGCGCAATGAAGCATGTCGCGCAAACGCGTGCAGCGGTTTTGCGAGAACGACATGCGTAAAATAGAGACATAAAGCGCGAGGAGCACGCGCTTTAGACCTTACGCCCCGGCGGCGGCGGCGCGTTCGTCCCTCTGGCGCTGCGTTTCGCGGCGCTTGGTGATGATCGAGGCGCAGATGACGCCGAAGGCGACGACGCCGATCAGGATCGTGCACACCGCATTGATCTCGGGCGTCACGCCGAGGCGGACCTGGCTGTAGATCCTCATCGGCAGCGTGGTGGCGCCAGGCCCCGAGGTGAAGCTCGCAATCACCAGATCGTCAAGCGACAGGGTGAAGGCCAGGATCCAGCCGGAGAGCACGGCTGGCGCGATGATCGGCAGGGTGATCTCGAAGAAGGTGCGCACCGGCGGCGCGCCGAGATCCTGGGCAGCTTCCTCGATCGAATGATCGAAACTGAGCAGGCGCGACTGCACAACGACGGCGACGAAGCACATGGTCAGCGTCGTGTGCGCGAGCGTGATCGTCCAGAAGCCACGATCGAGACCGATCGCCACGAAGAGCAGCAGCAATGACAGGCCGGTGATGACCTCCGGCATGACGAGCGGGGCATAGACCATGCCCGAAAACAACATGCGGCCGCGAAAGCGGGTGTAGCGCACCAATGTCAGCGCCGCCATCGTGCCGAGGATGGTTGCAAACGTTGCCGACAGCAGCCCGACGCGCAGCGTCACCCAGGCAGCGTCGAGCAAGGCCTGATTGCTCATCAACGAGACATACCATTTCGTCGAGAAGCCGCCCCAGACGGTCACGAGTTTGGATTCGTTGAAAGAGAAAATGACGAGAAGCACGATCGGCAGATAGAGGAAAGCGAAGCCGAGCGTGACGGAGACGATGTTGAAACGGGTCCATTTCAGCATGGCTTATTTCCCCCGCTCTTCGGCTTTGGCCTGGACATTCTGGAAGAAGACGATCGGGATGACCAGGATCAGCAACAGGATGGTCGCCACCGCCGAGGAGACCGGCCAGTCGCGATTGGAATTGAACTCGTTCCACAGCGTCTTGCCGATCATCAGCGTCTGCGACCCGCCGAGCAGATCGGGAATGACGAATTCGCCGACGGCCGGGATGAAGACCAGCATGCAGCCGGCCACCACGCCGGGGATCGACAGCGGGAAGGTGACGCGCCAGAAGGCGGTGATCGGCGGGCAGCCGAGATCCTGGGCGGCTTCGATCAGCGTGCCGTCCATCTTCTCGAGCGCCGAATAAAGCGGCAGCACCATGAAGGGCAGATAGGAATAGACGATGCCGATATAGACGGCGGTATTGGTGTTGAGGATGATCAGCGGCGTATCGATCAGGTGCAGCGACAGCAGCAGCTGGTTGAACAGGCCCTCCGGCTTGAGGATGGCGATCCAGGCGTAGACGCGAATCAGGAAGCTCGTCCAGAAGGGCAGGATGACGAGCATCACCAGCGTCGGCCGCAGGCCACGTGGCGCCTGCGCCATGCCGTAGGCGATTGGATAGGCGATCAGCAGCGTCAGGAAGGTGGAGATCGCGGCGATCACCACGCTCGACACATAGGCGTTGAAATAGAGCGGGTCGTCGGTGAGGTAGGTGTAGTTGTCGAGGGAGAATTCGCCGATCTTGCTTAAGAGGCCGGCCCAGCCGTCAGCGAAGGAGAAGACAGGCTCATAGGGCGGCATGGCGATCGCCGTCGTCGACATCGAAATGCGGAAGACGATGAAGAAGGGCGCCAGGAAGAAGAGTAGCAGCCAAGCGTAAGGGATGACGATGACGAGGCGATTGTAGAGGCCGGACGTGAACTTCCCCATGATGTCAATCCTTCAGCAGGACGCCGGCATTCTCGTCGAAGGAGACCCAGACTTCCTGATCGTAGGTGAAGGGGTCGTCGACGGAGCGCTGCGCATTGAGGGACGAGGCCTTGACGACGTTGCCGCTCTGCAATTTCACATGGAAGACGGTCATGTCGCCGAGATAGGCGATATCCCAGAGTTCGCCTCTGGCGGCGTTGACGGAGGCGTTGGCGGGCGGCGTGCGCCCGACCCGCATCTTTTCCGGCCGGATGGCGAAACCGACGGCGCTGCCTGCAGAAGGTGTTTCGGCGGCGGCGACACGCACGCTGAAGCCGCTATCGACTGATATCTCGACGGTGCCATTGCCCGATGAGGCGACCTTGCCGTCGAAGATGTTCACGTCGCCTATGAAATCCGCGACGAAACGGCAATTCGGCGCCTCGTAGATCTCGGCCGGCGTCGCCACCTGCACGACCTTGCCGTGGCTCATGACAGCGATACGGTCCGCCATGGTCATCGCCTCTTCCTGGTCGTGGGTGACGACGACGAAGGTGAGGCCGAGATTCTGTTGCAGGTCCATCAGTTCGAACTGGGTTTCCTCGCGCAGCTTCTTGTCGAGCGCGCCGAGCGGTTCGTCGAGCAGCAGCACCTTCGGGCGCTTGGCGAGCGAGCGGGCCAGCGCCACGCGTTGGCGCTGGCCGCCGGAAAGCTGGTTCGGCTTGCGGGAGGCAAATTGCTCCAGCTTGACGAGCTTCAGCATCTGCAAGACGCGGTCAGTCATCTCGTCCTTCGCCATGCCGTCCTGTCTCAGGCCGAAGGCGATATTCTTCTCGACCGTCATGTGCGGGAAAAGCGCATAGGACTGGAACATCATGTTGACGGGGCGCCTATAGGGCGGCGTGCCGGCCATGTCGGTGCCGTCGAGCACGATTTCGCCCGAGGTCGGCTGCTCGAAGCCGGCGAGCATGCGCAGAAGCGTCGACTTTCCGCAGCCGGAAGCGCCGAGCAGCGCGAAGAACTCGCGGTGATAAATATCGAGCGACAGGTTATCGACGGCGGTGAAATCACCGAAACGCTTGGTGACGTTCTTGATGGATATGAAGGGCTTGGCGGACGGATCGGTCCAAGGTGCGAAAGAGCGGCGAATATTGCCTAGAGACTTCATATTGTTCCCCGAAAATACATTCTTTTGCTCCCGGCTTCACCCGGCCGGAATCGTCAAAAAAAGACCCGGACGTTTCCGTCCGGGCCGTTATTCTATCATTGGCCGGTGACCACGGTGGTCCATAGCCGCGTCACGATCCGCTGCGTCTTCGGATCGAGCGGCGGAACGGTGAAGAGTTTCGCCATCACCTCGGGCGTCGGGTAGATCGCCGTATCGTCGAGGACCTCCTTGTCGAGGAACTGCTGCGACGCCTTGTTGCCGTTGGCGTAGAAGACGAAGTTCGAGGCCTTGGCGATCACTTCCGGCTTCATCATGTAGTTGATGAATTCATGGGCTTCCGCGACATGCGGCGCATCCTTCGGAATGCCGAAGACGTCGAAGAAGATCTGGGCGCCCTGCGACGGCACCGAATAATCGACCTTGACGCCGGCATTGGCTTCCGCGGCACGGTCGCGGGCCTGGAACATGTCGCCGGAATAACCGAGCGCGATGCAGATATCGCCGTTCGCCAGCGCGCTGATATATTCGGACGAATGGAACTTGCGGACGAAGGGACGGACGGCCGTGAGAACCTCCTGTGCCTTCTTGAGATCGGCTGGATCGGTGCTATTGGGATTGAGCCCGAGATAGGCGAGCACCGAGGGCACGACGTCAGTCGGGGAATCCAGCATATAGATGCCGCAATCCTTGAGTTTCGCCGCTTTCGCCGGATCGAACAACGCGTCCCAATTGGGCTTGTCGTCGGTGCCGAGGGCCGCCTTGACCTTGTCGACATTATAGCCGATGCCCGTCGTGCCCCACATGTAGTCGACGCTGTATTCATTGCCGGGGTCGAAGGACGCCACGCCCTTCATGATGACGTCCCACATATTGACCAGGTTCGGCAGCTTCGACTTGTCGAGCTTCTGGTAGACGCCGGCGGCGATCTGGCGCTGCATGAAGGATACGGTGGGGACGACGACGTCATACCCCGAACCACCGGCCAAGAGCTTGGTTTCCAGCGTCTCGTTGGAATCGAAAGTGTCGTAGACGACCTTGATGCCGGTTTCCTTGGTGAAATCCTCGAGGATGGAACTGTCGATATAATCCGACCAGTTGTAGACGTTGACCACGCGCTCCTGGGCAAAGGCCGGAGCGGCAGCAAGGAGTGCGGTAACGGCGGCGGCCGTCACGCATAGGATGGTTGACCTCATGACTTCTCCTGTTTGTTCAAAGATTCCGCACCCCCGGACATCTTTTCCCTCTGGTTTTCCACGCAGACTAAGAAGGAATTTCACAGCCCACAAGCGCAAAATCCTGCGCCCTCAATGATTTCACAATCACTGGAAATCGAAGGCGCTGAGCCCCGCCACCATCTCATCGAGCCCGAGCGGTCTCGTCACCGGCGGCTCGGCCCGGGAAAGGCAGCCGCGCCGCTCGCAAAGGCGACAGGCCGGACCGATCGTGACCGGATCGAGCGCCATCGCCTGGCCATAAACCACACCCTCGCCAAGGGCAGCGTCGCAGCCGATCAGGATCGCGGTGCGCCTCACCCTTTCGCCGAATTCGACGCTCGGTCCCTCCAGGGTGCGGGCGACCGTCAGGAAGGATGCCCCGTCCGGCATGACCACCGTTTCGGCAAGGATCTGGCCCGGCTGCAGGAAGGCGGCATGGATATTGAGCTTCGGACAGCCGCCGCCGAAACGGGCCTGCGGAAAGCCCTGGGCGCCTGCCCGGCGCAGCCGGTGGCCAGCGGCATCGATCTCGATCAGGAAGAAGGGAATGGCCGCCGCTCCGGGACGCTGCAGCATCGCAAGGCGCGCGGCGGCATGGCCGAAGGAGACGCCGAAGCGTGCACGCAGAATGTCGATATCGTAGCGCGTTGCCTTGGCGGCCGAAAGAAAGGCCTCGTAGGGCATTGCAAGCGCCAGTGCGGCGATGCGGGCAAGCTCGAAACGGGCGATGCGGCGCGCCTCGGCGGAGGAAAGCGAGAGATCGGCGAGCTCGGCATCGATTGCCGGCAGCAAAGCAAGGGTCGCAGCCACGATTGATATCTCATGCGCACGGTCGGCCTGTGACAGGCGCTCCGAGATGAAAAGCCGCATTGAATGGCGATCGAAACGGCGGCGCAGATCCGGCATGACGTGGACGGGCAGGACACGCACCGCGATGCCGCGCTCGGAACGCAGCCAATCCTTCAGCCCGGCAGCAAGATCGAGGCCGCCGGGGAGCGTTGCGGCAAAAGCTTCTGCCGCCGTCTCGATCCGTCCGAAATAACCAGACCTGCGCTCCAGCGTCTCGCGCACCTCGTCCAACGGCAACCGGCCGGCAGCGACCGGTGCATGTCCTTCGGCGACCATCAGCGCCGTCAGATCGGACAGCCTTGCCGCCTGCTCGCGATAGGCGCGATAGAGCTTGATCATGCCGCTCGCGGCATTGGGTGCTGCCTCGGCCACCTCCACCAATTCCTGATCGCCCGGCAACTCGCCCGACAGCAGCGGATCGACAAAGATTTCCTTGAGCTGGTCGAGACTGCCGCCGGTCGGCCCCCGCAATTCCTCCAGATCGACCCTATAGACGCTTGCAAGCTTGAGAAGGAGCTGCACCGTCAACGGACGCTGGTTGCGCTCGATCAGGTTCAGGTAGGACGGTGATATTTCAAGCGCTTCGGCCATGGCGGTCTGCGTCAGCGCCAGCGCATTGCGGATGCGCCTGACTTTCGGGCCTGCGAATATCTTTCGTTCCGCCATGTCACACCCTTTGACAAGGAAGGAGCGCTGTATTTACAAAATTTTACAAATTCACAGCGCCGCTCTGTCAATCCTCGTCATCTTAACCTCTTTCCAAGCAAGAAATCAAAGGTTTTTCTGGCCATATCGGCTCATATTGTCAATCTTGTCATGCAGCACCTTTGTCAGGCTTTTTAGTGAGGAGAGCAGCATGACGGATTTTTACAAGCTTGTTCCAAACGCGCCAGCTGATCGTTTCGACGGCATCGAGAGACCGTACTCGGCCGATGACGTGCGGCGGCTGAGAGGCTCGGTGGCGCTGCGCCATTCGCTGGCCGAAATGGGGGCGGACCGGTTGTGGCGGCTTTTGCACCAGGAGGATTTCGTCAATGCGCTCGGCGCACTTTCCGGCAACCAGGCCATGCAGATGGTGCGCGCCGGGCTGAAGGCGATCTATCTCTCCGGCTGGCAGGTGGCGGCCGATGCCAATACGGCATCGGCGATGTATCCCGACCAGTCTCTCTATCCGGCCAATGCCGGTCCGGAGCTTGCCAAACGCATCAACCGCACGCTGCAGCGCGCCGATCAGATCGAGACCTCGGAAGCCCAGGGACTTTCCGTCGAGACCTGGTTCGCACCGATTGTTGCCGATGCGGAAGCAGGCTTCGGCGGACCACTCAACGCCTTCGAGATCATGAAGGCCTATATCGAGGCGGGTGCAGCGGGCGTTCACTTCGAGGACCAGCTCGCTTCGGAGAAGAAATGCGGCCATCTCGGCGGCAAAGTGCTGATCCCGACGGCCGCCCATATCCGCAATCTCGACGCCGCGCGGCTTGCCGCCGACGTCATGGGCGTTGCGACGCTCGTCATCGCCCGCACCGACGCGGAAGCGGCAAAGCTGCTGACGTCAGACATCGACGAACGCGACCAGCCCTTCGTCGACTATGATGCCGGCCGCACGGTCGAAGGTTTCTATCAGGTGCGAAACGGCATCGAGCCCTGCATCGCGCGTGCCGTCGCCTATGCGCCGCATTGCGATCTCATCTGGTGCGAGACCTCGAAGCCGGACCTCGATCAGGCGCGGCGCTTTGCCGAAGGCGTGCACAAGGTGCATCCCGGCAAGCTGCTCGCCTATAATTGCTCGCCTTCCTTCAACTGGAAGAAGAATCTCGACGAGGCGACGATTGCGCGGTTCCAGCGCGAACTCGGCGCGATGGGCTACAAGTTCCAGTTCATCACGCTCGCCGGCTTCCACCAGCTGAACTACGGCATGTACGAACTGGCGCGCGGCTACCGGCAACGGCAGATGTCGGCCTATTCCGAGCTGCAGCAGGCGGAATTCGCCGCCGAGGTCAATGGCTATACCGCGACCAAACACCAGCGCGAGGTCGGCACCGGCTATTTCGACGCCGTGTCGCTCGCCATCACCGGCGGCCGGTCTTCGACGACAGCGATGCACGGCTCGACCGAACATGCGCAGTTCAAACCGGCTGCGGAATAACTCGAAGAGGAGGAGATGATCATGGCATCCATCACACGCGTCAGGGAACGGGCCGAAGAGCAGGCAAGCAGCATGAGCGAGGATCAGCAGACGACGATCCGCATGCTCGCCAACGACCTGCATCGGCTGAACCAATCGGTCATGAAAGCCGTCGAGGCCGGTGTGTCGGTCGAACTGGTGCGCTCGGCCCGTCATCACGGCGGCGACGGTCACTGGGGCGACCTGCTGATTCCCGTCGTCGTCACCAACCGGCATTGACGAAAAGCCGACCGTTGGCGGGCCGGCGAAGTCGGCCCGCTTCTTCAATCGCCGCGCGACCTATCGGGTGCGCGGCGCTTTACGTCTCTATTTGATGCATGTCGTGGCGCCAAAACCGCTGCACAGTTCTGGGTGACATGCTCTAGCCGCGGCTCGGTCGTTTTCCAGCGAAGAGATCGGCATAACTTTTGATGAGCTTGGTCATGCGGTCGGCGACCGTGCGGATCTCCGGGCGATGACGATCCTCGGCATTCATGACGATCCATTGCCGGTGGCGCAATTCCGGCAACTCGCCGCCCTGCCGCTGCAATTCAGGATGGAGATCGCCGACGAAGCAGGGAAGCACGGTCTTGCCGGCGCCGGCGCGCACCAGATCCGGCAGCGAACGCGGCCGATTGACGGTGGCGACGATCCCCGTCGCGGCCTTGGCGTGCGGCCAGCGCAGATAGGCCGATATCGCCTCTTCCTCAGCGACTGCAATCCAGCGCTCGTCGGTCTCGGCGGCGTTGCGTCTGATATAGACGGCATAGGCCACCTCCCCAAGCTGACGTGCGGCGAGATTGGCCTCCTCAGGCTCGAAGGCGCGAATACCGATATCGCTCTCGCGATAGGCAAGGCTCGCCCGCGCCTCGCCGATGGTGAGCGAAATGGCGAAGGCATCGCCCGGCACGCGGATTGCGGCGAAATTCTCCGTCAGCAGCCAGGCGACCCAGGTGCCGGCGGCAATCCTGACGGTCGTGCCGCCCTCGCCGGATTGCCGCCACGCCTCGACCTTGCGGGCGGCGGCTTCCATTTCCTGAAGGTGATCGAGCAGCGCCTGACCGTCCGGGGTCAGACGGTATCCGGTCTGGCTGCGGACAAACAATGCACGACCGATCTCCTGTTCGAGATCGAGCATGCGCCGGCCGACCGTCGCAGGACTAAGCCCGCTTGCGGTGCTTGCTCCCGTCAACCCGCCGAGCCGGGCGACCTGCAGGAAAAGCTGATAAGAATCCCAATTCGCGTTTTTCATAAATGAAAAACATAGCGGGATTTTCCCCGTTTATAAAGATAAATTCGATGCCTAGATCAGGTGATGTCTTACATAGGAAAGGACATCGTCATGATCGACATGATCACCATCGCAGGCACGATCGGCTATCGGCACTCTCCCAAGCGATGCGGTTGCAAGGCGGAGGAGGATAGATTCTACGCCGAATTCGGAAACAGCAGCCTCATTGGCTTCGCCGCCTGGCTGCCGTCGCTCGATCTCAACCTGGGAAGGCGCCGCAAGGCCGCGGCGCATTCCCGTGGCAGCTGCGGCTGCGAGGTTCAGGCGACTTTTCTTGCCCCGAGATGAGCCGGTGCGGATTCTGCGACGATGCGGAAACGCTCGATCAGCGCCATCAGCGTGTCGGCCTCGCCGGCGAGCAGGCGGCTTGCCTGCGTCGTCTCGGCAACCATCGACGCGTTCTTCTGGGTCATCTGGTCCATGGCGTTGACCGAACCGTTGACTTCCTGCAGCGCGGCCGACTGATCGCGACTGGCCGTGGCGATGGTCTCGACATGACCGCTGATTGCGATGATCTCCTGGCTGATCGAGGCAAGGACGCTGCCGGTCTTCTGGACCAGTTCGGAACCTGCCGTCACTTCCCGGCTCGATGTCTCGATCAACGACTTGATCTCGCGCGCCGCATCGGCCGAACGCTGGGCGAGTTCGCGGACTTCCTGGGCGACGACGGCAAACCCCTTGCCCGCCTCGCCGGCGCGTGCCGCCTCGATGCCGGCATTCAGCGCCAGAAGATTGGTCTGGAAGGCGATATCGTCGATTACCTCGATGATCTGCTCGATACGCTGCGAAGCCTGCTCGATGCGCTCCATGGCGGCGACAGCATCGCCGACGACGGCGCCGGAATTGTCGGCGGTCTTCTTGGTCGCGGCCACGACATTGTTGGCTTCACGGGCACGCTCGGCGGACGAACGAACCGTCACGGTGATCTCTTCGACCGCGGCCGCAGTCTCCTCGAGGTTCGCCGCCTGCGCCTCGGTGCGCTTCGAAAGCTCGCCGGCAGAGGCGGAGACGGCGCCGCTGTTGCGCTGGATGCTCGAGGCGCTGTCGCGGATGCCGGACAGCGTATCCTGGAGCCGAAGAAGCGAAGCGTTGAAATCGACGCGCAACTGCTCCAACCGGCCGACGAAAGGCGTGCCGATCGTCTGCGAGACGTCGCCCTGGGACAGGCGCCCGAGGCCTGCGGCAAGCTGATTGACGGCAAAGTCGATCTGGCCGTCAAGCGAGCGCTTGTCGGCATCGTTCCTGGCACGTTCGGCATCGCTCAAGGCGCGCTGTTCGGCGGCCTGGGTTTCCAGATCGCGCCTTGCGCGGGCGCTGTCGCGGAAAAGCGCGAGGGCCCGGCCGATGTCGCCGAACTCGTTCTTCTTTTCAATACAAGGGATCGCTCCCTCGAGATCGCCCGCAGAAATCGAGTGGACGCTGCTCGTCAGCGCCTGCAAAGGCTTCACCGACAGGCGGATCGCATAAAAGGCGAGAACGCCGACGATGAGCATGACGATGGCGCCGACGCCGAGAACCAGCATCTGCAGCTCATACATGCGCTGGTAATAAAGCTCCATCGGAATACCGATGAAGAGAATGCCGACATTGGCGTTCGAGGCGTTCTTGATGGGGAAATAACCGGTCATGAACTTGCGGCCGAAAAGCTCCGCCGGTCCGTAATAGGCTTCACCCCTGGCGAGAACCGGCTGGGCCGGGTGCTCGGCGACCAGCTTGGTGCCGACGGCGCGGTCGCCGTTTTCCTTCTTGACGTTTGTGGATATGCGGACGTAGTCGCCACCCTGCTTTTGGAAGATGGTCGCAACGCCGGCGATCGACTGCGCGGTGCGGTCAACCAGCGAATGATCGGCAAGGGCCGGAATGGCGTCTTCGGTGACGGCGGAGAGCTGATTGTCCTTCAGCTCGATCTTAGCAGCCTGATCGGCCGCGCCGTAGAGGACAGCCATCGCACGGGCGGCGTCCTTCGCGTCGGAGACGGCCCCGTCCATGACCTGATGGCTCAGATTGTAATAGGTCACGCCGACAATGGCGGCCGTGCTGATGGCCAGCAGAAACAGCGTGATCGCAACGATCTGGCGTACGATCGACGTAGAGAAAAGGCGCAGCATCGAGACCCCCGGGAGATAAACCAAGGTTAAATTAGACTAAAAGCGTTAAGGAAGATTCTCCGCAAATCATGGCTGTCGAAGATATTCATCGCCTCGTTTCCAGGCGTTTTTCGATTATCCCGGCGTGATAGGCTGCCCCGGCATTCGAGCTATTCTTCCATCGTTCAAATCTTCTCAATCGAGGCGCTGTTTTTCAGAATAAAGAAAAACGGCCCGGAAAGTCCGGGGCCGTTCGCATGAAGACGGATCGATCGATGATCAGGCGGCGCGGTAGACCGGCGCGGCGGCCGCCTCGCCGTCGATCTTGAACTGCTGGATGAGCCGGCGCAGCGAATCGGCCTCGTCGGCCAGTTCGCGGCTGGCGGCGGTTGTTTCCTCCACCATGGCGGCGTTCTGCTGCGTCATCTGATCCATCTGGTTGACGGTCGCGTTGACGCTCTGCAGCGCGTTGGACTGGTCGTGGCTGGCGCGAGCGATCATCTCGACATGTTGGCTGATCGTGACGATCTGGGCGCTGATCTTGGCGAGCACCGTGCCGGTCTCCTGCACGAATTGCGAGCCGGAATTGACCTCGTTGGTCGACTTGTTGATCAGGCCCTTGATCTCCTGCGCCGCAGCGGCGGAGCGCTGGGCCAGTTCGCGGACCTCCATCGCGACCACCGCAAAGCCCTTGCCGGCTTCACCGGCGCGCGCTGCCTCGATGCCGGCGTTGAGCGCCAGGAGGTTGGTCTGGAAGGCGATCTCGTCGATGACGCCGATGATCTGCTCGATCTGGCGAGAGGCATCCTCGATGCGGCCCATTGCATCGATCGCATTGCTGACGACGACGGCGGAATCGTCGGCGCTACGCTTGGCCTGGCGGACGATCTGGTCGGCGTCCTTGGCGCGTTCGGCCGACGAACGGACCGTGACGGTGATTTCATCGACGGCAGCCGCGGTCTCTTCGAGCGAGGCAGCCTGCTGTTCGGTGCGCTTGGAGAGGTCCTCGGCCGACTGGGCCATCTGGTTGCCGTTGCCCTGGATCAGCTCGACATTGTCGCGGATCTGGCTCATCGTCGCCTGCAGGCGCATCATCGAACCGTTGAAATCCTGGCGCAGCTGTTCGAGACGGCCGATGAAGGGCGTTTCGATCGTCGTCGAGATATCGCCCTGCGACATGCGTTCGAGGCCGGCGGCGAGCGCATTGACCGCAAATTCGATCTGACGATCCATCTCGCGCTTTTCGGCGTCGTTGCGCTGGCGCTCATGTTCGGCCGCGGCGCGTTCCTCGTCGCTCTGCTCCTCGATGCGGATCTTCGAGATGGCGTTTTCCTTGAAGATGCCGAGCGCGCGGGCCATGTCGCCGATTTCATCGTGGCGCTGCTCGCCGGAGATGCTGGTATCCAGCGCCCCTTCGGCGATGCGGCGCATGGCGGCGGTGATATGACTGATCGGGCGCTGCAGCGTCAGCACCAGGGCAATGCCGCCGAGGATCGACAACAGGATGCCGAGACCGGTGGTCATGACCGAGATGCTGTTTGCCTGAGTGCGCTCGGTGCCGGCCGTCTGCTTTTGCAGCTCGGCGAAATCAGTCAGCTTTTTCCAGATCTGGTCGAGCTCCTGGCGGGCGGCGGCATAGGCGGTGACGCGCTCGCCGATCGTGTCGACGATCTTCGAGCCGCCGCCGGAGATGATGTCGAGCGCCGGCTGGATCGCGCCTGATATGCCTTCGGCAAAACCCATGCCCTTGGCGCTGGTGATCAGTACCTGCATGTCCTTGCCGAGCGTGCCGGCCTGCTGCTGCAGACGCACGAGATTTTCCTTGCTGGAGTCGGCGAGAAAGTCGGAAAGAACGATCTGCAGCGAATAGACGGAATTTTCGAGACGCCTCGTATCCTGCAGGACCGAGTTGGCCTGGGCAATCCGGCCGTCGAGCGCGGCGAATTCCTGGGTCGCGTCACGCATTTTCTGCGTGGCGGTCAGCTGCGTATAGGTCGAGGTCTGGCGGAAGCGCGAAACGAGACGGCCGAGTTCAGTAGCGGTCTCGTCAGTTGGATTGGGCGTCTGGACGATCGCCTTGATTCCGTCGATGGTCGCAGCCAGCGCGTCGATGACATTCTTCTGATTGCTCGGAACCGAGATGGCGATCAGACGCTGCGATTTGATGATCTCCGGCATCTGTTCGTTGATGAAGGCGATCTTGTCTTGCGGTGTCTGCGGCTTGCTGAAGCCGCTGGCGACGGTGCCGAGAAAATCGCCGCCCTTCAGCAGGCGGTCGGCAGTGCGAAGGGTGCTGGTGGCGGCGCTCTCGTCGCTCTGGACGGTGCTCTGCAATTCCTCGGCCTGGTAGGACACGGTGAAGCGGGTGCTGATCACGCTCTTCTGCGCTGCATCGATCTGCTCATGCAATGCCTGCTCCTGCTCGTGCAGCGCCCAGAGCTTGTCGACGACGCCCGAAATGTCCTTGGTGCGGCGCGATGCCTCCGCAAGGCTGTCGCGACCGGCGGCCTCTTCACCGACCTGGTTCAGCGTCTGGTCGAGCACGCCTTGCTGGGTCTTCAGATCCGCGAGCAGCTTGTCGCGCGCCTCAGGGCTGGTGACGCGCAGGAAATCGTCCATCGAACCATAGAGATCTTTGAAGCCGCTGAGCGACTGCAGCACACTGTTGGATATTTCCATGCGGCCCTGCAGCAGTCCCGAAGCGTAGAGGCCCGTCAGGCCCACCGCCGAAATGGTGACGACGAAAGGCAGAACGAAGATCAGGACTTTCGTCTTGATCCTGAAGCGGGAAAGAATCTTGTCAATCAACATGGCGTTCCGGGCCTTTCATACACCACTCCTCCCGCAGGCAGCCACATGGCGCCAGCCGGGTGCACATCGAGCTATTCTTAATTACATTGGGGAACCCGGAGGCCAGGCGGCAGTCATTGCCAGTTCATGTCCAAACAACTTGGAGATGCCCAAATATTCGCGAGCAATTGTGTCAGATTAGATATTAATTTTCGGATAAGCTGTTATGGCGGGTTAAGCCAAGGCAGTGAAATAGTTGCAAATTATCGGCCGCGACGCCGCGGTGCGACAATAGCCACGTCGCAACGTTCGTTCCAGATCTGCGGACGGGATCAGATGAAGTGCGAGAGCAGCAGCGCGATGCTGGCGGCGGTGGCGCCGGCGGCAAGCATCAGATAACGCAGGGCGACCATTCGAGCGTTCGGCTTTGCCTCGGCAATTGCGATGGCGCGGGCGCGTCGTGTGTTTCTTGTCATGGTCGAAACCTCACTTCTCTCTGACACAACAACAATCCAACAAATCGGCTTGCCGGTAAAGCTTAATTTAGGAACTACCTTACAAACCGCCAATTGAGACAGGATGGCGCACCTCTATTAAAAAGTCTTGAATCGGCTTTTCTAAAGCACGTCGCGTTGAATCGGAATCATGCGACGCGCTTTAGGTCTTTGCTTTCTGATCAGCGCTGTGCTCCTCGGCCTCATGCAAGTCGTTATCTCAAAACCGCTGAGCACTTTTGGGCGACATGCATCAGGCCCATTCACCGGCGGCAAAACCGGAGGCCCAGGCCCACTGGAAATTATAGCCGCCAAGCCAGCCGGTGACGTCGACGCATTCACCGATGAAATAGAGCCCGGGCACAGCTTTTGCTTCCATGCTGCGTGAATCGAGCGCTGCCGTGTCGATGCCGCCGAGCGTCACTTCGGCGGTGCGATAACCTTCCGAGCCGGACGGTTTGACCGCCCAATTCTGGACGCCAGCGGCAAGACGCAGCAGCGCCTTGTCTGGCAGGTCGGCCATGTTGCCGGAAATCTTTTCGCGTTCGACGAGAAATTGTGCGAGCCGCTTCGGCAGGATGTCGCCAAGGGCTGTCTGCGGCGACTGGCGGCCATTGAGCTGCTTTGCCGTCTTCAAATGCGCCGCAATATCGATATCCGGTTCGATGGCGACCACGATCTCGTCGCCCTCGCGCCAATAGGAAGAAATCTGCAGGATGGCCGGGCCGCTCAGCCCGCGATGGGTGAAGAGCAGCGCTTCGCGGAAGCCGGTCCTGCCATGGCGAATTTCGGCCGGGGCGGCGATGCCGGCGAGCGGGGCGATGCTTTCCAGCAGGCCGGGATCGAGCGTCAGCGGCACGAGGCCGGGCCGGGTTTCGAGCACGGGCAAGCCGAACTGCTCGGCAAGGCGATAGGCAAAACCAGTTGCACCCATCTTCGGGATCGACTTGCCCCCGGCGGCGACGATCAGCGATACCGCTTCATAATGACCTTCGCCGGTCGATACGCGGAAGCCGACTTCGGTCTTTTCGACACCTGATATCTCGGTGCCGAGATGCAGCACCGCACCGGCCATGCGCATCTCCGCCAGCAGCATGCGGATGATGTCTTTGGCGCTATCGTCGCAGAAAAGCTGGCCGAGCGTCTTTTCGTGCCAGGCAATGCCATGCCGGTCGACCATGGCGATGAAATCGGCAGGTGTGAAACGAGCGAGCGCCGATTTGCAGAAATGCGGGTTGGCGGAGAGGAAATTCTTCGGTCCGGCATGGATATTGGTAAAATTGCAGCGGCCGCCGCCCGATATGCGGATCTTCTCGCCAGGCGCCCTGGCATGGTCGAGGACCACGACCGAGCGACCGCGTTTTCCCGCGCCAATGGCCGCCATCATGCCCGCCGCCCCGGCGCCGATGACGATGACGTCGCTTTTGCGCTGCAAATCCGTTTCCCCGATCAAAATCACGTCTTCTTTTTCCATCAAAGGGCGAAAGTCAACGTTTGCCACCCCTCGCCAATTGGCAAAGTCTGGTTATGATGGTGCCACGATCAACACAAACCGGTGTGTCATGTCCCCAAAAAAGACGACGCTGAAACCTGCCAGAAACGTACCCGCCTCGAAGAAAACTCCCCCGGAACCCGGATCCCTGCGTGGCGTTGCGAACTGGAAGGAAGCAGCGCGGTGGCTGAGGGACAGAGGCATCGAAGACATCGAATGCATCACGCCGGACCTTGCCGGCGTTGCGCGCGGCAAGATGATGCCGAGCTCGAAATTCACCTCGAACACGTCGCTGGCGCTGCCTTCGGCAATCTACCGGCATACGATATCGGGCGAATATCCCGACGAGACGGAGAGCTTCCGCTACGAGCCGCGCGACAGCGACCTGAAGCTGATGCCCGACCTTTCGACGCTTTCAGTCGTGCCTTGGGAGACCGACCCGACGGCGCAGGTGATCTGCGATATCGTCGATTCGGACGGCGGCGAAGTGCCCTACACGCCGCGCAACGTGCTGAAGCGCATCATGAGCCTCTATCACGAACGCGGCTGGAAACCGATCGTGGCGCCTGAGATCGAATTCTATCTCGTCGCCAAGAACGACGATCCCGACTATCCGCTGCACCCGCCCAAAGGCCGGTCCGGCCGCTCGATCCTCGGCGGTCAGGGCTATTCGATCGCCGGCATCAATGAGTTCGACGAGCTGATCGACGACGTCTATCATTTCTCGGAGAAGCAGGGGCTGGAGATCGATACGCTGATCCACGAAGAGGGACCGGCGCAGCTCGAGATCAACCTGCGCCACGGCAATCCGATCGAACTTGCCGACCAGGTTTTCCTGTTCAAGCGGACGATCCGCGAGGCGGCGCTGAAGCACGACATCTACGCGACTTTCATGGCCAAGCCGATGCAGGGCCAGCCGGGTTCGGCGATGCATATCCATCAGTCGGTGGTCAATATCGAGACGGGCAAGAACATCTTCTCCAATCCCGACGGATCGGCTTCAAAGGAATTCTTCCATTTCATCGGCGGCATGCAGAAATTCGTGCCGAGTGCGATGGCGATGCTTGCGCCCTATGTGAATTCCTACCGGCGCTTGCAGCCGGATATGTCCTGCCCCGTCAACAATGCCTGGGGCTACGACAACCGGACGACGGCTTTCCGCGTTCCGGTTTCCGATCCACAGGCGCGGCGCGTGGAAAACCGGCTGCCGAGCTCGGACGCCAACCCCTATCTCGCACTCGCCGCCTCGCTCGCCTCCGGCCTGCTCGGCATCATGAAGGAGATCGAGCCGACGGCGCCGACGGAAGATTCGGCCAATGAGGGCTCGATCGATCTGCCGCGCGGCCTGCTGGAAGCCGTGGCGCTGCTCGAGGACGAACCCGCTTTCGAGGAGATGTTCGGCAAGCAGTTCATCGGCCTTTATGCCGGCGTCAAGCGCGGCGAGTTCGAGACCTTCATGCAGGTGATCAGCCCCTGGGAGCGGGAATTCCTTCTGCTCAATGTGTGAGGGACTATCATGGCATCGCAGGAGACATGGCAGAGCCCGATCGCGCCCGGGCTATCCTGGTATCAGGCAACCGTAGGGGAGCGGCCGACCTATGCCGCTCTCGACGGCTCGAGAACATGTGACGTCGCCATCGTCGGCGGCGGCTATACCGGCCTGCAGGCCGCCTATAATCTTGCCAAATCAGGCGTTTCGGTGGTGCTGATCGAGGCCTGCCGCTTCGGCGACGGGGCGTCCGGGCGCAATGGCGGCCAACTCGGCACCGGCCAGCGATGGTGGCCGGAAGAACTCGAGGAGAAGATCGGCTACGAACGCTCGAAGGCGCTGTTCGATCTTGCCGAGGCGGCCAAGCGCCATCTCATCGATTTCGCCCGCGAGCATCAGATCGAGATCGACTATGTGCCCGGCCAGCTCAACGTCGCACACAAGGCGAGCTACAAACGCGCCTATTACGAAAATGCCGAGATCGCCGCCTTCCGCTACGACTATCCGCATCTGCGCTTCATGGACGAGAAGGAAACGCAGGAAAGGCTCGGCTCGAAGCGTTTCCATTGCGGCGTGCGCGATGTCGGGACCGGCCACATCCATCCGCTGAAGCTGCTGGTCGGGCTCGCGCGGGTCGCTGCCAATGCCGGTGCTGAAATCTTCGAGATGACCAAGGCAACGGCGATCCGCCAGGGCGGCGGCAAGGTGACGATCGAAACCGAAAGGGGAACGATCACCACTGAGCGCGCGCTGATCGCCTGCGACGGCTATATCGACGGCCTCGAACCAGTGACGGCAAGCCATGTCATGCCGATCCGCTCCTTCATCGGCGCCACGGCGCCGCTCGACGGGCATCCCGGTGTACTGCCGGGGGGCGAGGCTGTGGCCGATTCGCGCTTCGTCGTGCGCTACTTCCGCAAATTCGGGGACGGCCGACTGCTGTTCGGCGGGCGTGAGGCCTATACGTCGGACAACCCGCGGGACATTTCGCAGCACATCCGCCGACAGATCGCCGAAATCTATCCTGATCTGAAGAACATTGACATCACCCATGCCTGGGGCGGCAGCGTCGGCATCACCATGCCGCGTCAGCCCTTCGTGCGCGAGGTCATGCCCGGGGTCATCTCGATCGGCGGTTATTCCGGCCATGGCGTCATGCTGTCAAACTACTGTGGCAAGCTCTACGCGGAAACGGTGCTTGGAAAATCCGGCGATCTCGATCTCTTCACATCGCTCGATATTCCCGCCTTTCCCGGCGGGGCCCGCATGCGCGCACCGTTGCTTTTCCTCGCCTTGTCGTGGTTTGCGCTTCGCGACAAGTTTTAGTCCGATTGCGGATTTCCTCTTCCGGAAATTCGCTCTAAAACCGGTTCCTGAGAGATTCATTGCACTGCACACTGGCTTTTTTAAATCGATTAGATTAAAAGGGCCGCCAACCAGCCTTGATTGAGAGACAAGCTCATGAGCAGCCAAATCATTCCCGTTGAGCCCTTTGATTATGTCGTCTTCGGCGGCAGCGGCGACCTTGCAGAACGCAAGCTTCTGCCCGCGCTGTATCATCGCCAGATCGAAGGCCAGTTTTCGGAACCGACCCGCGTGATCGGCGCCTCGCGCAGCCCTTTGACGCACGAGGAATACCGCAAATTCGCCAAGGACGCGCTGAACGAGCACCTGAAGAAGGGTGAATACGACGAGGCGGAGGTGGAGAAATTCTGTGCCCGCCTCTACTACGTCTCGGTCGACGCCCGCACGGATGCCGGCTGGGATCAGCTGAAGAAGCTGCTCGACGAAGGCAAGGATCGCGTGCGCGCCTTCTATCTGGCCGTCGCTCCGGGCATCTTCGGCGACATCTCGCAGAAGATCCATGACCACAAGCTGATCACCAAATCGACCCGCATCGTCGTCGAGAAGCCGATCGGCCGCGACCTCGCCTCGGCGCTGCAGCTCAACGACACGATCGGCCGTGCCTTCAAGGAAGAACAGATCTTCCGCATCGACCATTATCTCGGCAAGGAGACGGTGCAGAACCTGATGGCGCTGCGTTTTGCCAACGCGCTCTATGAGCCATTGTGGAACGCCAACTACATCGACCACGTGCAGATCACCGTAGCTGAATCGGTCGGCCTCGAAGGCCGCGCCGGCTATTACGATACGGCTGGCGCGCTGCGCGACATGGTGCAGAACCACATCCTGCAGCTGCTCTGCCTGACAGCGATGGAAGTGCCCTCGTCGATGGATTCGGAAGCCGTTCGCGACGAGAAGCTGAAAGTGCTGCGCGCGCTGAAGCCGCTCAATGCCTCAAACGTCGAGCAGGCGACGGTCCGCGGCCAGTATCGCGCCGGCGCATCGGGCAGCGGCCCGGTCAAGGGCTACCTCGAAGAGCTCGAAGGCGGCGTGTCGAATACCGAGACCTTCGTTGCCATCAAGGCCGAGATCAACAACTGGCGCTGGGCGGGCGTGCCTTTCTACATCCGCACCGGCAAGCGCCTGACGGGGCGCATGTCCGAGATCGTCATCACCTTCAAGCCGATCCCGCATGCGATCTTCGATCAGGCGGCCGGGCGCATCGTTGCCAACCAGCTGATCATCCGCCTGCAGCCGGATGAGGGCGTCAAGCAGTCGCTGATGATCAAGGATCCGGGCCCGGGCGGCATGCGTCTGCGCAACGTGTCGCTCGACATGAGCTTCGCCCAGGCCTTCAACGTCCGCAATCCCGACGCCTACGAGCGCCTGCTGATGGACGTGATCCGCTCCAACCAGACCTTGTTCATGCGCCGCGACGAAGTCGAAGCCGCATGGAAATGGGTGGATCCGATCCTCAAGGGTTGGGAAACGACCGGCCAGCAGGTGCAGGGCTATACGGCCGGCACCTGGGGCCCGAGCCAGGCCATCGCGCTGATCGAGCGCGACGGCCGTACCTGGCATGACGAGATCTAGGACGAAACCGATGGCATCGACCCTGCATTCCTTCGCCAGCGCCGCAGACCTCGCCGGCAGCCTCGCCGACAAGGTCGCGGATACGCTTTCGGCGGCGATCGCCGCTCGTGGAACGGCGTCCATCGCCGTTTCCGGCGGCTCCACGCCGAAGGCCTTCTTCCAGGTGCTTTCGACGCGCGACATCGCCTGGGACAAGGTGACGATCACCCTTGTCGACGAACGCTTCGTGCCGGCCGACAATGCGCGCTCGAACCATTTGCTGGTCGACGCCAATCTGCTGCAGAACAAGGCAAAGGCGGCACACTTCCTGCCGCTCTATCAGGATGTGGCTTCGGTGGAGGAGGCAGCCTTGCTCGCGACCGAGAAGACCAAGGCGATCAGTTCCCCCTTCGACACCGTCATCCTCGGCATGGGCGGCGATGGCCACACGGCCTCGTTCTTTCCCGGCGGCAGCAATCTTGCCAAAGCGCTCGATGCATCGACGCCGCGCGGCATCATCACCATGGAAGCTGAAGGAGCCGGCGAGCCGCGCCTGACCTTCACCTTCTCCAGTCTTGAGGATGCCGCACTCCTGGTTCTCCATATTGAGGGCGAAGGCAAAAAAGACGTTCTCGCCAAGGCGGAAGGCAGCGGTGACGAGGCAGAAATGCCGATCCGCGCCGTTCTGCGCCGGGCCACTTCCCCGGTCGAGATCTACTGGGCTCCCTGATCAGCCGTCATCCGGATTGAGATTCAGGCCAGAGCCGCCGAAACAGATAGAGACAACGAACAAGGCAGGGATTTTCCATGTCCGCTCACGCACGCATTTCTGCGATCACCGATCGCATCGTCGAACGCTCGAAGCCAAGCCGCGAGCGCTACCTGGAACGGCTGCGCGCCGCCGCTTCCAAGGGTGTCGCGCGCTCAGTGCTCGGATGCGCCAATCTTGCCCATGGCTTCGCGGTCTGTTCCCCCGCCGACAAGGATGCGCTCGCCGGCGACCGCATCCCCAATCTCGGCATCATCACCGCCTATAACGACATGCTCTCAGCCCACCAGCCATTCGAGACCTATCCGGCAATCATCCGCGAGGCGGCAGCCGAAGCAGGCGGTGTGGCGCAGGTGGCAGGCGGCGTGCCGGCGATGTGCGACGGCGTCACCCAGGGACAGCCGGGTATGGAGCTCTCGCTCTTCTCGCGCGACCTGATCGCCATGTCGGCGGGCGTCGGCCTGTCGCACAATATGTTCGATGCCGCCCTCTTCCTCGGCGTCTGCGACAAGATCGTGCCCGGCCTCGTGATCGCTGCCCTGTCCTTCGGGCACCTGCCGTCGATCTTCGTTCCGGCCGGTCCGATGACCACAGGCCTGCCGAACGATGAGAAGTCGCGTGTGCGCCAGCTCTTCGCCGAGGGCAAGGTCGGACGCGCCGAACTGCTGGAGGCGGAATCGAAATCCTATCACGGCCCAGGCACCTGCACCTTCTACGGCACCGCCAATTCCAACCAGATGCTGATGGAGATCATGGGCTTCCACATGCCCGGGTCGTCCTTCATCAATCCCGGCACGCCGTTGCGCGAAGCGCTGACACGCGAAGCCGCGAAGCGGGCGCTGGCGATCACCGCGCTCGGCAACGAATTCACGCCGGCGGGCGAAATGATCGACGAGCGCTCGGTCGTCAACGGCGTCGTCGGCCTGCATGCGACCGGCGGTTCGACCAATCATACGCTGCACCTCGTCGCCATGGCGCGGGCAGCCGGCATCCAGCTCACCTGGCAGGACATCGCCGAGCTTTCGGAAATCGTCCCGCTGCTTGCCCGCGTCTACCCGAACGGCCTTGCCGATGTGAACCATTTCCAGGCGGCCGGCGGCATGGGTTTCCTCATCAAGGAACTCTTGAAGCACGGACTGGTGCATGACGACGTGCGCACGGTCTTCGGCCAGGGTCTCCAAGCCTATACGGTCGATGCCCGTCTCGGCGAAAATGGTGCCGTCCTGCGCGAGGCATCGCCAGACAAAAGCGTCGATCCCAAAGTGCTCTCCAGCATTGAGACGCCGTTCCAGGCGAATGGCGGGCTGAAGATGCTGCGCGGCAATCTCGGCAAGGCGGTCATCAAAATATCCGCCGTCAAGCCGGAACGCCACATCATCGAGGCGCCGGCGATCATCTTCCACAGCCAGCAGGAGCTGCAGGACGCTTTCAAGGAAGGCAAGCTCAACCGCGATTTCATCGCCGTCGTGCGCTTCCAGGGCCCGAAGGCGAACGGCATGCCGGAACTGCACAAGCTGACGCCGCCGCTCGGCGTGCTGCAGGATCGCGGCTTCCGCGTGGCGCTCTTGACCGACGGGCGCATGTCTGGCGCATCCGGCAAAGTGCCGGCAGCGATCCACGTCACGCCGGAAGCGGTCGACGGCGGTCCTATCGCCCGCATCCGCGAAGGCGACATCATTCGGCTGGACGCGATCAAGGGCACGCTCGAGCTGCTCGTCGATGCGGCTGATTTGGCCGAGCGGGAGCCGGTGACCGTCGATCTCTCCGACAATGAATTCGGCATGGGCCGCGAGCTCTTCGCGCCTTTCCGCCGCGCCGTCGGACCTTCGGACCAGGGTGCAAGCGTGCTCTTCCACCACTGAGTGGGTGGCTTCTGGCAAACAAAAACCCGCGGGGAGCCTGAAGCCCTGAACTGACCCCAATAAGTTGGACGGTTTAAAGGCTGGTTAGATTTAAGGGCTGAGTTCTGTATTGCACAGGGCTCAGCCCTTTGAGTTTCAACTTGATGCGCTGATGATTGTAGTAGTGGATGTAGTCGTCGATGCCGTCTTTCAGGCTTTTGATGCTGACGAAGCGATTGGGATGAAAGAGCTCGGATTTAAGGGTGGCAAAGAAGCTTTCCATGGCGGCGTTGTCGAGGCAATTGCCTTTGCGTGACATGCTCTGGGCGATGCCGCATTTTTGAAGCTGTCGCTGATAGGCTGGCATCTGGTAGTGCCATCCCTGATCGGAGTGCAGGATCGGCTTGTCATTGCTCCCCAGCCGGCTCAAGGCTTTGTTCAACATGCTTTCCACCAGTTTGAAGACCGGCCTTGTGGTCGTCTCGTAGGCGATGATCTCGCCATTGTAGAGGTCCATGACCGGCGAGAGATAGAGCTTCTCGCCGGCGACCTTGAACTCGGTGACGTCGGTGACCCATTTCTGATTGGCTGCCTGCGCAGTGAACTGCCGTTTGACGAGGTCGGGGGCTGTGCGCCCGACGTCACCTTTGTAGGAGCGGTATTTCTTCGGCCGTACCAGCGATTTCAATCCCATCTCGACCATCAGGCGCTGGACCGTCTTATGATTGACCGTCTGCCCGAGCTGGCGGATCGCCGCCGTCACCCGGCGATAGCCGTAGCAGCCCTTGTGAGCCTCGAAGATGGCTTTGATCCTGTCCTTGAGCGCAGCATGCCTGTCGGCCAGCTGCGACATCCTTTGCCGGTAGTAGAACGTGCTGCGGGAAAGGCCCGAAAGCTTCAGCACGTCGTCAAGCGGATAGAGTGGCCTTAACGCCTGGACGACTTGCGCTTTTTGAGCGCTGGTTGCTTGCGCGTTAAGGCCTCGAGTTTTTTTAGGTAGTCGTTCTCCATGCGCAGATAGTTCAGTTCCGACAGCAGTTCTTCGCGGCTCTTCGCCTCGTCGCTCTGCAAAGCTTGCGGCTCCCGGGGGATCGGCGGCTCGGACATCGATCGGGGGCCTCCTTTGCGGCGTGAGGTCAGTGCATCAATCCCACCAGTCTCGTAGCGTCGCTCCCAATCCGAAAGGCAACCCTTATTGCGGATGTCGAACAGCGCCGCCGTCTGGCGGTAGGAGAGCCCATCCTTCCACATCCGCTGGAGAACCGATAGCTTGAATGCTGCATCGTAGTGGCTGAACTTCTTCGCAAGACCTGGAACCCCATGCGCCTCATAGCTTGCTACCCATTTGCGAACCGTCCCATGGTCTACCGCGAAGTGCGCGCCGACCTCCCGAGCACTACGCTCGCCCTTCTCATAAAACTCCACAACAGAAAGCTTAAAAGCCAGGCTGTGATTGGACATGCAAAACCCCCGAAGGTGGATGTCCAACTTTCGGGGGTCAGTTCACCCCCGCGGGTTTTTGATTTAAATCTGCTTGCTCAAGTAGTGAGCCATTCACACGTCCTGGTGGACGCGGCTTTAGGCTCGAATATCGAGAACGTAGTCGCGGTGCGCCGGATGGGTGCTGTAGACGAAGATCTTGTTCAGCTCCTTCTGCGTCAGCAGGCGCAGGAAGCGGACATCGATCGTATTGTTGGCGTTGACCTTCATCAGCAGGCAGCCGACCTTGGTGATGCGGGCATCCGGAATATCCAGATAGAACTGCTTCGGCAGGCTGAACTGGGTCAAGATTGCGAGCGTCGCGCTGCTCATCGAAATCCGGACAATGTCGCAGCGGCGCGAAGCCGCATGCATGACGCCCTTTTCCGTATATTCGATGCGCGCGGCGTTCATGGTGTCCTCCATCTTGAACCGCGCCTCGCGGTCATACATGAAGGATTCTTCCTTGCTCAGGAAATGAGATTTTGGCTGTGACGGATTGGAAGCGGCCACGTGCTTATCCCCCTCATAAATTGACGAGGAAAAGGTAGCAGCCGATCTTTAACAGAAAGTGAGAATTAGGCCCGTCCCGCACAATTCTTGGGGCCATCACCCCAAAAATGGCCGCCTCACTTCCGGTAGGTATGGCCGGTTGCGTCAAAGAGATGCAACTTCTGCCTGTCAGCGGCAAACCGCATCCTCTGTCCCTTCTTCACATCATAGATGCCGGGCAGCTTGACGACGATCGGCTCGCCCGGAACCAGGCCCTCGATATAAAGCAACGTCACTTCACCCAGCGCTTCGACGATCGACACTTCACCTTCGAAAAGGTAGTCACCGCCATCGGCAACCCGGAGATCCTCCGGACGAACGCCGAAGCTTGCCTGCTTGCCCATTTCCGACGCGTCGGTTGCCACATCAAGGGTCACCGACATGCCGCCGGTCAGCGTCACCGTCGTCTGGCTTCCGGTTCCGGCGACCGTCGCCGGAATGATGTTCATCGCCGGCGAGCCGATGAATTTCGCGACGAAGAGGTTTGCCGGGCGCTCGTAGAGGTCCAGCGGCGCGCCGACCTGCTCGATATTGCCGGCTGAGAGAACGACAATGCGATCGGCGAGCGTCATTGCCTCGACCTGGTCGTGGGTCACGTAGATCATCGTCGTATCGGCCATCTGTTCGTTCAGGCGGGCGATCTCGATACGGGTCGCGACGCGCAGCGCGGCATCGAGGTTGGAGAGCGGCTCGTCGAAGAGGAAGACCTTCGGATCGCGGCAGATGGCCCGGCCGATCGCCACGCGCTGGCGCTGACCGCCGGAAAGCGCCTTCGGCAGGCGATCGAGATATTTGGTCAGCTGCAGGCTCTCGGCCGCCGCCCGGACGCGGCGGTCGATTTCCTGCTTGCTTTCGCCGGCGATCTTCATGCCGAAAGCCATGTTGTCGAACACGGTCATATGCGGGTAGAGCGCATAGGACTGGAAGACCATGGCGATGCCGCGCTTGGAGGGCGGCACGTCATTGACGAGATGGCCGTCGATATACATCTCACCGCCGGTGATCGCCTCGAGGCCGGCGATCATGCGCAGAAGCGTGGACTTGCCACAGCCGGACGGACCGACGAAGACGATGAATTCGCCCTGCTTGATATCGAGGTCGATACCATGGAGAACGTCCACGGAACCGTAGGATTTGCGGATATCCTTCAGCGTCAGTCCAGTCATTTCTCTCTCCCCTGTGTTCCTTAGGCCTGTGTTCCCAGAGCATGATGCCGAAAAGTGTGCGCCGTTTTCGGCATCAGTGCTCTATTTCTTTGATTTAGATCAGGATTCAGATTTTAGGCCGATCGGGCCTAAAATCATCCTGATCTAGGCAAGACGGGCGAAATACGCCCCCCAGGCCGGAATATCGATCTTGTCGCCATAGTTGTTGCTGGTAAAGCCGTGGCCCGTCAATGCCTGCCATTCTCCAGCAGGCAGAATGACGGCGGCCTCGGCCGGACTCATGTTGAAGATGCAGAGCAGCTTCTCATTGCCGTATTCACGGGTGAAGACCAGGCTATCGCCCTGTTGTTCCTCGAATTCGATCTCGCCCTTGGCAAAAGCCGGGTGCAGCTTGCGGAAGGCGATGAAGCGGCGATAGTGCTCCAGCACCGAAGTCTCATCGCCCAGCTGGACGCTGACGGCACGCAGGATATGCTCGACCGGCACCGGCAACCAGGGCTTGACCGTCGAGAAGCCGCCCTGGGCGACCTGGCTGTCCCAGACCATTGGCGTGCGGCAGCCGTCGCGGCCCTTGAATTCCGGCCAGAACTGGATGCCATAGGGGTCCTGCAGATCCTGATAGGCGAGATCGGCCTCGGTCAACGCCAGTTCCTCGCCCTGATAGAGGCAGACGGAGCCGCGCATGGTCATCAGCAACGAGGCATAGAGCTTGGCGAAGGCGTCGTGATCGGCGACCAGCCCGCCCCAACGGCTGACATGGCGCATGACGTCGTGATTGGAGAAGGCCCAGCAGGCCCAGCCATCGGGTGCGGCGGCTTCGAAATCCTGCATCACCTCCTCGACGCGCTCCGGCGTCAGCGGATCGGGCGCCAGGAATTCGAAGGCATAGCACATATGCATCTTGTCGTTGCCGGAGGTGTATTCACCGACGATTTCAAGGCCGCGCTGGCTATCGCCGACTTCCCCGACGGCGGCGATCGCCGGGAATTCCTCGAGAACGGCGCGGAAGCGCTTCAGGAAGGCAAGGTTCTCCGGGCGGTTCTTGTCGTAGAGATGCTCCTGAAAATTATAGGGATTAACTGCCGGCGCCGTCGAGGCGTTGCGGCGCTCAGGAGCAAGCGCCGGATTGTCGCGCAGTTGCGTGTCATGGAAATAGAAGTTGATGGTGTCGAGGCGGAAGCCGTCGACGCCGCGATTGAGCCAGAAGCGCACGACATCCAGCAGACGGTCCTGCACCTCCGGGTTATGCAGGTTCATGTCCGGCTGCGAGGTCAGGAAATTGTGCAGGTAGTATTGCATGCGCGTCGGATCCCACGCCCATGCCGAGCCGCCGAAGATCGACAGCCAGTTGTTCGGCGGCGTACCATCCGGCTTGGCGTCGGCCCAGACATACCAGTCGGCCTTGGCGTTGGTCTTGCTCGATCGGCTCTGCACGAACCAGGGATGCTGATCCGAGCTGTGGGAGATGACGAGGTCGATCATCACCCGGATGCCAAGGCGATGAGCCTCTGATATCATCGTGTCGAAATCCACCAACGTGCCGAAGATCGAATCGACATTCTCGTAGTCGGAAACGTCATAACCGAAATCGCGCATCGGCGAGGTGAAGAAGGGCGAGATCCAGATTGCATCGACGCCAAGGCTTGCCACATGCGGCAGCCGGGCGGTGATGCCCTTCAGATCGCCGATGCCGTCGCCGTTCGAATCCTGGTAGGAGCGCGGGTAGATCTGATAGATCACTGCGCCGCGCCACCAGTCCTTGTCGGGGGTCGAGATCGATTGAGAAGCCACGTTCATGGAATATCCTGTTTGAAGTCACGGTCGGGAATGGTCAGCCTCCCTTGACCGAACCCGCCAGCAGACCGCGCACCAGGTAACGCTGCAGCCCGAAGAAGACGAGCAACGGCACGATGATGGTGACGAAGGCCGACGCCGTCAAAATCTCCCAATTGCCGCCGCGAGAGCCGAGCAGCGCGTTCAGGCTGCCGGTCAGCACGAGGTGGTCCTTGTCGGTGCCGAGGAAGACCATGGCGACGAGCAGGTCGTTCCACACCCACAGGAACTGGAAGATGGCGAAGGAGGCGAGTGCCGGGAAGGACAGAGGCAAAACGATGCGGACGAAGATCTCGAAATCGCTCGCGCCGTCGACGCGGGCCGATTCGATGATCTCCTTCGGCAGGCCGGCAATATAGGCCCGCAAGAGATAGATGGCGAGCGGCATGCCGAAGGCGGTATGGGCCAGCCAGATGCCGGGATAGGTCTTCGACGGCTGGCCGAGCATATTGCCGATTTCGTTATAGAGACGCAGCAGCGGGATCAGCGACATCTGCAGCGGCACGACGATGAGGCCGACGACGAGCGCAATCAGCAGCCCGCGGCCGGGAAACTCCATCCAACTCAGGGCATAGGCGGCGAAAGCGGCAATCAGGATCGGGATGATCGTCGCCGGGATCGTCACGGTCAGCGAGTTGATGAAGGACTGGCCGATGCCCTCGCCGGTCAGAACTGTGTTGTAGTTCTGCATGGTGAATTCCGGCGGCGCGGAGACGGACGCATAGATGCGCTTCGGGCGTTCGTCGGGCGAGAAGGCGGCATTCTTCACATAGCGATAACTGCCGTCGCTGTTGATCTGCAGCGTTTCACCGTCACCGAGATCGGCGGTCTCGCCGGCCTTGAAGGCGGCCGGCTGCTGTATGCGGTTGCCGAAGGCCTTCACGGCACGGCCGGTCTGGCCTTCCAACACATTGCCCGAGATGACGTAGGTCGCACCCTCCTGCTTTTGCTGGTCGGGTGTACCGAGGCGGACCGCGGCCGTCTGGGTCGAGCCGACGAAGGCCGTCCACCAGCCGGAGACGACGATCTGGTCCTTGTCGCGCAGCGCGCTGACGAAGATGCCGAGTGTCGGGATCAGCCAGACGATGACGATCAGCAGGACGGCTGCGTGAACGAAGAGGCGGGCGGGGCCGATCTTGAAGTAGCTTCCGATAGCGGTCATCTCAGTGCCCCTTCAGTTCGCGATTGGCGCGGCGCACGTTCCAGACCATGATCGGCGTGACGGCGAGCATGATGATGATGGCGATCACCGCACTTCGGCCGGAATCGCCGCCGCCGCGGAACATCCAGTCGAACATCAGATTCGCCAGCACCATCGTCTGCCACTGGCCGTTGGTCATGGTCAGCACGATGTCGAAGACCTTGAGGACGAGGATGGTGATCGTCGTCCAGACGACGGCGATGGAACCCCAGACCTGCGGCACCATGATGCGCCAGAAGATCTGCCAGCCATTGGCGCCGTCGATAACGGCGGCTTCGATCGTCTCTTCCGGAATGCCGCGAAGGGCGGCCGACAGGATGACCATGGCAAAACCGGTCTGGATCCAGATCAGGATGACCATCAGGAAGAAGTTGTTCCAGAAGGGAATGGAGATCCACACCTCGGGCGTTCCGCCGAAAGTCTGGACGATGGCGTTCAACAGGCCGATCTGGACGTCGTTGCCGCCGCGATATTCATAGATGAATTTCCAGATGACCGAGGCGCCGACGAAGGAGATCGCCATAGGCATGAAAACGATGCTCTTGGCGATATTGCCCCACCAGATGCGATCGGTCATCACGGCGATGACGAGGCCGAAGAAGGTGCAGGCGGCCGGCACGACGGCCAGCCAGAGGATGTTGTTGAAGATCGACTGGCGGAATTCGCGGTCGCCGAGCGCCCATTTGTAATTGGCGAGGCCGACGAACTGCAGACCGGCGCGGTCGTAGAAGGAGAGGATGAAGGTCGCAACGACGGGATAGACGAGATAGACGATAAGCAGGAAGAGCGCCGGGCCGATGAACAACCACGGCCGGACGAGCGCACGACGGTTGAGATTGCGCGATGCGGCGCGAATGTCGCCATCCTTCACCGGCAGAGCGAGATCCAGAATCTTGTTCGAAAAATAGAAATAGGCCGAGCACGCGAAAACGGCGACGACCACGACGCCCAAAGCGGACACTATCTGCGACAGCATTTCGTCCCTCCCCTGCTTCCCCTGATCTTATTCCGACCGGTTGTTATGCTGACGGATCAGCGCCGGTCACCGTCAATCTTTTTGTGTTGCCCAATCACAATATATCCTGCGATGGCCGGGCTCTTTGCGAGCCCGGCCAGTCATGCAAGCCATGCCGCCGGCAAGCCGGCGGCATAATTTTGAAAGATTACTTGATGCCGTCCCAGGCGCTCTGGATTTCGCCTGCAGCCTCTTCAGCGGACTTGCCGCCGACGAAATCGACCATGCCCGTCCAGAAGGCGCCGGCGCCGATCTTGCCCGGCATCAGGTCGGAACCGTCGAAGCGGAAGGTGGTGGCGGAGGTTAGAATCTCGCCTTCCTTCTTCATCTGCGGGTTGGCATAGGCCTCGGTGCTGACGCCCTTATACGGCGTCAGGAAGCTCGACTGCGCCATCCAGACCTCATGCGCGATCGGGGTCTTCAGGAAGTCGATGAAGGCGCGGGCCGTCTTCGAGTCCTTGGCGATCGAGACGAGCGTGCCGGCGCCGAGAACCGGCTTGCCGAGTTCGGGATGCGACGCAAAGGTCGGCATGTAGAAGAAGTCGGCATCCTGGCCGAGCTTCGTGCCCTCAGGGAAGAAGGACGGAATGAACGACGCCTGATGGTGCATGTAGCACTTCGGAGGAACCGCGAAGAGGCCCTTCGGGCTGTCGCGGAAATCGGTCGAGGCCACGGCCGCGACGCCGCCATCGACGTATTTGGCGTTCTTGGCGAACTTGCCGAACTCGTCGATCGCGGCAACGACGGCCGGATCGGTGAACTTCAGCTCGTTGGTCGTCCACTTGTCGTAGGCTTCCGGTGGCTGCATGCGCAGCATGATGTCCTCGACCCAGTCGGTCGCCGGCCAGCCGGTGGCGCCGCCGGAACCAAGGCCGATGCACCAGGGAACGCCGCCATCCTTGACGATCTGGTCGGTCAGGGCATGCAGTTCTTCCATGGTCGTCGGGATCTTGTAGCCGGCTTCCTCGAAGTTCTCCGGAACATACCAGACCAGCGATTTTACGTCGGCCTTATACGGGAAGGCGTAGAAGGCTTCCTTGCCGTCCTTGCCCTTGTAGGTGCCGTAACCGACCCAGCTGTCGCCGGCGCCGTAATTGTCCTTGATCCACTTGGAGTTGTCGTCGCCGAGCGGCGTCAGGAAGCCCTTGCTGGCGAGATCGGCCAGGAGGCCCGGCTGCGGCAGAACGGCGATATTCGGCGGCGAGCCTGCCTGCGTGTCGATGACGATCTGCTGTTCGTAGTTTTCGGAAGAGGAGTATTTGACATCGATGCCGGTGGCTTCGGTGAAGTAGGCAAGAACGCTCTGGAAGAACGCCTCGTCCTCGCCGCGCCACGGCCCGAAGATCGTCAGCGGCTGGCCCTTCAGATCGGCATGAGCAGCCTTGAATTCGTCATAGCTCTTCCAGTTGAACTTGGCATCCTGTCCCGGGGCAAATTTCAGATCGGCTGCAGACGCAGTACCGGCAAAAAGCGCTGCCACGGCAACGCCCATCAAAAATGACTTTTTCATGTGATCAACCTCCCATCACAATCCCAACCGCGCCGAATTCCCTCCAAAAGAAATTTCAAAGCGCTTTGACACCCAACTCATTTCACTTTCGGGGGAATGGAGTCAAGTCAATTCGCGAAAACCCGCGGTGAACATTGCTAGATATCGCAGCGCAGCAACGTCTATCGGGAAATATGGAGCGATTTTTCTTGAGTCAAGCGCGCCAGATGATACATAATTGAAAGCGCTTTGGATGCCACTGGGAGGCGGCAAGCCTTTTCAGGACGGCGGACGGGCGGGCTGGGAGGAAGCATAGCAGGTGAATCTCAAGCAGCTATCGGAATTGCTGGGGCTGTCGCAGACGACGGTGAGCCGAGCGCTGAACGGCTATCCCGAGGTCAACGAGGCGACCCGGGAGCGTGTGCTCCAGGCTGTCAAGGAAACCGGGTACCGCCCCAACAAGGCGGCGCAGCGGCTTGCGACCGGCAAGGCAGGCT
Organism: Rhizobium indigoferae; assembly: GCF_034554815.1. Classification (NCBI taxonomy): domain Bacteria; kingdom Pseudomonadati; phylum Pseudomonadota; class Alphaproteobacteria; order Hyphomicrobiales; family Rhizobiaceae; genus Rhizobium; species Rhizobium indigoferae. The sequence goes on along the minus strand of NZ_CP140635.1, from coordinate 368,576 downwards.
CGATCGGCCTCGTCATGCCGACGGCGCCCGGCCACCAATCCGACGTGCATTTCGGTGAATTCCTGGCCGGGCTCGGCGAAGAGGCCGTACGCCACGATTTCCACTTCGTGATCATGCCGGCCGACCCGGATGACGAGGTGGCGGCGCTGCGGCGCCTTGCCATCAGCGGCAATGTCGATGCCCTGTTCGTCGCCTATATGCGCGGCCACGACCCGCGGCTCGCCATGCTGAAATCACTCTCGATGCCCTATGTCGTGCACGGCCGCTCCTTCGGTTCGGAGCCGGACTATCCCTATCTCGACATCGACAATGAAGGGGCCTTCTACGATGCGACGCGGCTCTTGCTGCAACTCGGCCATACGCGCTTTGCGCTGATGAACGGACCGATGCATCTCGATTTCGCCATCCGCAGGAAGAACGGCGTCATATCAGCCCTTGCCGAGCGCGGGCTTGCGCTCGATGAGGGTTGCATGAGCCACGCGCTGATGACGGACGAGCAAGGGCTGCTGGCGATGGAACACTTCCTGCGATTGCCTGAGCGGCCGACGGCGATCCTCTGCTCCAGCACGGTGCTGGCGCTCGGCGCGATCCGCGCGGTCAACCAGGCCGGATTGCGGCTCGGCGAGGATATCTCGCTGATCGCCCATGACGACGTGCTGCCGCTGCTCAAACCGGAAAGCTTTTCCGTGCCGCTGACGACGACACGCTCGTCATTGCGGGCGGCCGGCGTTCGCATCGCGCAGCGGCTGATCGGCACGGTCAAGCAGGCCGGCCCCTTCCCCGACCAGGAGCTCTGGAAGACCGAGCTGATCGTCAGAGCCTCGACCGGTCCTGTTCCCCAGGCCTAGAGCCTTTCTGGTCTAATCAAAACTGCGGCGGTGTCTGCCCTGCCGTGCGATGGGCGGCGATGACGGTGTTGGCCATCAGCATGGCGATGGTCATCGGCCCGACGCCGCCGGGAACCGGGGTGATGGTGCTGGCGACCGCGGAGACCTCTTCGAAGGCGACGTCGCCGACGAGCCGGGTCTTGCCCTCGCCTCTTTCGGGGGCTGGCACCCGGTTGATGCCGACGTCGATGACCGTCGCACCTGATTTGACCCAATCGGCCCTGACCATCTCCGGCCGGCCGACGGCGGCCACCAGGATATCGGCGTTGCGGCAGACCTCGGCGAGATTCTTGGTCCTGGAATGAGCGATCGTCACGGTCGCATTGGCGTTGAGCAGCAATTGCGCCATCGGCTTTCCGAACAGGTTGGAGCGGCCGATGACGACGGCGTTGAGGCCGGAGAGATCCTCGCCATGGGTGCGGCGGACGAAAACCATAGCGCCGGCCGGCGTGCAGGAGACCAGTCCGGTCTTCAGGTCGCCGGTGGCGAGCTTGCCGGCATTGACGACGCTCAGGCCATCGACATCCTTTTCCGGCAGGATCGACTGGATGATCGCCTCGCTGTCGAGCGGCTTCGGCAGGGGCAGTTGCACCAGGATGCCGTGGATCGACGGATCGGCATTGAGGGTGGCGACGAGAGCTGCCAGCTCTTCCTGCTTCGTCTCGGCCGGCAACGTGTGCTGGACGGACTTAAAGCCGCATTCCTTGGCCATGCGGCTCTTGGAGCCGACATAGGCGTGGCTTGCCGGATCGTCGCCGACGATGACGACCGCAAGGCCGGTGGTGACGCCGCTGCTCTTTTCCAGCGCTGCCGTCGCACTCTTGACCGTCTGAATGACCGATGCTGCTACGTTCTTGCCGTCGATTACTGTCGTCACGCGTCTCTCCGCCCTGTTTCGCGTCAATCTATGGATAGTTGACGAGCGTCAAATGCCCGCTAACGCCCTATCCTGTCGGAAAGCGGCAACGCAATATCAAAAATGCAAGGAAATGTTCGTTCAACGCAGCGGCTGCCGCGCTTCGAGCGCATGAACACGAAGCCGGTCGCGCAGGCCGGAGATTTCGGAGCGCAGCACCTCCATCTCGTCGACTGGCGCGGGGTCCTGTGCGAACGTCGGCGGCAGTGGGGTCTGCAGCGGGGATACCGGCATTTTCTCCCTTGCAGGATCGGCGACCGGCCGACGCAGGCGCAGCAGGAAAGCCGCGGCAAGACCGACAGCAAGACCCGCGGCGGCACCCATCAGCGAGCGACCGATGCGGCCATCCGTTGCCGATACCGCCGTCGCCAGTGCCGGCTTCAGGAGAACGACACGACCGTCAGCGGCCGTTCCCACAGCTGCGGACGTCGCCTCTTCCAGCCGCGAGCGCGCGGCATTGGCCTTTTCGCGCAGTTCGGTCAGGCGTGACAAATCGACGCCGGTGTCCCGGCTCTGGGCGATCAGCGTGTTGCGGCGGTCATTGAGACCCTTGCGCGCATCGACGGCGGCCTTGGCGGCGAGGTTGGCAGTCTGGGCAAGACGGGCAAGCTCCTTGCCCATATTCTCCTTCAGACCATCAGTTTCGGCCTGCTGCTGCAAGAGGCGCGGATGGCGCGGGCCAAGCTCGGCGGAAACCTGCGCAAGCGCCGTTTTGGCGACGGCATATTTGTCGCGCCAGTCCTGGAGCGCCGGCGAGAGCATATCGGAGGGCAACGAACCATCGAGCACCTCGGCAAGTTTTGCGGCCTTCAGCCGGTCGGTCTGCGCCTTGGCGGCAAGAATATTCTGGTCGGCCGCGTTCAGATCGGCATCGAGCTGGTCGATCTGGCGGCGAAGATCAATCGCCACCTTGACGTTGCCCTCGCCGCTCTTTGCCGTGAAAGCGGCAAGCTCCGCCTTGGCCTCGTCATAGGTTTTACGCAAGGCGGCATCGGTTTCGGCGTTGCCGCCAGGGCCGTCTGCTGCGGAAACCGCTTCGGCAAGCCTGGCGGCGATGCGCATGGATTTGCCGCTGTCGCCGGTCGTCACCCTGACGAGGATCGTGCCTGTCGCGGCATCGGGCAGTATCTCGACCGCATGCTTCAGCGTCGCCTCGGCGCGCGAGGCCGGATCGGCGGCAGCACCGGTCGCCGAGAGGAGATCGAGCGCGACGCCGAGCGCATTGGCGCTGGCGCCGGCAAATTCGGGATCATGATCGAGTTTCAGGGCGGCAACCGTCGAAGCAACCATGCGCGCCGACAACAGCCCTTTCGCAGCAGCCTGGGTGAAGGCAGCGCGGCTTGCGGCATCCGCCTTCACGGAAAGCGTCGTTTCGGCGCGGTAAAGGGCCGGCGAAGCCGGCATCAGCGCCGGGAGGCCCGCACTGATGATCGTCGCGGCCGCGACCATCGTCGCAAGACCAATGCCGCCGACACGGCGGCGCGGCACCGGCCGGGGCTCGGCGGGTTCTTCACGGATCGCGGCCAGCGGTTCCGGTGAGATCATCGGTCCGTCGGCCGGAACGCTCAGCTCTTCATCGCCCGCCGGCTCCTGAAGAAGCGGATGGCCGACGTCGTTGGCGGCCCGGAGGCGGTTGCCGAGGATGGTTTCGATGCGGTCGACCAGCGGTGCGGTGCGCGCCGCCCTGGCGCGCTGCTCCTCCAGCACGCGGCCGATGGCGCGCAGCAATTCGGTCTCGGGCGGCGCAATATCAGGCCGGCTCGACCGGGGCGCCCCGTAGGAATCCTCAAGGGGGCGCTGCCCTGCGGCTGCGCGATCCTGGAAGCTGTTTCTGGCCCTGATATCGTACATTTGCGCCACATCTCATGCACATGATGGCCGAGTTCGCTCATCCGCACGGACGCAGATGATTAAGCCACTCTAAACATTCATGGCAAAGAAATGGTTAACCGCAGCGGGTAAGAACTAAGCATAGTCCCTTAAATCGGAAACGATTTGAGGACAAAACTATGCCGCAATTTAAAGTGCTGCAGCGTCCTTTGCGCGTCTCAAAAGACGCGGCGCTGTGGGTCAGCTCGCCTTCTTGCGATCCGACTGCGGCTGCAGCGTGCTGCCGTGCTCTTCCGGATAGCTGAGGATCCTTTCGCGCCGGCGGAAGCGATAGCGCAGGACATGAAAGAGGAATACCGGGATGCCGATGACGTAACGGCGCCAGAGGCGCGCCGGCTCCTGCAGCAGGCGATAGGCCCATTCCAGGCGCATCATCCGCACAGTCCTCGGCGCGCGTGGGACGGCGCCTGAGACGAAGTCGAAGAGAGCGCCCACCGTCAACACCAGACGCGCATGATCGGTGCGAATATGATCGTGAACCCACTTCTCCTGCAGCGGCGTCCCCATGCCGACGATCAGGATATCGACCTTCTGGCGCTCGAGCTCCTCGATGACATCAGTGGGATCGACCTTGTCGAAGTAACCGTCGGAAACGACGACGAATTCGTGCCAGGGCGTGTGCCTGCGGAAATTTTCCGCCGCCGCCTCGACGACCGAACGCTTGCCGCCGATGAGGCCGATGCGGCGCGGGGCCTCCATGAAAGTCAGGAAGGCCGGCACGAAATCGGTGCCGTTCAGATTGGCCGGAAACGGCGAACCATGGGCGATCTGCGATGCGATGTTGAGGCCGATGCCATCCGGCAGCACCAGATTGTGCGACATGATTCGGTAATATTCGTCGTCGCGCAGCGTGGTCAGCATGTTGTGGGCGTTGACGAAACAAACCACGGTCTGGCCGACGGGAATGGAGGCCAGCTCGTTGATGAAAACGAGGGCGTCGTCCCAGCCGAGATCGCAGACCGGCAGATCGAAGATCGTCCGCCGCGATGCGAGCACCGCGAAGTTTGCAATCAGATTCATTCCTACCTCCTGCCGAGGGTGCTGCATGCGCCCGACATCCCGGAAAACAAGCCCATATTTCCGCACCGGAGGTCTCGAAAGGACCGGTCGCGTCCCGCCGGGACGCGTCGCTCCGATCCCGGATAAGCGGCGCATGCCAAGCTGTGACACCTGATATAACAGGACGGTTTCAAACAACCCTTAGGAAAATTCCTTGAATTTCCATGCTCGCATAAGTGGTTTATTAACCACGCGCGCCAACGACAAACGGCGCCCTCAGGCGCCGTTTGTCGTCAATGATGTGATGGTCCTTAGTGGGCCGCTGGTGCCGGGGCCTCACCGGCCGGTACGGTCTCGACGATCTTGACGGGCGTGCCCACCTTCTTCGGCTGACCGGCGGAGCTTTCCTTGACCTCTTCCTTGGAGAGATAGTCGAGCTGCTCCAGCATCACTTCGGCGACGTATTCGCCACCCAAACGCTCGTTCATGCCCTTCTTGATCTCCTCGCGGAAGGCGTTCGGATCGAAGGATTTGATGTGGGCGATATCGACCATCTTGTTGCCGACAAGCAGGCTGAAAAGCTCGTCCGTCGTCATCTCGCTCAGCGGCAATGTCACGCCTTTCAGCATGTCCTTGTTCATCATGAACGAAACGCGGCCGAGGAAGTAACCGGTGATCGCACCGTTACCGATGATCGGTACCGTGATCGTTTCGCCCTTCACCAGTTCGAGCGCGCTCTGCTTGGAATCCGTTGCCGCCGGCGCCGGCGCGGTCGCCAGGTACACCGAGAAATAGACCGATGCCAAGGTGATGGCGCAAACCCAGACACCGGTGAGGACGAGCTTGATCATCAGTTTCCACGCGCGGCGAATTGTTCCTGGGAATAGGTGCCGTCGGCATCGGCGTCCTGAACTGCGTTCTTCAGGAGGTCGGCCACGGCGCGAACCGCTTCGAGATGCGCCTCGACGCGACGGGCATTGAGAACCAGTTTCTTCTTCAAGCCGTGCAGCTGATCGAGATGGGCAGCGGCAAGCTCGGCCGGATCGGTGTCGCGGAAAAGCATCGACAGCTCGTAGAGGCAGCGGCTCTTATGTGCATTGGAGACCTTGAGATCGAACTGCGGATCGTTGCCGATCCGGGTGTTCTCATTGTCGATGATCATTTCGAGGCGTCCGAGAACGGATTTGATCCTGTATTCGTTCGAAACTATTTCCATTGTACCCCCGGTTATGCGTCGCTTAGAGCATGATGCCGTGCGCGGTTTTCGGACGACATCATGCTCTAACTATTTAATTGAGAATAAGATTCAGATTTTAGGCCAACGGGCCTAAAGTCATCCTGTTCTATCGGACTTGGCTTCGGCGGTCGGCGTGCCAAAAGTCTTGCGCTGGAAGTCATCGATCATGCTAAGCGCGGTGTTGCGGTCATCGTCATCGGTCGAGGCATTGACGATCTTGCCTTCCTGCCGGCGCAACTGCTCGCTGTACATCTGCTTGGCAATACCGATGCCGTCACCCTTGGCCATGGTGTTGCCGAGCTGTTCGGCCATCATCCCTTTCCAGATATCGCCGGTCGCGCCCTTGCCGTAGACATCTTCGCTTTCGCTCGGCAGCATGGACTTGACGAAATTCTGCAGGACCATGGCTTCGAACTTCCGGTAGCTTTCCGGAACTTCCTCGGCCTTGGTGCGGTTCTGGATGTTGGCGAGGCCGCTCTTCTGGCCGATATGGTCGAGAACGTCGACCGTATTGGAGAAGCCCTTGCCATTCTCGGCGAGACTCGTTGCGGCAAAGGCCGCACGATTTGCCTTCAACTTTTCCTGGGCCGCCTGAACCTCCATGGGGTCGGCAGCTTTGACAACGTCCAGGACCAGATCACTGGGGGGCGAAATAGCCACGTTACAATCCTCTGAATTTAAGATCGTAACGACTATGGTTTTTGAAGCTTGCTGGAGGCTGGCGTTGCGAATTGCTGGTCGATGACATCGTAGACGGCGTTGTCATCGGCCTCGCGGCGCTCGGCGTCGAGGGCTTCCTGCATGCCCTCTTCAAAGCGGTCGCCCTTGGCGCGCTCGCGCGCCAGTCGCATCTCGTGGATCTGCTGCATGCCGGTCAGCTGCTGGTCCTTGATGCTGAGCCTGCCGAATCGGTCGGCGTAATTCTGCGAGAATGCGTGGTGGACGGGGTCCATCGAGCCGAGCGCGATGATGACGTCGTCCATCGCCGCATTGACCTCGACACGCTGACGGCTGGTTTCGGCCAGGTCGTTCTCGGCCATTCGTTCGATATGCCGCTGCACCGAGAGCAGTCGCTTGAGCTTCTGGGAGCGCTTCTTTTCGATCATATCAGCCTCATCGCCCGATATAGATCGAGCCGAAGGACTGGCCGAACTGGCTGAGCAACGCCGCAATCGAGAAATAGATCAGGAAGAGCCCGCCCATCAGCAGATAGGGCGTGGAAATGAAGTAGACCGGGATCTGCGGCGCCAGCTTGTTGATGAAACCGATCGAGACGTTGAAGATCATGCCGTAGATCAAAAACGGGCTCGACAGCCGCAGCATGATGTAGGTGGTCTGCTCCAGCGTGTCGGTGAAGGAGATCAGCGTCGCGCGCATCTGCATCAGGCCGCCGAAAGGCATGGTCGTGTAGGAATCGATCAGCGCGCGGAAGACGATGTGATGGAAATCCATGATGAAGAGAATCATGATGCCGGCAAAGGTAATGAAGCCGGAAAGGCTGGTCTCCGGCGTGTCTTCGAGGATGTCGGCGGAACCCGGCTGAGTGTAGCCGACCATCATCGCGATGATCGTCGCGGCGAACTGCATGCCGATCGTGTAGATCCTCGCCAGCATGCCGTACATCACGCCGATCAGCGATTCGCTGAAGATCAGGCCGATATAGGTTCCCGAGCTTGTGTGAACGGCCGGGTAGACGGTGTCCCAGAGCAGCGGCATGACAGCGATCGAGAGTGCGCCGGCGATGAAGACGCGCAGCTGTTCGGGCACGCGCGCCGAGGAAAAACCCGGAAGAGCCAGCACACAGCCACCGATCCGGCAGAAAACCAGAAACAGCGCGAGAACGGTCCCTTGCGGGTCTGTTATCATGAAATAGAGCCCAAAATCTTTATCTCGATGCCCTTGGCCAGTTCGACATGCGACAGGACCGGGAGCGTGGCGAACAGCCGTTCAATGATCATGCGCACATAGGAGCGTGTTTCCGGCGACGTGACAAGGGCGAATGGCAGGCCGCGATCCATGAACTCACGGATAACTTTGGTGGCCTGCTCGCTGAACTCTTCCAGGCTGCGCGGATCGATGTCGAATTCGATCACCTCGCCCTTGGCGTCGCGCTTCAGCGCCTGGTGGAAAGCCAGATCCCATTTGCTGCCCAGCCGCAGGACGCGCAGCACGCCGTTGTCGGCCAGGTCGCCGCAGAGCTGCTGGGCCATGCGGATGCGGACATGCTCGACGATCTGCTCGGTCTTCCTGACATGCGGGGCGAGCTCGGCCACCGCTTCGAGGATGAGATGCAGGTTGCGGATCGAGACGCGCTCGGCAAGCAGCAGCTTGAGCACCGCCTGCAGGCCCGAATAGGACATGTGCGACGAGCAGATCTCGTCGGCAAGCTTCTTGTATTCGGGATCGAGCCGATCGATCAGCACCTTCACGTCCTTGTAGGACAGAAGCTGCGGCAGGTTGTTGCGGATGACCTCGCTCATATGGGTCAGCACGACGGAGACGTTGTCGATCGGCTGGAAGCCCTCGCGTTTCAGATCGTCGGCGAAGTTTTCGAGGATCGAGACGGCAGGCATACCGAAAGCGGGTTCACGGATTTCGTCGCCGGGAATGCTCGGCCGGCGCCCGGCGCCGGTCACGACGAGGACTTCGCCGACGCGAAGCAGGTTGGAGGCGACCGTCGTGCCGTGGATGCGGATCTGATAGGACTTCTCGGCGATGGCGATATCGTCGGTCACCTTGATCTCGGGTACGACGAAACCGTATTGCGTGGCGAACTTCTTGCGCATCTTGCCGACACGGAAGGCGAGCTCCTGATGGGCGCCGAGCAGGCGCGTCGAGACCATCTTGCCAAGTGCGAGCTCGATCTCCGAGGTGCGCAGCACCGACTTGACCGAATCCTTTTCCAGCTCCTTGTTCTGGACGACCTTCTTTTCCTCCTGCTCGCGGCGAAGCTTGTTTTCAGCTTCGACCTGACGCGGGATGAACCAGGCGCCGAAGGCGAGAAGTCCGCCGAGGACCACGAAGGGGACAAACGGCAGGCCCGGCATCAGGGCCAGGACGAACATCAGCACGGCCGAGACGGAAAGCGCGCGGGGATATCCGCTCAACTGGTTGACGACCGCCTGGTCGGTGGAGCCGACGGTGCCGCCGCGAGAGACGAGAAGGCCGGCGGCGAGCGAAACGATCAGGGCCGGCATCTGCGAGACGAGGCCGTCGCCGACGGAGAGCTTGACGAAGACGTCGGCCGCTTCGCCGATCGGCATGCCGTGGCGGAAGTAGCCGATGATGATGCCGCCGAAGACGTTGATGCAGGTAATGATGAGGCCGGCGACGGCATCGCCGCGCACGAACTTCGACGCACCGTCCATCGCACCGAAGAAGGAGCTTTCTTCCTCGAGTTCCTTGCGCCGGCGCTGGGCTTCCTTTTCGTCGATGATGCCGGCTGAAAGGTCGGCGTCGATCGACATCTGCTTGCCGGGGATGGCATCCAGGGTGAAACGCGCGCCGACTTCGGCGATACGCGTGGCACCCTTGGTGATGACGATGAAGTTGATGGTGATGAGGATCAGGAAGACGATCAGACCGATGACGAAGTCGCCGGACATCACCAGGCTTGCGAAACCGGCGATGACGCCGCCCGCTGCTTCATGGCCTTCATTGCCGTGGGACAGGATGACGCGTGTCGTCGCGATGTTCAGCGCCAGCCGGGTCATCGTCGCGATCAGCAGAATGGTCGGGAAAGACGAGAAATCGAGTGGTTTCTGGATCCACAGCGAGACCATCAGGATCAGCACCGAGAAGGCGATCGAGAAGGCCAGTCCCATATCGATCAGGAACGGCGGAATCGGCAGGAAGAGAATGCAGATAATGCCGATGATGCCAAGGGCAAAACCGACATCGCGCAGGCTCGGGGCGACTTTTGGAAGGGGGAGTGCAGGTGGTTGCGCCATGACGATTCCGTCTCTTCATGAGAGGAGGCGGACATGCGGCCCGCCCAATTCGGATCGAGAGTTAAATGGCGAAGCTTGCGCGAAGGTGGCTCAGAGCGGTTCTACGCAATCCCGGACGCAAAACCGCTGCGCACTTTTGCTGGAATTGCTCTAGAAGCCGGACTGGATGCGCGAGAAGACCAGATTGGTGAAAATGGAGATCTGCGAGCCGGCGAAAGGTGCGGTGACGCCGACCGTGATCAGCACCGCGACGATCTTCGGCACGAAGGTCAGCGTCGCTTCCTGCACCTGGGTCAGCGCCTGGATCAAGGCAATGATGAGACCCACTGCCATCGCGACGATGACGGCGGGACCCGCGGCAATCAGGACGGTCCAGATCGCCGCCTGGAACAGATCCAATGCATCAGCTTCATTCATTCGAAGGCAACCTCATATCGCCTTGAAGCAGCCCCGCCGCAGCCGGACCACCATTGGTTGGTATCACTCGACGCATCGGCGCCGCTAAGGTGCGCAGCGCTGTCGTATCAGGTATCGCTGCTGGGAGCCTTGTCGGCAACAGTGATTCCCGCTTGCACCAGTATATTACCGCCAGCCGTGGTCGTCGCTATGATTCCGTCGGAATAAACCTTGACGGATTCGATGGTGCCTTTGACGGTGCCGTCGGCGCTTTCCATGTATTTGCCGACGTAGCTGCTGGCCTGGGTGAGGCTCGAGCTTGCGAGCAGCGTGTCCAGCTTGGTGTTGGTCTGGATCGTCTGTTCGACCTGCGAGAAGCTCGCCAGCTGCGACATCTGCTCGCTGGCGTCGACCGGATCCGTCGGATCCTGGTTCTTCATCTGCGCGATGAGCAACTGAAGGAAATTGTCGTAATTCAGCGTTGCCTTCTGCTGAGCCGAGTTCGTCGAGTTCGAAGTGCCCGTCGTGCTCACGCTTGATGTGGCATCTACCGCCATGGTGCAATCTCCCTGCGAATCTGCTCGACCATTGTCGGCGGCATTTCGTGGTTGTTGAGAATACTGTCTTCGATCGTGTAGAGGCCACGGATCGCCTTGAGCGCATCGAAGGCGCGGCCCGTCGAGACGAGCGCATCAATGCGCTTCAGTTCGGCGAGGATCTCCTCGTTCTTGAAGCAGGAGAGCAGCATGGTGATCGACTTGCGGAACATCGCCGTCGAGTGGTCCTTGCCCTCAGGGTTGATGAGGATCATCTGCGCGATGAAATAGAGCTGACGCAGCGGCGTCGTGGCGCCCTCCGGTTGGAGGACGTGGTTTTCGAGAAGGAACGTCACATCATTCAGGAATTCCAGCGCGACCTTGCGGTCGACGCGCAGGACGGCGCCGTTGATGAAGATTCTTTCTCCGGCTTTCAGAGAAATTCGAAGTGTACTTTTCATTTAAGTCCATCCCTGATGATGGTGGTAACGTCGATGATGCCCTGGTAGTTATTGGACTGACGTTTTCTGATCCTGTCACATTCCTTCAAGATCCAGATCGCGATCGAGATGAGGTTGGCCCTGAGCTCGATCTCCAGCTGGTTGTCGGGGTGTTTCAGATCCTCGATGAAGCTGATCCACACCCGGCGTGTATAAAACAGGGCTTCAATGGCTTCGCGGCCGTATTTTTCCTTTTCGCGCGCCAACGACAGCAGGTCTATGGACCGGTCAAGAACCTGCCATTCCCGCTCTTTCGCGTCGGCCACCGAGTCCTGCATGACTTCGGCATATGAGAACTGATACATTCATGCATCCTTCTTTATTGCGCGCCTTTGCTCATCAAAGGTAATTTACAAGACTCAACTGCTGGATTTTCGAGACGATCGTGTAAGCGGTTTCAAGCTGCGTTTCCAAAGTCTTGACGAGGGTCGAGGCTTCGTAGGGATCGACACCCTGGAGATCGACCAGCTTGTTCTTGATGATGTTCGACTGGGCGTCGAGGGCATCGTTGGACTTCTTGACGCGCTCCTGGGAAAGGCCGAGCTGGCTTGCCTGCGTCACGAGGCCGCTGGTCGCCTTCGTCGTATAGCTGATCGCCTGCTTGGACACCGTGCTCATCGCATCGCTGCTGAGGTTCTGGCCCAACAGCGCCGAGGTCATCACCGAGGCGAGCGCGAAGTAGCGCATGCCCTCGGAATTGGCGTTGGTCGAGGATTCGATCACTTCCGAGTTGCTGATGCGGCTCGTCATGTTCTGGCTCGATGCCTGCGACCAGCCGGTCGTCGAGTTGGTCCAGGCCGCCTGGTTGAACATCGGCTCTACCGTCGTGGTGATGAAGGTCTCCATTTCGGCGCCGGTGAGGTCACTGACCGCCTTCGGCGGGACAAGAGCGGCGGCGTAGGCATTCAACTGCGTGACGATGGCTGCGCTCGTCGCGGTCGTCTTGTCGGTCAGCGGCTGCACGTCGGTGTTAATGCCCGAGAACAGATATTCGCCGTTCACCATGGTATTGGCGGTGTCCATCATCGTGGACAAGGCGCTGGTCGCCGACTGGATGGCGACGGTGATGCTGCCCGGATCATGGCTGCCCTGGAGCGCCGTCAGCTTCGAAACGAGGCCGTCGCCGACGTCCTTCATCTTGGAAAGGCCGAGCTGTGAGGATTCCATGCGTGCGGTGACAAGCGAATTGCTTGATTTGATCGAGGCTATCCTGTCGACCTCGCGGCTGAAGTCCACGCTCCTGGAGGCGTTGCCGCCGAGCGAGACACCGATATCCGCATAGACTCCCGTCGTCGCCTCCATCGTTGCCTTTGTCATCTGGTTCTGCGCCTGACGGATCGTCAACCGCATCGCGTTTTGAATGGCCGAACTTGAAATAAATGAGCTCTTCATGGCTTAACTCGCAATATCCAGCAATGACTTCAACATTTCGTCAACGGCGTTCAGGATCTTGGTCGCCGCCTTGTAGGACTGCTCTATGTCGAGGAGCAGCGTCAGTTCCTCGTCGAGGTTGACGCCGGTCTCGTTGGAATAGGCTTCGTCGGAACGCGACAACGCCGCCGAGGTGTTCTCCGCCGCCGTCGTGGCATTGCTGCGGTACTGTTCGAGCCAGCCGAGGGAATTCGTGGCGAATTCCATGATGCTGACGTTTGAATCGATGCCCGTCGTAGCGTCGAAACCGACTGTCGTTCCCGTTGCCGGGTCAAAATCAATGTCGGAGCCCAATGCGGTATAAAGACGATCGAGTTCGGTCGTATAACCACTAAGGCCGGTAGTATTCAGGACGAGACCGGTCGCATTGATGCCGCCATCGCGCAGGCGCATCGGATCGCCGCCCTGCGCGGTGATCACACGGCTGCTGACGGTGATGGTCGACGCCATGCCGGCAACAGCAGTGCCGCCCGTATCGACGGTGCCGCCGCTCCAGGTGAAGAGGCCTGGCACATAGGCCGGGCCGGCCACCGTGTTCTGCTCCTTGAAGAGCGAGACCAGGCCGCGGGCAATTTCGTCGAGCTGCTTCTGGAAGTTCGGGGCGATTTCGTCGCGGACCTGGAGGAGAGACTGGAGGCTCCCCTGCCCTGTCGTCGTTGATCCGCTACCGCGCGGAAGGGCCACACCGTCGACATAAACCGAATTGCCGACAGTGGTGGCGGTATAGATATCCTGAGACTTGAACGTCACGGTGCGCGGAACCGTCTCGAAGAGGATCGTCCCGTCAGACGTGCTCAGCACCATGTCGTTATTATCGCGTGTCGTCGCGTTGACGCCGACGATCTGCGAAATCTGCTTGAGAGCCTTCTCGCGTTCGTCGAGGGCGCCGGATGCATCCGTCCCCGAGGCCGTGGCGGTCTTCACCGCATTGTTGGCCTTCTCGAAGTCACTGAGGAGCGTATTCAGCTTATCGACGTCGGTGGCGATCTGCTTGTCGGCGGTGGCGCGGACGTCCTGAACGGATTGCGAGGCATTGTTCAGGGAGTTGGCGACATCCTGGGCGGCGGTGATGGCGCCCTGGGCGGCGACAGTGCTGCCCGGCGTCGTGCGGAAAGCTTGAAGCTTCTGCTGGAAAACACCGAGATAGGTGGATGGCGACGTTTCGTAGTCGTTGCCACCCATGATCGACTTGAGGTCTTCGAGACCGCCGAGCAAAGCCTGCTGGGCGCTGTCTTGAGAGGATGTCTTCAGGTACTGGCGCAGCAGCGCATCTTCCTGCGCCCGGTCTATCTTGACGACCTGGGCACCATTCAAGGACGTGGTGAGCATCGCCTGCCGGCGCACGTAATCTTTGTTGCCCGCATTCGAGATATTATTCGATACGACACTGCTCTGCGTGCCTGTACTATTGAATATGCTCTGTGCGGTATTAAGTGCGGATGTGAGCGACATGGCTTACCCGGTACCTTGCTTATCTCTTGAGGTTGACGAGGACGTCCATAATGTCGGACCCCGTCTGGAAGACCTTGGAATTGGCGGTATAGCTGCGCTGCGATTCGATCATCTCGGTCAGCTCGCCGGCGAGGTCGACGTTCGAACCTTCGAGAGCGCCTGATTTGATAGTGCCGAGACCGTTGGTCTGCGGGAAGCCGGTGACGGTGACGCCGGACTGGCCGTTGGCGCTGTAGACGTTACCGCTCATCAGCGTCAGCTTGTCGGGGCTCGCGACGTTGGCGAGCGGAATCCGATAGAGCGGCTTGGTGCTGCCGTCTTCATACTTGGCGTAGACGATGCCGTCGCCGTCGATCGTGACGTCCTTCACCGGGGTCGCGGCCTGGCCGTTCGGCGTACCGGTACCAGAGAAGTCGGCGCCGAGCTGCGTGAAGCCGGACAAATCCATGGCGATCGTCTGGCCGGTCACCGTATCGACGATGTTAACGGCGCCGCTCGAGGTCATCTTGCCGTTGGCGTCGAAGGTGAGCGTTCCGGTGCCGACAGCGCCACCGGCGGTGTAGGGGAAGGAGGTTGTTCCGCCGACCGCCGCATTGGCGTTGCGGAACATTGCCACTTCCCAGGTGGCAGCCGTAGCGGGCGTTGCCGGCGGCGGCGTAACGACTGATTGCTTCGTGAAGTAGAAGTCGTACATCACCTTGTTGCCGAGGCGGTCATAGGCGACCATCGAGACCTTCTTGGTGTCGGTCGTCGTGGTCGCGGCGTTGGCGCTCGGCAGCGTCGCAGGAGCGACCGGAGCGATTTTGGCGTTGGAATCGAGATTGCCCTTGAAGACACCCGATGTCGAGGCGATGGCGGTCAAGCCATCCTGGTTAACGTTGACGGGAACGAGGCCATCGAAGCCGTTGACGACGACGGCAGGGGCGCCGGAGTCGTAGGAATAACCCATCAGCTGAAAGCCGGCGGCGTTGACGAGGTTGCCTTCGTCGTCCTTGGTGAAGTCGCCGGCGCGGGTCAGAACCGGCGTGCCGTCCGCACCCTGAACGATGAAGAAGCCATCGCCCGAGATAGCAAGATCGGTACCCGAAGTGGTGTAGGAAATGTCGCCCTGGTCGGAGACGGCCTGGCGGACGGAGGTCTGAACGCCGCCGGAATTGTAGTTGCCGCCCGAGGAGGGCAGAACCAGCGACGAGAAGCTCGTCGACACAGCCTTGTAACCGGTGGTGTTAACGTTGGCGATGTTGTCGGCGACGGTGCTGAGGCGGTTGGCCTGCGCGTTCATCCCCGATACTGCCGTCTTCATGCTGCCGAAAATGCTCATCTGAAAACCTCGTTTTACCTGTTATGCACGAGAGTATTTGTCGGGCCTTGCGTGAAGCTGTCTGTCATGGCGAGTTGCGAGGCCAACTATGAGGTTCAGCCGGACACCGGCGCCCGGCCGAGAAAATCAGGCCCAATCAATGCAGTAGCCAAGGAAGCGCTTGGAATCGACCGGATCGACGCCGAGCTTTTTGCGCAGCTTCTTGCGCAGCTTCGAGATGTGGCTTTCGACGACGTTCTCCTCGACCTCTTCATCGAAGATGCCGTAGATGGCGTTGAAAATCTGGGTCTTGGTGACCCGGCGACCGCGATTGGCGATCAAATATTCGAGGATGCGGCGCTCGCGCCGGGGAAGCGCGAAGACTTCGCCGTTGATCTCGGGGTCACGGCCATCCGAGAAGACGCGGATCCCGCCGATCTCTGTGTAATTGGTGATCGCCTTCAGCCGGCGCCGGATCGCAGCCGCTCTTGCAAGGATTTCGCGGGGATGCACTGGTTTGCGCACCACGTCGTCGACGCCGCAGTCGAACAGCGCGAGGGTGTTTTCGAGCGAGTGCTGGTCGCTGACCGCAATCACCGGCGCCATCGACCGATCCCGGATCGCCCGGGGCAGTTCGAAGTTGCGTTGGCCCTGACCGATCAGAAAGGCCTCGACTGCAGCTATATCGGAATCGGCGGCGGTCTGTACCCACTCGCCAAATTCCGCTGGATCAAAGCCGGTGGAGGGAATGCCCTCACGACCAAACAGAGATGTGTATCCATCTTTCACGAGCTCACGCTCATCAACCACTACGATCATTCGTCCGCCTCCGAATCAGTGTGGCACTTCGATGATCTATGGGTACGAATCGCACGAATCGGCGACAACTCGTTAAAGTTAATGGCAGAAACTAATAATTGATTAAGATCTGGGTAGCGATTTGATCTATATCTAGTGGGTGCACCTGTTTATGCACACCAAAATTTCGTGGAAAAGTTAACGGTCCGTTAATTATGGCTTGCGCACAGGATTCACGCCGGATTCCTGCCACATTGTGACACAGTTTCGTCACAATATGCCTCTTCCATCTTTGGTTGAATCAATTTTGACAAAAGTTACTCGCATTGGGAGTCCACTTGCCGTAGCCCGTGGCGACCAGATTGGCGATGACGCGGCAGACATATTGCTTCTGTGCCGGATTATTGTTGGGTCCGGCATGGTATCTGGCTACCGCCATCGTCCATGTCTCGTGACGGTCATGTAGGTTGCGGAGAAATTTTGCAGCATATTCCACGTTGCGATGCGGGTCGAACATCTCCTCAGCGGAGCGGAAATTCTCGCCGTGAAAGTAATGGTTGATCTGCATGCAACCGATGTCGATGAGCTTCGCGCCGCTGTTGCGGGCGACATCGAACTGTCTCATCGCGTCCTGCTCCGAGGGCGGAAAGATCGCTTTGCCTTCGACGTTCATGGCATAGGGATAGAGTGAGCCCTTGCGGCCGGTCTCCGTCAGGCCGACCGAATAGAGGATGCCTTCCGGGATACCGTATTTGGCCGCTGCCGACTGGATCTCGCGCTCGCAGGCGCCGGTAGAAGCGACCGCCTCAGAGGTAAACGCCGCCAGTGCCGCTGCTACCGCCAGCACGAGCGTCTTCAATACCCGTCTCGCCTGCGCCATTGAAGCCTCCGTCCGTCCGCTGTGCCGTCTGATTGTGGCGCTCGCGCGCCTCGCCGCCCTGCCCCTGCTGGGGGAGCGACTGCTGCTGAGAGGCCTGGCTGCCCGCCTGGTTGCCGGCGTCGGGACGCTCGACAGGCGCCATGCTGATGGTGACGTTTTCGACCGCGTAGCCCTGGCTGCGCAGAGCTTCGAGAATCTTGCCGTGATCCTCCTTCATTTGACGATAAGCCGCCCCGGTTTCGACCTTGAGGTCGACGTTCAGAGCGTCGCCGGACAGGCGCATGGTCGCCGTCACCAGACCGAGGTCGAGCGGGTTCATCTGGATCTTCAGCGTATTGACCACCTTGCCGGTGCTCGTCCATTCCGCTGCGTTGGAGAGCGCCGAGCTCGGCTCCATGGCGCGCGCCCATTCGGAATCGCCCGAGAGAGCAGCGGTCACGGCGGCGGAATTCGAATTCTGCATCAGGCCGATATAGCGTCGCGATTCGAGCACTGAAACGTTTTCGACATCGGCTTTCTTCGAACCATCCTTCGGTCCGGCCTGATCGGTGCCGATGTGAACATCCATCGACACGCCGCGGCCATCGGCGCGGCTGATCCTGAATGTCTTGCCATCGGCGGCTTCGGCATTCTCCGATCCGGGAACCTTGCTGTCATCCGCCTTGCCGCTCTCGATGTTGCTGCTGACCGCCGCCAGGGCGTCGGACGCATGGCCGCCCATCTTGGCGTCGATACCGTCGAGCTTCTTGTCGGCCGTTCCAGCCTCATCGACCTTGGCGGAGACGTGATGCGCGGCTGCCGCCGCCGGCAAAGTCACTGCACCATCGGCAGGTTCCTGCTTCAGCAAGCCGAGAACATCCGAAATGCCGCCGTCATCGTCATCGCTGATCTTGTCCGTGTCGGTTTCCAATGCGTCGCCCTTGCCGTGCTTGGCGCCCTTAGCGGCCGGAGCGACCTCATCTGCGGAACGGTCCTTCGGATCGAGCTTGCCCAAGGCGAGATCTGCCGGCACTTTGACCTCAGCCTTTGCGGGTTTTGCTGCGACCTTGTCGACACTGGCGATCGTTGCCGGCTGAACATCAGCCTGCGCCTTCAGCGCGGCGTCGCTAAGATCGATCAATGGCTTTGCGCTGCTGCGGCCGCGGATCGTCTGCGCCACTTTGTCGGCGCTTCCATCGGCAACCACGCCCTGATCCCCCTGCGCATCATCGGCATCGTCATTGGCGGTACCGCTGCTCGCCTTGGCCAGCGCGTCGGAGAAGCCATTCTTTTGGCCGGCGGCATCGTCTTTTCCGGCCGGTCGCGCAGATTTCGCAATCGCGGCGGACTCCGCACCGGGGGCTCCGCCCGAGACGCTCATATCCATCATTGTTCGTTGCCTTCCTGCGCCAGAAGACCGTCGATCTCGTCGAGCTTGGATCGATTGGTCGTCACAAATGCGTTGAATGAGGGGTCGGTATCCTGGCTCTGGCCAGTCGATGCCACACCTCCCGGAACAGGCTCGGGAAGCGCGCCTGGCGCTTCCGATTGCGTGGCTATTGCCACAGCCTTTTCAGAAGTGATTTCTTGATGATCAGTGTTAGGGTTGGAGGCTTGCGTCAAGCTTGCCGGCTCGGGAGCGCGCAGGATCTGCTCGGCAACGGATCGCGCGGCCTCCTGCAGCGCCTGATCCCGCGGCGAAAGTGTGTTGCCGTCGATGCCGCTGACATTCTTCGCCGCCCGGTCGATATCCTCTGTGGGAAGGCCGGCCATGCCGCCATAGAAATCCGCGAGCGGACCGAAGGCATTGTCGGTGCCGCCGCCAAGCGACTGCACCCGTCCGACCGCCATGCGCGCCAGCTCCGGCTTGCCTGATATCGCGGCGGCGCGGGCGATGCGCAGATAGACCTCGCGCTGGCGCGGAGCGTCCATGAAGGACAGGATATCGATGACGTCCTGCGGTTTCACGTCGTGATCGTGGCCGACGACGAGCGTGACGAAAAGATCGGCGAACTGGCTGGCATAGGGCGAATGCAGGAAGCGTCTGACATAACGCTGGGAATAGGCCATTCCCTTGTCGAGCATCCCCTTGTCGACGCAGATGGCGACCGAGCGGCGCAACGCCGCCTCCTCGACGATCGTACCGGGTGCTGCAAGACGCGCCTGGTCGTAGAGATCCAGCGCGTCTGACGGTTTCGTCGCGATCAGCACGTTGCCGCCGATCAGCGCAAGATAGGGGCCGATCTTCTTGTCGCGATATTCCCTGGCCGTCTCCTCCAGCGTCTTGGCGACAAGCAGCCCCTTGCCGCTCAGATATTTGCGCAGCACATCGGTGACGCGGTTGTCGAAATAGCCGTTGACGTCGTGGGCGATCAGATATTCGAGCGTCTGGGGATTGCCGCCGCTCATCGCGTAGATCAGCGCTGCGTCTACATTGCGATCGTCGTCGAACGTCGAAGGATCGACAGTGCGCAACCGCTCGTCGATCGTGCCCAGCATGAAGCGCTGCATCTCGCCGGCCGAATGATCGCCGCTGACGACGGAATCCTGCACGAATTGCAGCGACCGCAGCATCTTGTACGGCGCGAGATCATCCGGATCCTGTGCATTGCCTGCTGCCGGCGAAAGCATCGCCAGGCCAAGGGCCACAAATCCGACGTAGCGATGCTGCCGACGCGCCATTCGACTATCCTTGATCCGCCTGCACCAGAATCTCGATCCGGCGGTTGGTCGCGTTGAACGGGTCAGACGGCAGCTTCAGCCGACGGTCGGCGAAGCCAGAAACCTGGGAGATGCGTTTCTCGTCGAGCCCGCCGCGCACAAGCATGTAGTAGGCGCTCTGGGCGCGATCCATCGAAAGCCGCCAATTCTCGTTCTGCGTGCCCTTATACTGGCGCCCGTCCGTGTGGCCGCGGATGGCGATCGCACCACCCCTCGCCTTCAGGATCGCACCGATCTTTTCCATGGCGAGCACCATCTCCTGGCGCGGAACCGCAGAACCGATATTGAACATCGAATCGTCGGTCTGGTCGGAGATGCTGACCAGCAATCCGCCCTCGGACGCCGTCACGGTCAGACCTTCGGCGAGCTTGCCGGCGACACCGCCGATCTGCTGGGCGATCTGCGCCTGCAGCTGCTCGGCTTCCTTCTTCTGCTGCTGCTCGGTCTCGGCGGCACTCTTGTCCGCATCCTTCTGATGATCGGCGTCTTTCTGAGCGTCGGCTTTCTTGCCCTCAGGCGACTTGCTGTCCTTGGCTTCGACCGGGCCCTTGGTTTCCTTAGTTTCTTTGGTTTCCTTGGCGGCCTTCTGATCGGTGGTCAGCGGTATCGGCTTCATATCCTCGACCTTGGCGATCTCGCTTGTCTCGCTCTCGACCGCCTGCTGGTCGTCGCTCTTGCCGGGCGGCAACGTCTTGCCGGCCGTCGTGACCTCGACTTGCTTCGTCCAGAAATCCGGATCGAAGGGATCACGATAGGCCTCGCCGCCATCGGCGCCGGTGGCCGGGCCGGAATCGGCGGCACCGCCGTCGCCCTTGGCGCTGACATTGGCCTGCTGGCCGACCTCCTGGGCGATCTCGGCAAGAACCGAATAAGGATTTTCGAAGAAATCGGCCTCGGAATAATTGGTTTGGTCGCCTGATGTCGATGTCTGGTCGTCACCATCGGCCGCAGCCTTGCCGTCGTTCGGATCTTCTTCCTTCTGCTTCGACTTCTCCTGCTTCTCTTCGCCCTCGGCGTTGTCGACGGGCTTCTTCAGGCCCTTCTCGGTGGGCTTTTCGTCGGAGAGTTTGATCGGATTGAAATAGGTCGCGACCGACGCCTTGGTCTCCTCGTTGGCGGCATTGACCAGCCACATGACCAGGAAGAACGCCATCATCGCCGTCATGAAGTCGGCATAGGCAATTTTCCACGCACCGCCATGGGCGCCATCGTGATCACCGCCGCCATGTCTCTTGACGATGATGATCTCGTTCTTGCCGTGGTGGTGGTTTTCGCCTTCGCTCATTCGAGAACTTTCTTCAAGCTGGCTGCCCAGGCGGACATACGGGTGACGATGACGGATTCACCGATTTCGACGGCAAGATCGATATCGTCGGTCTCAATGTGGCGAACCGCCCCGGCATGTTCGCCGAGCTCGGCCTTCACTATGTCGAAAAGCCGGGTCGGGCCTCTGACGACGATCGCTCCGGCCGCGCCTTCGAGGATCGCGTCGCGCAGCAGGGTGGCGAGGCTTTCGGCGGCCTTGGCGGCGAGCGCGTCCGTCATCACAGGCGCGATGGCGGACGCGGCGCCGGCGCTGACCAGTTGCGCCACCTCTTCGGCGATATCGCGGATGCGGGATGCAATGACCGCCGCCGCCTCGACTTCGTAGCGAAGTTTCAGTTCCTCGAGTTCACGCGCATGGACCTCCGCCAGCGTCCGCGCCTCGAGTTCGTATTTGTCAGTCAATTCCGCGGTCGCTGCGGCATGACCTTCCGCATAGGCTTCGCGGCGCTCTGCCTCGATATCGATCGCCGGTTCGCTCGGCATTTCGGGGAAAGCGTCGCCGCCGAAATCATCCATGTCGAGGATCGGCGCTGACGATTCCGGTTCACCGAAATCCTTCAAATACCGGGAAAGCGAAATGCTCATAAAAAACCATCCAGCATTCGGGAGGCATGCAACATGCCCGCCCCCGCTCAAAGTGACCTTGCGCGCCGCCATCCCCTTCGAAACGGACAAGGGCCTGACCTTGCGCCGGCACGGATTCGGACGATGCCTTCATGCCGGAAACTAGGAAGTCAAACTTGCGCGAGGATGAATGGCGCCGCCGCCACCCGTGATCGCGCCCGCCCCTATTCCAGCAGTATCAGGATCTTGCTTGCGGCCGTGTTGAGGATCGAGATCGCTTCGACGGCCATTTGTTTCTGGGTTTCGATCGCCTTCTGCCGAATCGAAGCCTCGTCCATGTCGGTATCGACGAGCGCACCGACGCTCTTGTCGATCGAATCGGACAGATCGGCGGTATAGTCGATCTGATCATCGATGCGCGTCTTCATCACCCCGATGGACGCGGCCGTCGTCGTCAGCGAGGAGAGCAGCGAGTCGGTGACGTCAAGCATGTCGGTGAGTTGTGCATCGGTCGTGGTCTTGCCAATCGCAATTTCCGTACCTGTCGCCGGCGTGGTGGAGTTGGCGTTCAGCAGATAATAGTTCCGCGACGTCGTGCCGCTGTTATTGATCGCATTGGCATCGACCGGCTTGGTCAGCAGGCCGCCGCTCGCATTGTTCTTGTCGATGAGGATGGTCTGCGAGGATGGAAAATCGATGGTCTGGGCCTGATATTCGCCGGTCGGAGCGCGCACGAAACCCGAGATGACCTGCCATGTCGGCGGCGCAGCGGTGTCACCGTTCAACAGCCAGTTTTCACCCGCAAACGACGTCGATTCGACGACCGTCTGCAACTGCTCTTTGTATTCGCTGATCTCGGCGTTGATCTTGTCCTTGTCGGCGCCTGGCTCTCTTGCCGAAACCAGCTTGGCGCGAATCTGGCCGATGAGATCGATCGCCGAGTCCATCGCCGTGTAGGTCGCATCCACCTTGGCAGCGCCGAGACCGAGCGCATCTCCGATCGTTCCGAGATTGGTGCTGTCCGAACGCATGACGGTCGCGACCGACCAGTAGGACGCATCGTCGGCGGCCGTCTCGATACGATATCCCGAGGACACCTGCTGTTGGGTCTGGTTGGCTTCTTTGTTGATGCTGCGCAGCACCGCAAGCGCATTCACCGCGGCCGCGCTGGTAATCTTAACGGTCATCGACAGGTCTCGGAATCGGGGTGAAAGGGCAGGCCGGATTACCGGCGGCGACTGAACTGGCGTCATGCCTCCGGCAGAGTTTCTACCGGCGTGTCGCAAAAGCAAATCAACTCGAGGCGAAGTTAACTCGATACCAACCTATTGGGCAAGAGCGCAGCACTGAGCCTGGCGCAGCGATCGAAATGTCGACCAAAGCATTGATATAAAAGAAAGAACCGCGCCATTTCGGGCGCGGTCCGGGAGGCTTTGCGCTTGCTGCCAGACGGTGGCGCAAGATTCGGTCCAGCTTCAGCGCCAGATTTAGCTGCGGAACAGCGTGAGGATGTTCTGAGCGCTGGAGTTGGCGATCGACAGCGACTGGATGGCCAGCTGCTGCTGCGTTTGCAGCGCCGTCAGCTTGCTCGATTCCTCTTCCATATCGGCATCGACGAGGCGGCCGACGCCCGAGTCGATCGAGTCGCTGAGCGCGCCGACGAAGTTTTCCTGCAGCTCGATACGAGTGGAAATCGAGCCGAGCTGCGATGCAGCCTTGGTCATCGCATCCAGGCCGGCCTCAATTGACGTCAGGGCCATGGAGATCTCAGCCGAGCCGAAAGTGCTGATGTCCATCGAGTAGATCGAGCCGATCGTGCCGGATGAAGTGCCGAGAATGCCGGAGCTCGTCTCGATCGTGCCAGTCGAGGTCATGCCGAAGAGGACGTTGCCCGCGGAGCTCGAGTTCAGAATGTAGTCCGTTGTCTTGACCGAGACATTGCCGTTGCCATCGCGCACGAAGGTGGAAACGACGCTCTTGGTGCCGTCAGCGCCGGCAACCCAGTTTTCACCTGAGAAGGAAGCCGATTGCGCGATGCTCAGAAGCTGCTGCTGCAGCTGGCTGATTTCTTCCTGAATCTTGGTCTTGTCGACGCCCTTTTCGGTCGCGGCGACGATCTTCGCCTTGATTTCGCTGATGACGTCGATGGCGCTGTCCATGGCGGAGTAAGCGGTGTCGACCTTGGCGGCGCCGAGGCCGAGAGCGTCGGAAACGGCGGAAAGTGCCTTGTTGTCCGAACGCATGGTCGTTGCGATCGACCAGTAGGCGGCGTTGTCGGCTGCCTTTTCGACGCGGTAACCCGACGATACGTGGTTCTGCGTCGTCTCGAGGCTGTCGTTGATTCCGCGGAGTGTCTGAAGAGCGGCCATCGCCGCGACGTTCGTCAAAATGCTGGTCATGAAATGATTGCCCCTTGTTGGCAAATGGAAAAAAGGGACATTCCGGGAAGCTACCGGGAACGGGGATCAGCCTCATGCCTGTTAACCGGTTCTTAAATTTGGTTAACTCGCCGTCTCGTTGACCGCAGAAGACAGCATTATGGTTAATCAACAGTTAACGGAAATTAAAAAAGCCGCGCTCCATTGAAGCGCGGCTCGATTCCGAGATGCCCGCCGGAGACCGGCGGGCCGATATTTCCGAGGGTTATTAGCCGCGGAACAGCGTGAGGATGGTCTGCGAAGAGGAGTTCGCAATCGACAGCGACTGGACCGCCAGCTGCTGCTGGGTCTGCAGGGCGCTGAGCTTGGAGGACTCTTCTTCCATGTTGGCGTCAACGAGACGGCCGACACCGGAGTCGATCGAGTCGCTGAGGGCGGACACGAAGTTTTCCTGCAGCTCGATGCGCTTGGAGATCGAGCCGAGCTGAGCGCCGGCGCTGGTCATGGCCTTCAGAGCCGATTCAACGTTGGTCAGAGCCGACTGGATCTGGCCGAGGGTGAAGTTGGTGATGTCCATTGCGTAGACAGAACCGGTCGCACCATTCGAAGTACCGAGGATGCCCGTGGAGGTTTCGACCGAGCCGCCGCTCATACCGAACAGAACGTTGCCCGTGGAGCTGTCGTCGAGAATATAGTCGGTCATCACGACCGAAACGGCGTTGGAGCCGTCGCGGACGAACGACGAAACGACGTTCTTGGTGCCGTCAGCGCCGGCAACCCAGTTTTCACCGGAGAAGGAAGCCGACTGCGCGATGCTCATCAGCTGCTGCTGCAGCTGGCTGATTTCTTCCTGGACCTTGGCCTTGTCGACGCCGTTTTCAGTCGCGGCAACCAGCTTGGCCTTGATGTCGCCGACGACATCGATAGCGCTGTCCATGGCGGAGTAAGCGGTGTCGACCTTTGCAGCGCCGAGGCCGAGAGCGTCGGAAACGGCGGAAAGTGCCTTGTTGTCCGAACGCATGGTCGTTGCGATCGACCAGTAAGCAGCGTTGTCGGAAGCCTTGCCGACGCGATAGCCGGACGAAACGTGAGCCTGGGTTTCCTGGAGACCCTGGTTGATACCACGGAGAGTCTGGAGGGCTGCCATTGCAGCGTTATTGGTGTTGATGCTCGTCATAGTTTGCTTGCCCCTTGTTGGCAGATCTTAAGAAGGGACATTCCGGATTTCGGCCGGCCCACAGCGATCAGCATCATGCCTGTTAACCATCTCTGTTAAGGTTAACTCGCCGTTTCGATGGGCCTAGAAAACAGCAAGATGGTTAAAGAAAGCTAAATCGAGATCGGAAATTATTCAAAAATATCTGAGGCTTAGAAGGATTTTCATTAACCTTATATTAAAACATTTCGCGGCCGGGGATGACCCGGCCGCGAAACTTGGAAACCTTGTGCCGACCGGTCTTAGCGGAAGAGCGACAGGATGTTCTGCGAAGAGGAGTTCGCGATCGACAGCGACTGGATCGCCAGCTGCTGCTGGGTCTGCAGGGCGCTGAGCTTGGAGGACTCTTCTTCCATGTTGGCGTCAACGAGACGGCCGACACCGGAGTCGATCGAGTCGCTGAGAGCAGACACGAAGTCGTCCTGGGCGTCGATGCGGCTGGAGAGCGAACCGAGAGCAGCGCCGGCGCTGGTCATGGCCTTCAGAGCCGCTTCAACGTTGGTCAGAGCCGACTGGATCTGGCCGGCGGTGAAGTTGGTGATGTCCATCGCGTAGATCGAACCGGTCGCACCACTCGAAGTGCCGAGGATACCGGTGGAGGTTTCGACCGAACCGCCGCTCATGCCGAACAGAACGTTGCCCGCAGAGCCGCTGTCGAGAACGTAGTCGGTCGTGGTGATCGAAACGGCGTTGGAGCCGTCGCGGACGAACGAGGAGACGACGCTCTTGGTGCCAGAGGCGCCGGCAACCCAGTTTTCGCCGTTGAAGGAAGCCGACTGAGAGATGCTCAGGAGCTGCTGCTGCAGCTGACCGATTTCTTCCTGGACCTTGGCCTTGTCGACGCCGTTTTCAGTCGCGGCAACCAGCTTGGCCTTGATGTCGCCGACGACATCGATGGCGCTGTCCATGGCGGTGTAAGCGGTGTCGACCTTGGCAGCGCCTACGCCGAGAGCGTCGGAAACGGCGGAAAGTGCCTTGTTGTCCGAGCGCATGGTCGTTGCGATCGACCAGTAAGCAGCGTTGTCCGAAGCCTTTTCAACGCGGTAACCAGAAGAAACGTGGTTCTGCGTGTTGTTGAGGCTCTGGTTAACGCTACGCAGCGTCTGGAGAGCGGCCTGCGCGGAAGTATTGGTGTTAATGCTTGTCATAAGTCTGTCCCCTGGAAAACTAGATACAAAAAGGAGGACATACCGGACTATAGTACCGGCGATGACGGACCAGCTTCATGCTACTCGGCGCCTTTTTTGTTTGGCCCAAACCCGTCATGTCCAGGGCAATCTCGCAGCCAATGCTTGCCAACTCCTTAAAAATACAGGCCCCAGGCCGGCTCCTCGCAGGGGATAGTTAATGCTTGCTGAATATATTCCTTGGCACTCTAATTCTCTTGAAAACCAGGCGTTTTCCCTAGGCAAAAGTCGGCATTTCCCCTCGAAAACAGAGGTTCACCAAGCGCACCGGTTTCAAGCAAGCTTCGAATGCCAATGTGGCAGGCGCCGGGATAGCACCATCGGACCGATCCTCCCGTTTTTGCGGAGGACGGCCTGTCCGTGCCTCGGCGGTCGACGCCAGAACATTTCCTTCACGGAGTTGGGTTTTGAACAGCAAAGTTTCGTTCTCTGCGGCATCCAAGGATTACCAGATGGGCCGCTACACACAGTCCTTGGCAACGCTCAACCAGCTGATGGATATTCAGCAGGACGCCAAGACCTATGCGCTGCTGGCCAAGAACCTCGTGCAGCTCGGCTTCAAGGCCGATGCCGCGAAAGCCTATGGCCTGGCCGGCAACTGCGAAGGACCGAACTCCTACGAATACCAGAAACAGGCGGCCAAGCTGCACTACGAGACCGGCAGCGAGGACGATGCTCTGCTGATCGCCATGCGAAACCTTAGCAAGGCGCAGGAAGACCCGGAACTCGCCTTCATCATCACCGCGATCTATCTGAAGCGGCAGCAGCGGGATATCATCCGCCCGTTCAAGACGGTGCTGTCGCAGAGCGCCAATCCCGATCATATGCGCCTGGCAGCCCTGCTACTGAGCGACGATCTGAACGATGCAACCAACCAGAGCCTCTCGCGCAACCTCTTCAAGCGCTTTCCAGGCAATCTTGCATTCCGCTTCCTGCATCTGGTTTTCGCCCGCGAATTCAATGAGTTCGAAGAGGCAAGCAAACATCAGGCGGTGATCGATGCCTCACTCGCAAAGGGCGATGTCGAGATCCTGCGCAAGGATAACCCGTTCTATCATCTGCACTGGTGCGGCAACGAGGATTTCAACCGATATGCGACGATCGGCACCACCCCCCTCAACCCGGAACGGGTGGCCCTCCGCCGCAACCAGCCGCACAGCTGGTCGGACAAGATCCGGATCGGCTACATGTCATCGGATTTCTGGGATCGCCACGCCACGATGAAGCTCTTGCAGCGCATCCTCGAACTGCACGACAAGGACCGGTTCGAGGTGACGCTCTTCTGCCATACTGGCCCTGAATACCTCAAGCACAACAATACCGATCGCAGCCGCTGGGGCCGGATCGTTACTGTTCATGGCTTCTCCGACCAGGGGATGCTGGCGGCGGTGCGCGAGCATAACATTGACATCATGGTCGACCTGAAGGGCCATACTTCGGGCAGCCGCGCGTCGGCCTTCAATTTGCCGCTCGCGCCGGTGCATGTCGGCTGGCTCGGTTTCCCCGGCAGCACGGTCAATATCGATCTCGACTACGTCATCGGCGACCATTCCGTATTGCCCGAGGTGGCCAAGCCCTTCTACCATGAGAAATTCTGCCGGCTGCCGGAGAGCTACCAGCCGAACGACCCGATGCATCGCCCGAAGCCGCGTCCTGTCACCCGCGAGCAGCTCGGCCTGCCGGAAGACGCCTTCATCTTCGCGTCCTTCAACGGCAACCGCAAGATCACGCCGGAGACGATCGACAGCTGGTGCCGCATCCTCAAGCGCGCGCCAAACAGCGTGCTCTGGCTGATGGCGAACACGCCGCGCAACCAGGCGAACCTCTTGAAGCAATTCCAGGCGGCGGGGATCTCCGCCAAGCGGATCATCTTCTGCCCGCGCGCGCCCTACGAAGAGCACATCGACCGTCAGCAGGCGGCCGACATCGGCATCGACACCTTCCCCGTCAACGGCCACACGACCACTTCGGAGCAGCTCTGGGGCGGCCTGCCGGTCCTGACCGTCAAGGGCACCAACTTCGCCTCACGCGTCAGCGAGAGCCTGCTCAGGGCCATCGACCTGCCCGAGCTCGTGGCCAGCGACCTGCAGGCCTATGAGGATCTTGCCGTCGAACTGGCTGAGAATCCCGCGCGGATCGCACAATACAAGGCGCATCTCAAGGAGAAGCGTTATATCGCGCCGCTCTTCGATGCCGAACGGTTCTGCGACCATCTGGAGCAGGCCTATGAAATCATGGCCGAGCGTGCCAAGCAGGGTCTTGCACCCGATCACATGGACATTCCGGCGCTGCCGCCGCGCACGGCGCCATTCGCGGCCGAGTGAGGCTTTCGATCCGCACTCCGTTGCGCGTCGGTTCAGACGCGCAACGGGCGCTGCAACACTTTGGGATGGCTGCACAATTAGAAACCCGCCGGAGCGATCCGGCGGGTTTTCTCATTGGCGAATATCAAGCTGCGGCAGCCGGTTAGAGCAATTCCAGGAAAAGTGCGAAGCGGTTTTCCGTCCGGAATTGCGTAAAAACAAAAGGATAGAGCGGTTCTGCGCTTCCGTTAAAAGCTGAACCGCTCTAGCTGAACGAGCGCACCAGGCTGCCGACGAGCAGGTTCCAGCCGTCGATCAACACGAAGAAGAGAATCTTGAAAGGCAGCGAGATCGAGGTCGGCGGCAGCATCATCATGCCCATCGCCATGGTGATTGTGGCGACGATGAGGTCGATGACGAGGAACGGCAGCACGACGAGGAAGCCGATCTCGAAGCCGCGGCGAATTTCGGAAATCATGAAGGCCGGGATCAGCACGCGGTAGTCGATCGGATTGGTCGTCTGGATATTCTGCCCGCGTTCGCGCGCCAGATCGACGAAGAGCGCCAGATCCTTGTCGCGGGTATTGGCCGCCATGAAGGTGCGGAAGGGTTCGGCGATACGCTGGACCGCCTCGGTCTCGTTGATCTGATTGGCAAGCAGCGGCTGTACGCCGTTCTGCCAGGCCTGATCAAAGGTCGGCGACATGACATAGAAGGTCATGAACAGCGACAGCGACAAAAGGATCATGTTGGAAGGCGTCGAGGAGAGGCCCATCCCTGAGCGCAGGATCGAGAAGGCGATGATGAAGCGCGGGAAGCTCGTCACCATGATCAGGATGCCCGGCGCGACCGAAAGAATGGTCAGCAGGCCGAATGTGCGGATGATCCAGGCGGCGACGGAGCCATCGACGGGCACGTTCAACAAGTCAGTCGGCAGCTGCTGTGCCACCGCCAGTTCCGGTACCGCCATCATGGCGGCAAGGAAAACTATGAGACGAATCATTCGATGACAAATGTCCTGAACATGACCTTCGATACCCGCCCTTGCGAGCGAAGGTCAACACGTTCCTGTATGTCATCCTTGAGATATTGAAAGCCGCGCGGCCCCTCGATCTGCTGAAGGGAAACGGTTCCGATATAGGCGAGGATATCCTGGTGAATATCCTCGGAAACCTTGACATCCGGCGGCCCGTTGAACAGCAGCGCGACTTCGAGTCGCACCCAGTTTTCCGAGGGGTAGGCGAGGTTCGAGGTGATCGGCTCGAGCTGGACGACGTTGTTGGCCTCGGTCGAGATGCGCGCCAGACCTTCCTCGGCCTTCTTCTTGGCCTCGGCATCCTTGGCCTGCTCGACCTCCTTGGCACCCTTGATGTTGGGCGCGACGATCGTGCCGACCGCCCAGCCGCCGCCGGCCCCGAGCAGGGTCAGGACGACGACGCCGATGATCGTCATCAGCGTGCCGGATTTCTTCGGTTGGCCTGCGCTTGCGTCTGGTTCTGCCATCGTCGTTCAGCCTCAAAGCGGCGAGAAAAGATCGACGGCCTGCTGGCCGCGCGGAGGCTGCTGCACTTCCATCAGGCGGCCGCGGCCACCATAGGAAATGCGGGCTTCGGCGATCTTGTCGTAGGAGATCTGGTTTTCGGCATTGACGTCCTGCGGACGAACGATACCAGCAACGTTCAGGATGCGCAGTTCCTGGTTCAGGCGGACTTCCTGCGAGCCCGATATGACGAGGTTGCCGTTCTCGAGAATGCCGGTGACGACGGCGGCGACCAGAAGGGTGAGCTTATCGGTGCGCTCGATCTTGCCCTTGCCGTCGGTGCTGGTATCGGAGCCATAGGTCAGATCGGTCTTGGACTCGGGCGTCCAGCCGAAGATCTGGGCGTTGACGTCCCAGTTCATGCCGCTCGAATTCTTGCGGCTGCGGTTGGTCTCGTTGTCAAAGGAGCCCTTGTCGTTGATCTGGATGTCGACGGTCAGGATGTCGCCGACGTTGAGCGCGCGCGCATCCTTGAAGAGAGCGGCCTGCGAATCGCTCCACAGCGAGTAGCCCTGCGCCACGGCGCGCGGCTGCTTCGGATAGAGCGCCATCTGCGGCGTCTGGCCGTAGGCAAGACCGCTTCCGATCGGGCTCATGGCGGGCGCGCGGCCGATCTCGCTGACCGCCGTCGGAGACTGGCAACCTGCAAGGAGTGCGAGGGCGGCGATCGCGGCCGGGAAACGCATATTCATGAAGGATCCTTCGACGTATTGGGATCGGACGCACTGGCAATGACGCTGGCGATGGCAGCGGCCTTCTGCGGGTCCATCTCGTTGAGGATGAGGCTCGACTGCCGCGGGCCGAGCCGCATGATCACGGCGGAGGCCACCTCGATCTTCATGTCCTGCAACTGGAGTGCGGCCGCATCCGGCTTCATCTTCTTGTAGATCTCGGTGAGGCCGGCTTCCGCCTGCTTCAGGAAATCGTCGCGCCGCTTCAGCCAGTCCTGATATTCGGCCTTGCGCTTGTCCATCTCCGCCATGCGGGCGTCGATGTCGGCGCGAAGCTTTTCCAGTTCCTGCTTCTGCAGGAGATAACGCTGGTCGCGGGCGGGCTCGGCAATGTTGGTACAGAACTGCTTGATCTCGTCTTGGGACGTGATGTCGCCAGCCGGCGCATGTTCCTGCGCGAAGGCGCCGGGGATCGACAGAAGGACGAGGCCCGCGGCCGGCAGCGCCAGACGGCGCAGCAATTGCAGGACCGTCATGTCAGGGTTGATGATCTTGATCATTGCAGCACAAGCTCCGCCTGCAGGGCGCCTGCCGATTTGATGCCCTGGAGAATGGCGATAATACCATCCGGTTTCACCCCGATGTTGTTGAGGCCGGCGACGAGGGTCCGGAGGTCAGGGCCGTCAATGATCGCGACGCGCCCGCCGGTCTGCTCCGCGGCGATATCGGTCTGCGGCTGGACCGCGGTTACGCCGCGCGAGAAGGGTTCGGGCTGGATGATCTGCGGCGTTTCGGTGACCTGAACCGTCAGGGTTCCGTAGCTGACGGCAACTGGCGAGACGCGGACGTCCGAGCCGATGACGATCGTTCCGGTGCGTTCGTTGATGACCACCTTGGCCGGCGTATCGGTCTCGACGATGAGATTTTCGATGTCGGCCATCAGCCGAGTGAGATCGGCCGTGCGCGGCTTCTGGATCACGACTTCCTGCGAATCCTTGGCTTCGGCAACCGGGCCGCCGAAGCGCGCCGAGGCATAACCATTGACGATGTCGGCGATACGGATCGCCGTCGAGAAGTCGGGGTTGCGCAGTTGCAGGACGAGATTGACCGAATCCTTGAAGCGGGACGGCAGTTCGCGCTCGATAATCGCGCCGCCGGGCACGCGGCCGGCGGTGGTGACGCCTTCGGTGACGGTCGCCGCCTGGCCCTGCGCCTGAAAACCGGAAACGATGGCAGCACCCTGCGCGACGGCGTAGATCTGGCCGTCGGCGCCGGAAAGCGAGGTCATGACGAGCGTGCCGCCGCGCAGCGACGTCGCATCGCCGAGCGAGCTCACCGTCACGTCGATACGGCTGCCAGGGCTTGCGAAAGGGGGCAGGTTGGCGGTGACCATCACGGCCGCCGTGTTCTTGGCGTTCGACTGGCCGCCCTGCGTCGAGATGCCGAGATTCTGCAGCATCGCGCGCATCGACTGCTCGGTGAAGGGCGAGGACCGGAAGCCGTCGCCGGTCCCCTGGAGGCCGACGATGAGGCCATAACCGATCAGCTGGTTATCGCGGCCGGCCTGAAGGGAGGCGATGTCCTTGATGCGGGAGGTCAGCGCCCAGGCGGGCGCGACATCAGCCAAACTCATGGCGAGAACCGCGACAAGAGTAACGAAACGGAAGAACAATTTCATTTTGCCCTCACATGGACCGTGCCGTCCGCAAGCACCGTGCCGCTGACGATGACACCGGAATCCATATTGCGCGCGCGGACGACCTGCCCCGTCGCGCCATCTTCGAGCGGCGTGCCGGCGGCGGAGATCGTCATCGCGCCGAGCGAGAAGACCAGGCGGATCGAAGAGCCACGGGTCACGGTATAGGCCTCGCGCAGGGCCGAAACCGAGATGGTGCGGCCCGGCAACAGCGTGCGCTTGGAAACCATGCCTTCGACCTGCGAAACGGATTTGGCATAGTCGCCGGCGAGGTTGGGGTTGGTGACCTCGACCTCCTGAAGCTGGCTGGCCGACAATGTGTCGCCGGGGTAGATGATCGTGGTCGGGACGACGGCATAACCCATGCCGGCATCCGCGTCCGCAGGCAAGATAATGCCCGCGACTGCGATCGTGGCTGCCGCCACCCATCCTGAGATGTGTCCTACCCGGCAAAACATCATGTTTCGGCCCTTCCCTTACTTCAGGTTCTTGCTGACGATGGAGGCCATTTCATCAGCGGTGGTGATCACCTTGGAATTCATTTCGTAAGCGCGCTGGGCCGAGATCAGCTCGGTGATTTCCTTCACCGGGTCGACGTTCGAAGATTCCAGATAGCCCTGTTTCATGTAGGCGAAACCTTCCTCATCGGGATTGCCGATGACGGCTTCGCCGGAGGCCGGCGTTTCCTGGAAGAGATTGTCGCCGAGCGGCTGGAGACCCGCCTCGTTGACGAAGTCGGCAAGCGTCAACTGGCCCAGCACGGTCGCATCCGTCGCACCCGGCAGCTTGGCAGAAACCTGGCCGGAGCGGCTGATCGTCAGCTCGGTCGAGCCTGTTGGAATGGTGATGCCAGGAAGGACCTCGTAGCCGTCGATGGTGACGAGCTGGCCCTGGTCGTTCTTGTTGAAGGCGCCGGCGCGGGTGTAAAGCGTCGTGCCGTCGGTCGACTGGATCTGGAAGAAGCCCTTGCCGATCAGCGCCACGTCGAGATCGTTGCCGGTCTGGGTCAGTTCGCCCTGGAGATGCAGGTTGCGGACCGCCGAGGTCTGGACGCCGAGGCCGATATTGGCACCTTCCGGAACGACGGCCTGATTGGCGCGGTTGGCGACACCCTTGGCACGTTCGGTCTGGTAGAGAAGATCCGAGAATTCGGCGCGAGCGCGCTTGAAACCCGTCGTATTGATGTTGGCGATGTTGTTCGCGATGACTTCCAGATTGGTCTGCTGGGCATCCATGCCCGTTGCTGCGATGGCGAGCGCTCTCATGTGTTCGTCCTCAAATCAGTTACATCTGCATCTTGGTGACTTCGAGAAAGGCCGAGACGACCTTGTCGCGGATGGCAATCGCGGTCTGCAGCGTCTGCTCGGCCTGGAGCATGGAATCGACAACTTCACGCGTCGTCGCCGTGCCCTTGATACCGGCAAAGGACATGCTTTCCGCACCCTTCAGGCTGCTGACCGCGTCGCTCGCCATGTTGCCCATGACCGAGGCGAAGCTCATGCCATTGGCCGCACCGGCGGCGCCCGGCATGGTGGCGGCAGACGACGAGGCGGAATTTTCGGTGTCGACGGCGCCGAGCGCGCGGGTCATCGAAAGGTTGCTGACATTCTGGACGCTGCTGATCATTATTATTGGCTCTTCAGGAGATCGATCGTGGAGGAGATGAGATCGCGGGTCTGTTTGATGGTCTGCAGATTGGCGTCATACGAGCGGTTGGCTTCGCGCATGTCGGCCATCTCGACGAGGATGTTGACGTTCGGCAGTTTGACGACGCCCTTCTGGTCCGCAGCCGGGTTGGTGGGATCGAATTCAGTGCTGAAGTCGCCTTCGTCGACGCCGACCTTCTTGACGCCGACCGTCTCGACGCCGCTGGCGCGATCCATCTGCTGGCCGAAGGTAATCGTCTTGCGCCGATAAGGCTCGGCGCCGGGCGTGTCGCCGGTCGAGCGGGCATTGGCAATGTTTTCCGAGACGATGCGCAGGCGCGTTGACTGTGCTTCGAGCCCGGAGCCGGCGATTTTCATTGCTGCTGAAAGCGGATCCATGACTTTACCTTCTGACGGTCATCAACATCATGCGGTTGAAGGAACTGACCAGCGAGGTGTTCAGATCGTACTGGCGCTTGATATCGCCCGACTTGGAAAGCTCCTCGGCCAAACCGACGGTATTGCCGGATTCCTGAACGCCGATTTCCTGGTCGAGTGCAGCGTCCTTGACGTCGATATCGCCGCTGTTGCTGAAATCGTTACCGCTGAGATGCGCCGGATTGGTGCGCGCCATAGCGATGTCGGACTTGTCGAGCACAGCGTCAAAGGGCGTGACGTCCTTGGCGTGGAACTTCGGGGTATTGGCATTCGCGATGTTGCCGGCAACAACCTGCTGACGAATCGTCAGCCATTCCGCCTGTCGCGAAGCCAAGTCGAAAAGTTGGATTGGTTGCATGAAACTCTCCGTTTTTACTGTCCCGAACCTAGTGCGGTAATCTTGCGTGGGACTTACGGGAATTCAGGCTTCGCGAGGCTTTTGTGCGAACGCCGCCGCTATCAAAGGAACAGGGGCAAAAGAACAGGGGCTCCGGCCGGTTCGCGGCGGAGCCCCTGTTGCCTGGCTTTGCGGACAGGTTCAGTTGTTCTGGTAGGTCTCGCCCTTGGAGGTGACGATCACCCATTTGCCGTCGCGCTGCTCAAGCGTCGCAAGGCGGCTTTCATCGGGCAGGATCGAGCCGATGCGCACCACATACATCCCGGAGGGATCCTCGATCAGCGCCCGGCCGTTGGAAACATGCAGCAGGCGGAAGGATGATTTGCCGGGGAAGGGCTGATCCTCCAATATGGGGCCGCCATCGCGCTCCTTGCCGAGATCGGACACCGTTGCGGTCGTCAGCGGATCAATCGGCGGGGCCTTTTTTTCCCCCTCGTTCTTGTTGACCATGGCAAGCGGCGAGACGCTGAAGACGTTGCGCGCCGGCCAATCCGGCAGTTCGCGCGAATTGCTGCTGGTGGCAACATTGATGCCGAACTTATCCGCGTTGAAGAACACGTACCAGGGGAAGAAAGCGGAGGCGCCGGCAAGCGCCAGGCCGGTGAAGGTCAGCAGCCGATCCAGGATGACGGTTTTCCTGCGCTGCTTCAGGGAAGCGATGCGTTCGTCGTCGAATTCAGTCACGTCTATCTCCTCTGGATGGGTCCGCCCTGATTGCCCATGCCGGCTGCAGCCTTGAGCGCGCCGGCGAGATCGGCAAAGGCATCGGGCGAGTCGCGATCGCCCGGAGACTGTTTCAGGACGTCGTAAATGATCGGCACCTGCTTGACCGCCATGTCGAGATCGGGATCGGCACCCTGGCGGTAACCGCCGATCAGGCGCAGGTCGCGCGTCTCTTCAAAGCGGTGAATCAGCACCTTCAGCCGCGACACCAGCTTTTCCTGGTCCGGCGTCCAGGCCTTGCGGGCAAGACGCGAGATCGAGGCAAGCGGATCGATCGGAGGATAGCGCCCTTCTTCGGCGAGACTGCGCTGCAGGACGATATGACCGTCGAGGATGCCGCGCGTCGAATCGGCAATCGGGTCGTTGTGATTGTCGCCGTCGACGAGGATCGAGATGATCGCCGTGATGGTTCCGGCGCCCTCGGGGCCGGGACCGGCGCGTTCCAGCAGACGTGGCAGCTCGGTGAAAACGGAAGCGGGATAGCCGCGCGCGATCGGCGGTTCGCCGGAGGCGGTCGCTACCTCGCGGATCGCATGGGCGAAACGCGTGACGCTGTCGACGATGAAGAGGACGTTCTCGCCCTTGTCGCGGAAATGTTCGGCGATGGTGACGGCCGTCAGCGGCGCCATCTTGCGAAGCATCGGGCTCTCGTCGCTGGTTGCGACGACGGCGATGGCCTTCCTCATATTGCTGCCGAGCGTATCCTCGATGAATTCGCGCACCTCGCGGCCGCGTTCGCCGACGAGCGCAATAACAACCTTGTCGAAAGCATCAGCGCGAGCGAGCATGGACAGAAGCGTCGACTTGCCCACACCGGAGCCGGCGAAGATGCCGAGGCGCTGCCCCAGGCAGAGCGGCGAGAAGATGTCGATCGCGCGCACGCCCGTCTTGAAGCCGGTCTCGACACGCTTGCGGGTCATCGAGGGCGGCGCGGTATTGGAGATCGAGCGGCGATCGAGCCCTTCGGTGACCGGACCCAGCCCGTCGATCGGTTCGCCCAGCGAGTTGACAGTGCGCCCACACCAGCTGTCAGACGGTGAAATGCGGAAGGCGCCCTTGCGGATGACGGTGTCGTGTATGCCGATCGGCTCGCCGGGTTCGATCGGGCAGACATAGATCAGTTCCGGCTCGACGCGCACGACTTCGCCTAGATGGATGCCGGTCGCGGATTTATGGGCCACGAACTCGCCGAGACGAACATGGCGGGAGAGGCCGTGAACCGTGTAATGGCCGGCGGCGATGGTCTGCACGCGACCGCCATGGGCAACTGCGAACTCCGGCGATGCGTATCGGTCGACGAGGCCCGCCAGATGCGCCAGCTTCGGGGAAAGGCCGTCCTCAGACAGTAGCGTGGTGCTCATGCTTTAACTTTCAACTTTCGCCTAGCGGCTGCCCCCAAGTGTCTGGACGGCTTCCTTGAAGGAATCTTCGCTGTCGCGCATCAGCGACGAGACACTTTCGAAGGCGCGGTTGACTTCGATCAGCTGGGTGATCTCGCGCATGGCGTTGACGTTGGAGTTTTCGAGATAACCCTGCTCGACACCGACATTGAAGCGGTCGACAACGGCGCGCGGCTGGTCGGTGGTCATGATGCCGCTGTTTTCGTAGCGCAAGTAACCCTTGCTGATATCGGCCTCGAACAGACCGAGCGAAGCGACCTGGCGGTCGCCCTGATAGATGATGCCGTCGGTGCCGACGGCAGGCTCGCCGCCTTTGGTGTTCAGCTGGATCGGGGCACCGCCAGCGTCGAGAACCGGATATCCCCGGATCGAAACAAGTTCGCCGGTTTCCTTGATCGTGAAGCGGCCATCCCTCGTCAGGACGCGGCCGGCCGGCGTATCGAGCGAAAACCAGGCATCACCCTTGATGGCGAAATCCAGCATGTTGCCGGTGTGTTGCAGTTCGCCGTTTCCCTCGTTCAAATAGTCGTTGCCCTGGGAAACGAAGGCGACTTTGGTGTTCAGCTTGTTCTTGGTATTCGCCACCATCTCATCGAACTTCACCTCGGTGGCGCGAAAACCGGTCGTATTCACGTTCGCCATGTTGTCTGCGATGGTGTTCAGACGCTTTTCGAGGGCCATCTGCGACGACAGAGAAACATAAAGACCGGATTGCATGTCGGTAAGCTCCAAGCATTGGCGATGAACGGGACGAAAAGCCGGGCGTCGTCTCATGTGGTTCGGCCGGGATTTCGCTGAGGCGGCATCTCAGAAACGGGCGCGGGCACCCATTCGTCTCCTTTAGACTGACGGCAGATGCTTGCGCGAAGCTGGCACGCGGAAATGCCTCGCGATCGGGCCTTTCATCAGCCTCACGCAAGGCAGAAACCCTATCCGTCTCAAAGAAAAGCAACGTTCAGATTGGGCTGACGATGAATATCATTATCGGATTTATAGTGACTTGCGGCTGTATCGTCGGCAGCTTCATGGCGATGGGCGGCGAAGTGGACGCGCTGTTCCAGCCCTTCGAATTCCTCATCATCGGCGGCGCCGGCCTCGGCAGCTTCATCATGGCGAACCCGATGAAGGTGGTGAAGGACTCCGGCAAGGCGCTCAGCGAAGCCTTCAGGCACGCCGTGCCGAAGGAACGCAATTATCTCGATACGCTCGGCGTGCTCTATTCGCTAATGCGCGACCTGCGCACCAAGTCGCGAAACGAAATCGAAGCCCATATCGACAATCCGGCCGAATCGACGATCTTCCAGGCGGCTCCGACGGTTCTGAAGAACAAGGAGCTGACGGCGTTCATCTGCGACTACGTACGCCTGATCATCATCGGCAACGCCCGCAGCCACGAGATCGAAGCGCTGATGGACGAAGAGCTCAACACCATCATGCACGACAAGATGAAGCCCTACCACTCGATCCAGATCATGAGCGATTCCTTCCCGGCGATCGGCATCGTCGCGGCCGTTCTCGGCGTCATCAAGGCGATGGCCCACATCAACGATTCGCCTGAAGTGCTCGGCCACCTGATCGGCTCGGCGCTCGTCGGCACCTTCCTCGGCATTCTCTTGTCCTACTGCGTCTGCTCGCCGCTGGTCTCCCAGATCAAGGTCGTGCGCAACAAGCAGCACCGCCTCTACGTCATCGTCAAGCAGACACTGCTTGCCTATATGAACGGCTCGGTACCGCAGGTCGCTCTCGAATACGGCCGCAAGACGATCTCGGCTTACGAGCGTCCGTCCATCGATGCGGTCGAGCAGGAAATGATGAACCCAGGTGGCGAAAACAAGGCGGCTTAAATGACTATGAGCAATGCTTCGCACGACAAACCGACAATGGATCCTGCCCTCCTCGCCAAGCTGACAGGCGGGCTTGGCGACAGAGGCAGGGTCGCCAAGATCTGCAGTTCCTTCGGGGAAATCTACAGTGAATTCTTTCCCGACGTCATCAAAAGCGAGACCGGCCTCGACGTGACGGTCAACTATCTCGGCTGCGAGATCGGCTACAAGAACCACCTCATCGAAGACCTGAGCGCGAACGTCACACTCGTCGACGCGACGCTGCGCAACTGGTCGCAGAACATTACGCTTGCCTGCGGCAACGGCTTCGTCATCACGCTGATGGAGCATCTGCTCGGCGCCACCGCCGATACAATCGAGGAACCGGCCGACCGGATGCTTTCGATCATCGAGCTCGATCTGGCGGTCATGGTCTTCGACAAGATCGCCAAGGTGCTGCGCTCGGCCGTCAACGCGCCGGGTGGTTTCGAACCGAGCCTTTCGGCTCCGCACGCCCATGACACGCGCGCCCGGCCGCAGGAGGATCGTCCGGATGAATTCGCGGCCGCCATCAACATGTCGATCGCGCTTGCCGGCATCGTTTCGGAATTTTCGTTGATCGTTCCGCAGACGGCACTGCTCAAGACCAAGGTGACGCCGCCGAAGCCGAAACGCCAGGCCAGCAGCAACTCAGCGGAATGGACCGAACAGCTCGGTGACCAGGTCCGCCGCTCACATGTCACGCTCGAGGCCAAGATCAGGCTGCAGGACCTGACGCTGCGCACGATATCGAAGCTGATGGTCGGCGACGTCATTCCGTTCCGCGACCACGGCGACGTGCGTGTCGAGGTCAGCGCCAACAGCAAGGAATTGTATGTGTGCGAGTTCGGGCGTTCAGGCGAAAACTACATGGTCCGCGTCAAGGATACGATGAACTCGGATGATGAACTCATCCGTCATTTAATGAATTAATCGGTTCTCTGGCTTTTGGGCTGCAAAGGCAGTTTGAGGCAAGTTTCAACTGGAATAGTGATTTCATGGCTACGAAGAAAACACAGCAGAACAGCGACCTCTCCCTGGATCTTCCGGGCAGCGAAGCGGATCTCGATCAGGCGATCGACGATCTGCGCGGCGTGCTGAAGCAGGATGCCGACGGCGACCTGTCGCAGTTTGGCGACGACCTGCAGAGCGACCCCTTCGCAGCAGGAACGGACCTGGCGGCCTTTGGTGGCGAGACTTCGGAAACCCCCTTTGGCAGCGACGATTTCGGCGGCGACTTCGGCGGCGGCGATGCCAGCCCGGCTGCCGGCATGGATTTCGGCAGCAGTTCCTTCGAGGCGTCGCCAGCCCCGCTCGGCAGCGCTTTGAATTCCAACTTCGACCTGATCATGGACATCCCGATCGACGTCCAGATCATGCTCGGCACCAGCCGCATGCAGGTCTCCGGCCTGATGAACCTCAATGAAGGGGCGACGATCGCCCTCGACAAGAAGATCGGCGAACCGGTCGAGATCATGGTGAATGGCCGCAGGATTGCCCGCGGCGAAATTACGGTGCTTGATAACGACGACACGCGATTCGGTGTGAAACTAATAGAAGTTTTGAGTACGAAAAAAGCCTGATCCCTGTGTGGGACGGAGAGGTTAGACCATGATGGACTTTGACGATTTCGGCGGCGCGCTAGCCGGGAAACCGTTGACCCAGGCTGAAAAGGCGGCGGCTGTTCTTCTCGCTATGGGAAAGGGAGTCGCCGGCAGGCTGTTGAAATATTTCACCCAGGCCGAACTGCAGACCATTATCTCATCCGCCCAGTCGCTACGCGCCATTCCGCCGGACGAGCTGCTGTTGCTCGTCTCCGAGTTCGAAGACCTCTTCACCGAGGGCGCCGGACTGATGGACAACGCCAAGGCGATCGAGGCCATCCTGGAAGAAGGCCTGACGCCCGACGAAGTCGATAGCCTGCTCGGCCGCCGCACCGCATTCCAAGCTTACGAAACCTCGATCTGGGATCGCCTTAGCGAGGCGGAGCCGACATTCGTCGCACAATTCCTGCTGCGCGAACATCCGCAGACCGTCGCCTATATTCTTTCGATGATGCCCTCCTCCTTCGGCGCCAAGGTGCTGCTGCAGCTTCCCGACAACCGCCGCGCCGACATCATGAACAGAACGGTCAATATGAAGGCGGTCAGCCCCAAGGCTGCGCAGATCATTGAAAACCAGGTCATGACGCTGCTTGCCGAGGTCGAGGCAGAGCGCAATGCAGCCGGCTCGACGAAGGTCGCCGATCTCATGAACGAGCTCGACAAGCCGCAGGTCGACACGCTGCTCAGCTCGCTCGAATCGATCAGCCGCGAATCGGTCAACAAGGTTCGCCCGAAGATCTTCCTGTTCGAGGACCTCATGTACATGCCGCAGCGCAGCCGCGTCATGCTGCTCAACGACATCTCGACGGATGTGCTCACCGTCGCGCTGCGCGGGTCGCCCCCCGAGATTCGCGAATCGGTTCTCTCCGCCATCAGCCCACGTCAGCGCCGCATGATCGAATCGGATCTGCAGAGCGGCATGGGCGGCGTCAATCCGCGCGAGATCGCGATTGCCCGCCGCGCCGTGGCCCAGGAAGCGATTCGCCTGGCCAATTCCGGTCAGATCGAGCTCAAGGAAAAGGAAGGCGACGCTTCGGCGGCCGCCTAAAACGCGTCGCAGTGAACTGATTCATGCGACTCGTTTTAGTTCCTTGTTTTATGCACGTCGTTATCCCGGAACCGCTGCACACTTCCAGGCAACATGCATCGGCACGTCGAGACTGTTGACAAATCCGGCATGCCGAAAGGCGGCTGTTGATCGCCGTGCCACAGGCGACTACCCTTCCAGCCATAGACCGCGCTCTAAAGCGCGTCGCATAGAACTCGGTTCCTGCGACGCGCTTTAGAGCTTTGTTCTGATGCATGTCGTTATCCCAAAACCGCTGCACCTTTTTGGGGCGGCATGCATTAGCTGCGGCCTATTTTTTTGACGGAGGGCCGCGACTTGGCAGACGATGACAAGGACAGCAAAACAGAAGCCCCAACCGCGAAAAAGCAAAGCGATGCCGCGGAAAAGGGCAACGTGCCGTCTTCGCGCGAGCTTTCGATCTTTGCGACGATCCTCGCGACCTTCATTTACCTCGTATTCTTCCTTCCCGACAGCGTCGGACGCATGAGTGAAACGCTGCGCGACATCTTCGAACAGCCCGATCAATGGAAGATCGAGACGGGGCCGGATGTGCTGGCGCTGTTCGGGCGGCTCGGCTGGGCAAGTGCCGCGCTGGTGGCGCCTGCCTTCATCCTGTTCATGGTGTTCGGCATCGCCTCCTCCGTCTTCCAGAATCTGCCGACGCTGGTGCTTGAACGCATCCGCCCGCAGGCCTCGCGTATCTCGCCGATCAAAGGCTGGTCACGGCTCTTCAGTGTGCCCGGCCTGGTCGAATTCGGAAAGTCGCTGTTCAAGGTGGTCGTCGTCGGGGTGATCCTGTTCTTCGTGCTCAGGAGCGAATATTTCGGCTCGATCGACGCGATGTTCTCCGATCCGCAGACGATTCTCGTGCGAATGATGGCAGCGATGCGCAAGATCATCATCGTCATGCTGATCGCCACCGCGATCGTGGCAATCGCCGATCTTTTCTGGACGCGCCATCACTGGTTCACCGAGCTGAAGATGACGCGGCACGAGGTGAAGGAAGAAAACAAGCAGGCGCAGGGCGACCCCTTCGTCAAGAGCCGGCAGCGCTCGCTGATGCGCGACCGCGCGCGCCGGCGCATGATCGCCAACGTGCACCGCGCGACGCTGGTGATTGCAAACCCGACGCATTATGCGGTGGCGCTGCGTTACGCGCGTGAAGAGAACGATGCGCCGGTGGTGCTGGCCAAGGGTCAGGACCTTATTGCGCTCAAAATCAGGGAGATTGCCGAGCAGAACGGCATACCGGTGTTCGAGGATCCGCCGCTTGCGCGCTCCATGTTTGCGCAAGTCTCGATCGATAGTGTCATCCCGTCAGTCTTCTATAAGGCCGTTGCGGAGCTCATCCACCGGGTCTACGCCGCAGACGCCAAGAACAAACGGGTCAGATAAGCCGAATGAAAAAATGCCCCCACTCTACCCAGCGTGAAAAGATCCTCGCAGACGCGATCAGCCCGGTCGCCACTGAACTGCGCCTTCTGGATGCTTCTGACCTAATTTCACTGCTGCGCTTCGAGTATTACGGCAATCTTTCCGATCTCGTCGCTTCGGCGGCGGAGCTTTTCTTTCATCCGGGCACGGTGAATTTCGGCCTGGGCGGCAATTATACGCTGGAGTGGGGTGGCAAGCCCGAAGTCGTTCTCGACCTGGAAATCAAACCGCGCGGCGTCACCGTCTACGCGCAGCTCACCCTTGCCGAAGATCACGCCGGCATCGAGATCAATCATATCGCTTTCCAGGATCCCTCGGCCGATCCTGACGAGAACACCATCTTCCTCAAAAAGAGCCTTCGGGAAGCGCGTTACAGCGTGAACCAGCCGCCTCAGTCGCTGGCCGGCTGAGGACTTTCAAGACAACCGAGCTTTCACATTCGCCTTGGACCGCAATTCAAAGCCTTACAGCCTGCGCGGGTTCAGCTG
Organism: Rhizobium indigoferae; assembly: GCF_034554815.1. Lineage (NCBI taxonomy): Bacteria > Pseudomonadati > Pseudomonadota > Alphaproteobacteria > Hyphomicrobiales > Rhizobiaceae > Rhizobium > Rhizobium indigoferae. The sequence goes on along the minus strand of NZ_CP140635.1, from coordinate 324,762 downwards.
ATATAACCGAGCCGGATTGCCTTGGCGATCGCCTGAATACGGTTGACGGAATCGAGCTTGATGGTCGCCGAGCCGAGATAGGCGTTCACGGTGTGCACCGACAGGCCAAGCTTGTCGGCAATCTCTTCGCTGATGCGGCCGTCGCCGGCAAGCTGTAGACAGGCGATCTCGCGTTCGCTGAGCGCCTCGGCGGCGGCGGTGCGGCGTTCGTCGAGCGAGAGTAGATCCATCATGATATGGCAGCAGCGACCGTGCAGTTCGACGATGGTATCGCTCGATGGATCGATCTCATCGCCGGTAAAAAGGATGAAACCGTTGCCGACGGCGCCGAGCCGCACCGGAAAGGCAAGTCCGGAGAAAGGCAGAATACCGTCCTGCAGCCGGGTCATGAACGGCGCGAAGTCCGCCGGACCGGGCGCCGCACGGTCGTAACCGCCGGCCCATGAAAGCGGCAGCAGCGATTTGTCGATATGGTCGAGAAGAATATCGCCATAGGCGTCTGCGAAGGCCTTGCCGAAACCGGCATTGGACGGTCCCCAGTTCTCAAGCTCGCAGGCAAGCCGCTGCTTTGCCGGAAGGCCCGAACCGCTGACGCGGAAGATCGCGAATCCTTGCGCATCGACGAGCTTCTGCATCGCGATCAGCCGCGGAAAAAGATCGGACCGGCTGGAAATCCTGCTCACACGCACCATGCGCAGCTGCTCAGCGCTGCTCATCGTCCTGCCTGATGGGTGCCCCATAGATCCCCCTATACGAGATTATTCCGGACGGCGAAAGCAATGGCCTCGGACCGGGTCTTGGTCGCCGTCTTGCGCATCACACTGGTGATGTAGTTGTTGATGGTATTGCGGGAAATTCCGAGGATCATCGCGATCTCGTCGCTGGTCTTGCCCTCGGCAATCCAGAACAGGCATTCCAGTTCCCGGTCCGTCAATTCGAAATCGCGATCGACCCTCGTCCCGCCGCAGCGAAGGAAGCTCGCGACATAACCTGCAAGCAGACCGACATCGCGCAACCGCTCCGGCGAAAGAATGAATCCCTCGCCGAACAGGAACATCAGAGCCAGCCGCGACCGGCCGACATTGAAGGTCACCGAACAATATTGGCGGCTGGCGCCGTCCGGAACTTCGGCACTGTCAGGCAGAAGAGCAAAATTCGGCTGGAAGACCTGCATGCATCTTTCCAGCTCGGTCGAACGTGCATAGCCGCGGACCAGATCATTGGCGATGTCCCTGACCAGGTCGAAGGGCCAATCAGACGAAACGATGAAATCGAGGCCACTTTCCTGGAGGAGATCGCAGCGCGCCAGAAGATAGTGCGAAGCACCCACGTAGTCCGTCAGTGCGCGCAGGCCAGACTGCAACCTGCCGCTGCTGGTGACACCGTGGAGGCGCTGGAGCAGCTCATCGCGCGGCAACAGATCCGGCACCACCGCACTCGCGAAATTCGCCATCTGCCTCTCGCCTTTGCTCGCCTGAATTACATTCATATCCATTGGCAACGTCCTGCGGCTGAGAAACGATCGAACTCGGTGCAACAGCAATTTTTCTGTAAGGGATTCAATTCAAGTCCCGCTCGAATCCCATTTCGAATCACCTAAGGGTAAGCCAGCCGATGCAAATCACCATCTCCGACTTCTAGGGATTTACTTTCGCTGTCGCCAATGCACTGATTCGATCACTCGTTCCAGCCTTCAAGATATAAGGAGGCTAAGGTGATTCTGGCGGTATCGCAACTTGCTTCGCGTTTTACGCGAGTCCCTCTCATCATGTCGCGCTACAGCCGCATTTCAGTGATCGGGTCTATCGTCTTATTCGAATTCCCGACCCTGAATGTCAGGCCGGGTCTCTCGTATCTGCAGTCACGGCTTTTCGGCAAACAGCGGTTGGGGAATCACGCTTCGGGTACCGACATAAAAAAGGCCGGTTGCCCGGCCTTTGCTTTACGCTGCGTCGTCGATCGCCCATTTCCTGAGGATTTTCGCGGCGCGTTCCTCGTTGATCTCGACCATACGGGAAAGCTTGCGTTCCGGGCCTTCCTTGACGCGCCGATTGAAGTTTCCATCGTCGTCGCCGAGGCTGAGCAGGTCCTCGGTACTGTCGAAGCCGAAATCGGACCCGAAGCCGTCCATGAGAGCGCCACCGGCGGCGCCTGATGCAGGCGCGAAGTCCGGAAGCTCGAGGCCGGCCGCTTCCGGCGTGGCGTCGCCGAAAGCCGCGGAGCTGCCGTTGCCGCTGACGCTGCGCACCAGCGGCCGCAGACCCATCCAGACCACCACGAAGGCGACCGCGACAAAGGCGAGCGAGTTGATGATGCCGGCAAGGTTGCGGCTCAGCATGTCCATGACGCGGACGCCACCGGTGGCGTCTTCAAGCAGCTGGTTTTCGAGGAAGTCCATGGCCGTGACGGTGACGACGTCGCCGCGCTTGGCGTCGATGCCGGCCGCCGAAGCGACGATCTTCTGCATTTCGGCAAGATAGGCATCAACCTTGGTCTGGTCGGCGGGTTCTCCGACCATCTTGGCGATGCGGCCCTTGTTGACCACCACAGCGATCGAAAGCTTCTCGACCTTATAGCTGTTACGGGTCGTCGCCGTCGTCTTGCTGTTGATTTCGTAGTTGGTCTGCTCTTCGCGCTTGTCGGATTTGTCCTGCGATTCGGGCCCGGCGGAACCGCCGGCCTCGGGGGCCGCCTGCGGAATGTTCTGCTCGACCGTCGTCGCGCTATCGGACTGCTTCTGCTGTGACTGCTGGGCTTCCTTCGTCGAGCGAACCGAGCGTTCGACCTTGGATTCGGGATCGTAGGTCGTTTCCTGGATCTGCTGGGCGTCCGTGTTGAGATCGGCGGTGACGCTGGAGCGGAAGTTGTCCATGCCGAGGAAGGGTGCCAGCGCCTTGTCGATGTTGGATTCGACTTCCTGCTGAACGTTCTGGACGATGTTGAGCGAGCGGTTCAGCGAGCTGTTGCTCGCCTCGTCGCCGGAAGCGAGCAGCTGGCCGGCGGAATCGAGAATGGTCACGTCATCGACGTCAAGCCCCGGCACAGCCGAGGCGACGAGGTGGCGGATCGAGGTCGCTGCGCTGCGCCCGGTGGTCGCGCTGGCGCGAATCATGACGGAGGCAGTCGGTTTCTGCTCCGCCTTCCGGAAGTTTCCGACCTCCGGCATGACGATGTGGACGCGTGCGGCTGTTATGCCCGAGATCGACTGGATGGTGCGGGCGATTTCGCCTTCCAGCGCCCGAACCCGCGTCACCTCCTGCATGAAGGAGGTCAGGCCAAGAGAGCCGACATTGTCGAAGAGTTCGTAACCGGCATTGGCGCTGTTCGGCAGGCCGCGCTCGGCAAGCATCAAGCGGGCCTTGCCCGTCATCCCCGCGGGGACGCTGATGCTGGTGCCGTCCGTGCCGACCTGGAAATTGATGTTGGCTTCGGCAAGCGCCATGCTGATCTGGTTGAGATCCGGCGAGTCCAGACCGACATAGAGCGTTTCCTGTGCCGGCTTGTTGACGAAAAGGGCAGCCGCAAGGACGATTGCGATAGAGACGGCACCGACGCCTCCAAGAATCATCAGGCGCGTTCGGCCCAAGGCGCCGAAGTTCTTAAATATCTGAACTAATTGATTTAACAGATTCATTCTGTTCTCGCACGATCCGTCAAAGACAAAGCAGGCTTATTGCCTCATCAGACGAATAGTCGGCGAAACTTGTGCGAGCGTTTCGTGAAGAACGGCAGGGCCGAAAAGGTCCCAAGCATGTCGCGCAAAGGTGTGCTGCGGTTTTGCGAAAACGACATGCGCAAAATGGGCCTAAAGCGCAAGGCGCGAATCTGAAGATTGCGACGCGCTTTAGAAGAAATCGAAGTCGCCGGCTGCCTTGCTCAATGGCTGGGAATGGCCGTGGCGTGTGGCGCCGCCCAATGCCTTCTGCATCTCTGCCAGCTTGACGAGGCTGAGCGCGGTTGCGACATCGACTGCCCAGCCGTGCGGGATTTCACCGGTGATGGTATCGATAAATTCGGCAAGGCCGCGCGATTTCTGCACTGCCAGATCAATGCCCTGCATGACCTTCATGGCATCCGGCGAATTCAGGATTTCGGCGCCGCCGATTTCGAGAAGCTGCGGCTCGATGCGCTCGATGAGATAGGCGACATCGTGCAGTTCGGACACGATGCGCATCAGGATGTCGCTCAGCGCTTCAACAGGCGCAGGCGGCTCCATCACCGGGTTAAATGTCATATGAAAATCCTCGCCATCAAAAAAATTCGATACTGGTTTCGACGGGCTTCTGCGGAGCGGCGGGACGCTGCTCGAGAGCGACAGTTCTCTGCGTTTCGGCGCCGGTCAGGGGGTATTGCCGCGCACGACCGGAGACCGGCCAATATTCAAGCTTGCGTCCATGCTCTCCACCGGTCGAGGAACCGACCACCGGAATGCCTTCATCCCTCAGGAACTGCACGGCGAAGGCCGCGTTCTGCTCACCGACATTGGAGAATGTCGAGATCGTCTTCGCGCCGCCGAAGATTTTTGCTTCCAGCCGGTCGCGCCGGGCGCCCTGCTTCAGGAGGCCGTTGATCAGCAGTTCCATCAGATGCACGCCGTACCGCGTGGCATCGCCACCTGAAGTCGGCGACGTCGCCGAACCGGGCAGCAGAAAGTGGTTCATGCCGCCGACACCGGCGACAGGATCTCTGAGGCACGCAGCCACGCACGAACCGAGAATGGTCGAGAGGACCGCATTCGGATCGCTCAGAACCTTGTACTCGCCCTGAATGATGTGCACGCGGCGGGCTGCCCCCTCAGTGATCATTTCAGGGCTCCAAACACGGCTTCGATGGCCGCTTTCATCTTCTCGATCGTGAACGGCTTGGCGAGCACGTTGTTGGCGCCGAGCTGGGCCGCCTTCTGCACCAGCGCGCGGTCGCCCTGGGCGGTCAGGATGATGAAGGCCGCCTTCTTGGTGTTCGGGTTGGTGCGAACAGCCTGAAGGAAGCCGATGCCATCCATCTTCGGCATGTTGAAGTCCGAGATCACCAGGTGGTGCGGCTGCTCGGCCATGATCTTCATGCCCTGCTCGCCGTCGCCGGCCGAGGTGATCTGCTTGAAACCGAGCTGGGTCAGCGCGTCGCTGAGCAGCAACCGGCTCGTTACCTGATCATCGACGATCAGAACTTTGATTTTCTCCGCGATCGACATTTATTCGGTCCCTTCCTTTCGGGCGGCTGTCATTTTCAATATTTCTTCACCGATGGCAGACAGCGGGAGCTGCTGCTCAACGGCGCCAAGTTCGTGAGCAACCCTTGGCATTCCGTAAACGACACAGGTTTTTTCGTTCTGGCCGAGCGTTCTGGCGCCGGCGTGGCGCATTTTCAACAATCCGGCGGCGCCATCGCGGCCCATTCCGGTCAAAATCACACCGACGGCATTGCGGCCCGCCAGTTCCGCGACCGAATCGAAAAGTACGTCCACCGAGGGGCGGTGACCGTTGACCGGTGCCCGGTCAACGAGACGGCAGCACGGCGCCGAGGCGCTGCTGACCTGGAGGTGACGCTCGCCGCCGGGCGCCAGATAGATCTTGCCGATTTCGAGACGGGCACCATCGGTCGCTTCCTGCACCACCGGCGCACAGAGACGGTTCAGTCGTTCGGCGAAGCTCTTGGTGAAGGTCGGCGGCATATGCTGGGTGATAACGGTCGGCGGGCAATTCGCCGGAAATTTCTGCAGCACGGCGATCAGCGCCTCGACACCGCCGGTCGACGAGCCGATCGCGACGATCTTGCGGCCGACCCGGAAATCGGCGACCGAGGGTGGTGGCGCGACGGCGGCAGCAGGCTGGGAATACTGGCGTTGCGTGCGCGCGGCGGCCTTGACCTTCTCGGCGAGGTCGCCAAACGGCCTGAGTTCGCCCGGCGCCGGCTTGCCGACGCAGTCGAACGCGCCGATCTCCAGCGCCGCAAGCGTCGCCTCGGCGCCGCGATGGGTCATGGTGGATACCATGATCACCGGCATCGGACGCAGCGTCATGATCTTTTCGAGGAAATCGAGACCGTTCATGTTTGGCATCTCGATGTCGAGCGTCACGACGTCGGGGTTCAGCCGCTTGATCGCTTCGCGCGCTTCCAGCGCATCGCCGGCCTGGCCGATGACGTTGACCTCGGGGTCGGAACTCAGCACGGCGGTGATCAGGCCCCGCATCGTCGGGGAGTCGTCAACAACGAGAACTCTTGCCGGAGCGCTCATGCCTTCCTCCCGAGACCTTTGGCCGTATAGCGATAGGTCGTGATGCCGATATTGTCGAAGACGTGTTTTGCCTCACCCGAAACGCGCTCGGAATGGCCGATATAGAGATGCCCGCCCTCCGGCAGCAAACCGGCGAAACGTTGCCAGATCTTCATCTGCGTCGGCTCGTCGAAATAGATGACGACGTTGCGGCAGAAGATGACGTCGAACTTGCCCTTGAACGGCCATTGCGCCATCAGGTTCAGCTCGTTGTAGGTGATCAGCCGCTTGACGCGGTCGTCGACCTGGAACTTCCTGCGGCCCTGTATCTCGACTTCGCTGAACCATTGCTTGCGCATGGCAGGCGACACGGTTTCAAGCGCGCTCTCGTCATAGGCGCCGGCCCGGGCGATCGCGAGAATCTTCGGATCGATGTCGGTTGCCAGGATCTTGAAGTCGTAGTCCGCGACATTCGGCATCAGCGACAGCACCGTCAGCGCGATCGAATAGGGTTCCTGGCCATCGGAGGAGGCGGCTGACCAGATGCGCACCCTGCCGCCCGATCTCGCCCGCTGCAGAAGTTCCGGCAGGACATGGTCGCGCAGGTGGTCGAAATGGTGGTTCTCGCGGAAGAAGCGGGTAAAGTTGGTGGTCAGGTGCGAAAGCATCTCGCGCCGCGGCGCAGCACCCGCCGGCGAAGCGACGAGGTCGCAATATTCCCGAAAGCCGGACAGACCGAGATTGCGGATATGCTTCGATAGACGCGAATAGACCAGCGACGCCTTCGTCTCGTTGAGGAAGATGCCGGCATCCGAATAGATCATTGCGGCGATCTCAGTGAGGTCGCGGCGCGTCAGCGGATATTCTCCGCTCGCCAGGACCTCGTCGGATCCCTGTCTCTGATCTTTTGCGCCCATTACACTCATGCGGCTTCGCTTTCGGTCTCTGGAAAGAGGGATTCGAGTTCGATCAGGCAGATCATTCGCTTCTCGATGGCGAGAATGCCGCGGGCAAATTGACGCTCGAGTTCGGAGGAGATCTCGGGCGTCGGCTGGATGGTTTCGTCGGTCACCGTCAGGATATCAGAAACGGCGTCGACCAGGAGGCCGACGACCTTACGCCGGACCTGGGCGACGATGATGACATGACGGGCAGTCGGATCGGCCGGCTTCATGCCGAGCCGGGCCGCAAGATCGATGATCGGCAGCACCGCGCCGCGCAGGTTGATGACACCCAGCATATAGCCAGGCGAATGCGGCATCGCGGTCGCCGGGGTCCAGCCCCGGATTTCGCGAACCGACATGATGTTCACGCAAAATTCCTGATCCCCGATGCGGAACGCGATCAGCTCGCGATCCCCCTCGTTCAGATTTTTTACAGTGTACGACATTCCCTTAGCCCACCGCTGCTAACGACATTTCCGCTTTGAGCGACTGGCCGCGCGAGGCGCCGACAACTGCGTCGACATCGAGGATGAGAGCCACGCGGCCGTCGCCGAGGATTGTGGCGGCAGCAATGCCCGGCACGTGGGTGTAGTTTGCTTCCAGGCTCTTGATGACCACCTGGCGCTGACCCTGGATGGCGTCGACCATCAGGGCGCGCTGGCCGCCGCCTTCGGATTCCACCAGAAGCGCCACGCCCTCGACCGGATTGGCCTGGGTGGCGCGGAAGTTCAGGATGCGGCCGACATCGACCAGCGGGCAGAAGCTGTTGCGGATCGAGATCAGCCGGTGGTTGGCACCGAAGGAATGGATCGCGGCAGCTTCCGGCTGCAGCGTTTCGACGATCGCGGTCAGCGGCACGACCAGCGTCTGGCCGGCGACGGTGACCACCATGCCGTCGAGGACGGCGAGCGTCAGCGGCAGGCTCATGGTGAAGACCGAACCGTGGCCCGGCTTCGAGGTGATGTTGATGCGGCCGCCGAGCGCCTGGATCGAGCGCTTGACGACGTCCATGCCGACGCCGCGGCCGGAGATGTCGGAGATCTTGTCGGCCGTCGAGAAGCCCGGCAGGAAGATCAGGTTGTCGATTTCCTCGTCCGACAGGTTGGCGTCGGCCGGGATGAGGTCGTTGTCGATCGCCTTCTGGCGGACCTTTTCGCGGTTGATGCCGGCGCCGTCGTCGGCAAGCTCGATCAGGATGCGTCCCGAACGATGCTTGGCGGTGAGGCGGACCGTGCCTTCGGTGTTCTTGCCGGCGGCTGCGCGCTTTTCGGGTGTTTCGATGCCGTGGTCGACGGCGTTGCGGATCATGTGGGTCAGCGGCTCGGCCAGCTTGTCGATGACCGTCTTGTCGACTTCGGTGTTTTCACCTTCGGTGATCAGGCGGATCGATTTGCCGGTCATGTCGGCGATTTCGCGGACGATACGCGACATGCGCTGGAACACCGGCTTCACCGGTTGCGCGCGGATCGCCATGACCGAGTCCTGGATCTCGCGGGTGAGCTGCTGCAGCTCCTCGAGGCCCATATTGATCGAGGAGGTGCCGGTCGTGTCATTCTCGATGACGCTCTGCGACAGCATCGCCTGGTTGATGACCAATTCGCCGACGAGGTTGATGAGGCGGTCGACACGGTCGAGATCGACGCGGATCGTCTGGCCGGCACCAGCGGCATTGTTCTGGGCGGCAGCACTTGCTGCGGCCGCTGCGGCGGCTGCCGATTCCTTCTTCTCGACGCGGGCGGCGGCTGCGGCCATCTGCGTGACGTTGGAGGCATTTTCGGCGGCGGCAACGGCTGCGGCCGTCTCTTCGGCGCGCGCGTCTGAGGCGGAAACCTCTTCCGTTGCGCCCGTTTCGTCCAGGATCGACAGATCGAAGGGGACCGGCACCATCGGCAGTTCGTCGTTGCTGGTCGCGTCCGCCCTTGATTCTTCGACCGGCTTCACCGTCAGCTCGCAATCCCACTCGGCGAATTCGAAAACGGTGCGAATGGCGTCCTCGCCCTTGTCCGTCTTGATCGTGACGTTCCAGAAGAAATAAGCGCCTTCCGGATCGAGTTCCTCGAGGCCCGGCAGCTCATCCGTATTGCAATAGATCGTCATTTCGCCGAGGCGCGAGAGGTCGCGCAGCAGCAGGGTGGCGTCATTGCCCTTGGAATAGAGTTCGTAGCGCGGCTTGAAGATGACCTCATAGGCCGGCATGCCGCCCGCATCGCCCTCACCGCCAAAATCGTCAAAGGAAAAGGGGACTGGCTGGAAGCCGCTGTCGTCGGTCGGCTTGGGGGTCGGCGCCGGAGCGGCCGGAGCAGCCTTTGCGGCGGCCTTCGGCGCCGGCGCTTCGGACGATGCCGAGGGAGACGGCAATTCGCCGTTGGCCAACGCCTCAAGTTCCTTGACGAGGCCGCGGCTGCGGCTTTCATCGACGCTGCCGCCGTCGCGTGCGGCGTTCGTCAGGTCGGCGAGCACGTCGGCCGACTTCAGCATCACCTTCAGGACATCCTGGTTCGGCTCAAGCTTGTTGGATCGAACGCAATCGAGAGTGGTCTCGAAAACATGGGCGAAGGCTACCAGATCGTCAAGGCCGAAGGCGCCGGCGCCACCCTTGATCGAATGCACGGCACGGAACACCGCATTGACGGTTTCCGGATCGCGATCGCCATCATTCATTTTCAGAAGACCGGATTCCAGCTCGGCGAGCTGCTCCTCGCACTCCTGGAAAAAGATCTCTTTGATTTCGTTCATATCCATAGGAGCAAATCCTGGGTTTAAGCGGTTACACGCTCAATGGCATCGATCAGCTTGGCCGGGTCGAAAGGCTTGACGATCCAGCCCGTGGCACCGGCCTGGCGGGCGCGGTTCTTCTTTTCCGCGTCGCTTTCGGTGGTCAGGACCAGGATCGGGATCGCCCGATATTTCTCGTTGCGGCGGACACCTTCGATGAAGCCGAAACCGTCGAGGCGCGGCATGTTGATGTCGGTCACGATGACGTCAGGATTGGACTCTTCGAGAACCTCGAGGCCCTCGATACCGTCTTCCGCCTGGATCGTCTCGAAGCCGGCATTGTTCAGCGTCACGAGAAGCATGTTTCGGATGGTGCGGGAATCATCCACGGTGAGCACTTTTTTCTTCATTGCCGAATCTCCTTGGCAAGCAGGTGGTCAATATTGACGCCAACCAGCTGCATCGTTTTCTGAAATGCGTCGGACACCTTGGAGAAGGTGAACGGCTGCTTGTCCTGCTCCCAGGTCTTCTCGGCGGACATCAGAACCTGGGCGCAAAGAGCACCGATCCGTTCGACGCCGGAAGCGTCTATCGAAAGACCGCTACCCCGGAGGGAGAGGAGTTTATCGCGCAAGGCGGAAGCCTCGTTGAGGTCGAGCACCGCTGTCAAATCCAGCGTCTTGCCACTCTTCTTTGCTGCCATCAGCTTTTCCTTGTCCCCTTATCCCCGGCCCGAAAAGACGAGCTGGGGCAATCATCCGATAGGTTAGTAAACATTCCGCCCACCTCCGACGCCTGCGAAGGGCTGTGGAAGGCCAAAATCGTCATTTTCGTATTCGTCCACGGCCGGTGCCGGACGGGCGGCGGCCTCGATGGCGCGCGGCGGTGTCACGCGAACCGGTGCTTGACGCCCGGCAGTGGCATTTTCCCGGGCGATGCGGAATTCGCGAATCGTCTGGCCGAGCTCGAGAATGACGGTGTGGAGGTGGTCGGCGCCTTCAGCGGAGCGCTCCGCAAGTCCAGCACTATCCGCCACTTCGCCACCCAGGCCCTTGACGTCTGAAGTCACGCTGTCGAGGCTTGCGGCATGTTCGCCGGTTCGAGTGGCGATGCCGGCGATGGCGGCGTTGATGTCGGTGACCTGACGCACGATGCTGCCGATCGAATCCTGCGTGCGCCCGACCATCTGCACGCCGGCGTCGACTTGCGCCTTGGTCGTCGTCACCAGCGTCTTGATCTCGCGGGCGGCTTCGGCCGAGCGCTGGGCAAGGGCGCGAACTTCCTGGGCGACGACGGCAAAACCGCGGCCGGAATCGCCGGCGCGAGCGGCCTCGATACCGGCATTCAGCGCCAGAAGATTGGTCTGGAAGGCGATCTCGTCGATCGCGCCGATGATCTGGCCGATCTTTTCGGCCGACTGCTCGATATCGGCCATGGCGCTGATCGCGCGGCCGACGACCTCGCCGCTTGCCTCGACGGCAGCGCGCGTCGTGGCGGCCGCCTGTTCGGCAGCGCGGCTGTCGGCAGCACCATCGCGCACACTGCCGGCGATGCCGGCAAGGGCCGCAGCGGAAAGCTGCAGCCGATCGGCCTGTCCGGAAGCGGTGCTGGCGAACTGCCGCGACAGACCGGCAAGCGAGCCTGTCGCCGCTTCGGCCTTGACCGTGCGCTCGGTGATGGCGGTGAACTCGGCCTGGAGGCCATCCAACGCGCCGTTCAGCGCGGCGGCGATCCCGGCATAGGCGCCGTCGACGGGCGCGCGTCGTGTCAGGTCGTGTGCGGAAAGACCGTCGATGACATCGCCGAAGATCCGGGCGATGTCGGCCTCGTTGTCGGCGCGCTGGTCGGCAAGCGCGCGCTGCTCCCCGGCGCGCAGCGCGTTGAAGCGGAGCGAGACGGCAATTTCCACATCGACCATGACGATGCGGATGATCGCCGTCATCAGATCGGAGATTTCGCGGGTGCGGCGCTTGGCCGACGGCAGCAGCGGACGGCCGGCGATCTCCTCGGCGAGAGCGGAAACGACATGCTCCAGCATGACGGCATGGCCGGCCACGTGCCAGCGCGGGTCGAGGCCCATCTTGCTTTCGGTATCGGAGAGAACCTTGACGCGCTCGGCATAGAGGCTGTCGAACCGCGCATCCGTCAGCACGTCCCAATGCGAGGACTGCAAATCGTGCAGGCGGTCGACCTGGCGCTCGCTCTCGAAATTGCGCGAGGCGTCGGGGAATGACTGGAACCTATGGAAGAGATCCCTAAGGCCCGCCTTCAGATGCGCTTCGAGGGCCGGCCGGTTGCGGCGCACCAGATCGCACTGGTCGGCATCGAGACCGGCAAAGCGCAGGCGGTCGCGCAAGCTGCCTGCCTGCGCGCCACGAGCCTGATCTGATGGCATATCCTGCCTCAACGCCTGTCCCCAACCACTTTCCGGGCAAAGGCCCGGCCAAAAACTTTCGCAGCATCCGATGAACGCGAAGCGTGGAGACGGTCCTCACCACCGGTCGCAACCGGCGGATCGAGCCCCCTGATCAGCTATGTTTCGGAGCTGTCTGAAGAGATGGATACCGGATTAACCCGGTACGGCGGGACGGCGTCATGCCTGGTGGGAACGAGTGCATCTTCCCATTCCGACGTGTAACCCAATGTTTATGGTTAATTCCTTGCTTGAAGGTTAATAAGCCTTTCGCGGTGCAGGCTTTTGAAGCAATTCAAGGCCGTTCACAGCAAATACTGCTGCGGAGTTGCACGGCTGCTACAAGGCACACGCAAGCTCCGTGTTATATGCCGGTCGATAACCAAGACATGACGTCGACAAGGACAGAGCAATGATTGTTCTCGGATTGGGTTCCTGCTTGATTGCAATGACGCTGCTTGCCGCCGTCGCCCGTCTCGATTTTCTCGCTGCAAACCGCGATCTCCGCGCGCTTCGGGTGTTCTAAAGCGCATCGCGATTCTTTGGGATTCGCTCCTCGCGATTTAGCTCTCTGTTTTACACATGTCGTTATCGCAAAACCGCTGCACAGTTTTGCGCGACATGCTTTAGAGCGCCGTGCGTCCTTTCGGACGCACAAAGGACGCTCTAACACTTTGAATCTACGCATCGTGCTTTCCGAAAATCGATTCCGATTTTCGGGCCGATGCGCTAGACCCACCCTTCCCAGTTGGCAGTCCGGCACCTTTGGTGTATCGCACTCGCGCCTTTCATGTCAGCGGAACTATCGGTTCATGTCCCCCAGATCTGGTCTCCTCATCGTTCTTGGCTTCACGCTCTGGCGCGTCGTCACGCTCAATTTCGATGCGACGGACCTTTTCGTCGACGAGGCGCAGTACTGGTTCTGGTCGCAGAATCTCGATCTCGGCTATTATTCCAAGCCGCCGATGATTGCCTGGGTGATCCGGGCGATGACCGAGCTTTCCGGCTCCAACGCCATCTATTGGATCAGACTGCTCGGACCGCTGATCCACATGGCGGCGGCACTGGTGCTGATGAAGACGGCAAAACGTTTCGTCGGGCCGGAGGTCGAAGGCTGGACGGGCGCCACCTACATCACGCTCCCCGGCGTTGCGCTTTCGTCGGTGTTCTTCTCGACCGACGTGATCCTGCTATTCTTCATCGCGATCGCGCTGCTTGCCTATTTCGGCCTTACGCAGCGACGCTCGGTCGAGCTGGCGCTCGTCATGGGCCTTAGCGTCGGCCTCGCCTTCCTGACGAAATATGCCGTGCTGTTCGTCGTTCCGGGCGGCGCGCTTGCCCTCCTCCTCATTCCGGCGGCACGCATCGCCATCCGGGATTGCATCATCGCGGTCGCGGTCGCGGCGGTCGTCGCCCTGCCGAACCTGTGGTGGAACCTGCAGCACGACAACACGACGGTGCGGCATACGCAGGATATCGCCCATTGGAGCGAACTCGGTATCAATGTCCGTCGCGGGCTTGAATTCTTCTCCGCCCAGTTCGGCGTCGTCGGGCCGATCATCTTCTTCGCGATGCTCTGGGCGGTCTATCACATGATCAAGGGCAGGAGCGACGACCGCGAGAAGATGCTGATCTGGCTGTCGATGCCGGTGGTGGTGCTCATCACGCTTCAGGCAACCGTCGCCAAGGCCTATGCCAACTGGGCGGTGACCGCCTATGTCGCCGGGACCATCCTTGCCGTCTGGCTGCTTTACCGGATGTGGCCGAAGGGGCTCAAGCTGTCGCTGACCATCAACGGCATCGCCAGCCTGCTTTTTCCGCTGGCGACGATCTTTCCGCATCAGTTGCTGCTGCCGAACGGCGACGAGCTGATGAAGCGTTATCTCGGCCGCGCCGAGGTCAGCCGCGAGGCCGCCGCACTCGCAGCTCAGACCGGCACCGACATCATCGTCACCGACAATCGCGACATGGTCGCCGATCTTTTCTATACCCTCCGCGATGCGTCCTACAAGATCTATGCGCGAGCGCCCGCGGGCCTTCCGGAGAGCTATTACGAGCAGGAATTCGCTCTGCCTGCCGACATCACCGGCAAGGTGCTTTTCCTGACGGACGGGCCCTTCACCTGCGCCAGCGAGACGCCCGAGGTACTGAAGAACTGGCAGCCGCCGGAAGGCAACTACAAGGGCAAGGCGCTTTCCATCTACAAGGTCTCAGCCACCTGCCTGGCACCCTAAGCCGGTTCAGCCGGCTGTATCAGGTCAGCCGGCTGTATCAGGCAGGCAAAGGCCGGTGCCCGCCCCTTCGATCTCCACAAATTTGACGCCGCCCTCCTCGAAGGCGAGGCGCAGCTGCGCCTCCGTCGCGCGGTGGATGTCGTGGTGCCGGCCTTCATAATCGCGGATGGTGCTGCGCGAGACGGCAGCCCTCTCCGCAAGATCGGTCTGAGTCCAGTCGAGCAGTCCGCGCGCCGCGCGACAGAGAGGGGGAGTGAGAATTGTTTCCCTTGCGCCTTGACCCATGATTTCAAGTTGCCCATATTGGTCGATATAGACCATATATGTCATATTACGAACGGGATTTCCAGATCGGGAGACAGCAATGCCACACGATACGCCCTTGATTTCGACAATCGTCGGCGGCCTCGTGCTGGCTTTCATCTTCGGCGCCTTCGCCCATCGGCTGCGGATGCCGCCGCTCGTCGGTTATCTCATCGCCGGCGTGCTTGTGGGGCCACATACGCCAGGTTATGTGGCGGATCAGAACCTTGCGCCGGAGCTGGCCGAAATCGGCGTCATCCTGCTGATGTTCGGCGTCGGGCTGCACTTCTCCCTGAAAGACCTGCTATCGGTGCGCGGCATCGCCGTGCCCGGCGCGATCGTGCAGATCGCCTTCGCGACACTGCTCGGCTGGGGGCTTGGCGCCTTCATGGGCTGGCCGACCGGCGGCAGTCTGGTCTTCGGCCTGGCGCTTTCGGTCGCCTCCACCGTTGTCCTCTTGAAAGCGCTGCAGGAGCGGCGCCTCGTCGAGACGGAGCGCGGCAGGATCGCCGTCGGCTGGCTGATCGTCGAGGATCTCGCCATGGTGCTGGCGCTGGTGCTGATCCCGGCCGCAGCCAGCATCGGCGGTGAGGGTCACGCTCCCGTCGAGCCGCTCTCGGCCGCGCTGAGCCGCCTGTTCGACCTCGATCTCGGCATCGGCGGCATGATAGCCATGACGCTGGTCAAGGTGGCGCTGTTCGTGGCGCTGATGCTGGTCTTCGGCCGTAAGCTCATTCCATGGACGATGCACCGCATCGCTCATACCGGTTCGCGCGAACTCTTCCGGCTCGGCGTGCTGGCGATCGCGCTCGGCGTCGCCTTCGGAGCGGCAAAGCTCTTCGGCGTATCGCTGGCGCTCGGCGCCTTCTTTGCCGGCATGGTGCTTGCCGAAAGCGAGCTCAGCCATCGCGCAGCACAGGAAAGCCTGCCGCTGCGCGACGCCTTTGCCGTGCTGTTCTTCGTCTCTGTCGGCATGCTGTTCGATCCGAACATCCTGATCGACAAACCGCTGCCGATCCTTGCCACCATCTTCATCATCGTCATCGGCAAGTCAGTCGCCGCGCTCCTGATCGTGCTCGCCTTCAAGAAGCCGCTCGGCACCGCGCTGACGATTTCGGCCAGCCTCGGCCAGATCGGCGAATTCTCCTTCATCCTCGCCGCCCTCGGCGTCGAACTGGGGCTGCTGCCGGAGGAAGGCCGCGATCTGATCCTTGCCGGCGCCATCATCTCGATCATCCTCAATCCGCTGCTGTTTTTCCTCTGTGACCGCATGCGGCCGCTGCTGGATGGTGCAAAGCGCGAAGACGTCGTGGCAGACCCTGCTCCCGCTGCGGATGCGATAGCAGCGCAGGAGGAGATGCCGCCCGAAGACGACGAGGTGCACCCAACCGCTCTCAGCGGCCACGCCATTCTCGTCGGCTATGGGCGGGTTGGCAGCATCGTCGGACAGAATCTCAAGTCGTCAGCCACACCTTTTCTCGTCATCGAGGACTCCGACAAGCGCATCGGCGAGCTGAAGGTGCAGGGTATCGAAACCCTGGCGGGCAATGCGGTGATGCGGGAAACGCTCGACCTTGCCAATCTTTCCGGCGCCCGCAGCATTGCCATCGCTATCCCCAACGCCTTCGAGGCCTGCCGCATCGCCGAGCAGGCGCGCAGCGTCAATCCGTCGATCCTCATCGTCGCCCGCGCCCATTCCGACGCCGAGGTCGATGAGCTGAAGCTCTATGGCGCCGACACCGTCATCATGGGCGAGCGTGAAATCGCGCTTGGCATGGTTGACCGGCTCGCCCAAGTGCATCATGAGAGTGAACCCTATGAAGACGGGCATGGGCCTGATACAATTATGCCGACGGACGACCCTCCGCCGGAAAGAGAATGAGAGATTGGCGCGCTTTTGAGCCGATACGGGAGTGACATCGCCGGGACGGAGAAGATGGAGCTGGACCAGCACCGTCTGACGAGCCGTATCGCCGCTTCTCTCCTCGTCGCCATCTTTGCCTATCTCGGCCTGCTTTTCGGCGGCAATCTGGTGATCTCGCCAGCCGCTGCCGTCAATACGCTTTCCTCTTCCGGTCGAGATCCGCAGCCGCCGCAGTTGACTGCGCGCGACACCGTGCGTGGGCTGCTTGCCACGGAGCGCAAGCTTGCGCCGAAGCAGACGGCACATGACGCCGGCTCGCCTGCCCTTGCCGCCGCTCCGGCCCTTGATTTCGCCGGCTGGAACATATCAGCCGCTTTTCCGGCATTCGAAGCTTCGCTTCACGCCGCAGTCTCCAGGACCCATCAGCCGCGCGCACCGCCGGTCGCTGCCTGACGCTCGCGCCGATCGGCGCTTCCGACATTGACGACATGCCGCCAGCGCCCGAGCGCCGGCCCTCGATATCAAGGAATACAACATGCGTACTTCACCATGGCTGGTGTTCACCTATACGGTGATCATCCTACTCGGCCTATTGATCGCCCTGCCGAACGTCCTGCCGCAATCCGTCCTCCAGCGCGTGCCGGCCTGGCTGCCGCATGAGCAGGTGTCGCTCGGCCTCGACCTTCGCGGCGGTTCGCACCTCGTTCTGGAAGTCGACGAAGCCGACCTGACCAAGGAGCGGCTGCAATCGCTGCTTCAGGATGCGCGCCGCGTGCTGCGCGAAAAGGGCATCCAGCCGAAAGCCGTGGTCCGCAGCCAGAACCAGATCGTCGTGACGCTCGCCGATGCCTCACAGAGCGATGCTGCCGTCACCGAACTCAAGACGCTCGCCAACCCGATCAGCACTGGCCTCAGCGCCGGCCAGGCCGATCTTGATGTCACTGCGAACGGCGCCACCATCACCGTCGGCTTCTCGCCGGCCGGCATCTCCGCCAATGTCGACAATGCCGTCCAGCAGAGCCTCGAAGTCATCCGCCAGCGCGTCGACCAGGTCGGCGTCTCCGAGCCGACCATTCAGCGCATCGGCGCCAACCGCGTGCTCGTCCAGCTTCCGGGCGCGCAGGATCCGTCACACCTGCGCGAACTTCTCGGTTCCACCGCCAAGATGTCGTTCCACATGCTGGCGCCGAACAATGCGCCCGGACCCGGCGTGACCATGCTGAAGGACGATGAAGGCCGATCCTATCCGGTCCTCGACCGCGTCGAAATCTCCGGCGACCGCCTTTCGGATGCCCGCGTCGGCTTCGACCCGAACACGCATGAGCCGATCGTCAGCTTCCGCTTCGACAGCGCCGGCGCCAGCCGCTTTGCCGAGATCACCCGCCAGAATGTCGGCAATCCCTTCGCCATCGTCCTCGACGACAAGGTGCTGAGCGCGCCTGTTATCCGCGAGCCGATCACTGGCGGTTCCGGTCAGATCTCCGGCAGCTTCTCGGCCGATAGCGCCACGACGCTGGCCGCCATGCTGCGCGCCGGCGCCCTGCCCGCCAAGCTGACGGTTATCGAGGAGCGCACCGTCGGCGCCGACCTCGGCGCCGACGCGATCAAGATGGGCATTTATTCCGGCATCGTCGGCTTTGTCCTCGTCGCAGTCTTCATCTTCGTTCTCTATGGCACCTGGGGCTTCCTGGCGAATATCGCACTGTTGATTCACACGATCCTGACCTTCTCGGCGCTTACGCTGGTTGGTGCGACGCTGACGCTACCGGGCATTGCCGGTGTCGTGCTCGGCATCGGCCTTGCGGTCGACGCCAACGTTCTCATCAACGAGCGCATCCGCGAAGAAACGCGCAAGGGCAGGAGCGCCTTCGCCGCCATCGACACCGGTTTCCGCCGTGCCTATTCGACCATCATCGACGGCAACATGACGGCCCTGATCGCTGCGGCCATCCTGTTCTTTTTCGGCTCCGGACCGGTTCGCGGCTTTGCCGTGACCATGGCGCTCGGCCTGATCATCTCGATGTTCACATCGGTCGCCTTCGTGCGTGTGGCGATGATCGAGATCACCCGCCGCAGAAAGCTCAAGGTGCTGAACATCCGGCCGTTGATCCCGTTCAGCCCCTATGACAAGCACATCCAGTTCATGAAGGCGCGCTTCTTCGGCATCACCGTCTCAGCGCTGCTTTCGATCGCCTCCGTCGTGCTCTTCATCCATCCCGGCCTCAACTACGGCGTCGATTTCCGCGGCGGCATCCAGATGGCCGTCAGGACCACCGCCCCGGCCGATCTTGCGACGTTCCGTGAAGGCCTGAACACGCTTGGTCTCGGCGAAATCTCGCTGCAGTCCTTCGGTGACAAGAACAGCATTCTCGTTCGTGCCCAACGGCAGGAAGGCGGCGAAGAGGCACAGACGGCAGCGGTGACCAAGCTGAAGGCCGAAGTCGCCAAAATCGATCCGACCGCCACCATCGAGGGCACCGACGTCATCGGGCCGAAGGTCAGCGGCGAGCTTGCCTGGGCCGGTATCCTGTCGGTCGTGATCGCAAGCTTCGCGATGCTCATCTATATCTGGGTACGGTTCGAATGGCCGTTTGCCGTCGGCGCCATCGTCACGCTGGTGCTCGACGTCACCAAGGCGATCGGCTTCTTCGCGATCACCGGCCTCGACTTCAATCTGACGGCGATCGCCGCCATTCTGACGCTCGTCGGTTACTCGGTGAACGACAAGGTCGTCGTCTATGACCGCATGCGCGAAAATATGCGACTCTATAAGTCGATGCCGCTGCGCGAGATCATCGACAAGTCGATCAACGAGACCTTGGCGCGAAGCCTCTACACCAATGCGACGGCCTTCCTCGCTCTGGTGCCGATGGCGATCTGGGGCGGTAGTGCCGTCTCGAGCTTCGCGATCCCGATGGTCTTCGGCATTCTCGTGGCCGGCGCCTCGTCGATCTTCATCGCAGCACCCATCCTGCTCTTCCTGGGCGACTGGCGCCGCCGCCATGCCAAGGCACCGGCAACCGATGCGGCAGTCGAGATCATCCCGCCGGAACAGGGTCGCCCGCGCAAGTCCGCGAGCTAAATCCCCGTTTTTAACGCATCTTTGAAGAGGGCGCCGGTTGCAGAGCCGGCGCCCTCTTTCTATTGTCGGCTGCTGCATTATGTGCCAATTCAAAGTGTTAGAGCGTCCTTAGCGCGTCTGAAAAGACGCGCGGCGCTGCAATTGAGATCGGGGAAACCGCCAGATGTCATCCGACCCGACGAGACCGCCGGAAACCACCGTTGCCGGAGACAGCGAGGAGCGCATCAAGCGTTTTCTCGCAACCGCCTCGCACGACCTGCAATCGCCGCTCCGCCATATCGCCATGTATGCCGAGCTGCTGCTCGACGATCTCGAGGAGACGCTCGACGGCGAACAGCTTCAGAGCCTCCGGATGATCATGGAAAAGGCGCAGACGGCGCAGCGTCTCACCAAGGCGTTGATGAGCCTTGCCGGTGGCACACCTCAGGTGACGCCTGAAGAGATCGATCTGCAGGCGTTGGCCGAAAATGTCTGGGGCGAACTGACCGATGAGACGGCGGTCCGTGAGGCAACGCTTGAAAGCGACGGCCTGCCTTCCATCCGTACCGACCCTGCCCTCTTCGGTCTGGTGCTGCGGCATCTGCTGACCAATGCCCTCACCTATCGCAGCGAAGTGTCGCCGCGTGTGGCCATTGCCGCGGAGCGCGAGGGGACGGACTGGTTCATCCGGATTGCCGACAATGGGATGGGCATCGATCCGGCTTATCGGGAGCGGATATTCGAGCCGTTCTGGAAATTGCCGAAGCCGGGAGCAGTCCAGGGCGCCGGTCTCGGACTGACGACGGCGCGGGAGTTTCTGACGGCGCTTGGCGGCGATATCAGCCTCGAACATTCGGATGCAAGCGGCAGCTGTTTCATCATCCGCCTTCCCATCGCTTGATGGTTAGATGCTGTAATCGTCCTTCCAGAAATCCGGGACGTCATAGGTCACATATTCGCGGATGATGTGCTGCAGCGCCTGGGCATCGATTTCGTCCTTGCCGATGCGGAAATCGACGCCGTAATCCGGGAATTCCTGGAAATAACCACCCGATATATCGGTCGAGACAACGCCGATCGGGCCGGTGTAACCGATGCCCCGCAGCTCCGGCACCGTTTCGCGGAAATCGGCATTGGGCAGCAGGCGGTTGTCGAGCAGGATGAGATCGAAGCGCGCCAAGCGGATCTTTTCCAGCGCGTCACCGATCGATGGCGAATATTCAACCTCGACGGCCGGCTCGGAGAGATCGGCGATCTTCTTCTTGAGCGCACGGAATTCGATGAATTCGTCATCGACAAAGAGAACCTTGACAGTGTTCCTTCGGCTCGTTTCGGTGATCATCATCTCATTTCCCCAATCCCGAAACCAACTTCACGAAACCAAACCATTCCTCAAGGCGATCGCCACCATATGAACGCGGTTGACAGCGTCAAGTTTGCGCGCGGCCGCGGTGATGTGCGAATTGACCGTATGTTCGGACAGACCGAGAATGATGGCGATTTCCGCCGACGTCTTGCCTTCGCTCGTCCATTTGACGATTTCCGATTCGCGCTGGGTCAGCCGTCCGGACATTTCCGGCGTCAGGATTTCCTCGTAGAGCTTGTCGAAAATGCGCATGGCGTCGAGAAGCATGTCGGCGATCTCACTCTGATCCGGCTCCTGACGCTCGCCGCTGAGCACGAGGCAATATCGCCGCCCTTCCGGCGTAAATAGCGGGATGAAGAGAAAGACGCCGCTCAGGAATTCGTTGAAAACAAGATTGGACGGGTAAGCTTCCGGCTGTGCGCTCCTGCCATGGACCGGCGTTGCCAGGAACTGGGCGCTCTTTGCCCGGACGGTCCCGAGCGCTTCCTTCAACGTCGTGATGAAAAGGCCGACACGTCGCTCGGCGACATTGGTGATGACGATATCACGTTCACCGAAAGGGGCCGAAGCCTCGGAAATGCGGGCAAGCGCGAAATTGTTGAAGTTGTAATGCTGCGCCGCCGACTTCAGCAGACGGAAAAAATCGGTGCGGTTGATCGCCCGGCTAAGCTCCGGTCCGGCATGAAAGGGAATTGCCGGGGCATTGCTCATTCCAACTCTTCCTCTCTTCCCGCCAATACCTCTAATCCCGAAATCTTGGGATATACGTCTTAAACGCGAAGAGCTACAAAAATTGCGAGACGGTTGATGAGGGATATCGAAAACGGGGACTTTCGATATGTAAGGCGGAAATCATCAATTATCTCAACGACAGGTGATGCACGGGCAGATTTTACTGAGGGGCAGTAGTTCTTACCTGGGTATCGTATTCTTCCTGCATTCAACATCCATGAATGCGAGAAGGCAGTGCCAGACGTAAGCGCGAGAGAGCCGATAGACCCATTCAGCTAAGGGGTTGGCTGATGTTCGTGGCGGCGAACGCGGGTTGATCGGTTCTCTCAGCGCTTATTTTGCGTTCCATATTCTTCGCTCCGGTTGCATCTTGTGATGCGTCCTCGACCTTGTCAATTGCGGTTCGTCATATGGCTTGGACGAATGAGGGGGAACAGGTCATCCGGCTTTCGCCGTATTCTACATCTCAAGATTGAGAATGATCGAGGCAAGGTCAAGTGGCTTTTCCAGATAGACATCGGCGCCGGCATCGAGTGAGCGCGCGCGGTCCTCGGCAGCATCCGATCCGCTGCAGATAGCAAGCCGCATCGCCTTGAAACGATCATCCAGGCGCAACCGAGTGATCAGGCCGATGCCGCTATCGAGTGGCATGTAGAGATCGGCGACCAGCACGTCAGGCGGTGTCTTGCCTTCCGCCGCGCGCGTCTCCAGCGCCTCCAGCGCCATTTCGGCTGCGGAGAAACAGAATAGATCGACGTCTATCTGCTGCTTTCTGCAGATATAGTCGAGATAGAAGAGGTCATCCTTGCTGTCGTCGACATAAAATAGGGTGGTCATCTAGCACCGTAATTTGGATATTGTTCGAATGAACCTCGCTGTCCTTCGACATCACCATATCGCGGTTCCACTGAAATTCGATATACCTCATCGCAGATCATTTCGCAAAAAGCGTGGCACCGCCCCGCCTTGCCTATTGAGTATTCCTCGATTTCGGAAAAGATGGCCGCGCGAACCGAAGGAGGACACACGGGTGCAGGATCAGGGCAACGTGGACCTGCAGGACCAGCCAAGGCGGCACTACCGTGCCTTTGCGATTGCGGTCGGCTGCCTGATGTTCCTTCTCGGCGTGACTGCCCTTGCCGGCTGGCTGCTGCAGGTCGAGATTGTCATTTCGCTGGTTCCTGGCTTTCCGTCGATGGCCTTCAACACCGCGCTGTGCTTCGTGCTTTCCGGCGTGGGGCTTGCCGCCTCGACACTGGCGGCCCGCCGTTTTCGCGTGACGGCAACGATCACGGCGGGGCTTGCGGCGGCGATCGCTGCGGCCCGGCTCGTGGAAATCGTCACGATCGGGCGGACTTTTCACAATGTCGACGTGTTGATCACGCGCTTCCTGGTTCCTCCCGATTTCATCGCCAAGATCGGCGGCGGCATGGGACCGAACACGGCGTTGGTCTTCCTGATCGCCAATCTTTCGCTGCTGCTCTCGCTCCACATGGAGAAAAAGAGCCAGGTGGTGCAGGAACTGACGAGCTATGTCGTTGTCACGCTCGGCATGATCGCGCTGGCCGGCTATGTCACCGATGCCGAACAGGGTTACCGCTGGGGTCCCTATGCGGCAATGGCGCTGCATACGGCGATCGGCATCGTGATCTTCGGCTCGGGGCTTCTCGCCCGCTCCTGGTGGATGCAGCCGGCAAACCGGGCGCAGATCCCGCTCTGGATCCCGGCTGCGGTCTGCTTCACCGGCCTTCTCGTCGATCTCTATACGCCGCTGGGTGTCGCCAACGGCATTCTCTATGTGCCGCTGGTGCTGACGGCGCTCTGGTTCGGCAACAGAAATGCGCCGCTTTTCTTCGCCTTTGCCTGCACAGTGCTGTTGATGCTCGGCTTTTTCGCCGTCAGGCACAATGAGGCGGCGTTCTGGCAGGAGATCGCCAACCGCACTATTACGGCTGCCACGCTCTGGCTGATCGCGCTCCTCGTCTACTATTTCATGCGCAACACCCATCACCTGGAAGGCGAGCGCGTCCGCTTCGGCGCGCTGGTGCGCGGCACCCCTGATGCCGTCGTCGTCATCGACGAGCGTGGAACGATCAAGAATTTCAATCCGGCGGCTGAAAGCATGTTCGGCTACTCCCCGCAGGAGACGATCGGCCGGAACATCAAGATGCTGATGCCCGAACCCTACCATTCCGAGCACGACGGCTATCTCGCCCATTACCGGCAGACCGGCGAGGAGCGCATCATCGGCACGACGCGCATGGTCTCCGGACGACGCAAGAACGGCATCGTCTTTCCGATCGATGTTTCCATCAGCGCCGTCGTCACCGGCCATACAAAGACCTTCGTCGGTATCGTGCGCGACATCAGCGAGCGCGTCCGGCAGGAAGAACGGATGAAAACGACGCTTTCCCAGCTCGAGGCCTATACGGCCGAGCTCGAGCGCAGCAACCACGACCTCGATGAATTCGCTTATATCGCCTCGCATGATCTCAAAGAGCCGCTGCGCGGCCTGCACAACCACTCCCGCTTCCTTCTGGAGGACTATGAAGACAAGCTCGACGAGGACGGCGTGCGCCGGCTGAACCGCCTCGTGCGTCTCAGCCAACGCATGGAGAAACTCGTCAACGACCTACTTTATTTCTCCCGGCTCGGGCGTCAGCAGCTGGCGGTCAAACGCACCGATATCGGCCTGATCGTCAAGGATGTCGTCGCGACGATGGAACTGCTGCTGGAGGAGCGGCATGCCAAGGTCATCATTGACGGCCGGCTGCCGGAGGTGGTCTGCGACGCGCCGCGGCTGACCGAAGTGTTCCGCAATCTCATTACCAATGCGATCAAATACAACGACAAGCCGGCGCCGCTCGTCTCGATCGGTTACCTCGACCGGTTCGTCGGCAAGGACGGCACGGTTGCCCGCAACGTGTTTTTCGTTAAGGATAACGGCAAGGGCATCCCGCAGGAATTCCACGAGGATATTTTCCGCATTTTCAAGCGGCTGGAAAAGTCGCAGGATTCCGACGACGGCACCGGAGCAGGCCTTACCTTCGTGCGCAAGATCATCGCGCGGCACAATGGCGATATCTGGCTGGAATCCGAGGTCGGCACCGGCACAACATTCTATTTCACCTTGGGAAAAAAGCGCGAGGGGCAAAATGCAGCAGCGTGACACGCAACCGATCCTGATCGTCGAAGACAGCGAAGACGATTTCGAAGCGACGATGCGCGCCTTCAAACGCACCAACCTGCGCAACTCGATCCGCTGGGCGGCTTCCGGTCAGGAAGCGCTCGACATGCTCGCCTCGATGGTGCCGAAACCGGGACTGATCTTGCTCGATCTCAACATGCCGGGCCTTGACGGCCGCAAGACGCTGGAGGCGATCAAGTCGAATGCCGGCTGGCGCAAGATCCCGGTGGTGATCCTCACGACCTCCGACGACGAACGTGACATCGAAGGATGCTATGCGCTCGGCGCCAATACGTATGTGCAGAAGCCGGTCGATCTCGACGGGCTCTTCGCCGCGATCCAGCGGCTGAAGGAATACTGGTTCGAAATCGCCATCCTGCCGCTCGAGGACTGACAGATTGGCGGAACACTGCTCCATTCTCATCATCGACGACAACATCGACGATCGCGAGGTCTATCGCCGCATATTGGGCCGCGTTTCCAGCACCGCCTATACCGTCGTGGAGGCGGAGACGGGCGAAGAGGGCCTTGCACTGAACGGCCGGAAACGGCCGGACTGCATCCTGCTCGACTATTCGCTGCCGGGGCGCGACGGGCTCGGCGTTCTTGCCGATATCCTGGAGGATGACCCCGCCGCCAACGTCATCATGCTGACCGGCCAAGGCAACGAAACCGTCGCCGTCGAGGTGATGAAGAGCGGGGCACGCGACTATCTGACAAAGGATTCGCTTTCGCCTGAAACACTGCATCGCTGCATACAGAACGCCATCATGCACGGCATGCTGGAAGCAAAACTGGAGCAGAAGCGACAATCGCTGGAGATCTTCACTCGCGCCATGGCCCATGATCTGAAGGAGCCGCTCCGGACGATCAAATCCTTCAGCCGCATCCTGCACGGCTCTGCCGCGCTCCCGGCCGAAGACCGGGAGTTGCTTGATTACGTACTCAGCGCCGCCGACCATATGGAAGACCTGATCGTCAAAGTCTCGGGTTTCACCAAGCTCGAGGCCTACGGCGGGCTGGAGCTCAGGCCGGTCTCGCTATCGGCCGTGCTCGACCAGGTGGAGGACAATCTGCGTCAGCAGACCGAAAGCCGCGGCGCCGTCATCATCCGCGGGGCGCTGCCGGAGGTCATGGGCGATGCGACGCTGCTGACCCAGCTCCTGCAGAACCTGGTGTCGAATGCCATCCGCTATTGCGAGCAGAAGGTTCCGGAGATCAGCATCATAGGCGAAGCGCAGGGCGATATCTGCCGCCTCACCGTGGGTGACAACGGGCCTGGCATCGATCCGGAGCATCGCGAACTGATTTTCCAGCCGTTCAAGCGCCTCGTCGGTCGTGGCATCGAAGGCACCGGGCTCGGCCTTGCCATCTGCCGCCGCATCGCGCAGATGCATGGCGGCTCGATCTGGTGCGAGGCAGAAAATGGGCCGGGCGCCACCTTCATTCTCGAAGTGCCGCTCGCCGAGGTGAGGTCCACGCCGCCTGCCGCATCGGTCATCCCGCACAGCGCCAAGCCGGCGGAGCAGCCAGGCGAAGGTTCGGGCAGGCTGGCCGAGGTGCTGCTGGTGGAAGACAGCCCGGCCGACATCCAGATTCTGAAGATCAAGCTGATGCGGCGGGAGAAGGTGAATTTCAACCTGCATGTCGCCACCAACGGACGCGAGGCAATGCGGCTGCTCGAAGAACGCGCAGGCATCGCCGATGTGCCGCAGATCGACCTGATGCTGCTCGACATCAACATGCCGATCATGGACGGCTTCGAGGTGCTGCATGCGCTTTCAGCCGACGTCCGCCTCAAGCAAATTCCCGTCTGCATCCTCAGCACGTCAAGCGACGAGAGCGACATGCGACGGGCCAGAAATCTCGGCGCGCGCGCCTATATGGTCAAGCCGCCGACCCTGCAGCAACTGGAAGAGGCGCTCGAAGATGTTGAACATTTGGAGTTGTTGCAGCGCGGCGATTCGCTTGCGCTTTGTGCGGAACAAAACTAAGCGATCGTCATTGGCAACGGTATGACCTTCGCAGCTCTCATACTCGCGCTCCTGACGACGCCGCTTCAATCAGGACTGCTCTCGATGGTATCAGGCATACATCACGTCACGGCCGTCACCCGAAAGGTGCAGGCGAACGTGGACTTCTACGCGGGATTTCTCGGCATGCGGCTCGTCAAGCAGACAGCCGGTTACGAGGACGCGACGCAACTTCATCTCTTCTATGGCGATGCGGCAGGGACGCCGGGGTCGCTGCTGACCTTCCTCGCCTGGGAAGATGGCGCGCCCGGCCGGGCCGGCTATGGCCAGATCAGCGAAATATCGCTGTCGATCGACCCTGCCAGCATCGGCTACTGGCTGACGCGCGCCATGAGTTTCGGCCTGCGCTCAGAGGGCCCGGCCGACGAATTCGGTGAGCCCGTCCTGCGGCTGAAGGACCCAGATAACATCATCCTCAAGCTCGCAGGCGCAAAGAACCTGGTATCGCCGGCCGCCTGGGACGGCGCCTCGATCCCGGTCGAGCATGCCATCCAGCGGGTGCGCGGCGCCACCATGCTGACGGAGAAGCCCGCCGAAAGCCGCAGCTTCCTCGAGAGCCATTTCGGTTACCGTTTGCAGGCCAGCCGCGGCACGATCGACAGGCTGGTGTCGCAGTCCGGCGACATTATCGACGTGCGCGATGCACGTGGCTTCTGGTCCGGTGCGCCGGGCACCGGCACGGTCGATCACGTCGCCTTCCGCGCCGCCGACGAGGAGGCGCTGCATTCGGTGCGAAAGGCGCTGGAAGCGACCGACGCGTCGCCGACCAATATGCACGACCGCAAATATTTCCGCTCGCTTTATGCGCGCGAGCCCGGCGGCACGCTGGTGGAGCTTGCGACCGACAAGCCGGGCATGACCGTGGACGAAGAGCACGCCGCCCTCGGGGGCAAGCTCTTCGCGCCACCCGAAGCCATCACCAATCTCCATGACCTGAAGGTGATGCTGCCGCAATTTTCAATGCCCGGTCAGCCGCGCATCAATTATCGCGAGCTGCCATTCGTCCATCGCTTCTATACGCCCCCGGACCCCGATGGCAGCGTCTTCGTGCTGCTGCACGGCTCCGGCGGCAACGAGACGACGCTGATGCCGCTGCTGAACAAGGCGGCGCCGCGGGCGACGCTGCTTGGCGTGCGCGGCCGGGCGACGGAGGAAGGGTTTCCACGCTGGTACAAGCGCATTACTCCCTTCTCCTTCGACCAGAACGACATCAAGACCGAGGCGGAGGCCTTCGCGGCCTTCATCGAGGGCGCCGTCAAATCCTACGGGCTCGATCCTCAGAAGGTCGTTTATGTCGGCTACTCCAATGGCGCCAACCTTTTGAACTCGCTGCTCTACCTGCACCCGAACCTGGTTCACAAGGCGGTGCTGCTGCGCTCCATGCCTGTGCTCAGCGACTATCCGCATGCCGATCTGAAAGGCACGGACCTGCTCGTCATCAGCGGCAAGACGGATGCCTACGGCAAATATGCGAGCGAGTTGGAAGAGAGGCTGAAGAGTTCAGGCGCCACCGTCGATTCCGACGTCATCCCCGGCGGCCACGATCTCGGCGATGCCGACATTCCGATCATCCAGAAATGGCTGCTGCAGGAAAATCGCTGACGATCAGCCGCGGCGGGCAACCATTATGCCGGCCAGCACGACGGCGCCGCCGAGCGCCTGCATCGTCCCGATCGCCTCGTTGAGCAACGCCCAGGCGAGAATGGCCGCAACGACCGGCTGCAACAGCAGCGTCAGCGAGGAAAAGGCCGCCGGCAGATAGGCCAGCGCATAGGTGATCGCCACCTGCCCGCCGGCATGGCTGATAAAGGCCAGGCCGAAAACGATCGACCAGCCATAGACGGTTGCGGGCAGCATATGGCCCTCGTAGATCACGCCGATCGGAAAGATGCAGACCGCAGCGCAGGCTGTGCTCCACAACATGATGCGGATCGTATCGAACCGGCTGCGCAGCCTGCCGATCGCCAGGATGTAGCAGGCATAGAAGAAGGCGGCGATCATCGCGATGCCATCGCCGCTGAAATCGCCGTTGCCAATGGCTGCGGGCCCGCCCTTCAAAATGACGAGGCCGGAGAGAGCCACGGCAAGTCCGAGCATGAAGATGCGGCTGATCCTCGCGCTGAAGAAGAGGAAGGCGATCAGCGTGACGAAAACCGGTGCGAGGTTGGCCAGCAGCGTCGCATTGGCGACCGACGTCATGGTGAGCGAAAGGTGCCAGGCGCCCAGGTCGAGCGCCAGCATGACGCCTGGCAGAATCAGCATGCCATAGTCGGAAAGGCTCTGCGGCTTTGGCCCCGCATCCTTCTTCAGCAGCGAGACGATGAGGATCGGGACCAGCGCCAGCGCCACGCGCCAGAAGGCCGTCGCCATCGGTCCGACCTCGGACAGTCTGACGAAGATCGGCGAGCCGCCGATCGCCGCCCCGCCGAGAAGCAGCGCCGCGAGGGCGAAACGATTGGAAGGCGAGGCTTCGGAAAGGGTGGAGGCAGCCTGCGACATGGTCTCGATATTTCTGGTCGCCCGAATGCCGGGCGGGAATTGGTGGCCGAGTGACTATCAGAAGTCGATCACCGGGGACAGTCGAAGAGCGACATATTGGTGGAAAATCAGGCAGGATGCCTATTCGTCGCGCTGGTCCGCAGCTTTTCGGCGATCTCGCCGGCGATGAAGAACGCATGCTCGGTCACCTGCGGTAGGCCCATCAGCTCGCCGAACGTGCCGCGTGCCAACGGGCCGGAGATCAGCAGCGAAGGATCTGCATGTCCGGACGGGCCGATCGCTTGCGAATGCTGGTTACAGGCAAGGCCAAGGCCGGTCGGATCGAGAGATAGGTGGCCGCTTGCCGCAAGTGCCGCGAGCCAGGGCTGGGTTTCGAGAATGCCACCATGCGCCGGGCCGGTGGTGACAACGACGGCGTCATAGCGCCGCTCCAACAGCTGGCGCTGATGACGCGGCTGCAGGGTGCAAAGAATGAGTTCGCCCTCAATGCGCGCATCGGCAACCGACCCGGCCAGGATATCCAGATGGCCCGAGGCAATCGCTGCGTCGAGCACGGCCTCGACCTGCGGGGCGATACGGAAACGATGCACATCCCAATAGGGACGCAGATGGCGGACGAGACGGCGTCGTTCGGCAACCGGTAGCGCCTGCCAGAGATCGTATCCCTGCGCCCGCACCTGATCGATCACGCCATGCCAGCTTATGCCCTCTGCCTTCGCCGCTTTTATGGCAGTGCGGATCGCTGCCAACAACGATATGGCCGAATGGGCGGCATTGGAGACGAAATCGCCGAAGAGCTCCTGCGGTACCGGCGGATGGCCGCGAGACCGCAGACCGCGGCGCGAGATCGCGGTCACCGAACCGTCATGCCCGCGCTGCGCCAGCGAGGCAATGACATCGGCAGCCGTCAGGCCATTGCCGATGACCAGCACCCGGTCATGCGGGCGGACCACGTCGAGCGCGCCCGGCTTGGTGGTATCGGCGACGAAACGGGGATGGGCGGCAAGCCGGCTCGCAAGCCGGCCGGGGGCTGCCGGCGGCGGATGGCTGGTGGCGATCGCGACGATATCGGCCTCCGTCACGCCGCCTCTGTCGTCGCGGATCGACCAACGGCCGGCACGGGCTTCGACAGCCGTCACCGCAGCGCGGCAATGACGCACGCTACCGTCTTCCAGCAGCGGCTTCAGCAGCGAGGCGACATATTCGCCGAAGAGCCGGCGCTGGGGGAAGAGCGAGCCATCGGGCTGCCTGGCCTCAGGGTCGCCGGCGACGGCGTCGCGGGCTTCGATCCAGGCCAGGAATTCGCCCAGGTCATCGGGCTGCAGGCTCATCTTGGCGGCGGGAACATTGATGCGGTGGGCCGGATCGGCCGTGTCATAGGCAAGGCCGCGGCCGAGTTCGGCGCGCGGCTCGAAGACCATGATGGCAGGGCGCTCGCCGCAGTCGGCTCTCGCGAGATGATAGGCGACGCCGGCTCCGGAGACACCGCCGCCGATGATGGCGACGACGGGCTGTTCAGACGTCGGGAGAGGCTTGGGCTGCATGGTGGCCGGGATCATTGCTTTCGATGCCCGAGCATAGAAGCCGGGCATTGGTCACGCAATCCTCCGCCCTCTATTGTCTATAATTATTATGCAGATTTAACCTTATCCCGATATCGTCGTCGAGAACTCGGGATTGCCGCGGATGGTGTTGCTCACCGTGCAGATCTCGTCTTCGGCGGCATGGGCGATTTTCTGTCGGGTTTCCTCGTCGATATCGCCCTTGATCGAAAAGGCGATGTTGAACTTGGCGACGCGCGAAAGGCCTTCCGCCGCCTTCTCGCCGGTGACCTCGGCAGTGATCTCGCTGATCTTGTCGAGAACGCCCATCTGGCTGGCGGCGATGCGGGCGCTGAGCACCAGGCAGGCCGAGAGCGAGGAGTAGAGCAGATCGAGCGGATTGAAACCCGGCTGCGACGGCGCGGTGACGATATCGATCTCGCCCTTGGTGGCGGAGGTGACGTGCGGGAAACCGGTACGGCCGAGAACGGCGGTGGCGCCGGTCGGGCGGGGACGAGCCTTGAGATCGGCCATGTTGAAATCCTCTTGCGAATATCTTGCAGATGGTGATTTCCGCCTGAGGCGGCAATGGCAAACGCCGCCATGGGTTTCGGAACCTTTCCATCCGTCATCAGTTGAATACACCTGAACGAAATCAGTGACAAAGGTGGATTGCGATGCCTGACGTCCGCAGCATGGATAACCAAGGCCGGCGGATGGATGTTCGCGATCGGCTGATCGTTGCGCTCTATGCGCAGCTGAAGGCCGAGC
Source organism: Rhizobium indigoferae (assembly GCF_034554815.1). Taxonomy (NCBI): domain Bacteria; kingdom Pseudomonadati; phylum Pseudomonadota; class Alphaproteobacteria; order Hyphomicrobiales; family Rhizobiaceae; genus Rhizobium; species Rhizobium indigoferae. The sequence continues at coordinate 292,885 of NZ_CP140635.1, read as the reverse complement.
GGGAAACCCGCGAAACGCTGGAATGGGCGATCCGAAATGGCGCCGTCTCACAGGCGGTGCTGGAAGCCATCGCTGCCGATCCGGTTCCCGTCGTCACCAGCGAGGACATCGCATCGCTGGAGAAGATCATTGCGCTCGATGAACGGCGCAAATCAAAGCGGAACTAGCCGACGACATCATGCACCCTATTTAGTTGAGAAGAGGAGATCCGAAATGGCCGATATCACCTATCAGGTCGTGCCGCATGACAATGGCTGGGCCTATAAGCTCGGCGACACACTTTCGGAAACCTATGCGACAGCTGACGAAGCGATTGTCCATGCCAAGGACGCCGCATCGCGCCAGAAGATCGGCAATGGCGATGCGCTGCTCGCCTATCCCGCACCCGACGGCTGCGGATGGGCATTTCAGGAACTCGAAACCGACAAGAGCGGCAGCCGGCTCTGATTTGCGACGGAGGATGGAATGGCCGCTCGGGCAAGCTGGAAGGGTCATCTGAAGGTGGGCGACCTTGCCTGCGCCGTCGGGCTCTACACCGCCGTTTCCTCCTCTGACCGCGTCTCCTTCAACATTATCAACCGCAGGACCGGCCACCGGGTGGAACGGCAATTCGTCGACAGCGAGACCGGTAAACCGGTCGAGCGGGGCGACCAGGTCAAGGGCTACCAGATGGAGAATGGCGACTACATCGTCATCGAGGGCGACGAGATCGCCGAAATCCTGCCGGAAAGCGACAAGGTCCTCAATATCAAGGCTTTCATCGCCTTCGACGATATCGACAAGCTATATTTCGACCGCCCTTACTATCTCGCGCCCGTCGACGAACATGACGAGGAGGCGCTGTCGCTGATCGCCAGGGGCATGCGTGACGGCAAGGTCGCGGCTCTGGCCGAAGCCGTGCTTTTCCGGCGCATCCGGACGCTGCTGATCCGTCCGCATGACGACTACATCGTCGCGACGATGCTGAATTTCGACCACGAGGTGCGTTCTGCCGATACGGTCTTCAAGGATATCCCCGACATCAAGTTCGACAAGGAAATGATCGAGCTTGCGGGCCATATCATCGGCACCAAGCAAGGCAGCTTCGAACCGAGCACGTACGAGGATCGCTACGAGGCTGCCCTCGTCGAACTGGTGAGGGCTAAGATCGAAGGCCGGGCGCCACCGAAGAAGAAACAGGCCCCAGAACGCAAGGTCGTCGACCTGATGGAGGCACTGCGCCAGAGTGCCAAGATGAGCGGCAAGGCGCCAGCAAAGAAGGCCCTGGCGAAGAAGAAGGCGCCGGCGCGCAGCGACAGCCGCAGCAAGAAGGCAAGCTGAGATGGCCTCGCCCCCTGGCGGGCGATGGGCAATCTCAAGCGCACCCGACCTCGCGCGAATACAACGGTTTGTCGCGCCGGCGAAGCCGCGGGACCTGAAGCGCGTCAAAGTGGATTTCCGCGATGCTTTAAGTCTTTGATTTATGTATATTGTTTCCCAAAATCGCTGGCCACTTTTTCATTGGCGCGGCTTCTGGCCGCCTTCCGCTGCCAGGCTCTTCTTCAGCGCATCCATGATATTGATGACGTTGCCGGTCGATTTCACCGGTGCGGGTTTTGCCACGGGCGCTGCCTTCTTCAGGCTCTTCTGCTTGCCGCGGATCATCGACTTCAGGCGTTTCTGGACCGGGTCCTGCACCATGCTCGGGCTCCAATCCTTCGTCTCTTCCTTCACCAGTTGCGTCATCAGCGTCAGCAGCTTGCTATCGATCTCGGCCTTATCGTCGAGTTCGGCTATCGGATCACGCACCTCGTCGCCGTAGCGCAGGGTCCAGAGAACGATGCCTTTGCCTTGCGGCTCCAGCAGCACGGCACGCTCACGCCGATAAAGGACAAGCCGGGCGATGCCGACGACCTCATTCGCCTTCATCGCCTCGCGGATGACGCAGAAGGCTTCCACCCCGACCTTGTCCTCGGGCGCCAGAAAATGCGGTTTATCGTACCAGATCCAATCGATCGAGCCGCGGGGCACGAAACTGTCGATCTCGATGGTGCGGGTGCTTTCGAGCCCGATTTCCTCGATCTCCTCGTCTTCGAGGAGAACATAGTCGTCCTCGCCGCGCGGATAGCCCTTCACCTGGTCCCTCTCGGCCACCGGTTTATGGGTGACGCTATCGACATAGCGGCTTTCGACGCGGTTCTTCGTCTGGCGATTGAGGACGTGGAAACGGACCTTGTTGCTTTCGGTCGTCGCCGGCGTCAGCGAGACGGCGGCGGTGACGAGCGAGAGCTTGAGATAGCCTTTCCAGAATGTCTGACGTGCCATGTCTGTCCTGCCTCCCGGACACGGTTGGGCATGGCTATCAACGGCGGGTTCGGTCTTTGGTTCCGCGAGCTGAACGAGGTTTCGATTGGCGACAACAGCAAACCTCCCGGCGTGCGCGTCAGGGGTGCGATCGTACCCGCCGGGGAAGTTGGACAAGATCATACCCACATTGAATGATAGTGGCGTTACGCAGTTGCGAGCGTGTGGCAGCGGATGGCTAGGACCAGTTGGCGCGACATATTGGAAGGTTTAGCAAACTGGATTCGACGAATAATATGGCTTAGAGTGGCGCCCACATGGCGGCTTAAGCAGAAATTGAAGCAATAACTTATTGATCTGGTTCATGAATTGCACGCCAACCACACACACTGCAAACGAGCTACGTGCCGGCTGTTTTGGATTGGGAGTGGCGAACCAATCGAACCGTATCGATTTGTGATGGATTGTAGACAGAAACCAGTGTCAATGATTTCAATGTCGCATACAGAGTCGAACAGAGGTAAATTGTGATTTTGGCTCAGTCCTATTTCGAATAGGAACATCCCCGAACATGAGATAGAAGAGCTCTTAATGGCGATACAAGACGCGTCTATAGCACGAGACTATTATCAAGGCAGCCACCGTCGGCGCACTGCGTCCAGATGGCGCGTCAGGCGAGACGTGCTGGCGAAGCTGGTTCTTACTGTCGCATTTTATGCGGCGCTTTGGCGGGCGACCGGCATGTGGTACGGCCTGCCTGCAAATTTCGATGATGGCGCGTCGGTAGACCCGCTTCCGATGAAGTTAATGCTTTACAGCCTTATCCCATTGTCCGGTCTGTATTTTCTGTTGGAACAACGGCAATTCATAAGAACCTTTTCAAGGATTTCACCGCTCATCGGGGTCGTTGCCATTTCCTGTCTGACATCAATCGTCTTCTCGATTGACAAAGGTGCATCTTTAAAGGGATTGGCCGCCGTCATCGTTCTTGCGGTCCCGCCGCTTCTTTATCGCGCGCGCTATGGCAACGTGGAAGCATTTCGCATCCTGGGGCGTTTTGCGATCGCGGCGGCATTTATCAATGTTCTCTATACTGCCGCTTTCCCGCAATTTGCAATCATGCGCGGCAGCTATGCCGGTATGGTAAAGGGAGCGTTTTACCACAAGAATACATTGGGACAATTTTGCTCAGTCAGCTTTGTTTGCCTGTTGTCGACGCAGAAGCTAGGTCGACTTCGTTACAGCACGCTTGTTCGATGGGCTGCGATGCTTTGCCTCCTCGCTTTGATTGTAGCGACAAAGTCCTCGACAGCGGTTGTATTGACGATGTTCGGCAGTGTCATGCTGTATGCTATCCGGATTATCCACGTCTACCCAAATCGCCTTTTTCGCTCATTTGTCGTCGCTCTGCTGTTTCTTCTTGTGGGTTTTGCGGCCAGTTTCATTTATTTAGGTGTGGCCTCTGCCGTTGCTGAAGCTTTCGGCAAAGACCTTACTTTCTCGGGGCGCACCAACATCTGGGAACAGCTGTTTCCGCTGATATGGGATAGGCCCATAACCGGCTACGGCTTTGCGATGTTCCGCCAGCCTGATGTCATGGAGGAATATGTCAAGGTGACGTTCGACGCGCGGTCGACGCACAACACCTATCTCGAACTTGCCCTCAATATCGGCATTCCCGGTGTCGGTGCATGGGTTGTGTTTTTGGTGACTCGTCTTTTCCGGAAGATGACAATCGTCGAATCCGATCAAGAGCAATCGGGCGCCAGACGGAAGGAGATCGTGATTATCATCCTGATCATGCTTGGATCCATGACAGAGGCAGGGATGATGCTCGCACCCTTTATTCTCTGGCCACACACGGTGATTGCACTCTCCGAGCTGCGTCCGAGGTTGTTGGCAAACCGGAGACCGCGTGAGGCTTGAGACGCGGAGGCTTCACGGAGGCTCCGCCTGGCCTCAGTGTGGCGATTAAATAGAGAGATAGCGCTTCTGCCAAGGCAGCATGTTTTCTTGCCATGCACGCGGCGTGAAATCGTCATAGGCCGTCTCGGCAATCGCCAACATCCAATTCTGCCCCTTGCGGGCCAGCAATACGCATGACAATTCCATGCCAGGCTCGATCGCAATGGAGGGCCGGTTGGCGCCTGATATATCGATCCCTTTGTTCCGCCACTGGATGCGGATTTCGTCGGGCTCGGATGTCCATTCGCCGGAGGAAACGGAAGCCTTTCCGTCCGGCTTGACGCGAAGCGGCGGCGGCGTGACGTTCAGAAAGCTGCCGTCGTTGAGATAGTTGTCTTCGATTTCCCCCGCAGTCGCTCTGCCGTTTCCTTTCAGAAAGATGTCCTGCTTGCACCGCAAGAATATGTTGCGTCGAAAGCTTCCAGACCACGGCCGATTGGCAAAAAACCCAATCTCACATTCGCTGATCACGTTATCGTGGATATCCATGTCTTTGCGAAATGCCAGGCTCTGGTCCGAGTAACCGCTCAAACTCACGCCACGATTGCTGTTCTCGATCCTGTTGTCATAAACATGGTGGCCAGCATGGTCGACTTGATCGCCAACCCCATACCCGAAGGAATAATCATTCATCTTCCCGTCGCGCATGACGTTACTGCGCACGACGGCATCGTCGCCGATCGATGAAAAGGAGAAATTTTTCCCCCCGATGAAATTGTATTCAACAAGGTATTGTCGCGTTCTACCGCAAACCAGCGCCCCCTTGTTGGATGTGCTGGTCGGCGACTGAAGAAAAAGGTTGCCCCGAACCACCACATTGGAGCTCACATTGCGATCGTCGTTTTCGTAGGCGAATTGGCAACAATCCGCCCCCTGGCCGGGCGCCGGGCCGACGCGGTTGTTCTCCAGCAACACGTCCGACGTCATGGTTAGGTAAATGCCGTCGCCGTTCACATTATCGGTCTCACAGCGCCGTATGACGAGATTCCTGCCATTGTGAAATTTGAAGCCGCGGGGAGAATTCTTGACGATCACGTCTTCGACCACCGTATCGGAAAACACCTGATAGGCGACGCCGATGTCCGGAGCGCCGTCGATGACCTGTCTCCGCGTAGATGCACCGTGAATTTTCTTTCGCAAGATGGCGGGCATCGGATCTCCATTCGATACGGTTACAGCTTCTAATAATGAGGGGTCGTGTGGCGGATGTTTGAATATCTGGAAATTATCCTAAACTGAACGACCGCTGAGAAATCCATGTAAATAGACCCATGACGTCCCGGCCACATCGATTGAAACTGTGTCCGTCCAGCTGCGTGCTCTGCCCTGGGATCGCCTTCCGGCACTCTGTTGGTCACACGTTCGCCCAATTTGGCCTGCAAGCCGTCCTTGCAATGCCGCGCTGCGTTTCGGCAGTCAATGTTAAATCGCCCGTCAGCCTTATGGGCTGAGTTGTGGAACCGTTGAAAGGCAGCTGTAAAATGTGCCCTTTAGTCGAATCACCGTCGAAATGAGAAGCGGATGGACATCGCTCTCCTTCTCGCCAGCTTCATCGGACGAATGGTAAAATAAGCAATACTCCGAAAACACCGATGACCCTTGCGGCCCCTCCGCCGACTCTCGAGGCCGTTTCTCGCTGTGGACAGAAGCCCGTCTAAGGCGAGTAGTTTTCATTTCACCCTGATGCTGATTGCATATTGACCGGTCTCACGGTACGAAATCCTGGGAGGCTAAATATCGAGGCCCAAATGATTACGCATCGTCAAGATATCGACGGCCTGCGTGCCGTAGCCGTAATTTTTGTGATTCTTTATCACTGTGGATTTGACCGCATTCTCCCCGGTGGATTTATCGGGGTGGACATTTTTTTCGTGATCTCGGGATACCTGATTACGAAAATCATTCTTGCTGACGTTGGGGATGGCCGATTCTCGATTGGCAACTTTTATAGTCGCCGCGCAAAACGAATTCTTCCCGCTGTCGTGGTCATGTATGCCGTTGTGATGGCGGCTTCTTATTTTACGATGCTGCCTGACGAAAGCTTGCGGGTCTTTAAGTCTGTCACTTCCTCCGCGCTTTTTGCCTCAAATGCTTATTTCTATTTTACAACTGGATATTTCGATGATTCCTCGGAATTCAATCCAGTCCTGCACACATGGTCGTTGTCGGTCGAAGAGCAGTTCTACGTCTTTTTTCCACTGATCGTCATGTTGGCAAGCCGATATGGGCGCAGGGCAACCGGGATGGCCATAGCGGGGCTTTTTGCGGTCAGCATCATTGCTTCCATTATCACTGTTCCAATCAACCGCTCCGCAGCCTTTTATCTTGTACAGTATCGCGCGTGGGAACTGCTCGTAGGCGCTCTCATCGCAGGACCGGCACTGACGAAATTCTCTGATGCGCGGATCAACGATGTGCTTTCGGCAATCGGTGCTTTGCTCATCTGCCTCAGCGCGTTGCTGCTGTCGAAGACGTCCGAGTTTCCCGGATTGACGGCGTTGCCCGCGACCGCAGGCACGGCGCTGATCATCTGGACGGGCCCAAGCACCCTTGTCAGCAAGCTTCTCTCATTGAGGGTCGCCACTGCTATAGGCTTGATCTCGTACTCCCTCTATCTGTGGCATTGGCCGATTTGGGTGTTTTCGAACCAGTACGGAGCTTGGGAGCATGGCTGGCAATTGGTGCCGATCGCTTTGAGTTTCATCGTCGCATATGTTTCGTGGCGATTTGTCGAAACGCCGTTCCGAACAATGAGATACCGACCTCTCGTGTCCGTAGCCGCCGGAGCTGCTTCAATCGCATCCGTAGCAATGCTGGCATTTGTCGGGCAACTCGCTGCCGATCAAATGAAAGAGGACAACACGGCTGTTGAACGGGTGGCGGAATTTGCTGACTACGACCCTTCGAAAGCCTTTCGCAGTGGACAATGCTTCCTCACGTCAAACGACGGCATCGAAAAATATGATCGTGATGCCTGCCTGGCTCTATCAAACAATCAGCAAAACATAGCGCTTGTCGGTGATAGTCACGCCGCTCATCTATATCCCGGGCTAAGGGCGCTTTCGGGGGCCAATGTCATTCAAGCGAACGCATCAGGGTGTCGTCCCACCCTCGACGCCGAAGGCGAGGAACGCTGCATTGAACTCATGAACTACATGTTCAAGGATTTCTTGCCGAGCCATAAAGTCGATGTTCTCGTATTGGCTGGACGCTGGACAAAAGATGACGTGAAACTCATCAGAAAGACGGTGGATTACCTATCACCGTTTGCCAAAAAGATCGTCGTCTTCGGACCAGTGGCAGAGTATAAATCTTCCCTGCCGCGGTTGCTCGCACACAGTCTCTACGACAAGCAACCATTTAAAGCCGCCGATCATCTGGTGCCTCGACAACACATCGGTCTGGACATTCAAGACGCGTTGGCCGGAAGCGGGGCAACATACATCTCTACCTATAAGACGATGTGCAATCCAGATTGTGTGGTGTGGACAAACAGCGGAGACCCAGTCCAATTCGACTATGGGCACTTCACCGCCGACGGCTCCCGCGTTCTGATTTCAAGAGTTAAGCAAGCCCTCGTCGTTCAGTGATAAGAGCGTGCCCATCATCGCGCGTTTAGTTGAAATGATCCCATCGATACCGGCGCAGCAGGGATTAAGCCGGAGCATGGAAGGCGGAAGCGATCAAGCAGATGATCGAGCGGCTCGCGCGGAGGCGCTCATTCTCACGCCCCCGCCACAAGCGCTTTGTTCTTACTTTGAGACTGCCATGGCCGCCTCATCGATAAAGCCGCGACCTCCAGAGGCTTTGATTGCGGCAAAGCATGACTTGCTTCCAAGGTCATGACTTTCCGAGCATTGAGACGAGCCGACATTGCCCTCTGATTTTCGGGAGCAATCATCCTGTCTTCACTTGCTATTTGATACCAGGATGGCTTCTTCCGCCAGGCGGGCGCGGTGATGACGTCACCAAAGGTACCGGCAAGCGGCGCTTTTTGGGTGGCCGCCAGAACGACACCTTCTTCGGGAGGCAGATCCTGGCAGAAGCTTTCATGGAATTTGTCGGCCTTGAGCCAGAGATAGTTGTCGCTGTCCGGCTCGATATTGGCCAGTGCCGCAGGCGGATGCTGTTGGGTGATGCTGCCTGGACTTTCGCCTGCATCGGGGGCGAATGCGGCGATATAGACAAGCCCCGCGACATTCGGTTGATCTCCGGCTTCGGTGATGACCGCACCGCCGTAGGAATGACCGACGAGCAGGACCGGCCCTTTCTGTTGGGCCACCATCTTGCGTGTCCGTTCAGCGTCCTCGGCTAGCGACGTCAACGGCAGTTCGACGGCGTGAACGGACTGATAGCCCCTATGCGCCAGCTCGAGTATGACCTTTCCCCAATGGGCGGCCCCACCCCAAAAGCCGTGCACCAGAATGATCGTGGGTTCATGACTCATAGTTTCTCCTGTTTTCTGAAAAGAACGATACGACTGTGATCGGCGAGAACGGAATCCAGGCATCCGCTTTCGCCGTCGGCGGAATTGGCGGCTTGTTCCGTTGGTACACCAACGGTCTCACGCACACATCCAACCGCTTTAATTGATTGCATTCAATATAGCTAGATTTTTTCGATTGATGCGATAACGCCTGTTGACGCGTAGCCCTTCTTCGAACCGAGATGCATCCATTGCATTGCGACGCCGCCGGAAAGGCGGCCTCAACTCGGACAACAGCTTCGATCCTGGCCCGCGCCGGGCAGGTATCAATGCTTCCTGCTATGATTGACGACCAATTGAATGCACCTGTATTGAGCTTTCGTGCATTCGATTTTTGCACGCCGTCGCTCAGAAAATTAGCTCTAAAATTTTCTCTTTCGTTATTGATTGCATAATTGAATGCATTATCGACATATTTGACTGCTATTTGTGCATAATCAATCTGGCATAGCGCTTGCAATTGGATGGATGCTCCCCGGATGGGGATCGGATTTCAATCAAGGAGCCATCCATGCCCGCAGTGACCAAGCCAGCCAATCAAAAAGGCGACTTTCTTGTCGATTACGAGGACAAGGTATTTGAGGACGTACAGGCCGGCGAAGGCGAAAAGGCCCTCGTCACCTTCCATACAGTGGCCTTCGAAGGATCGATCGGATTCGTCAACCTGCTGCAGGCGACGCGCCTGAAGCGGAAGGGGTTCGAGACCTCGGTCCTTCTCTACGGCCCGGGCGTCACGCTCGGCGTCCAGCGCGGTTTTCCGACGCTTGGGGCGGAGGCCTTTCCCGGCCATCTGAATTTCAACAACCAGATCGTCAAGTTCATGGAAGAAGGCGGCAAAGTCTATGCGTGCCGTTTTGCCCTTCAGGCGCTCTACGGTCATGGCGAAGGCGCGCTGATCCCCGGCATCACGCCGATCAGTCCGCTCGACGTTCTCGACCTGATCCTGATCCATCGCCGCGACGGCGCCTTCATCCTTGATACCTGGACGCTCTGAGCATCAGGCGCCCCAAAAAATAAAGGGCGGAGCCTTGGCGCTCCGCCTCCCCACACGTTAATCGAGGATTTCGTCATGGAGAAAAAACCGAGCGTCCGGGTTGCCGCCGCGCAGATCGCGCCGGATCTGACCTCGCGCGAGAAAACACTGGCCCGCGTGCTGGACGCAATTCGTGAGGCCGCCGCCAAAGGCGCCGAGCTGATCGTCTTTCCCGAAACCTTCGTCCCCTGGTACCCCTATTTTTCCTTCGTGTTGCCGCCGGTTTTTTCCGGCAAGGAGCATGTGCGACTTTATGAGGAAGCCGTCACGGTGCCGAGTGCTGCCACCGATGCCGTCTCGGCAGCCGCCCGCCAGCATGGCATCGTTGTGGCGCTTGGCGTCAACGAGCGTGACCACGGATCGCTCTATAATGCCCAGCTGCTGTTTGATGCCGATGGCACGCTCCTCCTCAAGCGTCGCAAGATCACCCCAACCTTTCATGAGCGAATGATCTGGGGCCAGGGCGACGCCTCCGGCCTGAAGGTGGTCGACAGCGCCGTCGGACGCGTTGGGGCGCTGGCCTGCTGGGAGCATTACAATCCACTGGCCCGCTACGCCCTGATGGCCCAGCACGAGGATATCCATATCGCCCAGTTTCCGGGCTCGATGGTCGGACCGATTTTTGCCGACCAGATGGAAGTCACCATCCGCCACCACGCGCTGGAAAGCGGTTGTTTCGTGGTCAATGCCACAGGCTGGCTGACCGACGAGCAGATTGCCTCCATCACGTCCGACGCCGGTCTGCAGAAGGCGCTGCGCGGCGGCTGCATGACCGCAATCATCTCGCCGGAAGGCAAACACGTCGTGCCGCCGCTCACAGAGGGCGAAGGCATCCTGATCGCCGATCTCGACATGAGCCTGATCGTCAAACGCAAGCGGATGATGGATTCGGTCGGCCATTATGCCCGGCCCGAGCTGCTGCATCTTGTCATGGATGGCCGCGCCACGGCGCCAATGGTCACCACCTCCCAGCCATCCCTCCCCACAGCCGAAGCAAGGATCCTTTCCGATGGAGAATACGATACGTCTGCCGACCGAGATTCTGATCAACGAATTGCAGTCCTACGGAGCCCGGCTCGTTGACCCTAAGGCCGGGCATGAAAGCCGCCGCGGTGGTGCCGGACCTTCCGACCACAAGGCGCTGACCATTGACGGCATGACGGTGATGGTGCCGGTTCACACCGCACCTGCGTTCGAGAGCCCCTATCTGGTGGAAAAGCCGGACGAGATGGGCCGCAGCCGTATCAGCCGGGACGGCACGGTGCTGGGCGAGGTTTCCTTTCCCCTGCGCCCGCGCTTCTACGAGCGCTCGACCGCTGACGGCATTCCCTATTCGCAGATCGCCGTTCTGCACGGCAAGGACGTGCTCGCTACCACCGTGCTGCAGACCTGCATCCGCTATCAGAGCCGCACCAAGACCTGTCAGTTCTGCGCCATCGGCCAATCGCTGGCCGCCGGCCGTACCATTGCCCACAAGACGCCAGAGCAGCTCGCCGAAGTCGCCAAGGCCGCCGTCGAACTGGACGGCGTCAAGCATATGGTGATGACCACCGGCACGCCGAAGGGCGACGACCGCGGCGCTGCGATCCTCGCCGACAGCGCCCGCGCCATCAAGGCGGCCGTTAATATTCCCATCCAGGCGCAATGCGAGCCGCCGGAAGACGATATATGGTTCACCCGCATGAAGGAGGCCGGCGTCGATGCACTGGGCATGCATCTGGAAGCCGTGACGCCAGAGGTGCGCGCCCGCGTCATGCCGGGCAAGGCGCAGGTCTCGATCGCCAAATACATGGCCTCGTTCAGGGCCGCAGTGGAGGTTTTCGGGCGCGGCCAGGTCTCGACCTACATTCTGGCGGGTCTCGGCGACAGCCGTGAAGCCATTCTGGATATCTGCGAAAAGCTGGTTGCACTCGGCGTCTATCCCTTCGTCGTGCCCTTCGTGCCGATCTCCGGCACGCCGCTCGAAAGCCACCCGGCGCCGAGGCCCGACTTCATGCACTCGATCCTCGGACCCCTGTCCAGGATGCTGGTCGACAGCGGCTTGAAGGCCGTCGACATCAAGGCCGGCTGCGGCAAATGCGGCGCCTGCTCCGCCCTTTCCACCTATGAAAGGATGCTCACCAAATGATGCTCGAAGCCTTTGCTCCCTATCGCTCGAGCGAATTCCAGGTAAAGTTCGCAACCTCCGCCTGGGAGCGCCGCGAAGCGCATGCGCTACGCCGTGCCGTCTTCTGCGAGGAACAGCGGATCTTCGAAGGCGATGACCGCGACGCGATCGACGATGACGCCATCCCGATCGTGGCTCTCTCCATGCTCGGCATTGCCGCCGACCAGTTGGTCGGAGCGGTGCGCATCCATCAGGCCGAACCCGGCCTCTGGTGGGGCTCGCGACTGGCGGTCCATCCGGATTTTCGCAAGATCGGCGCCCTGGGGGCGACCCTGATCAAGCTCGCCGTATCCTCCGCCAATGCGATCGGATGCCACACATTTCTCGCCAATGTGCAGGTTCAGAACGGTCTGCTGTTCCGCAGGCTGCACTGGGATGTGCTCGAGGAGTTCGAGGTCTACGGCAAGCCGCATCTCAGGATGAAGGCCGACCTTGCCTATTATCCGCCCTGCGTCACACCCGAGGCAGGCTTCACCGCCCTTTCCAGAAAGGCGGCGTGAGAATGGTCGCGATCGACATCAAGACCCTGGCGGCAAAACTCTCGACCAGCAGCGGCATCGCCGCCAAGCAGGATATCGGCACGATCGCGGCAAGGCTCGGCCTGCAGGGGCAGCAGATTGCCGTCGGCGACGATTGCGCCGCGCTGCGCGATGGCGACGGTTATCTGCTTTTTGCCATCGAAGGGTTCATGAACGAGTTCGTCGCCGCCGACCCTTGGTTCGCCGGCTGGTGCGGCGTCATGGTCAATATCTCCGACGTCGTTGCCATGGGCGGCCGGCCAATCGCCGTGGTTGATGCCGTCTGGGCCAATGGCGAGGCTGGCGCGACACCCGTTCTCGAAGGCATGCGGGCGGCATCCAGCGCCTTTGGCGTGCCGATCGTCGGCGGGCACACCAATATCCGCACCGAACGCGGCCAATTGTCGGTCGCCATTCTCGGTCGTGCCAAGATGCTGCTGACGAGCTTCGATGCAAAGCCGGGCGATGTGCTGGTTGCAGCGATCGACCATCGCGGCCGTTACCGCGAACCCTTCAACAACTGGGAAGCCGCCACCGATGCCGCGCCGGCGCGCCTGCGCGGCGACCTCGAGCTGCTACCCGAGATCGCCGAGGCCGGGCTGGCGCTGTCTGCGAAGGATATCAGCCAGGGCGGCATCATCGGCACGGCCATCATGCTGGCCGAATGTTCGCATGTCGGCATCGATATCGACGTCACCGCCATTCCCCTGCCCGCCGGTGTGAGCCTTGACCGCTGGCTCGTCACCTTTCCGAGCTTCGGCTATCTGCTCTCGGTCGCGCCGGAACATGCGGTCGATGTCGTCACCCGCTTCACCGCGCGCGGCATCAGCGCCGCGGTCATCGGCGCAGTCGTGGCTGGTGCCGAGGTCGCACTGGTCGATGGCGAGAGCCGTGCAGTGGTGCGCAATCATGCCGAAACACCCCTTTTGCAGCTCGGTCGACAGGATGTCGCCGCATGAGCCTCCCGCCGCACCGAACCCTGCGCATTGCCATGCTGACCCATTCCACCAATCCGCGTGGCGGCGTGGTTCATGCCATGCAGCTTTCGGAAGCGCTGACCTCGCTTGGCCATGAGGTGGTCCTGCATGCGCCTGATGCCAAGGGGGCGGGCTTCTTTCGTCAACCCTCCTGCGGCACGGCCTGCATTGCCGTGCCGCCGGCACCCGCGGACATGACGCAAATGGTCGAGCAGCGGATTGCTGACTATGTCGGTTATTTCCGAAGAACCGCAACCAATGGCTTCGACCTGTTCCACGCCCATGACGGCATTTCCGGCAATGCGCTGGCAACCCTCAAGCTGGAGGGCCTGATCCCGAATTTTGCCCGCACGGTCCACCACATCGACCAGTTCGCCGATCCGCGTCTCATGACTTTGCAAGATCGCGCGATCGACGCGGCCGATATCTTCTTCGCCGTCAGCCGCCTCTGGCGGGACAAGCTGAGAGAGGATCGCGGCATTGATGCGGTGGTAGTCGGCAATGGTGTCGACACCACCCGCTTCTCGCCTGCCTGGAGCGGAGAGCAGGTCGCTCTCAGCGACAGGCTGCAGCTGGGAAGCGGGCCGATCTTCCTTAGTGTCGGCGGCATCGAGGCGCGAAAGAACACCCTTGGTATTCTCGAAGCCTTTCGTCAGGTCCGCGCCATCCGGCCGGATGCCCAGCTCGTCATTGCCGGGGGCGCCTCGCTCCTGGACCATGGCGACTATCAGGAAGAGTTCCGTTCTTGCCTCGCCTGCCTCGGTCGGGACGCCGCGGCGGTGCATATCACCGGTCCGATAGCAGATACCGACATGCCCAGCCTCTACCGGCTGGCGGATGCGCTGGTATTTCCCTCGTTCAAGGAAGGTTTCGGCCTCGTCGTTCTCGAAGCCATGGCCAGTGGCATTCCGGTCGTGACGTCCTCGATTGCGCCCTTCACCGAATATCTGGGTCCCGGCGATGCGATCTGGTGCGATCCGCACCATCCCGTCTCCATTGCCGAGGGCATGGCGCTGGCGCTGGTCGCACCGATCCGCGAGCAGATCATTCCCCGTGGTCTCGAGGTTGCCGCCCGCCATGGCTGGCACCAAACCGCAATAGCCCATCTTGCCCGCTATCACAGTCTGTTGGAGCCCAACCATGCCTGAAATGCGGTTCGTCATTGCCTGGCCGGATGGCCGCAAGGAGACCTGTTACTCGCCCTCCCTGGTGATCAAGGACTATTTCGCCGAGGGCCGAAGCTATCCGCTGTCCGACTTTCTCGATCGCAGCCGCACGGCGCTGACCATCGCCAGCGACAGGGTCAAGGCGAAATACGGCTATCCCTGTTCCCTAGCGCTCGGCCAGCTGTCGCGCATCGAACAGGCCGCCACTCCCTATCTCACCGACGCAGGGGCCGAAGTCCGCTGCGAAAGCTTCATCCTTTGAAAGGACCCACCATGACCACACCATTCCTCAAGAGCCATTACAGTGCAGTCGTCATCGGCGGTGGCCAGGCCGGGCTCTCGGCCTCTCATTATCTGAAGGGGCACGGCATCGATCACGTGGTCTTCGAGAAGAAGACCGTTGCGCATAAGTGGAAGAACGAACGCTGGGACGCCTTCTGCCTGGTGACGCCGAACTGGCAATGCCAGCTTCCCGACCATCCCTATGACGGCACGGAACCGCACGGTTTTATGGTCAAGGACGAGATCCTCGCCTATGTCGATCGCTTTGTGAAAAAGGTCGATGCGCCGGTCTTTGAGCAAACCAGCGTGACGTCGCTCGAAAAGCATGGCGACCTCTTCCGGCTGGCGACTTCGGCTGGCGCGGTAACCGCCGATGCCGTGGTGATCGCCACCAGCCTCTATGCAGATCCGGCCATTCCGCGTGCTGGCGAGCGCCTGCCCGAGGACATCATGCAGATCCATACCGCCGCCTACCGCAGCGCCGATCACCTGCCGGAAGGCGGCGTCATCGTGGTCGGCTCCGGCCAGTCCGGCTGCCAGATTGCAGAGGATCTGCATCTGGCCGGCCGCAAGGTGCATCTCGTCACCGGCAACGCGCCACGCTGCGCCCGGTTCTATCGCGGTCGCGATGTGGTCGACTGGCTTTCCGATATCGGCCAGTACGACATCACGGTCGAACATGATGGCATGACGAAGAAGAAGCACGATACCAACCATTATCTGACAGGACGCGACGGCGGACGCGATATCGATCTGCGCAAGTTCGCGCTGGAGGGCATGGCGCTTTATGGCCGCATGTCCGGCGTCGCCGCCGGCCGGATGCTGTTCGAGCCGAACCTGAAGGCCAATCTCGACGGCGCCGACCGTGTCTACAACGGCATTAATGCCCTGATTGACCGGCACATCGCCGAAAAGGGCATCGATGCTCCCGCCGGGTCCCCCTATGTCCCCGTCTGGGAGCCTGAGGCGGAGATCGCCGAACTCGACCTGAAGGCGGAGGGGATCACCTCGGTCATTTGGGCAACGGGATTCAGTCCAGATTGGTCCTTCGTCGGACTGCCGATCTTCGATGGCAATGCCTATCCCGTTCATCGCCGCGGCGTCACCGTCGTCGATGGCGTCTACGTGCTGGGACTTCCCTGGCTCTGGACCTGGGGCTCGGGCCGGTTCCTCAGCGTCGGTAGGGATGCCGAACATGTGGTCGAGCATCTCGCAGCTCGACGTTCGGCGCAGACATCGTCTCTCAAGCAATCGGTCAGCGCCTGATGATGAGCGCGGCCCTTCTCGATTTTCCGCCCGCAGGACCTTCGGCACGCGACCTGATGGAACGTACCCTTGATCCGCATATGCTGCTCGGCATGCCCCATTTGAATGGAAACGGGCTGTCTGAGACATGGCTGATGAAGGAACTCGGTCATCGTCACTGGCTGATGCTCGCCTGTCATCTCGGGCTCGACAATGCGGATTTCAGAACGGCCGATGGTGAGGAGGTCTATGCCGCGATCTGTGCAACGTCACTTACGGATGCGCGTTTCGACATCGTGCAGGCGAACAATATATTGACCATCCATTCGAGACTGTCCGCAGTCTCGCGAACCCGGACTTCGACCCGACACGAATTGTCTGTTCACGGACGAAGCGTCGGCGCCGTCGAACTCATCTCAACCTTCGTTTACAGAACGATCAAAGACAACAATCACTCGATAGCCCGTGTGACATTGCCTGAGCCGCAGGGACAACGGTTCCAGCCTAGTCTTCTGGCCCAGAATGCTGCAGACATCCGGAATGGGCGGTTAGCAACGCATTTCGGGTTTCCTGTACTCGCCAACAAAGCGCTCCGAACTTTTCGGTTTGATCCCAGCGCCTCGCAGGAGTTTAACGGCGCGGGACTGTTTTACTTTGCCGAGTATCAGGCTCTCGCCGATCGCGCCATGGAAAACTGGTTTCCCTGCAAGGGGCCGGTCGTCCGTAAGGACGTCTTCTTCCTGGGAAATATCGAACGAAATGAAAGCGTTTTCTTCGACCTTGTTGATTTTTCCGGCGACCAAAAAACTGTCCATGGGCAGCTACGACGCGAAAACGGGAACGTGATTGCCAAAATATTCGGTAGATGGGCGTTTCTTCGCTGAGGCATGGAGGGGAGCCCACACGTTCGGCGCGTGCTTGATGCGGCGTCCCGCTAATGATCTAGTGGATGATGAAATGAAGGCGAACTTCAGCAGCCCGCCTGATGAATGTTCGACCGCTCCTGTGCTAGAGTCCTATGCGCGTCTGAAAAGACGCGCGGCGCCGTAGAGAAAGAAATGCGAGCACGTGACGACCAGCATCAGACATATCGCTAAGCTTGCAGGAACGTCAGTCTCTTCGGTCTCGCGTGTTCTCAACAACAGCGGTTATGCCTCGCCTGAGCTCAGGGACCGGGTCGAGGCGGCAATCCGAACACTGAACTACACACCCAGCAAGGGTGCACGTATGCTGCGCGGTGCACCAAGCCGGATGATCGGACTGATGCTGCCGTCGATTGAAGTGCCTTTCTTCGGCATCCTGGCCCATGCCATCGAACAGGAATTGTTCCAGCACGGCTATCAGACGTTGATCTGCAGCACGGCGGAAAACATGGACCACGAGGTGCGCTATATCTCCATGCTGCTCGCTCAGCGCGTCGATGGCGTCATCGTGGCTAGCGCCTTCGGCAGTATCGAGCATTTCGGGGTGCTCAGGGACGCCCGTATTCCGATCATCGCCATTGACCGCGAGCTGAACGGCATCGCCGACGATGCTGTCATGGCCGATCATGCGGAAGGCGGACGGCTGATGGCGCGCCATCTGATCGACCTCGGCCACCGGGCGATCGCCATCGTCGGCGCACCGGCACACAGCCAGCCTATCCAGCTTCGTCTTCAGGGCATCACGGCGGAAATGGCCAAGGATGGCATCGCACCTGCCATCGTGGCGATGGCGGAAGAGCACAGCTTTGCGGAAACCTACCGACTGGCGCGAGAATTGCTGGCGTCTCGCCCTGAGGTCACCGCGATCATCGGCACAACCGACGTTTCGGCGATTGCCGCAATCCACGCCATTCAGGATCGCGGATTTTCCGTTCCGAACGACTATTCGGTTGTCGGCTTCGACGACCTGCCGGAGGCAGCCTATGTCTTTCCGCGGCTGACAACGGTCGCGCAGCCGATCCGCGATGTCGGGCGGCAGGCAGCACGGCTGCTGGAAGCGCTGATCGAGGAGCACCAAACAGGGGACGAATCTCAAGGCGCGGTCGTAAAAGTGCCGGTCACGCTGATCGAGCGTGATTCTACCGGCCCCGTCCGCAGCTGAGCAGGCGGTGCGGATCAGAGAGGCACGGCAAAGCTAGGGTCGGACGATGACCTTGATCTCGCCCGGCAATGGCGCGTTGCCCACCACGTCGGCGACCTCCTCGAGACCGATGGTTTTGGTGACCAATGCGTCCAGTTCCAACACCCCGCTCGCGACCATTGCCGCAGCGCGCGAATGGGTGAAAGGATTGAGGTAGGCCGGCCTGATATCGACTTCGTTCACCAGCAGATCGAAGGGCAGAACCGGCACCTCGACACCTGCCGGCGTGACCCCGAAAAGCACGAATGTGCTACCGCGCCGCGCCATCCTCAGACCGCTTTGAAGCGTGTCGGGCACGCCGGCGCACTCGATGACCACGTCTGTGCCGCCTTTGGTAACCTCTCGCACGGAAGCGATCGTGTCCGAGGAGGCCGGGTCGAAGGCGTGCGTCGCCCCCAGGCGCAGAGCGGTTTGGCGTCTCGACTGCTGGCGCGTGATCAAAATGATCTCGCTCGCCCCCGCCAGGCGGGCCAGTTGCACCATCAGCAGACCGATCACGCCCCCGCCGAGGATCGCGACGCTGTCGCCCGCACGGATCCTTGCCTTGTCGATGGCGTGGATACAGCAGGCCAGCGGTTCACTGAAGGCGCCGTGAACGGGATCGAGGTCGGCCGGCAGCCTGAAGGCCTGCGCGTGCGGCACCGCCACATATTCCGCAAAGCCGCCATCCCGCGTCACGCCGATGGCAGTCAAGCTCTCGCATAGGTTCGGCCGCGCCTGCGTGCAAGCCGGACAGATGCCGCAGGCGATATTGGGGTCGACCGTCACGAGCTCCCCGCCGGCAAACCGTGTCACACCATCGCCGATCTCTTCCACGATGCCGCAGAATTCGTGGCCCAGCGTGACGGGGATCGCAGTCGGATATTCGCCCTTGTACATGTGGCGATCGGAACCGCAGATGCCGGCGGCTGCCACCCGGACAAGCAGCTCGCCTGGCCCGGCAACCGGCTTCTCAACGTTGCGCATGGTCGAAGACCCGATCGAGTCCAAGCGTACAGCCTTCATTCCACTCCTCCAGACCTCAAGTTCGATTGCCGATCGTGCTGATGAAGCCGCCTTGCAGGATGATGCACCCGCGACGCGGCTCAAGCGCTCAGCTCATGACATTGCCGCCGTCGACATTGTAGCACTGCGCCACGATGTATGCTGCATCAGGCCCGGCCAGGAAGGCGGCCATTGCAGCTTGTTCTTGGGGCACGCCAAATCGTCCGGCGGGAACGGCGGCGGCCACGCGGCGCTTGACGTCACCGGGTTTCAAACCTTCCCGGCTGCCGAGTTTTGCATCGACGACGTCCCACATCGGCGTATCGACGACGCCGGGAGCAATGGCGTTGACGTTGATCCCGTACCGGATCAGCTCCAGAGCGCAGCTTTGGGTGATGCTGATGACCGCCGCCTTGGATGCGCAGTAAGCCACGGCAGGTCCTTCGCCCCGACGCCCAGCCTGGGACGAGAAGTTGATGATGCGTCCACCTTCCCCTCTCTCCACCATGTGCCGGGCAACGGCCTGTGTCATGAAAATCACGCCTTCGATATTGACCTGAAATACCCTAGCGGTCCGCTCCCGGGATATTTCCAGAATGGACTCGACCTCGTAAATGCCTGCGGCATTGACCAGGATATCGATCTGACCGGCAGTGGTTATAGTGAAGCGTGCAGCTTCTTCGATGCTCTCCTGGCTGGTCACGTCAAGCGCCACACCCCAGGCATGCGGACCGATCGCTTCCGCCACCCGTGCGCATCGTTCACCGTCGAGATCCGCCACGACAACCCTAGCGCCTTCGGCGGCGAAGCGTTCGCATACTGCTTTGCCGATGCCGCTCGCTCCCCCTGTGACCAATGCCACCTTGCCCGAGAGCCGCGCCGTTTCCGTATGGGTCATCGCACTGCCTCCCCGGTCGGACGTGCGCCGGCAAGGGTGCCGTGCGCGGCTGCCATCGTGAATAGCTTCATGTCTGCTCCTCCATTCTGACTGGATGGTGATCGGCGCCGCCCTTTCCTGAGACGACGCCAATGGGCTATGCGGATTGCGGGTTCGCCTCCTGCGCCTCCCGAAGGAGCACAGACAGGTCGGGGATGCAGTCGGTGGCCGTCGCACCCGCGAGGCAATGCGCAGCCGCCGCATGGGCGACGGCGCAGATATGCTCGACAGGCCAGTTCTCATGCAGGCCGTAGAGCACGGCGGCACAGAAGGCGTCTCCTGCGCCGACCGTACTGACGATGTCATCGGGATCGACGGGTCGTGAACGCGTCATGATCGGGGAAGCGCCTGATGCAAACCAGAAGCAGATTTCCGGCGCATGGATGATCGCGCCTTTGGTGACGCCTGCGGCAAGCAGGCGCTCGCCCGCTTCCAAAAGTCCCGCCTCGATCAAATCTCCCTTCGCATCGCGAACGATGACGCCGGTTGCCCGACCCGCCTCCATCTCGTTGATGATCAGGAAATCGCAGAAGGGCAGAGCGACGCCGACCTTGGCGGCAAAGTCCGGGTCTTCGCTCGATACGAAATCCACGCAGGTCGTCAGCCCCGCGCGGCGCGCGGCTTCCAGCAGGCGCGATGCTCCCGAACGACCGTCGGGGCTGATGCGGTCGAGACCCGGCAACAGCATGAGATAACCGAGATAGAACAGCCGATAGCCGGCCTTGGCGAAGGCTGCGGGTGAGACAAGCTCATCCGTGACGGCATCGTTGGCGCCGCCATGATAGAAGAAGGTCCGGTTCTGGCCGGGCACATTCATGACATGCGTATGCGCCGTCACCCGGTCGGCAAGCGCCGTCAACCCACCGACATCGACGCCGGCAACCGTAAGGCGGGCCTTGACGATCTCTCCGTCCTGATCAGCGCCGATGCATCCGGCCGCCGCCAGCTTTCCGGGAAATCCGAGCGAGGCCAGATCGGTGACGACATTGGCCGCCCCGCCCCCCACGCCCAGATCCTGGTGCAGGATATGCGCGAGATTGCCCTGTTCTGGCCAATAGGACAGGGTGTGGACGCGATCGACGATGAAGTTTCCCGCGCAGACGATGCCGCCCTGCTTCTGACTATCGCGATCGCAAACCTCATCCCCGGCTCGCATCAGCCGACTCCTTCATTCCACAAGGGTCTCAGCGGCGGCTCGTCTTCCTCGATCGCGGCAAAGCGCCCGATCGGTTCCAGAAAGAAATTGTCGCTGTTGTCGTCGTTGACCTGGCTGACCTCGCCGACAAGGACAGGTCCGCCCCCTTTCCTGCCGTAAAAGCGGTGGTAAAGCCCGGTGCGGATCGTCACGCTCTGGCCAGGCTGGAGAACCAGCGGCTCCCATGCCGCGAGCCGGTGCGGCAGCCCGTCGACCGGAACCGTCACATCCTCCTTCAGCACATTGCCATCGGCATCGGTTGCGGCGAATTCGATGATGAGATCGCCGCCGGCACGATTGATGATGTCTTCCATCTTCACCGCATGGCGGTGCGTCGGCGTGACCTGGCCTTCTTCGACGAAGAGCAGCTTTTCGGCATAAGTCCGCTCCCCCTCGACATCAACGATGCCATTGCGCAGGCAGAACAACACGAGGCCGCATTCGGCAAACCGGTTCGAGCCGAAATCGGTGACATCCCAACCCAGCTGATGGGCGCGCAAATAGGATGAAGCCTCCGGATGTGCGGCAAAATCCGCCGCCGTCCAATACCCCCATGCCGGCAGGGACCAGTGCCAGCGCTCGAGGGTCTCGGTTGCCCGCAGCAACGCGGCGTTGATCGCAGAGCGCTGCATCAGACGGACGCCCCGTCATACGCGACCGGTACCACGACGTCCTCGCGACCGGATTTAAGGGCTGCCGTCAGAACCGCATGATGCTCCTGCGCCTCCGCCGGCGTCGCGCAGCCGAAACCGTTCGCATCCCCGCCGGCAAGCTCATCGACGAAGGCCGCCCACATCTGCTGTATGGCGTCGGCAAAACCGAATTCGAAGATCTTGCCTGTTATGGCCGGAAACAGCGAGCCATAGCCAAGATCCTCGGTGCTCCAAGCCTGCGCTCCGCCATTATAATCCATCCACTGCCACTGGCGCGGCGACTTCGTGCTGAAGAATGCGCTTTTCTTCATGCCGAGAACCCTGATGTACCAGGTGTTGGATTCGCCGGGCGCGATGCGCCAGGTTTTCAGCACCATAGGGAAATCCTGATCCCCGGTGCGTACGCGGCTGCTGATCGTGGCATTGTCCCAGGTGGTGCAGGGCAGCATGCCGCCCTTGCCGTCGGGACGTTCGGTAACCTTCTTGACCAGTTGCGCATGCAGGGTCGTCGGGCGCCAGCCGAGACGCAGCGGCACGTGCAGCACATGCATGCCGAGATCACCCATGCAGCCATAGTCGCCATTGATCTCGGCCATGCGCTTCCAGTTGATCGGCTTCTGCCGGTCAATATCCGAAGAGTGCAGGAAACCCGCCTCGACTTCGAGGACATCCCCCATCTCGCCGCTTTTTGCGAGCGCGATGACCTTCTGTGCGCCGGGGAAGAAAGGCATTTCCGACGAGCAGCGGACCAGGAGTTCGGGATGCTCAG
This sequence comes from Rhizobium indigoferae, assembly GCF_034554815.1. Classification (NCBI taxonomy): domain Bacteria; kingdom Pseudomonadati; phylum Pseudomonadota; class Alphaproteobacteria; order Hyphomicrobiales; family Rhizobiaceae; genus Rhizobium; species Rhizobium indigoferae. Next base: position 270,101 of record NZ_CP140635.1, on the reverse strand, counting down.
CAAGAACCGCCATGATTTCCCGGTTCTGAGCGGCGTCCATGCCGAAGGGTTTTTCGCCGAGAAGATGCTTTCCGGCCTTCAGGATGTCGATATAGAATTGCTGGTGCAGCACATGCGGGACAGCGCAATAGACCGCATCGACCTCCGGATTGGCCAGAAGCTCCTTATAGTCGGCTGTGAACTGCCGAACGGTCGGCACATGATCCCTGAACCAGTCGAGCAGCGTCGCGTTGGCATCACAGACCGCGACGATTTCCGGTCGCGCCTTCACATCGGCCAGATGCAGCCAGCGCGCCGCAGCACTCGCGAACTCGCGCCCCATCAGACCGCAGCCGATGACGCCGAAGCGGAATATTTTCGTCATGACATCTCCTCCCCAGGCGCGTCAGCCAACATGAAGCGAGGCTTGCTCGACGGAAGCCTTGTCATGGACGATCGCCATCAAGGCCCGCGTCATGCCGCCGGGATTGTTGTGTTGAATGACGTTGCGGCCATAGACGATGCCACGGGCGCCCTGCTCCATCAACTGCTTGGTGCGGATCAGGATTTCCTGATCCGAAACGCGGCCGCCGCCGCGTACGAGGACCGGCAGGCCCTGAGCGATCTCGACCACGCGGTGATATTCCTCGACATTGTCGCAGGGGTCGGCCTTGATGATATCGGCGCCGAGTTCGGCGGCTTGGCGCACAAGCGGCAGGATCTTGTCGATCGCGCCGTCGACCATGTAGGCGCCCTTGGAATTGTCCTGCATGACAAGCGGCTCGACCATCAGCGGCATGCCGTAGATCTCGCATTCGCGTTTCAAGCTGTTCACATTGCGCACGCAGGCGCGGTAGACTTCCGGCTGGTCCGGCAGCATCAAGAGATTGACGACGACACAGGCCGCATCCAATGCAACGCCCTGTTCCACCGCCCTGTCGATCATTTCGGAGAACAGCTGAGACGGCAGGGGATTGCCATAGATGTTGGCGATGTCGGTGCGCAGAACCAATGCCGGGCGCTGCTTGCCGGGAATAGCCTGCAGAAGGGGTGCCGTGCCCGGCGGCAGCTGAATGGCATCCGGCGCCGCTTGCGCGATCACCTCGATGGCAGTCTTCATGTTCTCGATGCCGGCAAGGAAAGTCCGTTCATTGAACATGCCGTGATCGATAGCAACGTCAAAACAATTTCCAGACACGCCGAAAAGTCGGTTCAACCGCGCGGATTTCATTATGCTCCTCCCAGATATGGCAACGTTTCCACATTCGAATAAACAGAGCAGAATTGCGAGTCAAGAAAATGTGGTAACGTTTCCACATTCTTGATTTGTCCGTAGCCGGCCTTCCCCATGGGGACCAGGCGCCGCTCGCGCCTCGCCCGCGCAAGCACTACCAGCAGGTGAACCCTGCATCGACGTTGACGATTGATCCGGTCATAAGGCTGGCGGCGCCCGACGCGAGGAAGAGGACGGCGCTTGCAACCTCTTCCGGCGTTCCCATCCTGCCCATCGGCGTGTCGGCGAGCCAGAGCGGAATACGCTCGCGATTGGCTTCGACGGCCACTACCATCGGCGTCTCGATATAGGTGGGCGCGACGGCATTTACCCTGATGCCGTGGTGCGCCCACTCGGCGGCCAAAGAGCGCGTGAGGTGATGGACTGCTGCCTTGGAGACGTTATAAGCCGTCTGAGGCTGGGGCCGGTTGCAGATGTGCCCCGACATCGAGCCGAGATTCACGATCGCGCCCCGTTTCATCGAAATCATGGGACGACCGAAGGCGCGCGAGCACCAGAAGACGCCGTTGAGATTGACGTCCATCATGCGCAGCCAATCTGCGTCGGTGAGCTCCTCCGCCGGGATGCCACTCTGGCCTATTCCGGCATTGTTCACGAGGATCGATGCCGGCCGGCCGCCATCGGCAAGCTCGGTTGCGATTGCGTCCATTCGGGCTGCGTCGGTGACGTCGCCGACCCGGACTTCGACGTCGTACCCCTTGTCGCGTAACGCAAGCGCTTGCTCAGCGTCGGCCTCGTTGCGTTCGATAACGACGACGGCGGCGCCCGCCTCCGCCAGCGCCTCGCTGCAGCACAGCCCGATCGCGCGCCCTCCGCCCGTGACCACCGCCCGTTCGCCGTCGAGGCGAAATTTCTGCTGGTAACTCATGTTCGGCTCCTTCAGATGTCAAAGGCGCTTGGAAGCACCACGATATCACGGATGGTGACGTTGCGCGGACGGGTCAGCATGAAGATGATCGCGTCGGCGACTTCCTTGGGCTCGATCAGAGCGCCGGCTTCCTTGGCCTTGCGAAGGTTTTCCTCCGGCCAATCCGCAAGCAAAGCGCTGATCACCGGCCCTGGAGAAACCGACCCCACACGAATGCCATTTTTCAGAAGCTGGCGTCGCATCGTCTGGACGAAGCACGTCATCGCCCACTTCGATGACGAATAGACCGGTTCCCATGGAATCGCCGAATGTCCGGCGACTGAGCTGGTGACGATAATGTCGCCAGTGCCACGTTCGATCATGTGCGGAATGACGTTTCGAACGTTTTTGATGACGACATTGACGTTGAGATTGAGCATTCGATCGATGGTATCGAGGTCGGTTTCCATCAGGTCGCCGCCGATATAGGTGCCTGCATTGGCATGCAGGATGTCGAGTTTGCCGGTCTTCGACAGGACGCCATCGAGCAGTCCCGCGCACTCGTTCGGATCCAGCAAGTTGATCTTGAGCGGAATAGCGCGCTCGCCAAGCCGGGCGCAAACTGTCTCAAGGGCCTTCTCATCGCGGTCCACCAGCACGACCGTCGCGCCAGCGGCGAGCATTGCCTCCGTCGAAGCGAGTCCTATTCCGGACGCAGCACCCGTGACCGCCGCGATCTTCCCATTCAATTCGTTCATCGATTTCTCCTCCTGTCTTGATCCTGATTGCTAGTTCTTCCCGACGCCGCAAGCGGCGTGATAGTCCGCGAGACTCTTCGTCACCCTCCAGATCAAAACCTGTTCCGGATCGAGTGGCGTATCTGCGAAATCCTGCGCGGCCGGCATATGCTGCCAAAGCAATGGCAGCGGTACGGATTGGCCTCGAAGGGCCTCGCATAGCCGCCGGACGGCCTCTTGTGCTTCAGCTGACGCCCAATAATAGCGGATGCGGTCAGACAGCGAATAGTGCCGCAGCCAGCGCATCTCGGCGTTCGTCCCGTGGTAGTGGCGGCTCCAATTGCCGGGCTGATCGAGCATCAGCGCTTCCATCGCCGCATAGAGCGGACGCTCGCCGTAATCGGGCAAGAGGTCCGACGCGATCGCATCCAGCGCATAGAGCGCCTCGCGCAGGACGAAGGTCAGCTCGGGACCGACCTTGAGAATGGGAAACCCGTCCTCCACCAGCGCGGTCAACGGCCGGGTCCCCTGATAATCCGTCGAGTGAGCCTCGAACACGAATTGCGGCTCCTCAGTCAGCACAGATTTCAGCGCGTCTATCTTGCTGCGATCATAAAGGATCACATTGTGATTGCCGAACTCGACGCCCGGCTGAACGACCAGCCCGATGGCCCGTCCAAACGCTTGCCCGAGTCCTGCCTCCGCAAAGATCCGGCGGTGGACTTCGATCGTCTTCAGCGCCGCTGCGGCGGCCGTCGGTTCGATTGATGTGAGGGCATGATCGGCCCCGCCAGGCGGCGGCACTTCGGTGCCGATGACGTAAACCGGCATTGCGCCGCCGCTCTTCTTCGCCGACGCCTCGGCGACCGCCGCCAGCCGGGCGGCACGATGGGCCGTGGTTTCGTCGTCGAGCGCCACCGGCTCGCCCTTGCAGCCCATCGAAGCATCGAGGTGAATCTTGCGGAATCCGGCGTCGACATAGGCGGCAACCATCTTCTCGGCCTCGGCCATGGCCTCTTCCGCCGGGCGGTCGCGCCAAGGATTGGGGCCGAAGTGGTCACCGCCGAGAACGATGAGTTTTTCGGGGCACCCTTCCTCCGCCGCGATCTTCATTACGAGGGACGCGAAGTCGCTTGGCGTCATTCCGGTGTAGCCGCCGAGGTGATTGACCTGGTTGCAGGTCGCTTCGATCAGGACGGTGCTCTCGTGTTGCCGCCCGTGTCGGAGTGCTGCTCGAAGCACGATCGGATGGGCGGAGCAGACGGAGGTCACACCTCTCGGGTGGCCTTCGATCCTCAGCTTGGCCAGATCGTTGAGATGCACCTGCATCACGGGCGCCTTTCCGTTGAAGCGATAAACGCATCGAGTTCTTGCTGAGTGCCGGCACCTTCCATCGGACCAAGGACCATCACGTTGCGGGCGCCAGCGGCCGAGGCATAGGTAAGCGCTTCCTTCTGAGACATTCCGAGCCGCCGGCAGGTGAGATAGGCACCGCCGAAGCAATCGCCGGCGCCCGTGGGGTCGACCTCCTGAACGACAAATGCCGGAGCGTCGATGCGGTCTCCCTCCCTGCCGAAATAGGTCGCGCCTTCGGCTCCGCGCTTCAGCACGACCTCCTTGACGCCAATCTCGAACAAGCGGCGGATCGCCTCTGCCTCGCCTTCGACACCTGCGGCACGCTCAAGTTCCTCTCCGGACGGCAGAAGCAGATCGGCGGCGGCGACGAGCATGGAAAACCGGCGCTCGGTGTCCGCGTCCAGCTTCAATTCCTTGCGAATGTTCGGATCCACCGAGAGCGTTCCCCCGCGTGCCTTGACGATGTCGACCGCCTTGTCGATCACCGCGCGCGCGCTGGGGACAGTCAGAGCCGAACCCATCACGTGAAGATGGCCGCTCCGATTGATGAGATCGGCGACCGCTTGAGACCAGCCGAAGCGCGCAGCTGCTGATGTGGCGATGTTGTAGACGAAATCCCGGGAGCCATCCTTGCGGTAGCGAACAAACGCGCTTCCTGTTGGATAGTCCGGATCGATCGAGATCGTCGAAACATCGACGCCGTCACGTTTGAGGCGATCGGTATTGACACGACCGAAATCGTCATCGCCGACCGCGCCGACCATGGCGGCCTTGCCGCCCAGGCGGCCGCACTGCGAGATGAAGATCGCCGGCGCCCCGCTCGCGAACGGACCGACGAGCGGCTGGGCTTCGAGAAAACCGTCTCCCACCGTCGTGGCGACGATCTCGACGAGGATCTCCCCTACGCAAACCGTGGGACCAAGCTGGTCCGGAGCCAGTACTGAAGTCATTTGCAATCCTGCTTTCGATAGTTCTTGTCGTCAACTCGTCGCCGATTGGACCGGCGCGCCATCCTCGCTGCCGAACTCCTCGCTCTCCAATGACAGAAAGCGCTGGTGCAACATGCATGCCGCTCCGAAGGCGGAACCGAACTCCGCATCATCGTCCACGACGATCTCAGGCGTGGGGAAGGGTATATTCTGGCCCTCCGACATGTGGACCGCCACGCGGGCGGCGACCATCGGGTAGAGGGATGCGACGGAGCCACCCAGCACGATCCTGTCGGGGTCGAGCAGACGACAGGCCTGCAGCAATGCATATGCGAGATGGCGCGACCAGGTTTCGGCGATATTGACCGCAGCCGGAACACGGTCACGAACGCCGCCGAGGAATTCCTGCAGATCCGCGTGCTTACGGCCAACAGCCTCACGATACTGCCGGATGAGCACCTCGCGACCGATCAGCTGTTCAAACTTCTGCCCGCCGCTTCCCGGCACCAGAGTGTGGCCGATCTCTCCCGCCAGACCGTGGCCGCCCCGGAACAGCTTGCCATCGATCATGATGCCGCCGCCGACGCCCGTTTCCATCAGCAGGAACAGGGTCACGCCTGCGGCACCGTGACGATAGCTGTCACCGATCGCAAACGCATTGGCGTCGTTTTCGACCGCGATCGGAACGGCGGCCGGGAAGGCGGACCGCCCGATCTCCTTCAACGACACGTCTCGCCAGCCGATGATGGGGGCAAGCGTGACAATTCCGTCCGGCCGAATGTGGGCCGGCGCCGAAATGCCCAGACCCTTGCACCGTCCGATCATCCCTTTCGCCATCGCGCTGACAATCAGCTCGACGCCCTGCGACACAGCCTCCTCCACCGTCGAAGATGGTGTGTCGAACGCTATTTTCCGACATGCCCGGACGTCGGCGGAGAGATCGACAACTGCAGCTGATATATGCTCGACGCCAATCTCGATTCCGACGAAGAATGCGGCATCGGGGACCAGTTCGAGCATGATGCCCGGACGCCCGGCACGGGAATGCTCCGGGCGCTGCTTGCCGCTCTCGTCCGACTCCTGAACGAACCCGCCTTCCGTCAGTTCGGCGACGATCTCTCCCGAGGATGAGCGATTCATGCCGAGCTTCCGGGCTAGGTCGGCCCGGCTGAGGCTTCGGTGGGCATAGATCGTCTGCAAGGCGGCGACGATATTGTTCTGTCGGATCCTGCGCGGCGAACTTCCGATGGAGACGGCGTCGTTCATATTTCAATTCCCTTCAGTCGGCCCAACCCTTACACGACTGGAACAGGCTGTCAGAAGGATAATTAGGGCCGCGCGTTTGTGGCGCGGCGACGCTTGGCCTCGTCATATTTCAGCTCGATGTAGCGCTTCGCGTGCGCGGCAAGCGGATCATTATCCTCCCAGGTGTCGCGCCAGATCGCGCAGGCGAGTGACAGGCCTTCGTCGACGACCGTCGTCGAGAAGCTCTCGAACACGATGTCGCGCTTGTAGTCGATGTCGAGCAGGGCGTCGAAGATCAGATCGAAGTTGATGACGCCGTCGCCGAGATAGCCGCGATTGCTCTCGCCGATGTGGAAGTAGCCGATCTTGTCGCCGGCCAGACGGATCGCGGCGGCCGGATTGGCTTCCTCGATGTTCATATGGAACGTGTCGAGGTGGAGACGGACATGCTCCGATCCGGTCTCGGCGATGAACTTCAACCCCTGCGCCGCCGTATTCAGAAGGTTCGTCTCGAACCGGTTGACGACCTCCAGGACGAGGTCGACGTTCGCCTGCCTGGCGACTTCGCCGGTCGCGGCGATCGCAGCGACGCTGTTGTCCCAGCCCTTCTTCGTCGGCTGGCGATTGTACTTGGTGTGCGCGGAATAAAGAATCCCGCCGAGCTTGTTGCCGCCGATATCACGGACCGCACGAACGGCGTCGGCCAGTGTCTGCTTGCCAGCGGATACCGCAGACATGTCCTCGCTCGATACGTCCTTGTCGAGCGGCAGGCCCATCGTCACGCCAATCTCGACGTCAAGCGACTGCGCAAGCTTTGCCAGTCGATCGAGGTTGAATTTCTCGGGGCGCAGATAGGCAAATTCGATGGTGCGATATCCGTGTTCAGCCGTTTTGTTGAGGGCCATCTCCAGCCCTTCCTGCGTTTGGCCGCCTGTCCATACAAATGAATGGATACCCAATCGACGCATAGCCTTTTCCTCCAAAAAATGCCTTTGGCTGCGCACAGTGCTATGCTATTTAGTTTGGCAAGACAACAAATAATTTTGGATGCAATTTTTTTGCTGCTTTGCAAAATTACCTTGCAATGCAATATTTTATCCTTCTCACCATTGCATTCCGCTCTCTGCCAGAAATTAGTTTCTGCAAAAATCAATGGGATAGATCCGTGATTTGCATGTTTAGACAACAAATGTTGCGCTGGCAGTTTTTTTGGCCTACACAAAAGACCGGCGAAATGATCTCGCTGCACTTTGGGAGGATTGAAAATGAACTATGCTTTGAAGGCTAGCGCGCTTGCGCTGACGCTCAGCCTCGCCACTGCCGCTTCGCCGGCCTGGGCTGACTTCTGGTCCGACGCTGGAGCCAAATTCAAGGGCGTGACACTGCACGGCGTCACCGAGAGCACCCCGCCATCGAACTACATCAGGAACGTGATCGCTCCGGAATTCGAAAAGAAGACCGGCATCAAGGTCGACATCGAGACGACATCCTGGGATCAGATGTACGACAAGGCCATCAAGGACATGGAAGCCAAGACCGGCATCTATGACATGGTCTACATCGAGCAGGACATCATCTATTCCTATCTGGCCAGGAATTTCCTCGTCGACATCACGAAGACGCTGAAAGACCAGCCGGATCTGAAGGCGCCGACCTACGACGATGCGAACTTCACCAGCTTTGCCAACTACTTCAAGGACGCGAGCGGCGATCTGTTCGGCGTTCCGATGGAAGCCTTCCTGAAGACGTATCTCTATCGCAAGGACCTCTTCGACGATCCGAAGATCAAGGAAGCCTTCAAGAAGGAAACCGGCAAGGACTTGAAGCCGGCGACCACACACGCGGAATACACCGAGATCGCCGACTTCTTCACGAAGTACGGCAAGGACAATGGCATGGAGCTCTGGGGCACGACCGCTCAGGCACATACAGGCCATGCGGCGTCCTGGTATGAATTCTTCGAGTCCATCGTGCCGACCTTCGGCGTCTACAATTGGGGCATCGACGCGAAGAACAACTATGCGGCGACGGTCGAACATGGCGGCGCGATGAACAGCGACAAGGCGAAGGCGGCGTTGAAGTATTGGCTGCACCTGCGCGACATCGCTCCTCCGGAATCGACGCAGTCAACCTGGACGGAAACGGCAACGACCTTCGCCGCCGGCCGTGTCGCCCAGGGACTGATCTACGGTGAAAATGCCGCGTGGATCGCAAGCGATCCAGCGCAGTCGAAGGTGGTCGGTCAGGTCGGATTCGCTCTGCCGCCGCTCGAGCCGGGCGTGCTGGACGACGCGAAAGCCGGAAAGGGCTATATCGGCTACTATGATGGCGGCGCTTTCGGCGTGCCGGTCACGTCCAAGAACAAGGAAGCCTCGCTGCTCTTCCTCGAATTCATCGGTCAGAACGAAGTGCAGCCCGATTGGGCCATCGCCGCACCGCGCATCACCAACACGGCGACGTTCGACGATCCAAAAGTGAAGGAGATGGACGTCAAGCTCGGCGGCTTCTACACGATGCTGAAGGACGAGGGCAAGCTCTTCGCCGGCGCTCCTCCCTACCCCTTCCACGCTCAGGTGCGTGAAGCGACCGCTCCCATCTTCTACGACATCCTGACCGGCAAGATCGGTCCCGATGAAGGCCTCGACCAGATGGCGGCCAAGGCCGAAGAGGAGCTCACCTCGCTCGGCTATCGCAAATAAAATATCCTCCCCAACTGACGGGTCGTTCCGACGACCCGTCATCTTTCGCTCCCTGATGGAGCGGACGTCCACATAGCGTTCAATGGGGGATAGGCGATGCATTCGCAGAAGCTCGGGTGGCTGTTGTTGTCACCGACCATAGTGATCCTCGGACTGTTCGGGATCTTTCCTTTCATCTACGTCCTCTGGGTCTCTTTCCATTCATGGAACCCGTTCGCGGCCAATCCGGGCATGATCTTCAACTGGGCTGAGAACTATCGGCGGCTCGTCTTCGACCCGCAGTTTCTGGCATCGCTCGGCATAACCCTGGCATTCGTCTTCTTCGCGGTCGTGTCGGAGCTGGTCCTCGGCTACATCCTCGCCCAGGCGCTGCTCAAGGACTTTCCCGGAAAAGCGGTGTTTCGCACGATCCATACTCTGCCCCTGATCATGGCGCCGATCATCGTCGGCTCAGTCTGGAAGCTGATGACCACCCCATCCATCGGCATCATTCCCTATCTCCTCAGGAGCTGGTTCGGGTACGATCTGAATATCGGCCAGAGCGCCGTCGCGGCCTTCACCGTCACTGTCATCATGGACATCTGGCACTGGACGCCGCTCGTCACCCTCTCGCTGATCGCCGCACTCGTCTCGCTTCCATCAGACCCGTTCGAGCAGGCGCAGATCGACGGCGCCGGCAAGAGCCAGATCTTCTGGCACATCACGCTCCCCTTGATCCGTCCGGCCATGCTGGCCACAGTGTTCATCAGGCTCATGGACGCGCTGCGCACCGTCGACGAAGTTCTGATGCTGACCGGAGGCGGCCCGGGCTCATCGACGCGCTACATCGGCGTCCATATCTTCAGGGAAGTTTTTCCCAAGACGAATTACGGCTACGGTTCGGCGATCTCCGTCATCGTCCTCTACCTCACCATCGTCGTCTGCTGGCTGCTCTATGTCGGCTTGATTGCGCCACGCGTGAAGAGAGGTTGAAGCGATGAAGACCAAAAACCCCTGGCTTCCGGTCCTCCTGTGGACCTTGATAAGCTTCGTGACCCTTTTCCCGATCTATTGGCTCTTCGTCATATCGGTGAAACAGCCCTTCGACCTGTTCTCGACGCCCGATGTCATTCTCCGGAGCTTCTTCTGGAAGAATTACCAGGACGTGCTGACCAATCCGACCTTGCGCGGATACATGCTCAACTCGCTGATCATTTCGTCAGGCAATGCGCTGCTCGTCACCACGCTCGGCTTCCTTGCCTGCTACGCCCTGACGCGCTTCGACCTCGCCGGCAAGGAAAGCATCTTCTTCTGGACGATCACCAACCGCATGGCGCCGCCCGCGGTCTTCCTGCTGCCGCTTTTCCTGCTGCTGACGCAGGTCTACAGGATCGGCGACTTCTCGCTCGCCGATTCCAAGCTGGGCATGATCCTGGTCTATTGCTCCTTCAACCTTCCTTTTGCCATCTGGACGCTGCGCCCGACCGTGGAAGGCATTCCGAAGGAATTGGACGAGGCGGCCTATATGGACGGCGCGAGCCCATGGACCGTCCTCTATGATATCATCTTTCCCTTGGCACGGCCCGGACTTGCGGTGACGCTGATCCTGACCTGGGTTTTCGCGTGGAACGAATACCTGCTCGCGGCGACGCTCACCAACTTCCATGCGCGGACTCTGACCACCGGCTTGTCGGAATATGTGACGACGACGGGAACGGCCTGGGGCATCATGGCCGCGATCTCAATGCTGACATTGGTTCCGGCGCTCATCGTCTTTTCGGTGGTCCAGCGTCACATCGTCGCCGGCCTGACCTTCGGTGCCGTGAAAGGATGAAACGATGACGTCTCAATCAGGAAATAACGAACCCAAGCCGGGGTTTCTGCCGATCGAAACGAACTGGTTCGACCGGCTCTTCATCTCGATCGTTATCTGGGTCGCACTCTCCCTGTTCTGGATGCGGTTCATCGAGCCGTTCGGGCTTTCCGTATGGTGTGCGGCGGCAATCTCGGCGGTCCTTGGCGCCTACATCGTCTGGAAGGGATGAGCCGATGAATTCCATCAACAACATCAAAGCCGTGCTGCTTTAGGGAGGAACGACATTGGCAAACGTACAGGTTAGCGACGTCACCAAGAAATATGGCTCTCTTCAAGTCATGCACGGCGTCAGCGTCGACATCGAGGACGGCGAATTCGTCGTGCTGGTCGGTCCATCCGGCTGCGGCAAATCCACCCTGCTCCGCATGATCGCAGGTCTTGAGACGGTCAGCAGCGGAGACATCCGGATCGGCGGCCGTGTCGTCACCGACGCTCCTCCAAAGGAGCGTGACATCGCGATGGTTTTCCAGAGCTACGCGCTCTATCCCCACAAGACGGTCGCCGAAAACATGGGCTTTCCGCTGAGGATGGCCAAGCGTCCGAAGGCGGAGATCGACGAGAAGGTCGGCAAGGCAGCCGAGATCCTCGACCTGACGCGTTATCTCGACCGCTATCCGAAGCAACTGTCGGGCGGACAGCGTCAACGCGTGGCGATGGGTCGTGCCATCGTCCGAGATCCGAAGGTCTTTCTGTTCGACGAGCCGTTGTCGAACCTGGACGCAAAACTCCGCGTCACCATGCGTGTCGAGATCAAGGAGCTTCACCAGCGGCTGAAGACCACGACTGTCTACGTCACGCACGATCAGATCGAGGCCATGACGATGGCCAACAAGATCGTGGTCATGCGCGACGGAAGGGTCGAGCAGATCGGCAAGCCTCTCGATCTCTACGACTTCCCGGTAAACCTCTTCGTTGCCGGCTTCATCGGCAGCCCATCGATGAACTTCCTTCAGGGCCGCATCGCCACACGCGACGGCAGGAAGGTCGTCGTCACCGACCAGGGCATCACCCTTCCGATGGCAGACACAAATGCGGATGAGGGAAGAGCCGTTACCTACGGCATCCGACCAGAGCACATCACGATCGGCGATGAAGGCGTACCTGTGGAGGTATCGGTGTTCGAGCCCACGGGTTCGGAGACATTGATCTTCGGCCGCACGGGAGGCGTGCCGATCGACGCGCTGATCCGCGAGCGCATCGAGGTAGACCCTGGACGGACAATGTACTTCCATATCGATCCCCGGCGTGCACACATCTTCGATCGGGAAACAGGCCAGAGACTGTAGGAGGACGGCCCATGGACTTCAAAGGAAAGACGGTCATCGTGACCGGCGCCGGCAAAGGCATCGGACGCGAAATTGTAAGGATGCTCGCCGAACGGGGAGCGCAAGTCGTCGCCCTGACCCGGAGTGCTGCCGATGTCGAAGCGCTGCGAGGGGAATCCGGCTGCCGGGCTATACAGGTCGATCTTGCGGACGCAGATGCGACCAGAGAGGCTGCCATCGCTGCCCTTCCCGCCGATTTGCTCGTCAACTGCGCCGGCACGACCGAGCTCCAACCGTTCCTGGAGACAACCGTCGAAGCATTCGACCGTCTTGTCGCGGTCAACACGCGTGCCCCGATGATCGTCGCCCAGGAATATGCCCGTTCGCTGATCAAGCAGGGCCGCAAAGGCGCCATCGTCAATGTCTCGTCGGTCGCCTCCTTCGTCGGCCTCGCCGACCACGCTGCCTATTGCGCGTCGAAGGGTGGATTGGATGGCTTGACGAGGGTCATGGCAAGGGAGCTTGCACCTCACGGCATCCGCGCAAACGGAATCCATCCCACGGTGACGCTGACCCCGATGGCGGTGAAGGCATGGAGCGATCCCGAGAAGGCCGCGGGGATGATGAAACGAATTCCCGTCGGTCGCTTCGCCGAGCCAGCAGACATCGCCGAGGTTGTTCTTTTCCTGCTCTCCGACGAGGCTGCGATGGTGAACGGGATATCGATGCCGGTGGACGGTGGCTACATGATTGCTTGAAGTTCAGGACTGCCGTGTGGTACGAGCCAGCGATTGCAATACGGGAAGCGGCGACGTTGACCGCCGCACCAACCGGCGCAGCTCATCCTGATCGATAAAATGATCGGTCACGCCGGCCTCTTTATCCGGATGACTGAAGACTAGACCGTCGGAATCCTCAAGCTTCAGAGCTTGCTCCGTATTCATGATCCCCAGTGCCTGGCGCTCGTACTCGGACTCGAGTGCCGCCTCGACGATGGCTTTTCTCTTGCGCATGTCCATGTCCTCCGATCCTCAAAGGGTAACGGACAGGCGGAGTCGCGGTTCCGATCAAGACATCACGATATGAGACTGGCTGAAACGAGCGTCCGCCGATACACGGCCCCATCGCGCGGGCCGCGCTGTTTTTGACCCCTCACGAAAATTGGCGGATTCCTGTTCGATGGCACCAGCTCAAGGCATCAGTCCATCGAAGACCAGTCTGACTGCACTTTGCCATTGTGCTCGCCAAGCTTTGGCGACTTACGGTGCTGGATCAACATCGCCCCTGAAAAGATGATTGGCGTCCGGATGCCCGGTATCCCTTCATTCTCCACCGCCATCTTCCGATGCGCGACTTGCGGGTCCGCGAATACATCCTTTACGGTGTTGATCGGCCCGGCGGGAACGCCCACACACGCGAGGTCGGCCAGCAGATCCGTCCGCTTGATACCCTGATGCGAGATTATGGGATATCCGCTGACAGACTTTGATACAGCCGCTGCCGAAGATCGTTGCTCAGAACGCCAACATTGCAGTCAGCAATTGGACACTGCCTAACTCGGCGAGACGTCGGGCCCACCGGCGGCTCTTTGAATTAAGCGGGCAACCACTTCAGTGCGGTTCTGCGCCTGCAACTTGCGCATGATGTGTTGCAAATGCATCTTCACCGTATGCCCCGACAAATTGAGTTTTCCTGCAATTACCTTATTTGAACAGCCGCATTGCAACTCTGCGAGGACATCCGCTTCCCGGGGAGTGAAATCAGCAAACGCCAAGTACTGCGTCCTATCATCCAAGCTCTTTTCGGCCTCATTTCTGGCCGGACTATGCTCGTTTGAGCCTGCTGTAACAGCTCCCAATAGCTGCGGGAAAAATGTTCCTCCTGCCAGAACGAGGCGAAGACCGGCAAGGGCAATGTCAATGGGAAGTGAAGTCGAGAAAAGGCCGCGGATGCCCATCTTGAGCGCCTGACGGGCTATGATGGCGTCATCCGTACCTGAGAGCAACGTGACAGGCGCCTCAGGAAAACGTGCAGCAATCGCCGCGAGATCATCCCGCAGGCTGGTGCTCTCAACACCTCTGCCGGCCAGACCTAATACAATCAAACGCACCTCAGCTCCAAGAGCTCGATCGAGACTCTCGGTCGAGATCAGATCTATAACGTTCCACCCGGTGAGTTCACGCTCAAGAAGCTTCACCACGGTGGTCCGCGCCAATGTAGAATGCTCAACGATGATCACAGTTGGTGCATTGCGCCCCGTACGGCGCCTAGTTCTATCAATGTCGGACACTTGCGTGCTCCCCAAGAGTATTTGCAACGCAACAGCTGATTATATTATTCCTGTTCTCACTACATGTCATGATAAAAAGTGAGTGTATTTCAGATATCAATAGTCTGATCTCTCATGATAATTCTTATAGTCTATGAGATTTCATCGATAGATAACTGGGCTTGTAGAGAACATTTAAGAGATTTTTCGTGTAGGCTTGCTGGTTCGACTTGTCGCTGCAGACTTTCCAGCCTTCGCCGAATTCACGTACGGCAAGGGGGTCAACAAAGCTTTCAAAGGTACTGTAAATGCAACCGATCTGCGACAGACCCATTTAGGAAAGAGTCATTGATAGAACGAACTGCCGATCGGCCGGGCTTTGTTTCCATATCTCAATTCAAAACAGTCGCAGACCCGGCAGCAAAATGACAAACGCGAAAAGAAACAAAAGCCTGAGATCGCTGATTACCCGTTATGATTAGTAAAACGGCGCTCTAATGACGCGTTAATACCAGTTGTTTCGCTCAGGCAGCACTGCGCCGGCACCGCCAGATGCCGGACAGGGTCAGGGCCCCTGGCGGCCGAAATCGGCGGCAATGCTGATGAGGTCATGGTGGAAGGTTCGGTATCTCAGTGAGCCCGCCGTTCAGTACCATGGCGGCCAAGGAGGCGAATGCCGGGCGGCGGAAACAATATGGCTTGAAAGATCGCACGAAGAACGGTTTCGTGGAGTTGAGCCTCTGCTACAGGTGGAGTCCATCTGCTAGCTGTGCATGAAGTCCAGAATGTCGTTTACGAGAGCCGAATGGGCGTCTGTGAGGTTCCCCTCTCCGCCGTGGCCCGCGATACCGGCCAACTGGAGCGCGTGTTGGTCATAGAGAACATGATCGATCTGCTGGGCGTCCGCCGTCCCGCCGGCGGGAACGGCAATGTTGATGGGATGGAAATAGCCGAAATTGACATCGACCATGCTGCCGGTTGACGATCCGTCCCCACCGCCGCCACCCGCGTGATTGCCGGTAAAAATCGTATCTGACGACAGGTTAAAGCCACCGCCATTGCCGCCGATGCCTGCGATCTGCACAGTGCCCTGATCGAAAATGACATTGTTTGTCTGATGAGCCTCTGCAGAGCCGCCTGCGGCGCCCACGGCGATGTTGATCGGTGAGAAGATGGCAATACTGACGTCGACCATGCTGCCGACGAAATATCCATCGCCGCCATGACCCGCATAAAAGTCGCCGGTCAATGTGAGCGCAGTTCCCGGGCCCATCGGCGGGCCATGGCCCGCGACGTTATGGTCTCCGCCCGAGCCGCCCACGCCGCCGATCTGGGTTGCGCCCTGCAGGAACAGGGCGTTGTTCGATTGGTCGGCGTGAGCCTCCGCGCCAGGGCCTGCAGCCACGGCGGTATTGACGGGGGCAAACAGCGCGACTTCGGTGCTGACCAGTCCACCGTAGAAGAGCCCGTTGCCGCCGGTGCCGGCATGATTGACGCCATCGCCGCTGCCGATGGCAACATTGCCGCTTCCACCATTCCCGCCTATCCCAGCCATTTCGGTGGGATGCTGATTGATGAGCGCATCGTTGCCTTGGAAAGCGTCGGCACCCGAATGAGGTCCTGCAATAGCGGCATTGGACGGCATGAAGACGGCCAATGAATTGCTGCTGATCACGCCTTCGCTTATTCCATCGCCACCGCTGCCGGCGGAATTATAGCTTGGACCGGAAGCGACATCCAATGGAAGCCAGGTCGGCATCAGCGCCAGGTGCCCCGCGGCCACGTTGGAGACGAGGTGTTGATCGGTGCCCGCCTTGGGCAAGTCTTCCGATGAGGAACGAGTTTCCGCCATTACCGTCTCCATTCGCGGTCAACCGCACGGCCACCGAGCGTGCGGCGCTATGCAGCCTAAATTGTTCAGGCATTGTGCATCTGAACGCCGGAAAAGCAGAGCCTGCAATTCGTCTACATCTCATCGGCTAGTGCTGTAGCCATTTGGCTGTCATGGCCGCGGCGCCCGTTGCGCGAGTTTGCAAGCACTCAATCCCCGTTTGGGTTAGAGGCCCTACATCTTGCACACTCGTTCTCGCGGCGGATCATGAAAGCGTTTCACCTCCAAGCGGGATCTCCTGCGTCAAGCGCAGCCTGATCAGAACCCCGGAATGCAGCCGGTTCGCTTGGGTGGCCGTTGCTCCGAAAAACGGCGTCGCTTCGACGAGGTCGCAGACATGATCATGACCATGCCATCCGGCCGCAAATCACTTCGTACTAATCCTAAATAACGTTCCGTCGCCTGCAAGTATACATCCGAATGAACATCACCGAATATCTAGATAGTTCACAGATTAAATCGCATGCATTATTCGATTGCGGTTGTATTGGCTGGCGGTGACATGCTGGATACCCACGCCGTAAAAGTAACGATGACGAAACGAAGTAGAAGGAGTGACATCAATGCCTATTCCACAGATATCTGACACGATTCATCTCAACAACCCGGATGCCGGTGACGCGAATGCCGGCAACGGCGGTGATGGCCACAACGATGGGAACATCAACTACAACCCGGTTGCATATGTAGACCCCGTGCAAACGGTCTACGGGGCAGATACCCATCTGCACAATGGCGATCACGTTTGGCAGAAGGCAGGTTGGGACGCCGGCAGTGGCGGAGACGGTGGCTTTGCTCAGGCCAAGAACGGCTTCCTGGCGAAGGTCACGAACAGCGGCGACGGCGGCGCGGGGGGAGATTCCCACTCCAACGGCAGCCAAGGAAACTCGAGCGGCGGCGACACGGCCTCCGTGCATGCGGCTACGACTGCGACACAATATACGCAGCTCGTCGCCGATCAGCATGCCACCATCCTCGCCGGCGTCGGCGGCAACGGCGGTAATGGGAACAACGCTCTCGGCGGCGACATCTCGTCAGCATTGGTTCACTCGGATCCCGAAACGACGACGGTGAACAATTCTCTCGATCACTTCATAAACGCCTTCGGCCATATCGACGTCGACCATCTCGGCTCATGAACTCAAACTCCGAGGGTCGCCGGTTTCGGCTGGCGACCCTGCTGAATTGCTGAACCAGCACGCAGTCTTTTCTCGTCAGTATCAAATCCAGCGAGAGCTGATAATGACAACGATTTCCATAAAGCCATTGCGCCCGCAGACACAGCTCGTTGTCGCGCTCCGAGCCTGTGCCGGAGCCTTCGGGTTGGTCTTCCTCTATAGCTGCGGCTACAATCTCTTTCTTCTGGCGCCGTCCATCTATCTTCTGCAGATCTATGACAGGGTCCTGTCGAGCAGAAGCGCCGACACGCTCCTGATGCTGACGATGATCATCGCCATCGCCGTGCTGGTCGGGTCCACGCTGGATATCGTGCGCAGGGCAGCTCTTTCGCGCATCGGCAGCTGGCTGGACCACAGGCTGCGGCCCCTGGTGCTGACCGCATCATTCGAATATGCCACTCGCGCCGATACGGGAGCCGCCACGGAGTGCTACAGGGACCTGGCCGCATTACGCCAGTTTCTCGATTCACCGGCCAGCTCGCTTTTTTTTGACGTTCCCTGGGCGCCGGTCTTCCTGCTCCTGCTCTTTCTCGTTCATCCGCTACTTGGGACCATCGGTCTTCTGAGCGCCGTTGCACTTCTGCTGTTTGCGTTCCTGACGGAACTGGCGACGCGAGAGCCGCTTGCCCACGCCAATCTTGCCCTTTCGATGAGCTATCTCAGATTTGCGACCGCCCTCAAAAACATCGAGGTCATCAGGGCAATGGGCATGCAGGATGGCGCAGCGCAGATCGTCTATCGCGATGCAGAAATGGCCAGAAGGGCGCAGGACATCGCGATGCATCGCACGGAGATCATTATTGGTTTCTCCAAATCGATCCGCACGCTCGCGCAGATCCTCATGATGGGATCGGCGACATGGCTGGTGCTCATAAACAGCGGCAGTCCCGGGATCATCTTCGTTGCGAGCCTGCTGCTCGGGCGCGGGCTTGCACCAATCGAGGGGGCAATAGGTGCATGGCGCTCCTTTACGTTTGCGCGCAATGCCTTCCGTCGCTTGAACAGAATGCTGATAGCAGTTGCATCGGAACGCGACGGCCGAATGGTGCCGATACCGGAACCCAACGGCCTCGTTCTCGATAACGTCAGCTATATCAAGCCATTCGCCGATCGGCCGATATTGACAGGCATCACATTACGCCTCGCGCCCGGCGATTGCATAGCGCTCATCGGTCCGTCGGGATCAGGGAAATCGACACTGGGTCGCGTCATAGCAGGCGTTGTGCAAGCAACGAGCGGATGCGCTCTTCTCGGCGGGGTAGATATCTCGGCTCTGCGCCTTTGCGGGGGGACTCGCCACGTCGGATATCTGCCGCAAGACATCGAACTTTTCGGAGGAGCGATCAAGGATGTGATCGGCCGGCTGGACGGAGGAGATCCCGGCAAAGCGATCGATGCCGCGAAGCTGGTTGGGTTGCACGACGCGATCATGCGGCTGCCCCAGGGCTACGAGACCGATATCGGTGAAGGTGGAAACCTGCTCCTTCGAGCGCAGCGCCAACAGCTGGGACTGGCACGCGCGGCCTATGGAAATCCGTCTCTGATCGTTCTCGACGATCCGAATTCGAGCCTGGATTATGACGGCGAACGGATGCTGTTTGCGGCAATCGAGCGCATGAAATCCAGGGGGATGACCGTCGTGATCATAACTCACCGGATGGGGATCCTGCCAGTCACCAACAAGATTGCCATCATGCGTAACGGCACTGTGGCTGCCGTCGGCGACAGTGAGCGAATTTATGAAACTTATCTTCAACCACCGTCTCGAACAGGAACGTAGGGAGAAACGCCGCCATGACCCTTGTTCAACTGGACGCAACGCCGGCGAAATTTTCAAATTCGCCAAGGACGGGTCGGCGGTTGGCCAAGCAACAGACGGCCTATTTGCCGGTGATCGAGGCGAAACAACGCGGACCCGCGCCCTCCTCGCCCATGCCGGGGCTCAGAGGCGTTGTCTGGACGGGCAACCTGCTGATCCTGGTCTTCATCGTCGGATTGGGGATCTGGTCGGTTCTGGCGCCGCTGAAAAGCGCTGCGGTCGCATCGGGCGTCATCGAACCGGAATCCAGCCGCAAGACCATTCAGCATCTGGAAGGCGGGATCGTGCGGCGGATCCTCGTCAAAAACGGCGATGCCGTCATGGCCGGGCAAATCGTAATCGAGATCGACGATACGAAGTCTCGCTCGGAGCGCGACAGCATTCAAGGGCAACTTTGGGAGGCCGAAGGAAGCCGCGCTCGCCTGCTTGCGGAGCAGACGGGCGGCGACCATGTCGCCTATCCTGGGAATCTCAGGGCAGCAATGGCCAAATATCCCTTGGTCGGCGCGATTCTGATTGGGCAACAGAAAATTTTCGAAGCCCGTCGCCGGGTCATGCAGGCGGAAATTCAGATCGCCAATGAAAAAATCGCGCAGGTGCGGCAGGAAATTGTCGGACTTGGCGCGCAGAAGGCGGCGCTGGCCGACAGAGCCGCGATCTCTCGGCAGGAACTGGATCAGGTTACGACCCTTAACGCCAAAGGACTGGAAACAAAAAGCAGGCTTCTCAACCTCCAGCGGGAAAGGGCAGACCTTGATGGCCAGCAGGGTGAAGTGGAGGCGCAGATCTCCCGTGCTTACCAGGTGATCAGCGGGTCACAGGCCGATCTCGCAAAGCTTGAGAGCGACCGGTTGAGCGAAGTCGCACAAGGCATGCGCGAGACGGAAAGCCGGATCATGCAACTGCGCGAGCGCTTGCGGGCGATCGACGACCAGCTTTCAAGGACTTATATTCGCGCTCCCGAAGATGGAACGATCATGAACCTGCGCGTCCACACCGCTGGTGGGGTGATCGGCGCGGGCGAACCGCTGGTCGATCTTCTGCCAGGCGCCGATCGCCTTGTCGTGTCTGCCCATGTCAGGCCGGAAGACATCAATCTCGTCCATGCGGGGCTCGAGGCACAGGTTCACCTCCTTCCATACAATCAGCGGCGCGTTCCACTCCTGAAAGGCCGGGTCGAGTATGTTTCAGCGGACCGTCTCATCGATACGCAGAACGGCCAGCCCTACTTTGCCGCGACGATCCGCGTAACGGACGAGCGGCTGGCGAAAATGAGAGATGTCGAACTGGTCGCGGGCATGCCCGCACAGGCACTAATCGAAACGGGCGAAAGCAGCGTGGCGCTCTATGCCATCAGACCACTCCTCGACAGTTTCAACAGAGCATTTCGCGAGGACTGAGGCGGTGATGGGCAAGAGAAAATTCGACGACAACCAGATTACCGGTATTCTGAAGGAGCACCAAGCCGGGGTGACGGTGGCAGATGTTTGCCACAGGTACGGCATCAGCGAGCCGACCTTTTATCGGTGGCAATCCTTGCAGTCCGGAAATGTCGGTCTCCATGCCAAAAGATTGAGAGCACTGGAGGAGGAGAACCAGAAGCTCAAGAAGCTTTTGGCCGAATCCATGCTCTCGGCGGCAACACTGAGCGAGATGCTGGCGAAGACATCGAAAGGGCGACACTAACCTCTAAACAGAGAGGTTTGTTGGCCGCCTTCAGGCCCTGTATCAACGCGACTGGGGTCTACCTGTTGCCGTCGTCTACGATCTAGAAGTTTGCATCGACAGCATAATCGTCGGCGCACCGAAGCAAACCTACCGGCTTGGACTGCGCATAGCGTATCGAGAATGGAATCGATGGAACGCAAAAACTGACTGGAACGACATCGCCGTCCCGCCGCGCTCAGTTAGCCGGAGCGCTCGTCAACCCAGTGATGCGTGCCACGTAGGCCGTCGTTTAATACCAGCGTCCTCGGCCGTACCAGCCGCCGCCGCCTAGCAAAAGAAGTATCACAACGATTATGAGAAGGGTTGTGAGATCCATGTGCGTTCTCCTCGGGGACCACCACCATCTCGTTCGCGCCTGACGGGCGTTGCTCATGGTGGGACTCGCTTGCTTACAACGGCAATGACCGGGATTGGTTCCATTCGATGACCCTACCCGGCCGGCGACGACCTGGGCGGAGTTTAAAAGAAGGATGCAACATTGGGCCGGGAGGGCACACTCAATCTCCACAGCCCCTCCGCCAGCGTACCGGCCGCCGCAAGGACGGAAAGTTGCGAGGGGTGAACCCGGCAGCGCGTGGTATCGACGGCTACCTATCGCTTCGTGGCATCCGGCCACGGCTTGGCGATGACGAGGGCGCACCGTCAACCTGGTTCTGGCTGAGGCTCAGACACACCCGTCGCAATCATTCTGCGCGAGATGGGCAAGGACTACGCAACGATCGCTAAGATGCTCGGGCAGAAAAGCACTATTCGCGTCTGGCTGACACATCCAAGAAGATGGCGAGACGGTCAGCGATCTCGATGCCGAGGTGAACAGACGAAAACGAAAAGCGCCTAGAAGACAAAAATGGTGTCTAGACGCGGCCGGACCACATTAACATAGGGAACTAAAACATGCGCAAAAGCAGTGATTTATGAGTGGTGCCCAGGACCGGAATCGAACCAGTGACACGCGGATTTTCAATCCGCTGCTCTACCAACTGAGCTACCTGGGCTAACCTGCCTCCGAGGGTCCCTTTCAGAAAAGGAACCGCGGGGCCTTGGTTCACCCCGGAAGCGAGCGGGGTTATAGCATCTTGTTCGCCCATGGCAAGCGTCAAATGACTCTTTTTTGACGGTCTTGCCGGCTTTGCCGATTCATGAGGAAAAATAAGAGCTTCGCGGGCGGAATTCTCTGAAGAGCGTCGCGTCAAAGCGGACTCATATGACCCGCTTTAGATCTTTGATCGATGCATGTCTTTATCCCAAATCGCTGCGCACCGTTGGTGCGCCATGCACTAGCTTTCCTCATCGGGATAATCGGCCTTCGTCTCGTCGTCGGCAACCGGAATGGCATAGGCGCCGGTCAGCCAGCGGGAGAGGTCGGCCTCGCGGCAGCGGTTGCAGCAGAAGGGGTAATGTTCGCGGTGGGAAGGCTTGCCGCATTCGGGGCAAGGGCGCGTCTTGCGCAGCGGTTCGACCTTGGCGGCCGCTTTCTTCTCTTCAGGCATATCTGTCCGTCCTAAAGCATGTCGCGTAAAAGTGTACAGCGGTTTTGCGACAACGACATGCGTAAAAACAAAGCCTTAAAGCGCGAGGGATCTGAAGGATCGTGACGCGCGGCCGTCGGGCTCAGCCCTCGGGCCACCGGCTATGCACATCGAAGCCTTCGCCGGTCAAAAGCAGAATGGTTTCATAAAGCGGTAGGCCGACGACATTGGTGTAGGAGCCCACCATCTTCTGCACGAAGGTGCCGGCGAGGCCCTGGATGCCGTAGGCGCCTGCCTTGCCGCGCCACTGGCCGGAGGCCAGGTAGTTCTCGATCTCGAAGCCAGAGAGACGCTTGAAGCGAACCTTGGTCTCGACGATCTTCTGACGGATCTTGCGATCCGGCGTCACCAGGCAAACGCCGGTGTAGACCATATGGTTGCGTCCCGAGAGGAGATGCAGCGAACTCAACGCCTCGTCGGCGAACTCAGCCTTGCCGAGGATGCGCCGGCCAACGGCGACCACCGTATCGGCAGACAGGATATAGCTGCCCTTCCAGGTGATATCGCCCTTGATGGCGGCAAGGGCAGCTTCCGCCTTCTCAGCCGAAAGCCTGCGGGCGAGCGAACGCGGATGCTCCGACTTCTTCGGCGCCTCGTCGATATCCATCGGCATCAGGCGCGAGGGCTCGATACCGGCCTGGTTGAGCAGGTCGACGCGCCGGGGCGAGCCTGAGGCCAGAATGAGCTTGTATTTCAGCGCCATGGAACCTCGACCATCGGCAGACGGGAGCAAAAACCCTTGCAGGACCTTCGGGCAAGCTTACTTGAAACGGTAGGTAATCCGGCCCTTGGTCAGATCGTAGGGCGTCATTTCCACAAGCACCTTGTCGCCGGCGAGAACGCGGATGCGGTTCTTGCGCATGCGGCCTGCGGTGTGGGCGATGATCTCGTGTTCGTTTTCGAGCTTCACGCGGAACGTCGCATTCGGCAGAAGTTCGGTGACGATTCCCGGGAATTCGAGGACTTCTTCTTTAGGCATATAAGTGTTTTCTTCCTGTGGGTTGAATAGGCAGCGCAGCGCGCGCCTTTAAAATTTGGGCGGAAACTACACAATCAACGCAGGTTTGTGAACCTTGTTGAACGGCCTTTCCTTTATTTGTTTTCATGCCGATTGCGCAGCAATGCCATTTCGTTTGAGTAGCCGGCTTTCGATGAGGCCGGCCAGATGATCGCGGACCTCGCGGTAGCTCTCCAGAATCTGCTCGCGCGTTCCGATTGCAACCGTCGGATCCATCGTCGGCCAGTAGACGACATCGACCGCATTCGACCGGGTCAGCTCAAGTGCCGCATGATGGGCCTGCGGCGACAGCGTGATGATCAGATCGAAGTAATCATCCTCGAGCTCTTCCAGCGTCTGCGGCTGGCGGCGCCCGAGGGAAAGACCGATCTCGTCGAGCACGACATCCACGAAGGGATCGCGCTCGCCGGCGCGAACGCCGGCGGACCTGATATAGGTATTGGCCGGCAGAATGCTACGGGCGATCGCTTCGGCTATCGGCGAGCGGATGGCATTCATCCCGCACATGAAGAGGATGGCGCCCGGCCTCTTTCCCTCCTCGACGTCGACGGGCCGCTCCATTGCCGTCATCCGCGCCAGTAGAGCACGCAGACCAGCGTGAAGAGGCGCCGGGCGGTGTCGAAATCGACCTCTATCTTGCCGGCCAGCCTATCCTTCAGCGTCTGCGAGCCTTCATTGTGGATGCCGCGCCGGCCCATGTCGATCGCCTCGATGCGGCTTGGCGTCGACGAACGGATCGCTTCGTAATAACTCTCGCAGATCATGAAGTAATCCTTGACGATCCGCCGGAAGGGCGTGAGCGACAGGATATGGGTGGCGACACCGCCACCCTCGTCGGTGGTGATGGCAAAAACCAGCTTCGAATCGACCAGCGAGATGTTCAGCCGGTAAGGTCCGCCGACATGGCCGAGCGGCTCGAAACTATTCTCCTCGATCAGATCGAAGATGGCGACGGCGCGTTCATGCTCGACATCGGGCGTCGAACGGCCGATCGTATCGTCAAGGACGACGTCGCAAAGCCGGAATTCGCCCTTCGCCATGCCCTCACCTTTCGAGGTTGAGGCGGATCGCGACCGATCGCGCATGGGCATCGAGGCCTTCGGAAACGGCAAGGGCGATCGCCGCCGGGCCGAGGGTGCGCAGCTGCTGCGGGCCGAGGCGCAGGATCGAGGTGCGCTTGACGAAATCAAGCACCGAAAGACCGGACGAGAAACGCGCCGAACGCGCCGTCGGCAGCACATGGTTCGAACCGCCAACATAATCGCCGATCACTTCAGGCGTATGGGCGCCGATGAAGATCGCGCCGGCATTGCGGATGCCGTCGAGCAGCCGGTCCGGATCGACGACAGCGAGCTCCAGATGTTCCGCAGCGATACGGTTTGCCAGCGGAATGGCCTGTTTCAGATCGGAAACGAGGATGACAGCACCGAAATCGCGCCAGCTTGCTGCCGCCGTCTCAGCCCGGTTCAACGTCTTCAGCTGGCGTTCGACCGCCTGCTCCACCGCCTTGCCGAATGCTGCATCGTCGGTGATCAGGATCGCCTGGGAACTGACGTCGTGCTCGGCCTGCGCCAGGAGGTCGGCGGCGATCCAATCCGGATTGTTGTCCTTGTCTGCAATGACAAGCACTTCAGAGGGGCCGGCGATCATATCGATGCCGACGGTGCCGAAGACATGGCGCTTGGCGGCAGCGACATAAGCATTGCCGGGGCCAGTGATCTTGGCGACCGGGGCGATCGTCTCGGTGCCATAGGCAAGAGCCGCGATCGCCTGGGCGCCGCCGACACGGTAAATCTCGGTGACACCGACAAGCTTGGCGGCGGCAAGCACCGCCGGATTGACGGCGCCGCCAGTGGCAGGAACGGCGATGACGATGCGATCGACACCGGCGACCTTGGCCGGCACGGCGTTCATCAGCACCGAGCTCGGATAGCTCGCGGTGCCGCCCGGAACATAGAGCCCGACCGCTTCGATCGCCGTCCAGCGCGAGCCGAGACCGACGCCGAGGTCGTCCTCGTAGATATCGTCCTTCGGCAGTTGCCGGCGATGGTGGGATTCGATGCGCAGTGCGGCGAGCTTCAGCGCGCCCAGCACTTCCGAGGGCACCGCTTCGACAGCAGCGTCGATTTCCTGCGATGTGACGCGCATCGGGACGGTGGCGAAATCGATGCCGTCGAATTTCAGCGAATATTCGGCAAGCGCGACATCGCCACGGGCTCTGATATCATCGATGATGGCGCGAACGACGATGTTCACATCCTCGGAGACTTCACGCTTCGTCGTCAGAAAGGCGGCAAAATGCTGCTCGAAACCTTCCGATGCCTGATCCAGCCAGATTGCCAAGGCCGATATTCCTTCTCAACTCGAAACTGCGATGTTCAAACTCAAGGCGTCAAGCACTAGAGGTGGCGAGGCTTCGAGGAAGCCTCCCAGGCGCCGCCGATATCGGCCAGCTGGACCTCGATGCATTCGACATCGAGCGCAATCGAGGCCGTGCCCGACAGCGACAGCTCGATCGTGCCCTCCGGCCCCTCGCCCTTCTTCTCGAAGCGCAACGCCAGCAGCGACAGCACCTCGTCCCGCTTCTGACGGTCGATGCCGAGCGAGCGGACGGCAAGCGCGCGCTTGAAGACCAGGGCAGCGCGGCGACGCTCGAAACCCCTGCGCTTGCGCTCGGCACCTTCCCAGACGAAACGATTAACGGCAAGCGCGAACTGCGCGTCGCGCGGCGACCAGTCGATGTCGCCGACCTTGAAGACGCTATCCTGCATATGCGCGGAAATGATCGCAAGATCCTCGTCATCGAGCGCAACAAGTTTCAGGTCGGTCATTCAGTCTCAATCCCATTGCCGGCCGAAGCCGGGCACCGCCGGAATGGCGATGCGTCAGACAAGGGAAATAAGGCGCTGCGGCCAATTACGCAACCGGGATAAGGATCGCCTTAGATCCGGATTCCGATTTAAGGAATTCTGCTCCAGCGCCCTCTCCTCACTCGCTGATGCGCTCGACGATGGCGCCGCAGCGGGTCAGCTTCTCCTCGAGCCGCTCGAAACCGCGGTCGAGGTGATAGACGCGGGAGACCGTGGTTTCGCCCTCGGCGGCAAGGCCGGCGATGACCAGCGAGACGGAAGCGCGCAGATCGGTCGCCATGACAGGCGCGCCGCGCAGGCGCTCGACACCCTCGATCTTCGCCGTCTGGCCGGACAGTGAGATCCTGGCGCCGAGGCGGGCAAGCTCCTGCACATGCATGAAACGGTTTTCGAAGATGGTCTCGGTGACATGCGAGACGCCTGAAGAGCGGGTCATCAGCGCCATGAACTGCGCCTGCAGATCGGTCGGGAAGCCCGGGAAAGGATCGGTGACGATATCGACCGGCTTGATGCCGGCGCCATTGCGCTTGATGCGCATGCCATTGTTGGTCGACGAGATTTCCGCACCGGCGCGGCGCAGCGTTTCCACCGCGGTTTCGAGCAGCGCCACATCGGTATTCTCGAGCACGACGTCACCGCCGGCCATGGCGACGGCCATGGCATAGGTGCCGGTCTCGATGCGATCCGGCAGGACGCGGTGGCGGGCGCCGGAGAGCGAGGTGACGCCTTCAATGGTGATCGTCGCCGTGCCGGCGCCCGATATCTTGGCGCCCATGGCGTTCAGGCAGTTGGCGAGATCGACGACCTCAGGCTCGCGGGCGGCATTGCCGATCACCGTCGTGCCGCGGGCAAGCGTTGCCGCCATCATCATCACATGGGTGGCGCCGACGGAGACCTTCGGGAAGGTGTAGCGCGCGCCGATCAGGCCGCCAGCCGGGGCCTTGGCGTTGATATAACCGGCATCGATCTCCATGCTCGCGCCGAGCGCCGTCAGGCCCTCGATGAAGAGATCAACGGGGCGCGTGCCGATGGCACAGCCGCCCGGCAGCGAAACGCGGCAATGGCCTTCGCGCGCCAGCAACGGGCCGATGACCCAGAAGGAGGCGCGCATCTTCGAGACCAGTTCATAAGATGCTGTGGTATCGACGATGGTGCGGCAGGTGAAATGGATCGTGCGCGAATAGGAATCTTCCTGGCGCTCGCGACGGCCGTTGACGGCGACATCGACGCCGTGATTGCCGAGGATGCGCATCAGCAATTCGACATCGGCCAGATGCGGCACGTTTTCGAGCGTCAGCGTATCGCTGGTCAGAAGCGAGGCGATCATCAGCGGCAGTGCGGCATTCTTGGCGCCGGAAATCGGAATGATGCCATTCAGCTCATTACCGCCGACGATTCTGATACGATCCATGTGCGCTTACGGGCAGCGCCCGCCTTTCCTGAAAGTTCTGCCTTGGAATAAGGAGTGAGGTGTTTAGGGGATTTCTCGAGACGCTTCAATTCGCGACGGACGGAACATTACGATTCGTCCATTTTTGCGGCGGGCAGCCCATTTGTTTCGTCGGCCTGGCCCGAACGGCGGGCGCGGACCTGCTGTTTGCGTCGCCCCAGATTTTCCCTGAGCTTGTCGGCGGCGCGCTCGCGGCGCAGTTTCGCCTGTGCCTCGATCGCCTCTTTGCGGCTCTGCTGGCCGGTTTCGGTCTTTTCGTTCATGGGAACAGGATTAGCTGAATTCGCGCCGATCCAAAAGGCCCTTCGCCGCAATCGACGCGAAGTTGGAATTTGCAGCTTGCGCTGGCCGCCAAGCTGTGGCAATAGCCCCCCGTTCTCGCGATTGAGCCACCCGGCTCGCGCGGTCTGGTCCTGCTGCCGTAGCTCAGTGGTAGAGCACACCCTTGGTAAGGGTGAGGTCGGTGGTTCAATCCCACTCGGCAGCACCAGTTTTCTTGAAAAGACAGTCCATCTCGACTCCACCCTTCCCGGCGAAAACACCTTATAAGTTGGCGTTTCTCATCAGTTGGCGTCCATAGGCTTTCCTGTCATGGGTCGAGGCGAAACCATTCGTCGCGGCATCAGTGACGATCCGCCCATTTGCCGACGGTGAAAATCGCGCTAGAGTATTAGCTATCGCAGAGTCTCCCCGGAGGAACTGGGAGATGTTGCGCTCATTTCTGTCGAAAATCGTGGAGGAGCGTCGATGGCAACTGAAAGATGGAACAGCCCGGTCAAGGTTGGTTTCGAAAATGCCGATGCGCGAACGGTCAATGGTCCGTTCGATGCGCTGAAGTGCCTGGCGGATCTCTGGCCGAGTGTGCGCGGGCTTCGTTATATCAAGGCCCGCAGCACCTGCCGGGCAGCGCTCGACGGGCGCAAGAGCGTGGAAGAGGCGAGAGCCGAGTTTCTGGCGGCAGCCGAAGAGGCGAAGCTGAAGCTTCATTGAACTGGCGCATAATCCTTTCCGAAAATCGATTCCGATTTTCGGGGTTATGCGCTGCACTTCGGTCAGGATTTCCAGGCCGCATCAGGTCGTTCGTAAACGGAACGTGCCGGAACAGGGCAATGCTTTAATTTTACTTAACCCTGCATCGAACTCGCGCCGGGTTTTGTTGCAACAGGTGTTGCGCCCGGTACGGGGGTCTTCATAGAAGATGGCCAGCCTTCATGATGATGGTTAGAGGCTCGTCACCTCTGCGAAAACGCAGGCGAGCCTCGTCCGAGCAAAGCGGATGTTTCAGCAGTCCGCGCCGCCCTCATTCTCCACTTCGACATAACCGACACCAATGATCGTGCCATCCGCCGCGCGGATGAAGGACGGCAAATACTGAGGATCTGCCGGCGTGCAGGCGACGGTCCCGGTATATTCGTTGAGGGCTATCTCGTCCTTCGGCAAAGCGGAATAATTCGTGCCGGTTTCCAGCGAGGCATGGGCGGAGCCGGCAAAGACACCGCCTGTTATCAAGGTCATTGCAGAGATGCGAAGAAGCGACTGCATGGGGGTCTCCAGCGTTTAGGTCCGGCCTTTCAACACGTGGGAGGGTGTTTTGGTTCCCTTCATGCATCGCAAAGACATGAGCGCGCGAACCGGCGCGGCATCCCATTCTCAAGACTTCAGCGTCGCAGCAGGCGACCACGCACATAGCCTCGCCCGACGACGCCCTCGGCGATCTCGATCGCCCGCTCGACATCGCCCCGCCGGCGCACGAAACCCTCCAGGATGAGATAGGAGCCCGATATGCTGACGGTGATTTCGCCGGCTTCGAAATCGGCGGCCGCATGAAGGGCGCTTTCCACCGAGGCGCGCGTCGCGGCATCGCTGTGGCCCTGCCGGCCGGGCTCGTCATGCCCCGTGAATGCTGGAAAGCCGAGCACCGTGAACGTTTCCTGATGTTGGTTGATGTCTGTTAACGCCGCAGGTGCGCATTTCGTTGCGTCCCGCGGAAAAGAAGAGCCTGCTCGACAGCGATACCTGCGCGGTGGCATGGGCTACCCTTGGCGAAAGGTGCGGCGGCTTCCATATCTGGCTGCAGTCGAAAGAGGGATGATGACGATGAAAGCGCTTCTGCCTGCCTTGTTTGCCGGGGCATTGCTTGCCGGCTGCTCTTCGGCCGATACGCCGGCGCTGGACCCCATTCCCGGCAGCATTACCTATGGCGGCCAGCCGCGAACGAAGCTCACCAAGTCGCCGGTCGGCAGCGCCGTCTACAACCAGTTCTACAACGGGACGGGACAGCGCGTGGAGGAAACCTATATCCTTCAGCCCGACCGCAGCCTGAAGCTGGTGCGGCGCGTAGTCGGTCCGGATTTCCCCGACTGAGCTGTTGCTCGCGCGCCAGATCGCTTGACAGGGACGGCAATCGCGAACATTCAAGGAACATCTAATCATTCCCCAGTGATTCTGCGGGAGCCCGACCGGACGGCTGGATGTATCTCGAAAAGCTCAATCCGCAGCAGCGCATGGCCGTCGAGCACGGCACGCTCATCGACGGCAGCCATATTGCCGGGCCGCTGCTGGTCATTGCCGGCGCCGGCTCGGGCAAGACGAATACCTTGGCGCATCGGGTCGCTCATCTGATCGTCAAGGGCGCCGATCCCCGCCGCATCCTGCTGATGACCTTCTCGCGCCGGGCAGCCGCCGAGATGGCGCGGCGCGTCGAGCGCATCTGCCGCGATGTGCTTGGTGCGAATGCCGGCGTCATGGCGGATGCGCTTTCCTGGTCCGGCACCTTCCATGGCATCGGCGCGCGGCTGTTGCGCGATTATGCCCAGCAGATCGGCCTCGACCCGGATTTCACCATCCACGACCGCGAAGACAGCGCCGATCTGATGAACCTGATCCGGCACGACCTCGGTTTCTCAAAGACGGAAAGCCGTTTTCCCACAAAGGGCACCTGCCTTGCCATCTATTCCCGGGCGGTGAATTCGGAGACCGCGCTCGACCTCGTGCTGCGCGACGTCTTTCCCTGGTGCGCGGCGTGGGAAAAACAGTTGCGCGAACTTTTCGCCAGCTATGTCGAGGCCAAGCAGAGCCAGAACGTGCTCGACTACGACGATCTGCTGCTCTACTGGGCGCAGATGGTCGGCGAGGCTGTCATTGCCGAGGATATCGGCAGCCGCTTCGACCATGTGCTCGTTGATGAATATCAGGACACCAACCGGCTGCAGGCCTCGATCCTGCTGGCGCTGAAGCCCGGCGGCCAGGGGCTAACCGTCGTCGGTGACGATGCGCAGTCGATCTATTCCTTCCGCGCCGCGACGGTGCGCAATATCCTCGATTTTCCGGCCGCCTTCAGCCCGGCCGCCAATATCGTCACGCTCGACCGCAACTACCGCTCGACGCAGCCGATCCTCGCCGCCGCCAACGCCGTCATCGATCTCGCCTCGGAGCGCTTCACCAAGAATCTCTGGACCGAGCGGCAATCATCCGAGAGGCCGCGCCTCGTCACGGTGCGCGACGAGGCCGAGCAGGCGCGCTACGTCGCCGACATGGTGCTCGACAACCGCGAGGAAGGCCTCACGCTCAAGCAGCAGGCCGTGCTCTTCCGCGCCTCGCACCACAGCGGGCCGCTGGAGGTCGAGTTGACTCGGCGCAACATTCCCTTCGTCAAATTCGGCGGGCTGAAGTTTCTCGACAGCGCGCATGTGAAGGACATGCTGGCCGCCCTTCGCTTCGCGCAGAACCCGCGCGACCGTGTGGCGGGCTTCCGGCTGATGCAGATCCTGCCGGGCGTCGGGCCGTCGACGGCGCAGAAGACGCTCGACCTGATGGCCGAGGATGCCAGCCCGATTACTGCTCTTGGCGCCATGCCGGCGCCGCCGCGTTCCGGCGAAGACTGGACAATGTTCGTCTCGATGCTGCAGGAGCTGAAGACCGGCAAGGCCGGCTGGCCGGCGGAAATCGGCCTGGCGCGGCAATGGTACGCGCCGCATCTGGAACGGCTGCACGAGGACGCAGCGACGCGGCAGGCCGACCTGCTGCAGCTAGAGCAGATCGCCGGCGGTTATGCCTCGCGCGAGCGCTTTCTCACCGAGCTCACGCTTGATCCGCCGGATGCGACCAGCGACCAGGCGGGCGTGCCGCATCTCGACGAAGACTATCTCATCCTGTCGACCATCCATTCCGCCAAGGGCCAGGAATGGACGAGGGTCTTCATGCTGAACGTCGTCGACGGCTGCATACCGAGCGATCTCGCCGTCGGCACCACCGCCGAAATCGAAGAGGAGCGCCGCCTGCTTTATGTCGCCATGACCCGCGCCAGGGATGGTCTCGACCTTGTCGTGCCGCAACGCTTCTTCACCTATGGGCAGAACTCGCAGGGCGACCGGCACGTCTATGCCTCACGCAGCCGCTTCATTCCGGCAACGCTGCTGCAGTTCTTCGAGGCCTGCAGCTGGCCGCAGGTGAAATCTGGCAGCGTCGCCCAACAGCAGGCGCGGCAGGTGCGCATCGATGTCGGCGCCCGCATGCGCGGCATGTGGCGATAACTGGATAGCGTTCAGAGTGAAAGCGGCGGTTCGGCCGGTTTCAGGAAATTTTCGACCGTTGATGCCTCCACGGCCTCGACTGACGCCGGCGACCATTGCGGATTGCGATCCTTGTCGATGACGGCGGCGCGGATGCCCTCGAAAAAATCGGGATTATCAAGCATCTGCAGGCAGGCGCCGAGTTCGCGGCCGAGGCATTCGGCAAGCGAGGCGCTGCGGCGGCCGGCCCTGAGCAGCCGCAACGCGAGCTTCAGGCTGGTCGGTGAACGCGTCAGCATCACCCGGCGTGTCTCGGCGGCGAATTCGCCTTCCTCCCCGGCAAGCGCTGCCAGGATTTCCTCGACGTTGTCGAAACGGAATGCGCGATCGATCATTGCTGCGTTCTGCCGCAGCCGGCTTTCTCCCTGAGGCTCCGAAAGCGCCTGCAGCACGGCATCGACGTCGCTGGGTGAACTGCCGCGCGGCAGGTCCGACAGAGCATCGATCACCTCGCCCATCCGAGACGACGCGATCTGGAGGTCGGCAAGGCGAGCGTGGATCGCGTCGGCAGCGCCGATATCGAGCCCTGTCAGGCCGAGCCATGTTCCGGCCTCGCCGGGCGCGCGCGGCAGCAGCCAGGTGGCGCCGACATCCGGGACATAGCCGATGCCGGTTTCGGGCATGGCAAGCCGCGTGCGCTCGGTGACGATGCGGTGGCGGCCGTGCGCCGACAGGCCGACGCCGCCGCCCATGGTGATGCCGTCCACCAGCGCGACATAGGGTTTGGGATAGGAGGCAATCATATGGTTGAGGCGGAATTCCTCGCGCCAGAAGCTTGCCGCCAGGCCATCGCCGGCGCGGGCGCTTTCATGCAGGGCGCGGATATCGCCACCGGCACAGAAGCCGCGTTCGCCCTCCCCCATCATCACGACGCTCGCCACCTCGGAATCTCGGGCGAAGTCGTGAAGGGTCGCAGTGATCGTGCGGATCATCGGCAGCGTCAGGCTGTTCAACGCCCGCGGCCGGTTGAGCCGGATCACCCCCGCGGTGCCCCGCCGTTCAATGATGACTTCGCCGTCTTGCATGGTTCACCTCATCCTGTTGAAACATGAATAGCCGACGATGCAGCATCGCTCCAGTCGATTTAAGACCGGTCGAAGATTGGTTCAGGCAGACAGCGAATTGCGGGCGGCGGCTGCGGCCTCGCACCGGGCGGCGTAATCGATGGCAAGTTCCAGCGGCAGCGGCCGCGAGAAATGATAGCCCTGCGCCAGACGAACGCCCATCGCCTTCAATCCCTCGGCGATCTCTCCGCTTTCGACGCCTTCGGCGACGGAGGCAATGCCGAGATTCTGGCAGAGATTGGCGACCGAGCGGGTGATGTTCATGCAACGGGCGTCACGATCGAAATTCATCACGAAGGACTTGTCGATCTTCAGCTTGTCGAAGCCGAGACGATGAATATGGCTGAGGCTCGAATAGCCGGTGCCGAAATCGTCAAGGGCAATTGAGATGCCGGCGGCGCGCAGCATAGTGATTACCTGGTCGGCGGTGTCGAAATCGGAGAGCAGTGCCGTCTCGGTGATCTCGAATTCGATGCGCCTGGGATCGATGCCGGAGCGGGTGATCATGGCAAGCAGCGCCATCGAGGTCTCGTGGTCGCAGATATCGCGTGCCGAGAGATTGAAGGACAGCCTGAGATGCCGTGGAATGATTGCCAGCGCTTCGAGCGCCTTGGCGAAGAGGATGCGGGTCATGCGGCCGATGACCGCCGTGCGCTCGGCAGCGGGAATGAAGGCTTCGGGACTGATCCGGCCGAAGCGGGCGCTGTCCCAGCGGGCGAGCGCCTCGTAAGCGACGACGCGGCCGCTCCTCAATTCGACGATCGGCTGATAGTCGAGTTTCAATTCCTTGGCGAAGTCGTTCGCCTGCAGCTCGAGTTCGATCAGGTGGCGCTGGGTCAGGATCTTCTCGTGGTCGGCCGAGAAGAATTCGACACCGCTGCTGCGCTTGCTCTTGACCTGATAGAGGGCGAAGTCGGCTTTCTCGTAGAGATCCTCGGCCGTGTACTCGCCGATATCGGGATAGACGATGCCGCAGGAACCGAAGACACGGACCGAGCCGTCGGGGATTTCGTAGGGATCGCGGACGGCAGCACAGAGCGCCTGGCCGAGATCGGCGATCGCCTGGCGTGTCATCGAGCAGGGGAAGATGATACCGAACTCATCGCCGCCGAGACGAGAGACGATGCCCTCTTCGCCGACCAGCGCGACGAAGCGGCGGGCCGTCTCCTTGAGCACGAGATCGCCGGCCGCATGGCCGAAGACGTCGTTGACAGGCTTGAAGCCATCGAGATCGAGAATGCCGAGGACGGGCGGCGTCGACGGATCCTTCTGCAGCCGTTTTTCCAGCGAGAGAAAGAAGCTGCGACGATTGGCAAGGCCGGTCAGCTGGTCATGCAGGGCGTTGCGGCTGTTGACGAGGTTCAGCTCCTCGGCTTCCGCCTGCTTCTGCTTCAGCTCCTCGGTCAATTGCACGAGGCCGACGAAATTCTGGAAATAGCTGTTGATCACCCGGAGAAAGGGCAGGATCAGGAAGAGGCCGCTGACGGCAGTCGCGACGAAAACGGGATTGCCGGAGAACATGAAGGTCGCAACCATGGCCGAGAAGGTGATCACAGTGGTCAGCGCGGCCGCTATCGGCAGATGCATCAGGCAAAAGATGCAGGAAATGCCTGTCACGACAAGGAAATAGGCGATCTGACCCTGCTGGGAAGCGTCGCCATATTGGTAAAGCGCGATCGCCCAGCTGCCGAAAGCGACGGCCAGGATGGCGGCGCCTGTTATAGTGATCTTCATCAGCCTGTAGGCCCGCTCGGCGGTCACGTCTTCCTTGCCCCTGATCTCCCACCAGCAGAGACGGAAGACGCAGACGACGCTCAAGGTGACGGGAATGTAGAGCGAGAGCCACAGGGGCGCGGATTTGAGGTGGGTGATCGCCACCGCAAGGGCGTTGATGATCAGCAGGACATAGAGAATGGGGATCTGCGACGACAGGGCCTGGAACTGCGCCAGCAGAAGCGTCGGATTGTCTTTTTGCAGCTGCAATGAGGCCAGAAAGTTCTTCATCTTCTCTTTTCCGTTGGCCAGAGCCAGCCAGAGAAAGCTTGATTTTTCCTTATTCACGTAACGGCATTAGGCCCCCGCAGGCGCGGGGACCGTAAACAGGCTCCAGCATCAGAACGAAGCGGCGGCGAGTGCCCGGTGGATGCTGTGCAGGTCGTCGACGCTCTTGTTCGACAGGAACAGTTCCCAATCGAGCGAGCTCTGGACGATGGTTTCCAGCGAATCGTATCTGGGCTTCCAGTCGAGCACTTGCCGAGCGAGCGAAGCGTCTGCGACGACGCTTGCCGAATCGCCGGCGCGCCGCGGCGCCATATGGATCTTGAAGGAATGCCCGTGCAGGCGGGTGACCATGTTCAACACGTCGAGCACGGAATAGCCGCTGCCATAACCGCAATTGGCAACGAGCGAGCCCTTGCCTCTGCGCAGATGCTGCAGCGCTTTCAGATGTGCATCCGTGAGATCGCTGACATGGATGTAGTCGCGCACGCCGGTGCCGTCATGGGTGGGATAGTCGATGCCGTAGACATTGACGCTGTCGCGCCTGCCGAGTGCTGCCTCGCAGGCGACCTTGATGAGGTGCGTGGCGCCTGACGTCGACTGGCCGGCACGGTGGTGCGGGTCGGCGCCGGCGACGTTGAAGTAACGAAGCGCGACATAGTTGAAATCATAGGCGGCGGCGGCATCGCGCAGCATGAACTCGGTCATCAGCTTCGACTGGCCGTAAGGATTCTCCGGATTGAGGGGGGCGGTCTCCTTCACCGGCAGGTCGGTCTTTTGTTGACCATAGACGGCCGCCGTCGAGGAGAAGACGAAGGTACGGATACCGGCCTTGACCGAAGCACTCAGAAGCGCCCGGGTCTTGCCGGAATTGTTGTCGTAATAAGAGAGCGGATCGGCGACCGAGACCGGGACGACGGCGGAGCCGGCGAAATGGATGATCGCCTCGATGTCGTTTTCAATGAAGACCTTTTTCAGGACGTCGGGATCGGCAATATCGCCGAGATAAAAACGCGCCGCCGGCGCCACGGCCCAGCGAAAGCCCGTGGAGAGGCGATCGAGCACGACCACATCCTCGCCCGCATCGAGCAGCGCCCACACCATGTGACTGCCGATATATCCGGCGCCGCCCGTCACCAAAACCGCCATGTCCCGCATCCCTGCTTTCGTTTTTATAAGCAGGGGCATCAGGCGCCGGTTTTTCTTTCCAATTTTCTTATCGAATGGCCTTTCAAGGGGCTTTGAACGGGTATGTTTGGAGTCGTGGTTAGAGGCCGATTTCGGGCTTTGCTAGAGTTTTATCAATCCGGCGATTCCGGCACAAAATCGATCCGGCCACCCGCCACGATACCTCTTGCGTCCAGTGCTTCTCAGAGCTTGAGGATATAGTCGCAGAGACGCTCGGCTGCGGTCGCTACCTGCGTGGGGTCACGCAGGAAACAGGCGCGCAGGAAGAGTTCGCCGCCCCGACCGAAAGCGGTTCCGGGGGCAAGGCCAACGCCTGTCTTGTCGACGATGTCGAGCGCTGCTTTGCGGCTGTCGGCGACGCCGTCGATCTTCAGGAAGGCGTAGATTGCGCCGTCCGGCTTCAGCGTCTCGACCCGATTGGTGGCAACAAGCGCATCGCAGAGAATATCGCGGGAGCGGGCCGCCTTGGCGATATTGGCAGCGACGAAATCGTCGCCTTGATCAAGGGCTGCGACGGCGCCCTTCTGCATGAACTGCGCCACCCCCGATGTCGAATATTGGATGAGGTTTTCGAGCACCTGTCCCATCTCAGGGGGTGCCACGATCCAGCCGACGCGCCAGCCGGTCATCGACCAGTTCTTCGAGAAGGAATTGACGAAGATGATCTTGTCATCAGGTTCCATCACATCGAGGAAAGAGGGTGCGCGGCCGCCGGCAAAATAGTAGCGGGCGTAGATTTCATCCGCCATGATCCAGAGGTCGTGCCTGCGGGCAAGCGCCAGGATATTGCGAAGGTCCTGTTTCGTGGCCGTCCAACCCGTCGGGTTCGACGGCGTGTTGATGAAGATGCCCTTGGTCTTCGGCGTGATCGCGGTTTCGATGCGGTCAAGGTCGACCACCCATTTACCGCCTTCGAACTGCAGCTCAACACCGACGGAGCGCGCACCTGAGATTTCGAGAGCGGCGGCGATATTCGGCCAGGACGGCGAGAGGTAAACCAGTTCGTCACCCGGCGAGGTCAGCGCCTGCACGGCGATCTGGATCGCCTGCATGCCGGAACCGGTGACGTAGAAATGCTCGATCGGAAGCCGGATTCCGAAATGTCTGGTGTAATAATCCGAAAGCGCCTGGCGAAGCTCCGGAATGCCGCGCTGCCAGGTGTAGAAGGTCTCGCCGGCGGCCAGCGCGTCCATCGCCGCCCTGCTGATGAAATCGGGCGTCGGCAGATCGCCTTCACCCACCCAGAGCGGCAGCAGACCTTCGCGGCCACGGGCATAATTGACGACTTCGACGATCCCGCTTTCGGGCGCCGCTACGGCGCGCGGGCTGAGGCTGCTCACGATCGACATGCATATCTCCGGTTTCCGCCTTCATAGCGGATTTGCGCCGGCAAATCCCATGACATCCAGTGATGGCATATCTATTTTCGTGATGATTGAGCCCGGCCGGAACGAACGGGCTCCAGCCCGGATCAAGCCGTCGGGCGCGTGGCGAGAAGATCGCGGATTTCCGTCAGTAGCTGAACGTCTGCCGGCGGCGCTGGCAGCTCTTCCGGTGCCACCTTTTCCTGGCGCTCGACCTGGGCACGCAGGGTGTTTACGCCCTTGACCATCAGGAAGATGATCCAGGCGAGAATGAGGAAGTTGATGAGCACGGTGAGGAAACTGCCATAGGCAAACACCGCTCCCTGCTCGCGGGCGGCGGCGAGCGACTGTGCGTTGACGGCCGACGACAGTGGGAGAAAGTAATTCGAAAAATCGAAACCGCCGAAAATGGCGCCGACGATCGGCATAATGAGGTCATCCACCAAAGATTTGACGATGCCACCGAAGGCGCCGCCGATGATGACGCCGACCGCAAGATCCATGACATTGCCGCGGGCGATAAAGGCCTTGAACTCATTGAGCATCGGATCCGTCTCCCTTTGATACAATTGTTTTTATTAGCTACATCTTCATTGCAATTAATCAATCGGCAATCGCAATTATTCGGGGATACCCCGTGCGGTCTTTGACTTAAGGCCTAGACCGGCGGGAATTCTCAAAGTGTCTGAAATAACTTAAGCTGACCCACGTTGCGGGAGGTCCCGGCGGGTTTTCCGCCGGCGGAGGGTCAATGCTTCCAGGCTGGGTCATATTCGCGTCTGCCTTCGGCTATCTGCTCCTGCTTTTCGCCGTGGCGAGCTATGGCGACCGCAAGAACCGCAGCCCGGGTGCGCTCGACCGCGGCCGGGGCACGCTGGAAGGCGGATGGCCGGTGGTCTATGCGCTGAGCCTTGCGATCTACTGCACCTCCTGGACCTATTTCGGCAGCGTCGGGCTTGCGGCGCAGCGCGGCCTGGAATTTGCCGGCATCTATATCGGCCCCATCCTGGTCTTCACGCTCGGCATGCCGTTGCTTCGCCGCATCATCGAGCTCGCCAAGGCGGAGAAGCTCACCTCGGTCGCCGATTTTGTCGCCGCGCGCTACGGCAAGAACCCGACGGTTGCCACGATCGTCGCCCTGATCTCGCTGATCGGCGCCATTCCTTATATCGCGCTGCAGCTCAAGGCGATCTCGAGCACGGTCAGCGCCATGGTCAATCCGTCCGATTACGGCATCGGCAGCGGCAATCTCTATTTCCTCGACCTGCCGCTCGTCGCAACGCTGGTGCTTGCCTGCTTCGCCATCATGTTCGGCACGCGGCATACGGATGCGACGGAGCATCAGGATGGGCTGATCCTCGCCGTCTCGATGGAATCCGTCGTCAAGCTCGTCGCCTTCCTGACGGCGGGCGTCTGCGTCATCTGGTTTCTCTTCGATGGCCCGACTGATCTCTGGCGCAAGACCGTCGACAATGAGCTGGTCATGTCGGCGCTCAGCTACCATACGCCGATCAGCCGCTGGATCACCCTGATCATCTTGTCGGCTTTCGCGATCATCCTGCTGCCGCGGCAATTCCACGTGACGGTTGTCGAAAACCGAACCCCGAAACAGCTGAAACTCGCAGGCTTCCTGTTTCCCAGCTATCTCATATCAATCAATCTTTTCGTGCTGCCGGTGGCGATCGGCGGGCTGCTGACCTTCGGCGGCACCGGCAATGC
This sequence comes from Rhizobium indigoferae, assembly GCF_034554815.1. NCBI lineage: Bacteria > Pseudomonadati > Pseudomonadota > Alphaproteobacteria > Hyphomicrobiales > Rhizobiaceae > Rhizobium > Rhizobium indigoferae. The sequence continues at coordinate 230,239 of NZ_CP140635.1, read as the reverse complement.
CGATTTCTACATGCTGTCACTGCCGCTTGCCGGCCAGATGCCCGTCATTTCGCTGATCATCTTCATCGGCGGTTTCTCCGCCGCAACGGCAATGGTCATCGTCGATTCCGTCGCGCTGTCGATCATGGTGTCGAACGACATCATCATGCCGATCTTCCTCAGGCGCAAACTCGCCGGCCGCGCCAGCCAGCGCGACGATTTTGCCAAGACGCTGCTCAATATCCGCCGCAGCGCCATTTTCGCCGTGCTGCTGTTCGGCTACGCCTATTACCGTTCGACCGACAGCACCGCAGGCCTTGCCTCGATCGGCCTTCTTTCCTTTGCCGCGATCGCGCAAATCGCCCCAGCGCTGTTCGGCGGGCTGATCTGGCGACGGGCGAACGCGCGCGGCGCGATCCTCGGACTGACCTCCGGCTTCGTCATCTGGGTCTACCTGCTGTTCCTGCCCTCGCTCGGCGGGCCTGATTATTCGTATGTGGCGAGTGCGGTACTCGGCTTCATCTTTCCCGGGACCTCGCTATTCACCGCAGCCGACGCCGATCCGCTGGTCAATGCGACGTCGATGAGCCTGCTCGTCAACACCGCCTTCTTCGTCGTCGGCTCGCTCACCCGCAACGCCAAGCCGCTGGAACGCATTCAGGCCGGCATCTTCGTCAAGCGGCATTCGCGCTCGCAATTTGCCACGCGCGGCTGGAAGACCCGCATCAGCGTCGGCGATCTCAAGGCGGCGATCTCACGCTATCTCGGCGAAGAACGCATGCAGCGCTCGTTCACGACTTACGAACAAGGCTCCGGCCGCAAGCTGGAGGACGAGCAGCCGGCCGACATGGCGCTCATCCATTTCAGCGAACAGCTGCTCGGCAGCGCCATCGGCTCGTCCTCGGCCCGGCTGGTGCTGTCGTTGATCCTGCAGAAGATCGAGGATGCCTCTTCCGACACGGCCTGGCTGCTCGATCAGGCGAGCGAGGCCCTGCAATATAACCAGGACATGCTGCAGACGGCACTATCGCAGATGGACCAGGGCATTGCCGTCTTCGACAGTTCCAACCGGCTGACGATCTGGAACCGGCGCTTCCGGCAATTGCTGGATCTGCCGGAAAGTGCCGGCCAGGTTGGTTTCCCCTTATCCGATATCGTCACCACGCTCAGCCAGCGCGGCGACATCGCGCCCGGCGATCTCAGCCAGACGGTGCGGCATTTCCTGACGCTCGACAAACCCTTTTCACTGGTGCTCGGCGGCGGCGAGCGGATCATCGAGGTGCGCTCCAATGCGATGCCGGACAAGGGCATCGTCGCCACCTTCACCGATATCACCCAGCGCGTCAGCGCCGACCAGGCACTGAAACAGGCGAATGAGACGCTGGAACAGCGCGTCGCCGAACGCACGGCCGAGCTTACCCGGGTCAACCGCGAACTCGGCGAGGCACGCGCCGCCGCCGACGAGGCGAATATCGGCAAGACACGCTTTTTCGCCGCCGCCGGCCACGATATCCTGCAGCCGCTCAATGCCGCCAGGCTCTATTCCTCGGCACTGGTCGAACGCATGGCGCAATCCGAGAACAGCCCGATCGTGCGCAACATCGATTCCGCTTTGGAATCGGTCGAGACCATTCTCGGGGCCGTGCTCGATATCTCCAGGCTCGATACCGGCGCCATGCGGCCGCGGCTCGCCTCCGTCGCGCTCTCCGACCTGCTGGAGCGTATCCAGACCGATTTCGCGCCGATCGCCCGCGAAAAGCAGCTGAAGCTGGTAGTGATGCCGACGTCGCTCAGGGTCCGCTCCGACCCCAATCTTCTGCGCCGGCTGGTGCAGAACCTGGTTTCCAACGCCATCAAATACACGATCTCAGGCAAGGTGCTGGTCGGAGCGCGGCGGCGCGGCAACCAGGTGATCATCCAGGTGATCGATTCAGGCATCGGCATTCCGCCGTCGAAATTCCGCACGGTGTTCAAGGAATTTGCGCGGCTGGACGAAGGCGCGAAGACTGCTTCCGGCCTCGGGCTCGGCCTTTCGATCGTCGACCGCATCGCCCGCGTGCTCAACCATCCGGTCGAGCTGCAGTCGACGCATGGCAAGGGCACGGAATTCCGTATCGCCATGCCGCTCGACGTCTCGCGCCCGGCCGCGGCCACGGCGGCAATCACGCCTGCCGACCGTGCGGGGCAGCCGTTGAGCGGGTTGAAGATCCTCTGCATCGACAATGAGCCGAAGATCCTCGAAGGCATGCGGCTGTTGATCAGCGGCTGGGGCTGCGAGGTGGAGGCGCTGGATTGCCTCGCCGACGTCACCGCCGTCGATGGCCAGGAGGGAGCGCCTGATATCGTCATCGCCGATTATCATCTCGGCGACGGCACCGGCATTGCCGCCATCCTGCATCTGCGCCGGCAGTTCGGCGCCGATATCCCCGCTTTGCTGATCACGGCCGACCGCACGCCGGAGGTGCGCAGCGAGGCCGAGCGATACGGCATCGCCGTTCAGCACAAGCCGGTGCGGCCGGCGGCGCTGCGCGCCTATATCACCCAGATTTCCGGCCTCAAGCGCGCAGCCGCAGAGTAAAAGGCACGCTTAAAGCGCCGCGCCCATGACGCGCGAGACGAGATCGCGCACGCGCGCTGCATCCGGCACATCGCCGAACAGGATGCGGTACATGATCGGCGCCACGACCTGATCCATGACGCGCTCGACATCCGGAAAGGCCTCGCCGCGGGCCCTCGCCCTCTCGGCGATGAGACCGACCTGCTGACGGGTAAATTCAGCGCATTTACAGGCATTTGCGCTCGCTTGCGCCGCCAATACGTCGCGGATCATCTCGCGGCCCGGGCCGGAGGACATTTCCTCGGCATATTGCTCGGCCCAAGCTTCCAGATCGGCCTTGCCGCTGCCGGCATCGATCGGCTGCATATCCGGCCGCAGCCGATCGACGGCGACATCGGCGAGAAGCTGTTGCAGGTCGCCCCAGCGGCGATAGATGGTCGACGGCGTCACCCCCGCCTTGCCGGCGATCAGCGGGATCGTCACCTCAGCGCGGCTCATCTCGGCCAGCAGCTCACGGACTGCCTTGTGCACCGATGCCTGAACCCGGGCGCTTCTGCCGCCCGGACGGAGGTTCTCTTTGACTGTCATGCGTGCAACCCGACTTTCGCCCCTTGACACCGTTGGTTCAAAATCTTTGATAGAACTATTAACGCAAATAATTTGCTTTTATGAGGCGCCAGCTCTACATAAGCTAACGCAACGGCTTAGCTTTAAGGGGCTTATATATGTTCGCCGCAGCCAAATCCACCGAGAATTCGCCACGCCCCTCGATCGGCTTTCATGCGCTGACGCTAGCGACCTTCTTCGGCGCCTCCGCGGCGCCGACGCCGCTCTACCGGATCTATCAGGAAAACTTTTCCGTCTCGCCGGTGCTGATCACGGTGATCTTTGCGGTCTACGCCTTCGCGCTGCTGGCGGCGCTGCTGACCGCCGGTTCGATCTCGGATCATCTCGGCCGCAAGCCGGTGATCTTTTTCGCCCTCGTGCTCGAAATCGTCGCCATGGCGCTCTTCGTTGTCGCCAGCGGTCCCGGCTGGCTGATCGCAGCACGGATCGTGCAGGGGCTGGCAACGGGAATCGCCGGCGCCTCGCTCGGAGCAGCGCTCGTCGATGTCGACCGCGCAAAGGGACAGATCGTCAACTCGATCGCGCCGCTTTCCGGCATGGCGGTGGGTGCGGTCGGCACCAGTGCCTTGATCCAATATGGCCCCTTCCCGATGCATCTGATCTATGCGCTGCTGCTCGTCGCCTTCACGCTGCAGGCGGCGGCCATCTGGCTGATAGGCGAGACCGGCGGCACGCGGCCGGGCGCGCTCGGCTCGCTGATACCGCGGGTCACCGTTCCGCAGCAGGTGAAGCGGCCGCTGTCGCTGGTGACGCCGATCAACATCGCCAACTGGACGCTTGCCGGCTTCTATCTCTCGCTGGTCCCGTCCTTGGTCGCCACCACGACCGGCAGCCGGGCGCCGCTGACCGGCGGGGCCGTCGTCACCGCATTGATGGTAAGCGGGGCGATCGCCGTCTATCTCAGGCGCAGCAAGACGGCATCGGCCAATCTGGCTTTCGGCGTGTCGGCCAAGACGCTCGGCATCCTGACCGTCGTTGCCGGCGGACATCTCGCCAATGTGCCGCTGCTGCTGATCGGCACGATTTTTACCGGCGCCGGTTTCGGCACCAATTTCCTCGGTTCGATCGGCACGATCATGCCGCTCGCCAAACCGGATGAGCGGGCCGGGCTGCTGTCGGCCTTCTACGTCCAGAGCTACCTCGCCTTCAGCCTGCCGGCGATCCTGGCCGGGTTCCTGGCAAAATCGGCCGGCTACGCGCTGACGACCGATATCTATGCGACGGCGATCCTGCTGTTGATGGGCGTCGGGATGATGAGCATTCGCGCCGACCGGCGCAGGGTGGCGGAGAGCGCTGCCTGAGGATGCAGTTCACGGCTTCAGATCAAGCAGCGCCCGGCCGCTGCCATCCATGGCGAAGGGCACCGAGGCGTGCTGGTGGGCAACCAGCCAGCGGCCGTCCTGCTTGACGAGACCGAGGGTCTGGCGGAACCAGAGATCGACCTCGGTGCCATCGGTCTTGGTCCCGGTCATGCGCATGAGGCCGCTCCAGAAAGCGACATCCTCTCCGGCCGTCAGTCTGGCATCGCGCACCTCGCCGCCGATCGGGCCTTCCCAGGTATCGAACCAAGCCTGCAGATCCACCTCGTCCTGGCCGTAATAGACGAGCGGCGGCGCCAGCGAAAATTCGACGGAATCCTCGGCCTCATAGGAAAGCGCGTCGCTGGCGTTCTTCTCACCCAGCGCCTTGGCCCGCATCATCAGCATGGCGATGATCGCCTCTTCCTCGATCCTGGCATTCGCTTCATCTTTCACGGTCGTTCTCCTTCTCCGTTATGGACAGAGGACGAAGGGGAGGAGGACGATCCGACAGGGATGCATTTCCTTTTGCGCAATTCCAGCAAAACTGCTGCGAAGCTTTGCTGGAATTGCTTCAAAGATAACTCGTCACCGCCGGTTCGTTCCACCAGGCATCGTGCCTGCCGTCGGAGTAACGGACAGGCAGTGCTGCCAGTTCCTCAGGGGTGATATCGTCAAGGCAAGCGATGTTGATCGAGACATAGGCGCCACCAATCGCTTCGACATAACCGTCGCCATAGGCTGATACACCGCAGGTGCGGCAGAAGCGGTGATGGCCGCTCCTGGTGTTGAACTGATAGTCGGCCGTTTCCGCCTGGTCGCACATCAGCCGGAAATCCTCCGGCTTGACGTTGGCGCCCCAATAGCGCCGTTTGGCGCAGATCGAGCAATTGCAGCGGCCGGTGCCCTCCTCGAGGTCCATGTCCACCTCGTAGTGCACTTTGCCGCAATGGCAGCTTCCTCTGTAAGTTTTCTTCACGGCGCTCTCCTCCTTCGGCGTTGCCTTCAGTCTCCGGATATGACAATATGTTGTCATTATGGATGAGATACAAAATAGACAACATGTTGTCAAACAAAATCGACCGGAGCGGACGATGGAGGGGGATTCCTTTTCCGCTTTTGCGATCACCGCCCTTCGCCTCGCCGGGCATCTGACGGCGGCGGGCGACCAGTTGGCAAAGCCGGCAGGGCAAACCAGCGCGCGCTGGCAGGTGCTGGCGGCGGCACGACGCGGCGGCATGTCGGTCGCGCAGATCGCCCGCGCGCTCGGCGTCGCCCGCCAGGGCGTGCAGCGGCTTACCGATGTGCTGGAGAATGAAGGACTGATCGCCTATGCCGACAACCCGCAGCACCAGCGCGCCAAGCTGGTGCGGCTGACGGAAGAAGGGGCGGCGCGGCTCGGCGTCATCGAGATCGCGCAAGCCGGATGGGCCGACGGGCTGGGCGGCGCCTTCACGTCAGCCGAACTCGATGCGGCGCGGGCGGTGATGGCCCGAGTCATGGATATGCTGGAGGCGGATGAGGCGTCCCGCGGCTGAATAACTCACCACGGCATGTCTTGGGAAACCGAGCGGATAAGGCACGGCATCCGCCTGCCAGACACAAAAAAAGGCCGGGTTAACCCGACCTTCCCTGCTATCTCAACGAACCGTGCCAGTACATCCGTGGTCACGATCCGGAGATGATATTCAAAGCCTTATAGGCTCAGGCCGCCTGGAGGCGGTCTGCCGACATCTTGCCGGACTTGTTGTCGCGGACGAGCTCGTAAGACAGCTTCTGGCCATCCTTGAGATCGCGCATGCCAGCGCGTTCAACGGCGGAGATGTGGACGAAAACGTCGGCTGCGCCGTCATCCGGCTGAATGAAGCCGAAGCCCTTGGTTGCGTTGAACCACTTTACGGTACCTGTGCTCATGACGATATCCTTTTCGAATCGTTCATAGAAGAATGCAGCTCGAACAAATGCCGAGCGGCGATGAAAACCGATTTTGGAGGAAGTTCGCCAGGAACGACGCGAGGCCGTTTCAAAGTTCATCTAGCAAGATCGATGCGCGGATATGTAATCGGAAATTGTGTCCGTGACAAGGCCGCACCAAGGGAAATCGGTGACGTTTCAGACACCGCGGACAGGTCTTTCCCTGCCGCGTGGCGCGGAAAACCGGGGGCGAGTTTTTTTGCAGAAACTGAAACCGTCTATTCGGCCTGCGCCAACCTGGTGATCGCCTTGCCGAGGCGGGCGACCCGCACTTCCGGGCTCGTTGCCTTCAGGAGTGGCAGGACGATTGCATATTGGCCGGTCTTGTCGAGCCGAGCAAAGGCAGCGCCAGCGGCAGCGTTCTCAGCGAGCGCCGCCGCCAGATCGTCCGGTAGGCCGGCATCGCGTTGTGGAGCGTAGGCGACAGCCCAGCGTCCGTCGGCTTTGGCGGCAGCGACTTCGGCAAGCCCCGCGGGCCGCATGCGCCCGGTTTCCGCGAGTGCTGTGACCCGATCGACATTGAGCTTGGACCACGGACTTTTGGCGCGCCGGGGCGAATAACGCTGCAGGTAGGAGTTCGCGTCAAACCCCTTGCGCTGGCTGTCAATCCAGCCGTAACAGAGCGCCACATCCAGCGCCTCATCGATGCTGATGAGAGTTCTCTTCGGATTTTTCTTACCGATCTTCAGCCAGGCGCCGGTCGATGCTGCGTGATGCACGCAGAGCCAGGATTCCCACTCCAATGGATCGGCGAAGGCGAGGATGTCGGTGGATGGTTGCATAGGCGGTCCGGTCCGGGTGACAGCGAGGCGTGTGTTGCTTGGCGATTACGGATTGCCGTCACCACCTGCCCCATTCAACATTTGAAACCCGGCAAGAGCGGCACAGCTTAAAAGGCGGCCTAAGCCGCCTTCCCTACCTTTGCATAGGGGTCGAACCGACCGTAAAAAGTCTCGCCCTTGGCGGCCATGTCCTTCAGCAGTGGCGTCGGCTTGAAGTGACGTCCGTAAGTACTTGCTAACTTCTCAGCCAGTTCCACGAAAGCCTTCGCGCCCATCCCGTCGATATAGCTCAGCGCTCCGCCGGTATAGGGCGCGAAGCCAAAGCCCAGGATCGAACCGACATCCGCTTCGCGCGGATCGGTGACGATGCCTTCCTCCACGGTGCGGGCGGCTTCCAGCGCGATGGTCACGAGGAAGCGTTGCTTCAGGACGTTGACGTCAACCTCGTCCGCCTGCTTCTGCGGGTAGAAGGTCTTGAGGTCGGGCCAGAGGGACTTCTTCGCCGGTTTCGGTGGATAGTCGTAGAAGCCGTTGGAATTCTTGCGGCCGAAGCGTCCTTCCTTTTCCACCATGCGGGAGATCAGCTCCATATGCCTGGGGTCGATGGCTTTTTCGCCGAGATCGGCGACCGTCGCCTTGAGGATTTTCAGCGAGAGGTCGATGGCGACCTCGTCGTTGAGCGCCAGGGGGCCAACCGGCATGCCGGCCATCTTGGCGGCATTCTCGATCATCACAGGCGGCACGCCCTCGATCAGCATGTCGTAGCTTTCCGACATGTAGCGCAGCACGCAGCGATTGACGAAGAAGCCGCGGGTATCGTTGACGACGATCGGCGTCTTCCTGATGGCTGCAATATAATCGAGAGCGACGGCCAGCGCTTTGTCGCCGGTGTCGCTTCCGAGGATCACCTCGGTCAGCATCATCTTCTCGACAGGCGAGAAGAAGTGGATGCCGATGAAATCGGCCGGACGTTTCGAATTCTTGGCGAGACCTGATATCGGCAGGGTCGAGGTATTGGAGGCGAAGATCGCACCCTCCGGCAGCACGGCTTCGACCGCCTCGATGACCACTTTCTTCACCTCACGATCCTCGAACACCGCCTCGATGACCAGATCGGCATTGGCGAGGTCGGCATAGTCTGCCGAGGGCGTGATGCGGGAGAGCAATGCGGCCGCTTCATCCTGCGTAAGACGCCCCTTACCGACTGAATCCTTGACCAGGCCTTCGGAGACGGTCTTGCCCTTGGTCGCCGCTTCGATGTCGCGGTCGATCAACGTCACGGGAATGCCGGCGGCGGCGGTGACATAAGCAATCGAGGCGCCCATGAAGCCGGCGCCGACAACGCCGACATGTTTCAGCTCGGCCTTGGGGTGACCGGCCGGACGGCGGGCGCCCTTGCCGAGTTCCTGCATGGAGATGAACAGCGAACGGATCATCGAGAAGGCTTCGCGGGTCTGCAGCACCTCGGTGAAATAACGCTGCTCGATCTTCAGACCCGTATCGAACGGCACCTGCAGGCCTTCATAGACGCATTTCAGGATGGCAAGCGCTGCCGGATAATTGCCCGATGTTTCCCTGCGCAGGATCGCAGGCGCTGCCGGCCAGAGCTGGGCGGAAGCCGGCGTCCAGATGCCGCCGCCCGGCGCTTTGAAGCCCTTCTCGTCCCAGGGGGCGACCGGCTTCAGCCCATCCTTGATCATCTGCTTGGCGGCCGGGATCAGTTGATCCGGCTCGACCACCTGATGCACGAGATTCATCGCCTTGGCGCGGGAGCCGGTCAGCGACTGGCCCGTCGTCATCATCTGCAGCGCATCCTGGGCGTTCGCCAGCCGCGGCACACGCTGCGTGCCGCCAGCGCCGGGGAAGATGCCGACCTTCACCTCAGGCAGCGCGATCTTGACGCTCTTGTCATTGGAGGCGACGCGGCCGTGGCAGGCGAGCGACAGTTCGAAGGCGCCGCCCATGCAGGTGCCGTTGATGGCGGACACCCAGGGCTTGCCCGATGTTTCGAGCTTGCGGAACAGGCCACTCATGCGGCCGACCAGACCGAAGAGGTTCTGCACCGCTGTCTCTGGACTCTTTGCCTTCTCCTCCTGATAGGAGCTGAACATCGACTTGATCATCGACAGATCCGCGCCGCCGGAGAAGGAGGATTTGCCGGAGGTGAAGACGACACCCTTGACGGCGGCATCGGCGGTCGTGGCGTCGATGATGGCGTCCAGTTCTGCCATCACCTCCGCGGTGAAGACGTTCATCGATTTACCGGGCATGTCCCAGGTGACGAGAGCGATGCCGTCGGCATCGGTTTCGAGCGTGAAATTGGTGTAGGTCATTGGGTTTCCTCCCCGATCAGGCCGGCAAATGGCTGCGCTGCGCGTCTAAGGTCTTCGTCTTTTCGGTGACGACATCGCCGGTATGCTTGGTCTGCGACGGCTCGAAAAGCACGATCCAGCATTCCTCCTCGGCAACCGGATTATGCTCGACACCTCTCGGCACGACATGGAAATCACCGGCGCTCAGATGCACATGCGGGCGGTCGCGATATTCGATGGTAAGCGACCCCTTCCAGATCAGAAAAAGCTCGTCTTCGTCGCGGTGCGAATGCCAGGTCAGTTGGCCCTGGACCTTGGCGAGCTTGACGCTCTGGCCGTTGAGATCGGCGATGACGCGGGGCGACCAGTGCTCGGTGACCTCGGCATATTCGGTTTCGATCGTGCCGGTGTTGAAGCCCATCGTCAGACCCTTTCGATAACCGTTGCCGTGCCCATGCCGGCGCCGATGCAGAGCGTCACCAGCGCGGTGTTGAGGTCGCGGCGCTCAAGTTCGTCCAGCACCGTGCCGAGGATCATCGCGCCGGTGGCGCCGAGCGGATGGCCCATGGCGATGGCGCCGCCATTGACGTTGATCCTGTTGTGATCGATGTCGAAGGCCTGCATGTAGCGCAGCACCACGGCAGCGAAAGCCTCGTTGAGTTCGAAGAGGTCGATGTCGGCAAGGTTCATGCCTGATCGTTTCAACAGTTTCTCGGTGACGTCGACAGGCCCGGTCAGCATCAGGGCCGGATCCGAGCCGATATTGGCGAAAGCCTTGATGCGGGCGCGCGGCTTTATGCCCATGCTCTCACCGCCGGCTTTGGAGCCGAGCAGGACGACGCTGGCGCCATCGACGATGCCGGAGGAATTGCCGGCATGGTGGACATAGTTGATGCGTTCGATCTCCGGATGGGCCTGGATGCCGACGGCCTCGAAGCCGCCCATCTCGCCGGGCATCTGGAAGGACGGATTGAGGGAGGCGAGCGCCTGCATATCCGTGCCGGGGCGCATGTGTTCGTCCTTTGCCAGGATCGTCAGGCCGTTCTGATCCTTGACCGAGATGACCGACTTGTCGAACCAGCCCTTTTCCCAGGCATGGGCGGCACGCTTCTGGCTTTCGACCGCGTAAGCGTCAACATCGGTTCTGCTGAAGCCGTATTTGGTGGCGATCAGATCGGCCGAGACGCCCTGCGGCATGAAATAGGCCGGGAAATTCACGGAAGGATCCATGAACCAGGCGCCGCCGGACATGCCGAGGCCGACGCGGGACATGCTTTCGACGCCGCCCGCGATGACGATGTCGTCGGCCCCTTGGGCGATCTTGCCCGCACCGAAATTAACGGCATCGAGGCCGGAGGCGCAGAAGCGGGAGATCTGCATGCCGGGCGCCTTCGTGGAGTAACCGGCTTCGAAGGCGGCGGCCTTGGGGATGACGGCGCCGGCATCCATGACCGGATCGACGCAGCCCATGATGATGTCGTCGACCGTTTCCGTATTGAGCCCGTTGCGCTCGCGGATTGCCTCCAGCGTCTTTGCGGCGAGGCGGACGGAGGGCACTTCATGCAGGGCGCCGTCCTTCTTGCCGCGGCCACGCGGCGTGCGCACGTGGTCGTAAATGAAAACCTCGGTCATTGTCTCATCTCCCTGACGGCGCGGCGGCGCCGGTGAATTTCGTTCTTCCCTCTTCTCCCCAGTGGGGGTCCGAAGGACGGGTCGAGACCCGTGGCTCGACCCTGGCAAGGTGGCCTCGAAGAGGTCGGATGAGGGCGCGCTCGCAGCAAACTCGGCCTTTACGGCCGCTCGCTCCTTCGTCGCTCACCCCCTCATCTGTCCTTCGGACATCTTCTCCCCGCTGGGGAGAAGAGAGTACGCTGTCAAAACGCTTCGGCGGCCAGTTCCATCATCGTGTCGGCGCCGGCCTCGATGCGGGCCTTGCGAAGCGCGGTTTCCGGCATCAGGCGTTCCATGAAGAAGCGGGCGGTGATCAGCTTGTTCTTCAAGTAATCCTCGCGGGCGGCATCGCCTGATGCAAGGCCATCTTCGGCGGCTTTCGCCATCTTCGCCCACATATAGCCGAGAATGACGAGGCCGAAGAGGTGCATGTAGTCGGTCGAGCCGGCGCCGGCATTGTCGGGCTTGGCCATGGCGTTCTGCATGAACCACATGGTCGCGCCCTGGACGTCGTTCAAGCCCTTCTTCAGATGCTTGGTGAAGAAGGAGAGCTTTTCATTGCTGCGGTTCTCCTCGCAGAAATCGCCGATCTCCTTGAACAGGGCCATGGCGGCGCGGCCGCCGTTCAGGGCCAGCTTGCGGCCGACGAGATCGAGCGCCTGAATGCCGTTGGCGCCTTCATAAATCATGGCGATGCGGGCATCGCGCACATACTGGCTCATGCCGTGTTCTTCGATATAGCCGTGGCCGCCGAAGACCTGTTGGGCCATGACGGCATGATCGAAGCCCTTGTCGGTCATCACGCCCTTGAGGATCGGGGTGACGAGGCCGAGAATATCGTCGGCCGTCTGGCGCTCCTTCTCGTCGGTGGCGCGGTGGGCGATATCAGATTTGAGCGCGGTCCAGAGCAGGAAGGCGCGGCCGGCCTCGTTGAAGGCGCGGATGGTCATCAGCGTACGGCGAATATCCGGATGGACGATGATCGGATCGGCCTTCTTGTCCGGCGCCTTGGGGCCGGACAGCGAGCGGCCCTGGATGCGATCACGGGCGTAGCTGGCGGCGTTCTGATAGGCGATCTCGGAAATGGCGATACCCTGCAGGCCAACCATCAGGCGAGCCTCGTTCATCATCACAAACATGGCGTTGAGGCCACGGTTTTCGGCGCCGATCAGGAAACCCTTTGCCTCGTCGTAATTCATGACGCAGGTGGCGTTGGCGTGGATGCCCATCTTGTGCTCGATCGCGCCGCAAGAGACAGCGTTGCGGGCGCCCGGCGCGCCGTCGTCGCCGACGAGGAATTTCGGAACGATGAAGAGCGAGATGCCCTTGGTGCCCTCAGGCGCACCCTCGATGCGGGCGAGCACCAGATGGATGACATTGTCGGTCAGGTCATGCTCGCCGGCGGATATGAAGATCTTCTGCCCTGATATTTTGTAGCTGCCGTCAGCCTGCGGCACTGCCTTGGTGCGCAGCATGCCGAGATCGGTGCCGCAATGCGGCTCGGTCAGGTTCATGGTGCCGGACCACGTGCCATCCACCATCTTCGGCAGATAGGTGGCCTTCTGCTCGTCGGAGCCGTGGACGAGCAGCGCGGCGATCGCGCCCTGGGTCAGGCCGGGATACATCATCAGCGACATGTTGGCGGCCGAGGTATATTCGCCGACGGCGGTATGCAGCGTGTAGGGAAGCCCCTGCCCGCCGAATTCCTCCGGCACCGCAAGACCGATCCAGCCGCCGTCGCGATAGGCTTTATAGGCTTCCTTGAAACCCTTCGGCGTCGAGACGCTGGCATCATCGTGGCGCGTGCAGCCTTCCTGATCGCCGGAATAGTTCAGCGGAAAGAGAACTTCCTCGGCAACCCGTCCGGCCTCGCCGAGGATCGCTTCGATCACATCGGGGGTCGCGTCGGCAAAACCGGGCAGATTGTTGTAGCGTTCGAGGCCCAGCACGTCGTTCAGGACGAAGAGCGTATCGTTCACCGGGGCCTTGTAGACTGGCATCTCTCGAATTCCTCCCATTCGGCTGACCGGCTCGCGCCGGCCTTGGGCACTGTCTTACAAAATATTGACGTTTGCGTAAACGTCAAATTCTGCAGTTGTGAAGTCTTTTCTTGAAAAAATTCGAGAGCACGAATCCGCGGGCATTCGGCGCTGGGAGGAGACGCCATCTCATCTTCCTTGTCCACCGCAGAACGGCGTATAAGCTGAGGCGTCTTTCAAGCCGCAATCGCGGCAATGTTTCAGGAGGGCCGCCGGCATGATCAGTTTCGAGGCGATAAGACAGCGTGCCGAGGAGCGAAAAGGCGGCGCGGCAGCACTTCAGGCATTGCTGGAAAATTACCGGTCGGATCATGAGCGGCTGCGCGCCATGCCCGACGATCGTATCCTGGCGGATATGACGCGACGCATCTTCTACAGCGGCTTCGTCCAGAAGGTGATCGATGCTAAATGGCCGGGTTTCGAAGCGGCGTTTTCCGGTTTCGATCCGGCGACGCTGAATATCGCGCCCGACGACTATTGGCACGCCCTGACCTCGGATGAGCGGATCATCCGCAATGGCGCCAAGATCATGTCGGTTCGGGCCAATGCCGCCTTCATCCGGGAACTGGCGAAGGAATACGGCAGCGCCGGCGTCTTCTTCGACGACTGGCCACGGGACGACCAGATCGGGCTTCTCGACCTGTTGAGCAAACGCGGCAACCGGCTCGGCGGCATGACCGGGCAATATTTCCTGCGGGGCATCGGCCGCGACAGTTTCATTGCCACGATCGACGTGCTCGCCTGCCTCAGATCCGCCGGCGTGTCGCTCTCCTCCTCGGGCACGACGAAGAAGGACCAGCAGTCGATCCAGCAGGCCTTCAACGACTGGGCGGGGGAAACCGGCCTTTCCTTCATCCATCTCTCGCGCATCAGCGCCTATTCGATCGATTCGGCGCAATCGCACTGAAATTCCAGTCGAGTGGTGGTGCAAACCGTCCGGGCTTCCTACGTCATCAGGACGATCCATCGAGGAAGATATCATGACCGACTTTCCCTATGAGAGTGCGCTCATCGTCGGCGCCGGCTCCGGCATCAGCGCATCGCTTGCCCAGCAATTGTCGGCGCAGGGCGTCAAAGTCGGGCTCGCCGCCCGCAATATCGAGAAACTGCAAGGGCTCATCGAGGAGACCGGCGCCAGCGCCTTTACAACAGACGTTTCACAGCCGGAGAGCGTCGCGGCGCTGTTCGAAGAGGCTGCTGGCGCGATCGGCGGGCCTGACGTGGTGATCTTCAATGCCAGCGCCCGCCTGCGCGGCCCGCTCGCCGAACTCGATCCCGCCGAGGTGGAAAAGGCGATCGCGACCACCGCTTTCGGCGGTTTCCTGGTGGTGCAGCAGGCGGCGCGGCGGATGATCCCGCGCGGCCGCGGCGCCATCCTGATCACCGGCGCCTCGGCAAGCGTGAAGGGCTTTGCGCAATCGGCCCCCTTCGCCATGGGCAAGTTCGCATTGCGCGGCCTTGCCCAGAGTGCAGCCCGCGAACTCGGGCCGATGGGTATCCACGTCGCGCATTTCGTCATCGACGGCGCCGTGCGCTCGCAGATCCGGCCGGACCGGGCAGATAGCCCGGATGGCACGCTGCTGCCGGAGGCGATCGCCCAGACCTATATCGACGTGCTTCGCCAGCACCGCAGTGCGTGGTCGCTGGAGGTGGAAGTCCGGCCCTGGACGGAGAGCTTCTAAGCCCCTGCTAAAGGCGGAGGCAACTTTCGCGGCGGTTTCAAACAGGCTAGACTTTGCCGTCAACGCTGGCTGGGAGGATACCAATGCCGCGCCTCGACCATGTCACCATCGAGACCCGCGATGCGCCTGGGATGATCGGCTTCCTGGAAGCCGTGCTCGGCGTCAGGGAAGGCTATCGGCCGCCCTTTCCCTCGCCCGGCCATTGGCTCTATCTAGACGACCGCCCGGTCATCCATCTCAGTCTGACATCGCGCAGCACCGATTTTCCACCCGGCATCTTCAACCATGTCGCCTTCAGCCTTTACGAATTCGGGCCGGCGCTGGAACGCATCAAGGCTGGCGGCTATCGCTACGAATATTACGATATTCCCGACACCGATCTCGGCCAGGTCTTCGTCTACGGACCCGAGGGCGTGAAGATCGAGCTGCAATATCCCCGGCCCGCCTGAGCGCGCCGTCGCCATTCGATGTGACGCGTTCGGGGGCAATTGCCGCCAAAAACGGCGTTTGGAACACAAACGTTAAAAAATTCCCATCGACATTAACGGCTTGTTTACCACGTTTCGTGAAAGGTGCGGATTGAGCAGTAGCGATCCGCATTCCTTTTCCCAGTCTCGCGTTCCTAAGAGATGCCGCTACATCGTTCAGCTTGAGGAAAGTCTAATTGACTATCGTCTTATGAATGATGCGCTCCGGTCCGCGTAAAGAGGCGGGCAGCAGACGGAAAAGCCAAGGATCGAGCTCTGACGAGAGGTCGAGCAGTCGAAGCGAGCAAGAAGATGAACGGATCGCGATCAAATCCTTCCCGACAGTCCGACAGGACCTCGCTCGATGCGCTGAACCGCACGATCGAAGGGCTGGAGGCACGCATCGAAGGGCTGATGGGCAGCGGGCGCGAGCAGCGGCCGCGCACGGCAACGGCCGAGCGCGACCCATATGCCGGCTCCCACGCTCCCCGGCCCGCAAAGGCCCCACCAGAGCCGCGGCCGGATCCGCTCGCCGAAATCCGCCAGCGCCAACGCGCACTCGAAGCCGGCCGCGAACGGCCCTACGCACGCGAACAAGCCCCGCAGCATCGTGAACCCACGCCCCCCGCCGCCGCCCCAGTGCCGTCGCCCGCCTTCCGCGCCGGCGACGACACGATGACGGAGATCGCCCAGGCGCTCGTCAACCTGCGGCAGGACCTGAAGCGCGACATTTCCGAGGGCGTCACCCGCGAGATGAACGCGCTGCGCGCCGAGCTGCGCGAAATCAAGACAAATGCCGGAGACGGTCGTTTCGCCGACGACATGCGCGCCGATATGGGCCGCCTTGCCCAGAGCATCACCCAGCTGACCGGCCGCTCCGCCGCGCCGGAGGCCACCGGCCTTCGCGAGGATTTCGAAGAGCTGCGCTCGCTGATGGACGGGCTGGCGCGCGAGGATTCGCTGCGCCACATGGAAAACCGCTGGGACGGTTTCGAAAACCGGCTTGCGGCACTCGATACCGAAGGGCTGCAGGAAGAGCTCGTTTCGCTCGCCTATCGGCTCGACGACATCAAACGCCATATCGGCGGCATGGGCGAAAGCCCGGCCGTTCGGGCGCTGGAAGACAAGCTGATCTCGATCGCCACTGCGATGGAGCATTTCGGCAATATGATCCAGCCGCACGACCGGGTGATGTCCGAACAGTTCGCCGCCATGGATATGCGGCTCGACGAGATCAGCCGGGCGATCGCGGCAAGCGGGCGCACGGCCGCCACCAATGATCCGGGCCTGATGCAGCGGTTGGAAAGCCGGCTTTCGGCGCTGGCCGATCAGATCGACCTGATGAGCCATGACGCAGCCAACCGCGTGAACCCGGCCGACGAGCTGGCGATGCGGCTGGAGGCGCTGACGGGACGCGTCGAGGAGCTGACCAAGGCGGAAGCGACGTCGCGGCTCGACGAACGGCTGGAACATCTCTCCTATCTGTTGGAGCGCACGCAGGAGACGGCGCCGCAGCCCGACCTTACCGGCCCGCTTTCCGATATTTCCCGCAAGATCGACGCGCTTGAGAACGGCGCCGTCAACGATGTGCTGGCGCAGCGGCTCGACCATCTCGCCCGGCGCATCGACGAGATGGCCCATCAGCAGCAGGCGCCGGCGCCCGCCGCTGTGGCCGACGACGGCGCTTTCCGTCGTCTCGAAGGACGGCTGAGCGACATCGCCGCCCGGCTGGAGGAAAGCACATCGGCAGCGCCGACCGATCCGCGCGCACTGAAGAACCTCGAAGACCAGATCGCCAATCTTTCGGCACTGATGAGCGCGCCGCGCGAGAGCGCCGTAATACCCCCCGAACTCGACCAGCGCATGGGCGCGATCGAAGACTATATGGCGACGAGCGATGAATATATCATCGAGGCGGCACGCCAGGCGGCAGAGGCCGTGGTCGAAGCCTATTCGCGCCATGGCGGTCCGCAGGGTGTCATGCCCGCCGCCGACATGTCGGCGCTGACGGCGCTGGCTGAGGATCTTCGCCACCTCGAGGATATCAGCCGCGACAGCGAGGAACGCACCCACAAGACTTTCACGGCGTTGCACGAGACGCTGGTGCATATTGCCGATCGCCTCGACGGCATGGAAGATCGCGGCCGGCCGGTCGCCCAGATGCCGGTCGCCGACGTCGATTTCGATGTCGATCCCTATGCGCTGATGGTGGCCGAAGCGGAGATGGCCCGGACGCCGGCCGCTGCCCCGACAGCGAAGGCTTCTCCTGTTATCCGCACGGCCGAGGTCGCAGCCGAACCTGCCGCCCCGGCGCAAGCCACCGCCATGAGCGGAACGAGCGCGATCGCCATCGAAGCCGCGACCAGGACGACGGAAGCTGCGACAGCGGCCCGGGCACAGGTCCCGGCGAAGGCCAGCCTGCTCGCCAGCCTCGGCAAGCGGCTGCTGCCCGGCAAGAAAGCCGAGAGCCGGGCGAGCGAACGTCCGATGATCGACCCCGCGCCGTCGATCGATCCCACCGACGTGGTGCCGACGGATGCGTCGAACGAATTGCTCGAGCCGGGCTCGGGCGCACCTGACGTGAAGAAGATCCTTGAGCGGGTTCGCGCCAGCCAGAGTGCGGCACGCGGCAAACCTGCCGGCGAAACCGATCGCGCCGATTACATCGCTGCTGCGCGCCGTGCGGCGCAGGCGGCCGCGATGGAGGTGGATGCCAATCCGAAGCAGCCAGCCGGCAAGGCCGAGAAGAAAGGCGCGACCGCCGACAAGGCCGGCAAGGCTTCTGACAAGACGGGTAAAACCAGCGCCTTTTCGCGCTACCGGCGGCCGATCCTGCTGGCGGTCGGCGCCGTGCTGCTCGCCATCATGGCCTTTCCGCTTGCCCGAACGCTGACGAGCGGCGAGCGCGCGCCGCAGCCGCCGGCGGAAGTCTCGGCACTGACCGGTGCTGCGGAAAACCCGGTGGCGGCCTTGCCTGAAGCGACACCTGCCCAGCCGGATGCCGCAGCTCTCGGAACGACCACTCCGGCAACGGAAGCTGTTCCGCCCGCCGCCGAACAGGCGCAGCCGGAAGCAATCCCACCGGCCGGTGGCGACCATCTGACCGATATGACGCCGCTTGACGGCGAAGGGGCTGCGACCCTTGCCCCTCCCGGTCCGTCCGGCGCGGCACAGGAAACATCGGGCTTCGTTCCCGCACCCGCACCGCAGGCCGCCATCACCATTCCCGACACCGTCCAGCCGAAATCGCTTGCCGATGCGGCGAGTGGCGGCGATGCGCTGGCGCTGTTCGAAATCGGTGCGCGTTATTCCGACGGCCGCAACGGCATGACGGTCGATCAGAAGCAGGCGGCGAACTGGTACCAGCTTGCGGCCGACAAGGGCTTTGCGCCTGCGGAATACCGGCTCGGCAGCATGTACGAGAAAGGCAACGGCGTCGAACGCGACATCGCCAAGGCAAAGGGCTTCTACGAGCAGGCGGCCAACCAGGGCAATGCCAACGCCATGCACAATCTCGCCGTCCTCTACGCCTCCGGCGCGCTGGGCCAGCAGGATTATGCAACGGCCGCTTCGTGGTTCACCAAGGCTGCGAACCTCGGCATCACCGACAGCCAGTTCAACCTGGCGATCCTCTGCGCTAGGGGCAACGGGGTTCCGGCGGATCTCGAAGAGTCCTACAAATGGTTTGCGATCGCCGCCAAGGCCGGCGACAAGGATGCGGCGCAGAAGCGCGACGAAGTGGCCAAAGCCATGAAGCCCGACCAGCTCGAACGGGCGCGCGCCAAGGCCGATCTCTGGAAGCCGGAGCCGGTCGACCACCGCACGAACGCCATCGACATCCCCGACGAATGGGCAGGCACCGGTGCGAAGACGGCGACCGTCGACATGAAGAAGGCAGTCCGCAACATCCAGGCGATCCTCAACAATAACGGCTTCGACGCCGGAGTGCCGGATGGGGAAATGGGTGCGAAGACCGTGACCGCGATCAAAAACTTCCAGAAGTCCGTCGGGCAGGAGCCGGACGGCAAGGTGACCGACGCGACCGTGAAGGCGCTGCTCGAACACAACAAACAGGGCAGCAAGGCGATCTAAACGGGCCTGGCGGCATTAGAGCGCCGCGCGTCTTTTCAGACGCGCAATTGACGCTGTAACCCGCTGAATTACTGCTTCATTTATCCTTCAATCGGATTCGATTTAAGGATAAATTATGCGGTAGGCCGCAGGCTTTTTCCAATTTTGCCGTCGCCTGTCACAAAACCTGAAAAAAGCCGGATTATGCCCGGACATATCGATCCGCGCATCCGGCGAATCCTCTGCCACCGATCTCTCCGCCAATCTCTATGGCTAATCACGGGGCCGATCGAAAGCCTCTGGCAACGATTTCACAGTATGGTGCGCATTCGAACGGGGACGTGACAAGAAACCGCCCGGCAGGAGCGGTCATCATTCGGGGTCGGCTGTGACAATCTATCTGCCCATCGCAGAATTGTCGGTGAACATTTTCATCATTCTCGGCATGGGGGCGGCCGTCGGATTCCTGTCTGGAATGTTCGGCGTCGGCGGCGGCTTTCTCATCACCCCGCTGTTGATCTTCTACAACATCCCGCCCGTCGTCGCGGTCGCGACCGGCGCCAACCAGGTGGTGGCGTCGTCGATATCGGGCGCGATCACGCATTTCCGGCGCGGCTCGCTCGACGTCAAGCTCGGCACGGTGCTGCTGGTCGGCGGTCTTACGGGGGCGACGGTCGGCATCTGGATCTTCTCGCTGCTGCGCGCCATCGGCCAGCTCGATCTGATCATTTCGCTGATGTATGTCGTCTTCCTCGGCACCGTCGGCGGACTGATGCTGCTCGAAAGCATCAATGCCATGCGGCGAGCAGCGCGCAACGAACCGCCCGCACCGCGCAAGCCTGGCCACCAGCACTGGGTGCACAAGCTGCCGCTGAAGGTGCGTTTCAAGAAATCGAAGATCTATCTCAGCGTCATTCCAATCGTCGCACTCGGCTTTGCGATCGGCATCCTCACCTCGATCATGGGTGTGGGCGGCGGCTTCATCATGGTGCCGGCGATGATCTACCTGCTGCGCATCCCGACCAATGTCGTCGTCGGCACCTCGCTGTTCCAGATCATCTTCGTGACCGCCTATACGACGATCGTGCAGGCGGCGACGAACTTCTCCGTCGACATCGTGCTTGCCTTCATCCTGATGGTGGCCGGTGTCATCGGCGCGCAATACGGCGTGCGGGTCGGCCAGAAGCTGCGCGGCGAGCAGCTGCGCGCCCTGCTCGGCCTACTGGTGCTTGCCGTCGGCCTGCGTCTTGCAATCGCGCTGGTGGTGGCGCCGGCCGACGTCTATTCGGTGGTGATGGGAGCGGGCAACTGATGCGCCTGGCTGTTTTCGTCATCGCGTTGCTTTGCCTGCTGCCGGCCTCTGCCGGAGCCCAGTGGCTGCCGGGGCAGGCATCGGAGGCGGTCCGTGAAGGGTTGGAAATCGGCACGTCGACCAGCGAAATCGCCATCACCTCGGATTTCCACGGCGCGGATCTGACCATCTTCGGGGCGCTCTCGAATACCGACCAGTTGCTGCTGGCCGTCGGCCAATATGACGTGGTCGTGGTGCTGGAAGGCCCGCGCGAGGATGCGACGGTGCGCAAGAAGGAACGCGTCTTCGGCATCTGGGTGAACACCCGCTCGATGACCTTCGAAGCGGTGCCGCATTCCTATTCGATGTCGAGTTCGCGCATGATCGACGACATCGTGACGCCGCTTGACCTGATCGATCAGGGGATCGGCATCGACCACATTCCGCTGACGCCGGTCGGCTTCGTCGGCGACGGCAGCAATCTCGGCGAGTTCCGCGAGGCCTTCCGGCGACTGCAGCAGGGCGGCGGGCTCTATGACCGCAATCCGAGCGGCGTGCGGTTCGTTTCCTCGAACCTCTTCAAGGCGAGCCTGCGCCTGCCGGCAAACATTCCGAACGGGGTGCACAGCGTGCGCGCCTATCTGTTCAAGAGCGGCATTTTCGTGACCGAGAAATCGCTGCCGCTGCGGGTCATCAAGACCGGCATCGAGCAGACGATCACCGATGCGGCGCATGATCAGCCGATCCTCTACGGCTGTGCGGCGGTGCTGCTCGCCGTGATCACCGGCTGGGGTGCCAGCCTGATCTTCCGTAAGGACTGATCCGCCGCAAGGCGCTCAAGCGGATTTCTTCCTGAAAATAGGCTCGGCAAGACAACCGGGCACGAAGAGCCTGCCCGGCGGCAGCTGCTTGCCCGGATGTTTTGGCGGCAGTTCATCCATGCCTCCAAAAACCGCTTGCATTTCGCTATCAGTCGATCTAGTTTTCAACCAGTTGCTATTCGCAATCGGTTTTATCTCGGTTGGCAATTCAGAAGGAGGATGGAAATGAGAAAGCTTGTTGTCTGGAACCTGATGACGCTCGATGGTTATTTCGAAGGCACGAAGCCGTGGGATATCGACTTCCACAATCTCGCCTGGGGACCTGAATTGCAGCGCTATGCCGAACAGTTCGGGAGGGAAGGCGATCTGCTGGTATTCGGCCGCAAGACCTATGAGGGCATGGCCTCCTACTGGCCGACTGCCGAGGGCGAAGGTGAGATCAAAGCCTATATGAACGGCATCGCCAAGATCGCCGTGTCGCGGACGATGACCGAGCCCGGCTGGAACAATGCCCGTGTCGTCAACGATCCGATCCCCGAACTGACGGGGCTGAAGCAGGAGGACGGCAGGACGATCTTCATCTTCGGCAGCGCCGAGCTTGCCGACAGCCTGCTGAAAGCGGGGCTTATCGACGAAATCAGGGTTTGCCTGGTGCCTGTCATTCTCGGCGGCGGCAATCCGCTTTTCAAACAGGCAGAGGGCCAGGTGCCGCTGAAGCTCATCGAATCCTCGACGACGGAGGGCGGCGCGGTGATCCTGCGCTACGAGCCCGTCAAGGCTTAGCGGCGCTCACCCATTGAGATTTTGACACGATGCCGTCCCGATGGTCAGGCCAGGGTATCCATCCCTGGTCGCACAAGAGAGCAGCCTGGGAAGTTCGCATTCGACTAAAAACCGGTTTTTAACATTTACGAGTTAGTAATCTCTCGGAAACGAGAGGTTTTGTCATGCGTACTCGTATCGTTCTGACGGCCATGGGTCTCGCGCTGCTTGCCGGCTGCGCGACGGCGCCGAAGCAGACGAGGAACATCTGTGCCGTCTTCGACGAGCGCGACGGGCTTTTCTCCAGCTGGCAGAGTGCCGCCGAGCGGACGGAGAAGAAATACGGCGTGCCCGTACCGATCCTGATGGCGACGATGTATACCGAATCCGGCTTCCAGCCCTATGCGCGGCCGCCGCGCACCAAACTGTTCGGCTTCATTCCCTGGACCCGGCCTTCGACGGCCTACGGCTATTCGCAGGCGCTCGACGGTACCTGGGATCACTATCAGTCGCAGACCGGGAACTGGACCGCGCGGCGGGCGAACTTCGCTGACGCGATCGATTTCATCGGCTGGTATCACTACCAGAACAGCGTGGAGACCGGCATTCCGCTGAACGATGCCTATAATCTCTATCTCGCCTATTACTCCGGGCCGACTGGATACAAACGCGGCGACTGGCGCTCGAACGGGCAGCTGCAGCAGACGGCGCAGAAGTTTGCGCGGATGGCCGGGACGTATCAGCGGCAGTTGCAGGAGTGCGATTGAGGATAGTTTGAGGGCGTGCCATGTCCGCCCCCCTCTGCCCTCAAATAACAGGCGCTATCCCCACAAATTGCCGTATCTGACAGAATAAATCCGGTCCTTGCCGAGCAGATGCGCGATCAGCGACCCCCGGTCGAAAAGACCGTGCATCGCCTTGTGGCGAAGGTCGAGACCGCCGCTCATGACGCCGAAGGCCGGCATCAGCAGGCGGGCGCCGTCGGTGGCAAAGCAGGGGCGGCGGACGGATTTCTCGCGGCGGCGGACGGTCGCCGACGGATGCAGGTGGCCGGCGATCTCACCACTCTGCAAGCCGTTCTTCGGCTCGTGCCGAAAGGTCAGGCCGGCATAATGCATCTCGTCAGCGGATGTGCCCGGCAGATCGACGATGCCATCCGGATCATGGTTGCCATTGATCCAAATCCATTCGCGGCCGCGGGCCATATTGACGATCAGCGTGCGGAAATTCTCCGGCAAATGCTTCGAACCGATGCGGTCGTGGAAATTATCGCCGAGCGAGATGACGAGCTTCGGATCATAACGCGAGATGACGGCGGCAAGGACGGTCAGCGTCGCCAGCGTATCGTAAGGCGGCAGCATCATGCCGCGGCGGGCGAAGGCTGCGCCCTTTTCCAGGTGCAGGTCGGAAACGACGAGCAGGCCGGCATCGGGCAGATAGAGGGCGCCGAGCGGATCACAGACCGCGGCAATGCCATGGACCGATGTCTCGATGCCCGGCATGGCGGCCAGTCCTGATATGTCGCGCGCCAGCGCCAAGCGGTTCATCACGGTCGTCATTCCTAAATCGTCGTCAGGCCTAAATCGTCGGGCCCTAATTCTCATCAGGCCCAATTCTCGTCAAGCGAGCGCTTCGGCGATCAGATCGTCCGCCGCTTCGGCGAGCAGCGCGTCATGGGCCTCGCCCGGCACTGCCTCGCGTCCGATTTCCAGCATCACCGGCACGGCGAGCGGGGAAATATGATCGAGAGCCCGGTGGGTGATGTGGCCCCTGATTCGTCTCAGCATATCGCCAAGACGGCCAATATCCAAAAGTCCCGTCGCCGCATCCTGCCGCGTCGCCTGCAAGAGGATGTGATCCGGCTCGTGGCTGCGCAGCACGTCGTAGATCAGATCGGCGGAGACGGTGATCTGGCGGCCGCTCTTTTCCTTGCCCGGATGACGGCGCTCGATCAAGCCGGCAATCACGGCGCAATTGCGGAAGGTGCGCTTCAACAGGAAGGATTCGTCCAGCCAGGCTTCGAGGTCGTCGCCGAGCATGTCTTCGTCGAAGAGGTCGGAGAGGCTGAGCCGGCCATTGCGGATCATCAGCCCCATATCCTCGAGGCCCCAGATGGCAAGCGAATAATCGGTGGCGACGAAACCGAGCGGCTTGGCGCCTATCCGCTCCAGCCGGCGGGTCAGCAGCATGCCGAGCGTCTGGTGGGCGAGACGGCCTTCGAAGGGATAGGCGACCATATAGCCGCGGCTGCCTCGCGGGAAGGTTTCGATCAGGAACTCGTCGCGCTTCGGCAGCATCGACTTGTCGTTCTGCAGCGACAGCCAGTCGCGCACCTGATCCGGCAGGTGGCGCCAGCGATCGGGATCGGCGATCATCGCCCGCACCTGCTCGGCGAGATAGGTCGACAGCGGAAACTTGCCGCCATTATAGGAGGGGATCTTCGGATCGAGCGAGAAGGCCTGCGACGCCAGGCATTCGTTCTCGCGAATACCCTCGAAGCGCAGCACCTTGCCGGAAAAGACGAAGGTATCGCCCGGCGACAATTGCTCGAGGAAATATTCCTCGACCTTCCCCAACGTAGCGCCGCCGCGGCCGATCCTGCCGCCCTCGCCGCGCTTGACCATGCGGATATTCAGCATCGGGCTTTCGACGATGGTGCCGAGGTTGAGGCGGTATTGCTGGGCGACTGCAGGATTGGAGACGCGCCAACGGCCCTCCTTGGTCTTGCGGATGCGGGCGTAACGCTCGTAGGTCCTCAGCGCATAACCGCCGGTGGCGACGAAATCGACGATGCGCTCGAAGGTCTCCCAGCTCAGATCGGCATAGGGCGAGGCGCTGGTGACCTCATCGTAGAGTTCCAGCATGTCGAAAGGTTCGGCGCAGGCCATGCCGAGCACATGCTGGGCGAGCACGTCGAGCGCGCCGCGACCGACAGGCGGGGTATCCTGCGCGCCGATATAATTGGCGTCGAGGGCGGCCTGGCACTCCATGACCTCGAAGCGGTTGGCGGGCACAAGGATCGCCTTCGAAGGCTCGTCCATGCGGTGGTTGGCACGACCGATGCGCTGGGCAAGACGTGAGGCACCCTTCGGCGCGCCGACATGAATGACGAGATCGACATCGCCCCAGTCGATGCCGAGATCGAGGGTGGAGGTGGCAACGACGGCGCGCAGCCGGTTTTCGGCCATCGCCGCCTCGACCTTGCGGCGCTGGGCGACGTCGAGCGAGCCATGGTGGAGGGCGATCGGCAGGTTGTCGTCATTGATCGTCCAGAGCGCCTGGAACAGCATTTCGGCCTGGCTGCGGGTGTTGACGAAAAGCAGCGTCGTGCGGTGTTCAACCAGTTGCCGGTAAACATCGGGAATGGCGTATCGGGCGGAATGGCCGGACCAGGGAATGCGCTCTTCGGTCGACAGAATCGAGATATCGGGCTTGGCGCCGCCTTCGACGACGACGAGGCCTGCATGATGCTCGCTCCCCTCTTCCTGTCCGACCAGCCATTTCTGCAGATCCATGGGTTCGGCGACAGTGGCCGACAGACCGATGGTCTTGAAGCCGGGGGCAAGGCGGCGCAGGCGGGCAAGGCCGAGCGAAAGCATATGGCCGCGCTTGGAGGTGACCAGCGAATGCAGCTCGTCGAGGACGATATATTTCAGGTCCTTGAAGAAGCGCTCGGCCTCGCGGTTCGCCAACAGCAGGGCGACCTGTTCCGGCGTGGTCAGCAGAATATCCGGCGGGTTGAGCTTCTGGCGCTGGCGCTTGGCGTTCGGCGTGTCGCCGGTGCGGTTTTCTATCGTGACCGGCAGGCCCATCTCCTCGACCGGCTTCATCAGGTTGCGCTCGATATCGATGGCAAGCGCCTTCAGTGGCGAGACATAGAGCGTATGGATGCCGGTGAAGGCGGAGCCGGGCGGGATCCGGCCGCGACGGGTGAGATCGGTGAGCGAGGGCAGGAAACCGGCGAGCGTCTTGCCGGCGCCGGTCGGCGCAATCAGCAGCGTGCTTTCGCCGGCCTCGGCGCGGGCGAGCAGTTCCAACTGATGGGCGCGCGGGCACCAGCCCTTTTCCGCAAACCAGCGGGTAAAGGCGGCAGGAAGCAGGGCACGGGCTTCGGAATCGATCTGGTCCACGCCCTGAAACTAGTGAAACGCCGGGGAAAGAGAAGAGCGGCCAAAGCATGTCGCGCAAAAGTGTGCCGCGGTTTTGCGATAACGACATGCGTAAAAACAAAGACCTAAAGTGCGATGAGCGAATCTGAAAGATCGCGACGCGCTTTAGCAATTCACATGGCGATATAGCGATCCTTGCGGTGGTTGATGGCGATCGTCAGGTTGAGAACGATCGCACCGAGCACCGAGCAGGCGATGATGAAGGGGCTTGCGACGAAGAAGGAGAGCGCCAGGATGACGCCGTCGAAGCCGAGCTGGACGAAGCCGGCGCGCCAGCCGAAGCGATCCTGGATATAGAGGGCGAGAATGCCGATGCCGCCGAGGCTGGCGCGGTGGCGGAAGAGCGCCAGCATACCGGCGCCGATGACGAGGCCGCCGAAGAGCGCACCAGCGATAGGATCGACATGCGCCATGCTGATGAAGCCCGGGACGAATTCCGACAGAACCGAGGTGAGCGCGATGGCGGCGAAGGTCTTGATGGTGAAGGCGGCGCCCAAGCGGCGGAAGGCGAGATAATAGAAGGGCAGGTTCACGACGAAGAAGCAGAGGCCGAAACCCAGGCCGGTCGCATAATGGGCGAGGAAGGCAAGGCCCGCCGTGCCACCGGCAAGCAGCCCCGCGCCGGAGAGAAGCGATACGCCGAGCACGGCGAGCATGCTGCCGGCGACAATGCCCTGGGCGTCGTCCAGCAGCGAGTGACGATCGGCGCTGGAATTCAGAAGGCCTGCAAAAGCGTTGGATGCCATGTTGTTCCCCTGTCGGCTTTGCCGTCTTCTATCCGGGGTCAGGATAAAGGCAAGTGGCAAGCATCGAGGACACCGCTTGACAGCCAGAATAATCGTGGATATTTTTTATCCACGAATTGAGGAGGCCAGGTGCATGAAGATGGGCGATGGGGTCGAGCAGGCCATTCACAGCGTTGCGATGCTTTCCGGCCTTTCCGAAGGCGGTGTGCTTTCGGCGGCCGCGCTGGCGGAATTCCACGGCGTTTCGACAAGCTATCTGCTGAAGCATCTGCAGGCGCTGTCTGGCGCCGGCATCCTCGATACGGTTCCGGGGCCGAAGGGCGGATATCGGCTGGCGAAGGCGCCGAAGGAGATTTCGTTGCTCGACATCGTGCTCGCGGTCGAGGGGTCTGCCCCGGCGTTCCGCTGCGCCGAAATCCGCCAACGCGGGCCGAACCCGGTCTCCGATCGCTTGTTCGCCCAGCCCTGCACCATCAACGCGGCGATGCTTCGGGCCGAACGGGTCTATCGAACCGAACTCGCCAAGACGAGCCTCGCCGATATCGGCATTGAACTCACCGCCGTCGACGACGGATCGATCGCAGCTAGAGGATGCGCCTTCCTTGAAATCCACGAACGCAAGACGGCTCGTTGAGCCACCAACAAAGGAGAAAGATCATGCAACCACGTTTCAATTTCGCCAAAGCCGCCCCCGATGCCTACAAGGCGGTCGCCGCGCTCGAGCAATATGTCCAGTCCTCCGGGCTGGAGCGTCGCTTCATCCACCTGATCAAGCTGCGCGCTTCGCAGATCAATGGCTGTGCCTATTGCGTCGACATGCATGTGAAGGAAGCCCGCCACGATGGGCTCAGCGAACAATGGATCAACCTGATGTGCGTCTGGCGGGAATCGCCGGTCTATGACGCCCGCGAACGGGCGCTGCTCGGCTGGGTGGATTCGGTCACCAATATCGCCAAGACAGGCGCGCCCGATGCCGACTACGAGACGCTGAAGGGGCATTTTTCCGAGGAAGAGATGACGAAGATTACGGTGGCGATCGGCGCCATCAACATCTGGAACCGGCTTGCCGTCGGCTTCCGCTCGCAGCATCCGCTCGATGCGGCAACGAAGGCAGCCTGAGATATCTTCTGAGAGGGAAAGCATCCTTGCAACCGACCCGAAAATCTCGGGTCGGTCGAATATCGGATCATTCGTGATCCCGAGTGGCCCGTACGGCAACGGCGTCAAACCGATTGCCCGGGAGGTCGATGCTGTTGAATATGTCTCGGACGACTTTCGCAATTTCTTCTGCGGAAGCGCCCTTGGCGTATTCTTCCTGCATACGGCGTCTGACAAGTTTTTCCAAATCTGACATAGTTCACCTCATCAAATCCGGCGCGAGATGAGTTTCGCGCCAAGACCGATCACAGGCAAGTTACGTTTTATTTAGAATGGCTTACCGATTGGTAATGTTAGAGCATGTCGCGCAAAAGTGTGCGGCGGTTTTGCGATAACGACATGCGTAAAGCTAAAGCGCGATGTAGCGATCAGCGCGGTGATTGATGGCAACGAAGAGGTTGAGGACGACGGCGCCGAGCACGGAATAGAAGACGACAGGCGGCGTGGTGACGAAGAAGGCGGCGGCGAGCACGCACATGTCGATGGCGAGCTGGACGAGGCCGGCTCGGATGCCGAAACGTTCCTGCAGGTAGATGCCGAGAATGCCGACACCGCCGAGGCTGGCGCGGTGGCGATAGAGCGCCAGCAGGCCGAAGCCGAGCAGCAGGCCGCCGAGAAGGGCCGCCCAGGCCGGATGGATGCTCGAAATGGACAGAAAGCGCGACTGCACGTCGGCAATCACCGAGGTCAGGCCGATGGCGATGAAGGTCTTGACGGTGAAGGCCATGCCGAGGCGCTTCCACGAGAGATAGAAGAACGGCAGGTTGAGCAGGAAGAAGGCAAGGCCGAAATTGACGCCGAAGGCATAATGCAGGAGGAAGGCCACGCCGGCGGTGCTGCCGGTGAGAAGGCCGGCGCTGGCGAGCACATAGAGGCCGAGAGCGGCAACCAGGCTGCCGGAGAATATGCCCTGCACGTCTTCGATCGGGGTGTGGCGCGTCGCAGTCGTATTCCAGAAGCCAAGGGCATTGATGAGCTGTGTCATGTCGCCAGTCTCCACGGCAGACGATTTTAAAAAACGCGCTGGGAGAGACCCGGGCGCAACGGAATTTTGCATAATGAAAGAAGCCGGAGCGCCTCGGCGATAATTGCCGGGCATCTCTGCAGATGCGGCACAGTATCGGGTTTTTCGGTCTTCCGATCAAGCGAAATAGGTAAGCAATGCTGACCTATTAAAAAATCGCAAGAAATGTTCGCTCACTCTGGTTTGCGCGTAAGGAACAGAATGCCGGACACGGGTTTTCCGCCATCTTTGCGAATGACCGACTTGACGGTCGCAAGGATTTGCAAGCCGTGACGGGCAAGAAGCATCCTGACATAGTTTTCCGAGTGGGCGTAACGCAGCGACGGAGCGAGATGAAAGCCGTCGCCGTCCCCTGCATCCTCGACGGAAAAGGCGATATCGGCGCCTGATGCAGCGAGTTCTCCGACGATGGCAAAGACGCTCTCGAGATTGCCGAGATACATCAGCACATCGGCTGCCGTCACCAGATCGGCGCGATGGCGCGGGGCATCCGCAAAGACGCCGGAGAGCTCGGGCGCGAGCGAGAGATCGGCCTGGGCGAGACTGTCATAGACCCGTTTCTCGGCAGCCTTCACGAGCATATTCTGCGAGAGGTCGAAGCCTTCAAGGCGGTCGACATTGGCGCGGATCTCCGGGCCGAGCAGACCGGTGCCGCAGCCGAGATCGACGGCGTGTTCGTAGCGCCTGCCGGTGGAGGCGACGAGCGCTGCGAGCTTCTGCGGGACGTTGTAGTCGAGCTTGTCGACAAGGGCTGATTCGAACCGATCGGCATAGTCGTCGAAGAGGCGCTCGACATAGCGGCTCGGCGGGCGGTCGGGCGTGGCCGCGTAGCCGAGAAGGGCAAGCTTGAGGGCGGCACCGAACATGTCGTCGGGATCGAGGGCAAGCGTCTTGCGATAGGCCTCGATCGCGGCTTCGCCCCTGCCCGCCTTTTCCAGATAGGTGGCGAGGCGATACCAGCCGGCGGCCCAGGCGGGCACGAGTTCGAGGGCCTGTTCCATCAGCTCAGCGGCCGCTTCCGGCTCGCCGCCTTCTTCAAGCATCCTGGCATAATCGGCGCGGCGGTCGGCGATAACGTCGCCTGAGGAAAGCTGGTGGGGCTGCATCAATGGACCTAATTGGTTGGCCCGCATTTGGCGGCGGCCACAAAAAAACTCAAGTCCTATTTCAGAGGCGAAGCGGCCAATTCCGGAAAGGGCTTGCGGGCGGCACGCCGCGACCTTATTCCAAGGGCAAACAGGAGATGGCTTATGTCCGATCAGGCGAACAGGTTCCTCGGCGATTCAATCGGCCGTACATTGATAAAGCTTGTCGTGGTGTCGCTGATCGTCGGTTTCGTCATGACCGTCTTCGGCCTGACGCCGTGGAGCATCATCGATGGCGTCCGCGACTTCGTCCTGGAAATCTGGCATCGGGGCTTCTCGGCCCTCGGGCGCGTCGGCGACTATCTCATCCTCGGCGCGACGATCGTCATCCCGCTCTTCGTCATCCTTCGTCTTTTCAGCTACCGCCGGTAACATGACATCCATCGATCTTTCCAGGCGTGGTCTGCTGCGCCTTTCCGGACTTGCACTCGCCGCCGGCATCGCCGGTTGCACCACGACCCCGCGGATGGCCGGCACGCCTTCCGACGGCGAGGACGAGACGGCGAGCGTGCTGCCGCTCGTCAACCAGCTGCGGGCGAAGCACGGCCTGCCGCCGCTTGCCGCCGATCCGGCGGCGAGCACTGCCGCCCTGTTCCAGGCGAAACGCATGGCGAGCGCCGGCAAGATGGCACATCTGATGGGGATGACCGACAGTTTCGGCGCGCGCGTCAAGGCGAGCGGCGTGCGGCTACCGGCGGCCGAAAACATCGCCTCCGGCCAGCAGAGCGTCGATGCCGTGGTGACGGCCTGGATCAACTCGCCGCACCACCTGGAAAACATGCTGGGACGTTATGACGGCCTTGGCGTCGCCGTCGCCCATAATACATCTTCCAGGAACCTGCCCTATTGGGCCATGGTGCTTTCCAGCTGAGGTGATTCCGCCTGCAGCAGTTCAAGTGATGCAGCGTCTTTTGCGCGTCTAACGACGCTTGGCGCTGCCGCGACGAGGCCGGCATGGATACACGCAGCAATCACAACGCGCTTGCTTTTGACGTGACGCACCGGCTGGTGCTGGCGATCGCCATTCCGATGACGCTCGGCTTCATGACGACGCCGCTGCTCGGGCTGACGAACACCGCCGTGGTCGGCCGTATGGGCAATGCGGAAGCGCTGGCCGGGCTGGCGATCGGCGCCATGCTCTTCGATCTGATCCTCGGCAGCTTCAACTTCCTGCGCGCCTCGACCACAGGCCTGACGGCGCAGGCCTATGGCCGGCGGGATCAGCACGAGCAGCAGGCGGTCTTCGCAAGGGCGATGATTTCGGCGCTCGGCTGCGGACTGGCGCTGCTCTGTCTTTCGCCGCTGCTGATGGCGGCGGGGTTGAGGCTGATGGGGGCGGAAGGAGCGATCGCCGAGGCAACCGGCACCTATTTCTCGATCCGCATGCTGGCAGCACCCGCAGCGCTGGCGAATTACGCCATCCTCGGCTTCGTGCTCGGGCGCGGACAGGGCAATATCGGACTGCTGCTGCAGGCGATCATCAACGGCATCAACATCCTGCTTTCCATCTATCTCGGCCTGACGCTCGATTGGGGCGTGGCGGGGGTCGCCTGGGGAACGATGGCCGGCGAAACCGTCGGCGCGCTCGCCGGGCTAGCCATCGTGCTGCGCGGCTTCGGCAAGGCAGCGCGGCCGGCATGGTCCGAGGTCTTTTCCCGGCACCGGCTGGCCGAGCTTTTCGCGCTCAATCGCGACATCCTGATCCGCACCTTCGTGCTGATCGGCGCCTTCGCCATCATGACGCGGATCGGCACCAGCTTCGGCGCGGTGACGCTTGCCGCCAATGCCGTGGTGATGAATTTCTTCCTACTGTCCGGCTATTATCTCGACGGGCTTGCCAATGCCGCCGAACAGATCATCGGCCGAGCAATCGGCGCACATTACCGGCCGGCCTTCGACCGCGGGCTGAAGCTGACGACCTTGTGGTCCTTCGGACTGGCGGCGATCGGCTCCGCCTTCTTCTTCCTCGCCGGCCCCTGGCTGATCTCGGTGCTGACGACCTCCCCCGAGGTACGGCAGGCGGCCGAAGCCTATCTGCCCTGGGCGGCGGTGACCGGACTGACCGGCGCGCTCGCCTTCCTGATGGACGGGGTCTTCATCGGCGCCACGTGGTCGGCCGACATGCGCAACCGGATGCTGATATCTTTTGCCGGCTATCTCTTAATGCTCGCGGTCTTCGTGCCGCTCTTCGGCAATCACGGCCTGTGGCTTGGTATGAACGCCTTCCTGCTCTTCCGCGGCATCTTCCTGGCGACGCTCGTCAAGTCGCGGGCCGATCAGACCTTCCGCGCCGCCCAATAATCCAGCCGGGTATCGCGCAAGTCGCGGATCGAGGCGGCCTTTTCGCGGTCCAGCAGTTTCGAGAGGCCGCGGACGATATCACCGGCCAAGCCGGGGCCTTCATAGACCATGCAGGAATAGAGCTGGACCAGATCGGCACCCGCCCTGATCTTCTCCAGCGCGGTCTCGGCCGACGAGACGCCGCCGACGCCAATGATCGGCAGATCAAGGCCGACGCGCTTGCGCATCCTGGCGAGCACCGCCGTCGACTTTTCGAATAGCGGCACGCCGGAAAGGCCGCCCGCCTCCTTCGCCTGCCGCTGATCCTTGAGGCCATCGCGCGACAGCGTGGTGTTGGAGACGATCAGACCGTCAAGCGCATGCGAGAGCACTTCCGCGGCGATATCGTCCATGCCTTCCTCGGTCAGATCAGGCGCGATCTTCAGAAAGACCGGGATCTTCCGGCCGGATGTCGCTGTCATCTCATCGCGCGCCGCAAGCACTGATGACAGCAGTACTGCAAGGCTTTCGCGCCCCTGCAGGTCGCGCAGGCCGGGGGTGTTCGGCGAGGAGATGTTGGCGGTGAAATAGCGCGCGACGGAATAAAAGCGGCGGATGCCGGCGACATAATCGGCGATGCGGTCCTCGCTGTCCTTGTTGGCGCCGATATTGACGCCGATCATGCCACCGCCCCTTAGCGCGGCGAGGCGCTCGAAAGCGGCATCATGGCCTTCATTGTTGAAGCCGAGACGGTTGATGACGCCTTCATCCTCCACCAGGCGGAAGATGCGCGGGCGCGGATTGCCGGATTGCGGCTTCGGCGTCACCGTGCCGATCTCGGTGAAGCCGAAGCCGAGCTTCAGCAGCGCCTCCGGCACCTCGGCATTCTTGTCGTAGCCTGCGGCCATGCCGAGCGGATTTTCGAAGGTAAGGCCGGCAACGGTCTGGCGCAGGCGCGGATCGGGCGTGAGCTGGCAGGCGGGCACGAGGCCGGATTTCAAGGCAGCGATCGACATGCCGTGCGCCGTTTCCGGATCGAACAGGAAGAGACCCTTGCGGGCGAGACGCTTGAAGGGATCGATCATGGCTGCAGCTCCGGGAAAATATGGGCGCCGGCTTCGTCGAGCGGCAGCGGCGCCTCCCAGAGCACGGCCGCAAGCGGCAGGTCGGCGTAGAGATGTGGGAAGAGATCGCCGCCGCGCGAGGGCTCAAAGACCAGCTTGTCGCCAAAGCCGCGGCCATCGACGGCAATCAGCAGCAGGCCGGACTGGCCGGCAAAGTGCAGGCCAGCGGTCTGCTTCACCTGGTCCGCCGTCGAGAAATGGATGAAGCCATCTTGGAGATCGATGCCGGCGCCATGAAAAATGCCGGTTTGTCTGGCTTGCTGCCAGAGCGTTTCCGTCACGATCTTGTAAAGGGTCGGTGTCAGGGTCATCATGGCCTCACGATGGGCTGTTCCTTGGTCACGAGGGCTTTGCCGGAAAGAGGCGGCGATGTCCACGCCCCGGCGCGAAAAACGAGGGCACCCACAGGTAATATCCGGAGGATGAGACGATGAAGGTTTTGATTCTGACGCTTGGCGTTTTTCTCATGCCGTTGGCGGCCGCGGCGGCCGAAGCCGATGCCGGCCGCTTCCAGCTGGAGAAGAGCGGCGATCATTTCGTCCGGCTCGACCGGCAGACCGGGGCCATGTCGATCTGCCAGGACAAGGACGGCGCCCTCGTCTGCCGGATGGCAGCCGATGAGCGGGCGGCCTATGAGGACGAACTCGACCGGCTGGCAAAGCGGGTGACGGCACTCGAACAGGGCAATGTCGCCCAGCGCGCGCTGCCGAGCGATGCCGAGGTCGACCGTTCGATCAGCATCATGGAGCGGATGATGAAGAGTTTCATGGGGATGGTGAAGGAGTTCCAGGCTGAGGAAAACACCAATCCCCTTCCGCAGAAGACCTGATCTGATATAGTCATGTCAGCAAGCCGGCATGCAACGCGGAGGGATGGCGTCGCATGCAAGGCATGATCGGGCTCTTGGGAGGGAGTTTTCGATGCACGAACAGACTATCATCATTGCGGACGATCATCCGCTTTTCCGCGACGCGCTGCGCCAGGCAGTGATTGGCATGGAAGGCCGGCAATCGATCGTCGAGGCCGGCGATTTTGCTGCCGCGCGCCGGGCGGCCGGCGCCCATGCGGATGCCGACCTGATGCTGCTCGACCTCGCCATGCCCGGGGTCAGCGGCTTTTCCGGCCTGATGGCATTGCGCTCCGAATTCGCCAGCCTGCCGATCGTCATTGTCTCGGCAACCGATGACGCGACGACGATCCGCCGGGCGCTGGAACTCGGCGCTTCCGGCTTCATTTCGAAATCCTCCGGCATCGAGGACATCCGCCGCAGCATCCAGACGGTGCTTGCCGGCGACATCGCCACGCCTGAAAGCTATCGCGACGGCCAGGAGCAGGATCCCGATGTCGCCGACCTGATCCACCGCCTGCATACGCTGACGCCGCAGCAGAGCCGGGTGCTGACCATGCTTGGCGAGGGGCTGCTGAACAAGCAGATCGCCTACGAACTCGGCGTCTCCGAGGCGACGATCAAGGCACATGTCTCGGCGATCCTGTTGAAACTCGATGTCGACAGCCGGACGCAGGCGGTCATCCAGCTCGGCAAGATCAACATGGCGATGGTCGCCTGAGCGCAATATGCGATAACAGGATTTTATTCCTCTTCTATCTTTACTCAGGCGGCGCGGTCGGTTAATATTCCGCCGGGTTGGAGCGCGGCGTTGAATGAGCCGCGACGGAATCGCGCATGCTGTCACACGACCAGATCTGGGAAGCGCTCGACAGGCTTGCCGAACGGCACGAGCTGACGCCATCCGGACTTGCGCGCCGCGCCGGCCTCGACCCGACCTCCTTCAACAAATCGAAACGGCTTTCCGCCGATGGGCGGCTGCGCTGGCCCTCGACGGAATCGATCGCCAAGGTGCTCGACGCCACAGGGGCGAGCATGGAGCAGTTTATGGCCTTCATGCGGCCGGATGCCGGCTCGGAACAGCAGGAAGGCGCATTTCCTCAGCGAGGCGGCTCCATTCCGCTGCTCGGCTTCGCGCAGGCGGGCGCCGGCGGCTTCTTCGACGATGGCGGCTTTCCGGCCGGCCAGGGCTGGGACGTGGTGGAATTTCCGGCGGCCCCGGCACAGAAATCAGGCGTCTATGCGCTGGAGGTGCAGGGCGAGAGCATGATGCCGCTCTACCGCGACGGCGATGTGTTGATCGTCGAGCCGGGGGCGCAGGTGCGCCGCAACGACCGCGTCGTCGTGCGCACAAACGAGGGCGAGGTGATGGCCAAGGTGCTGCTGCGCCATAGCCCGCGATCGATCGAGCTGATGTCGCTCAATCCCGAACATCCCAACCGCATCCTCGAGCTTTCCGACGTCGCCTGGATCGCCCGCATCATCTGGGCCAGCCAATAGGAAGATATTCCATGCGCCCTGCCGCCTTCATTACAGGTATCACGGGGATGGTAGTGGTGGTCGGCCTGCTGATGGCGGGCGAAGCAAGGCTTGGCGGCGGCACGGCCGGCGAAGAGACGGCGTCCGCAGAGGAGACGGAAACCGCACCGGCGAATGCTGCCCCGGACGCCGGCAAGCCCGCGACGATGTCGGACGACCGTGCCGAAATGATTGCTCGCTCGGTCGAACCGGCGGCCCCACCCGCTCCAGACCTGGGCGACGGGGTGACATCCAAACCGGCCGATCTGCCGCAACAAGCGGAGACGGCAGCCGGGAAAACGGGAGGTCCGACGACGAAAAGGGCGATGGAGCTGGCGCGGCCGGCCGTCGACAATGCCGGCATCCTTTCCTTTGGCGAGCGCAGGCTTCAGCTTGCCGGCATCGTGCCGACCCCGGTCGACAGGATTTGCGGGCCGGCGGACCGGCAATGGCCCTGCGGCATGATGGCGAAGACGGCGTTGCGCCTGCTGTTGCGCAACCGCAGCGTCACCTGCGACCTCGACAGTGCGGAATGGAAGGAAACGGCGACGACTACCTGCCGGCTCGGCACACAGGATCTCGGCTCATGGCTTGCCGAAAACGGCTGGGCGGAAACAACGGCGGGTTCGCCGCTTGCGGAGATCGCTGAGACAGCCAGGCAGGCCAGAAAAGGCATTTACGGCGACGATCCGCGCCGCAAATGAACCGGCAGCCTTGGCAAGCGATCGGACAGCCCGGATCGGGCCGATCCCTTGTAATGGCTGTCGCCAATTCCTAATCTGGGCTGATCGAAAAAGGAATCAGAGATGAATAAGCCGCTTTCCGCCCATGATGCGCTGATCTACGTGATGGTGATGGCATCCGCCGTCGACAGCACGATGAACGACAGGGAACTGGAGAGGATCGGCCAACTGATCGGATTCCTGCCTGTTTTCCGGGATTTCGATGACGACAAGCTGATTGCGGTGGCGCGCGACTGCGCCTCGCTGCTCGCCGGGCCGGAGGGCCTCGACGTCGTGCTCGAAACCGTGCGCGACACCCTGCCCGCAAAACTTTACGACACGGCCTATGCGCTGGCCGTCGAGGTGGCATCCGCCGATCTCTCGGTCAAGGCCGAGGAATTGCGGCTGCTCAGCCTGCTGCGCGACCGGCTCGGCCTCGACAAGCTCACCTGCGCGGCAATCGAGCGCAGTGCGATTGCCCGGTTCCGCAAGGGCTAAAGGCTAAAGCGCGTCTCGCGTCTTTTAGCGGCTTCAATAGAGCCCGTAGGGAAAGTAGCGCAGATAGATTTCCTGGAGGCGGCCGTTGCGCGATAGCGTGGCGAGCGCGTGGTCGATGGCGGATGTCAGCACACTGTCCTTCTGCCGCAGCATGATCGTCATGCCCTCGCCGAGAAATTGCTCGGAGAGATAGGGGCCGTCGAACAGCGCGCAGCATTTTGCCGAGGCCGGCGAAGAAACCCAGAAGGAAAGCTGCAGCGCATCGGCAAAGGCGGCATCGACCTTGCGATCCTTGAGCGCCGCCAGCAGGGCGTCCTTTGTGTCAAATGGCTCGGCCTTGATCGCCGGGAAAAAGGCTGCCAGCATCGCCTCGTGCACCGTCCCCCTGACCACACCGACCGGATGTTTCGACAGGGCGGCAGCGGTCTTTCCGTCTAGCGGCACGGCGAGATTGCGCACGAAGCGCGCCGGCAGCATCAGATAAGGTCTGGAAAAGACGAATTGCCGGCGCAACTCCGGGGTCACGGCAAAACCGGCGATGACGGCATCGCCCTGCGAGGCAGCGAGCGCGTCCCTGAGGTCGGCGAAGGGGAGTGCCTGGATCTGGCACTTGTCTGAAATCTCCAACTCGCTGCAAATTTCGCGGGCGAGGTCGACATTGAAGCCGGAGAGCTTGCCGTTCTGATCGGTGAAATTGAAGGGCGGGAAATCGACCGATGTCAGGAAGCGCAAGCGCACCAGCGAGGAGAGATCGGGCCTCGCAAGACGTTCGCGTGCATCGAAGAGCAGCGGCAGCGAGGGGGACGCCTGCTGGGCGGATGCGGCAAAACTCGAAAGAAGCACGCCCAGAAACAGGCCGAACGCGAGAAAACCCTTCAGAGTCAGGGATGCCAGCTTGGATTGCATCATCGTGATCTTGGTCTCTGGGTTAAGCGCGAAGCATTGCGGCGTCGGCGAGATGTATCAGAGTCATGCGTGGTGGGGAATATGCGTGGAGGTGAGCCGGATCGTGGCGAGGGCACGTCCCCTCACCACGTTTGTTACGCGGAGAGGGTTAGGGTGTGGGCAGCCATCGGCGTGGACCGACAGCCGTGGCAACGCACCCGAGACGACAATTCAGCCCCTAAAAATCACAGTCATCCGCCGCCTTCTGTTAGCGCGGAATTAAAGAATATCGCCTTTTATTTGTCGCGACGACATCGGACCCCGCCAGCCGATCGCATGATGCAAGCGTCAGCCCAAACGTAATCCCTAAACCGCAATATTGAAGCAGCGTTTTTCTGCAACAATTGATTTCAAAAGCACCGGGCGCGCGACACGCCCCGTCAATCGGGTGACATTTCCATGCTGAAACATCTGAAAATACGCACAAAAATCATATCGGTCGTGGCGCTGCTCGGGCTGATCACCATGGCCGGGCTGATCTATGTCATCTCCGAATTCCGCCGCGCGGATGCGGCCTACAGCGCCTTCATCGATCATGAAGCGCAGGCCTCGATGCTGAGCGCGCGCGCCAGCGCATCGGCGGTGGCCTCGGTGCTGCAGGTCACCTTGCTTGCCGACATGAAGCCCGATACGCCGGCATTCCAGACGGCGCTCGCCACACCGAGCAAGCTGCCGCAGGCGCGTGACCGCATGAAGCAGGCACTGGCGCTGGTGCCGAGCCGCAAACCGGCGATCGATGAAATCCAGGCCGGAATCGATGAGATCGAAACCCTGGCGAACAAGATCACCGAACAGAGCAAAGCCAAGGACAGCGCCGGCGCGCTTTCGAATGTTGCCCTGATCAACGCCAAGCTCAATGCGCTGACGCCGAAGATGATCGCCAACAATGATGCGATGATGACGATGCTCAACGATGGCGGCGACGCGCTCTCGGCTTCCGTCAACGGGCGGATCGTCTTCTGTTTCGTGCTGATCGGCATCGCGGTTCTCGCCGCCGTCGGCTTCAGCGTTTTCGTCGCGCAGATAGGCATCGCCGGCCCGATGGCACAGCTGCGCCAGCGCATGACGCGGCTTGCCGAGGGTGACACAACAAGCGATGTCAGCGGCCTCGACCGCGGCGACGAAGTCGGACAGATGGCAAAGGCCGTTTTGGTCTTCCGTGACAATGCGATCGAGCGGGCCCAAATCCAGGCACGCGCCGAAGCCGACCGCAACGTCAGCGACAGCGAGCGCCGCGAACGCGAAGCGTTGAAAGTCCGCGAAGCATCCGAACTGGAACGCGCCGTCGCCGCACTCGGCGACGGCCTGCGCCGCCTTGCCGCCGGCGATCTCGCCTCGCATATCGACGAGCCCTTCGTCGCGCATCTCGATGCGCTGCGCGAGGATTTCAACAACTCGATCGAGAAACTCAACGAAACCCTGCATACGGTCGGCGCCAATGCCCGGGCGATCGGCGCCGGCGCCAATGAAATCCGCTCTTCCGCAGACCAGCTTTCGCAGCGGACCGAACAGCAATCTGCCTCCGTCGAAGAAACGGCAGCGGCGCTGGAGCAGATCACGACGACGGTGCGCGACGCCGCCAAGCGGACCGAGGAAGCGAGCCAGCTCGTCGCCCGCACCCGCCTCGGCGCCGAGAAATCGGGCGAGATCGTCCGCAAGGCGGTCTCCGCCATGCAGCAGATCGAGAAGTCCTCGGGCGAAATCTCCAACATCATCGGCGTCATCGACGACATCGCCTTCCAGACCAATCTTTTGGCTCTGAATGCCGGCGTCGAAGCGGCGCGTGCCGGTGAAGCCGGCAAGGGTTTTGCCGTCGTCGCCCAGGAAGTGCGCGAGCTCGCCCAGCGCTCGGCCAAGGCGGCCAAGGAGATCAAGGCGCTGATCAGCACCTCCGGCACACATGTGCAGACCGGCGTCTCGCTGGTCGGCGAAACCGGCAAGGCGCTCGACGCGATCGTCACCGAGGTGCAGGAGATCAACCAGCACGTCCACGCGATCGCCGAAGCCTCCCGCGAACAGTCGATCGGCCTGCAGGAGATCAACACGGCCGTCAATTCCATGGACCAGGGCACGCAGCAGAATGCGGCGATGGTCGAGGAATCCACTGCCGCCAGCCACAACCTCGCCACCGAAGCGGCGGCGCTCAACAATCTGCTTGGCCAATTCAGGCTGACCGGCACCGGAGGCTTCACCGCCAGCGCGCCTATCGCCACAGCAGCACCACGCGCGCCCGCCCGCCCGGCAGCAAGGGCAGCCCCGATCCGCGTCGCTAGGGAAGGTACCGCCCGCCCGGCCGCCTCGCCGGCCCGCGCGCTCGGCCAGAAGATCGCCAACGCCTTCGGCGCCGGCGGCAGCACGTCGCCGAGCCAGGATCCCGACTGGACGGAATTCTGAGCCGGTCAAAACAGGCATTGGCAAGGGCGGCTGCGGCCGCCCTTGCTATTTGGGGACCTAACCCTGCCGCCAGCCGATCTCGACCAGGATGTTTCCGGGCGCCGTGCAATAAAACAGCCAGCCGCCGCGCATGCCGGCCGGCGGGCCGGACAGCGCAGCACCGGCAGCCGCAAGCCCGGCATGGACCGCATCGACATCCGCCCTTTCGGGCAAAATGAAGCCGATGTGATAGGTCTGGCGCCCGATCTCCACCTGATCGGCGGTGCCGAACTTGGCGATGGCGTGGCTGAGGACAATTTCGAGGCCGGCATCGTCTTCCAGGATCGCGAGGCCGTACTGGCCGCGCATATCCTTAAGTCTCAGGCCGAAATGACGGATGAAGAAATCCGCCGTGGCAGCAATATCGGGAACGTGGAAATCGAGATGGTTCAGGCGCATGACAGTCTCCGTTCGAAAAAAATCCCGGGACTGCCTTTTTGCCGTCTCCGCACGCCGCCGGGATCCCGCATCTTCATGCGGATCACGTCGCGGGTTCTCGTGCCATGGCACGGAGCAGAGCTTCCCCAGAGCGCTTAACACTCCAACGGAAGGGACCGGGCTTACCTCAACCGATCCTGCCTTTTTCGACGGTGCCGATCTAGCAGACGGCACCGGTTTCGGCAATGGATGCGTCGGTGCACCACTGGTGGAACGGGATTGTCACCCTAATATCAAGAGGTGGAGGTGGCGTCCGGCCGCTCGATCACGACGTCCCCGGCGACGCTTCCCGAAGGGTTGAAGAGCGGCATGGGCATTCGTGTCGTGAACTCTCTCCGGCAAGGCGTAGAGTGATACTATTCACGGCATTGGGAGGGATGGACATGAAACCTGCAATCATCGGCCTCATCGGCACGCTCGTTCTCGCCGGATGCAGCACCGTCACCTATGGCGGCCCCGGCCTCGAACCCATACCGGGAAGCATCACCTATAGTGGCCAACCGCGCACCAAGCTCACCAAATCACCGGTTGGTTCCGCCTTTCCGCATGATTTCATTGACCAGTACGGCCAGCAGGTGGAGGAAACCTACATCATCCAGCCCGACAGAAGCCTGATGATCGCGCATCGTCGGTACAAGCCGATCCGGTTTTTCGGGGATTAGGCGCATCAGGTATAGTTTGCGGGAGCTGGAGCGGGTGAAGGGAATCGAACCCTCGTATTCAGCTTGGGAAGCTGCTGCTCTACCATTGAGCTACACCCGCGTTGATGCGAGATTTCCAACAGATGGGGGCCGCTGTCAAGTCGCGGCCCCGGGAAGGTCAGATGCGGAAGTGCTTCGAGAGCTTGAGGCCCTGGGCCTGGTAGTTCGAGCCGAGACCCGAGCCATAGAGGCTTGCGGGCTTTTCCTGCATGTGCTCGTAGACGAGGCGGCCGACGATCTGGCCGTCTTCGAGGATGAAGGGCACCTCGTGGCTGCGCACTTCGAGCACGGCGCGGCTGCCGCGGCCGCCGGCCGGAGCATGGCCGAAGCCCGGATCGAAGAAGCCGGCATAATGGACGCGGAATTCGCCGACCAGCGGATCGAAGGGGGTCATCTCGGCTGCATAATCCGGCGGCACGTGCACGGCCTCGCGCGAGACGAGGATATAGAACTCGTCCGGATCGAGGATCAGCTCGTTGCGGCCGCGGCTATAGAGCGGTTCCCAGAAATCATAGATGTCGTGCTGGGCCTTCTTGTCGACATCGACGACGGCGGTGTGATGTTTGCCGCGATAGCCGATCAGGCCTTCCTTGTCTCCGGCGAGGTCGATCGACAGCGCGATGCCGCCGCCGGAAACGTTGGGCAGCTTGCTGGCGACCAGCGTCTCGCTTTCATGCAGCTTCAATAGTTCCGGCTCGCCGAGCAGGGCCTGGCCGACGCGAAAACGGATCTGCGACAGGCGCGAGCCACGGCGCACGACGATCGGGAAGGTGCGCGGGCTGATTTCGAGATAGAGCGGGCCGGAATAGCCTGATGGAATCTTGTCGAACTCCTGAGCGTAATCGGTGATGACGCGGGTGAAGATATCGAGGCGCCCGGTCGAGCTCTTCGGATTGGCCGAGGCCGACATGTCGGCCGGCAGCGCTAAGCTCTCCATCAGCGGCACGATGTAGACGCAGCCAGTTTCGAGCACCGCCCCCTCGGAGAGGTCGATCACATGCAGGCTCAGCCGGTCGAGCTTGTCGGACACCAGATGCGAGGGGCCGGGCATGAAGCTGGCGCGCACGCGGAACGCCTTGGCGCCCAAGCGCAGGTCGAGGCTTGCCGGCTGGATCTGGTCGCGGTCCAGCTCCCGTTCGGAGATCAGACGCTCCGTTTCGAACAGCGCGGAGATCGCGCGATCCGCCAGAATTCCCGTTTCACGAGCCATCATGCCTCATCCATCATTTGCCGCCGACAAAACCAAACTCGGGGAATTGACGCAAGCAGCTAACAGCAGTATTGCAGAATTATCCCGTGGTGATTTGGCCGGTCGGCTTGCAGCCACGTTAAACAAGTGGC
The DNA here is from genome assembly GCF_034554815.1 of Rhizobium indigoferae. Classification (NCBI taxonomy): domain Bacteria; kingdom Pseudomonadati; phylum Pseudomonadota; class Alphaproteobacteria; order Hyphomicrobiales; family Rhizobiaceae; genus Rhizobium; species Rhizobium indigoferae. The sequence goes on along the minus strand of NZ_CP140635.1, from coordinate 186,817 downwards.
TAAAAAGACCGGGTTGAAACCGGTCTGCTTTTGCGACCGGTTTTTTTGTTATGTGAAGGTGATGGCATGAGCAAGACCTGGCGCCCGGCAACCCAACTCGTCCACGGTGGCACGCTGCGTTCGCAATATGGCGAGACGTCCGAGGCAATCTATCTCACGCAAGGCTTCGTCTACGAGACGTCGGAGGCGGCCGAAGCCCGCTTCAAGGGCGAGACGGAGGGCTTCATTTACGCCCGCTACGGCAGCCCGACCAACGACATGTTCGAAAAGCGCATGTGCATGCTCGAAGGCGCCGAAGACGCCCGCGCCACCGCTTCCGGCATGGCCGCCGTCACCGCGGCGATCCTCTGCCAGCTGAAATCAGGCGATCATATCGTCGCTGCACGTGCCCTGTTCGGTTCCTGCCGCTGGGTCGTCGAGACGCTGGCGCCGAAATACGGCATCGACTGCACGCTGATCGACGGCCGGGATCTTGCGAACTGGGAAAAGGCGATCACGGAGAAGACCAAGGTGTTCTTCCTGGAAAGCCCAACCAACCCGACGCTCGAGGTGATCGATATCGCAGGCGTCGCCAAGCTCGCCAATCAGATCGGCGCCAAGGTCGTCGTCGACAACGTCTTTGCGACACCGCTCTTCCAGAAGCCGCTGGAGCTCGGCGCCCATATCGTCGTCTATTCCGCCACCAAACATATTGACGGCCAGGGCCGCTGCCTCGGCGGCGTCGTGCTCTCCGACAAAGAATGGATCGACGAGAACCTGCACGACTATTTCCGCCATACCGGCCCGGCCATGTCGCCGTTCAACGCCTGGACTTTGCTGAAGGGCATCGAGACGCTGCCGCTGCGCGTGCGCCAGCAGACCGAGAATGCGGCGAAGATCGCCGATTTCCTGGCCGAGCAAGGCAAGGTCGCCAAGGTGATCTATCCCGGCCGCAAGGACCATCCGCAGGCCGATATCATCGCCAAGCAGATGACCGGCGGCTCGACGCTGGTCGCCTTCGAGCTGAAGGGCGGCAAGGATGCGGCCTTCGCGCTGCAGAACGCGCTTGAGATCGTCAAAATCTCCAACAATCTCGGCGACAGCAAGAGCCTGATCACCCATCCGGCGACGACGACGCACAAGAACCTGACGGAAGAGGCGCGCGCCGAACTCGGCATCTCGCCTGGTACGGTCCGCCTTTCGGCCGGCATCGAGGATACCGACGACCTGATCGAGGATTTCGCGCGGGCGCTTGCCAAGGTTTCGGCCTGATCTAGCAGAAAGGCGGCCGGACCTCATTTGGGGGTTCGGCCGTGCCGGACCTCACAAGGTGAGGCCGGGGGAACAAGATTGCCCGCCGCGGCGTTCCGAAACGGAATTAACACTGACAATTAGGCTTAACGATCGAAAACCCTTCGGATCACAGCCGTTTCAGCGATGATAATTGTTCCGTTTCTTGACGGACAGGGCCTCTTATAAGATACGGGTAACATATCTTGACTAAGGTGCAAGGCATGTATCGCGCCCTCACAAGAGACATCGAAGTTGTAGTCGAACCGTTCTATCTGGAGGAGCAATCCGATCCGGACGACGATCGTTATGTCTGGGGTTACCGGATTGTTATCAGCAACAATTCCGGCATCGCCGTTCGCCTGGTCAACCGTTACTGGAACATCACCGACCAGAACGGACAGGTGGACGAGGTCACCGGTCCCGGCGTCGTCGGCGAGCAGCCGCGGCTCAGCCCCGGCGACACCTACGAATACTCCTCCGGCTGCCCGCTCGACACGCCCTCCGGGCTGATGTTCGGCCATTACCAGATGGAAACGGATGAAGGCGAGATGTTCGATGTCGACATCCCCGCCTTCTCGCTGGATTCCCCCGGGCTGCTGCGCGTGCTCAACTGACGTGTGACGCCATAGGCCGTACACCTCTGCCCAAGAGATCGCCGACACTGGCCCCTCATCCGGCTGCCGCCACCTTCTCCCCGTAAACGGGGCGAAGGGACCATGCCGCGACCTCTCCGTTCCTCACCCAACTCTCGCAGGGCACGTCCCCTCGCCCCGTTTACGGGGAGAGGGTTAGGGTGAGGGGCAGCCGTCAATGCGAACCGAGCCTACTCCGCCGGCTGAAGCTCGGCCGGCTCGAAGCGGTAGGTGGTCGAGCAGAATTCGCAGGTGACGGCGATCTCGCCATCTTCCTGGCTGGCTTCTATCTCCTCGGCCGAAAAGCCCTTCAGCACGCCTTTGATCTTGTCGCGCGAGCAGCTGCAGCGGTCGAAGACGGCGCGCGGTTCATAGACGCGCACGCCGCGCTCGTGGAACAGGCGAAACAGCAGCCGTTCGGTACCGACAAGCGGGTCGGTGAGTTCATCGGCGTCGATGGTCTCGACTAGCGAACGGGCTTCGACCCAGGCATCGTCCTCGCCATGCGGGCGGTTGCCGGTGTCGCCGTCGCCGCCGTGGAGATCCGGCTGGCGCATGCGCTCCGGCGCTTCCGGCAGGAACTGGGCGACGAGGCCGCCTGCCCGCCAGCGATGGCGCGGCTTGCCCGCATCGTCACGATCGAAGAGTTCAGCGGCGGCAAGGCGGACGCGCGTCGGGATCTGCTCCGACTGGCGGAAATAGACGCCGGCAATTTCTTCCAGCGTGGTACCGTCGAGCGCGACGATGCCCTGGTAAGGCTGGCTGAACTTGCCCTGGTCGATGGTGAAGGCGAGCACGCCCTTGCCAAGCAGTTGCTCCGGCTCGGTTTCACCAGACTCGATGGCCTTATTGAGCAGCGCCTGATCGAAACGGGCATAGGCGCGGACATTTTCCGGCGTCGAGAAATCGGCGACGAGGAGATCGACCGGGCCATCGCCCTTGGTCTGCACCGTGAACTTGCCGTCGAACTTCAGCGAGGTGCCGAGCAGCACCGTCAGCACGACGACTTCGGCAAGCAGCCGGGCAACAGGTGCGGGATAATGATGGCGCTCGAGGATCGCATCGAGCATCGGGCCGAGCTGGACGGCGCGACCGCGCACATCCAGCCCCTCCACCTGGAAGGGGACGACATGGTCATCGCCGGCGAAATCAAACTGGCCGAGGGCGGCTGCAGCTTCTGCCATGGCTTTCACTCCTAGTTTTCAGAGCGATGGGCCAGCGTGCCCTTCGCTCACGCGGTCGCGAGTTTGTGACTCGCGACGTCCGATTATGGTTCAGATCGCGCCCAGGCACCAAGCAAGAATCGACTTCTGCGCATGAAGACGGTTTTCCGCCTCATCGAAGACCACGGATTGCGGACCGTCGATCACTTCGTCCGTCACTTCCTCACCGCGATGGGCGGGCAGGCAATGCATGAACAATGCATCATTGCCGGCTTTGGCCATCAAGGCCGCGTTGACCTGATAAGGCTGGAAGACATTGTGACCCCGGGCCCGATGTTCCTGATTCATGGAGACCCAGGTATCGGTCACCACGCAATCGACGCCGGCGACCGCACGGTCGGCATCATGGCAGAGCATGATTTCGGCGCCCTCATTGCGGGCCCAGTTCAGATAGTGATCCTTGGGCTCGGAGCCAAGGGGTACGGCCATGTTCATGCGGTAGCCGAAACGCGCGGCACCCTCGACCAGCGAATGCAGCACATTGTTGCCGTCGCCGGTCCAGGCGATGGTCTTGCCCTTGATCGGGCCGCGGTGCTCTTCGAAGGTCATGATGTCGGCCATGATCTGGCAAGGATGGGTGTCATCCGTCAGCGCATTGATCACAGGCACGGTCGCATGCTCGGCAAGCTCGACCAGCCGCGAATGCTCGGTGGTGCGGATCATGATCGCATCGACATAGCGCGACAGCACCTTGGCGGTGTCGCCGATCGTCTCGGCGCGGCCGAGCTGCATCTCGGTGCCGGACAGGAACAGCGTTTCGCCGCCGAGCTGGCGCATGCCGACGTCGAAGGAGACGCGGGTGCGCGTCGACGGCTTCTCGAAGATCATCGCCAGCATCTTGCCGGCGAGCGGCTTGTCGCCCTTGCCGGCCTTGAAGGCCTGCTTGCGGGCGAGCGCATCGTTCATGATGGTTCTGAGATCGGCTGATGTGACCGCCGAAAGATCGAGGAAATGTTTAGGGCTCATATCGTCTTCTTACCTGTGCTGCGCCCGAAGGCGGCAATCTCTTCAAGCCGTCTTCTTGACCTTGGAGGCGCGAATGCTTTCGGCGGAGCGCTCGATGCGGGCAAGGCCCTCGCGGGCTTCCTCGGCGGTAACCACGAGGGGCGGAAGAAGGCGGATGACGTTGTCGCCGGCGGGTACGCCGAGCAGATGGGCGGCGCGGATCGCCTGCAGCAATTCGGCGGAGGGAACGGCAGCCTTGATGCCGAGCAACAGCCCCTCGCCTCTGATATCTTCGATCACATCGGGGTAGCGATCCTTCAGTGAGGCGAGGCCCTGGCGGAAGACCAGTGCGACGTCGCGCACATGCTGGAGGAAGCCATCGGCAAGGATGATGTCGAGCACGGCACTGCCGACGGCCATGGCGAGCGGATTGCCGCCATAGGTCGAGCCATGCGTGCCGGCCTTCATGCCGGAGGCGGCCTCTGAAGTGGCAAGGCAGGCGCCGAGCGGAAAACCGCCGCCGATGCCCTTGGCGACAGCCATGATGTCGGGGGTGACGCCCGCCCATTCATGGGCGAAGAGCTTGCCGGTGCGGCCGACGCCGGTCTGGACCTCGTCGAGGATCAACAGCAGGCCGTGGTCGTCGCAGAGCTGGCGGAGCGCCTTCATGAATTCGGTGGTGGCAGGACGGACGCCGCCCTCGCCCTGCACCGGCTCGATGAGAATCCCAGCCGTGGCATCGGTGATCGCGGCGCGCACCGCTTCGATGTCGCCGAAAGCCACCTGATCGAAACCCGGCGCCTTGGGGCCGAAGCCTTCGAGATATTTCTCCTGGCCGCCGGCGGCGATCGTCGCCAGCGTCCGTCCGTGGAAGGCGCCTTCGAAGGTGATGATATGGAAGCGCTCGGGATGGCCCTTGGAAAACTGGTAGCGGCGCGCCGTCTTGATCGCGCATTCGAGCGCCTCGGCACCCGAATTGGTGAAGAACACCTTGTCGGCGAAGGTGGCGTCCGTCAGCCGTTTTGCCAGACGCTCCTGGCCGGGGATCTCATAGATGTTCGACAGGTGCCAGACCTTGTCGGCCTGCTCCTTCAGTGCGCCCACGACATGCGGATTGCTGTGGCCGACTGAGGTGACGGCAACGCCGGCGCCGAAATCGAGATATCGCTCGCCGCTTTCGGTGATCAGCCACACGCCCTCGCCTCGCTCGAACCGCAGCGGGGCACGAGAATAGGTGTCATAAAGCGGCGCGGCTTCAGCCATGGCGCGATCTCCATCAAGTTGCCGGGCAATGACTCCGGCTAAGGAAACCAGGCCCGAAAAATCAAAAATGCCGCCTTGCGGCGGCGAGTGGCACTATTTCCTTTTCGCGCTGCAATGTCAACAAAACTGCGCCCTTAGCGTATGCAGCAAGGGTGTACAGCGGCATTTTCAGTCTTCAACAGGCATTATTGCAGAAATGCCACGCAGAGGCAGCAAGTTGGGGAAAACTACGAATTCGATTCATCCGGATTCATGCGACTCTTGTCACGGAGTCAGCCTCACACTAGGTTAAAGATCAATTACTAGACTGCATGCGGCGGAACTAGTCACCAAAATTGATCAAGCGTTTCTTGTTTCGGAGCTCCCGGGACAACGGTGAGGGATTCTGCCATCACCAACGCAAAAGGTGGAGACAGGGCATGAACTGGACAGACGAGCGGGTCGAGAAACTCAAGAAACTTTGGGCCGAAGGACTGAGCGCCAGCCAGATCGCTGCGCAGCTTGGCGGAGTCAGCAGAAATGCGGTCATCGGCAAAGTGCACCGGCTGAGCCTTCCGGGCCGTGCCAAGGCCGGCGGCACCAACACCGCCGCACGAACGCCGAAACGCAATACATCGGCGCCGCGCGCGCCGAACTATGCCTCACGGGTCGCCACGCGCACCGTTACCCGCCAGCAGGGCGCGACCATGCTGAAGGAAGAGATCGAGATCGAAACGATCGAGGAAATGGAATACGTGCCGAGAGGCAACGTGGTCGTGCCGATTTCCCGACGCCTCGGCTTGACGGAACTGACCGAACGCACCTGCAAGTGGCCGGTCGGCGATCCGCTGAAGGACGACTTCCATTTCTGCGGCTGCGAATCCCCCGACAATTCGCCCTATTGCAGCTACCACCAGAAGCTTGCCTACCAGCCGGTCAACGAACGCCGCCGGGCGGCCGCGCGGGCCAGCTGAGCGGGCTGACCATCGTTAGAATGCAGAAACGGGCCGAGTGGCCCGTTTTTTGTTGCTGGATGGAAGCTCAGGTTTTCCTCCGTCATGCTCGGCCTTGTGCCGAGCATCTGTTCACCCCAATTTCTCAGGCGGAAAAGAATTTATTTTCAAATGCTTAATTTGGCGTGCACAGATCCTCGGCACGAGGCAGAGGATGACGTCGCGGTTTTGCCAGGGATTTGTCAGCAACTCAAATGGAAGCCCTCAGGCTTCCATCGAATAACCGGCGCCGCGGACGGTGCGGATGACGTCCTGCATGTTGGAAAAATTCAGCGCCTTGCGCAGGCGACCGACATGGACGTCGACGGTGCGCTCGTCGACATAGATATCGTGGCCCCAGACGCCGTCGAGAAGCTGCGAGCGGGAGAAGACCCGGCCCGGCGACGACATCAGGAATTCCAGCAGGCGGAATTCGGTGGGGCCGAGGCGGACTTCGCGGGTCTTGCGATGGACGCGATGGGTCTCGCGGTCGAGCTCGATGTCACCGCATTTCAGCACCGTCGACAACACCTCGGGGCGGGCGCGCCGCAGCATCGCCTTGACGCGGGCAACGAGTTCGGGGGTCGAGAAGGGCTTGACGACATAATCGTCGGCACCCGTCGACAATCCGCGAACACGCTCGCTCTCTTCGCCGCGCGCCGTCAGCATGATGATCGGCAGGCGCTCGGTTTCCGGCCGCATGCGCAGACGCCGGCAGAGCTCGATGCCGGAGACGCCAGGCAGCATCCAATCAAGGATGAGCAGATCGGGCGTGCGCTCCTGAAGCCGCATTTCGGCTTCGTCGCCACGAAGGATGGTATCGACCTCGAAGCCTTCCGCTTCGAGATTGTAGCGAAGAAGCACGCTGAGGGCTTCCTCGTCTTCAACAACTGCAACTCTCGGGATCATGCGTGTCGGTCTCCTCGCGCATGATCCTTAAACCGGGGGTGATTTAAGCAATGCATCCTGCGCAAATTTAGAAATTGGCTGCGACCTCTTGCGCGCCCGGATGGGCGCGCACGCAAGTGGCGGGGTGTGGGCGGTTATTCGGTGACCGCGCCGACGGTGTTGGCGCTGTCGTCCTTCGGACGGTCGCCTTCCGGCTGCGCGCCTGTCGTCATGTAATAGATCGTCTCGGCGATGTTGGTGGCGTGGTCGCCGATGCGCTCGATGTTCTTGGCGCAGAAGAGAAGATGTGTGCAGCTGGTGATGTTGCGCGGATCTTCCATCATGTAGGTCAGGAGCTCGCGGAACAGCGAGGTGTACATCGCGTCGATCTCATTGTCCCGTTCGCGGATCGCATTCGCCTTGTCGGCGGAACGATTGGTGTAGACGTCGAGCACTTCCTTGAGCTGAACGAGCGCCAGCTCGGACAGATGCTCGAGGCCGCGAGCGAGCTTGCGGGGAACGCCGGTGCTCTGGACGGCGATGACGCGCTTGGCGGTGTTCTTGCCGAGGTCGCCGACACGTTCGAGATCGGCGGCGATGCGGATCGAACCCATGATTTCGCGCAGGTCCGAAGCCATCGGCTGACGGCGGGCGATGGTGACGATCGCCTTGTCGCCGATTTCGCGTTCGGCGTGATCGAGGATCACGTCGTCGGAGATGACCTTCTGCGCCAGCGCGGTATCGCCATTGACGAGGGCGCGCACGGCTTCGCTGACCATCTGCTCGGCCAGGCCGCCCATTTCGGAAATCCGCCTGGACAGGAACTTCAAATCATCATCATAGGCAGAAAAAATATGTGTCGATGCCATGGGGCTTTATCCTCGAATAACGGGAAGGCTTGGTGTCGCCAAAATCAGCCGAAGCGACCCATGATGTAGTCCTGGGTGCGCGGATCGTCGGGATTGGTGAACATCTTGTCGGTGTCGTTCTCCTCGACGAGATTGCCGAGGTGGAACATGGCGGTGCGCTGCGAGACGCGCGCGGCCTGCTGCATGGAGTGGGTGACGATGACGATCGTGTAGTTCTCGCGCAGCTCGTGGATCAGCTCCTCGACCTTGGCGGTGGCGATCGGGTCGAGCGCCGAGCAGGGCTCGTCCATCAGGATGACTTCAGGGCTGACGGCAACGGCACGGGCAATGCAGAGGCGCTGCTGCTGACCGCCCGACAGGCCGGTGCCGGATTCGTGCACGCGGTCCTTGACTTCGTTCCAGAGGCCGGCGCGCTGCAGGCTGGTCTCGACGATCTGGTCGAGATCGGCCTTCGACTTGGCAAGGCCATGGATGCGCGGGCCGTAGGAGACGTTTTCATAGATCGTCTTCGGGAACGGGTTCGGCTTCTGGAAGACCATGCCAACGCGGGCGCGAAGTTCGACGACGTCGATATCGGGATCATAGATATCGTCGGTATCAAGCGTGATCTTGCCGGTGACGCGGCAGCCGTCGATCGTGTCGTTCATGCGGTTGAGGCTGCGCAGGAAGGTCGACTTGCCGCAGCCGGACGGGCCGATCAGGGCGGTTACGGTGTTTTCGCGGATGTTCAGGTTCACATCGAAAAGCGCGCGCTTTTCGCCGTAGTAAACCGAGACATCCTTTCCGATCATCTTATACGGGACGTTGCTCATCTTGTGATCCAGCGCCTTTTCAACTGCAGCTTCCGTCAACATGTTCATGATGTTTAACTCCGTTTACCAGCGGCGCTCGAAGCGACGACGCAAGAGGATGGCGCCCATGTTCATGACGATCAGGAACAGGAGCAGGACGATGATGGCACCCGAAGTACGCTCAACGAAGGCACGTTCGGCCTCGTTGGCCCACATATAGACCTGCACGGGCAGAGCCGTCGAGGGATCGAGCGGTGTCGTCGGCGCGTTGGCGACGAAGGCAACCATGCCGATCAAGAGCAGCGGCGCGGTTTCGCCGAGCGCATGTGCCAGGCCGATGATCGTGCCGGTGAGGATGCCGGGCATGGCGAGCGGCAGAACATGGTGAAACACCATCTGCATCTTCGAAGCACCAAGGCCAAGGGCTGCGGCGCGGATCGACGGCGGCACGGCGCGCAGTGCCGCACGCGTGGCGATGATGATCGTCGGCAGGGTCATCAGCGTCAGCACCAGGCCACCGACCAGCGAAGCCGAGCGCGGCAGGCCGATGAAGTTGATGAAGACGGAAAGACCGAGCAGGCCGTAGACGATCGAGGGAACCGCGGCGAGGTTGTTGATGTTGACCTCGATCAGATCCGTCAGCTTGTTCTTCGGCGCGAACTCCTCGAGATAGATCGAGGCGGCGACGCCGATCGGCAGAGCGAGCACGAGCACGATCAGCATCAGATAGAGCGAGCCGATCAGCGCGACGCCAAGGCCTGCGGCCTCCGGACGGCTGGAATTGCCGTTGACGAAGAGGCCGGTGTTGAACTGCTTGTGGAGAGCGCCGCTCGCCTTCAGCTCGTTCATCCAGGCAACCTGCTTGTCGTTGACCTTGCGGTTCTTTTCGTCGACCGACAGGTCGATCTGGCCCTTGTTGGCGCTGTCGACATTGGCGTCGGCGAGCACCGTGACATTGACCGTCTTGCCGATGATCGACGGATCGGCGACGACCATGTCGCGCAGCTGGACCGGCGCACCCTTGGAGAGCATCGCGGATGCATCGCGCACATCGGGACGGCTTGCGGCATTGACGTTCAGCTGCTTGACGATCGCGTCGCGCAGGAGAACCGGGTAGTTGGCGGCGATCAGCACCGAAGGGTCGGTCGCACGCTTGTTGTTCGGGTCGATCGTCTTCTCGGAGAATTCGATCGGCAGGGTAATCGCCGTCTGCTGAAAGGCGGTATAGCCTTTGCCGATCACCGTCCACAGCAGGATGAAGAGGAAGACGAGACCGAAGGTGATGGCGGCGATGCCATAGGCCTGGAACCGGCGCTCGGCGGCGTAGCGGCGCTTGATGCCGATATCGCGGCGCACTGGCGCCTTGGAAACGGTGACGCCTGATGTGGGAGAAACAATATCCGTCATTCGTACTGCTCCCGGTATTTGCGCACGATGTAGAGCGCATAGATATTGAGGCAAAGCGTGATGCAGAACAGCGTGATGCCTAGGGCAAAGGCAACCAGCGTCTGCGGCGAGGTGAACTCAAGGTCGCCAGTCAGCTGGTTGACGATCTTGACGGTCACCGTCGTCATGGGCTCGAAGGGGTTGATCTGGATGCGGGCGGCGACACCGGCGGCCAGCACGACGATCATGGTTTCGCCGATGGCGCGCGAGGCCGTCATCAGCAATGCTCCGACGATGCCGGGAAGAGCGGCGGGGAGAACCACTTTCTTGATGGTTTCGGAGCGTGTGGCCCCAAGACCGAGCGAACCGTCACGCAGGGCACGCGGCACGGCGGTGATGATGTCGTCCGACAGCGAGGACACGTAGGGGATCAGCATGATGCCCATGACGATACCGGCCGTCAGAACGCTCTGCGCCTGGATGAAGTTGCTGTAGTTGCCGCTGAGAAGACCGCTGATTTGGGCGGAGAAATCGCGCAGGAACGGGCCGACGGTGACGAGCGCGAAGAAGCCGTAGACGATCGTCGGAATGCCGGCGAGCACTTCGAGGAGCGGCTTGGCGACCCCGCGCACTTTCGGCGAAGCGTATTCGGCCATGTAGATGGCGGCGAAGAGGCCGACCGGCACGGCGACCAGCATCGCCACCAGGCCGATATAAATCGTGCCGAGCAGCAACGGGATGAGGCCGAACTGGCCGAAGGACGAGCTGCCGGCGCCGGCAAAGCGCGGATCCCAGACGGTGCCGAAGAAGAAGTCCATGGCGGGAACGGCGGCAAAGAAGCGGGCGGCTTCCGACAGCATGGAGAGCACGATGCCGATCGTCGTCAGAATGGCGATCGAGGAGGCGAGCAGCAGGCCCCAGAGCATGACGCGCTCGACCCGGTTGCGGGCACGGAAGCGCGGAGCGATGGAGCGCAGCGCATAGAAGGCGCCGGCAACCGCGAGAGCGAAGACAACAGCCGTCATGGCGATGCGGCTCGTCATGCTCATGGTGTTGAGCTTTTTGGCGGCGTCGAGCATGTAAGGCAGCGGCTGGCCGGCAAGCGGCACACCCTTTTCGAGGAGCTTGGCCTGGAGGGCAGCCGGATCGCTGGAGACCGCCGCAGCTTCATCCGCGGTCAGCATTGTCAGGCCGCGGGCGACCGTCGCCACCATCGAATAACCAAGATCCTGCTCGACCGAGGCTTGCGCCTTGATGTCGTCGGGGACAGCGCCGCGAACCGAGGACTGGATGATGCCGGGGCTGATGGAAAGCCAGAGGCAGAGGACGATGAGGGCAGGAAGAACCGCCCAGATCGCGGCATAGGCGCCGTAATAGGCCGGCCGTGAATGCAATGCGGAGGATCGGCCTCCGGCAAGTGCCGTGGCCCGGCTGCGCGCGACCAGATAAGCGGCGGCTCCGATCACCACAAGGCACAAAAGTATGATGGATGTGCTCATTCGTTACGTCCCCAGGCCCATAGCCCCCAAAAAGCCCGGCAGCTTCATCAGCCTGCCTTCAGCTTCCAATCATGGAGAAGGAATTCCAACCCTGCAGCTCCAGAACCGCCGGCGCGCAGGGACATAGGCAATGCCGGCGCGGGCTGAAAGGCACCGCGCCGGCAAAGTCATTACATGGACTTGCCTGCTTCGACGTCTTTGCGGATCGCGTCGCGTTCGGCATCCGGAGCGGCAACGAGGCCGTATTCGACGAGCGGGCTGTCGGGGCCGATCATCTGGTCGGATACGAAGAAGTTGACGTATTCCTTCAGACCCGGAACGGCGCCGAGATGTGCCTTCTTGACGTAGAAGAACAGCGGGCGGGAAACCGGGTAGGTGCCGTTAGCGATCGTTTCCGTGGACGGAACGATACCGCTCATGCTCGCAACCTTGAGCTTGTCGGCGTTGTTTTCGTAGAAGGAAAGGCCGAATACGCCGACGCCGGTCTTGTTGGCGGCGATGCGTGCGAGGGTTTCCGGATAGTCGCCGTCGATGTCAACGGCAGCGCCGTCCTTGCGGACTGCGACGCAGGCCTTGCCCTGGGCAGCCTTGTCGGCGATTTCCTTGGCGATGACGTCGGTTGCACCAGAGGCCTTGCAGCCGGCGGCGAGAACGTTCTGTTCGAAGACTTCGCGGGTGCCGTGCTTTTCGCCCGGGATGTAGGCAGCGATATCAACAGCCGGAAGCTTCGGGTTGACTTCCGACCACTTCTTGTAAGGGTTGGCGACGAGCTTGCCGTCGACGACGACCTGGGCTGCGAGGGCCTTGTAGATGTCGGCAGGAACGTAGGCGACGTCAGGGTTGGAAGCGTCGGTTGCGAAGACGATGCCGTCGTAGCCGATCTTGACTTCCTGGATGTCGGTTACGCCGGCAGCCTTGCAGGCTTCGGCTTCGTTCTTGTTGATCGGACGCGAGGCGTTCGCAATGTCGATGGTGTCTTCGCCAACGCCCTTGCAGAATTCCTTCAGACCAGCGCCCGTGCCGCCGGATTCAACGACCGGCGTCTTGAAGTTGGTGAAGGTTTCGCCGAAGGACTCGGCAACGATCTTTGCGTAAGGCAGGACGGTGGACGAACCAGCAACCTGAATCTGGTCGCGGGCGACGGCAGCGCCAGCGAAAGCGGCGGTTGCAGCGAGCGCGGCAACGGTGAGCTTGAAGGTGTTCATGTAAATCTCCCGGCATTTGGGCTTGTGTGAGTGCGGCCTTAGAGAGGCCCTCGCATTGCCTTTTTTCATCGGCGAGACTCTCTTAGCGCTTTAAGCACCGTCCTTTTATGTCAAAGCGATGAAACATTTGTGACAGATTAGGCCATTGATTTATAATGATATATTTTAACTAGGCTGATCGATCATGTCGGCGAACGGCAAATTCTGGCCGGCAATCCACCTTGCGTTGCAAAAATCAGCTGCATATCGGAGACAGGTAGTGAGGTGGCGGCTTTCCGGCTTGCGTTCTTTGATCAAAGTCGGTCCGCGTGATTTGCATCCGGCTGCCGTCACCGTCCTTCGGACCCTCGTAGACGGGGCGAAGGGACATGCCGCAGCGTCTCGTCTCCCTCTTCTCCCCCTCGGGGAGCAACCATGTTTCAATTTTGCTGGTATTGTGGCGTCCATTCGGTGTTTCGAATGAGGATGGCATTGGCGAGGATGATGAGTTTGCGGGCGACGGCTATGACGGCGCACAGGTGTTCCTTGCCGTTGCTGCGCAAGCGCGCATAGAACGACGCGAGATCCGGATTGTGCCGGGTTGCCGTGAAGGCGCACATGAACAAGCTCTTGCGCAGGCGTTCGCGGCCACCCTGGATGCGGCGTCTGCCATGATGTTTTCCACTATCGTCGTCATAGGGTGCGACGCCGGCAAGGGCGGCGATCTCGGCACGGCCGGCATGGCCGAGTTCGGGCAGCCGAATGATCAGGCACAGCGCGCTGCGCAGCCCGATCCCCTTGATGGAGATCAGCAGATCGAGCCGCCGGGCCAGGTCACAATCGTCGCGAACCGTCTTTTCGAGCCGCAGCAGACGGGCCTTGCGGCAGGTTTCGAGCCGGGCGATCTCGCGCGCGTGACGGCGTTTGACGGCCTCCGACAAGGCGGTCTCGGCAAAGGTCTTCACCAGCGCGATCTGCTGCTCGATCTGTTCCACATAGGTCAGTTCGGCCGCCAACCTGTCGAAGCGTGCGTCCGGCAGTGCCGGCAACTGCTCGAGACTTGCAGTGAAGAGCGCAATCAGCGCGGCATCGAGCCGGTCGTTCTTTGCCCGCCGAAGCCGGCTCTTGGCGAAGAACCGCAATTGCGCTGGCTGCAGACGCGCCGCCGGTCGCTTGCCGGCCCGCAGATGCACCATCAGCCGCCATTCATAGCCACCGGAGGCTTCGAAGCCGATGCGACTGACGTCATGCTCTTGAAGGAAGGCGTCAAGCGCCTTCAGACCAGCGGTGTCGTACGTCACCCTCAGCCTTGCGTCGTCGGGATGGATGGCAATGTCGAGATGGCTTTTGCCGACATCGATTCCGGCACAGATCATGCTATTATCTGTCATCTTCGTCGTCCCTGTCTTGGATACGAACCCCAAGGTTCCTGCAACCACACGGGCCAGATGAAGAGCCGGTTGCGATCCTGCTCCCCACAGCCCCAAACGGCTAAGAAGGTGACGATCCGACAACCAGCTTCCGGGCGGGCGGCCACCCGCCCGGAAGCGTTAGTATGCTACATTCCTGTCATCCAAGAAGGTGCCCGTAGGGCGGATGGGGGGCTCAGCGAAGCCGGTCTTTCCTATAACCCCTGCAGACGTCGTCTCGACCATCGTCAGGCCCTTGGGCAGGTGTCGCGGAATAGGTTTTACGTGAGAGGTGTGCCGTGTGGCCCCCTCATCCGCCTGCCGCCACCTTCTCCCCGAGGGGAGAAGAGATTTGCGGCAACCTCTCGATTCCTCGCGCGCCTCTCATAGGGGACGCATACGTCAGAAACGGACCGTAAAGTCCGTACCCTTGCCGACTTCCGACTTGACGATCAGCCGCGCCCGGTGGCGGGTGAGGATGTGCTTGACGATGGCAAGGCCGAGGCCGGTGCCCTTCTTCGAGCGGCTGTCCTCGATGCTGACGCGATAGAAGCGCTCGGTCAGGCGCGGCACATGCTCGGCGGGAATGCCCGGGCCTTTGTCGACGATGCTGACCTCGACCGGCTGGCCGGTGCCGTTCTTCAGCCAGACATCGACGATCTCGCCCTCCTGGCCGTATTTGCAGGCATTTTCCATCAGGTTTTCGAACACCTGGACAAGCTCGTCGCGGTCTCCCAGCACCTCGACCTTACCCTCGGGCAGATGCAGGTTGATGTCGACGCCGACGTCCTTTGCCAGCGGCACCAGTGAATCCCTGACATGGCCGAGCAGCGGCACCAGGTCGATCTTCTCATCCGGCGCGATGTGCGATTTCAGCTCCAGGCGGGAGAGCGACAGTAGGTCATCGACCAGCCTGCTCATGCGCGTCGCCTGATCGAGCATGATATTGAGGAAACGCGCCTGCGCCTTCAGATCGTTCTTCGCCGGCCCCTGGATGGTCTCGATAAAGCCGCGCAGCGAGGCAAGCGGCGTGCGCAGCTCATGGCTGGCATTGGCGACGAAATCCGAGCGCATGCGGTCGATGCGGCGGACCTCTGAAATATCGCGGAAGGACAGGATGAAATAGCGCTCATGCGGGCCGTCATCGGCCGCGAATTCGACAGGAGCGCTACGCACGATATAGACGCGCTCGGAGGGCAGCCGCTCGGAATGCTCGATCTGGTTCGGCGCGTTGGTGGCGATGGTTTCGCGCACCATGTCGAGCACACCCGGCGAACGCAGACGGGCCGATATATGGGCGCCGAGCGCCACCTCGCCGAAGGCTTTTTCGGCAGCGCGGTTCTGGAAGAGCACCGAGGCATCGTCCGACAGCAGCATGACAGGGATATCGAGGCCGGAGAGCGTGGCGGAAACCTCCGGCAGGCGGCTTGGCGGCGCCTCCGGCTTGATCTCCACCGGCGGGGCGGGTTCGGTCGCGATGACGGGCGCCTCGTTGAAAAGCGCGGCGAGGATCATCACAAGCAGCAGGACAAGCACCACCCACTTGTTCATGCCGGCCGCAAGCGCGGCGAGCGCGCTGAGGATCGCCGCAAGCAGCACCGGCCGTTCGCGCCTTATGCGCGCCAACAGGCTTTTTCTCCATGGAGTGTCGTCTGGCAAGTGCCCTCGCGGCGTCGATTCGTTTTGCTTTATATTGAACTCTGCCTGATAGCGGCAATTCATGACAGAAGTTTTCGGCTGGCCCTCTGAGATGCGAAAGGCCGCAGCCGAAGCTTAAGAAAAATGACCGGCCGGCCGCGAAAGATTTGATTTTCAACGGTAACTATGTTCGCCTGCACGAGAGAAACGATCAGGCCGAGGAGGAGCATATGGACGAGGACGTCGAAAACAGGGCCGTGGAGCTGGAGATCCGCGGAAAGAAACGCACCTTTGATGTCGACGATCCCATTCTGCCGGACTGGGTGGACGAACATGCGCTGGAATCCGGCGATTCTCCCTACAAGAAGAAGCTCAAGGAAGAGGACTATCTGGAAGAGCTGGAAAAGCTGCAGATCGAACTCGTCAAGGTGCAGTTCTGGCTGCAGGCGACCGGCAAGCGGGTGATGGCGCTGTTTGAGGGGCGGGACGCTGCCGGCAAGGGCGGCGCTATTTCGGCGTCCTCGGCGCATATGAACCCACGCCTTGCGCGCGTCGTGGCGCTGACCAAGCCGACCGAGCGCGAGCAGGGGCAATGGTATTTCCAGCGTTATGTCGCGCAGTTTCCAACAGCTGGCGAATTCGTGCTGTTCGACCGCTCCTGGTACAATCGCGCCGGCGTCGAGCCGGTCATGGGTTTCTGCACGCCGCAGCAATATGAGGATTTCCTCAAGCAGACGCCGCAGCTCGAAAAGATCATCGCCCATGAGGGCATCTTCTTCTTCAAATTCTATCTCGATATCGGCCGCGAGATGCAGCTGAAGCGTTTTCACGACCGCCGGCACGATCCGCTGAAAGTCTGGAAACTGTCGTCGATGGACATCGCGGCGCTGACGAAATGGGCCGATTACAGCGACAAGCGCAACCGGATGCTAAAGGAAACCCATACGGATTTCGCGCCGTGGACGGTGATCCGCGCCAATGACAAGCGGCGGGCGCGCCTCGAGCTCATCCGCCACATGCTGAACAAGATGGATTATGACGGCAAGGACAAAAGGGCGCTGGGCACGGTCGACGCAGAGATCATCGGCTCAGGGCCAGGCTTCCTGAAATAGCACTTTCTGAAATAAGGCCACCGATTGCATCGGGACCGGGGTCACCGGCTCCGCCGGGACTGAGCCACCGGCTCCGCCGGGGCTGAGATCATTGCCCCGGCAGGATGCGGATGGCGAAGAGGTTGATGCCGCGCGCCTTGCCGTCGAGATCGCTGTTGATCGTCAGCGTGCCCGGCGAATTCGGCGCCAGCGAGCGGTCGAACTTCACCTGCAGCAGCGCATCCGATTTTTCCCGGGTGACGGTGAAGCGATGGCGGGCGCAATTGCCGAGCGTCTGGAAATTGCATTCGACGGTGATCTGGGTCGGCTCGTCGGTGGTGGATTGCAGCGTCAGCGCGATCGTGGAGGATTTGCCGGCCAGTTGCTGCAGCACCGAGGGCGGAACGCTGATCGAGATATTGCCATCGGCCGTACCGCTCTCGGAAATCAGCCGGATGGCCGGACCGTCATTCTCGGCGATCTTTTCGGTGCGCGCCCGCGGGCCGCTTTGGATCTTGTCGGCGTCCTCAGGCTTGAACAGCGGGATCCAATCGGCCGAGAAACTGTTCTGCGGATCGATGGTTACCGGCTGATCGGTGTGGGAGGCGGCATTCCCGGCGCCATCGTCATTGCCGGTGAAATCCTCGGGCTGGGTGCTTGCCGGCGGGTTGGCAACGCTGGTGTCGCGCTCTGCCGCCGACATCAGCAGACCTGATGTATGCGCCCACCAGGCGCCGATGCCGATGAAGGCCAGCAGGACACACCAGACGAGCAGTCTCGAAAAGAATTTTCGCGGCTTGCGGCGGCCTGCCGCCCGCTCCGGGCGGAAATCCATATTGGTGGCGCGCTGACCGCGGGCAAGGCGTTCCTCGCCGACAGGGGCGGCAGCCAGATGATCGGCACTCCCGGCATGCACGTCGTCGAGGCTGGACTCATCGCCGCGGGACGGGGCCACGTCGGGCGCACGGGTCTCGCCTGAGACCATGGGACCGTCAAACTGATCGACTTCAGCTTGGTGAACCGGCGGCGCCGGCATTTCCACCACCGGCGGCACCGGCACTTCAGGCGGCCTCTGGCGTGGGTGAAGGCGGTCGCGCTCCTCGCCTTCGATGGCGTGGATGGTGCTTTCCAGGCGATGGCGGTGATGGGCGACGACCTCGGTGTCGGTGATATCCTGCTTGCGCAGGCCGGCTTCCAGCGCCTGGCGGGCGGACTGATAGATCCTCGCTCGAACCTCCGGATTATCGCGATCGGAATTCTCGAGCGCAGTTCTGATGGCCGTTTCTAATCCGCTCACATTCAGTCCTTCACCTTGAATTCGGCATCGGACTGCAATCCCCGCCGTTCTCCATCAAAATTCGGTAGCGTCAAGTGCGGCAAACCGCAAGCCTTGCGAGGGCGGGCCGCCGTCGATCGGCGGGGATAATCGGCAGGTTTCACCGCTTGCGGGCCTTATTCTATTAGCTTTCTCGGACGTATATATTCGGGCTGAAATCGACGAAGGCATGGCAGCCGCTCTTTTATCGGCTTTTCATCTCTGTTATGAGATTGACGTTTTCGTAAACGTCAATGGAAGTGGTGAACGATGGCCCTGCCCCCGATCCTCAAGGACAGATTGAGACTGCCGGTCATCGGCTCGCCGCTGTTCATCATCTCGCATCCCGCGCTGACACTGGCGCAATGCAAGGCGGGCATCGTGGGGGCGTTTCCGGCATTGAACGCCCGGCCGGAAAGCCAGCTCGACGAATGGCTGGCGGAGATTACCGAGGAGCTTGCCCGCCACGACGCCGCCCATCCGGAGCGGCCGGCCGCCCCCTTTGCCGTCAACCAGATCGTCCACATGTCGAACAAGCGGCTGGAGCACGACCTGTCGCTCTGCGTCAAATACAAGGTGCCGATCGTCATCTCCTCGCTCGGCGCCGTGCCGGAGGTCAACGCCGCCGTGCATTCCTATGGCGGCATCGTGCTGCATGACATCATCAACAACCGCCACGCCCATTCGGCAATCCGCAAGGGGGCTGACGGGCTGATCGCGGTGGCGGCCGGCGCCGGCGGCCATGCCGGCACGCTTTCGCCTTTTGCGCTCGTCCAGGAAATCCGCGAATGGTTCGACGGGCCGCTGCTGCTGGCCGGCGCGATCGCCACCGGCGGCGCCATCCTTGCCGCAGAAGCGATGGGCGCCGACATGGCCTATATCGGCTCGCCCTTCATCGCCACCGAGGAAGCCCGCGCCGCGGACGCCTACAAGCAGGCGATCGTCGCAGGCGCTGCCAGCGATATCGTCTATTCCAACTATTTCACCGGCGTGCACGGCAACTACCTCAAGCCCTCAATCTTGGCTGCCGGCATGGACCCGGACAACCTGCCGCTTGCCGATGTTTCGAAGATGGATTTCGAGCAGGCTGTCGGCGGCGCCAAGGCCTGGAAGGACATATGGGGCAGCGGCCAGGGCATTAGCGCGATCAAGGCGGTCGAGCCGGTGGCCAAACTCGTCGACCGGCTGGAGGCCGAATACAGGGCGGCACGCGCCCGGCTGGCGCTCTGAGGCGCCCTCCCCTCTTTTTTGCCAAAGCCATGACAGGGCGCTTGAAATCTTCCAACAATGGCTGTATCAGCGCCATGCAAATCGCGGGCCGCATGCTTCGGCCGCGAGGGGCCGCTTTAGCTCAGGTGGTAGAGCACATCATTCGTAATGATGGGGTCGCAGGTTCGAGTCCTGCAAGCGGCACCATACTTTTCAAAGGCTTAAGCGCCTTTTCCCCGTTGCCCCGCAACCGTTCTTTCCGCCGGGGTAACATGAGGGTAACAGGCAGCCGAACTTCCTACTTCTTCAAGATCCCCAAATCTTTCACTGCGGCCGGCCCGATGGTGGCAAGATACGTCGGAGCCATGGCGCAGAACAGTTCCTTGTCTTCGACAAAGCGGGCGTGGTTGGTCTGGTAGGCGCTCGCCCACTCGTCGGCGGCTTTGTCATCGGACCACCCCATCTTTATCGCCGCGACCTGGGCGACAAGCTGCACCCGCGCAGCGTCGTAGCTCTGTCCAGCGCACGCCTCGTTTGAGACGTAGAGCAAAGCCATCCATTCGAAGAGCTGTTGATCTGTGGCTCCGGCAGGAAGTGCGGATGCAAGAAGTGAACAAGCGACAAGAGCAGCACGCATGGGCGTTCTCCGATGGATGAATGATTTAGCTTTGACAGGAATGCGTGACGCTGTCGCCCGCCACCTCTGACACCATGCTTGGTACTTGCGCGCGTCAGTGCTGATCTACGGGCGTTTTTTTGGCGTTTAGGGACCGTATGAAGGCAATGCCGGCCGCAGGGCGCAGCACTCCGGCATATCACCGAATTTTCCAATTTTGAGCCGGTGGTCATCTCCGCCCGATCGATTGGCATAGTCTACGGGGCTTCGACCTGGCGCCGCTTTCCTCCCCGCACTGCCTGAAACCAGCCCGGACCGGCGCCCGAACAAATAGTACTATGCCGCGCTGAGGGACGAACCTCTCCCCCCTCAGCGCGAAGGCCTTAGCCGATGGCGCGTTCGACTTCCGCGATCTCGTCTTCGCTTGCTCGCAATCCCAGCACGTCGCCGAGGGCCACACAATCATCGTGACGGATCGCACCGTCGCCGTATCCACGAATACGCTCGCGACGCCTCTTCGCTTCTTCAAGAGCTTCGATCCCCTCAGGCGAGGACATCCGATGCCCTAATTCCCGCCAGATAGCGAGATCGGCGACCGGCTTTGGAAGCATGTGAGCACGGCCACGACCGCAGATCAAAGGCGGGCCGACAGACGTGGCGAAATAGCTTAGCGATGACGTTACGAAGACCTCTTCATCGGGCGGACGTGATGGGCTGGGATCTTTCAGATATGTCACTTGTGGCCGACCCCTCTCTGAAACGGATGCGGTGCCGGCCCGTATTTCATTCGCGAGGTCTCGGAGTGGTTCGGAAATCAGTGCTTCGCACGCTTTAACGGCGGTCAGCGGTTGGGTGGGCTCATCAGATGCCCAATCCGCTCTGAGTCCTTTGGGCACCATTATCCGCGATAGTGCCGATCGGTAGTAGCCATCGAGTGACAGATCGAACAGATCCGGCAAGGCACGCGCTAGGGCGTCGGCAAGAACACCGGCCACAACTTCGCGAGGCGATGCCGTCGGATTGTCGTCGTCGACACTTCCATGCGGCCGGTGGGCGTAGTGCGTAGGCCAGAGTTTTATATCCTCCGGAAGTTCGGCACGAAGAGCAATGACCGCCAACTTGAGACCGGCAACAGCAACCTCGATCTCACGAGCACGCTTATCCGTCGCGGATGCGATCTTCTCCAATGCATCTGCGCGTTCGTTCCGGTCATGGACGCCGCGCTCTCTCGCAAGCCGCTCCGAAATCTCGGAGATATCATGGTCGACATCCCCCAGGAGTTCGTCCAGGTCCATTATGCGGGCTTTCAGATCGCGAACCGCAGCGCTTGTTGCCACGATGTCGGCGTTTTGCCCGAGGCTTTCCCTGCGATCGGCGCGAGCTTTATCGAGCTCGTCGATAGCTGCCACTCGCTGGGCAAGAAGTTTTTCACGGCTTGCATTCAGGTTCGCGAGCTCGGTTTCGAGACTCACGATGGCTTTGTCCGGCTGAGAAAGACGTCTCATTGTCCGCTCCTTTCCATTTCCGTTGTTAGATGGCACCAGCTCTCAAGGCTTGGGTGGCGTGGCCTTGCTATCGGCCGCGGCGATTTTCAGTATTTTCAGACAGGATTTGGCGCTTTCGTCCGTCTCGAAAGCTAAGTGCTCAGCGAGCAGCGGCAGCTGCTTTGCCTCGCTGCATTTGAGGACCTTCCTCAGCCGCTCCGCTTCCGCTTTCCGGGCGGTAGCCGTGAGTTCATCCATCGACGATACTCCTTTTTGGATTCACGATTGGACCTGTTGATCGTCGCTTATGGCCTCGCGCTGGTTCGTCGGGTGATCGTTTCTCGGCAGCAAACACGCCGGGAAAATCTCTTCCCAGAGCCACCAGCTTATCGCCGGCCGCTAGCAGCACGAACTCGTTGACGGAGATCCCGGCCCGAGCTGCTCCATCGAAAAGCGCATCTCGAAAACCCTTCGTCACGCGCCCGCCGGTGAGCGACAAAGGAACGATCGAACATGTGGAGTTTTCTGTTTTGGCTGTCATCTTCCTTTCCTCTCAACGAGGCTAAGAAGAAACACAAACCCCGCCATAAGGGGATTGGAAACGTCCGGGAATCTATCAGATTGGCGACCGACATACGCGCGTAGCGTCTGCAGATTTGCAACCCACACAGTAAAGCGAATTGACTAATGTGTGATGGCCAGGGACTGGAGAAAAACACTCGCTCCAGTAATTACCACCGTTAACCCTACGGCGATTGCCGACATCTTGGTCCAATAGGCGGTCTGCACTGTAGCGTCCGCCGCTTTGATTTGAGCTTGGGAGGCCGCTATTTGCTCCTCCGTGACTTCCTTTTGAAGAAGGTACAGCCGACGACGTATCTCAACATCGCGCCAGTACGAAGCTTGTGACCCGGGCTGCTCATGTGCCCCGGTAAAGACTTCGTGGTCTGTCTTTTTCGTCCAGTCTTCCACCGCGAATCTCCTCTGCCCGCCTCGCAGCAATCGTGAGCCGTCCGCGCGGCGGCTGCAACGTCGACCATCGCGTGTAACAAAGACATGACAAGTTTTCCCCAAGAGTGCAGCTTCGGACGAGCGATCACCCCGCAGCAGTATTAAGGAGGTCCTGAAATTCAATTCGGCTTGAAGGCTCTTGATATAATAAGTTTCTTTATCCTGCCGTCTAGCGAGAGACTTTCAGTACCGGCCATTTCAATAATGCTGCCGAGCCCGTTGACGTATCTATCGAGGCTAAGGCTGATTGCGGCATACGTATTTGCATCTAGACCTTTAGGGGCGAAAAAGGGGACGGTTTTTCCAATTGCGGGTAAGTAAACGCGACCATTCCCGGAGTTAGCGTTATACGCGCCGACACTCGCCATCCAAACCTTTTCATCTGTCAACAGATCTGCATTGACATAGGCTTTCGTTGCCGCGTCCAAAGTAAGGAGAGGAGTGTACCCCTTCTTGATCAATAAAGTTGATGCACCATCCTCGATAACGGCATGAGCACGCTTCATCGGAGCCTCGACCTTATCGATCAGCGCCTCTCGATCCCCAGATGGCAATCTCGACAATCGTTGATCGTCTTTTTGTGCCAAATCTTCTGCTAGTCCACAGACCTGTCTGAACGTCGATACCACGAGGCTGTTTACAACCTGTCCTATCGTTGCGACCGCGTAAGATCCGATCGCTGTCGTCAGAAACAGGTTATTCGGCTCCGTGAGAAAAACAGTCAGGTCGTGGATGTAACTGCCCTGCCGGGCTGGGGAGAGATAGAGCCGCACTAAGGGAGAAAGTTCGCCTCGGGCACGAATTCGACCGGTTGCCGCATAGTGAGCGAGCAAATCAAAGGACCAAGTGATTCCCTCAAGGGAGATCGCACCTTGGTGCGCTGGCAGACGGTTATTGTCAGCCTCGCCGCCCTCATATGTGAGACGGTATTTCAACTCAAATGTCATTTTTCTGGCCCCGGTGCGCACCTTCGAAGATGATAGGCTGGGCTTTATTAAGGAAGGGTGCAAGGCGGAGAAAATGCTCACCTGAGATTGTGCACATTTGGCCGTTATCCGGCGCACTTCCTGTTGTCTCAGCCCCCAATAGGACTACTGAGAGAATTCGGACACTTGGTTTCATTTTCCATGGCTGACCCGCGACCCTGCAAGAATCCCATCTTCGGAAACCTGCCGAGAAAGCTTCTAGTCCATTTGCTCGCAGGCCGCCTACGCGATAGCCGCCCCATCGACTTCGCCATACTGGAGATTATGCTGTAGGAATCGTTGCTCTCCTCCTGTCCTCCGTCCATTCCGGAAGGACCCTATCCAATCAAGTCGTTGCATTCTCGGTTTGGCGGCTAAATGGCGCAAAGCGCCCTCGGTATCTTCATCGGATAAAACGGAAGAAGCGTTGCGCAACCCAAGCGTGGGCTCGGCGAGCAGCAGTCTCAGTTCAAACAAAGCTATCTCTGTGATCTTGACGGCGCATCTTCACGAACCATAGCAGTGTCAGGCAAGGCGAATGAACGCCTTTCTCGGCCCACTGCCACTCAATACGATGGGAGCCCCAGGAAATCGAAGTATCGAGACACGCGTGGATCCGACCGCCTCCCCTCTCGAAGCAGTTCCAAAGCGATGACATCGCCATGAATGACCATTTCCAGCGCCGGCGCTGAAATATCCAGCGGTGCACCTGGCTTAGCCTGGCGACCGATTCCAAACTCCCGATACCAGCCGCGAACGGTCTTTTCGTCCCGACGGGCACGATGGACCGCAGTTTTGAGATTTATCACCTCATCCGGTCGCATCAAAATCGGCCACGGCTCACCCTTCACAATGCACCCCCTCGTGCTCGCGCGCGGACTTATAATCCAGCGTTTTCATGGGCTCCGCCCAAACCCGCAAGGAGCTTAGCCCCTTGACCCATCATGCCGGCTGCGCCGTCAACATCGCGCGTGGGCGTCAAATGAACCCGTAGCGGGATAATCACCGCTGAGCGCGAGGTTTGCTTTGGAAAGCGGATCGTCTCCAGTTCCTCATGCACAGCGTCAGCGAGGCGACTGATTTCCGCCTCAATCTCAGCGCTCCGCATCCCTGCCGACCTCAAACTCAAGCGAAGTAGTTTGCAAAATGCCTGCCAGTGCTTCTTTCCCTGATCGAAGTCCTTTGTGGAAAG
Source organism: Rhizobium indigoferae (assembly GCF_034554815.1). NCBI lineage: Bacteria > Pseudomonadati > Pseudomonadota > Alphaproteobacteria > Hyphomicrobiales > Rhizobiaceae > Rhizobium > Rhizobium indigoferae. Next base: position 161,964 of record NZ_CP140635.1, on the reverse strand, counting down.
CTGTATTGCTAAGCTGCGCGCGACCGACTGTCGGCACGATGGAAAGGCGATAATTGCGCTCGGCCTTTCGAGCTCGTGGAAGAGATCAAGCTGAGACATTTCGGCTGGCTCCTCTTTCAGTGGTATCAATGGTGATCGGTCCACAGTGGACCATATGGTTTGGACCACTGCTGACCGGATGGGCGCTCTCTTCAGATGGTCCACTGTGGACCGTATGCGCATGAAGATCGCGAACGATAACTTCCGGGTCGAGGACGGCCGGTACCGACAAGCGAATGGTGCGAGTGCGCAACCGGTTTCCATGAACGACCCGCCAGCCGTGCTCAAGGGAGATGATCCCGAGATCTCGGTGAACTCCGATCTCTCGAGAAATCGTCTTCAGCCCACATCGACCAGCGGCCAGGGCCAACTCTTCGTCACTGGTCCAAATGCATCCTTCCTTCCAGCGGATCACCTTTTTGTAGACTGCCATTAATCTGAAGTTGGCGCCGGCTCGATGAATGATCTGCATCGCAATATCGTGCCAGTCATCGAAGGCGCGATACTGGGCTTTCCTGTCGACAGGCCACCGCCAAAGCAAGACTTGGCCAGCAGGCTCAATTGAACGGCGCTTTCCGCTCCATTCCGGCCCACTTTCGCGGCTCAGCTTCGGATCGAAGCCGTTGAGCTCTCGACCCGAAACGTTGTCGTCTCCAAAGCCGGGTGGCTCCAGCGCGCCAGGCTTACTTATGCCGACCGAGCGGTATTGATTGAGTGATCTGCTCACCGCTGTTCTCTCCAAACCTTCAGCCCCCGAGACAGGACAACCGCCTCGCATGCCTCGACCTTTGTTAGCTCAAATCTCTTCCTGGCCGCATCGACGGCACTCCCGACGGGAGGACGCTGTGATTTCAGCCATTTGGCCGCCACTTTTACCGCGGCCGAGTTTGCGTCTGGCCCGCCTCTCATTGAGCACGCGCCGCAGCCCGGCTGCGTTCCCAAGCGATAAGATCGTCTTCAAGAAAGAACCTGCGACGGTTGATTTTCATCGGCTCGGGGAAACCGAGTTTTTCATTCTTCTGCCACCGATGCAGCGTCATTTCTGTGATCTGATATCGGGCAAGAACTTGTGGGCCGGTCAGATACTTCTGAGTGTTCATTGATGCCTCCTTAGCTAACAGTAACGAGGCAAGAGGTGAGGGCTTATCGAGACTTTGTAATCCCCGGTTTGGATGCTCGCACTTCGTCTAAACTCAGGATTTCGCCTTTCGGATGTCGGTCATTTTGCCAGCGAAATATTTGATATCATGGAATGTTTCGAGATCTTTGCCCTCATATGCGCAAATCCCGGCGGCGGTGAAATTGTAGAAGGCGAAAAAAGGTGTTTTTGTCGAAGGTGAAAAACCCATGGAAAGCGAGCTGCCTGTTGCATCACAAAAGCATTCGAAGAGACGCCATAAAAGGTCTCGCGCGTGAGGCTGGTCATTCTTATTTCCAGTAGGCCGCATGTGAAGATCTTGCAGATACCGGAATTCCGAGTCTTGCTGCTGTTTCAATCCTGCAAGGACATTCATGGCGCCGCGCAGATCGTCACGCCATGCGTCTAGCGCCGCAATGACCTCATCCTCTTTCGTAGATCCTTCGGTAGCCAACCTTTCAAAGATCACGAATTCATCGTCGCGTTCCGATTTGATGAGCCCCATAACTATGTCGATCGCACCCAAGGCAAGTTCGGCCGTGATGGCTGAGTGCTCACTCGTATCACTTCCTGTTTTACGATCGCATATCTGGGAATAGGCCAGGAAGGCGTTGGCAACCAAATGCAGGACTGCCGCCTGCTTCAGCTGGTCAGCTCGGTCAAACGACAATGTGGACACAGCAGCCTCTGCGGCCCGCGTCTCCCGCTCCATGCCGGCCGGTAGAGCCAGAACCTGTTCTTCGGTTCTCATATCTTGCGGCCTCGCATCGGTACCACGTTTTCGCCTGATGTGTGCCCGATGAGACTTTGCACATGACAAGCCCAAGCGACCAGCGCCCGCCGTTTTTCCTCGGCGTATTCATAACGATTGTAGACAGCAGCAACGCCCTTGATTGAGCCGCTCTTGTGATTGAGTACTGCTTCCACGACATGGACGGGATGGCCCAGTTCCGCCATGCCAGAGGCGCAGGTGCGCCGGAGATCGTGGAGACGCCAAGCCGCTATCTGAGGCTCGAAATCCTTCTCCCCGCGCGCCTCGGCCTCCTCTTTGGTGATTTCGATCATAGCGGCATCGAGCAGTGCCTTAGATCGTGAAAATCCGCTGACACCGGTCTTGCCTGTTGTGGTCAGAACGAAATCGACATCACCCTTTATCCGTGGAAGGCTTTCAAAGATTTCGACCACGGCCGGCGCGAGTGGAACGACATGCGCCTTTCCGTTCTTTGCCCGCTCCTTGGGAATGGTCCATGCTGGCATGGTCTCGCTAAGATCGAATTCCGCCCATTGGGCGGATGCAACTTCGTCTCTTCGTTGCCCTGTCAAAAGTAACAGTTTCACCATAGGGCCGAAGGGCCAGCCGATCTTCCCCGAAGCCAGCCATACCAACCGGATCTCATCCCGGCTGAGGGTACGATCACGAGAAACGACCTCCCCGGGGGCGGCGACATTTGCCACCGGTGAAACCGCGATGATGTCGCGTTCGATACACCAGTTGAAGAAGCGCCGCAGAATTGCATGGACGCGGTTTGCGGAGATCGGATGGTTTTCAGCGATCTCATCGAGCAGGTCGATGATTTCCCGCCGCGTGATATCCCCGAGGAGCTTATGTTGCCACCGCTTCCGCAAATACAGATTGACGAAGCGCTCAGTTTCCCGGGCGGTGGATTCACGGTTCCGCTGCTTCACATACCTCGTCAAGAACTGATCGAGTTGGGCGACGACAATGTTAGAGGGGTTCGATCGTGCCGCGGCCTCTGACTGCTTCAACGCTCCCGGGTCTTTTCCCTCCGCCACCGATCGGAGCGCTGCACCGGCGAGTTCCCGAGCCTTCGCAAGTCCGAATAGGGGATAATTGCCGACGGTCATCTTGCGCGGGCGCCCACCAAATCGATAGCGGATCGCCCATGACATTGAGCCCGACGGTTGAACAACCAGATACAGACCTGGAAGACCGCCGTCAGCGATTTCCTTTCGGGTGGCGCCCGGCTTTATTGCCTCGACTGATTTGACGGTAAGGGGCTTTGCCATTTTCGCTCGGGTAACGCTCTGGGTAACACTGGGGTAACGCAAAGCGATGATAGAGAATGCTTTATAGTGATGCCATCACGATATAACATTCAGCGGAAAATGCAATGAAAACATGCGATAAATGCGAAGCCGATGTGATGCCGCGTTAACTGAATATGGAGTGGCGCACATACTTCGTAATGATGGGGTCGCAGGTTCGAGTCCTGCAAGCGGCACCATTTTTCTTTTGTCCATACCGGAGACATAGGTAACAAAAGGTACCTAACACATGGGTGACAACCTCGTGCCGAACGGGTTGTCGATGGTTTGCAAAGTTCTCTGCTGCAGGTCGATATATCCCAGATCATAATGCATGAAGCTGACGAGCCAAATGCCGTCGTCGACTTCCTTGAGCCCCAGTTTCTGGCCGGCCAGCACGGTCGAGATGTTGATCTTCTTGCGATAGATGCAGATGCGGCCGCAATTGGTCACCAGCGCATCCCGATCATGGAAGGGGTAGTCGATCTCCGGCAGGCCCTGATAGAGGCGTGACGAAGCGACGTAGAGATCTGCCAGCACCTTCATGTTGAGCGCCTCGTGCGGCCGCTCCTGATTGAATTCGCTGACGAAAGCATCGAAGCGGGCCTGCTGCTGAAGGATGTTTTTGCCGGGTGGTCTGGTCGCCTCTTTTTTCAGCGTCAGGTGCATGCGCTCATGCCGGCCGTTTTGTTGGGGACGGCCCGGCCTGATGCGCTCCAGCGTGATCCCGAGCCTCAGCCACCACACCGACAGCTTCGACAGATTGTAGAGCCCGTTTGGACTGGCGAAAGGCAAGCCGTTGTCGCTGCGGATCGCCGTCGGCAGGCCACATTCGATAAACAGCCGGCGGAACGCGTCGAAGACAGCCCGTTCTCGCGTCGACTCAAAGGCTTCGCAGGCGAGAAGATAACGTGACGCCTGGTCGGTGACCGTCAATGGGTAACAGTATTGACCATTGCCAAGTTTGAACTCGCCCTTGAAGTCGGCGCACCACAGATCGTTCGGCAGTAATGCCGGTGACAAGGCTGTCCCTTCGGCTCGATGTCGCTGCCGCTTGCGGGCATGGGCGACCAGACCATGTCGATCGAGAACGGCATGCACCGTACTCTTCGACGGCACGCGCACATCGCCGGCCAGGCGCTTCACCAAAAGCTCCCTGATCTTCCTGGCACCCCAATGCGGCTTGCTCTTCTTGCACGAGACGATCATCGCCTCGACCGGCTCAGGCAGCTGGTTGGCATACCGCACCGGCCGTCGAGACCGATCCGTCAGCGCCTCCAGGCCGTCGTCCTTATAGCGATTGAAGATTTTGTAGCCGGTCTTGCGCGAGATGCCGAATGCACGGCACACATCGCTCATGCCTTCGCCCTCTAGCAGCCGGGCGACAAATCGTAGACGTTCCTCCATCACCGAAGTCTCTTTCCACGGCATCAACACCTCCCGCCAAAAAACGAAAAGTGTTACCCATGTCTCCGGTACGAAACGTCACCTATCTCTCAGGTCGGGCATTTTCAACGAATTCGACTTGTTGCTGGTCTCCGCTTCTGTGGCGTCTAGACTCTAAAATGTGTCATGAAACCACGCGATGTTCGGACGCGAGCGTCGTGACCCGGTGATGCTTGCAGAGCCTGCTTATGCACAAAGCGTCACTGAAACGAAAACTCGCCGACGGCGAACTCATCCGGCACTGCAATCTTGTCGCGATCGGTTTCGAAGAAATCCATCACTGTTTGCGCGGGAAAAGGTTTGGGAGCGGGATCGAAAAATCGCTCGGTCTTCAGCACCACGCGATCCGTTGCCGATATCCATATTCTAATGGAGGCGTGATAGGGACCGCGATGCCATCTGGCAGAGAACAGCCCCACGTTGGTCTTGCGATATCTTTCGTACGAGATGAGCTTGCAGTCGGTAAGGACAGGACCGACCTCTGTGACCGTTGTTATCGGCGTGCGAACGAGCACCGACCACTCGCTCACACTGTCTCGTTGATAGATTGTTCTCCGAAATATCGCCGCTCCGAAAACAGGCCGACATGATCATCCCCAGATAAATGCGGGTCGAATACCTGCTGGAGTTGTAAGTGTTTTCAAAGGCGCGATTTGCTTCGTTGCATGTCGAGACCCCGCCGGGCACGGGCTCGTTGATGCCAAAGGACCGGCGGTCTTCTGCGACGGCAAGCGCAGGTGCTACAACCAGCAGAGCTAGACAAACAGCAACTAATCGATGGAGCAGCAAAGATGGATACTTTAAGTTTTGGAGCGATAGCAGTCACCGCAAAGAAAACAATCAGCACTCGAACTTATCCAACATAAGGCGGGGAACCCGCCCTCCCCGGTTCCAATCAAACGACCGTGAGAACCGCAACCACGGCAGGAACAATGCCGACGACCAGCTGGTTTTCTCCCTGAGACAACCAGCACGGAGAAAATCATGTCCTGCAAATTCATCGCGATAGCGCTGCTTTCGATCGGTCTGGCCGGCCCGGCGCTGGCGCAGACGGCCGGGGGCGCGGATGCCAATGGGCGGCTTTCGGTGGCGCCGATCATTGGCGGGCCGGGGAGTTCGGGCGCCGGTTCCGCCGGGGCCGGGTCGGCTGGCACTGGTTCTGTTGGCACCGGGTCGGCGGGCACCGGTTCTGTCGGCACCGATCCTGGCACCACCGGCAGCACGACCGGCGCTGGCGGCGTCGATCTCAATAGCGGCCGCAGCACGATCAATCCCGGCGGGGTCAATCGCAACCTGCAGCCGACGCCGGGTTGCACCGGGGGAAGCGCGGATACCGGCCCGGTTGGCGAGGCATGCTCGCAATAGAGCTTGGGCTGATGTTCGCTTTCCCTGCTGGCAGAATGAAGGCCTGGAGCAGCGCCGGGCCTTCCCTTCGGCTACTTGCACCTGACAGTGCGCGAAAACAATCGCTGCCAGGAGAAACCGGTCGAGGCCTGCTTTACCGTTCGGCCCTGAGGACGTAAAAGAGCGGTATCACTCCGCAAGCGGCGCATCGCCCCACACCAAAGCCAGCCTGCCGATATTTCCGGCATCTGCGGAGCACCCGAAGAGGATCGTCATGTCGAATGCAGCGCAACGCTCGAACCGTGTGCTTATCGTCGCCACCATCATGCTCGCGACCTTCATGGTGGCGATCGAGGCGACGATCGTGGCGACCGCGATGCCGCGCATCGTCGGGCAGCTCGGCGGCTTTTCCTATTACAGCTGGGTGTTTTCGGCCTTCCTGCTGGCGCAGTCGACGACCACTGTTATCTACGGCAAGCTTTCCGACATTTTTGGGCGCAAGCCGGTGCTGATCGGCGGCATCCTGATCTTCCTCGTCGGCTCTTTGCTCTGCGGGCTTGCCTGGTCGATGATGTCGCTGGTGCTGTTCCGGCTGCTGCAGGGGCTGGGTGCCGGCGCCATCCAGCCGGTGACGATGACTGTTATCGGCGATCTCTTCAAGCTCGAAGAACGCGGCCGCGTGCAGGGCGCGATGGCGACCGTCTGGGCGACCTCGGCCGTTGTCGGGCCGCTTGCCGGCGGCATCATCGTCGACAACATCTCCTGGGCCTGGATCTTCTGGATCAACCTGCCGATCGGCATCATCTCGATCATCGCCTTCATGATCTTCCTGAAGGAGGATGTGGCGCACAAGCAGGCAGAGATTGATTACCTCGGCTCGGTGCTGTTTTCGATCTCGATCGTGGCACTTCTCGTCATGTTGACGGAAACCGATGCCAACGCCTGGATCCTGCTTTCGCTTTTTGCCGTCTTCGTGGTCGCAGGCCTTCTCTTTCTTGCCCAGGAGAAGCGGGCGCCGGAGCCGATCATTTCGATTCCGCTCTGGAGCCGAAGGCTGATCGCAACCAGCAATGCGGCGACGCTGCTTGCCGGCATGGCGCTGATCGGGCTTTCGACAATCCTGCCGATCTATGTGCAGGGCGTTCTCGGCCGTTCGCCTGTTGTTGCCGGCTTCACGCTCACTATGCTCGTCGTCGGCTGGCCTTTGGCGGTGATGCTCTCCAGCCGCTTCTACAAGGCCTTCGGCATCCGCCGCACGCTGCGCGTCGGCAGCCTGATGTTTCCCTTCGGCGCCTGTTTTCTTCTGTTCCTGACACCTGAGAGTTCGCCGGTCGTTGCCGGCGCCGGCTCCTTCTTCATGGGCTTCGGCATGGGTCTCATCAGCCTCACCAGCATCGTGCTGGTGCAGGACAGCGTCGAATGGTCGATGCGCGGCAGCGCCACCGCCTCGATCATCTTTGCCCGCAGCCTCGGCAATACGCTCGGCGCCACCGTGCTCGGCGCCATCCTCAATGCCGGCATCAACCACTATGCGAGCGGCGAAGCGGCGGCCGGGCTGCATGAGGCGCTGAACCAGCCGACCGGGCTCTCGGCGCTCGCCGCCGATCCGGCAATCCGCGCCGTCTTCAATGCGGCGTTGCACTGGAGCTTCTGGGGCGTGGTCGTCGTCGCGGTGCTGACCTTCTTCACCACCTGGCTGATCCCGGTAGGGCGTGGTCAGAAGCGTGAGGGGCCGGCCGTCGCAAGCGAGGCGGCTTCGCATTAGGCGGCTCAGCCGTTCGGCGCGACTTAGGTAATAGGCTCTGATGGGTTACGATCTTCACATTACCCGTAAGGCAAATTGGTTCGATGCCTCTCCATCGATCGCTCTCGACGAATGGCTCGAGTACGTTGCCAGTGATCCCGAAATTCAGCATGACGGTTTTGCCGAAACTCCCGCCGCCGACGGGGGTGTTTTACGGGTGGAACAGGCGGGCATATGCGTGTGGAAAGGATACTCCCGCGGCGAAAATCGAGAAAACGCCGCATGGCTTTGGTGGAGCGGAGACAACATCGTTGTCAAAAATCCTGATCAAGAAATCCGTCGGAAAATGTGGCTTATCGCCCAATCTCTCGAAGCCAAAGTCCAGGGGGAAGAGGGAGAATATTATGACCATGATGGCGAGATGATCGTGATGAAAGCCATACTCGCGCCCGAGCCTTCGATGCCTCCCGATCCAAAGCGTCCATGGTGGAAATTCTGGTAGATTCCAGACAATGTTCTGCACTGCGTTGTTGCCGGTGGATTGTATTGGGAGAGTTGTCGGACGATGGGTGTTTTCGTTTTGCTCTTGGGGTTTCCGGGCGTCGGGAAGCTGACAATCGCCAAAGAACTCGGCTCGCTTCTATCAGCAAAGATCATTGACAATCACTGGTTCAACAACCCGATCTTGCGCCTCCTCGACGAGGATCAGACCGCTCCGCTGCCTGAGGGTGTCTGGGAGTACACCGGCAGGGTCCGGCAGGCCGTCCTGGATGCATCGCCACCTATTGCGGCCCGTCGGCGAATTTCATCTTCACCCATGCCAGTGTCGAAGGCGATGAGCGGAGCGCACGGACGTACCAACAGTTCGTTGATGCCGCCAGACAGTGCGCCGCGGTCTTCGTTCCGGTGAGATTGCTTTGTACCGAGGAAGAATTGGCGCGTCGCGTTTCCTCCCCCGCACGGCGCGACCATTTGAAAACGACCGACGTCGAGACTTCAAGAAACCGAAGCCAACAGGCCGTGGTTCTTGATATCCCGCACCAGCACGCGCTGACCCTAGATGTGACGTTCACGTCGCCTTTGGAAAGTGCTGCGGCAATACGGGATCATGTTGTGACCTGCCTGCCGAACGGGAGCTGATTGTGCGATTGCATGCAACGAAAGAGGATATTCCGAAGTGTGGTGTTGTCATCGACGCCACGCTCCCGCTCGCCGCCGTTGTCGACGAGATTTTGAGGCTATCGCGTGCCTGTGATGATCGTTGCTGTTGAGAGAAGGTGAACCTTGCCGTCGCTGACGAATTGGAGAGCGAGCTCCAGGACCTCACGACAGATCTTCTCCCGTGTTGCCGCGTCGGCCCTGGATAGTCCGGCGACAACAGGCGCGGCGATCTCGGTCATGAAGTCCCAGTAGTTCGCCGGGGCATCGTGCACCATCATCGCCGACACCTCTTCCTCGGCGATGTCGAGAAGGCCCGCCTCTCTGAAAGTCTCGACCATCATGCCTTCCCCCGCGCAGCGGAACAGGCCCGGAGAACCGGGTGGAGGCGGGGGCATGTCCACGTGGCGGGCGATCGTGCCCATGATCGTGGTCGCCCATGGATTTTTGGCAGGCGCGCTCCAGACTGCGGCACAGACCCGCGCCCCGGGCTTTGCGACGCGCGCCATCTCCCTGGCGGCGCCAGCGATATCCGGGAAGAACATAAACCCGAACCGGCATAGGACGGCGTCGAAACTGGCATCGGCAAAAGGCAACGCTCCCGCATCGCATAGGCGAGTTTCGAAGTTTTTGAGGCCACGTCTGGCCGCATTTTCGGCGGCAGCAGTCAGCATATTTTCCGAGAGATCGGTGACGACAACCTGACCGTCGGGGATTGCCGCCGCCGCCGTCAGGCCAGGTTCGCCAGTCCCGGCGGCTATGTCAAGCACGCTAAAGCCGTTGGAGAGATTGGCGCGCCGAAGCATGGCGTCGCCAAACGGGGCGAGCCAACCGAGAACCAAGCTGTCCCATTTCTTCCAGCCGGCGGAAAATTTGTCCCACGTCTCACGTTGCTGGTTACGGATATCGTCGAGATTTGCTGACATGCACCGGCTCCCCCATCCGTTCAACCGGCAAAGCCGGGAACGTCGGCACTATGCGCCGCTGATGTCGGGATTCAATGGAATAAGCGCCATCGGGCCAATCGCCAGGCGCGACCAAACCTGTTGGGACGGAGTGATTGAATTGACCAAGACTATTGGAGCTTTTATACAATAGCTTTTGCGAAACTCCGGACCAGCCAAAAATAATCCTTTTAAATCAATGGGCTTCTCCTGGATGGTGCCAAATCAAGAATATGGAACCAGCGGATTGCTGATGCGATGCAGCCCGGCTGTATGCATCAGCCATGGAGAAACAAAATTATAAAGATCATGGTCTTACTGCACAGCGCCGATGGCATGGCTTGGCAGTCTCCCCCTAAAGGCACCAGCCTGAAGACATTGAGCGAAGCCGAAGAGCAAGGTTTCATCTTGATCCGCGGGGAATTTCAGAAACGGCAATTCCGTCTGACGGAGCTGGGCTCCGACTATGTCGAGCGCGACAAGCGGCGTTTGGAAGCGCGCAGGCTCTGAACCGATACCGCCGGCTAAGCGTGAATTGAACGCACAAGCCAGGCCGCCCTGCGGCCGAAAGGCGGGTCCGGCAATGGCGCTTCGCAACAGGAGCGGTCATCCACCCGCACAGGGAGTACCAGCTTACAGAGCACGCTGGGCTTACAGGGCATCCTGGATATCGAAGCGAACGATCTTGTCGCCTTCCATGCGGAAGATGTGCGTTACGGTCTTGTCCTTCAGGCCATGGGTCTGCCCTTCCAGCGGCCGGCCATCGAGGTCAAAGACCGACTGGATGACCTCGACCGCGACGGCGCCATCTTCGGTTTCCTCAAATGCGACCGGCTCGACGTGTGGACTGATCATAGCCCATTGACGTGTCCAATAGTCGCGTACAGCCTCGCGACCATTGATGTGGCCGCCATCCATGCCGTTGGCCCAGGCGACGTCATCGGAAAGGACGGCCAGGACAGCGTCGATGTCTCTGGCGTTGAAGCTGGCATAGATGCGCTTGATCATTTCGACGTCATTGTTGGACATTTCGTTTCCTCAATGGGCTTGAAACATTCGCTGGGCGGCATCGAAGCGGCATTGCCTCCTGCCGCGCGTCAAGATACATACGTACATATATATCTCGCGGTCAAGCGCAGGCAAGAGGTGAGCGAATGAATGAAGACGTGCTTTCTACGCCTGGCCATCTCATCAGTCTTGCGGCGCGAGGGTTTGCCCGCCTCAGCGAGTCACGGCTCAAACCGCTCGGCTTCGGTGTCGGCCAGTTGCCTGTCCTCGTCGCGCTGCAAAATGGCAAGGCAAGCACACAGCGCGACCTCGCCCGCTTTGCCAGGATCGAGCAACCGCCGATGGCGCAGATGCTCGCACGCATGGAGCGGGATGGCTTGATTGAGCGGACACGTGACCCGGCTGACGGCCGCAGCAGCCGCATCGTGCTGACAAGAACCGCACAGGAACGCATGCCGGAGGCAATTACGACCCTATTCCAAGGGAATCGTGAGGCATTGACCGGGTTCACAGATGCGGAAGCGGGACAACTGGTCGATCTGCTCAAGCGGCTGATCGAAAATCTGGATCAAATTGCGAGCGCAGAGTCTTCGTCAGGCGATTGATGGTTCTATGGCCAAACGGACAATTTCTATTCTGGGACTGCGCTGTCCTTATTCGAGGTCGTGCTGACTTTCGGCATGGAGGGGTTTCTTCAAAACGCGGGACAGCAAGTTCCGTTTTCTCTTGCGCTTGATAAGATCGATATCGCTGACAAGCTTTGCGCCGCCCTTGCGCCGCTCCAAGGTGATCTTGCGGCTATGGAAGGCTTCCAGCTCGGCGCGATGCGCGACGCTGACGATGGTGACTTCAGGCAGTTCATCGATCACCATTTGCATCATCTTATCCTGGCTCTTCTCATCGAGTGCTGCCGTTGCTTCATCCAGCACGATGATATCGGGTTGGTGTAGCAGCAGACGCGCAAAGGCGAGCCGCTGCTTTTCGCCGCCGGACAAGGTCTGGTCCCATGGCGCATCTTCCTCGATCTTGTCGTTCAGATAATCCAGTCCCACCTTGGCGAGCGCCGCCTTGATCTCGTCCGGCGTCCAGCTATCGGCGGCGCCAGGATAGGCGACGGCACGGCGAAGCGTGCCGGACGGGATGTAGGGCCGTTGCGGCAACATGAACAATCGCCTGTCGGCGTGGAAATTGACGCTACCGCTACCCCACGGCCAGAGTCCTGAGATGGCCCGCACCAGCGTGCTCTTGCCGGACCCGGATTCGCCGGCCACGAGCACCCGTTCGCCGGGTTCGATCTCGACTCGGGTTTCCGTGACCACGGCGGTGCCATCGTCAAGCGACACGGAGAGATCGTTGAGGCTGAGCATCGACTCGCCTTCGGTTTCACCATGCTTGATGCGCCCGAGCGAGTCGCTCTGTTCGGCGCGCTCCAGCCCGTCGAGCGACATCATCAGCGAGGCGATGCGCCGTGCACAGGCATTCCAATCGGCAAGACGGGGATAGTTGTCGACCAGCCAGCCGAACGCGCCCTGAACGATGGCAAAAGCAGAGGCGGCTTGCATGACCTGCCCGAGGGTCATGCTGCCTTCGAGAAATTTTGGCGCGCAAAGCAGGACCGGCACGACAGGCGCAATCAGCATCGATCCATGCGACACAAGCGTCGTGCGCATGTGCTGGCGGGCAAGGAGCGCCCATTGCTTGAGCACATTGGCGAAGGTTTTGTCGAGGTCGTTACGCTCCTCCTCTTCGCCACCGAGCAAGGCGATACTCTCGCCGTTTTCCCTGACATGCGTCAGCGTGTAGCGAAACTCGGCTTCTGCTTGATTTTTGGCCTCGGAGACGTGGACGAAATAGCGGCCGATGACCGCCATCGAGCTGGAGGTGATCGCCGCGTAGAGGACCGCAGTGATGACAAGAAAGCCGGGAATGGTAACGGTGAAACCTGCGATCGGAAGAGTGAGGGCCCCACCGATCGTCCAGAGCACCACGATGAAAGTCGAGGCTGCCAGAAATGCGGAAATGACACCGGCGATGAAATCGACGGGTGCTTCGGTGGCAATCCGCAAATCCTCGGAAATGCGCGCTTCGGGGTTCTTGTGGTCGCCGCCGATAAGATTCAACTGATAGTAACGGCCGTTTGCGAGCCAGCGCGCGATGACGGCTGTTGTCAGCCAGGAACGCCAGCGACGTTGGATCATCATGCGAACGGCGACTTGTATCGTGACAATGGCTACAGTTCCGAGCACAAGCGGCACGAATACGGCGCTCAGGAAATAGACGGTGCCGGCATCGTGTCGCTCTATGGCGTCAAAGATCCCACGGTTCCACAGATTGATTCCGTACTGGAAGCCGACATTCATGCCGATCATCGCCAATAGCCCGATCGAGAAGGGCCACGCGAATTTGTCGCCACCGCGGCCCCAGTAACGGCGCGCGCTGATCCAGAAACGCTTGAGCAGATACCGCTTGCGCGCCTGCTCGGCCTCTTCAGGCGTCAGCTCCGGATCGGGTTCGATGACATCTGGCGGCGGCATGACCTCGACAGTCGATGCCGTCTCCTGGGGCGAGTTCCCGGCACCGTGCGCTTCGGTACCGTCGACCGATTTCGGTTTGAGTTTAGCGTCGGTCATAAGCGCGATAACGGCTTACACATCGAAATGTTTCATGATGCCGGTGGCGAACATCGCATCAGAGGGCTTGTCGAGAAAATCAGGCAATCACCGGAAGACCGCGACCGTGCTGTCGCTATTACGCCGAGTCTGAGCCCATGCCATAGCTTTCGTTTGCCGCGTTCTGGATCATTCCGATCGCGACCGGCGGCAAGATGAAGCTCCAGATCCCGAGCCAGGCAATCGAAATCAAACTTCCATCGCCTCTGTCGCGTGCGCGATGATTGAGGAGATCACCAAGGGTCATGACAAGAACCGGCAATCCGAGCGGCACGAGGATGGCGATCAGCATGCCAGCAAGCGGCGTTAGCAGGCGCTGCGACCGTGCGGCGCCCGCCAGTTCCCCATGGATGCGATAGACCCAATAGGCCAGATAGATAAAGGCGGCCACGGCAATGCCAAAGACCAGAAGTGCTAAAAGCAGCGTGACGGGGGAAGAGGTGACGTCGGCATCATTCGCTTGAAACAGATGGACGCCAATCGCCATCAGAAAAATCAGGATCGGCGGCATGACCAGGATGACAGCGACCAGGAGTGGGGATCGCCGGCGCGGCGCAAGCGGCGTGTGTCGCGGACGCGGAGCTTCATCGAAGGCCAGGTTTCCGGCCGGCACCAGCAATATGACAGCAAGAAGCAGGCAGGCCAGGAAAGCCGAAACGACAGGCACGGCGCCTAGATCGAGGCCGTATAACCACGACGCGCCGATCGGAGCAAAGGCTGAGATCAGGATCGTCGTTGACAGGAGAGTGAGGGCGCAGCCGAAGTCGATTTTGCCCGGTCGCCCGCCCACCAGGAATATCGCGATCGCGAGGGGGAAAACGGCCCGAACCGTGCCGAACACCACACCAAACAAAAACAGAAACGCCGGCGATCCCCACAATGCAGGCGCTGGCAGAAAACTGATGGCGACAATGGCACAGACGAGAATGGGCGAAATCAAAGCCGACCGACCATGGCGGCTCGCGACGATAAACGCCAGGAAGGCACCGGCAACCCAGCCAAGAGTGGAGCCGAAATAGAAGATCCCGATCGTCTGAGCGCTGCTGCCGGCCATTTGCGAGATCAAGGGAAAGACCGTGCTGAAACCTTGTCCGCCGATTGCCAAAAGAAGTGAGGAAAAAAACACAGCCCAATAGCGATAGGTGCTCAGGAAATCAGCCAGCGTCCATTCGATATTGCTGGAGGGCGCAGAGGTGTTTTCCATCGGTGAAACTTGCTCTCCATTCATGATCATCGCGCATCGCAAACGGTGGATGCGTCGACCATGCGCATCGAGGAGGTTATTTCTATAGCTTTGACCCGGCATCCGGACCAGCCCAGAGGTTTTGCCGACATATCGTGACGGATTTATAAATGTCCCCGTCGCGCCGAAACGTGCCAGGGCTGGCATCCGCTCCGTAAGACAACGCTTTCCTGGCGTTGCCCTCCCCACCTCAGGCGGTTTCGGTGGCGATCTGCGGCAGGGATTGCAGGAGGGTCTGGCGGGCGGAGTGCAGATGCGCGCGGCAGGCGGTTTCGATTGCCGCCTGGTCGCGGGATTCGAGGGCTGCGATATAATCCAGATGTTCGTGGATGGCGCGCTCGTTGCGCTGGCGGGCGGCGGTCTTGTTCCACTGGTAGTGATAGTGGAAGACGATGGCGATCGCGTCGTAGAAATCGGCGATGAAGCGGTTCTTCGAGGCGCGGTGGATCAGCAAATGGAAGCGCTCATCGAGGACGGAGAAATCCTTGAAGCGCTGGTTGATGTCGGCAAGCATGGCGTGATGTTCGTCGCGGATGGCGGCAAGATCGGCCCAGCTCTGATTATCCCTGGAAAGCCGGCCGAATTCGGCGGCGGAATGCAGCTCGAACATCTCGCGCACATCGGCAAGCTCAAGCGCGAATTCGCGGGTGAATCCTTTGAGCGTCCAGTGGCTGTTCGGGCGTTTCTCGATGAGGCCGAAGCGGGAGAAACGGATCAGGAATTCGCGTACGCTGGTCGTGCCGGTGCCGATCTCGCGGGCAAGCTCCAATTCGTTGATCTGCATGCCGGGTGCTGCATCATCGGCAAGGATGCGCTGCATGAAGCTGCGCTCGATAATATCGTGCAGGGAATCGGTTTCTTCGGAGGGAAAGAGGTCGTGGTCAGTCGGCTGGCGCAGCACGATCTTCTGGCGTTTGTTCCAGCGGATGATGCCTTCTTCGCTCAGCCGCGTCAGGATGGCGCGCGCCGTCGAGCGGCTGACGCCGAGCTGGGCGGCGATCTCCGGTTCCGAGGGCAGCGCCGTATCCGTGCGCAGGGCTGCGGCATACCTGTTGTAGGCTTCCTTGAAGACCGTATTCTGCCTTGCCACCAGACCCCGCTTTCCGCCCTCGTGACCGTCGCCCGCTTCAAAGCAGGACGGAGCGGACCGGGGCTTGTTCAAACGACCTTTAGCTTAATTCCGGTCGCCTGCGGCTCATTGCCTCCCTCGTCCACAGGATCAATATTCCCGTTGACTTGAAAATGTTTATTGTAGATAAAAAACAAAATCAATGCGCTTTCGCCGATGTAGCGAGCCTTTCCCAGGGAGATAGAGACTTGGACAAACTGCCTTGGATCATCCTTTCGGCCGGCGACAATGTCGCGGTCGCAACGGCGGCAATTGCGCCGGGTTCGACGGTTGCCGGCATTCAGACCCGTGAGAAGATCGACCCCGGCCACAAGGTGGCGATTGCGGATATTCCGCTCGGATCACCCGTGGTCAAATACGGACAGGCGATCGGCCGCACGACGGCCGAGGTCAAGGCCGGCGACCATGTGCACAGCCACAACCTGCATTTCGAAAACGACAGGCTGGCGGCGACCGCCAATTCGGCGCCGGAAACGGCGACCACCGATGACAAGGCGCGCACCTTCATGGGCTATCGCCGCGCCGACGGGCGGGCGGCGACGCGCAACTATATCGGCATCATCGCCAGCGTGAACTGTTCCACCACGGTCTGCCGGGCGATCGCCGACGAGGCGAACCGGACGATCCTGCCGCATTACGAGGGCATCGACGGTTTCGTGCCGATCGTCCACGACCAGGGCTGCGGCATGAGCTCGACCGGCGACGGCATGAACGTGCTGCATAGGACGCTCGCCGGCTACACCAGACATGTGAATTTCGGCGGCGTGCTGATGATCGGCCTCGGCTGCGAGGTCAACCAGCTGACGCTGTACGGCCAGAGCGGCGCCGGCGCCTCGAAGCGGCATTTCAACATCCAGGATGCCGGCGGTTCGCGCCGCGCAGTCGAGCGCGCCATGGGCATGCTGCGCGAGATCGCTGCCGATGTCGGCAAGGAAAAGCGCGTGCCGATGTCGATCGGTGAGATCATCATCGGCCTGCAATGCGGCGGCTCGGACGGCTTTTCCGGCATCACCGCCAATCCGGCGCTCGGTGTCGCAGCCGATCTGCTGGCGGCGGCCGGCGGTACGGCGATCCTGTCGGAGACTTCGGAAATCTACGGTGCGGAGCACCTTTTGCGCAGCCGAGCCGTCAGCGACGAGGTGGCAAAGAAGCTCGATGACAAGATCGCCTGGTGGGAAGATTACGTCGCGCTGCACGGCGCCTCGCTCGACAACAATCCGTCGCCCGGCAACAAGCGCGGCGGGCTGACGACCATCCTTGAAAAATCGCTGGGCGCGGTCGCCAAGGGTGGGCGCTCGCCGCTGACGGCGGTCTATGGTTATGCCGAGCGGGTCACGGCCCCCGGCCTCGTCTTCATGGATACGCCCGGCTACGACCCGGTCTCGGCGACCGGCCAGGTGGCCGGTGGGGCAAACATGATCGCCTTTACGACGGGCCGCGGCAGCTGCTTCGGTTGCCGGCCGGCGCCGTCGCTGAAGCTTTCCAGCAATTCGGCGCTCTATGCCTCGATGGAAGAGGACATGGACATCGATTGCGGCACGATCGCCACCGGCGATGCGACGATCAGCGGCAAGGGCCGCGAGATCTTCGACCTGATCGTCGATACGGCATCAGGCAAGAAGACCAAGAGCGAGCTCTTCGGCTACGGCGACAATGAATTCGTGCCCTGGCATCTGGGTGCGACGCTCTAACCCTTGCTTTGACGCAATCCCAGGAAAACCGCTTCACACTTTTCCTGGGATTGATTTGAAGTACGCAATCCCGGACGGAAAACCGCTTCACACTTTTCCTGGGATTGCTCCATAGACCAAGCTCAAGTTCTTCGCGAGGAGGCATGATGAAGACGAGACGGATCGGTAAGACCAAGCTGGAGGTGACCGAAATCAGTTTCGGTGCCGCCGCTCTCGGCGGTCTCTACCGCGCATGCCCGCGCGAGCAGGCGATCGACACGCTGCAGGCGGCCTGGGACAGCGGCATCCGCTATTTCGACGTGGCACCCTGGTATGGGCTCGGCCTTGCCGAGCGGCGGGTCGGCGATTTCCTGCGCGACCAGCCGGATGGCAGTTACGTGCTTTCCACCAAGGTCGGCCGGCTGCTTCGGCCGGTGCCGACCGGCACCGTGCCTGATTACAGCTATGTCGACCCGCTCTCCTTCGACGCCGATTACGACTATTCCTATGACGGCATCATGCGCTCGGTCGAGTTCAGCTATGCGCGCCTCGGCCTCAACCGCATCGATATTCTTTATGTGCACGATCTCGGCGTCTACACACATGGCGCGGCGAAAAACGCGGTCCACCAGAAGCAGTTTCTCGATTCCGGCGTGAAGGCGCTGGAGGAACTCAAGTCGTCCGGCGCGATCTCCGCCTTCGGCCTCGGCGTCAACGAGGTGCCCGTCTGCCTCGACGTCATGCGCCATGCCGATCTCGACTGCATCCTGCTTGCCGGCCGCTACACGCTGCTCGACCGCTCGGCCGTCGCCGAACTGCTGCCGCTCTGCCGGCAGAAGGGCACGTCGCTCGTCGTCGGCGGCGTCTTCAATTCCGGCATCCTCGCCACCGGCCCGGTGCCGGGTTCGCATTTCGACTATATGCCGGCTGATGACGACGTGCTTGCCAAGGTCGGCGCCATGGAGGCGATCGCCAAAAGTCACGGCGTATCGCTGGCAGCGCCCGCCCTGCAGTTTCCGCTACGCGAGGCGATCGTCGCCTCAGTGCTGATCGGCACGGCCAAGCCGTCCAGCCTGACGCGCAACATGGAGATCGTCGAGCCGCGGCTTGCCGACGAGATCTATGCCGAATTCGAACCCTATACGCTGGTCGCGCCGCCGCTCGGCGCCGAAGCCGTCCGAGTCTGAGGAGAGACCATGCTCAAGGGTATTCATCCGCTGCTTGGACCCGACCTGCTTCATGCGCTGAAGACCATGGGGCATGGCGACGACATCGTCATATCAGACGCCAATTTTCCCTCGGGCTCGATGGGCCCGCCGGTCATCCGCGCCGACGGCGTCAGCGCCACTGCGATGGCCGAGGCTATCCTGACGCATATGCCGCTCGACACGTTCGTGCCGGAAGCGGCGTGGCGGATGGAGGTGGTCGGCGATCCCGATGCGATGCCGGAGGTCTGCACCGAATTCCAGCAGATCGTTTCCAAGCACGCCGGCGATTTCCGCATCGTGCCGGTAGAGCGTTTTGCTTTCTACGCGATGGCTCGCAAGGCCACCTACATCGTCGCGACGACGGAATTCCGGCTGTACGGCAACCTGATTTTGAAAAAAGGCGTAGTCCATCCTGATGAGGTCGACATGGCCTGATCCCTATTTTAGGGTATCGTGGTATTGGAATAAAATCAGTTGCTTGGCAGGAGTTTGCCAAAGAAAAAAAGCCGGTTTGGCGCTCTTGCAATTTGATTGCGCCTCGGCTAGCTTCACCCGGCAAATGTTTTTTATCGATAAAAATCGTCCGCCTGCGTTCAGCGGCCGATTTATTTGGAGGAGAACGCACCCTGAGAGGAGAACCCTTATGAGTATCGTGAAATCCCTTCTGTCCCGCCGCGCCTTTACCGCGCTTGCAGGTGCCGCAGTCATCGCCACGGCGATGCCGGCAACGTCGTTTGCCGCCGACGTGACGATCCCGATCATCGTCAAGGACACGACGTCCTTCTACTGGCAGATCGTCCTGGCCGGCGCCCGCAAGGCCGGCAAGGATCTCGGCGTCAACGTGCCGGAACTCGGCGCACAGGCCGAATCCGACGTCAACGGCCAGATCAGCATTCTGGAGAACGCCGTTGCCGGCAAGCCGGCTGCCGTCGTCATTTCGCCGACCGAATTCAAGGCGCTCGGCAAGCCGATCGATGAAGCCGCCAAGTCGGTTCCGATCATCGGCATCGACTCAGGCGCCGACTCCAAGGCGTTCAAGTCGTTCCTGACGACCGACAACGTTCAGGGCGGCCGCATCGCCGCTGACGGTCTGGCCGCCGCTATCAAGGAGATGACCGGCAAGGAAGAAGGCGATATCGTCATCCTCACCAATCTTCCCGGCGTCGGCTCGCTGGAGCAGCGCCGCGAAGGCTTCCTGGATCAGATCAAGACCAAGCATCCCGGCCTGAAGGTCATCGCCGACAAGTATGGCGACGGCCAGGCGACGACCGGCCTCAACATGATGACAGACCTGATCACGGCCAACCCGAACCTCGTCGGCGTCTTCGCCTCGAACCTCATTCTGGCGCAGGGCGTTGGCCAGGCGATCGCCGAAAACAAGCTCGGCGACAAGATCAAGGTCATCGGCTTCGACAGCGACGACAAGACGGTGGGCTTCCTCAAGGATGGTGCGATCGCCGGCCTCGTCGTTCAGGACCCCTATCGCATGGGCTATGACGGCGTGAAGACCGCGCTTGCCGTCTCCAAGGGCGAGAAGGTTCCGGAAAATGTCGATACCGGTGCCAATCTCGTCACCAAGGCGAACATGGCCGATCCGAAGATCGACGCGCTACTGAACCCGAAGATCAAGTAACAAAAACAGACAGGCCGCGCCGGCTTCAAAAACCGGCGCGGCCTTTTCCATCCGTGGTATGTTTTGTGCGGGATGGAGAGCAGAGGCGACACAAGGAGGAGAGGTCCATGATCGGACTGGAAGAGGTCAGTCATCGCCATGATGACAGCGCGACGCTGAAAGAAGCCAATCGAATTCCCGCCGGATCGCCTATCCTCGAACTCAAGGGCCTGCAGAAGAATTATGGTCATGTGCAGGCGCTGAAGCCAGCGACGCTGACCTTCCTTGCCGGTGGAATCCACGCCATCGTCGGGGAAAACGGCGCCGGCAAATCCACCCTTATCAAATTGCTGACCGGCGTCATTACCCGCACGGCGGGCGAAGTGCTGTGGTGCGGCCAGCCGGTGGGGCTGTCGACGCCGAACGAGGCGATCGCCCGCGGCATCAACGCCGTCCACCAGGAAGTCGTGCTCTGCCGGCACCTGACGGTTGCCGCCAATCTTTTCCTCGGCGACGAGGTCAACCGCTACGGCCTGATGCGCAAGAAGCAGATGGAGAAGATGGCGCAGGCCGTGCTTGACGATCTCGGCTTCGGCCTGCCGGCCGGTGCGCTGTTGAGCTCGCTGACGATCGGCCAGCAGCAGCTGGTGGCGACGGCGCGCGCGGCGATGCGCGGCACGCAGTTCCTGATCTTCGACGAACCCACGGCCTATCTGACGCGCCAGGAATCGGCGCAGCTCTTCAAGCTGATCCGCCGCCTGCAGGGCGAAGGCGTCACGATCGTCTATATCAGCCACCGTATGGAGGAAGTGTTCGAGCTGGCCGACCGTGTCTCGGTGCTGCGCGACGGCACGCATGTCGGCACACGACTGATCGGCGAGACCAACGATGCCGAACTGATCGCTTTGATGATCAACCGCTCAATCGAGCAGATCTACCACAAGGAAGAGATTGCGATCGGCGAGACGATCGTCGAGGTCAAGGGCCTCTCCGGCCCGGGCTTCGAAGACGTGTCGCTCAGCGTCAAGGCAGGACAGATCGTCGGCCTCTACGGGCTGATCGGCGCCGGCCGCAGCGAATTCGCGCTCGGCCTCTACGGACGCCAGCCGATCAGCGCCGGCGAAATCCACTGGAGGGGCAAACGTGTCGATATCCGCAACGAACGCACCGCCATGGAACTCGGCATTGCGCTCGCGCCCGAAAGCCGGCGCGACCAGGGGCTTTGCCTCAACCTGCCGATCGGCCTCAACATCAACCTGCCGGTGTTCGGGCGCCTCAGCCACGGCCCCGTCATCAATCACGCACGCGAATCGGCCAATGCCGACAAGCAGATCCGCGATCTCAGCATCAAGACGCCGAGCCGGCGCGTTCCGGCCTCCAGCATGTCGGGCGGCAACCAGCAGAAGATCGTCATCGGCAAGTGGCTGAGCCACGGCGCCCGGCTCTTCATCTTTGACGAGCCGACCGTCGGCGTCGACGTCGGTACCAAGGCGGAAATCTACCGGCTGTTCGCCAAGCTTCTGAAGGACGGCGCGGGCATCATCCTGATCTCCTCCTACCTGCCCGAGGTCTACGAACTGGCCGACCGGCTGCACGTCTTCCGCGCCGGCAAAATCGTCGCGAGCCATGATTTCCACGCGGCGACGCATGAACAAGTGCTCAGCGAAGCGATCGGCGTCTGAGCCAAAAGAATAAGAGGGAGAAAATTCATGACTGCCACCCCCACAGAAATCGTCGCACCGCCGCCGCGCCGGAAAATGAACATCCTGTTCGGCCTGACGCTGATCGGCCTGCTGATCTTCCTCTGGATCGTGCTCGCCGTTGTCACCCCGAGCTTCTGGACGCCGCTCAACATCTCGAACCTGCTGCGTCAGGGCGCGATGACGGCGATCCTCGCACTCGGCCAAACCTTCGTCATCATCACCGCCGGCATCGACCTTTCGGTCGGCGCCATTGTCGGCTTCTGCACCGTGATCATCGCCTGGCTGCTGCAGGCGGGCGTACCGGTATGGGGTGCGATCGCGCTGACGCTGCTCATGGGTGTGGCGATCGGCGCCTTCCATGGCTTCGGCATCGTGCATATGGGCCTGCCGCCGTTCATCATCACGCTGGCAACCCTGACATCGCTGCGCGGCATCGGCCTGCTGATCACCAACGGTTCGACGATCAACATTACCAATGAGGGCTTCAGCAATTTCGCCCGCGCCGATTTGCTCAGTATTCCGAGCCTGTTCTGGATGGTCATCCTGGTGGCGGTCCCCTCCTTCATCTTCCTGCATCTGAGCCGTTGGGGCCGCTATCTCTTCGCGGTCGGTTCGAATGCCGAGGCGGCGCGCCTTTCCGGCGTCAACGTCAAGGGCATGATCTACCTTGCCTATATCCTCTCGGCCTCCTTCGCCGCCTTCGTCGGCGTGCTGCTGGCCTCGCGCATCGCCATCGGCAATGCGACACAGGCCGACGGCTGGGAACTGCAGGCGATCGCCTCCTCCGTTATCGGCGGCACCAGCCTGTTCGGCGCGGTCGGCTCTGTGCACGGCCCGCTGATCGGCGCGTTCATTCTCGCCACCATCAACAACGGCGCGAACCTTCTGAACGTCAACTCCTTCTGGCAGCGTATCATCACCGGTCTCTTGATCATCGTGATCGTGTTCTTCGACCAGCTGCGCCGCCGCAAGAGCAATTGAGCGACAAGAGACAGCCGGCCTGAACAAGCCGGCTTCTTCCATTTCAGGAATGCGAGACCCGTCATGAAAGCAGTTCTTTGCCGGGAGCCCGGCGTGCTCGATATCGTCGAGCGCCCTTCGCCAGCGGCTCCCGCCGCCGGCTGGGTGCGGCTTGCCGTCAGCCATGTCGGCATCTGCGGCACCGATTACCACATCTTCGAGGGCAAACATCCCTTCCTCGAATATCCCCGGGTAATGGGGCATGAGATCTCGGCGACGGTGCTGGAAGCGGGCGACGGCGTCACTATCGCAGTCGGCACGCCTGTCATCGTCAATCCCTATCTCTCCTGCGGGCAATGTATCGCCTGCCGTCAGGGCAAGCCGAATTGCTGCACCAATATCAAGGTGCTCGGCGTCCATACGGATGGCGCCTTCTGCGAGGAGATTTCGGTTCCCGCCGAGAACCTCTATGCCGCCAAAGGTGTAAGCCTCGAGGCGGCGGCGACGACCGAGTTTCTGGCGATCGGCGCGCATGCGGTGCGCCGTTCGATGACCGGTGTCGGAGCGCGGGCGCTCGTCATCGGCGCCGGGCCGATCGGCCTCGGGGCGGCGATCTTCTCGCGCATCGCAGGCCATGAGGTGACGCTGCTCGATACCAGCACCGAGCGGCTGCAGATGGCATCCGAGCGCTTCGGCTTCACCTCCGGCATCGTTGCCAAGGAGGCGACAGCGGAGGCCGTACGGGAAAAGACCAACGGAGACGGTTTCGACGTGGTCTTCGACGCGACGGGGTACGGCCCTTCGATGGAAAAGGCCTTCTCCTTCGTCGCCCATGGCGGCGCGCTGGTGCTGGTCAGCGTCGTCAAGGACGATATCCGCTTCTCTGACCCCGAATTCCACAAGCGCGAGATGATGGTGATCGGCAGCCGCAACGCCACCCGCGTCGATTTCGAGCATGTGGCGGATTCGATCGCCAAAGGGCTGGTGCCGGTGGACAAACTCATCACCCACCGCACGACGCTTGCCGATGCGCCGCGCGATCTCGCGCGCTGGGCGCATGAGAAGAATGGGCTGATCAAGGCGGTGATCCGCATCGGTGCCTAGGGCAATCCCAAGGTACGAAGTCGCATAGCGATCGTCTTGAACGCTTCCGGCAAATCCCGCCGGGAGCCGTTGGCCCTTGGTCTTTCCACAAGACGTTCTGATGGATGCGCCCGGAAACAACGCGGTTCCGACTCAGACCGGCGCCCGCGATTTCGCGCAACATTTCTCAATCAAAAAGCACACAGAAGAAAACGGAAGTGTCCATAAGTGAGGCCCGCCGGATACTCGGCAGATGTTCATCAATTGAGTGATGGAAAGGGCGGGCGATGAAAATGCGAATTGCTTCCTTGGCAATGGCTATTGCGCTGACAATGCCGCTTGTGGTGCCTGCCCGTGCGCAGGTGGTCATCCAGGAAGGCCAGGGATCGGAATTCTATGCTGATCCTGACGATAACCAGACGGAAACGGATTTTCTGCAGCGATGGAATCGCCACCACGACCAGCGAAGCGGATGGCGCTCGGGTCGGGACAGTTTCGGGCCAGACGATGCGGTTCGCCTCCTCGAACGGCGTGGTTATCGCGTCAGAGATGTGAGGGACGTGGGTGAACGATATCTGATCAGAGCATGGCGAGACGGGGACGATCTCCTCGTGAGTGTCTCCCGCAGGGGTGAGATCATGGGCGTCGTGCATGACCGCGAGTGATGAGCGCATGAGAAGAATGGGTGATCAAGGCTGTCATCAGTATTGGCGGCTAGGCAGCGCCGGAAAAGTCCTACGGCGTTAGGCGCCTATCTTGTCATGTTCGCGGTACCTGCTGCGTAGTTTCCCACACACTCCGTCATCCTCGGGCTCGACCCCATAGGCGCTAACTGTCTTGACGGCGTCGGGCTGAACGTGATTCCCCGTTGCCATGAACGATTCGTTGGAAGCATTGGATTGGGGCGAGCTGGTCGGACGACTGGGCTCAGTGGAAGAATTGGAGAGTAGCGCGCGCGAGGCCGGGGCGCTGCTTCGCAAACGACAGGTGGGCGGTGCGGTCGACCTGCTGCGGTTGTGTTTCGCCTATGTGCTGGGTGGGTTTTCGCTTCGAACTTTGGCGGCCTGGGCCGATCAGCGGGGGCTCGCGTCGATGTCCGACGTAGCGATGCTCAAGCGTCTGAAGGCCAGTGCCGATTGGGTGGGCTGCTTGGTTTCGGAGTTGCTTGCCGAGCGTTGCCCCGAAACCTTCGCCGGCGTGCCTGGTGATCTGCGCCTGATGGCGGTTGACGCCACGGTCGTTGCACCGCCTGGGCCTAAGCGGGTCTACTGGATGGTGCATACGGTGTTCGACCTGTCGCGACTGACGCTCTGTTCGGTGGAAGTCACCGATCGCCATGAAGCCGAACGACTGTCGCGTGGTGTCAAGGCTGGTGAGCTTCGGATTGCCGACCGCGCCCACGCCAAGGCGGCCGATCTGGCTGAGGTGGTTGAGGCCGGGGCCGATTTTCTGGTCCGCGCCCCTTCCAACTACCCGCGTTTGCTGGATAGCGACGGCCAACTGCTGGATCGCTTGGCGCTCTGCCGTGAAGCGGGCGGGAAGGGCATGCTTGATCGGTGCGTGATGGTCCAGGACGGCAAGTCCAAGGTCGAGGTGGCGGCACGGGTGGTGATCTTACCCTTACCGCCTGAGGCGGCCGAGAAAGCCAGGCGAAGGGCGCGCCGGTTGGCCGCCAAGGCGCGATACAGACCCAGCCAGGGCGGCATCGAGATGGCAGGCTATCTGGTGCTGCTGACGTCGCTCGCAGCGCACGACTGGCCGCCGGAACGGCTCGCTTCGACCTATCGCCTGCGATGGCAAATCGAGCTGGCCTTCAAACGTATGAAGTCGCTGATCGGTTTGGAAGACCTGCGCGCAAAGGACGCCGAGCTGGCCCGCCTGTGGATCAACACCGCCCTGCTCGCCGCGCTGCTGGCCGAAGACGACCTGCCGGCCCTCGATCCCGAGGCGCCGGACTCTCTCCCCCTGGCGGCCTGAACCGATCGACTTTGCCGATCTGGCGTCTCGTCGCCATCGCCATCACCAACATCTCTATCGCCGTCTTGCACGGCCCCATCAGGGCGATCGCCAGCGCCCGGCTGCTCTATCGACTGCGCGAGCCACCGCGAAGGCGACGCGCCATCGCACATCGACAACTAAGTTAGCGCCTATGGGGCTCGACCCGAGGATCCACGTTGGCCTCCGTCACCAGCAAGGCATGGATCCTCGGCTCAAGGCCGGGGATGACGGAGATTGAGGGGTGCATCGACAAACGAATGCTCCCTTGTCCTCACGCTCCGTTATCCTGCCACCGCCTCAATCGCCCTGCGCATCTGCCGGACAACAGCGACATCGGTCTTGTTCGTGCTTTTCGCCTCGAAGCCGAAGGCGACCGCACGTGGATCGGCGCTTTCGATCGGGGAACTGCAGGAGCCGTGGACCTCGCGGGCGCCGGTCGCCTGCAGGATCTCGCCGACATTTGCCGGGCGGATGCCGCTGCCGGGCATGATCGCGATGCGGCCGGCCGCCTTTGCCGAAATGCGCTTCAGCGTGTCGAGGCCGTCGGCGGCCTTCAGGGCGCAGCCGGAGGTCAGGATGCGTTCACAGCCGAGTTCGACCGCCTGCTCCAGCGCCTGATCGGCGCCCGGCACCAGATCGAAAGCGCGATGCAGCGTCGAGCCGAGGCCCGCGGCATGCGTCTTCAAACGATGGATCAACGGCATGTCGAGCGTACCGTCCGGCCGGTTGGCGCCGATGACGACGCCGGCGAGGCCAGCGGCGCGCACGGCATCGATATCGATCATCATCGCTTCCTCGTCTGCCCCGTCGAAGATGAAGGGGCCGGCGTGAGGACGGATCATCGCGTAGACCGGAATGGGCGCCCGGGCGGCGATCTTCATCAGGCTCGGCAGCGGCGTCAGGCCGCCGAGCTCCAGCGCCGCGCAGAGCTCGATGCGCCCGGCACCGCCTTCAATCGCGGCGGCAAGGCCCTCGGCGCTGTCCACGCACACTTCAAGCAAGATTGTCACGCTGCAGTCTCCCTGGCTCCGGCGTCCGTCGGCATTATGGTGCGCGCGACGGTTTCCGAGGTAATTCTCGCCGCCACCTCGATGATGACAGTGCAGGCATCGGCGGCGGCTTTTCGATGGTTGAAGGCAACGTGATAGGACATCGGCAGATGCTCGTCGAGATCGACGATGCGCACCTTGTCGGCGATCGGCATGGCGCTGACGCGGCCGAGGAAGGAGACGTAACCGTGATTGGCGACGAGGTCGACGATGACCGGCAGCGAATCCGCCGCGGTGATATCCTGGCCGCGCAGGCGCCAGTTGGGTGCGCGCTCGTAGCTGAAGGCCATGGCCGCATGACCGAGGCCGGTGCGCGGGCTCGGCATGCAGATCGGGTGGCCGGCGACGAGATCGGCGACGCTGGTCTCGGTGCTATCCGGTGGCGCGATCACCACCATGTCGGTCTGCAGCAATTCGCGATGGCGGAAGTTTTCCAGCCCGAAGACCGAATCCAGGATCGCGACATCGATGCGGCCGCTCTTCAGCGCCTCGCGCAGATCGTCCGCGGTCATCGAGACCAGCGAGATCGCATTGTTGTTGCGGCGTGCATTCCATTCCGAAACCAGCGTGCCCAGGCAGCGGGCCACCCAGCTTTCCGATCCGGTCGGGATGATCGAGCCGATGCGTAGCGATCGGGCGGTGCGCCGATAACGCTCGTCGGCCGACGATTTGAGATCGTTCCACGCCTGGCTGATCGCCATGAAGATCTGGTAGGCGCGCCTGCCCTCCTCCGTCAGCACCGAGCCCTGCGCCTGCCGCTCGAACAGGCGATGGCCTAAAAATTTCTCAAGATTGGCAAGCTGAAGCGAAAGCTGCGGCTGACCGAGGCGGAGGCGGCGGGCGGCCCGGTTGATGCTGCCCTGGTCGGCAACTTCGAGAAAACGCTCCATCGTGACGATCTTGACGGGAATGCGGGATGCCCAGGCCTCGTCGATCCCGGCGGCGGCGCCGTCGTGACCGGCCCATTGGCCGAGTTCAGCGATTGCAGCAATGATCGGCTCCAGGCCTTCCAGCACCCTGCCGCTCGCAATCAGCGTCGCCAACTCGCCGGAAGCGCGTTCCGTCAGCTTCATCGCCAGTTCGGTCTCGAGATTATGGATTGCCGTCGAGACGGTGGAGGGCGACAGCTGGAAGCGCCGCGCGGTCTCGCGGACCGAACCGGAGGTCAGAACATGGCTTGCGATGAACAGGGCACCAAGATGCAAACGGCCACCTCCGGAAAGCGCTGGAAAAACCGGACGATATGATGTGTTCATGAAAAAAGATATCCCTGCCTCCAGGCGGGCGGGCTATCGTTGCCGTCATAAAAATCCGGGCGGCGGGAAACCGCGAAAGAGCCGGGGAATATCGTGGAAACACGCAAGGGAACAAAAACAAATCGCGCCGGCCTTGGAAAAGGGAATGCGTTTCCGCGCGCGGAGGTGCATTCGCCGCCATAATCGTGCCGCGACCGCAAATACTGGAGGGGGCCTGCATCGATTTTTCGGGCATGAACGCTATTTCCATGACGCACGCAATTCCGGCATGATGGCGGCTTGGTCGCCTTCGCCGGCGGATTTCCTATGCGCAGGCCTCCCGCCCGAGGCTTGGGCCACATTCAATGGTTTTGAAAAAGGGGACTTTCCATGCTGAAGAAACTCGCACTTGCCGTCTCACTCTCCGCCTTCGCGGTGGGTGCGGCCCATGCCGCCGACGTCGTCGTTTCGTCGAAGATCGACACCGAAGGCACGCTGCTCGGCAACGTCATTGCGCTCGCTCTCGAAGCAAACGGCATCAAGACGCAGGACCGCATCGCGCTTGGCGCAACACCCGTCGTGCGCAAGGCGATCACCGCCGGCGAAATCGACATCTATCCCGAATATACCGGCAATGCCGGCTTCTTCTTCAACAAGGCCGATGACGCTGCCTGGAAGAACATCGACCAGGGTTATGAGCTGGCGAAGAAGCTCGATTACGACGCCAACAAGATCGTCTGGCTGACGCCGTCGCCCGCCAACAACACCTGGGCGCTCGCCGTGCGCAGCGATGTCGCCGGTCCGAACAAGCTGAAGAGCCTCACGGACTTCGGCAAATGGGTCGCCGGCGGCGGTGCCGCCAAGCTTGCCGCCTCCGCCGAATTCGTCAATTCGGCCGGCGCGCTCCCCGCCTTCCAGACGACCTACGGCTTCCAGTTGAAGCCCGACCAGATGGTCGTTCTCTCCGGCGGCGACACGGCGGCAACGATCAAGGCGGCCGCCGACCAAACGAACGGCGTCAACACCGCCATGGTCTACGGCACCGACGGCGCCATCGAAGCGGCTGAAC
Source organism: Rhizobium indigoferae (assembly GCF_034554815.1). NCBI lineage: Bacteria > Pseudomonadati > Pseudomonadota > Alphaproteobacteria > Hyphomicrobiales > Rhizobiaceae > Rhizobium > Rhizobium indigoferae. The sequence goes on along the minus strand of NZ_CP140635.1, from coordinate 132,469 downwards.
TCACCGTTCTCGAAGACGACAAGAACGTGCAGCAGGTCTATGCCCCGACGCCGATCATCCGCGAAGAGGTGTTGAAGGCCAATCCGAAAATCGAGGAGGTGCTCTCGCCGATCTTCAAGAGCCTGACCGCCGACGAGTTGCGCAAGCTCAACGCCAAGATCCAAGTCGACGGCGAGCCGGCAAAGTCCGTCGCCGAAGCCTATCTCAAGGAAAAGGGCTTCCTGAAGTAATCATCGCTCGCTCCGCCCGATTGCGGGCGGAGCCCCCTTTGCTGATAGGGTTGGGCTGATGTTGGCCAGACAGGTGATTTGATGGAAGAAACCTTAGCGGTCCGCAGGCTGGACCGGCTCGGCGTGGTTCTGGTGGCCGGCGGCATCGCGTCGACTGCACTGATGCCTTTCATCTACGTGAAGGCAAACCGCATCGCCGCCGGCAAGCCGATGCTGCTGATGCAGCTTCTTCCCCAGCCTTCCGTCGTCATCCTGACCGTGCTTCTCCTTCTCACCGCCTTCGCCACGCTGTTCCTCACCAATGCGATCGCGCGGCTTGTCATCGCCACACTCTGCCTTGCGGCGCTGATCGTTGCGATCGGCCTCGTCTCGACGGCGGCAACGCCCCCCGGCAGCACGGTAGCGCGCATGACGCCCGGCGGCGGCTTCTGGGCGCTGTTTGCGGTGATCGGGCTCGTGATATCAGATGCGCTTGTCAAAATCCGGCTGGCGCCATGGATGCGGGTGGCAGCCCTTGCAGCCTATACGGCGCTGCTCTTCATCTCGCTCTCCTCCGGCCTGCTCGACAGCCTTTCGATCATGAAGGAATTCTCGACGCGGGCCCCGCAATTCGAGACCGAAGCGCTCTCGCATCTGCTGCTGGCGTTCGGCTCGCTTGCCATCGCCATTATACTCGGCCTGCCGCTTGGCATCCTCTGCTTCTGGGTGCCGAAGCTGCGGGCCATCGTGCTGCAGGGGCTGAGCCTCATCCAGACGATCCCGAGCCTGGCACTCTTCGGCCTATTGATGCTGCCGCTCGGCTATCTCGCCACCCATGTGCCGCTCGCCGCCGCGATCGGCATCCGCGGCATCGGCACGGCGCCTGCCTTGATTGCGCTGGTGCTCTATTCGCTGCTGCCGATCGTCGCCAACACCGTCGTCGGCCTTCAGGGCGTCGACCCCTCGGTGCGCGATGCTGCGGCCGGCATGGGGCTGACGCGCTTGCAGATTCTGACCGGCATCGACATGCCGCTCGCCTTTCCCGTCATCCTCACCGGCATCCGCATCGTACTGGTGCAGGCGATCGGCATGGTGACGATCGCCGCGCTGATCGGCGGCGGCGGCTTCGGCATCTTCATCTTCCAGGGGCTCGGCCAGACGGCCATGGATCTCGTCCTGCTCGGCGCCGTGCCGACCGTCTTCTTCGCCTTCTCATCGGCCGTCATCCTCGATGCGGTCATCGACAGCATCCGGGGAACCGCCGCATGACCATGATCGAGATCAGGAACGTCACCAAGCGCTACGGCCCGGCCACCGTCGTCGACAACGTCTCGATGAGCGTCGAGAAGGGTGAGATCACCGTCATCGTCGGCACGTCGGGCTCGGGCAAATCGACGCTGATGCGGATGATCAACCGACTGGTGCCGATCACCGAAGGCGAAATATCAGTCGGCGGACAGAATGTGATGGACGTTCCAGTGACGGAGCTTCGCCGCAAGATCGGCTATGCCATCCAGGGACACGGCCTGTTTCCGCACCGGACGGTGGCGCAGAATATCGCCACCGTGCCGCAGCTTCTCGATTGGGATTCCGCCCGCATCGCCAAACGCGTCGAAGAACTGCTCGGGCTTTTCAACCTCGATCCGGCAACCTTTGCCGACAAATATCCGCACCAGCTCTCGGGCGGCCAGCAGCAGCGCGTCGGTGTGGCCCGGGCGCTGGCGGCCGAGCCGGAACTGCTGTTGATGGACGAACCCTTCGGCGCGCTCGATCCCGTCATCCGCGGCAAGGCGCAGGACGACCTGCTGGCGATCCAGAAACAGTTCGGTACGACGGTTATTCTCGTCACCCACGACATGGACGAGGCCTTCCATCTCGGCAACCAGATTGCAGTGATGAGCCAGGGCAGGTTGCTGCAATGCTCGACGCCGGAAAAGATCCTCACCGAACCCGCCGATCCCTTCGTGCAGCAATTGACCGGCACGTCCGACCGGGCCTTGAAGCTGATGTCGCTGCTGCCGCTGAAGGAGAGCATGGAGCCGGCCAAGAACGGTCTCGCCTATGCCCTGCCGCAGTCGCTCAGCCTGCGTGATGCGCTGGCCGAAATGATCTGGCAGGGGGTCGACGAGGCGGCGGTGCAGGACGGCGAAAAGGCGCCGGTTGGCTCGATCTCGATGACGCGGCTTCTCGAACTGGGCCGCAAGGCATGAAGCTCGTCGTCGCCAATCTCTTCCGCCTGGCGGCGCTGGCTTTGCTGCTCATCCTGCTGTTCAGGACGGAGTGGCTTTCCTTCCTGCTGGTGCCGCTGACCAGCAACAATGCGCCTGCCGTCTATACGCGGAACAGCCTTGCCTCGCTGGCCGGCGGGCATCTGCAGCTGGTGATCGGCTCGATTGTCTGCAGCGCCGTGCTTGCCGTTGTCGGCGGCATCTTCGTGACGCGGGAAAGCGGGGCTGACTTCCTGCCGCTGTCGCGCGCCATCGCCAATGCGGGGCAGACCTTTCCGCCGGTTGCGGTGCTGGCACTCGCGGTTCCCGCCACCGGCTTCGGCGCCATGCCGACGCTGATCGCGCTCTTTCTCTACGGCCTGCTGCCGATCTTCGAAAACACCGTCGCCGGCTTGAAGCAGGTTTCGCCGCAGGTTCTCGATGCCGCCGACGGCATGGGCATGAACGGCACGCAGCGGCTGCTGCGGGTCGAGCTGCCGCTTGCCCTGCCGCTGATCCTCGAAGGGCTGAAGGTGGCGACCGTCATCAATATCGGCACGGCGACGATCGGCTCGACGGTTGCGGCAAAGGGCCTCGGCGAGGTCATCATCGCCGGGTTGATTTCCGACAATACCGCCTTCATCCTGCAGGGCGGCCTGATCGTCGGTCTGATGGCGGTGCTGATCTATGACGCCATGGGTCTGGTCGAAGCGGCGATCACGCGAAGAATCGGCTTGCGCGCGGCGTAGGAGGACGAGTACCAAGACTGCCCTGATGGATAAGAATGGGAGGCAGAATTGGCGAAGATGATCCACTCCATGATCCGCATTCTCGATGAGGCGCGCTCCGTCGAATTCTACGAGAGGGCCTTCGGCCTTTCGGTCGCCGACCGCGTCGATTTCGAAACCTTCACGCTGATCTATATGAGCAATGCCGAGACCGGCTTCGAGCTGGAACTGACCGTCAACAAGGGCCGGACTGCGCCCTATGACCTCGGCAATGCCTATGGCCACCTCGCCGTATCGGTCGAGGAGGTGGCGGTCGAGCGGGAGCGGCTGTCGAAGCTCGGGCTCAATCCGGGTGAATTGATAGAGCTCAACCGCGACGGCAAGCTCTTCGGTCTGTTCTTCTTCGTCAGCGATCCCGATGGCTACAAGATCGAGGTGCTGCAGCGCCACGGCCGGTTTCTCTGACGCATCGTGCCGAGCCGGATTGCGGCGGCACACATCCAATCTCCCGATAATCCCACAGCTTCGAGCGGCATAAACTAGGAGCCCGCCCATGATCGAGAAGACCGAGCTCAATTCCGGCTGGACGCTCTCCTGTAACGATACAGCAAGACCCGGCCTGCCTGCCGCAATCCCCGCAACGGTGCCGGGCTGCGTGCATCTCGACCTTCTCGCCAACCGGCTGATCCCCGATCCCTATATCGACGTCAACGAGATCAGCAGTGACTGGATCGGCAAGACCGACTGGACCTATCGCTGCACGTTCGAGGCGATGCCTGACGATGGCAGGGTGCAGGAACTCGTCTTCGACGGGCTCGATACGATCGCGGTGATATCCCTCAACGGCGAAGAGATCGGCCGCACCTTCAACATGCACCGCACCTATCGTTTCGATGTTTCCCAGCTGCTGAAGGCTGGCCAGAACGAACTCACCGTCACCTTCCGCTCGGCTTACGCCTATGGTGCGGAGATGGAAGAACATTACGGCTACCGTCCCAACAACTATCCGGGACCGGGCAATCTGATGCGCAAGATGGCCTGCAATTTCGGCTGGGACTGGGGGCCGACGCTGGTGACGGCGGGCGTCTGGAAGCCCGTCCGGCTGGAAAGCTGGGATCGGGCGCGGCTTGCCGAAACGCGGGTGTCGGCGACACTTGCCGGCGGCGACGGGCTGTTGAAGGTGCATGCCAGGCTGGCGCGGCATGGCGGCACGACGCCGTTGAGGCTTGTCGCCGAAATCGGGGGCGTACCCAAAACGCTGGCGATTGACGCTGACGAAGACGAGATCGCCTTCGAGCTTACCCTCCCCTCGCCGCAGCTCTGGTGGCCGCACCATCTCGGCGCGCAGCCGCTTTATCCGATGACGATCAGGCTGATCGGCGAGGCCAGCGACGATCTGCTCGACGCTCACGAGCGCGAACTCGGGTTCCGCTCGCTGCGGCTCGATACCTCCGCCGACGAGCATGGCTCGGCCTTCACCTTCGTCATCAACGACGTACCGCTTTTCATCTGCGGGGCGAACTGGATTCCGGACGATTGTTTTCCCCCGCGGGTGACGGCTGAGCGTTATGCCGCTCGGATCGAGGAGGCAAAGGCCGCCAATATCCACATGCTGCGCGTCTGGGGCGGCGGCATTTTCGAGGCCGACGAATTCTATGAGGCCTGCGACCGCGCCGGCATGCTGGTCTGGCAGGATTTCCTCTTTGCCTGCGCCGCCTATCCGGAGGAGGAGCCGCTCAAAAGCGAGGTCGAGGCGGAGGTGCGTGACAATGTCGTGCGGCTGATGCCGCATGCCTCGCTGGTCCTCTGGAACGGCAACAACGAGAATATCTGGGGTTTCGACGAATGGGGCTGGCGGCCGATCATCAAGGCGGGCGAAAGCTGGGGCCTCGGTTATTATCTCGACCTGCTGCCGAAACTCTGCGTCGAACTCGATCCGGACCGGCCCTATTATCCCGGCAGTCCCTATTCCGGCTCGATGCAGATCGAACCCAATGCCGACGGCCATGGCTGCAAACATATCTGGGACGTGTGGAACGATGTCGGCTACGAGGTCTACCGCAACTATATCCCGCGCTTCTGCTCCGAATTCGGCTGGCAGGCGCCGCCGGCCTGGGCAACGATCGAAGAAAGCGTGCACGACGCGCCGCTGACGCCGCAATCGAACGGCGTCTTCCACCATCAGAAGGCCACACAAGGCAATGACAAGCTGATCCGCGGCCTGTCCAGCCATTTGCCGGAGCCGCGGACAATGGATGACTGGCACTTCGCCACCCAGCTCAACCAGGCGCGCGCCATCCGCTTTGGCGTCGAACACATGCGCTCGCATCGGAATATCTGCAAGGGTGCGGTGGTCTGGCAGTTCAACGATTGCTGGCCGGTGACCTCATGGGCCGCGCTCGATTCGGCCGGACGCCGCAAGCCGCTCTGGTATGCGCTGAAGGCAGCCTATGATCCGCGCCTGCTGACGATCCAGCCGCGCGGCGGCGGACTTGCCGCGGTGGCCGTCAATGAACGGACGCTGTTCTGGCGGGCGAAGATCAGCGGCAAACGCGTGACGCTCGACGGCACCGTACTGGCCGAATTCGAATTCTGGCGCCTGCTCTGCGATCGTTTCGAGGCAAAGGAATTTCCGCTGCCCGAGGATATCGTCACCCCCGGCTTACCGAAGAACGAGCTCATCGTCGTGCAGATGCTCGACCGGCGCGCCTTCCATTATTTCGTCGAGGATATCGAGCGTGCCTTGCCGGCACCGCAGCTGACGGTCGATGTCGTCGGGATCGACGGTGGGTATGAGGTCAAGGTGACGGCGCAAAACTTCCTCAAGGATCTCTGCCTGATGGCGGATCGACTGCATCCGGATGCCGTTGTCGATTCGATGCTGGTGACGCTGCTGCCGGGCGAGAGCCATGTCTTTGTGATCAAGACGGCAAAGACGATCGTGGCAGACGATATTGTCATCGGCACCGTGCTGCGATCGGCCAACGATCTCGTCGCCAAACACTAAAAAGGCCCCGCATCCGCGGGGCCCTTCCAGCTCGGCCTATCGGACGACGTTACATCCAGTAAGGCGGCACGCCGTAGTAATCATAGACCCGGCGGCCATTGTCGTTGTACCAGGTGTCGTCATCGTCCGAATAGCTCGGGGCGCCTTCGATCTGCTCCTTGGTCAGGTCGATGCGATAGCCATCCAGCTGGGTGTCGTAGTTCAGCTTTTCCCAGGGAAGCGGATAATGGTCGTGACCGATGCCCAGGAAGCCGCCGAAGCTCAGCACGGCATAGGCGACACGGCCGTCGAGCTTTCCGATGATCAGCCGTTCGATCGAGCCGATATGCCTGCCATCAGGCCCATAGACACGGGTGCCTTCGACGCGGTCGCTGGCGATCAGCGAGTGCGTGACCTTGACATTCGGGTCACGGCGGGTGGCGTCAGTATCCTGGTTCAACATTGTGCACCTCCTTTTGGTGTTTCCTCATGGTGAGTATGCAAGATCAACGTCATGGCGGACTCAAAGTTCCCCATCCTTTCCATGATCGTGCGCGGGCGGAATGTTGACGTTTACGTCAAGGTTAGTATAGCTTCATTCGGCTTGAACCATTCAGGCAATCGCATAAGCTGCCGGACTGGAAGATGGAGGATCTTTCCGGTTATCTGCCGAATGATGTCGGCGCGGCGGCCGCAGGGGAGAGAGACAGATGAACAGCATTTCCGTCCATCCAAACGGCGCCAGGCCGGACAAGCCCTGGCTTGCCGCCTATCCCGATATTGTTCCGGCAGAGATTCCGCCGCTGGAATATGCCTCGCTTGCCGAACTGCTGGAAAAATCCTGCGCCCGTTACGCCGACCGGACCGCCTTTTCCAGCATGGGCAAGGGGATGCGCTACCGCGAACTGGAGAGCCAGACGCGCAAACTCGCCGCCTGGCTGCAGAGCACCGGCCTTCAGAAGGGCGACCGCGTCGCCGTGATGATGCCGAACGTGCTGCAAAACCCGATCGCCACCTATGCCATCCTGCGCGCCGGCCTCGTCGTGGTGAACGTCAACCCGCTCTATACGCCGCGCGAACTCGAACACCAGTTGAAGGATTCCGGCGCCAAGGCGATCTTCGTGCTGGAGAATTTCGCCCGCACGGTGGAGCAGGTTCTCAACAAGACCGACCTTCGCCATGTCGTCGTCACCTCGCTCGGGGAAATGCTGGGGCCAAAGGGGCTGATCGTCAATTTCGTCGTGCGCAAGGTGAAGAAGCTCGTTCCCTCCTGGTCGATCCCTCAGCACAAGAGCTTCGGCCAGGTGCTCCGCGAAGGTGCGGGAAAAAAGCTCCAGCCGGTCACGCTGACAGGCAGCGACATCGCCTTCCTGCAATATACCGGCGGCACGACGGGCGTTGCCAAGGGCGCGGTGCTGACGCATCAGAACCTGCTCGCCAACAAGGTGCAGCTGTCGCTCTGGCTTCGATCCGCCTTCGAGCGCAAGAAAGAGCCGGAGGTGCTGAATTTCCTCTGCGCCCTGCCGCTCTACCACATCTTCGCGCTGACGGTGAATTCGCTGATGGGCATGTCGCTCGGCGCCCACAATATCCTGATCGCCAATCCGCGCGACATTCCCGGTCTCGTCAAGGAATTCGAAAAGTCGAAGGTCCATATCTTCCCCGGCCTCAACACGCTGTTCAATGCGATGATGAACAATGCCGATTTCGCCAAGCTCGACTTCTCCTCGCTGATCATGTCGCTCGGCGGCGGCATGGCTGTGCAGCGCCCGGTCGCCGACCGCTGGCTGAAGATGACAGGCACGGCAGTCACAGAGGGCTACGGCCTTTCCGAGACATCGCCGGTTGCCACCGCCAACCGCTTCGATTCGGCGGAGTTCACCGGCACGATCGGCCTGCCGCTTCCCTCCACCGACCTCGATATCCGCGACGAGGCGGGCAATTCGCTGCCGCTCGGCGACGTCGGCGAGATCTGCATTCGCGGGCCGCAGGTGATGGCCGGCTACTGGCAGAAGCCTGAGGAGACGGCGCGGGTGATGACCGATGACGGCTACTTCCGCTCAGGTGACATGGGCTTCATGGACGACCGCGGCTATACCAAGATCGTCGACCGCAAGAAGGACATGATCCTCGTCTCCGGCTTCAACGTCTATCCCAACGAGATCGAGGAAGTCGCCGCCATGCATGCCGGCATCCTCGAGGCCGCAGCCATCGGCGTGCCGGACGGACATTCGGGCGAGGCGGTAAAACTCTTCGTGGTCAGGAAGGATCCGAACCTGACGGAAGCGGAGGTCAAAGCCCACTGCATCGCCAACCTCACCAACTACAAGCGGCCGCGCTTCATCGAGTTCCGCACCGAGCTGCCGAAGTCGCCTGTTGGTAAGATCCTGCGCAAGGACCTGCGCGGCTGAATTTGACGAATTTAAAGTGTTACAGCGTCCTTTGCGCGTCTTTCGGACGCGCGGCGCTGTAATGAAATTAAAGCCACCCGCTTGCCGCGGGTGGCTTTTTTCCATTTCGGCAGGTGGCTGAACTTGATTTGCGAGTGAGAAAGCGAATAGTTTCCGCAACCTTTCCGCCTCCAAAGGAGCCTCCCATGAACGCCATCGTCGAACAGCTGAAAAGCACCGCTGATGCCACCAAGGCGACCGATATCCGTGCCGCCTTCGCCGCCGATTCGGAGCGCTTTTCGCGCTTTTCCGTCTCGCTTGACGACCTGTTGATGGATTTTTCCAAGACGGCGGTGAATGACGACATCCTCGAGCTCTTGGTGAAGCTCGCCGAAGACGGCGGCGTCGAGAAGAAGCGCGAGGAAATGTTCTCCGGCAAGGCGATCAATTTCACCGAGGACCGCGCCGTTCTGCACACCGCGCTGCGCAACCGCTCCAACACACCGGTTCTGATCGACGGCAAGGACGTCATGCCCGACGTCAATGCGGTGCTTGCCGCCATGGGCAAGTTTGCCGACGACGTCCGCTCCGGCACGCTGAAGGGCGCCACCGGCAAGGCGATCACCGATGTCGTCAATATCGGCATCGGCGGCTCGGATCTCGGCCCTGTCATGGCGACGCTGGCGCTTGCCCCCTTCCATGACGGTCCGCGCGCGCATTTCGTCTCCAATATCGACGGCGCCCATATCGCCGACATCCTGAAGCTGGTGCAGCCGGAAACGACGCTGTTCATCGTCGCCTCGAAGACCTTCACCACCGTCGAGACGATGACCAATGCGCAGACGGCCCGCAACTTCATCGCCAAGGCGCTCGGCGAAGCCGCCGTGCAGCACCACTTCGCCGCCGTCTCGACGGCACTCGACAAGGTCGCCGCCTTCGGCATCGACAGCGGCCGCGTCTTCGGCTTCTGGGACTGGGTCGGCGGCCGCTACTCGATCTGGTCGGCGATCGGCCTGCCGCTGATGATCGCCGTCGGGCCGGAGAATTTCGGCAAATTCCTCGACGGCGCGCATGCCGTCGACAATCATTTCCGTAAGGCGCCGATTACCGAAAACCTGCCGATGCTGCTCGGCCTGATCGGCTTCTACCATCGCAATGTGCTGGGCTACCCCACCCGCGCCATCCTGCCCTACGACCAGCGCCTGTCGCGCTTCCCGGCCTATCTGCAGCAGCTTGACATGGAATCGAACGGCAAGGGGGTCACCATTGACGGCACGCCGGTCGAGGGCAATTCCGGCCCTGTCGTCTGGGGCGAGCCCGGCACCAACGGCCAGCACGCCTTCTACCAGCTCATCCATCAGGGCACGAGCATCATCCCGGCCGAATTCATGATCGCCGCCAACGCCTTCGAGCCGGAGCTGCGCCACCAGCACCAGCTGCTGATCTCCAACGTTCTCGCCCAGTCGGAAGCGCTGATGAAGGGACGCACTTTCGAAGAAGCCAAGAAGCAGCTGACCGACAAGGGCATGGACGACAAAAAGGCCGATTTCATCGCGCCGCACCGCGTCTTTAACGGCAACCGGCCGTCGATCACCTTCGTCTACGACAAGCTGACCCCTTACGCGCTCGGCCGCCTGATCGCGCTCTACGAACACCGCGTCTTCGTCGAAGGCGTGCTCTTTCGCATCAATTCCTTCGACCAGTGGGGCGTCGAGCTCGGCAAGGAACTGGCGACGGGCCTGCTGCCGGTCGTCGAAGGCAAGGAAAGTGCGGCATCGCATGACTCGTCGACGCAGGGCCTGGTTGCGGCGCTGGCGAAGCTTGCGAAGTAACCGTTCAAGATTTGCCCCTCACCTAACCCTCTTCCCGCGCGCGGGGAGAGGGGACGTGCCACGCGAGACGTCAATGGGAATCGAGAGGCCGCGGCATTGTCCCTTCGCCCCTTTTACGGGGGTCCGAAGGACGGGGCGAGACACGTGGCTCGACCCCGGTTGGTGCCGGCAGGCGGATGAGGGGCGAAGCTGGGCTTGAGCCCTAAAGCCCAATCTCGCGTGCCCAGGGCGGGTTGGCGCCGGCGCGGGAGACGGTGACGGCGGCGGCTTTGGCGCCGAGGGTCACGGCGTTGCGCAGCGCCTTTTCGTCAAGATTGGCCACCTGAGGCTTGGTCAGCAGATTATCCATCTTCAGCGACGCGAGGATGCCAGCGTCGAAGGTATCGCCGGCGCCGACCGTGTCGACGACGGTGACCCGTTCGCTCGGGACCGTCACCTTGCGCTCCTTGGTATAGCCAGAGGCGCCTTCCGCGCCCTTGGTGATGACGACGAGCTTGGCGCCGTGGTTCAGCCAGTGGGCGGCGAGCGCATCATGGTCGCCTTCCAAGCCGAACCATTCGAGGTCCTCGTCGGAGAATTTGACGATGTCAGATTTAGCGGCCATGCGCTTGATGCGGGCCATATGCGCCGGCTTGTCCTTGATGAAACCCGGACGAATATTCGGATCGAGCGAGATGACCCGGCGAGCGGCTTCGCGGTCGAGAAGCGCCTCGTAGGTTTCGCCGCAAGGGCTCGGGATCAGGCTGATTGCGCCGAAATGCAGCGCCTCGCAATCGTCACCGAGAACAGGCAGGTCGGCCGTGGTGATCATGCGGCCGGCGGTGCCTTCGTCGTAGAAGGCATAGGTCGCCTGGCCGTTCACCAGCTTGACGAAGGCGATGGTCGAGGGACGCGGCGTAATGGCGCATGGGCTGTAATCGACATTGCTCGCCTTCAGCGTTTCCAGCAGGATTTCGCCCATCATGTCATCGGCGATGCCGGTGAAGAAGGCCGTGGGGATGCCGAGGCGGCCGAGCGCGATTGCGGTGTTGAAGATCGCGCCGCCGGCATAGGGGGCGAAGCCCTTTTCGCCCAGCGTCGTGTCCCTCGGCAGCATGTCGATCAAGGCTTCGCCGCAGCACAAAATCATCGTATTCCTCCCAACAGCATCTATACGTTCATCAACCGATTAAGCGAGCTTTTGTCAACTGGCTAGAGCGAAAGCTCACTAACCCCACCATTCCTTCCCGACCAGGCCAGCGGCGCATCGAGGAAGGCCTCGACTTCCGACAGCGTCTTGTCGTCGAAGAGCTTCTGCTCCTTGGCGACGGCCAGAACATTCCGCCAGGTGGCGATGTGATGCAGCCTGACCTTGCCGTCGGCAAAACGCTGTTCACCGAAGATGCCGTAGAAGAACAGCGCGATGCCATGATCGACGACGCCGCCGGCGGCACGGACCGCATCGATGAATTTGAACATGCTGCCGCCTGCTGTCGTCAGGTCTTCGATGACGAGCACGCGCGAGCCTTCCGGCATATTGCCTTCGATCTGGGCGTTGCGGCCATGGCCCTTCGGCTGCTTGCGGACATAGATCATCGGCAGGCCGAGACGATCTGCCAGCAGGGCGGCGAAGGGGATGCCGGCGGTCTCGCCGCCGGCGATGCAATCGAACTGCTCGAAACCGGCATCGCGCAGCAGGGTGCTGGCGGCGAAATCCATCACCGTCGAGCGGATGCGCGGAAAGGAGAGCAGCTTGCGGCAATCGATATAGACCGGGCTCGCCATGCCGGAGGAGAGTTTATAGGGCTGAGCGGCATTGAAATGCACCGCCTTGATCTCCCAGAGCATCTTGGCCAACAATTCGGCCATCACGGCGCGGTCGGGAAATGTGGTCTGGATCATGCGGCTCTCCTTCGGCTTGGATCCTTGCGGGAATAGCAGCAAGAGCCCGACGTTTCCAGACGAAAGGCGCGCTCATGCCAGCAGCAGACGGCCGATATCGGCGATCTGCATCTTCTTGAACAGGGCAATCGCCTGAGCGCCCTCCTCCGCATCCAGCGAAACGGCATAACGCACGCCGGCGGCAAGCAGCTGCATCGTCAGCCGCGCGATCGCCAGCAGCTCCTTGCGGTCGCGATCCGGCCATAGACGGATCAGCACGGCGAGAAATGCCTGGGCATGAAATTCCATGTCCTCGGCATCGACCTGCTGCAGCAGCTTGTCGGTATGGGTCGCATGCCAGATGTCGCGCATAACGGGCTCGCGGCGGAAGAAGGCATAATATTCATCAGCGATATTGGTGAGCGCGCGCTGCAGGGCCGCAGCGTCGGTCACCTTCGCCAGTTCCTCTTCGACGCACCGCCTGCCCTGCTCGTTGAAGCGCTCGGCCAATGTGCGGATGATCGAGGTCTTGTCGGGGAAATATTGGTAGAGGGCGCCGAAGGAAAGACCGGCCTTTTCGACGATCTCGCTCATCTTCAAGCCATCGCTGCCGTGGCTTTCGATCAGTTGCGAGGCAACCGCGAGGATCTTTTCGAAGCGCTCGCGGCCGCGCTGCTGGCTGGGGATGCGGCGCGGCTGGCCGGTAGACTCCTGCTGGCGCCTGCGCGTTGCGACCGGCTGTTCCGACATAATCTCTCCTTTCCCACGTTGACAAACAAAATAAGAGAGATTATCTCATTTTGCAAATGAGAGAGTTTCTCTTGTTTGCAACATTTGGAAGGAGTTTTGACATGCAGACTTCCGAAATCGTCATCGTCGGCGGATCGGGAAAGACCGGCGGCCGCATCATCAGGCGTCTGGAAGCGCGCGGCCTGACCGTTCGCGCGGCGTCGCGCTCCAGCGCCCGTCCCTTCGACTGGGAGGACAGGTCGACCTGGCGCGGCGCACTTGAGGGCGCATCGAGCGCCTATGTCGCCTTCCAGCCGGACCTTGCCGTCGCCTGGGCGGCGGAGGCGATCAAAGCGCTCGCTAAGGTCGCCGTGGAATGCGGCCTTGAGCATATCGTGCTGCTCTCCGGCCGCGGCGAAGAGCGCGCGCAGCGCAGCGAAGCGGCGCTGACCGCTTCCGGCATCGATACCACCATCCTGCGCGCCTCCTGGTTCTGCCAGAACTTCAGCGAGGGCGCCTTTGTCGACCAGATCATTGGCGGCCGGCTGCAATTGCCGGCGGGCGAGATCGGTGAGCCCTTCATCGATGCCGACGACATCGCCGATGCCGCCGTCGCCGCCTTGACCGACCCGCGCCACCGCAACCAGACCTACGAACTGACCGGCCCTCGGGCGCTGACCTTCCGGCAGGCGGTCGGCGAAATCGCCGCAGCCACTGGGCGGCCGATCGAATATCAGCAGGTCTCGATGGCGGATTTCACCGGCGGGCTTGCGGCTGCCGGCCTGCCTCAGGGCCTGATCGATCTTCTGGAGGAGCTCTTCGGCCAGGTGCTCGATGGGCGCAATTCCAACGTGATGGGCGGCGTCACCGAAATTCTTGGCCGCCCCGCCACCGATTTCAGCGAATATGCCCGCCAAACCGCGGCAACCGGAATATGGAGCGCCTGACTATGCAGATCATTCTCATCCTCTCCCTCGCGGCGGCGGCGATCGGCAGCGGCCTTGTCGCCGGCATCTTCTTCGCCTTCTCGACCTTCATCATGACCGCCTTCTCGCGGATTCCGGCAGAGCAAGGCATCGCGGCGATGAACTCGATCAACGTGACGATCGTCCGCTCGCCCTTCATGGGCCTCTTCGTGCCGACGGCGATCCTCTGCATCGTCATCGCCGTGCTCGCCCTGATCGACTGGCGCGGCGGGGCATCTTTTCTGATGCTGGGCGGAGCAGCCCTCTATGTCTTTGCCTCTTTCGTCTCGACCATCGTCTTCAACGTGCCGATGAACGATGCACTGGCGAAGGTCGGCGGCAATGGGCCGGAAGCGGTTCAGCTCTGGACCAGCTATGTCAGGGACTGGACATGGTGGAACCATGTGAGAACAATCGCCTCGCTACTGGCCTCGGTGGCCTTCGTGCGGGCGCTGATGATCGTTTGAATGATTGCTTCCCGACGATCCGACGTCCCCGTCAGGAATCGGGTGGTTGGTTCGCGGCCGGCGTGTGAACATGAGCCGATTGCCGCGAAAGGACCGCCATGTTCACACTTCACGATTATCTGCCGTCGCAAAATGGCTGGAAGGTCAGGGTTTTGCTCGGCCTGCTCGACATACCCTACCGCAGTCGTATCGTCTCGATCTTCGAGGGCGAGAGCCGCACCGAGGCGTTCCTGAAACTCAATCCGGTGGGCGCCATTCCGGTCCTCGAACTCGACGACGGGCGTCCGATCGGCGAATCCAATGCGATCCTCACTTTTCTCGCCGAGGACACGCGCTTCCTGCCGTCAGACCACTATCTGCGCGCCAAGGTGATGCAATGGCTGTTCTTCGAACAGTATCATGTCGAGCCGGTCATCGGCTCGCTGCGCTTCTGGACATTGACGGGACGGCTGGAGCGTAGCCAGAGCATGGTTGCGGGCAAGCGCGAAGCCGCAACCCGCGCCCTCGCCGCCATCGATCACGGCCTGACCGACAGCCCATTTCTTGTCCGCCAGGAGCTGACGATCGCCGATATCGCCGTTTACGCCTATAGCCACCGGGCCGAGGATTGCGGGTTTTCTCTTGCGGCCTATCCCGCCTTCGTCGCCTGGTCTGACCGCGTTGGAGATGCCATCGGGGCCGATTATCCAGTCTATCCCTATAGCATCGACCCGCACTCCAATGCCGGCGCGATGCCCTAGACTACGTCTGCTCGCAGAAGACGATGCGGTTGCTGAAGGGGTCGATGACGGTCATCTCCAGCCCCCACGGCTCTTCCTCGACACCGGGCTTCATGTAGCGGTAGTCCTTGCCTGAGAGTTCGGCGTGATAGGCCCGGACATTGGCGACGCGGACGAAGGCCTTGGCGCCGGGGCTGGCGTCGCCGGAATGTTCGCTCAGGTGCAGCGCCATGCCGTCACGCGAAACCTGGCAATAGAGCGGAAAATTTTCGCCGAAACGGTGCTCCCAATCGAGACGGAAGCCCAGGAAGCCGCAATAGAATTCCAGGGCTTTTTCGACCGAGAAGATGCGGAAGATCGGCATCGGCGGCTCGATGCCGATGACCGAGCGGGAGGCGCCCGCCTCCTCTATCTTGGCCGAGAGAATATTCCATTGATCGAGCCCGAACTGCCGGGCAACGATTTCGAGCGTTTCGCTGTGGGTGAGCGAAATGTCGCGGTCGGCCAGGGCCTGCCGCAATGTTTTTGCCATGAGCTTGGCATCGCGAAAATCGCGCATGAAGTCATCCTTCCGTTGACGGCAAACAGGAAGATCGGTGCCCGCGTCTGCTGACCCGTTCGCCATCGATCGCCTAACGGCAAGGATGTGAAGGATGTTGTTTGATGCATTCACCATAACGCCAGAGCGTCAAACTCGAGCGTCGCGGGGCGGCTGGCCGCATCCGGCCGAAGGCGATAGTATGAGAGGATCGATCGGCGATCAAGACGCGGTGCGCGCTGCCTCGACGGGAACGGCCTGCAGATGGCCGGCAAGCTCGACACGGTTGCGGCCGGCGCGCTTGGCGACATAGAGCGCCTTGTCGGCGGCACTCAGCATGGCGTCGAAATCCTGTGGCTTCGAGCGGCCGGGCGCGACGCCGACGCTGACCGTGCATGTCAGCACCTCGTCATCGATATGGATCTCGCGCGCCTCGAAAGCCCGGCGGATGCGCTCGGCCGTCAGTTCCGCCCGGCCGGGCATGATTTCCTTCAGCACCAGCGCAAATTCCTCGCCGCCGAGCCGGGCGGCGGTGTCGCCGGTGCGGCAGCTGGCCGCGAGTTCGCCGGCGAAGACCTTGAGCACGCGATCGCCGGCAGCATGGCCGAAGCGGTCGTTGACGGATTTGAAATGGTCGATGTCGAAGACGATGACGGCGGTGGTCGTGCCCATCGGGCGCGTTCCGTACTCGTCGAACAGGGCGCGGCGGTTGAGCAGGCCGGTCAGCGGATCGGTGATCGCATCGAGACGGTGGCGGGCAGCGAGCCGCCATTGATGCAGCGCCAACGACAGCGCACCGATCCCGGTCATGCCGGCGATGCAGACGGCGAGGCTGAGATCCTCCGCCCAGTTGCTGGGCGCCTTGCCGAGCACCAGCTTGCCGTCGGAGATCAGCACGGCGGCGCAGAGAACGAAGGAGATCGCCGTCAGCGTATAGAGCGCGGTAATGCCGAGGAGCGGCGCGGGTGCTTCGGCACGGGCGAGCCAATATTGCCGGGCGGTGGCAAAGAGCAAAAGGGCGATAGCGAGATTGTCGGCGATGAAGGCCAGGCCGTCATACCCTGATAGCATCGGCACGACGGAGAAGACCATCGCGGCAAGCGCGCGGATCGCGATGGCCGGGATAGACAGGCGGCCGGTGAGGAACTGTCTGCCTGCCCCCCATATGGTGGCAAAGCCGGCATGAAACAGCACGAAATTGGCAACGCCCAGCCATGTCTCCGGCGTATTGACGTAGGCGCTGTAGACGAAAATGCCGCTGACGACGAGGACCAGGCCGATGGTGGCGGTGAGCAGCACCGTTTCCGCCCGGCGGACAATCCAACTGCCCATCAGCGTGACGGCAAGGCATGCCGCGGAGACGCCGAGCGCCAGCAAGAGAGAGTTATAGTCAAGCGTCATGCTTTTCAGTCTCCGCAGCTGTTGCCGCGCCAGATGTTGGCAGCTTATGGGCTCCGCGACGAGGAATGTCTTATGCATCCGTTAACAAATGATGCACTGCACAATGCAAATGTTACGCGTTTAACGTCGCGCCGAAATTTAAGATGAATATTCTATTTAAAATTGAATTCAGAAAGCTTACGCCTGCTGCACCACCTGCCAATGCAGGGGAAACATCGGATCGAACACCGTCACCGGACCGGCTCCGGTTTCAATCCTCGCGGGAAAGACGACCGGCTCGGCCTGCCTTGACAGGGTGATGCGCTCCTCGTTCGGCTGGAGCCCGTACCAGGCCGGCCCGTTCAGCGACACGAAGGCTTCGAGCCGCTCCAGGGCGCCCTCCTGTTCGAAGACATGGGCGAGGCAGCTCATCGTATTGACCGAGGTATAGATGCCGGCGCAGCCGCAGGCGCATTCCTTCAGCGGATCGACATGCGGGGCGGAATCCGTGCCGAGGAAGAAGCGGGCGTCACCGCTGACGGCGGCCGCACGCAGAGCCAGCCGGTGGTTTTCGCGCTTGGCGACCGGCAGGCAGTAATAATGCGGGCGGATGCCGCCGACGAGGATGGCGTTGCGGTTAATGATCAGATGGTGGGTGGTGATCGAGCCGGCGAGATTGCCCTTGGCCGCCTTGATGTAATCGACGCCATCCGATGTCGTCACGTGCTCCATCGTCACCTTCAGCTCCGGCAGGCGCTGCCGCAGCGGATCGAGCACGGTGTCGATGAAGACGGCCTCGCGGTCGAAGATATCGACATCCGGCGTCGTCACCTCGCCATGGACGCAGAGCGGCAGGCCGATCTTCGCCATGCGCTCCAGCACCGGCATCGCCTCTTCCATGTCGCGCACGCCGCCATGCGAATTGGTCGTGGCGCCGGCGGGATAAAGCTTCACGGCGGTGATGAGGCCGCTGTTCTTCCCCTCCTCCACGTCATCGGGGCTGGTATGTTCGGTGAGATAAAGCGTCATCAACGGCTGAAAGCGATGGCCGTCCGGCAAGGCCTTGAGGATACGCTCGCGATAGGCCTTGGCGTCAGTGGTGGTGACGACAGGCGGCACGAGATTGGGCATGATGATGGCGCGGGCGAAGGTGCGGCTCGTATCGGCGATCACGCCCTCCAGCATGGCGCCATCGCGCAGATGCAGGTGCCAGTCATCAGGACGGCGAATGGTGATCGATTGCATGGCAGGCCTCCGAAGCGATGCGTCTGCGGCCTCGATAACACTAAAGCGCGTCGCATTGAAATTGAATCATGCGACGCGCTTTAGCTCTTTTTTTCATGAATGTCGCGCGGCATCACGCCAGCGCAATCTCCAGCGTCACATCGGCCGGGCGGCGGTTTTCGAGGATCAGCCGGCCGTTCGGCAGGTCGTTGCCGTAGACCTTGGCGCTGGCGGCCTCTTCGGTGAGCTTATAACCGCGCCAGCGCGCCCAGAGCCTCTCCTCGAGCACCTCGATCGGCGGCGCCAGCATGATCGAAAAGTCGAAGACGCCTTCGAGTTCGGCCCATTTGCCCAGCGAAAACAGCAGGTAATTGCCCTCGACGATGATGAAGCGGTGATCGGGGGAAACAGGGCGGGCCGAGGCGATGGCGAGTTCACGCGAGCGGTCGAAGACCGGCACCAGAACCTCCTGATCGGCCAGCCTGACGGCGCGGATGATATCGAGGAAACCACGAACGTCGAAGGTCTCGGGGATACCCTTGCGCGCCAGCAGGCCGCGTTCGATCAGGATGGCGTTGTCCATGTGGAAGCCATCCATCGGCAGGACTTCGGCACTTTCGCCCCTGGCTTTCAGCGCTTCCGCCAGATTGTCGGCCATGGTGGATTTGCCGGCACCCGGCGGTCCGGCGATGGCGATCAGGAAACGTTTGGAATGGCCGGCGCGGTCAAGAACTGCGCCGGCGATTTCGTCGATGCGTGCCGTCATGCCGCGACGGGCTCCGTCGGCACCGCCTTGGCGCCGGTCATGAAGGCGACGGCGTCGGACATGGTGTATTCCTTCGGATCGATCACCGTCAGCCGCCGGCCGAGGCGGTGGATATGGATCCGGTCGGCCACTTCGAAGACATGCGGCATGTTGTGGGAGATCAGCACGATCGGCAGGCCGCGGGCCCTGACATCGAGGATCAGCTCCAGCACGCGGCGGCTTTCCTTGACGCCAAGGGCTGCCGTCGGTTCGTCCATGATGATGACCTTCGAGCCGAAGGCGGCGGCACGGGCGACCGCGACACCCTGGCGCTGACCGCCGGAGAGCGTTTCCACCGCCTGGTTGATGTTCTGGATGGTCATCAGGCCGAGTTCGGACAGCTTGTTGCGCGCCAGCTTTTCCATGGCCGGCCGGTCGAGCATGCGCAACATGGAGCCGAGCACGCCCGGTTTGCGGATCTCGCGGCCGAGGAACATGTTGTCGGCGATCGACAGCGCCGGCGACAAAGCGAGATTCTGATAGACGGTCTCGATGCCGGCCTCGCGCGCTTCCATCGGCGAGCGGAACTGCACCTGCCGGCCTTCGAGGGTAATCACCCCCTCGTCCGGGGTGACAGCTCCCGATATCGCCTTGATCAGCGAGGACTTGCCGGCGCCGTTATCGCCGATGACGGCGAGAATTTCACCCGGATAGAGGTCGAAATCGGCATTGTCGAGCGCGGTCACGCGGCCATAACGCTTGACGAGACCGCGGGCGGTGAGAAGGGGTTCGCGAGCCATGATTACACCGAAACCTTTCTGATCCACTGATCGATGGCGACGGCGGCGATGATCAGCACGCCTGTCAAAAGGACTTTCCATTGCGGGTCGGCGCCGAGCATGTTGAGGCCCATCGAGACGACGCCGACGATCATGGCACCGAAGAGCGTGCCGAGAATGGAGCCGCGGCCGCCGAACAGCGAGATGCCGCCGATCACAGTCGCGGTGATCGCCTGGAGGTTAAAATCGGTGACGGCCGAAGACGGAGAGATCGAGCCGTTGCGGCCGATCGAGACCCAGGCGGCCAAGCCGGCAATGACGCCTGATATGGCATAAACGGTCAGCAGCACCTTCTTGGTCTGAATGCCCGAGAGCTTGGCTGCCTCCGGATCGTCGCCGACGGCATAGACATGCCGGCCCCAGGCGGTGTGATTGAGGACATACCAGAGCACCAAGACGAGCAGCACCATGGCGATGACGCCGAGGGTGAGCACGGCGCTGCCGAGCTTGAAGCTCACGGCGAAAAGATGCAGCAGGGGCGCCTTTTCGTCGACGTCGGTATCGCGGATCGTCTCATTGGCGGAATAGATGAAATTCGTCGCCATGACGATGTTCCAGGTGCCGAGCGTGACGATGAAGGGCGGCAGTTTCATGTAGGCGACGAGGAAGCCGTTCAGCAATCCGCAAAGGCCGCCGACAAGCATGCCGGCTGCGACCGCGATCGGTGTCGGTATGCCGTAAGTGATCGCGACATTGCCCATGATGACGGCCGAGATCACCATGATGACGCCGATCGAAAGATCGATGCCGGCGGTCAAGATGACCAGCGTCTGGGCGACGCCGAGAATACCGACGATGGCGATCTGCTGCAGGATCAGCGTCAGCGTATAGGACGAGAAGAACCGTCCGCCGATGGTGATCCCGAAGATGACGATCGCCAGCACCAGCACGATCAGCGGCACGGCGGCCGGCGTCGAGTGCAGAAAATGCTGCGCGCGCTTGATCAGCGAGACTTTCTCGTGCTCGAAGGAGGCAACGCTCTTGTCGCTGCCGTCGAGGACACGTTCGAATTCCTGTGTTCCGGTCATGGTTCCTCCTCCGCATCCGCGCGCCGAACTCGCGCGGGGGCCGTCACCGATATCCATCCGGTCTTTGATTAGCCGGTTCGTGAGGCGACGGCACATCGTCCGTCGAAAACGGCCGGGGATCAAGCCCCGGCCGCTCTGCTTTCAACAATCAGGCCTCAGCCCCAGCACTTGTCCGTGCCTTCCTTGGTGTCGATCGACTTGACGCCGGAGACCGGCTTGTCGGTGACGAGCGACACGCCGGTGTCGTAGAAGGACTTGCCTTCGGTCGGCTTCGGCTTTTCACCGCTGTCGGCGAACTTCTTGATCGCTTCGACGCCAAGGGCTGCCATCATCAGCGGATATTGCTGCGAGGTGGCGCCGATGACGCCTTCCTTGACCGACTTCACGCCCGGGCAACCGCCGTCGACCGAGACGATCAGCACGTTCTTTTCCATGCCGACGGCCTTCAGCGCCTGATAGGCGCCGACAGCGGCCGGCTCATTGATCGTGTGGATGACGTTGATGCTCGGATCCTTCTGCAGAAGGTTTTCCATGGCCTTGCGGCCGCCTTCTTCATTGCCGTTGGTCACGTCATGACCGACGATACGAGCATCGTCCTCGTCGCCGATCTTGTTCGGGTCCTTCGGATCGATGCCGAAGCCCATCATGAAGCCCTGGTCGCGCAGAACGTCGACCGTCGGCTGCGACGGGGTCAGGTCGAGGAAGCCGACCTTGGCATCCTTGGCCTTGTCGCCCATCGTTTCCTTGGCCCACTGGCCGATCAGCTTGCCGGCGAGCAGGTTGTCGGTGGCGAAGGTGGCGTCGGCGGCATCGGCCGGCTCGAGCGGTGTGTCGAGAGCGATGACCAGCAGGCCGGCATCGCGCGCCTTCTTGACCGAAGACACGATGCCCTTGGTGTCGGAAGCAGCAATCAGGATGCCCTTTGCGCCGTCGGCAATGCAGCTTTCGATCGCGGCCACCTGGCTTTCGCTGTCACCGTCGACCTTGCCGGCATAGGACTTCAGCGAGACGCCGAGTTCCTTGGCCTTGGCGGTCGCACCTTCCTTCATCTTGACGAAGAAGGGGTTGGTGTCGGTCTTGGTGATCAGGCAGGCAGCAACGTCAGCCGCCATGACAGGAGCGGAAAAGGTGACACCAAGCGCGAGCGCGCCGAAAGCGAGAACAGATTTCTTCATGGAACTCCTCCCAGAGTTTGCCGGCGCCGCCCCTGCGGGGCCGGAATTTAAGATATAGCACTTCGCCGTGGATCGCTAACGCCTCCCAGCGGTCCCGTGCCCTTGACGACGGCAATTAAGAGCGAAAAGAAATCGGCTTGTCAATAAATAAATCCAATTGAATTATTAATTCGATGTGGCATGCTCAATCGAATTAGGGCATAGGCCAACAATCGGGAGGAGCGGCCATGTCGTCCTTGGAAGGACCGGAACACACACCGGTTCCGCCACCAATTCTGAATCCGGCCGGCGGTGCGAACCAGGTCAGGGTGCGCGCCTATAACGAACGGCTCGTGCTGTCGCTGGTGCGTCTCTACGGCGCGCTGTCGAAGGCCGATATTGCGCGCCGCAGCGGGCTGTCGGCGCAGACCGTCTCCGTCATCATGCGGGTGCTGGAGAAGGAAGGGCTGCTGTCGCGCGGGGAACCGGTGCGCGGCCGTGTCGGCCAGCCGTCGATCCCGATGCATATCAATCCCGATGCCGTCTATTCCTTCGGCTTGAAGATGGGCCGGCGCAGCGCCGATCTGGTGCTGATGGATTTCGTCGGCCGCATCCGCATGCAGCTGCACCGAACCTATGCCTATCCGCTGCCGGATGAAATCCTCGCCTTCGTCACCTCAGGCATCCGGGAACTGGAAGACCGGCTCGACGACAAGCAGCGCGGCCGCATCGCCGGCCTCGGCATCGCCGCCCCCTTCGAGCTCTGGAACTGGGCCGAAGAGGTGGGTGCGCCGCCAGGCGCCATGGAGGTCTGGCGCGACGTCGACCTGCAGGCCGACATCGCCGCGCGCGTCTCCCATCCGGTCTTCATGCAGAACGATGCGACCAGCGCCTGCGGCGCCGAGCTCGTCTTCGGCGTCGGACCGTCCTATCCGGATTTCGTCTATTTCTTCATCGGCTCCTTCATCGGCGGCGGCATCGTCCTGAATTCGGCGATCTTTTCCGGCCGCACCGGCACGGCAGGCGCGATCGGGCCGCTGCCTGTGCGCGGCAAGAACGGCGAGACGATGCAGTTGCTTGAAATCGCCTCGATTTTCGTGCTCGAGAACATGCTGCGCGAGCGGGGCATCGATCCCGAGCCGCTGTGGTATTCCGCCGACGGCTGGGTGGATTTCGGCGAGCCGATGGAAGCCTGGATCCAGGATAGCGCCAAGGCGCTGGCGCAGGCGATCGTTGCCGCCGCCTCGATCGTCGATTTCAGCGCGGCTGTCATCGACGGCGGCTTTCCCGATTGGGTGCGCAGCCGCGTCGTGCAAGCCACGATCGACGAAGCCGCCAAGCTCGACCTGCAGGGCGTCGTCATGCCCGAAATCATCGAGGGCGCGGTCGGCGCGCAGGCGCGCGCCATCGGCGGCGCCAGCCTGCCGATATTTGCGCGTTACCTCACCGACCAGAACGTACTCTTCAAGGAGGTAGACCATGCTGAAAGGACTTGATCCGCTGTTGAGCCCGGAGCTGCTTTTTACGCTTCGCGCCATGGGCCACGGCGACGAGATCGCCATCGTCGACGGCAATTATCCGGGCGTCGAACATGCCCGCCGGCTGATACGGCTCGACGGCCACCACCTCATCCCGGTCCTCAATGCCGTGCTCAGCGTGCTGCCGATCGACGATTTCGTGGCGGAGGCGATCTTCCGCTCGACCGTCAAGGCCGAGCGCGACAAGCTCGATCCGGTGCATGAGGAGATGATCGACTGCTGCGCCCGCCATGAGCCGCACCGGCAGGTGGTGCCGCTGATCGGCCAGGATTTCTACGGAAGGGTGAAGACCGCCCATGCGGTGATCCAGACCGGCGAGCCCAGGCTCTATGCCAACATCATCCTGCGCAAGGGCGTGATCTATCCGAAAGAGCCGGGCGTCCACGGAACCGCCGGGGTAGACCCGTTCGTCTACTAGCGGTCACCCGTCGATTTCGACCTCCGCTTCACAGTTTACGGGCGCATTTAAAGGGATGGCCATGCCGATGGACGAGCGGGCGTGGGCGCCAACGTTGGGCCCGTACAGCTCCAGTATCAGATCGGAATAGCCGTTTGTGACCAGCGGCGTCTCATCGAAACCCGGAGCAACATTCACCATGGCGAAGACGCGCAGCCAAGCCGTGACCCGATCAAGGTCTCCGACAGCACGTTTGAGACTGGCGAGATGGGCCAGGGCAACGAGCCGGGCCGACGCGTAACCCTGCTCTGGCAAGACCTCCGCTCCGACCTTGCCAAGCGGGGTTGCCAATGTCCCATCGCGGTTGCACGCGACGTGACCCGAAATGTAGGCGCGGTTGCCGCGCACCCGAACCCAGACGAAGGGCATTCGCAGCCCTTCGCGAACTTTCAAGGGCTCGGGCAATTCAAGACCCATTTCGGCCAGACGTTGTTCGATGATGGCCATGGTGCACCTCCCGGCATGATCAAGGTACGATGTTATCGAGCTCCGGCATCAGAACGACGCTCTCGTTGGCGGCGGGGTCATTGCGGGCACCGAGGAACTCGGCGTTTTCGGTGCTGCGATTGACGGCCACATGGGGAACGCCGGCCGGAATGAAGAGATAGTCGCCGGCGTGGACCAATTCGCACTGTTCGAGCTTCGTCCCCGACCAGATCTCGATCTCTTGGCCCGCGGTCATGAGAAGGGCGGTCTCGTGTCCCTCATGGCGATGGGCCTTGGTTCGTCTGCCTGCGGGTAGCGAAATCGTCCCGAGCCACAGCATGGTTGATCCGACGCTTTCCGCCGAGACACCTGAGCGATAGACAGACCCCTGCTCGGCGACATGGCTGCCGCTCCCGCGTACGACTTTCGCAGTTGATACCTGCGGATTTTTCGGTTGCGTTGCTTCGTTCTTCATCACTCTCACCACTTCAACCGCTGCACTGAAGCGGAATCTGCGCGCTCAGCCGGCGCAAGTCCTGAAGCGGGGCCGAAAAATTCCGAAAAACTGCGAAATCGGGTATCATTCCGGGCCATGAACACCAAGCACCTTGCCTTCGGCCACTTCGAGTTCATTGCCGAGAACGGATGCCTGTTTCGCGACAATAGGCCAGTCGCTATCGGCGCCCGAGGTGCTTCGCTGCTTGCCGTTCTGCTTTCGGCTCAGGGGGGTGTCGTCCCAAAGTCCGCCCTGATGGATGCCGTTTGGCCGGGATTGGCCGTCGAGGAAAGCAATCTTTCCGTTCAGATTGCTGCCCTTCGCAAGCTGCTCGGCCCTGCATCAGACGGCAGCGAATGGATCGTCACGGTTCCGCGCGTCGGGTACAGATTCTCCGGCCCGGTGGAGAGCCGGACCGACGCAGCCGATAGCGGATGGCATGCGCAGACCGGTTCGATCCCGGCGATTGCGGTACTGCCGTTCGAAAATCTCGGCGGCGATGGTGAAAGACAGTATCTGGCCGACGGCATCACCGACGACCTGATCATGGCGCTCGTCCGGTTCAGATGGTTCCGGGTCGCGTTACGTGGGGCAAGTTTCACAAGGAGGAATGGCTCGAGGGATCCGCAATCTATCGCGCGCGAACTTGGCGTCGATTTTCTCGTGGATGGAGCTGTTCGGTATATCGGCGATCGGATCCGAATATCGGTGCACCTCGCCGTCGCAGCGAAAGGCGCCACCGTCTGGTCCGAACATTACGATCTTCAGATGACCGAGGTATTTGCGGTGCAAGATGCCATCGCCGAGCGGATTGCAGCGGCGATCGAGCCCGAGCTGCTGTTGCGCCATGGGCTTCAGGTGGCTCCGCACACCGGCAACATCACTGCCTGGGATCTTGTCCGGCAAGGCACATTCCATTTCCACAAGGTCACGCAGTCCACCCACCTCATGGCACGGCGATTTTTCCGCGAGGCCACGGAGCTCGATCCCCTGCTGCCGGAGGCGCAGATCTGGCGGGCGCGGGTCAATGCGGGCCTCATTGCCTACGGCTGGAGTGATAACCCCGCGGCGGACGGGAAGGAAGGATTGGATGCGGCGCTGCGAGCGATCTATCTCGATGCGCGAAACCCGTATTCGCACTATGCGCTGGCGATTGTGTCGGCCTATACAGGCAGGGCTGACCAAGCGATCCTCGCAGCGGAACGATCCATCGAACTCGGTTCGAGTTTCGCCTTGGGCTATCTCGTCCTCGGCATGGCCCGTCTTTTTTCGGGAGATGCGGCCGGCGCGCGCAAGCCCCTGGCTCGCGGCCTCGAACTGAACCCCCATGATCCGCAGAATGGGGTTTGGTTCAGCCTCTTGATGCTTGCATTGTTCTTTTCGGGCGACGTGGAGCGCGCGCTCGAAACGGGACATACGGCGTTAAAGGCGCGGCCTGACTGGCCGGCGCTTCTGCGCATTCAGGCGTGCTGCCATACGGCCGTGGGACATCGTGAGCAGGCTCGCCGCATTGCTGCGGCGGCCAGCGACCTTCCCGAAGCCGCCGGCGATGCGCTTGGTCCTTTCAGAGATGGCAACAAGGAATGGGCCACCCGCCTGAACGAGCTGCTGGAAGAGGCGGAACGTTAAAACGACCGGTTAGGCATTCGGGCCGGCTGAAGGGCAGTCTTCGCCACTCGTTCGATGGATGTAATTGTGCGGCCGGTGCGTTGGTCCACCGCGCCGGCAAACCGCTCGGCTGCGAATGGCGCCTCACCACCAGGAGCCGACGTCGCGGGATCAGGCCGGTGAAGCGATGAGAAGACGGATCTCGCATGGCACCTGACATAAGCACGACCCCTCGTCGCAGCACCACCGGCCTGCGCAAGTTTCTGGATCCTGAGCAGCAGCGGGATTGGATAGAAGGCGAGGCAGACTTGATCGACGCCGAAGAGCGTCTGGAGTCCCTGGAACAGCGGTTCAAGTACGTCGCGCGGTTCCAGAAGCTGCTTCGTCGCCCGCAGGCGCAAGACGTTCTGGAAATTCTCGGGGTATACGGGCAGACCTGCATCCCCATCCCGCGCAAGACCGAGCGTCACTACTGGTCGGTTTCATGTCTGCCCTCGACTTCCGACAAGCCGCTCGTCCGCGTTAATGCGAGCTGGATGGAGTTTTTCACGCTCTACGCCGACGGTGAAGGTCTGCGTGCACGATTCCTGGTGCATCTTTCGCATTTCACCACCGACCATTCACCCGCGCAGGGCGACGTGGACGAGGCCTTTCTCGAGCACTGCGTCACGACGCCCGAAGACGTCGGTTACTTTTTTCCGCGCGGCGAGAACATTTTCGGCATCAATGTGCGGGGCTCGGCCTCGATCCGCAAATTCCTCGCGGAGCGCCGCATCTTGCGCGCCATTCGGACTTTCAATGTGACGCACATGAACCGGGGCCGGAACGCCTATCAGGCGAGCCACTGCTACAGCCTGGCGGATACGATGCTGGCAGGTTGATCGGCTCCGGGATGCGCGACCGATGGACAGGAACCGAATCCTCATCCGATTTACGGCAAAGATATCCATTGTGCGCAGCGAAACTCCCGTGCCTTCGTAAAGGCAACCCACCATTAACCTACCAAGCGCACGATCTTTGGGATTTGTCGGTGCTGCGCGGCTTCATCAGCCATTGCGATACCGGCCCTCTTAATTCCGCCCGAATGAATTGAGGCGGTCTTCGATCACGGCCTGGGACCGCCGATGCCGTGACGTTGCGCCATCCGTCGTCGGCATTCGCTGATACGAGCGTAGCAAACTGGCCATGACGGCTCTTCACACAACAGGAGCCTGTTCATATGCCTCGCATCCAACCAACCAGACCGCAGATGGAGATCGTTGCCTGGCTCGCGATCTTCCTGCTTCTCTTCTGCCTGTCTTGGCTCTTCCAATGGCATGAAGGGCTGGATGGATTCATCGAAAAGCATCATGACTATCCGCTGGACCACGCGCTCCTCGCCCTCAATATCTCCGGGTTTCTCGGGCTGATTTATTCCGCGCTGAGGATCCGGGATCTTTCGAGGGAGGTCAATCGCAGGCTGCAGGCCGAAAAGAACGTTGACTGGATCGCCTGTCACGACACGCTGACCGAACTGCCTAACCGCAGGTTTCTGGATTCCGTATGCGCACAGGCGATGACCGATCAAAGGGCACAAGAAACCTACGCCGTGTTCAGCATCGATCTCGACGGCTTCAAGAAGATCAATGATCTCCTCGGGCACGATCACGGGGATGCGGTGCTGAAGACTGTTGCCCAGCGGCTCTCTTCCCTCTTTCCCCGCGAGCACGTTTTCCGCCTTGGCGGAGACGAGTTCGTTGTTCTGGCGCGGCGCACTGGAAATCCCGATCTTGTCGCGTTGGGGAACCGCATAGTGACCGTGATCGGCAAGCCGTTCACATTCAATGGTGTCGCCGTCGACCTCGGCGCCAGTGTCGGCTTCGCGCTTTTTCCGGAGAACGGCGATGACCTCAGTCAAGTCATTCGACATTCCGACTGTGCGATGTATGTGGCGAAAAAGCAGGGGCGCAATCTGGTGAAGCCCTTCGTGGCTTCGATGCAGGACGAGTTGGCGAAACGGATTCGAGTGGAAGCGGATCTGAGAGCAGCCATCAAGAAGGCTGAGATCGTTCCCTACTATCAACCTCTCGTAGACCTGAAGACGAATAGGATTATCGGCTTCGAGGCGCTGGCGCGCTGGAAGACGGCCTCCGGCGAATTCATCCCACCGAACGAATTCATTCCTGTGGCAGAGGAAGCCGGTCTGATCGTCGAATTGACAGACCAACTGCTTCGCCACGCCTGCACCGATGCGCTTTCCTGGCCAAACGAGCTCGTCCTGTCATTCAACCTTTCTCCGATCCAACTGAGCGACCGACTGCTGGGCCTGCGAATTCTCAAGATATTGGGCGATGTCGGTCTGCCGGCGCACAGGGTCGAGCTTGAGGTGACGGAGAGCGCCATCATCCAGGACGCTGTCACGGCACGAATCGTCCTTGACGATCTGGTGAATGCGGGGGTCAAGATTGCTCTCGACGACTTTGGAACAGGATATTCCAGCCTCTCACAACTTTCCAATTACCGGTTCGACAAGATCAAGATCGACAGGAGTTTCGTCTCTTCATTCGAGACCAATGATAAGCAAGACAAGGTGATCAAGGCGATCATCGCTCTTGGTGTGGGACTTGGCGTGACGATAACCGCCGAGGGTATCGAAGAGGAGAGCCAACTTCAGCGGCTTCAGGACCTGGGTTGCGACATCGGCCAAGGGTATCTGCTTGGCAGGCCAGCGCCGGCCGAGAAGCTTGCCACAGGCCAGGTCAGCGCCAGAATTTTGCAACGCGGTTGATGGGGGCCGCGGTATGTCGGGTTCAGCATGGAGATGCTGGAGGCTGTCGTCGAACAAGCGCTGTCCACCTGGCCGACCGGCCATTCCACCGAAGCATCATCCTAAACCTTAAGCGATGGGTGCCCACGCGCATGGGATGACCGAGGCCGTCCAGGCGAGAATTTCGCCGAAAGTCACGGGAGGCCGTTGCGTTTGAATTCTTTATCAGTCATTCTAGAACAATCGATAAAGAATCGGAGTGACGATGGGCCGAACGCGGGAATTCGATGAGCAGGCGGTGCTGACGGGGGCGATGCACATCTTTCGCAAGCAGGGCTATCAAGCTGCATCAATCCGAGACCTCGAGGAGGCGACGGGGCTCAAGGGCGGAAGCATCTATCACGCCTTCGGCGACAAGGCCGGCCTCTTCGACACAGCGTTCGAACATTACCACCGAACCGTGCTGGGGGGACGGATCGAGCGGTTTGCGCCGCCAGGAAGCGGGCTTCAGGGGTTGCGCGAATTGTTCCTCTCGCTCCTGCATGAGCCCGACGATGGCTCCCTTGGCTGCCTGATCACCAATATGGCGGTGGAATTCGGCGGCGGCGTCAATCCGCATCCCCGTGTCGAAGCGGCGCTCGGCCTCCTTCGTACCACATTCCGCTCGAGGCTGACCGAAGTGCCGACCATCGCTCGAGACGCTGACGGAGCCAAAGCGAACAGGACAGCCACCCGCCTTCTGGCCTTCTATCAGGGACTCCTCGTGCTCATTCGCGGCGGTGATGACAAGGCCGGCCTGCGGCAGGCGATAGAAGATGAATTCAATCAACTGGAGACGATGTCATGACACCTGAGGCACTCTGGAATCGATATGCAGCCATCTGGTCGCTGGACGCTGACGCTCGCGAGCCGGAAATGCTGGCTTGCCTCGCTGACGAGGTGACCTATTGCGACCCGAATGGAGCGGTCGCGGGGCGCGCCGGTCTCTCGGCTTATATGGCCGGCTTCAAGGAGAGCATGCCGGGAGGCCGGTTCAAGATATTGAGCGTTCTCCACCATAATGACCGTTCTCTGGCGCGCTGGGCACTGCGCCACGAAGACGAGAGGGTCTTGCAGACCGGCACGAGTTTCGGGGTGATTTCCGATGGCCGGTTCGGCGCGATCACCGGCTTCTTCGATCTTCTGGCGGAGCAGCACCATGACTAGCGAGGCGACACGCGGGCTGGCGCTCGACTTTGCCAGCCAGATCGCCCCAGCCGGCTGCATCGATATCAGGCGCTTCTTCGGCGGATCCGCCCTGGTTCGAAACGGCGCGCAGTTCGGGTTCGTCATGAAGGGCACGCTGTATCTCCGCGTCGACGAAGCGATGCGCGCGGAGTTCGAGGCAGATGGCTCCGAACCGTTCAGCTACCGCGCCGCCGGCAGGGAGGTGACGGTTCGCCGCTACTACGCCGTTCCGGCACATGTGATCGACGATCCCGCGCTGCTGCACAGCTACGCGGAGCGCGCATTGCACGCGACCCCCACGCCCGGCCACAGGCTCTCCGACACGATGCTGGCCGTCACCTCGTTTGGCTAACGCATAAGTGAGAAAGAAGGGCCGACATCTGTCGGTCCCCCTGTCTTTTGAGGGCCGGAAGCAACACCTCCCGATTCAGGTGTTCAGGCCGCCATCCACTGTGAGAATGGTTCCGGTGATGTGCCTTGCAGCAGGGCTTGCGAGGAACGCCACAGCGGCCGCCACATCTTCCGGTTCGCCATAACGGCCAAGTGGGATGAGGGCACGCTGGAAGTCGGCGAAGTCGCCGTCGGCGGGATTCATATCGGTGTCGGTCGAACCCGGCTGGACCAGATTTACGGTGATATCGCGAGATCCGAGTTCCCGCGCGAGGCCGCGGGTAAACGAGTGGAGCGCGGATTTTGTCATGAAATAGACCGTACCGGTATCACCGACGATGCGTTCGGCGCCGACCGAGCCGATCGTGATGACGCGGCCTCCCGCCTGCAGATAGGGAATCGCGGCCTGCGAAGCGAGCAAGGGCGACCGCACATTGACGTCCAGCAGCGCATCGATCTGCTCGACGCTGACGTCGGCGATCGCACCGTAAAGCGCGATTGCGGCATTGTTGACGAGAATGTCGAGACCGCCAAGTGCCCGGGCCGCTTCGTCGACCGAGCGCTTCACGGCTGCCGGATCGGCGCTGTCGGCCTGGATGGCAAGCGCTTTGCGGCCCTTGCGCTCGATCGCCCGGACGATTTCGGCCGCGCGATCGGCCGAACGCTCATAGGTGATGGCGACATCAGCGCCTTTGTCGGCAAGCGCCAATGCGATGGCGGCACCGATGCCACGCGAGCCGCCTGTTACCAGGGCACGCTTTCCAGCCAGTTCTGTCATGATCTTCTCTTTCTGTAGTGATCGACACATAAATAGCTAGGCACGTTGCGATGGGGTGTCAATGGGTTTATATAATGATCGATGCAGAAATCGGATGAGATCTCGGAAGTCGATAAAACCCCTGCCCGCAGTCGCGGGCGGCCGCGGGCGTTCAATCGGGAAACAGCCTTGGCGCGGGCAACCCGCCTGTTCTGGATCAAGGGCTTCGAGGCGACCTCGATCGCCGATCTCACCGAGGCGAT
The DNA here is from genome assembly GCF_034554815.1 of Rhizobium indigoferae. NCBI lineage: Bacteria > Pseudomonadati > Pseudomonadota > Alphaproteobacteria > Hyphomicrobiales > Rhizobiaceae > Rhizobium > Rhizobium indigoferae. Next base: position 100,561 of record NZ_CP140635.1, on the reverse strand, counting down.
GGGGATCGGATCGCCGAGTCTCTACGCGGCATTCGGCTCAAAGGAGGCCCTCTATGCCGAGGCGTTGCGCCACTATTGCGACAACAACGAGGCGCTCGTCTGGACAGGCTTCCTCTCCGCGGGCACGGCCCGTGAAGCGGTGACGTCGCTTCTGATGGATTCGGCCGCTGCCCTGACCGGCTGTGTTGTGGATATTCCCCGCGGCTGCATGGTGGCGCTCTCTTCGGTCGGCAGCGAGGGCCATGTGGAACTCGGCGAACTCGTGCGAGCCGCCCGCGCCGTCACGCTCGACCGCCTGAAGCAGCGCCTGAACCAGGCGATATCAGCAGGCGAAATTCCGGTCTCGACCGACGTCCACGCGCTTGCCCGCTTCGTGCAGACCGTTCAGAATGGCATGTCGATCCTGGCCCGCGACGGAGCGACCCGTGGCGAACTGGAGGCCGTGGCCAAGCTGGCCATGCTGGGTTGGGACACTCGAACCGGGGATGCTGAGCGCAGGCAGACTTACGCCGATCATGCCTAACCTTTAGGCAGTCGGTCGCGGAAGCTCCGTAGGATCTTTGGAGCGTACCGCTGCCCCTCATCCGGCTGCCGCCACCTTCTCCCCGCCTGCGGGGAGAAGGGTGTATGCCGCTCCCTTTCCGTTCCCCATTGGCCTCTTGCATGGCACGTCCCCTCTCCCCGTTTTTACGGGGAGAGGGTTAGGGTGAGGGGCGGCCATTGAAGCAAACCGGTCAGGAAACCGCTTCACACTTCCGGCAACATGCTCCTCGCAGTCAAATCTCCCCAGCAGACGGTCCCCAGACGTCCGTCAGCGCAAAACCACCCGGATGCGGGTCGAACGGATCGAGAGCCACCTGGGTCAGGCCGAAGGTGAAGCCGCGGCCGGTGATGGTGGGGATGACGGCGGGGCGGCCGGCCACCTCGGTTACTGCCTGGAGGCCGACCTCGAATTCCGAGCCGATGATCGATTTCGAGGTGAAGACGTCGCCGACCTTGGCCTTGCCGCGCGCATAAAGGGTGGCGAGATTGGCGGAGTTGCCGGTGCCGCAGGGCGAGCGGTCGGCGCGGCCCGGCCACATGGTGGTGCAGGTCCGCACCGTGCCGTCGGCTTCGGCATCGCGGAACATGACATAGGCGACGCCTGAGATCGCCGGGATCTCGGGATGGACGACCTTGATGTCGCGGTTGATCAGTTCCTTGAGGATCATGCCGGCCTGGACGAGGCCGGCGGCATTGGCCTTCTCGATCGTCAGACCGATCTGGCCGACATCGACCAGCGCATAGAAGATGCCGCCGTAGCTGATGTCGGCCTTGATCTTTCCCCAATGCGGCGTGTCGATACCGACATCGAGCTCATGCACGAAGGATGGCACCATGGTCAGCCTGACCTTCTCGCAGCGCCCGTCGCGGCAGGTCGCCGTCGCCTTGACCAGGCCGGCGGCGGTTTCGAGGGTGACGATCGTCTCCGGCTCTTTCATCTCGACGATGCCGGATTCGAGCAAGGCGGTGGTGACGCAGATCGAGTTCGAGCCGGAGCTCGCATGCGCCTGGTCGGGTTGCAGGATGATGAAGGCGGCGTCGGCCTCCGGATGCCGTGCCGGCAGCAGCAGGTTGACCGAGCCGATGGGCGCGCCGCGCGGTTCCAGGCAAAGGAAGCGGCGGAGCTCGTCACCCTTCGGATCGGTGTTCAGCCAATGCAGCTGGGCGGCAATGGTATCGCCCGGGATCTTCGGCACGCCGCCGATCGCGACGCGGCCGATCTCACCTTCGGCGTGGACATCCAGCAACTGGATCGTGCGCTTCCATCTCATATCGAAAACTCCAGATCAGACGTGACGGGTGACGCCGCCATCGACGCGAATATTCTGGCCGGTGATATACCCGGCGCCATCGGAGAGCAGGAAGGCCGCGGTCTTGGCGATCTCCTCCACATGGCCGATGCGCTTCATCGGGACCTTCTCGGCGGTCTCGGGCTTGTGGTTCAGACTGTCGATATAGCCCGGCAGTATGCAGTTCATGCGGATATTGTCGGCCGCATAACGATCGGAATAGAGCTTCGTGAAGGCGCCGGCAGCGGCACGATAGGTGCAGGAAACCGGGAAGACCAGCGACGGCTCGTAGGCCGCGAAGGTGGTGATGTTGACGAAGGCGCCCTTGCCCTGTTTCAGCATGACCGGCGTCACCAGGCGGGCCATGCGCACCAGCGACAGGATCATCATGTCGGAACCGAGCGTCCAGTTCTCGTCTGAAATATCGAGCAGGTCGCCCTTCGGCGGGTGACCGCTCAGGTTGACGACGGCGTCGATGCGGCCATAGGTCTTCATCGTCAGGTCGAAGATCGCCTTGAGATCCTCGGTCTTTTCGGCAACGCCGCGCGAGGCGACGCCGCCGAGTTCGGCAGCCAGCTTCTCACAGCTTTCCGACGGCGACATCAGCGCCAACTGATAGCCCTGGGAGGAGAGCTCGCGGGCGATCGCCTCGCCCATGCCGCGGCCGCCGCCGGTGATCAGCGCTACGGGTTTGCTGGTATCGGACATCGGGGCCTCCTAATAGCGGTCTATGCGGAACGGGGTCACATCGAGGGATGGTTTGAGCCCGGTCACCATATCGGCGATCACGAGCGCTGTCGTTGCCGAAAATGTCAGGCCGAGATGGCCGTGGCCGGTCGCATAAAAGACGCCGGGCATTTTCGACGACGGCGAAATGATCGGGATCGTATCGGGCAGCGCCGGACGATGACCCATCCATTCCGTCGTCTCCTCGACCTTCAGGCCGGGCAGCGCGCGCTGGGCATGGCGCACCAGCACCCGCGGACGGCGGAAATCCGGCGCGGCATCGAGACCGGCGAGCTCGACATTGCCGCCGACACGGATGCCGCCCGCCGTCGGCGTCACCATGAAGGCGCGATGCGGCCAGATCACCGAATAACGCATGGAGATGCCGGGCTTCATGATCTGCGTGTGATAGCCGCGCTCGGTTTCGAGCGGGATCGGCTCGCCGAGCTTTTCGGCAAGGAAACGGGTGTGGACGCCGGCGGCAAGCACGACCGAACCCGCCTCGATCCGCCTGCCATCCTCGAGGAGAACGACGGCCGTGCCATCGCCCCTGCGCTCGATATTCCGCACAGTGCCGGAGACGAAGGTCGTGCCCGCAGCCTTGGCGGCGTCGGCGAGTTTCACCACCAGTTGATAAGGGTCGCGGATCGACTTGTTGTCGGGAAGCAGCACGGCTTTGGCAATCGCCGGTGACAGGGTGGGTTCGTAATATTGGATGGCGCCGTTGCTCAAAACCTCGAATTCGAGGCCGTAGCGCTGCATCATGGCGAGATGGCCGCGATCGGCGGCAAATTCCGCCTCGGTCTCGTAGATCGCCAGGCAACCTTCCTCGGTCATCAATTCGGGTGCGCCGATCGCCTGGAGCATCTGCCTGAAATCGCCGAGCGCGCGGTTGGACAGGCTCATGCCGGCATCCTCGATCGCTCTCAGCCGCGAGGGCCGGCCGGCTGCGAGGAAGCGCAGGAACCAGGGCAGCATCCTGGCGGCATAGCAGGGCCGCAGCCAGACCGGGCCTTCCGGATCGAGCAGCCAGCCGGGGATCTTCTTCCAGGTCGAAGGGCCGGAGCCGGCGGCAAAATCGAGCGCGATGCTCGCCATATTGCCGAAAGAGGTGCCGCGTCCCGGCTCGCCCTTGTCGATCAGCGCCACCTCAAGGCCGCGCCGCTGCAGTTCGAAAGCGATCGAGGCGCCGATCACGCCCGCGCCGACGACCGCGACCCTCTTCTTCATCTCATCCGCCATGCCATCAACCCATCGCACGGCAGACAGAATTGCCGTCGTGAGTCTGATATATCACATCAAGATGCGATGCCTAGAGAATTTCCGTTTTCTCCGAATTACGGGAAATTCCCTATCTCTTGTTTTTCGCAATTCCGAAACGCAAAACCGCTGTGCACTTTTGCCGGAATTGCTCTGTGGAATTTTTACTGGCTTTCCGGCAGGCCGGCGCCGACGCTGTCGCCGACCGAACCGACGGTGTTGTTCATCGACTGGCCGAGACGCTTCAGCTGGGCATCGTAGTTGCGCCGGGTGCGCGGATCGAAGATCGCAATCGGCGTGCTGACGGCGACGCTGACGGCACTTCCTGCAGTCTGAGCAGCGCCCATTGCCACGGCACCGACGGCCTCGCCGAGCCCGACATTGGAATCAGTGATCGTCTGGCCGGCAATCAGCCGGTCGCCGATCAGCTTCACCACCTCGGGGCTTTCGGCGAATTTGCCGTGGTTCAGCCGGTCGCCGCCCTTGAGCTTGGTGAGATCGAGCACGGTGATGCCGGCCGCCTCGAGCTTGCTGCGATAGGGTTCGACGGATGGATCGATCTGGCCGAGCCGGTCGACATTGCCGGAGATGCGCCGCGACAGCGCCAGAGCCCGGTCGTCCTGCGAGACGAAGATGGTGAAGTGCGGCCTTTCCTTGCCGAGGCTCGCGAACTGGCGGCCGAAGACGTCGACATCGAGGTCCGGCGAGGCAAGGATGACATTGTTGATCTTCGAGGCGACATGACCATTGCGGATCGCCATCTGCCGCAGCGCTTCGACGGTGAGCCAGGTGCCCATCGAATGGGCCATGATGGTGACGTCGCTGACGGCGGGATTGGCGGCGGTACGGGTGAGCAGCTCCTCCAGCGCGTCGCGGGAATAGTTGGTGCTTTCCTTGTCGTAATTATAATCGAAGATGCTGCCGCGCGAGGGCCAGGTGAAGACGACGGGTGCGACGTCGGCATGCGAATCATGGACGATCTGCGCGAAGCGGTAGACGGCATCCTCATAACGATTGTTGAAGCCGTGGACGAAGACCAGCACGCGGCGGCTCTTCGGCATATGGGTCTTCAGCCAGGTCTCGCCGGCCCGCTCGCCTTCCAGCGGATCGACGGAAATGGTGACGAAATCGCGCAACGGATCGGCCGGCAGGCGGCTTGGCCATTGCACCTGGCCGACCTTGCGATTGGCTTCCGGCGGAATGGAGACGTCGACGGCATTGACGGCGAGCCCAGTGCCGCGTTCGCCGGAGAAAAGCACGGCGGGATTGTCGTCGGCAGCGCGCGTCGTGGCGACGAGAAGATCGACCTTGGAGGTGCCCGGAGCGACGGTGCCGGCCGCCTGCATGACACCGACCGGCCTGCCGCCGCAGCCGGCGAGCACCATCGTTGCAACCAGAAGACCTGTCAGGGCCGCGCGCGGGGCGCGCCTTTTGCCGATCATGACCAAACTCCAATCGGTTCACGCCCCGGACAGGCGGCGCCCGTTCAAATAGTCCGACGAGGCTTGCCGAGTCAAACCGCGTGGGCTGGACGCCTTTTGTTTTGCGCAATCTCCCGTGAAAACCACTGCGCGGTTTTGAGAAATTATGTAGCAAATGTCACCAAGGTCGTTGTGGCCTAGATGGCAGCCGGAAATGTCCAATGGAGTGGCGGAATGGATGTATTGGGATGGCTTAGGTCGATCGCCGGCGTTCTTGAGCGGCGGGACGAAGCGAAAACTCCGAAAGTGGACGGCGCGCCAACTGATCCGGAGATACAATCAGGTCTTCATACACTGCAACAGATGCTCAGGCCTGCCGTCTTTGGCGAAATCGGCGGTGAGAAACCTCAAAAGGACAATCGGGCCGCAAGCTGGTGGGGAGGAAACTTTCTCGGCGCAGAAGACGAGGTAGTACCGGTCTGCGAACGGTCGGGGCGACCAATGCATCCCCTGATTCAAATCCGGATGGATGAACTTCCGGTGATCCCGCCCGCCTTGTCGACGTTGGCTCTCTTGAACATATGGATGGACTTGGAGGACATCCCGCTGAATGATGCCGAGAACGGCAAAGGTTTTACCATTCGAACCTATCCCACCATTGCGGACTTGGTGCCTATCGGTCCGGGTTACCGGGAAAGCGTCAGCCTTCCAACTTTTCCGATCATCTGGCGCGCAAGTGCGCTCGAGCAGCCAAGCTGGGACGATCTAGCCTTCAAAATCCCAACCAGCGTCGCGCGACCCAGTAGTGCGGAATGGTTCTTTGAAAGCCAGTATGTAACAGAAACCAGCAAGCACCGCGGGACATGCCCTGTGAAGCTCGGGGGTTGGCCGACCTGGATTCAAGGGGAAAACTGGCCCGAGAGTGCAGAGTTCTGCCTTCAAATCGACAGCACTGACAAGGGGCGATTCTATGTCGGGGATGCGGGGTCAATCTATCTTTTTCGAACGCCGGAGAGCTGGGCTATAAGGTCAGACTTTTACTGACGGCCTCACTGCACCAATCGGCTGATAGAGTTGGAAGCGGAAAAGAAAAAAGCCCGACGCGGGAGGAGGTGCGCCGGGCTCTTGATCCTGACTGACAACTGGGAGGAGGAGTGTTGTCAGTCCGATGTAAGAGCGCTGGGAGGAGGAGTGCGCTGCTTACGAAGATAGTGATACCCAATTCTTTCGAGTCGGAATAGCGAAAATACCGCAATGCAGCAATGCGCTGGACGCAATGCTTGCCCTCAAAATAACAGGTCCCCGCCTCATTTTGCAGCATGTTTGACCGAATGGTCAAATTTATGCCGAAAATTGCGGCCTCGCGGATCGCCGATGGCTTGCCCCTCATCCGCCTGCCGGCACCAACCGGGTTCTCGACCCGGTAAGGTTAGGGTGAGGGGCAGCTGTCAGTGCCCGTCAAGCAGCCTTGAAGAGCTTCCGGCCTTCGGCGTCGAGGGCCGAGAATTCCTCGTTTGAGAGGGTGATGTCGACGGCTGCGACGTTTTCCTCGAGATGCTTGACCTTGGAGGTGCCGGGGATCGGCAGCATGACCGGGCTGCGCTTCAGCACCCAGGCGAGCGCGATCTGGCTTGGCGCGGCATTGTGCTTTTTGGCGATCGTATCGAGCAGCGAGCCCGGCTTGGCGAGGTCGCCGGCAGCCAGCGGGTACCAGGGGATGAAGCCGATATTATGCTTGGCGCAGTAATCGAGCACGTCCTCGCTGGTGCGATCGACGAGATTATAGCGGTTCTGGACGGTCGCGACCTTGAAGTACTTCGAGGCGGCTTCAATGTCGGCAACGGACACTTCGCTCAGACCCGCATGGCGGATGAGGCCGCTATCGAGCAGCGATTTGATCGCATCGAACTGTTCCTTGGCCGGCACCTTCTGATCGATCCTATGAAGCTGCCAGAGATCGATCTGCTCGAGCCCAAGATTGCGCAGGCTCTTATGCGCCTGCTGGATCAGATATTCCGGACGACCGACGGGCAGCCAGATATCGGGACCGTGGCGGGTGAGGCCGCCCTTGGTGGCGATGATCGACTTGCCGCCATAGGGATGCAGCGCTTCCTTGATCAGCCATTCGGAGACATCGGGGCCGTAGGAATCGGCCGTATCGATGAAGTTGACGCCGAGTTCCGGCAGGCGCTTCAGCGTGCGGATGGATTCGGCATGATCGGCCGGTTCGCCCCAGATGCCCTTGCCGGTGACGCGCATGGCGCCGAAACCGAGACGGTTGACCTCGATCTCGCCGCCGATCTTGAAGGTGCCTGACTTCGCTGCGTTGTAGTTGGCTGCGGTGTAACTGGACATGGTCTTTCCTCTCTTGGTCAATAGATCATTGAAAGTCGGTGGAATGGTCGGAGATGCCTGGGCTTTTGGAGACGTCTTCGGACGCGAATGCCCGCCCTGATCGAAAGTGATGCTGGCATGGTGATGACCCGCCCATCGAGATGATAAATGAGAATGTGGTCGCTGCGACGCTTGCAGATATAGGATGGCACCGCGGGGATAACAGTGACGGCGATGAAAACATTACCGGCCACTGGTGCGCGGGCGTGCACGCTGATCCTCAGGCGACGTACGTCAAAGCCTGGTCTTCGCCTGGTCGCCGAACTCCGCCAGCATCTTCCAGAGGTCGGCGAAGATCTCCCGGGCGAAATCCTGCGGCGAGGCGCCCGGCGGGCGTTGCTGCCAGAGTTCGCCACCGACGCGCAGCGCACCGATGACGATCGCCGCAAGGAGGCGCATGCGCGACCGCTGCTCTGGATCATTTCCTCTGCGCAGCAGCAGCGCCTCGGCGAGCTTCTGTTCGAGCTTGGCGTATTTCAGCTGGTCGCGGGCTTTCAGCGCCGGCGTGCAATGGATGAGTTCGCCAAGCGCCAGGCCGCGCTCGTCGACGGAGGCGATGACGGTTGCGGTGATTGCCGCCTCGACCGCCTCGACGGAAGATTCATCTGCAGGCCTTGCGGCGATTGCCGCCATCAGCCGATCGGCAAAGCTATCCTGCCAGGCGAAAACCACCTCTTCCTTGGAGGGGAAATAATCGAAGAAACTACGCTTGGAGACATCGGCCGCTTCGGTGATGTCCTCGATGGTCGTGGCGTCGAAGCCGCGCTGGAGAAAGAGGGTCATCGCAGCGTTTTCGATGCGCTCGCGCGTCTGCCGGCGCTTGCGTTCCCGCCTGCCTTCCGTGGTCTCCGTCCGCTTGTTCTCAGCCATTCCGGCCCGGCATCATCGTTCAGCCGCCGGTTTCGTTGGAAAAGGCGGCGACGTCGTCGATTTCGGTCTCGCTCTGGCGATAACTGATGCGCTCGCGCGACAATTCCAGCGGCTTGCGGCGCGAAATCCGGTAGACGGAGGCTGGCGGCAGGTTGCGTACCGTGCCGCCGATGCGCACCGCCTTCAGGCCGAGACGGTCGAGGATCGGCCGCGGCACCGGGCAGCGCGGGCCATAGGTAAATTGATAAACCGCCCCGCCCGGCCGCATATAGGCGAAGGCGCCAGCCATGATCGAGGCGATCTTGCGCGGCGACATGGACAAAAGCGGCAGGCCGCTGACAACTGCGCCGACCGGGTCGCCTTCGAAAATATCGGCATGGGCGAGATGGGCGGCATCCATCTGCAACACGCGCGCCGTCGGGAACCGCGCCTGCAGCGAATTGATGAACTCCGGGCCATACTCGATCAGGGTCAGATCCGCCTCGCTGACGCCGCGCGCCAACAGCGCGCGGGTGAAGACGCCGGTTCCCGGGCCGAGTTCGATGATCGGACCGTCGAGTGCGGCAATTTCACTGGTCATGATCCTGGCAAGCGAATCCCCCGACGGCGCGATGGCCGCGACCCGAAGCGGGTTGCTGATCCAGGAGCGGAAAAAATGCAGGAAATCGGAGCATGCGGCTTTTGCAGTCATGACTATCCCACCTGTCTGAAATTCGATTGAGTTGAAATGCGACCATCGCGGCGAGCATGGCAATTCCAAGGCAGACGCGTCAATCGCTCTTGGACTGCGGCTTTTCGCAACACCCACTGTCACCAGTTTGCACGATTCTGTACTTATTGCATTTTTGCATTCGACGCAACATTTGTGCCGCAAATGCGAGAGGAATGACTGCCATCGTTGCAGCCACCGATCATCCCGTCGCCTGTCGGTCGCCGAGATCGAACGGATTTCAGGCTGGTCATCGCACTTTGCCCGTCAGGATCGCGCTCGCCATGATGTCGATCAGATGATCCGCGCGTGGGGCGAGCGAAGGCTGGTCGCCGATCCATGCCAATGCTCCGACCATTGCAAACAGATCCGTCCCGTCCATGTCGGATCGCGCCACGCCTTCGGCCTGGGCGCGGACAAGCAGGCGCGTTCCGGCTGCTTTCATGGTGACGCAGGCGGCATGAAGCGCGGAGCCTTCGTCGGCGATCGCGGCGACCATCGCGGCAATGGCACCACTATAATGATGCGCCATAGCGACGACCTCCCGCAGCCAGGTCACCAGAGCGGCATCGGGCTCGTTCGACGTTTCGAGCGCGTGCGCCCTTTCCTTCAGCGCGTCGAAGCCGTTGCGGAGAAGCGCCTCCAGCAGCGCCTCCCGCGTCGGAAAGTGGCGGTACAGCGTCCCATCCCCCACCCCCGCTTTGCGGGCAATGTCGCGCAGCGAGGCATCGGCACCTCCTCCCGTCAGCAGTTCGCGGGCAACGGCGAGGATGTGATCGTAGTTCTTTTTCGCGTCGGCTCTCATCATACCTCTTGACAAGCGGGGCAGCGCTCCGCTTAAACGGGGCGGCGCTCCGGATAAACCGGGGCAGCGCTCCGAATTCAATAGCACATCTGTCCTGATGGAGAAAAGCGATGTCGGGTGAAACAATGAAAGCGATCCGGATTCATGCCTTTGGCGGCCCCGAGGTGCTGCGCTACGAGGACGCGCCGAAGCCTGAGCCGAAGCCGGGAGAGGTCCTTGTTCGCGTGCACGCTATCGGCATCAATCCTCCCGACTGGTACCTGCGCGATGGCTATAAGGCGCTTCCGCCGGAATGGCGGCCGCAAGTGCCGTTCCCGATCATTCTGGGCACGGATGTCTCAGGTGTCGTCGAAGCGGTCACCGACAATGTCGGAGGTTTCTCCGTCGGCGACGAGGTCTACTCCATGGTTCGATTTTTCAGTGTCGGGGAAAGCGGGGCCTATGCCGAGTATGTCAGCGTGCCGGCGTCGGATCTTGCCCTCAAGCCTGCCGGCATCGATCACGTGCATGCCGCCGGCGCGCCGATGTCGCTGCTCACCGCGTGGCAGTTCATGATCGAACTGGGGCACAACGAGCCCAATCCGCTTCAGCCGCATAGGCATCAGCCCGTGCCGCTCAAGGGCAAGACCGTGCTCGTCAACGGGGCGGCCGGCGGCGTCGGGCATTTCGCGGTGCAGATCGCTAAACTGAAAGGTGCTGCTGTCATCGCCGTGGCATCGGGCAAACATGAGCCCCTCTTGCGCGAACTCGGCGCCGACGCATTCATCGATTACACCAGAACGCCACCCGAGGATGTCGCGCATGACATTGATCTTGTCATCGACGCGCTTGGCGGGCCGACATCAGGTCGCTTCCTGCGCACGCTGAAGCGCGGCGGCGCATTGTTCCCCGTGTACCCCTTGGGCTTTTCCGGTGCCGAGGATGCCGAGAAGCGGGGCGTCACGGTCTCGGCAACCCAGGTCCGGTCGAGCGGAGCCCAGCTGACGGACGTCGGCCATTTGCTCGATGACGGGACGATCCGCGTCGTCATAGACAGCGCCTACCCGCTCGCCGAGGCTCGCAATGCGCACGAACGCGCCGCCAAAGGCCACATCCAAGGCAAGATCGTGCTCACGGTGATGCCATTGAAGAAGGGGCGTAACAAGCATGCTTATCCTCATGGGCTACATCCACCTTGATCCGTCCGACCTTCATGATTTCGTCACCGACGTTGAGGCGATCAGCCTCGGCACGAGAACTGAAGAGGGATGCCTCTTTTACGGCATTGTCCTGGAGGACGGGCCGACCGGACGCCTTCTGGTCGCTCAGCGCTGGCAGGATCGGGAATCATTGACGGCCCATCTTGAGAGAGGCGAGACCTTGGCGTTTCTGGAGACCTGGAGGGACAGGATGAAAGTCGATCTGCAAGCCTATGACGTTCTGGAAGAACGGCCGCTCGCGATGGCGAACGGCCGAGCGTCTCGTCAGTAATTGCAGCTGGAGCTGCTCGTCGGGTTGAAGCCGAGCTTGCAATCCATGTTGAGCGGTTTCTTCGGGTTCATCATATAATGTGTCGAGCCCGTGGTTTCCGAGGCGCGCTCGCCGATCGAACCGGTCGTGCGCCTGTCGTGCTGCACCGTGGTTTCTTGCTGGGCAACCGGACGCGTGGCTGCACCCTGCTCCGTCGCGCTCGACTGGAGGGGAGCCGCCGTGGCCGAGAAGGCCGAGAGGCCGAGGATTGCGCCGAAGGCAGCGGCCATCAGGCCGTTCTTGAAAGTCGTGGTCATGATCGTCTCCTTGGGAGGATTCGTGGAATATACGCCCCGGAGTTAGGAAGGCGATCTGACACATACTACGGTGCCAAAGCGGAGGTCACGGATATGTGAGCGGCGGCCCAATCGAGAAAAAGGCGGCTCATCGCCGCCTCTTTCATTTGCCGGCTCAATAGCCGTTATCGCAAGGCATGCTGCCGGGGCCGATCGATCCAGAAAACGTAGGGTTGCACATTTCCGGAGCTGCCGGCCTGTTTACAGGCGGGCGGACGATGGAGCCCGTGGTGCCGGCCTCGACGCCGAAAGCGGCAAGTGGATACCAGTAGCCATCGGAATAGCGCCGGGTGCCGGGGCGCTCGGTGCGGAAGCCCTGATAGCCATGCCAGGACCCGGCATGTGGTTTATATTGCACCATTTTCACGTCCGAGACAGTTGGCGGGGAAACCGTCTGGACGGGTGCGGCTCGCGCGGGGACAATCGACGCGAGGGCGAGAAGGGCGCCGAGTGCGGCGGTGGAAGGGGTGAGCCTGAGCATCTTCATGATAAACCCTCCTTACTGGATTTATCTCGAGTGAATGCCTTTCCCGGGTGCGGAGTTCCGCGGCTCACATGCAATTCGAAAACTCGTGATTGCAGGCGATCCGACGTGACTAAATCGCCGAAAAACGTGAAAAGTCGCGATCAGGAAGACGGCTCAAACGGCGCTGGTGAGGAAAGCTGAATTCTCTGTTCTCAATTCGCGTATAATGTGCGGTAGCCCTGGCCGGAGAGGCAGGCGACATATTGCCGATGGGCGGCGGCGCGCGCCGTCGTTTCGGCCTCCAGCTCATCAGCCCCGGTATATCCGGTCAGTTGGGCGCGCAGCTGATACTGCTTCCTCGCCTCGTCATACATGGCGTTGCCGTCGGTCATGCAAAGGCCGTGCGCAACAGCAGGCGGATTGACCGGGACGCCGACCGCCAGGAGTACGGGATCATTGGCATGGTCGATGCAGCCGGCAAGGCCCGTCATCATCGCCAGGGCAGCCATAGCCCGAATAATTCCCACCGTCATGCATTGCTCCGGCTGAAGCGCCTCAAAGATCATCAGACCTGCGGATACATCAGGAAGGTTGCGCGAAACTAGGCTGACGAGTTGCCTGCCAATTCCGACCAGACGGCGCCACTCAACTGGATATGTTTAAAATACTGCTAAAATATTATATTAATGATTACTTATAGTCGTAAACGCTAATCTTTCGGGAGGGAAAGATTATGGCTTCGCCGTGGGTAAACGACGCGCTGTCGCACGCACAATCAGCGTTTTCCGGCAAGACCGACACAAATATCCTCGAGGTTGGAGGCGGCTCTCGCACGCATATCCCACTGAAAGGCGCGCGATATACGGTCCTCGACATCTCGAAGGAGCAGCTCGAGAGGAACAAGGACGCCGCTGAGCGGATCCTCGGCGATGCTCAAACCATCGACTATGGAGATCGTCACTTCGACGCCTGCGTCTTCTGGGACGTTCTCGAGCATTTGGAAAGCCCGCGCTCTGCCTTGTTGAGAGCCCATGACACCCTGTCTCCCGGTGGTCTGGTGTTCGTCAAGGGTCCGATCCTGAACTCAGCCAAGGGGATCTTCACCGATCTGACACCCTGGTGGACCCACGTCTTGTTCTATCGCTACGTTCTCAGGCAGAAAAACGCCGGAAAGCCGGGCTATGCCCCCTTTCGCGTCGAGCACGCCGCAGCGGCATCCCATTCGGAGATTGCGGGGACATTGAAGGAACTCGGCATGGATGTGGTCTTCGTCGGCGAATATGTGTCGACGCAGGTGCACGCGCTCAAGGACCGAATTCCCCCGCTTTATTGGCTCTATGAAGCTTTCGGTCTTCTGCTTCGCACGACTTCGGCTGGGAAGATCGGGGGGCGGGAGACGGAGTTCCTGATCGTGGCAAAGTGCCTTCGTTAGGGACAGCCCCACCATGATCTATATAGCACTTCGGAATCCCGAAATTGGTTGCGGCATTGAAATCATTGCCTGTTTCTTCACCTGCACAGCTCACGAAGCGCGGCGGATTTCGGAATCCCGAAGCGGGGGGATTCGGGATTCCGAAGTGGGGTTTTTTCTTCCTGCCGACGCGCCCGCGTTTGTCGGCGGCAATCTTGCGGTCGGTCTCGGACCATTTCCGGCACCTTTCCGCCGTGCATCACTTCCACTCGTCGGTGGGTGACGCACCCTCATGGTCACCGACAAAAGTCCGCGTGAACCGGTTGGGATGCGCGACACCGCTGCCTGCCCGGCCGCGGCGAACTTTTATCAGCCCCTTATATTCGAGCTCGTCGATCGCATCGGCCACATATTCGCCGGTCACGCCGTAAGACACGAACTGAGGATGGGTCACGACAAGCTTGCCGTTCTCCAAGGCGGCGTGCGACGTATGCTCGATGACGATGCGGAAGAAGGCGCGGCAGGCATTCGCACTCAATGTCGTGAAGGCCGCAGATTCCAGCAGCTGAATGGTGAACCATTGCCAGCGAAGGCTACCGTCATCCGTGCCGCTCGGCGGAGCAGTATGCTTGCGCACCATCGCCCGCGTCTTTCCCTGACTGGTTCGGCTTTTGTCGCGAGGGTTGAATTCCGCCATCAGCCCCTCGCCCGTGTTGTCGATCGGTATCCGCCCGCCCGGGAAATCCGTTCATGCAGCGCGTGACGGCCAGAGCTCGTCCACACCATCACCTCATCTCTGAGAAAAAATTTGCTCAACATCTAACAGTCCCTGGTGATCGATTCTGTTTTGTCCAATCTGCAGGACGGGCAGGCCAACATATTGTTCATTGCTTCACCCCAGTCTGAGCACGCGGCTTATGAGGCAGCCGCCAGAATGATGGCGATCGCGAGCAGCAAGGGACCCATCCACCTGAAGTGGCGAACCACTGGCGGCCGGTTGGCCGGATTGCCGGGAAACGGCAGATAACCAAAGCCGACGGACGCCATCCACAGGCCGGCGCAAAACATGATGATTTCATCGATATAGGCCGCGATCATTGGCTCTCCTGCCTCTGGATCGGCGCTGCGATCTCCCGTCTCCACGCCCGATGCCACTCATCCTACCCATGAGCACGGCCAGACGGAAGAGAAGAGTGGAGCTGAGAGATTAAACTTGGGGTAGCATGATTACTTCGAATCCCCTAGGCATTCGAACTCGTAACACACCAATCAACTACAGCCACTTTCTCGGGAATGTTTCATGCACAATGCCAAATTTATTCGCTACGCTGCCGTCTCCGCATGCGTCGTTTTTGCGGCATTCCAGGCCGGGGAGGTTCTGGCCGATTCGGCCAATGACAAGTTCTTTGATGCAGCCCTTTGCAAGCCACCCTATACGATGACATCGGCAATGAAGATCTATGATGTCGTGGAAGCTTTGGCCAAGCCGGACACGTCGTCTTTGGGTGCGGCGATCTACAAACTCCCGAACCAGATAGACCGCGACGGCTTTAAGTCGACCGAGGTTTTCTTTGCAAGCAACGCGGTTGGAATTTTGGTCGAAGGCGAGCGCGCTGACGATCTGGCCGCAAAATACGATTTGAAGCGGGAGACCTCGGAGCTGCTCGGCACATCCACCAAGGGCTATTCGCGCGAGCTGCCGGCAGATCTGCAGCCGGAACCGGGAATGGCCGGCCCCGGAAAGGTCTCCATCGTTGCCCGCCAAGGCAACGCCCTGCCAGGCAAAACCTTACTGGCGTGTGAATTCGTGCAGGAGTTCTAAGAGGCGTCGCATAAGCGCGTAAAACGGCGGCACGAACCCTTTTCGAAAAGCACATCCCAGCAGTTCGCTGCTTAAGAAAAGGATCTCGTTCATCCCTTCACCTCGCCACGCTGGATGAACCGCGCTATGTGAGCTGCCTACAGAGAGCACGCAGCGGAGATCCCGAGATCATGCAAACCATTTGGAAGAAGCCGGTGACGCTCGCCCTTGAGGGCCCGGATCAGTGGGTGGTGATCCAGACGACCCAGGCCGCAACATGGGCGCTGGTTGAGGACTGGCCGACCGAAGAGGGTCCCGCCTTGGATAGGGCCTGTGCGGTTTGCGCGGATGTGATGTCGGGAAAGCGGAACCGGGAAGAGGCGCGACAGGCGTTCATCGACGCTGCGATCGAAGCCGGAATCCCGATCAAGGAATGAGGTCGGGGGCTCTGGCACATGATGCCGCCAATGCGCGCCCGGTCATGCCGGGAGCCTGCGGCTGGGCTAAGTAATTGGGAAGAATGGCGCACCCGAAGAGATTCGAACTCCTGACCCCCAGATTCGTAGTCTGGTGCTCTATCCAGCTGAGCTACGGGTGCGTGCAATATGCGGCGGTGCCGCTTGCGTGGGCGATCCTCTAAAACGTCCTTCGGGACAATGCAAGAGCATTTCTGAAAAAATCGCGTGTTTGTCTGCCAGCAGCCGCGCCTTGCGAAACCCTGTCACTTTTCGATGTGCGTCCGGCTGCGGTAATCCTCCAGCGAAACCGGGCGATCGGGGATCTCGATGCGGAACTGTGTTCCGACCGTCGGTTTTTCCACCAGCGCGATCGTGCCGCCATGGGCAAGCACCAGCTCGCGGGCGATGGTGAGGCCGAGGCCGGTGCCGCCGGAGCGGGCCGAGCCGCGGAAGGCGGCAAAGAGGTTCTGGCGCGCCTTCAGCGGCATGCCGGGGCCGGTATCATCCACCGTGATGCTGACGACGCTGCCGACGCGCTGGGCGGAGACGGTAATGCGCCTGACGGAGCCCGGGCCGCCCTCGCCCGGCGACGTCAGCGCCTGCAGCGCGTTGCGGCAGAGATTGTGGATGACGCGGAAGAGCTGTTCGCCATCGGCATCGACCTCAAGCTCGGCGCCGATCTGCTCTGCGAATTCGATGCCGCTGAGCGGATCGATCGCCAGCATGTCCTTGACGTCCTGGGTCAGCTCCAAAAGGCGGATGTGGCGGCGGCGCGGCGCGGATTCGCTCGCCTTGCCGTAGGACAGCACCTCGGTGGTATAACCGACGGCGCGGTCGATAGTGCGCAAGAGCTTCGGAGCGAAGCTCTTGACCATCGGGTCATCGACATCGACCAGCCGGTCCGACATCAGCTGCGCCGACGCCAGGATATTGCGCATGTCGTGATTGATCTTGGAAACGGCAAGGCCGAGAGCGGCAAGATTCTTCTGCTGCTTCAGCGTCTTTTGCAGCTCCATCTGCATCGAGGTGAGGTTGCGGCCGGCGACCGCCAGTTCGTCGCGGCCGCCGTCGCCGATATAGATATGGGCCGGGTTGTCGGGATCGGAGGAGAATTGCTGCATGCTGCCGGTCAGCCGGCGGATCGGGCCGATGAGGATGCGGTTGATCGCAAAGAAGATCAGCGTCGCCGTGAACAGCGAGATCAGCACCGACAGCAACAGGACATTGCGGGAATAGACGAACATCGCCCTACGCAGCGGCCTGTCCTTCATCACCACCTCGACGCCGGTATTGGTGTCGCCGACGGGACCATAGACGCGGATCATCCTGCCGCCGCCGAAAACCAGCGTGTCGAGCGCATCGCGGATTGCCGTTACCGGCGGCACGTCGGTGAGATCGTAGGACTCGTCGACGGAGGTCGGCATATCGGTCGTCGCCAGCAGCCGCGAGGTGCCGTCCTTGCGCAGTACGATCGCCTTGGTGCCGGTCGCCTCCAGCGTCTCCTTCTGCAGCGCGCGCGGCAGCTCGACCGGCTGCAGCCCATCGATGACGATGGCGGCGGCAGCGGCCGTATTCAGCCTGTCCTGCAGCCAGCGCACGCGCATGCTGGCGACAGAGGGGAAGAATATCAGGATTTCGGCGAGCATGATAAAGACGACGGTGAGCCAGAGCAGCTTGCCGGAAAGGCCGCCGAACAGGCCGGCAGGCGGGCACGGCGCCCTTGCAGCCTCGCCGGCCGCCGGGTTTTCCGCCGAAGGATTATCGCCCTGATCTTGGTTCGGCATTCTGGTCTCGCCTGATCGGCAGCACGTCGGCCGCCCTTACCGCTGAGCTCTATATTAGACCAAGATGCTCCGCTTTCAAATCTTTGCGAGCAGCGTCATGTCGCCACAAGAAAACGCCGCCCGAAGGCGGCGTTCGAAGGCGCGTGATCGGTAAAGCTTAAAACTCTTCCCAGCTCTGCTCGGCTGCGGCCGCATTGCCGCCGAAGGCGCGGGCGACCTTGGCGATCGCGCGGCGGGCGGGCGAGGCAACCGGTCTTTGCGGCTCGTTGCGGACAAGCGCCACAGCTGCCGGCGCATCATCCGACAGTTTGAAGCGGGCAATGAGGCGCACCAGTCCACCGGCTTCGGCCGAAAGCCTGTGCGTGGCGGCAGAGGTCTCTTCCACCATCGCAGCATTCTGCTGTGTCACCTGGTCCATCTGGTTGACGGCGGTATTGACCTCCTTGAGGCCGGTCGACTGTTCGGTCGCAGCCGTCGCGATCGAATGGATATGGTCGTTGATGGCGATAACGCGGGTGCCGATTTCGGCCAGCGCCTCGCCGGTCGCCTGGACCAGCTTGACGCCAACCTGCACCTCGTTGCCCGACTTGGTGATCAGCGCCTTGATGTCCTTGGCAGCCGTTGCCGAACGCTGGGCGAGTTCGCGCACTTCCTGCGCCACCACCGCGAAGCCCTTTCCGGCATCGCCGGCGCGTGCGGCCTCGACGCCGGCATTCAGCGCCAGCAAGTTGGTCTGGAAGGCGATCTCATCGATGACATTGATGATCTGGCTGATTTCGCGCGAGGCCTGTTCGATGCGGCCCATGGCCTCGACGGCATTGCGCACGACGACGCCGGAGCGGCCGGCATTCTCCTTGGCTTCGGAGACCATGATGGTGGCTTCATGCGCCCGCTCGGTGGAATTCTGGACGACGGCGGTGATCTCGTCGAGCGCCGCCGAGGTCTCTTCGAGGGCGGCTGCCTGCTGCTCGGTGCGCTTCGACAGGTCGTCGCTGGCATTGCGTAGCTCGGCGGTGTTGCCGTTCATCGCTTCCGTCGTCTCGCGCACTTCGCGCATCGTCGCCTGCAGGGTGACGAAGGTATTGTTGACGTTCTGCTGCAGCTCGGCGAAGGCGCCCTGGAAGTTGCCGCTCATCGTCTGGGTGAGGTCGCCTTCGGCAAGGCTTGCGATGACCCGGCGGGTCTCGCCAATGCCGGCATCGACGCTTGACAGCAGCGTGTTGATGTTGCCGGCGAACTGGTTGAGGTTGTCGTCCTCGTAGTCCTTGCTGATGCGGTGGCCGAAATCGCCGGCCGCAGCCGCAGCCACGACGACGGACATGCTCGACTGCAGGTCGTCGCTCTTGGCGCGCATCGCCGCCTCCTGGGCGTTCAAGCGCTTGACGGCGAGGCCGTTCGCCTTGAAGACAGCAACCGCTGCGGCCATCTCGCCGATTTCGTCCGGACGGCCGGCAAAGGGGACCTCGGCGTCGAAATTGCCGTCGGCGACTTCCTTGATCGCATGGGTGACGCGCTTAATCGGGCGGCTGAGATGGCTGGTGCCGATATAGAAGCCCATGCCGATGCCGACCGCGATGCCGATGCCGGTGATGCTGAGCACAAGCATCAGCACCTGGGAGCGGAAGCTCTCGATCTCGGCGTTGACGGTTTCCAGTGCTGCCTTGTCGGTGGCGACGACAGCATCGATTTCCGCCTGGAACGCCTTGCGGTTGGCGCGGTTGGCGTCATTGTTGCCCTGTTGGCCGGCGGCTTCGGGGCCGACTTCCGTGCCGAGGCGGGCGGTCTCCGTGCGGAAGGTGCGGAATTCCGCGGCGCGGGCGACAAGCTTGGCAAAATCGGCCTTCTGGCTCTCGGGAACGAGCGGCGCCCAGCCCGAGATGACCTTGTCGATCTCGTCGAGGTCGGCCATCAGGCCCTTGGCGAAGTTCGGCGTATCCTTGATCGTCTTGGCCGCATAGATGCCGCGCGATTCCATGACCACCGCCGTGACGAAACGGTTCAGCCGTTCGCCGGCATAGGCGCGGGCTGCGGCATGCTCGTAAGCCGTCAGGTTGCGACTGTATTCGTGCATGGCCGACAATGCCGTTGCGCCGATCAGAAGTGCGACCGCACCCATCACGCAAACCAGCAGATTAATTTTGCCCCGGATCTTCAATGCAATGCTCCTAGCTACGCCACTGCCTGGAAAGCAAATTCCCAGTCGATGGTTGAATATCGGCGAAATTTATTAAAGTTAGATTTCTAATATTTACGATTATGGCTTCGGAAAGGATCCGTGCCGAATGCGGTCGGGCGGCGTAAACGCCTGAAAACCGGGGCGATCGATCTGCCGCGGCGCAAAACTACAACCACTCAGGGCATGCCTTATTTCTTAACACCAGAGTGCGAAATTACTTTCGAGGCCGGCAGTGCAGAGTGAGATTATCCGGCATAATTGACTTTTGCGGGCTTCATCCTTATAAGCCCGCGCACGTTCGGTCACTCAAGCCTTTCATGGCCCGCCCGTTCGAAAAACAACGCTCCTTGCATTATGCAAATTCAAGAAGGGCCGCACTCCGCGGTGTTTAAAATAAATGAAGCGTACCTACCAACCATCCAAGCTTGTTCGCAAGCGTCGCCACGGTTTCCGTGCCCGCATGTCCACGAAGGGTGGCCGCAAGGTCATCGCAGCCCGCCGCGCGCAGGGCCGCAATCGTCTGTCGGCGTAAGGCCGGGTAGCCCGGTAAGAGATGGCGGGCGAATTGACGACCAGTGAGAAGAAACACACTGTCGGGCGGCTGAAGAGCCGCCCGCAGTTTCTTGCCGTACGCGAGGGCGAAAAACGCCGGGGCGGCCTCTTCCTTCTCGAAGTCCTCGACCGGAAGGAACCCGACAGCCAGGCACGCGTCGGTTTTACAGTCACCAAAAAACATGGCAACGCGGTCGAACGGAACCGCATGCGCCGCCGCCTGAAAGAGGCGGTGCGGCTTCATGCGGGGTTTGCAATGCAGCCCGGACACGACTATGTGGTTGTCGCGCGCAGGGACGTGCTTGACGCGTCCTTCCAGGAATTGGCCGCGGAACTGAAATCCCGCGTGGAAACCAGGCCGAAACACCGGCGCTCCGGAGACGGACGCCCCAGGAACGTATGATGGAAAACAACCGCAATTACTTCATTGCGATCGCTCTCTCGGTGCTGATCGTCCTCGGCTGGCAGTTTCTCTATATGAATCCGCGCATCGAGGCCCAGCGCAAGGCGCAGGAAGCCCAGAAGGCGCAGCAGCAGACCGAGCAGGTGCAGCAGCCGGCAGCAGGCGGCGAGACGCCGGCCCAGCCGAGCGGTACGGCCCCTTCCGGCCAGGCAGCCGCGACGGCGACGCTCGAGCAGGCGCTGGCAAAGACCCCGCGTGTCGTCATCGACACCCCAGCACTTTCCGGCTCGATCAACCTTGCCGGCGCCCGCCTCGACGATCTGAAGCTCAAGGGCTATCACGAGACCGTCGACGACTCGAGCCCGATCATCACGCTGTTCAGCCCGGCCGAGACCAAGGACGGCTATTTCACCGAGCTCGGCTATATCGGCAGCGACGCAACGGGCAACGTTCCCGGCGCCTCGACGCTGTGGACCGCACCTGAGGGCGCCAAGCTCACCGAAAAGACGCCGGTAACGCTCTCCTATACCAACGACAAGGGCCTGACCTTTACCCGCACGATTTCGGTCGACGAACGCTACATGTTCACCGTCGCCGACAAGATCAGCAATGCCGGCCAGGCGCCTGCTTCGCTGTCTTCCTACGGCCGGGTGACGCGCTACAACAAGCCGACGACACCCTCCGTCTACGTGCTGCATGAAGGCTTCATCGGCGTCATCGGCGAAGACGGCCTGATCGAAACCAAATATAGCGCCGCCGAAAAGGAAGCCGTGATGCCGGCGAAATCCACCGGCGGCTGGCTTGGCATTACCGACAAATACTGGGCGGCGACGATCGTTCCGCCGCAGAGTGCGGCCTATGAGGCGCGCTTCTCGCACTTTGCCGATGGCCAGCCGCGCTACCAGGCCGATTACAAGGACGATGCCTTCACCGTTGCGCCCGGCCAATCGATCGAACTGAAGAACCTCGTCTTCGCCGGCGCCAAGGAAGTGCCCGTCATCGACGGTTATGAGGCCAGCTACTCGATCCCGAAGTTCGACCGGCTGATCGACTGGGGCTGGTTCTATTTCATCACCAAGCCGATGTTCAAGCTGATGGACTTCTTCTTCCGCTACTTCGGCAATTTCGGCGTGGCGATCCTGTGCACGACCATCGTCGTCAAGGCTCTGTTCTTCCCGCTCGCCAGCAAGCAGTACGCTTCGATGGCGAACATGAAGCGCATGCAGCCGAAGATGGAGGAGTTGAAGGCGAAGTTCGCCGACGACCGCATGGGGCTGCAGCAGGCAACGATGCAGCTTTACAAGGAAGAGAAGATCAATCCGATCGCCGGCTGCTGGCCGGTGGCGCTGCAGATCCCGATCTTCTTCTCGCTCTACAAGGTGATCTACATCACCATCGAAATGCGGCACGCGCCGTTCTTCGGCTGGATCAAGGACCTTTCGGCGCCCGATCCGACGACGATCGTCAATCTGTTCGGCCTGTTGCCGTTCGAGGCGCCGACCATTCTGCATCTCGGCGTCTGGCCGCTGATCATGGGCATCACGATGTTCTTGCAGATGCGCATGAACCCGACGCCGCCCGATCCGACGCAGGCGATGATCTTCACCTGGATGCCGCTGGTGTTCATGTTCATGCTGGCAAGCTTCCCGGCCGGCCTGGTCATCTACTGGGCCTGGAACAACACGCTCTCGGTGGCGCAGCAGTCGGTGATCATGAAGCGCCACGGCGTCAAGGTCGAACTCTTCGACAATCTGAAGGGTCTGTTCCGACGAAAAACGGCGCCATCGAAATGACGCTTGCCAAGCCCCGCTCCGGCGGGGCTTTTCTTTTCCGGCAGCGGAAGAACGAGGCAAGGCAATAGCCTGCAAACGGCCTCGAAGCTTGACATCCGCCCGCAAAACCACGAAGCCCGGTAAAAGACCCAACCCAGAGATTGCAGAGCCCGCATGCCCGAAACCGAAAAGCCGCTCTTCGGCCACCCATGGATCTTCATCCGCGGCGTACCGTCCCTGAACTTCCTGCCGCCGGAAGGGCCGTTGGAAGTGGCCTTTGCCGGTCGCTCGAATGTGGGTAAATCCTCGCTGATCAATGCGCTGGTCGGCCAGAAGGGCCTGGCGCGCACATCGAACACGCCGGGACGCACGCAGGAACTCAATTATTTCGTTCCGGACGGCTATTCCGGCGAAGGCGGCGACCTGCCGCCGACGGCCATCGTCGACATGCCGGGCTATGGATATGCGCAGGCGCCGAAGGAGCAAGTCGACAAGTGGACCAAGCTCGTCTTCGATTACCTGCGCGGCCGCGCGACGCTGAAGCGCGTCTATGTGCTGATCGACAGCCGCCACGGCATCAAGAAGAACGACGATGACGTGCTTGATCTGCTCGACAAGGCCGCCGTCTCCTACCAGATCGTGCTGACCAAGACCGACAAGATCAAGGCGGCTGGCGTGCCGAAGCTGCTTGCCGAAACGGCGGAAAAGATCCGCAAGCGCCCGGCCGCCTATCCCGGCGTGCTGTCCACCTCGTCCGAAAAGGGCGATGGGCTGGACGAACTGCGCCAGGCGATCGCCGAAACCGTCGGCATCGCCCGCTGGAAGTAAGAGGGCGTACGCGCGCCCCGGACGCAGAACGCTGTTTGGTGTAAAGGTTTCCGCCACATCCCATAGTTGAACATGGCGCCAATGGAAAACTAACGGTTGACGGCGCGGCTTTGATGAGCTAGATAGCGATCATCGAATTTTGCTTGCTGGCTTGGTTATCGCGCGATTGGCACCGCGCCCTGAACGAACTTCCTTTCAAAAATCGCTATCACCATCCGCATCGCCTCAGCGTTGCGGTTCTTCAATATTGCTATGAAAGGGTTCATCATCATGGCCACTGGCACAGTTAAATGGTTCAATTCCACCAAAGGCTTCGGCTTCATTCAGCCCGATAATGGCGGCGACGACGCCTTCGTTCACATCTCCGCCGTCGAGCGCGCCGGAATGCGCGACCTTGTCGAAGGCCAGAAGATCGGCTTCGATCTCGAGCGTGACAACAAGTCGGGCAAGATGTCCGCTTGCAATCTCCAGAACGCTTAAATCGGTATCTGCTTCCCTTTGACCACGGATGTACTGGCACTGCCGGAAGCACGTTATCAATCCAAGGCCAGGCGATTTGCCTGGCCTTTTTTGTTTTCGCTCGCGCGTCGAGCCCTCCCGTATCGGAGCCAACATGACAGAGACATACAGCAAATCCCGCCAGCGGGCGGAGATTGCCTTCGGCAGCGTCCAGACCCAGTTCTTCGCGAAGAACCAGGCGGCCGAAGAGCTCGAATCCGACGCCCAATCGCAGCAGGCAAAGACGTTGCGGCTGCGGGAAGCCCGGCTTGCGAGGGAACAGAGTGACCGGGTGTCGGCAACCTCTGCCCTCATTGCCAAACGCGCCAGGGCCCGCTGAGATCACAACCCGATCGACAGGGCTCGAGACTTAAACCGCGTCTGAAATGACGGGCTTGCAGATCGCGCGCTGCAGCATGGCCGAAGGCGTGCTGGCATTCACTCGCACCAAGGAAGCGTCAATGGCAGAGACTGCGAACGAACTTCAATCGATCAATACGGCCTGGCAGATCGCCATTCAGGAGATCCTGCGCATGGTAATCAGAGACATGTATCACGACGGCGGCGAAGCGTCGTTCAGGACCCATATCAAACGTATCGAAGAAGCGGCCGTCGACAGCATTTACACGGATTTGCGGCTGCGCGGGACTGATGAATGGACGGAAGTCCTGGTCAAGGAAAGGGCGAGCAATTTCGTCACGACCCTGCTGACGTCATTTACCTATGACCGGGCTTAAATCACCCTGGGGCCGGCAATCGATGGACGAGCCGCCGATCAACGCTTGCGTCCCCGCAGTTTTTAAAGCAACCCTAGTTCTCCTGCCGTGCGGGAGCAGCCGCGTCCACGAGTAATATTTGATGACCGATAGCAAAGACCCGCCGATTTCGCCGGAAGGCGTCGGCAACTTGCCCCATCTTGCCGAAGCCCTCGATGACGACCGGTTTCGACACTTTCTCGATCATGTGCCATTCGCGGTGGCTGTTTCCGAACTCGGTGGCGACGAGCCGCTGATTTACGTCAACCTCGAATTCGAACGGCTGACGGCGCTTGAGGCAACCGCGGTCCAGGGAAAACCCTGGGCGGAAATTGAATTGGAGTCCATCGCCGTCTCCGGAGAGGTGCCGCTCACGGCCGCTGTGACCTCTGCGGAGGAGTATATTGGTGCCTTCTCGCTGGCGGCCGAACCCGAGAACACCGTCATTGTCGATGTCTGGTCGAATACGATCGTCGACGACGATGACACGCCACTCTTCCGATTGGTGGCCTTTGCTGCCCGCAATGAGGCGACGGCCGCTGAGAGCTTCAGCGAACTGCTGACGGAGAAAGATGTCCTTCTGCGGGAACTTCAACATCGCGTGAAGAACAATCTTCAGATGATCACGGCGCTCATCCGAATGGAGGCGCGCAATGCTCAACAGAATGAGGAAAGCGAGAGGTTTGCACGGCTTGCCGGGCGGATTGAAGCTTTAGCCCTGCTCTATCGCTCGCTGTCGGACGAAGAGAAAGGCGCCACAGTCGATCTTGGCACCTATGTCAGCCAGATTGCCGCCTCGGTAATGGCGGCCCACGCGGTGGAAGGGATCCGGCTGGACATGAAGGTCGATACCTGGCCGGTTTCGGTCGATGTCGCCATGCCGGCCGGTCTCGTCATCAACGAACTCCTCACCAATACGCTGAAGCATGCCTTCGTGGGGCGTGATGGCGGCGAAATCACGCTCCGCTGTGTCGTCAGCGATACCGGATGCAGGATCACCGTTGCTGATAACGGGGTCGGTCTTCCCCAGGATGTAACCTGGCCGCAACCGGGAAAGCTGAGCGCGATGATCGTACAGTCGCTGAAACAGAATGCCCGCGCCGAGGTTGAAGTGAGCTCGTCCCCTGACACCGGCATGAGTGTCTCCCTCGTCTTCCCGAGAGCCGAAGCGGCCCGATAGAGCGCCGCGCGTCTTTTCAGACGCGCTAGAGCCTTTCCGCAAATCGATTCCGATTTTCGGGGTTATGCGCTAGCCACCTCATCGATTTGTGTTTGGGGCGCCCCAAGAGCGCCCCAATGCGTCTGCCGATACGAGCGGGCTTACATCTTCGGCAGCAGCACCTTGTCGACGACGTGGATGACGCCGTTCGACTGCTTGACGTCGGCAATCGTCACATGGGAGACGCCGCCGTTTTCATCGGTCAACGTGATCTTGCCCATGCTTTCCTTGGCTTTCAGCACACAGCCGCCGACGGTCTTGATGTCGTGCTCGCCGCCGTCATCCTTGATCATCTTGGCAACGGTCTTGGCCATCGCATCGGCAGCAACGACGTGGCAGGTCAGAACCTTGGTCAGCGTCGCCTTGTTTTCCGGTTTCAGCAGTGTATCGACGGTGCCTTTCGGCAGCGCGGCAAAGGCTTCGTTGGTCGGCGCAAAGACGGTGAAGGGGCCCTTGCCCTCGAGCGTGCCGACCAGGCCGGCGGCCTTGACGGTGGCGACCAGCGTCGTGTGATCCTTGGAATTCACGGCGTTCTCGATGATGTTCTTGCTATCGAACATCGCAGCACCGCCGACCACCGGGTTCTTGGCGGCAGCAAAGGCGACGGCGGACATGGCTGTGGCGAGCGCGAAGCCGCGCAATAGGGACTTGATCATGATTTTCTCCTCACCGGACACCATCCGCGGGCCTTATGCCTGAGCGTCGTCCGGACAATTCGAACTACGGAGGGCTACGCCGAAGAGTTTCAGACAGGAGAAATTTGATTGACGGCCGGCACGATCATGGCTGGTGCGATCATGGCCGGTGCAAGGGGCCGCTTGCGATCACCGGACCGGTCGCCTGTCCGGTCGGCGAACCGCCGAAGGGTTCGAGGCTGACGGCAAGCGTTGCGCCATCGGCGACTTGGCTGCGCAGATCGGCGGGAATGACAAGTTCGCCGCTTTCGCCCGGCTGGAAGACGCCGAGCGATCTCGTCATGCCGCTGCCCGGCACCAGCCAGAGTTCCAGCGACTTCTCCTCCGGCTTGCCGGCGGCGACCGGCACGATCTTCAGCCGGCCGCTCTGCAACTCATAGGAGGCGAGAAGATTGATGGTGCTGTTCTGGCCCGAAAGCGAGGCTACCAGCGGTGCCGGTCCCTGCGGCTCCGGCACCACGCCGGAGGCGAAGATGACGGCGCTGACGGCGACGACGATGCAAGCAAAGCTCAGCGAACGCCAGAAAACGGCGGAATTCCAGAGCCCTTGCGAAAAGGATGCGGGCCTTTGACCATCGCCGAAAAGCCGCGCCTCGATCTGCTTGAAGGTTTCCCGGTTCGGAGCGGCGGCTTCATACTCGTCATTGAAGGAGGAGAGGTTGGTTTCCCAACGGCTGACGATCGCAGCGAAAGGCCGATCGTGGCGCATGCGCTCTTCCACCACCCGGCGATCCTGCAGCGACAGGACGCCAAGCACATATTCGCCGGCGAGAACCTCGTCGCGGGAGCGGTCTCCCTTGCTTTTGTCGGGCGATGTCATCGTTCCATGCACTCTCTCAGTTTCAAGAGGCTGCGCCTGAGCCAGGTCCGCATCGTGTTCAGCGGGACACCAAACTGATCGGCCAGTTCCTGATAGCTCAGCCCTTCGACATAAGCCCGTTTCACCGCGACCGCACGATCAGCTTCCAACTCTTCCATGCAGGTGTCAATCCGCCTTCCTTCATCCTTCGTCACCGTCTGCATTTCCGGGTCGGGCCCGGCATCGGCAAGATCATAGACCGTGTCCAATTCGTCGGCGACGGGCTTGCGCGCCCGCAGCGCATCGATCGACCGGTTGCGGGCAATCGCAGCCAGCCATGCCGATGACGAACCCGAGGCGACGGAGAAGCTGCGTGCGCGCTGCCAGATGCTGATATAGACTTCCTGCAGGGCCTCGTCGGCTTCCGTGCGATCCTTCAAGATACGCAGGCAGATCGAGAAAAGTTTCGGTCCGGTCTGATTGTAGAGGGCCACGAAAGCCCTGCGATCGCCGAGTGCGACGCGGCCGATCAGGTCTGCGATGTCATCGCCTTGCATGCCGTTCCTCATCTCAAGCTTGCGTGCGCCAGACGGTAACGGCGTCCGGCTCCGCGCCAGATACGAAAAACTATTGCCCTCTGGATTATTCCCTCTGTCAGAAACTTGCGATAAAAGGCCGCGAACAATTCTGCGGGGTTCCCATGAACGAAACCGAAAGCGAAATGCAGGCACGGCTTCTGGCCAAGGCACTGCCCTTCATGCAGCGTTACGAG
The DNA here is from genome assembly GCF_034554815.1 of Rhizobium indigoferae. Classification (NCBI taxonomy): domain Bacteria; kingdom Pseudomonadati; phylum Pseudomonadota; class Alphaproteobacteria; order Hyphomicrobiales; family Rhizobiaceae; genus Rhizobium; species Rhizobium indigoferae. The sequence goes on along the minus strand of NZ_CP140635.1, from coordinate 72,350 downwards.
AACAAGACGATTGTCGTGAAATATGGCGGCCACGCCATGGGCAATCCCGAGCTCGGCAAGGCCTTTGCCAGCGACATCGCCCTGTTGAAGCAGTCCGGCGTCAACCCGATCGTCGTTCATGGCGGCGGCCCGCAGATCGGCGCCATGCTGAGCAAGATGGGCATCGAATCGAAATTCGAGGGCGGGCTTCGCGTCACCGACCAGAAGACGGTCGAGATCGTCGAGATGGTGCTCGCCGGCTCGATCAACAAGGAAATCGTCGCCCTCATCAACCAGACCGGCGAATGGGCGATCGGCCTTTGCGGCAAGGACGGCAACATGGTCTTCGCCGAAAAGGCGCGCAAGACCGTGAAGGATCCGGATTCGAACATCGAGCGCGTGCTCGATCTCGGCTTCGTCGGCGAAGTCGTCGAGGTCGACCGCACGCTGCTCGATCTGCTCGCCCGCTCCGAGATGATCCCGGTCATCGCCCCCGTGGCGCCTGGCCGTGACGGCGCCACCTACAATATCAACGCCGATACCTTCGCCGGCGCCATTGCCGGCGCACTGAACGCCACCCGTCTGCTGTTCCTCACCGATGTGCCCGGCGTGCTCGACAAGAACGGCCAGCTCCTCAAGGAGCTTTCCGTCGCCGAAGCGCATGCGCTGATCGCCGACGGCACGATTTCGGGCGGCATGATCCCGAAGGTCGAGACCTGCATCGATGCGATCAAGGCCGGCGTGCAGGGCGTCGTCATCCTGAACGGCAAGACCGCCCACTCCGTGCTGCTCGAGATCTTCACCGAGCACGGCGTCGGAACACTGATCGTTCCCTGATCGAGGCAGCGCCCTTCACTTGCGAAGGGCGGATCTTCCTCACACGGGAACAGGGTATCGGGGAAAGAAATGCGCCTGACAGACTGCTATAATTTTCACGATTTCCGGCGCATGGCCAAACGGCGTCTTCCCGGGCCGATATTCGACTATATCGACGGCGGTGCCGATGACGAGGTGACGTACCGGCGCAATACGGCGGCCTTCGAGGCTTGCGATCTGGTGCCTGACGTTTTGCGCGGTGTGGCCGAGGTCGACATGTCGGTGACCGTCATGGGGCAGAAGCTCGCAATGCCGGTCTATTGCTCTCCGACGGCATTGCAGCGCCTTTTTCACCACCAGGGGGAGCGGGCGGTCGCGGCGGCGGCGGCAAAACATGGCACGATGTTCGGCGTCTCCTCGCTCGGCACGATCAGCCTGGAGGAAGCCAGAACGATCAGCAACGGGCCGCAGGTCTATCAGTTCTATTTCCACAAGGACCGCGGCCTCAACCGCGAGATGATGGCGCGAGCGAAAAATGCCGGCGTGCAGGCGATGATGCTGACGGTCGACAGCATCACCGGCGGCAACCGCGAGCGCGATAAGCGCACGGGCTTTGCCATTCCCTTCAAGCTCAATCTTGCCGGCATGACCCAGTTCGCGATCAAGCCTTCTTGGGCGATCGACTGGCTGACGCACGAGCGCTTCCGGCTGCCGCAGCTCGAAAACCACGTCAAGATGGATGGCGGCGCGCTGTCGATCAGCCGATACTTCACCGAGATGCTGGACCCCTCGATGTCGTGGGACGACGTGGCGGAGATGGTGCGCGAATGGGGCGGGCCTTTCTGCCTGAAGGGCATCATGTCGGTCGAAGACGCCAAGCGCGCGGCCGAGATCGGCTGCAGCGGAATCGTGCTTTCCAATCATGGCGGGCGCCAGCTCGACGGCTCGCGCAGCGCATTCGACCAGCTGGCCGAGATCGTCGACGCCGTGGGCGACCGGATCGACGTGATGATGGATGGCGGCGTGCAGCGGGGAACTCATGTTCTTAAAGCGCTGTCGCTGGGGGCGAAGGCCGTCGGGCTCGGGCGCTACTATCTCTTCCCGCTTGCCGCTGCCGGACAGCCCGGCGTCGAACGGGCGCTGGAGACGATGCGCACCGAGATCGAGCGCGGCATGAAGCTGATGGGCTGCACCTCGGTCAGCCAGCTCAGCCGGCGGAATCTGCGCTTCCGTTCCTGAGCGGAACGGGATGTCATTCCGGGCCGCAGCCTTTCGCATCAAATCTGCGGCCCTCGGGCATTCGACGTCAGAGCAGGCTATAAATCGCCGCCGCCTCCTGTTTCAACTTTTCCATCATCGACCGGTAGGGCCCCGGACCATAACTGACGCGGCCGACACCGAGCTTGGCGAGCGTCTTCACATCCGGGGCGCCTGTCCGCATCATGATGTTGACCGGCAGCGGCGATGCGGCGCAGATCTTCTCGATCAAGGCGGGATCGATCAGACCGGGAACGAAGAAGCCGCTGCCGCCGGCGGCTGCATAGGCCTTGCCTCGCTTGATCGCCTCGTCCACCAGACCGGCATGTTTGGAAAGATCGCTCTCGGCCAGGAAAAGATCGGTGCGGGCATTGATGAAGAAGGCAATGCCCTTGCCTTCCGCCATGGCGCGAATGGCGCGGATGCGGGCCGCCTGCCTCTCGGCCGGATAGAGCCCGCCACCGCCGACGACCTGATCCTCGAAATTGATGCCGACGGCGCCGACCTCCAGCAGCTTGGCGACGTTGGCGGCGGCCCCCTCAGGCTCGGCCGAATAGGCGCCTTCGAAATCGACAGAAAGCGGCAGATCGACGACAGCGGTGATGGATCTTGCCGTCTCGACCAGCACCGACATCGGCAGCTTTTCGCCGTCGGCATAACCATGGGCTGCGGCGACCGACCAGCTTCCTGTGGCAAGCGCCTTGGCGCCGGCATCGGTCACCGCCTTCGCCGTCCCGGCATCCCAGATATTGTAGAGAACAAGCGGAGCGCCCTTGCGGTGCAATGCGCCGAATGCCTTGGCCTTTTCGTTCTGGTTCATGCTGTCTCCTCCATCTTTGCTTGCGTGCTGATCTTCTCTTCATGCCGCAGTAGCCATTGCTTGCGCCAGAGCCCGCCGCCATAGCCCGTCAACGAACCATCGGCGCCGAGGATGCGATGGCAGGGCACGATGATGGCAAGCTGGTTGGCCCCGTTGGCGCGGCCGACGGCACGCACCACTTCAGGCCTTTCCATCTCCCTTGCAAGATCGCCATAGGCGCGCGTCTGGCCGGCAGGGATATCGATGAGCTTTGCCCAGACATGTTTTTCGAAGGGCGTGCCGCCGAGTGCCAATGGCGTCCTGAAGACAGTCAGCCGCCCTTCGAAATAATCCCGGATTTCTGCCTCGATCTGGTCGATCGCCGGCGTGCGGCCGATCGCAACCGAGGAGCGGACACGCTTCTGCAGCGCCTCGAGCTCGGTCGGCAGTGCCTTGCGGTCGTGGAATTCGAGAAGGTGGAGATGCGTCTGGTCGGCAACGGCCACCATCGGTCCGAGCGGCGTGTCGAGCCAGTCGGCAAAGAGAAGTTCACGGTTCTGCGACAGCGCCGGCGCCTTGCCGACGAGCCGCTGAAAAGCCGTCCGGAAACCACTTGGAGACTCATATCCCGCCTCAAGCTGAGCATCGATGACGCGCGCGCCATCGGCCAGTTGCCGGGCCGCTTCACCCAACCGGCGATAACGGACGATATCGTGAAAGGTCATGCCGAGCGCCCGCTTGAAGGCGCGACGCACGGTCGAGGGATCGTGGCCCCGGCGCACGAGCTCATCTTCGGTCCAGCGCAGCTGCGGCTCGCCGTCCAGTGCGGCAAGCAGCTCATCGACGATCGGCTCCCTGCCCGGCTGCTCCAGCGGCCTGCAGCGCTGGCACGGGCGGAAGCCGGAATGCATACAGGCAGCGATCGTGTCGAAAAAGACGGTATTTTCCCGCTTCGGCTTGCGCGCCGGGCAGGTCAGGCGACAGAAGATGCCTGTCGTCTTCACGCAGACATAGGCCTGCCCCTCATAATCGGCGCTGCGCGCGATCAGGGCATCATAGAGCGTATCATCGTCGGGGCGTTCGAAAAGCATGACCGCTTTCTAACATTCCGTGCCTGCGCCGTCCGCCGAAAATCGGGCGTCTATTCTTTCTTGTCGATTTCCTTGCGGCAGCAGCCGTGCCATAAGACCGCCATGACCAAGATCGACCGCACGCCTGATAAATCCGATTTCGAGCACGTCACAGACTGGGTCTTCGACCTCGACAACACGCTCTATCCACATCATGTCAATCTCTTCGCGCAGATCGACAAGAACATGACCGCCTATGTCGCGGCACTCCTGCAGATGGAGCGGGAAGAGGCGCGCAAGCTGCAGAAGCAATATTACCTCGACCATGGCACGACGCTGCAGGGCTTGATGATCCATCACGGCATCGACCCGAACGACTTCCTCGAAAAGGCACATGCGATCGACTACACGGCGCTGACGCCGCAGCCGGAACTCGGCGAGGCGATCAAGGCGCTGCCGGGGCGCAAGTTCATCTTCACCAATGGCAGCGTCAAGCATGCCGAAATGACGGCGGAGGCGCTCGGCATTCTCGAGCATTTCGACGACATCTTCGATATCGTCGCTGCCGACTACGTGCCGAAGCCGGCGCAGGCGACCTACGACAAGTTCACAGCGCTGAAGCGGGTCGAAACCACCAAGGCCGCCATGTTCGAGGATCTACCGCGCAACCTGACGGTGCCGAAGGCGCTCGGCATGCAGACGGTGCTGCTCGTGCCGCGCAATCTGGAAGAGACGGTCGTCGAATGGTGGGAAAAGACCAGCGGCGAGGAGGATCATATCGATTTCGTCACCGACGATCTCGCCGCTTTTCTCCGCAAGATTATCGGCCTCGGCAAGGCTACCAGCTGACGGCTTTAGGTCTTCATTTGATGCATGTCGCTCTCCCAAAACCGCTGCACAGTTTTGAGCGACATGCATTAGATTACGAAGTTTTCACTCAGCTTACCGATGTTTAACTGGGTCTTCCGGGACTGCGGCCATATCTTCTTTCGTGAGGGGACACCTTACGAAAGGCAAACACGATGTACCGCAACAAGCTGATACTGGCAGCGCTTTCCTCCACCCTCATCTTCGGTGCAACCGCCGGGGCAGGCTTTGCCGCACCCGGCGACGGGCCGCGCCAGCACGCCGGCATGCACGGTCCGGGGGCTGCCGCCTTCCGCGAAATCACCTATGTCCGCATGCTCAAGCAATTCGACGCGAATAAGGACGGGAAGGTCTCCAAGGACGAGGCAACGGCCGGCATCGACAAGCTCTTCGCCGCGATCGACACCAACAAGGACGGTTCGCTGACACCGGGCGAAATCCGTGAGTACCGGCAAACGCAGATGCAGGCGATGAGAGATCAGCGCAAGCAGGAGGCCGGCGAAAACAAGGATGCGAATGCCGCAGCCGCGACGCCAGACAATAACGACCAGGGACGGCCGCCGCGCGATCGTCACGGTGGTCGTGACGCAGATCGCTGGATGCGCCATGGCGGCAACATCATGCGTGCCTCGATCATGATGCACCGGGTCGACACGGACCAGAACGGCCAGATTTCCAAACAGGAAGCCGAAGCCGCCTTCGACAAGCTGTTCACCCGGATGGACCGCAACAAGGACGGTGTCATCTCGATCGACGACATGCCGGACCGGCCACTGCTCTAGAACAGGATTTTTAGGCCGGATCGGCCTAAAATCTCAATCCTGTTCTAAGTTAAAGAGTGAGAGCATGATGCCGAAAACCGCTCACACTTTTCGGCATCATGCACTATCTCGTTGTTTTCACGCAATTCCGGACGCAAAACCGCTACGCACTTTTGCTGGAATTGCTCTAAGGCCGGACGGCGACATGCCCTTGCCTTTCCCCGCCTCGACGGGGAGAGGCTCTGCAGCTTACCCCTCCGAAGCGCCTATTCGCGGTGTTCGTAGAAATTCTGGACGATCTTCCATGCCTCTTCGGCCGTATCGACGAAGCTGATCAGCTTGACGTCGTCGGGCGCAATCGTCCCGAATTCCGCCAATGCGTCGAAATTGATGATGCTCCGCCAGAACGCCTCCCCGAAAAGGATCAGCGGCAGGCGCTCCATGCGGCCGGTCTGGATCAGCGTCAGGCATTCGAAGAATTCGTCGAGCGTGCCGAAGCCGCCGGGAAAGACGGCGATCGCCTTGGCGCGCACCATGAAATGCATCTTGCGGATGGCAAAATAGTGGAAGTTGAAGCTGAGTTCCGGCGTCACATAGGCGTTCGGCGCCTGCTCATGCGGCAGTACGATGTTGAGGCCGATCGAAGGGGCGCCCTCGTCGGCCGCGCCGCGATTGCCGGCCTCCATCACGCCAGGGCCGCCGCCGGTGACGATGACATATTCGTGGAAATTGAAGGTGGCAGAATATTTCGAGCAGAGCCGGGCGAATTTGCGCGCCTCCTCATAATAGACGGAAGCCGCCTCCAGGTTGACGCGCTGGATATCGTTGCGGGCCGCCCAGGCGCTCTGGCCGGGGGCGGGAATGCGGGCGCCGCCGAACATGACGACGGTCGACCTGATGCCGCGTTCGGTCAGCATCATCTCCGGCTTCATCAGTTCCAGCTGCAGGCGGATCGGCCGCAGCTCCTCGCGGCAGAGGAAATCCTCGTCGACATAGGCAAGGCGGTAGGCAGGCGACATCGTCTGCGGCGTCTTCGGCACGGCTTCGGCGCGCTGCCTGTCGGTTGAGCTGCTCTTCAGCGGGTCCCATACGCCATCCTTGCGCCGCGAACCGCCGTTTCGTCCCTTCGCCATGTCGAATGCCTTTCAGTATTGCCGGCTACGAAGCCGGATATGTCGCTATAACGCCTTGAATCCAGGTATGATCTTGTCGGAAAAATCATTCCGTTCTACGGCTTCATGCTGTAGAGCAGGGTAAACCCCGCCAACCGCAATTCCGGAGACCCCGCCGTCTCCACGATAAAGATCGAAGTTTAAGGAATTCTCATGAGCGCCACCGACCTCGCATCCCTCGAAAAGATCATCGAAGCCGCCTTCGACAATCGCGACAATGTGAACACGTCGACGAAGGGCGAGGTTCGCGATGCAGTCGAATCAGCACTCGATCTGCTCGATGCCGGCCAGGCCCGCGTTGCCGAACGCTCCGCCGACGGTGCCTGGACGGTCAATCAATGGCTGAAGAAGGCCGTGCTCTTGTCCTTCCGCCTCAACGACATGGATGTGGTCAAGGGCGGCTCGGGCAACTCGACCTGGTGGGACAAGGTTCCTTCGAAATTCGAGGGCTGGGGCGAGAACCACTTCCGCGCCGCCGGCTTCCGCGCCGTGCCGAACTGCGTCGTGCGCCGCTCGGCCTATATCGCCCCGAACGCGATCCTGATGCCCTCCTTCGTCAATCTCGGCGCCTATGTCGGCGAAGGCACGATGGTCGATACCTGGGCCACGGTAGGCTCCTGCGCGCAGATCGGCAAGCATGTGCATCTCTCCGGCGGCGTCGGCATCGGCGGCGTGCTGGAACCGATGCAGGCCGGCCCGACGATCATCGAGGACAATTGCTTCATCGGCGCCCGTTCCGAGGTGGTCGAAGGCTGCATCATCCGCGAAGGCTCGGTGCTCGGCATGGGCGTCTATATCGGCAAGTCGACCAAGATCGTCGACCGCGCCACCGGCGAGGTGACCTACGGCGAAGTGCCGCCCTATTCCGTCGTCGTCGCCGGCTCGATGCCGTCGGGCAATGCGACGATGGGCAACGGCCAGCCGGCGCCGCATCTCTACTGCGCCGTCATCGTCAAGCGCGTCGATGAGAAGACCCGCTCGAAGACCGGCATCAACGAGCTGCTCAGAGATTGATGACACCGGGACGTTGATCCGGTAAACAGACGGCGTCTTTTTACGCGAGGCGGCCCCGCCTTGCCATGTCTTTGCCATTCCCGCCGGATAGTTCGACCGCCATGACCGCTACCGACCCCGTCGCCAATCTCCAGACACTGATTCGCTGCCCGTCCGTGACGCCTGCCGAAGGTGGCGCACTGTCGGCGCTGGAGGCGATGCTTGCGCCGCTCGGCTTTACGGTCGACAGGGTGAAGGCGAGCGAGGCGGGAACGCCCGACATCGAAAACCTCTATGCCCGCCTCGGCAAGGATGGCCCGCATCTGATGTTTGCTGGCCATACCGATGTCGTGCCGGTCGGCGACGAAGCCGCCTGGACGCATCCGCCGTTTGCCGCCGAGATTTCCAAGGGCGAGCTTTTCGGCCGCGGCGCCGTCGACATGAAGGGCGGTATTGCCTGTTTCGTCGCCGCCGTCGCCCGGCATATCGAGAAAAACGGGCCGCCCAACGGCTCGATCTCCTTCCTGATCACCGGCGACGAGGAAGGGCCGGCGATCAACGGCACGATCAAGCTGCTGCAATGGGCGGCCGAACGCGGCGAAAGCTGGGATGCCTGCCTCGTCGGCGAGCCGACCAATCCGGACAGGCTCGGCGACATGATCAAGATCGGCCGGCGTGGCTCGCTGTCGGGTAAAATCACTGTTCATGGCGTCCAGGGTCATGCCGCCTATCCGCATCTTGCCGACAATCCGGTGCGCGGCATGCTGCAGCTCGCTCACGCGCTGATGAACCCGCCGTTTGACGGCGGCACCGACGATTTCCAGCCGTCGAACCTCGAAGTGACCACGGTCGATGTCGGCAATCCGGCGACCAACGTCATTCCGGCCAAGGCATCGGCAAGCTTCAACATCCGCTTCAACGACAGCTGGACCGTTGAAACGCTGCGTGCCGAAATCCTGCGCCGTCTGGACGTTGCTGCCCGGGACGGCGCGTTGCGGCCGGACCGCAAGCCGGTGGCCTACGATATCGTCTGGGCCGATCGGCCGAGCCATGTCTTCCTGACGCGCAACAATGCGCTGATCGCCTCGCTGTCTTCAGCCGTCGAAAGCGTTTCCGGCCAGTCGCCGCGACTTTCGACCACCGGCGGCACATCGGATGCGCGCTTCATCAAGGATTATTGCCCGGTCGTCGAGTTCGGCCTCGTCGGCCAGACGATGCACATGGTCGACGAGCGCGTCGCCGTCGCCGATCTGGAGACGCTGACGGCGATCTACCAAACCTTCATCGCCCGCTGGTTCGCCAATGCCGGGCTTTAGGGAGGTTCAATATTACCTGGCCGGCCTCTGGCTGCTGATCCGGCTGGATCCGCGCGGCTTCCGCTACCTCGATATGTCCGAGCGCGGCGTCAATCGTTCGTTCTGGGCGATGCTCTGGTGCCTGCCACCGATGGGTATTTCCTGGCTCTGGTGGCGACAGGCCTTTCTGCGGTCGATGCCGCCCGAAGCCGATGTCAACTTTGCCTTCTATATCAGGCTCGGCCTCGTCGAGGTCGCCAACTGGTTCGTGCCGCTGGTCTTTGCCGGGCTGCTGCTGCTTGCCGTCCGCATGGGCGAGCGTTTCGCCCCGGTCGTCGTCAGCGTCAACTGGCTCGGCGTGCCGCTCTCCTATATCAACGGGCTGCTGCTGGCGCTGGTGTTCTTCCTGCCCGGCTCCGTCGGCCTCGTCTCGCTGCTGCTGCTCGCCTTCATGCTGGCGCAGGTCTTCGTGCTGGCGCGCATCCTCCGGATGATCTGCCACGGTCACGCGCTGATGGTCGGAGCGCTGACGCTGGTGCTGCTCGTGCCATCGATGATCCTTTCGGAATATCTGCAGCACTTCCTCGGCATCTATCCCGCCTGATCAGGCTCCTGCTGGAGCGGTATTTTCATGACAGATCATCATCAGTATCGGTGACCGGCCTTCGGCGATCGACGATCACCTCGGGATAATCCACCTGCATGAAATAGAGCCCGTCCGGCGGCGCCACCGGGCCGCAGGCCTTGCGGTCGCGCGCCTCAAGCGCTGCCTCGACATCATCAGGCGTCCATTTGCCTTCGCCGGCGAGTTTCAGCGTGCCGGCGAACGAACGGATCTGGTTGTGGAGAAAACTCTGCGCCGTGGCGCGGATCTCGATCAGTTCGCCATTGCGCGTCACATCCAGCCGGTCGAGCGTGCGCACCGGGCTGTTTGCCTGGCAATGGGCGGCGCGGAAGGTGGAGAAATCGTGCCTGCCGACCAGCCTCTGGGCGGCAGCGTGCATGACCTCGTGATCGAGCACCTTCGGCACCCACCAGGCCTTGCCGGCTTCAAGCGCCAGCGGCGCCCGGCGACTGACGATGCGATAGAGGTAATGGCGCCGCAGCGCCGAAAAGCGCGCATCGAAGAAATCGGCAACCGCCTCAACGTCGAGTATGGAGACGCGCTCGCCGGCGAGCCTCAGATGCGCGTTCAACGCATTCTGCAGCTGGTAGGGCGACCACGCCTTCGAAAGATCGGCATGGATCACCTGCCCCATGGCATGGACGCCGGAATCAGTGCGTCCGGCGCCGCGGATCGACACCGCCTCGCCGGTCAGCGACAGCACCGCGGCCTCGATCGCGCCCTGCACCGAGGGGCCGTTCTCCTGCCGCTGCCAGCCGACATAGGGGCCGCCGTCATATTCGACGGTCATACGGAAACGCGGCATCAGGTGAGCCTCGTGCCCGCCGCAAGCGGCGTGCCCCTGAGGAAATCGGCCGCCGCCAGCGGTTTGCCGCCGGCCTTCTGCAGCCTGGTCAGCCGCACCGCGCCCGAAGCGCAGGCGACCACGAGATCATCCGTCAGCAATTGCCCGTCAGCACCCTGCCCCTCAGCCAGTTCGGAAGCCAGCACCTTCACCCGCTCCGGCTTGCCGCCGATTTCGAGCTCGAACCAGGCCCCCGGAAACGGCGCCAGGCCGCGGATGTGATTGTGCACGTCCCCGGCATCCCTGGAAAAATCGATGCGCGTCTCGGCCTTGTCGATCTTGGCGGCATAGAGCACGCCGTCTTCCGGCTGCGGCGTCAGCGGCAGGTCGTTCATCTCGAGTTTCACCATGGCTTCCGCCATCGCCTTGGCGCCCACGAGCATCAACCGGTCGTGCAGCTCGCCAGCCGTCGTGTTCGGGCCGATCTCGACCTCGCGGGTCAGTGCGACGGCGCCGGTATCCAGACCCTTGTCCATCTTCATCACCATCATGCCGGTCTTTGCGTCGCCGGCCATGATCGCCCGCTGGATCGGGGCAGCACCGCGCCAGCGCGGCAGCAGCGAGGCATGGCCGTTGTAGCAGCCATCCCTTGTGCCGTTCAAAATCGCTTCCGGCAGCAATAGCCCGTAGGCAACGACGACGCCGACATCGGCATTGAAAGCGCGAAACCTCTCGCGCTCCTCGGGGTCCTTGAAATTGACCGGGGTGAAGACCGGCAGGCCGAGCAGCTCGGCCGCCTGATGCACCGGCGATTTCTGCAGATCGAGGCCGCGCCGCCCGCCCGGCCGTGGCGGCTGCGTATAGACCGCAACGATCCTGTGCCCGGCATCGACGAGCAGGCGTAGGGTCGGGACCGAGAACTCCGGCGTTCCCATGAAGATGATGCGAAGAGACATTTTATCTCGCCAATTGAGGATCAACCGTCTTCAAACGGGTTTACGAGCTTGAGATCAAGCCCCTCGAAATCTCTGGTGTTGCGGGTCGCAAGCGTCGCGCCGTTGGCAAGGCAGATGGCGGCAATCATAGCATCTTTGGTTTCCATCGGCCGTCCCGCCTTTCTGCGCTCCGCAGCCAACAGGCCGTAGCGATGCGCCGCACTCAGGGAAAAACCGAGGATGCGGCCCGAAAATTCCGACTCGATCCGATTGAAGTCGGACACCAGCGCTGTCTTTCGCCGGCCATCATCAAGGAGTTCAAGACCGTAACGCATTTCGGCGACTGCAATCGTCGTCAGAAAAAGTGTCTCGACGTCGTAGACGTCCAGCCAGTTCAATATCCGCTCGCTGTGGGTCCTCCCCTGCATTTCGGAAATCACATTCGTATCGAGGACGATCATGTGTCGAAGCGCGGCGGTTCGCGGTCGCGTTCGTGGCGAGATGCGGCGATGGCCTCCACTTCATCTTCGCTCAATCTTTCGTCACTCATCAGAGAGCGCAGGCGCTGCCCGGCGGAAGCTCCTGAGCGCTCCACGGCAATCTGCCGGCGCATGATTTCGATCGCCTCTTCCGAAAGGCTGCGGCCGTTGCGCTGCGCGCTTTCCTGAAGCTGCAGCTTCATTGCATCCGGAACATCTCGAATAAGCAGGTCGCCCATTCGGCACCTCCATCATGATATCGGTGATATCATAGTGCCTCGCCTGTGAATTTTCAACGCAGCGCTCAGAGCGCCTTGGACTTTGCCGCCTTGGTGAATTTCTTGATGACCATCTCCCGCTTCAGCCGCGAGATATAATCGATGAAGAGCACGCCGTTCAGGTGGTCGATCTCGTGCTGCAGGCAGGTGGCGAGCAGTCCGTCGGCTTCCACGGTCTGTTCCTTGCCGTTCAGGTCGAGATATTTGACCGAGACGACAGCCGGGCGCTCGACCTCGGCATAATAATCCGGAATCGAAAGACAGCCTTCCTCATAGACGGAGCGCTCATCGGAGGATTTGACGATCTCTGGATTGATGAACACCTGCGGCTGCTTTTCCTCGCCTTCGCGCGAGATATCGATGACGAGCATGCGGCGCGGCACGCCGATCTGGATGGCGGCAAGGCCGATGCCCGGCGCGTCGTACATGGTTTCGAGCATATCGTCGGCAAGACGCTGCAGGTCGGAGTCCACCCGCTCGATCGGCTTGGACAGCTGGCGGAGAACGGGATCGGGAAGAATGATGAGTGGCTTGATGGTCATGGCGTTCCCATAACCCATCTTTTCCGACTATGGAATTATCCGGCAGGCGGGGAATACGCTTTTTTGCATCCCCGCCTGGAATTTCGCCATATTCGCCTCAGGCCGCCCGGCGGGCAGCACCGGTGGAACGGCCTTCCGGCCGGGCGCGGAAGCGCCGCAGCAGCTCGATCAGGGTCTCCACCTCGTCCTTGAGGCGGCGGGTTTCTGCCGAAGAGTGCTCGACCATGTCCGAATTCTGCTGGGTGATCGCACCCATGTTGCGGACGGCGACGCTGACCTCGTTGACGCCGGTCGCCTGATCGCGGGCGGCGGCGGCGATATCGGCGACGAAACGGTTGATGATGTCGATGCGGCTGATCATGTCGTTCAGCGCTTCGCCGGTGCTGGAGACGATGCCGACGCCCTGATTGACCTGGGTCGAGCTCTGCGAGATCAGGTTCTTGATCTCCTTGGCCGCTTCCGCGGTGCGCTGGGCGAGCTGGCGGACTTCCTGGGCGACGACGGCAAAACCCTTGCCGGCATCACCGGCGCGCGCTGCCTCAACGCCAGCGTTCAGCGCCAGCAGATTGGTCTGGAAGGCGATCTCATCGATAACGCCGATGATCTTGGAGATCCCGGTCGAGGATTTCTCGATGCCGGCCATCGCCGAGACGGCGCTGGTGACGAGTTCGCCGGAGTTCTTCGCCTTCTCCTGCGTCTCGCGCACGGCGGCCGAAGCCTTCTCGGCATTGGCGGCCGTCTGACCGACGCTGACGGACAGCTGCTGCAGGGCGGCCGAACTCTCCTCAACTCCTGCCGCTTGCTGGGCAGTGCGCAGCGCCAGATCGTTGGTTGCATTGGAAATCACGTCGGCACCGCTCATGATATGGCCAGAAGTCTCGCGCACGGAGGCGAAGGACTGGCGAAGGGCGCTGACGGCGCGGTTGTAGTCCTCGGCCATCTGCCGGAAATTGCCCGGCAGGTCGGACGGCAGGGTGGCTTCGAGATCGCCGTTCGACAGCGCTTCCAGACCGCGGCGCAATTGCTCCAGCGCTATCGCCTGATCGGATTCGGCCTGGGCACGCTCCTCTTCCAGGGCGTGGCGCTTGGCTTCGAGCGTCTCGAGATAGACCGAGATGGAATAGTCCATGTCGAGCATACCGGCCTTGATGACGGCCGACAGCTTCTCGGCCAATGCCTTGCCCTCTCGGCGCGCAAAGATCGACGGCCACTGCTTCTCCATGATGCCCTTAACGAGCTCGGACATGACGATGGCGTAACCGCCAATATACCAGCGCGGCTCCAGCCCGATGCGGGCGTGCGTCCGGCCGACCGCGGTCACGCCGTTGACATAGCTCTCGTCGAACGCGCCGCCGGCCAGATTGGCCCAATGATCCTGCTGGCGCTTCTTGGCATGGTCGACATGGCTCTTATCGGCGAAGAAGCCTGAGACCGCGGGGGTCTTGGCGATCTTGGCGTAGAATTTATCGAGGGCACCGCCGATCAGCTCCGATATGACCGGACGCAGATCCCGCATCGACTTGCGCGCTGCCTCATCCAGTTCGATGAAATCGAGGCGCTGCCTGAGGGCGTTGTCGGTCTGCTGGGCGGTCATGGGGATCTCTGTACTTGGCGCGACGCGCGCGGGAAGGAATTTCTGCGCCGCAGGTTTTGGCCAATATGGTTGAGCAATCGTTAAATCGACGGCGATTTCTTCTCGCCGAGCGAGGAAGAGCGATGGCTTGCGAGGATATTGGGGGCCGCCCATTCCGTTCACGTTTTGATCTATATATTGCCGTTTCTTCTGTTATGCTCGCGGCATGACCATCCATTCCGAATCGCTCGCCCTTTCCCTTGCCTCGATCAACCCGGCCATGCTGGCGCTCATCGGCGGAGTTCTCGCCGCCCTCGCCCTGCTGGTGGTCGTGCTTCTCCTGCGCAGTGCCAGCCTTCGCCGCGAGCAGGCGGAGGAAGCGAGCTTTCGCGCTGAGGAAAACGAAGCGCGGATGGCAGAGCTTTTGAAGATCCAGGCGGAGATGCAGGGCCGCATCGCTGTCATGACCGAGGTCTTCGGCGCGCGGCAGAGCGAACTCAACCAGACGATCAGCCAACGCCTCGACGGCATGTCGCAGCGGGTCAGCTCGACAATCACCGAGCAGACGAAATCGACGCATGAGAACCTGCAGCGGCTGCAGGAGCGGCTGGCGGTCATCGATGCCGCACAGAACAATATCCAGACGCTCGCCAAAGATGTCGTCGGGCTGCAGGCCATTCTGTCCAACAAGCAGACGCGCGGCGCCTTCGGCCAGTCCAGGATGGAAACGATCGTCGCCGACGGCCTGCCGATGGGCGCCTACGCCTTCCAACAGACGCTGTCCAACGGTTCGCGGCCGGACTGCACGATCCGCATGCCGAACGGCGCGCCGCCGCTGGTGATCGACGCAAAATTTCCGCTCGAAGCCTGGAACGCGATCCGCGACGCCGGCAGCCCCGAGGCCGGCAAGATCGCCGGCCAGCAATTCCGCCGCGACATGGAGGTCCATATAAGGGACATTTCCGAGAAATATCTGATCCAGGGCGAAACCCAGGATACGGCCTTTCTCTTCGTGCCGTCCGAATCGATCTTCGCCGAGATCCACGAGCACTTCGAACCGGTGGTGCAGAAGGCGCACCGCGCGCGTATCGTCATCGTCTCGCCATCGCTGCTGATGCTGTCGATCCAGGTCATCCAGGCCGTGCTCAAGGATCAGCGCATGCGGGCGCAGGCGCATCTGATCCAGGGCGAGGTGGCGATTCTGATGGACGATCTCAGCCGCCTCGACGAGCGGGTGCGCAAGCTGCAGGGCCATTTCGCCATGGCGCAGAAGGATATCGACATGGTGGTCACGTCAGCCGACAAGCTCACCAGGCGCGGCGCCAAGATCGAAGCGCTGGAATTCGAGGCGGGCGGCAGCGATGCAAAACCCGCCCGCGACAGCGAAACTGCGGCCAAATCGGTGGAAAGCCGAACCGGTCTTCTGAAGCTCCGGGTGGTTGACGAGGAGTGACCGCTTCGGGCAGTGTCTCGCCCGCATGAAACAGTTGGAGCATGATTTCATTTGCAGGCTCCAGAAGACGGGACACATTCATGATCACAGTTTTCGGGTCCATCAACATGGATCTCATCGCCACGACCGAGCGCCTGCCGAAGCCCGGCGAGACGGTGGCCGGCAACGGCTTTGCCACGGCCGCCGGCGGCAAGGGCGCCAACCAGGCGCTGGCGGCCCGGCGCGCCGGCCGCTACGTGCATATGGCCGGCGCCGTCGGCAAGGATGCTTTCGCTGCGGAGGCGCTGGCCCTGCTCGATGATGCAGGCACCGACCTTTCTCTGATCAAACATGTCGACGGTCCCACAGGCACGGCGCTGATCCTTGTCGGCGGCGACGGCGAAAACATGATTGCCGTCGTTCCCGGCGCCAATGGCCAGGTCACGCCCACCGATGCCGAGACGGCGATCGGCCGCATGAACGAAGGCGATATCCTGATGCTGCAGCTCGAAGTGCCGGCTGCTGCCGTCGAGCGCGCGCTGTCGGCCGCCCGCGCCAAGGGCGTCACCAGCATCCTCAACCTCGCGCCGCTGATCCCCGATGCCCCGCGTCTCGGCCGGCTCGCCGATATCGTTATTGCTAACGAGACCGAATTCGAGCGGCTTGCCGGACAGGAAGGCATGGACGCCGCAGCGCGTGAGGCAGCCCTTGTGCGCCTGCACGCGGAGACGGGCCAAACGCTGATCGTAACGCTCGGCGGCGATGGGGTCATCGCCATTCGCGACGGGGCGATTTCAAGGGCGCAAGGTCTCAAGATCGAACCTGTCGATACGGTCGGCGCCGGAGACACTTTCTGCGGTTATTTCGCCGCGAGCCTCGACGACGGCCTCGATTTTGTCTCGGCGCTGCGCCGTGCGGCGGTTGCCGGTTCGCTCGCCTGCCTCAAGGCCGGGGCGCAACCGTCGATCCCCTTGAGCGAGGAAGTCGCAGACAGGATATAGTCCGCGTCTCTTTGCGAAGCCGCCGGCAAAACTCCCCGTAATTCAGGGCGTTCCGGCGATTTTCATGGCCCCGATCGATAGCGTTTCATTTAAATTTAAGAGATTTCCGGCGATGTTCCTCGTGGTCGCCGGCGCCTCCCGCCTTTCGGATTCCGGACGTCCACCGCATAATTCCTTAAATCGGAATCGATTTAAGGACAAAATTATGCAGCGATTCAAAGTGCTACAGCGTCCTTTGCGGCTCTCGAAAAGACGCGCGGCGCTGTAGGCGGCTGCCCCATGATGGGGCGAGCCTTTGCTCCTGTGCCGGAGAATGCCCGTTCGGCGCATCCTTGCCCGAGGACCCCATGTTCATTTTTCGCATGAAATCGCTTGCCGCGAAACTCATCGTCATCACCGGCATCGCCATCGCGCTTGTTCTCATCGTTTCGAACTTTTTCCTCATCGGCCAGACCCGGGATCGCGTCCAGACGCTGACGATGGATCAGGCCAACCTCGAGGCAAAGTCGATCGCCAATGAAATTGCCGCCAATGTCGGCGAACTCGCCAGCGCCGCACGCACCATGTCGGGCGTCATCGGCCGCGGCCATGAAGGCAAATCGCTCGATCGCAAGGGCATGATCAACGTGCTCAAGGCCAATCTCGAGCAGAATGCCTTCGCCTTCGGCAGCTGGTTCTGCGAGCAGCTCGGCGCGCTTGACGGCAAGACCACCGAGATCGCCAACAATAATGACGAAGGCACCAACAAGAACGGCGCCTTCACGCCCTACTGGTCGAAGACCAAGGACGGCGGCATTCAATATTCGACCTTCGACAATGATTATACCGCCGCATGGTGGAAGCTTGCCGCCGACAGCGGCAAGGGCGCGATCACGACGCCCTATATGGCCGAGGGAACAGATGTGCCGACGCTGCTGACCTCGATTGCCTATCCGGTCATGTCTGATGGTAAGATGATCGGCGTCGGCGGCGTCGACATTTCGCTGAAGTCGCTGACCGACAAGCTGCAGGCGCTGCATCCTTTCGGTTCGGGCCGCGTCACGCTGCTGTCGCAGGCCGGCAACTGGATCGTCGCGCCGATCCCCGACCTGATGACCAAGGAATATGACGGCGAGGGCGCCGACATCGTCAAGACGGCGCTGTCCAGCAAGCAGCCCGGTCTCGTCAGGAACCTCACCTATGACGGCCTCGATCCCTTCGATCGCGTTGTCTATCCATTCGCGGTTCCCGGCGTCAACGCCACCTGGGTCGTGCTCGTCGACGTGCCGCACACGGCGATTAACGCGCCGGTGCGAGACCAGACCTACATGATGATCATCAACGGGCTGATCGTGCTTGGTGCCGTCATGCTGGCGCTCTATTTCGCCGTCCGCTCTTTCGTGCAGCGGCCGCTCGGCGGGCTCGTCGCCAGCGTCAAGGCGCTGAGCGACGGCCAATATGGCGAACCGGTCGCTGCTCAAGATCGCAGCGACGAAGTCGGTTCGGTCGCCAAGGCGCTCGAAGGCTTCCGCTTCACGCTCGCCGACAGCCGCCGCCTCGAAGACGAAGCCGTCAGAGAACGGCAGGCGGCCGAGACCGAGCGTAGCCGCTCGGAATCGGAACGCCAGGAATCGGTGTCGCTGCAGCGCCATATCGTCTCGATCGTCGGCGCCGGCCTTTCCGCGCTGTCGCAGGGCAATCTTAGTCACCGCATCACCGACGAATTCCCCGGTGAATACGGCAAGCTGAAACAGGATTTCAACGCAGCGCTCGCGAGCCTGGAAGAGACCATCAACACGATGAACCTCAGCGTCGCCAATATCGGCTCCGGCACCGGTGAAATCAGCAACAGCGCTTCCGACCTCGCCAAGCGCACCGAGCAGCAGGCGGCGAGCCTGGAAGAGACGGCGGCCGCGCTCAACGAGCTCACCGCGCAGGTCGATTCCAGCGCCGAGAATGCGCGCACGGCAGCCGAGAACGTCAACCTCGCCTGCCAGGATGCCGAAAAGTCCGGCGAAGTGGTGCAGAAGGCGATTGCCTCGATGCAAGGGATCGAACAATCTTCGACGGAGGTTTCGCGGATCATCGGCGTCATCGACGAGATCGCCTTCCAGACCAACCTGCTGGCCCTGAATGCCGGTGTCGAGGCGGCGCGTGCCGGGGAAGCCGGCAAGGGTTTTGCCGTCGTCGCCCAGGAGGTGCGCGAACTCGCACAGCGTTCGGCCAATGCCGCCAAGGAAATCAAGACGCTGATCAACACCTCGGCCGTCCAGGTCAAGGAAGGCGTCGATCTCGTCGGGCGCGCCGGCGGCACGCTGCACAAGATCGCCGAACAGGTGATGGGCATCAACGACCTCATCCGGCAGATCTCGGCATCGGCCAGCGAACAGGCTGTCGGCCTGAAGGAAATCAACCAGGCCATGAACCAGATGGACCAGGTGACGCAGCAGAACGCGGCCATGGTGGAGGAAGCGACCGCGGCAAGCGTCGCACTCAACGACGAGGCGCAGACGCTGAAGGCGCTCGCCACCCGCTTCAATGTCTCGGGTTCGAGGAACGCCGCAGCCCTTGCCTCCGTCGCGCAAAAGATGCGGGCGCCGGCAGCTACGGCCCCTTCGCTTCGCGTGAGCGCCCCGGCGGTCCGTCGCTCCCTTGCCCCGTCGCCTGGATCCGCGGCCGTGGCGCAGGACAGCTGGGAAGAGTTCTGATCGTTCAGCGCATCATAATGCGAAAGGCGCCTGAGAGATCAGGCGCCTTTTTGCATTCGAGAATCGATGCGTTATCGCGCGACGTGCGTCAGGCAGCGTTCGACGTCTGCTCTTCGTTGAGGAAGGCATAGATCGCCTGGGAGGAATCGGTGGCGCGCAGCTTGGCGACCAGATCGTGATCGCGCAGCACGCGGGCGATCCGCGACAGAGCCTTGAGATGATCGGCGCCCGCCCCTTCCGGCGCAAGCAGCAGGAAGACGAGATCGACCGGCTGGTCGTCCAGCGCCTCAAAATCGACCGGCTGCTCCAGCCGGGCGAAGATGCCGACGATCGAATGGATGTTGACCAGCTTGCCGTGGGGAATGGCGATGCCGTTGCCGACGCCGGTCGAGCCAAGGCGCTCGCGCTGCAGGATGACGTCGAAGATCTCCCGTTCGGAGAGCCCGGTGATCCTGGCGGCTCTTGCGGCCAACTCCTGAAGCAGCTGTTTCTTGGAATTTACTCTGAGGGCGGGAATGATCGCATCCTGATGGAGCAAATCTGCCAATGCCATTTCTTTTTCCTTCTGTCGCCGGGATCAGATAATGCAAGGAGCGGCGGCAATACCGCCGCTCACCACCCTGATCTCAGCCTTTGATACTGGCTGAATCGATCCAGCCAATATTTCCGTCGTGCCGACGGTAAACGATGTTCAGATGTTCCTTGCCGGGGCTGCGGAACAGGAGAAGCGGCTCGTCGGTCATGTCGAGCGCCATCACGGCGGTGGCGACCGACATGGTCTTCAACTGCTTCGTGCTTTCAGCGACGATCGCAGGAGCGAAATCGTCGGCGATTTCATCATCGTGATCAGGAACGGAATCCATAACCGTGTAGGAGACCTCTGCAAAACCATTCAGATGGTTTCCGGCGTGATGGTCCTTCAGCTTGCGCTTGTAACGCCGCAGCCGTTTTTCGATCCGCTGGGAGGCGGCGTCGAAAGCCAACTGCGGGTCGGTCGCCTCGCCGGCCGCATGCAACACCACCCCGCTGTCCAGATGCAGCTTGCAATCCGCCGAGTAACGAGAACTCGCCTTTTCCACGGTCACCTGGCCGGAATATCCCCCGTCGAAGTATTTCGTGATGGCCATACCAATTTGGTCCTCGATCTTTTGACGGAAGGATTCACCAATTTCCATATGTTTCCCGGATACACGCACACTCATGGAGTTTCCCTTCTTATGGTCGTTTGCGGGTATCAGTTTACGCCAAGCATCAGGTTCATCCAAGCACTTCGCGCAATCTCAAGCAAGATCGGCTTAGGCCTGCGGGTCCTTGGTGCCCTGGGGATGATGGGGATAACTCCAGATGCCGTTCACGGCACCGATTGCGGCGCGCTTCTAGCCACAGGTTACCGAAAAGTCAATAGGGCGGCGAATCACCATCAGCGGCACTCGGACAACGTGTGTCGGGTACCTTGCTGGGTAACGCATGCCGCCAATCACCACCCTAACCACTTTACGCATTTCGCGCTTGAGTTGTATTCACCTTTGCGGGGATCGTCATTGCAGCGACGCCTGCTATGACGCAGACGAGTCCGATCCAGGCCGTCGAGCTCAGCCTCTCGCCGAGAAAGACGATGCCGATCGCAACACCGATCGGCACTCTGAGATAGGCTTGCGAGGTGGTTCCGACCGAGCCCAGCGTCTGGATGAGACGGAAATAGATCGCAAAGGCGAGCGCCGTCGAAAAAGCGGAGAGGGCAAGCAGCGCCAGCATCGATGCTGCCGAGGGATCGAGCTCCCATGGCCGATCGACGATGAGGCTCATGGGCAAGAGAATGACCGCGCCTGAGATCAGCGAGCCGGCCGCCGGCACTGCGGGATCGAGCCCCTTGAAGTTCTTGCTGAAAATCGCGGCACCTGCATAGCAGATGGTCGCCAGGATGATGGCGAGTTGCGCCATCAGGCTTTCGCCGAGACCGCCGAGCGCTTCGACGCCGATGACGAGGCAGATGCCGGCAAGCCCGGCCATAACGCCGAAAAGCCGTCGCAGCGTCACCTGCTCATGGCGGGTCATCAGCACGGTCAGCAGGAAGGTGAAGATCGGCGTTGCCGAATTCAGGATCACCGCCAATCCGGCATCGACGGACTGTTCGGCCCAGGCGATCAGTGTGAAGGGAACGACGCTGTTCAGACAGGCCTGAACGAAAAACCGCCGCCAGGTCGCACGATCGCGCGGCAGGCGGACACGCCGTTGGCGCAGCACGGCCAGCAGAATGCCCCCGGCAATCAGCGTGCGGGCGGCGATCAACGTTATAGGTGGGATCGTCTCGACGCCGATCTTGATGAAGCTATAGGAGGAACCCCAAAGGGTCGCCAGCACCAGCAGCAGGAAAAGCTCCCTGGCGAGGTTCGTATTTCGCGGCGTCATCGTCGGCATTTCGATCTTCGTTCAAGAAAATTCAAAGGGTTGCAGCGCCGTTGCGCGTCTGAAAAGACGCAGGGCGCTGGAGAGGAATAACGGGATTTGCGGGCAGAATGCTTCGATCCAGGTCGAAGCATGACAGCGTCAGAAGCCGGCGACCTTGGCGAGCGCCCGCTTCTCGCGGCGGCGCTGGACCGAAGACGCGATGTTCATCGCCTCCCGGTATTTCGCAACCGTGCGGCGGGCGAGATCGACGCCGCCCTTCTTCAACATGTCGACAATATCGTCATCGGAAAGCACCGCTTCCGGGCTTTCCTGCAGGATCAGCGCACGGATCTTGTGACGCACGGCCTCAGCCGAATGGCTGTCGCCACCAGCGACGGCGCTGATCGAGACGGTGAAGAAATATTTGAGTTCAAAGAGGCCGCGCGGCGTCAGCATATATTTGTTCGAGGTGACGCGGCTGACGGTGGATTCATGCATCTTGATCGCCTCGGCCACCGTCTTCAGGTTCAGCGGGCGCAGATAGTCGACGCCGTGCAGCAGGAAGGCGTCCTGCTGGCGGACGATTTCGCTTGCCACCTTCATGATGGTTTTTGCCCGCTGATCAAGGCTGCGCGTCAGCCAGTTGGCGGTCTGCAGGCAATCGGAGAGGAAGGCGTGATCCTCGCCGTTCTTTGTCACCCGGGAAAAATAGGACTGGTTGACCAGCACGCGTGGCAGTGTATCCGGATTGAGCTCGACCAGCCAGCCGCCGTCCGAGGAGGCTCTGACGACCACATCCGGCATGATCGCTTCGGAAACACCTGCCTCGAAACCACTGCCGGGCTTCGGATTGAGCTGGCGGATCTCGCCGAGCATGTCGAGAAGATCTTCCTCATCGACGCCGCAGAGCCGCTTCAACGTGGCGAAATCGCGCCGGGCGAGCAGTTCGAGGTTTTCGACCAGAACCTGCATGGCGGGGTCGTATCGGTCCTTCTGCCGGAGCTGGATCGCCAGGCATTCGGCAAGGCTGCGGGCGAAAACACCCGGCGGATCGAGGCTCTGGAGGGTGGCGAGCACGCGCTCGGCCTGTGCGAGGCTCGTGCCCAGCCTCTCGCCCGCCTCGACGATATCGGCCTGCAGATAACCGCAGTCGTCGAGCTGGTCGACGAAATTCTGCGCGATCAGCCGGTCGGCCATGTCAGGCAGGACGAAGGGGATCTGCTGGGCGAGGTGATCGCGCAGCGATACCTGGCCGGCGACGAAATCGTCGAGATCGTAGTCGGCGCCCTCGCCGCTGCCCGGCATCGATTTCCACTGGCTGACGAGCTCCGGCGCATCGAGGCGCTGTGGGGCGCCGTCATCAGGAAAGACATTGGTATAATTGGCGTCGAGTTCGTCGTTCAGCCGGCTCGTGCTGGCACTGCCGCCATTGTCATACCAGTCGCTGGAGAGCGCCTCGGCGCGGTTGTCATAGCCATCGTCCGACCCGGCATCCTCCGGCTGATGAGCATACTGCTCATCTTCGCTTTCGCCACGTTCTCCGACCGCCTCGCCGTCATTCGACGGAAATTCGAGCAGCGGGTTCTTCTCCACTTCCATGGCGATGAACTGGTTGAGTTCGAAATGAGTCATCTGCAGCAACTGGATGGATTGCATCAGTTGCGGTGTCATCACCAGGGACTGGGTCTGGCGCAGGAAAAGATTGGCGGACAGTGCCATGACGGACGCGAAACTCCCCTCGATTCCTCCGGGAAACCGCGTCCGATCAAGGCTTCAGGCCACGGAAATCCAAGTTGGCCCAAAAATTGCTTTTTTATTGTATTTGGTCAAGCGGAACTATGCCGACAAGGTGAATTTCTGCGGGCCGCCCGGTATCAGAGGCTGAAATTGTCGCCGAGGTAGAGCCGGCGCACTTCCGGATTGTTGACGATGTCGTTCGCCCGGCCATGGGTCAGCACCTCACCGGCATGGATGATGTAGGCGCGGTCGATCAGACCCAGCGTCTCGCGTACATTGTGGTCGGTGATGAGAACGCCGATGCCGCGCGCCGTCAGGTGGTGAACGAGATTCTGGATGTCGGCGACCGAGATCGGGTCGACGCCGGCGAAGGGTTCGTCGAGCAGCATGAAGGTCGGGTCGGTCGCAAGCGCACGCGCGATTTCGAGGCGGCGGCGCTCACCGCCGGAAAGGGCGACGGCGGCATTCTTGCGCAGCTTCTGGATATGGAACTCCTCCAGCAGCTCGTTCAGCTTCTGCTCGCGCTCAGCCTTGTCCTTCACATGCACTTCGAGGACGGCGCGGATATTCTCTTCCACCGTCAGCCCACGGAAGATCGAGGCTTCCTGCGGCAGGTAACCGACGCCGAGACGTGAGCGGCGGTACATCGGCATGGTCGTGACGTCGTTGCCGTCGATCTCGATCGTGCCTTCGTCCACCGGCACAAGGCCGGTGATCATATAAAAACAGGTGGTCTTGCCGGCGCCGTTCGGGCCGAGCAGGCCGACAGCCTCGCCGCGGCGCACCACCAGCGAGACGCCGTTGACGACGCGCCGCGTCGCATAGGTCTTCGTCAGACCGCGTGCGATCAACGTTCCCTGATAACGGCTCTTGTCGGCGGCACCCGCAGCTTGTGGCCCGGGCTTGCCGAACATGGTGGATAGCGATGATAATTTCACGTGGGAGGCCGGCTTCTCAGTTCTGCTTCTGCTGCGGTGTATTCGGCTTCGATTTCGGATCGAGCTGAATTTGGACACGCCCGCCGCAGCTTTCAAGCTCCGCCTGGCCAGTCTGCATGTGAACCGTCAGTTTGCAGCCGGTAAAGACGTTCGGCCCGTCCGACAGGATAACCTTGTTCCCCTCATCTGCCGTGAGGATGAATGTCTGCGAGGCCATGTCGAAATTGCCGTCATCGGCGGTCGCCGTCTGCGTGCCCGAGGTCAAGAGGACCTTGTCCGTCACCAGGATCTTGTCGATATCTGCACTTCCCGATGCAAGCGAGGCCGACTGCTCCGGCTGGGCAGCGGGTTGCGCCCCGTCAGCAGCCGGCTTTGCCGCCTTGTCCTTGTAATAGACGGTCATCTTGCCGGACTGCATCGTCGTCGTCCCTTGAACGACCTTGACCTTGCCGGTGAAAAGCGCGGTGTGTTCCTGGTCATGGATCTCAAGCTTGTCGCTTTCGATCTGGATCGGCTGGTCGTTGGAAAGCTTCATGCCCGACATCGTGGTCGACTGCGCACCCGCGCCCGAGGCCGTCAGAATGAGGGCAAATGCGCCGGCAACGAATGCCATGCCTGTCTTGCAAGTGGAAATGCGACAATCTTTTGTCATGGATGACCCGGCTGGTTAAGTGCCCTGTTTATGGATGGTAGATGGATCGACATTCATGCGAACATTCCCCTCGAATGTGATCACCCGCCCCTTATCGGTTATCTCCATCGACTGCGCAACAATGGAGGCATTGTCCTTGGTGATGGTGACGGGATCGTCGCTCCGCATGTTTCCGCCCTTGATGTCGAGCTGGGCGGACTGGAAATTCGCATTGAGGCCGCTGCTCAGCACCAAAGTGAAGGGGGCCGTCATATGCAGATTGTCGGTAGTGCGGTTGTAGTCTGCGGTCGAGGCGACGACGCGGGCGATCAGGCCGTCATTCATCGGCACGGCGGCCTTGATGGTTTCGAGCGTGATGAGATTGGGATTGCGGATGTCCTGCAGCGCCCTTTCGGCCAGCATCGAATAGTTGATGCCGTCGGAATTGCGGCCAGCGATCGCCGGCTTTTCCATCACGACCTTGCCGTTCTCGATCTTGGCGCCTTCCAACTTGATGTTCTCGGGCAGATAGATGCGGACCAACGCCACCGCTGTGAGGCTCGCTGCGATGACCAGGGCCGCCACCGGCAGCAATATTTTCAGCCGCCGCACGCGGGCGGAATGGAACAACGCATCGCCATAGGCATTCTTGCCCGACCCTGAATAGGCGGCATGTCCGTTGTTCTTCAGGGTATCGAGCATAGGCCTCGTCCATGTGCGGTGATCGCCGCGCCTTCATAACAAAGCCGGCCGCCAATCACAGTTCGTTTCGCATTATTACATTGGCTTGCCAATATGGAATTTTTTCTGCAACAAGCAACAAAACGGAAAAACATTGAAAAGTGGCATTCGTACGGGCCGCTGCCACCCTATTTCACCGGGTCGATCGGCGCCATGCCGAAGCCGGTGCCAGCGCTGGAGGTTTTTATGGACAGTTCGATCATCGCGGATCGCCGTCGGCTGCGCCGCAAGCTCGGCTTCTGGCGCCTCATCGCGGTGGCCCTCATCGTGGCACTTGGTTTCGCCTTCTACCGCTTCGCCCTCGGCGATACCGGGACGGAGCGCCCGCACATCGCCCATGTGACGATATCGGGGCTGATCGTCGACGACGACGAGCTTCTGGAGCGGCTGAAGAAGGTCGAGACCAGCGACCAGGTGAAGGCAGCAGTGATTTCGATCTCCTCGCCCGGCGGCACGACCTATGGCGGCGAAAAAATCTTCAAGGCGATCCGCGCGATATCAGCCAAGAAGCCTGTCGTCTCCGACGTCCGCACACTTGCCGCCTCTGCCGGCTACATGATCGCCACCGCCGGCGATACCATCATTGCCGGCGACAGCTCGATTACCGGCTCGATCGGCGTCATCTTCCAGTATCCGCAGATCCAGCCGCTGCTCGACAAGATCGGCGTCTCGCTGCAGGAGATCAAGTCTTCGCCGCTGAAGGCCGAGCCCTCGCCCTTCCACGAGGCGAGCGAGGAAGCCAAAGCGATGATCCGCAACATGGTGGTCGACAGCTATAACTGGTTCGTCGACTTGGTCGCCGACCGGCGCAAGCTGCCGCGCGACGAGGTGCTGAAACTGGCCGACGGCACGATCTATACCGGCCGCCAGGCGCTGAAGGTGAAACTCGTCGATGCCATCGGCGGCGAGGCTGAGATCCGTGCCTATCTCAAATCACGCAGCGTCGACGGCGATCTGCCGATGGTCGACTGGGACAAGAAGAGCAATACGCCCTTTCTGCTCGCTGGGGCTGTTTCGCGGTTGATTACGATCTTCGGTTATGATGATCTCATGAAAACCCAGGATATCAATGGAATCCTGCCCCCAAAGTTGCTTCTTGACGGGCTGCTTTCAGTTTGGCAGGTTGGCCACGATTGATAAGAAATCAATAATTTAAGGGGGCGAATGTGATCAAGTCCGAATTGGTGCAGATTGTTGCCGCACGCAACCCGCATCTCTATCATCGCGACGTCGAGAATATCGTCAACGCGGTTCTCGACGAGATCACGGATGCACTGGCTGCGGGTAACCGAGTCGAATTGCGCGGCTTTGGCGCCTTTTCGGTCAAGAACCGCCCTTCGCGCTCCGGCCGCAACCCGCGGACCGGCGACACCGTCTTCGTCGAGGAGAAGTGGGTGCCCTTCTTCAAGACCGGCAAGGAGCTGCGCGAACGGCTCAATCCCGGCCAGGCCGACGAAGAGGATTGAGCGGCGCGAACCGCCTGCGGCGAAACCGCACTTGAACTCGAGGGCCGTTTTCCTATTCTGGTAACGCATCGTGCTTTGCGCGTCTTACAAAGACGCGTGGCGCTGTAAGCATGAAACGCGCCCCTCAAAAAGACCGGCGCAATCTGCCGCGTGGAGACCTCAAATGGCCAAGAAGATCGTCAACCTATTGATTCTGCTGCCGCTCGGCGTCATCCTCATCGTCTTCTGCGTCGCCAACCGGCAGAGCGTCACGCTCGCCTTCAATCCGTTCCGGCCTGATGATCAGGTGCTCGCGGTTTCCGCGCCCTTCTTCGTCTTCCTGTTCATCGCGCTGATTACAGGCATGCTGATCGGCGCGGCCGCCACCTGGTTCAGCCAGGGCAAACACCGCAAGCGCGCCCGCACCGAGGCCAAGGAAGCCATCCGCTGGCAAAGCGAGGCCGACCGCCACAAGAACCGCGCCGAGGAGATCGCCGGGCAGCTGCCGGCGCGATAAAACTGGTCAATATTCGTTTGGCTCGGTTTCGGCGGCCGGCTTTCGGCGGCAGTCAAACCGGAAAAAAGCTCAGCTCCTCATAGTCGCCCTCCGGCGACGCGCCGTTGCCGGTCACATGGAAACCATGGGAAAGGTAGAACGCCTTTGCCCGCCGGTTCTTTACCAGGCATTTCAGCCGGTACCGGTGTTGCGGCCATTGCGGCAGGGCGTGCAACAGCGCCGTGCCGGCGCCCCGACCCTGGAATTCCGGTCTTAAGTAGAGCATGTGGATGAAATCGTCCTCCGGCCAGAGCGACAGGAAGCCGGCTACGCTGCCATCCGCATGCTCGCAAACGAAGACCGTCTCGCCATTGGTATGGGCGGCGAAATCCTCGCGATGGAACTTGCCGGGATCGACCCAGACGAATGTTTCGCGGCGCACGGAAAGATAAATCTCCGCGAGCATTTCCTGGTCTTCCGCCCGCGGCGGCCTAATGGTCCACGTCATCATGCCGATTTAAACGAAGCTCCAACCCGCGCCAAGCCTAACCGGCCGCCATCTTC
The DNA here is from genome assembly GCF_034554815.1 of Rhizobium indigoferae. Classification (NCBI taxonomy): domain Bacteria; kingdom Pseudomonadati; phylum Pseudomonadota; class Alphaproteobacteria; order Hyphomicrobiales; family Rhizobiaceae; genus Rhizobium; species Rhizobium indigoferae. The sequence goes on along the minus strand of NZ_CP140635.1, from coordinate 44,065 downwards.
GCGACGACCGCGGCATTGAAATCCGAAAAGAACCCTTCGGCGAGCTTTTGCGAAGCCGAGTCGAGCAGACGGGCGCCGAGCTGGGCGAGCCTGCCGCCGAGTTCGGCCTTCGAGCGGTAGTGCAGGATAGTCTCGGCACCCCTTTCCTCAAGCACGATATCGGCGCTGCCCCTGGCGAAGCCGGCAAGACCGCCCTTGCCTTCGGCCGACAGCGTATAGCTCTTCGGCGCGTCGACATTGGAAAGCGTCAGCAGCCCATGGAAGGTGGCGGACAGCAGGCTGAACCTGACTTTGATCGTCGCCTCGAAGGCGCTCGGCGAAAGCCGCTCGATACCTTGGCAGCCTGGAATGCAGCCACGCATGATGTCGGGATCGTTGAGTGCTGCCCAGACGACGTCCCGCGGCGCGGCGATGCGTTCTTCGCCGGTGAAATCCATTCGATGGCCCCATCTTCGATTCGCTCATCTTATCCCAGCGGGAAAGCGCTTTGCCAAGGCGGGACGGAATGTTATCTGCCGGGTTCCGATGACAGACATCTGACACACAAGGGATGGGCCGATGACCGACGAACTGAAGCCCTGGAGCGTGACGGCAAGCCGGATCACCTATGAGGACCGCTGGATCCGGATTCGGAGCGACGATTGCGTCACCGCCGATGGAACCGTCATCGCGCCCTTTCATGTGCTCGATTATCCCGACTGGATCAACGTCATCCCCGTGATGCCCGACGGGCGCGTGCTGCTGACGCGGGAATACCGACACGGCCGCGGCGAGATCGTGCTCGGTCTCGTCGCCGGCGGCGTCGAACGCAGCGACAGCAACACCGGCGATGCGGCGTTGGCGGCAGCCCGGCGCGAGCTCCGGGAGGAAACCGGCTATGAAGCCTCGACCTTCGTCAAACTACTCACCTCCTATCCGAATGCCGCCAGCCACAGCAACGCCGTAACCAGCTGGCTGGCGCTCGGCCTGAGCAAGGCCGGCGAACCGTCTTTCGACCCGGGCGAGAAGGTCGAGCTGCTGTTTACCGATCTTGCTGCCATCCTTGGCGACCTGCAGTCCGGCGCCGTCATCATGCAGTCGATGCATGTCGCAGCCCTCTATGCGGCGGAAAGCTGGCTTCGCACACAGGCCTCCGAGGGCTTGAAATAGGCGTTGCGCCGGGAGAACCCGCTCCTCTTGCCCGGGCTCAGGCGGCTGCGCAGTTGATCCGCCACGCTTTTCTGGGCTACTGCATATTCAAAGTGCTGCAGCGTCCTTTGCACGTCTGAAAAGACGCACGGCGCCGCAGCGGACACAAAGCCGATAAGACACCCCGACAGAGATGCGGAAGAGCACGTTGAAACAGAGAGAAGGCCGGCCGGGCCAGAAGAAAACATCAGGTTCTTCCGGTGAAAGCCGCAGGAACGATCGGACAGGCCGGCCGCCGAAGCCGGTCGCGCGGCCTGCGGCGGCCCGCGAGACAGTGCGCGAGGCTGCCGTGCCTGTCGCGGTCGAGCGTCCTCTGATGACACGCAGCGGCGAACGTCCGGTCGAGCGCGTGCCCGTCATCCTCGAATCGCTCGGAGCCGGCGACTTCCACCTGATCGACAGCGGCAACGGCGAAAAGCTGGAGCAATACGGCCCCTACCGCATCATCCGTCCCGAGGCCCAGGCGCTGTGGCGGCCTTCGCTGCCCGCTCATGTCTGGGAAAAGGTCGATGCCGTCTTCACCGGCGATACCGACGAGGAAGGCTCCGGCCGCTGGCGCTTCCCGAAAGTTGCGCTCGGCGAGACCTGGCCGCTCAATCTGCTCGGCGTCGATTTCCTCGGCCGCTTCACCTCCTTCCGTCATGTCGGCGTCTTCCCCGAGCAGATCGTCCATTGGAGCTGGATGAAAGAGCAGGTCGAAAAGGCCGGTCGGCCGCTGAAGGTGCTGAATCTCTTCGGTTATACCGGCGTCGCCTCGCTGGTTGCCGCCGCAGCCGGCGCCGAGGTCACCCATGTCGACGCCTCGAAGAAGGCGATCGGCTGGGCGCGGGAAAACCAGGCGCTCGGGCGCATGGAGAAGCTGCCGATCCGCTGGATCTGCGAGGATGCGATGAAATTCATCCTGCGCGAGGAACGGCGCGGCAGCCAGTACGACATCATCCTCACCGATCCGCCGAAGTTCGGCCGTGGCCCCAATGGCGAAGTCTGGCATCTCTTCGAGCATCTGCCCTTGATGCTCGATGTCTGCCGCGAGATTCTGTCGCCGAAGGCGGTGGGCCTGGTGCTGACGGCCTATTCGATCCGCGCCAGCTTCTATTCGATCCACGAGCTGATGCGCGAGACGATGCGCGGCGCCGGCGGCGTGGTCGAATCCGGCGAGCTGGTGATTCGCGAAGCCGGCACCGACGGCAAGACGCCGGGCCGCGCGCTTTCCACCTCCCTCTTTTCCCGCTGGGTGCCGAAATGAGCAAGGATTTCCACGATCAGGGACCGCGCAGGGTCGGGCAGGTGAAGGAAGTCACTTCGCTCGCCAATCCGATCATCAAGGACATCAAGGCGCTGACGAACAAGAAGTCGCGCGAGGAAAGCGGTACTTTCCTGGCCGAAGGACTGAAGCTCGTCATCGATGCGATCGAACTCGGCTGGGCGATCCGCACGCTGGTCTATGCCAAGGCGGCCAAAGGCAAGCCGCTGGTCGAGCAGATGGCGGCCAGGACCGTCGCCTCGGGCGGGCTGGTGCTCGAAGTCAGCGAAAAGGTGATCGCCTCGATCACCCGCCGTGACAATCCGCAGATGGTCGTCGGCATCTTCGAGCAGCGCTGGGCGCCGCTTAAGGGCATTCGCCCGAAAGAGGGCGAGACATGGGTGGCGCTCGACCGCGTGCGTGACCCCGGCAATCTCGGCACCATCATCCGCACGGCCGATGCGGCCGGCGCTTCCGGCATCATTCTGGTCGGAGAAACGACCGACCCTTTCTCGCTCGAAACGGTACGCGCCACCATGGGTTCGGTCTTTGCCGTTCCGGTCGCGCGGGCAACCCCTGAAGAATTCATTGCCTGGCGGAAATCGGCCGGCGTTTCCGTCGTCGCGACGCATCTTGCCGGCGCGATCGATTACCGGACGATCGACTATCGGAAAAAGCCTGTCGTGCTCCTGATGGGCAACGAACAATCCGGCTTGCCGGAGCAACTGGCCAAGGAGGCCGACGCGCTTGCCCGCATTCCGCAGCAGGGCCGCGCCGATTCCTTGAACCTCGCTGTCGCCACCGCCATCATGCTTTTCGAGGCGCGCCGCCATCTCCTCTCACTTGCCGAGGGCAAATGACCGAACAGACGCTTGCACGCCCCGCGCTGTTTTCGCGCCCGGCACCGATCCTCTTCTTCATCGTCGTCGCCGTTCTCATTGACCAGGTCGTCAAGATCGCCGTCGATCACTACCTGCCGCTACAGGAGGTCGTGCCGGTCATTCCGATGCTGGCGCTCTACCGCACCTACAATCTCGGCGTCGCCTTTTCGATGCTGTCCGGCATGGATGGCTGGTTCATCGTCGGCATGCGGCTCGTCATCGTCGCCTTCGTCATCTGGCTATGGTACCGCACGGCGAAGGATCGCTGGCTCGCTCATCTCGGTTATGCGCTGATCATCGCCGGGGCGATTGGCAATCTCGTCGACCGCTTCGCCTATGGACATGTGATCGATTACATTCTCTTCTACACCGAGAGCTGGTCCTTCGCGGTCTTCAATCTCGCCGACAGTTTCATCACCATCGGCGCCGGTTGCGTCATTCTCGACGAGCTGCTGCTGCCGAAAAAGGCCGGCCGCTAAAATCTTATCGAAATCCTGAAGGCATTCGGAACGGGCCTCATGTTAGCTAGGTAGCATGCAGAACCTGGGACAGTTGCAGGAAAGATTGTCCGCCGCCTTCGGTGGACCCGCCGCTAAGCCGCATGAGAAGCGGATGGAGGCCCTTTCCTCACGACCGAACGCAGCGGCACCCCGGGGAGCCGATGATCGCCAGAGCGGGCCCGCAGCGACCAGGCGCCTGCTGTTCTACTGGCTGGGCGGCGCCGGCCTTCTTGCCGCAACGATCCTGATGCTGCTTGCCCATGCCGGCGATCCGCTGCTGCTTTCGGGCGGTCTCGTCGTTCTTGGCCTTGCCGTCATCGCCAGTTATGCCCTGTTGATGGTTCGGTCGCGCAAGGCCGGGCAGCGTCCCGGTCAATCCATGCCGGATTGGAACGCCGGCGCAAAGCTGTTTGCCGACGTGCACGACGTGCTCGGCGACATCACGGTCAGCCGCACCATGGACCGGCGCATCATCTCCGCCAACGACACTTTTCGCCGCCTGACCGGGCGCCTGCGTCCGGAAGGAAGAACCTGCGAGGAGATCGGCCTTGCCTTCCGCCCCGGTCCGATATCGCACTGCTACGATGTCGAGATCTCGACACCGGAAGGCCAGCGCATCTTCCTCTGGCGCGACGTCGTTACCCGCGACCCGGCGAACGGCCGCCTGCTGCTGCAAAGCGTTGCCCGCGACGTGACCGACGAGCGGCTCATCGCGCAGGACCGCGAGGAGGCCCGCCAGAAGGCTGAATATAACAGCGCCGCCAAATCGAGGCTGCTTGCCACCGTCAGCCACGAGGTGCGCACCCCGCTTTCCGGCATCCTCGGCATGACGCATCTGATTGCGGAGACGCGGCTGACGCAGGAGCAGCAGAACTATCTCGCGAGCATCCGCCAGTCCGGCCATGCATTGACGCAGCTCGTCGAGGATCTGCTCGATTTCTCTACCATCGAGGTCGGCCGCTTCGCGCTGCATCCGCGCTCGGAATCGCTGCGCAAGCTTCTGGAAAGCGTCGTCGAGATGCTCGCCCACCGGGCGCATGAAAAGGGTATCGAGATCGGCGCCACCGTGTCATCCGATGTCCCTGAAAATATGAGCTTCGACCCGGCGCGGCTGCGCCAGGTTCTGTTCAACGTCATCGGCAATGCCGTGAAGTTCACCCAGGTCGGCGGCGTCTTCATCCGCGTGTCGCTCGACGCCGGCGACTTGCTGATCACTGTGACCGATAGCGGTCCAGGCATGACGGCGGAGGAGCAGGCGCGCGTCTTCGGCGAGTTCGAGCAGGGCGGGACCGTTGCCGACAAGAGCAACGGTACCGGGCTCGGCCTTGCCATCTCCGCCCGCATCATGCGCGAATTCAACGGCGCTCTGACGGTTGCCAGCGAAAAGGGCAGAGGCAGCGAATTCGCCATCCGCTTCCCAGTCGATATCGGCAGCGAGCGCCCCGACCGGCGAAACACGCTGCTTGCCGGCAACAGCGTCGTGCTGCTGGCGCCGGCAGGTGCCGCGCGCACCGCCATCGCCGAGACGATCACCGCGCTCGGCGGCCTCTGCCATCTTGTCGGCGACGGCGAGACGGCGCGGTCAACGCTGCTCGGATTGGCAAAGGGCGGACGGCGGCCGACCGACATCATCATCGACCATCGCATGTCGGCGGAATTTTCCGACCATCTTGCCGATCGCGCCGAAATTGCCGCCCTTGGCCTGCGTAAGGTCCTGCTCGTCAACCCGGAAGAACGCAGCGCCCATCCGCTCGACCTTTTCGATGCCTGGTTGATCCGGCCGCTGCGCGAACAGTCGCTGATCGACGTGCTGCGCGGGCGCATGCGCGGCATGGAGAAGCGCGACGCGCTGAACGACAACCAGCCGGGCTTCGGCCTTTCGGTGGCGGAGACGGTGGTTCCCGCCAGCGGGCTCAGCATCCTGCTCGGCGAGGACGATCCGATCAATGCCATGCTGGTGCGCGTCGTCCTGGAAAAGGGCGGGCATAAGGTGCGCCATGTCGAAGATTTCGAGTCGCTGCTCGACTGCGCGCTCTGCGAGGCGAATGCCCGGCCCGATATCATCATCAGCGATCTCTCGATGCCGGGTGGGAACGGCATCGACATGCTGGGACGCCTGCGCGGCCACGAGCGGCGGCTCGATCTCGCCTCGGTGCCGGTGATCGTCCTGACTGCCGACAAGAGCGACGATTCACGCCGCCAGGTCTTGCTCAACGGCGCCAACCGCGTCATGGTAAAGCCGGTCGATCCGGTGCGGCTGCTGACCGAAGTTCAGGCGGTCGCCGCACTTTCCGCCCGCCGGGCAGAGGCGCGCTGAGCGCCTCAGGAACCGGCCCGCTGCTTGCGCTTGGAAATTCAAAATGTCACTTTCCTGTCGCAGAGAAGTGTTTTATGGCGTCGATAAGCCGGCAACGGGAGAATCGTCATGTCCGCCATCGACATCCTGAATCGTGACACCACCGCGGAGGCTGCCCCACCCTCGACGGCTGCTGTGCAGAAGGACGGCGATATCCTCGGCCGCATCGGCAATCTGGAGACCCGCCTTGCCCGCACGGCGCGCGAGATCGATGCTGCCCAGGCCGTGCGCTACCGCGTCTTCGTCGACGAAATGAAGGCGCAGCTGCCGCTGGATGCCATGCGCCGGCAGCGTGATGCCGACGCCTATGACGCCGTCTGCGACCATCTTCTCGTTCTCGACCGCTCGATCGAGGGCGACCCGGAAGACCAGATCGTCGGCACCTACCGGCTGTTGCGTCAGGATGTCGCCGTCGCCAATGGCGGTTTTTACTCGGCTTCCGAATTCGAAATCGAAGGCCTTATCGCGAAACATCCCGACAAACGCTTCATGGAGCTCGGCCGCTCCTGCGTGCTGCCGGAATACCGCACCAAGCGCACCGTCGAGCTCCTGTGGCAGGGCAACTGGGCCTATGCGCTGAAACACGGCGTCAGCGCCATGTTCGGCTGCGCCTCATTCCCCGGTGTCTATCTCGAAAGCCACGCGCTGGCGCTGTCCTTCCTCTATCATAACGTGCTGGCGAAGAACGAATGGGCCGTCGGGGCACTGCCGGATCTCGCCCGCAACATGGACCTGATGCCCGTCGAGGCCATCAACCCGAAGCGAGCGCTGATGGCGCTGCCGCCGCTGATCAAGGGCTATCTGCGCCTCGGCGCGATGGTCGGCTCCAGCGCGGTCGTCGATCATGCCTTCAACACGACCGACGTGCTGATCGTGCTGCCGATCTCCAGCATTTCGGACCGCTACCTGAATTACTACGGCGCCGACGCCGGCCGCTTCGCGAGCTAGAGCCTTTCCTAGTCGCCAGGCCCCGGCAATTCAGGGCATGATCTCTATCGGCGTATGGTTGGGGACGCGAGCCCAGATATCCCGCATCTCCGGGTTGGTTACTGCAACACAGCCATCCGTCCAATCCCACAGGTGATGGACGTTTCCGAAAAGGCCCCAGCCATTTGGAAGCCCGTGGATCATGATATCGCCCCCAGCAGGAAAATCTCCTGCTTCAGCGTTGCGCCGATCATCCGGGTTTGGATAGGAGACGTGCAGGCTCAGATAGGCCATGGACTTTGGATTTCGCCAGTCTATTTCGTAACGTCCTTCAGGTGTTCTCTCGTCACCTTCTCGTCGCTTGGGCCCGGCATCGGCAGCCGTGCCTAAAGAAATCCGGTATGTAGAGATGGGAGCATCGCGTCTCAAAAGGACCATGCGGCGTTCGGATTTATAAACGCGAATGAGGTCAGCCTGTTGTTCCAATGGCGCATCCGGAGGCGGCGAGCCTGAGCCGACCCTGGCCATCAATTTCGTATAAGCGAAACAGCTGGCGACCACGATGACTAAAACGACAAGCTTGTTTCTCAACTTGATCTCATCTTCAGGAGGCGCGATCGAGCCCGGGCACGATCGGCGGGCAATGGCTGGCAGCCTTGGCGCTCATGATGCTTCACCCCTTGGCAGCAGTCTAAAGCCGGATAAATGCCCGGCCGACACACAAGGCCGGGCACCAAAAGGCGTCTCAGAAACGCAGGACGAGGTTTACGAACCCGCCCCATAGGCGGCGATCGCCGCCATGTTGACGATGTCGCTGTCCTTGGCGCCCATCGAGGTGATCTGCACCGGCTTGTCGACGCCGACGAGGATCGGGCCGATGACCGTGGAGCCGCCGAGTTCCTGCAGCATCTTGGTCGAGATCGAGGCCGAGTGGAAAGCCGGCATGACGAGCACGTTGGCCGGGCCGGAGAGGCGGCAGAAGGGATATTGCTCCATCACCTTGCGGTTCAGTGCGACATCGGCGGCCATCTCGCCGTCATACTCGAAATCGACGCGGCGCTTGTCGAGGATTTTCACTGCTTCGCGCACCCGCTCGGAGCGTTCGCCCGAGGGGTGGCCGAAGGTGGAATAGGCAAGCAGGGCGACACGCGGTGGATAACCCATGCGCCGCGCCAGACCTGCGGCTTCCTCGGCGATATCGGCAAGCTCCTCGGCCGTCGGCATGTCATGCACCGCGGTATCGGCAACAAAAACGGTGCGGCCGCGGCAGAGCGCCAGGGAAACGCCGATGACGCGATGGCCAGGCTTCTGGTCGATGCAGCGGCGCACATCTTCGAGTGCCGTCGAATAGTTGCGGGTAATCCCCGTCACCATGCCGTCGGCGTCGCCGAGCGCCACCATGGTGGCGGCGAAATGGTTGCGGTCGTTGTGGATCAGCCGCTGGGCATCGCGGTGGAGATAACCCTTCCGCTGCAGCCTGGCATAGAGATAGTCGATATACGCCTCGACCCGGGTCGAGATACGGGCATTGACGATCTCGAGGCCCGGCCGGTTGAGATCGATGCCAGCGCGTTCCGCCGTCGCCCGGATCAGGTCCTCGCGACCGAGCAGGATGGCGGTGCCGAGCTGCTGGTTGGCATAGGACATGGCGGCGCGCAGGACCTGTTCTTCCTCGGCCTCGGCAAAGACGATCCGCTTCGGATGGCGGCGGACACGCTCATAGAGCCTGGCAAGCGTCGAGGCGATCGGATCACGGCGCCCCGAAAGCTCGCGGGCATAGCCGGCCATGTCGGTGATGACCTTGCGGGCGACGCCGCTTTCGATCGCGGCTTGCGCGACGGCAACCGGGATCGCCGAGATCAGCCTGGGATCGAAGGGAACGGGGATGATGTATTGCGACCCGAAACGCGGCCGATTGCCCTGATAGGCGGCGACCACGTCATCCGGCACGTCCTCGCGGGCAAGGTTTGCCAGCGCCTTGACGGCGGCGATCTTCATCGCGTCGTTGATTGTGGAAGCGCGCACATCGAGAGCGCCGCGGAAGATATAGGGAAAGCCGAGGACGTTGTTGACCTGGTTCGGATAGTCCGAGCGACCCGTCGCCATGATGGCGTCGTCGCGGATGCGGGCGACCTCTTCAGGCGTGATCTCGGGATCGGGATTGGCCATGGCGAAGATGATCGGCCGCTCCGCCATCGAGCGGATCATCTCGGCCGAAAACGCGCCCTTCTGCGACAGGCCGAAAACGACGTCCGCACCCTCCATCGCCTCTTCCAGCGTGCGTGTGTCGGTCTTTGCCGCATGCGCCGATTTCCACTGGTTCATGCCCTCGGTGCGGCCCTGGTAGATGACGCCCTTGGTATCGCAGAGGATAACGTTCTCAGGCGCAAAACCCATCGCCTTGATCAGTTCGACGCAGGCGATCGCCGCAGCACCCGCACCGTTGCAGACGAGCTTCGTCGTCTTCAGGTCGCGGCCGGTCAGCTCCAGCGCATTGATCAGGCCGGCAGCGGCGATGATCGCCGTTCCATGCTGGTCGTCATGGAAGACGGGAATATCCATCAGCTCGCGCAGCCGGCTTTCGATGACGAAACAATCCGGCGCCTTGATATCCTCGAGGTTGATGCCGCCGAAGGAGGGACCGAGGAAGCGCACGCAGTTGATGAACTCGTCGACATTTTCCGTATCGATCTCGAGGTCGATGGAATCGACGTCGGCGAAGCGCTTGAACAGCACCGCCTTTCCTTCCATGACGGGCTTGGAGGCCAGCGCGCCGAGATTACCGAGGCCGAGGATTGCCGTGCCGTTGGAAATGACGGCGACCATGTTGCCGCGGGCGGTGTAATCATAGGCCGTCTGCGGATCGGCGGCGATCGCCTTGACGGGTACGGCAACACCCGGCGAATAGGCAAGCGAGAGGTCGCGCTGCGTCGCCATCGGCTTGGTCGGGTTGATCTCCAGCTTGCCGGGCCGGCCCATTGCGTGAAATTCGAGCGCCTCCTGGTCGGTAACAGACGTCACCGGCCGGTCCTTCTTATCGATATCGGGCATAAATCCTCCAACGTCCTGTGGGCGACGCTTTGCTCTTCCTCAAATGCTGTTGTCATCTATAGCGGCGCGCGGATAGGGTTGGCACCTGTTTTTTTGGGAAAAACTCCACCTCCGTGAATGCACGAATAGACACAGGGAATGAAGCCTTTTCGGCTGCCGAGCTCGCCACGGCGGAAAGCCGTGCCTCGGCGACGCCGATGATGGAGCAATTTATCGAGATCAAGGCGAACAATCCGGGTTCGCTTCTGTTCTATCGCATGGGCGATTTCTATGAGCTGTTCTTCGAGGATGCCCTGGAAGCCTCCCGCGCGCTCGGTATCACGCTGACCAAGCGCGGCCAGCACATGGGCCAGGATATCCCGATGTGCGGCGTTCCGGTGCATGCGGCCGACGACTATCTGCAGAAGCTGATTTCCCTCGGCTTCCGTGTCGCCGTCTGCGAGCAGATCGAGGATCCCGCGGAAGCGAAGAAACGCGGCGCGAAATCCGTCGTTAGGCGCGACGTCGTCCGCCTCGTCACTCCCGGCACGATCACCGAGGAAAAGCTGCTTTCGCCCTCGGAATCCAACTATCTGATGGCGCTGACCCGCATTCGCGGCAGCGGCGAGGCCTTGCTGGCGCTTGCCTGGATCGATATTTCCACTGGCGTCTTCCGGCTTGCCGAGACCGAAGCCTCGCGCCTGCTTGCCGATATCCTGCGCATCGATCCGCGCGAACTCATCCTGCCCGACACGATCTTCCACGATCCGGAACTCAAGCCGGTCTTCGACGTGCTCGGCCGGACAGCCGTGCCGCAGCCGGCCGTGCTCTTCGACAGCGCCAGCGCCGAAGGGCGGATCGCGCGGTATTTCGGCGTCGCGACGCTCGACGGCTTCGGCGCCTTTTCGCGCGCCGAGCTTGCGGCCGCAGCCGCCGCCGTCGCCTATGTCGAGAAGACGCAGATCGCCGAGCGGCCGCCGCTTGGAAAGCCGGAGCGGGAAAGTGCCGCTTCGACGCTGTTCATCGATCCTGCCACCCGCGCCAATCTCGAACTTGCCCGCACGCTTTCGGGCGATCGCAACGGCTCGCTGCTGAAGGCGATCGACCGCACCGTCACCGGCGGCGGCGCCAGGCTTCTCGCCGAGCGGCTGATGTCGCCGCTGACCGACCCCGCCCGCATCAATGCCCGGCTCGATTCGATCGGCTTCCTGATCGGCGAACCCTTGCTCTGCGGCAATCTGCGCGACACGCTGAAACATGTGCCCGACATGCCGCGCGCGCTGTCTCGGCTGGCGCTCGACCGCGGCGGTCCGCGCGATCTCTGGGCGATCCGCCAGGGCCTGGAAGCGGCGGGCGGAGTTGCGGCGATGCTCGGCAAGGCGATGCTGCCTGAAGAGCTCGGCCAGGCATTATCCGGGCTGCAGGCCCTTCCCGCGGCGCTGGAGAAGCTGCTTGCCGACACGCTTGCCGACGAATTGCCGCTGTTGAAACGCGATGGCGGTTTTCTCCGCGACGGCGCCAGCGTCGAGCTCGACGAGGTCCGCGCACTGCGCGACCAGTCGCGGCGCGTCATCGCCGGCCTGCAATTGCAATATGCCGAGGAAACCGGCATCCGGTCGCTGAAGATCAAGCACAACAACGTCCTCGGTTATTTCATCGAAGTCACCGCCGGCAATGCCTCACCGATGACGGAGACGTCGGACGCGAAAGCCCGCTTCATCCACCGCCAGACGATGGCGAACGCCATGCGCTTCACCACGACCGAACTTGCCGATCTCGAAAGCCGCATCGCCAATGCCGCCGACCAGGCGCTTACAATCGAGCTCGAAGCCTTCGACAGGATGACGGCGGCCGTCGTTGCGGAAGCCGAGGCGATCAAATCAGGCGCCCGGGCGCTTGCCGTCATCGACGTCGCCGCAGGTCTGGCGCTTCTCGCCGAGGAGCAGGCCTATTGCCGCCCGCAGGTCGACGGTTCGAAGATGTTTGCCATCGACGGTGGGCGCCATCCGGTTGTCGAGCAGGCGCTGCGGCGGCAGGCTGGCGGCCCCTTCGTCGCCAATCATTGCGATCTCTCGCCAAAGACCGATGACCGGGACGGGGCGATCTGGCTGCTGACCGGCCCGAACATGGGCGGCAAGTCGACCTTCCTGCGCCAGAATGCGCTCATTGCCATTCTAGCGCAGATGGGCTCCTTCGTGCCGGCGACATCAGCCCATATCGGCATCGTCGACCGGCTTTTCTCGCGTGTCGGCGCCTCAGACGACCTGGCGCGCGGTCGCTCGACCTTCATGGTCGAGATGGTGGAAACGGCGGCGATCCTCAACCAGGCAGGCGACCGTTCCCTTGTCATCCTCGACGAGATCGGCCGCGGCACCGCCACGTTCGACGGTCTTTCCATCGCCTGGGCCGCCGTCGAGCACCTGCATGAGGCCAATCGCTGCCGCGGCCTCTTCGCCACGCATTTCCACGAGCTGACCGTGCTTTCGGAAAAGCTTGGCAGGCTGTCGAACGCCACGATGCGCGTCAAGGAATGGGACGGCGACGTCATTTTCCTGCACGAGGTCGGGCCGGGTGCGGCGGACCGCTCCTACGGCATTCAGGTCGCGCGCCTTGCCGGGCTTCCGGCCTCGGTCGTGGCGCGGGCACGCGATGTGCTCACCCGTCTGGAAGATGCCGATCGCAAGAACCCGGCGAGCCAGCTGATCGACGACCTGCCGCTCTTCCAGGTGGCGGTGCGCCGCGAGGATACGGCCCGAGGGACCTCCAAGGTCGAGGAGGCGTTGAAAGCGATGAGCCTTGACGACATGACGCCGCGCGAGGCAATGGATGCGCTTTACGATCTCAAGAAGAAGCTGAAATAGGAGTAGCGCGCCATGTTCATGGAAAAACTGGTTCGCGAAACCGAGCGCCTCTCGCTCATCTGCTCCATGCTCGATACGATGCGGCGCGCCGATAAGGACCGCAACGCCCGCGGCTGGACTTCGCCGATCGGCATGCTGAAAATCACCCGCTGTTGCGCGATGATCTGCGAACTCGGAACGTCGATCGCCAAGGCGGGCTATCGCGAATGCGACAGGCAGGCGCTTGAAGAGATCATGCGTGAGACACGGCAGGTTCTGCATTTGCTGAATGCGCGGGCCGCCGGCTGAGGATTCCGGGAAAGCCGGCGCCTTGCGTCAAAGCGCCCTTGCATCTTGCAGCAAACCAACACCATTTCGCCAAATTTAAAGGTTCTTGCAGTATGAAAGCCCGTGTCAATCGCCGGGCAAAGGGGCTATAGCGCATGCAGACGAAACAAGCGGCAGGCCGTGAACCGGCAGCCCGGCATGAACAGGAAACCGTCCCGGCGACAGCGATGCGCGACCTCGATTTCTCCAATATCCTCGACGTCGAGCTCTTGCAGAAGCAGTGTGACGCCGTTGCCGAGGCCAACCGCAGCCGGCCCGCCGTCCTGCGCGCCGATCTTCTGGCCGTGCTGAAGAAGGCGAGCACGGAAGGTCGGCAGAAGGCGCGCGCCGCACTGATGGCCGACGGCGGCGGGCTCAATTGCGCCTACCGGATTTCCTGGCTGCAGGACCAGATCATCGCCGCCCTCTACAATTTCGCCACCGCCCATATCTTTCCGCATCAGAAGGACAAGTTTTCGGTGACCGCCGTCGGCGGCTACGGCCGCGACACGCTGGCGCCCGGCTCGGATATCGACCTGCTGTTCCTCTTCCTGCCGAGGCCGGCGGAAGAGACGCACAAGGCGGTCGAATTCATGCTCTACGTGCTCTGGGACATGGGCTTCAAGGTCGGCCATGCCACCCGCACGGTGGAGGAATGCATCGCGCTTTCCAAGTCCGACATGACCATCCGCACCGCCATCCTGGAGATGCGCTACATCTGCGGCCTGCAGCGGCTCGAAACCGAGCTCGAGACCCGCTTCGACAAGGAGATCGTCACCGGCACCGGTCCCGAATTCATCGCCGCCAAGCTTGCCGAGCGCGACGAACGCCACCGCAAGGCAGGCGACACGCGTTATCTCGTCGAACCGAATGTCAAGGAAGGCAAAGGCGGGCTTCGCGACCTGCACACGCTGTTCTGGATCTCGAAATATTATTATCACGTGCGCGACCAGGCGGAACTGGTCAAGCTCGGCGTGCTGTCCAAGCACGAATACCGTCTGCTTGAGAAAGCCGACGATTTTCTCTGGGCGGTGCGCTGCCATATGCACTTCCTGACCGGCAAGGCCGAGGAGCGCCTGTCCTTCGATATCCAGCGCGAGATCGCCGAAGCCTTCGGTTATCACACCCGCCCGGGCCTTTCGGCCGTCGAGCGCTTCATGAAGCACTATTTCCTCGTCGCCAAGGATGTCGGCGACCTCACGCGCATCCTCTGCGCCGCGCTCGAAGACCAGCAGGCGAAGTCGATCCCGGGCCTCACCGGCGTCATCAGCCGCTTCACCCATCGCAACCGCAAGATCGCCGGCAGCGTCGAATTCGTCGAAGACCGCGGCCGCATCGCGCTCGCCGAGCCCGAAGTCTTCAAGCGCGATCCGGTCAACATCATCCGGCTCTTCCACGTCGCCGACATCAACGGGCTCGAATTCCATCCGGACGCGCTGAAACGCGTCACCCGTTCACTCGCTTTGATCGACAACAGCCTACGGGAAAATGACGAGGCCAACCGCCTGTTCATGTCGATCCTGACGTCGAAGCGTGATCCGGCGCTCATCCTGCGCCGGATGAACGAGGCCGGCGTGCTCGGCCGCTTCATCCCCGAATTCGGCAAGATCGTCGCGATGATGCAGTTCAACATGTATCATCACTACACGGTCGACGAACACCTGATCCGCACCGTCGACATTCTCTCCGAGATCGACAAGGGGCGCGCCGAGGATCTGCATCCGCTCGCCAACAAGCTGATGCCCGGCATCGAGGATCGCGAGGCGCTGTATGTCGCCGTTCTCCTTCACGACATCGCCAAAGGCCGCCAGGAGGATCATTCGATCGCCGGCGCCCGCGTCGCCCGCAAGCTCTGCGCCCGCTTCGGCCTGTCGCAGAAGCAGACTGAGATCGTCGTCTGGCTGATCGAGGAACATCTGACCATGTCGATGGTGGCGCAGACCCGCGACCTCACCGACCGCAAGACGATCACCGATTTCGCCGACCGCGTGCAGTCGCTCGACCGGCTGAAGATGCTCTTGATCCTGACGATCTGCGATATCCGCGCCGTCGGTCCGGGCGTCTGGAACGGCTGGAAAGGCCAGCTTCTGCGCACGCTCTATTATGAAACCGAGCTGCTGCTGGCCGGCGGCTTTTCGGAGGTCTCCCGCAAGGAGCGGGCCAATGCCGCTGCCGAAGCGCTGCATTCGGCACTCGCCGACTGGAGCCAGAAGGACCGCAATACCTATACCAAGCTGCACTACCAGCCCTATCTGCTCTCGGTACCGCTGGAAGACCAGATCCGTCACGCCCATTTCATCCGCCAGTCGGATAAGGCGGGCCAGGCGCTTGCCACCACGGTGCGCACCGACAGTTTCCACGCGATCACCGAGATCACCGTGCTGTCGCCCGACCATCCGCGACTGCTCGCCGTCATTGCCGGCGCCTGTGCTGCGGCCGGGGCCAATATCGTCGACGCCCAGATCTTCACCACATCGGACGGGCGGGCGCTCGACACGATCCATGTCAGCCGCGAATTTACCGACGATGCCGACGAACTGCGCCGGGCGGCCACGATCGGACGGATGATCGAGGACGTGCTATCCGGCCGCAAGCGGCTGCCCGAAGTCATCGCCACGCGCGCGCGCAACCGCAAGAAAAGCAAGGCATTCGTCATTCCGCCGTCGGTCAACATCACCAACAGCCTGTCGAACAAGTTCACCGTCATCGAGGTCGAATGCCTCGACCGGCCGGGATTGCTGTCCGAGATCACCGCCGTGCTCTCTGATCTGTCGCTTGACATCCAGTCGGCCCGCATCACCACCTTCGGCGAGAAGGTGATCGACACCTTCTACGTCACCGATCTGGTCGGCCAGAAAATATCAGGCGACAGCAAGCGCGCCAACATCACCGCCCGGATGAAGGCGGTCATGGCCGAGGAGGAGGATGAATTGCGCGAGCGTATGCCCTCCGGCATCATCGCGCCTGCCGCCACCGCCCGGACCCCGCCTACCACCGAAAAGAAGGCCGGTTCCCCCATATGAGCCACCACGCATGAGCCCAAACGCATGAGCCTCGTCAAGAAATTCGCGACCGTCGGCGGCGCCACCCTCGGCAGCCGCATCTTCGGCTTCGCCCGCGAAACGCTGATGGCTGCGGCCCTCGGCACCGGACCGATGGCCGACGTCTTCTACGCCGCCTTCCGCTTTCCGAACCTGTTCCGCCGGCTGTTTGCCGAGGGCGCCTTCAACGCCGCCTTCGTGCCGCTCTTTGCCAAGGAGATCGAGGCGAACGGCACGGATGGCGCCAAGCGTTTTTCGGAAGAAGTCTTCGGCGTCTTGTTTTCGGTACTGCTCCTCATCACCATCGTGATGGAGCTTGCCATGCCGCTGCTGGTGCGCTTCGTCATCGCGCCGGGCTTTGCCGACGATCCCGACAAGTTCTCGATCACGATCCGCATGGCGGCGGTAATGTTTCCCTATCTGATGTGCATGTCGCTGACGGCGATGATGAGCGGCATGCTGAATTCGCTGCATCATTTCTTCGCCGCCGCCATCGCGCCCGTCTTCCTCAACGTGGTGATGATCGGGGCGCTGTTTTATGCCCTCTATACCGGCGCCGATCCGCTGGCGACGGCCTGGTACCTCTCCTGGGGCGTTCTTGCCGCCGGCGTCCTGCAGCTCGCCGTCGTCTATGTCGGCGTGCTTGCAGCCGGCATGAGCATCGGCTTCCGTTTCCCGAAGATGACACCGAACGTCAAGCGGCTGCTGATCCTGGCGGTGCCGGCTGCGGTGACGGGCGGCATCACCCAGATCAACCAGCTGATCGGGCAGGCGATTGCGTCGTCCCGCGACGGCGCGATCGCAGCGCTGCAATATGCCGACCGCATCTATCAGCTGCCGCTTGGCGTCGTCGGCGTCGCCGTCGGCGTGGTGCTTCTGCCGGAACTGGCCCGGGCGCTGAAGGGCGGCAACCTGCGCGAGGCCGGAAACCTGCAGAACCGCTCGATCGAATTCGTGCTGTTCCTGACGATCCCCGCCGCCTTCGCGCTCTGGATCCTGTCCGACGAGATCATCCGTGTGCTCTACGAGCGCGGCGCCTTCCATCAGGAAAATACCGCCGTCGTCGGCTCGATCCTGGCGATTTACGGCATCGGCCTGCCGGCCTTCGTGTTGATCAAGGCATTGCAGCCCGGCTTCTATGCCCGCGAGGACACCAAGACGCCGATGCGCTTTTCGGCCATCGCGGTTGCGACCAACTGCGCCACGGCGCTGACCCTCTTCCCCTATATGGGTGCGCCCGGCATCGCGGTTGCCGAAGCCACCGCCGGCTGGATCAGCACCGTGCTGCTGTTCACCACGCTTTTGCGCCGCGGCCACCTGACATGGGAATGGGCGCTGGCAAAGCGCACCGCTCTGCTGATCGTCGCCGCGGCCGTCATGGGTGCGGCGATCGTCTTCCTCAAGCAGCACTGGGCGCCCTGGCTTGCCTCCGGCGCGCCGCTTGTCACCAAGATCGGTACCCTCGGGCTGCTGATTGCGATTGCGATGCTGATCTATTTCGCCGCCGCTTTCCTGGTCGGCGGGGCAAATCTCGGCATGATCCGACGCAATCTGAACCGCAAGCCGGCGCCGGCAAAGGACGGATGAGGGCGCACTTTTCCCGGTATTGCTTCAGCAATCGACCCATCGCCTTTGCGGTCCGACGTCGACATGGATGATGCCGTTGCAATAGCTGCCGATACCGCCGATGCCCGGCGCGCTTCTTGCGGCAGCAATGATCGTGCGTTCCGACAGGCCGGGCATCCTGATATCGGCCGCCAGACATTTTCCGTGCAGCGACCCATGGCGGCGGGGATGCGGCCTGTGGCCCGAGGTTATCACAGGGCGTCGGCCGGTCTTCGCAGCAATATGCGACAGGACCGCTCGCAGGCGCCCTGGAAAGCAGCCGGCACGAACGCTGACTGTCTGGACCGTATAGGCGAGACGTGCCTGATGTTTTGGAAGATGAACGCCATGCCTTTTCATGTCTTGACCGACGGCACCCGTTGCTGATTGAAAGGCGAAAAGGCCTGCCATGGCGAGCAAAATTGCGTTCTGCATGGTCGCTCCGATCGGCTATCCAGCGACCCCAACGGCGCCAGCACCAGGCGCAGGATTTTCGGTTCAAAAAAAGCTTTTTTGTGAAATTTTATACTCAATTATGAGTAAGTCGGTTGATCAATTCGGCTTAAAATCCGGGGAACTGTGGCTCAAAGGTGGAATAAACATCTCAAACGCGAGGCAACACATGACGATCCACTCTCTTTTCCTCGTCACCCTCGTGGTCGACGATTACGACCGCGCCAAGGCTTTTTATTGCGATGGTCTCGGTTTCGCTTGCCTTCAGGACGAGCTGCAGCCGGAGGGCAAGCGCTGGGTGGTGGTGAAGCCGAGGGGTGGGGATGGAGCCGCGTTTCTCCTGGCGCAAGCGGCAGACGAGACGCAGCGCGCGGCCATCGGCAATCAGACGGGTGGCCGTGTCGGCTTCTTTCTGAAGACCGACGATTTCGCCCGCGACCATGCCGCGATGCTGGCAGTCGGCGTGCGCTTTCTGGAAGAGCCGCGTCATGAGGTTTACGGCACGGTGGCGGTCTTTGCTGATCCCTACGGCAACACTTTCGATCTGATCCAACACGCGGCTGCCTGAACCCCTTGATTGCGACCGGTCGGCCGTGCATAAGCCGCCGCGTTAGCAACATGGGCGCAAAGCCCTGGGGCCCTCCACCAGCCTATTGAGGACGACATGAGCGAATTCAAGAAACTCGTATTCTCCGGCGTGCAGCCGACCGGTAATCTGCATCTCGGCAATTATCTCGGCGCGATCCGCCGGTTCGTGGCACTGCAGGAAGGCAATGACTGCATCTACTGCGTCGTCGACATGCATGCGCTCACCGCCCAGCTCGTGCACGAGGACATGCCGAGCCAGACGCGCTCGATCGCCGCTGCCTTCATCGCCGCCGGCATCGATCCGGAAAAGCATATCGTCTTCAATCAGTCGGCCGTGCCGCAGCATGCCGAACTCGCCTGGATCTTCAACTGCGTTGCCCGCATCGGCTGGATGAACCGGATGACGCAGTTCAAGGATAAGGCCGGCAAGGACCGCGAGCAGGCTTCGCTCGGCCTTTACGCCTATCCGAGCCTGATGGCCGCCGACATTCTCGTCTATCGCGGCACCCATGTGCCGGTCGGCGAGGACCAGAAGCAGCATCTGGAGCTTGCCCGCGACATCGCGATGAAGTTCAACCTCGACTATGCCGAGCATATCAGCAGGACCGGCTACGGCGTCGACATCACCGTCGGCAACGAGCCGGTGCATGCCTATTTCCCGATGGTCGAGCCGCTGATCGGCGGGCCGGCGCCGCGCGTCATGTCGCTGCGCGACGGCACCAAGAAAATGTCGAAATCCGACCCCTCCGATCTCTCGCGCATCAACCTGATGGATGACGAGGACGCGATCTCGAAGAAGATCCGCAAGGCCAAGACCGATCCGGACGGCTTGCCGAGCGAGATCGACGGGCTGCAGGGCCGTCCGGAAGCCGACAATCTGGTGGCGATCTATGCCGCACTCGCCGACAAGTCGAAGGCGGACGTGCTTGCCGAATTCGGCGGCCAGCAGTTCTCCGTCTTCAAGCCGGCGCTGGTCGATTTGGCTATCAACGTGCTGGCGCCGATCACCGGCGAGATGCGCCGGCTGATGGACGATACCAGCCATATCGACGCGATCCTGCGCAAGGGCGGCGAGCGCGCAAGGGCGCGCGCCGAGGTGACGATGAGCCAAGTGCGCGAGGTCATCGGCTTCCTCTATTGAGATAAATCTCCTCTTCTCTCCGCCGTGGGAGAAGGGGACCTTCCCCTGGGGAGAAGGCGACCTTCCCCCGGGGAGAAGAGGATTTCTTCACGGGCATCAGGGCAAAAACTGGACTTGCAAATTTTCCGCTTCGGGTGTCAGAGTCCGCGCCATGGTATCGAAGCGACTCTCACGGCTCGAAGGTCACCGCCGCAAATTCATGGCGGTGATTGACGGCACACCCGAATGCCAACGCGCCGTTCATTATGCCGGCCGGCGCGCGAAGAATTCCAATGGCGGGCTGGTGCTGCTCTATGTGATCCCGGATGGGGATTTCCAGCAATGGCTCGGCGTCGAAGAAATCATGCGGGCCGAAGCGCGTGAAGAGGCCGAGGCGGTCGTTGCCAAGATCGCCCAGATCGTGCGCGAGACCATCGGCATCGAGCCTGAGGTCGTCATCCGCGAGGGCGGTGCTGCCGAACAGATCAACGCCGTGATCGAGGAAGACCGCGATGTGGCGATCCTGGTTCTGGCCGCCGGTTCGGCGAAGGAAGGTCCAGGGCCGCTGGTCTCCTCGGTCGCGGGCCGCGCGGCGGCGTTTCCGATCCCGGTCACCGTGCTGCCGGATACGCTGACCAACGAGGAAATCGATGCCCTCTGCTAGAGCATGATGCCGAAAAGTGTGAGCGGTTTTCGGACGACATCATGCTCTAACTATTTAATTTAGAACAGGATTCAGATTTTAGGCCGACTTGGCCTAAAATCATCCTGTTCTAGCTTTTCTTGAGTACAAGTCTCTTGATTAGAGCCGTCAATCGGCTTATCTTCTTTTGAAGAATTCTAAAGACGGCCGAGACCATGGGCCGGCCGCATGGAGAATCAGATGTTCATTCAGACCGAAGCCACGCCGAACCCTGCCACGCAGAAGTTCCTGCCGGGCAAGGTGGTGATGGAAAACGGCACGGCCGAGTTCCGCAGCACTGAGGAGGCTGCAGCCTCGCCGCTCGCCGCCCGCCTGTTCGAAATTTCAGGCGTCACCGGCGTCTATTTCGGCTATGATTTCATTTCCGTCTCCAAGGACAATGCCGACTGGCAACATCTTAAGCCGGCTATATTAGGCTCGATCATGGAGCACTTCATGTCCGGCAAGCCGGTCATGGGCGATGCCTCCATCCTTTCCGAAGACGCCGATGCCGGCGACGAATTCTTCGACGAAGGCGATGAATCGATCGTGCTGACCATCAAGGAGCTTCTGGAAACCCGCGTGCGCCCGGCCGTTGCCCAAGACGGCGGCGACATCACCTTCCGCGGCTTCAAGGACGGCAAGGTCTATCTGAACATGAAGGGTTCCTGCGCCGGCTGCCCGTCTTCGACGGCAACACTGAAGCACGGCGTGCAGAACCTGCTGCGCCATTTCGTTCCGGAAGTGCAGGAAGTGATTGCCGCTTAAAAATCTTGAATTCGTCCGGCCGTTCACCTCAGGTTCGGCCGAACGGATTTATCGATAGGCGACACTAGTTTATTCGGAAATTGATGGCATGATCATTCTGGCGCTCGACACGGCAGGTGTGGACTGCGCTGCCGCCGTCTATGACAGCGGCAGGGATACGGTGCTGGGGGAGGCATCGGACATGATCGGCAAGGGGCATGCTGAACATCTGATTGGTATCGTCGATCGCGCGCTGGATCAGGCGGGACTGGCACTTTCTCATATCGACCGCCTTGCCGTCACCATCGGTCCCGGCTCCTTTACCGGTATCCGCGTCGGTGTTGCCGCAGCCCGCGGTTTTGCGCTCTCCCTCAATGTGCCGGCCGTCGGCATCACGACACTCGAGGTCATGGCATCAGCCCAGCGCGACAAGACGCCTCATCGCGCCGTGCTGGCGGCGATGGATGCCAAGCGCGACGAGATCTACCTCCAGTCCTTCGCAGCCGACGGTTCGTCCCTCGACACGCCACGGGCAGTCAGCGTTGCAGAAGCACAGGCATTTGCTGCCGGCTTCGACGGCGAGATCACCGGTTCGGCGACGGCGCTGCTGAAGGCCGACGCCGGCGGCGATCACACCAACAGGTTCCCGATCTCCATCGTGGCGCGCCTGGGCGCTGCCGCCTCCCCCGATGCCGGAAAGCCGAAGCCCCTTTATCTGCGCGGACCCGATGCCAAACCGCAGGCCGGATACGCGATTGCGCGACGAGTATGACGATGCTGGAAGCCTATCTGACGTTGAAACCGGAATTCGAGATCATCGCCATGGAGCGCGAGGATTGCCGCGATGTCGCCGTCCTGCACGGCGAGCGCTTCGCCCGGCCCTGGGGCGACGGTGAATTTCACGGCCTGCTGATGCAGGACACTGTGTTCGGCTTCGTCGCGCGCCAGACCAATGCCATCCTGAAAAAGCCGCTTCCGGGTTTCATTCTTGCCCGCCATGTCGCCGGTGAGGCGGAAATCCTGACCATTGCCGTGCAGGCGAAGGTCGCCCGTGCCGGACTGGGCTGGCGGCTGATGCAGGCGGCGATGCGGGAAGCGCGGTCGCGCGGCGGCGAGAGCATGTTTCTCGAGGTCGACAACGGCAATACGGCAGCGCTTGGCCTCTACCGCAAGCTCGGCTTCGAAAAGGTCGGCGAACGTCAGGGTTACTACAGACAGGAAAACGGCGCCCTCTCCACGGCGCTTGTCATGAAGCGCGTTCTTCGGTAGTTCCCTGGCAGCAAGATGACATGCAGGCCGGCGCAAATGCCGTGCGGCATTGTCGAAACACGAATGTCTCTATAGGCCGGCGATGACTGATGTAGCCAAGACCCTTGAGGAGCTTTGCACCGAACGCGGCATGCGCATGACCGAGCAGCGCCGCGTGATCGCGCGCATCCTGGAAGACTCCGAAGACCATCCCGACGTCGAAGAACTCTACCGCCGCTCGGTGAAGGTCGATGCGAAGATCTCGATCTCGACCGTCTATCGCACCGTGAAACTGTTCGAGGATGCCGGTATCATCGCCCGGCACGACTTCCGCGACGGGCGCTCGCGCTACGAAACGGTGCCGGAAGAACACCATGACCATCTGATCGACCTGAAGACCGGCACGGTCATCGAATTCCGCTCGCCGGAGATCGAGGCGCTGCAGGAGCGCATCGCCCGCGAGCACGGCTTCCGGCTGGTCGACCACCGGCTGGAGCTTTACGGCGTGCCGTTGAAGAAGGAAGACCTCTGAAGCAATGGCAGCCCGGGAGACCAGCATTTGATCGCCTGGTTGCGCATCGCCTTTGCCGCGGTCGTCATCCTTGCCGTCAGCATCGTGCTCATGCCGCTGCAGGTGCTGGCGCTGCGTTTCGACTGGCGGCTGCGCCGCAGCCTGCCGCGCGTCTGGCACCGGATCGTCTGCTATTGCCTCGGCATCCGCGTCCGCGTGAGCGGCAAGCTGGAAGATCGCCGGCCGCTGATGCTCTGTTCCAACCATTCTTCCTGGCTGGATATCATGGTGATGTCGGCCGTTGCCGACGTCGTCTTCATTGCCAAGATCGAGGTGCGCGACTGGCCAATCTTCGGCACGCTCGCCAAACTGCAGAAGAGCGTCTTCGTCGTGCGCGAGGAGCGGCGCAAGACCGGCCATCAGGCAACCGAGATCGCCGGGCGCATGGCCGACGGTGAGATCGTCGTGCTCTTCCCCGAGGGCACGACCTCGGACGGCAACCGGCTGTTGGAGGTCAAGTCGTCGCTGTTCGGCGCTGCCGCAATGGCGGTGCCGACGTCGCCGACGGGAACCGTCGTGGTGCAGCCGGTGGCGGTTGCCTATACCAGGGTGCACGGCATCGCCATGGGGCGCTATCACCGGCGGCTCGCCGCCTGGCCGGGGGATCTCGACCTCTTGCCGCATCTCATCGATATCGTGCGCTGCGGCGCCATCGACGCCGAAGTTTCCTTCGGTGAGGCGGTGGATTACCGTGCCGATACCAGCCGCAAGGAGGTGAGCGCGACGATTGCCTTGCGCATCCGCAACCTGCTGAACAGCCGACTGCGCGGGCGGGAAATCTCCTAGAGCCTTTCCTGGTCAGATTGCAGCATTCTGACCAGGAAATGCTCTAAGACAAGATTTCGATTTTCTCCGGCGTCAAAAACCACTAAATAGCGCGCCATGACACAGGACAGCGCCCTTCTCCCGGCCCCGAAGGCAATCCCCCACGAGGGCCCCAACGAGGCCCTCAGCGACGGCAGCAACAGCCGCAAGGTCTTCATCAAGACCTACGGCTGCCAGATGAACGTCTACGATTCGACGCGCATGAGCGATGCCCTCGCCCGCGACGGCTATGAGCCGACGGAAGATATGGAAGAGGCGGATCTCGTTCTCCTCAACACCTGCCATATCAGAGAGAAGGCGGCCGAGAAGGTCTATTCGGCGCTTGGGCGGCTGCGCGAGATAAAAAAGAAGAAGGCGGCGGACGGCCGGGAGATGATGATCGGCGTTGCCGGCTGTGTCGCCCAGGCCGAAGGCGAGGAGATCCTGCGCCGCGCGCCTGCCGTCGACGTCGTCATCGGCCCGCAGACCTATCACCGCCTGCCGGAGGCGCTGCGCCGGGCCAAACAAGGCCAGCGCGTCGTCGATACCGAATATGCGATCGAAGACAAATTCGAGCATCTGCCGATCGCCGAGAGCCGAAAGATCCGCGCCCGCGGCGTTACCGCCTTCCTGACGGTGCAGGAGGGCTGCGACAAGTTCTGCACTTTCTGTGTCGTGCCCTATACACGCGGCTCGGAAGTGTCGCGGCCGGTTTCCCAGATCGTCGAGGAAGCCGAAAAGCTCGCCGAAGGCGGGGTGCGCGAGATCACCCTGCTCGGGCAGAACGTCAACGCCTGGCACGGCGCCGGGCCGCGGGGCGAGGCATGGAGCCTCGGCGACCTGCTCTACCGGCTGGCCGAGATCCCCGGCCTTGCCCGGCTGCGCTATACCACAAGCCATCCGCGCGACATGGACGACCGGCTGATCAATGCCCATCGGGACCTCAGGGCGCTGATGCCCTATCTGCACCTGCCGGTGCAGTCGGGTTCGGACCGCATCCTGAAAGCGATGAATCGGCGTCATACGGCGGCCGAATATCTGGCGCTGATTGCGCGCATCCGCACGGTGCGGCCTGACATCGCACTGTCGGGCGATTTCATCACCGGCTTTCCGGGGGAGACAGACAAGGATTTTGAGGATACACTGAGGCTTGTGGAGGAGGTCCGTTATGCACAGGCCTTCTCGTTCAAATACTCGACACGGCCGGGCACACCCGGCGCGGAACTGAAGGACCAGGTGCCGGAAGAGATCAAGGCAGAACGGCTGGAACGCCTGCAAATGCTTCTCCTGAAGCAGCAGCAGGAATTTGCCGAATCCTGCATCGGCAAAGAGATTGACCTGTTGCTCGAAAAGCCCGGTCGCATGCCGGAACAACTAATCGGACGTTCTCCCTGGCTTCAATCTGTGAATGTTGATGCAAAAGCATCGCAAATCGGTGACATTATCAAAGTGCGAATCACAGGAACCGGAACGAACAGCCTGTTTGCCGAACGCGCAGAGGCTGCGGTTTAACCTAAGGAGCCCGACCGCTTGAACGGACAAGAATTGGTTTCTTCTTCACCGCGCCACCCCCGCACGCCGAGCGACACCAATCACTTCGTCCTGACGTTCGAGAACAACCGCTTCGCCAGCGAGCTCTTCGGTCAATTCGACCAGAACCTCAAACTGCTCGAGCAACGGCTGAACATCGATGCGCGGGCGCGCGGCAATTCGGTCGTCATCACAGGCGATATCGTGACCACCAACCAGGCGCGGCGCACACTCGACTATCTCTATGAAAAGCTTCAGAAAGGCGGCAGCGTGGAACGATCCGACGTCGAGGGCGCAATCCGTATGGCGGTCGCCGCCGACGATCAGCTCAGCCTGCCAACCATGGAGCGCAAGGCCAAGCTGACGATGGCACAGGTTTCCACACGCAAGAAGACGATCATCGCCCGTACGCCGACCCAGGATGCCTATATCAGGGCGCTGGAACGCGCCGAGCTTGTCTTCGGCGTCGGCCCGGCCGGCACCGGCAAGACCTATCTCGCCGTCGCCCATGCCGCTCAGCTCCTGGAGCGTGGCGCGGTCGAAAAGATCATCCTGTCGCGCCCGGCCGTCGAGGCCGGCGAGCGCCTCGGCTTCCTGCCCGGCGACATGAAGGAAAAGGTCGACCCCTATCTTCGCCCGCTTTATGATGCGCTCTACGACATGATCCCTGCCGACAAGGTCGATCGGGCAATCACCGCCGGCGTCATCGAAATCGCGCCGCTCGCCTTCATGCGCGGCCGCACGCTCGCCAACGCCGCCATCATCCTCGACGAAGCGCAGAACACGACGTCGATGCAGATGAAGATGTTCCTGACGCGTCTCGGCGAAAATGCCCGCATGATCGTCACCGGCGACCCGAGCCAGATCGACCTGCCGCGCGGCGTCAAATCCGGCCTCGTCGAGGCCTTGCAGCTTCTGAACGGCGTCGAGGGCATCTCGATCGTGCGCTTCAAGGATACCGACGTCGTCCGCCATCCGCTGGTCGGGCGCATCGTCAGGGCCTATGATTCCACTTACGCCGTCGAAACCGAAGAAGTCAGCCGGCAGGACTAATGGCCGAACTCGACATCCAGATCAGCGTCGAGGACGTCGGCTGGCCCGGCGAGGAGACGCTGCTGTCGTTTTGCGAACGCGTGCTCGGTGCCGCGGTGGTCTATCTCCGCGATAGCGAGAAGCAGCCCTTCCCGACGATGCCGCCCGAGGTTTCGCTCGTCTTCACCGACGATGCCTCGATCCAGGACATCAACGCCGAATGGCGCGGCAAGGACAAGGCGACCAATGTGCTCTCCTTTCCGGCCTTTCCGGTTCAGCCCGGCAAGATGCCCGGCCCGATGCTCGGCGACATCATCATCGCCCGGGAGACGTTGGAGCGGGAAGCGGCCGAGCTGGAAAAGAGTTTCGACGACCACCTGACCCACCTTCTGGTGCACGGTTTCTTGCATCTTCTCGGCTACGACCATATGAATAGTGCCGAAGCCGAAATTATGGAGGGGCTGGAGACTCGCATTTTGGCCCAGCTCGGCCTATCTGATCCCTACGAGGGTCAAGACCTTAAAATGGAACCATGAGCGACTTTACGACGAAGCCGGCGGCAGACGCCAAGGACTCCGAGTCATCCTCCTCTTCGGACGAGGCAGGCAGTAGTAGTCGGCCATCCGGCCGATCGCAATCCTTCTGGTCGCGCGCCGCGCGCATCCTTCGCCCGCAGCAGGGCTCGCGACTGCGCGAGGATCTCGCCGACGCGCTGATGACCGATGCGGCGGGCGACGACGCCTTTTCGCCCGACGAACGGGCGATGCTCAACAACATCCTGCGCTTTCGCGAGGTGCGCGTCGCCGACGTCATGGTGCCGCGCGCCGATATCGAGGCGGTCGACCAGAACATCACCATCGGCGAGCTGATGATCCTCTTTGAGGAATCCGGCCGCTCGCGCATGCCCGTCTATGCCGATACGCTCGACGATCCGCGTGGCATGGTCCATATCCGCGACCTGCTCTCCTACGTCGCCAAGCAGGCGCGCAACAAGCGCCGCGGCCCGACGAAACCGGCCGTTGCCGTGCCGGCGATCGAGGTTGCGCCCGAAAACATCCAGAAGACCACGCGTTCGGCCAAGACGAATTTCGATCTCGCCCGCGTCGACCTGCAAAAGACGCTGGCCGAGGCCGGTATCATCCGCAAGATCCTGTTCGTGCCGCCGTCGATGCTGGCGTCCGACCTGTTGCGTCGCATGCAGGTGAACCGCACGCAGATGGCGCTCGTCATCGACGAGTATGGCGGCACCGACGGGCTTGCCTCGCATGAGGACATCGTCGAGATGGTGGTCGGCGACATCGACGACGAACATGACGACGAAGAGGTGATGTTCAAGCGCGTCGCCGAAGACGTCTTCATCGCCGACGCGCGCGTCGAACTGGAAGAGATCGCCGCGGCGATCGGGCCGGATTTCGACATCAGCGAGCAGGTCGATGAGGTCGATACGCTGGGCGGCCTGATTTTCTCGGCGCTCGGCCGCATCCCGGTGCGCGGCGAAGTCGTCCAGGCGCTCCCGGGCTTCGAATTCCACATCCTCGACGCCGATCCGCGCCGCATCAAGCGGCTGCGCATCACCCGCAAGCGCCATGCGATCCGCCGCCGGACCAAGCTGGATGGCGACATCTCCCCCGGCTCCGAGGCCGGCGACGACCGGCCGGCGGAATCGACCGCGAACTGACAGCACCCAACTGACGGGACAAAGAGCCGCTTTTTTGAAAGACTGCGAACGGGTTGATTCGCGGTTTGATGGGAGTGCGCATGGAGCGGCTTGCGGACAGGGTTATCCTCGTCTGGGGTTTCAAACGGTCGCTGCTGGCCATCGCCGCCGGGGCATTCGCGGTTCTAGCGCTGCCGCCCATCGGTTTTTTCGCGGCGATGTTCGTCTCCTTCACACTGCTCGTCTGGCTGATCGACGGGGCGGCGGCTTCGCCTGAAAGCGGCCTGATCGGCAGGCTATGGCCGGCGTTTGCCACCGGCTGGCTGTTCGGCTTCGGCTATTTTGTCGCCGGCCTCTGGTGGCTCGGCCATGCGCTGCTGGTCGATCAGGAAGAATTCGCCTGGGCGCTGCCGCTGGCAATCCTCGGGCTGCCGGCCTGTCTTGCAATCTTCTACGGGCTGGCGGCTGCCCTTGCCCGCATCTTCTGGTCAGATGGCATGGGGCGGATCGCCGCCCTTGCGGCAGGCTTCGGGCTGATGGAATGGCTTCGAAGCGTGATCCTCACCGGCTTTCCCTGGAATGCCATCGGCTACGGCATGATGCCGGTTCCGCTGATGATGCAGTCGGCACATGTGATCGGGGCGATGGGGGTGACGGCCCTTGCCGTCTTCGTCTTTTCCGCGCCTGCCCTTGCCGGGACACGGCAAGGGGCGCGGCCGGGCATCGCGCTTGCTGTCCTGCTCTTTGCCGCCCATCTCGGTTATGGCGCTTATGCTCTCCATCTCGCGCCGCGGCCGGACGTCTTGCCGGAGGACAAGCGGCCGGTGGTGCGGCTGGTGCAGCCGGCCATCGACCAGGCGGCGAAGATGGATAACGACGCCGACCGCGCCGCGATCTTCGAAACGCATCTGAAGCTGTCAGCCGAAGCGCCGAAGAATGGCGGGCGCAAGCCCGATATCATCGTCTGGCCGGAAACATCGATCCCCTTCATCCTGACCGACAACCAGGATGCGCTGACGCGGATCGCCGATACGCTTGACGACAATCAGATCCTGATCGCCGGCGCCGTACGCGCCGAGGAAATGGGACCGGGCACCCCGGTGCGCTACTATAATTCCATTTACGTGATCGACGGCCGCGGCCAGATCATCGCCGCCTCCGACAAGGTGCATCTCGTGCCTTTCGGCGAATATCTGCCCTTCGAGGACGTGCTCACCGGCTTCGGCATCCAGAACGTCGTCGAAATGCCGGGAGGGTTTTCGGCCGCGGCAAGCCGGCACCTGCTGACGCTGCCCGGCGGGCTCAATCTCTATCCGCTGATCTGCTACGAGATCATTTTCCCCGATGAAATGACCGGCGACATAAAAGACGCCAACGCGATCCTCAATATCACCAATGATGCCTGGTTCGGCGCGACGCCCGGCCCCTACCAGCATTTCCAGCAGGCGCGGGTACGGGCCGTGGAAACCGGCCTGCCGCTGATTCGTGATGCCAATAGCGGCATTTCAGCGCTGGTGAATGCCCATGGGGAAATTATTGCAGGCCTCGATCTTGCGGAAACCGGCTTCATCGATGCAACGCTCGATAGTATCAGCGACGGACGCGGAACAACATACCCCCGGCAAACTTACTTCTGGTTGACCGAGGCGCTGCTGATTCTGATTGCGCTAATTTCTCGCAGAGGTTTTATTTCCGGGTTGAATTGACCAAAAACCCCTAAAATTGCATAGTGATGACAATCGGCGTTCTTAACGTATGTTTGAAGGTGGGTTCCTCACCGCTTGCAACGTGGCGTTTTGGGATGGATCAGGGGCATGCCGGTTAGAAACAGGTTGAAATTCTTAGCTAGGGCACGACCATGATTGAAAACAAAAAGAAGCCGAATCCGATTGACATCCATGTTGGCAGCCGTATTCGCCTCCGTCGTACGATGCTGGGCATGAGCCAGGAAAAGCTTGGCGAAAGCCTTGGCATCACCTTCCAGCAGATCCAGAAATACGAAAAGGGCACCAACCGCGTCGGCGCAAGCCGTCTGCAGAACATCTCGAACATCCTCAATGTTCCGGTGTCCTTTTTCTTCGAGGACGCGCCCGGCGAACATTCTGCCGGCGGCGGCATGGCCGAAGCCTCCAGTTCGAATTACGTCGTCGATTTCCTGTCTTCCTCGGAAGGCCTGCAGCTCAACCGCGCCTTCGTCAAAATTTCCGATCCCAAGGTTCGCCGCAAGGTCGTGGAGCTGGTGAAAGCTTTGGCAGCTGAAGCCGACGCCGACTGAACGACGACCATCGCAGAATTCGAAAGGCGGTCGAAAGGCCGCCTTTTTTGCGTTTTTGGGGCAAAATTTGTCACTTTGCCGCAGATATAAAGATATATTTATGTCCTTC
Source organism: Rhizobium indigoferae (assembly GCF_034554815.1). Lineage (NCBI taxonomy): Bacteria > Pseudomonadati > Pseudomonadota > Alphaproteobacteria > Hyphomicrobiales > Rhizobiaceae > Rhizobium > Rhizobium indigoferae. The sequence goes on along the minus strand of NZ_CP140635.1, from coordinate 13,311 downwards.
TGCGCTTGTCATCGGCCCTCGAACTGAGTACCTACTAGCTGGCTTTTATTCTTTGAGGGGAATCCCGAAATGCGCGCGAATTATCTCTTTACCAGCGAATCTGTTGCCGAAGGTCATCCGGACAAAGTCTGTGACCGCATCTCCGACGAGATCGTCGATTTGGTCTACCGCGAAGCGGCCAAGACCGGCGTCAATCCATGGGGCGTGCGCATTGCCTGCGAAACGCTGGCGACGACCAACCGCGTCGTCATCGCCGGCGAAGTTCGCCTGCCGCCGAGCCTGATGAAGAAGGACAAGGACGGCAAGGACGTCATCAACCCGTCGAAGTTCAAGGCCGCCGCTCGCCGCGCCATCAAGGATATCGGCTACGAGCAGGATGGCTTCCACTGGAAGAAGGCCAAGATCGACGTGCTGCTGCACTCGCAGTCGGCCGACATCGCGCAGGGCGTTGACAGCGCTTCTGACCAGCAGGGCGACGAAGGCGCCGGCGACCAGGGCATCATGTTCGGTTATGCCTGCCGCGAAACGCCGGACCTGATGCCGGCCCCGATCTATTACTCCCACAAGATCCTGCAACTGCTCGCGGTTGCCCGCAAGAAGGGCGACGGCGAAGTTGCCAAGCTCGGCCCCGATGCCAAGAGCCAGGTGACCGTGCGTTACGTCGACGGCAAGCCGTCGGAAGCAACCTCGATCGTGCTTTCGACCCAGCATCTCGACGAGAGCTGGGATTCGAACAAGGTCCGCGCGGTCGTCGAGCCCTATATCCGCGAAGCCCTCGGCGAGCTGAAGATCGCTGACGATTGCAAGTGGTACATCAACCCGACCGGCAAGTTCGTCATCGGCGGACCGGACGGCGATGCGGGCCTCACCGGCCGCAAGATCATCGTCGACACCTACGGCGGTGCCGCTCCGCATGGCGGCGGTGCATTCTCCGGCAAGGACACGACGAAGGTCGACCGTTCGGCCGCCTATGCCGCCCGCTATCTTGCCAAGAACGTCGTCGCCGCCGGCCTTGCCGACCGTTGCACGATCCAGATCTCCTACGCGATCGGCGTCGCCCAGCCGCTGTCGATCTATGTCGACCTGCACGGCACCGGCAAGGTCACCGAGGATCAGATCGAGGCAGCGATCCGCAAGAACATGGACCTTTCGCCGACCGGTATTCGCCGCCATCTCGACCTCAACAAGCCGATCTATGCCAAGACCTCCGCTTATGGCCATTTCGGCCGCAAGGCCGGCCGCGACGGCTCGTTCTCCTGGGAGCGCACCGACCTCGTGAAGGCGCTCAAGGAAAGCGTGAAGGCCTGAGATAAAGCATGACGGATATGGAACGCCGCGGCCGGGCGACCGAAGCCTTCTTCGGTCGTCGCAAGGGCAAGGCTCTGCGCGAACAGCAGGCCGAGACGCTGAACAGTCTCCTGCCGGCATTCCTGATCGATCTCTCAGCGGCTCCCCCGGAGCCGCTGACATCCCTCTTCCCGGTTCCGGTCGAGAGATTGCGGCTGGAAATCGGTTTCGGCGGCGGCGAGCACCTGATCCACCGCGCGCTGGATACGCCTTCGACCGGCTTCATCGGTGTCGAACCCTTCGTCAATTCCATGCAGAAGCTGTTGTCGCGCATCGGCGAGACGGGTGCCTCCAATATCCGCGTCTATAATGACGACGCGACGCAACTGCTCGATTGGCTGCCGGACGGCTCACTCGATCAGATCGACCTGCTCTATCCCGATCCCTGGCCGAAGCGGAAACACTGGAAACGGCGTTTCGTCTCGAAAACCAATCTCGACCGCTTTCATCGCGTGCTGAAGCCTGGCGGCCTGTTCTGCTTCGCCTCCGACATCGACACCTATGTCAACTGGACGCTGATCAAATGCCGCGACCATGGCGGTTTCGACTGGATAGCCAACAATGCAGCGGATTGGCTGACGCCCTATGAGGGCTGGCCGAGCACACGTTACGAGGCCAAGGCCAGGCGCGAGGGCCGGTCTTCGGCCTATCTGACATTCAGGAAGATCTGAGGCTGCCGACAAGTCGGCGAACGCGCCGGGATGTTCCTCGGCGCGAAAGATCGCATGAGGCGCAGGCCTGACGGATTTCCGGTATTGTGCGGCAAGTGCCACCAATGACCGCTAACGGCCCCGAAACGGTCACTGCGCCCCACGGGAATTCCGCATTTGGGCATCGCGCCACTGCTGCCATCGCTGCCTCAGCTTGCTCCGGGACACGCCTATGGATTCACCGAGAATCTCGACTTTGAGGATCCGTTCCGTGCGGAAATGACGGAAGGCTTGTTTCGATTGGCACCACGCGATCAAGAGGCTGTGCGTGTCGGCATAGCCGAGAAGCACAGGCCAGACGATGCGGCTGGTGATCGTCTCATCCGCCGCGCGATAGTCGAGCTCAAGCTTGCGGCCTTCCCTGATCGCCAACCTGAGCGGACGCGTATCGCATGTCACATCGCCGCCGACATAATCCGGTTTGATGCCGACGGCGGGTTGGGCAATATAGGGAAGAAGGTCCTGCGGCATGACCGATGTGATCTTGGCCATCACATCGCTGGCGGCATTCCGCATGGCCGCGTCATTCAACCTTGCCACCATTTGAACGCCGAGCACGACGGCCTCGATCTCGTCAGGCGTCAGCATGAGCGGCGGCATGTCATATCGCGGATCGAGGACGTAGCCGAACCCCGCTTCACCCTCGATTGGAACACGCTGGGCAATCAGGTGTGCGATATCGCGGTAGACGGTTCGCCGCGCGACCTCAAGTTCATCCGCAAGCTCAGACGAGGTCACCGGGCGGCTCGACCGTCGAAGAATCTGGATGATCTGAAAAAGTCGATCTGCTTTTCGCATGCCTGATGACTCCTGCTGCCACAACGCTGTCAGCACGGCTATGTCACAAAAGCAAGGAAAGAGACGGTCGCGCACCCAAGGAGAAGATCATGAAGTTCGCATCCACCCGCCTCATTGCCTCGGATATGACCGGCATGGTGGCCTTTTATGAGCTTGTGACGGGCTGTCGCGCCGACTGGCTTGCGCCCCTCTTCGCCGAGATCGTCACCCCCGGCGCGAGCCTCGCAATAGGCAGCGCGGAAACCGTGGCCTTGTTCAGCGAAGGCAGTGCGGAGCCCGGGGCCAACAGGACGGCCATTCTCGAGTTCATGGTATCGGACGTCGATGCGGAATTCGCACGGCTCAAGGACCAGGTCACGGTCGTGCACGCCCCCAAGGATTTGCCTTGGGGCAATCGGACAGTGCAGATTTCCGATCCCGAGGGGACACGCGTTGCCCTCTATACACCCGTAACCGACGCCGCGAGACAGCGTTTCGCCGGCCGTTGATTGACCGACGCTGTTTGCCGGAGCTTTTGTTTGAGTAACGTTCCGCGCGTCGACGACCGCAACCAGCACGACTCGTCGGCCGCCTCTGGCTCATAGTTGCCCTCGATAGGCCTGGTGACAGGTGCTACCGAATCCTGGAATTTTCAACGTCTTCGCACATAAGGCGTCGAAAGGAGGCTCCGCGCATAGGTCGCGACAAGGAGCCTCAACCGCAGCGAAATCGGATAAGCGGCCACGCACCGGACGAGCGCTGAAACGCGACGGACGCTAACTGACGGTCAGTGCAGGCTGACCGTCTTCAACTCGTCCTCGGCAGCTTTGAAGAAGGTGCTGGAGCGGTTGTCCGTCAAAAGGATCGGCGTGCCGTCGGCGCCGAAGAGTGCCCAGAGATCGACGGTCGGATCGATATCCGGCGCCTCGGGAAAGCACTTGGCGACCTCATCGGTCCGCATTTTTCTGATATAGGCGACCTCGCCGTTGCCGATATGGGCAAGCTCGGATTTGGTCAAGTGAGACGTGGCTTCTTTCATCAACATTCCTGTTCCTCCGGGAGAAGGGACCAACGGTTCGACAAACCGTTGTGCTACTGTGAGACCGAAATGTTAATTTTCTTGACCATTCTCGCAGGTTCCGGACGAATTAGATCGACGGAGAGCAGACCGTTCTTCAGGCCGGCGCCGAGCACCTGCATGCCGTCGGCAAGAACGAAGGTGCGCTGGAACTGGCGGGCGGCGATGCCGCGATAGAGATAATCCCGCTCGCCCTGTTCGACCTGGCGGCCGCGGATCAGAAGCTGGTTCTCCTCAATGGAGACATCGAGTTCCTCCTCGCTGAAGCCGGCCACGGCAAGGGTGATGCGCAAACGTTCCGGCGCGCCGCTGTCGGCGCCGATGCGTTCGATATTATAGGGCGGATATCCGTCGCTCGCCTTGGAAATGCGCTCCAGCGTCTTTTCCATGGCATCGAAGCCCAGAAGCAGGGGGCTGGCGAAAGGGGTAATGCGGCTCATCTCTTTTCAAGTCCTTGACGCAAGCGACCATCCCGGACCTCAAACGCAGCATCCGGATGCCGCTAATATGGGGAGAAGAGCCCGGCGCTGCAAGGCGTGGGCGCGACGTGTCGGCGCGCCCTCTCAATTTTGAGGTGGTGGCGGCCCGGCTCTTTCCTTGACAAAGCCTCCGCTGCCTCGCATCAAAACGTGCCCGCGCGGAATGTGCTGATTTGTGACGGGAAGTGAAGAAATCGGTGCATGCCGATAACACGCAGTGCGAGGATGGAACGATCGGAATGGCAAGCGCAAGAAAGATCATCATCGACACGGATCCCGGCCAGGACGACGCGGCCGCCATCATGCTTGCCTTCGGCAGTCCCGATGAGCTGGAGGTTTTGGGGATCACCACGGTCGCCGGCAACGTGCCGCTTTCGTTCACCAGCCGCAATGCGCGCATCGTCTGCGAGCTCTGCGGCCGGACGGAGACCAAGGTTTTTGCCGGCGCCGATGCGCCGATCGCCCGCAAGCTGGTAACCGCCGAACATGTGCACGGCAAGACCGGCCTCGACGGTCCGGAACTCAGCGAGCCGACGATGGCGCTGCAGCCCGGCCATGCCGTCGACTTCATCATCGAGACGCTGCGCCGCGAGCTGGAGGGCACGGTAACGCTGTGCACGCTCGGGCCGCTCACCAATATCGGCATAGCCTTCCAGAAGGCGCCCGACATCGTCCCCCGCATCCGCGAGTTGGTGATGATGGGCGGCGGCTTCTTCGAGGGCGGCAACATCACGCCGGCGGCCGAATTCAACATCTATGTCGACCCCGAGGCCGCCGACATCGTCTTCCGCTCAGGCGTTCCGATCGTGATGATGCCGCTTGACGTGACGCATCAATTGCTGACCCGCAAGGACCGGGTGAAACGCATGGCCGAGATCGGCACGGCGCCGGCAAAGGCCATGGTCGAGATGCTGGAATTCTTTGAACGCTTCGACATCGAGAAATACGGTTCCGACGGCGGGCCGCTGCACGACCCGACCGTTGTCGCCTACCTGCTGAAGCCGGAGCTTTTCCAGGGCCGGGATTGCAATGTCGAGATCGAGGTCCAGTCCGAACTCACCGTCGGCATGACGGTCGTCGACTGGTGGCATGTGACCGAGCGCAAGCGCAATGCCAGGGTCATGCGCTATGTCGATGCGGACGGCTTCTTCGATCTGCTGATCGAATGCTTCGCCCGCATCTGATCCTTTGGCCTCCTTCTGCACGAGGCAGAAGGAAGGGATATCAGGCGTCCTTCTCGTCGAAGACAGAGTTGGTTTCTGCTTCGGCCGGCTTCGGGCCGCCCTTGGCGACGCCGACCATGGCCGGGCGCAGCACGCGCTCGCCGATGGTGAAGCCTGCCTGCACGACCTGGACGACCGTGTTGTTCGGCACGTCCGGGTTCGGCACCTCGAACATCGCCTGATGGAAATTCGGATCGAACTTCTGGCCAACCGGCTCCAGCTTGCGAACGCCATGGCGCTCGAGAGCCGACAGCATGGCGCGCTCGGTCATCTCGACACCCTCGATCAGCGTGCTCAGGCCGGCATCGGCCGCAGCCTTGGTCTCCGGAGAGATGGCATCAAGCGCGCGGCGCAGATTGTCCGAGACGGCGAGCATGTCGCGCGCGAAACCCGCGACGGAATAGGACTTGGCATCCTTCACCTCGCGCTCGGTGCGGCGGCGCAGATTGTCCATCTCGGCAGCAAGGCGCAGATAGCGGTCGCGTAGTTCGCCGTTTTCGGCTTTCAGAAGCTCGATCGGGTCCGGCTGGGCGGGCTCTTGCTGCGCGGTTTCGTTCTCGACGTAGGCGGCAGCGTCGGCTGCGGCATCGGCCGCAGTTGCGTCAGGTCCGTTTTTCGTCGTGTCATCGGTCATGACGGTCTCCGGTTGGTGTCTTCAGATGCGCCCGATATCGAGGTTTGACCGAAAAAAATCAAGTCTGCGTGACAAAGAAGCGAAAATTCCGCACACTTGATAGCTGCTTCGTCAAAGCTGATTGCGCGAAAGGCGGGAGACGAGTTGGGCTGTATAGTCCACCATTGGCACGATGCGGGAATAATTGAGCCGCGTCGGGCCGATGACGCCGACGGCGCCGACGATGCGATCATCATCATCACGATAGGGCGCGACGATCAGCGACGAGCCGGACAGCGAGAAGAGCTTATTTTCCGAACCGATGAAGATGCGCACACCCGAACCGCTTTCGGCGAGATTGAGAATCTCGATCAGGCTGTCCTTCTTCTCAAGATCGTCGAACAGCAGGCGCAGCCGGTCGAGATCCTCGGCGCCGGCGAGGCCCTCGAGCAGGTTGGCGCGGCCGCGGATGATCAGTTGAGCGGGCTTTCCCTCGTCCGGGCTACCGGACCAGACAGCGATGCCGCGCTCAACGAGATCGCGCGACAGGGCATCGAGCTCATGACGGACATCGTCCTTCAGCCGGCTTAGTTGTTTGCGAAGCTCCGGCAGGGTCTGGCCGGACATGTGGGCATTGAGAAAATTCGCCGCCTCCGTCAGCTGCGAGGAGGTGACGCCCGCCGGCAGCTCGATGATGCGGTTTTCCACCTGATCGTGATCGCCGACGAGCACGGCGAGCGCCTTTGTCGGTTCGAGCCGGATGAACTCGACATGTTTCAGCACCGGATCGCTTTTCGAGGTGATGACAAGGCCGGCGCCGCGCGAAATGCCCGATAGCATGCGGCTTGCCTCGTTCATCATCGATTCCACGGGGTTGCCGCCGCTTTCGGCCCGCACTTGCCGGTCGATGTTGGCGCGCTCCTCGGCGGAGAGGTCGCCGACCTGCATGAAGGCATCGACGAAGAAGCGCAGGCCGATCTGGGTCGGCAGCCGGCCGGCGCTGACATGCGGCGAATAGATCAGGCCGAGCTCTTCAAGATCGCTCATGACGTTGCGCACCGAGGCCGGCGACAGCGACATCGGCAGCAGCCGGGACAGGTTGCGCGAACCGAGCGGCTCGCCGCTTTCCAGATAACCTTCGACGATGCGACGAAAAATTTCCCTGGAGCGCTCGTCCAGCGCAGCTACGGCATCCGAAACCGACGTCGACCTGATGCCCATGAAGCTTTCGAACCCGCGCTGATGATACTTCCCGAAAAGTAAGTCAAACTCGCACCCGTGGCAAAAGGGAATTTGCAAATGAGCGCCGCCAATCGTAGAAGCGGTCAAATAAACTCCAGGAGATAAGAATGCGGCCTTCAGGCAGAAAAATCGACCAGATGCGCAAGGTCTCGTTCGAGCGCAATTTTTCCAAGCACGCGGAAGGCTCCTGCCTGGTGAAGTTCGGCGATACGCATGTGCTCTGCACGGCGAGCCTCGAAGAAAAGACGCCGCCATGGCTGCGGAATACCGGCAAGGGCTGGGTCACGGCCGAATACGGCATGCTGCCGCGGGCGACCGGCGAACGCATGAAGCGCGAGGCCGCCGCTGGCAAGCAGGGCGGCCGCACACAGGAAATCCAACGGCTGATCGGCCGGTCACTGCGTGCCGTCGTCGACCTGCAGGCGCTCGGCGAACGGCAGATCACGCTCGATTGCGACGTCATCCAAGCCGATGGCGGCACGCGGACCGCTTCGATCACCGGCGGCTGGATCGCGCTTTACGACTGCCTGAAATGGATGGAAAGCCGCAACATGATCAAGGTCGACCGGGTCCTGAAGGATCACGTCGCCGCCATCTCCTGCGGCATCTTCGCCAGCCAGCCGGTGATCGATCTCGATTACCTCGAGGACTCCTCGGCCGAGACCGATGCGAACTTCGTCATGACGGGGACTGGTGGGATTGTCGAGATCCAGGGAACGGCCGAAGGCACGCCGTTCAGCGAGGGCGAATTCACCTCGCTGATGCAGCTTGCCAGAAACGGCATCGGCGAACTCGTGGCGCTGCAGAAGCAAGCCGTCGAAGGATGAACCCCATGCTGGAAGGCATGTTGGAAACGGCGCTCTATGCGCGGGATCTCGACCAGGCCGAGACGTTCTACGAAGACGTTCTCGGACTTGAAAAGATCGCCCGCGCCGCCAATCGGCATGTCTTCTTCCGCTGCGGGCCAGGCGTTCTCTTGATCTTCAATCCCGAGGAAACGGTGAAGCCGCCGGCGCCTGGAGCACTGCAGGTGCCGCCGCATGGCACGACCGGCGAGGGCCATGCCTGCTTCCGGGTGTCCGGCCGCAATATCGATGCCATGGCCGAACGGCTGACGGCGGCGGGTGTCGCGATCGAATCCGAGGTGCGCTGGCCGAACGGCGGCCGCTCGATCTATTTCCGCGATCCGGCCGGCAACAGCCTGGAATGCGCGGAGGCTAAAATCTGGGGCATCGAACAGGATATCTGAATGCGCAAGCTTGAAACGAAGACCATCGTCGTTGCCAGCCATAATGCCGGCAAGATCCGCGAGATCCAGGAATTGATCGGGCCGCTCGGCTTCACCGCCAAATCGGCCGCCGAGCTGAACTTCGTCGAACCGGATGAGACCGGCACGAGCTTCGAGGAGAATGCGACGATCAAGGCGGTCGCCTCGGCCAATGCCGCCGGCATGCCGGCGCTTTCGGACGATTCCGGGCTGGTGGTCGACGCACTCGGCGGCGATCCCGGTGTCTACACCGCCAATTGGGCGGAGAAGGCCGACGGCACGCGCGATTTCGACATGGCGATGGCCAAGGTGGAAAAGGCGCTGCAGGATGCGGGCGCGACAAAGCCGGAACAGCGCTCGGCGCGTTTCATCAGCGTGCTCTGCCTCGCCTGGCCGGATGGGCACACGGAGCTGTTCCGCGGCGAGGTGGAAGGCAGCGTCGTCTGGCCGCCGCGCGGCACCCAGGGCTTCGGCTACGATCCGGTGTTCCAGCCTGAGGGCTACGGCATCACCTTCGGCGAAATGAGCGGCGAAGAAAAACACGGCTGGAATGTCGGCAAGCCGCAAGCGCTGTCGCACCGAGCCCGCGCCTTCAAACTCTTTGTCGAAACCTGCCTGGAGGCATAAGGTCGGTCCGTGGTCAATCTCGACACGCCAAGCATCTCGCGCGACGCGGCCCTGCTGCCCGATACCGGCGAGCCGGGCTTCGGCGTCTACGTGCATTGGCCCTTCTGCGCGGCGAAGTGTCCCTATTGCGACTTCAACAGCCATGTGCGCCACCAGCCGGTGGATCAGGAGCGCTTTACATCAGCCTTCCTGACGGAGATGGCGACGGTCCGATCCATAAGCGGGCCGAAGACGGTGACGAGCATCTTCCTCGGCGGCGGCACCCCCTCGCTGATGAAGCCGGAAACGGTTTCGGCCATTCTCGACGGCATTGCACGGCACTGGCATGTGCCTGCCGGTATCGAGATCACCATGGAGGCCAACCCTTCGAGCGTCGAGGCCGAACGCTTCCGCGGCTATCGGGCGGCCGGCGTCAATCGCGTCTCGCTCGGCGTGCAGGCACTGAATGACCGGGATCTGAAATTCCTCGGCCGGCTGCATGATGTCGCCGACGCGCTGAAGGCGATAAGGCTGGCGCGCGACATCTTTCCGCGCATGTCCTTCGACCTGATCTATGCCCGGCCCGGCCAGACGGTCGAGGAATGGGAAAAGGAACTGAAGGAGGCGATCTCCTACGCGGTCGACCATCTTTCGCTCTATCAGCTGACCATCGAGGAAGGCACGCCCTTCTACGGCCTGCACAAGGCCGGCAAGCTGATCGTACCGGACGGCGAGCAATCGGCGCTGCTCTACGAGGCGACGCAGGAGATCACCGCGCGCGAGGGCATGCCGGCCTATGAGGTTTCCAATCATGCCCGGCCGGGGGCTGAAAGCCGGCATAACCTGACCTACTGGCGCTACGGCGATTATGCCGGCATCGGTCCAGGCGCCCATGGCCGGTTGACGCGTGGCCCGGAGAAGCTCGCGACGGCGACCGAGCGCAAGCCGGAAACCTGGCTCGACATGGTCGAGCGTGACGGGCACGGCATTCTCGACGAGGAGCGGCTCGGCTTTGAGGAACAGTCCGACGAGCTGCTGCTGATGGGGCTGCGGCTCAGGGAAGGCGTCGATCTTGCCCGCTGGCAGCAGCTTTCGGGCCGCGACCTCGACCCGAAACGCGAGGAATTCCTGCTCGAACACAAATTCATCGAGAGGATCGGCAATTCACGCCTGCGCTGCACGCCGTCTGGCATGCTGATCCTCGATTCCGTCGTCGCCGATCTCGCCTGCTGACGTCAATACGACGAGCGGAATTGCAGCGCGGCGGCATCGATGTTGTCGCCGCGCCGAAAAGTGTGTCTCAGCGGTGGCTGGTCGCACCCGCCTTGAAGAGGCTGCCAGTTGGCGTTTTCAGGAACATCTCCAGCGGAATATGCTCCTGGTGCAGGAAGCCGGTTGCCGGCAGCAGGCCGTCGCGGACCATCTCGATGACGGCGACGACGGAGGCTGACGTCGTCCAGGCGATCGCCGTGCGGCGCGCGCCGGCAATCTCGATCGGGTAATAGGCGCGCACGAACTCCTTGCGGCGCAGGCTGCCATTCTCGGTGCCTTCGGCAGCGACATGGACATAGACGACATCGTCTTCAACAGGCGGCTTGGCATTGGTCAGGATCTCGCCGGCGAGCTTGCGCTTGTCGCGCATCAATAGCTCATGGAAGAAGAAGTTCATCAGCTCCATATGGCCGGGATAACGCATGGTCTTGTAATCGAGATTGTCGATCTTGCCGAGCATCGTATCGCACATGGTGCCAAGGCCACCCGACGTCGTGAAGGCTTCGAGCTTGACGCCGCCGACATAGACGGTCTCGTGCCATTCCATCGGCGAGACGAGCTTGCGCGCACCGCCCTCGATGACCTCGCAGTCGTTCAGATATTCGTTGACGACGCCCTCCGGCGACCAGTTGAAGGCGTAGCCGAGCAGTCCGGTCGGATGCTGCGGCAGGGCGCCGACGCGCATGCGGATCGAACGGCAGCGATCGAAGCCGTCGGCCAGGCTTGCGCCGACGATGCCGACAAAACCCGGCGCCAGGCCGCATTGCGGCGCCATCAGGCCGCGGGCGGTCTTCGACAGCTCGATGATGAAATTGGTTGTGGGAACGTCTTCGGTCAGATCGAAATAGTGGATGCCGGCAAGATGGGCGGCGCGCGCCAGCTCGATGTTCAAATGATAGGGCAGGCAGGAGAGCACAGCCTCGACATTCGAGAGCAGTTCGCCGATCACTTGGGGATCGGAGATGTCGCCGGTGCGGCACTTGAAGGGGACGTCGCTCAGCGGCAATTGCGCGTCGACGCCGATGACCTCGAAGCCGCCTTCATGCAAAAGCGTCGCCGCCAGCCGTCCAACCTTGCCCAGGCCGAGAACGGCGATCTTTTCAAAACTCATTCATTCCTCCCACGCGCTGTTTTGGCGCTTCAGTCTTTGACATGCACGTAATGCGCGGGAGGTATAGAATAAAAAACTTATAAAGGAAAACGGCCGGAATCGCTTCCAGCCGTTGAATCCTTAAGAAAACCCGTCGATTATTCGTTGATCAAGCGCTTCAGAAGCTCGACTTCGTGCGAAAGTTTGGTGTCTCCCGAAATCAGCTCCTCGATCTTGCGCACGGCATGCAGCACGGTCGTGTGATCGCGCCCGCCGAAACGGCGGCCGATCTCCGGGAAGGAGCGCGGCGTCAGTGTCTTCGACAGATACATGGCGATCTGGCGCGGCTTGACGATGACGCGAGTGCGGCGGTTCGAGACCAGTTCCTGACGCGAGACGTTGTAGTGTCTTGCGACGATGCGCTGGATATCCTCGATGCGCACACGGCGAGGCTCGCCGGAGCCGACCAGATGGGCGAGCAGTTCGTCCACGCGTTCGATCGACAGGTTTGGCTCGAAGGAGCGGCGGAAGACCAGCTGGTTGAAGGCGCCTTCAAGTTCGCGGCCGCTGGCCGTGACGTTGCGAGCAACGTGCTGGAGCAGCTCGGCGGGAATTTCGAGCGACGGATCTTCGAGGCGGGCTACAGCAAGGCGACGCTTGAGGATTTCGAGACGCATCTCGTAATCCGGCGCGTCGAGTTCGATCGCGACACCGCCCTGCAGGCGCGAGCGAACGCGGGGATCGAGCGACTCCAGCTCCCAAGGCGCACGGTCGGCGGCAACGACGACCTGCTTGGCGCTGTCGAGCAGCATGTTCAGGAGGTGGCAGAATTCATGCTGGATCATCTTGCCCTGCAGGAACTGCATGTCGTCGATAATCAGGAGATCGATGTTGCGCAGCGAATCCTTCAGCGTCAGCGCATCATTGTCGCGGATTGCGGTGGCGAAGCGCCACATGAAATATTCGGCCGTCAGATAGACGACGCGCAGCGCCCGCGGGTTCTGCACCGCGGCATTGGCGACCGCCTGCAGCAGGTGGGTCTTGCCGAGGCCGACGGTCGAATGGATGAAGAGCGGGTTGAAGCGCACGGCGCCCTGACCAGCTTCCGCGATCGTCTTTGCAGCCGCAAGCGCGACCCGGTTCGAGCTGCCTTCGACGAAGGTGTCGAAGGTAAAGCGGCTATCGAGCGGCGAACCGAAGAGCGGCGAGCCAAAGCTTGCAGGCCTTACGGCGGCAACAGCCGACACCGCCTGCTGGGCGGCCTGACCGGCCGGCTGGGCGCTTGTCGGGCGGCGCATCTGCGTGGGGGCGGCTGGTTCCGGTACCGCCGCTTCGTCGAGTGGCTTCATGCCATGGCGCGTCGCCGTACGCACCAGGACTTCGATTTTCAGAATTTCCGGATCTTCGGCCTGGAACAGACCGGTGATGAGATCGAGATAACGATTGTTGATCCACGACTTCAGGAAGGTCGTGGGGACCGAAAGGCGAACGACGCTCTTCGATACCGAATGCAGCTTCAGCCGGGCGAACCAGCTGGCGTAGACATCCTGACCGACCTGAGCCTTCAAGCGCGCACTGACGCGCTCAAACAATACGTTCTGCTTCAT